>NZ_JAPENH010000001.1:4800000-6966155 GCF_026342155.1 Micromonospora sp. NBC_00362
TCCGGGCAGACGTTCAAGATCGGCGCCGACCGCCTGGAGGGCGACGGCTTCAAGCAGTACGGGGGCATCGTCCGCGAGAAGGGCAAGGACGGGAAGTCCGGTCAGGTCCACCCGATCGCCCTCTCCGAGATCAGCAGCGCCGAGTTGTACAGCCTCTGCCAGTCCGTCCGCGCCGACCTGCCGGGCCTGCCGGTGGTGCTCACCATCAACGCCGGCGAGGGCAAGGAACCCGCCCGCGCCAAGGACCTGCTGATCGCGATGGACTCCTTGAACGGCAACGCGACCTTCACCAACATCAGGATCGGTCGGGACGCCACCGACCTGAACCCGACTGCCCAGGCCGGCTCGTTCGGCCAGAACTCCGAGCACGTCACCATCACCAACCTGCAACAGGTGTCCCGCTACACCACGGCGGCCACGTTCAACCTGGTCGGCCTCCGACTCAAGGTCAACGTGGGTGACGACGCCAAGGGCAAGGAGTGCTTCTGAGCTGAGCCCAGGCCCGCGGTGGTCAGCACCGCGGGCCGGGCCCAGGCCCCCGTTCCCGCTCGGTCCCGTCCCCGCTCGGCCAGGAGGAGTACGTGACAACCGCGAACCCGTCCCACGCCCGGCCCGGTGGTCCGGCTCAGGCGTGGCGGCTCTTCCGCCGCTGGCAGCGCAGCCGGCCGTTCTGGGGCGGACTGCTCATCGCCCTGGCCGGGCTGGAGATGTTCGCCTCCACCCGGATGACCCTCAACGGTCTCAGCTTCCACAGCGGCGCGACCGGTCTGCTCTCGCTGCTCATCCCGATCATCCTGGTGACCTGTGGCCTGCTGCTCTGGATCACCCCGGCGCAGCGGCTGTTCTACTCGGTCGTCGCGGCGGTCACCGCCGTGTACTCGCTGATCGGGCTCAACCTGGGCGGCTTCTTCGTCGGTCTGCTGCTCGGCATCGTCGGCAGCGCGCTCGCCTTCGCCTGGACCCCGATCCACCCCACACCACCCACCCCGCAACAGGCCGAGATCGAGCAGAACGGCGACGACCAGGGCGGCGCCGGCCTGGCCGGCGTCGGCCTGGCTGATGGTGACGCCGACGGATCCGACAGTGGCGGCGCCGAGCAGGACGGTGCCGTACGGGCCGATCATCCGGCGGGCGGAGCGTCCGACGAGGGTGCGCCGCCCGAGTGGCCGGGACGTTCGGCTGATCCGCGAGCCTTCGCCATCGCTCTCGTGGTCCTCGGCCTGGCGGCCGTCGGCCTGGCCAGCCAGCCCCGAGCGGTGCAGGCAGCACCGAACCGACCGGCCTCGACCGGCTGCCCCACCCCGCCCCGGGCCGTCACCCCGTCGCCCAGTCGCAGCGCGCCGATGCCGACGCCCACCCCGAGCCCGGCGCGGGGCGGCAACGTGATCACCGACATCCTGGACGGGATCGGCGATCTGCTCGGCATTGGAGACCGAGCGGACCCCGCGCCCTCGGTACGTCCCACCGCCACGCCGACAGCCCGGCCGACCAGCACGGCGACGCCCCGCCCCGGCCCCACCGACTGCCCGTCGCAGCCCCCGGGCAAGCCGACCCCGGGTAAACCCGGCACACCGGCACCCGGGAGGCCGGGCACGGTGCAGCCGGGCAAGCTCCTGCCGCGGATCGCCGCCGATCCGGGCCTGCCGACGGTGGCCCAGACGCCGTCGAAGCTCAGCGGGTCGTCGGTGCGGATGACCGGGCTGCGGTTCGACGGGGTCACGGACCTGCACACCGTGAAGGGCGACCTCAAGGTGCTGAAGTTCAGCATGCGGGAGGCGGTGACCGCCGACTTCCTGCTGCGGGCCGACGGCCCCGCAGGGCGCAACCAGAGGTACGCGACCAGCCAGTTGACAGTGCGGGGAGACGTGGCCTTCTACGCGACCCGGTTCGTCGGCCGACTGCTCGGCATCAAGATCACGCTGACCCCGGATCTGCCGCTACCGGACGGCCTTCCGATCACCTCGCCCATCCCGATCACGTTCACCGACCCCGCCATCGACCTGGCGTACGTCACCAGCGACACGCTGACCGCCCGCCCGGCGTTGGCACTCACCCTCGGCTGAGCGCACAGCCGCAGAGCGGCCTCGGGGTGCGGCGTTCGTGGCGCGAGCAGCCTCGGCGCGGGCGTGGCCGCGCGCGGCGACGGACTCGTCGTACCGTCGGCGCGCGCAGCCACCGCGCGGTCAGAGTCGGGCCAGCGCCCGGCGCAGCGGGTCGAGACCCAGCGCACCCAGGTCCAACGCCTGCCTGTGGAACTCCCGCAGGTCGAAATCGGCGCCCTTGCGGGCCTTCGCGTCCTCGCGGGCCTGGAGCCAGATCCGCTCACCCACCTTGTACGACGGCGCCTGCCCCGGCCAACCCAGGTAGCGGTTCAGCTCGAAGCGCAGGTTCTCGTCCGGGACCCGGCAGTGCGCCCGCATGAACTCCCAGCCCAGTTCGGGCGTCCACCGTTCGCCCGGGTGGAAACCGAACGGATTGTCCTTCGGGATCTCCAGCTCCAGGTGCATGCCGATGTCCACGATCACCCGTGCCGCGCGCATCGCCTGGCCGTCGAGCATGCCCAGCTTGTCGCCCGGATCCTCCAGGTAGCCCAGTTCGTCCATCAGCCGCTCCGAGTAGAGCGCCCAGCCCTCACCGTGCCCGGAGACCCAGCAGAGCAGCCGCTGCCAACGGTTGAGCAGGTCGGCCCGGACGGCGGTCTGCGCCACCTGGAGATGGTGACCCGGCACGCCCTCGTGGTAGACCGTTGTCACCTCTCGCCAGGTGGAGAAGTCGCTGATGCCCTGCGGCACCGCCCACCACATGCGACCGGGGCGGGAAAAATCCTCACTCGGGCCGGTGTAGTAGATGGCCCCGTCGCTGGTCGGCGCGAGGCAGCACTCGATACGGCGGACCTGCTCAGGGATGTCGAAGTGGGTGCCGTGCAGCTCGGTGATCGCCTTGTCGGCCAGCGCCTGCATCCAGTCCCGGAATGCCTCCTTGCCCTGGATGGTCCGGGCCGGGTCGGCGTCCAGCTTGGTCACGGCCTCGTCGACTGTGGCACCGGAGCCGGCGATGCGCCCCGCCACGACCCGCATCTCCGCCTCCAGGCGGGCCAGCTCCGCGAAGCCCCAGGCGTACGTCTCGTCCAGGTCGACCTTGGCACCGAGGAAGTACTGCGAGGCGAGTTCGTAGCGCTCCCGGCCGGCGGCCTGCTTGTCCCGCCCGTGCGGGGCCAGCTCGGTACGCAGGAACTGGCCGAACTCGGCGGTCGCCGCGGTCGCCGCCGCCGCACCCCTACGCAGTTCCGAGCCGAGCGTGCCATCCGCCCCGAGCCGCTCGACCAGCCCGTGGAAGAAGTTGTCACCGGTCGGGTCGACCCAGATGTCGCACTGCTTGGCCACCTCGACCAGCTGCACCTTCGAGCTGACCTCACCGGCGGCGAGCGCCTCACGCAGCGTGGTCTTGTAGCCCTCCAGGGCGGCGCCGAAGCCGTTGAGCCGGGCGGCGATGTTGGCCTGGTCGTCGCTGGTGGCGGTGGGCATCAGGTCGAACACCATGCGGATCTCGTGCAGCCCGCTGGTGATCACGCTGACCTCGCTGGTCACCTCGCCGGCGTCGTACCGGGCGAGGTCCAAGCCGAGTCGTTCCTGCATGGCCTCCTTGGCGGTCCGTTCCGATTCGGTCTCCGGCTCCGTCACCTCCAGTTCGGCGAGGGTCCGGCGGGTGAGGTCCGCGCGCGCCCCGTAGCCGTCGGGCGAGAGGTCGTCGAGCTGGTCGTCATGGCCGGCGATGCCGACGAAGGTGGCGCCGGTGGGGCTCAACGGCGCCCACTCGGCCACGTAGCGGTTGGCGAGTTCATCAATTCGTCCCACGCTGCGACCCTACGTGACCACCCCACCCCCGTGTCGCCGACGTTTGTCGTGTTGGAGCTGCGGTTTCAGGTGCGGCGTGACGGCCGAAAGGCGCGCGACTTTGTCGCACGGTTGCGGCAGAGTGTCAGGGGTGACCACCGATACCACTCCTGACAAGGCACCGGTCCGCGCCTGGCTGCCCGGCTTTGTCGCCCTCGCCGCGATCTGGGGTTCCAGCTTCCTCTTCATCAAGGTCGGGGTGGCCGAGCTGCACCCGGTCCAACTCACCCTCTACCGGGTCGTCGCCGGCGCGTTGACACTTCTCGTGGTCCTTGCCGTGCTGCGCGACCGGCTGCCCCGCGAGCCCCGGGTCTGGGCGCACCTGACGGTCGTCGCCGCCTTCGGTGTGGCAGTGCCGTTCACCCTCTTCGGCTACGGCGAGCAGCGGGTCGAGTCGATGCTGGCCGGCATCTGGAACGCCACCACGCCGTTGATCGTGCTGCCGCTGGCGGTGCTGGTCTTCCGCACCGAGCGGCTCACAGTGCGCCGCGCGGTCGGGCTCGGGCTGGGCTTCGTCGGGGTGCTGGTGGTGCTCGGAGTCTGGGAGGGCATCGGCGGGGCGCACTTCACCGGGCAGCTCATGTGCTTCGGTGCGGCGGCCTGCTACGGCGTGTCCATTCCGTACCAGAAGCGGTTCGTCGCCGGCAGCGCGTACTCGGGTCTGTCGCTCTCCACAGCGCAACTGCTGCTCGCCGCCGCGCAGCTGGCCATCGTCTCCCCCTTCGTCGCCGGCCTGCCGCCGCTGCCCAGCGAACTGTCGGCGGGGGTAGTGGCAAGTGTGCTGGCCCTCGGCGCGCTCGGCACCGGGCTCGCGTTCGTGATCAACATGCGCAACATCCGGCTGGCCGGCGCGAGCACCGCGTCCACGGTCACGTACGTGATTCCGATCTTCGCGGTGCTGATCGGTGCTCTGGCGCTCGACGAACGCCTCAACTGGCACCAACCGGTCGGCGCGCTGATCGTGTTGCTCGGGGTCGCGGTCTCGCAGGGGATGTTCGGTCGCCGCCGGAGCAGCCCGGTCGTCGGTGTCGGCGCTCCGGCCACACTCGCCGCCGAACTCGCCCGCCGCTGACAGACCGCCGCTCGATCAGCGCCGGGCTGGTCACGTGCGGTTGTGCGTCCAGGCCACCAGTTGCTCTGCCGACCAGGTGTTGATCACGCGGTCGGCGGGGACGCCGCAGAGGGCGGCGCGCTCACAGCCGAATCGTTGCCAGTCGAGTTGGCCGGGCGCGTGCGCGTCGGTGTTGATGGCGAAACGGCAGCCAGCCTCCAGGGCGCGGCGGATCAGGCGCTTCGGCGGGTCCTGCCGCTCCGGCCGAGAGTTGATCTCGACGGCGGTGTCGTGCTCGGCGCAGGCGGCGAAGACGGCGTCCGCGTCGAAGTCGCTCTCCGCCCGGGTACGCGCGCGGTGCCCCCGATCGCCCGGACCGGTCACCCCGGCCGGGCGGGACGACACCATCCGGCCGGTGACGTGACCGAGGATGTCCAGGTGCGGGTTGGCGACCGCCTTCAGCATGCGCCGGGTCATCTTCGACCGCTCGTCCTTCAGGCCGCTGTGCACCGACCCGACCACCACGTCGAGCCGCGCCAACAGGTCGTCGTCCTGGTCCAGGGAGCCGTCGGCGAGGATGTCCACCTCGATCCCGGTGAGGATCCGGAAACCCTCGGGCAGCGCCGCGTTGACCTGCGCCACGTGGTCGAGCTGCCGGCGCAGCCGCTCCGCGGTCAGCCCTCGGGCCACCGTCAGCCGAGGCGAGTGGTCGGTCAGCACCAGGTACTCGTGGCCCAACTCCACAGCGGCCAGCGCCATCTCCTCGATGGGTGAGCCGCCGTCGGACCAGTCCGAGTGGGTGTGACAGTCGCCGCGCAGGGCGGCGCGGAGCGCCGTGGCCTCGGCGTCCAGGTCGCTGCCCTCGGTCGCCACCAGCCGGCGGAGGTAGACCGGTTCCTCACCGGCGAGGGACTCCGCCACGCAGCGGGCCGTGACGTCACCGACACCGGCGAGTTCGGTGAGCGTGCCGTTGCCGGCCCGTTCGGTCAGCTCGGCCGCAGGCAGGCCGGCCAGCGCCTTCGCCGCCGACCGGAACGCGCGCACCCGGTAGGTGGCCTCGTTCGCCCGTTCCAACAGGAACGCGATCCGGCGCAGGTCGGCGATGGGATCTCTCGCGCGAGCCATGTCAGGGCGCCTTCGGGCAGCCGTGCCTGCGTTGCCACGCGGTGACCTCGGCGGCTGGCTCCCGGTTGCCGCCGCGCCGCCAGGAGTCCAGGTAACGCGCCGGCCAGATCACCCCACGCCGGATCCACCAGCCGTCCTTGCCCGCGCACGCCGGCGAAATGCCGAAGTGCACATGACACACGTTGTTCGCGTTGCCGGTGCGGCCCACCTTGCCGAGCTGCTGCCCGGCGCGGACCCGCACCCCGGCGTCGACTCCGCTGGTCACCACACTCAGGTGCGAGCCGTAGTAGCGCACCCCGTCGTCGCCGAGCAGTGCTACCGACAGGCCGCCGTTGTTCGGGCCCTGCGGTCCACGCTTGCGGTACCGGTCCACGCGGCTCACCTCCAACACCGTCCCGTCGGTGACCGCCACGAACGGCTTGCCGCAGTCGGCGAAGAGATCCGTCCCCGGGTACGCCCCGTGCGTCGGGTGGTAGTCGACGTTGTCGGCGCGTACCGGAAAGACGTGCTTCAGCCCAGTGCGGGGTGCCGTCGCCGACGGCCTGGCCGACGACGGCGCCGGAGGGCTCGGGTCGGTCGCCGTCGGAGCGGGAGGCTGCGACGCCGGCTGGTCGGCGGTCGCCCAGACCGACGGTGGCGTCGGCGCGGCGCCGTCGGGCACCCCCGGCCGGGTGGTCGCACAGCCGGCGGCCAGCACCGGGGCGAGCAGCAGCAGGATCGGGTACACCGGACGAGCGCGGCGGCTGATCGTCGGCGAGGACATCCGGTCATCCTGGCAGAGCCGGTACCGTGGGCACGAGCGGCACGCGTGAAGGAGGGCAGCGACGGTGACCATTGCCCGACCCGACAGTGGCCCGGATTTCGGTGCCGTCCGCCCGATGCCGCGTACCCCGTCGGGTCTCTTCCCCTCCGGGCCGCCGACGCGGCCCACCTACCGCGAGCCGCACCCGGTCACCGGCGGTGGTGTCGCCACCGGTGGCGGCGCGGCGGCCGGTTGGCTGCTGCTGTTCGGCCTGCTCGGCACCGACGTGGCCAGCTACGCGCGGTGGACGGTGTTCGCCGGCCTGCTGGCCTGGGCCACCGCCCTGGTGCTGGTCCGCTTTGGCGACCGAGGGGTGGCCACCGGGGTCGCCATCGTCACGGCGGGTGGGTGGAGCATCGCCGCCGCCGTGGTGGCGGTCCGCTGGGCCACCAGTGGTGACTGGCCGCTGTGGTGACCGGCGCGGACGGGCCCCGAAACGGCGCTCGGTGACTGCACCGTGTGCCCGGTTGGCTGCGTAGCGAACGCCGTCTTGACGTGGCCGCCGAGACTCGGCACGCTCGGGACCATGGCCTGGACCACTCCCCGGCAGGATCCCGATCGCAATCGCCGTCGACTGCAGTTGCTGGCCGAGTTGGCGGGCGCCCGGGCGGTCCGCCAGCGCAGCCGACCGCAGCGGCAGCGCACCGAGCGTCTGCGCCAGCTCATCGCCACCCGCCGTCGAGTCGTTGGCTGATCCGACTTTGTCAGGAATGACCCGCCCTTCGGGGCGTTGACGGGTCGCCTGCCGACCCGACCGGCTAACGTGCACGCGTAACGAGTCGACGCTGTGTCGAGGGCTATTGGGGGGACCGTGTCGTACTTCGCTGCGGCCGTGGTGCGCGACGACAGTGGCTGGACCGCCGCCGAGGTCAGCCTGCGTGGCGCCACCGACATCGACGAGGTTGCCGACCGGCTGCGTGACGTCGACCAGGAGGCCGACGTGTCGCTGCTCTTCGTCGAGGCCGATGACGCGTACCTGGTGATCCTGCGCCTCGACGAGGGCGAGGACCTGCGGGTGTTCGGTTCGGACTCCGCGTACGCCGAGGAGTCGCAGCTCGGGTCGCTGCTGGTCGGTGACCTGAAGACCTCGGTCACCGGGCTCGACGGTGACGACGAGCCACGCCCGGTGAGCACCGGCGACGAGGAGAGCGAGCAGCCCGTCGTCGACCCGGAGGCAGACCCGGTCGGTGACGCCGACCTGCTGGCCAACCTGGGCATCTCCGCGCAGAAGCTGCTGACCCTCTGCACCCACGAGGGGATGATGCCGGCGGACGTCACAGTCGAGATCTGCCAGGTGCTCGGCTGCGCCGACGAGGTCGAGGAGCTGCGTGAGGTCTGAGCCGGCCGACGCCACCGATCCGTCGCTGGAGTCGATCCGACCAGGCCAGCCGACCCCCGGAGCTGTGGGCCGCGCCGGGCCCGGCGCCCACGAGGGCCTGGCCGACCTGGGCGAGGTCGGCCGACGACAGCGGCACGAGCTGTGGATGCGCCGTGCCCTGGAGATCGCCGTCGCCGGTCCGTCCGTCGACGACGCGGTCAGCACCGACGTCGACGACGTGCCGGTGGGTGCGGTGCTCTACGGGCCGGACGGCACCGAGTTGGCCACCGGACGCAACGAGCGGGAGCTGACCGGCGACCCCACCGCCCACGCCGAGGTGCTGGCCCTGCGCCGAGGCGCCGAGCGCACCGGCCGGTGGCGACTGGACGGCTGCACCCTGGTGGTCACCCTCGAACCGTGCACCATGTGCGCCGGGGCGCTGGTGCTGGCCCGGGTCTCCACAGTCGTGTTCGGCGCGTGGGAGCCCAAGACCGGCGCGGCCGGATCGCTCTGGGACGTGCTGCGGGACCGTCGGCTCAACCACCGCCCCGAGGTCTACGGCGGGGTGCTGGAGGCCGAGACCGCCACCGTCCTGCGCGCGTTCTTCCGCTGAGACCGGGCGGCCGGTCAGACTGGCGGCACTGTGACGGTGACGATCAGACCGCCGTCCGGGCGGGGCTGCGCCTCGGCGGTGCCGCCGTGGGCCCGGGCCACCGCGCGGACGATGGACAACCCCAGCCCGAAGCCCCGCGCGCCGACGACCCGCTCCCGCGACAGCCGTCGGAAGGGCTGGAACATCGTCTCGACGTCGTAGCCGGGGATGACCGGGCCGGTGTTTGTCACGGTGAGGGTGGGCCGGCCGTCGACCAGCCCGGTGCGCACCTCCACCCAACCGTCGGCGGGCAGGTTGTGGCGCAACGCGTTCTCCACCAGGTTGAACGTGAGCCGCTCCAACAGCACCGGGTCGCCGCTGGTCGGCGCCGGAGCCAGGGCCCGCCGAACCCGTACGTCGGGTGCCTGCTTCCCGGCCTGGTCGGTAGTGTGCGCGCAGACTTCGGCCAGGTCGACAGGCGTACGCTCGGTCAGTTCGTTCTCCGAGTCGGCCAGGGTCAGCAGACCGTCGATCAGCCGCTCGTGGCGTTCGTTCACCGCCAGAAGCGACTCGCCCAGTCGCCGGGTCTCCTCCGAAGCGTCCGGGCGGGTGATCGCCAGCTCCACCAGGGCGCGGTTGAGCGCCAGCGGCGTACGCAGCTCGTGCGAGGCGTTCGCCACGAACCGGCGCTGCCCGTCGAAGGAACGGTCCAGCCGTTCCAGCATCTCGTCGAAGGTGTCGGCGAGTTCGCGTACCTCGTCGGGAGGGCCGGTGAGCGCGATCCGCTCGTGCAGACCACGACCGGCGGTGTCCGCGCCGGCGATCCGGCGGGCCGTGCCGGTGATCTGGAGCAGTGGCTGCAACGCCCGACCGGCGAGCAACCAGCCGAACGCGATCGCCACCGTCGACACCACGATCAACGCGATGCCGCCCTGGGTGAGCAGCGACTCCAACGCGTTGCGCTTCGCCTCGTCCTGCACCTCCTGCAACAGGGCGCGCAGGTTGTCGACGTTCTGCCCGCTGGGCGTCGTGGGAGCGGTCTTCGGCAGGTCGCGTAGTTTCACCCCGAACGGCTGCGCCATCCGCTGATCCACCAGCACGTACGTGACGGCGAGCAGGACCACGCCGGCCAACAGGAAGAGCCCACCGTAGATGAGGGTGAGCCGGGCGCGGATCGTGAGGCGTTTCATCGGATCTGGTACCCCGCACCGGGGACCGTCTCGATCACCGGTGGGTCGCCGAGTTTGCGGCGCAGCTTCATGACTGTCACCCGGACCACGTTGGTGAACGGGTCGATGTGCTCGTCCCAGGCGCGTTCCAGCAGGTCCTCGGCGGAGACCACAGCGCCGTCGGCGCGCAACAGCTCGGCCAGCACCGCGAACTCCTTGCGGGACAGCGCCACGTGCCGGTCGTCCCGGCGTACCTCGTGTCGGGCCGGGTCGAGCTGGATGCCGGCGCGACGCAGCGTCGGAGGCGCCGCCGGGCGGGACCGGCGGGTCAGCGCGTGCACCCGGGCCGACAGCTCGACCAGGGCGAACGGCTTGGTCAGGTAGTCGTCGGCGCCGAGCGCCAATCCCGCCACCCGCTCCCGGACCGCCGCCGACGCTGTCAACATCAGCACCCGGGTCTCCCCGCCCGCGTCCACGATCGCCCGGCACACGTCGTCGCCGTGCACCACCGGCAGGTCCCGGTCCAGGACCACCACCGCGTACTCGTTGACGCCGAGCCGTTCCAACGCGGCGTCCCCGTCGTACGCCACGTCGACGGCGAACGACTCCCGGCGCAGCCACTCGGCGATGGCGTCCGCCAGCACGTTCTCGTCCTCGACCACCAGCACTCTCACCCCTCCATGGTGCTCGGGGTGCGGTAACGCCGGCATAACCGCCGACGGTAACGCCGGGGAAACGTCCGCTGCCGTGCACTGGGTGTCACGTTCGGCGAACCGTGCCGGACCTGAGCGGAAGCGGACACCATGCGACGACAGATGCTTGCGATCCCCGTCCTGCTCGCCCTGGCGCTGTCCGGGTGCGGCGCGGGAGGCGACGACGGCGGCGGGGTCGCGACCGCCGGTGGGGCGAAGGCCGAGGCCACGGCGAGCGGCACGCCGGTCAGCGACTCGGAGCGGCAACTCGCCTTCGCCCGGTGCATGCGGGAGAACGGGGTGGACATGCCCGACCCGGAGCCGGGTGGCCGTCCCGGCTTCCGGTTCGGTGCGGACGTGGATCAGCAGAAGGTCCAGGCGGCCATGGAGAAGTGCCAGGACAAGCTGCCCAACGGCGGGCAGGGACCGCAGCTCGACCCCGAGCAGGCCGAGCAGATGCGGACGCTGGCCAAGTGCATGCGGGAGAACGGGGTGCCGGACTTCCCGGACCCGGACGCCGACGGGCGGGTCCGCATCGGGACGGGCGGCAACGCGATCAACATCGGCGACCCGGCCATGAAGGCCGCGCTGGAGAAGTGCCGGCAGCACGCGCCGCAGTTCGGGGCTGGCCGGTGACCGGCACCATCCGACGCTCGCGGCTGCGCGCCGCCGTCACCGGCGGCGTCGTCCTGCTTGTCGCCGCCGTGGGCGTGGTCGCCGCTGTGGGCTTCGGCGGCGGCGCTGACGGGGGCCGCGCCCAGGCCGGCAGCGCACCACCCGCCACCGCCACTGTCACCCGGCAGACCCTCGCCGACTCGGAGACCGCGGACGGCGAGCTGGGGTACGGCGCGACGCGTACCGCCACGGCGAAGCTCAACGGCACCGTCACCGCGCTGACGGCCACCGGTTCGACGGTACGGCGGGGCAAGGCGCTCTACCTGGTCGACAACGAGGAGGTGGTGCTGCTCTACGGCGGGTTGCCCGCGTACCGGACCCTCGCCCCCGGGGTGGAGGGGCCGGACGTCGCGCAGTTCGAGCGGAACCTCGAGGCGCTGGGTTATACCGGCTTCACTGTCGACGACGAGTACACCGGCGCGACAGCGGACGCCGTGCGGGACTGGCAGGAGGACCTGGGCCTGACCGAGACCGGTCGGGTCGAGCCGGGGCGGGTCGTGTACGCCGACCGGGAGGTCCGGGTGGAGGGCCACCAGGTCGACGTCGGCGATCTCACCCAGCCTGGGCAGGCCGTGCTGACGTACACCGGCACCAGCCGGGTCGTCACCGTCGAGTTGGACGTGGACGACCAGCGGTTGGCCAAGCGCGACGCGAAGGTCACCGTGCGGTTGCCGGACGGCCGGTCGGTGGCGGGCACGATCAGCGCTGTCGAGACTGTCGTCCAGGCCGGTGCGACCGGAGCCAACGGGCAGGCCGGCGACGCCGAGACGAAGATCGAGGTGACAGTCGCGGTGACCGACCCGAAGGCCCTGACCGGCTTCGACAAGGCCAGCGCGGACGTCACGTTCACCGTCTCGGAGCGCCGCGACGTGCTCACCGTGCCGGTGGCGGCCCTGTTGGCGCTGGCCGAGGGCGGCTACGGCGTCCAGGTCGCCGAGGGCGACGCGAGCCGAGTCCTCGCGGTGACCACCGGATTGTTCGCGGACGGTCGGGTGGAGGTCACTGGTACGGGCCTCACCGAGGGCACGACGGTGGTGGTGCCGACGTGAGCGGCGAGGTGATCGTGCTCGACCGGGTCAGCAAGCGGTACGCCGGCGGCGTCGTCGCGTTGGACGACGTGTCGCTGCGGATCGGTCACGGCGAGTTGGTCGCTATCGTCGGCCCGTCCGGATCGGGTAAGTCGACGATGCTGCACCTGATCGGCACCCTGGACCGGCCGTCGTCGGGCAGCGTGCTCATCGACGGGTACGACGCGGCGAAGCTGACCGACCGGGAGCTGTCCGCGCTGCGGGCCACCCGGATCGGTTTCGTCTTCCAGCAGTTCCACCTCGCTCCGGGCGTCCCGGTAGTGGACAACGTGGCCGACGGCTTGCTCTACTCCGGCGTACCGCTGCGGCGGCGACGCGAACGGGCGGAGGCCGCGTTGGTCCGGGTCGGCCTGGGCCACCGGTTGGGGCACCGGCCGCACGAGCTGTCCGGCGGGGAACGGCAGCGGGTGGCCGTGGCCCGCGCGGTGGTCGGCGAGCCGGCGGTGCTGCTCGCCGACGAGCCGACCGGCAACCTGGACTCGCACTCCGGTGCCGGGGTGTTGGAGTTGCTGCACGATCTGCACCGGGCCGGAACCACGGTCGTGGTGATCACCCATGACCGGGAGATCGCGGGAAGCCTGCCCCGGCAGGTGCGGATGCGCGACGGCGCGGTGCGACACGACTCGGCCCTCGCGTCGGGCGGGGTCGGCTGATGGCGACGCTGACCCCGGCCCGACTGCGGCCGGCGGACGTCGTACGCGTCGGTGGGGTGGGGCTGCGGACCCGTCCGCTGCGGGCGTTCCTCTCCGCGTTGGGCATCGCGATCGGCATCGCCGCGATGATCGCGGTGGTCGGCATCTCGTCGTCGTCCCGGGCCGAGCTGGACCGGGCACTCGACGCGCTCGGCACCAACCTGCTCACCGTCGCGCCGGGCAGCACCCTGTTCGGCGCCGACGCGCAACTGCCCGAGGAGTCGATCGCGATGATCGGGCGGATCGGCCCGGTGACCGAGGTGTCCGCGACCGGGCAGGTCTCCGACGCCAAGGTGTACCGCTCGGACCGGATCCCGGCGGCGGAGACCGGTGGCATCGCCACTCGGGCGGCCCGGCTGGACCTGCTCGGCACCGTGGGGGCGGAGGTGGCCACCGGCACCTGGCTCAACGAGGCGACCGCTCGCTACCCGGCGGTCGTGCTCGGCGCCACCGCCGCGCAGCGGCTCGGGATCACCTCGGCGGACCCGCAGGTGCAGGTGTGGTTGGGTGGGCGGCCGTTCACCGTGGTCGGCACCCTCGCCGCGGCACCGCTCGCCCCGGAGTTGGACACCTCGGCGCTTGTCGGCTGGGTGGCGGCGGCCGAATACCTGGGCTTCGACGGTCACCCGACCACCGTCTACACCCGGGCGCAGGAGTCGCAGGTCGAGGCGGTCCGGTCGGTGTTGGGCGCGACCACCAACCCGGAGGCGCCGAACGAGGTCGAGGTGTCCCGGCCCTCGGACGCGCTGGCCGCCGCCGAGGCCACCGACGACGCCTTCACCGGGCTGTTGCTGGGCCTGGGCGCGGTCGCCCTGCTGGTCGGTGGTGTCGGCGTGGCGAACACCATGGTGATCTCGGTGCTGGAACGCCGAGCCGAGATCGGTCTGCGCCGTTCGCTTGGCGCCACCCGCGGTCAGGTACGGGCCCAGTTCCTCACCGAGTCGCTGCTGCTCTCCGCGCTCGGCGGGATCGGTGGGGTGGTGTTGGGCATCCTGGTCACAGCGGGCTACGCGCTGTCGCAGGACTGGCCGACGGTGGTGCCGGCCTGGGCGATGCTCGGCGGGGTGGGCGCGACGCTGGTCATCGGCGGCTTCGCCGGCCTCTACCCGGCGGTGCGCGCCGCCCGACTCGCGCCGACGGAGGCGCTGGCCGCCGTGTGACCGGCGTGGCGCGGGCCGGTTGGCGTGGCTCGGTTGGGCCGGCGTGGCTCGGTCGGGCCGGCGGGGGACGGCGTGATGCGAAAGAGCGTGATGACTGTGCGGCATATTGATGCCTCACAGTCATCACGCTCGTCGCGGTGACGCCGCCCGGACGGGTCAGGCGATGATCGTGTCGAGGGCGATCTCGACCATCTGGCTGAAGGTCTGCTCGCGCTCCTCCGAGGTGGTCTTCTCACCGGTCTTGATGTGGTCGCTGACTGTCAACACGGTCAGCGCGCGGGCCTTGAACCGGGCGGCGATCGTGTAGAGCGCCGCCGACTCCATCTCCACCGCCAGCACGCCGTAGTCGGCGAGGGTGTCGTACAGGTCCGGCCGGTCGGTGTAGAAGGCGTCCGCCGCCAGGATCGGCCCGACGTGCATGGTGATGCCGCGTCGCTCGGCCACCTCGACCGACGTACGCAGCAGCCCGAAGTCGGCCACCGGGGCGTAGTCGATCAGCCCGTCGAAACGCATCCGGTTCATGTTCGAGTCGGTGGACGACCCGATCGCGGCCACCACGTCCCGCAGTTGCAGGTCGGTGCTGAGGGCGCCACAGGAGCCGACCCGAATCAGCGTCTTCACGCCGTACTCGTTGATCAACTCGTGGGCGTAGATGGAGGCCGACGGCATGCCCATGCCGGAGCCCTGGACGGAAACCTCGACGCCGTTCCAGCGGCCGGTGAAGCCCAGCATGCCCCGAACCGTCGAGTAGCAGGTGGCGCCCTCGAGGTAGGTCTCCGCGATCCACTTGGCCCGCAGGGGGTCACCCGGCATCAGGACCCGCTCGGCGATCTCGCCCGGCTTCGCGCCGATGTGCGTACTCATGGCAAAGATCCTGCCAGGCCGGCCCGGGCGATACCGGTTCGGCGTCGGAACCGGCGGTCCTGTACCCTCGTCGGCGGTGGCGTGTCCGAGCGGCCTAAGGAGCACGCCTCGAAAGCGTGTGAGGGTTAACGCCCTCCGAGGGTTCAAATCCCTCCGCCACCGCTCTGTAACAGGCGAAACGCCCGGCGACTCTCCGTGAGTCACCGGGCGTTTCTCCGTGGTGGTCTCAGTTCTGGTCTCAGTTGCGTTCATGACGCCTTGCTGAGGACTCCGGCCGCCCCATCGTCCGGGTCGTTGTTGGCGGTCTCCGGCGGTTGCCAGAGCAGCCCGCCGACCCGCTTCGCCACGTCCCGGCGAACCTGTCCGGTGAGGTGCTGGTAGCGGCGTGCCATGCCGGAGTCCGACCACCCCATGATGCCCATCACGGCGCGCTCGGCCACGCCGAGGATCAGTAGCACAGTTGCCGCGGTGTGCCGGGCATCGTGGAGCCGCCCATCGCGCAGTCCAGCGCGGATTAGCAGCCGCTTCCATTCGGTGTAGTCGGTACGCGGGTTGACCGGGCCGCCGGTCGGTGTGGTGAACAGATAGCGGGTATCCGTCCAGAGTTGCGCGGCCTTTTCGCGCTCGGCGTCCTGTTCTTCCCGATGCAGGCGTAGCAGGTCAACCAGGGGATCCGGAATTCCGATACTGCGCCGCCCGGCCCGTGATTTCGTGTCGGCGGTTTCCGTACGTAGCGGCTGCCGATCCGGGCAGTGACCGCCGAACTTCCGCCCGCAGGGTTTCGCGCAACCGTGCTTCCATTTGGGGCGCTGCCGCGCGCGGCGGACGGTAAGCGTCCCGCCGTTCAGGTCTACGTCATCCCATTTCAATCCCAGCACTTCGCCTTGCCGTAGTCCGAGTGCAAGCGCGATTGCCCATCGCGCGCTATTTCGCCGTTCGCTCGCGGCAAGCAATAACCTTTGCACGTCCTCTACCGAGTACGGTTCTACCTCTTCGTCTTCGAGGCGCGGCGCTTTCGCCAGGCTGGCGGCGTTGCGCACGATGTGTTGCCGGCGCACCGCCTCGTTAAGGGCAGTCCGTAGGGTGCGGTGGGCCTGGTGGGCGGTGGCGGCGGCGCTGCCCGCGGCCTGCATTTTTCGGGTCAGCTTCTCCACGTGTTCGGGTTGCAGCTTCTCCAGGCGGTGCGCGCCGAGTCCGGGAATCAGGTGCCGGTACACGGCGACCCGGTAGCCGGCGATCGTGTTTTCGCGAACGGCCGGCGCGGCGATGTTCTCCACCCAGTGTGTAAGCCACGTCTTGACCGTCCACGGCTGTCCCGCCTTGCGGACGGTGCCCTTGTCGCGGTCGCGCTCCAAATCGCGCACCTTGCGAGTAACGATGGCCTCGGTCTTACCTCGGACGTGGCGGCGGTCGGGGCTGCCGTCGTCCTTGGTGCCAACGGTCACGCGGCCGTGCCAATGCCCGTCGCTGCCCTGGTAAATGCTCGATGCCCCGTTTGGTTTGCGCTTTCCCATGAATTCCTAGCCTTTCCTAGGCGGCGTTTGGCAAGGTAGTCGAGTCGGTCAGAAGGTTTTGGACGTACTCGTCGAGGCAGAAGGCGGGAACCCGGCGGAGGCGACCGATCGTCACGGTTCGAATCTGGCCGGTCTTGACGAGCGCGTACATCGTCGTGCGGCCGATTCCGAGACGCTGTGCGGCCTGTTCGATGGTCAGGACAATGCGGGTGTCGGTGGTCGTCACTTCTGCCCCCTCGGAATGGCGTCGAGGTAAATCCGGTGGCGGGTAGAGGGTGGCCGGTCGGAGTCAGGCCGGCTGACGTGTCGAATGGTGAGCACGTGGACAAGCGCTGCGAGGGTGGCGGCGGTTTCGGTCAGGGTGCCGTGCAGCCTGATGCGCATCGTGGATGCCTTTCGGGCCGTGCTGGTCAGTTGTGGACACTCGGGGTGGTGGTGCGGCAGGGCGGCGTAGGGCGGGCCGCTGAGAGCGCCGTATAGCCAAGATTTGCGATGGGTTGGGGTTAGGCCATGCATCGATCTGGCTGTGTGGCTCTCAGCGGGTCGCGGTCTTGGGTCGGCGGCGCCCGGCCGGTTGTTCCGCTGAGAGCGGCTGAACCATCTCCGCATCTCCGCATCTCCGCAAACATGGCTGCGAGCTGGGCAAATGCTTGCGGAGATGGAGCGGGGTGGTGAGGGGTCATCTCCGCAAGAGGTGGGATCTCCGCAGTTGGTTGCGGAGATGCGGAGACTGGTGTTCTTCTCTGGTCTGATCTCCGCAGGGTGTTTTACCTGGTGGTGAGGGTCGGTGCGGCGTTGCGGAGATGCGGAGATGGTTCAGCGGGTTTCACCCCTCGTGCCGCTCGACCCAGAAGACGGACCGGTCGCCTCGGTCGTTGCGGCCGGCGCGGACGACGTGCTCACCGCGCCACCGCCCGGCCTGCCCGGTCAGCAGTCGGCCGAGTTGCAGCGGGTTAGGTAGCCGGCCGTTGTGGGTGGTGATGAACTGCCCATCCCACGGGTCGTTGACGTCGCTGCCGAGGTGCATGGGCTCGCCGTCTTGCCGCAGATCGGCGGCGGTCATCGCACGGCCGCCGTGGCGGTCGTGCCAGCAGGTGAGGAACGCGCGCCAGCGCGTTTCGTCTTCATCGATCTCACGGATATCGGCGGCGTTGGTCAAGAACCCGTCGATGCCGTGGTGAGCGAGGAACCCGCCGAGGGCTTGCGCCCACGGGGTGAACTGCCGCATCGACAACCCCGACACCCGGGGTGCTCCCCGCCTTGTCCAGTCGAGCACCAGCACGAGCAGGTGCCACAGGACGGTGAGTTGGTTAGCCGGGTCGGTGATCCACTGGTCAAGGTGGGGGATGCCGAACCCGCGTTGGTCGCGCAGTTCGGGGCGGGGCATGTCCGGGTCGAGCCGCACCCGCACGGTGCGGGAGGCCATGTCCCCGCCAACCTGGAGGTTGTTGCCGGTGGCCATCCACAGCCGGTCGTTGACGGTGGCGACGTTGCGCGACGCACCTAGCTGCCGGTCGGACCACACGCCGGAGGTGACGAGCTGGGCGAGCACGGCCGAGTCGATGACGGTGCCCTCGGCCAGGTTGTCCCAGATCACCACGCCGACCTGCTCGGCCAGCACCGCCGTGATGGACTTGCGCAACTCTTCGTCGGAGTAGGCCCAGGTCATGACGCGCTGCCCGTAGAGCATCCCCGGCCCCGCCGTGAGGATCGTCTTACCCGATGAGGGCATGGTCGCATCGATCAACGCGAACGGGGTCAGGGAGCGGGTGAAGTGCCGCAGGATCGGCGTGGCCAGCAGCGCCACATAGTTCGCCCGGTCCGCCGGACTAGACCACGGGAAGTCACGCAGGAACCGATCCAGCAGGAACGTGCGCGCCTCGTCGACCTGCGCCCGGGTCGGTTCGTCCGGCACCGGGGGAAGCGCCACCTTAGACGCCAGGTAGAGGCCGGTCGCCGGGTCGTAGCCCGGTTGCTGCAACAGGGTGCCGTCCCGCCGCAGCACCGGAGCGCCGATGATCCCGCGGAGCGGCGGCACGCCCGGCCACGTCTTCCCGGCCAGCACCGACGACAGGATGTCCCGGGGCGGGGTCACCTCGTCTTCGTAGACCTCGGGATCTCCGGTGTCGCTCTTGCGGGTCTTGAGCCGGTACACGTAGGCGTGCTCGGCCAGCAGCCCGGCCAGGCCGGCGGGGTTGACCATGCTGGCCGACACCGGCAGCGGGGAGTCCTCGTCGGCGGCGGTGGCCAGGCCGCCGGAGACGGCTTCCATGTGCACGAGGGAGCCTGCGGATACGTAGGTGTCGGGTAGCAGCCCGTCGACCAGCGCCGCTTTGAGCACGCGGATCGTTTCGGGGCCGGACCCGATCTGCAACCGGGTGCTCATGCCGCCCTCCCCGCCCTGGCCAGGGTGCGCGGGTTGTTCGCCCCGGTCCGCAGTCCGGACGCGATCGTGCGGGCGACCTCCCCGGCGGGCAGGCCGAGCGACAGCGCGGCGGGTTCCAACACGGTGCTCACGTCGGTGTCGGTGAGCGCTCCCCCGGCGACGAGTTGCCCGAGCGCCACCGCTGAGGCGAACAGGGCGTGATTGCGCTGCCCCTCAGCGGCGGCGGCGAGGTGGGCGACCTGGCGGCGGATCGCTGCTGCGAGATACGCACCGCGCCGGTCCGGCGGCAGCGCCACCGGGGCGGGCCGGTGCGCGGGTCGCGGGGCCGGGGCGAGCAGCCCGGCCACCCACGCGGGCAGGGGTGCCGGGTCGCAGTCCAGCGCCACTTCGTAGGGGCGACCGGCGACGGTGCTTGCGGCGCCCACGACGTAGCCACCGTGAGCGCGGGTGTCGACCTTCCACCCCAACCCGCCCCGGTCGCCGGTCGTGTTGCGCAACGCCGTACCGGCGGCGGGGTGGCGGTAGTAGAGGTGACTGCCGCCGCTGGCCGTGGTCACGGTGTACGTGGCGTCGATGCCGCCGTGCCGGTTGGCGAGGGCGGCGAACACGTCCAGGCCGTCACACGCCCCGGCCCACTGTGGCGGCGGGGTGTCGTCGGCGTGCTTGGGCACGTCGAGGTCGACCACGACCAGCCCGGACGGGCCGCAGGCAATGCCAACGCCGTAGGGGCGGGTCGACCACGCCCGGCGGATACGGCCGGGGTTGGTGGTGGCGCGTTCCTCCCACCCGACGTGACGGCCGGCGGCACGGCAGCGCGGATCGGCGCGGGTGCAGCACTCGGCGGTGCAGCGGTTCGGGAACGCTGGCCGTTTGGCCGCATCCGGGTTGTCGGGCTGATCGTCAGGACGCAGGGGAAAGACGTGCCAGCCGCGCGCAGCGTGCGCGAGCGCGGCGGTCAACAGGTCAGGCATGGGGCATCTCCCAAAGGTTCGCGGGGATGGGTCAGGCCGGGCGGCGCTGGGCGCGGGCGGCAGCGAGGTCGATCAGCGCACCGCCGGAGGCGTCCGCCGGGCCGGTGGGCCGCTGCCGGCCAGCAGTGACGCTCAGGCGCAGATAGAGCCGGTAGCGGCCGGCGTCGCTGCCGGTCAGCGGCCGGCGGGTGCCGTGCTGCGTGAGGTGCCCGGCGCCGACCAGCGCGGCAGTAACGGCGTCCAACTCGGCGGGCGTGCCGGTGAGCCAGACCTCCAACCCGGACAGCCGGGCGTCACGCGGGGATGGGCCGTCGCGGCGCGCGGCGGGCATCAGGCGGCCCGCCGAGGTCGGGGACGGCCCGCGACCGCGGCGCGGGTCACGGTTTCCCGCAGGTCACCGAGCAGCCCGACCAACTGTCGACGCGCGGCCGACTCGGACGGTGCGAGCGCCACGCGGATGCGCACCTCGGCGTGCTCCCGCCCTGCGGCGGTGCGGACCCTGACGAGGACGGCGCGGGAGCGGCCGGCGACGTCGACCAGGATCTCGTCGGATCGGTGCTCGCCGAGGCCGCAGCGGTGATCCTTGCCGCACCATTCGGTGTGTCCGTCGCGGGGTCGGCGGGTCATTGGTTGCCGGCCCGGTATTCGGTGCGGATGTGCTCGATCAGCCGGCGGCCGACACGGACGCGTTTGCCGGTGGCGGCACAGCGGCGGCACTCGCGGGTCAGGCGGCGGACGATCAGCCCGGGGCGCTGGCCGGCTCCCTTGCAGCGGTGGCAGCGGCCGAACGGGGACGCGTAGCAGAGGATCAGGTACCACGTTGCGTAACCGGCGAGGGTGAGGCTAGCTAGCAGGGCGAGGGTGACCACGATTCGCCTCCTGGGGCCGTTTTCAGGGTGAGCAGGGCCAACGCCGCTAGGTGCTAGGGCGCTGGCCAGGAAATGTTTGTGTCGCTAGCGGTGCCGCTAGGTCTAGCGGTGCTGGCCGCTAGACCTAGCGGCGGATCGTGGGCTACTTGGTCTTGCCGTTACCCGCTTCGCGGTCACGCTTGGTGATCGCTGTGAGGATGTCGGCGCGGTGGAAGCCCTTGCGGTTGCCGGACTCGCCGGTGTCGGTGTCCTCGCCCCAGCACTGCTTCGTGCTCAGCCCGTGGGCCTTGAGCGCTTCGCGGAGTTGGTCGGCGGTGAACCCGGCGTACACGTCGGGCCGCAGCGCGGCGAGACGCTTCACGATCACGGTCGACCACAGCTTCGGCTCAGCCTCGGCCATGACCCCGGCGACGTCCTCAAGGATCGTGTCCCGCCGCACGGCGGTGGTGTCGAGCACGACCCCGGCGGCGTGGCCGGTGATGTTGCCGTAGCGCTCCCGCGCCTTGCGGGCGCGGGTGACGATCGCCTCGGCGGCCGGGCCGTCGATCTCGAACGTCTTGAGGATGACCGGCTCGTCACCCTCACCGGCCAGGTAGCCGATGCCCTTGTCCCGGCGGGAGAACATCGTCGCCCGGATGCCGTTGCGGTACATCGACGTGCCCAACACCATGTCGTTCTCGGTCTGTCCCATGACCTTGAGGCAGAACCGCAGCACCGCGTTCGCGGAGATGCCGGTCGGCAGGCTCTTGGCGTCCGGGCGCTGGGTGGCCAGCTTGAGCATGATCCCGACGGCCGGGCCACGCCGAACGAGGTCTTCGCAGATGTCCTCGATTTCCGCGCCGTACTTCGGGTGCTCAAAGCCTCGCTGGCACTCGTCGATCCCGATGCCGATCGGGTGCAACCCCAACTTGCGGTTGTTGGCCAACTCGTCGGTGACCTTGTTTTCCGGGCACAGGTCACGCGGCAGATCCCGAATCACCTTCGTGCGGCGGCGCATCTCCGCATGGACCTCGCGCAACGCGGTGACCAGGTACACGATGTCGTCTTCGTCGTCACCGGCCCGGTAGGCGTGGCAGACCGGCTCCAGGGGCGACAGGTCGCCGGTGCCCTTGAGGTCGAACGCCAGCACCCACGACCGGGGGTCGAGGGCGACCAGCAGCAGCGCCAACCGCAGCGCGAACGTCTTCCCGAACCGGGGCAACGCACCAATGATCATTGACGCGTACATGAGGGTGATGGTGGCCAGCGCGCCGCGCGGGTCGGTGCCGAACGGCTGAGCCTTGAACAGGTTCACCGTGCCGGAGGTGAGCAGCGGGAACGGCTTCTGCTTCGCGCGGCTCATGTCCTTGTCCGCGACGAACAGCACGAGGCGGCCCGGGTGCACGTCGGCGTTGGCGGTCGGCCACACGCACCCCAGCGGCCGGGTGAGCGCACCCGCCAGTTCTTCGCGCTTCTCGATCACGGCCGAGGCGACCACGCCGCGAGGTAGCTCCACCTCGGCGCGCCAGCCGACGCCGTTCTCCCGCGCGATGGGCGCGGGGAACCACCGCTTGCCGTTGTCGCCACGGCGGATCGCGGCGTCGATGCCCGGAATCCGCAGCGACGCCAGGGCCGTGAACACCTCCGTGCTGGTCAGCGGCGCGGCGTCGGTACGCACCACGGCGGTGTCGAGCAGCGGCCGATCCGCCGGAGCGCCGAGCACCCCGAACACCAGCAGCACCACCGCGAGCGCGGCCACCTGAACGGCGGTGGTCGCGAGTAGCAGCACGCCGAGGCCAGCGACCAGCAGCACGGCCAGCAGCACGGCGGTGAGGCCGCGCCAGCGCACCCGCCGATCCCGACGCCGCGACAGCGTCTCGTACGTCTTGGCCTCTTCCGGCTTCGTGACGGCGGCGCGGACCACGGCTTGCCGGACCGGCTCGCCTTCCAGGTCGAACAGCCACCGCCCGTACCCGCCGACCACCCGGCCGAGGCCGAACGGGGCACGCCAGGCCAGCTTCGCGGCGTACTTCGGCACCCGCAGCCCGTGGTAGAGCACACCGTGCCCCGCCAGGCCGGTAGCCCACGTCAGGTTGCCGGCGAACTCGGAACGCGAGCGCAGCCAGCCCGGCAGAATCGGCCGGCGCTGCGCGTCGCGAAACCCCGCGAGGGTGAACCGCGGCCGGCGCTGCGCGCCGATGCTGTCCACCATCACCGAGCCACCCTCGCCCGGGTCGGCGTCGAGGTCGTCGGGGTCGGGGTCGTCGGTGCCGGCGCGGCGGGCGCGGGCGGCGTCCAGGTCGACCACCTCGGCATCCGGGCCGTCGGGGTCGGTCAGGTCCGCCTCGGCGGCCTGCCAGTCGAAGCGGTCGTCTCCTTGGGGGGAGGTCATGATGGGTGTTCCTCCATCTGATCCGTGAGGGTCGGGGGTTGAGGGCCGGCGGCGCGGCCGGGTTGTCGAGGCCGTGAGGCCGCGCCGCCGGGCGGGGTCAGGGACGCGACGGGCGGGTCGCGATGGCGGTCACCGCGAACGCGACCGTGCCGACCGCGTGCAGCGCACGGCTCGTGGTGTCGTCGGCGGTGAACATCAGCACGAGGTTGGCCAGGGCCAGGACGTTGAACAGGTGCCAGATACGCATCGGTCGCATGAGCCTTTCCGGGTGAGGTGCGGCTAGCGGCTGGTGGTGGGCGGGCAGTCGCCGCAGGTCGTGGGCGGTTTGGCGTTGCCCCACAACGTGGCGTAGTGCTTGCCGCAGGGCAGAAGGACGGTTCGGGAGTGCGCGGCAGCCGCGCGGCGGGGGATCATGGGTGTTCTCTCCCTGATGTCTGTAAGACGGAGGGGGGTGAGACCGGCGGCGCAGCACTGGTTTCCAGGCCATGAGGGCTGCGCCGCCGGGCGGGGCTACTCGGTGTCGGTCAGGCTCGCGATGGCAGCGGAGAAGTGGTCCTGCACGAGGGTGATCACCAGGGCGGACGCGAACGCCAGGCCGGGAATGAGCAGGTGAAGCAGCACCTGCATGACCTGCTCAGGCAAGCCGCCCGGGTACGCCTCGGTCAGTGCCGGCATGACGTTCATCGCGGCAGTGCTGGCCAATAGCCCATACTCGACCTTGCGGACGGTGCGCTCGTGAACGCTCCGGCCGACGGCCGAGAGTTGCCCTCGGGCGATGAGTAGGCCAACGAGCAGGATCGAGAAGGCCGGGTCGACCAGCCACGCGACCAGCCACGTCGGGGACCACGGCTCGGCGTGTCCGGCGGCGAATCGCTGAACGTTGACCATCGTGAACGCGAGCGCGAACAGCAGCGCCGACCACGCCATTGCGGTCCAGCGTGCCCGCTGGCGCATCAGCCGGACCGCCTGGACGTCCGGGTCCATCAGCAGTCGACGCAACTGCCGAGCCTCAGCAGCTTTCGCGGTCCACTCCTGAACCCGGCGGGTCCGCCCTTGCATCAGCGCGTCCCGCGCCTCCTGCATCCGCTCGGCCCGACGCTCCCCACGGCTCAACCGGCGGGCCGGCGCGGGCGGGGCGGGCGTGTCCGGGCGACTGACCGGCGTGACCTGCTCGGCCGGCTCGGGCGGGGTGATCTCCGGCGCGGGCGTCGGGTCCGGCTCGGTCGGCGGTGCGGGCTCGGGTGCGGCCGGCGCGGGTGCCGGGTCCGGGGTGGCCGCCTCGGTGGCGTCGGCCGGCGTGGTCTTGAGCAGCGCGAGCAGTTCGCCGGCCTTCGGCGCGCCGATGCGGAACTCCCGCATGAGCCGGTTCCGCGACGGGAACACCTCCCCGTCCGGCAGCTCCAGGTCCCGCGCGGCGGGCAACAGGACTTCGATCGGTTGCGGGTAGCGGGTGCCGTTGATGGTGGGGGCGGTCATGCTGCGTCCTCCTGGGGGAAGGCGCACGCGAGGCATTCGCCCAGCGAGCGCGGAATGAAGTAGGGCCGCACCGTGTGGCAGGTCGGGCAGGTACGACGGGCCGTTAGGGCCTTGCCGATGGCGGCGCGCTGCGCGGGGGTCGCGGTGCGCTTCGGGGCGGCCAGGTCGACCCGGTACAGGTAGGCGGTGCGGGTGCCGCCGACGCCGCGCCAGAGCACCTGAGCGGCGATGGGTTGACCACCGGGCCGTAGGCCGGCGGCGGTCAGTTGGCGGCGGGTGGCGTAGCCGGGCGGGGCACCCTGCCACCAGTAGGTAGGGATGTCGTACCGCGCCCCGTCCGGATCGTGAAAGGCGGCGCGGATGCGGGCCATCAGGCCGCGCGGCGCGGGTCGGTGCGGGCGGTCGTCTCGGTGGCGGCGCGGGTAACGCGGGCCTCAGCCCGGCGCAACCGCCGCCAGTCCAGCGGGGACGGGCCGCCGTGGTCCTCGGCGTAGAGCAGCGTGATCTCGGCGTCCAGCAGGTCCAAGTCGGCCGCGATCAGCGGCCATTCCGCGTCGATCGCCGCGAGGTCGGCGGCGGTCGGGTCGGTGGTGACGAGGGCGAGGTGCGTGCGCACGGGGGAACCTCCGGTGAGTCGATGAAGTCGGGGAAGAGGCCCCGGGGTGCGACCAGATCGGCCGCACCCCGGGGGCGAACAGGAATGAAGAGGCAGAAGTCCATGCCGCGCGCCAGACCCGGCCCGCTCGCCCCGCTCGCCCGGGAAGTCACCGGGGTCGGCCACCAGGTGGCTCAAGGCGGGGATGCCGCAGACGGATCCACGCGGCGCTCCTGCTATTCGGTTGTCAATGAACGACTGCGCGGATGCTCGTGGGCGCGCAGCTCCGTGAGGGGCTGCCTTCCCCGGCTGCCTGCCGGCTGGTGTAGCTAATTTCAGCGCTAAAATTAGCGCTGAAGTTGTGCGATGTCAACGAGGTGAGGGGACTAGGATCAGCGGATCAAGCAGTCAGACAGGGAGGCGTCGGGTGGAGGATTGGCAGGCTGTGGCCAGCGCAATCAACGGCCGGATGGCCGATTTGCCGCTGTCACAGCAGGAGTTGGCCGAGCGGTCCAAGGTGTCGGTTGCCACCCTGCGTGAGCTGCAAAAGGCGACCGCGACCCGCAAGCGGTCGGCGCGCACGCTCGCCGCGATTTCTCAGGCTCTCGGCTGGCCGGACGACTACCTTCGTGCCGTGCTGACCGGGGTCACGCCGCCGAACAGCGGTGGGGGAGTGGGGCGGGCGGACAGTTCGTCGCTGGTACTCGCCAGGCTGGACCAGCTTCACGCCGAGGTGCGGCGGCTCGCGGATGCCGTAGAGCGGATGGCGGTCGATGTCGGTCATGGCGATAAGGACACCAGTTTCGAACGCGCATCCGAACGCCGTTCATCAGCCGGGTAACCGCCGTCCGCTAGGCATCGACTAGGCGTGGTTGCGCGTCGGCAGGTGTCTACGCCAGCGAAGGAGGGCCGTTGTGCCTGCTCACGCCAGGGACGCCACCCCGAATCTCGCGCTGTACAACCTCCGCGACGCGGCGGGCGAGACTCAGCAGGACGTGGCGGATGGGTTGAACCGCCTGGGGGTGGCGCGCGGCAAGAGACTGGCCGTAACCGCCAATCAGGTCAGCAGGTGGGAGCGAGGGATCACGTATCCGTCCGCGCTCTACCGGCAGCTCCTTGTCGAGCACTTCGGCGTCTCTGTGCAAGATCTTGGACTAACCAGGCAGCGCGTCACGCCCCAGCAGCGCGACAGTCCCGAGAACGATTCCGGAGGTTTCGCGATCTACCAAGATCCGGTGTCTCACCCGCAGGCCGAGGACAGCCAGGAAGAGTGGCGTGCGGTTCGGCGGAAGCTGAACGTTCACCGTGTGCAGCTCGCGCGCGAGGCCGCGCGCCTCTATGACGTGGAGCACCGCGTAGGTGACAGCGGCCTGATTGCGGCGCCGCAGTGGTTGCCGTCGACTCCGATCGAGTTGGCGCAGTTCGGAATCGGGCTCGCCCCGGAGGGAACCGCGCCCGTCGTCACTGGGACCGAGGACGCTGCGGCCGGTGTGCGGCCGTTGGCGTCGGACGGGCGGCGACACCAGCGCTACAGCCTCGCCCTGCGGGATGTTGAACAGCCGCGGCTCTTTGAGAACCGGCTCGCGTGGCACCTCGCGGGAGTCGATTGGAGCCAGCCTGCCCATGCGCTCACGTTCACCACCGGCACGTACTTCGGGGGTGTTGATGTCTCGGAAGCGCTCGCACACGAAATGGCCATGTACCACGTAGCCGGCGACGGGAGCGGCATCCTGCCAGCATCCTGGCGACACCTGGGCTTCCGGCGACTCGTGGGCGACCCGTTCACGCCCAGCCGCCGACCGACAGCGCCGTCAACCGACACGCTCACCCTGCGGGTAGACGACGACGGAGCGTCCTTCGTGCTACACAACCGCGCCGCCGGCAACGTGGCCGTAGCCGGGGGAATGCTGCACATCATGCCGGCGGGGGTGTTCCAGCCATCGAGCGTCCTACCTGCCGCGCAAGTGGCCGACTTCGACCTGTGGCGCAACATGATGCGGGAGTACAGCGAGGAATTCCTCGGCAGCGCCGAGCACGGCGGCGACGGGGAACCGGCGGACTACAGCGCGGAACCGCTGGCAGCCTTCGACCGCGCGTACGCCTCCGGCGGGGTGCGGGTCTACTGCCTCGGAGTCGCCCTCGACGCACTCACCCTCTGGGGCGAGATTCTGACCGTCGCCGTGTACGACGGCCCCACCTATGACCACCTGTTCGCCAACATGGTCGACTCCAACGATGAGGGAACCGTGGTCAAGACCGGGCGGGTACGGCCAACCTCGGCGTTGCCATTCACCCGGCACACCATCGACGAACTGACCGCCAGCGGGCGGCTGGCACCGGCGGCGGCCGGATGCCTTGAACTCGCGTGGGAACACCGCCGCACGATCCTGGGGAGAAGCTGACGTGCACGTACTGGTAACTGGTGGCCTGGGATTTCTCGGCCGCGCCGTCGCCCGCGACCTGCTTACCGCCGGGCACCCGGTCACGGTCATGACCCGGGGTCGCGGTGACCGCACCGCACCGTCCGGCGTCGAGCTGGTGACGGGGGACATCCGGGACCGTGCGCGGGTCTTCGAGATCGTCCAGGAGGGCGGGTACGACGGAGTCGTACACCTTGCGGCGTCGACCAGCGGGCGGGAGTCGCTCGCTGACCCGCTGGGCTACTTCGACGTCAACGCAACCGGCACCCTGAACCTACTCATGGCCCTAGACGCCGCCCGGACGACCACCGCACCGGCCTCTCTGGTCTTCGCCTCCACCAATATCGTCTACGGATCGCAGCACCACGGCGCACTGTCCGAAGACCTCGACCCGCACCCCGAGAGCCCGTACGCGGCATCCAAGGTGGCGGCTGAGCACATGGTCGGGGCTTATGCGGCGACCGGAGCCATCGGGGCGGTAATCCTCCGGCCCTTCAACATTGCCGGCGCCGTCGACGGCGTCACCGACACCGACACCGCACGGATCATCCCGAACGTCTTCCGCGCGATCACCGGAGAACTCGACCACGTAACCCTCAACGGCGACGGGGCGGCAGTGCGGGACTTCGTTCACGTCGCTGACGTCGCTACCGCCGTGCGGCTCGCTCTGGCTGAATGCACGCCAGGTATCAGCCAGACCATCAACCTTGGCTCGGGCGTGGGGACAAGCATGGCCACCGTGGTAGCCACCGCCGAACAAGTCACCGGCCGTCCGGTGACCGTCCGCCATCAACCGCCTAAGCCTGAACCACCGGTGCTGATCGCAAACGTCAACCGCGCCCACACCGTTCTTCGCTGGACCCCAGCCAAATCCAAGCTGCGCGAGATCCTCGCGGATGCATGGGAGGCGTGGCCGCTTGCCTAGCGCATGCCAACCGTCGCGCCGGACTGGCAGCGCGGTTTGATCGGTCGGTTCACGTATCCCGCTCGGGTAGCACCTCAGCGAGCAGGCCCCCCTGTTCGTCGCGGGCCGCCCAACTCACGGGCTAAATTGCGGCGCTGCTCACGCGGATCGACTTGACCGTGTAAGCCTCCTCGGATTGACACTGTAAAGCAGTTTCGCCGGACAGTAGGTCCGGGCTCTTCTTGTCGACGACAAGTCATCGAATAGGGCCTGTCGCACATTGGGTGCGACGCCAGATAGCTCCAGCAGCTCACAATTGCGGCGGTGCCCGAGTTGCGCCTCGGGCACCGCCATCATGCCCCAACCACGTCCAGAGCAGCAGTAGGAGCGTCGTGAGGATACCCTCAATCACCCCCATGTTGGAACCCTCAGCGGAGCAAGCGATTGAACCGGCCCGACAAGTCTTGACGCTGCGACTATTCGTAATAAACGTCGCATCCTTTGCAGGGGCCATCGCGGTGAATTACCAAACCAGCGATGTAATCATCTCAGTTGTGGCGGCCCCAATAATCCACGGCTTTCTAAGTCACTGGATAGCGGAATAAGCGCAAGTACCGTGGCCGACCACTGGACCATGAAGGTTGAATACGAGCGCAATGCGACCGCCACCGATGCGCTAAGAAAAGCGGCTGTCAAGCTTGAGGTCAGCTATGTTGAGGTTGAGCGTGTTTCCGGACCCACGATTATCCTTAGCCGGGAAATTGAGTGCAACGGGCCACACGAAGCCATAGTTGGAGCGTGGGCACTGATTCTCAAAATTAGACAGGAGGTGGGGCCGGATCATGCGGTGATTACCGTACTGACCCACCCGGAGGGAGTGCCAGAGCTGTTGCCGCCGGTAATGACCCTCTCAGAGATTGGAAAGGCATTAGGCGTGTCACGCCAACGCGCCCAGCAGCTTTCCCGGCAAAAGGGAT
Source organism: Micromonospora sp. NBC_00362 (assembly GCF_026342155.1). Lineage (NCBI taxonomy): Bacteria > Bacillati > Actinomycetota > Actinomycetes > Micromonosporales > Micromonosporaceae > Micromonospora > Micromonospora sp. NBC_00362. The sequence continues at coordinate 4,829,605 of NZ_JAPENH010000001.1, forward strand.
TTCCTAGGCGCCTCTTTGGAACGCCTTCCGGGCCGGTTTTCGCAAGCTCCGACATTTATCGATACCACGAGGCGCGCGAACGGAAACTAAACTGAGTCGACCATTGCGCAGCAATGCTCTTTAATAAGCAACGGACTCAGGGTGGGGCCGATTCGCAAGATCGCTGTTCGGCCCCACCCCTACTCAGCCATGACCGACGTTCGATGAGACGAGACGTAGTTTCGGCGCCGTGTCCTGCGCGTTAGGTCCGGCAGGGGGGGCGTTGAGCGGTGCAACCGAATCGTCTACGGCTGTGATTACCAAACCAAAAACGTACTTCGTCAGCTCGGCTGGAGTTGTATGTAACTCCCGGGCTAGGGTGTGCGGCGATATCCCCTTCCCTCGAAGTCCTCTGAATACCTTTTCGAGGAGTTGTGAGGTTTCGCGCGGGATGCCAGACGGCTCACCCTTCCGGTAACCCATGCCACCGAGTTCGATCATCACCCGCCGGAATGACCATTCTGAGAGAATTCCAAGATCGCCCAGCCTGTAAGCTAGCGCTGCGGCAGCGACGCTCCAGTATCTCTTGGCGCGTATGATCTGGTCCGTAGTCGGGTTGCTACGTATCCTGCTCTGTATGCTGGCACGGGTCATCAAGAATGCTGATGCGAATAGGTTTGCTTCTCGCTCACAATCTCGTGTCCAGTCGGTGGTATCACTCGCCCCGTGAAGCACAAGGTGACCAAGTTCGTGAGCTGCGTCGAAGCGACCTCGCTCGCCAGTCTTCATGGTGTTCAGAAATACGAACGGGGTGCCTCTCAGCCACATCGAGAATGCGTCGACATCACTGTATTCCGGTGGTAGCGAGAATACGCGGACACCGTGCGCCTCAAGTAGATGGACCATGTTTGGGGCAGCCTGCAATTCGCCAATTCCCCACCGGGCGCGGACGTACTCTGCGGCCTGCTCTGGCGTTTGGTGCTCAAGCGTTGGAATGTCGGGCAAGGGTAGCCGAAAATGGGTTTCCAGCACGCCATTAAGCTCTAGAGCCAATCGTGCAGCACTCAGAACGGCATCTCGCGCTGTCGCCGTTATTTTCGAACGCGCTCTAAAGCTGACCAGGGCGACATCAATTTCGTCGATGTCACCCTGGTCGAAAAATGAAGTTGGGAATCCGAGTTCTTCGGCGATTCTTTCTAGCGTCTCCGGCGAGGGCTGTTGTCGACCTCGTTCGTAATTGGAGATGCTCTGACCGGTCACCCCCGTCCGGCGACCTAGTCCGACCGCCGTTAATCCTCTTCTCTTGCGAGCTAGCGTCAATCGTGAAGGTGTAAACATGCTTTCTTTCTGCCCCCTTGGTTCAAGGGGCGACACATGATCAACGAGGGTCGACGGGCACGTCAATAGGCCCGAAACCACCGTTGGGGTCGTCGTCACCCGAAAGGTCGTCTACCGCGTAAGGCGGCAGCGGAATGCGATCGAACCAATGCGAAACGTAACCCTTGGCATTCTGACTCTGCGGCAAGGATACTTCAGACCGGATCTCCAGCTTGGTCTTGTCGAAGTAGACCAAGAACAGCCAGTAGGAGTAGCCGTCGAACTCCTCCGGCGGCTCCTCCGCCGTCGCGGGCGGCTCGAAGAGCGTGCCCTGGCCGGGAGGCTGGTTGCTCCTCAGGAGGCGTCGCGTCAGCTCACCCTTGGGGTATCGGCTCCGCGGCTCTCGCCGCAGACCCCTGGTGCCGGTCATCGGGTCGCCGCTGGAGACGCCGAGAACCTGCTGCCGGTCATCGTGGATGAGGAGTGGAAGGACACCGTTCAGGTTGATCCGCCGCCACCCGAAGTCCCGCAGCCCTCCGGTCAGGCTGGCCACCAGCCCGTTGTAGGCGAAGTAGCCCGGGGCGGTCGGAGCCCCGTCCGGATGGCAGGTGCGGCGCGCAATGTTGCTCGCGCCCAGAGACTCCGTCAGCTGCGGGGCCGGGAGGCCGATCTTCGCCAGCCTCTGCTCGTAGCCGCCGTCACCGGCGGGGATCACCAACGCCATTCGCACTCCCAGGTCTTATAGTTCAGCCTCCTCGATCGTGGGGCCAAATCTAAAAGAGAGAGTAGCGGAACCACCCGTCGGGGCGGAAACGCGACACGCTCTCAGGACTTGCGGTGGTGCTCGTGAGCGCCGCGATCGGATCATGGTTAGAACATATGTACTGATCGGGGCTTGCGCAAGAGTCGGGGCCGGGCCGACGACGGTCTCGTTTGCGGTCTCATTCGCCACCGTTCAGGACGGTTCGTGGGCGTACCTGGCGCGGGCCGATCGCAGGTCACGGACCGTGCTGGTTGTCGCCGGACAGGGGATCGCAGACCTCGAAAGCGTGTGAGGGTTAACGCCCTCCGAGGGTTCAAATCCCTCCGCCACCGCTCTGTAGTGCAGAAACGCCCGGTCGATCCGCGAGGATCGACCGGGCGTTTTCGCGTCAGAGCTGCTGCTCGCCGCCGTCGACGAACAACTCGCCGCCGGTCATGAAGCTGCTCTGGTCGGAGGCGAGGAAGAGCGCGGCGTTGGCGATCTCGTCCGGGTGTGCCATGCGCTGCATGGGCACGCCCGAGGCGATGGTCTTCAGCAACCCGGGTGCTTCGGCGGCGCTGGGCGCGAGGCCGGCGAGCCCGGGGGTCTCGGTCGAGCCGGGGACCAGGGTGTTGACCCGGATCTTCCGGCCGATCAGCTCGGCGGCCCAGGTGCGGCCGAACGAGCGGATGGCGGCCTTGGACGCGGCGTAGACGCTGAACGCCGGGGTGCCGTTGCTGGCGGCTGTCGAGCCGGTGAGCACGATCGACGCGCCCTCGTTGAGCAGGGGCAGGGCCTTCTGCACCGTGAAGATGGTGCCGTAGATGTTGGTGTCGAAGGTGTTGGCCACGTGCTCGACCGTGATCGAGTCGAGCGAACGGAACTCGCCACCGCCGGCGTTGGCGAACACCACGTCCAGCCCAGCGCCCCGCTCCTCGATCGCCCGCATCACCCGGTCCAGGTCGTCGAGCTTGCTGACATCGCTGGCGATGCCTGTGACGTTCGCGCCGATGCTGGCGACGGCCTCGTCCACCGGGCCCTTGCGGCGGCCGGTGACGAAGACGTACGCGCCTTCGGCGGCGAAGCGGCGGGCGGCGGCCAGGCCGATGCCCGTGGTGCCCCCGGTGACGAGGGCGGTCTTGCCGTCGAGCTGTCCCACGATGGATCTCCTCTGTCGGGGTGGTCGTGTGCGGCCGGCCGGGCCTCAAGCAGGTTCTGTACCGAGCGGTACGTATCCGACCGTAGCAACCGCCGACCGGGTCCGCAAATTTCTGTACCGATCGGTTTTCGCTGTCGGTAGGATGGGCGGAGAAGGGGTGATGGGCTGTGCCGCAGCGAGGTCGACCACGGGGCTTCGACGCCGACGAGGCGCTGGAGCGCGCTGTGGAGGTGTTCTGGCGTCAGGGGTACGAAGGCGCCTCGGTGAACGACCTCGCCGAGGCCATGGGGATCAACAAGCCCAGCCTCTACGCCGCCTTCGGCGGCAAGGAGGAGTTGTTCCGCAAGGCCGTGGCCCGCTACGCCGAAAAGGACATGGAGTACGCGAGGGACGCCTTCGCCCAACCCACCGCGTACGAGGTGGTCGCCACCCTGCTGCGCGAGAACACGATCGCCGTGACCCGCACCGACCGACCGGCCGGTTGCCTATCGATCCAGGGCGGCACCAGTTGCTCCACCGAGAACGCGTCCATCGCCGGGTTCCTCGCCACCAGCCGCCTGGGCGGTGAGGGTGCCCTCGCCGACCGGCTCGCCAGTGCCGTCGCCGAAGGCGACCTACCCGCGCACGCCGATCCGGTAGCGCTCGCCCGCTTCGTCATGATCGTTACTGAGGGGCAGGCGGTGCATGCCGCCGCCGGAGTCAGCCGGGAAGACCTGCGACAGACCGCGGAGATCGCGCTCGCCGGTTTCGTGGCCGCGTCCGGGGCGCGCCTGCCCGAGCAGGCCACCGAGCCGGTCTGAGCGGTCACCGTTCGAGCAGCGCCGCCATCCCGTCGAGCAGTCGTTGCAGGCCGAAGTCGAAGAGGCTCTCGGCGTCGAGGTCGACCGCTGTCCGGCTGAGTCGGGCCAGATGGGGAAACTCGCCCGCCGCGAGCAATCCACCGAACACGTCGGCCTGGGCCTCCATCCACTCGTCGTCGGTCAGGCCGGTGTCCTGCTCCGCTTCAACTCCTCGCTCCAGGTTGATGGCGGTGCCTCGAACATGGTTGGCCAGTGCGGCCACCAGATGGAGCTGGGTGTGCTGGTCCAGGCCCTGCCGGGCGAGGGCGCGCAGCGCCCACTCGGTGTGCGCGACGGCGTTCGGTGCCATCAGCGGGCGGGTCAGCGAGACGACCTGGGCCAGCCAGGGATGCCGCCGGTAGATCGACCACTGAAGTCGGCTGAGCAACTCCAGTTGGGCTCGCCAACCGGGCGGGAACGTGCGCGGCAGCCGATTCGAGGCGAAGGCCGCGTCCGCCATCAGCACGAGAAGCTGCTCCTTGCCCCGAACCTGCCGGTACAGCGACATGGTGGGGACGTCCAACTCCGTCGCGATGCGCCGCATGCTCAGCGCCGGTAACCCCTCGGCGTCGGCGATCGTCATCGCGGTCCGCACCACCTGGTCGCGGGTCAACCCCTGGACGGGCAGCCGCCGACCTGCGGACGGGGCACCCCGGCTCGGCGTGGTCGGCGCCGCGCCGGTCACCACCATGCCCACGCCCGGCACCGCCCGGACCAGGTTCTCCTGGCGAAGCGCGGTGAGCGCCCGGCTGGCGGTGGCCATGGCGACGCCCCACTCCCGGACGATCTGCCGGGTCGACGGCACCCGGTCGCCGGGGCCCAACTCGCCTGCCGCGATGCGCCGTCGCAACTCCCCGACGATGCGCAGATAAGGGGGAGCGGTCTCGTCGAACTCCGTCACGATCGCCTCCCGCCGGCCTCGCGGTGACCGTAGCGCACTAGAGCACCGGCAGGCGTCCCCGTCCTTCCTGCCACGGCCGTACTAGAGCTCCCTGGCCCGACGGTCGCCAGCTCGACATGCTCGGCGCAGCCCGGTGCGTACGCCGTACCGGCGTCGACTGAATGGGGAGAGCATGAGACGAGTTTCGTACCCCCGATGGGCCGTCATGGTGGGCGCTGTCGTCCTCGTCGGCCCGGCGATGGCCGCCGGTCCGGCCGCGGCCAACGACGAGCGCCGGAGCGCGGCCGTCGTCCGGATCGACCAGGGTGCGGTGCGGGGGACCGTCGCGGCAGACCACCGCTCGTTCCAGGGCATTCCGTACGCGAGCCCGCCGCTGGGCGCGCTGCGCTGGGCCCCGCCGCAGCCCGGTCCGACCTGGACCGGAGTACGCGACGCGAACCGGCCCGGTGCCGCCTGCGCGCAACTGCAAGGGCTGCCGATGGACACACCCTCCGAGTCCGAGGACTGCCTCTACCTGAATGTCACCACCCCGCGTTCGGCCGCACGGACGCCTCGACCGGTGATGGTCTGGTTGCACGGCGGGGACTTCCGGTTCGGCAGCGGCGACGGGTACGGCGGGCAGCGGCTGGCCGCCGGAGGTGACGTCGTCGTCGTCACTGTGAACTACCGGCTCGGCGCGCTCGGCTTCCTGGCGCATCCGGCGCTGGCCGGTCGGGACGGGAGCATCGGCAACTTCGGGTTGCGGGACCAGCAGGCCGCACTGCGCTGGGTGCGGCGCAACGCGGCGGCCTTCGGCGGCGACCCGGGCAACGTCACAGTGTTCGGCCAGTCCGCCGGGGCGACCAGCGTCTGCGCGCAGCTCGCCGCGCCGGGCTCCGCTGGTCTGTTCCACCGGGCGATCATGCAGAGCAACTCGTGCGCCAACCCGGTCCAGACCCGGGCCGAGGCGGTCGGGGCGGCCCAGGAGTTCGCGCGGAGGATCGGCTGCACCGACCCGGCTGTGGTCGCCGCCTGCCTGCGCGGGCGTTCCCCCGCCCGGCTGGTCGAGACGGTCGGCTATCCCGGCGCGGGTGTCGACCTGGGCCCGGTCGTCGACGGCCGCACGCTACCGGTGGACCCGGCGGACGCGCTGACCACCGGGAGGCTGCATCCGGTGCCGGTGTTGACCGGAATGAACCGGGACGAGTCCCGGCTCGTGGTGTGGGGGATGGAACGGTTGGGACTCAACTGCCCGGAGCCGCCGAAGCCGGACCAGGAGCCGGAGTCGTGCCCGCTCACCGACGACCAGTACCGCGACCAGGTGCGCGCCATGTTTGGTGACCACGCGGGGGAGGTGCTGGCCCGCTATCCGCGCGACCCCGCACAACCCGCCAGCGTGACGTTGGGCGCCGTGCTGACCGATCACGACTACGCCGAGCCGATCTACTCCGCCGCGTTGGCATTCGCGCGGCGGGTGCCGACGTTTGCGTACGAGTTCGCCGACGAGGACGCGCCATTCTTCACCGAGGGACCCGAACCGACGTTCGCCATCGGCGCGTACCACTGCGCCGAGCTGCCGTACCTGTTCGCTGTCGACTACGCCGAGGCGCTCACGCCGACCCAGCGGCGGCTCTCCGACGAGATGGTCAGCACCTGGAGCGACTTCGCCCGGACGGGTCGGGCGGGCTGGCCTCGACTGCGCCCTGAGGCTCCGTACGTGCGGATGTTCGCCGGTGGCGGCGGATCGGGCAGGACGGACTTCGCGGCGGCCCACTCGTACGACTTCTGGCTGTCGCTTCGCCGCTGAACGACGACTGACCCGTCGGGCCGGGCCGATCCATCGTGGAGCGAACCGGGCCCGACAGGTCAGTCGGTGGGTTGTCGGGTCAGCACGGGCCCGCACCCTCGTCGAAGAGGCGGCGGGCCCAGTCCGCGTACCCGGCGATGGTTTTTCGGACAGTGCGCCCGTCGTGCAGGAACAGGTACGCGCGGTCGCCGCTGCGGGCGAGCAACCCGTCGAGCCGGTGTGTCCCCTGTGGAGCCCGTAGCCGGCTGACCTCCGGGTAGCGGTCCCAGACCTCGCCGACGGGCGAGCCCGCCGTTATGCCCTCAGGTGTCCGCATCGGGTCGCCTACCCAGAGCAGCACGAGTTTGTCCTCCACGAAGACCGGGCTGACCGTGTCGTGGCCGGCGAGCATCGGCCCGCAGGCGTCCAGGCTGGTACGCAGGATGCCGCGTCGGGTCAGCTCGTCCTCGGTGGCGCCGAACTCGATGTTGCGCAGGCCGTTCAGGTCGATGATCTCCACGTTGCCGGCGGGCCGGCCGTTCGGAATCGACCCGGTAGGCGGTACGCCGCTGCCCGCGATCGAGGCAGCCGTCATCAGCGTGGCGATAAAAGCAAATTGTCGCAATTTCATGGAATCCCCCATTCCCCAACGGAACGGGAGCGTTCAGGTTGCTGCCGCACGTCGGATTACTGGTTTTCCCACTGTTCGACCAGCTCGTCCCAGTAGTCGGCGCTGAGTCGACGCCGGCCGTGCGCCAGCCAACCCTCGGTGTTCCGCTCCAGGTGCAACCCCACTTCGGCGAACCTGTCGATCCAGGTGCCGGGCTCCACGCCGAGCTGACTCAGCGCACAGTTGATCGGCCACTGCTCGCGCGGCGCGTCGAACTCGTCGTCGAAGCACGGCCCCCAGGACAGCGCCCCGCCCAACCACACCGCTGCCGACTGGTGGCCGACGCCACCACCGAACTCCGCCTCCACATAGGCCACCGGCCCCGACTGTGACCAGCGGGTCAGCACCTCGACCAGCGCCGTCGACAACACCAGGCCGAACGGGCGCGCGGCACTCCGGTCGTCAGTGGCGAAATCCGGCAACGACCCGGTCAGCTCGATCACCAACTGCGGGGTGACCGGCAGCAAGGCGAAGTCCTGGCGCAGCTCGCCGAGGACCGCGTGATCCAGCTCGGCGGTCTGCTCGCGGAGCAGTTCGACGTCCGCGACCACCGCGCTGAGCTGGTAAGCCATCGAGCCCTCCGCCGTCCACAGCCTGTGGATAGAACATGTGTACGACGGATTCCCCGCCTTTCGTGCCTGCGACGGTACCGGCCGGAGGGTGGACGTGCCGGGCCCTGCTCGATGAGTGGGCATCGGCGGGCGGGGCGACGGTTGTACGGTCCTGGCCATGGCCAATCAACTGAGCGTTCCCGGTGTGCCGTTCCCGCTCGCGCCCTCGTCCGCCGAGCTGTGGCGGGTCGACGAGGCGGCCGGCACCGTGGCGGTCGAGGCGCAGCCGCACACTGACATCTTCATCGACCCCAGCACCGGCTCCGCCGAGGCGGCCGAGACCACCACTGTCAGTGCCGGGTCGACACTCAACGCGGCGACGCTGCTCGGGGACCTGCCGACGGGGGACTTCCAGTTCAGCGCCCGGGTCACGGTGGGCTTCGCCGCCACCTTCGACGCCGGGGTGCTCCTGCTGTGGCTCGACGAGCGGCGCTGGGCCAAGCTGTGCTTCGAGTTCTCCCCAGCAGGCGACCCGATGATCGTGTCGGTCATCTGCCGAGGTGTCGCCGACGACGCGAACGCCTTCGTCGTACCCGACCGGTCGGTGTGGTTGCGGGTCTCCCGGGTCGACGGGGTCTACGCGTACCACGCCTCGGTCGACGGTGAGACCTGGCAGTTGATCCGCGTCTTCCTCCTCGACCCCGACACGTCTCGCGACCGGATCGGCTTCGCTGGCCAGTCCCCGACCGGTGCGGGGTGCGGTGTGACGTTCGACGAGATCACGTTTCGGGCGGAACGTCTGGGCGATCTCCGTGACGGCTCCTGACCTGCCTGCGTGACCGGGCGCCGGTCAGGTGCGCCGGGAGAGCTGGGTGACGAACGCGCGCCAGGCCGTGGGCGCGAAGGCGAGCGCCGGGCCGGTCGGGTCCTTTGAATCCCGTACGCCGATGACGCCGGGCAGGTTGTCGGCGACCTCGACGCAGGCTCCACCGTTGCCGCTGCTGCGGCTGCTCTTGCGCCACCGGGCGCCGTTCAGCTCCATGACTCCGCCACTTCCTGGATGAGTGCGACCGACTGCCAGTGGGACAACGCCTCGCCGCGCACGTTCTCCCATGCCGCCATCATGGCCGCGATGTCCTCGGGGTCGCTAGCGACTTGTCCCTGAAGTTGGTTGTCGAGGTAGCCGGCGACCCGGTGGTCGTGGCTGTGCGCGATCACGAAAGGTCCGTTGAGGCCGGCATAGGCGCCGACCGCGCTGGGCACGACGTGCACCCGGATGTGCGGCTCGACGCACGCCGCCGCCACGGCCAGCAGTTGCTCGCGCATCGTCGACCGGCCGCCCACCGGACGGCGGATGACCGCCTCGTCCACGACCGCCGTGAACTGCGGTGGGTCGTCCCGCCTGAGGATGCCCTGCCGGCCGAGTCGGACCGTGAGATGCCGCTCGATCTCACCCCGGGGGATCAGGCCCGCGTCGCCCAGCACCGCGCGGGCGTACGCCTCGGTCTGGAGCAACCCCGGCAGAACTGTCGACTCGAACCAGCGAAGCGACACCGCCTCGCGCTCGATCTCCTGCCACGGACGAAACCAAATGGGGTCACGACGTCTTGAAGTGTCCGGCCAGATGTCCGACACGTCCTTGTGTAGCGCCTCCGCTGCCGCCAGCCGGTGGCGCGGATGCGGGATGCGGTCCTCCGTCAACCAGCGCCCCACGGTCTTAGGGTCGACGCCGACGGTCTCGGCGAGGGATTCGGTCGTGTGCCCGGTGTCGCTGAGCGCCACCCGAAGCGCGTCGTTCACGGCTCCTCCATCGGATGTCCTAGATATCTGAAAACCATATAGCTACGCGGTGTATCTGTCTCGTAACTCTCCCGAGGGTGGTCCACAGAAGACGGCGTGGCCGGTGGAGGCGCAGGAGCCCGGCGGTCGGCGTCAGTCCGGGGTCGCCCCCGACGGGGAGGCGGGGCGGCCCCGCCCACCGCGAAGGAGATCCGCCCATGCCCCGCCGCCGCTACCGGAAGCACCTGCCGACCCGACCGACCTGGCGCTGCGCCGCGTGCGGCATCGCCTGGCCCTGCTCGGCGGCGAAGCTGCGGCTGCTCGGCGAATACCGGCACGACCGGCTCGCGTTGACCGTCTACCTGGCGACGCTGCAGACAGAGGCCGGCGAGCACCTCACCGACGTCGACCCGGCCCGGCTGACCGACCGCTTCCTCTCCTGGGCCCGCGTCCGCGCCTGACCAAGCCTCGATTCGAGGGGCCAACCTGACCAACGCCGAGTTGCAGCACGTCCAGGTGGTGGGCTGACGCCGCCGTACAGACGACTCAGGGCCGGTCCCCGTGGGGCCGGCCCTGTCGTTGGTGCTGCTCAGGTGAGCGGAGGATACGAGATTCGAACTCGTGAGGGTGTAAACCCAACACGCTTTCCAAGCGTGCGCCCTAGGCCTCTAGGCGAATCCTCCGCGAGCCAGGATACAGGCCCGTGTCGGGCGGGCCACCCCACCACCCCCTGAAGATCGACCGGCGGTCGGGTAGGCTGGGCGGCACCTCCCGTGCGGCGGTATCTCGTGAACCTCCCCAGGGCCGGAAGGCAGCAAGGATAAGCGAGCTCTGCCGGGTGCACGGGAGGCCTTTTTGTCTGTGGGCCGGTTGATCCACTCGGCATCCCTGATGTCGCGGTGTCCCGGTCATGCGGACACCGCGGTTTCCAGGAAGCCGAGTCGATCAAGCCCGGCGGCCCGGTGGATCAAGCACGGCATCCGCGGTGCCCGGGGTGGTGGGTGGTCACCCGCGCCCGACCGGCGCAGAATGGCTCGGTCGAGAGGAGGCGGGACGAGTGACGCTGGCGCTCTACCGCAAGTACCGGCCGCGTACCTTCGCTGAGGTCATCGGCCAGGAGCACGTGACCGAACCGCTGTCGCAGGCGCTGCGCAGCGGACGGCTCAACCACGCCTACCTCTTCTCCGGCCCCCGTGGCTGCGGCAAGACCACCAGCGCCCGGATCATGGCCCGCTCGCTCAACTGTGAGCAGGGCCCCACTCCCGAGCCGTGCGGCAAGTGTGACTCCTGCCGCTCGCTGGCCGCCGACGGCGCCGGCTCGATCGACGTGATCGAGATCGACGCGGCCAGCCACGGCGGTGTCGACGACGCCCGCGAGCTGCGCGAGCGCGCCTTCTTCGCGCCGGCCAGCAGCCGCTTCAAGATCTACATCATCGACGAGGCGCACATGGTCTCGACCCAGGGCTTCAACGCCCTGCTCAAGCTGGTCGAGGAGCCCCCGGAGTACGTCAAGTTCATCTTCGCCACCACCGAGCCGGAAAAGGTCCTCGGCACGATCCGCTCGCGGACCCACCACTACCCGTTCCGGCTGTTCCCGCCGAAGGTGGTCCGCCCGTACCTGGAGCAGCTCACCCAGGCCGAGGGCGTCGCCGTCGAGCCGGCGGTCTTTCCGCTGGTGGTCCGCGCCGGTGGCGGCAGCATGCGGGACAGCCTCTCGGTGCTCGACCAGCTCATCGCCGGCGCCGGCGCGGAAGGGGTCAGCTACGCGCGGGCCGTCGCGCTGCTCGGGGTCACCGACTCGGCGCTGATCGACGAGATGTGCGACGCGCTCGCCGCCGGTGACGGCGCGGCCGCGTACGCCACCGTCGACCGGGTCGCCGAGGCCGGGCACGACATGCGCCGGTTCGCCTCCGACCTGCTGGAACGGCTACGCGACCTGATCGTCATCCAGCAGGTGCCGGACGCCGCCGCGAAGGGCCTGATCGACGCCCCGGCCGACCAGATCGAGCGGATGGCAGCCCAGGCTTCGCAGCTCGGCTCGGCAACGCTGTCCCGCTGCGCCGACATCGTGCACGACGGCCTGGTGGAGATGCGCGGCACCACAGCGCCCCGCCTGCTGCTGGAGCTGATCTGCGCCCGGATGCTGCTGCCCGGCGTGGACGACTCCACCGGCGGCCTGCTCCAGCGCCTGGAGCGGATGGAACGCCGGCTCACAGTGGGCGGCACCGACGCGCCGTCGGCCGCCGCCGGCTCCGCGCCAACCAACCACCACGGGGTACGCCCACAGCAAGCCACCCCGGTCCCGGCTGCCGCCACCCCGACACCAGTGAACGCCCCGACCTCCGCACCGCCGTGGGCTGTCGACCCGGCGGCGTCCCCGGCCCAGGGCGCTCCCGCCCCGGCTGCTTCGGTCACCGGGGCACCCGCTCCGACCTCCGGTGCGCCAGCCTCGTACGCCTCGGCGGCCGACTCGCCGATCCCGGCCTCCCCCGGCGCGTCGACCGGGTCGGCAACCGCTGACCAGGCCGTGCCCGTCTCGCCCGCCGGGCCGGCCCCCCGTCGCGTGGTGCCACCGTCGGCGGTGCTTCCCGACCCGGCCACGCCCGCGCCGCCCCGACCCGGAGCGCCGGCCGCCGCACTGGACGCGGTGGCGGTCCGCCGCGTCTGGCCCGACGTGATCGGCAAGGTCAACCGGACCAACAAGCGGATCGCCGCCCTGATGCGCGACGCGGTCGTCCGCGAACTCGACGGCGACATGCTGGTGCTGACTGTGAAGTCCACGGTGCTGGCCAAGATGATGGCCGACCATGCGGCCGTGCTCACCGACGCGCTCTACGAGGAGTTGGGCGGGCGCTGGCAGATCCGGTGCGAGGTGGCCGGCGAGCGCGGTGGCGTGTCGCTGTCCGGCGCACCGCGCGCGCAGCAGACCGCACCGGCCCGACCCGCCGCCCCGCCAGTCACGTCGGACACGCCCGCCGCCGCGACGAACGCCGCGACCCCGACTGCCGCCGCCCCGACGAGCGCACCGCCAGCCGTGCCTGGCTCGAACCTCGCGCCTGGCTCGAACGGTGCGCCTGGCACGAACCTCGCGCCTGGCTCGAACTCGGCGTCTGGCACGAACCCCGCGGCTGGCTCGAACCCCGCCCAGGGGCCGAACGGCGGGCCTGGCTCCAACCCCGCGCAGGGCTCGAACGGTGCGCCCGGTTCGAACGCGTCTGGCTCGAACGCGTCTGGCTCGAACGCGTCTGGCTCGAACGCTGCGCCTGGCTCGAACGCTGCGCCACGTGCGAACTCCGCCGGGCCGGGGACTGTGGGACCCAAGGCCCCGGCCGCCGCCGGTCCGACGAACGCCTCGCCGACCGCCGGGAACCTGAGCGGCGCTGCCGGCTCGGCTTTGCGCGACGGTGCCGGTGCGGGTTCCGCTGGTCACGGTGCTGGTGGGCGGGGCGCAGCGCCGTCCGCCCCAGCGGCGGACGACGACGGCGGCTGGCCGGAGGCGGCCCGCCCCGGCGGCGGTGCCCTCGCCGCCGAGGCTACGGATGACGAGGACTGGCCGGAGGCCGCCCGACCTGGCGGCGCGTCGGCCGGAAACGAGTCGACCCCTTACTCCACCCCGGCGTCGACAGGCCCGAACGGCAGCACCGGGAACGGGAACGCCGGGAACGGCAGCGGCGCGAACGGCAGCGGCACCAACGGTGGTGGCGCGAACGGCACCGGGCCAGGGGGTTCGGGAGGTCCCGGGTCAGCGGCCGGTGGCGGTAAGCCAGGCGGGCGGGGTAACCCGACACCGGCGGCCCGGCAGCCGGCGGCAGCCGGTGGTGCGCCGGTGAGCAGCGCCATCGCCGCGGCTCGCGCGGCGGCGGCGGGGCGCGGTGCGCGTACCGGAGCGGCAGCCCGGCCCGTCGCGGACGCCGAATGGGCGGGTGAGCCGCCCTACGACCCGGACTTCGACGGCCCGGCGCGGGCCGGCCGACCCGGCGGCGCGGCGCCGGCCCCGGCCCTTGAGGGGTTCGACCCGGGCGACGAGCCGTTGGACGAGATCATCGACGAGAAGACCGCACGGGAGTCCAGCGAGGAGCAGGCGGTACGGCTGCTCCGGGAAACCTTCGGCGCCGAGAAGATCAACGAGGTCGACGCCCGCTAACAAGCCCTCCGGCCCGGCGATCTTGCAGTTTCGGTCGTCGTCTTGCGCCAAATGCCCCTTATGTCGCAGCAGGAAGTGCAAGATCGCGCAGGGGTGGGGTCTCGGCTAGGAGGACAGCCAGGGCGCAGGCCCAGAGGGGGAACGGTAGGACTGCTACTCGTTCCATGCCGCCCACCCCGATGGCCAGGCCCTGTTGGGCGGCGAACAGTGTCGTTCCGGCCAGCGCGATCAGCCCGGCCGTGAGGGTGAGTCGTCGCCACCGGCCGAGCGTCGTGGTGCGTGGGGCGAAGCCGGCCAGGAGCAGGCCGATGTTGCCCATCCCCATGATCAGGACTGCGCCGAGGACGTGCAGGTTCTCGTCGATGTCGGCCGGGTAGAGGGCCGCGAGGGCGTAACCGCCGGTGGCCAGAAGCAGGAGTGTCTGGGCGGTGCGCACCACCGGGCCGCGGCCGAGGATTCGCCAGGTCAGCAGGAGCCCGGCGGCGAGCAGGACCGCGGTGGTCAGTGTCGCGGTGTTCATCAGTGGGTGCCACGGTGAGCAGACGTAGCGGGGGCGGGTGGTGTCCCAGACGCCGCAGTGGGCGTTGCCGAGGTCGCTGATGTTGTGGGTGGCCCAACTGTAGGCCGGCTCACGCCACCGCAGCCCGGTGATCAGGCTGGCGACGAGGAAGATGGGCGCGGCCGCGAGCCAGCACAGTGCGCCGACCCGGCCGGTGCGGTTGAGGTTCATGCCACGAGCAGACCAGTTTGACGGCTATGGGCGCACTACCAGCAGATGGCCGGTTCGGGGTAGGGGTAGCCGTACCCGAAGGCTCGGCGTGGGCGGACGCACCGGGCGGGGCGAGGTCGGTCCCAGCGGATAGGCTGAGCGGCGGTCGAGCAGACGAGTGCGAGAAGGAGCCATCCCGTGCGCCCAGGTGGACAGCCGAACATGCAGCAGATGCTGAAGCAGGCGCAGAAGATGCAGCAGCAGATCGCCGCCGCCCAGGCCGAGCTGGCCGAGGCCGAGCTGACCGGCACCGCCGGCGGCGGGCTGGTCACCGCTACCGTCTCCGGTTCCGGTGAGCTCAAGGCCATCAAGATCGACCCGAAGGCCGTCGACCCGGACGACGTGGAGACGCTGGAGGATCTGGTCGTCGCGGCAGTGCACAACGCCGCCGAGGCGGCCCGGGAGCTGACCGAGCGCAAGATGGGCCCGGTCGCCGGCGGCATGGGCGGCCTCGGCCTGCCCGGTTTCTGAGCCGGCAGATGTACGAAGGTGCCATCCAGGATCTGATCGACGAGCTGGGTCGGCTGCCGGGCGTGGGTCCGAAGAGCGCTCAGCGGATCGCGTTCCACGTCCTCTCGGCGGATCCGGCCGACGTCAACCGGCTGGCCGGCGCGCTGCGCAAGGTCAAGGAGCTGGTGCGGTTCTGCACTACCTGCTACAACGTGGCCGAGTCCGAGCAGTGCCGGATCTGCCGCGACCAGCGTCGCACCGACGAGGTGCTGTGCGTGGTCGAGGAGCCCAAGGACGTGGTGGCCGTCGAGCGGACGGGTGAGTTCCGCGGTCGCTACCACGTGCTGGGCGGCGCGATCAATCCGCTGGAGGGGATTGGTCCGGACAATCTCCGCATCCGGGAGCTGATGATCCGGCTCGGTGGCGGCGGGGTGCGGGAGTTGATCCTCGCCACGGACCCGAACACCGAGGGCGAGGCGACCGCCACCTACCTGGCGTTGATGGTGAAGCCGATGGGCATCTCGGTGACCCGGCTGGCCAGCGGGCTGCCGGTCGGCGGCGATCTGGAGTACGCCGACGAGATCACTCTTGGTCGGGCCTTCGAGGGGCGCCGCGCGGTCTGATCCCCTGACGTACGGCCGGTGGCCGGCACCCGTGTGGGTGCCGGCCACCGCTGCGTCTCTGCCCGGAAATGATCTGACACCTGTGCCCTCATCGGGGCTGTTCGACGTAACAGTTTGGCATCGCGGGTGCTGATTGATCGGTTTTTCCCGCTGTTTGCCTAAGAATCGAATGTCAAGCGGCGGTTGAGGCACGATCCGATACCAACCGTCCACTCAGCGGTTTCCGGGTGGACGCATCGGGAGCTATGGTCACCGCCATCGGTGACCCCTGTCACCACGTTGTCCGTACCCCCAAGGACGAGGTGAAGCACACATGCGTGCACCCAGGCCGAAGGCCGCGATCGCGGCCATCGCGGTCGCGGCCCTCGCGGTAGCAGGCTGCGCCGAGAGCAACCGCGACGACAAATCCGGCGGTAGCAAGAAGGACACCCTCGTCTTCGGCGTCGCCGGAGACCCGAAGGTGCTCGACCCGAGCTTCGCCAGCGACGGTGAGTCGCTGCGCGTGGCGCGTCAGGTCTTCGAGACCCTGGTCCGACCGGAGGAGGGTGGCACGAAGGTCACCCCCGGCCTGGCCGAGTCCTGGACCCCGGACGCCGCCGGCACCACCTGGACCTTCAAGCTCCGCTCGGGCGTGAAGTTCCATGACGGCACCGACTTCAACGCCGAGGCTGTCTGCGTCAACTTCAACCGCTGGTACAACGCCAAGGGCCTCATGCAGAGCCCGGACGTGACCGCGTACTGGCAGGACGTCATGGGCGGCTTCGCCAAGAACGAGAACGCGGATCTCCCGCCGAGTCTCTTCAAGTCCTGCACCGCCAAGGACGCCACCACTGTGGACCTGGCCTTCACCCGGGTCTCCAGCAAGGTCCCGGCCGCGCTGATGCTCCCCTCGTTCTCCATCCACAGCCCGAAGGCGCTGCAGGAGTTCGACGCGAGCAACGTCGCGGGCACCGCCGAGGACATCAAGTACCCGTCGTACGCGACGGAGCACCCGACCGGCACCGGCCCGTTCAAGTTCAAGACCTGGGACGTGGCGAACAAGACGCTGACCCTGGAGCGCAACGAGGACTACTCGGGCGCCAAGGCCAAGCTGAAGACCCTCATCTTCAAGACGATCTCGGATGAGAACGCCCGCAAGCAGGCGCTGCGCTCCGGTGACATCCAGGGCTACGACCTGGTTGGCCCGGCCGACGTCGAGCCGCTGAAGAGCGAGGGCTTCAACATGCTCACGCGCCCGGCGTTCAACGTGCTCTACCTGGCGATGAACCAGAAGGGCAACCCGAAGCTCGCCGACATCCGCGTCCGGCAGGCCATCGCGTACGCCCTGAACCGTCAGCAGCTGGTCACCTCCAAGCTGCCGCCGGGTGCCAAGGTCGCCGACAACTTCATGCCGGACACCGTCGAGGGCTGGAACGGTGACGTCACCAAGTACACCTACGACCCGGCCAAGGCGAAGGCGCTGCTGGCCGAGGCCGGCGCGTCGAACCTGACGCTGAAGTTCCACTACCCGACCGAGGTCACCCGGCCGTACATGCCGAACCCGAAGGACATCTTCGAGTTGCTCTCGGCGGACCTGAAGGCCGTTGGCATCACCGTCGAGGCGATCCCGCTGAAGTGGAGCCCGGACTACCTGAACGCCACCACCTCGGGTAGCAAGCACGACATCCACTTCCTGGGCTGGACCGGCGACTACGGCGACGCCTACAACTTCATCGGTACCTTCTTCGACCGGCCGAAGGACGAGTGGGGCTTCAACAACAAGGCCCTGTTCGACCAGTTCAAGGACGCGGACGGCACCGCCGACATCGCGGCCCGGACCGAGAAGTACAAGGCCCTGAACAAGTCCGTGATGGAGTTCCTGCCCGGTGTGCCGATCTCGCACTCGCCGCCGGCGATCGTGTTCGGCAAGGACGTGACCGGCGTCAAGGCGAGCCCGCTCACCGACGAGCGGTACGCGACCGCCGAGTTCAAGTAAGTCCTGATCTGACGCAGCAAGGAACGCGGGCGGGCGCTGTCGCACAGCGCCCGCCCGCAACCCTCCGCACCCCTTCGAGGCCGCCGTGTTCCGGTTCATCGTCAGGCGCCTGCTTCAGCTGATACCCACGCTGTTCGGGCTCTCCCTCCTGCTCTTCATCTGGCTCCGCCGACTCCCCGGCGGCCCCGAGACCGCCATCCTCGGCGAGCGCGGCACCCCCGAGATGCGGGCCGCGATCCGCCGCAACATGGGGCTCGACGAGCCCATCCTGGTGCAGTACGGCCGTTTCGTACGGCGGATGATCAAGCTCGACCTGGGCACCTCGACCTCCACCAAGCGGGCGGTCACCACGGAGTTCATCGAGCGCTTCCCCGGCACCGTCGAGCTGACCGTCACCGCGATGATCATCGCGATCGGCGTCGGCATCCCGCTGGGCTACCTGGCCGCCCGTCGTCGCGGCCGTTTCCTGGACCACGCGTCAGTGGGCGGCTCGCTGATCGGCATCTGCATCCCGGTCTTCTTCCTGGGCTACGTGCTCAAAGCGATCTTCTCGGAGAACCTGCACTGGTTCCCGTCCAGCGGCCGGCAGGACCCGACACTCGGGGCGACCCGGGTCACCAACTTCTTCGTCCTCGACGGGTTGATGACCCGTGAGTGGGACGCCGCCGCCGACGCCCTCTGGCATCTGGTGTTGCCCAGCATCGCGTTGGCCAGCATCCCGCTGGCGATCATCGTCCGGATCACCCGGGCGAGCGTGCTGGAGGTGCTGAACGAGGACTTCGTACGGACCGCCGAGGCGAAGGGCCTGACCGAGCAGACGGTTCGTCGTCGGCACGTCCTGCGCAACGCCATGCTGCCGGTCGCCACCTCGATCGGTCTGCTCGCGGGCGGTCTGCTTTCCGGCGCGGTGCTGACCGAGACCGTCTTCGCCTTCAGCGGCATCGGAGCGTTCGTCGCCGAGGCCATCGGCCAACGCGACTATCCGGTGCTGATGGGCTTCATCCTGATCATCGCGGTGGTGTACGTGCTGGTGAACCTCCTGGTCGATCTCTCCTACAGCTTCATCGACCCGAGGGTGAGGGTGCGATGACACTCAGCCCAGGCAAGAAGCGCGAAAAGATCGACAGGCTCTCCGAGTTGGCTGCCCGCGACGACGAGCGGGGCGTCAGCCTCTGGCAGGAGGCGTTCCGCCGGCTGCGCGGTAACCCCGCCGCGATCGTCGGCGCGGTCATCCTGGCGCTCTTCGTGCTGGTCGCTGTGGTCGGCCCGTTCCTCGTGCCGTACGCGGCGACGGACACGATCGGCATCCGGGAGGGGCTGATCAAGCCGGGTGTCATTCCCGGCCCGACCAGCGAGCACTGGTTCGGTTACGACCACCAGGGCCGCGACGAGTTCAGCCGGATGATCGTGGGCGCCCGCCAGACCCTGCTGGTCGGTGTGGTCTCCACCCTGATCGGTCTGGCGGTCGGCGCGCTGATCGGTGGCGTCTCCGGTGCCGCGGCCGGCCTCGGTGGCCGGTGGGGGCGGTGGATCGACACCACCCTGATGCGCTTCATCGACATGCTGCTGGCGATGCCGAGCCTGCTGCTGGCGGTGAGCATCGCCGCTCTGCTCGGGGCCAGCCTGACCACTGTGATGATCGCAGTCGGCGTGGTCTCGGTGCCGGTGTTCGCCCGGCTGCTGCGCGGTTCGATGATCTCCCAGGCCAACAGCGACTACGTGCTGGCGGCGACCTCGCTCGGCGTCAAGAAGTCGAAGATCGCGCTGACCCACGTGGTGCCGAACTCCCTCGCCCCGGTGATCGTGCAGGCCACGCTGACCCTGGCCACCGCGATCATCGAGGCCGCGGCGCTCTCCTTCCTCGGCCTCGGCAACCCGGACACCGCCGTACCGGAGTGGGGGGTCATGCTCGCCGACGCGCAGCAGTACCTCGGCATCCGGCCGTCACTGGCGATCTACCCGGCCGTCGCGATCATCATCACCGCGCTCGGCTTCACCCTGCTGGGTGAGGCGATGCGTGAGGCCCTCGACCCGAAGCTGCGGAAGTAGGCCCGGCATGTGTGAAGCGCGAGGAGTGAGCTTGCGAGCCCCGCAGGCGCGAACGGAGGGCCAGTAATGGCACTGCTCGAAGTTGAAGATCTCTCCGTCACGTTCGCCCGCCGCGGTCAACGGGCCGTGCACGCTGTCGACGGGGTGTCCTTCTCGGTCGACGCCGGTGAGGTGGTCGGCCTGGTCGGTGAGTCCGGCTGTGGCAAGAGCGTCACCTCGCTGGCGATCATGGGCCTGTTGCCCAAGCAGCCCGGCCTGCGGGTCGGCGGCAAGGCCGTCTTCGACGGCACCGACCTGCTCCAGCTCGACGACAGGTCGCGGCGGGACATCCGGGGCCGGGACATCGCGATGATCTTCCAGGACCCGCTCTCCTCGTTGAACCCGGTGATTCCGATCGGCTTGCAGGTGACCGAGGTGCTCACCCGGCACCGGGGGATGAAGGGCGAGGCCGCGGCGAAGGAGGCGGCGGCGCTGCTGGACCGGGTCGGCATCCCCGACCCGAAGCGGCGGCTCAAGGAGTACCCGCACCAGCTCTCCGGTGGGATGCGCCAGCGTGCGCTCATCGCGATGGCGGTGGCCTGCCAGCCTCGGCTGCTGATCGCCGACGAGCCGACCACAGCGCTGGACGTCACCATCCAGGCCCAGATCCTCGAGCTGCTCAAGGAACTGGTCCGGGACTCCGGCACCGCACTGTTGATGATCACGCACGATCTGGGCGTGGTGGCCGGCATGTGCGACACCGTCAACGTGCTCTACGGCGGCCGGGTGGTGGAGACGGCCCGCCGTCGTCCGCTGTTCCGCCAGCCGCGTCACCCGTACACGGTGGGTCTGCTCGGCTCGGTGCCGCGCCTGGACGCCGGGCGGGGCGAGAAGCTCAACCCGATTCCCGGTTCGGTCCGCGACCTGCTGCCCTGGCCGGACGGATGCGCCTTCGCCCCGCGCTGCGCCCGCCGGATCGACGAGTGTGTGGGCGAGCCGCCGGAGCTGGTGCACGCGCACGACGGACGGAGCTACCGGTGCGTCAACCCGGAGCCGCTGCCGGGCATGGTGCCCGCCCCGCGCGAGGAGGAACCAGCGTGAGTGAGAACGACATCCTCGTCGAGGTGCGTGACCTGAAGGTGCACTTCCCGATCAAACGGGGGGTGCTCTTCGACCGAGTGGTCGGCCAGGTGAAGGCCGTCGACGGGGTCGACCTGAGCATCGCGCGCGGCAAGACGTACGGCCTGGTGGGTGAGTCCGGCTGCGGCAAGTCCACGTTGGGCCGGGCGCTGCTCCAACTCACCCCGCCGACCGCCGGTGAGGTCAGCTTCGACGGTGTCGAGCTGACGACGCTGCCGTCCGGCAAGCTGCGCAGCATGCGTCGCCGGATGCAGATGATCTTCCAGGACCCGATGTCCAGCCTCGACCCCCGGCAGAACGTCGAGTCGATCCTGACCGAGGGCCTCCAGACCCACGGGATCGGCGCCGACCGCACCGACCGTCGACGGATCATCGGCGAGACCCTGGACGCGGTCGGGCTGCCGCGCTGGGCGCTGTCCCGCTACCCGCACGAGTTCTCCGGCGGGCAGCGGCAGCGCATCGGCATCGCCCGCGCGCTGGTGCTCGGGCCGGAGCTGATCGTCGCCGACGAGCCGGTCTCGGCGCTCGACGTGTCGATCCAGGCCCAGGTGGTCAACCTGCTGGACGAACTCCAGGACAGCCTGGGGCTGACCTACCTGGTGATCGCGCACGACCTCGCTGTGGTCCGGCACATCTCCGACACCGTCGGCGTCATGTACCTGGGCGCGCTGGTCGAGGAGGCGCCGAGCGACCGGCTCTACACCGAGCCGCTGCACCCGTACACCCGGGCGCTGATGTCGGCGGTGCCGGTGCCGGACCCGGACGTGGAGGACCGCCGGGAGCGGATCCTGCTCGCCGGTGACCTGCCGTCGCCGGCCAATCCGCCGTCCGGCTGCCGCTTCCACACCCGCTGCCCGTGGGCGCAGCCCACCCGCTGCGCCGACGAGCGACCGGTGCTGCGCGACATCGGCGCCAGCCGGGTGGCCTGCCACTGGGCCGAACAGATCGCCAGCGGCGAACTGCGCCCGCACGGGGTCAGCGCGCAGATCGTCCGACCCGAGGGCGAGGGGGACGCGCCGGGCGTCGTCTCCGCGCCCACCGAGCCGGGCTCGTACGTCTGAGACTGGACGCGGTGCCGGCGCTCGTCAGCCCTCGGGGCGGTTCAGCAGCCCCACGGCGACGCCGTGCACCGCGTCCAGCCCGGCCGGGTCGGCCAGCGTGACCGACGTGCCGGTCACCACGTACCACTCGTCGGCGTCCTTGTACTGCACCCGCACCGTGACAGTGCCGTCCGCGTACTCGGTGCGCAGCGTCAGGTCGCCGGTGACGACGCCGACCTCGTCGGTCATCACGCCGCCGGGGCCGGGCACGATGTCGGTGGTGCGGGCCTGCGGGCCGGCCGCCCCGCCCGAATCCGCGACCATGCCGGCACCCGGCACGGCGGCGGGAGTCTCGGCGGTGCCGTCTGCTGTCATGCCGGCGGCGGACGGGCCGCTCTCCCCGGCGGCGGTCACGAATCGCTCCCCACTGAACAGCCCTCCAGCATGTCGGTCAGGGCGGCCTTCTCGGCGCTGGTCACCGTCAGCTTCCAGTAGTGCTTGACAGTCACCCAGTCCTGGGCGTATTTGCACCAGTAGGACCGGCTTGCCGGTTTCCACTGGGACGGGTCCTGGTCACCCTTTGCCCGGTTCGACGAGGCGGAAACCGCGAAAAGCTGCGGACGGGTGGTGTCGTTCGCGAAATCGCCGCGCTTGGCGTTGTCCCACTCGTCGGCACCCGAGCGCCACGCGTTCGCCAACGGCACCATGTGGTCGATGTCCACGTCGGAGGGATCCGAGAAGCTGCGACCGTCGTACACGCTCTCCCAGCGCCCACCGACCACGTTGCAGCCGGAGAGCTTCACGTCCTTGCCGTCGCGCTGGAGGATGCTGTCCCGGACATCGCAGTTCTTGCCGGTGTCCCGCCAGTGCGGGAAACGCTCCCGGCTGTAGCCCTTCATCGAGCCGGCGGTGGCGACGGTGAGCTGGCTCAACTGCTCCGCGGCGTTGCCGCCGTCGCTCGACGGCGGTGTGGTCGGCTCATCCTGCGGGACGCAACCGGCCACGCCGAGCGCCAGCGCCGCGGTGAGCGCGGCCACCGCCGCTCGCGGTCCTGATCTGGTACGCACAGACGACACCTCTCCAGCTTGGGGGCTCCCGGCGATTGCGCACAGTACCCGGGCACGGTTTCGGCGTTTCGTGGCGTCTCCCACATGATGCAAGGCAGATTGGTGGGATGACCGCACCTGTACCGGCGACCGCCCTCCGAATGGGCACCACCGCCGGCCGGGGCACGCTGCTCGCCGCCGTACTCGCCTCTGGAATGGTCTTCCTCGACAGCACCGTCGTCAACGTGGCGCTGCCGAAGCTCGGGCAGGATCTCGGCGCGAACGTGGCCGATCTCCAGTGGACCATCAACGGCTATCTGCTGATGCTGGCGGCGTTCGTGCTGCTCGGCGGCGCGCTCGGCGACCGCTTCGGCCGGCGTCGCATCTTCCTCATCGGCGTGGTCTGGTTCACCGCCGCCTCCGTGCTCTGCGGGCTGGCCCAGGACACCGGCATGCTGATCGCGGCCCGGTTCCTCCAGGGCGCCGGTGGCGCGCTGCTCACGCCCGGGTCGCTGTCGGTGCTCCAGGCGAGCTTCCATCCCGACGACCGGGGCCGGGCGATCGGTGCCTGGGCCGGGCTGTCCGGGGTGTCCACAGCGCTGGGGCCGTTCATCGGAGGCTGGCTGATCGACGCGCTCTCCTGGCGCTGGATCTTCTTCCTCAACCTGCCGATCGCCGTGCTGGTGCTGCTGGCCGCCCTGCGCTGGGTGCCGGAGAGCCGGGACGAGAGCGCCTCCCGCACCGAGGGACGGGGTCGGGCCCGACGGCGGTTCGACGTCGCCGGAGCCCTGCTCGGAGCGCTCGCGCTCGCCGGCGTCACCTACGCCCTGATCGACGCGCCGGCCCGCGGGTTCGACTCCGCCGAGGTGCTGATCGCCGCAGTGGTCGGGGTGCTCTCCGCGGTGGCCTTCGTCCTGCTGGAACGACGGCGTGGTGACGCCGCGATGCTGCCCACCGGGCTGTTCAGCAGCCGACTCTTCTCGGTGCTGAACATCTTCACAGTCGTCGTCTACGCGGCGCTCGGCGGCTTCACCTTCTTCTTCGCCGTCTACCTGCAGAACGTGGTCGGCTGGTCGGCCTTCCGCACCGGCATCGCGTTGCTGCCGATGACCCTGCTGCTGTTGGTCGGCTCCGCGCGCGCCGGTGCGCTGTCCGCCCGGATCGGCCCACGGCTGCCGCTGGCCATCGGACCGGTGGTCGCCGCGGTCGGCCTGCTGCTGCTGCGCGGCGTGGGCCCGGGCGCGTCGTACTGGCGGGACGTGCTGCCCGGGGTGCTGCTCTTCGGCATCGGGTTGACCCTGGTGGTGGCACCGCTGACCGCGTCGGTGCTGGCCGCCGTGCAGGACCGGTTCTCCGGGGTGGCCAGCGGGTTCAACAACGCCGCGTCCCGCGCCGGCGGCCTGCTCGCGGTGGCGGCGCTGCCGCTGCTGGTCGGGCTCTCCGGCGGCGGGTACGAGCAGAAGGCCGAGCTGACCGACGCGTTCCGGGGCGCGATGGAGTGGTGTGCCGGGCTACTCGTGGCCGGCGCGCTGCTGGCCCTCGTGCTGGTCCACCGACCGCCCCGGGAAGCCCCGCCGTCCCAGCCCTGCCCTTCACTGCCCGCCGCGACACCCCCGAAGTAGGAAGCCACCTCGGGGGTGTCGCGCCCAGGTCAGCGGCGGGCGCGGTTGACGGCGCTGGTGACCGCCTTGATCGACGCGGTGACGATGTTGGCGTCGGTGCCGACACCCCAGACCGTCCTGCCGTCCACCTCACACTCCACGTACGCGGCGGCCTGCGCGTCACCACCGGAGGAGAGCGCGTGCTCGTGGTAGTCGAGCACCCGTACGCCCACCCCTACCGACTGGAGCGCGTTGACGTACGCGTCGATCGGGCCGTTGCCGACCGCGGCGAGCGAGCGCTGCTCGCCGCCCACACCGACCTGGGCCTCGATCTCGACCTTGCCGTCCACAGTGCCGATCGTGTAGCCGGCCAGCCGGACCGTCGGGTCGGGCTGGTGGTCGAGCAGGTAGTGCGTCGCGAAGATCTCCCACATGGCGGCCGGGTCGACCTCGCCGCCGTCGTGATCGGTGACCTGCTGCACCACGCCGGAGAACTCGATCTGGAGCCGGCGCGGCAGGTCCAGTTGGTGCTCGCTCTTCATGATGTACGCGACGCCGCCCTTGCCGGACTGCGAGTTGACCCGGATGACCGCCTCGTAGGTGCGGCCCAGGTCCTTCGGGTCGATCGGCAGGTACGGCACCGCCCAGGTGTGCTCGTCCATCGGTACGCCGGCCGCCTTCGCGTCGGCGGCGAGGGCGTCGAAGCCCTTCTTGATCGCGTCCTGGTGGGAGCCGGAGAAGGCGGTGTAGACCAGGTCGCCCGCGTACGGGTGGCGCTCGTGCACAGGCAGCTGGTTGCAGTACTCGACGGCTCGCCGGATCTCGTCGATGTTCGAGAAGTCGATCATCGGGTCGATGCCCTGGGAGAAGATGTTGAGCCCCAGGGTCACCAGGTCGACGTTGCCGGTGCGCTCGCCATTGCCGAACAGGCAGCCCTCGATGCGGTCCGCGCCGGCGAGCAGGCCCAGCTCGGCGGCGGCCACGCCGGTGCCCCGGTCGTTGTGCGGGTGCAGGCTCAGCACCACGCTGTCCCGGCGCGGCAGGTGCCTGTGCATCCACTCGATCGAGTCGGCGTACACGTTGGGGGTGGCCATCTCGACGGTGGCCGGCAGGTTGATGATCAGCGGACGGTCCGGGGTCGGGTCGATCACGTCGATCACCCGGGAGCAGACCTCCAGCGCGTACTCCAGCTCGGTGCCCGTGTACGACTCCGGCGAGTACTCGTAGAAGATCTCCGTGTCCGGGGTGTGGATCTCGGCGTACTTCTGGCAGAGCCGCGCCCCGGTGGTGGCGATGTCGGCGATGCCGTCCCGATCCAGGCCGAAGACCACCCGCCGCTGGAGGGTGGAGGTCGAGTTGTAGAAGTGCACGATGGCCCGCTTCGCGCCGCGCAGCGACTCGAACGTCCGGTCGATCAGGTGCTCCCGGCACTGCGTGAGCACCTGGATGGTGACGTCGTCCGGGATCATGTCGTCGTCGATGAGCTGCCGGACGAAGTCGAAGTCGGTCTGGCTGGCCGACGGGAAGCCGACCTCGATCTCCTTGTAGCCCATCTGGACCAGCAGCTGGAACATCCGGCGCTTGCGCTCGGGCGACATCGGGTCGATCAAGGCCTGGTTGCCGTCGCGGAGATCCACAGCACACCAGCGGGGAGCGGCCTCGACGGTGCGGGTGGGCCAGGTGCGGTCGGGCAGTTCGACCCGGAACTGCTCCCGGTACGGCTGGTAGCGGTGGTACGGCATCCGGCTCGGGCGTTGCCGGGCGATCGGATCGGTTTCGGCGTCGGTGACAGGTTGAGCCATCTCAGAGTGCTCCCTGGAACATGTGGCGTCAGCAGATCGGAAGGTGTCGGCGAGATGCCGGGCGACGGTGCGCGGCGGTGCCGAGAAGAAACTCGGATGTGCTGGACGGCGCGATGCGACTCCGCGACGAGGTGCCGGCCGGTCAGGCCTCGTCGCGGCGGCTAAGGAGGAGCAGCGCCTGCCACATGACCAGGTCACCCTACGTGATGGAACCGGGGGTGGAAAGACAGGTCCGGACTATGGGACCGGGGTCATGGCCGGCTTCGCGGCCTCGGCACCCAGCCTCGGCGTCCGTTGCGCCCAGGCCACAGCGGGCACGATCGCCACCGCTACCAGCACGAAGATCGCTGCCGTCGGTAACCAACCCCACCCCCCGGTGGTCACCCCGAGCGCGGTCAGCCCCGCCGGCGCGATCAGGTACTGGACCTGCACGCCGAGTCCGAGCGCCCCCACGTACGCACCGCGCTGGTCGGCCGGCGGGAGGGTGGCGGTGAGCCCCCAACTGCCCGCCGACTCGATCAGCTCGGCCAGGATCAGCAGCAACGCGGCGGCTACCAGCACCACCACTGTGAGCGCGCCCCGAGTGACGCCGGAAATCGGCAGGACCAGACAGAACAGGGCGATCAGCAGTCCACCCCGACGGGAGGCCCGGGCCGCTCCCGCCGCGGTGTCCGCGCCCCGGCTGACACGTACCTGGAGCAGCACGATCAGGATCGTGTTGAGCAGCACCAGCCCGGCGATCACCGTCTTCGGGGCGTCGGTGTGGGTGAGGATCCACAGCGGCAGGACCGTCAGGTAGAGCACCCCGTGCGCGGTGAGCAACCCGGACAGGACTGACACCGCCATGAACGGCCGGTCCCGGAGCACGGCGAGCCGACTCATCGGCTCCGCCGGTCGGGCCACCTGCGGCAGCCGGGGCAGTCGCCGCACGAAGAGGGCCGTCACGAGGAAGACCGTCGAGATGAACCAGACCATCCCCCGGTACGCCGTGATCGTGTCCACCGCCAGCACCAGGCCGCTGATCACCGCGCCGAGCCCGAAGCCGACGTTCAGCGACGAGCGCTGGTACGCCATCGCCGTGACCCGTTCGGCAGGCGGAAGCGCGTTGATCGAGTAGACCTGCCGGGCCACGCCGACAGCGGCGTCCACTGCGGCCAGCGCCACCACGACGGCGAGGAACCCCGCGAAGCCACCAACGAACGGGTAGGTCGCGAACAGCGCCGCGTTCAGCACCAGCCCCACCACCCAGACCCGCTGCGGCCCGTACCGGTCGGTGAGCCCACCCAGCGGCACCGTGCCCAGCAGCGACACCCCCGCCGCGACGGACAGCCCCAACCCGACCTGCGCGGCGCTGAGCCCGAGCGCCCGGGTGAAGAAGACGGCGCTGCCGGCGTGGAACAGGCCGCTGCCGACGGCGTAGACCATGGCCTGCACGGCCAGGGCGCGGGTCAGCCCGGCCGGCGGTACGACGTCTCGAACGGCGGTGCGGATGGTTTCTCTGGTCCCCATGTTCGGGGAGTGAATCGGTTCCCCATGACCCCGGTCGAGTCTTTTAGGCTGGATCGAATCCTGCTCCAGGGGGGCGTGTGTCCGAGTTGCGGTTCAGCCTGGCCGACGTGGCGGGAGTGCGTCTCGCCGTGTCACCGGCCAACGAGACGGTCATGAGCATGTGGGCGCTGGCCAACCCGGTGCGCTACGCGGTGCACCTGCCCTGGATCGACCGGGCCCGGGTGACGTTGCGTCGTCCCGAGGTGGCCGACCGGGTTCGACCTCTGGTGGGGTTGGTCGTGCCGGGTCGCTGGCTGCCCGACTTCCTGACCCCGGCGGCCCGACCGAACGTGGAGATGGCCGAGCAGCTCGACCAGATCGCCGCGACACCGCCGGCCGTGGTGGTCCAGGACCTGCTGGCGACCACCTGGCAAAAACCGTTGAGCCCGTTCGGGCGGGCGCTGCTCGCCGACCCCGGCGGGCTGCTGCCGCAGGTCGTCGACGCGGTGCGGGTCTGGCACGACGAGGCGATCGCCCCGGACTGGCAGCGGATGCGGGCGCTGCTCGACGCCGACGTGGCGTACCGGGCCGCCCAGCTCGCCGAGAGCGGCGCCGGGCAGTTCTTCGAGCAGCTCCACCCGAGCCTGCGCTGGCACAGCGACCGGGTGATCAGCGACGACACGTTCGAGCGGGACTTCGACCTCCGCGGTCGTGGACTGGCGCTGAACCCCACTGTGTTCACCGAGCAGCACGTGCTGTGGAACCTGCTGGAGGATTCGCTGCCGGTCGGCGCGTACCCGGTCCGTGCCGTCGGGACGCTCTGGGAGGCGACCACACCGCCCCCCGGCGACCCGCTGGCACGGGTGATCGGGCCGGGCCGGACCGCTCTGCTGCATCTGCTCGAGACTGCGCTGACCACCACCGACCTGGCCCGACTCACCGGGATGTCCGCCGGAAACGTCTCCCAGCACCTGGCCGCGCTGCACGGCGCCGGCCTGGTGTCGCGGTCCCGCGAGGGTCGGCACGTCCGCTACCGCAACACCGATGCGGCGGCGGTCCTCCTCCGGGCCAGCCGGGGCGGGTGACCCCGGCGCTCGATCAGCGCAGCAGCAGCTCGGCGACCGGGCGGCGGTGCCGCAGGCCGGTCTCCCGGGCGTGCAGGTCGGCGGGGAGGGCGAACGGGTCCCCGAGCCGGCCGACGGCGGCGACCACCAACGGGCGGACGCCGCCGGGCAGGTCGAGTTCGGTGGTGAGTCCGGCCCGGTCGAACCGGGTGAGCTGGTGCACGTGCAGGCCGAGCGCTGTGGCCTGCACTGTCAGGTGAGCGATCGCCTGCCCCAGGTCGTACGCGGCCCGCTCGGTGTCGAGGCCGGTGTGGGCGCCGACCACCAGTGTCGCGGCGTGCCGGATCCAGATCTGGTCGTCGACCGGGAGGCTGATCAGGATCCGTTTCCAGGTCTCGTCGTCGCGGTGGCCGAGGGCGAACCGCCAGGGCTGCCCGTTCTCCGCCGACGGGGCCCAGCGCGCGGCCTCGAGCAGCGAGGCGGACTCCTCCGGGGTCAGCTCGGCGCTCGGGTCGAAGGCTCGTGGGCTCCAGCGGTAGGCGAGCAGCGGGGTGAGGTCGGCCATACACCGGATCGTCCTGTATGGGTGATTCGCCCCTCAGGATGGGGTGGCCGAATGTGGGCAAGAGCACCCGTAACGGGACGAAGATCAGGGCGTTCCCGCGCCCGGGCTCTCCGACGGGTCCGGGGTCGGCGGCGCCGCGATGTCGAGCGGCTCCCGGTCGATCACCACCGGACCGGCCAGCTGCACGGTGGCCGGCGCCGGGCCGGGTGCGGCGGCCAGCCGGAGCGTCCCGGCCCCGGTCCGGACGCCGGTCGGCGTGCCGTCCTTGTCGTAGCAGTAGATGCCCACATCCAGCGGGGCGTTGAGCGACGCCGAGGTGGAATCCACCGAGTAGCAGGTGCCGGTGAGGCCCTCGGGCGCGTTGGCCGGAGCGACCGCCAACGGCGCGCGTCGGTCGGTGAGGACGTCCAGCCAGTCGGTGAGCAGGTGCTGGACCCGGGGGTCGGACCGGCGCGGGATCGCGTCGTCGCGATCACCCAGGCGGACGCAACTCGCCGACTCGGTGTGACCGGCCGACGGCAGGGCGCACTGGAACAACCCGTCGGCGGTGCTGGCCATCGAGACATCGGCGGTGCCACCCAGGGCGCCCCCCGGCACGTCCACCCGCCAGCTCCCGTCATTCGCGCTGGTGAACACGATGGTGCGATCCGGTTGGCCCGCCTGGCCGTAGACATATTGGGCCACCAGGTGACGGTCCTGAGCCGCCGCGGCCAGTGCCGCCAGCTCATCCCGTGCGGCGTCCACCTCGACCGGCCCCGGGTCGGCGGGCGGCGGAGTCGGAGGCTGCTCACTGGTGCAGGCGACCAGGAGGGCTGGCAGGGCGAGGACGAGCGGCCCGAGCACACGGCCGGCCGAGCGGATGAGGACGGGCACCGGCCCATTCTGGTGGGTGCGGGCGGTTGGCGGGTGCCGGCGCGTACCTGGCTCGTCCCGGCGTGTCGGGTGGGGTGTCCCGGCGTACCCCGTTCGACCTGGTGGGACCGGTCTCGCCGGTCCCGGCCGGGCCGGATGGTGGGATCACCTGACCCGGCTTCGTTATCCGCCGGATACCCTCATGAGGTCTGACACGCGCCGCCGGCCCCGGTTCCGGCGGCGTCGGCACGCTCAGGGTCGCTGGGAGGGAGTGCACCGTCGTGGCACTCGTGGTGCAGAAGTACGGCGGGTCCTCCGTCGCCAACGCCGAGCGGATCAAGCGGGTGGCCGAGCGCATCGTCGCCGCCCGCAAGGCCGGCGACGACGTGGTCGTGGTGGTCTCCGCGATGGGTGACACCACCGACGAGCTGCTCGACCTGGCCAACCAGGTCAGCCCGCTGCCGCCGGGCCGCGAGCTGGACATGCTGCTCACCGCCGGGGAGCGGATCTCCATGGCCCTCCTGGCCATGGCCATTCACAACCTGGGGTACGAAGCCCGCTCGTTCACCGGCTCGCAGGCTGGCGTGATCACCACCTCCGTGCACGGCCGCGCCCGAATCATCGACGTCACCCCCGGGCGGCTCAAGGGCGCGCTCGACGAGGGCTCGGTGGTCATCGTGGCCGGCTTCCAGGGCGTCTCGCAGGACACCAAGGACGTCACCACGCTGGGCCGCGGTGGTTCGGACACCACCGCCGTGGCGCTCGCCGCAGCCCTGCACGCGGACGTCTGCGAGATCTACACCGACGTGGACGGCATCTTCACCGCCGACCCGCGGATCGTGCCCAACGCCCGTCACATCCAGCACATCACCTACGAGGAGATGTTGGAGCTGGCCGCCTGCGGCGCGAAGGTGCTGCACCTGCGTAGCGTGGAGTACGCCCGGCGGGCGGGGTTGCCGATCCACGTCCGTTCGTCATACTCGACCAACACCGGCACGATGGTCACCGGATCGATGGAGGACCTTTCCGTGGAGCAGGCACTGATCACCGGGGTCGCGCACGACCGCAGCGAGGCCAAGATCACGATCGTCGGGGTGCCCGACGAGCCGGGTGCCGCCGCGCGGATCTTCGACACCGTCGCCGGCGCCGAGATCAACATCGACATGATCGTGCAGAACGTCTCCACCGAGGGCACCGGCCGGACGGACATCTCGTTCACCCTGCCCAAGGCCGACGGTCCCACCGCGATGGCGGCGCTCAGCAAGATCCAGGAGCCGGTCAAGTTCAAGGGCCTGCTCTACGACGACCACGTCGGCAAGGTCTCACTGATCGGCGCGGGCATGCGCTCGCACCCCGGGGTGGCTGCCGGCTTCTTCGCCGCGCTCGGCGCCGCCGGGGTCAACATCGAGATGATCTCCACCTCCGAGATCCGGGTCTCCGTGGTCTGCCGGGACACCGACCTCGACGCCGCCGTCCGCGCCATCCACGACGCGTTCGAGCTGGGCGGCGACACCGAAGCCGTGGTCTACGCGGGGACGGGTAGGTAGCGCCGATGACGGCGCTGCCCACCCTCGCCGTGGTCGGAGCGACAGGTGCCGTCGGCACCGTGATGTGTGAGCTGCTCACCGGGCGACGCAACGTCTGGGGTGAGATCCGGCTGCTCGCCTCCGAGCGCTCCGTCGGGCGCCGGGTGCGCTGCCGGGGCGAGGAAGTCGTCGTCCAGGCGCTGACCCCCGAGGCGTTCGACGGGGTCCAGGTGGCCATGTTCGACGTGCCCGACGAGGTCTCCGCCGAGTGGGCGCCGATCGCCGTCGCCCGGGGCGCGATCGCCGTCGACAACTCCGGCGCGTTCCGGATGGACCGCGACGTCCCGCTGGTCGTTCCGGAGATCAACCCCGAGCAGGTGCGCAACCGGCCCCGGGGCATCATCGCCAACGCCAACTGCACCACCCTCGCGATGATCGTCGCCGTCGCGCCGCTGCACCGCGAGTACGGCCTACGAGAGTTGGTGCTCGCCTCCTACCAGGCGGTCTCCGGTGCCGGCCAGGCCGGCGTCGACATCCTGCACGATCAGCTCACCAAGGTCGCCGGCGATCGGGCGCTCGGCTCGCGCACCGGCGACGTACGCCAGGCTGTCGGCGACGACCTGGGGCCGTTCCCGGCACCCATGGCACTCAACGTGGTCCCCTGGGCGGGTTCCCCGGCGGACAGCGGCTGGTCATCGGAAGAGATGAAGATCCGCAACGAGTCGCGGAAGATCCTCGGCCTCCCCGACCTCAAAGTCTCCGCCACCTGCGTCCGGGTGCCGGTGGTCACCGCCCACTCGGTCGCCGTGCACGCGGTCTTCGCCACCGAGGTCGACGCCGAGGGCGCCCGCGAGGCACTGCGCAACGCACCAGGGGTGATCCTGGTCGACGACCCCGCGGCCGGGGAGTTCCCGATGCCGATCGACGCCGTCGGCACCGACCCGTCCTGGGTCGGCCGGATTCGCCGCGCCCTGGACGACCCCCGCGCCCTCGACTTCTTCGTCACCGGCGACAACCTCCGCAAGGGCGCGGCCCTCAACACCGCCCAGATCGCCGAACTCCTAGCCAAAGAACTCCGCACCACCTAACCCCGCCCCCGGCCCCCCGCCCTCCCGCCCCCGGGCCCCGCCCCCGGGCCCCCGCCCCCGCTGCCGCGATCTTGCAGTTTCTGTGGCGACATAAGGGACTAGAGCGACAAAACGACAACCGTAAGTGCAAGATCGGCGGGGCGCGGGGCGCGGGGCGTGTGGCGTGGGGTGCGGGGTGGGGTTACGCGGCGGAGAGCAGGACGCCGTCTCGGCCTTGGCGTTTTACCGCGTACAGGGCCTGGTCAGCTCTCTTGAGGGTGCGGTCGGGGGTTTCGCCGGGGCGCGGTAGCGCCACGCCCACGCTGATCGTGCGGCCGATGCGTCGGGCCGCCTCGGTGAGCCGTTCGGCGATCCGAACCGCCTCCTCCGGGCGGCTCACCTCGATCACGGCGACGAACTCGTCGCCGCCGATCCGGTACAACTCGTCGCCGTGCCGGAGCGCCCCTTCCAGTGCCCGGGCCAACCCGACCAACACCCGGTCGCCGGCCTGGTGGCCGTACGTGTCGTTGACGGTCTTGAAGCCGTCCACGTCGATCGCCAGCAGAGCCGTACGCCCGGGGGTGGCCGCAGCGATCCGCTGCCCGAACGGGCCGGTGTGCCGCAACCCGGTCAGCGGGTCGGAGCTGGCCTGCTCCCGCAGCCGGGCCAGCGTACGCAGCCGGTCCACGCTCGTCCAGGCCTGCCCGGCGAGCAACTCCATCAGGCTGACAGTGGTCGGGTCGGGGCGCAGCGCGCGTTCGTCGGCGACCAGCAGCACCCCCGCGGCGTCCGTGGGGCCGACGGGCACGGCGACCAGCGTGCGTACCCCAGCCCGGGTCAACGGGCGGTAGTCCTCGGTCGGGGGATGCCCGGCCTCGCCCAGCGTGTACCCGGCGCCGTACCGGTGCGCCCGCTCGACCATCCGGTCCAGGGCGGCCGGACCGGCGGCGGCCAGTTCGGCGCGGATCCGGGTCTCCAAATCGCTCGGTGTCGCAGGGGACGGGCCGAGCTGGCCGCCGATCAGCAGTAGTGCGGTGGAGAGGGTGGAGACCTCCCGGGCGGCGCGGGCGGCTGCCCCCATCACCTCTCCCTCGGTCGGCGCGGAGGAGAGCGCGGCCGCGTGCCGGAGCAGCTTCTCGCTGCGGCTCTCCGCCGGCGGGCCACCGAGGGCGGCGATCCGCGCACCGAGCCCGTCGGCCAGCCGCTGCGCGGTCTCCCGCCACGGCTCCAGGTCGGTCGGCTCACTCCACTGCAGGTCGAGTACGCCGATCGCCCGGCCCGTCGGGTCCAGCACCGGTACGCACAGCTCGGCTGTCACATCCGGGCGCACCGGCAGGTAGTCCGGGTCGACTGTGACGTCCGGGACGACGGCGGGAGCGCCGGTGGCGTACACCCGGCCGACGATGCCGGTCCGCGCCGGCACTGTGGCGAAGACCTGCCAGGCCCCGGTCGCGGCGACGCAGCGCAGGCGGTCGTGGACCGCGAGCAGCACGGAGATGGTCGCCGGGGTGTGGCGGGACAGCGCGGTGACCGTCCACCGACACGCCTCCGGCGTGCTCGACGCCATCGGCAGGCGGACGGTGACGTCACGGATGACTCGCTGATGATCCACTCGCACGTCGTTCCAGGTAGGGGAGGGGCCCGGCCGACGCCGAACCGCTCGATCAAGCGTACTCACGGTGGCTGGGACCGACCGGGCTTCGTACACACGTGCTATCCACAGGCTGTGGACGCAGCCTGTGGACGGATGTCCCCGGGATGCCGCGACCGGCGATAGCGTGGAGCATCCCCGCGCCGAGGAGGCGAGCCCATGCTCATCGCCCAGCTCAGTGATCCGCACCTGACCACCGGCCTGCTCGCCGCCGAACCGGCCGCCGGGTTGCACCGAGCGCTCGGCCGGGTGCTGGCGTTGCGACCCCGACCCGACTGCGTGGTGATCACCGGCGACCTGGCCGACCACGGCCAGCCCGACGAGTACGCGGCGCTGCGCGAGGTGATCGGCCACTTCCCGCTGCCGGTGCACCTGACCACCGGCAACCACGACGACCGAGAGTCCCTGCTCGACGCGTTCGGCGGCACACCGTGGCTCGGCGGCGGCTTCTCGGCCTACTACCACGTCGACCACGAGGCGGCGTCCGTCGTGGTGCTCGACTCGCTCGTCCCCGGCAGCGACGGCGGCCAACTCGGCGAGGAACAGCTCGGCTGGCTCGACGGGGTGCTGGCCGGGCGGCCCGAGGTGCCCGCCGTGATCTTTCTGCACCACCCGCCGGTCGCCGTCGGCATCCCCGTGGCGGACTCCATCCGACTGGCCGACGGCGACGCGCTCGCCGAGGTGATCGGCCGACACCGGCACGTGGTGCGGGTCGCCGCCGGTCACCTGCACCGCCCGGTCACCACCGCGTACGCGGGCACTGTCCTCACAGTGGCGCCCAGCACGTGGAAGCAGAGCACGCTCACCATGAGCGCCGACGAGCAGATCGGTTGGGTCAACGAGCCCACCGCCTTCCTGCTGCACTCGGTCGAGGCAGGTGGCTGCGTGACCCACACCGTGCAGGTGAGCCACTCCGCCGGGCAGACCTGCGGCTTCTGAGGGGTGGTCATGCTGGCCTGGTACGTCTCGTACGGCTCGAACATGCACGCCGCCCGGCTGGGCTGGTACATCGGTGGTGGCTGCCCACCCGGCGGAAAGCGGACGTACCCGGGCTGCCGTGACCGGCGCCCACCCAGCCGGTCGACGCCCGTGTCGCTGCCCGGCGGCATCTACTTCGCCGGTGAGTCCGGTGCCTGGACCGGCGGCATGGCCTTCTACGACCCGCACCTGCCGGGCGAGGCCGCGGCCCGCGCCTACCTGGTCACCCTGGAGCAGTTCACCGACATCGCGGCCCAGGAGATGTACCGCCCGCCGGGCGACACGACCGAGCTGATCCCGGCGACCGGCGCGGCCATCGACGCCGCCGTCGCCAACGGACGGGCCACGCTCGGCCCCGGGCGGTACGAGACGCTGATCTGCCCGGGCAGCCGCGACGGTGTTCCGATGCTCACCTTCACCGCCCCCGAGGGGGCGTCAGCCGTGCCGTGCCGACCTCCCGCGCCGATCTACCTCGGCATGATCGCCCGAGGGCTGCGCGAGTCGCACGGCTGGCCCGCCGAGCGGATCGCCGCCTACCTGGCGGCCCGGCCCGGCGTTGCGGGCGCCTGGCCACCGGACGCCGTCGTTGACCTGGTCGACAAGGCGCTGACCGACGACTGACCGGCCGGCATGCGCCTCGTCGGCCGCTGGTGCTGTCAACCGAGCAGGAACTCGCGCAGCGCGGGGGCCAGCGTCGCCGGCGGCACGTCGTGGTAACCGCCGTCGAGGCTCACGGACCGGCCGCCCGGAACGGCCTCGGCCGCCGCCCGACTCGCGTCCCGCAACCACTGTGGACTGCCGGTGCTGTCCACCCCGAGGGTGGGCGCGGTGATGGCCGCCAGCCGCTCGGCGGGGAATCGCCCCCCGGCGGTGACGATCGCGTCGTACACCAGGGTGTGCGCGACCGCCGTCAGCCCACCCCACATCGGCTGCGACCGCATCCCGGTGATCTGCTCGGCCGGCAGCCCCACCGACGCGCTGAGGAAGGTCTCCACCGCGCCGTCCCGGTCGTCGGCGGCGATCAGCTCGATGAGCTGCGGGGTGATGTCCTTGCGGACGCCCACGTGCGGGCCGACCTGGAACGGTGGCTCGAACATGACCAACCTGGTCACCGGCAGGCCCTGTGCGGTGGCGAGGGCGGCCAGCACGGCCCCGGAGGAGATGCCGTAGACGGCGGCGGAACCACCCGCCGCCGCGATCAGGGCAGCCAGGTCGTCGATCTCGCGGCCGACCTCGTACGGTGCGGTGTCGCCGCTGTAGCCCCGACCGCGACGGTCATAGCTGAAGGTGGTGAAATCCGGCGCCAGTGCCGCACCCAGGTCGCGGGTCGCGTTGCGATCGCTGAACGCGCCGCCGACGAGGACGACCGCCGGCCCGGCACCGGACCGCTCGAACGCGATGGGCGTGCCGTCGACCGATCGCACCTGCTCCGCCACGGGTGTCGTTCCGCTCACGATGCCGCCCCCATTCCTCGTAGGCTGTCCCGTCCTTTCTAGACCCTGGGTCCGACGTTGTCCGGCAGACCGCGTTAAACGATGATCGATAGCGGCCTCGGCGTACGCGCTGCTCCGACGCGCTGCCCGGGTCGACCGGTGGGCGTTCGGATGAGAGGCTGTCGGGGCGGGGGCCATGCGCAACCACCGTCATCCGCGACCCTTTCGACGGCGACCGTCGGCGGCCCCGGTCGACCCAGAGGCCGGGCACCGTACGCGCCGATTCTCACGAGGAGATCCATGTTCATACCCGGGATGCGTCGGGCCGCTGTCGGCCTGACCGCGCTCGCGGTGGCCGCTTTCGGCGCGGTCGCCACCAACCCTGAGCAGGCCGACGCCGGGCCGAAGCCGGTCGACGTCACCCTGCTCGCCCTCAACGACTTCCACGGCAACCTCGAACCGCCGAGCGGGTCCAGCGGCACCATCGCCGGGCAGACCGCGGGTGGCGTCGAGTTCCTGGCCACCCACCTTGCCGAGCTGCGCGCCGCAGCCAAGAAGAAGAACACCATCACCGTCGCCGCCGGTGATCTGATCGGTGCGTCCCCGCTGCTCTCGGCCGCGTTCCACGACGAGCCGACAATCGAGGCGCTGAGCATGGCCGGCCTGGACTACGCCAGCGTCGGCAACCACGAGTTCGACGAAGGCGCCGCCGAGCTGCTGCGAATCCAGAACGGCGGCTGCCACCCGGTGGACGGCTGCATCGACGGCACCCCGTACCGGGGGGCCGGCTTCCAGTACCTGTCCGCGAACGCCTTCAAGACCGCCACCGGCAAGCCGCTTATGGCGCCGTACGCGATCCACAAGGTGCAGGGCGTCAAGGTCGGCTTTATCGGCATGACCCTCGAAGGCACCCCGCAGATCGTCAGCCAGCAGGGCGTCGCCGGCCTCACCTTCGCCGACGAGGCGGACACCGCCAACCGGTACGCGCGCGAGCTGCGCCGCAAGGGCGTACAGGCGATCGTCGTCCTGCTGCACGAGGGTGGCACCCAGGCCGCGACCGGCGGGATCAACGACTGCGTCGGCATGACCGGCCCCATCGTGGACATCACCAACCGGATGGACCCGTCGATCGACGTGGTGGTCAGCGGGCACACCCACCAGGCGTACAACTGCGACATCAACGGCAAGCTGGTCACCTCCGCCAGCTCGTTTGGTCGCCTGGTCACCGACATCGACCTCAAGATCGACCGTCGGTCCGGCGATGTCATGTCCGCCGCCGCGAACAACGTCGTCGTCACCCGCGACGTCGCCAAGGACCCGAGGCAGACCGCGCTGATCAACCGGTACAAGACGGTGCTCGGCCCGGTCGCCGGACGCCAGGTCGGCGTGACCAACGAGGCGATCACGCGGAGCCAGGAAACCCTCTTCGGTACGAGTCTGGGCGAATCGCCACTGGGTAACCTGATCGCCGACGCGCAGCTCGCCGCCACCGACGACGAACAGAACGCCGTCGCCGCCTTCATGAACCCCGGCGGGGTCCGGGCCGACCTCGACGCCGGCCCGGTCACCTACGAAGAGGCGTTCACTGTCCAGCCGTTCGCCAACAACCTGGTGACGCTGGACCTGACCGGCGCGCAGCTCTACTGCGTCCTGGAGCAGCAGTTCATCACCAATCGGACCCTGTACCCGTCGGCCACAGTGGGCTACGTGGTCGACCCGAACGGCACCACCGGTACGGTCGCCGACCCGTGCGCCGGCACCCGCGTGGTCCGGGGCAGCCTCACCCTGGGCGGCACCACCGTCGACACCGCCGCCACCTACCGGGTGACTGTGAACAACTTCCTGGCCGGCGGAGGCGACGGCTTCAGTGCCCTCACCGGCGGCACGAACCCGGTCACCGGCCAGATCGACCTGGACGCCTTCGTGGCGTACCTGACCGCCCAGTCGCCGGTCTCCGCGCCGACGCTGGACCGGATCCGCACCACCGCCGAGGTCCCCGCCGCCTGACGGCCGACCCCTGCGACATCGGGCCCCGGAGCACCAGCTCCGGGGCCCGACCCGTCCCAGACCCCGCCCGCCCGCCTGCCCGTGCCTGTGGCTGCCCGCGCCCGTGCCTGGCCGCCCGTGCCTGCCTGCCCGTGCCGCCCGCGCTCGCGCCACCCGCGCGCCTATCCGGGCAAGATCGCGCTCGAACATGGATGTAGTGGCATTGGTGCGCGGGGATGCCACTACATCCAGGATTGAGCGCGATCTTGGTGCGGGGTGCGGGGTGCGGGGTGCGGGGTGCGGGGTGCGGGGTGCGGGGTGCGGGGTGCGGGGTGCGGGGTACGGAGGGGATGTTCGAGGTCAGGCGGGGGCGGGCGTGGGCGTGGGGGATGCCGGGGTGGTCGTCGTGAGGCCGTCCTGATCCGTGGTGAGCAACCGGCGCAGGGAGAGCGCGACCAGCGACGCGACCAGGCAGCCGCCGACCACCGTCGCCACCCAGACCATGCCGTTGGCGGCGCCGATGAGCGGGCCGGCGGTCACCGGGCCGATCACACCGCTGATTCCGAAGATCATCGAACTCATGGCGTTGTACCGGCCGCGCAGCTCGTCGGTGGCCAGCGCGTTGGTCAGTGCGGGCATCACCGGTGACAGCATCGTCTCGCCGAAACCGAAGATCGCCGAGCAGAGCACCACGCACAGGGCGGCCAGCACGGCGTTCTCAGCACTGACCAGGCCGGCCGCGCCGAGGACCAGCCAGGCGGCGGCGAACACCGCTCCCACCACTGCCAACGCCCGGGTGCGGCTGCGCCCCTCGATCCGGCGGATCACCAGCAGTTGCGCGAGCACGATCATCACGGTGTTGGCCGCGAGTGCCCAGGCCACGACCCGGGGATTCACCTCGGCCACCCGCACCGCGTACGCGGCGAAGCCCACCTCCACCTGCGCGTAGCCGCAGGTGGTGAGGATCAGCCCGAAGATCACCAGCCGCCGGAACGGGCGGTCGCGAAGCACCGTCAGGTAGCCACCGGCCGACGGCTCGTCGACGCCTCGACGTTTGCCGAGTCGGTGGCCCACCCCCGGCAGGGTGAGCAGGATCAGCGCCGGCATCAGGTAGGTCACCGCGTCCAGCAGGTAGATCGCCTGGAAGGTGCCGGGCCGGGCGGTGTCGACGATCGCGCCGGAGGTCATGCCGCCGATGCCGATGCCGAGGTTGAGCAGGGCGAAGTTCAACCCGAAGACGCGTTGCCGCTCATCGTCGTCGGTCAGCGACGCGAGGATGGTGTTCTGCCCGGACCAGATCGCCGAACTGCCGATGGCGATCACCGTCATCACCAGCAGGGCCGAGCCGGTGGAGTGGACCAGCGCCAACGACCCGGTGCCGATCGCCTCGATCAGCAGACAGGGCACCACCACCCGGCGGGCGCCGATCCGGTCGATCAGAGTCCCGCCCAGCGGCGACAGGGCCAGGGTGACCACGCCGTACCAGCCGATGACGAGCCCGGCACGGGTGTCGGTGAGCCCGCGTACGTCGGTCAGGTAGATGAAGAGGAACGGCAGGGTCAGACCCCGCCCGACCGCCGACAGCAGTGTGCCGAGGAGGATCCGGCGAGCTTCCGAACGGCGGGGCAGGGCACGACGCAGCATGCCGGCATTCTGTTCGGTGGGTCTGACGCCGCGCGAACCGTTTTGACCACGCCTCGCGGTCACCGGGACCGGCGGGTGACCAATCCCACGTTGATCCACTCGCCGTGATCGTGGCCGGTTGGTGTCCGCCGGGTCTGCGATGCTGGCGCGATGACCGGCACCTGGCGACATCTGCCCGCTACCGCCCGCGCCATCGCGTTGACCGCAACGACGGCCGTCGCCGCCGCCCAGGCACGCGACGGTGAGGCGTACGACGAGGCGGTCGGCGGTCTCGCCGCGGACGAGCGTTCCGGCCTGGTGCTCGGCGCGGTGGTCCGGTTGCTGCTGGAGGAGAGCCATCCGGACGGGTTGACCGGCGACGACATCCGCCAGGTGTTGACCCGCTGCGTGCAGGAGTCGACGCGGTGGCGAACGGATGTCGACCCGCACGTCGTGCTCGTCCTGCTGGCCGGCGCGTTGGGCGTGTACGACCCCGAGAGCGACGAGTCACCGCCGGACGCGTCGACGCTGGCGCGACACGCCCCGCTGCTGGTGGCAGACCTGTTGGCGGCGACCAGCGTGCCGTTGGACGACTACCTGGCCGCCGCGTTCGCGGAGATCGAGCGCACCGAACGGCAGGACTGAGGTCGCGCGCACGGAGCGGCAGGACTGACCGGTCCGCGCCACCTCGAACGGGGTGGCGCGGACGGGTGTCAGGCCCGGTCGGGGGTCAGCTGCGCCACGACCTCCAGGTACTCCGCCGGGATGCGGACGGTGGCGTCGGTGGCGCGGTTGTGGGTGCGGGCCAGCTCCACCAGATCGGCGTGCAGGCCCGGGCGTCGCTCTTCGGGCAGTGCCTCGAACGCCTTCAACGTCGGCCCGTAGTTGACCCGGAAGAAGTCGGCGAACTCCTCCGGGGTGCCGAAGCGGAAGACGAACTCTCGGCGTACCGCCCGCAGTTCACCCACGGCCGCGCCGAGCAGTTCGCGGACCCGGCCCTCGTCGCCCCACTCGACCGGCGGGCGCAGCCCTGCCGGTGGTGGCACATGCCGCCCCACCGTGCGGAACAGGTCGCCGATGAAGCCCTGCGGCGTCCACGACGCCAGCGCCACAGTGCCGCCGGGCCGGCAGACCCGGACCAGCTCGGCCGCCGCCCGCTCCTGGTCCGGCGCGAACATCACCCCGACGACGGAGAGGACCGCGTCGAAGGACCCGTCGGCGTACGCCAGTCGCTCCGCGTCGCCGGTCACGAACGTGACCGGGAGTCGTTCCGCAGCGGCGCGGGCCTGGCCGCGTTCCAACAGTTCGGGTACGTAGTCGACGCCGGTCACGACGCAGCCGCAGCGGGCGGCGGCGATGGCGGCGTTGCCGGACCCCGTAGCCACGTCGAGTACGCGGGCGCCGGCGGAAAGGTCGGCAGCGGTCACCAGAAGCTCGGAGATCGGGTGGATGAGCGCGGCGACCGCGCCGTAGTCACCGCTGGCCCACGTCACCTGCTGGCGTGCCTTCACGGCGGTGAGATCGGGTGCGATGGTCATCGGTGGTCCCCCTCGGACGGTGTGGTGTGCCACTGACGTTAGGGGCGGTAGCCCCTCGGGGGATCGGTAGAAACACCTATACCCGCAGCTGAAGGCCGTCGGTGCGGTGTCCGATAGGCGTCACCGTGCAGGTGGCCGTCTCACTCCTGGTTCCAGGTGTCGGTCTGGATTGTCCGCTGGGAGCCCTGCTTGGACACCTGACCGCTGGCAATCGTCGCGCCGGACGCGTCCAGCGCCTCCACGACAAGGCCCGCGGTGGGGCGGGGCACCCGCATGGCCGCCCCGGAGCCGCTGACGGCGCTCCGCGCCACCTCCTGCCCGTCGCGCAGGACACGCACCGCGGTGGCGGCTGCCGGCGTCACCACGAGCAGGAGCTGCTGACCCTCGCTACCGCCGGTTTCAACGCCGATGGGCACGGCCAGCACGCCGGCGGGATCGGTGGGGTCGGCCGTCGTGGTGAAGGAGGTGCCGGTGCCAAGCACGCCGTCGGACCGTGGCTGATCGGGGGCGATCGACACCTCACCGATCCAGTCGCCGCCCACAGTGGGAGCAGCCAGGACGGTCACCTGGCCGTCCTCCACGAAGCCCGCGCCAAACTGCGGGAGCAGATCCGCGACTACGAAGACGGGCTAGCCATCACCGAGCACCACTACACCGTCACCGAAGCCGTCACTGACTGGCTGACCTATGGACTCAACGGCCGATCAGACCGCACCAAGACTAAGCGCGAGATCCTGTGTCGTACCCACATCATCCCGGCGTTGGGCGCTCGGAAGCTGCGCGAGCTTCGCGCCCAGGGCGTCGACCGCTGGCCATGGACCGGATCATCCCCGGATCCGACAGAACGTAGGAAAGGTGTCCTGCCCTGCCCCACAGGGCAGGACACCTTGCACCCGTGTCCTACCGCAGGAGCTTGTGGAGGGTTTTCGCTACGGCCAAGCTGGCCATGGTCATAGTTACTAGACCACTGGCGATGCCTAGCAAGACGCATGGTCCCGTGCCCAGTGACGCCTGTGCCTGCACAGCGACGCTAACCCCGGCGGCCACACCGGCCAGGAGTCCGACCACGAAGGCGATCACGAGGATCAACAAGTGGCGTTCGGTCAAGAGGTAGCGGTGCTGGTCGAGCGCTAGTCGGTGTTCACCACCGATCGGATCCTGTGAACTCCGTGGCTGAGGCACCACGGCCGAGCGCTCCTGGCTGGCATTGAGGTCGCGGTTACTTCTGGCGGTGCTGTTGGACACGTGTGTCTCCTTGAGAGTGTGTGATGGCTGACGACTTACTTCGGGCGTGGCGTCCCATGTGCTACCTCGGACATGTCGCCCCACGTCGCGTTTGAGCGTCTGCCGGTTACCGCCAGCGAGACGCGCGACGTGGGGCGCTCTTCTCGGGGAAACGATCGACAGTGGGGCGGCGTCACGGTGTTTGAGAGGTTGTCACGTCGATTGAGTAGGCAAGGGCGTAGCGCCGGATATCGGCCTCATGCGCGGTTCCACGGGTCCCGTCGATGGGACTCATTGCCTAGCGGCAGGAAGGGGGCCTGAGCTGCATAAATGCCGAGAATCTATCGACCTGTGTGGATCGCTACTTTACTCAATCCATGGTTACTTCCGAGTAACTTGCTTTGCGCTACTCACGAGAGTAGGTCCAGTCTCGTTGACGGGAGCGAGATGTGAGCCATGAGAGTGAGGCGCGCACCTCGGACAGAACGGCCCTCTGTTACCGCAGGGGGCCGTTCGCTGTCGGTGCAAACCGTCGAATGGTCCTAGTCACTCAATTGGTCACCCAGGAAGCACTAGAGGGCACATCCATGAATCGGATGTGCCCTCTTACCTCTGGTCGGGGTGGCCGGATTCGAAC
Organism: Micromonospora sp. NBC_00362; assembly: GCF_026342155.1. Lineage (NCBI taxonomy): Bacteria > Bacillati > Actinomycetota > Actinomycetes > Micromonosporales > Micromonosporaceae > Micromonospora > Micromonospora sp. NBC_00362. Next base: position 4,873,557 of record NZ_JAPENH010000001.1, read on the forward strand.
CGACGACCTCTTCGTCCCGAACGAAGCGCGCTACCAAGCTGCGCCACACCCCGAGGCGTGCCGACAAATAGTAGCCCACCCGCCCCGATGGTCAAACTCGGTACCCCCGTGGCCCCGGCCAGCGGGCGGCGCAGTGGTCAGCGGGGGATGAGGGTCAGGATGCTGGCTTCCGGGGGGCAGGCGAAGCGGATCGGGGCGGTCGGGTGGGTGCCCAGGCCGGCGGAGACGTGCAGCCAGGAGTCCGAGCCCGGCCACCGGTGCAGACCGCGCGCCATTGAGCGGGGCAGGCCGCAGTTGGTCACCAGCGCCCCGAAGCCTGGTACGCAGACCTGACCACCGTGGGTGTGCCCGGCCAGCAGCAGCCCGAAGCCGTCCGCCGCCATCTGGTCGAGCACCCGTGGCTCGGGTGAGTGTGTCAGCGCGATGGACAGGTCCGCCGAGGACGACACCGCGCCGGCCACGGAGGGGTAGTCGTCCCGGTCGATGTGCGGGTCGTCGACGCCGACGAGGTCGAGCTGTCGACCGCCAGCCTTCAGCATCGTCCGGGCGTTGTTGAGGTCCGCCCAGCCGGAGCCGATGAAGACCTGACGCAACTCCTCGTAGGGCAGTTCGACGCCCTCGGTGTACTCCCGGTCGGGCAGGAAGTAGGTGAACGGGTTCTTCAACACCGGCCCGGTGTAGTCGTTGGACCCGAACACGAACGCGCCGGGGTAGTCCAGCAGTGGTTGCAGGGCCCGCAGCACCCCGGGCACCGCGCCCGGGTGCGCCATGTTGTCGCCGGTGACCACCACCAGGTCGGGGTCGAGGGCGGCCAGCGACGCCACCCAGCGCTGCTTGCGCGCCTGGTCGGGCATCATGTGCAGGTCCGACAGGTGCAGCACGCGCAGCGGCTCCGCGTCGGCCGGGAGCACCGGCACGTCGTACCGCCGCAGGGTGAACATGTTGCGCTCGACGAGCGACGCGTACGCGAGGGTGGCCGCGCCGATCGTGGCGGTTCCGGCGGCGAGCCGGAATAGTGTGCGCTTTCGCATGGCGTTCAGGGTAGTTTGACCGTCCATGAGCACGCTGAAGGACCGCCTCACTGCCGACATGCGTTCCGCGCTCAAGGCGCGCGACGAGCTGACCACCTCCACCCTGCGGATGGCCCTGGCCGCCGTCGGCACCGCCGAGGTCGCCGGCAAGGCCAAGCGCGAGCTCACCGATGACGAGGTGCTCGCGGTGCTGACCAAGGAAGCCAAGAAGCGTCGGGAGGCGGCCACCGCCTTCGCCGACGCCGGGCGCGCCGAGCAGGCAGCGAAGGAGAGCGCCGAGGGTGAGGTGTTGGACCGCTACTTGCCCAGGCAGCTCTCGGACGCCGACCTGACCGAGCTGGTGTCGGGGGCGCTCGCCGCGGGCGGCTTCACCGGCAAGGCCCAGATGGGCCCGGCGATGAAGGCGGCCCAGGCCGCGGTGGCGGGCCAGGCCGAGGGTGGCCGGGTGGCCGCTGAGGTACGCCGACAGCTCGGTCTCTGACCCGGCAGGTCAGCGGGGTGCCACGACGGTTGTCGTAGCCGCCCGCCGGTCCGGACAGACGAAACGGGCGGGCACCCAAGGAGGGTGCCCGCCCGTTGTGTCCTACTCGTCGGCTCAGCCGCCGGGGCGACCACCGGGTCGGCCCCCGGGCTGACCGCCCGGAGTCCCGTTGGTGTTGCCCGGCGTGCCGCCGCCGCTGCTGACCTCGATGGTGACCACGCCACCCTTGATCGTGCGTCCGTCCGGGCTGGTGCCGGCCGCGTCGCCAGCCTTGCAGGAGGACGGCACCTTGGCGCTGGAGACGACCGGCTCGAAGCCGGCGCCCTTGAGCCGGGACTTCGCCTGTTCCACCGAAACGCACTTCACATCGGGGATGCTGCGCTGGTCACCCTGGGAGATCTTCTGACCCGGCGCCTCAAAGTCGATCTTCGGCTTGCCCTTCATGGCGTCCCGCAGCGTCTCCCAGACCGGCGGGTTGATGCCGTCCCTCTCCGCGTGCTTCATCTTCACGTTGGTCTGCGGCCAGTCCGGGTCGGCCATGATGCCGGCGACCGCGTACTGCTTGGTCATCGCGACCAGCGCGGCGGTCTTCTCCGAGTCGGTGGTGCCGGACTTGCCGGCCACCGGGTAACCGACGTCGCCGCGGACGTTGGGGGCGGTCGCCCCCGTACACCGGGAGGACGACGACTTGTCACCGACCGGGCAGCGGGCCGCGTCCACCGCGGCGCGGGCCACCTCGGTGCTGAACCGCTTCTCGCAGCGCGGGTTGGCGATGTCCAGCTTGTTGCCCTCCGGGTCGCGGATCTCCTGCACCGGGATCGGTTCGCAGTACTTGCCGTCCGCGGCGAGGGTGGCGTAGGCGTTGGCCAGATCCAGCGGGGTGGTCTGCGAGACGCCCAGGGTGAAGGCGCCCCACTGGTGCGCGCCCTTCTCCAGATCCAGGTCTTCCTGGGCCCGGAAGTTGATGCCCAGCCGCTTGGCGGCCTTGACCACGTTCTCGGCGCCGACCTGCTGTTGGAGCGGCACGAAGTAGGTGTTCACCGAGCGGCCGAACGCGCTCCACATGTTGTGTACGCCGGCCATGCTCTCGGTCGAGTTGGTGGGGCAGTAGAGGTTGGTCCCCGGGCAGGCGGCTGGGCCGGGCTGGATGATGTATTCCGACCGGAACTGCTTGGGCGCGTTGATGGTGTGGCCGAGCGGGATGCCCTTTTCCAGCGCCGCGACGATGGTGAACATCTTGAACGTCGACCCGGCCTGGTAGCCGGTGATGCCGTCACCGCCGGTGAGCAGCGGGTTGACCGTCGCCGGGTAGTTGCCGCGAATCTTCTTCTTGCTCTTCGCGGGATCGCTGGAGATCTTGTTCTTCGGGTTCTTCGGGTCGTCGAGCTTGAACTGCCTGTTGACAGCGAGCGCCCGGACCCGGCCGGTGCCCGGCTCGATCACGGCGACCATTGCCGCTTCCTTGCTGTTCACGCTCTTGGCCTTACGGACCGCCTTGTCCGCGGCGCGTTGCGCCTTGATGTCGATAGAGGTGACGACGTTGTAGCCGCCGCTCTTCAGCCGGCGCTCCCGGTCGTACCTGGTCGAGCCGAACGTCTCCTGATCCATCCACCAGCGGTAGAAGTAGTCGCAGAAGAAGCCCCACTCGTTGACGTTGGCGGCGACGCAGCCGTTCGGGGTGCGCTTGTCCTTGACGACCAGCTTGGTCGCCTTGGCGGCGTCGGCCTCCTGCTGGGTGATGGCCTTGATGTCGGCCATGTTCTGGATGACGTAGTCGCGACGGTCCTTGGCGAGCGGGTAACCAGCCTCGGTGGTCGGGTCGTTCGTGGTGGGCGCCTTGACCATGCCGGCCAGCAGCGCCGCCTCCTCGATCTTGAGCTTGCTCGGCGGCTTACCGAAGTAGACCTGGCTGGCGGCGTAGATGCCGTACGCGCCGTTGCCGAACGAGGCGAGGTTGAGGTAGCGGGTGAGGATCTCGTCCTTGGAGAATTCCTTGTCGACCTGGAGGGCCAGCCGCATCTCGCGAAGCTTGCGGGCGCTGGTGTCCTCGGTGGCCGCGACGACGTCGGCCGGGTGGGTGGCCGAGTAGGCGATGGCCAGCCGGACGTACTGCATGGTCAGCGTCGACGCGCCCTGGCGGCCGGAGCCCTCGCTCTGGTTGTTGACGAACGCGCGGGCGACACCGTTGATGTCGACGCCGTTGTGCTTGTAGAAGTCGTGGTCCTCGGCCGCGATGATGGCCTTCTGCATGAACGGCGAGATGTCGGCGAGCTTCACGTCTCGTCGGTTCTCGTCGTACATGGTCGCGAGCGGTGTCTTGCCGTCCGACGCCAACAGGTAGCTGATCTGTGGCGCGCGGGCCACCGTCAGCTCCGTGGGCAGGGCGCCGAACGTCTCGGCGCCGGCCTTCGCGGCCAGGCCGGACATCGCCACCGCGGGGAAGGCCGCCGCAGCGACCACCACGCCGGCCAGCAGGCCGCACACGAGCAGCGATGCGGCATTGGTCAGCACATTGTGGTCACGTTTCCGCATCCAGGTCACCTCGGCATGGTACGCGAGTAGGGAACGAGGGGCGCCTGGGCGTTGTTGCCCCATTTCCTGCGCGCGCTGCCCTCGTTGTGCTAAACGCACGACCCCCGGTGCTTGGTTGCGTGTGACCCGGCGTGAGTCTCCTCCGATTCGGTGAGGCGGCGCAGCGTTATCGCCGACCTCGGCGGGGTAACCGGCGGTCGAAGGCCCGGGAAGCCGGGAGTGTCCGGAATGATGGATTTCGTCGACAACGTTGCGTAATCAGTCGACTACAGAGCATGATGGGGGCGGCGACAGCGCCACATGTCGTCCGTGCCGCCTTGGGGAAGGCGAGCGGGCGATCGGGGGGAATTGCCGGCTGGCGTGTATCGACGAGGTCGGTAGGTACTGCAAGGGGGGACGTGTACACATGGGCATGATCACTGACTGGCCGTCGCTGGCGGCGTGTCAGAACGGGGACCCGGACGCGTTGTTCGTACAGGGCGCCGAACAGAACGTGGCGAAGCGGATCTGCCGGAGCTGCCCAGTTCGGTACGAGTGCCTGGCCGACGCGCTGGACAACCGGATCGAGTTCGGTGTGTGGGGCGGCATGACCGAACGCGAACGACGGGCGCTCCTGCGTCGACACCCGCAGGTGACGAGCTGGCGCAAAATGTTCGAAGCCGCGATGAAGAAGAACAGCAAGGACAAGGCCGGCAAGGACAAGATTCTCGTCAGCGCGGCCAACTGACGCCGGTCACGGCCGGCTGATCGCCGCGCCGATCGTCCGTAGCCCGTCGACGTCGTGCACGTCGGCGGGCTGCGCCGTGACCGAAACCGCCGGCACGGCCGGGAACGCCTCGGTGAAGCGCGCGGCGACCTGCTGCTCGCGTACCGCCTGGCGAGCCAACGCCGCGTGCGCCCGCAGCACGTCGGCGGTGGCCTCATGCCCACCCAGCTCGGTCAGCCGCTCGGCGGCGACCCGGCTCCGCTCGGCGTCCAGCTCCGGAACCGCCGGGCGGTGCACCCGGTTGAGCACCAGGCCGGCCAGCGGCATCCGCTCGTCCCGCAGCCGACCCGCGAAGTAGGCGGCCTCCCGGACCGCGTCCGGCTCCGGCGTCGCAACCAGCAGAAAAGCCGTCTCCCGTGCCTGCAGGATGCGGTACGTCTGCTCGGCGCGCTGCCGGAAACCACCGAACATCGAATCGAGTGCCGCCACGAAGCCGGACAGGTCGGTGAGCAGCTGCGCGCCGAGCACCTTCTGCACCACCTTCGAGAACATCCCGAACGAGGCCGTGACCAGGCTGAACATGCTCCGACCGCCGCTGCGCGCCGGGGCCAGCAGCAGTCGCAGCATCCGGCCGTCGAGGAAGCGGGAGAGCCGAGCCGGCGCATCCAGGAAGTCCAGTGCCGAGCGGGACGGCGGAGTGTCCACCACGATCAGGTCCCACTCGCCCCGGGCGTGCAACTGGCCCAGCTTCTCCATCGCCATGTATTCCTGGGTGCCGGCGAAGGTCGAGCTCATCGCCTGGTAGAACGGGTTCGCGAAGATCTCCGCGGCCTTCGTCGGGTCGGTGTGTTGCAACACCACGTCGTCGAAGGTGCGCTTCATGTCGAGCATCATGGCGTGCAACTCGCCGCCGCTGCTCTCGACGTCGATCCCCTTGACCTGGCGAGGGGTGTTGTCCAGCTCGGTCAGGCCCAGCGACTGGGCCAGCCGGCGGGCCGGGTCGATGGTGAGCACCACAGTGCGCCGGCCGTGGTGCTCGGCGGCCCGCAGCGCCAGCGCCGCGGCCGTGGTCGTCTTTCCCACTCCGCCGGCACCGCAGCACACGACGATCCGCACGCCGGGGTCGGCGAGGATCTGGTCGACGTCCAGCTGCGGCGCCGCGTCTTCGGAAGGCACCAATCGAGCGTATCGGGCCGGTGGGGCCGCGCGCCCGTGCTGCGCTCAGGTGTGAGTCATTCGGCGCGGACGAGGGCCTGGGCCAGCGTCGCGAGCCCCGCCCGATCAACCCCGTCGGGCAGCAACGGCAGCTCGATCATCGGCAGCCCCAACTCCACCAGGTCGGCGCGGAGCGAATCTTCCAGTTCGCGACGGATGAGCTGGTCGCGCGCCTCATCGTGCAACCCGGCCACGATGTCCTGATCGGCCGGCAGCCCGGCGGCGACCAGCCCGCGTTTCAACTCGGCGGCGGTGACCGCCGCTCCGGCGGGCAGCGGCGGTCGGACCCCGTTGACGAGCACCTTCCCGACACCGAAGCCGAGAGTGGTCAGGTCGGCGATCGCGTCGACAGTCTCCTGGATCGGCATCTCCTCCAGCAGCGTGACCACGTGCACAGCGGTCATCGGGGACCGCAGCAACGCCGCGACCCCCTCGCTCTGGGTCTTGATCGGGCCCACCTTGGCCAGCCGGGCGGTCTCCGCCGTCACGTTGAGGAACCGGCCGATCCGCCCGGTCGGCGGGGCGTCCAGCACCACCGCGTCGTACGCGCGCCGCTGCCCCGTGGTGCGGGTGGTGGCCTCCTTCACCTTGCCGGTGAGGAGGACGTCCCGCAGGCCGGGCGCGATGGTGGTGGCGAAGTCGATGGCGCCGAGCTTGCGCAGTGCCCGGCCCGCCGCGCCCAGTTTGTAGAACATGTCCAGGTACTCGAGCAGCGCCTCCTCGGCGTCCACAGCGAGCGCACGCACCTCACCGCCGTCCGGCGCGTCGGCGAGGTGCCGCTCCTCGTAAGGCAGCGGCTCGATGCCGAACAGTTGGGCGATGCCCTGCCGCCCCTCGACCTCGACCAGCAGGGTGCGCCGGCCGCCGGCGGCGAGCGCGAGGGCCAGCGCCGCCGCCACGCTGGTCTTACCGGTGCCGCCCTTGCCGGTCACCACGTGGAGACGGGCGGGCCATCCGGTACCGGCCGGGTCGATCGGACGCTCAGCTGCACACACCCGTCGAGCCTATCCAGGCTGTGCGGTCAGGCGACCTCGCAGACCCACCAACCCGTCTTCTGCACCACAGTGAAGCGCAACTCCTGGTCGGCCACCTTCTCGTCGGCTGTGGTCATGGTGAGCCGGGTGGAGACGGTGGCCCGTTCCCCGGTCTGGTTGTCCACCTTCGGGGTGGTCCACCGGAAGCGCGGGTTCTGGTAGGTGGAGGCGTACTTCTCCACCTCGGCAACCTTCGCGGCGATCTTGTCGTCGTCACGGGAAGCGGCGCAGACGTGATCCGCCGCCTTCGTCGCGTCGCGATCCTTGTAGACAGCGGTGAGGAACTCGTCGACGGCGACCGCCGGCTCCTTGGCGCCCTCGCCGGTCTCGGCGTCGCGCAGGGTCAGGAAGGCCACCACGCCACCTCCCACGCAGAGCACCATGATCACGACCAGGGCGATTGCCGCGATCAGCAGACCGCGCTTCTTCTTCGGCGCGGCCGTGCTCGGGTAGGGCGGATAGGCCGGCGGGGCCGGCGGAATCGACGAGGAGTTCGGGGCACCCGGCTGCGTCGACGCGGCGGCCGAGGTGGTGCCGCCAGGCGCTTCCGGTTGCCCAGCGCCGCCAGGCTGCCCCGGAAAGCCCGGCTGGCTGGGGCCGGCAGGCTGCCCCGGGAAGGCTGGCTGGCTGGGGCCGCTGGGCTGCCCGGGAAAGGCCGGTGAGGTGGGGGCGGCGGGAAGTGCCGGCTGGGCGGGGGAGGCGGGGAGGGCGAGCTGCCCGGGCGGCGGAGCGGGGGCCGGCTGGCTGGGGATGGTCGGCGCGCCGGGCTGGCCGGCGGGATCCGGGTGGACCGGCGGGTGAGCGGGTGTGCCGGCCTGGTCGCCGCTGGGCGGGTGGGTCATGTCGTTCCCCCAGGGGTGCGGCGCCCGCCGCCACCCCTGGCGCCGAGCGTGATCGAGCGGGCGGCCGGGCGCTGCGCGACCGTCCGACCGGAAGGGTAGCGGTCGATGACCGGATCGGTGTCGCCCCTGCCCGCCGAGCGGCCCAGCGATCCGGTGAGCGGTACCCGCTGCGGTTTCGGTGTCGGGCCCCCGACCTGCGGTGTGTCGCATATGTGACTGTTGGTGACCTCTTGTGCGCGTCCTGTTGGCGGGACCGCAGCCACAGACCTACCTTCGTCCCGGTGCGGGGGCCGGAACGGACGAATGGGTCCGGGCCGGAAGCATGGTCCGAGAGGTACGACCGGAGGCAGTGCATGCGCGACGCGGACAACATCCCTCGCACCCAGTTCCCGACGAACGACCGGCCCCGCCGGCTCGGGTCCGTGGGCGAGGCCGGCGGGCAGGTCACCAACCAGCCGATCAACGAACGGTCGTACCGCCGGATGCCGGAGCAGGCGGAGCCGGCCCAGGTGCCCAGCCAGCCCGCCGAGCGGACCCGCGAGGACGACGAGCCGGGCTTCGTCATCCACCTGCCGATCCGGGTGCCGAATCTGGCCGCGGCGACCGTGCTGGCCGGCCGGGTCGCTGTGTCCCTGGGCTTCCTGCCCGAGCTGGACGCCGGCGAGACCACAGTCTCCAACGCCGACGATCAGAACAACCGGCACCGGGTCTTCTGCGACCTGCTGCTGCCCGACCGGTCCCGCTGCCCCCAGGGGTACGAGCACGAAGGGCGCTGCGGGGAGCTGCCGGCCGCGCCGGAGCAGCGTCCCGTACCTCGTCCGGCCAGCGGACCGTAGGCTGTCCCTCGAACAATTCCGCACCGAGAGGGAGCCCTTCAGCGATGCAGAAGTGGGAATACTCCACGGTCCCGCTGCTGGTCCACGCGACCAAGCAGATCCTCGACAACTGGGGCGAGGACGGGTGGGAGCTCGTCGCCGTGGTCCCCGGCCCGAATCCGGACCAGCTGGTCGCCTACCTGAAGCGGCCCAAGGCGTGAGCGCGAGGAGTGCAGCGGAGCGGAGCCCCGCAGTCGCGAACAACGGGGTGGCGCCGTGAGCAACGGTCCGCACGCGAAGCTCGCCGAGCTGGGTCTCGACCTGCCCGAGGTCGTGCCGCCGGTGGCCAGTTACGTCCCGGCCGTGCAGTCCGGGCAGCACGTGTACGTTTCCGGCCAGTTGCCGATGGCCGAGGGCAAGTTGCTGGCAACCGGCAAGGTCGGCGCCGGGATCTCCGCCGAGCAGGCGAAGGATCTGGCCCAGCGGTGCGCGCTCAACGCGCTGGCCGCTGTCGACTCGCTGGTCGGCCTGGAGAACGTGGTGAAGGTGGTCAAGGTGACCGGGTTCGTGGCCTCCGCGCCCGGCTTCACCGGTCAGCCCGCCGTGATCAACGGTGCCTCGGATCTCTTCGGCACCGTCTTCGGGGAGGCCGGCCGCCACGCGCGCAGTGCCGTAGGTGTGGCCGAGTTGCCGCTGGACGCCCCGGTGGAGATCGAGCTGATCGTCGAGGTCGCCTGACCCGTCACCATTGCCCCGCGATCTTGCACTTTCTGCTTGGACGAAAGCCCTGAATAGGGATGAACCAGGGGCCGCAAGTGCAAGATCGTGGGGTGTGGCGGGCGGGGTCGTACGATCGCAGCCATGAGCGGGCACGTGACGGGGGCGGTAGCGGCGCTTGCCGACGAGTTGCCCCGCTGGGTTTCACTGCTACGTGCGCCGAACCCGGGGCCGATGACCCTCGACGGCACCAACACCTGGGTGCTGCGCGCCCCGGCGGCCGAGTCCGGCATCGTGGTCGACCCGGGGCCGGCGGACGAGGGGCACCTGACAGGGATCGCCGAGCACGGCCCGGTCGGGCTGATCCTGATCACCCACGGCCACCCCGACCACACGGAGGGCGCGGCCCGATTGAGTGAGCTGCTCGGCGGCGTGCACGTGCTCGCCGCCGACCCGGCGCACACCATCGGTGGTGAGCCGCTGACCGAGCCGGGCGAGCACTTCGGCGGCTTCGGTCTGCGCATCAGTCTTCTGCAGACGCCAGGGCACACCGCCGACTCGGTCTGCTTCCTGGTCGAGCACGGCGACGAGCGGGTGGTGCTCACCGGTGACACCATCCTCGGCCGGGGCACCACCGTGGTCGCCCATCCCGACGGTCACCTCGGTGACTACCTGAGCAGCCTGGAGCTGCTGTCCACGTACCGGGGGATCCCGGCGCTGCCTGGACACGGCCCGGCACTGGCCGACTGCGCCGCCGCCGCCGACTTCTACCTCGCCCACCGCCGGGCCCGGCTCGACCAGGTCCGGGCGGCGGTCGCCGCCGGCGCCCACACCCCCGCCGACGTGGTGGCGACGGTCTACGCGGACGTGGACCGCTCACTCTGGTGGGCGGCCGAATGGTCGGTCCGGGCCCAACTGGAGTATCTGGGCGTCGACACGGGGGAATCCGCGCCCGGGGTCAGTGGGTTGGAGCACATGTGACCTGCCCCGTGTGTGGAACCGTTGCCGTTCCCGGCGCGCGGTTCTGCCACAACTGTGGCGCCGCGCTGCTGGCCGCCGCCACCTTGCCGGCGGCCGAGCGCCGGGTGGTCACCGTGCTCTTCGGTGACCTCTCCGAGTTCACCTCCTGGTCGGAGGATCTCGACCCGGAACGCGTCGGCGCGGTCACCGACCGGGTGCTCGCCGCCCTCGCCGGCGCGGTGAAGACGTTCGGCGGGCACGTCGACAAGCTGACCGGTGACGGCATCATGGCGGTCTTCGGCGCCCCGGTGGCGCACGAGGACGACGCCGAACGCGCTGTCCGAGCCGCACTGTCCATGCAACGGGCCGTCCGCCGGGTGCTCGACGACGAGCGGGGAGGCGGCGCGCCGCTCGGGCTGCGGGTCGGGCTGAACACCGGCGATGTCATCGCGGGCATCCAGGCCGCCATCGAATACACGGTCATCGGCGACACTGTGAACACCGCGGCCCGGCTCGCCGACGCCGCCGCCGTCGGAGCCGTCTACGCCGGTGGTCGTACCGCCGCCGCGACCAGGCACGTCTCCTCCTGGCGGGCGCTGCGCCCGCTGCGGCTCAAGGGCAAGCGTGAGCCGGTCGAGGCGTACGAGCTGCTGGGTCTGCTGGACGCGCCGGGCACCCGCTCGGGGCTCGGCGACGAGGCGCCGTACGTCGGCCGGGAGACGGAGATCGGTCGGGTCGCCGGCCGACTCGCCGAGGTGATCGACCAGGGCGATCCACGGGTGCTGCTGATGACCGCCGAGGCGGGCATCGGGAAGTCCCGTTTCGCCGCCGAGGTGGAGCGCCTCGCCGCCGGGTACGACGTCGGTGCTGGCCGCTACGCGGCGCACACCGGTGCCCGGGTGCTCTCGGTGCGCTGTGCCGCCTTCGGGGAGCGGCGACGCCTTGCGCCCCTGGCCGATCTGGTGCGGGCCGCCGTCGGTCTGCCCAGCGACGCGTCCACAGCGCTGACCCGCCCGGCGGTCGAGGAGCGGCTGCGCCGACTCGGGCAGCGGCTCGCCCGCTCCGGTGCGGAGACACCGCCGATCGCCACGGAGCAACTGCTGGCCCTGCTCGGCTACGCCGAACTTCCGGCACACGGTGGCAACGACAGCGGCGAGTGGGGTGGGTCGGGCACTCCGGCGGCGGACGCCGAGGTGGTGCCGAACGCTGTCGCCGACCTGCTCAGTGGGCTCGCCTCGGAGGCGCCGCTGGTGATCGTGGTGGACGACCTGCACGACGCCACCGCCGAGACGATCAGTGCCCTCGGATTGACCCTGTCCAGGCTCACCGGCCCGGTGCTGGTGCTGCTGCTCGGCCGCCCCGAGCTGGTGCGCACCGCCGGCGCGCTGACCCGGGTCGCGGACGCCGAGGTGCACTCGCTGCCGCCGCTGCGCGGTGCCGACGCGGCCCGGCTGCTCACCACTTACCTTGGCGGCGGCAAGCTGCCGCAGGCCGACACCGACCGTCTGCTCGCCACCGCCCAGGGCAATCCGTTCTACCTGGCTGAGCTTGTCACCCTGCTTATCGAACGAGGGGCGCTCACCACCGAATCAGTGCGCGGCACCGCCTCGACGCGGGGTGCCGCGGTGGATCGGGGCGGCTCCGGCGAGCGGGAGCAGGGCGGGTCGACCGGCTGGCGGCTGGTACCGGGCTCGCTGGGCAGCCGGCTGCTCTCCCGGGACCTCGCCGCCGTGCTCGCGGCCCGGATCGACGCGTTGCCGCCGGACGCCCGGTCGGTGCTGCGCGACGCGGCGGTCACCGGTGACACGGTGCCGACCGGAGCGCTGGAGGCGATGCGGGAGCAGCGCGGCGGTCGCGACGGTCGGCCGTCGGCAGTGGTCGCGGTCGAGCTCGACCGGGCGGTCGAGGAGTTGCTGCAACGCCGCATGCTGCACCGCTCGCGTGCCGGCTACTCGTTCGCCACACCGCTCATGCGGGAGGCCGCGTACGCAGGCGTGAGCAAGGCCGAGCTGGCCGAGCGGCACGCGGCGCTGGCCCGCTGGGCGGCGCCAGCGGACGAGACCACTGCCAGCAGTGTGGGCGGGTTCACCGACGAGGCCCGGGACGACTTCGTGGCGACGCACGTCGAGCGGGCCGCCACGCTCGCCGACGCGGTGAAGCTCCGCCCGGACGCGCCGGCCCGAGCTGTGGTCCCGCTCGGCGTCGCCGCGCTGGGCCGGGCCGCCCGCCGGTCGCTCTCCGCCGGTGAGCCGGCAATGGCCGTCGAGTACGCCGAGCGCGCCACCGAGCTGGCCCGCGACGGGGTGCCGGCAGCCGATCGGGTGGTGCACGCCCGAGCGTTGCTCCAGGTCGGCCGGGTTACCGACGCGTTGGCGTACGCCGAGAAGATCGCCGCGAACGCGGGGGACGAGGTCACCCGGGTCAGCGCCCTGCTGTTGGCGGGGCAGGCGCAGGAGACCCTCGGCGATCAGGGTCGGGCGGTGACCGCCTGGCAGGAGGCGTTGCAGGTGGCCACCGAGGGTCGGCTGCCCACGCAACGTGCCACGGCGATGCGCCGGCTCGGCATGGCCGACTTCGTGGCGGGGCGGCTGAGTCAGGCGAGTAGCCGGTTGGCGGCCGCGTACCAGGTCAGCCTCGGTGCGCAGGACCGACGCGGGCAGGCGTGGTCCCTACAGAACCTGGCCTGGGTGACCACCACCCGGGGTGACTTCGCCGGGACCGACGCGGTGCTCGGCCGGGCCGCCCGGCTCTTCGCCGAGCTGAAGGACCCGTACGGGCGGGCCTGGCTGCGCGGCACCACCGCGTTCGCCCGGCTGCTCGCCGGTCGACTGCGCGAGGCGTGTCGGATGGCGCAGGTGTTCCTGCCGTTCGGCGAGCGGGTCGGCGAGGCGTGGGCGGTGGGCACGTTGCGCGCGGTGGCGGCGTTCGCCACTGCCGAACTGGGTGACCTGGCTGAGGCCGACCGGGAGGCCCGGCGGGCGTACCGGGAGTTCGCCGCCGCGTCCGACGACTGGGGGCGTGGGTTCGCCCTGGTGGTCCGGGCGGTGGTGGCGCGCGGGTTGGGCGAGCCGGAGCACGCGGCGGACCTGCTCACCGACGCCCTGGCGTACGCGGAGCGCACCTCGCATCCGCTGCTCACCGGGATGGCCGGCACACTGCGCGGCTTCGTCGCGCTGGACATGGGCGACTGCGAGACGGCCGAGCGGGTGGCCCGCTCGGTGCTGACCGCAGTGGAGCCGCACAACCCGCAGGCGCCGGCGCAGGTGGCGCCCCGGGTGCTGCTGGCGACTGCCCGTCTCGCGGCCGGCGACTCGGCGACAGCGGTCGGGCTGCTCGCCCCGGTGGCCACGGCCGCCGCGAACGCACCGTCGCTGCTCTTCTCCCGCCGTCAGACGATGGCCCAGTACGCTGCGGCGTTGCTCGCTCACGGTCAGCGGGAGCAGGCGTTGGACTGGGCCCGCCGAGCGGTCACCGCACCGGCCGAGGACGTGCGCAGCCAGGTGATCGCGGCGAGTGTGCTGGCCGAGGCGCTGGCCGCCTGTGGTCGTCCGGCGGAGGCGCTGTCCTGTGCGCAGGAGGCGGTCCGCCTGGCGTACGCCACCGAGCAGCGCAGCGAACGAGCCGCAGCCGACGCCCTCCACACCCGCCTGGCCGCCCTGGTCTAACCCCACCCCCTCACCCTCCGCTGTTGATCAAGAGGTTTGCGTCAGGAGTCGGGAGGTCGATGACCGAAATCTCTTGATCAACGTGAACCAGTGCGGGCAGTTTGCCGGTTCTGGGGATGTGGTGGTCGGGGGGAGCGGCTAGCGTGTCACCACCGCGTACGGGTCCACAGTGGTGACCGTCGCCGTGCCTGGGGAGGCCGTTCATGAAGCTGCCGCGATCCATCGCGGGCTGGACCATCGCGGTCTTCGGCGTGTTGGCGCTGGTGATGGGCGCGGTCGGGCTGCTCTGGCCGGAGGCGCAGCTGCGCATGCTCGGGTTCGAGGTGCCGGCGACGCGGGCCGTCGGTGATCACACCGGGACGTTCCTGCTGGCGTCCTCGATGGCGGCCTTCAACATGGGCGTCTACTACCTGCTCGCCACGGTGACCGAGTGGCGGGCGTTCTACCGGTTCACAGTGGTCTTCCGGCTGGTCACGTTCACCGTGTTCACGATCGCGGTGCTGGCTGACATCGCTCCCGACCGGTTTTTCGGGGTGGCGGCGTGGGAGGGGCTGGGTGCCGTGGCCACCGCCATCGGTCTGCGCCTGGACGCCCGTCGGGGCATCCCGGCTGGCGGGATCGGATCGTCCGAGGGTGCCGGGACGACTGCGGTCGCCGAGGAGGGTACCGGTCCCGCCGGTGCGGCTCCGGCGGACGCGGTGCGCTGAGCCATCGGTCGGGTTGGGTATTTTCGAGCGGTGACCGACACCCCGACCGGCGGCCTGCCAGTGCCGATCGTGCCCGGCCTGACTGATTTGCGGGTCTTTGCCCGGGGCGGGTACGCGACCGTCTACCAGGCCACCCAGATCTCAGTGGGTCGCGAGGTCGCCGTCAAAGTGGAGAACCGAACGCTGGACAGCGAGCGCGATCAGGCCCGCTTCCTGCGTGAGGCGCGGGCGGCCGGTCGGATGTCGTCCCACCCGCACGTGGTGGACCTCTTCGACGTGGGGGTCACAGTCGACCAGCACCCCTACCTGATCATGGAGCTCTGCGACGGCTCGTACGCCGAACGGATGCGCACCTCGCCACTCGCGCCGGTGGAGGCCCGCGACCTCGGCATCAAGATCGCGGACGCGCTGGCCCACTCGCACGCCGCCGGGGTGCTGCACCGGGACGTGAAGCCGGCGAACATCCTCTACTCGCACTTCAACTCGGCGGTGCTCGCCGACTTCGGGCTCGCCGTTCTCGCCGAGCACCGGGACGCCTCGGTCACCCTGGAGGTGCTCACCCCGGCGTACGCGCCGCCGGAGATGTTCAGCCACAGCCCGCCGTCGCCGGCCGTCGACGTGTACGCGCTCTGCGCCACCCTCTACGCGGTGATGCACGGCAGGCCGCCGCGCTGGCAGTCCGAGCGCAACCCGAGCCTTGTCACAGTGCTGGAGATGTTCAACCAGCCGCTCCCCGCCCTGCCCGGGGTGCCGGACGAGCTGATCGACGTGCTGCGCGTCGGCATGGCCAACGATCCGGGCGAGCGTCCCTCCGCCCTGGAGTTGCACGACCTGCTCAGCAACCTGCCACTCGGCTCACCGGCGGCACCGGTCAGCGGCGCTCCGGTCAGCGGTGCCGCGACGCTCTCCGGCCCGTACGCGGCCAGCCAGCCGGTGCCCCGATCTCCCATCGAGGACACTCAGCGAGCCGACCCCGCCGGTCGACGGTGGCGGCGCTGGATCTTCGGCGGCGCCGGTGTGCTCGCGCTCGCCGCCTCCGCGACCGCCGGGGCCTGGGTCGCCGACCGGGCGCCACCACCCGTCCCGTACCCGTCGGCCACCCAGATCGCCGCACCGGCGACCGGCCCGTTGCCCGGCTGCGCGACCGGCACCGGTGCGCCCACCGCCCTGCCCGAGGGTGCCCGGTGCCTGCCCGAGCTGGAGTGCTTCGGCCCGATGCGGATACGCGGCAGCCGCGCCGAGGCGGCTCGGCTGTCCTGCGCCGGCCGACACACCTGGGAGACGTACGCCGAGGGCATCCTGCCGGTGTCGCTGGTCGGCGCCGACTACGACGAGGTGGCCGCCGCTGAGCCGGTGCGGCAGGTGTGCAGCGCAACGACGTTCCGGTTGACCACCGGGATCGCCGAGGCGACCGGCTGGCACCTGGAGGTGCTACCGCCGGTCGACGGCAGCATCGACCGGACCTACCGGTGTCTGGCGGGGCGCGGCGTGGACGGGCTCTCCGCGCCCACGCTCACCGGCCGCTGAGCCCGTTCGACCCGCGCCGACGGTCACGCACCGCACGCAACGCGTCACGGGGGTCCAGGGCGTCGAGGGTGTCCGCGTCGATCCCGTACGGCATCAGTTCGGGCGGCCCGACGACTGCCGACCGGTCCGCCGGCTCCGGATCGTCGACCTGACGGGCGGCGGAGACCGCGACCCCGGTGACCATGGTCATCAGCACGCAGAGCAGCGCGAGAACCACGCCGAGGAGGTCCTGTCGGCGCCATACGACCAGCATGACCAGCGGCGCTAGGGCTCCCAGCGCCGCGAGCACCGCCACCGTGCGCGCATCGGGTCTGGACAATCGGCTCACCCGTCCAGCATGTCGCGACTAGGCCGGCTGTCAACCGCAGAGCCGACCGCCGCGCCGATCGGCATCGATCCGAGGCGCCGACTCGACAGGGTCCACGGCACCCACACGGATTGGACAAGAACGGCTACTCTCGGTGTTCCGCAGGCCCTTCCGGTAGCGAGGTCGCCCATGAACTCAGGCAGTTCGCAGTCCCGGCTCCGCTCGATCGCGTCGACGCTGGCGGTCGCTCTCACCCTCGTGCTCGCCGCCGCGGCCGGTTGCGACAGCCGGAAGGAACCGGAGCTGCCCTCGGTGCAGGAGAAGATGCGCGAGACGCACATCTTCGGTCAGTCGAAGCTGCGGATCGGTGTCGCCACCAACGAGCCGCTGATGGGTGAGTTGCGAAACGGCCAGCACGTCGGGTTCGACGTCGAGATCGCCCGGTACGTCGCGGCCTCCCTCGGCTACGAGGGGGAACAGCGGCTGGAGTTCGTGTCGGTCGCCACCGAGGATCGCATCCCGTCGCTGCAGGGCGGCACCGTCGACCTGGTGGTCTCCAGCTTCTCCATGACGGAAGACCGTAAGCAGTTGGTCAGCTTCGCCGGGCCGTACTTCGTCACCACGCAGGAGGTGATGGTGCCGGTTCGACTCAAGGACGAGATCCGCACCATTGAGGATCTGCGCGACCCGGCGTACAAGGTCTGCACCAGCGGCGGCTCCACCACCGAGGCCGAGTTGGAGAAGCACCAGGTCAAGACGTTCGTGGTCAAGGACGTCGGCGACTGCGTCGATGGCATCCGGAAGGGCCGGTACGACGCGGTCAGCTCCGACGAGTCGATCCTCGCCGGCTTCCTGGCCAGCTTCCCCAAGGAGTTCGAGATCGTGGACATGCCGTTCGGCACCAGCGAGTTGCTGGGCATCGGCGTGCCGATCGGTGATCCCGCGTTGCGCGATCTGGTCGCGTTCTTCCTGCAGAAGAGCTACGTGCAGGGCCGCGACGGAGATGCCAGCCCCTGGCAGACCGCGTACAACCGGACCCTGGGCCCCTGGCTGAAGGCCGAGAAGCGCCAGCCGCAGCCCTTGGAGGTGCCGAAGCTCGTCGACTTCGACGACAAGGCGCCCGCGAAGTGAGCGCGGCGCCGACCGCCACCAGCGGCGACGGGCCGGTCCCGCCGCCCCGCACGTCAGTGCCCCACGGCGACGCCGCGCCGGCAATCGACGGTACGGCCGCAGTACCGGCGGCGGTCGATCGTCCAGCGGCTGGCGCAGGAGGTGACGTTGCCTGGCCGGCCGGAGTGCCGGTCGCCGAACCGGCCGAGCCGATCGTCGCCGACGTTGAGCCGGGACGGGTCCGCTGGGATCCGGCGGAGCGGCGCGCCCGCGCCAGCCAGTCTTTCTGGACGGCAGTGGTGGGCGTACCGGCGATCTTCTCGGTGCTCCGCCTCGGCGTGGAGGCCGGCGGGGAGCTCCAGACCACGCTGCTGCTGGTGGCCAACGTCGGGCCGGTCAACCTGCTCGCCGGGTTCCTGACCACGGCGGCCCGGCTGCTCTCCACCGGGCTGGTGGCCATCTTCGCGCTCGGCGCCGTGCTGGCCGTCAGCGCGGATCGACTTCCGCCGGGCACCCGTCGCCGCCCGCTCTTCGCCCGCTGGGCCGACATCACCCCGGCCTGGGTGGTGCTGGCCAGCTTCCTGCTCGCCGTGATCACCTGGCCGTTGCTCTATCTGCCGTTGCTGTTGCCGGCGTTCGTGGCCGCGTTCCAACTCCGCCCGGGGCGGCTGCACGAGCGGGTGGTGCCTCGGCTGCTGCTGATCGGCGCGCTGCTCGCCGGGTACGGCTGGCTGATGCTGCCCACGATGCGCGACGCGATGCGGCAGGGCGACGAGTGGCTGGTGCTGGCGCTCATCGTGGTGCCCCCGCTGCTGGCGCTCTTCGTCGCGGGGCCGCTGCCGGGCATGGTGATCCGGCCGCTGGCGTCGGTGACCGAGGTGGCAGTGCTCGCCACCCTGATCTGGGCCGCCGTGCCGGTGATCACCACGCCGGTATTGCCGCTGACCGTCACCACTGTGGGCCCGGAGAGTGGGCCCACCGAGGACGTCCGCGGGCACGTGGTCACCACCGACGACGTCAACATGGTGATCCTTCAGGAACGGGGTGGCGTCCGGTACGTCCCGGTCGGCCTGGTCCGCGCCCAGGTGCTGTGCCCGAGCGAGGAAGAACTGCCCCGCCACCAACTGCGCATTCACGACTTCCACGTCGAGGATTCGCTGTTGGAGGGCATGGGCCGTCGGGTCCGCCCGGTCCACCGCATCGACGCCGCCTGCCGTACCCCGGCCTGACGCCCAACTGACAAGAGCAGCGCCTACCGCGCCCGACGGTTGGCCCGCACGAGTGCGACGGTGGCCAGTGGCACGCTGACTGCGCCGAAGGCCGCGACGCCGGCGAGCAGATAGGCGATGCGGTGGTTGTGGGGGGCGCGGCGGTCGGCCACCTCCGCCTCCGGGTCCTGCGGGTCGTAGACGATCGGGATCTCGTCGCCCACCGCCGGAGCGGCACCGGGTGGCTCGTCGCCCTGACCGACAAGCGTCTGCGCCCGCCGCCCGTCCGCGGTCTCGAACTCGACGTGGATGCGGCCTTTGTTGACCTTGACGACCTGGGCGGTGGCCTCCACCCCGCGCTCCTGCAGCGCCTGGTCGTTGCTCCACACCGTCCAGGCGGCGATGGCGAAGCCGACGACGACGACGAGGCCGAGCCCGGCGAACAGTGGCGCTGGCGGGCGACGGGTTCGCAGTAGATCCATGCCGCTCCCCATCTCCGGCGGGGCGGGCCGGTAAACACGACGCGAATCGTGGCGGCATCTGCTGCCGTATATACAGTCGGACGGTATATGCTGCGGCGATGGCGAAGGCTTCCATGCACGAGTCCACCTACCTGATCCTCACCGCGCTCGTCGAGGCCCCACGGCACGGGTACGCGCTCCTCGACGAGGTCCGCCGAATCTCCGACGGGCGCGTCGACCTGCGCGCCGGCACCCTCTACGCAGCCCTGGACCGGCTGCGGACCGACGGTCTCGTCGACATCGAGCGTGAGGAGCAGGTGCAGTCCAGGTTGCGCAGGTACTACCGACTCACCGCGCCGGGGGCGCGTCGCCTGGCTGAGGAATCCGCGCGTCTGCGCAGCAACGCCGACGCGGCGAGCGTGCGACTGCGCCGTGCCGGTCTCATCTTCGACGGCGGTGCGGCATGACGTTGGACCGCACCTACCGACTGCTGATGGCCTGTTATCCCCGCGCCTACCGCCGGCAGTACGAGGACGAGATGATCGGCGTGCTGCTGGACGACGCGTCACCGGGCCAGCGCAGGCCGGCGTCGCGGGACGTGCTCGCCCTGCTCGGCGGGGCGTTGCACGCGCATGTCCGCCAGGCTGGTGCGCGATTCTCGGGCGATGCGTGGCGGGAGGCGGCGCAGGCGCTCGGCCTGATCGCCGCGTTGATGCTGTTCGTGCGGGATGCGCGCGTTCCGGTGCTGCACCTCGCCATGTTCGCGGACGGCTATCCCGAGGGGTTGGGAGAACCGTTCGTCCTCTGGCCGGTCGGTTTCGTGGCGCTGCTGTGGCTCACCGTGGCGGTGTCGGCCGTGTTCGGGTGGGGCCGGGCAGCCGCCGCGATCGCCGTCTGTTGCGCGGTGTTCGAGGTGGTGCGGGTCGCCGAGGATTACGGGCAATATTCCACGGTGCGCAATCTCTGGCCCGCCGTGCTCGCCGCGATGGTTCCGCTGGTGCTCGCCGTCCGTGCTCCCCGTTCCGCCACGGCTTCCCTCGCGCGCTGGCGCCTCGGCACGCTGGCGGCGGCGACGCTAATCAGCGTCGCTGCTCCGAGCATCGCCCAGGTGACTGGTGCTGATAACGCGACGGCTCCCATCTACGGCACGTGGATCTTCACCGTCGGTGTCGGCCGGATCGAGGCAGTCCTGCTGACGGCGGGATACCTGCTCTTCGCCCTTGTCATCCTGTCGACGCCGGCGGTGTTGCGGCGACGCCTGCTCGCGCTTGTGGTTCCGGTGGGCGTCACGTTGGTGCTCACCCGCGTGGGGCTCGGCACCACGGGGACGTTCCTGGAGCGTTCCACCCACGACGGTGTCCTCGATGCGCTCACCCTGGCGCAGTGGCTGACCCTGGTGCTGGCGCCCGCGCTGCTCTTCGCGGTGGCCGTGGCGATCCTGCACCAGCGGGAGCGCTCGGGCACACAGGGCGCGTGAGGAGGCCGCGCGTCACGCGGCCGAGCGGCTGATCGACTCGGCTTCCTGAAAATCGGGGTGTCACTGGCTCTCGGACACCCCGGAATCCAGGAAGCCGAGTCGATCAACGGACGGGCGGGGTGGCTCGGCCCGCCCGTCGGCGGGCGTCAGTACGACTTGTCCTGGCCGAGGACGTGTTGGGCAACGAAGTTGAGGATCATCTCGCGGCTGACCGGGGCGATCCGGCCGGCCCGGACGGCGCCGAGCAGGGTCGCCACCCCGTACTCGGTGGTCATGCCGGCCCCGCCGAGCACCTGCACAGCGGTGTCCACGGCGAGCGCGGCGGCCTCCCCGGCCGCGTACTTGGCCATGTTGCCGGCGACCCCGGCCTCCAGGTCGCGGCCGGCGTCGTACAGGGTGGCAGCCTTCTGAATCATGAGGCGGGCCAGCTCCACCTGCACCGCCGCGTGTGCCAGCGGATGAGACACCCCCTGGTGGGAGCCGATGCTCCGACCACCCCAGACCTTGCGGGTGGCGGTGTACTCACTGGCCCGCTCGATGGCGTACCGGCCGGTGCCGGCACCCATCGCGGCCACCGTGATCCGCTCCGGGTTGAGCCCGGCGAAGAGCGCCGGCAGCCCGGCGTCCAGCGACTCACCGAGCAGCGCGTCGGCGGGCACCCGCACGTCGTCCAGGTAGAGCAGGAACTGGTTCTCCGGGGACACGATCTCCATGTCCAGCTTGGACCGGGTCAGCCCGGCCGCGTCGGTAGGCACCAGGAACAGCGCCGGCTTGAGCTTCTGCGGAGACGCATCCGCTGAACCGGCTGGGCCGTCATCGACGGCGACACGGGCCACCACCAGCACGTGACCGGCCTCGTCGACGCCGGAGATGTAGCACTTGCGGCCGTTGAGCAGCCAGCCGTCGCCGTCGCGGCGAGCCACAGTGCCGAGCCGGTGGAAGTTGGAACCGGCCTCCGGCTCGGTGATCGCGAAAACGATCTTCTGGGAGCCGTCGGCGAGGCCCGGCAGGTGCCGCTTACGCTGCTCCTCGGTGCCGTGCCGACTGAGCACCGTCGCCGCGATGGCGGGGGAGACCACCAGCAGCAGCAGCGGGCAACCCGCCGCCGCCAACTCCTCGCAGACGATGGCCAGCTCGGTGATGCCGCCGCCTCCGCCGCCGTACTCGGTGGGGATGTTGACCCCCAGGTAGCCGAGCCGTCCGGCCTCCGCCCACAGTTCCGTGGTGTGTTCGCCGGCCCTCGCCTTCTCGACGAAGTAGGAGTGACCGTAGCGGCGGCCCAACGCCCGAACGGCGTCGCGCAACTGGTCCTGCTCGGGGGTGAGGTCGAAGGTCATCGGGGGTCCTTTTCGTCGACAACGGCCAACACGGCGCCCGTCTGCACCTGACCGCCGGTCGGCACCGGCAGTTCGGCGACCACGCCGTCGATCGGGGCGAGCACGGGATGTTCCAGCTTCATCGCTTCCAGCGTGAGCAGCGGATCGCCGGCCGCGACCCGCTGGCCGACCTGAACGTGTACCCGGGTCACCACGCCGGGCAGCGGCGCGAGCAGCGACCCGGCCGCCACCGCCGCTGTGGGCAGCGGGAGACGCGGCAACTCGGCCAGGCTCGCCGCCCCGTCCGGGCCGTCCACGAAGACAGCGGACCCCACCCGGTGTACGCGGTACGCGCGCCGAACCCCGTCGACGTCGAGCACCACCCGATCCGGGGTGGCCTCGACCAGCACCACTGTGGGTCCCGTCGACCGCTCGGCGGACTCCTCGGCAGCCGACGTGCTGGACCAGTCGGCGAGCCGGCCGGCCCGGTCCAACCGGTAGCGGATCTCGATCTCGTCGCCGTCCGGCCCGACGAAGGCTGTGGTCTGGGGAACGGCGGGCACGTTGCGCCAGCCGGAGGGAAGCCCGGGAAGCACCGGTGCGGTCGCCCGCCGGTGCGCGGCGCCCGCCAGCGCGGCGGCGAGGGCGGTGATCGGCAGCCGGTCGGCGGGGAGGATCGGGGCGAAGACCTCCGGGTGCCGGTCCAGGAAACCTGTGTCGATCTCCACTGCGGCGAACGCGGGGCTGCGCAGCACCCGGACCAGCAGGTCCCGGTTGGTGGTCACCCCGTGCACCTCGGCCCGGGCCAGCGCGCCGGCCAACAGCCGGGTCGCCTCCGCGCGGGTACGACCCCAGGCGATCAGCTTCGCGAGCATCGAGTCGTAGTGCACCCCGACCACTGAGCCCGCCACCACGCCCGAGTCGAGCCGCAGACCCGGCCCGGCCAGCCGACCGAACTCGGCCGCCACCGTGCCGACCCTGAATCGGTGCAGGGTCCCGGTGGCCGGCCGCCAACCCGCAGCCGCGTCCTCGGCGCAGAGGCGTACCTCGACCGCGTGGCCGGTGCTCGCCGGCAGAACCGCCGGCAGCGGCTCACCCTCGGCGACGAGCAGTTGCAAACCCACCAGGTCCAGCCCGGTGCACAACTCGGTGACCGGATGTTCCACCTGGAGTCGGGTGTTCATCTCCAGGAAGAAGAACTCACCACCCGGGGCGAGCAGAAACTCCACAGTGCCCGCGCCCAGGTAGTCGACAGCACGTCCGGCGGCCACCGCGGCCTCGTGCAACGCCGCCCGCACCCGGTCCGGAACGACCGCCGGCGCCTCCTCGACGATCTTCTGGTGCCGGCGTTGGATCGAGCACTCCCGGTCACCCAGGGCCACCACTCGACCATGGGCGTCACCGAAGATCTGCACCTCGACGTGCCGGCCGCGTTCGACGTACCGCTCGATGAAGACAGTGCCGTCGCCGAACGCGGCAGCCGCCTCGCGGCGCGCGGAGGCGACGGCCTCGGCCAGTTCGTCGACGGTCCGGACGATCCGCATGCCCCGGCCACCACCGCCGGCGGACGCCTTCACCAGCACCGGGAAACCCACGATCTCGTCGGTGTCGGTCCAACTCGGCAGCATCGGCACGCCCGCCTCGGCGAGCAACGCCTTCGCCGCCAACTTGTCGCCCATGGCGGCGATCACCTTGGCCGGTGGCCCGACCCAGGTCAGACCGGCGTCGGTCACCGCCGCCGCGAACTCGGCGTTCTCGGCGAGGAACCCGTAGCCGGGATGGACGGCGTCCGCGCCGCTGCGGCGGGCCGCGTCCAGGATCAGGTCGACCCGCAGGTACGTCTCGGCCGGCGAACTCCCCGGCAGGCGTACGGCCTGGTCGGCCTCGGCCACGAACGGCGCGTCGGCGTCCGCGTCCGAGTGCACGGCGACCGTCTCCACGCCCATCGCCCGGCAGGTGGCGAAGACCCGACGGGCGATCTCGCCCCGGTTCGCCACGAGCAGTCTGTTGATCATGGTTCCCTGAGCCTGCCTTTCGTTCGCGACTGCGGGACTCCGCTTCGCTGCGTTCCTCGCGCTCACGGTGCCTGCCTTTCGTTCGCGACTGCGGGACTCCGCTTCGCTGCGTTCCTCGCGCTCACGGTGCCTGCCTTTTGTTCGCGACTGCGGGACTCCGCTTCGCTGCGTTCCTCGCGCTCACGGTGCCTGCCTTTTGTTCGCGACTGCGGGACTCCGCTTCGCTGCGTTCCTCGCGCTCACGGTCTACATCCGGAAGACGCCGAAACCGTCGGCGCCCTTCACCGGTCCGCTGTGGATCGTCGAGAGGCAGAGCCCGAGGACGGTCCGAGTGTCCCGGGGGTCGATCACCCCGTCGTCGTAGAGCCGGCCGGAGAGGAAGAGCGCGCCGGACTGCGACTCGATCTGCTGCTCGACCATCAAACGCATCGCCGCGTCGGAATCCTCGTCGTAGTCGCGCCCTCGTGCGGCAGCCGCCTGCCGGGCCACGATCGACAGCACCCCGGCGAGCTGCGCCGGGCCCATCACCGCCGACTTCGCGTTCGGCCAGGTGAACAGGAACCTCGGCTCGTACGCCCGGCCGCACATGCCGTAGTTGCCCGCCCCGTAGGAGGCGCCCAGGTTCACCGTCAGGTGCGGCACCGTCGAGTTCGACACCGCGTTGATCATCAGGGCGCCGTGCTTGATGATGCCGCGCTGCTCGTACTCGGTGCCCACCATGTAGCCGGTGGTGTTCTGCAAGAAGATCAACGGGGTGTTCGAGGCGTTGGCGAGCTGGATGAACTGGGCCGCCTTCTGCGCCTCAGCGCTGAACAGCACCCCTCGGGCGTTCGCCAGCACCCCCACCGGGTAACCGTGCAGCTCACCCCAACCGGTGACCAGCGCGTCCCCGTACGCCGGCTTGAACTCGTCGAAGTCGCTGCCGTCCAGGATCCGGGCCAGCACCTCCCGCGGGTCGAACGGCACCTTCAGGTCGGCGCTGGTGATGCCGAGCAACTCCTCCGGGTCGTACTTCGGTGGCTGCGGCACCGCCGTCCGCGGCGACGGGCCCTGCTTGCGCCAGTTCAGTCGGCGGACGCACTGCCGGGCCAGCCGAATGCCGTCCCGCTCGTCGGCGGCCAGGTAGTCGGCGAGCCCGGACGTGCCGGCGTGCATCGCCGCGCCACCCAGCGACTCGTCGTCGGTGACCTCGCCGGTCGCCATCTTCACCAGCGGCGGACCGGCCAGGTAGACCTGTGACCGGTCCCGAATCATGATCACGTGGTCGGACATCCCCGGCACGTACGCGCCACCGGCCGTGGCGTTGCCGAAGACCACGCTGACAGTGGGGATGCCGGCCGCCGAGAGCCGGGTGAGGTCACGGAACACCCGACCACCGGGGATGAAGATCTCCGCCTGGGTGGGCAGGTCCGCCCCGGCCGACTCCACCAGATTGACCATGGGCAGCCGGTTGGCCAGGGCGATCTCGCCAGCCCGCCGCGTCTTGGCGAGGGACCACGGGTTGACAGCGCCGCCGCGTACCGTCGGGTCGTTGGCGACGATCAGGCACTCCACGCCCTCGACCACCCCGATGCCGGTGACCACGCTGGCCCCGACCGGGAAGTCCGAGCCGTACGCGGCGACCGGCGACAACTCCAGGAAGGGGCTGTCGGCGTCCACCAGCAGCTCGATCCGCTCCCGGGGGAGCAGCTTGCCGCGCGCGTGGTGTCGGGTCACGTACTTGTCGCTACCACCCGCCCGCGCCTGGTCCAGCGCGGCGTCCAACTCGGTCAACCGCTCCAGCAACGCCGCTCGGTTCGCCAGGTACGAGGGCGCGGACGGGTCGACTGCGCTGTCCAGTGTGGTCACCGTGCCTCCTTCATTCGCGACTGCGGGACTCGCAGACCCGGCTCACTCCTCGCGCTCACAGGCCCATGCCTTTCGCGATGATCTCGTTCATGATCTCGGTGGTGCCGCCACCGATGCCGAGGATCCGCGCGTCGCGGTAGTGCCGCTCCACCTCGGCGTCGCGCAGGTAGCCGAACCCGCCGTGCAACTGCAACGCCTGGTCGACGACGTGGTCGCAGGCGGCCACCGCCACGTTCTTCGCCATCGCCACCTCGGTCACCACCGGCTCGCCAGCCGCCACCCGACCCGCGACCCCGTGCACGTACGACCGGGCCGCCTCGGCCCGGGTGTGCATCTCGGCCAACCGGTGCCGGATGAGCTGCCGGCTGGCCAGCGGACGCCCGAACGTCTCCCGGTCCCGGCACCAGCGCACCGCCAACTCGACGCAGCGCTGCGCTGTCGCGTACGCCTGGGTCGCCAGCGACAGCCGTTCCGCCGCGAAGTGCTGCATGATCGCCAGGAAGCCGGTGTTCTCCGCGCCGATCCGGTTGGCGACCGGCACCCGCACGTCCGCGAAGGACAGCTCGGCGGTGTCCGAGCAGTGCCAGCCCAGCTTCTCCAACCGGCGTCCCACCGTGAACCCGGGCGATCCCTTGTCGACGACCAGCAGGGTGAGTTCACCGCTGCCGGGGAAGTCGGTGCACACCGCGGTGGTCACGAAGTCGGCCCGGTGCCCGCTGGTGATGTACGTCTTCGACCCGTTCACCACGTAGTGGTCGCCGTCACGGCGGGCGGTCGTGCGGATGCCGGCCACGTCCGAACCGCCGTCCGGCTCGGTGATGGCCAGCGCGCCGATCATCGTGCCGGACAGCGTGGGCCGCACGTACCGCTCGATCAGGCTGTCGTCGGCCGGGGACGAGACGCCACCGAGCCGGCCGCCCAGCGAGCCACCGGTGCGGGCACCGGCCGCCGCGACCATGTGCGGCAACGCGATCCCGTGCGTGAACAGGGCCGCCACCAGCCCGGACGAGCCACCGGAGCGGATCAGCTCCTCGGTCACGATGATCGAGTCGAGCAGGTCACCGCCGCTGCCACCGACGGACTCCGGGAAGCCGATGCCGAGCAGACCGAGCTTCGCGGCGGTCGCGTGCAGCGCCCGAGGCACTTCGCCGGCCCGCTCCCAGTCGTTCAGGTGCGGCAACACCTCCCGGGTCACGAACGCCCGGGTCAGCTCGCGTAGTTGCCGGCGCTCCGGAGTGTCCACGATGCTCATCGGGATCCCCCCGTCGCAAGGTCGGCCGGCAGGTCGACGATCCGGGCGCGCAGCAGCTCGCCGAGTGCCTTGGCCTGCGGGTCGAACCGGGTGGACGCGGCCACCCCGGCGCCGAGCAGGCCCTCGATCACGAAGTTGACGGCGCGCAGGTTGGACAACTCGTAACGCCGCACCGACAGCGGAGCGGTCTCGGGCACCAGCTCCGCCAGCCGTTCGCCTGTCAACCAGGTCCGCAGCCACGCGTACCCGCCGTCGGAACGCGCCCAGACACCGAGGTTGGCGTCCCCGCCCTTGTCCCCGGATCGTGCGCCGACCACCTCGCCGAGCGCCCCGCGCCGGGTAGGGCCGCCGACCGCCGGGTCACCACCCGGGGCCGACTCGTCCGGCGAGGTGGGGGCGGTGCGGATCGGCGGAGCGATCGGCACCCGCTCGCCACCGGGTAGCACCGCCACGTGCGCCACCGCGCCCTGCGGCACGGCGTCGGCGGTGAAGACGCCGTACGGTGTCGCGTCACCGGGCACCGTGGTCAGCGTGCAGCCCGGGTACGAGGCCAGGGCCAACTCCACAGCGGCGGCCGAGAACGCCCGCCCGGCCCGCGCCTTGTCGCTGTCGCGCAGGTGTACGTGCAGCAGGGCGCTGGCCGCCTCGGTGTCGGCGGCGTCCGGGTGGTCCGTCCGGGCCAGCGTGAACTCCAGCCCGTCCTTGCCCACCGCCTCCTCGACCTGCCCCCGGACCAGTGCCGCCTTCGCCTCGATGTCAAGCCCGCAGAGAACGAACGTCATCGAGTTGCGGAAGCCGCCGAGGTTGTTGACGCCCACCTTGAGCGTGGGCGGTGGCGGCGTTCCCCGTACGCCGGAGACCCGGACCCGGTCCGCCCCGTCGGGGTGCAGCGTCACAGTGTCCAGTCGGGTGACCACGTCCGGCCCGAGGTACGCGGGCCCGCCGATCTCGTAGAGCAGTTGGGCGGTGACAGTATCCACCGTGACCGCGCCGCCGGTGCCCGGATGCTTGGTGACCACCGAGGAGCCGTCGGGGTGCACCTCGACGATCGGGAACCCGGGCCGATGACCGCCGTCGGGCAGCTCGGTGAAGAAGCTGAAGTTGCCGCCGGTGACCTGCGCGCCGCACTCGACGAGGTGCCCCGCGACGGTGGCCCCGGCCAGCTCGTCGAGGTCGTCGCGGCCCCACCCGTACCGGGAGATGGCCGGGCCGACCACCAGCGACGCGTCGGTGACCCGGCCGGTGACCACCACGTCCGCGCCGGCGTCGAGGCAGGCGGCGATCCCGAACGCGCCGAGGTAGGCGTTGGCGCTCAACGCGTCCGGTCGCTGGATCGTGTCGCCCTCGACGTACCCGACCTGGGTCGGCAGGCCGAGCCGGTTGGCGAGCTTCTCGATCGAGGCGGCCAGGCCGGCCGGGTTGAGCCCGCCGGCGTTCGTCACGATCCGCACCCCTCGGTCGAGGGCAGTGCCGAGGCAGGTCTCCAGTTGCCGCAGGAACGTCTTCGCGTAGCCCAGGTCGGGGTCGCGCAGGCGATCCCGGGCGAGGATCAGCATGGTCAACTCGGCGAGGTAGTCGCCGGTCAGTACGTCCAGCTCACCGCCGTCGAGCATCTCCCGCCAGGCGGTGAACCGGTCGCCGTAGAAGCCGGAGGCGTTGCCGATGCGGATCATGCCCGTACCCCGATCCCGCCGGCCGGCTGCCGGCCTTCACCCGGCGGCCCGGCGAAGGCCTGCGCCACGTCGAGCCACTCGTCGGCGACCGGTCCGGTGGCGACCAGAGCGAGGTCCGCGCGGTGTCGGCGCTGGGTGACCAGCAGGCAGAAGTCCCGAGCCGGGCCGCTGACCCGGTCGGCGGCGTCCGGCGGACCCCAGCTCCAGGCCTCCCCGTCGGGCCCGACCAGCTCGACCCGCACCGGCGCCGTCGGTGCCTCCCGGCCGTGCGCGGCGAAGCCGTGCCCGAGGGTACGCACGCCCAGGTGCGCCACGTGCTGGAGTCGGTCGCTGTCGGGGCGGACTACGTCGAGGGCGTCGGCCACGTCCGCGCCGTGCGCCCAGGTCTCCATGATCCGGGCGGTGGCCATCGAGGTGGCCGACATCCGGGTGCCGTACCACGGCAGTTTGCCACCGGCCGGAACGGCGGCCAGTGCGTCGACGAGCGCGGTGCGCCCGGCCCGCCAACGGGCAAGCAGCTCGGCCGGCGGGGCGAGGAACTCCTCGGCGCCGACGTCGACGAGCCGGGTCACGTCTGGCGCGGCGGTGACAGTCGCGTAGAACGCCTCGGGGTCGGTCGCGGCCAACAGCGCTACGTGGTCGGTCCAGGCGAGGTGGGCGATCTGATGCCCGACGCTCCAGCCCGGCGCGGGGGTCGGCCTCGCCCAGTCGGCCACCGGCAGGGGCGCTACCAGGGCGTCCAATTGGGCGGACTCGTCGGCCAGGTCCGTGAGCAGGTCGCTGAGGTCGACCATGGTGCCTCCGGTCGGTGGTGGCCGGTGCGGCCGGCGGTCAGGGCGTGAGCAGGGTGGCGAGCTGGCGCTTCCAGGTGGTCAACAGGGCGGCCCGGCGGGCGGAGTCGTCGCTGAGCAGGTTGGCCACCCCGAGCCCACGGAGCAGATCGAGCGTGGCCTGCACCGCTTCGCGGACACCGGGTCGACGCTCGTCGACACCGAGCAGGGCGACGGTGAGCCGGTGCATCTCCCGCCCGACAGTCGCCTCCAGCGGCACCAGGGCGTCCCGCAGCTCCCGATCGGTGCGGGCGGCGACCCAGAGCTCCAGCGCTGCCACGAACAGCGGCCCGGTGAACGCCACGGCGAGCAGGTCGACGACCCGGTCCAACCGCTGCGGGCCGGCCGGCAACGCCTCGGCCTCGGTACGCAACTCGTCGGCCCGGCGCTCGGCCAGATGGGCCACGGCGGCCGTCACCAGCGCCGCCTTCGTCGGGTAGTGATGCAGCTGTGCCCCGCGCGAAACACCGGCCCGCGCCGCGACGACTGTGGTCGTGGTGCCGGACCAACCGTGCTCGATCAGGCAGTCGACTGTCGCCTCCAGCAGCCGGGCCTGGGTGGCGCGGCTGCGTTCCTGCTGAGGGACACGCGTCGATGAGGTGGGCACGGAGACAGCCTGCTGCCTACGAAACAAACAGTCAAGACTGACTTTTTCTGAGCTGGTGACGCTCCGGTGGCTCGCGGTGGGGCGGCGGGGCGGGGCGGGGCGGGAGGTCGGCATGGGTGGCTCGTCGCGCTTTGGAGCTGATGTCACAAACGAATCGCCCGTCGACCGTGCCCGTCGACCGTGCCCGTCGACCGTGCCCGTCGACCTCGTTCGAGCATCGGCCTGCCGATCACCTACGGCTGATGCCGCAAACGATTCAGCTCCAAAGGCTCCCAGAGTGGCATTCCGCCGCCCGCCCGCCCGCCCGCCCGCCGCCCGCCCGTCCGCCCGGCGTCCGCCCGCCCGTCCGCCCGGCGTCCGCCGTCCGCCGTCCGCCGTCCGCCGTCCGCCGCCCGCCGCCCGCCGTCCGCCGTCCGCCGTCCGCCGTCCGCCGCCCGGCGTCCGCCCGTCCGCCCGTCCGCCGTCCGCGGCCCGCCGCCCGCCGCCCGGCGGCCGGCTCAGTGCCTGCTCAGCGGCCGTCGCGGGGGCCGAACGCGGTCAGCGCGTCGACGTCGCTGTGCTGGGAGCGCAGGTACTCGTCGGCCCAGGCGGCGGCGTCGGGGAAGGTCGACTCGGCCGCCACCCGGGCGCAGGCCGCGTCCACGTCGAAGGCGGTGCGGCGCAGTTGGACGCCTGGCCCGAGCAGCGCCCACCACGCGCCCGCGCCCCCGTACGGCATGCCGATGCTGCCCGGGTTGACCACCAGACGCCGGTCGACCAGCCGGGTGAACGGCATGTGCGTGTGGCCGCAGACCACCGTGGAGACCTCGGCGGGGAGACCGTCGAACACCTCCACCCAGCGCGCCATCCGGGAGTCGACGAGCACTACCTCCTCGTCGTCGCGGGGCGTGGCGTGACAGAACAACGTCGGCCCGAGGCCGTCGATCTCCAGCGTCGCCGTCGCCGGCAGCCCGGCGAGCCGGGCCACCTGGTCGTCGCGCAACTGCCCGGCGGCCCAGTTCGACACCTCGATCGACGCAGGGCGGCCGGACCGGGCCTCGACCAGCTCGCGGTCGGCATTGCCGCCGACCCAGCACACCCGGTCGCCCAGGCCGGCGAGCACGTCCAGCACCTCGACCGGTTGCGGGCCCGCGGCGATGTCACCGGTGAGCACGATCAGATCGGCGGTGGCGACGTCCGGCTCGGCCAGTACGGCCTCCAGCGCCGGCAGGACACCATGGATGTCGGAGAGCACCGCTACTCGGTTCACCATGCGCCCCACACTCACCGGGGGCCCCGCCTCCAGGCCAGCGATTCTGCGTCAGGCAGACGGCAAACGTCCCCGCCCACCGTCGGTGACGGCGGGCGGGGACGTCGGGTGCTGCTCAGACGCGGGCGCGACGGGCCAGGCGCTCCGGGTCCAGAATGATGATGCTCTTGCCGTCCAACCGCAGCCAGCCACGCGAGGCGAAGTCGGCCAGCGCCTTGTTGACGGTCTCCCGGGACGCGCCGACGAGCTGAGCGATCTCCTCTTGGGTGAGGTCGTGGGTCACCCGCAGAACGCCGCCGTCGCGGGTGCCGAAGCGGCCCGCCATCTGGAGCAGGTTCTTGGCGACCCGGCCCGGCACGTCCGTGAAGATCAGGTCGGCGAGCGAGTCGTTGGTCCGACGCAGCCGCCGGGCGAGCACCCGGAGCAACTGCTCGGCGATCTCCGGGCGGTTGTTGAGCCACGGCCGCAGCGCCTGCTTGCGCAGCCGCACCAGCCGGGTGTCGGTCACCGCGGTGGCGGTCGCCGTACGCGGACCCGGGTCGAAGAGCGACAGCTCACCGACCATGTCCGACGGCCCCATCACCGCGATCAGGTTCTGTCGGCCGTCCGCTGCGCGGCGACCAACCTTGATCTTCCCGGACAGCAGGATGTAGAGGCTGTCACCGGGCTCGCCCTCATTGAAAACGATCTCGCCCTTGCGGACCTCGATCGTCTCCATCTCCTTGGCAAGCGCCTCGGCAGCTTCCGGGTCAACACCCTGGAAGATCCCGCTGCGGGCCAGTACCTCGTCCATTGCGCACCTCCGGTTGCGCGTGCCGTCCGTCGGCCGGGGCCGCCGTCCGCTGATCCCCTCGCGCGCCGCCAAGTCTAGGCGCACGTGAGCATGAATCAGAGGTCGCCCCTGGAATCTT
Organism: Micromonospora sp. NBC_00362; assembly: GCF_026342155.1. Taxonomy (NCBI): domain Bacteria; kingdom Bacillati; phylum Actinomycetota; class Actinomycetes; order Micromonosporales; family Micromonosporaceae; genus Micromonospora; species Micromonospora sp. NBC_00362. The sequence continues at coordinate 4,906,053 of NZ_JAPENH010000001.1, forward strand.
GATCGGTGGGCGTAACCTGCCCGACGTGCTGAGCGAGCCGACTCTGACCAGCCGCGCCGAGGACGGGCTACATGTCCCGCTGCTCGTCTGGCGCGCGGACGTGCCTCTGCGGGCGATCAGCAGTGCTCCGCTGGGCGGTGGCATCGGGCTCCGGCGGTGGGTGTTGAACGCGACCGTACCGATGTCGTACGACCGGGAGGACCCCGCGGCCCACCTGGCCTCGCTCGCCGCCGAGATGGCCCTCGACGGGCCCGGGGTCGGTCTGCTGACCGGCGTCGATGTGACAGAGGTGGTGGCGCGAACCGACGCCGGGGTGCGGGCCTGGGCGACGGTCGGGCTCGGCACGCCGGTGCCCGCGGCCGCTCCGACGCCGGCCGTGCTCACCGAACGCGTCGGCACCGTCAACATCGTGGTGTACGTGCCGGCCCGGCTCGCCGACTCGGCACTGGTCAACGCGGTGGCCACCGCGACCGAGGCGAAGACCCAGGCGATCACCGAGCTGGGGGTTCCGGGGACCGGCACGCCCACCGACGCGGTCACAGTGCTCTGCCCGGTGGACGGGCCGGAGGCCGCGTACGGCGGGCCGCGCTCCACCTGGGGGGCCCCGCTCGCCCGAGCGGTGCACGCGGCGGTGCTCGCCGGTGGTTCGCGGCCGGTCGTGCCGTGGTCCGACCAGCTCAGGGACGCAAAGTCCAACCGATCGGCTGTCGTCGGCGCGTTTAACGACCGGTAGGGTCGCGGGCGATGTACGCTCCCGCCCCCCTCGCGTCCCGCCCGCGTCGCCGCGTCGCCCTCGGCCTCGCCGCGCTGCTGGCCGCCCTCCTCGTGGCCGGCTGTGCCGACTCCGGTGGTGAGGCACCCGTGTGGCAGCCCGGCGCGGGAGGTGGTGGCACCGGCGCGCCGGTCTCCACGGCCGGCCCGAAGGCCACCGGGCCCGCATCGTCCGGTCAGGGTGGCGCGATCTCGCTCTCCGCCACCGGCGACATCATCATGGGGAACGCGCCCAGTCGGCTGCCCGCCGCCGGAGGTAAGGGCTTCTTCAACTCGGTCACCGAGGCGCTCAAGGCCGACCTGGTGATGGGCAACCTGGAAGAGCCGCTGACCGTCGACACCGGCACCGGCAAGTGCGGGGCGAACTCCACCCGCTGCTTCCAGTTCCGCGCCCCGCCGGAGTACGCAGCCCACCTGCGCGACGCCGGCTTCGACCTGCTCAACCAGGCCAACAACCATGGCTACGACTATGGGCCCAAGGGCTACGAGAACACCCAGAAGGCCCTGAAGAAGTACGACCTGGAGCACACCGGCGCACCGAACGAGATCACAGTGGTCGACGTCAAGGGCGTCAAGGTCGCCGTCGCCGGTTTCTCGTCGTACGTCTGGTCCAACAGCCTCGTCGACATCGACAAGGCCAAGGCGGTGGTCGCCAAGGCCGCCACCATGGCCGACCTGGTAGTGGTGCAGGTGCACATGGGTGGCGAGGGCGTCGACAAGACCCGGGTGAAGCCGGGCACCGAGATGTTCCTGGGCGAGAACCGGGGCGACCCGGTGAAGTTCTCGCACGCGATGATCGACGCTGGCGCCGACCTGATCGTCGGGCACGGCCCGCACGTGTTGCGTGGGATGGAGTTCTACAAGGGGCGCCTGATCGCGTACAGCCTGGGCAACTTCGCTGGCGGCGGCAACTCGCTGAGCAACGACGGCCGGCTCGGCTGGGGCGGGGTCCTGAAGGTGTCGCTCAAGCCGGACGGCAGCTGGGCCGCCGGCTCGTTCACCTCCACGTACATGAACTCCGCCGGCAAGCCGACCATGGACCCGGACGACCGGGGCCTGGGCCTGGTCACCGAGTTGAGCCGCGCCGACTTCCCGAAGGGCGGCGCTCGCCTCGACGGGCAGGGGAAGATCTCGGCGCCGACGGCCGGCTGACCCGACGAGGAGCGTCCGGGGTGCGACGTAGGCTGACCGTCGTGACCAGTAGCCCTCCCGGTGCCAGCGAGACCGATCTCGGGCGCAAACGCCGTGCCCGCAAGATCGGCCGGGTGCTGGCCGAGACGCATCCCGACGCGCATTGTGAGCTGGACCACTCCAACGCTCTGGAGTTGGCCGTCGCCACGATCCTGTCCGCGCAGTGCACTGACAAGAAGGTCAACGAGGTCACCCCGAAGCTCTTCGCCCGCTACCCGAGCGCTGCCGCGTACGCCGGCGCCGACCGCGGCGAGATGGAGGAGCTGATCCGGCCCACCGGCTTCTACCGCAACAAGACCGACTCACTGCTCAAGCTCGGTCAGGCCCTCCTCGACCGGTACGACGGCACGGTCCCGGGCCGGCTCGTCGACCTGGTGACGCTCCCCGGCATCGGCCGCAAGACCGCCAACGTGATCCTGGGTAACGCCTTCGACGTCCCGGGCATCACAGTCGACACGCACTTCCAGCGACTGGTCCACCGGTGGCGGCTGACCACCGAGACCGACCCGGTCAAGATCGAGCACGCGATCGGCGCGCTGTACGACAAGCGCGACTGGTCCATGCTGTCGCACCGGATCATCTTCCACGGGCGACGGGTCTGCCACGCCCGCAAGCCGGCCTGCGGCGCCTGCACGCTCGCCAAGCTCTGCCCTTCGTACGGCACCGGCCCGACCGAGCCGGCGGCCGCAGCCAAGCTGCTCAAGGGCCCTCGGGCGCGCGACCTCGCGGTGGCTGCCGGAGTCGACCCGGAGTTGGTGCCGGCGCAGGCGATCGCGGCGGAGGTGCCGTGAACCGCCGACTCGCCCTCGCCGTCCTGCCGCTGCTGCTGGCGGTCACCGGTTGCACCAGCGGCACCGCCGACGACGAGCCGGCCCCCCGCCCGGCCGCCGCCGAGCGACCATCCCCGTTCCGGGACTGCGCCACGCTGAGCACGGCGCCCACGGCAACGTCGCCCGGCGCCGGCACGGCGACCCCCGCAACGGCGACTCCGGCGTCGCCCGGCTCGGGCCCGACGGCCTCCGGAACGTCCGGCTCGACGGCTCGCGCCGCCGGTGGGTCGGCGCTGCCGGAGCTGACGCTCTCCTGCTTCACCGGCGGTGCCCCGGTCGTGCTGCGGGAGGTGGCCGGGCCGGCGGTGATCAACGTTTGGGCTTCCTGGTGCCCGCCTTGCCGCAAGGAGCTGCCCGCCTTCCAGCGCCTCAGCGAGCGGGCCGCCGGTCAGCTCCAGGTGGTGGGGGTCAACAGTCGGGACAGCCGGGGCGGCGCGCAGTCCATCGGTGAGGACTTCGGCGTCCGGTTCCCGATCCTGGTGGACCAGGGCGAGGCGCTACAGCGCGAGCTGAAGCGCAACGCCATTCCGCTGACCCTCTTCGTCGACGCCGACGGTCAGGTCCGGCACGTCGACGCCAGCGGCGCTCTCGACGACACCAAGCTCGCCACGCTGGTCCGTCAGCACCTGGGCCTGGCGGTGCCGGCGTGACCCGTCGGCCCCCCGACTGGACCCAGCCGTTGCTGACCCGGCTGGGCACCGCCCGCGCCGAGGACTTCACCCGGCTGACCACTCCGGCCGAGGGCGGTCGGGAGAGCGCCGTGCTGGTGCTGCTCGGCGAGCAGCCCGGCGCGGGTCCCGACGTGCTGGTCCTGCAACGCGCCGCCACCCTGCGCAACCACGCCGGCCAGCCCGCCTTTCCCGGGGGTGCGGCCGACCCGGAGGACGCCGACGTCCGCGCCACCGCCCTCCGCGAGGCGAACGAGGAGGTGGGCCTCGACCCGGCCAGCGTGACAGTGCTGGCCGAGCTGCCGAAACTGTGGATCCCGGTCAGCGACTTCGTGGTCACGCCGGTGCTCGCCTGGTGGCACGACCCGCACCCGGTGCACCCACGGGAGCCGGCCGAGGTGGCGCACGTCGCCCGCCTGCCGGTCAGCGAGTTGGTCGATCCGGCCAACCGACTGCGCGTCCGGCACCCGAGCGGCTGGATCGGGCCGGCGTTCTCGGCGCGCGGGATGCTCGTCTGGGGCTTCACCGCCGGGGTGCTCGCCACACTGCTCGAGATGGGCGGCTGGGCCCGTCCATGGCCGCGCGGCCGGGTGGTGGAGCTTCCGCCGACCGGGGCGACACCGGCACCGTCCGCCGGCACCGACGAGGCAGACGAGAACGCCCTGCGCTGACCGCACGGTCACCATCCGCAAGCGATGGTCATCCAGTGGGCACACTGCCCGTACGCTTGACCCGTGTCCGTCGTGGATCTCGTCCTGCTGCTGCTCATGCTCGTGTTCGCGATCAGCGGATACCGCCAGGGTTTCGTCATCGGCGTCACGTCGTTGTCCGGCTTCTTCCTGGGCCTGCTGCTGGGTCTCCAGCTCGGGCCGCTGTTCGCCAGACAGTTCGTGGACGCCGGCACCCGTGTGCTGATCTCGCTGGTGGCCATCTTCGGGCTGGCGGTGGTCGGGCAGGCACTCGCCGGTTGGCTCGGCTCGCACCTGCGTAAGACCATCACCAGCGACGTGGGCAAACGGGCCGACGACGTCGGTGGGGCGCTCGTCTCGCTGTTCGCGGTGCTCCTGCTCGCCTGGCTGGTCGCCGTGCCGCTTGGCTCGTCCTCGGTGCCCTGGCTCGCCGCCTCGGTCCGCAACAGCGCGTTGATCACGGTGGTCAACCAGGTTCTGCCGGAGCAGGCCCACCAGCTGTCCACGGCACTGGAGGACACCGTCGACACCGACGGGTTCCCGGACGTCTTCGGTGACCTCGCGCCCACCCGGGCCCGGCAGGTCGACCCGCCGGACCCGGCGTTGGCCGGCTCGCAGATCGTGGTCAGCGGTCAGCAGTCGGTCGTGAAGGTGCTCGGCTCCGCGCCCAGCTGCTCACGCCGGATCGAGGGTTCCGGCTTCGTGTACGCGGACGACCGGGTGATGACCAACGCGCACGTGGTGGCCGGCACCCGCTCGGTCGCCGTGGAGCTGGGCGGTGAGCGGTACGACGGCAAGGTGGTGGTCTACGACCCGAACCGGGATCTCGCGGTGCTGCTCGTGCCCGGGCTGCCCGGGCCGTCCCTGCGGTTCGCCGCCGGCAACGCGGGCAGCGGCTCCGACGCCATCGTGCTGGGCTTCCCGCTCGACGGCCCGTACAACGCGCAGTCGGCGCGGGTCCGCGACGTCGACCGGATCAAGGGACCGGACATCTACTCGTCCACCGAGGTGACCCGGGAGATCTACACGATCCGGGCGCTGGTGCGCAGCGGGAACTCGGGCGGTCCGCTGCTCTCCGCCAACGGTCTGGTGCTCGGCGTGATCTTCGCGGCGGCGTCCGACGACCCGAACACCGGCTTCGCCGTGACGGCGGCCGAGGCCCGCCCGGTGGCGTTGGCCGGTGCCGAACGCAACCGGCAGGTCGCCACCGGTGAGTGCACCTGAGCGGCGCTGCGGGGCCGGCTCAGCCCTGAGCCGGCAGGGCGCGACGCCCGACGGTCGGTAGCTTCGCCCGCCCCCACCGCAGCCCCCGGTCCAGCACCGCGCGGGCCATGATGGCGACGCACGTGCCGCCGTTGAGGAAGGACGCCACCACGTCGCTCGGGTGGTGCATTCCCCGGTACATCCGGGTCAGCGCCACGCCCAGCGGCACCGTCAGCAGCAGCGTCCACCAGGCGACCTTCGCGCCGGTGCTCCGGGCCCGCAGCGCCAGCAGCACGGCGATGCCGACGTAGAGCGCCACCGAAGCCGAGGTGTGCCCCGACGGAAAGCTCGACGTGGGTGGTGAGACGTCCATGTGCTCCACCGCTGGCCGCTGTCGGTCGATCGCCAGTGTGGTCAGCAGGAACACCAGCGCCTGGGCGGTCACCGCCGCGCACAGGAACAGCGGCTCACGCCAGCGCTTCAGCCAGAGCCGCAGCGCCAACGCCACCAGCACGGTGACCACGACGATCATCTGGGTGCTGGCCAGCGTGCTGAACACCAGCGAGACGTTGTTCCAGTCGCCGGTGCGGTCAGCGGCCAGCTCGCGGTTCACCGCGTCCTCCACCGTGAACGGCCAGGTGCTGGCGAACACCCGGGTGACCAGCACCCCGAGCAGCACCATGAGCCCGAGCAGGAGGGACACCGGCAGCAGCACCCGCCGGACGATCTGGACCACGGTCTCGGACATGGGTCGGCCAGTACCCGGCCGACCTCTTCGTCACTCCTCAGGCCGCTCCCGGGTGCCGCTCGACCTCGGGAGCGACGCCGTCGCGGGTCGGCCGGACCGGCCGCAGACCGGTGTGTGCCCGCCAACTGGTGAACGCGGCGGTGGTAGCCGCGACCACTGCCACACCCAGCAACCATCCACCCACCACGTCGCTGGTGAAGTGCACGCCCAGCGTCACCCTGCTCAGCCCGGTCACCACTGTGAGCAGGACCGCCGCCACCCACAGCGCGGCCCGCGCCGCCCCCCGCCCGACGTACGGCAGGAGCACCAGCAGCAGCACCCCGGCGGCCAGGGTGGCGTTCAGCGCGTGCCCGGAGGGGAACGAGTAGCCGGCGGCCCGGGCCACCGGGTCCAACAACTCCGGCCGGTCCCGGCCGACCAGCAACTTGAGCAGCGGACCGACCAAGCCGCCGACGACCATTGTGGTGGCCGCCCAGAGGGCCAGCCGGCGGGCTCCCCGGCGCAGCAGCCAGATCACCAGGAGCAGGGCGACGGCGCGCAGTGGCATCGGTGCGAACACCTCGGTCCAGACCCGCATCAGCAAGACCCAGGCCGGATGATCCTGGGCGTAGCCGTGCAACGCGTCGGTGACCGCCGTGTCCAGCCGGTGCAGCGGTGCCCAGACGCCGAGCACCAGCAGTGTGAGCAGCGCGAACGGCACCAGCACCAGGAACGCCGCAGTGGCGGCGAGAGTGAGCCGCAGACCCAGCGCGTGGTCCCTGTCGAATCGGCGGTGGCGCCAGGACGGCCGGGCGGTAGGGGCGAGGGTGGGCGGCCGGTGCGTACTCATGGGTCCGTTTCTACCCGGCCGGGAAGCCGGTCAGGCCTGCCGGTCGGCCTCGATCAACGAGTCCGCTGGCGCAGCCGACGCACCACCAGTGCCGCCCCACCGACCAGAGCGACGAGGAACACGACAGTGGTCCACAGTTGCCGCGGGGCGGAGGTGTCCTGACCGCCCGCCGCCCGAGCCGTCCAGCGGCTCTGCTGACCGGACGCGGCGAGACCGAGTGGATCGGCACCGGCACCGGCCACCGGATCGTCGTCGACCGAGCCGGGCGCCGGACCGAAACCGGTCACGCCCGGCGACGTCTGGTCGTCCAACGGGTTGGCGCTAACCGGCGGCACCTGAGCGGTCAACGCGGCCACCGGGTCGACCACCCCGTACCCGAAGCGGTCGTCCCGCCCGGTCGGGCCCAGGTCCCGGGCGGTGGCCAACAACCGGTTGACCACCTCACCCGCGGGCATCTGCGGATAGCGGGACCGGACCAGCGCGGCGGTCGCCGCCACCAGTGGCGCGGCGAAGCTGGTGCCCTGCACCCGCCAGTACCCGCCGGGAGGCTTGGCGCCGACCAGCCCGCTGGCGGGAGCGGTGAGCACCGTCGCCCGGCCGGTGATCGAGCCGGACCACATGTTGTCGCTGCTGCGTTCGAGACCGGACACCGCGACCACACCCGGCTCCCGAGCCGGGTACCAGACCTTGGTGCTGGTCGAGGTGGCCAGGTTGCCGGTGCAGGCGATCACGACCACGTCCCGGACGAACGCGTAGTCCAGGGCGGCGGCCAGGGCCGGGCTGTCGCCGCTGCCGCCCAGCGACAGGTTGATCACGCGGGCCCCGTTGTCCACCGCCCAGCGGACCCCCTGGGCGACGATCAGCGCGTCGTCGTAACGGTTCTCCTCGTCCAGCACGCGGACCGGCAGGATCCTGGCGTCCGGTGCGAGGCCGACCACGCCCCGCTTGTCGTCGTTGCGCCCGGCGATCAGGCCGGCGACGGTGGTGCCGTGACCCACCGGATCCGGGCCCGGCGCACCACCGGGGCCGACCAGGTCCTTGCCGGGCAGCACCTGGCCAACCAGGTCGGGGTGGTTGCCGTCCACTCCGGAGTCGACCACCGCCACTGTCACGCCCCGGCCGGTCGAACTGCGCCACGCCGTCTCGGCCTGCAACTCGTCGAGCTGCCACTGCTCGTCGCGGACCTGATCGGTGCGGGCGATGGCGTCACCGGGGGCGAACGCCATCGGCGCGCCGGCGAGCTGTCCACCGTTTGTGGGCGCGGCGACCGGCACGGCTGCCGCGGTCGGGGCCACGACGGCAAGCGCCGCGGCCACGCCGAGCAGCGCCCGGCCGGTCGCTCGTCGGGCCGTCGACGGACCGCTGTACCGCACCCCAGTCACATACCCAGCCATTCATCCCGACGGAACCATGACGATCGGAGATTACCGGTTTCCCCACCCGTCACGGGAAGAACCGGCGAGTCAGGTCATTGTGGCGGCAGCTGTGCCAGCTGAACGAGGCGTACGCCCTCCCGCCGGGTGACCAACCGACCACGCCCCGGCGGCAGTGGTCCGGGGCGCACCGGCCCGACGAGTGCGCCCTCCTCGGGGCTGCCCGCCATCACCAGGCCGGCCGTGGACAGCTCCCGCAGGCGCTGCACGATCGGCTCGTACTGGGCCCGGCTCGCCCCACCGGACCGTCGGGCCAGCACCAGGTGCAGCCCGATGTCCCGGGCGTGCGGCAGGTGCTCCTCCAGTGCGCGCAACGGGTTCGCCGGCCCCGCCGCCACCAGGTCGTAGTCGTCCACCAGCACGAACAGCTCCGGCCCGGACCACCAGGACCGGTCCCGCAGCTGCTGCGGGGTGACCTCCGGCCCGGGAGCCCGCCGCTCCAGGTAACCGGCAGCCGACTCGACCAGGTCGGCGGTGTGTGCCGCCGCGGTGCCGTACCCGATCAGGTGTGGCGTCTCGATGGCACCGAGCAGGCTGCGCCGGTAGTCGACGAGGATCACCCGGGCCTGCTCGGGAGTGAACCGGGTGATGATCGACGTGGCCAGCGCGCGCAGGAACGACGACTTGCCGCACTCCGAGTCCCCGAAGACCACGAAGTGCGGCTCGGTGGCGAAGTCGAGCGACACCGGGCGCAGGTCCGCCTCCGCGATCCCGATCGGCAGCCGCAGCCCGGTCGTCGAGGCGAGATCCAGATCGGCGTACGGCAGCACCGGCGGGAGCAGCCGCACCCGGGGCGCCGGGGAACGCGCCCACCCGCCGGCGGCCCTCTTGACCAGATCGGCGGTGTCTCCGCCGGCGGTACCGAGCTGGGGCAGCGCGGTGAGGAAGTGCAGGCCCTCAGCGGTCACCCCTCGGCCGGAGCGCTCCGGCACGTTGGCGGCCGCACGCCGGGCCACCAACGAGTCGGCCGGGTCACCGAGGCGCAACTCCAGCCGGGAGCCGAACAGGTCCCGGATCGCCGGGCGGAAATCCAGCCAGCGCAGCCCGGTGGCGACCACGTGCAGCCCGTACGACAGACCCCGGGTGGCCAGGTCGGTGACGAGCGGCTCCAAGTCGTCGTACTCGCCGCGGATGGTGGTCCACCCGTCGATCACCAGGAACACGTCGCCGTACGGGTCGGCGCCCGGCTGGCCGGCCGTCCCCGCTGCCGCTCGACGCTGCCGGTACGCGGCCATCGACTCCACGCCCAGCTCGGCGAAGCGGCGTTCCCGGTCGACCAGCAGGGTGGTCATCTCGCCGACGGTGCGTCGTACGGCGGTCGGGTCGGCGCGGCCGGTCACCCCGCCGACGTGCGGAAGGTCGCGCAGCGCGGCCAACCCGCCGCCACCGAAGTCGAGGCAGTAGACCTGCACCTCGGCCGGTGTGTGGGTGAGCGCCAGCGCGCAGATCAGCGTGCGCAGGGCTGTGGACTTGCCGCTCTGCGGCGCACCGACCACCGCGACGTGCCCGGCGGCGCCGTCCAGCGCCAGCCAGAGCAGGTCCCGGCGCTGCTCCAACGGTTTGTCCACCACCGCCATCGGCACGCCGAGTGCCCCGTGCAGCTCCGGGTTGCCCACTGTCAGCCCGCGTTTCGCGTGCACCTCGACCGGACCGAGCAGCTCGTCCAGGACCGGTGGCTGGCCGAGCGGCGGGAGCCAGACCTGGTGCGCCGGCGGGCCCTGCCCGACGAGCCGGTCCACCAGTAGGTCGAGCAGCGTCCTGGTGCCCTCCTCCTCCGCCACGACGGGCACGACCGGGACCGCCGGCTCGGGCACCGGTACGACGTGGGTGGTGAAGGTGAGCAGCCGCGCGCCCCCCTCGGCGGCGACGCCACCCGGAGCGGCCCGACGGCGGACGGCACCGGAGACGTACGCGGCCTTGAAGCGGGCCAGCGGGTCGGTGCCGGCACGCAGGTAGCCGTGGCCCGGTGAGCGGGGCAGCTCGTGCGCGTCCGCCACGCCGAGCACCGTCCGGGACTCCAGCGCCGAGAAGGTGCGCAACCCGATCCGGTACGAGAGGTGGGTGTCCAACCCGCGGAGCCGGCCCTCCTCCAGGCGCTGGCTGGCGAGCAGCAGGTGCACGCCGAGCGACCGGCCCAGCCGGCCGATCTGCACGAACAGGTCGATGAAGTCGGGCTTGGCGGAGAGCAGCTCCGAGAATTCGTCGCAGATCAGCAGCAACGACGGCAGCGGGGCGAGAGGGCTGCCGGCCGCCCTGGCCCGCTCGTAGTCGCGCACGCTGGCGAAGTTGCCGGCCCGCCGCAGCAACTCCTGGCGGCGGACCAACTCCCCGTTGATCGCATCCACCATGCGATCGACCAGGGGCAACGCGTCGGCCAGGTTGGTGATCACGGCCGCGGTGTGCGGCAGCCGGTCGAACGAGGTGAAGGTGGCGCCACCCTTGAAGTCGACGAGCACGAAGTTGAGCTGCTCGGAGCTGTGCGTGGCGGCGAGCCCCAGCACCAGCGTGCGGAGCAGCTCGGACTTGCCGGAGCCGGTCGCCCCGATGAGCAGGCCGTGCGGGCCCATGCCGTCCTGGGCGGACTCCTTGAGGTCCAGCTCGATGGCGCCGCCGTCCGCGCCCACCCCGATCGGCACCCGCAACCGGTCTCGTGCCGAACGCGGCAACCAGCCCTGTTCCGCAGTGAAGCTCTCCGGGTCACCGAGGCCGAGCAACTCGGGTAGGCCCAGGTCGGCCTGGAGCGGAGCGTCCGGCCCGCGGGCCGCGCCGGCCAGCCGCAGCGGCGCCAACCGTCGGGCGACCGCCTCGGCGTCGGCCAGGTCCAACTGGTCGGCGGTGCCCACCTCGGCGTGCCCGTCGGACGACCGCGAGTGCAGCCGCCGGCCGTGCAACTCCAGCAGCAGCGCGTACCGGTCCAGCAGTCGGGGCGGCGGGGTGTCCAGGTCCAGCACTGTTACCGCGTCGATGCCGCCGTCGCCGGTCAGGTCACTGGCACCGGTCAGGTCGCCGCCGTCGAGGACCACCACCACGTGCGGGCCGTCGGTGGCCGGGCCGGCCGGGCTGAACCGGGACCGGGTGGCCAGCACGTCGGCCAGCAACGACTCCAACTCGGCGGCCGAGCTGGTGACCAGGCGTACCGGGCCGAGCGCGTCGGTGCGGCCGGGATGGTGGGCGTGCGGGAGCCACTTCACCCACTCCCAGCAGGCGCGGCGCTCCGGCCCGGCGCAGACCGCGACGAGCAGCTCGTCGGGGGCGTGGAAGACCGCCAGCTGGGTCAGCACGGCCCGGACCAGCGCCTGCGCCGCCGGGTCGCCGGTGGGTGGCCCGCCGGTGGTCGGGGTGGTCGCCCGGGCGCGGCCGGCGGATCGTACGTGCACCCGGGCGAAGCTGCGCAGCGACAGCGCCACCGGTAGGTCCGGCACCACCGAGTACGCGTCCAGGAAGCGGCGTAGCGCGCCGGCGGTCATCGGCTCGAGCTCCTCCAGCGGCCGGGTGACCGGTGGGACCAGTGGGGTGGCCAGTGTCTGTGGCCCGACGGCGACCCGCACCACAGCGAAATCGGGGTCGGCGGGGCGCCGCTCCCAGACCCGGTGGCTGTCCACCGTCGACCAGAGCCGGCCCGGATCCGGATGCCTGTAGAAGAGCCCGGCCCGTTGCTGGCCCGCGGTCCGCCGGACCCGCCGCCGCAGCGTGGCCAGGTGACGCAGGTACTCCCTGCGGGCGGCCATCATCTCGGACTTCTTCGGGGTGCCGGAGGCGCTGCCCCAGGACGTCACCAGCATCGCCAACGAGGAGAGCCCGAACATGCCGCCCACCACGTACGAGTAGGCCCCACCGCCCCGGCCGAACATCATCGCCATCGCGACAGTGCCGCCGAGCATGGGCAGCAGCATGAGCAGCTGCTGCCATCGCCCGCCGGTCACCACGGGAATCTCCGGCGGCGCGTCGACCGACAGCTCACCGGCGGGAATCTCCGGCGCTGGTCGGCGCGGTGGACGCTTGATGACGACGGTGGACACTCGGCCTCCTGACAGCGCTGGGTAACCCGAGCCTGGCTCATGGTAGGTAAAGTCCTGTCGTCCGCGCAGCCTCCGATCCCAGTCGATATGGAGACCAGTCGATGACTACCGGGCTGGCACGCGTCACCATCAGCGCGCCGCAACGACGGGTGGACGTCGCCCTGCCGGAGCAGGTGCCCCTGGCTGAGCTGCTGCCCGACGTGCTCCGGCACGCCGGTGTCGGGCTCGCCGACGACGGCGAGCAGCACGGCGGTTGGGTGCTCCGCCGCACCGACGGGGCGTTGCTGGTGACCGCACAGGCGCTGCTGCCGCAGGGGGTCCGCGACGGTGAGGTGCTGCACCTCGTGCCGGCCCGCGCGCACTGGCCCGAGTTGGAGTACGACGACGTCATCGAGGCGATCGTCGACGGTGCCCGCCGCCGTGGCGGCGCCTGGTCGCCCACCGCCACCCGGGCAGCGGGTCTGGCAGGTGCCGCCGTACCCCTCGGGGTTGGACTGCTCGCGCTGCTCGCCGGTGGCCCGACGCACCGGGTCGGTTGGCTGGCGGCCGTCGCGGTGGCGCTGGTGCTCACCGTGGCCGGCGCTGTCGCCTCCCGTGCCAACGGCGACGGCGCCGCCGGGGCGACGCTCGGCGGCTACGCGCTGCCCTACGCGTTCACTGCCGGTGCCCTGGCCGTCGGCTCCGGCGACCCGGTCGGGCCGATCGGGCCGGCCCGCTGGGTCGGCGCCCCCGAACTGCTGGCCGGCTCGGTCGCGCTGCTGCTGGCGGCGTTGATCGGTCTCCTCGGGGTGGCCAGTCGGCTGCGGGTCTTCGTGGCCGGTGTCACTGTCGGCCTGATCGGTGCGGCGGCCGCGCTCGGTGGGCTGCTGATGACCACGGCCGGTACGGCGGCGGTGCTGCTCGGCGCACTGGTCTTCGCCGTCGGCGTGATTCCGCTGTTGGCCATCCGGCTGGGCAAGTTGCCCCTGCCGCCGATCACCCTGCCGGCCACCACCTCGGCGGAGGAGCCGGAGCGGGTCCGGGACCTGCCGGACCGGGGCCGGGTGCACGCTGCGGTGATCCGCACCGAGGAGATGCTCACGGGGATGCTGATCGGCCACGCCCTGCTGGTGGTGGCCACCGCTGTGGTCCTCGTGGTCGTCGGTGGCACTGCCGGTCGGGTGCTGGTGGCGGTTACCTCGGCGGTGCTGCTGCTGCGGTCGCGGCTGTTCGTGGCGCTGCGACACCGGGTGCCGACGGTGCTCGCCGGGCTGGCCGGCTACGCGGCGCTGGGTGCCGTGCTGGTCGGCCGGGCCGACGAGACCGGGCGGTTGGTGCTGATCCTGGGCGGGGCGGCGCTGGCCCTGGTGGCGGTCGCCAGCGGCACCGGGTACGCCCGCCGGCCGGTCTCGCCGTACCTCGGGAGGATCGCGGACCTCACCGACACGGCCCTGGTGGTCGCCGTGGTGCCGATCGCCTGCGCGGTGCTCGACCTGTACGACCGGGCCCGAGGGCTGCTCGGTTGAGCGGCCCCCGGGCCCGGTGCGTCAGCGTTCGTCAGTGCATGGATTCGCCGCGCGCCTCGGCGTCCCTGGCTCGCTTGTAGGAGGCGTGGATCTCGGCCTCGGCCTCGGTGCGGCCGACCCAGGTCGCGCCCTCCACCGACTTGCCGGGCTCCAGGTCCTTGTACACCTCGAAGAAGTGCTGGATCTCCAGCCGGTCGAACTCGCCGAGGTGGTGGATGTCGCGCAGGTGCTCCTGGCGAGGATCCTCGTAGGGCACGCAGAGGACCTTGTCGTCCCCGCCCTTCTCGTCGGTCATCCGGAACATGCCGATGGTGCGGCAGCGGATCAGGCAGCCCGGGAAGGTCGGCTCGGGGACCAGCACCAGCGCGTCCAGCGGGTCGCCGTCCTCGCCGAGGGTGCCCTCGATGAACCCGTAGTCGGCCGGGTACTGGGTGGAGGTGAAGAGGGTGCGGTCCAACCGGATCCGGCCGGTCTTGTGGTCCACCTCGTACTTGTTCCGGTGACCTTTGGGGATCTCAACCGTCACGTCGAAATCCATCTGCACGCTCCCTCGTCTGCCCACGCTGGCTAACGGAACCACTGGCGGCCCTCCGGACAGGTGAATGCCCACCCGCCGACTCCGGCCGCCGCATAGTCTTCGGACCGAAGTAGTGTCACCCAAGCCGATTTTCGCTGGGGGAGGAGGGGGTCGTGGGGAGGGAAGATTCACACTACCGCCCGGACGGGGGCTCCGCGCACGGTACCGGACGATCCGGCTCCGGCAGTGCCAAGGGACGGGTCCCGGTGCCGGAGGCGCACCTCCCACGAGCTCCCGAAGCTCCGACCCCGGCACCGGAAACGGTGCCCGAGCGGCCCCCGCCGCTGCCCTGGCGCCCGCCGGCCGGGCCGGCGTCGCCCGCTCCGAACGCGGGTCACTTCCCGGTAGCCGGCGGTGAGCAACCGGTGAGCGGCCCGCCACGCGGCAGTGCCACGGTCCCGGTCAGTCCTGCGCCGGTCAGCCCGTCGTTCGGTCCCGCGCCGACCGCCCCCGGCACTGGCGGGGTCCCCCCGGTGGGCCCACCGATCTCCGCGTTGCCGGCGCCCGCCGACGCCACGCCCGCACCGGCAGCCGCCGCGACGCGCCGCCGGAGGCGGCTGCCGGTGCTGCTGGCCGCCGTGCTCCTGCTGGTGCTCGCCAGCGTCGCGGTCGTGATCACCCGTCCCGGCCCGGTCGCCGGGTGGCTGGGCGACGACGCCGGGCCCGGGACGAACGCGGTCGGCGCGACTCCGGAGCCCGCCCCGTCGGACGTGCTGGGTGGCCCGGATTCGAACGCCCCGGTGCCCACCCCGGACGGGGTTCGGGCCGTGCTCGATCCACTGGTCGGCGTCGCCGCCCTGGGCGACCGGGTGAACGTCTCGGTCGCCGACGTGATCACCGGTCAGACGCTGTTCGCCAAGGGGGCGGACGACGGCACGGTGCCCGCCTCGGTAACGAAGCTGGCGACCGCTGTGACGGTGCTGGCGGCCCGGGGCCCCGGCTACCGGATCCCCACCCGTGCCGTGGCCGGCGCGAAGGCCGGCGAGGTGGTGATCGTCGGGGGCGGCGACCCGACCCTCGCGATCAACAAGAAGGGCTACTACCCGGGTGCGGCGCGCCTCGACGACCTGGCCGCCCAGGTGCGTACCGCGCTCGGCGGCACCTCCCCGACCAGTGTCACGGTCGACGGTTCGGTCTACTCCGGCCCGGTCTACGGCCCCGGCTGGGACGACGACATCCCCACCGGCGGTTCGGGCGGCGCGATGACCGCGTTGATGACCGACGGCGCGCGTACCGACCCGGGCGTCGAGCACGGGTCCGCCCAGCGGTTCGCCGAGCCGGACCTGGCCGCCGGCAAGGCGTTCGCCCGGTTGCTCGGGGTGCCGACCTCCGCCGTGAAGCGGGGCGCTGCCCCGCCTCAGGCGGCGACCGGCGCCAGCCCGGCACCGGGTACCGAACTGGGCGTGGTGCAGTCCCCGCCGCTGATCCGGCTCGTCGACGTCATGATCAGCGAGAGCGACAACCTGGTGGCCGAGGCGCTCGCCCGGCAGGTCGCGTTGGCCCGCGGACAGCCCGCCTCCTTCGACGGTGGCGCCGCCGCCATGGACGCCGAGGTGGCGGAGCTGGGCCTGCCCGCCGACGAGATCAGCGTCTCCGACGGCAGCGGCCTGTCCCGGCTCAACCGGATCAGCCCGTCGCTGCTGACCGATCTGATCCGCCTGGCCGCCAGTCCGGACCATCCGGAGCTGGCCGGCGTCTTCGGTGGTCTGCCGGTGGGCGGTTGGTCCGGGACGCTGAACGAGCGCTACCGCAACGCCGCTGGCACTGCCGCGGGCGCGGGCAGCGTCCGGGCCAAGACCGGCACCCTGACCGGCGTGCACTCCGTCGCGGGCCTGGTAACCACCGCCGATGGTCGCCTGTTGACCTTCGCGGTGCTCACCGACAAGGTGCCGGGTGACCGGGACACCGCCCAGCCGGCACTGGACCGGATCGCCGCAGCGCTGGCCGGTTGCGGCTGCGGCTGACAGTCGCCGGTCGGGGGGTGACGCGGTCGCCACCGGTGTCGATCGAGGGCGCGAGCCCGGGCCGGGGTGTCGCGGCGCGGGTACGGTGGGTTCATGGCGCAGTTCGTGGACTGGGATCTGGCCGCCGCCACGGCGGGGGCGTTGAGCAAGTCTGGCCCCCGCGTGTCGTACGCGGAAGCCACCGACGTGGTCGGCGACCTGCGTCGGCTGACCGACGAGGCGGCCGGGCACGTGGCCGACTACACGGGGTTGCGGGCGCAGGTGTCGCACCCGCCGGTCCGGGTGGTCGATCGCCGCGACTGGGCCGCGACGAACATCGCCGGTCTCCGCGAGGTGATCACACCGCTGGTGAGTCGGCTCTCCGGCGACAAACAACCGGGCGCGTTGACCGAGGCGATCGGGTCCCGGCTCACCGGGGTGCAGGCCGGGACGGTGCTGGCCTACCTCTCCGGCCGGGTGCTCGGCCAGTACGAGGTCTTCTCGGCCGACCCGGGCCAGCTGCTCCTGGTCGCACCGAACATCGTCGAGGTGGAGCGCAAGCTCGGCGCCGACCCTCGGGACTTCCGGCTCTGGGTGTGTCTGCACGAGGTCACCCACCGCACCCAGTTCACTGCCGTGCCGTGGATGCGGGCCTATTTCCTCAGCGAGGTGCAGGCGTTCGTCGACGCCTCGTCCAGCGGAAGTGAGCACCTGGTCGAACGGTTGCGGCGCGGGGTGGCCACGTTGTCCGACGCGGTTCGTGATTCGGAGAGCCGCACCAGCGTGCTGGACATCGTGCAGACCCCGGCCCAGCGGGCCGTACTGGACCGGCTCACCGCGTTGATGACCCTGTTGGAGGGGCACGCCGAGTTCGTGATGGACGGCGTCGGCCCGCAGGTGATCCCGAGCGTGGAGCGGATCCGGGCGTCGTTCAACCGACGCCGGGAGGCGGGCAACCCGCTGGAGAAGGCGATCCGCCGGCTACTCGGGGTGGACGTCAAGATGCGCCAGTACGCCGAGGGGCGCAAGTTCGTGCACGGGGTGGTGGAACGCGTCGGCATGGACGGGTTCAACTCGATCTTCAACTCGCCGCTGACCCTGCCCCGACTGTCGGAGCTGGGTGACCCGGACGCCTGGGTCGCCCGGGTGCACGGCCCGGCCGGCCCCATCCCGGCCGCTGGCTGACCACCCGCCGGTGGCCGCGCTCGCTCCGCCGGTGGCCGCGATCCGGGTGGCGGTCCGCCGCGCCCTGACCGGTCTGCCATTCGGTGGTCCGGTGCTGGTCGCGTGCTCCGGTGGTGCCGACTCGCTCGCGCTCGCGGCGGCCACCGTCTTCGTGGCACCGCGGCTGGGCCGCGCCGCGGCGCTCGTCACCGTCGACCACGGCCTGCAGGACGGCTCCGCGGAGCGCGCCGAGGCGGTGGCCACCTGGGGGCGGGCTGTCGGGTTCGCGTCGGTGACGGTGGCCCGGGTGGAGGTGGCCGGGCGTCCCGGCGGGCCGGAGGCGGCCGCCCGCGAGGCCCGCTACGAGGCGCTGACCGAAGCGGCCCGGCAGCAGAACGCCGTCGCGGTGCTCACCGGGCACACCCGTGACGACCAGGCGGAGACGGTGCTGCTCGCGCTCGCCCGGGGCGCCGGCCCACGAGGGCTGGCCGGGATGCCCGCCCGGCGCGATCTGGGCGGGGTGCCACTGGTGCGCCCGCTGTTGGAGATCGGTCGGGAGCAGACGCGCGCCGCCTGCGCCGTCCTCGGGCTGAGCCCCTGGCAGGACCCGCACAACAGCGACCCGTCGTACGCCCGGTCGAGGGTGCGGGGCGACCTGCTGCCGGCGCTGGTGCGGGCGCTCGGGCCGGGCGTGGTGGACAACCTGGCGCGCACCGCCCGGCTGGTGGCCGCCGACAACGCCGCGCTCGACGAGTTGGCGGGGACGGCGCTTGCGGCGGCCCGGTGCCCCGACGGAGGGCTGTCAGTGCCAGCGCTGCTCGGCCTGGTGCCCGCCGTACGCGGCCGGGTGCTGCACTCCTGGGCCCGCGAGGTGGGCGCGCTGCCCGGTGCCCTGTCGCATCGGCACGTCGCCGCCCTGGACGCCCTGGTCACCGATTGGCACGGTCAGGGCCCGGCCGACCTGCCCGGCGGCGTTCGGGTGCTCCGCCGCGACGGCCGGCTGGCATCGGTGCGCCCCACCTGACCTGACCTGCCGGTCTCAGCCGCTGTGCGCCCGGTCGCGGAAGGTGGTCCGGTAGCTGTGCGGGGTGGCGCCGACCCGGCGACTGAAGTGGTGGCGCAACGCTGCCGCGTCGCCGAAGCCGGACTGGTCGGCGACCGCCTCCACGCTCAACGGGGTCTCCTCCAGCAACCGCCGGGCGAGCAGCACCCGCTGGTTGGTGAGCCAGTCGTGCGGGGTGGTGCCGGTCTCGGCGCGGAACCGGCGGGCGAACGTGCGGGGCGCCATGCCGGCGCGGGCGGCCAACTCCTCCACGGTGATCGTCCGGTCCAGGTGACCCATCAGCCACTCCAGCACCGGTTCGAGGGTGGGTGCCTCGGGCGCCTTCGGGATGGGCGCCTCGACGTACTGGGACTGGCCGCCGTCGCGGTGCGGCGGGACCACCATCCGCCGGGCCAGTCGGGTCGCGGTGGTCGAGCCGTGCTCCTGGCGGATCAGGTGCAGGCACGCGTCGATGCCGGCCGCCGTGCCTGCGCTGGTGAGCAACCGACCGTCCTGGACGTAGAGCGAGTTGCACCGCACCCGGGCGCGCGGGTGTCGCCGTTGCAGCTCGTCCACGTACCGCCAGTGGGTGGTGCACTCGCGGTCGTCGAGCAGCCCGGCCTCGCCGAGCAGGAAGGCGCCGGAGCAGACGCTGAACAGGTGCGCTCCGCGGGCGTCGGCCCGGCGGAGCGCGTCGAGCACCGGGCCGGGGACCGTGGTGCCCTGGCTGTGCGCGGGGATGGCCACCAGGTCGGCCTCGTCGACCGGGCCGAGGTCGGCGTGGGGGGTGAGGTGGAAGCCGGACGAGGTACGCACGGGAGCGCCGTCCGGGCTGCACACCTGGAAGCGGTAGGCGGGGAAACCGTCGGCTGTCCGGTCGGTGCCGAACACCTCGGCGAGCACGCCGAGCTCGAAGGGAGCGACCTGGTCGAGGGCGAGGACGGCAACGGACCGCAGCATGTGACGAGGGTAACCCGACAGGTGGCAGTAAATCGATGACCAATGGCATTCCTGCCACTGTCCGGTCGCTTCGTGACGTCGCAGACTGGTCTCAGTCCGGTGCGCACCGGCGGCGAAACCGACAGCAATCATGCGAAAGCGAGCGCCGCCATGGAGTTCCTGTTCATCCTCCTGTTCCTCGTCCTCCTCGCCGCTGCCTCGGCGGCCGGCCTCACCGTCGACAGCCACGATTCGGCCGACTGGAAGCCGAGCGACGATGGCCGCCGCTGGCGGTCACGCACCAACTGATGTTATTAGCGCTATTTGCCCGGAAAATCCTCGGCGGGACCGCGCCAAAGGTGCGGCCCCGCCGACGGAGGCCATCCGACGTACGGCAGGCTAGGAGTCATGGCTGACGGCTCCTGGTACGACGCCGACATCGACCACGTGATCATCTCCGAGGCGCAGATCCGCGAGAAGACGGCGGAGCTGGCCAAGCAGGTTTCCGCCGACTACTCCCACGTGGGTGACGGGCTGCTGCTGGTGTGCGTCCTCAAGGGCGCGGTGATGTTCATGGCGGACTTCGCCCGGGCGCTGGGCCGCAACGGCCCGCCTGCGGAGCTCGACTTCATGGCCATCTCGTCCTACGGCCAGGGCACCACCTCCTCCGGGGTGGTCCGCATCCTCAAGGATCTGGACCGGGACATCGCCGGTCGGCACGTGATCGTCGTCGAGGACATCGTCGACTCCGGGCTCACGCTCTCCTGGCTGCTGCGCTACCTCGAGTCGCGCTCGGCGGCGAGCGTCGAGGTGGTCGCCCTGTTCCGCAAGCCGGACGCGGTGAAGGTGCCGGTTCCGGTGAAGTACGTCGGCTTCGACATCCCCACCGAGTTCGTGGTCGGGTACGGCCTCGACTTCGCTGAGCGCTACCGGGAGCTGCCGTACGTCGGGGTGCTCAAGCCCGAGGTCTACGCCCGCTCCTGACGCCGGGCCCGACCCGTCGCGACGGCCCGCCGACCTGTCGCGGCGGCCTACCGGTCGACATGAGCCCTACTTGCATCGGCATCCATCAAGCCGACGTTCAGCGCGCTCTCAGCTGATGCGGTTACCGTGTAGCACGGTGGCTCGGAGGTTTCTCCGCGCTCGACCCTCTCGATCGCGTGACCGGGCGCTCGGGTGGCCGAGCCGGACTCCCCGCCACGCCGGCTTCCACCCGGACTCGCCGTACGTTGGCTGCGGGGCTGGTGGGCCTGCCCACGGTGCGTGTCGTCGATGTCGAAGGCGCGCAGGGTGCGTAGGCTCGCAGGTTCGCTGCTGGCGTACACGGTCTTTTGATGGTGCACGACTGCGGGGCTCGCAAGCTCACTCCTCGCGTACACGGTGTACCGTCGAATGACCGCGGCGCGGTAGTTTTCGCGCCTCGGGGTCGAGGCCGGCCCGCACGGCGGCTCCGGCCGCCGCTCAACGCGGCGACACCATCAGACGGTCAGGACGTCGATCAGGAGGATGCGGGCGCCCCGGCGCTCGACAACAGTATGGAACGTACGCGTTTCTTCCGCCGACCGGTGGTCTGGATCATCCTGGTCATCCTCGGCGCCGTTGTGCTCAGTCAGCTGTTCACCAGTGGTCCCAGCTACCACCGCGTGGACACTTCCGTTGCGCTCGATCAACTGCACACCGCCAAGATCAACAAGGTGGTCTTCCAGGACAAGGAGCAGACGCTCCAGCTGGACCTGGCTCAGAAGACCAAGTTCGGCAAGACCGAGACCAACAAGATCGAGGCCCAGTTCCCGTACCAGGTCGGCGACGAGATCTGGAACGAGGTGCTGGACGCCAAGGCGAACAACCGGGTCACCGGCCCGGCCGACGCCAAGGTCTCGTCGGACAGCATCTGGGTGAGCCTGCTGGTCAACCTGCTGCCGATCGCGCTGCTCGTGCTCCTGCTGCTGTTCTTCATGTCGCAGATGCAGGGCGGCGGCTCCCGGGTGCTCAACTTCGGCAAGTCCAAGGCCAAGATGATCACCAAGGACACTCCGAAGACGACCTTCGCGGACGTCGCGGGTGCCGAGGAGGCCGTCGAAGAGCTGTACGAGATCAAGGACTTCCTGCAGAACCCGGCCAAGTACCAGGCCCTGGGCGCCAAGATCCCGAAGGGCGTGCTGCTGTTCGGCCCGCCCGGCACCGGCAAGACGCTGCTGGCCCGCGCGG
Source organism: Micromonospora sp. NBC_00362 (assembly GCF_026342155.1). Lineage (NCBI taxonomy): Bacteria > Bacillati > Actinomycetota > Actinomycetes > Micromonosporales > Micromonosporaceae > Micromonospora > Micromonospora sp. NBC_00362. The sequence goes on from NZ_JAPENH010000001.1 coordinate 4,927,812, forward strand.
TCGCCGGCGAGGCCGGAGTGCCCTTCTACTCCATCTCCGGCTCGGACTTCGTGGAGATGTTCGTCGGCGTCGGCGCCAGCCGGGTCCGTGACCTGTTCGAGCAGGCCAAGACGAACGCCCCGGCGATCGTCTTCGTCGACGAGATCGACGCCGTCGGCCGGCACCGTGGCGCCGGCATGGGCGGCGGCCACGACGAGCGCGAGCAGACGCTCAACCAGCTCCTCGTCGAGATGGACGGCTTCGACACCAAGGGCGGCGTCATCCTGATCGCCGCCACCAACCGGCCGGACATCCTCGACCCGGCGCTGCTGCGCCCGGGCCGGTTCGACCGGCAGATCCCGGTGGACGCCCCCGACATGGAGGGCCGCAAGGCCATCCTGCGGGTGCACGCCAAGGGCAAGCCGTTCACGCCCGACGTCGATCTCGACGCGGTGGCCCGTCGCACGCCTGGCTTCAGCGGCGCCGACCTGGCCAACGTGATCAACGAGTCGGCCCTGCTCACCGCTCGTAAGGAGCAGCGGGCGATCTCCAACGACTCGCTGGAAGAGTCGATCGACCGGGTGGTCGCCGGTCCGCAGCGGCGGACCCGGGTGATGAGCGACAACGAAAAGAAGATCACCGCGTACCACGAGGGTGGTCACGCGCTGGTCGCCTGGGCGCTGCCGCACGCCGCGCCGGTGCACAAGGTGACGATCCTGTCCCGTGGTCGCTCGCTGGGCCACACCCTGGTGCTCCCCACCGAAGACAAGTACACCCAGACCCGCGCCGAAATGATCGACACCCTGGCGTACGCGCTGGGCGGTCGCGCCGCCGAGGAACTGGTCTTCCACGAGCCGACCACCGGCGCCGGCAACGACATCGAGAAGGCCACCCAACTGGCCCGCGCGATGATCACCCAGTACGGCATGAGCTCCAAGCTCGGCGCGATCAAGTACGGCACCAGCGGGGACGAGCCGTTCCTCGGCCGCAACATGGGCCACGAGCGGGACTACTCGGACTCGGTGGCCGCCGAGATCGACGGCGAGATGCGGGCACTGGTCGAGCTGGCGCACGACGAGGCCTGGGAGATCCTGGTGGAATACCGGGACGTCCTGGACAACATCGTGCTCGAGCTGATGGAGAAGGAAACCCTCTCCACTGCCGACATGGCGCGGATCTGCTCCCGGGTGGTCAAGCGCCCGCCGCTGGCGCCGTACAACGGCTTCGGCAAGCGTCAGCCGTCCACCGAGCCGCCCGTGCTCACCCCTTCGGAGAAGGACAAGCTCAAGGCGCAGGCCCAAGCCGACGGCGCGCAGGCGTCGGTCGGCGGCGTCGCGCCGTCCAACAACTCGGACGGCACGCACTGAGCAACGACCCGACGGCCAGCTCCCCACACCGGGAGCTGGCCGTCTCCGCGACCGAACCCGACGGCGACGACGAGCTGGACTACGTGGCCGCGCGGCTGATCAGCGGCAAACTGACCGGCCGCCCCGTCGAGGACGCTGTCGACCTCGGCCGGATCGAGAAGGCCGTCCGCGAGATCCTGATCGCGGTCGGCGAGGACCCGGACCGCGACGGCCTCCAGCAGACCCCGGCCCGGGTCGCCCGGGCGTACGCCGAACTCTTCGCCGGCCTGCGGGTCGACCCGGCCCAGGTGCTCAGCACCACCTTCGAGGCCAACCACGAAGAGCTGGTCATCGTCCGGGACATCGACGTGATGAGCCTCTGTGAGCACCACCTGCTGCCCTTCCGGGGCAGCGCGCACATCGGCTACATCCCCGGCCCCGATGGGCGGATCACCGGCCTGTCCAAGCTGGCCCGCCTCGTCGAGGTCTTCGCCCGTCGGCCGCAGGTGCAGGAACGGCTCACCTCGCAGGTCGCCGACCTGCTGATGAGCAAACTCGCACCACGCGGCGTCGTCGTCGTGCTCGAATGCGAACACATGTGCATGGCGATGCGCGGCATCCAGAAATCCGGTGCCAAGACCATCACGTCGGCCGTACGCGGCATCCTGCAGTCGGACTCCAAGTCGCGGGCCGAAGCGATGGCGCTGATCATCCCGCGCTGACAACCCGCCGCACCACGGCCGGCCGACACCCACCCGGGACGGCCGGCCGTTGCGTTTTCCCCACCCGCCCGGCGTTGCTCCGGCCGGGCGGCTTACCGGCCCGGTAGGTCAGCCAGCGAGCAGCGCCAACAGCAGGCCGGCCGTGGCCAGCACCGCCGGCACCAGGCACACCAACGCGCCGAAACGCACCGTACGGTCCAGCCGCTCGCTGGGGCTGACCCGGAACAACCGGCCAATGCCGATCCAACCGGCGACGAACGCGACCGCCGGCATCGGCAGTCCGCAGATCAACGCCGCCACGGTGGCCGGTCCCACCCCCGTCGTTGCGAGAACCACGACCTGGATCAGCGGCACCAGCAGCGCGAACGGCCCGTACACCAGGAGGTTGCGGGCCCGCGCGGGCCAGGACCCCGGCCGAAATCGGCGGCGCGCCGCCAGCGCCGCGTCCGCCGCCTCGGCCCGACCACGCGCGGTCCGCAGCGCCGCCAAAACGGCCGCCGGGCCACCCGCCATCGACCGTGCCGCCTCGGTCAGCTCCGGCGGCGACGGCACCAGGGAGATCGCCGGTACGCCCAACTCGCGAAGCCGTTCCTGCTGACTCGCCAGCCCGGTACGGACCACGGTCAACTCCTCCCGGGCGGCCTCCGCCGACCGGGCCTGCTCACCGGCAGCGGCAGCCGCGCCCCGGCGTACCCCGTCCAACTGGCGGGCGGCCGCAAGATAATCCGTCCAGGCCGTGCTGGGCTCGACCGCCCGCGGCGTGGCGTCCCCGGTCGTCGCAGCTGCCCGCTGCCGCCCCGGCCCGGTCACCGTCGCGATCGGATCCACCTCGACACCCTCCACGTGCGCCACCCGATCAGCCGGCCTCGTCGGCGAACGGCACCAAAACGGTGCCCCGCTCGTCCGGACCGTCCCAGAGCACCGCCCGGTCGGGGCGCACCTGCCACTCGACCGGCCGACCGAAGACCGCTGTGAGCTGCGCGACCGGCACGTCCAGCACGGCCACCGCCGCGAGCTTGTCGACCTCGCCCGCCGGCTCGAACAACGCGGCGAACGGCGGCACCGCACGCCACCAGCCCAGCAGATGCCGGCCCGCCGGCGGCCCGTCCCGTAGGAGCGACCGCAGCCGGTCCACCGGTAGCTCCCGAGGCCCCGGCCGGTCCAGCCCGAAGACCACCAGATACGTCGGTAGGTCGTCGGCCGCGTCCGCGAGCAGCGTCGGCAGATCCACCAACTCGGCCGCATGCCGGGTCGCCAAATCCGCCGTCAACGCCTCCGCCAAAGCCCGCGCGCCCGGATCCGGCACCGCCACCAGGAAGCGGGCACTGCCCGGTGCGTGGTGAGCCGACGTGCTGCGCGCCGCCGTCGCCAACAGCCCGCCCGCCGCGGCGCCCGACCCCAGCACCGCGAGGTTGCGCCCGGCCGCCGGACCCAGCGGCACAGCGACCGTCGAGCGGGCCACGTCCACCGCCCGGCCCAACAGGGCGGCCGGTCCGTGTGCCTGCCCCGCCAGGGCCGCCCGGTGCCGCGGATCGTTGCCCAGCAGCGGCCGGGCGTAACCCGCGAAGACCACCGGCGGCACCGACCCGACCGGACGCGCCGCCCACAACTCGTGGCGCAGCTCTTCCACGACCTCCGGATGATCCTGCGGATCCGGGTGACGGATCAACCGTTCGTGACCACGGATCGCACCCCGTGGGCCGCCGAGCCCGCCGGCAGTGTTCACCACCGCGCTGCCCACCGGTAGACCGGCCGCCGAGTCGTTCGTCGGCTCCAACACAGGACTCCCGCCCGGCAGCGCCACCCGTACCGGAAATTGCCCGAGCACCGAATCCCGATGACCAGCATCCGCGCGCGCACTCAACCCCAACTCGCCCGCACCCGCCAACACCAGGTGCACGCCGTACGCCCGACCCGCCCGCGCCAGCCCGTCCAACTGGGCTGCCACCTCGGCGGCCAGCCGATCCCGCTCGGCGAAGAGCAGCGGCACATTGTCCACCACACAGACGATCCGGGGCAGCGGCTGGTGCTGACGCAGCTCCGCGAAGCGTTGCCCCCCGGCCCGAGCGCCCGCCTCCGTGCGGCGCTGGACCTCGGCCGTCAACTCGTCCAGCAGATCCCGGACGTACTCCCGGTCGGCGGCCATCGCTGCCGCGCGCACCTGCGGAACCCACGACCGGTCCCGCTCGGTCTGCAAGAACTCCACGAAGGACTCGCCGTCGCCGAGATCCGCCAGGTAGAACGCCAGGTCATCAGGGCCGTACCGGGCGGCCAGGCCGAGCAGCGCGGTGGTCAGGAACGCCGCCCGGCCCGCAGCGGACCGGCCACTCACCAGCCAGTGCGGGGTCAACTCGGTGAAGCCCAGCGGCACCGATCGGCCCCCGGCATCGCCGACGGTAGTGGTCAGCCCGTCGGCCGAATCCGATTCCCACAGTCGCTCACCCGTCGGCGGCAGCAGAGCACCCAACGCCAACCGGGAACCCGCCTCCACCTGCTCGGCGAGCCGCCGACAGACCGCGTCGACCAACTCGGCCGGCGGGTCCGACTCGACGAAGACCGGTGAGTTCAAACCGCCCGGTGGATCAGCGCCCGGGCCGGCGAACGACGCCCCCGGCGGATCGCCGAGCAGCGCGTACGCGTTCCGCAACGCCAGCGAAGTGGTGTGCGGCAGGGGCGCCCGGGCCGAGTACGGGCCGGCGGGCGGCCAACCCGCCACCACCAGGTGCAACCCAGCGGCCGGCCCCTGCTCGGCCAACGTCTCGATGCGCGCCAGATCGGACGGGCCGGTCGACTCCGGTAGCGCCGCCACCACCAGCAACAGCGTCCGATCGTGACGGCGCCGCCCACTCGCCCCCGGCGTCACCCACTGCTCCGCCTCGGTCAGCACCGCGCGCAGACCCGCCACGTCCACCGCCGGCGGCGGCAACAGGCCGGCATCCGCGAGCGCCCCGAACGGCGTCAGCACAGCTCCGGTGGCATCCACCGCGCGAATCAGCAGGGCACCCGCCGGTGCCGCACCCAACAACCGCAGAAGTACGGCCCGGAGCAACCCCGCCACCCGCGGCTCCCTCGCGTCAGCGTCCACGCTGAGGTGACCGGTGCCGACAAGTGGCACCAGAGCGGGGAAACGAGCGTCGTCCAACGGTGCCGCGGTACCGACCCGAACGAACGGCGGCGGACCATCACCCGCCGGCGAGTCCACTGTGAGCGAGTCCAGTGCCGCGCCCGACCAACCCGGCGCCAGCACAGCCGCGGCCGTCCGTAACCGGTCGGCCACCTCGTACTGGCGGCGCTGATCGGCCGGAGCAGGCCGCGTCTCGTCCAGGATCCCGGCAGCCGCGGTCGCGACGGCCGCCGCCCGACGGTGCAGGGCTGCGGCGCGGTTCGTGCGAGCCTTCGGACCGGCCACCGCGTCCACCCCCTCTACCCGAGGTTGGCAACCCCTCCCCAAGCAGAGACGGTATCCCAGCCGACGGCCCTCCTCCGGGAGGTGGCTCGGCGCTGCGCCGGTGTTGTCGTGGATCTCACCGGTGGGGAGGGGTCCGTCACGATCCGCTGGATCTGAGGCATTGGCTCCGGAGCGTCCAGCCGATAACTTCAGGAGGTGGAATCAGTGCAGCCCCCCGCCGGTTCCCAGGTCTCCCGCGTACCGGCCCAGCGGACACCCTCCGAGCAGCTGCCGCCCGCCCCGGTAACGCCGGCACCGCAGCCGCCACGCCGTCGGATGCGAACGGTGCTCACTGTCGTCGCTGGCGTGCTCGCCCTGCTCTGCCTCGGCGGGGTCGCCACCGCCCTGGTTTGGTACAACCGCGCCTCAACACCCGACCGCAGCACGCCAGACGTGGTGGTGGACAACTATCTGCGCGCGTTCCTCGTGGATCGCAATGACGTAAGAGCAGACCTCTTCACCTGCGAGAGTCCGGCCGACATGCAAGCCGTTCGAGATCTCAGAGTCGAAATTGAGCAGCGCGAGTCGAAGTTCAACGTAGCCGTGCGAGTCAGTTGGGGCCAACTGACTCGCACGCCATCGAGTGAGGGAGAAACGGTCGAAACCACGCTGACCATTTCTGGGTCGGCCGAGGGCGTTGTCCGAAGCAGCCGCCGTGAGGACTGGACGTTCTCTGTCGTCGAGGGTGACGATGGGTGGCGAATTTGTGGCGGAACGCCGGCTAGCTAACGTCACTCAATCCATAGGAGGTGAACCGGGACCTCCAGCGTGGTGGGTGACTGGCCGCGCCAGGCCCAGCGGTACCACTCCACCTCGGGTGTGACTCGCACGCAGATGTCGCCTTCGGCGCCCGAGTAGGTTTCGGTGACCGCTCGAAGGTCGCGGTGCTCCAGGCCGCCCTCGACGTGCACCACCCGCCGACCGGTGACCGCGTCCGCTTCGAAGACCGGTGTAGGGGTCCGGTGTGCCGGTCCGTCCAGCGAAACCAACCGGATGCCGTTGTCCCGGGCGTCGTCAACTTCCGGACGGCTGCCGACGGTCTCCACCCAGACCCGCTCCACCGGCACCAGCGGCGCGAACACCTCGACCTGGTCGGCTTCGGCCCGGTACCACTCGTGCTCGGGGATCACCGGAACGTAGGTCCGGGCGCTCTGCACCACCCGGTCGTCCGCGCGCAGGTCCCCGCGCCAACCCATCCCGGGTAGCCCGACCAGCACCCGTCGACCGCGTAGCTCGACCCGCTCGGTCGCGGGGACGATCGCCAGCGGTCTCGGCGGTTGCGGTGCCCAGTCCGGCTGGTCGGCGAACGGGTCGGGTAACGGTCCGGTCATACCCGTGGTGGCCTCACTCAGCGGCGCGCAGCGGGGCACCCCGCTCGCGCATGAACGGGACCGGGTTCACCGCGCCGGAGGCGTTGCGGTTATTCTGCAGGTGAACCTCGAAATGCAGGTGCGGGCCGGAGGAGTTACCACTGCTGCCGACCTTGCCGATCACCTGACCGGCCGTCACGATCTGATTCTTCTTGACGAAGGGCTGAACCACCATGTGGCAGTACCGGGTGATGTAGCCACCGGCGTGCAGCAGGTCGACGAACCAGCCGCAGCCTCCCTTGCCGGGGAATCCGTCCACGTTGCAGTCCTGCCGGAGGCGGCGGTCCTCGTCGCAGGTCGAAACCAACACTCGACCGGTCGCTGCCGCGCGAATCTCGGTGCCCTTTGCCGCACCGATGTCGACTCCGTTGTGGCTGGGCCGGCTGGCGGTGCGGAAACCGGAGCCGACTCCGCCAGGGATGGGTGCGGTCCAACCGGAGGCAGCGATCTGGCCGCGCTCGGCCGCGTTGCACACCGCCTTGCCGTTGATCTCGACAGTGCGGGCCGCGCCGCCGGCCAGCGCGTCCACGATCCGGCTGGCTATTTCTTCGTGCTTGGCGTACGCGTCCGGGTATGCGCTGACCTGGACTCGCTGCGCGACCACGGTCAGCGGTCGTTGTTGCCAGCTCCCCACCTTGACGAGCTTCTCGTAGAACTTGCGGGCCGCGTACGCGGGGTTCAACCGCTCGGCGACACTGCCCCAACCCGGCCGCTGCTGGAACAGGCCCAGCGAGTCGTGGTCCGCGCCAACGCCCTCGTGCGGCAGGGCCAGGGACTCGGCTACGCCGCTGTTCGCCAGGTTGCGTAGGGCGGACTCCTGCATAGCTGTGGCGAGGGCAACCACCCAACCTCGCGAAGGTACGCCCATGTCCTGGCCGACCTTGATGATGATCGCGGCATTGCGGACCTGGCTGTCGCCGTACTGGGCGAATCGCGGCAGCTTGCCCGCGATGTTGACCGCTCGGCCCGGCCCGCACTCCATGCCCGCCATGGTGTCGCCGTTCTCGGCGTCGTCGCCTCCGAGCCCGGTGAGGAAGAACGCAGCGGTGCCGCCGGTGCAGCAGAGCAGAAGCAACATCCCGGTGAGCACCGCGGCGACCACACCGAGCCGGAGGGGACCGCGGCGGATTTTGGCGCTACCAGCGTCGCTCACGGCCGCTCCCAGTCCAGAACGTCGACCAGCCAACCATCGTCGGAGGTGACCAGCTCCAACCGGAGCCCGCCGGCATCAAGGGGGAGTAGCAACTCGACGAACGTTTCGGTCCGCTCCCGCATGGTTGGAGGACCAGCGACCTTCTCGGCCGGCACGCTCTCGGGCTCGGCACCGGTCAACTTCTCCCTCAACCCCGGTGTGGAGAGTGGCCGCAGACCAGCCTGCCACTCTTCGGTGGTCATCCCGGGACGGCCCAGCCAGGCCTTGGCGAAGCGGTCGGCGGTCTGTTCGGGCGTGCGGGCGCCGGGCGACGTCACTGGTGACGGCGGAGCCGCGCTGTTGAGCAGACCGTCGTCGCCAGCCGTCGGGTCCACGGTGATGATCGGCCCATCCGGACGGCTACTCAACCCATCGGCTGAGTCGCCCGGGTTGGAGATCAGCCTGGCCGCCCCGAGCACACCGACGACCACCACCCCGATCACGAGCGCAACGCCCAGTCGGGATCGCAGCGCCCGGGTGAAGAGGAATTCCAACGCCCGTCGCATGACCGTCACCTCGCCTCTGAGCGCACCCGAGGTCCGGTGCGATCCGGTACACGCTCGGTGGAGCCCGGGCGGTAGACAACGAACGACGGATTCTCAGCCGGAACGTCCGGCTCGGTCCAGGTCGCTGGCTGTCGGCGTCGGGGCTGCGGGGCGGTCTTGCGGCTCCGACCCCTGCCCTCCTCGGCCGGGGCCTCTTCGGGCCGCTCTCGACCGTCGGGGCGTACCGCGTCCGCGCGCCGGCCGTCGGCCACTGCGTTCGGCACCGGGGCCGGGTCCTCCCGCCGCGCCTCGGGACGTAGCCGGGTCTGGGTTGCATCGGGCGACAGTCGACGTCCGCCCACCGGCTCGGCGGTGCCGCCCGGCTCGGCTACGTCCAGGCGAGCGGCGGTCCGCATGTCGCGGAAGAACCGGCGATGCCAGGACCCGGCCGAACCGACCGCTTCGCTGCTGTCCTTGCCACCGAGTTGCGTGATCCGCCGGTACGGCCGCAGCAGCAGCCATCCGACCACCCCGCAGAGCCAGACCAGCACCACCTGAAGCCAACCCGGCAGGGCAGGGGTACTCATGATCAGGTCGACGGCGAACAGGTAGATGGCGGCGCCAGTGCCGAAGATGGCGATGTTGAACACCGCAGCCACCACGGCGTTCGCCAACCGTCGCAGGCCGGCGCTGGCCGGCCTGAGCAGGCCGATGGTGCCCAGGATGGGTGCCGCGATCACCGCCCATCGGAAGATCAGGAAACCCAGCAGGACCAGCACTGACGCGGTCAGGTCGAACATCGCGAAGAGCACGGCCGCGAGCACGGCGATAAAACCGGAGCCGATTCGGTCCATATCGCGGGTGCCCGTCAGGAACTCGTACGCCTCCGGGTCCTCGCTCTTGATCTGCCCCGCGACAGTCATCCACTGCTGCTGCTTGGCCTCGATCGTCGCTGGCCGGGTGGCCGGGTTGGCCCGCAGCTTCTCGGCCTCCTCCCAGGAGAACGCCTTGGCGTCGTACAGGGCAGGGCCATACTTTCGGGCGGTCTCGCTATCCGCCGAGCCGAGAACTCCACGCAGCCAATTGCGATAGAGCATCGCCTCGGTCGCAGTGTCGCTGGCTCGTACGGCCGGCGGCCGGTTGTCCTTGCAGGCCTTGGGATCTGGATCGTCGCACTCTTCCGGCGGGGTGTCCTTTGACGCCGGGCCTATGGCGTCGTGTACGACGCCGAGTGAGGTGATCAGAGTGCCGTCGGCGATGTTCGCCGACTTGACCGGCCAGGCTGCCAGCGCGGTGACTGCCACCATCACCAGTAGGGCCCAGCCTGCCGTCGTCATCGCATTGCTCATGTCCGACTGGCGGGAGCGCCAGAGCAGGTAGAGACCCACCACGCAGAGCGTGACGATTCCGAAGACGCTGAATACTTTCTCGTATACGCCTTTGGTGGCTTTCTCCACCAGTGGGTCGGCCCAACTCCACATCGAGCGGGGATCCCAGGCTCGCTCCCGCAGGGCGTTCGAGGCACCCACGACCGCCGTGGCGATCATGAGCTCACCGTTGGCGACGGTGGTAGTGAACTTGTAGTCCGGATGGAGGACGGTGGATGCGCATCCGCCCTCCACGTTGTAGGTGTTGAAGCTGTAACCGCCGTAGCCGTAGTCGCTGTAGATGCCCTTTGGCCCGGGCAGCTTGGACGAGTCCGGACGGGAGGCGAACCAGCCAGCCAGGCCCGAATCCGGAGCGGAAGGCACAGGTGGCTTGAGGCAATCGATTTCGGCCTTGCTGACCTGCTTCAGCTTCGCCACGCAGGCGCGGAAGTCGGCCTGCCATTCGGCGGTCGTGCAGAGGTCGGCGCGGGCCTGGGCGGCGGGCGGTGCGGCGGCTGCGGCCTCCGCGCCGATCAGCGGCCAGGTGAGGGTGGCCCCGGCCAGCACGCCAAGGGCGAGCAGGAACGACGCAGTCCTTGCCCAGGCCCTAGCCATGTCACGCCTCCAGATCCGGCAGGGGGATGCTCGGCAGGACTCCGGCCGCCGCGGCGATCGCGGCGGGCGTCGTGTCGAGGTGGTCCAACAGCCCTTCGACGTACGAGACGTCGACTCGGACCTTCTGCACCCGGCCGTCGACGTCGCGCATTACGAACTCGCGGAAGCCGAGCCGGCTGGACGAGCTTGTGTCGGCGGCGGAGAGCGAGGCCAGGGTGGCCTCGTACCCGTCGTTGACCGGCACCCGCAGCAGCCGTAGCGCCTCGGAGGCGATTTCGGCGTCCTCGGCGATGCGGCCGACGAAGACTGTGGAGACGAGGTTCTGCACGTCGAGGCCGAGGATGTCTTTGGGGTTCTGGGAGGCGACCAGCGCGGCCAGGTTCCACTTGCGGGAGTCGCGGGCGAGTCGGACCAGGAAGGAGCGCCCGGACCGCCAACCTTCCATGAAGTGCGCCTCGTCGAGGCCGACGAGTTTGCGGGACGACATCGAGCCGCCGTAGCAGCGCCGGACGGCGAGCCGGTGCGCGGTGTGCAGCATTGGCAGGGCCAGCGCTTCCTCGGCTGACCAGTACTCGCGTTCGATCTTGAGGTCGGGCAGCCGTAGCCCGGCCATGGTGATCACGGTGAGTGCCGCGTCGGCACCGAGGAGCCCTTCCGGCGGTCGGCCGAAGAAGAGCATAGCCAGTGGCATCTCGGCGGTGTCCAGCAGGAGGTTGGCCAGCTCCTTGCCGGCGTCGTCGTCGAGCCGCCCGAGGCAGCTCACCACGTCGTCAAGGGTGGAGGTCTCCTCGGCGGGGACCTGGCGGACGGCGTGCCGGAAGAGGGTTGCGGTCGACGCCTCCCTGGCCACCTGCGGCGGGACGAGCATCATGCAGATGTCCTGGACCAGCATCCGCCGTTCGGCCCGAGCGTTGGAGACCGCGATCTCGAACTCCCGGTCACCGGCGGCCCCGACGCCGAACTCGGAGCGCAGCGGCGTCGGGATGAGCGAGTAGGGCGCCAGGGTGCCGTGCTCCGAGCCGGTCAGGTTCAACACCCGGGAGTACGGCCGCAGCTCGGGCATCGCGCAGAGGCGGGCCAGCGGGCCGGACGGGTCGAGCAGGGTCACCTGGACACCTCGGCGGGCGGCCAGGTAGCCCAGGGCGCCGAGCAGTGTGGACTTGCCACCGCCCGGTTCGGCGACGAAGACCGCGAGCCCGGAGCGTTCCCGGACCTCCATGGGGAAGTGCAGGTCGAGGAAGACGGGGCGGCGGCAGGTGCCGGCGGTTCGGCCGATCAGGTCGCCCCGCCGGTCGCCCACGTTGGAGGCGGCCTGGGGGAGCGCGGCGGCGAGCAACGGCACCGGCATGCGGCGCACGTAGCCGGTGTTGGCGATCGGCTCACCGGGGATGAACTCGCGGGCCAGCCAGTCCTGGTTCTTCGGGTGCTGCAGGGAGATGCGCAGCTCCCGGGAGTAGAGCTGAATGAGCCGGCGGGCCCGTTCCAGGCATTCCTCCCTGGTCCGGCCGCCGACCGCGATCCGGTGCCAGCCGTGGGCACGGGCCGAGTCGACCGGCAGGCCGGTGGTCATCTCGTCGCCGATCACCAGGGCGCGCTTGGCCAGTCGCTCCAGCTCCGGGGGCGCGTCGATGCCGTGTTCGGCGTAGTCGAGCTGTTGCGATCGGATCATCCGCAGCCGGTGTTCCAGATTACGGAAGGAGTCGCCGGAGCCGAGGATGTCGACGCGGGTGGAGATTTCCATCGGCCAGGGCAGCCGCTCGTGGAAGTGCAGCCAGGGCTCGTGTCGTTCCGGGATCTCCAGCGGCTCCATCCGGCCGACAGCGAGCACTGCCACGTGCCGCTCCTCGCCGGTCATCCGGTTGACCAGCTTGACCGTCGAGCCGTACGGGGTGCGGTAGCGCTCGACCTGCTCGGTCATGGCGAGCAGGTCGCCGCGCTCCCAGCGCCCGTCGGTGACGGGGGACAGGGTGCTCGGCGGCGACATGCACAGCGCCACCGAGCGGTAGAGCAGCCATTCCAGCTCCTGGGCGGTGACCCGCCGGCCGCGCATGCCGAATGCCCCGAGCACCTCGTCGAACTGTTCCACGGTGCGGCCCAGCTTGCGGCGTTCCCCATCGGCGGTGCCCCTGCCGAAGGTGCGCAGCAGCCGCTCGGTGAGCGAGTCGCCGAGGGAGCGCCGGGCGAAGGTGACACCCAGGTAGGTCTGGCCCTCGGCGTGGTTGACAGCCATCAGGTGGCGTTGGGCAGCGACCAGGTGGTCGGCCCAGCCGGTGGTGCCGGGGACGTCGGGCAGCGGCGCGGAGGTGTGCGTGTCGATCGTGCGCGCCCACTCGTCGGCGGGGAACGGCCGGGTGGTGCGGCGCAGGTGCAGTCGGAAGCCGGCCAGGCCGGCGTACTGCTCGGAGATCGCCGACAGCAGCGCCTCGCGTTCGGCGTCCGGCCGGAACGCCCAGCGGACCTCGGGCAGCCAATACCACGCGGTGACGGTGTTGGGCGTGAAGGTCAGGTGACCGGCGATCTCGGTGATGGCCAGCTCGACAGACGGATCCCGATCCCCAAATTTGATCTTCGGAGCACGAACCCGGGTCGGCTTGATCGGTCGGTCCGGTCGGCTCGCCGTGCGCTGTCGCGGTGCGGCGACCTCCTTGCCGGTGGCCGCGGTGCCGGTGCTCCGGGGTCGATCCGAGTCGGTGACCCGGCGTGCCGTGCTTTCGAGAGCTGGGCGATCCGCAGCGGTGATCATGGCCGACTGATCCGGCGGCGCGGTGGACCGGCTGGCGGCGGCCGTCGGCCGGGACGCCTGAGCCGCCGGTCGGGCCGTCGCTGCGGGGCGGCCGCCCTGCGCGGTGCTGGCGGGTTGGCGGACGGGGCCGGTGGTCGCCGACGCTGACCCGCCGTCGGTGGGCGGGCCGGGCTCGTCCGGCGGACGCAGCATCGGCCGTCGATCGCCGGCCTGATGCGGCACCCGGGACTCGCTGGCCGGGTGGCCGCCGCCGTGTCGTGGCTCGACGGGTCGGCCACCATTGCCGGGCGGGTCGGCAGGCGTCCAGGGTGGTTCGAGCTCAGGAACCGCCCGGGCTGGTGCCGGGCTGGCGGTGGGTGGCGGCTGATGCGGGATCGCCTGCTGCTCGCGGGTGCTCGGGCCGGCGGTGACGGCTCGTGGCGAGGCGGGTCGCCCCCCGCCGCCGAAGAGGTCCAGGAAAGGGGAGTCGATGTCGGCGTTCTCGCCGGCCGACACGGCGGTGGGCTCGGCCTGTGGCGTCCGGCGGGGAATCGGCCGGGGTGCCTGGAACACGCCGACGGCGCCGTGGCCGGGTGACGTCACCAGCGCGGGGTCGAGGGCAACCTCGTCCTCGTCCTCGGTGTAGTCGAATGAGTGCGCACGGTGACCAACCGGTGCGCCCGGGCGGCCGGCCGGGGAGCCCGGCGTGGAGGAGCGGCTCATGCGATCGCCTCGGCGACTGTCGGCAGACCCATGCCCGCGTCCTGCGACGGACCGTTCGACGTACGTCCGGTCATGCCAGCTCCTCCCGAATCCTGATCCGGCTGCCGACCAGGCGCGGATCGCGCTGCTCGACCGCCGGCTCCCGGGTGCGTCGCCAGTCGGTCAGCGCGGTGCGGATGACCACCCGCGCCGGCCGATCGGGGTCGACGTGCCGGAAGATGAACGACGTGGTCACGATGGCGAGCGCGATCTCCCAGGCGGGGAAGAGCTCGACCGTCAACGTGAACAGCCAGTGGATGAACATGTAGAGGGGGACCAGCAGCATGAAGAGCCCGTACTGGGCGTAGGGCAGGTGGACCGGAAGGGTGTAACCGGGCGGCCCGAGGTAGACCAGGCGGGCCCGGTAGATGTCGTCGTCGGTGCGCAGCCGCATCTGGTGAACGCGCCTATTCGAAGATCAGGTCGATCAGGTAATCGCCGACGAAGAAGAGTGTTGCCGCGCCCGCGATGAAGGCGAGCCCGACGATGGCGATCGCGGAGCTGGTCAGCACCTTGGAGATCTCACCTCGGCTGGCGCGGCCGATGAAGATGACGCCCAGGACGGCGAGCAGGATCGGCGCGATCTTGCTGGCGAAGAAGGTGACGACACTGTTGGTGTCGATCCCCTTCGGTGCCGGCTCCGCGAGTGGAGCCGACGCCAGGGTGGAGAGCGCGTGGGCGACGCCGGACGACGCCGTCTCCATGAGCTCGAAGGCGATCACTGGAACCTCCCCATAGCGCGGCCGGCGGTGCCGCGGCGGTGCAATAGGCAAGCCTGGCGGGAAAAGTGCTCCACAGGGCATGGCGTTCTTGACCCTGTGTTCGTTACTCACCACGGAGGGTGGCGAGGTTTGGGCGGTTTTCCCCCGCTTCGGCCCTCCCTCCAAGCTTCGCCATCTCGATGCTGGCCAATTCCAAAGCGTACGGGCCGCCCCGGATTGCGACAAGCCGCGAAGGGGCTGCCCGATACTGCCCAGATGACCGATCGTACACCTGTTCTAATCGGCACGTCAGGGGCAGTGGTGCGGGGCCTACCCGGGTCGCTGGGCGCCGCTGCCGCGACCGGTACCGTCTAGTCGTGACCGATCTGGTGCGGGCTTCGGGCCCGGTGGTGATGGGCGTCCTCAACGTCACACCGGACTCCTTCTCCGACGGCGGACGGTACGCCGACCTGGACGCCGCCGTCGGACACGGCGTCCGTCTACGCGACGCCGGTGCGCACCTGGTCGACATCGGTGGCGAGTCGACCCGTCCGGGCGCCGAGCGGATCGACGCCGCGACCGAGACCGAGCGGGTGTTGCCGGTCATCCGCGAGCTGACCGCCGCCGGTGTGGCGGTCAGCGTCGACACCACCCGCGCGCGGGTGGCGGAGGCCGCTCTGGTCGCCGGAGCGGCGGTGGTCAACGACGTCTCCGGTGGCCTGGCCGATCCGGACATGGCCCGGGTGGTCCGCGACGCGCACTGCCCCTGGGTGCTGATGCACTGGCGTGGACACTCCCGAGGCATGCGCGAGCTGGCCACCTACACCGACGTGGTGGCCGACGTCCGGGCCGAGTTGGCCCAACGGATCGACACGGCGCTGGCCGCCGGGGTGGCCGCCGACCGCCTCATCGTCGACCCCGGGCTCGGCTTCGCCAAGACGGCCGCACACAACTGGGAGCTCAGCGCCCGCCTGCCGGAGTTGCTGGATCTCGGCTACCCGCTGCTCTTCGGGGCAAGCCGCAAGTCGTACCTCGGTGGGTTGCTCGCCGCCGCGGACGGCACGCCGCGACCGACCGCCCAGCGGGAGGCGGCCACAGTGGCCACCAGCGTGCTCGCGGTCGCCGCGGGCGCCTGGGGTGTACGCGTGCACGACGTCCGGGCCACCGCCGACGCGCTCGCCGTCTGGGCGGCGACCGGCAGCCCTCGCCTGGCCGTGCCGCCGCACGACAGGAAGCGAACGCACGACGATCACGAGCATGGGGTACGGCGATGACGACGGACCGGATCCACCTGACCGGCCTGCGGGCGCGCGGCCGGCACGGCGTGTACGACTTCGAGCGCGTCCAGGGGCAGGACTTCGTGGTCGACGCCGTCCTGGAGCTGGACCTCGGCCCGGCCGCCGCCAGCGACGACGTCACCGCCACAGTGCACTACGGTGAGCTGGCCGAACGCCTGGTCGCTGTGGTGACCGGCGAGCCGGTCAACCTGATCGAGACCCTGGCGGACCGGCTCCTCGCGGTCTGCCTGGCCGACGAGCGGGTCGACGCCGCGACGATCACGGTGCACAAGCCGGAGGCTCCGGTACCGCACACCTTCACCGACGTGGCCGTCACCATGACCCGGACGCGTACCCGATGACCCGGGCGGTTCTCTCGCTCGGCAGCAACCTGGGCGACCGCCTGGAGCACCTGCGGACGGCCGTCGCCACCCTCGGCGACGCGGTGCTCGTGCTCTCCGGGGTGTACGAGACTCCACCGTGGGGCGACACCGATCAGCCCGCGTACCTCAATGCGGTGGTGCTCGTGCAGGACGAGAGCGCGACCCCGCGCGACTGGCTGGAGCGGGCCCGCGACGCGGAGCGCGCGGCCGGACGGGCCCGTGACCCGCAGCGGCGGTTCGGGCCGCGCACCCTCGACGTGGACGTGATCGCGGTCTGGGGCGACGACGACGAGCCGGTGCTCAGCGACGAGGAGGAGCTGACCCTGCCGCACCCCCGGGCGCACCTGCGCGCCTTCGTGCTGCGTCCGTGGATCGACATCCAGCCCTACGGTCGGCTGCCCGGTCACGGCTGGCTGACCGACCTGCTGACCACCGGCCCCGCGGCGGACGAGGCGTTGGAACTGCGTCCCCGGCCGGAGTTGGCGTTAGAGTCGACGGCATGACCGAGCGGAACCGGCCGGCATGACGCAGGCGAAGCCCCCACCCCGCGGGTCGGGCCCGGACGGGTCGCGGATGGGCCCCACCCGGATCTCGACACTGGTCGTGGCCGGCCTGGCTGCGGCGGCGGTGGCCTGGCTGCTGATCAGCACCCTCTACTACAGCGGCATTCCCCGGCTGCCCTGGCTGCCGGTGGTGACGCTGGCGGGGCTCGCCGTGCTGGAGGCGTACGCCGCGATCAACACCCGGGGCCGGATCGAGCGCAAGCCGGGTCGGGAGCCGGTCAATCCGCTGTTGGTCGCCCGCTTCGTGGTGCTGGCCAAGGCGTCGGCACTGGCCGCCGCGATCTTCGCGGGCTTCTACGCGGGGCTCACCGGCTGGCTCTTCGTGGAGACCACCCGCGCAGCCCTGGACGATCGACCGGCCGCCGGCGGAGGCCTGCTCGCCTCGCTGGCACTGGTCGGCGCCGCGCTCTGGTTGGAGCACTCCTGCCGGGTGCCGGAACGCCCGGACGACGAGAGCGAGCAGGACCCTCGGGAGAGCCGCCCCGGCCAGCGCTGAGCAGGGGGTTACGCCCGGCTGTGGGCGCGGGTACGGTGCCTGCGATCGGAGAGCAAGGGCCACCCAGGGTCCGTCCGTGCGCCGGACTGGGGACGGTCGGCCACTGGGGAGGCGGCGTCATGGGGTACGAAGAAGCGGGCCGGGACCGGTCGGCCGAACCCTCGTCGGGGGTGCCGGCCGCCGTCCTGGACAACGTCTTCGACGATCCCACCCACGGTGAGCCCGGCCGGGATCGGATCGGCGTACACCTGGGGTGGGAGCTGCTGCTGCTGGCCGGGCTGGCCGCGGTGAGCTGGCTGCTCTGGCGGGAGGATCCGGCCGCGGTACGTGACGGCAACCTGCGCACGCTGCTGATCAACGCGGTCGGGCTGGGGTTGCTCGCCCTGGCCGCCGGGCTGAGCCTGCGCACGGCCGCGCCGAACCTGGCCGTCGGCCCGATCGCGGTAGCGGCCGCCCTGCACTACGCGGAGCAGGGTGACCGGGGCCTGCCGGCGTCGCTCGGCCCGGCCGTGGCGGTCGCCGCGGTGGGCGGGCTGGCGCTGGCGCTGGCGGTGGTGGTGCTGCACGTACCGGGCTGGGCCGCCAGCCTGGCCGGCGCCGCCGCCGTTGTGGTGTACATCGAACGCCGATCGGCGCCCGTGCTGGTGCAGGGCGACTACGACCCCACCCGCAGCGCCGGTTACCTCTTCGCCGGCTTCGCCGCGGTGGCCGTCCTGGGTGGGCTGTTCGGCGCGATCCGGGCGGTCCGCCGGCTCGCCGGCCGGTACCGACCGATCGCCGACCCGGCCCGTCGGCGTGGCACGGTGGCCGCCGTGGTGACCGCCGTCGCGTTGGTCGTCTCCACGGTGCTGGCGGCCCTGGCCGGCATCCTGCTCGCCGCCAACGACCCCGGGCCGGTGGCGCCCACCTCGGGGCTGGACTGGACGGTGCTGGCCATGGGCGTGGCCCTGCTCGCCGGCACCAGCGCCTACGGCCGCCGGGGCGGTGTGTTCGGCACGCTGCTGGCGGTCGGCCTCGTCACGGTCTTCCAGGTGTACGCGCCGGAGCGCGGCTGGACGCTGAGCAACTGGATGATCGGCGGGGCAGCGCTCGGCGTCGGGTTGCTGGTCACCCGGCTGGTCGAGACGCTCGGGCGGCCCCGACCGGGCGGCCCCGACCGGCCCGAGCCGGTCAGCGACGGCACGATCAGCTCGGGCTGGACCACGCCGCAGCCGCAGTCCGTCGACAACTGGCCTCCCACGCTGCCGACCCAGGCCGCGCCGCAACCGATCGACCCGTGGCGGGATCCGCGGTGGGAGGACGGCCCACGACGGTGGGACACCGACGAGCGGTGAGCCGCGTCGCGTCCGCCGAGCCGGAGCTGATCTCGACCGTTAGGCTCGGCGACATGACCGACTCACCTGCCGCCACCCCGGGCGGAACCTCGTTCGAGGAGCTTGACGCGCTGTCCACCGAGGAACTGCGGGAGCGGGCGTTCGCCCGGGCCCGGGAGCGTCGGGACGTGTCCTTCTTCTGGTCGGTGCTGCGCCACCTGCCGAACGCGGACGAGGCCACGGTGCTGGACGGCGCCCCGAACTCGATCGGCCCGACGATCGACGAGGCCAACGCGCTGTGGCGGGAGCTGACCGGTCACGGCTACGAGGAGTCGGCGCCGCTGCTGCGGGCCGCCTTCATCGACTACCTGATGAAGCACTGAGCCGCTCGGGGCAGCCCAGGCCCGCTCGAGCCACCGGTTCGGGGCCTGGGCGGATCGCGTCTCTCATGCACCGTTCCGGCCCGGTCAGCCGCTACGGCACGGCCGCCGGCACCGGCGCGCTCGCCGTGTTGCTGCTGGTTGGCATCTGCGGCAGTCCGGCGTACACCGGCTGGGCCGTCACCCTGACCGACCCGGAGTCGGCCGGGGCGTTCTACGCGCGCCTGCTCGCCTGGCCGGCCTGGCGGCTCGACGCGGACGGGCAGGCCGGCGGGTTGTTCGCCGCCGACCTGCGAGCCGTGCTGCTGGTGGTCCTCGCGGTGGCGCTGCTCTACCTGTTGCCCGCCGCCCAGGTCGCCCGGGTGCCCGGCCCGGTCAGCCAGTTCTTCTCCGGCTGGGCCGCGTACGTGCTGGCTGGCGGGCTGGCCGCCGTGTTGGCGGCGCTGCTCGGCCCGGCACCGTCACTGCTGGGGGCCCTGCAGGACGCCAGCACCGGTGCCGGTTACGGCTTCCTCACCGGGTGGATCATCGGCATCGCCAGCCTCGGCGGTCGCGCCTGACCCGACCGAGGCGAGGGTTAGCGCGGCGGTCGTGTCTGCCTCGGCCAGCGGGTCAGTTGGTCGGGCGGCCGAGGTCGAGGAGGCGCTGTCGGCTGAGCGCGCCCACCGGCCGGCCGGCGTCGGTCACGAGGAGCCGGTCCCGGCCCGAGGTGAGCAGGACCGCCAACGCGTCGTACGCCGAGCCGTCCACGGCGACGGTGGGCAGGTCCGGTTCGGCGTCCTCGGGCACCGGCTCCAGCGCCTCCCGGTCGAGCGGGGTGACCGCCAATCGGCGGATGCCCCGGTCGGCGCCGACGAACTCGCGTACGAACGCGGTGGCGGGTGCGCCGAGCAGCGCGGCAGGGGTGTCGTACTGCTCCAGGTGCCCGCCCTCGGAGAGGACCGCGATCCGGTCACCGAGTCGGACGGCCTCGTCGAGGTCGTGGGTGACCAGCACGATCGTCTTGCGCACCTCGGCCTGGAGGCGCAGGAACTCCTCCTGGAGGTGGGCCCGGACGATCGGGTCGACGGCCGAGAACGGCTCGTCCATCAACAGCACCACCGGGTCGGCGGCGAGTGCGCGGGCCACCCCGACCCGCTGCCGCTGGCCACCCGACAGCTCGTGCGGGTAGCGACCGCCGAACTCCGCCGGGTCCAGCCCGACCAGGTCGAGCAGCTCGTCGACGCGCGCTCGGGTCTGGCCCTTGGGCCAGCGGAGCAGGCCCGGCACAGTGGCCACGTTGGCCCGCACGGTTTGGTGTGGAAAGAGGCCGACGTTCTGAATCACGTATCCGATTCGACGGCGCAGTCGCACCGGGTCGACGTTCGTGACGTCCTCGTCGCCGAGCGTGATGCGACCGGCGGTCGGTTCGATCAGGCGATTGATCATCCGCAGCACTGTCGACTTGCCGCAACCGGACGGGCCGATCAGCACCACCAGCTCGCCGGCCCGGACCTCCAGGCTGAGGTCCCGGACGGCTTCGGTGCCGTTCGGGTAGCGCTTCTGGATGCCCTCCAGGGAGATCGACGCCGCGCGAGGGGATTGGGCCACGCCGGCAGCCTCCGGGGTAACGTCCACGTATGTCCTTCCGCCTGAGCTACCGGGCCGACCCGGGTAACCCCTGGTTCTCCTGGCAGTACGTGCGGGACAACTCTGACACGATCCTCGCCGCGGTGCGCGAACACGCCTCCCTCACCGGGCGAGCGGTGTTGATCGCGGTGCTGATCGCCCTGCCGTTGTCGGTGCTGGCGTACTGGGTCCGTCCGCTCGCCGGTCCGATCCTCGCTGTCAGTGGGGTGGTCTACACCATCCCGTCGTTGGCGCTCTTCGCGTTCATCGCCCCCTACCTGGGCACCGGGGCGACCACGGTGCTGGTCGGGCTGGTCCTCTACGCGCTGCTGCTGATCGTGCGCAACGTGGTGGCCGGCCTCAACCAGGTGCCTCCGGAGGTTCGCGAGGCCGCCGAGGGCATGGGTTACGGACGGTGGAGGCGTCTGTTCCGGATCGACCTGCCGCTGGCGTTGCCGGGCATCGTCACCGGCGTGCGGCTGGCGACCGTCTCGACTGTGGCGTTGGTCACGGTCGGGGTGCTGGTGGGGCACGGCGGGCTCGGGCAGTTGATCTTCGCGGGCTTCCAGAACAACCTCTACAAGGCCGAGATCATGACGGCCGCCCTGCTCTGCGTGGCGCTCGCTGTCGTGCTCGACCTGTTGCTCATCCTGGTCGCCCGACTGGTGACTCCCTGGTCCACTCGGAGGGCACGGTGACCGTCGCGGAAAACCCGATCGGGCAGACCATCACCTGGATCAACGACCCACTGAACTGGACCAACCCCGGCGGCATGCTGGACCGGCTCGGCGAGCACCTGACGATCTCCGCCCTGGCGGTGGCGCTCGGCTGCCTGGTGGCCTGGCCGCTCGGGCTCTGGTTGGGGCACCTCGGTCGAGGTGGCGGCCTCGTGGTGCTGATCTCCAACGCCACCCTGGCCATCCCCACCCTGGCGCTGCTGACCATCCTCCCGGTCGTCTTCGCCAGCGGCTTCGGGAAGACACCGGTAGTGGTGGCACTGGCTGTCTTCGCCGTGCCACCGCTGCTGGCCAACGCGTACACCGGGGTGCGGCAGGTGGACCCCGAGGCCCGCGACGCGGCCCGGGGGATGGGCCTGTCCGGCGGGCAGTTGCTGCGCCGGGTGGAGTTGCCGCTCGCGGTGCCCTACCTGGCGGCCGGCTTCCGCACCGCGGCGGTCCAGGTGATCGCGACCGCGGCGCTGGCCTCCTTCGTCAACGGCGGCGGCCTGGGCCAGATCATCCGGACCGGCTTCGGCATCGGTATCGCGGCCGGCGGCGGGCAGATCGTCGCCGGCGGCGTGCTGGTGGCCGGGCTCGCGCTGCTGGCCGAGGTGGTCCTCGGCGGCGTCGAACGGCTGGTCACCCCCAAGCCGCTGCGGCGCGGGCGGCAGCGCCTCGGGCGGCCCCGAGCCGCCGACGCCACCGGAAGCGCCTGACCCGTCCGGGTGAGCCCGCGTCGCGCTGGCAACCCACGCCCGTCAAATCGGTGACGATGGGGTGACGAAGTCCATCCCAAGTTGTCGGTCGGTTCCGGACCATGTTGGGTGGACATTCGCGGGCGGCCGACAGTCAGGATCGCCCGTCGGACACGCGGCCGGCCCGGAACGGGCCGCGCCGGGACACGGAAGGCGGGCACATGCGCGCACGTACACGTCTGGCGATCGGGGCGGTCAGCGCCATCGCCGGGGCAGCACTCCTCACCGGCTGCGGTGACGCCGGCTCGTCCGGCACCGATGCACCCCAGACGAGCGCCTCCGGCGCCGGGTGCGCCCCGGTCGCCGGCCAGCAGCTCATCGCTCTGCAGGACGACAAGAAGCTCCAGAACTCCGACAACGTCATACCCGCTGTCAACAGCAAGGCGGCCAATCCGCAGCTGATCGCCGCACTGGACAAGGTCTCCGCCGCGCTCGACACCCCGAAGCTGATCCAGCTCAACAAGGCTGTCAACGAGGACCGCAAGACTCCCAAGGTGGCGGCCGAGGAGTTCGCCAGCGCGAACAACCTCACCGCGGGCATCGCCAAGGGCCCGGGCGGCGACATCACTGTGGGCGCCGGTAACTTCGCCGAGAGCCAGATCCTGGGCGAGCTGTACCGGATCGCGCTCAGCGCCGCCGGCTACCAGGTCAAGGTGCAGCAGATCGGCAACCGGGAGCTCTACGCGCCGGCTCTGGAGAAGGGCGAGATCCAGGTCGTCCCGGAGTACGCGGCGACAATGGCCGAGTTCCTCAACACCAAGGCCAACGGCCAGAACGCCCAGCCGATCTCCTCGCCGGACGTCAACACGACGGTGACCGCGCTGAAGGCCGAGGGCGACAAGGCCGGCCTCACCTTCGGCACCCCGGCCGCCGCACAGGACCAGAACGCCTTCGCGGTGACCCAGGCCTTCGCCGACAAGTACGGCGTGCGGACCCTCTCCGAGCTGGCCGCGAAGTGCTCCGGCAGCGCGACGGTGCTGGGTGGCCCGCCGGAGTGCGAGCAGCGTCCGTTCTGCAAGCCGGGCCTGGAGAAGACCTACGGGCTGTCGGTCGGCAAGTTTTCCTCCCTGGACCAGGGCGGGCCGCTGACCAAGAGCGGGCTGCGTGACGGCTCGATCAGCGTGGGTCTGATCTTCTCCTCGGATGGCGCCTTCGCCACCAGCTGAGCCCGTTCCGCACGTGCTGAGGACGCCCCCGCCCCCGACCGGGCGGGGGCGTCCGCGCGTCCCGGGGACCCCGTTCCCTCCGGTGGATATCGTGGGTAGGCTGCACATCCATGCCAGCCCCGGCCACCTCTGACGCCCGGCGTCAACCACCGCTGCTGACCATGCTCTTCTGGGCGGGCGTCGCTCTCGCGCCGGTGGCGGCGCTGATCCTGCTGGTGGCCGACGGCAATGGCCCGCTGCGTTTCGCCGCGGTGCTCGCCATCCTCGCCGTGGTGCTGATCGGCCTCTCCATCGCGTTGCGGCCCGACGGTGAGGACGCCTCGGCGCGGACCGACGAGTTGTTTGACGAGATCGAGGAACTGCGTCGGGAGTTGCGCGGCGAGATCGTGGCCGCCGCCCAGCGCGGTAACCAGGCGCTCGATCAGGCGCAACGGGCCCACGAGGGGATCGCCGCGGTGCGCCGCCGTCTCGACGCCAGCGGTGCCGCCCTCGCCGGTGCCGCCCCCGCCGTCGAACCGGCGGGCGCCGGGCGGGCGCGGGTGGCCGCCGTCGAGCCGCCGGTGGACGACACGCCCGTGGTCCGTTCCCGGGGCGACGCGTCGGCCGGCCGCGTCCGGGTGTCCAGCCCCGACGACGCGTCCCGTTGGGGGCGCCCCGAGCACCCGGACGACGACGAGCCGGCGTACGCCCGGGAGGCCCCCGAACCGCCGGCCCCCGCCGGGACGTACGGCGGGGAACGGCCGGCCCCCACCGCGTACGGCTCAGCTCGCCCTCGGGAACACGACCGCCCCGAGGCTGCGCACCGGCCGGGCGGCGTGGTCCGACACACCGAGACCGTGCACGTCACCACCCGGCACACGGTGGTGGACGGCGGCCCGGCCGAGCCGGCCGGGCGCTACGGCGGCGGGTACGCCGGTCAGTGGACCCCACCCGCGCAGGAGTGGAACCGGGGCGGCGACGCCGATCAGCCCCCTCGCCCGTCCGGGAGGGCGAGGAGCGAGCCGGAGCAGCACCCCAGGGCCGGGTACGGCGACGAGCCGGGCTGGACGGGCCGCCGCGACGAACCGGAGTGGACGGATCGGCGCGACGCGTACGCCCAGCCCGACGAGGCGGCCCCAACCGCCCGGTCACACCGCACCCCGGAGAGGCCGGCGGCGGAATCCTGGGACAGTCCTGACGATCGGGGCTGGTCGGAGCAGCGTGACCGGGCGGGCGCCCCGGCAGCGCAGGCCGGGCCGCCGCTGCGGGCCGACGACACCGGCGAGTACTGGTCGCAGTTGCGGGGCGGTGACCGGTGGGCCGCCGTCCGCGACGACGAGAACGGTCGCGAGGTGCGGGTCGGCGAGCGTCGGGCCGAGGTGCACGCCGACGCCACCGGCACCGAGTACCGGGTGGCCGACCGCTGGGCCGCCGTCCGTCACGAGGAGCCGCGCCGTCACGAGGAGCCGCGCCGCCACGAGGAGCCGCGCCGCCACGAGGAGCCGCGCCGTCACGAGGAGCCGCGCCGCTACGAGGACGCCGGCCGGTATGACGAACCGCGCCGTCACGACGGTCGGCGGGCCGAGCCGGGACGGCCCGCGCTGCCGGTGGGCGGTGTGCCGGTGCCGGACGAGTGGCGCCCGCCACGCCAACGCGGCCACCAGGCGGAACCCGAGCCGGAACGGACCGGCCGTCGACGGGTCGACGAGCGCTACGGCTACCCGCCGCAGGACGACGTACCGCGTGCCGGCGGTGCGCCACCCGCCGACCGCTGGCGGTGACCGGTCAGGCGACCCGGGTCACTTGTCGATGTCGCCGACCACGAAGAACATCGAGCCGAGGATCGCGATCAGATCCGGGACCAGGCAGCCGGGGAGCAGGGTGGCCAACGCCTGCACGTTCGCGTACGAGGCGGTACGCAGCTTCAACCGCCACGGCGTCTTCTCACCCCGCGACACAAGGTAGTAGCCGTTGATGCCGAGCGGGTTCTCCGTCCAGGCGTACGTGTGCCCCTCCGGCGCCTTGAGTACCTTCGGTAGCCGGGTGTTGATCGGCCCGGTCAGCCGGTCCACCCGGTCGAGGCACTGCTCGGCAAGGTCCAGTGACGCGTACACCTGGTCGAGCAGCACCTCGAAACGGGCGTGGCAGTCCCCGGCGGTCTTGGTGACCACCGGAACGTCCAGCTCGTCGTAGGCCAGGTAGGGGTCGTCGCGGCGCAGGTCCAGGTCGAGCCCCGAGGCCCGGGCCACCGGGCCGGACGCGCCGAACGCGGCGGCGTCCGCGGCGGACAGCACGCCCACGCCGACGGTACGGGCCAGGAAGATCTCGTTACGCCGGATCAGGTGGTCCAGGTCGGGTAACCGCCGGCGTACCTCGCCGATCGCCGCCCGGGCCCGCCCGGTCCACCCGTAGGGCACCTCTTCCTTGAGGCCACCCACCCGGTTGAACATGTAGTGGATCCGGCCGCCGGAGACCTCCTCCATCACCGCCTGGATGGTCTCGCGTTCCCGGAAGGCGTAGAAGATCGGCGTGATCGCCCCGATCTCCAACGGGTACGAGCCGAGGAACATCAGGTGGTTCAGCACCCGGTTCAGCTCCGCGAGGGCCATCCGCAGCCAGGTGGCCCGCTCCGGCACCTCCATGCCCATCAGGCGTTCCACAGCGAGCACCACACCCAGCTCGTTGGAGAACGCCGAGAGCCAGTCGTGCCGGTTGGCCAGCACGATGATCTGCCGGTAGTCACGCACCTCGAAGAGCTTCTCCGCGCCCCGGTGCATGTAACCGACGATCGGTTCGCAGGCGACCACTCGCTCGCCGTCGAGCACCAGCTTCAACCGCAGCACACCATGGGTGGAGGGGTGCTGCGGCCCGATGTTCAGCACCATGTCGGTGCCGAGCTGCTGATCGCCGGTGCCGGCGATCAGCCCGGCCCCGGTGCCGACGGTCAGTTCACGAAGGTCCCCGGCGTCGGTGGTCATGCCCGTCATCGTGCCACGGCCGGCCCGAGCGGGATGCCGACCGGCTGGCGCAACCACCAGTGCCCGCCGAGCCCGGCCGGGTCGGTCAGCTCGGCCACCGCCGACGCGGTGGCCAGCGCCCGCACGTACCCGACCGGGTCGGTGCCGGCCAGGCTGAGCGGCGGTCGCCCGCCGTCGGCCCCGAGCGCCCGCAGCGCCTCACGCTGCAAGACCAGGGAGTACGCGCACCGGGCGACCGCCGCACCAGCGGAGGCCACCGAGTCCATTGCCACGTGCGCTGTGACATCACTCGACCCGTCGGGCACGGGGGGCACCTGCCGACCACCCCGGTACCCGGTCAACGTCCCGTCGACCGGTCTGCTCTCCCGCAGATGCCCGTAGTCGACCGCGACCGCCAGCCCTCGCTCGATCTTTGTTAACGCCTGCGCCCAGGCTTCGTCTCTCGAGCGGCCGATCTCGGCTCGTCGGTAGTCACTGCTGGGGGTTTCGGGGCAGCCCGGCCGGCTCCGGGCGGTCAGGCTTGATCCCTGCGCCGACCGGGCTGCCCCGAAACCCGACTCGCTACCGCTTGTCGCGCCCGATGAGGTCACTCCCAGATCCGGGTCACTGTCCGTACTGGGCACGGTTGCGGGGCTGGGCCACCAGGCGTTGAGCCAGTCGAGATCATCGGGGCTGACCGGCTCACCAACTGATTCGGCACCGTTGTCGGGGTCGACCAGCAGGTATCGCCAGCCGTCCTCGGTGTGCAGCGCGACGTCCAGCGGGACGTTGTCCAGCCACTCGGTGGCCAGCAGCACTCCGGTGATTCCGGCGGGGATCTCGGCTGTCCAGGTGATCTCTTCGGGCAGGTTCTCGGGGCGGTCCGCGTACTCGACGGCTGTGAAGCGAACGCGGTCCGCGAGCGGCGGGCGGGCGGCGACCGACGACGGCTCGTCGGGCGACCGACGGACGGAGGCCGTGGGAGTCAGGGTTTCCGGGGAGCCCGCCCGCGGAGGGATCAAGCCTGACCGCCCTGGGCGGGTGGGCTCCTCGGAAACCCCCACCGCAACCACGATGGCGTCCCCAGACGCGACGAGCCCGAGCAGGCTTTGCAGCAGTTCCCCACGCCCGGCCCCCACGTCGACCACGTCAAGTCGAGAGGGGTGGCCGAGGGCAGCGTCCACCTCTGTGATCAGGCGCAGCAGGGCGGTGGCGAAGGCGGGGGACGCGTGCACGCTGGTGCGGAAGTGGTCGGCCGGCCCGGTACCGCTAACGAAGAAGCCGCCCGGGCCGTAGAGCGCCCGACTCATCGCGTCTCGCCACAGGATCGACATCAGTCCACTCCGAGTTGAGCGTGGGTCACAGTGCCGACCCTACGGTCAGGGCCGCCGTTCGTGGTTCACGCCTGGAAGTAGTGCCCCTCGTCCAGGTCGGCGATCAGGCCGGGGCGGGCAGGGGCCCAGCCCAGCAGTTCGCGTGTGATCGCGGACGACGTCGGATTGTCCATCTGGGCGAACGCTCCGAGGAAGCCGAAGTAGTCGTCTGCCTCGTCGGGGCCGATGCTCCGGACCGGGATGTCGAGGCTGCGGCCGATGACGGTGGCGATCTGCTGGAAGGGGACTCCTTCGTCGGCGGCTGCGTGCAGGCGCGTGCCGGCCGGGGCCTTTTCGAGGGCCAGACGGTAGAGCTCTGCCGCGTCGAGCGTGTGCACGGCCGGCCACCGGTTGGCGCCGTCGCCGACGTATGCGGCGTACCCATTCTGGCGGGCGGTGGCGATGATGGCGGTGATGAAGCCGTAGCGGTCGAGCGAGCTGTGCACTGTGGGCGCGAGCCGGACGATGGAGGAGCGCACACCGCGAGAGGCAAGGTCGACTACGAAATTCTCCGCGTCGATCCGGTAGCCGCTTGGGAAGGCGTCGCGTTCGGTCCCGGGGCGGCCGACGATGCCGCCCATCGCGAGCATGGCCGTCCCGCTCGTGCCGACCAGGGGTTTGCCGGAGCCGCCCAACCCGTCGGCTAGTGCCGTGAGGGCGTCCAGGTCGGCCTCGGCTGCGCCGGCCATGTCGCCGTTGAGCATGAGGTCGTGGCGGAACGCCAGGTGGATGACCCCGTCGGAGGCGGCCGCCTCGTCGCGAAGCAGGTCGAGGTCGGACAGGTCGCCGCGGCGCGCCTCAGCGCCGAGCTTCTCGATCGCGGCGGCGGACGTTTCGGAGCGGGCCAGACCGACGACTTCGTGTCCGGCGGAGAGCAGTGCCGGCACGACTGCGGAGCCGAGATGGCCGGAGGCGCCTGTGACGAATACGCGCATGGTGGTTCCTTCGCGGGTAGGGGCAATGTCACCTTGCGACATGACCGTACCTCGCGATGTCGCTATGTGACATGGCTCGGGGAAAATAATGTCGCAGCGTGACATCGGCTACCATCGCCACATGGCTCGCTGGCAACCAGACGCGCGCGGCCGCTTGGAAGCGGCTGCTTTCGAGTTGTTCCGCGAGCGCGGCTTCGAGCAGACCACTGTCGCCGACATCGCCGCCCATGCCGGCCTCGACAAACGCACCTTCTACCGGCTCCTCGGCGACAAGCGTGAGGCTCTCTTCAGCGGCAGCGAGCGCGTGGAGGAGGCCCTCGTCAAGGTGGTGGCCGAGACGGACGCCGCCCCCTTCGAGGCGGTCATCGCCGCCTTCCGTCAGATGGCGGTGGACATCTTCGCCGACCGCCGTGAGCTGGTCCGGATGCGCCATTCGATCATTGAGAGCAGCCCGGAGCTGCAGGAGCGCGAACTGCGCAAGACGGGCGCACTGCTGGCCGCCGTCAGCGCAGCCCTCCGCGCCAAGGGCCTCGACGAGACCACGGCCACGCTGGCCACCGAGTCGGGTGGCACGGTCTTCCGCGTGGCGTACGCCCGCTGGGTCGCGTCCGACGATGACGCCTCGCTCGCCGACCTGATCGACGAGGTGGCCACGGAGCTCCGCGCGATCACGTCCGCTCCGGGAAGGCGTTGACGAGGGGCCTTCCGGCGGTGGTGAAGGTTTTCACACATGCTTGTCCGGGTTCGGTAGGCCGGGCGCATACTTGCGATCGACCGGTACCCCTTCTCGAGGACTGGATCGTCGTCATGAGCGCACCGTTGCGCCCGCGTCCGGCCGGCCCGCACGGGCCCGCCGCCTCGTGGGATAGCGCCGTTCCCGGCGCCCGCGCCACCTCCCGTCTGCTCACCGTCGGTGTCGTTGGCGCCGGTCGGGTCGGCGCCGTGCTGGGCGCCGCGCTCGCCGCCGCCGGGCACCCTGTGGTCGCCGTCTCCGGCAACTCAGGAGCCAGCCGCGCCCGCCTCGCCCTGCTGTTGCCCGACGTCCCTCGCCGCCCGGTCACCGCCGTGGCCCACGCCGCCGCCGACCTGCTGCTGATCGCGGTGCCGGACGACAAACTGGCCGGTGTGGTGACCGACCTCGCGGAGCGGGGCGCGCTGCATCCGGGCCAGATCATCGCGCACACCTCGGGAGCGCACGGCCTGGCCGTGCTGGCGCCGGCCGTCGCGGCCGGCGCCCGGCCGCTCGCCCTGCACCCCGCGATGACCTTCACCGGTACGCCGGACGACCTGGCCCGGCTGGACGGCATCTCGTACGGGGTGACCGCTCCGGCCGAGTTGCGCCCGCTGGCTGCCCGGCTGGTCGCCGACCTCGGTGGCGTGCCCGAGTGGGTGGCCGAGTCGGACCGCCCGCTCTACCACGCCGCGCTGGCCCACGGCGCTAACCACCTGGTGACCCTGGTCAACGAGGCGACCGACCGGTTGCGGGACGCCGGGGTGTCCCGGCCGGAGAAGGTGCTCGCCCCGCTGCTGCGGGCCGCCCTGGAGAACGCGCTGCGGCTCGGCGACGACGCGTTGACCGGCCCGGTCTCCCGCGGCGACGCGGGCACCGTGCAGCGGCACCTGGCCCGGTTGGCGGCCACCGCACCGGAGTCCGTCCCCGCCTACCTGGCGTTGGCCCGTCGTACCGCCGACCGGGCGATCGCCGCCGGTCGGCTGCGGCCGGTGGACGCACAGTCGCTGCTCGGCGTGCTGGCCGACAGCGGTCGGGAGGTGGCTGCGTGAGCGTGAGGAGTGAGCCGATCTTGCGAGCCCCGCAGTCGCGAACCGAGGTGTCGCTGTGAGCGTGAGGAGTGAGCCGATCTTGCGAGCCCCGCAGTCGCGAACCGAGGTGCCGCTGTGAGCGTGAGGAGTGAGCCCATCTTCCGAGCCCCGCAGTCGCGAACCGAGGTGCCGCTGTGACACGGGTGGTGCACACGCGCGCCGAGTTGGCCGAGGCCCGGGCCGGGCTGAAGGGCACTGTCGGGGTGGTGATGACAATGGGCGCGCTGCACTCCGGGCACGAGACGTTGCTGCGCGCGGCCCGGGAACAGGCCGACCACGTGCTGGTTACGGTCTTCGTGAACCCGTTGCAGTTCGGGCCGAACGAGGACTTCGACCGCTACCCGCGCACCCTCGACGCCGACCTTGAGGTGTGCCGGCGGGCGGGCGCCGATCTGGTCTTCGCCCCGTCGGTGGCGGACATGTACCCGGACGGTCAGCCCCGCGTACGCCTCGATCCGGGCCCGCTCGGCGCCGAGTTGGAGGGGGCGAGCCGCCCCGGCTTCTTCCACGGGGTGCTCACAGTGGTGCTGAAGCTGCTCCAGCTCACCCGGCCGGACCTGACCTTCTTCGGCGAGAAGGACTACCAGCAGCTCACCCTGGTCCGGCGGATGACCCGCGACCTGGACGTGCCGGTCGAGGTGGTCGGCGTGCCGACGGTCCGGGAGCCGGACGGGTTGGCCCTCTCCAGCCGCAACCGTTACCTGAGCGAGCCGGAGCGGGCCGCCGCGCTGAGTCTGTCCGCCGCGCTGCGGGCTGGGGCGCAAGCCGCCGACGACGGCCTGGACGCGGGCGCGGTGCTGACCGCCGCGCACGCCGCGTTCGGCGCCGGTACGCCCGGTGCCCGCCTCGACTACCTGGTGCTCACCGATCCCGAGTTGGAACCGGGGCCGGTGGCCGGGCCGGCCCGGCTGGTGATCGCCGCCTGGGTGGGCGCCACCCGGTTGATCGACAACGCGGCGATCCACCTCGCCCCGCGTCCCTGACCCGGCCGTACCACCCCCACCGATACCGCGAAAGGCCACTTCGATGTTGCGGACCATGCTCAAGTCGAAGATCCACCGAGCCACTGTGACCCAGGCCGACCTGCACTACGTCGGATCGGTGACTGTGGACGAGGATCTGCTCGACGCCGCCGACCTGCTCCCCGGCGAGCAGGTGGCGATCGTGGACATCACCAATGGCGCCCGGCTGGAGACGTACGTGATCCCGGGCGAGCGGGGCAGTGGCGTGATCGGCATCAACGGCGCCGCCGCGCACCTGGTGCACCCCGGCGACCTGGTCATCCTGATCTCGTACGGGCAGATGGACGACGCCGAGGCCCGGTCCTACCGGCCACGGGTCGTGCACGTCGACGCCGACAACCGGGTCATCGAGTTGGGTGCCGACCCGGCAGCAGCGGCGCCCGGCACGGCCGGGAACCCGGTGCCCAGCCCGCTGGCCGTGTCCGGAGTCTGATCCCGCGTACCGCGATTCCGGTCTGTCACCAGAAGGTCATTTCCGGTTACCCTGGGCACGCTGGCGGAAGCCGGTCGGTGGCTGGGGGAGGCCGCGATGCGCCGTGCCAGAACGACCCTGTTCGCCGCTGTTGTCGCGGCGGCGCTGCTGGTGGGCTGTGCCGGGTCCGGCGGCCTGGACGGTGATCTGACCGATGACTGGGCGGCGTTGCCGGCACCGTCGGCGTTCACCCCGGCCGCCGGTGTGTGTCACGCCGCCGATTTCACCGATCTGGTCAGCCTGGCCAGCTATGAGCCGGTGGACTGCGCCGGGCCGCACCGTCTGGAGACCGTGCACGTGGGGGCTTTCCCGGCCGAGCGGACGGTCGCTCCGGCGGGTGGTTCGGCCGAGCTGCGGGGTGCGTTCGCCGAGTGCGACACCCGGGCGACCGGCTATGTGGGTGACGACTGGCGGTCCGGCCGGCTGCGGCTGTCAGTGGCGCTGCCCAACGGGCCGGGGTGGGCGGCGGGTTCCCGGTGGTTCCGCTGCGACCTCACTGAGCTGACCACTGTCGAGGCGGCGGCCACAGTGGTGGTCCGGTCGGGCAGTCTGCGGGACGCGTTGAAGGGCCCCAGCGGGTTGCGCCTCGGTTGCCAGCAGACCCGCGGTGGCGCCGGCCGGGGTGTGCAGACGCTGACCCCGGTGGAGTGCGGCAAACAGCACGACGCCGAGTTCGTCGGGGTGTGGCGCGCACCGGACCTGGCGTACCCGACCCGGGACGCCGACTGGCTGCCGCTCTACACGGGTTGTCGCACCGTCCTGGCCCGGTACGCGGGCGTACCGGACGACGCCAAGCTGCGCTTCCGCAGCGGTGTGGTGGTCCGTCCGCCCGGAGCGGGGCGCTGGAAGGTCGGTGATCGGGGCGTCCGCTGCTATCTGTGGCTCAGCGACCGTACGGTGACCGCCTCGCTGAAGGGCGCAGGCCCGGCTGGTCTGCCGGTCCGGACGAAGTGACCACTGCCTGACGGTCGGCGCGGCGCGGCGCGCGCCGGACGGGGTCGCCCAAAACACTCGTCCCGCCCCCGCCGCCCCGGGCGAGGATGGTTCGGGTTGACTGGGGGGATGGACCTCCCGACCGTCGACCTGCCTGCCCTGCCCGCGCTGCTGGCCGCGCCCGCGCCCGGCTGGGTGGAGACCACCGACGTGATCGTGGTGGGCTCCGGCGTGGCCGGGTTGACCGCGGCGCTGCACCTGCGTGAGGCCGGTCTGCACGTCACTGTGGTCACCAAGGTCAACATTGACGACGGCTCGACGCGGTGGGCGCAGGGCGGCATCGCCGCCGTGCTCGACCCGGCCGACACCCCGGCGGCGCATGCCCGGGACACCGAGGTAGCCGGGGTCGGGCTGTGCGACCCGGCGGCGGTCCGGGTGCTGGTCGAGGAGGGCCCGACCCGGCTCCGCGAGCTGATGCGGATCGGCGCCGAGTTCGATCGTCACCCGGACGGCTCGCTGATGCTGACCCGTGAGGGCGGGCACCGGGCGGACCGGATCGTGCACGCCGGCGGCGACGCCACCGGCGCGGAGGTGCAGCGGGCCCTGCACGCCGCTGTGCAGCGCGACCCGTGGATCCGGCTGGTCGAGCACGCCCTCGTGCTGGATCTCCTGCGGGCGCCCGGCGACGGCCCGGACGGGCTGGGCCCGGCCTGCGGGATCACCCTGCACGTGTTGGGTGAGGGCAGCGAGGACGGCGTCGGCGCGCTGCTGGCCCGTGCCGTGGTGCTCGCCACCGGCGGCATGGGGCAGATCTTCTCGGCCACCACCAACCCGGCGGTCTCGACCGGGGACGGGGTGGCGCTGGCGCTGCGGGCCGGTGCGGCGGTGACCGACGTGGAGTTCGTCCAGTTCCATCCGACCGCCCTGATCACCCCGTCCGGCGCGGGCGTGCCCGGGGCGGGGCACGCGCAGCAGCCACTGGTCTCGGAGGCGTTGCGCGGCGAGGGCGCGTACCTGGTGGACGCGGACGGCAAGAGGTTCATGGTGGGCCAGCACGAGTTGGCTGAGCTGGCACCCCGGGACGTGGTGGCCAAGGGCATCCACCGGGTGCTGCTGGCCACCGGCGCGGACCACGTCTTCCTCGACGCACGGCATCTGGGCGGCGACTTCCTGGCCGGTCGGTTTCCCACCATCGTGGCGTCCTGCCTGGCGATCGGCGTGGACCCGGCGACCGATCTGATCCCGGTGGCGCCGGCTGCCCACTACGCCTCCGGCGGGGTCCGTACCGATCTGCGCGGCCGTACCTCCATCCCGGGCCTGTACGCCTGTGGCGAGGTCGCCTGCACCGGCGTGCACGGCGCGAACCGGCTGGCCAGCAACTCGCTGCTGGAGGGTCTGGTCTTCTCGCGGCGGATCGCCGAGGACATCGCTGCCGGCCTGCCCGAGCAGGCCCAGCCGGCGGAGACCGGCGCGTGGCGTGGCGGGACGGGCTGGGTGCTGCCCGCGGAGGTGACGCCGACCCTGCAACGGGCGATGACCCGGGGGGCCGGGGTGCTCCGATCCGCGGCGACGCTGGCCGAGACGGCCGGGACGTTGACCGAGCTGGGCGTTGCCCGGGGCCGGCCGCGGACCGCCGACTGGGAGGCGACGAACCTGCTCACCGTGGCGTCGACGCTGGTTGCCGCCGCGTACGCCCGTGGTGAGACCCGGGGCTGCCACTGGCGGGAGGACTTCCCGACGGCCGACGAACGGTGGCTGGGCCATCTGGTCGGGGCGGTCGGGGCGCAGGGCCGGGTGACGCAACAGTGGAAGGGGAATTCACAGTGAGCGCGAGGAGTGAGCCGGTGTTGCGAGCCCCGCAGTCGCGAACGGAGACGGCCCAGTGAGCGCGAGGAGCGAGCCGGTCTTGCGAGCCCCGCAGTCGCGAACGGAGATGGCAATGATCGAGTCGACGGAGACGGCGTTGCGGGCGGCCGGGCTGGATCCGGCGCACGTCCGGCAGGTGATCGAGGGCGCGCTGGTCGAGGATCTGGGCCCGGATTTCCTGGACGTCACAAGCGTGGCCACCATCCCGGCGGAACAGACCGACACCGCCGACCTGGTGGCCCGAGCGGATGGGGTGTTGGCCGGGATGGCGGTGGCCGCCGCCGTGTTCGAGCTGGTGGGCGAGGTGACTGGCTTCGGTCGTACCGTCGAGGTGTCGGTGCTGGCCC
Source organism: Micromonospora sp. NBC_00362 (assembly GCF_026342155.1). NCBI lineage: Bacteria > Bacillati > Actinomycetota > Actinomycetes > Micromonosporales > Micromonosporaceae > Micromonospora > Micromonospora sp. NBC_00362. The sequence goes on from NZ_JAPENH010000001.1 coordinate 4,962,886, forward strand.
GCGACGGCGAGCGGGTGGCCCGCGGCGACGTGCTGGCGACGGTGACCGGCCCGACCCGGCTGCTGCTGACGGCCGAGCGGACGGCGCTCAACCTGCTCTGCCGGATGTCCGGGGTGGCCACCCACACCCGCGCCTGGGCGGACGCGCTGGCCGGCTCGAAGGCGATGGTGCTGGACACCCGCAAGACGACGCCGGGCCTGCGGGCGCTGGAGAAATACGCGGTGCGGGCCGGCGGCGGCACCAACAAGCGGATGGGCCTCTACGACGTGGCCATGATCAAGGACAACCACAAGCTGGCGGCCGGCGGCATCACTGCGGCCTACCGGCGGGTCCGGGAGGCGTTCCCGGAGGTGCCGGTGCAGGTCGAGGTGACCACTGTCGACGAAGCGGTGGAGGCGGTGGAGGCCGGTGCGAACTTTCTGCTCTGCGACAACATGACGCCGGAGGTGCTGGCCGAGGCGGTGGCCGCTGTGGGTGACCGGGCGGAGTTGGAGGCGACCGGCGGGCTGACCCTGGAGGTGGCCGGCCGGTACGCGGCCACCGGCGTGGACTTCCTCTCGGTGGGGGCGCTGACGCACTCGTCGCCGATCCTGGACATCGCGCTGGACCTGCGCACGGAGTAGTTGTCTAGGCTGCGTGCGTGCTGCTCTGCATCGACATCGGAAACACCAACACCGTGCTGGCGACCTTCGACGGCGACAAGCTGGTGCACTCCTGGCGGATCAAGACCGATGCCCGCTCGACGGCGGACGAGCTGGGCCTGATGTTCCGGGGTCTGCTCGCCGGGGACAACGTCGAGATCACCGGTGTGGCCGCCTGTTCCACGGTGCCGGCCGCGCTGCGGTCGCTGCGCACCATGCTCAGTCGTTACTACGCCGACCTGCCCAGCGTCGTGGTCGAGCCGGGGGTGCGGACCGGGGTGCAGTTGGCGATCGACAACCCGAAGGAGGTCGGCGCCGACCGGGTGGTGAACACCCTGGCCGCGTACACCCTCTACGGCGGTCCGTCGATCGTGGTGGACTTCGGCACCACCACCAACTTCGACGTGATCAGCGAGCGCGGTGAGTTCCTCGGCGGCGCGTTCGCCCCGGGCATCGAGATCTCCTTCGACGCGCTGGCGGCCCGGGCCGCGCAGCTGCGCAAGGTCGAGGCCACCAAGCCCCGCTCGGTGATCGGCAAGAACACCGTGGAGTGCCTCCAGGCCGGCCTGTACTTCGGCTTCGCCGGACAGGTGGACCGGATCGTCGAGCGGATGACCGAGGAGTTGGGCGAGGTGCGGGCGGTGATCGCCACCGGCGGCCTCGCCTCCCTGGTGATCAACGAGTGTCGCAGCATCACCCACCACGAGCCGATGATCACCTTGATCGGTCTGCGGATGGTCTACGACCGCAACCTGTGACCCCGGCCGCCGTCGGGCGCCGGCCTCGTGTGGGCGTCAGCGTCGCCGGGCGCGCAGCACCAGCGTCCGGTACGGCAGCTCGATGGCGTCCCGGCCAGCCAGGGCGGGGTGGGTGTCCAGGAGTTCGGTCAGTTCCCGCTCGACCCGCCGCTGATCGTCAGTGGAGGCGGTGAGCCAGTACGAGCGGGTGCGGACCATGCCGAGCACCTCGTCCCGCGTGAGCGTGGTGCGGTGCGTGAACTCGCGCTTGTCGACGGCGTCGAACGCGGGGCCGAAGTCGGGGTGCTCGCCGAAGAGCTGGCTGGTCGACTTGTCCCCGAAGTGGGCGATGCGACCCAGCTCCGCCACCCAGTCGACGCTGCCGTCCCGGATGTTCCAGATGGGGGCGAAGGTGCCGCCGGGGCGGAGCACCCGGGCGATCTCGGCGTGCGCGGGCTCCCGGTCGAACCAGTGGTACGCCGTCCCGACCAGCACCGCGTCCGCCGTCGAGTCGGGCAGCGGCATGGCCTCGGCGCTGCCCGCCAGGGCCGTCGTGCCCGGGGTGCTGGCAGCGAGCTGCGCCCGCATCCCCGGATCGGGCTCGACCGGTACGACCTCGTGACCCACTGCCAGCACAGCGCGCGTCAGGATGCCGGTGCCCGCGGCGAGGTCGACCACCCGGGCTTCGCTCAGCCCGTCGAGTGCCCACCGGACCGCAGCCTCGGGATAACGTGGCCGAAACCGGTCGTAATCACTCGCAGCGGCACCGAACGACAGGGCGTGAGTGTGATCGACCATGACGGGCAGGTTATCCCGTAACGGCCTCCGGGCCGCTTGAGTACGCTCGGGCCTGACCCCCTGTATCTCCGTGACGAGGAAGCGTGCCGTGACCGAGCAGAACCCCGTGCCAGTGGACCCCGCCGACGACCTTCCCGAGCAGATGAAGGTCCGCCGGGAGAAGCGGGACCGGATGCTCGCCGAGGGCGTTGAGCCCTACCCGGTCGGCTTTCCCCGCACCACCACCCTGGCGCAGGTCCGGTCGGCCTACGCCGACCTGCCCACCGACACCGCCACCGGCGACCAGGTCGCCGTCACCGGCCGGGTGATCTTCGTCCGCAACACGGGCAAGCTCTGCTTCGCCACCCTCCGGGACGGCGACGGCACCGAGTTGCAGGCGATGCTCTCCCTGGACCGGGTCGGGCCGGAGCGGCTGGAGGCGTGGAAGCGCCTCGTCGACCTCGGCGACCACGTCGGCGTCACCGGCGAGGTGATCACCAGCCGTCGGGGTGAGCTGTCGGTGCTGGCCCAGCAGTGGGAAATGACCGCCAAGGCGCTGCGACCGTTGCCGGTGGCCCACAAGCCCCTCTCCGAGGAGGCGCGCGTCCGGCAGCGTTACGTCGACCTGATCGTCCGGCCGCAGGCACGGGAGATGGTGCGCACCCGGGCCGCCGCGGTACGCAGTCTGCGCGATTCACTGCACGGGCAGGGCTTCATCGAGGTGGAAACGCCGATGTTGCAACTGCTGCATGGCGGAGCGACGGCCCGACCGTTCGTGACCCACAGCAATGCGTTGAACACCGATCTGTATCTGCGAATCGCTCCGGAACTGTTTCTCAAGCGCGCTGTGGTCGGCGGCGTCGACCGCGTCTTCGAGATCAACCGCAACTTCCGTAATGAGGGTGTCGACTCTTCGCACTCGCCGGAGTTCGCGATGCTGGAGACGTACCAGGCGTACGGCGACTACGACACGATCGGCGAGCTGACCCGTAATCTCGTGCAACAGGCGGCGATCGCGGTCAGCGGCTCGACGGTGGTGACCCATGCCGACGGGCGGGAGTTCGACCTGGGTGGCGAGTGGCGGTCCGTGACGTTGTTCGGTGTGCTTTCCGAAGCGCTGGGCGAGGAGGTCACCGTCCGTACCGAACGGTCCCGTCTGGTGGAGTACGCGGACAAGGTGGGATTGGCCGTGGACCCGAAGTGGGGCTCGGGCAAGCTGGCCGAGGAACTGTTCGAGGAACTGGTCGTCCCCGGCCTGCAGGCGCCCACCTTCGTGCGGGACTACCCGGAGGAGACCAGCCCGCTGACCCGGGCGCACCGCAGCGAGCCGGGGCTGGCCGAGAAGTGGGACCTGTACGTGCTCGGCTTCGAGTTGGGCACCGGGTACTCCGAGCTGGTCGACCCGATCGTGCAGCGCGAGCGACTGGTCGCCCAGGCCCAGTTGGCCGCCCGTGGCGACGACGAGGCGATGCGGCTCGACGAGGACTTTCTTCGGGCGATGGAGTATGGAATGCCGCCGGCCGGCGGTATGGGAATGGGAATCGACAGGCTCTTGATGGCCCTGACCGGCCTCGGAATTCGGGAAACGATCCTCTTCCCGTTGGTCCGCCAGGAGTAGTCCCGTCCGGGCGTACGCCGAGCCGTAACCGGATCCTATTGACGCGACGAGCGGCGCGCGGGTTATTGTGCTCTCGTTAGCAGGAGCACCCTGCTCGAAAGGAATGTGGGACGTGGCCAAGCAGATCATTCACAAGCTGGTCGATGACCTGGACGGCGGGGACGCGGACGAGACCGTCAAGTTCGCCCTCGACGGCGTTCAGTACGAGATCGACCTGTCGAGCGCCAACGCCGCGAAATTGCGCGATGCATTTGCGTCGTACGTGGGCGCTGGCACCAAGGTCGGCCGGGGTGGTGTCGTGATCGGTGGGCGGGCTGCCCGCGGTCGGGGTGGCGCGACCGCCGATCGGGAACAGAACAAGGCGATCCGGGAGTGGGCCAAGAAGGCCGGCAAGGACATCTCGGACCGGGGTCGTATCCCGCAGGAGATCGTGGACGAGTTCCACGCGAAGCGCTGATCCGTCAGCAGCTTGGTGGCCAGCCGCCACCGCAGGCGACACCGACGCCGGGCCGGAGGAGTTCTCCGGGCCGGCGTCGCCGTGTCCGGGCGCGGTCGTCGTGCCCGTTCGGGGCGGCGTCTCGTGCCCGTCCGGGGCGGCCTCTCGTGCCCGTTCGGGGCTGGGAAGCATTCCGGGCCAATCGACGTTGTCCACAACCAGTGGAACAGCCATCCACAGCCTGTGGACAACCTTCCCCAGGGGCCCGGCGCGGCACTCGTCGCGACCGCCGGTTCGCCCTCCAGGGCCTTCCGGAGCGCTTCCGGACCCCCGATCGGGCTTCCGTCGACCCAGTCGGATTTCGCTCTGCGCGTAGCGACAGGGCTACCGGAACACCTCCTGAGCGCGGACGGTTGTTCAAAACGACGTGGAACCGACCCAGAGCAGAGACACACGACCTCAGCTGAGTCGGTCGGCGACGATAGAGTAAGGAGGCACGGACGCCCGTCCTGGACGTTCGTGCACCGGCCCCGCCAAGATCTTGACCATCAAGGCGCACGGCACGTGAGGAGCACGAGGGCATGTTCGAGCGGTTCACCGACCGAGCGCGACGGGTTGTCGTCCTGGCCCAAGAAGAGGCCCGGATGCTCAACCACAACTACATCGGTACGGAACACATCCTGCTGGGCCTGATCCACGAAGGTGAAGGCGTCGCGGCAAAGGCCCTGGAGAGCCTCGGCATCTCCCTGGAGGGCGTCCGCCAGCAGGTCGAGGAGATCATCGGCCAGGGCCAGCAGGCGCCGAGCGGGCACATCCCGTTCACGCCGCGGGCCAAGAAGGTGCTGGAGCTGTCGCTGCGCGAGGCGCTGCAGCTCGGCCACAACTACATCGGCACTGAGCACATCCTGCTCGGGCTGATCCGTGAGGGCGAGGGCGTCGCCGCCCAGGTGCTGGTCAAGCTCGGCGCCGACCTTAACCGGGTCCGCCAGCAGGTGATCCAGCTGCTCTCCGGCTACCAGGGCAAGGAGCCTGCCGCGGCGGGCGCCGCGCCGGGTGAGGCCGCGCCGTCGACCAGCCTGGTGCTGGACCAGTTCGGCCGCAACCTGACTCAGGCCGCCCGCGAGGGCAAGCTCGACCCGGTCATCGGGCGCGAGAAGGAAATCGAGCGGGTCATGCAGGTGCTCTCCCGCCGTACCAAGAACAACCCGGTCCTGATCGGTGAGCCCGGCGTCGGCAAGACCGCCGTGGTGGAGGGCCTGTCCCAGAAGATCATCAAGGGCGAGGTGCCCGAGACCCTCAAGGACAAGCAGCTCTACACGCTCGACCTGGGCGCGCTCGTCGCCGGTTCCCGCTACCGCGGTGACTTCGAGGAGCGCCTCAAGAAGGTGCTCAAGGAGATCCGCACCCGCGGCGACATCATCCTGTTCATCGACGAGATCCACACCCTGGTGGGTGCGGGTGCCGCCGAGGGCGCGATCGACGCCGCGAGCATCCTCAAGCCGATGTTGGCCCGTGGTGAGCTGCAGACCATCGGTGCCACCACGCTCGACGAGTACCGCAAGCACCTGGAGAAGGACGCCGCTCTCGAGCGCCGCTTCCAGCCGATCCAGGTGGGTGAGCCGTCGCTGGCCCACACCATCGAGATCCTTAAGGGCCTGCGGGACCGCTACGAGGCCCACCACCGCGTCTCGATCACGGATGCCGCTCTCGTGGCCGCCGCGACCCTGGCCGACCGGTACATCTCCGACCGCTTCCTCCCGGACAAGGCGATCGACCTGATCGACGAGGCCGGTGCGCGGATGCGGATCCGTCGGATGACCGCGCCGCCAGACCTGCGTGACTTCGACGAGCGCATCGCCCAGGTGCGTCGCGACAAGGAGTCCGCGATCGACGCGCAGGACTTCGAGCGCGCCGCCCAGCTGCGCGACAAGGAGAAGCAGCTCCTCGGGCAGAAGGCTCAGCGGGAGAAGGAGTGGAAGGCCGGTGACCTGGACGTCGTCAGCGAGGTTGACGACGAGCAGATCGCCGAGGTGCTCGGCAACTGGACCGGCATCCCGGTCTACAAGCTGACCGAGGAAGAGACCTCGCGCCTGCTGCGCATGGAGGACGAGCTGCACAAGCGCGTCATCGGCCAGGAGGACGCGGTCAAGGCGGTCTCGAAGGCGATCCGGCGTACCCGGGCCGGCCTGAAGGACCCGAAGCGCCCGTCGGGCTCGTTCATCTTCGCCGGCCCGTCCGGTGTCGGTAAGACCGAGCTGTCCAAGGCGCTCGCCGAGTTCCTCTTCGGCAGCGAGGACTCCCTCATCCAGCTGGACATGTCCGAGTTCCACGACCGTTACACGGTCTCCCGGCTCGTGGGTGCCCCTCCCGGCTACGTCGGCTACGACGAGGGCGGGCAGCTGACCGAGAAGGTGCGGCGTCGGCCGTTCTCGGTGGTCCTCTTCGACGAGATCGAGAAGGCCCACCCGGACGTGTTCAACACGCTCCTGCAGATCCTCGAAGACGGTCGGCTCACCGACGGTCAGGGTCGGATCGTGGACTTCAAGAACACGGTCATCATCCTGACCACCAACCTGGGCACCCGTGACGTCGCCAAGGCGGTGTCGCTGGGCTTCCAGCAGTCGGAGGACTCCGAGTCCAACTACGACCGGATGAAGCAGAAGGTCAACGACGAGCTCAAGCAGCACTTCCGGCCTGAGTTCCTCAACCGGATCGACGACACCATCGTCTTCCACCAGCTGCGCCAGACCGAGATCCTCTCGATCGTGGACATCATGATCCAGCGGATCGAGGGCCAGCTGCGGAACAAGGACATGGGTCTGGAGCTGACCGACAACGCCAAGAAGTACCTGGCCGCGAAGGGCTTCGACCCGGTGCTCGGTGCCCGTCCGCTTCGTCGCACGATCCAGCGCGACATCGAGGACAACCTCTCCGAGCGGATCCTGTTCAACGAGCTGACCCCAGGTCAGATCGTCGTGGTGGACTGCGAGGGCGACCCGGACGACATCGACAATTCCAAGCTCGTCTTCCGGGGCTCGGACAAGCCGGTCGAAGTTCCGGACGCCGTCCCGGCCGATCTCGGTGGCACTGCCGCTGGCACCGCCGCCGCGGGAGTGGACGAGTAACACAACCAGCAAGGGGCGGGGCCCCGGTGGCGCAAGCCACCGGGGCCCCGCCTTTGTTGCGTCCCAATCACCTCGCCGGCCCCTGCTCGTGCTCTCCCGGCCAGCCTCGGCGTCGCACTCCGCCCGCACCCCGCCCCGCCCGCACTGCGCCCGGACCCCGCCCGCACCACGCCCCGCCCGCACTGCGCCCGGACCCCGCCCGCACCACGCCCCGCCCGCACTGCGCCCGGACCCCGCCCGCACCACGCCCCGCCCGCACTGCGCCCGGACCCCGCCCGCACCACGCCCCGCCCGCGCCGCGCCCGGACCCCGCCCGCACCACGCCCCGCCCGCACCGCGCCCGGACCCCGCCCGCACCACGCCCCGACGCACCCCGCCCGGACCCCGCCCGCACCCCGCCCCGACGCACCCCGCCCGCACCGCGCCCGGACCGCGCCCGCACCCCGCCCCGCCCGCACCCCGCCCGCATGCGGCGCTCTCACGCTGCCGCGCCCGGCAAGATCCCCGCAACATCAGGGAAAGTGCTGCCTCGCGTCGTCCGGAGGCAGCACTTTCCCTGATGTTGCGGCGCGTATTGGTGGGGAAGGGTGAGCTTGCCGGCGGCCTCGCTCCCGTGGGTGCCTCGGACCGCAAGATCGCGCTACATCCTTGATGTAGTGGCATCCGATGCGCCCGACACCACTACATCCAGGATCGAGCACGATCTTGGTGTGGAAGGGCGCCGATAGGCCGGCCTTCGCGCGTGGCGCGTGGCCCGTGGCGCGCAGGATGCGCGGGGGTCAGGTGGTGAGGTCCGCGGTTGGCAGGGACGGGCCGTCACCGACCAGGCGGAAGGAGTCGGTGCCGGCGGCTTCGACCAGCCCGTCCTGCACCAGCCCGGCGAGGGCGCGGGCGCGTTGCACGTCGTCGGTCCAGACCTGGTCCAACCGCTGGTGTGGGACCGGGCCGGTGCTGTCCCTGAGCACTCCGAGCAGTAGACCGCGGACCTGTCGGTCGGTGCCCGCGTACCGCTGGGGTCGGCGGGTCGGCCCGGCCGGCGCCTCCTGGCCAGACGCCCGCCAGGCGCAGACCGACTCGACGGGGCAGGCGGTGCAGCGCGGTGACCGGGCTGTGCAGATCACCGCGCCCAGTTCCATGAACGCGGCGCTGGCCAGTGCCGCTGCGGCCGGCTCAGTCGGGAGTAGTTCTTCGGTGGCGACGAGGTCCGCCGGTCGGGTGACAGGCCCGGCGTCCGGTTCGCCGGCCACCGCCCGGCATACGACTCTGCGTACGTTGGTGTCGACGACGGGGTGCCGCTGTCCGTATGCGAAGGCGGCGACCGCCCGCGCTGTGTACGTGCCGACGCCGGGCAGCGCGAGCAGTTGCTCCAGCCGGTCCGGCACCTGGCCGCCGTGCCGGTCCACGATCGCGACAGCGCATTCGCGTAGGCGGACCGCCCGACGGGGGTAGCCGAGGCGTCCCCACATTCGGATGGCCTCGGCTGGCGTGTCCGCTGCCAACGCGGCTGGCTCCGGCCAGCGGGCCAGCCACGCCTGCCAGGCCGGCACCACCCGGACCACGGGTGTCTGCTGGAGCATGACCTCACTGACCAGGATGGCCCACGGGGTGACGCCGGGCTCGCGCCACGGCAGGTCACGGGCGTGCTGCTGGAACCACCGGCTGACCACGGTGGCGAAGTCGGGTTGAGTCATGGCGTCGTCGATGATGTCACGCCCGGCGTTCCCGTTGGGTGGGCGGCTCGGGCGGGGTGCCACGTCCTCGTTCGGCGGACGGGGGAGAATGCGCGGATGAACGAGCTCGCGATCACCGTCATCGGTCGGGACCGGCCGGGCATCGTTGCCGACGTCGCGGAGGTGCTGGCCCGACTGGGCGCGAACCTCACCGACAGCACGATGACGCGGCTGCGGGGGCATTTCGCGATGACCCTCATCTGTACCGGCCCGGCCGCCGCCGAGGTCGAGGCCGCACTGGCGTCGCTGGCCGCCGAGGGTCAGCTGCTGGCGACGGTACGCGCGGTCACCCCGGACGGCGATGTTCCTCCGGTGGGTGAGCCGTACGTGATGGCGGTGCACGGTTCGGACCGGATGGGGATCGTCGCGGCGATGACGCGGGTGCTGGTGGATGCCGGGGGGAATGTCACCGACCTGAGTACCCGGTTGACCGGTGCGCTCTATGTGGTCCTGGCGGAGGTCGAGCTGCCGGCCGGTGTGGCGGACACTGTGCTCGACCGGCTGCACCGGACGGCTGCCGAGCTGGGCGTGGAGGTCACTCTCCGGCCGGCGGACCCGGACCTGTTGTGAACGGCGAGGAGCGCGGGCCGGAGGTCGGCCTGGGGGAGTGGACACCGGAGTCGCTGGACGTGCCGGGTGAGGTGCGTGCGGTGGTGTCGGCCCCGCATCCGGTGCTGAGTCGGGCCGCCGACGAGGTCGACCCCACGGCGAAGGAGACTGTCCAACTCGCCGCCGACCTGATAGCCACGATGAAGGTCTCGCCGGGCTGCGTCGGGCTGGCCGCGCCGCAGGTCGGGGTGGGCGCTCGGGTCTTCGCCGTCGACGTGACGGGGCACCCGAAGGCGGTGACGGTGCACGGCACCTTCGTGTTGTGCAATGCGCGCGTGGTCGAGGCGACGCGGTGGAAGCCGGGCCGGGAGGGCTGCATGTCGGTGCCGGACCTGACCGGGGACGTGAAGCGGGCCAGCCGGCTGGTGGTGGAGGGTGACCTGCCGGGCAGCGGCGTGCCGGTCCGGCTGGTGACCGACGGCTTCGAGGCTCGGGCGTTGCAGCACGAGATCGACCACTGCGCGGGGCTACTCTTCCTGGACCGGGTGGCCGGTGCGCACGCGGTCTATCAGCGCAAGGTCTACCTGTGATCGGGTGCCGGGCCGTCCTCAATGGAGGGTGGCGCGGGCGCCTCGGTGTGGCTCCGGCGCGTCGCGCCGCACTGCCGGGTACGGCGCGGCTACGGTGGAGGGCATCATGCGTCTGACGGTCGGCCCCCTGCCACCCGCCGTGTACTGGCGGCGTCGCGCCGTCGTACTCGGAGCGGGGTTCCTGTTCCTGATTGTCCTGCTCTACTCCTGTACCGGTTCGGGTCGTTCCGGCGACAAGGAGCCGAAGGCGGGAGGTTCGCCGTCGGCGACATCGGCCGCGACATCAGGTCCCGCTGGGCCGGTGCTGACACCGCAGACCGGCGGTCCTTCGTCGTCCGCGTCCGCTGATTCGGGTGCGACGAGTCCGAGCCCGGCGATCACCAGCAACACACCGCCACTGGGCGCGGCGGCCGGTTCGGAGGACGACGGCGCCTGCACCGACGAGGAAATCAGCGTGGTCTCGTCGGCGAGCCCGACCTCTGTTCAGCGGGGCGCTGTGGTCGAGCTGCAACTGCGGATCAAGAACACGTCGGACCGGACGTGCAGCCGCAACGTCGGCGCCGACCTCCAGGAGATCTTCATCAAGTCCGGGGCCGAGAAGGTCTGGTCGTCGGACACCTGCGGCAAGGTCGAGGGCTCGGACGTGCAGTCCTTCACGCCGAATTTCGAGCGCTCCTACCAGGTGCCGTGGAACGGGCGGGACACCAGCCGCTGTGACGGCGCGCTCGCCAACGGGCCGTTCCCGCCGGCCGGGTCGTACCAGGTGTTCGCTCGGGTCGGCACGAAGCTCAGCGACCCGGTGAAGCTCACCGTCACCGGCTGAGCCGGGTCAGACGTAGCGTTCCAGGATGGATGCCTCGGCAAGCCGGGACAGCCCCTCACGGACGCCACGGGCCCGAGCGTCGCCGACTCCTTCGACGGCCTGCAGGTCCTCCACTGTCGCGCCGAGCAGACGCTGGAGGCTGCCGAAGTGCAGCACCAGGCGATCGACCACCGCCACCGGCAGCCGGGGCACCTTGGCCAGCAGTCGGAAGCCGCGCGGGCTGACCGCGGCGTCGAGCGCGTCGGACGCGGCCGGGTAGCCGATCGCCTTGGCCACCGACACCAGGTCGATCAGCTCGGTGGCACCGAGCAGGTCCAGCTCGACGAGAGCCTCGTCCAGCGTGCGCGACTTGCGGCCGACGGGGAGGTAGTCCCGGATGACCAGCGTCCGGTCGGCGTCCACGCCGGCCATCAGCTCGTCGAGTTGGAGGGCGAGCAGGCGGCCGTCGGTGCCAAGCTCCACCACGTAGCCGGCGATCTCGTCGGCGATCCGGCGAACCATCTCCAGTCGCTGCACCACTGCCACCGCGTCCCGCACGGTGACCAGATCCTCGATCTCCAGGGCGGAGAGCGTGCCGGAGACCTCGTCCAGCCGGAGCTTGTAGCGCTCCAGGGTGGCGAGCGCCTGGTTGGCGCGGGAGAGGATGGCCGCCGAGTCGTCGAGCACGTGCCGTTGGCCGTTGACGTAGAGGCTGATGATCCGCATGGACTGGCTGACCGAGATGACCGGATAGCCGGTCTGGCGGGCCACCCGCTCGGCGGTGCGGTGCCGGGTGCCGGACTCTTCCGTCGGGATGGACGGGTCGGGCATCAGGTGCACTGCCGCCCGGACGATCCTGGTGCCGTCGCTGGAGAGCACGACAGCGCCGTCCATCTTGCACAGCTCACGCACGCGGGTCGCGGAGAACTCCACGTCCAGCGGGAAGCCGCCGGTGCAGAGGCCCTCGACCACCTTGTCGTAGCCGAGCACGATGAGCGCGCCCGTGCGACCCCGCAGGATGCGCTCCAGACCGTCGCGCAGGGCGGTGCCCGGGGCCATCAGGGCGAGATTGGCGCGTAGCGGATCTCCGGCGCTCCCGGCGGCTCCCGCAGTCACGCTCACGCTGATCGGGCGGGCGGGCGAGCCCACGGCGCCGGTGCGGGCCTGGGGCGGCGCGCCGGCTGGCTTGGTGGTATCGCGGTCGATCGGCACGGGCACAGTCTACGGACTGCCGTGCGGTGGGTGCTGTCGTGGTTACTGTGATGTGTCACGATGCCGCCCTTTCCAACGTTTCCCGCTTGCGACGTGCTGTCCGGTTTGGCCGCCCTCGTCGGCACGGTGGGTCACTCGGCGGACGCGCGGGCCGCATGGTGCAGGGCCGCACGGACGTCGGTGACCTCGGTCACGCGCATCTGCTCGGGGCCCGCGCCGGTGCTGGCCGGGCCGCAGCCGGGCGGCACCAGGGCCACCTTGAACCCCAGCCGGGCGGCCTCGGCCAGCCGGCGCGGCACCGCCCCGACCCGGCGCACCTCGCCGGTCAGCCCCACCTCACCGATCGCCACCAGGTGCGGCGCGATCGCCAGGTTGAGCCCGCCGGAGGCGACCGCCAGAGCCACCGCCAGGTCGGCGGCCGGCTCCACCACCCGGATCCCGCCCACCGTGGCGGCGAAGACCTCCCGGTCGTGCAGGGTCAGCCGTTCGGTGCGCCGTTGCAGCACCGCGAGCACCATCGCCAGTCGCGCCGAGTCGAGGCCGGAGACGGTGCGTCGGGGAGAACCCGCCACCGTCGCGCCGATCAGTGCCTGCACCTCGGTGACCAGGGCCCGCCGCCCCTCCATGGCCACCGTCACGCAGGTGCCCGGGACCGGTTCCGCGTAGCGGGTCAGGAACAGCCCGGACGGGTCGGCCAGGCTGCTGATGCCGCCCTCGTGCATCTCGAAGCAGCCGACCTCGTCGGCCGCCCCGAACCTGTTCTTCACGCCGCGCACCAGGCGCAGCGACGAGTGCTTGTCGCCTTCGAAGTGCAGCACCACGTCGACCAGGTGCTCCAGCACCCGGGGCCCGGCCACCTGGCCGTCCTTGGTGACGTGCCCGACCAGCACTGTGGCGATGCCCCGCTCCTTGGCGACCGAGACCAGCGCGGCGGTGACCGCGCGGACCTGGGTCACCCCACCGGGCACCCCCTCGGTGCCGGTGGTCGAGATGGTCTGCACCGAGTCGAGCACCAGAAGGCCCGGCTTGACCGCGTCGAGGTGACCGAGCACCGAGGCGAGGTCGCTCTCCGCGGCGAGGTAGAGCCGCTCGTGCAGGGTGCCCATCCGCTCGGCGCGCAGGCGCACCTGACTGACCGACTCTTCGCCGCTGACCACCAGCGAAGGGCTGCCGGCACCGACCGCCCAATGCTGCGCCACATCGAGAAGGAGGGTCGACTTGCCCACGCCGGGCTCGCCGGCGAGCAACACCACGGCACCGGGGACCAGGCCACCGCCGAGCACCCGGTCGAGCTCGCTCACCCCGGTCGGCACGGCGCGGGCCGGGGCGGCGCTGATGCTGGCGATCGGTCGGGCCGGCTCGGACGGCATCCGGGAGCTGACCACCCGACCGGAGACGGTCGGGCCGGTCACCGTGTGCTCGACCACCGCCCCCCACTCGCCGCACTCCGGGCAGCGCCCCACCCACTTGGGCGGCTGGTGACCGCAGGCGTCGCACTGGTAGGCCGGACGCGGATCGCGGGCGGCGGACCGACCACGGGCGGCACCGGCCGTGCCGCCACGCGGAGGGGTCGATCGGGAGGTGGTCACATCAGGACGCTAGCCCTCGCGTACGACGAAAACACCCCGGCGTGGTGGTCACCACGCCGGGGCGTTTGTCGATGTGCGGGTCGGGTCACTCGTGGGTGGTGCCACCCTCGTTGCCCTCGTAGCCACCCTCGCGCTCGATGATCGGCGACGGAGGGGCTGCCGGGGTGAGCGGCACCGCGACCGGCGCCTGCCCGGTGACAGTGTTGCCGTTGCCGAAGTCGAAGGTCACGACGACGTTCTGGCCGGAGCGCAGCGCCTCGGTCAGGCCGATCAGCCGAAGCTGCGTGGTGGACTCGGAGTTGAACTGGATGTAGCTCAGCGGCGCCAGCTCGATCCGGGCCGGCTGACCCGGGGCGGAGGGGCTTGCCGAACCGGACGCCCGCGCCGACTCCGGGGCGGACGGGGTGGCCGAGGACGATCCGGTCTCGGAGGGCGTCGCCGACGGGCTCGGCGAACCGGACGTCGAGTTCGACGGGCTGGCCGAACCGGACGGCGACGGGCTCATGGAGGCGGACTCCGAGGCGGACGGCGACGGGCTCGCCGAGCCGCCGCTGATCACCACCTCGCGGGCGCTCTCCGTGGTGACGGTGACAGTCACCGTCTCCTTGGAGTCGTTGTAGATCACCGCGCCGAGCCCCGCGTCCTGCCCGGCCTTGTAGCCCTCGGGGCTCGGGTAGTCCACGAGCAGGCCCCGCACCGAGAAGGAGCCGTTGTTGGTCGTGAGGTTGACGCCCTGGACCGACGGCTCCTTCAACGCGGTCTCGGCGATCTGACCCGTGCCGCATCCGGAAGCCAGCAGACTGGCCGCCGTAATCCCGGACAGCAACAGGGCCGCCCGCCGGGATCCCCTGATCGAGCGCGTCACGTCGGTCCTCCTCGTCACAATCCCCACCCGGGCCGTACGCCGGGCACGGTGGCCATACCCGCGCAGACCGCGCTCCAGGGTAGTTGGGACTGATCGAGGCCCGCACGCGGACCCGGCAATGCCACCTGCCCGGGTGGCGTTCACACCACCCGACCGCTCGCCACCAGCAGAACCACGTCGATGAGGGCCACCAGCATCACCGCCCGGAAGGCCGCCACCGGCCGCCGGCCGGCCCGGATCGCCGAGCGCCCGGCGTACCAGCTCAGCGGCGGCACCACGGCGGCCGTGCCGACGGCCGCCCAGCCGATCGTCGACGGCGGCCCGGGTGGTCCGAGGACCAGTGTCGCGGTCGCCGCGAGGAGGAAACCCGTCGCGGCCACCCGGCTGCCGGCGGCGCCCAGCCGGTGGGGCAGGCCGCGCACGCCGGTGCGGGCGTCGTCGGCCAGGTCGGGCAGCACGTTGGCGAAGTGCGCGCCGGCGCCCAGGCAGGCCGCCGCCGTCACCAGCCAGACCGGCGGGGCCGGCTGACCGGGCAGCGCCAGCACCACGAAGGCGGGCAGCGCGCCGAACGACACGGCGTAGGGCAGCACCGAGAACGCGGTGGCCTTGAGCGGCCAGTCGTAGAGCAGGGCGGAGACCAGGGCGAGCGTCAGCCAGAACGCCGCCACCGGGTTCGTTGTCAGCGCCAACAGCGGGCAAGCCACCGCGGCCGCAGCGGCGGCCCAGGCAGTGACGCGCCGACCGACCGCGCCACTGGCGACCGGTTTGTCGGTACGCCCTACAGTGGCGTCCCGCTCGGCGTCGAGCGCGTCGTTGGTCCAGCCGACGGCGAGTTGGCTGGCCAGCACGGCGAGCACCACCGAGACGATTCCGGCCGGCCGGTGGCCCACTCCCCAGGCCAGCAGACCGGCCACCGTGGTCACCGCCGCGGCCGGTTCCGGATGGCTCGCTCTGACCAGCCCTAACACCCTCGACGACATAAGGGAAGTCTGGTCGTTACCGAGCAGTCGTGCCACGCTCGGTTCCATGCGAGACGTGGCTGCGGCCGGGGCGCCCACCGGTCCGAGGGTGCTGCCGCGAAACGATCCGCGTCAGTACGACGATCTGGCCGGTGAGTGGTGGCGGCCGGATGGCGCGTTCGCGATGCTGCACTGGCTGGCCGAGGCCCGTGCCGCGCTGGTGCCGCCGGCCACCCGTCCGGACGCGTTGCTTGTCGATCTGGGCTGCGGCGCCGGCCTGCTCGCGCCGCACCTGGCCGGCAAGGGCTACCGCCACGTCGGGGTGGATCTGACCCGCTCGGCGCTCGTCCAGGCGGCCGAGCACGGGGTGCTGGTGGTCCAGGGTGATGCCACGGCGGTCCCGCTGCCCGACGGCTGCGCCGACGTCGTCTCGGCGGGTGAGTTGCTGGAGCACGTGCCGGCCTGGCCGCGCGCGGTGGCCGAGGCGTGTCGGCTGCTGCGCCCCGGTGGCGTGCTGGTGCTGGACACCCTGAACGACACGGCGTTGGCCCGGCTGGTCGCGGTCCGGATCGCCGAGCGGCTGCCGACGGTGCCCCGTGGCATCCACGACCCACAGTTGTTCGTGGACTCCCGGACGCTGGTGGCCGAGTGCGCCCGACACGGTGTCGACCTGCGCCTGCGGGGCATCCGTCCGCAGGTCGGCGGCATGCTCGCCTGGCTGCTGCGCCGCGTTCGCGCGAGCCGAACGGCTGGGGCGGTGCCCACCGGCCGCGCGCCGCGCATCGTGCCGACCCGCTCCACCGCCGTGCTCTATCAGGGCCGGGGGGTCCGCAAAGGATAGTCAGGCCGTGGCGGGGTATGGAACGCCGAGGAGGAACGAGATGACGGTGCACGCGCTTGAGGCAGCACGCCGGTTGGCGCCGCGGTTCGCCGCGCGGGCGGCCGAGCACGACCGGGACGGTTCCTTCCCCGTGGACGACTTCGCCGACCTGCGCGAGGCCGGCCTGTTCGGGCTGATGGTCCCCCGGGCGCTCGGCGGTCTGGGCGCCACCTTCGCCGAGTACGCCGCGGTGGCCACTGAGCTTGCCCGGGGCAACGGCGCGACGGCCCTGGTGTTCAACATGCACGCTTCGGTGACCGGCGCTCTGGGCGCTGTCACCGAGGAGTTGGCCGAGGCGCTGGGCGTACCGGACGAGGCGCTGGCCGCTCGCGACCGGCTGCTCAGCGCGGCCGCTCAGGGTTCCTGGTACGCGGTCGCCATGAGCGAGCGTGGCGCGGGCGCGCGGCTGTCCCAGCTGACCACGGCGTACGAGTCGACCGACGGGGGCTGGCACATCAAGGGCAGCAAGACCTTCTGCTCCGGCGCCGGGCACGCGGACGGCTACCTGGTGGCGGCGCGCAGCGCGGTCGACCAGTCGGTGGTCTCACAGTTCCTGGTGCCGGCCGGCGACGGGCTGACGGTGGAGCCGACCTGGGACTCGCTCGGCATGCGCGCCACCTCTTCCCACGACCTGCACCTGGACGTCACAGTGCCCGCCGACCGGCTGCTCGGTGGGGTGGAGGGGCTCGCGCTGGTGGTGGCCCAGCTGATGCCGCACTGGTTGGTGGCCAGCTACGCGGCCGTCTACGTGGGGGTCGCCCGTGCGGCGATCGACGCGGCGGCCGAGCACCTCAACGCCCGCAACCTGGCCGGTCTGCCGGCGGTGCGGGCCCGGCTGGGTCGGGCGGACGCGGCGACGGCCGCCGCGCAGTTGGTGGTGGCCGAGGCGGCCCGCCGGGTGGACGAGGCGCCCGGTGACGAGGAGACCAACCGTTGGGTGTGGCGGGCGAAGCTGCTCGCCGGGACCACCGCCGCCGAGGTGGCGGCGTCGGTGCTGGAGGCGGCGGGCACGTCGGCGACCCGCCGTGGACATCCGCTGGAGCGGCTGTACCGCGACGCCCGCTGCGGCTCGCTGCACCCGGCCACGTCGGATGTCTGCGCCGACTGGCTCGGCATCGCCGCCCTGGGCGGTGACCCGGATCGTGACGGGTCGGCACCGCGTTGGTGAGCCCGCCGCACGGGGCTCGCACGGAGGAACGACCGGCCGAGGTGGCTGGTGGGACGGCCAGGGGGAGGACAGCATCTGACGAGAGGTGGGGATCGTGTTCGTACCAGTGATCGCGGGGCTCGGGACAGCGCAGCCGCCGTCCGCTTCGCAGGCCGAGTTGTGGGAGGGCTTCTTCTCCCGGCACTTCTCCGGCACCACCCGGTCGTTGGCCCAGCGAATCTTCGCCAACTCGGGGGTGACCCGTCGGCAGGCCGCGGTCAATCCGCTGCTGGAGGACGTCTCGGACTGGCCGACCGAGCGCCGGATGCGCCGCTACCAGGTGGAGGCGCTGCCGCTGGGCAAGGAGGCGGTGGGTCGGGCGTTGACCGCGGCCGGGCTGAGCGCCGGCGACATCGGGCTGTTCATCGTCTGTTCCTGCACCGGGTACGCCACGCCGGGGCTGGACATCCTGCTCGCCCGGGACCTGGGCATGGCAGCGGACACCCAGCGGATGTTCATCGGCCACATGGGTTGTTACGCGGCGTTGCCGGGGCTCGGCGCGGCGAGTGACTTCGTCACCGCCCGGGGGCGACCGGCACTGCTGCTCTGCGCGGAGTTGACCAGCCTGCACATCCAGCCGTCCAGCGCCCGGGTGGACACCCAGCAGATCGTCTCCCACGCGCTCTTCTCGGACGCCGCGGTCGCCGCCGTGGTCGTGCCGGGCGGCTCGGGGTACGCGGTGCGCGAGGTCACCGCGGTCACCGACACCTCGACCGCCGACCACATGACCTGGGACGTCACCGACGCCGGGTTCCGGATGGGGTTGTCGCCGAAGGTGCCTCAGGTGCTGTCGAGGCACGTCCGAGGGCTGGTCGACGATCTGTTGGCCCGGCACGGCGTCACCAGCTCCGAGGTGGACGGTTGGGCGGTGCACCCGGGCGGGCCACGGATCCTCAACGTGGTGGAGCGGGAACTGGCGCTGCCCCCGCTGGGGCTGGCGGCGTCCCGGGCGACGCTCGACGAGCACGGCAACTGCTCGTCGCCGACCGTGCTGTTGATCCTGGACCGGTTGGGTCGGGCGACACCTGCGGCTCGGCGCATCGTCATGCTGGCCTTCGGCCCCGGCCTCACCCTGTACGCAGCCCTGTTGGATCGACAGGACTGAGCCTCCGGCCGGTACGCTCGGGGGGTGGATGCGACGGCGGACGACCGGCTGCGCTCGGTGGTGCTGTTTGGCGCGGCGGCGGCCGTCCTGGTTGTCGGCGGCTGGTGGTGGCGTGCCGCCGCGCCCGCGTCGACGGCCGGGACGGGCATCCCTTCGGCGGCGGCGCTGCCATCGGTCGGGCCGAGCGTCAGCACCCGGATGGAACGTCTCCTCGCGGCTGCGCAGCCCGACGAGCGGCTGACGGTGCGGATGGACCCCGACACCGGCGAGGTCCTCCGGGTGCGAAGCGGCCCGCGACTGGTGATCGACCCGGCGACGGGCTCGATAAGCGACATCGAGGGTGATCCCCGGGGGCTCTTCTCCGCGGGTGACCTGCCCCTGTTCCAGGAGACGATCTGGCGGGAGCAGCGGGACCTCGCCCCCGGCCAGGAAGTGACCCGGCAGGCCGGCAACCACGGTGCCCGCTACCTGCTCCAGTACCGGTGCACCCGCCCCGGCACGATGGCGGTGACGAGCGACGAAGCCAAGATCAACGGTCCGGTGCGCATCGACTGCGACGGCACGATCGCCAATGCCGAGGTGCTGCCCGGTGGCGGGCCGTTCCAGGTGTCGCTGTCGGCCGTCGACCGGCCCATCGACATTGAGGCGCAGCTCGTCGCCCTGCCCCCTCGCCAGTAGGGCCGCTCAGGCGGTGAGGGCGTTCAGGTCGCTCCGGTAGGACTCGACAGCGCCCAGGTCAGGTAGCACTCGGGTCACTGTGCCGGCCCGGTCGACCAGCAGGGCGGTCGCGGCGCCGGGGCGGGCCGGCTGGCCCAGGAACGAACGCAGGCCTCCGGCGGGGTCGGCCAGGGCGCGAGCCTGCCGCTCGATGGTGGGCCTGGTTGGGGCCGTCCGCCCTGCGCTGACGGTGACCACGGAGACGCCGGCGGGCGCGGCCGCCAGGGCGTCGGTGACCCGGTCCGGGCAGGGGCAGCCGTCCAACAGAATGATCACGGCGGGTAGCAGGCCGCGCAGTGGCACTGGTGCGTCGTCCGCGTCGACCAGGTCCAGTGCGGGCAGCGCCCGACCGACGAGGGTCGCGGGTGGTGAGTAGGGGGCCGGAGTCGGCCGGTCGGCGCCGCGGTTGGCCCGGGGCCAGGTGACCGCCAGCAGGCCGGCCAGCGTGGTGAGGACCGCCACCAGCAGGACCACCAGCGGCAGGCCCAGGGCCCGGTAACCGCCCGGGAGGCCACTGGCCCCGCGCAGCTCACGGCGGACCTGAGCGGCCTCGGCGGCCAGTGCGGAGGCGTCGTCGGGGACCACCACGCGGCCCCATTCGGGCGGTAGGCCAGGCAGGCCGTCGGCTGGCCCGTGACCCTCTGCGTCCGGCTTGCCCATCGGACCTCCTGGAAGCGTCTCGAGAGCTGAGTGCGGCTCGGTCTCCAGGGTCGCGCACCAGGGGCTCCTCCCGCTACATCTGGGCGCGGTCCTGCTGACCGGGCTACCATGGGAGAAGCGCATAGCCCTTGATCTCGACGTTCTGTTCACCCGTACCGGGCAGTCATTCCCGCGTTACGGAGCGTGTTCGAACCATCGGTTTGACCGCCTGTCAAGCTGAAGCAAGACCTCTCACAGGGCCCCTGAGCTGCGCCAACGGTCAGGACATCGGTGAGACATCGGTGCCTGAGCGTGTTACCCTAGACACAGCGAAAGGGGTTTCGAACCTATGGTTTTCAGTGTCGGCGAGACCGTTGTTTACCCCCACCACGGGGCCGCACTCATCGAGGCAATCGAGACTCGGGTCATCAAGGGCGAGCCTAAGCAATACCTCGTCCTGAGGGTCGCGCAGGGTGACCTGACGGTCCGGGTGCCGGCCGAGAACGCCGAGATCGTGGGCGTCCGCGAGGTGGTCGGCGAAGAGGGCCTCGGGAAGGTCTTCGACGTTCTGCGGGCTCCGCACACCGAGGAGCCGACCAACTGGTCGCGGCGTTACAAGGCCAATCTGGAAAAGCTGGCTTCCGGCAACCCGCTGAAGGTCGCCGAGGTCGTGCGTGACCTGTGGCGCCGGGAGCGGGAGCGGGGCCTCTCTGCGGGCGAGAAGCGGATGCTCGCCAAGGCCCGCGACATTCTCGTCGGCGAGGTCGCGCTGGCCGAGAAGAGCACCAAGGATGAGGCGGAGACGCTGCTCGACAAGGTCCTCACCGAGGCCTAGTCCGCACAGCATCGTCGTACCCACTTCGTAGTGAAGAAACCACCGAGGACCGCGACGTGACCGCGCAGCTCAATCCGCGCGGTGACGTCGCGGTCCTCGTGCCTGCGGCGGGTGCCGGCGTACGGCTCGGCCCCGGCCGACCCAAGGCGCTGCGCCTGCTCGCCGGTGAGCCGCTGTTGGTGCACGCAGTGCGTCGACTGGCCGCCGCGCCGTCGGTGCACACCATCGTCGTGGCTGCGCCGGCCGCCGAGGTGCAGGCCGTCCGCGAGCTGTTGGCCCCGGTCGCCCCGGTGATCGTGGTGCCCGGCGGTGCCGAACGACAGGCGTCGGTGGCCGCCGCGCTGGCTGCGGTGCCCGCCGGCCCGACGATCGTCCTGGTGCACGATGCCGCCCGGGCGCTCACCCCACCCGAGCTGGTCGAATCCGTCGCGTCGGCGGTGCGTGGCGGGCGTGACGCGGTGATCCCGGTCCTGCCGGTCGTCGACACGATCAAGGAAGTCGACGCCGACGAGGTGGTGCTCGGCACCGTCGACCGTTCCGCCCTACGTGCGGTGCAGACCCCGCAGGGTTTCCGTCGGGCCGTGCTCAGCGCCGCCCACGCCGCCGCCGGTGACTCCCTCACCGACGACGCCGGGCTGGTCGAAAAGCAGGGCGTCGCGGTGAGCTGCGTGCCCGGCTCGGAGTACGCAGTGAAGATCACCCGACCGTTCGACCTGGCTCTGGCCGAGCATCTGCTTGCCGCAGCCGGTTGACGCGTACCCTCTGATCATGATCGTTCCCCGGGTGGCCATCGGCACCGACGTGCACGCGTTCGAGCCGGGTCGGCCCTGCTGGGTGGCCGGGCTGCTCTGGCCCGACCAGGACGGCCTCGCCGGGCACTCGGACGCGGACGTGGCCGCGCACGCCGCCTGCAACGCGCTGCTCTCCGCCGCTGGTCTCGGTGATCTCGGTTCCGCCTTCGGGGTGGGTCAGCCGGAGTGGGCTGGCGCGTCCGGGGTGGCTCTGCTGACCGAGACGGCCCGTCGGGTGCGCGCCGCCGGCCTGGAGATCGGCAACGTGTCCGTGCAGGTCATCGGCAACCGCCCCAAGATCGGCCGCCGCCGCGCGGAGGCGCAGGAGGTCCTCTCCGCCGCTGTCGGCGCCCCGGTCACCGTCTCGGCGGCGACCACCGACGGGCTCGGCTTCGCCGGCCGTGAGGAAGGCTTGGCCGGGGTCGCTGTGGCCCTGGTGTACGACGCGCCGGCCGCCTAAGCTCGCCGCGATGTCCAGCGACCCCGCCCCCGACCAGTCCGCCGCCGACGGCTACGTCCAGCGGGCCCAACTCCTCGGCGAACTCGGCCGCTACGACGAGGCGGCCGGGGAGTTGGCCTTCGGGTTGGCCCTCCAGCCGGCTGACGTCGACGCGCTCACCATGCTGGCCCGGGTGCACCTGGCCGCCGGCCGCCCGGCCGAGGCGCTCACCGCCGCCGACACGGCAGTGGCCGCCGCGCCGGAGGCCCTGCCGCCGCTGGTCGCCAGGGGCATGGCCCTGGCCGACCTGGAGCGCTACAGCGAGTCGGCGGCCACCGCCGATCAAATCCTCACCCTCGGCCCGGCCGACGCGTACGCCCAGCGGAGCGCGGCGGCGATCCTGGCCGGCACCCGCAACGGTCAGCCGGCGCTGAACGCGGCGTGGCGCGGTGTCGAGTTGGCCCCGCAGGAGCCGCAGGCGCACCTGGTGCTCAGCCTGGTCGCCGCCCGCCTGAACCTGTTCGACCTGGCCGAGCGGGCCTACCGCGAGGCGCTGCGGCTGGACCCGCGGCTCGGCGAGGCCGGCCACGACGTGGGTGTCATGCGGCTCGAGCAGCGCCGCTGGTCGGAGGCGTTGGAGCACGTCGCCGAGGCGGTGACGGTCAGCCCGAGCCGGATCGACTCGCCACGAACGCTCGCGTACGGGCTGCACCGCCTGGTGCTCTACGGCGCGGGCTGGTCGCTGGTGGCGGCGGTGCTTGTCGCGTTCGCGGCGTCGGCGGGCGACGGGTTGTCCCGCGTCCTGGCGGTGCTCGCCGCGCTCACCGGCGGGATCATCGTCTGGCAGCTCGCAGCCCGGCTGCCCGGGCTGACCCGGACCGTCCTGCCCGCTCTGCTGCACTCGGACCGGGCGATGGCGCTGGCCGTCTACGCCGTGGCCGCCGCGCCGCTGCTGCTGCTGGTGTACGCCATGGTCGGCTCCCCGTGGCCCCTGGTGCTGGCCATCGCCGTCACGGCGGTAGCCGAGTTCGCCGTATTCACGCGAACCGCCATCCGCTAACCCAGCCCCACCCCGGCCCCAACCCCCGGCGTAACCCGTAAAGATCACCAGCGTCACGTAGCTCGACCAGGTCAGGGTTTCGCCGGAGCCCGACCCGCGCAGGGATCAAGCCTGACCGCCCGGAGCGGGGCGGGCTCCGGCGAAACCCCAAAGGCCGACTACACAGAACGCGCCCACGTCCAGGCGTACCCCTCGTCTTCGCAGGAGCTGGCGGCGTCGCAGAGATCCAGCGGGCGGAAGGTGTCGACCATGACGGCCAGTTCGTCGAAGTAGTCAGCGCCGATGGAACGCTCGGCGGCACCCGGCTGGGGGCCGTGGGTGAAACCGGACGGGTGCAGGGAGATCGAGCCCTGCTCGATGCCGGAGCCGCGCCGCGCCTCGTAGTTGCCCCCGGTGTAGAAGAGCATCTCGTCGGAGTCGACGTTGTGGTGGTTGTACGGCACGGGGATCGACTGCGGGTGGTAGTCGACCTTGCGCGGTACGAACGAGCAGATGACGAAGTTGGGGCCCTGGAAGGTCTGGTGCACCGGCGGGGGCTGGTGGATGCGGCCGGTGATCGGCTCGAAGTCGTGGATGGAGAACGCCCACGGGTAGAGGTGCCCGTCCCAGCCGACCACGTCGAACGGGTGGTGGGCGTAGACGTAGCGGGTCCAGCCGCGCCGGTGCCGGACCAGCACCTCGACCTCCTCGCCGTCGACGAGCAGCGGGGCGTCGGGGCCGCGGACGTCCCGCTCGCAGTACGGCGAGTGCTCCAGGAACTGGCCGCGTACGGAGAGATAGCGCTTGGGTGGGCCGATGTGCCCGGACGCCTCGACGGCGAGCAGCCGGACGGGCTGGTCGCCGGTGGGCACCAGCCGGTGGATGGTCGAGGTGGGGATGACGACGTAGTCGCCGGCGACGGAGTCCAGCACCCCGAACGGGGACTCGACCCGCAGGGTGCCCGACTCGACGTAGAGGCAGTGGTCGCCGGTGGCGTCGCGGAACAGCGGTGAGGGTCGGTCGGCGAGGACGTAACCGATCCGTACGTCGTCGTTGGCGAGCAGGTACTGCCGGCCGAGGATGGGGTCGGAGCCGCCGGTGCCCAGTTTGTGGGTGCGCAGGTGGCGGGGCTTGAGCGGCAGGTTCGGTGCCCGGGTGAACGCGGGCGGGGTGAACTCGTCGGCGGCCAGGATCGCGGTGGGCGCGTGCCGGTGGTAGAGCAGGGACGAGTCGGAGGAGAAGCCCTCCTGGCCCATCAGCTCCTCGGCGTAGAGGCTGCCGTCGGGCTGCCGGAACTGGGTGTGGCGCTTGCGCGGCACCTCGCCGACGCTGCGGTAGTACGGCATCTCGCCTCCCGAAATTTCCCGTTCACCGGCCAAAGGCGTCCGATAATCGGACGCTGTTGTCCGTTCCTCGTAGCGTCCCGTACATTCTTATTCCGTGTCAACGCAGGTGCCAGCACTCCTCCACGGCCTGGTGGACGACGCCGCCGTCTTCCCACCGGGCAGCGCCGCGCTGCACGACGCCCTGGCTGCCCACCGCCAACACCGCGCCGCCTGGTACGCCGACCTGGTCGGCCCGCTGCTGATCCCCGCGTCGGACGTGGCCGCCGGTGAGCTGAGCGGTCTCGTCGACCCGGGCGAGGGCCTGGTGGTCGGCGTGATCGGTGACACCGGGATCGGGAACCTGCCGTTCGCGTTGTCGTTTCTCGCCCCCGACGGCGTCACCGCGCGTCAGGTCGAGGTGGCGGTCGCCAAGCGCGGCGAGGACCCATTGCCCGGCATCGCCGAGTTGCTGCGGCTGACCGACGCGCTGCCGGGTGTGGAGGCCGTCTACGCCGAACTGCCGTTGACCTTCGGGCTGATGGGCGCACTGGACGCGCTCGTCGCCGCGCGGGCCGACGGGGTGCCGATCGCGGCCAAGTTCCGCACCGGCGGCCTGGCCGCCGAACTCTTCCCCACCCCGACCGAGCTGGCCACTGTGATCTGCGCCTGCCGGGACCGGGGCCTGCCGTTCAAGCTCACCGCCGGGCTGCACCAGGCGATCCGACACCTGGACCCGGAGACCGGGTTCACCCACCACGGCTACGCGAACGTGCTGGCCGCGACCCTGGCAGCCGCCGACGGTGACGGTGTGCGCTCGGTCGCCGAGCTGCTGACCGTTGTCGACCCGCGCCCCCTGGTGGAGCGCGCGACGGCACGGCTGGGCGGGCCTCGCCCCCTGTGGGTGGGCTTCGGCTCGTGCAGCATTCTGGAACCACTGACCGATCTGATCCGGCTTGGGCTGGTGAACGGGGGCTACGACGCATGACCTGGGTGACCGGCGCCGACGGTTCGCCGTACGGGGTGACGAACCTGCCGTACGGGGTGTTCCGGCAGAACGGGGGTTCGTCGCGGATCGGCGTACGGATCGGGTCCTGGGTCCTCGACCTCGCGGCGGCCGAGGCCGCCGAGCTGGTGCTGGCCGCCGGCACTCTGTGCCGGCCCGTGCTCAACGACTTCATGGCCCTGGGTCGTCCGCAGTGGACGGCGGTACGGCAGCGGATCACCGAGCTGCTCACCGACCCGGCGCACCGGGACGCGGTGGAGCCACTGCTGGTGTCCCTCGACGACGTGGAGCTGCTGCTCCCCATCGAGGTGGCCGACTACGTCGACTTCTACTCCTCCGAGCACCACGCGTCGAACGTCGGGCAGATCTTCCGCCCCGGCCAGCCGCCGCTGCTGCCCAACTGGAAGCACCTGCCGATCGGCTACCACGGGCGGGCCGGCACCGTGGTCGTCTCCGGCACGCCGGTGACCCGGCCGACCGGGCAGCGGGCCTCCGCCGAGGGCCCGCTCACCGGCCCATCGGTACGCCTCGACATCGAGGCCGAGGTGGGCTTCGTGGTGGGCGTACCCAGCGCGTTGGGCGATCGGGTCTCCGTGGACGACTTCGCCGAGCACGTCTTCGGGGTGGTGCTGGTCAACGACTGGTCGGCCCGGGACATCCAGGCTTGGGAGTACCAGCCGCTCGGCCCGTTCCTCGGCAAGTCGTTCGCCACCTCGGTCTCGGCCTGGGTGACGCCGCTGGACGCCCTCGCCGACGCCTTCGTGCCGGCCCCCGACCAGGACCCGCCGGTGGTGGACTACCTGCGGGACGTGCCGCACCTGGGCCTGGACCTGCGCCTGGCGGTCGAGTGGAACGGCGACCAGGTCAGCGAACCACCGTTCGCCACCATGTACTGGACCCCCGCCCAGCAGTTGGCGCACCTCACCGTCAACGGGGCTTCGCTGCGCACCGGTGACCTGTACGCCTCCGGGACCGTCTCCGGCCCGGACCGAGGGCAGGTCGGCTCCTTCCTGGAACTGGCCTGGGGCGGCGCCGAGCCGGTCACTGTGGGCGGCGAGAGCCGTACCTTCCTCGACGACGGCGACACGGTGACCATCACGGCCACCGCCCCCGGCCCGGACGGCACCACCATCGCCCTCGGTGAGGTATCCGGCACGGTTCGCCCGGCCCGCTGAGCGGGCAACCGCCATCCGTCTCGTGCACGGGACCCGCGATCGCACCGGCTGTGCGATCACCGGCCCTGGTTGATCCGTTGATCGTCCGGATTCCGTTGCCACACCGCGCAATCCGAGCCGGGCTCCGCTCGGCCGCCAGCGGTGGGGCAATCCCGACGCACACGGAGGTAACGACGATGCACGATCTTGCGGGCGCGGTCTGGCGTACCAGCAGCCGCTCAAACGACCAGGGGCTCTGCGTGGAAGTGGCGGACAACCTGGTCGACGTCCATGGTCTGGTCGGAGTCCGCGACTCCAAGGACCAGGCCGGTCCCACACTCGCGGTCAGCCCGCCGGGGTGGACAGCGTTCATCGGCGCGATTCGGGCCGGTCGCTTCGAGCGCTGACCGGCGCTTCGGCGCCGGTCCACGACGACCGGTGCCGAAGCGACCGCCCAATCGGACAGCGTGGCCCCCGGGTGGTGAAAATTCCGCTCCGGGGGCCCCGTCCCGCCCTCACTCCGCGTACCGTCGAGGACACGGGAGGGTGTCATGTCGACGGTGGCGATTACCGGAATCATCGAGGCGCACGCTGTCGACGTCTGGCGTCTGCTGACCGACCTGCCCGGCCGCGCGGCCCGATTGACCGCAGCCGGCCCGATCGAGGTGCTCACCCCGGGTTCGTTCGGGCCGGGCACCTCCTGGCGCGAGGAACGCACCCAGCCGGGTGGTGGCACGCTGACCGAGGAGTTCCTGGTGGTCGAGGCGCTCGCGCCGCAGCGACTGGTGCTCTGTTCCTCCGGCACCGGCGCGGACTACCGCATCACCTGGAGCCTGCGGCCGGTCCGCCGCCGCCGTCGGGGCTGCACAGCGGTCACCGTCACCCACGAGGCGGTGCCGACAGCTCCGTACGGTCGGGTGGTGGCGCTGCTGCTCGGCGGGCTGGCCGTACGCGCGGTCGAGGCGGCGCTCTGGCGTGATCTCGCCGACCTTGCCGTCGCGGCCGGTGC
This sequence comes from Micromonospora sp. NBC_00362, assembly GCF_026342155.1. Taxonomy (NCBI): domain Bacteria; kingdom Bacillati; phylum Actinomycetota; class Actinomycetes; order Micromonosporales; family Micromonosporaceae; genus Micromonospora; species Micromonospora sp. NBC_00362. The sequence goes on from NZ_JAPENH010000001.1 coordinate 4,990,659, forward strand.
CACCGGCTCCGTCGAAGCCGCCTGAGCGCCAGGCGCTCAGCCCTCGCCATGACCTGAACGGGGTCCGGCCCCCTCCGCTGGGTAGGGTGCCGGGCGGAGGTGCGGCATGAGGTTCCCGAGAGGCCGGCGACGGCTCGCGATCGCGGTCGCGGCGCTGCTCGCGACGGCGGCCGTCGTGGTCATCGTCCACCGGGTCCTCGCACCGGCAGAGGTGAGCACTGTGGCGCGGGCCGACTATCCGGCCCCGGCCCGACCTGCTGCCGGCGTGATCGGTCGGTTGCCGGTCGCCCCGTTGATCGTCGACGGGAGACTGCGGGTGTACGCCGCACACCGCCAGGTCTACGCCGACCGGCCGGTCGACGGGCGGTACCGGACCAGCCCGTACTGGTCGTACCGGCGGTGGCCAGCGGAGCTGACCGGGGTGGTGGCCAGCGGCAGCACCGTGGTCAGCCGTTGGTCCGACGGGCACCTCGTCGCACTGGACGCCCGGACCGGCCGGGTGCTCTGGCGAGCCGACGGCCCGGAGCCCGTCGGGAGCACGGCGCCGGCGCGTCGTACCTGGGCGGCGGCCGTCTGGGATGCGCCCGGGCTCCAGCTCACCGACCTCCCCGACGGGCGGGTCGTGGTGGTGGTGACCGGGGATGCCCAGGCGCGCGGGGTCGAGCTGAGCGGCGGCCGGGAACTGTGGCGGGTCGACCTGCCCGGCAGGTGTCGTAGCGACGTCGGCACCAGCGCGACCGGGCTGCTGATCGGTCTGGACACCTGCGCCGGGGCGGCCACTGTCGAGTTCCGGGACGCGGCGACGGGCGAGGTGCGTGAGCGTTGGCGCCCGCCGGGCGGCCCGGACGGGTTCGTGGTGACGCCGCTCGGCTGTCGTACCGGCGGGTCGGACTGTCTGGGGTTGCGGACCGCCGGGCCGGGTGACGAGGGCGGTCGGGGTTGGCTGTTGGCTGCCGGGTCGCCGGTCGCCGCCCCCGCGTTGGACCCGGCCGACGCCGCGCTGGTCGGTGAGCAGTCCGTCGCCGTGCTCGACGGGGTAGTGGTGGGTCGATCCGCGCGTACGGGCACGGAGCTGTGGCGGTCCCCGGGCCTGGGAACGGCCCGGGTGCTGGCTGGGCAACCTGGCCGGGTGCACCTGTTGACCGAGGCGAACGATCTGGTGACGCTGGATCCGGTGACCGGTAGGCAGTTGTCCCGCTTCGTTCTCAACGTCGGCTCGGACGGGACCGGCTGGACACCCGGGGCGGTGACGGCCGAGGACGGGTTCGTGGCGATCGAGCGGCTCCGAAGGCCTGTCGACCCCACCGGCGACGACCGGCGCTACTACTACACAGGCGAGACGGTGATTCTGGCCGCCACCTGATCGTGGCGTCTTGGGACTCGGAAACACCCAACCATTCCATTCCCTTTGTCGTGAAAGGGTACGTTTTTCACGGTTCAGGTTTCCGGTGGAAGGGGTCGGCGCATGGCCAGGACAGCAGCCAACTACCTCGTGGGTGGCGCGCTCGCCGCCACCGCGAGCCTGGCGTTGGCGGTGTCGCCGGTGCTGGCCGCCGACCCCGCCTCGGCGCGGGGGTTCGGCGCTGTCCGGGCCGAGCCCTCGGCGGACACCGGCGTCACCTTCGAGATCCTGCCGGCGTCGCCGACCCCGCCCCCGACCCAGCCGCCACCCACGTCCACACCGACGGCACCGCCCCAGCCCACACCGAGTCATGGTGAGTTGCCGGTCACAGGGTCGGGCGGGTCGGTGCTGCTCCTCGCCGTGCTGGGCGCAGCCCTACTCGCCGCCGGGTGGTTCGCCGCCCGCCGCAGTCGGCCGAGCTGACAAACCCCGCCGCAGCCGGCCGAGCTGACAAACCCCGCCGCAGCCGGCCGAGCTGACAGGCCGGCCGCAGCCGGTGGTCGGGCTGCACTCCGCAGTCAGCGGTTGGCCGGGGTGCGCTCCCTGGGGCGGCTGGTGGGAGGCCGACCGGACCGGCGGGAACGGCGGGCCAGCATGGCGAGGCCGACGATCAGCACTAGGCCCAAAACTGCCGCCGCCGCTGTCCACCCGGAGAGGATCCGGGAGACGACACTGCCCCGTTTGCCGACCTGACCAGCGTCGGGAAACGTGACCCGCGCGGTGATGCTTCGCTTCACCAGGCCGCTCTCCAGGTTCACCTCCGCCTTCCAGGGGCCGTTCGGCAACGTGGTCGGGAGCCGGGCGATGACCTGCCCGGAGGCGCCCGGCGCCAGCGTGACGCCCTGCCCGACCGGAAACGGGCCGGCCCGACTGCCGGCCGGGCCCTCGCTCAGGGTGACAGCGCCGGTCAGGTCGATGGCACGGCCTCCGGTGTTGGTGACCTGGACGGTCATCGACGGTTCGCCCTCGGGGCTGCGGGCCGGGCGTACCTCGCCGATCGAGAAGTCGGAGGCGGGTTCGCCTCCGGGCCCGATGTCGAGGTACATCCGGACTCCGACCCGGTGGACCTGCATGATCTCGCCGCCGGCCCGGGGCGCTGAGGCGGTGGATGCCCAGACCACCCCGTACCGCTCGCCCCGGGAGGCGGCCGGCGGCACGGTGACGGTCGCTCGGACCCGGGTCTCTTCCCACGGTCCCAGCTCGACCGAGCGCTCGTCGAGGGTGACCCAGGAGGTCAGCTCGTTCTCGGCGCGACCCTCGCCGAAGCGGAACGCCGCGTCCTCCAGGGTCGCGGCCGCCGGATACACGTCGACCCGACGGGTCTGGTCGGTGCGGTTGACGATCAGCAGTTGCCGCTTGATGGTGGTGCCCGGCGGTAGGTGGTCGACGATGTAGCGCAGCGCCCGAGGGTCGTTGCGGCGCTCGGTCGGGGCTTCCAGCAACCGGATCCCGATGGTGCCGTCGTCCGATCCCGCTTCCGGTTCGACCGCGCCGGCCCGGGTCGACAGACCCGGACCGGCGAGGCAGAACAGGGCGAGGGCGACCGCGATGGTCGACCGCCCCCGGCGGCTACGCCACCGAATGTGTCACCGTGCCGGTGTACACGCCCGCGATGCTGTCCAGCGGGACGTTGACGTCCAGTGTGGGGTTCCAGCTGGCGGTGTTGCCGCCGGTGCCGCCGCTGTGGGTGAACGCGGTGAGCGGGGTGACGCTGGAGAGCGGCTGGGCGTCGCCGGCGGTGGCCTGCCCCGGCGTGAAGGTGCCCGTGCCGGTGGTGGCCGTCGCCGGGCCGGACCAGTAGTCGATCTCCTCAGGGAGGACCGTCTCGGGCGGTGAGCCGCCGCCGGTCTGGAAGACGCTCGCGGTCACCGAGGCGACCCAGGAGGCGTCGGCGGCGCCTCGTGAGTCGGTGACCGTCACCACGCCGAGCTGGCCGGTGATGACCCCACCGGGGGCACCGTCACCGAGGTCGGCGGCGGCCGGCGCGTCGATGTCGAGGGTGCCGGCGAGTACCTCGAAGGTGACGGTGGTGGTGTCGGTGGGCGCGGCGGCGGCCGGCGTGGCGAGGAAGCCCACCATCGCCGCGGCGGCCGCCCCGGCAAGACAGATCTTGGCAGTACGCACTGTGGTTTACCCCGTTCTCGAAGTGAGCCGGACGCGATCCTCGGCACGTCTGGCTACTTCGGAAGATAGGGGCAACGAGGTGCTAAAACGGACAAACAACCCATCTGTCATCACTTGGTCACAGTAGGTCGTTCGGTGCTCAGGTCAGCGCCGCCTCCGCAGCCGCCAGGAACGCGTCGTTCTCGGCCGGGGTGCCGATCGTGACCCGGACCCCGTCCCCGGCGAACGGCCGCACGATCACCCCGCGCGCCTCGCACGCCTTGCCGAACGCCACGGCCCGCTCGCCCAACGGCAGCCAGACGAAGTTGGCCTGACTCGTCGGCACGTCGGGCACGAACTTGCGCAGCGCCTCGGTGACCCGGTCCCGTTCGGCAACGACCAGAGCGCAGCGGCGCTCCATCTCCACCACCTGGGTCAGCGCCGCGAGCGCCCCGGCCTGGGCCGCCGTGCTGCTGGAGAACGGGGTCGCCACCTTGCGGATGGCGGCCGCCACCACCGGCTGGGCAACCAGCCAGCCCATTCGCAGCCCGGCGAGCCCCCACGCCTTCGACAGGGTGCGCAACACCGCCACGTTCGGCCGGTCCAGGTAGTCGAGACCGTCCGGCACCTCCGCGTCCGTGACGAACTCCCGGTACGCCTCGTCGATGACCACCAGCACGTCGTCCGGCACGGCGTCGAGGAACCGGTCCAGCTCGGCCCGGCGAAGCGCCGTACCCGTGGGGTTGTTCGGGTTGCAGACGAAGATCACCCGGGTCCGGTCGGTCACCGCCGCGGCCATCGCCGCCAGGTCGTGCCCGTGCCCGGCGTCGTTGGGCACCCGCACGCTGGTCGCGCCGCTGGTCGCCACGATGATCGGGTACGCCTCGAAGGACCGCCACGAGTAGAGCACCTCGTCGCCGGGCAGGCAGGTGGCACGCACCAGGTGCTCGGCCAGCGCCACCGAACCGCAGCCGGTGGCGATCCGGTCGGCGTCCACCCCGTACCGCTGGGCCAGCGCGTCCCGCAGCGCGACCACACCCATGTCCGGGTAGCGGTGCGACGTGGTGATCGCCTCGGTGACCGCCTCCACCACGCCGGGCAGTGGCCCGTATGGCACCTCGTTGCTGGCCAGCTTGATGGCCTCCGGCAGGCCCAACTCCCGGGCCAGGTCGGCGGGGCTGCGCCCCGGCACGTAGCTGGGCAGCGCGTCCAGGTCGACGCGGGTCAGCCGCAGCGCCGGCTGGTGACGTCCGGAGTCGGTCATGGGGTGTCTCCCGAGGGCTGGTTACGGTCGTTCGAGGGGGCGGTATCGGTGTGCGGGGGGACTTCGACGACCACCGTCTGCGCGCGCTTGTCGTGCAGCGCCTGGCGCAGGGGATGGTCGAAGAGGGGGGAGAGGGCGTCGACCAGTTGCAGCACCAGGCCGAGCCCGGCGCAGTACCAGAGCAGAGTCGGCAGGCCCAGCGTGCTCCAGCGGCTCAGCGCCCGGCGGACGCCCAGCGGCTGGTCGGCGGCCACTGGCACCGCCCGGATCCGCATCACCCGCTTGCCGACTGTCTGCCCGCCGGAGGCCATTGTCGGCACCTCGTACGCCAGCCAGAGCGCGGTGGCGATCAGCAGGATCGCCACCAGCAGAGAGTTGGCCTGCTCACTGGGGATCGGCAGGCCGTCGGCGGAGGTGTCGCCGCGCGACGCGCGCCGGAAGACCTCCTGCCAGTACGGCGCCCACTCCTGCGCCCAGCGCCAGACGAACCAGCCGTTGACAACCACGTTCAGCGCGAAGACGAGGCCGAAGTCGATCAGCCGGGCGACCAGCCGACGGCCGTAGCCGGCCAGCCTGAGGCCGTGCGGTCGCGGCTCTGGCGGTCGTCCGGGCCAGCCGGGGTGACCGGCCGGCGGCGCCCAGCCAGGAGGGGCGCCCGGCGGGGTCCAGCCCGGCGGACCGCCCTGCGGACCCCAACCGGGAGGGCCAGCCTGGGGTCCCCAGCCAGGGCCGTGCCCCGGTTGCGGGCCGTGCCCAGGGGGTGGGCCGTGCCCAGGGGGTGGGCCGTACCCAGGGGGTGGGCCGTACCCAGGGGGTGGGCCCTGCTGGGGCGACCAGCCCGGCGCGCCGGTCGCCGAGTCGGGGGTCGTCGACGCCCCGGGCGCGGCCGGGGTGACCGGTGCGGGCGGCGGCTCGGCCGGCGGCGGACCGTCCGGCGGGGTCGCGTCGACGGGAATGGGCGCACCGAGCCAACCCTCGCCGTCCCAGTAACGCCGGGTCTCGGTGTCGGCGGGGTCGACGTACCAACCAGGTTGAACGCTCACGCCATCGCTCCGCTTCGCTTCGCGACGGCGCGAGGCGCCACCCTACTGAGCCTGCTGGTTCGCTCGCTGCGCTCGCTCACTGGGACACCTTAACGACGACCGTCTGAGCGAACTTGTCGTGGAGGCACTGCTGCCACGGCTTGTCCCAGAGCTGCCACAACCCGTCCAGGTAGCTCAGCCCCGGGACGAAGCCAGAGAACTGCTGCACCAGGAACCGCTTCGCGGCGGCCCGGCGGTCGAGGGAGCGCGTCGGGTCCAGCGGCACGATCCGCAGCTTCATCATCTTCTTGCCGAAGGTCTGGCCGGTCTTGAACATCATCTCGACGTAGTAGACGTACGCGAGCACGAGCGAGATCGCGATGATCCCGAGGTCCAGCCACAGCAGGGGCAGCAGGAGTTCACGGAGATAGTCGGGCTCGCGGATCGAGCCGTCCGACGCGAACAGGGCGAGATCGGGCGCAACGACAACGAGGAAGATGATCGCCGCGGGCACCGCGAGCACCAGGCCGACCACCATGAAGACCGCGGCGTCGAGCAACATGGCCAGCAGTCGATCGCTGAAGCTGGCCAGCGGCTGTCCGCCCGGGGTCAGCGTCGGGGGCGGGGCCACCGGTCGGTGTGGTCCGCCGTAGAACTGCGGCGGGGCGTACCCGGGTGGGGCGTACTGCGGCGGCGCGGCGTACCCGTGGGGGTGTGGGCCGGGCTGCGGCGCGAAGCCGCCGGCGGTGGGTCGGGGCCCACCGGCCGGCGGCGTCGGGTACGACGGAGGTTGCGTCACGCTCGCAAGTGTTACAGGTTGCCGCGGGCTTCCTGCTCCCGCTCGATCGCCTGGAAGAGCGCCTTGAAGTTGCCCTTGCCGAAGCCCAGCGAGCCGTGCCGCTCGATCAGCTCGAAGAAGACTGTGGGACGGTCCTGCACCGGCTTGGTGAAGATCTGGAGCAGGTAGCCGTCCTCGTCCCGGTCGACCAGGATCTTGCGGGCCTTCAGCTCCTCGATCGGCACCCGCACCTTGCCGATCCGCTCGCGCAGCTCCGGGTCGTCGTAGTACGAGTCCGGGGTGTCCAGGAACTCCAGGCCCGCCGCGCGCATCGCGTCGACGCTGGCCAGGATGTCGTTGGTGGCGACGGCGATGTGCTGCGCGCCCGGGCCCTGGTAGAACTCCAGGTACTCGTCGATCTGGGACTTCTTGCGGGCGATCGCCGGCTCGTTGAGCGGGAACTTCACCTTGCGGGTGCCGTTCGCCACGACCTTGCTCATCAGCGCCGAGTAGTCGGTGGCGATGTCGTCGCCGACGAACTCCGCCATGTTGGAGAAGCCCATCACCCGCTTGTAGAACTCGACCCACTCGTCCATCCGGCCCAGCTCCACGTTGCCGACCACGTGGTCGACGGCCTGGAAGAAGCGCTTCGGCTGGATGCCGGCGTCGATCATCGGCTGCCGGTCCACGATCGGGCCCCGGGCCACGAAGCCGGGCAGGAACGGGCCGCTATAGCGGGACCGGTCGACGAGCGTGTGCCGGGTGTCGCCGTACGCGGCGATGGAGGCCATCCGGACCGTGCCGTGCTCGTCGGTCACCTCGTGCGGCTCGACGACGCTGGCGGCGCCCTGGGCGATGGCGTGCGCGTACGCGGCGTCCACGTTCGGGACCTCCAGCGCGATGTCGCTGATCCCGTCGCTGTGCCGGGCCACGTGCTCGGCGCCCTCGGCGTCCGGGCGCACCGCGCCGGTCAGCACGAACCGGGCCGATCCGCTGGTCAGCACGTACTGGGCGTGGTCCCGGTAGCCCTGCTCGGGGCCGCGGTACGCCACGCAGGTCATGCCGAACGCGGTGGAGTAGTAGTGGGCGGCCTGCTTGGCGTTGCCGACCAGGAAGTGCACGTGGTCGAGGCCCCGGACCGGGAACGGGTCGTGGCTGATGTCGTGGTCGACAGCGCCGACGAGCCGGTCGACGTCGACGTCCTCGGTCGACTGGGGTCGGTCGATCGCCTGGGTCATGGTGGGCTCCCTCGCGTACCGGCCGGCCTTGTGGGCCGCCGTGGTCGGTTCTTGTGGCGAGGATCGCTGGCCCGGCATCGAGTGGGCAACTGTTGGCGGAAATGCTGGTCAGGTTGCGCATTCGGTATGGTGCTCACTCATGAATGGTGAGCAGAATGTACAGCTCGACTCGCTCGATGTGCGCTTGATCGAACTGCTCGCCGAGGAGCCGCGGATCGGGGTGCTGGAGTGCTCCCGGCGGCTCGGGGTGGCCCGGGGCACCGTGCAGGCGAGGCTGGACAAGCTTGTCGAGCGGCGGGTCATCGAGGGCTTCGGCCCCGAGATCGCGCCGGCCGCGATCGGGTTCGGGGTGACCAGCTTCGTCACCCTGGAGATCAGTCAGCGGCACGGCCACGACCCGGTCACCGCTCACCTCGCCGCCATCCCCGAGGTGTTGGAGGCGCACACCATCACAGGCTCCAGCGACCTGCTCTGCCGGATCGTGGCCCGCTCCAACACCGACCTGCAACGGGTCATCGACCAGATCGTGTCGTCCGTCGGCATCACCCGCGCCTCGACGATCATCGCGCTGGCCGAGCAGATCCCCTACCGCACGCTTCCGCTGGTGCGCAGCGCTGTTCGGTCCGAGGGAAGGACGCTGTAACACCTCCGAGCGCAGAAAGCGCGGCGACACGGCGGCGCGGGCGTACGGAAGATCCGTGATCGTGGCTACGGTGTGCGGGTGGCGAAGGGGAGCGTGCGCGGTGGGCTGCTGCTTGGCCTCGCCGTGGTCGTCGCGCTCGCCGCGACAGGCGTGTGGAACCCGTTCCCCGGCCTGTGGGACTGGGTGGACCGCAGCGAACCCATCTCCGAGCCCGACGTGGTCTGGCAGCAACGGGTCGGTGGCACTCCGCGCAGCGTGACAATCGCCGGCGACGCCGTCGTGGTCGAGCAGCGCACCCGGGTCGAGGCTCGCAGCCTGGCCACCGGCGCCCAGCTCTGGGAGCGCAAGGCGGACTGGGCGGCGGTCGCCGGCGGCGACCGGGACCCGGTAGTGGCCGTGGGCAAGCTCCTGGTCAAGGGGTACGAGCTGCTCGACCCGACGACGGGGGTGACCCGGCGGCGTGACGATGACGCGGTGGCCGTCTGGACGTACCGCAACCTGCTCCTCGACGCCAGGTGCACGGACGCCACCGACTGCACCCTGAGCGCCTGGGACCCGCGTGGCACGGCGCCGCTCTGGACGGCCTTCCTGCCCGGGGTGCACAGCGGCCTGCTCGCCGACAACCCGGGTCTGCGCGGCACCCGCCGGCTCACCGCCACCCGGATCGACGACGGCGTGGCCGGGGCGGAGGCCGCGCCACCGCTGCTCGGCTTCCCGGTCGACGGTCGGGTCCACGTGGTCGACACCGCCACCGGCCGGGTGCTGCAGAACGTCGAGCCCGGCCGGGAGGAGCGGCTCTCCGTCGTGGGCGGCCGACTGCTGCGGATCGCCGCCCGCTCCCAGGACGGCACCTGTTACTTCGCCATCTCCGCCCGCGACTCGGCCACCGGGCAGGAAGCCTGGCAGCGGGCCGGGATCAACCTGCGCACCGCCGACTCCGCCGGCTGCGTGCAACGCGAGGACCCGCAGGGTGCGCGGAACGTGCTGATCGGCGTCGCCCCGGACGGCCGCGAGGCGGTCATCGACGGGTACGACGGCCGGCTGCTCTGGGTCGGTGAGCCGGGCACCAAGCCGATCGCGGTGGACGACCGTTCGGCGGTGTTCCGGGCCGCCGACAAACGTTCGGTCATCGCCCGCGAGTTGGGCACCGAGAAGGTGCTCTGGACGCGGCAGGCCAGCGGCAAGGCCGGGGCCGCGCTCACCCCGTACGCGGCGGTGGTGGCCGACGAGAAGCCGTCCCGGCTGGCGGCACTGGACCCACGCACCGGCCGGGAGTTGGCCGCCCTGCGCACCTCGGCGAACGCCCTCGCCGTCGGGTCACAGGGGATGATCATCGGTGAGGGGCGGGAGATCGGGTACGTCCGTTTCGGCGCGTCCGGAAGCTCGCCCACCCGGCCGCCCGGCAACGGTGGGAATCCCGGGCCGGGCGGCCCCGGCCCCGGCGGGCCGAACGACGGCGACTGCGGGCCGAAGGGGGAACTCTGCCCCGACCCGGGCGGCGGCAAGGACGGCTGAGCGGGCGGTTCGTCCGAAGATCGGGATGGCGGCCGGGCCCGGCGCGCCCGGTGGATGAGAGCGGCGTCCCAGGACCCGCCCGGCGGGTGGGAGTGATCGACCGGTCTGCCCTAGGCTTGCCGCTCATGAGCAGTGCCGCCGCATTCTCGTACGCCCCTCTGCTGCCAACCGGCCCGGACCAGACGGACTATCGCCTGGTCACCGACGAGGGCGTGGACGTCGTACACGGCCCGGGAGGCCGTCGGTTCCTCACCGTGGAGCCGGCCGCGCTCACCGCGCTGACCGCCGAGGCGATGCACGACATCGCGCACTTCCTGCGCCCCGCACACCTGGCGCAGCTCCGGGCGATCATCGACGACCCGGCCGCCTCGCCGAACGACCGGTTCGTCGCGCTGGACCTGCTGCGCAACGCCAACATCGCCGCCGGCGGTGTCCTGCCGATGTGCCAGGACACCGGCACCGCCATCGTGATGGGCAAACGCGGTCGGCACGTGCTGACCGACGGTGCCGACGCGGAGGCCATCTCCCGGGGCGTCTACCAGGCGTACACCAAGCTCAATCTGCGCTACTCCCAACTCGCTCCCCTGACCATGTGGGACGAGCGGAACACCGGCAGCAACCTGCCCGCCCAGGTAGACCTGTACGCCGAGGACCCGGACGGGCACCCCGACGCGTACAAGTTCCTGTTCATGGCCAAGGGCGGTGGCTCGGCCAACAAGTCGTACCTCTACCAGGAGACGAAAGCGCTGCTCAATCCAACGCGGATGATGCAGTTCCTGGAGGAGAAGCTGCGGCTGATCGGCACCGCCGCCTGTCCGCCGTACCACCTGGCCGTCGTCATCGGCGGCACCTCCGCCGAGTACGCGCTGAAGACCGCGAAGTACGCCAGCGCCAAGTATCTTGACGCGCTGCCCACAACGGGTTCGATGAGCGCGCACGGCTTCCGCGACCTGGAGCTGGAGGCGGAGGTCCTGGAGCTGACCCGCAACTTCGGCATCGGCGCGCAGTTCGGTGGGCGGTACTTCTGCCACGACGTACGGGTGGTCCGGTTGCCCCGGCACGGTGCGTCCTGCCCGGTGGCTATCGCCGTCTCCTGCTCGGCGGACCGCCAGGCCGTCGCCAAGATCACCCCGTCGGGCGTGTGGCTGGAGCGGCTCGAAACCGACCCGGCGCGGTTCCTGCCCGACGTCACCGACGATTCGCTCGACGCCGAGCTGGTGGTCCGGGTCGACCTGAACCGGCCGATGGACGAGATCCGCGCGGAACTGTCGAAGTACCCGGTGAAGACGCGCCTCTCCCTCTCCGGGCCGCTCGTCGTCGCCCGGGACATCGCCCACGCCAAGATCGCCGAGCGGCTGGACGCCGGTGAGCCGATGCCGCAGTACCTGCGTGACCACGCGGTCTACTACGCCGGCCCGGCGAAGACCCCCGAGGGGTACGCGTCCGGCTCGTTCGGCCCGACCACCGCCGGCCGGATGGACGCCTACGTGGAAAAGTTCCAGGCCGCCGGTGGCTCCCAGGTGATGCTGGCCAAGGGCAACCGGTCGGGTCAGGTGACCCGATCCTGCCAGCAGCACGGCGGCTTCTACCTCGGCTCGATCGGCGGCCCCGCGGCCCGTCTCGCCCAGGACTGCATCAAGCACGTCGAGGTGCTCGAATACGCGGAGCTGGGCATGGAGGCCGTCTGGAAGATCGAGGTGGAGGACTTCCCCGCCTTCATCGTGGTCGACGACAAGGGCAACGACTTCTTCGCCGAGGTCACCAAGCCGGTGCTCACCGTCGGCCGCCGCTGACCCCACAGGTACGCGAACGGGCGCCGGGCGAACTCGCCCGGCGCCCGTTCTGTCGCCCGTGCTCTGCCGACATCGGTACGCCCGCCCCCTGGGGTGGGACGGGCGCACCGCCCCCGTCGGATGCCGTCACCGACAACTCGGAATGAGTGTGCTGCGCACCGCTGTCGATCCGCTCTCAGATCACTATCGCCTGACCGAGGCGGTCTGTTATCACCGGACTACTCTGCTGGAAGTTGCACCACTGATGCGGGAGAGCAGATGCGGTTCGGGATCCTGGGGCCTCTGCGGGTGGGCGGTGGCGAGTCCACTGTCACCGCCGGACGCGACCGGATCGTGCTCGCCATGCTCTTGTTGCGGGCCGGTCGGCTCGTGCCGGTCGACGAGCTGGTTGACGCGGTGTGGGAGGACCGCCCGCCGGCCACCGCCCGAGCGCAGTTGCAGACCTGCGTGTCGCGGTTGCGTCGCCGGTTCACCGAACTCGAGCTGGCACCGGACCTCATCGTCACCGACCCGGCGGGGTACGGGGTGCGTACCGCACCGACCGACCTGGACGCCGAGGTCTTCACCCGGGGTGTGGAGGCGGCCCGATCCGCCGCGACGGCCGGTCGCCTGGTAGACGCGCGTGCCGAATTCCGCGCCGCCTTGGCGTTGTGGCGCGGGCCGGCGCTGGGTGGGATCCCGAGCCGGAGCGTCCGCCGCCGTGCACAGGCACTCGACGAGCAGCGTCTCACCGCGCTGGAGGAGTGCGTCGATGTCGAGCTGCGCCTCGGTCTGGCCGCCGAGCTGATCGGCGAACTCGCCGAAAGTGTCGACCAGCACCCGGTGCGGGAGCGGCTGCGTGGGCAACTGATGCTGGCACTGTCCGCGGTCGGGCGGCAGGCCGACGCGCTCGCCGTCTACCGGGAGGGCCGGCGGTTCTACGCGGATGAGCTGGGCATCGAACCAGGTGCCGAGTTGCAGGAACTGCACCAACGGGTGCTCGCCGGTGACCTGGCCCTGGCCGGTCGGGAAGCGCGGCCGATCGCTCCGGTCCGCTCGCTGCCCCGGGCGATCGGCGACTTCACCGGCCGGCAGCAGACGCTGGCCCGCCTGGTCAAGGAGGTGGAGGCCGGGGCCCGGATCCAGCTCATCGACGGCATGGCGGGCAGCGGCAAGACCACCCTCGCGGTGCACCTCGCCACCGCCCTCGCAGACGACTACCCGGACGCCCAGCTCTACCTCGACCTGCATGGGCACAGCGAGCGCACGCCGTTGACGCCGGCTGCGGCGGTGGCGACGCTGCTGCGGCAACTCGGTGTGCCCGACGAGCGCGTACCGGCGAACCAGGACGACCGGTTGGCGCTCTGGCGCTCCGAGCTGTCCGGCCGGCGGGCCCTGCTGGTGTTGGACAACGCGGCCACCGCCGACCAGGTGACACCCCTGCTGCCCAACGGCTCGCGATGCCTGATCCTGATCACCAGTCGTCGACGGCTGGTCGGGGTGGACGAGGGCCGGCCCTCGTCGCTTCCCGTGCTCGACACCGACGAGGGGGTCGAGCTGCTGGGGCGGGTGGTCGGCATGAACCGGGTGGCAGCCGAGCCGGAGGCCGCCACCGAGGTGGTCCGACGCTGTGGTCACCTGCCTCTCGCCATCCGACTGGCCGGTGCCCGACTGGCACACCGACCCCGTTGGCGGATCGCCGACCTGGCCGAGCGGCTGAGCACCCGACCGGACCCGTTGGCCGAGTTCGAAGCGGGCGAACGGTCCGTCGGTCGAGCCTTCGCCCTGTCGTACGCCCAGGTGTCGCCGGCGGCGCAGCGCGCGTTCCGGCTGCTGGGTCTGCACCCGGGGGTACGGTTCGACAACCTGGTCGCGGCCGTACTGGTCGAACTGCCGCTGCCCGAGGTCCAGGACCTGCTCGACGAGTTGGTCGACGCGCACCTGGTGGAGGAGGCGGAGCCCAGCCGCTACCGGCTGCACGACCTGGTCCGGGAGTACGCGCGGACGCTGGTCGCCGAGCCTGAGCGGGCAGGCGAGCGGCGGGGCGCCATCGAGCGTCTGCTCGATCACCACCTGCACGTCGCCACGGCGATCGCTCGCGAGAGGGAGCTCTCCTCGACCCAACCGCTGATCTTGGTGACGGTACCGGTTCGGGCTGACCTGGTCACGATCGTCACCGAGCAGGGTCGAACCTGGCTCAACGAGAACCTTGCCCTGTGGCCCGCACTGGTCCGGTTGGCGGAGACCGAGGGGCTTCTCCAGAAGTGCTGGCAGTTGGCGAGGGCGTGCTGGCACGCCCAGTTCGAGAGTGGCCGCCTGGACGAGTTGATCGAGACGCACTCCGCGGGCCTGCGCGCCGCCGAGGAGTTGGGCGACGATCGGGCGGTCGCGACAATGCTCAACTATCTCGCCTCGGCCCACTACCGGTTGGGTGCTTTCCCCGAGTCGATCCGGGTGATGGAAAGGTCGCTGGAGATTTTCCGCCGGCTCGGTCTGCGCCGTGAGTTCCGCAACACCCTTGGCAACCTGGGCACCTCTTACGCCGCCAACTTCGAGTTCCGCCGGGCCCGGGAGTGCTACGACGCTGCCCGCGCGCTGGCGACGCGGCTGCGCGACAAGGAGGCGCTGGCGAACGAGCTCAACAACCTCGCGATGACCCTGCTTCTCTGGGGACGGTTCGACGAGGCGCTGCGCACCGCCCGGCGGCACCTGGGGATCGCCCGCGAGGTCGGCGATCCGCGCCGGATCGGCAACGCCCTCGGGCACCTCGGGATGATCCGGCATCGGATGGGTGACGTGGTGCCGGCCGAGCGGTTGCTGCGGGTGGCGCTGCGCATCAAGCGAGAGGTGGGCACCCGGTTTGGCGAGGGTGAGGTGTTGAACGAGATCGGGATGATGGAACGGGAGGCTGGCCGTCCCGAACGGGCCGCCGATCTGCACCGTGCGGCACTGGTCGCGATGACCGAGGCGGGGGATCGCATCGCCCAGTGCGGCTCGCGCAACCTGCTGGCCCGAGCCATCCTGGATCAGGGGGACGTGACAAGCGCGCTCGACCTGCATCGTCGGGTGCTCGTCGACGCCACCGGGCTGGGTTCCCCACGCGAGCAGGGCCTAGCGTTGGAGGGCATCGCCCGCTGCGTACGGGCCACCGATCCGGCGGCCGCCCGCGCGCACCTGGAGCGAGCGCTGGCGCTGTTTCGGCAGATCGAGTCGCCGGATCAGCACGAGGTGGAACGGCTGCTCACCGAGTTCGGCTGACGGATCATCTGCGAGTCGGCCACGGGCGCGGCAGGATGGTACGCGTGACGACTCCAGAGGCGACCGGTTACCGCATCGAACGCGACTCGATGGGCGAGGTGGAGGTGCCCGCCGAGGCGCTGTGGCGGGCGCAGACCCAGCGCGCGGTGCAGAATTTCCCGATTTCCGGCCGGGGCCTCGAACCGGCCCAGATCAAGGCCCTCGCCCAGATCAAGGGCGCGGCGGCCGAGGTCAACGGCGAGCTGGGCGTGATCGACGCCAACGTGGCCGCCGCGATCGCCGCCGCCGCCGCGCACGTCGCCGACGGTGGTTACGACGACCAGTTCCCGGTGGACGTGTTCCAGACCGGCTCCGGCACCTCGTCGAACATGAACACCAACGAGGTGATCGCGACCCTGGCCAGCCGGGAACTGGGCTCCCCGGTGCACCCGAACGACCACGTCAACGCCTCCCAGTCGAGCAACGACGTCTTCCCGTCCTCGATCCACCTGGCGGCCACCCAGTTCATCGTCGAAGACCTGCTGCCGTCGCTGGCGCACCTGGCCTCGGCGTTGGAGGCCAAGGCCGCCGAGTTCGAGACGGTGGTCAAGGCCGGGCGTACCCACCTGATGGACGCCACCCCGGTCACCCTCGGTCAGGAGTTCGGTGGGTACGCCGCCCAGGTCCGCTACGGGATCGAACGGCTGGAGGGGGCGCTGCCCCGACTGGCCGAGCTGCCGCTGGGCGGCACCGCCGTCGGCACCGGGATCAACACCCCGCTCGGCTTCGCCGCCGCCGTGATCGACAGGTTGCGTGAGTCGACCGGGTTGCCGCTGAGCGAGGCGCGAAACCACTTCGAGGCGCAGGGCGCGCGGGACGCGCTGGTGGAGACATCGGGGCAGTTGCGGACCGTGGCGATCGGTCTCTACAAGATCGCCAACGACATCCGCTGGATGGGCTCCGGCCCTCGCGCCGGCCTGCGCGAGCTGCGCATCCCGGACCTCCAGCCCGGCTCGTCGATCATGCCGGGCAAGGTCAATCCGGTGGTCGCCGAGGCGATGCGGCAGGTCTGCGCCCAGGTGATCGGCAACGATGCGACCGTCAGCTTCGCCGGCTCACAGGGCGACTTCGAGCTGAACGTGATGCTCCCGGTGATGGGCCGCAACCTGCTGGAGTCGATCCGGCTGCTCTCCGCGGTGAGCCGGCTCTTCGCCGACCGGCTGGTGGTCGGCCTGGTCGCGGACGCCGAGGTCTGCCTGGCGTACGCCGAGGGCTCACCGTCGATCGTCACCCCACTCAACCGCTACCTGGGGTACGACGAGGCCGCGTCGATCGCCAAGGAGGCGCTGGCCAAGCAGACCTCGATCCGCGAGGTGGTCATCTCCCGGGGGCACGTCGACTCCGGCAAGCTCACCGAGACCCAGCTGGACGAGACGTTGGACCTGCTCCGGATGACCCATCCCTGACCCGTCCTGCCCCGCCCGGCTCGGCCCGCCCTGCCGCAGCCTGCCCTGGTCAGGGTAGGTGCCGTGGTCTCGCCCAACCGAGGAAGCGGGCGAAGAGCGCGGCGGGGTCGGGGCCGTCGTGCGGGTTGAGTCGGTACAGGTCGGCAGCCGCCTCGTGCAGGACGGCGCACAGGTAGATGCTCAACCCGATGCGGTCGTGCGCGTACTCCTGACGCAGTGTGAGTCGGGCGACCGGGCACGGCCAGGGCGCGGCGCAGACCCGGCAGAGCCAGAGCGGGCGCAGCGGCAGGTGCGGTCGGAGTGGTGCCGTCGCGCGGCCGTCCGGGGCGATCCGGGACATGCTGTGGCCTTTCGTTGACCGGACTGCGCCGGGGTGTCGCCGGGCTAGGGGTCGCGCCGGACTTGCGTCGGAGCTGCGCCACCTGCGCTGCGCCACCTGCCCTGCGCAAGATCGTGCTCGATCCTGGATGTAGTGGCTTCCGCACGCCAGGACCCCACTCTTTCCAGGATCGAGCACGATCTTGTGTGGTCGGTCGGGGCTGCCGGCGGGTTCGGTGGCCGATGTGGTTGGTCGGGTGGTGGGCGTGGCCGGTCGGGTGGTGGGCGCGGCTGGAATGGTGGGCGTGGTCGGCCCGGGGTGGCCGGCGTGTGCGTGGGCGGGGTAGCAGGTGTCGGCGGGTCCGGCAATGTCTTGGGCTGACGCTTTGGACCTGACTCGTTTGTGGCATCGCCTCCGCTTGTCCTGGTGGTTGCACTCCGGCTGTGGCGCGCCCTGGTCGTGGCGCACTCCGGCTGTGGCGCGCCCTGGTCGTGGCGCACTCCGGCTGTGGGTCGCTCTGGTCGTGGGTCGCGCTGGCTGTGGGTCGCGCTGGCTGTGGCTGTCTGGTGGGACCGCCCGGCACGGGGGAGCGGGCGGTCCCGTGCGGTACCGGCAGATCCCGGGGGACGGGGAGCGGCGCCGCGCTTCACAGTCTGGTGATCAGGCGACTACGGTCGGAAGGGTTTGGCCGCGTCGTCATAGTCGCCCTGTCTTGGGTAGCAGCGCCGCTGGCGGCCGGCTGGAGATGATCGTCGGCGAGGTGGAGGGCGGGCACGGCATGGCCGATGGACAGATGACTGCGGCGGCGTTCCTGATCGCTGAGCTGCGCCGGGCGCGGGTTCGACGTGGCTGGAGTCAGGACGAGCTGGCCAAGGCGGTCAACTACTCGGCGTCGATGGTCAGCGCCGTCGAGCTGGGTCAGCAGCCGCCGACTGCCAAGTACCTGGAACTCGTCGACCGCGCCCTGGACACCGGCGGCCTCTTCGGCCGGATGTCCACCGAACTGGTCAGCCTGGACCGGGCGCAGCCCTGGCTACGCGGCTGGCAGGCGATCTTCGAGCAGGCGCGCACGGTCCGGTGGTACGAGCCTCGCTACGTGCCCGGCCTGTTCCAGACGGAGGACTACGCGCGAGCGGTCTTCGAGGCTGGCGGCCTGCTCGCTCCCGACGAGGTTGACCGGCGATTGGCCGACCGGATGAATCGCCAGGATGTGCTGCATAGCGAACGTGCGCCGCAGATCGTGGCGGTGCTGGACGAGGCGGTGCTACGGCGACGGGTGGGCGGGCGGAAGGTGATGCGCGACCAGACGCTGCACCTGGCCGGCATCGCCACTGGGCATCCTCGGGTCCGGCTGCACGTGGTGCCACGATCCGCTGAGGAGTATCCGGGCCTCGGCGGTCAGTTCGCGCTCGCTGCCCTGCCCGACGGCACGGAATTGGCCTATATGGAGTGCCAGGTTCGCGGCCAGGAGCTGGACCAGCCGCAGGATCTGTTGCGGTTGCAGCGGGTCTGGGAGGCTACCTTGGGCGAAGCCCTGCCCCCGCAGGCGTCCATTGAATTGATCAGCGAGGTGGCCGAGTCGTGGAGTTGACCGACGCTCAATGGCGTAAGAGCAGCCGCAGCAACCAGGACAACAACTGCGTCGAGGTGGCGACGAATCTTGGGGACGTGGTCGGGGTGCGAGACAGTAAGGACTCGGACGGGCCCGTGCTCGTTGTCGACGCGTACTCCTGGCGGCTCTTCGTGGTCGCGCCCCCGCGTTGATCCGACCGCCTCGCCCGCGACGGGGGTCGGTCCTGAGCAGGACGGATGATCCGGGGTATGGGTGACGATGGCGCGGCGGTGCCGGCGGAGACCGAGCGGCTGCGGCTGCGGCGGCTGACCATGGGCGACGTGGACGCGCTGGTCGAGTTGGACAGCGACTCCGAGGTGATGCGTTTCCTCACCGGGGGTGTCGCGACCCCGCTGTCCACCGTGCGTGACGAGCAGTTGCCGAGGCTGCTGGCCCAGTACGACAGGTTCCCCGGGTTGGGGCGGTGGGCGGCGCATGATCGGGAGTCCGGCGAGTTCCTGGGTTGGTTCGCGTTGGACCCGTCAGCGGACGGCACCGAGGCCGAGTTGGGCTATCGGCTGCGCCGCTCGACGTGGGGGCGCGGGCTGGCCACCGAGGGGTCGCTGGGGCTGGTCCGGCACGCCTTCGACGTTGTCGGGGTACGTCGGGTCTGGGCCGAGACGATGGCTGTCAACGAACGCTCCCGGCGGGTGATGGTGAAGGCCGGGCTGCGCTACGTGCGGACCTTTCACCTGCAGTGGGACGACCCGATCCCGGGCACCGAGCAGGGCGAGGTGGAGTACGAGGTGCGAGCCGAGGAGTGGGCGACCGTCGGTCAGGAGCGGCCGGCGGCCCGGCGGGCGCGGTAGGCGGTCACCGCGGCGCGGTTGCCGCAGCCGGCCTCGCAGAACCGCCGGGACCGGTTGCGGGACAGGTCGACGACGACGTTGTCGCAGTCCGGGTATTCGCAGATCCGCAAACGGCTCAGCTCGCCGGTACGGACGAGGTCGGCCATCGCCATGGCGGCTTCGACCGCGATCCGGGTGGCCAGCGGCGCATCGCGGGGAACGGCGTGCAGGTGGTACGGCTCGTCGTCGTGCTCGATGAGCTGGGGCAGCGCCTTGTGTTCCAGCAGCAGGCCGTTGACCACCGCGACGATCTCGGGTGGTTCGGCGTGCCAGATGCGGCGCAGTTGGGGACGCAGCTCCCGTACGGCGCGCAGCTCGGCCTCGGTGTGCTCGTGCCGGCCGCTGTAGGAGTGGCGGTCGAAGAACGCGTCCAGCGCCGCGATGTCGGGCAGCAGCTCACCGTCCCGACCTGCGGTGTTGACCAGCGCCGCGGCGGCGATCAGCGAACACTCGGTGTCATGAGCGAATAGCAACTTGACTCCTGTCATGGCTTCCGCCTAGCGTCATCAGTACAAGGATAGTTTGCTCATGACACGGTGCCCATTGCGAGGAGCGCGACATGCACTCACGACCTGCTGCCGGCGTCGGACTTGCGCTGCTCTCCGCAGTCACCTTCGCCACCTCCGGCACCTTCGCGCGATCGCTCATCGAGGCCGGCTGGTCAGCCGAGTCCGCGGTGATCGCCCGGGTCGGGGTGGCCGCCCTGGTGCTGGCGATCCCCGCCCTGCTGTCGCTGCGGGGCAAATGGGACGTGCTGCGAGGCAACGCCGCGGCCATCGGCATGTTCGGGCTCCTCGGGGTGGCGCTGGCCCAGGTGTGCTTCTTCAACGCCGTGCGCTACCTGCCCGTCGGTGTCGCGCTGCTGCTGGAATACCTGGGCATCATCCTCGTCGTGGTCTGGATGTGGCTGCGGCACGGGCAGCCACCCCGCCGGCTCACCGTCGCCGGGTCGGTGGCCGCACTCGCCGGGTTGGCGTTCGTGCTCGACCTCGCCGGCACCGCCGACTTCCACCCGGTGGGCGTGCTCTGGGGGCTTGGCGCGGCGTTCGGCCTGGCCGGATACTTCGTGCTCGCCGGCCGGGTCGACCCCCGGCTGCCCTCGGTCGCCATGGCCAGCGGTGGAATGGCCGTCGGCGCCGCCATGCTGCTCCTCGTCGGACTGACCGGCCTGCTGCCGCTGCACGCCACCTTCGGTGAGGTCACCTTCGCCGGGCAACCCACCAGCTGGTTGGTGCCCATCGCCGGGCTGTCGTTGGTGGCCGCCGTCATCGCGTACCTCACCGGCATCGCCGGCACCCGGATCCTCGGGCCCCGCCTGTCGTCGTTCGTCGGGCTGACCGAGGTGCTCTTCGCGGTGCTTATCGCCTGGCTCTTCCTGAACGAGCTGCCCACCGGCTGGCAACTGTTCGGCGGCGCGCTGATCGTCGCCGGCGTCGCCCTGGTACGCCTCGACGAACTGCGCGGGTCGCCCTCGACGCCCGCGCCGGCCACGCCCGAACCCGAACTGGCGCTTGACGGTCGGTGAGGGTTGGCCGGCGGCGTGCTCCTGATGGCTGGCGCGTGCCGGCGGGCGGCGCGCTCCGCGCGGGCGGCGCGCTCCGCGCGGGCGGCGCGCTCCGCGCGGGCGGTGAGAGACTGGGTGCCGTGCTGACCACTGTGGTGTTCGACGCTGACGAGACGCTGTTGGACCTGCGTCCAGCGGTCACGGGCGGGCTGGTGGCGGTCCTCGACGAGATGCGGCGACGTACCTCGGCGGCGGCCGGGGTGACGCTCGCCGAGCTGGAGTCGGACTGGGGTGCCGTCTTCGGTGAACTGAGCGCCGCCCCGGTGGCGGAGATCCGGCGCGCGGCACTGGCCCGGTCGCTGGCCCGCGCCGAACTGGTCAACCACCTGGACGAGATCGCAGACCTCTTCTTCGGTCGCCGGTTCGCCCTGACCCGCCCGTTCCCGGACGTACCACCGGCGCTGGCCACGCTGCGCGGCCGGTACACGCTGGGCTTCGCCACCAACGGCAACAGCCGCGCCGAGCGGTGCGGGCTCGCCGGCGAGTTCGCCTTCGAGCTGTACGCGCACGAAAACGGCCTGCCCAAGAAGCCAGCCCCGGAGTTCTACGCCGCGGTGGTCGCGGCGGCCGGGGCGCCAGCCGACCAGATCGTGTACGTCGGCGACTCGTGGGAGCACGACGTGCTGGCGCCTCGGCGGGCCGGCCTGCGATCGGTGTGGCTGAACCGGCTCCGCCTGCCCCGCCCCCTCGGCTGCCAGCCCGACGCCGAAGTTTCCAGCATGGCCGAGCTGCCAGCCGCGCTGGCGAATCTTGGTGTCGACGCGGTAGGTGTGTAGGTCGAGGTGGCCAGTGGTGTGTCTGTGCGCCGGGTGACTGTGCGGCCTGTGTCGGTGCGGCCCGTATCGGTGCGGCTCGAACTGACGGGATTCACGGCCATAACGGGCGCTCAACTGGCGTAATCCGGATCGTTGCTGTGTGATGGCTGCCACGTCCCTCAACGAGAGGATCTGATGTGGTGAGCAAGCGCTTCACCGCCCGTACGGTCGCGACCGCGGCTGTGCTGGCACTTACGGCTACGGGGTTGGGTGTGCCGGCCAACGCCGCGCCGAGC
Source organism: Micromonospora sp. NBC_00362 (assembly GCF_026342155.1). Classification (NCBI taxonomy): domain Bacteria; kingdom Bacillati; phylum Actinomycetota; class Actinomycetes; order Micromonosporales; family Micromonosporaceae; genus Micromonospora; species Micromonospora sp. NBC_00362. The sequence goes on from NZ_JAPENH010000001.1 coordinate 5,012,493, forward strand.
AATGCCCGGACCTTCACCGTCGTCGCCGAGGATGGCGTCGCCACTGACACCGCCGTCGCCGCGATCCGCGCAGCTGGCGGCACTGTGGTGTCCCGGTCCGATGAGGTCGGCATGTTCCAGGTCAGCAGCGACCGGGCTGACTTCGCGGCCAGGGCGACCGCCGCACCGACGCTGATCGGGGCCGCCGAGCAGAAGGCCATCGGCCGCAAGCCGAAGCTGGACCGGGTCGAGCAGGAGCACCTGCTGGCCGCTGCCGGTGCTCGTGCCGGTGCTGCCGGTGCTGCCAAGAAGGGCACCAAGCTCGATCCGCTCGATGACAAGCTGTGGGGCTTGGAGATGATCCGGGCCGACAAGGCCCGCAAGATCGAGCCGGGCGACCGTCGGGTGACCGTCGGCGTGCTGGACACCGGCGTCGACGCCAGCAACCCGGACATCGCGCCGAACTTCAACTGGTCGCTGTCGCGCAACTTCGCGCCCGACCTGACCGATGTGGACGGCCCCTGCGAGGTGCCGAGCTGCGTCGACCCGGTCGGCACCGACGACGGCGGGCACGGCACCCACGTGGCCGGCACCATCGGCGCCGCGGCCAACGGTTTCGGTCTCTCTGGCGTCGCCCCGAACGTCTCGCTGGTCGAGCTCAAGGGCGGCCAGGACTCTGGCTACTTCTTCCTCGACCCGGTCGTCAACGCCCTGGTCTACGCCGGCCGGTCCGGGATCGACGTGGTCAACATGTCGTTCTATGTCGACCCGTGGCTCTACAACTGCACCGCCAACCCGGCCGACTCCCTCGAGGACCAGGCCGAGCAGCGGGCCGTCATCAAGGCGATGAAGCGGGCGCTGGTCTTCGCGCACAACAAGGGCGTGACCCTCGTCGGTGCGCTCGGCAACAACAACGAGGACCTGGGTGCTCCGCGCACCGACGTCACGAGCCCCGACTACGGCGCCGACCCTTACCCCCGACCGATCGACAACGAGAGCTGCTGGGACCTCCCCACCGAGGGCCCGCACGTGATCGGCGTTTCGTCGGTTGGCCCGTCCGGCAAGAAGTCGGACTTCTCCAACTACGGCACCGAGCAGATCTCGGTCGCCGCGCCGGGAGGCTGGTTCCGGGACGGCTTCGGCACCGACACCTTCCGTACCGACGCCAACATGATCCTTTCCTCGTACCCGAAGCACGTGCTTCAGGAGGAAGAATCGGTCGACGCCGACGGCAACATCGTCGCCGGCTTCGAGAATTCGGTCTTCAAGCAGTGCAAGGCCAACGGTGAGTGCGGCTACTACACCTACCTCCAGGGCACCTCGATGGCGTCCCCGCACGCCGCCGGTGTCGCCGCGCTGATCGTCAGCCGGCACGGAAAGGCGCAGGGTCGGACTGGCTTCGGGATGTCGCCGGACCAGGTCGAGCAGCACCTCTACCGCACGGCCGCCGAGCACGCGTGCCCGGAGCCGCGCCTCCAGCAGTACCGCAACGAGGGCCGGGACGAGACCTACGACGCGTACTGCGCCGGTGGGGTCAACTTCAACGGCTTCTACGGCTACGGGATCGTCGACGCCTACGCGGCGGTGAAGACCCCGCTCAAGCCGAACGCCCGCCCGTAGCGCACATCGCACTACGGAGGTGGCCCAACCGCCACCACCGTCGGGGCCCGGTCGACACCTCGTCGACCGGGCCCTGCGGTCGTCCGGACCCGTTGTCCCGGGCCGCCGCCGCCCGGCGCTCAACATGATCGACTCGGCTTACTGGAAGGCGCGGTGTTGGTGCCTGAAGGATGGCGCGGTTTCCAGGAAACCGAGGTGATCCTGGTCATTTGGACGATCCCTGTCGCCAGCCGCGGCCGACCAGCGCGTCGCGTACCTCACGAAGCACCGCCGGGAACTCGCCGTGCAGCCGCCGGCTGGTCACGTGCAGGACCAGCCACCCCGCGCCCACCAGCAGATTCAGCCGACGGCGGTCACGGTGCAGCTGCTCCACGTCGGAGTGCCACGTGCCGTCGTACTCCACAGCTACCCGATATTGCGGCCAGGCCAGGTCGGGGTGCAGAACGACGCCGGTGGGCAGGCGCACCGGATGGTGAACGGCTGGGCGCGGCAGCCCACCCAGCACCAACCGCACGCGTAGGTGTGACTCCGGCGGGGACTCGGCGCCGCCGTCGGCCAGGTCGAACACCCAACGTGCTCGTCGTGCGCCCGGCCGGTCAGCGTTACGGGCAGCCATGGCGGCCAGGGTGTCGCGATCGGCCAGCCCCTGCCCGAGCAGCGAATCGACGATGGCGACCGCCCGGACCGGGTCGAGCCAGACAGCCGTCTCCCAGGCGGCCCGGCCGGGGTCCGACCGGGGGATTGGGAGGTCCCGCCCCGTGGACCTGGGCGGGCTGGCCGCCGCCCACCCATCGCCCCGACGGGCAACCACCATCCCCCCTGCTCCGACGGACACGGCGGCCGGACGGGACAGCTGCCGTGCTGGTCGTTGTGACATTCCGCCGGCAGGTGGGCGGCCCACTCCCGCAGGTCGCGCTGAATCACGTGGACTTCCAGCGCTCGACGGTCGTCCCGCGTCCGGCGGTCGTCCCGCGTCCGGCGGTCGTCCCGCGTCCGGCGGTCGTCCCGCGTCCGGCGGTCGTCCCGCGTCCGGCGGTCGTCCCGCGTCCGGCGGTCGTCCTGCACCTGGGGGTCGGCCTGCGTCTGACGGTCGGATTGCGGCTGGCTGATGTCCTGGGGTCGGCGGACGGCTCGCGTTCGGTGGCCGCCCTGGTGGTCGTCGTGTGGTTGGCGTGGCGGGCTCAGGGGTCTCGCCCGCCGCGAGCGGGGCGATGGCGTTCACGTGCACGCGGAGGCCGCGCTGTGGGCCGATCCGCAGTGGTCGGGGCACGAGGACGTGCACATCGTCGGTGAAGCTCGCGGCGTGTTGGACGCCGTGCAGGAAGGCGGCGGACGGGCCGCCGACCACCACGCCGGGTGGGAGCCGGAGGAGGGCGGCACGACAGGCGAGGGCGTGGTCCCGGTCCAGCCGCGAGTCGGCGTAGATGTCGTGGCGCAACCGCACCCAGGCGGAGTTGCGCAACTGATGTTCGGTGAGCAGGCCGTCCCGGACAGCGTCGGAGCCGCGGAAGACCTGCCAGGCCAGGGCATCGGGGCGATGCGGACGTGGGGGCATGCCGAGCAGCCTGCCGACCGCGCACCGGGCACCGAAACCCCTGTGGACAACCCGGCGTGCGGGTGCCGCTGGACCTGTGGACAACCACGAATCCGCCTGCCGATCGTGCTATGACACCGGGCCGATCAGGCATCCGGGCCGCCGACGGGCGGTGATCCACTCGCGTTCCTGAAAGTCGGGCGATCACCGGGCCTGGGACACCGCGACTTCCGTGAACCCGAGTGGATCAAGGCGGGGTCAGCTGAGGGCTGTGGTGATGGCTCGTGCGGCGGCCAGCACCTGGGGGCCGATCGTGTCGACGTCCAGTGGGGCGAGCGCGACCACGCCGACGCTGGCCTCCAGCCCGGGTACGCCGAGCACTGGTGCAGCCACCCCGTACGCCCCGGCCTGCAACTCACCGCTGCTACTCACCGGCTCTGCCACCCCGGCGCGACCGGCCAGGATCGCCCGGCCGGCAGCTCCCCGGTCCAGTGGATGCCGTGCCCCGGTCCGGTACGCGACGTGGAACGACGTCCAGCTCGGCTCGACCACGGCCAGGGCGACGCCCTCTCCACCTTCGACGACGGTCAGGTGCGCGGTCGCGCCAGCCTGCTCGGCGAGGCGGCGTAGCGCGGGCAGCGCACCCTCGGCGAGCAGCGGCTGGGCCCGTCGGGCCAGGTGCAGCAACCCGGCACCGAGGCGCAGTCGACCTTCTCCGTCGCGGCGCAGCATTCCGTGCCCGGTCAGCGCACTGACCAGCCGGTAGACGGCGGCCCGGCCGATGCCGAGCCGATTGGCGGCCTCGGTGACGGTCAGACCGCCAGAGGCGTCGGCGACCAGGTGCAGCAGCCGCAACCCCCGGTCCAGTGTCTGCGACGTCTCCCCGCCCCGCCCCGCGACCGCGTCGGCCCGCCCCGCGCCAGCCTCGGCCGGCCCGAAGGCCACGTCAGCCGAGCCGGAGGTAGGCCCGGAGGCCCCATCGGTCGGCCCGGTGGCGCGTTCGAAGGCGGGGGCGGTGGGGTTGGCTGGCGGGTCACCGGAGCCACCGGAGCGTGCGGTCGCATCCACGCCTGGCAGCGTACGACCCGGCACCGGCGGACCCGGACAGGCACGGACAGCTACCCTTGTACGGTGACGCTACGCCTGTATGACACCGCCACCCGATCGGTGCGGGACTTCGTCCCGCGGGAAGCCGGCAAGGTGGGGATCTACCTGTGTGGTCTCACCCTCCAGGCCCCGCCGCACATCGGTCACCTTCGCTCCGGCGTCAACTACGACGTGCTGCGTCGTTGGCTGATGGCCGCCGGCTACGAGGTCACCTTCATTCGCAACCTGACCGACATCGACGACAAGATCCTGGTCAAGGCGGGCGAGCAGGGTCGTCCGTTCTGGTCGATCGCGTACGCCAACGAGTTGCTGCTCGCCGAGTCGTACCGGTCGTTGAACGTGCTGGCACCCACCTACGAGCCGCGCGCCACCGGCCACATCCCTGAGATGCATGAGCTGATCACGAAGTTGATCGCCGACGGGCACGCGTACCCGGCGAGTGACGGTTCCGGCGACGTCTACTTCGACGTGGCGTCCTGGCCGGCGTACGGGTCGCTGTCGGGCCAGTCTCCGGACGCCATGCAGTCCGCCGGGGACGCCCCGGATCGGGGCAAGCGGGATCCGCGCGACTTCGCGCTGTGGAAGGGCGCCAAACCGGACGAGCCGGCGGACGCCTACTGGCCCTCGCCGTGGGGGCTGGGCCGTCCGGGCTGGCACATCGAGTGCTCGGCGATGTGCTGGCGCTATCTCGGCCCGGAGTTCGACATCCACGGCGGTGGGCTGGATCTGACGTTCCCGCACCACGAGAACGAGATCGCCCAGTCCCAGGCGGCCGGCTTGCCGTTCGCCCGCTACTGGGTGCACCACGGGCTGCTGAGCATCGGCGGGGCCAAGATGGGCAAGTCCGCCGGCAACGCGCTGGGCCTGGCGTACGTGGACTCGCTCGGGGTGCGGCCGGTGGAGCTGCGCTACTACTACGCCGCCGCGCACTACCGCTCGCTGATCGACTACTCGGAGGATTCGCTGCGCGACGCGGCCACCGCGTACCGGCGGATCGAGGGTTTCGTGCAGCGGGCCGCCGAGCGGGTCGGTGCCGGGCAACTCGGGGAGCTGCCCGCCGGTTTCGTCGCGGCGATGGACGACGACCTCAACACGTCCGCCGCGCTGGCCGTGCTACAACAGCACATTCGGGACGGCAACACCGCGCTGAGCGTCGGCGACGATGTGACCGTCCGCACCACGCTGGCCGTGGTGCGGGCAATGCTGGATATTCTCGGGATCGACCCCCTCGACCCGGCCTGGACCGGTGGCGGCCGATCGGACGACCTTCGTGCCGTGGTGGACTCCCTGATCGCGCTGGCCCTGGAGCAGCGTGCGCAGGCGCGGGGCCGCAAGGACTGGACCGCCGCGGACGCCGTGCGTGACCAGCTCAAGCTGGCCGGCGTGGTGGTCGAGGACACCCCCCAGGGCCCCCGTTGGACTATTGGAGAGCAGGACTGATGGCCGGCAACTCGCAGCGCCGTGGCCGGCGACTGACGTCGAAGGCAGGCGCCCCCAAGGGCACCGGCGGCAAGAACAAGGACTCGTTGGCCGGGCGGGGTCGCACCCTGCCGGCGGACGAGCGGCCGTGGCACAAGGGCTACTCGGGCACCGAGAAGCTGCCCCAGCGCACCGCCTGGAAGCAGGACAAGGAGCGCCGCGCGGCGGCCGAGGAGGGGCGCGCCCCCAAGATCGGCCAGCCGGGCAGCAAGGACACCACCTGGGGTCGGGGTGGCGGTCGGGGCGTACCGGGCGGCCGGGGTGCCGCCACCGGCGGACGGAGTGGCAAGCCCACCGGCCGGTCCGGCCCCCGGGTCACGCCGGGGCGCAAGTCCAACCCGTCCAAGGACACCCCGGAGCTGCTGGTCGGGCGTAACCCGGTGCTGGAGGCGCTGCGCGCCAACGTGCCGGCGACGGCGCTCTACACCGCCCAGGGCATCGACATGGACGACCGGATCAACGAGATCATCCGGACCGCCGCCGACCGGGGCATCGCCAACCTGGAGATCAGCCGGGCCGAGTTGGACCGGATGACCGGCGGGGTGCTGCACCAGGGCGTCGGCTTGCAGGTGCCGCCCTTCGCGTACCAGCCGTTCGAGGACATGGTCGCCGCTGCCCTGGAGCAGCAGGCCCCGCTGCTGGTCGCGCTGGACGGTGTCACCGACCCGCGCAACCTGGGCGCCGTGATCCGGTCGGCTGCCGCGTTCGGCGCGCAGGGTGTCTTCGTACCCGAGCGTCGTGCCGCCGGGATCACCGCGACCGCCTGGCGGACCAGCGCCGGCGCGGCCGCGCGGGTGCCGGTTGCACAGGTGACCAACCTGACCCGGTCGCTGAAGGCGTGCCGCGACGCCGGTTTCATGGTCGTCGGCCTGGATGCCGACGGCGACACCGACCTCTACAACCTGGAGGCCGCTGTCGGTCCCCTGGTCGTGGTGGTCGGTTCCGAGGGGCGCGGTCTTTCCCGCCTGGTCGGGGAGACCTGCGACCTGACCGTCAGCATCCCGATGATCTCCGAGGTCGAGTCGCTCAACGCCAGCGTGGCGGCGGCGGTCGCCCTGGCCGAGGTCGCCCGCCGGCGCTCCGTCGAGCTGTAGCGCACGTCGAACGAAGGCCCCTCCCGCCGAGCGCGGGAGGGGCCTTCGTCGTCCGGCGCCCAGGCAGGATGAAGGGCCAATTTTGGTACGACGAAGGGGCGGCCCGCCGAAGCGGACCGCCCCTGTCGGTACGGCGTTACATCAGATCCGGCCACCGGTGGCGGCGTGGAAGACGTGGCTGCGACCGGCGACCGGCTTGACGAACACGGTGTCACCCATGTTCGGCATGTTGCGCCGGTCGGTGCGGACGACGAAGCGCTCCGAGTTGCCACCCAGCGCGGCGTGGCCGTAGACGTTGGCGTCCGAGCCGAGGTCCTCGACCAGCTCGACAACGACCGGCATGCCGCCCTCGGTCGGGCTGACCAGCTCGCAGTCCTCCGGACGGAAGCCCACGGTGACCTTGCCGTCGCCACCCTCGGCGCGGGCCGCCTCGACCTGCTCGCGGGTCAGCGGAATCTGCAGCTCGGCGAACTCGGCGCCCCGCTCGTTCAGCGGAACGGTCTTGATGTTCATGGCGGGCGAGCCCATGAAGCCGGCGACGAACACGTTGGCCGGGGTGTCGTAGAGCGCCCGCGGGGTGTCCACCTGCTGCAGGACACCGTCGAGCAGCACCGCGACCCGGTGACCCATGGTCATGGCCTCGACCTGGTCGTGCGTGACGTAGACAGTGGTGACGCCCAGCTTGGCCTGCAGGGAAGCGATCTGGGTACGGGTCTGCACGCGGAGCTTGGCGTCGAGGTTCGACAGCGGCTCGTCCATGAGGAAGACCTGCGGCTCGCGGACGATCGCCCGACCCATCGCGACACGCTGACGCTGACCACCGGAGAGCGCCTTCGGCTTACGGCTGAGGTACTCCTCCAACTGGAGCAGCCCGGCCGCCTCCTTGACCCGCCGGTCGATCTCCGACTTGGAGGTCTTGCGCAGCTTGAGGGCGAACGCCATGTTCTCGTACACCGTCATGTGCGGGTAGAGGGCGTAGTTCTGGAAGACCATCGCGATGTCGCGGGCCTTCGGAGGAAGGTGAGTGACGTCACGCTGGTCGATGTAGATCGAACCGGCGTCCACGTCCTCAAGGCCGGCGAGCATCCGCAGGCTGGTGGACTTACCGCAACCGGAGGGGCCGACCAGGACGAGGAACTCGCCGTCGCCGATCTCGAGGTCCAGCTCGTTGACGGCGGGACGCTCTTGGCCCGGGTAGACCCGGGACGCCTTGGAATAGGTGACCGTAGCCATGGTGAAGCGCTTCCTTTCACCGGCAGGAACGTGCCGGACGATCCGAGTGAAGGAGCAACCGGCACGTGTCCGTGCCGGTTCAGCGGACGGCGGCGCGGTCGCGGGGGCACCCGGTCGTCGTCCGTGTCAGTGAACCGTAAACGCGTTTACCCGTGCTGCCAAGGCGGGGGGGCCGCCCAGCCCACCAGGCGGGCTACGCATTCCGGTCACTCGGGCACGGTCAGACATCAATCGACACCATGGGAAACGAGTCTGCGTCGGGTTGTTGACGATTCCCGTGCTCGGGAGGCCACGCGATCGGGATATCCGGACGTCAGTCGCTATGCTGACCTCGACGCACGCGCCCCTGTAGCTCAGCTGGCCAGAGCACTCGCCTTGTAAGCGAGATGTCGCCGGTTCGATCCCGGCCGGGGGCTCCAATTACATCAGACGTATCCGAGCGGCACCGTGTGCCTCTGCCGGTCCGCCCTGAGGGGCAACCGGACGTCGACCAGGTTCGCTATCGTGCCTCCGTCCCGCCATCAGGCGGCGGTCCACGGGGGAATCACAATGAAACACCGCACCATTCTGCTCGCGTTGGGTCTGACCGGCGGTCTGTTGTTCGCCGCCGGCTGCACTCCGACGACTGAGCCCACGCGCACCGACGAACCGGTTGCGGCCACCGCCACTGCCACTGCCACTGCCACTGCCGCGCCGTCCCCGACGCCCGACGTCCGCGGTGAGCTGGTCGCGGCATTGCAGCGGTCGCAGGGGGCTGCCCACCGGTACGCGGTGCGCGGCAACCTGCCCGAAGGGCAGAAGGTCAACGGCACGGGTGCCTTCGATCCGAAGAAGCGCCGTTTCCAGACCACGATCTCGGTCACCGGTGGGAAGTACCCGTCGGCGGGGAGCCGGATCGTGATCGGCAACGACAGTTACGTGCGGCCGTCCGACGACAAGAACTGGGTGCACGTCGATCTGAAGCGAGTGAAGCGCGACGATCCCTTCCTCCGCTTCGACTGGGTCGACCCGACCGGCCTGAAGGCGTTCACCTCGTCGATCGCCTCGGTGGACCGCGTCGACCCGCGCACCTACACCGGCCGTTTCGACCCGACCGGCAAGGACGCCACGTCGTTCCTCCCCGTGGGCGCACCGAGCATCGTCTCGATCGGCATACGCCTGTCGCCGTTCACGATCACCACCGATGCCAAGGGTTGGGCCACCTCGATCAAGGTCGAGCTGAGTCCCACCGATGGTCCGAAACTGACGCTGACCACCACCATGAAGGATCATGGAAAGTCCCTGAAGATCAACGCGCCGGCACGCGCTGGTGAGGCCGCCGACTTCTACTACCGCGAGTGACAGCCCAGCCGTACCGAGCCGGTGTCCCTCCTGGCGCACGGTGTCCCACAGGTGTGGGCACACGGGGGTTGTCGGGGTCGGAGACAATCGCCGCCAGTGCTGCAGACCCTGCCGTCCACGTACGGACCGCTGAGGGCGCTGCCGCGAGTCGAGCATTGGCGGAGGGGCGGCAATGAGATACGTCAGCCTTGAACGAACCAGAGACGGCATCTTTCATGATCCCTCGGCATACCTCGAGCAGTTGCCATCGCTTGCTGACTCGTTGCCTGAGGGGGCTCGCAGGTTCGCTATGGAACCCGGCCACTACGACTTCGTTGGCCAGCGCTGTGTCAAGAGCCTGAAGCCCGCGCGGCTGACGTCCGGTGAGACAGGCGGCAGCCGGTGGCTTGAGCTGTACCTCCAGCACAACTGTTGGAAGCACGAGGAAGACCTGACCATTCGCTACCGTGGCGTGCGGAGTCTGACGATCGAGCCGGCTGACCGAGAGTGGGATGTGGCCCAACTCCTCGACGTGATGTTGGACGAGGTGTTGCCGCACGAGCAGGGGTGCCGGCACGAGATCGCCTGTCTCGCCGGCAGGATGATCGTGACGAGTGAGGACCTCACCGCAACCTGGGCGTACGCCGACTGCCCGGAGCGCGAGGCCAACCGGTAGTCGACGCCGCCGGTGGTCCGGCGAGGAACAACGCGGAGCCGCCACCCGATCGGACGACGCTGTGCCCGGCGGTAACCTGGGCCGGAGCAGCGCGGAGCGGGGCGGGGGCCAATGAGTCGGGCGGTGGAGGAGTCGAACCGGGCGATGCTGCGCGCCCGGGACGCGATGGACCGGGCGTACGCCGAACCTCTAGACATTCCCGCGTTGGCCCGGATCGCGCACGTCTCGCAGGCGCACTTCATCCGCACCTTCCGAGCCACCTTCGGTGAGACCCCGCACCGCTACCTGCAACGCCGCCGGGTGGAGCGGGCGATGTCGTTGCTGGTGGAGACCAATCGGGACGTGACGGACATCTGCTACGCCGTCGGCTTCGGCAGCCTGGGCACGTTCAGTCGGACGTTCCGGCAGATCGTCGGCGACTCGCCCTCGGATTTCCGGCGTCAGCGCGTGGCGCCGACCAATGTGCCGTCGTGCTTCACCAAATCCTGGACCCGACCCAGCAGTTTTGGATAAGCCGCAGGTCAGGGCCTACCTCTAGCGTCATGGGCATGACGATGAACGCGATCAGCCGCTCCCAGATCTACGTCCTCGACCAGGACGCCGCGCTTGACTTCTACGTCAACAAGCTCGGCATGGAGGTCAACACCGACCAGGACCTCGGCTTCATGCGGTGGCTCACTGTGAACCTGCCCGGCGACCCGGAGCGCGAGATCCTGTTGGAGAAGCCCGGTCCGCCCGCGCTGGACCCGGCCACCGCCGAGCAGGTCCGGGAGCTGCTCACCAAGGGTGCCCTCGGCGGGTACCTCTTCATGACCACTGACGACGCCCGCAAGACGCACGAGGATCTGGTCGCGAAGGGCGTCGAGATCACCGACGAGCCGACCGAGCGCCCGTACGGGATCGACTTCGGCATCCGGGACCCGTTCGGCAACCGGATCCGCATCGGCCAGATGTTCCCCGGGGCGTAGGGGGCGGGCGATGAGCCAGGCCGCGGCTTTCCCGTGGTACGACCGGCCGCCGTCGGTCGGGACCGCCTGCTGTTGATCGGCGGGGTGCTCGCCGGCCCGATCTTCGTCGGCTCGGCGATCGTGCAGGCGGTCACCTTCGCGCGGGCGGCGTCCGGTCGGACGGACGGAGCCGACGGCCGCAGGACCGGGAGGTACGGGTCGAACTCGTACCTCCCGGTGTGTTGGGGTGGGGCTCATGGTGACCCGGTTGCTGTACCTGACCCGACACGCCGAGCAGGATCTCTCCGAGCCGAGTGGGCCGGAGGCCGGCGAACCGGATACCGGCCTGTCGGAGCGCGGCCGGCGGCAGGCCACCCTGCTGGGCGAACGCCTACGGGCCCGGCGGTTCGCCGCCGTCCACCACGGGCCGCTGCGCCGGGCCGCGCAGACCGCCGAGTTGGTCGCCACGTCGCTACCCCACGTTCCGGTGTACGAGACGGAGCTGGCCGGCGACCACCTCCCACACGACACGGATCCGACCGGCCTGCCGCCCGCGTACGCCGAATTCCTGACGCAGTTCTCGGCGGCCGAGCGGGTCGACGGGCCGCGAGTGGCGGCGGACGCGGTGCGGCGGTTCGCCGGCCCGGTCGCCGAGGGGCCCGCCGGCGGCGAACCGGTCCGCGAGCTGGTCGTGACGCACAGCTTCCTGATCGCCTGGCTGGTGCGGCACGCCCTCGACGCGCCGGAGTGGCGGTGGCTGGGCGTGAACACGCACAACGCGGGGCTGACAGTCATCCGGTACAGCGCGGCCGGCCCGCCGAATCTGGTCGCCGTCAACGACGTGGCCCACCTACCGCCGGAGCTGCGTGCGACCGGCCTGCCCCCGGATTATCTGGTGTGAGTGCCGGTGGCCCGTAGCAGCAGCTTGACCACGTCCTGTGTGGCCGGCGGCGGGGGCCCCTCGGCTGGGCAGTCGGCGTACCCGGTCTCGATCGTGCCGACGGTGACCCGGTAGGTGAACACGTCCGCACAGTTGGTCGGGCTTGTCGTCCGGCGCGCCTCGGCGGCCAGTCGGGGGTCGGCGGCCAGAGCTGTCAGGCGGCCGAGGTCGGCGGGGCTGAGCCGACCAAACCGCCGGCTGCCGGCCCGGTCCACGGCGGTCCACTGACCGTCCGGCTCGACGGTCACCACGTCACCGCGCCCGGCGAAGCCGCCGGAGCTTCGCAGCATCACCCGGGTGGCCGCGCCGCTGGCCTGGGGGGCGGTGCTGGGGGCGGTGGTCGGAAGCAGGGTGCCGGTCGGGCCGGGAGCGGTGGTGACCGGGGGCTGGCTCGGGGTGGTGGTGGTGGTGGTGCGTTCGGCGCTGGTGCAGCCGGTCAGGAGGGCGACCAGTAGCGCGATGGCGACGCCGGTTGTCGAGGTGGGTCTCATGGTCGTCGGACGCATCGACGGCGGCGTCGGTTCCCTTGTCAAGAGCCTCACCCGAACGGCCATTGTCGATGTCTGGAAGCGGTCCGAGGCGTCCTTCCTCCCTCCTGGTAGCTGAATGTACATGCGTGACTACCCCCGTCACACTCTTCTCCTTCCAGGAGGGCACGTGAAACGAGCTCCTGCCGCCGTCAGCGCACTGCTGCTCACCAGCGGCCTGCTGGCCTGCGTCGTCACCCCGGCGCACGCGGCTCCCCCCACCGCTCCCTCGCCGGACGCCTCCGCCGTGGCCCGAGCGGCAACCGTCCTACGGACGAACCCCGGCGCGGTCCAGGGTTCGAGCGCCGAGTCCTACCGGGTGCACAGCACCAAGCTGGATGCCAGCGGTGCCGCCCACACCCGCTACACCCGCACCTACCGGGGCCTGCGGGTGTACGGCGGTGACTTCGTCATCCACACCGCGCCGAACGGCACGTACGCCGGCAGTTCGGTCGGACTGGCCGCGCCGCTGACCCTCGCCACCTCGGCCAGGACCAGCGCGGCGGCCGCGAAGAAGGCCGCCAGCGACCGGTTCGCCGGCAGGGCCGAGGCGGTGGGCACGCCGGAGTTGTTCGTCGACGCCAGTTCCGGGCAGGGGCGGCTGGCGTGGGAGACGGTGGTCAGCGGGTGGCAGCCCGACGGGCAGACCCCGTCCCGGCTGCATGTCATCACCGATGCCACCACCGGTGCGGCCGTCGGCGCCTACGACGAGATCGAGTCGGTGACCGGCACTGGCAACAGCCTCTACTCGGCCACGGTCAGCATCGACACGACGCTCTCCGGCAGCACCTACCAGCTGGTCGACCCCTCCCACGGCAACGGGTCGACCTGCGATATGAACAACGGCACGTCGAGCTGCACCACGTTCACCGACGCCGACAACACCTGGGGTACCGGGGCCACCGCGAACCGGCAGTCCGCCGGCGTGGACGCCCACTTCGGCGCCGCCAAGACGTTCGACTACTACAAGAACACGCACGCCCGTAACGGCATCTTCGGCAACGGCACCGGAGTGCCGAGCCGGGTGCACTACGGCAACAACTACGTCAACGCCTTCTGGGACGGCTCGCGGATGACGTACGGCGACGGCTCGGGCAACGCCCGCCCGCTGGTCGCGCTCGACGTGGCAGCCCACGAGATGAGCCACGGCGTGACCGAGAACGTGGTCCCCGGCGGTCTGACCTACTCCGGTGAGGCCGGCGGCCTGAACGAGGCGACCAGCGACATCTTCGGCAACATGGTCGAGTTCTACGCCAACACCTCGGCCGACCCGGGCGACTACCAGGTCGGCGAGAAGATCAACATCAATGGCAACGGTACGCCCCTGCGCTACATGTACAACCCGTCGCTGGACGGCTCGTCCGACAGTTGCTGGTCGAGCAGCACGAAGAACAAGGACGTGCACTACTCGTCCGGCGTCGCCAACCACTTCTACTTCAACCTCGCCGAGGGCACCGGCGCCACCGCGTACGGCACCTCACCGGTCTGCGGTTCCGCCCCTGCGGTCGCCGGCATCGGCCGGGCCAAGGCCGAGAAGATCTGGTTCCGAGCGTTGGACGTCTACTTCACCTCCAACACGTCGTACGTGAACACCGGCAACCCGGCGAACACCGCCCGTGCCTACAGCCTGCGGGCGGCCACCGACCTGCACGGCAGTTGCTCCACCGAGTACAAGGCCGTGCAGGCCGCCTGGACCGCAGTGAACGTCGCCGGCAACGACGCGCCCTGCTCGACCGGCAACGACTTCTCCGTGGCACTGTCACCGACCGCCGGCTCGGTGAACCCGGGCAGCTCGGTCTCCACCACCGTCTCGACCGCCACCACCAGCGGCTCGGCGCAGACGGTGACGTTCTCCGCGTCCGGCCTGCCCAGCGGGGCGAGCGCCGCGTTCAGCCCCGCCTCGGTGAACTCGGGCGGCTCCTCCACCCTCACCATTGGCACCTCGGCGAGCACACCGCCGGGCACCTACTCGGTCACTGTCAACGGCGCGGGGTCGGTCACCCGCAGCGCCACCTACCGGCTCACCGTGAACGGCACCGGCGGCGGCTGCACCGCGCCGGGGCAGAAGCTTGCCAACCCGGGCTTCGAGTCCGGTGCGACCGGCTGGTCGGCCAGCTCCGGCGTGATCACCAGCGCCAGCAGCCAGCCTGCCCGCACCGGGACGTACAAGGCATGGCTGAGCGGCTACGGCACCAGCCACACCGACACGCTCGCCCAGTCGGTGAGCCTGCCGAGCGGCTGCTCGTCGTACACGGTCAGCTTCTGGTTGCACATCGACTCGGCCGAGACCACCACCAGCGTCGCGTACGACACGCTGCGCGTGCAGGTGCTGAACTCGGGCGGAACGGTGCTGGCCACACTGGCGACCTACTCGAACCTGAACAAGGCCACCGGTTACAGCCAGAAGTCGTTCTCGCTGGCGGCGTACGTCGGCCAGACCGTCAACCTGAGGTTCACCGGCACCGAGGATTCCTCACTGCAGACGTCCTTCGTGGTCGACGACACCTTGGTCACCGTCTCCTGACCTGACCTGACGGCCCGGCGGCCACCCCTCACGGTGGTCGCCGGTCCGGTTTCCTGGCAATCTTGGACAGTTTCCGTCAGCGCATGACGGAAACTGTCCAAGATTGCTTGGCAGTCCGCGTGACCTGACCCGTCGCCGCGCCGTTATGGTCGCCGCACGCGTGCATGGCGTCGGCTCGCCAGATCGGCGCCGTCGGGCGGTGGCGCGGGAAGGGGCGGACGTGTCGGACGCGGAGTTGACAGTCGAGGTGACCGGACCGGTCGCGACTGTGGTGATCCACAACCCGGCTCGGCGCAACGCGATGACCGCCGCCATGTGGCGTCAGCTTCCCGAACTGCTCGACCGGCTGGAGCCCGACCCCGACGTACGGGCGTTGGTGCTCACCGGCGCCGGCGACGCCTTCTGCGCGGGCGCCGACCTCGGCGATCTGGCCGAGTTGCTGGACGCCGGTGACGCCAGCATCGCGGTGGCTGCCGAGGACCGGCTGGCCCGGTTCGCCAAGCCGACGATCGCGGCCGTCCGGGGTGCCTGCGTCGGCGGTGGGGCTCAACTCGCTGTCGCCTGCGATCTGCGGATCGCCGCCGCCGACGCCCGTTTCGGCGTGCCGCCGGCCCGGCTCGGGCTGGTCTACCCGGCACCGACGACGCGCCGGCTGGCCCGGCTGGTCGGCCCGTCCGCCGCCAAGCTCCTGCTGTTCACCGCCGAACTGATCGACGCCGAGCGTGCCCTGCGGATCGGCCTGGTCGACGAGGTACTGCCGGCCGACCGGCTCGCCGAACGGGTGGAGGAACTGACCGCGACGATCGCCCAGCGGTCTCCGCTGAGCATCGCCGCCGCGAAGGAGATCATCGACGAGCGGGCCGAGGCCGCGCGGATCGCCTGGTGGCACCGAAAGGTGACGAGCACCGGCGAGGCCCGGGAGGGGGTCGCGGCGATCGCCGAACGCCGGCAGCCCCGCTTCGCCTGGCGGCCACCGACCGACCACTGACCGCGTTTCAGTCCGACGCGTCGATGGGTAATGCCGGTCCACCACTGGTGATCGGGGGCCATGATGCACACGGGGACCACCAGCCCGACAGGCATCGAGCAGGGGCGACGCCGGCATCGGTGGCTGCTTCCCGTTGCCCTGTCATCCGTCATGGCCGGCGCGCTCGCGGTCGGTGTCGTGATCGGTGGTCAGGACACCGGCATCTTCGACGGTGAAGCGCCGCGCTGGGCCAGCGACCTCGGACGTGTTCTGGTGTTTCTCGGAGTCATCGTCGAGGTGGCCGCTCTCGTCTGGGTCGTACGCACCGGGCGCTACCGAGCGGCACGGCAGTCTCCGTTGCTGACCTTGAGTTGGTCGCACCGTCGGCGGCTGACGAGGCAGGTTCGACGCGGCACACCCGAGACCGACGAAGACCCGGCCCTCCTCGTGGAGACCGCCCGACAGTTCGCCGGCCAGCGCTGGTTTGTGGTGCTGGCCGCCGGGTTGGCGATGACGAGCGTTGGTCAGGCATTCGTGGGGTTCGCGCCGTTCTTCGCGGTGATCGGCGGGTTGCTGCTGGTGATCTGGGCGGTGCTGATCGTGTCGGTCTTCCGGAACGCCCACCGGGGTGAGGCCTTTCTGCGGGACCACCCGGATCTGAGCGGACGCTAGCTGCAAGCCGGTCCCACTCATCGCGAGATTTCGATCCCGGGTACCCGGATCTCAGGCCGGTACGGCAGGCTGTCCGTCGTGCAGCGTGATCAGTTGCTCGCGGGCCGCTACCGGCTCCTGGAGCGCCTCGGCAGTGGCGGCATGTCGGAGGTGTATCGGGCGTACGACGAGGTGCTCGAACGGGACGTGGCGGTGAAGGTGCTGATCGCCTCGGACACCAACGCCCGACAGCGGATCCGAGGCGAGGCCAAGGCTGCGGCCCGGCTGTCGCATCCCCACGTCACGAGCGTCTACGACTACGGCGAGTCGGCGCTGGACGGAGCGCAGGTCCCGTTCGTGGTGATGGAGTTGCTCGGCGGTCACACCCTCGAACACCGGTTGGTGGCCGGGCCGTTGCCGCCGCGCGCCGGTCTGCGGGTGTGCGCCGAGGTGGCCTCGGCCCTCACCGCCGCGCACGAGCAGGGGTTGGTGCACCGCGACATCAAGCCGGGCAACGTGATGCTCACACCGACCGGCGCGAAGGTGCTCGACTTCGGCATCGCGGCTGCCGCCGGCGCGCCGGAGATCGACTTCGAGGGCCGGCTGCTGGGTACGCCGGCGTACCTGGCGCCGGAGCGGTTGCAGGCCGGCGAGGTGCTGCCGGCCAGCGACGTGTACGCCCTCGGCCTGCTGCTGTACCGGGTGCTCACCGGCCGATTGCCGTGGCCCGCCGAGGCGCAGACCGGGATGCTCCGCGCGCACACGCCCGTCGAGCCGGACCCGCTGCCCCCGATCGACTGTGTGCCGCCCGAGGTGCACCGGCTCTTTCGCTGGTGCCTGGCCGGCGACCCCGCCGACCGGCCGTCGGCCGCCGACGCCGCCCGCATATTGCTCGCCGCCGCCAGCGGGGCGGCCCCCGAGGCGGCTGCCGTTGCCGCTGCCTCCGCCGCGAATGTCGCCGAGGTGACCGGCCCCGAGCCGACCGGCGCCGGGTCGACCGGCCCCGAGCCGACCGGCGCCGGGTCGACCGGCACCGCGCCGACCGGGGCCGGGCCGACCGGGGCCGGGCCGACCGGCACCGCGCAGACCGGCACCGCGCAGACCGGCACCGCGCAGACCGGCACCGCGCCGACCGGCACCGCGCCGACCGGCACCGCGCCGACCGGCACCGCGCCGACTGGCACCGCGCAGACCGGCGATTCGGCGGCGCGGATGAGGCGCGGGCCGTGGCGTCGGGGGCGGGCCATCCTGACTGTCGGCGGAGCCGTGATCGCCGCGGTGGCGCTCGCCGGGTCGCTCGGCGACTTCAGCAATCGTCGGCAGGGGCAGAGCGCCGCGCCGGCCGGCAGTGGCCCGGGCACCACCACTGTGGGGATGCCCAGCACGGAGGAGCCGACCGGCGCGGCCGAGGCCAGACCGTCCGTCGTACCGCCGACCAGGAACACCGCGCCGGCTACCCGGATCAGCCCCCCGTCCGGTCCGGGCGGGCCGGTGGTCCCGGGCCCGACGCCCGCCACTTCTGGCCCGAGCCCGACCACTGCCGCGCCGACTCCCACCGCTGCCGCCGGTGTACCCGTCGACGCGCGTGGCGGGACGGTCACCGCTCGCTGCGTGGGGAAGTCGGTCGAGGTGCTCACTGTGGTGCTCGCGCCCGATTTCCGGGTCGAGGACTACGACAGGGGGCCCGCCAAGCAGATCGTTATCGAGCTGACCTCCGCGGCGCACAGCAGTGAGATCCGGGTGCACTGCCCCAGTGGTCAGCTGAAGTCGAGGGTCAAGGAACGCGCCGCCTGATCGGGGGCCGGCGGGTGCCGCGCCCGGGACGTACCCGGGACGCGGCCCCCCGTTCCCGCCGGCCGGTCCGTCACCGCCCGGCCAGCGCCGCCCAGCCCGGGTTACCCGGCTCCCGGCGCAGCGGCATGCCCGCCTCCGCCGGCGTCCGATCCCCCTTGCGCTGGTTGCAGGCGTAGCAGGCGGCGGTGGTGTTCCGCCAGGTGTTCCGGCCACCGCGCGAGCGGGGCAGGATGTGGTCGATGGTGGAGGCCGGGCCGCCGCAGTACGCGCAGCACCTGTCGTCGCGGCGCAGCACACCGGCGCGCGACCAGGCCGGCCCGGAGTTGAACCTCCACCGGGTGACCACGAAGCGGACCAGCCGCACCACCCGGGGCATCGGGAAGACCCCGATCACCCGGTCCGGCTCGGCCTCGTGGATCTCGGCCACCCGACGGCAGAGCATGCGGACGGCGTGTTGGACGGTGACCCGGTGCAGCGGGCCGAGATCGGCGTTGATGACGAGGACGGCGTCCACCGGGACTCCTTTCCAGAGGTGACGGACAGCAAGAAGCCGCCCGGTCCGGCTGTCGGACGGGGCGGCTCAGCGCGTACGGCTACGCGTCAGTCGGGCCGGCCCGCCCGGGGACCTTCCGCTCGGTAACCGTCGCCGGGCAGCGTCGACGGCACGGTGGTGACGTGCGACATCGTCATGAGCTGCTCCCGCGGTGGTGGTTGACCTTGCGCGCTCACGGTAGGTCGACGGGGGAGACAGGGGCAACGTATTTCGATCGGCCGGGCTCGTCGGGACGCCGCTGGCGGCGGGTGCGGGGAGCCGCCTTGGCCGAGACCTGGGCTGTGGTCAGCGGTCGATTCAGCCGCAGCGCCATCCGGGCGGTGAGTTCGCTGTCCAGCAGCGGCCGGTTCACCTCACCGGCGACTGCGAGCGCGGGCCCGGATACCGACCGCCAGATCGCCGCCAGCCCGGCGCCGAGGCCCACCAGGGCCACTGTTGCCCTGGTGGTCGGTGAGCCGGCGGCCGCGGCGGCACTCACTCCGACGACCGCGAAGAGCACCAACAGCAGGGGTACGAGCACCGGCCAGAAGATGCCGCGCGCCGCCTGGGCCACCAGTCGGCGGTCCCGGATGATCAAGTTTCTGGCGACCACCGCGTAGTCCTCCTCGTCGAGCAGGTCGCGCGGGTGCAGGCCGCCGGTGAGCACGTCGCGCCAGAGGTCGCCCTGGCCGCGTAGCGCCCGGCTCAGGGTGGCGGGCGTCGGCTCGGTCGGGTCTCCGTGGCCGGCACGGTCGACAGCGCTCGCCCAGGCGGCCAGCGAGCGGCGCACCACCGCTGCCGAGTACGGCGGCAGCACGCTGGCCAACTCGTCCAGCCACCTGCTGATCTGGACCTGCCGGCCACCGAACTGCCGCAGCAACTGCGTGACGTCGCCGGCTCGGACGGTGTCGGCCACCGAACGGCCCAGTCGGTAGGCCAGCCCGACCCGGTGGTTGGCGGCCATCGCCCAGCGCAGCACCTCCACGTTGAGGTCGTCGAGGGCGAGCAGCAGCGGCACCGGGTCGGCGGAGTCGGGCTGGCCCAGGTCGGGGAGCAGGGCTCTGGCGGCCGACGTGTCGGGTACCGGCCCGGTGTGCCGGGTGAGGTCGGCGATCTGAGCCAGGGCGACGTCCACCCCGTCGAGGTACATCCGCATCCGACGGTGGACGGACATCTCGGTGAGGTTGGAGAGTTTGGCTGGCGGTACTGCAGGGCGAGCCTCGACGAAGGCGCGGGGCTCCGCGTGCTGCCCGTGGTGGTAGGCGTCCGCCATCCACCAGCCCAGCCGGAGCGCGGTGACGATGCACGCGCGCTCGTCGCGGATCAGCGGGTACGCGTCGTCGTGGCCGATCTCGTCGATCGGCGACTCGTTCTCCGCGCCGGCGCGGTGCAGTGGTGACATCTCCCGCTGCCCTCCCGCCCGGCCGATCGACGGTTGATCATTCGAGCGTACGGCAGCGTACGGTGGCTTATGTTGTGTTTTGTCGATTTGGCCTGCCGGCCAGCAGCCCACGCGGCCGGATCGAGCGCACCGGCTCGGCCGCGCCACCCTCGGCGCGCAGGATGTGGTTCGCGGCGATGATCCCGGTCGCGGCCGAGCGTTCCATCAACGCGCTCGGGAAGTCCGTGGCGATGCCGTCGCCGGCCAGGTAGAGGCCGTTCGCGTCGGTGCGTACCCCCGGTCGCCACGCGTGGCTGCCCGGCGTGAACGCCGGCGCCTGCGCCTCCACCCGGGCCCGCAGCTCGCGGACCCGCAGGTCGCCCGCCTCCGGCCAGAGCGCGACCAGTTCGCGGCGCATCCGCTCGGCCAACTCCTCGGCCGGCACGCCGGGCTCGCAGGCGTACGCGTGCAGCTCGACGACCGACCCACCGGTCTGCTGCGCCCAGCGCCGCGGCTCGTTCTCCAGCCGGTGGTAGAGCGTCACCGAGTCCAGAGTGGGCTGGCGGGACACGCCACTGAACACCGCCCGCTCGGCGGCCACGTCCCCGTCACACCAGTAGCGCGCCACCGCGTACGGCGGGCCGGGGACACCGAAGGCCGGCATCCGTGCCGCCAGCTCGGGTGCCTGCTCGGCCACGTCCGGGGAGGCCGCCACCAGCGCGGCGAGCGCCGGCGGGTCGACGGCGAGCACGACATGACCCGCCGGATGGCTGCCGCCGTCGGTGGTCGTCACCCGCCAGCCCTCGGCGTCGCGGTGCACCCCGGTGGCGGCGCAGTTGGTGAGGACCCGGCCGCCGTGCTTCTCCACGTGCCGGGTCAGCGGCTCCCAGATCGCCGTGGCGTAGTCCTCGTCGGGGCAGTCGAAGGCCAGACCCTCCGGGTTGCCGAGCAGATAGAAGTGGAACTGGGCGACCATCTCGGCGGCCGACATCTCCGCCTCGTGGTTGAAGAACGAGTGCGAGAAGACCTCGAACAGCATCGCCCGCGCCCGGTCCGGCAGTCGCAGCGACGCCAGCAGCTCGTCGGCGGTGCTGTCGTCCAGGTCGGCGTAGGTGCGCACCGGGTCGTAGCTGAGCAGCGGCAGCGCCGCGTCCCGGTCCATCAGCCGCAGGTCGGCCAGGCGCAGGCTGGGGCTGCGCAGCAGCAGCGCCAGCAGGTTCGCCGGCGGCGCGGGCGGCAACTTGCCGAACTCCTCGGTCGGCCACTGCTCGCTGAGAATCGGGTAGCCCGGAATCGGCTTGAGAAAGCCGAGGTCAGGATCGATCCGGCGGAGGATGGACCGCCAGTTGTAGTACTGCCGGAAGAACGCGTGGAAGCCGTGCTCGTTCTGCTGGTGGCCGTCGGCGAGCGCCTCCGGCCAGGCGCCCAGTCGACCGCCGAGGGTCGGTGCCGCCTCCAGCACCGTGACCGCCACACCCCGCTCGGCCAACACCACAGCCGCCGACATCCCGGCGATGCCGCCACCCACCACCAGCGCCGTCGTCGGTCGCGGCACCCGGTCGGCGCCACCGCCGCCCGGGTCCACCTGGTGCTGCCGTACGCCGATCAGCCGACCTACCACTTGCGACAGCGCCATGGGCCCAGTCTGCCCCACCGTGGATCAGTCGGCTGGTAAGCAACGGCGGGGACGGTCGGAGGCCGGCCAGACGTACTCCAGATCCTCCGGCACGTCGTCGCCGAACAGCGGGCGGTAGTGCGTCGGGTCCTTGCGCAGCAGCGACGAGCGGTGACTCAGGTGCAGGTCGTCGCGGCCCAGCCACGGTGGCAGCTCACCGGCTCGGGCCAGCTCGTCCTGGCTCCGAACGACGCCGGCCCCGCAGGCTGCCGCGAGGTCGACGGTCATCGTGGTGGCGCAGGTGTCGGCCCGCCCCGGTTCGGTCCAGACCGCGCACATGTCCAGCCCGTACCGGACGAGCGCCTCCTCGTACCCGGCCCACATCTTCACCGCCGGATGGTTGCGCCAGCCGTACCCGGGTCGGGTGAGTCCACGCAGCACCTGGATGGCCTCCACCCGCTGCTTGCCGAGCCGCTTCTGATCCAGCGTGCGGGCGCTGGCCAGAAAGCCCGGGTACGGGAGGAACGTCTGCATGTCGCTGCTCTACCCGTCGCCGGGACGGACATACCTGCTCGCGGGATGATCCGGACGGGGTCGCCCACCGTGGCCGTGCTGATTACGATCCGGGCATGGCGGAGCCGTGGCGGGACCGGGCGCGACGGGCGGTCGAGTGGAACTGGCGGCTGCGGTCCGTCGGTGATCCACGCCCGCACTACGTGATCTGTGGCAAGGACGCGCTCGCCTACTACGTGGCCCGGGCGATGCTCGAATCCGAGCTGCCGGCGGGCGGGGCCCGGGTGACAGTCGTGGTGCCGGAGCGTTACCGCAGCAACGGGCCGGACGTGGCCGGGCTGCGCGGCGTCCGGGTGGTCCGCTCGGACCGGCTGGACGTGGCCACCTTCGAGGCCGCCGGTCTGGCCGGCGCGACCGGGCTGGCCCTCTTGCACCAGGACGACGTGGGCAACCTGCACGCCGCGCTCTGCGCCCAGGCTGTCGACCAGCGGGTCCGCCAGGTGCTGCGGATGTTCAACGGCACCCTCGCCGACGGCGTACGCAAGCTGCTCAAGGCCCCGGTCGAGGTGCTCTCCGACGCCGAGATGGCCGCGCCGGCGTTCGTGGCCGCCGCGCTGAACGAGGTCGACCCGAGTTCCTTCCAACACCGGGACAAGACGCTGCGGGTGGCGCGTCGGGCCGACGTCCGACAGCAGGACGTGGTCTGCGCGTTGGCGCACCTCAGCGAGGCGCAGGGGGTGGAGCTGCTGCCGGCCGAGCAGGCCGGCGCCGACCTGGTGCTCGCCGAGGCGACCGGTCAGCCACCGGCCACCGAGGTCGCCGCCCGCCGGTTGGTCCGGGCGCGTCGGCGCCGTCGTCCGGTAGCTGTGGTGCTGGGGGCGGTACGTGGCTTCGCCACCCGCAAGATCGGCATTGCGGTGATGGCGGTGCTCGCGCTGATCGCGGTGCTGGGGGCGCTGATCTCCCGGGCCGAGGACGTCTCTCCGCTGGAGGCGCTGTACCTGACGCTGGTCACCACGCTCAGCGGCGCCGACCCGGACACCACGAAGGCGGCGGACGCCCAGATCATGCAGGTGGTGCTCAACCTGGCCGGGTTGGCGCTGATCCCACTGATCACCGCCGTCGTGGTGGACGGCATCGTCAACGCCCGGCTGGCCCTGCACACCGGCCGCCTGCAACCCGCGCGGGTCGGGCACGTGGTGGTGATCGGCCTGGGCAACGTCGGCACCCGGGTGATGGCGCAGCTGCGCGAGTACGACGTCGAGGTGGTGGCGATCGACAAGGATCCGGAGCCACGCGGCGCCGCCCTGGCCCGCCAACTGGAGGTGCCGCTGATCGTCGGCGACGCCGCGTTGCCGGAGACACTCGTCGCCGCTTCGGTGGCCGACTGTCAGGCGCTGGTGGTGGCGTCCACCGACGACGTGGCCAACCTGGAGGCGGCGCTCGCTGCCCGCGACCTCCGCGCCGACCTGCGCGTGGTGCTTCGGCTCTTCGACGGTGACTTCGCCGAACGGGTGGAGGAGACCTTCGCGCTCGGCGTGTCCCGTTCGGTCTCCTACCTGGCCGCCCCGGCCTTCATCGGGGCGCTCACCGAACGCGCCGTGATCACCACGATCCCCGTCGACCGGCACGCGTTGCCGGTCGCCGAGGTGCCGGTCGCCGCCGGCTCCGAGTTGGACGGCCGACCGCTGGGTGTGGTCAACCGGGATGGGCAGGTCCGGCTGATCGCCCGCACCCCGGCCGGTGGTGCCAAGACCATCTGGTGGAAGGACCTGGACCCCCGGCAGGTGATCTTCGCCGGCGACCGGCTGACAGTCGTCGCCCGGCGGCGCGGGTTGGACTGGCTGACGCGGCAGTGCGCCCCGCCGGCCCACCCGGTCCCGGTCCCCCGACCGGCCGGGGCGGTCCACGGCGGGGTGCACACCCCGGCGGCGGCGTCTCCCGCGGTGCCGGGCCAGACGGACCCGGGGGTCGGCGTGGCGCACCCCGTTGCGCCAGCCGGGGGCGCTTCCTCGACAATCGCTGGCGGCCCGCCGGACGACTTCGAGTCGACCCGCCGTCATGACGAGGCCGGTGAGGTGAGCTGACACCGCCGGCGCAGCCGACCATTCGACGCGGAGGCGTTCTTGGGCAAGGAGACTGAGCCCACTCGTCGTACTGAAGCTGGAGCAGCGTCTACCGAGAGCTTCGACGGTCAGCGGCTGCGCACGGTCCTTACCGCACTGGAACCGTGGCAGCGTGTTGCGTTCGCGGTTAGTTGCGTCGAGGTTCTGGTGCCGTCCTACACAAAGTTCAGCGAACCGGACCAGGTCGGTGACGCTGACCTCGTCCAGGCCAGCGTCGATGCTGTCTGGTCGGCCTTGGCGGGTAATCAGCCGGCCGTGCACCATTCCGAGTTGCCGGGCCGAGGCTCTCACAATTCTCGGACACCCGGCCGGCGACCGGACAGCAGTCGCTGAGCTTCGCGCCGCTGCTCGACGAACTCCAGTTGGTGGTGTCCTGTAACTGCGGTGGGACGACGCGTGTTAGCGGCGATCCGACTTTGTCGGGGCGTACGTTGTGCGTACAATCGGGTGGTGAGTGCGAAGGCGGAGCGGCTGCACCTGCGGGTGGATGAGCAGCAGAAGGCGTTGCTGGAGGCGGCCAGTCAAGCCGCCGGGGACAGCGTCTCGACGTTCGTGTTGAAGGCGGCGACCGAGGCCGCGGCGGATGTGCTCGCCGACCGGCGGGCGTTCCTGCTCGACGAGGACGCCTGGCGGGTCTTCGACGAGGCGTTGCAGGGGCCGGCCCAGGACGTCGCCGGGCTGCGGGAACTGTTGACCGGCCCGACGGTGCTCGACCCGCCGACTGATGGTGCGCCACTGTGAGTTCCCGCTTCTCGGCGGTCGAGCCGCTGTCGACCGAGTTCGCGGTGACCGGGTTCGACTGCGGATCCCGCGCGCAATCGGTGTGGCTGGTCGAGCATGCCCTGCAAGCCCATCGGGCGGGCTTGTCCCGGGTGTACGCGGTGCGGGACAACGAGCACCCCGACCAGCGAGTGGCCGGCTACTACGCCCTGGCTGCCGGCAGCGTCGTCCCCGCCGATGCCTCGCCTCGCCTGCAGCAGGGGGCCGGCCGCTACCACCAACCGGTGGTGATCCTGACTCGGCTCGGGGTCGACCGCAGCGCCCAGGGCGTCGGACTGGGCCGAGCCCTGGTGGTCGACGCACTGCGGCGGATAGCCGCCGCCTCCGAGGTCATCGGCGTACGTGCTGTGCTCATTCACTGTGAGACGGAAGCCGCCCGCGACTTCTATCAGGGGCTGGCGAAGTTTGAGGCCAGCCCTACCGACCCCATGCACCTGTTGCTGCTGATGAAGGACCTTCGCCGCGCGGTCAACGGCTGATCGGTCAGCCGGAACCGGCCGGAGCTGAGCGACAATCGACGGCATGCGTTTCCGCATCCTGGGGCCGACCCAGGTGGTACTGGCCGACGGGCGAGAGGTCCCCGTGGGCGGTCCGCGGCTGCGCGCCCTGCTGGCGCTCCTCCTGCTCGACGCGGGTCGGGTGGTCTCCGCGGAGCGCCTGATCGACGGCCTGTACGGTGAGCATCCGCCCCGGGGTGCTGCCAACGCGCTCCAGTCCCAGGTGTCGCGGCTACGCCAGGCCCTGCCCGCCGGGCACGACCCGGTCGAGTTCCACCCGGCCGGTTACCGCCTGGCCGTGGACCCCGACGATGTCGACGCGTACCGGTTCGAACGGCTCGCCGGGGCGGGACGCCGCGCGCTCATCGACGGCGACTGGCCCCGGGCGGCGACGGTGTTGCGCGAGGCGCTGGAGCTGTGGCGTGGTCCCGCCCTGGCCGACGCCATCGGCGCAGCCGGCGTGCCCGCCCAGGCGGCCCGGCTGGACGAACTGCGGTTGGCCGCCATCGAGGATCGGGTCGAGGCGGACCTGGCGTTGGGCGCACAGAGCGCGCTGATCGCGGAGTTGCGGGAGTTGGTCGTCGCGCATCCCCTGCGGGAGCGCTCGCGGAGCCAGCTCATGCGTGCCCTGGCGGCACTGGGTCGGCCGGCGGAGGCGCTGGCAGAGTTCGAGGACGCTCGGCACACGCTGGCCGATCAGCTCGGCGTCGACCCATCGGCGGAACTGGCTGGCGTTCACCTGGCGGTGCTGCGTGGGCAGGAACGCCTGTCGGCCGAATCGGTGCTGCCGAGTCAACTCACCACCTTCGTCGGACGCGAGGAGGAGCTCAAGCGCATCGGCGACCTGCTCGGCGAGCGACGGCTCGTCACCCTCACCGGCCCCGGGGGCGCGGGCAAGACGCGCCTGGCGATCGAGGCCGCGGGCAGGGTCGACGGGGAGGTCCGCTTCGTCGAGCTGGCCGGCCTGGCCGACGGGTCGGACGTTCCGCAGGCGGTGCTGAGCGCGCTCGGCCTGCGCGACGCCGGCCTGCGCGGTCCGGCCGAGCCGGGCTGGCAGACCGTCGACCGGTTGGTCGAGGCGCTCGTCGAGCGGCGACTGCTGCTGGTGCTCGACAACTGTGAGCACGTCCTCGTCGACGCGGCCCGGCTGGCGGCCCGGTTGCTGAGCGCGTGCCCGGCGTTGCGCGTCCTGGCCACCAGTCGGGAGCCGCTCGGGCTGGCCGGTGAGGCGCTGTGCCCGCTGTCCGGGCTCACAGTGCCACCGCTCGGCGCGTCCGCGTTGGACGCCGACGACTACGCGGCGGTCGGTCTCTTCGCCCAACGGGCCGCCGACGTCGCCCCCGACTTCACCGTCACGCCGGCCAACGTCGAGATGGTGCTGCGGATCTGTCGCGGCCTGGACGGCCTGCCGTTGGCGATCGAATTGGCCGCCGCGCGGCTGCGCGCGTTGTCCGTCGCCGAGGTGGCCGCCCGTCTCGACGATCGGTTCCGGCTGTTGTCGACGGGCAACCGGGCCGTGTCGCCGCGACACCGCACCCTGCGGGCGGTGGTCGAGTGGAGTTGGGATCTGCTCGACGACGCCGAACGGGAAGTGGCCCGACGACTGACCGTCTTCGCCGGTGGGGCCACGCTGGAGGCGGCCGAGCGGGTCTGCGGCCTGCCCACCGCCGAGTTCGTCGACGCGCTCACCGGTCTGGTCGACAAGTCCTTCGTGGAGATGACCGGCGGCCGGTACCGGATGCTCGAAACGGTGCGGGCCTTCTGCGCCGAGCGTCTCGCCGAGGCCGGCGAGGCCGACCAACTCCGTCGCGCACACACCGCGTACTTCCTGGAGTTCGCCTGGACCGCCAGCGACCACCTCCGGTGTGTCGAACAGCTGCACTGGCTGCGACTGCTGGACGCGGAGCGGGACAACCTGCACGCGGCGTTGCGCCGGGCCACCGCGGCCGGTGACGCGTCCGACGCGGCCGGGATGGTCGCGGCCCTGTCGTTCTACTGGTGGCTGCGCGGCATGCGCGGGGAAGGGGCGCGGCTCGCCGGCGACGTTCTCGAACTGCTCGGCACCGAGGCGCCGCCGGGGCTGGGTGAGGAATTCGCCCTCTGCGTCTACAACGCCTCGCTGACCGGCTCCGGCCCTCTGCCGTCCCTCGGGACGCAGCGGTCCGTGATCCGCAGCCTCGACCGGCCGCCCCGCCAGCCCTTCCTGCTGTACCTGTCGGGGATCTCGACCGGACCGCCGTCCGGCGGTGCCGAGGATGTCGACGAGCTGATGGGGGAGCTGCGCCGGCTGGTCGGCCCGGACCCGTGGATCAACGCGCTCGGCGCGATGGGCAGCGGCTCGGCGCTGATGTGGAGCGACCAACGGGACCGGGCCAGGGCCGCGCTGGCCACCGCGCTCGACGGCTTCCGTGGCACCGGGGACCGGTGGGGCACCATGATCACGCTCGGTGCGCTCGGCGAGCTGGCCGCCTGGCAGGGCGATGCGGAGACCGCGGGCGCCCACATGGACGAGGCCATGGGATTGGTCGAGGCGCTCGGGTCGGCCGTCGACCAGGCCGACATGCTGCGTACCCGGGGCGAGACAAGGCTGCGCGCCGGTGACCTCGCGGCGGCGCACGACGACTTCGCCGGTGCCCTGCTCCTCGCGCAGCGCAGCGGCGCGCCCGAGTTCGTGGCCAGCGCCCGGCTCGGTCTCGCCCAGGTGGCCCGGGTGCGCGGGGACCTGGCCGCGGCGAGGCTGTACTGCGAGGAGGCGTTGGCCGGTGGCCTCACCGGCTGGTACGTCGGCGAGGCCGCCCGTGCGGAGATCATTCTCGTCCTGAAGGAGATCACCGAGGCGGAGAAGGCCGGTGCGCCGCCGTCAGCGAACGGTGCGTGATCCGTCAGCGCCCGGCCGCATCGTGGGGGCATGACGACATTCGAAGTGGTCGCCGAGGGTCTGGGCAAGCGGTACGGCCCGACCCGCGCGCTCGACACGTTCGACCTGACAGTGCCGCCCGGCACGGTCCACGGACTGCTGGGGCCGAACGGCGCTGGCAAGACGACTGCCGTACGGATCCTCACCACGCTGCTGCGCTTCGACACGGGACGGGCCACAGTGGCCGGGTACGACGTGGCGCGCCGGCCGGACGAGGTGCGCGCCCGGATCGGGCTGACCGGGCAGTACGCAGCGGTCGACGAGATCCTCAGCGGCCGGCAGAACCTGGAGCTGTTCGGCCGGTTGTTCCGGCTCGGCCGACGGGAGGCCCGCCGACGCGCCGGTGAGCTGCTGGAACGGTTCGGGCTCGACGAGGCGGCGAGTCGTTCCGCCGGTGAGTACTCGGGTGGGATGCGTCGCCGACTGGACCTTGCCGCGAGCCTGATCCGTACGCCGCGGGTGCTGTTCCTGGACGAGCCGACGACCGGCCTGGACCCGCGCAGCCGCAACCAGGTGTGGGACCTGGTCCGCGGTCTCGTGGCGGACGGGACGACGGTGCTGCTCACCACGCAGTACTTGGAGGAGGCCGATCAGCTCGCCGACCGGATCTCGGTGATCGACGCCGGCCGGGTGGTGGCCGAGGGTTCACCCGACCAGCTGAAGGCGATGACAGGTGGCGACCGGATCGAGGTGGTGGTCCGCGACGCGGCCGAGCTGAGCCAGGCGGCCCGCCTCGTCGCGCCGATCTGCGGTGCGGAGCCCGAACTCGACAGGGAGGTCCGACGGCTCAGCGTGCCGGTGCTCGATCGCGTCACCGGCCTGGTCGACGTGGTTCGCGCGCTGGACGACGCCGGGATCGCTGTCGAGGACATCGGTCTGCGGCGCGCGACGTTGGACGAGGCGTTCCTGCACCTGACCGGGCACCGGCCGGACGACACCCGCGAGTCCGTCGGGGCCGGACGAACTGTGGAGATGGCATGACCACCGCGATCGCTGACGGCTGGACGATGACCAGGCGGAACATGACTCACGTGGTCCGCGCTCCCGAGGAGCTGATCCTCTACTTCTCGCTGCCGATCATGTTCGTGCTGGTCTTCGGGTACGTGTTCGGCAGCGGCATGCAGGTGGCGGGTGGCGGCGACTACCGCGAGTTCCTGCTGCCCGGGGTCTTCGTGATGACGATGCTCTACGGGCTGGGGGCCACCGCGACCGGCGTGGCGCTCGACCTCAGCCGGGGCGTGGTCGACCGGTTCCGGTCGATGCCGATGGCACGGTCCGCCCTGATGACCGGTCGCAGCGCCGCCGACCTGCTGCGCGCCCTGCTGGAGATGTCCACCCTCCTGGTGTGTGGCCTGCTCGTCGGGTGGCAGTGGCGGCAGGGTGTCGGCAAGGCGATGCTCGCCGTCGGCCTCCTCCTGCTGCTGCGAATCGCGATCACCTGGGTCGGGATCTACCTGGCGTTGCTGGTCCGCAACCCGGACACGGTCGGCGTGATCGTCTTCCCGGCGGCGTTCCCGTTGAGCGCGATCTCCAACGTCTTCGTGTCGCCCGAGCTGATGCCCCCGGTCATCGGGACGATCTCGGAGTGGAATCCGTTGTCGGCCACCGTCGCGGCGATCCGTGAACTGTTCGGCAACCCGGGCCTGGGTGGCGACTCCTGGCCGGCGGAGCACGCGATGCTGTTGGCGGTGCTGTGGCCGGTGCTGCTGATCGCGACGTTCGCCCCGCTGGCCGTGCGCCGCTACCAGCGGTTGAGCCGTTGACTCCGGCCGTCGGCCTCGGTCAGCGGCGGGCCGGCAGCGCGTAGAAGGCGGCACCGACGGCGAGCACACCGAAGCCGACGAGAACGCTGCCCAGCGGCAGGTTGACCGCCAGCAGCAGACAACCGAAGAGCCCCAGACCGGCCAGCACCCGGACCGGCAACCGTCGGTCCGGGTCGCGGCCCAGTGTGAGCGCAGCGGCGTTGGTGATCGCGTAGTAGACCAGCACCGTGCAGCTGGAGAAGCCGATCGCGTCGCGTACGTCGCCGAGCAGCACCACCACGATCACCACGGCGGCGACCGCCAGTTCGGCGCGGTGCGGCACCTGGTGCACCGGGTGCACGGCGGCCAGCGCGCCGGGCAGGTCACGGCGGCGGGCCATGGCGAGGGTGGTCCGACCGACCCCGGCGACCAGGGACAGCAGCACCCCGACGACCGCGATGGTGGCACCGGCGCGGACCACCCACGCCAGGCCGGGCAGCCCGGCGGCGGTCACCACGTCGACCAGGGGCGCTGCGGAGTCGGCCAGCCGGTCGGCGCCGAGCACGCCGAGGGCGACCACGGCCAGCACCAGGTAGATCACGAGCACCACTCCGAGCGCCAGCGGCACCGCGCGCGGGATGGTCCGCTGCGGGTCGCGGACCTCCTCGCCCAGCGTGGCGATCCGGGCATACCCGGCGAAGGCGAAGAACAGCAACCCGGCGGCGGTGAGCACGCCCCGCGCCGAACCGCCGGGCTCGCCGAGCCGGTCCAGATGCACAGGCCCACCGACCAGGCCGACGACGGCGACCAACGCCAGCACCGCCAGCACCAGCGCGACCAACGCCCTGGTCACTGTGGCGGTCTTGCCGATGCCGCGCAGGTTCACTGCGGTCACCGCGAGCACCGCGCCGGCGGCGACCAGCCGGGCCTGGCCCGGCCAGAGGTACGCCCCGACGGTCAACGCCATCGCGGCGCAACTCGCCGTCTTGCCGACCACGAAGCCCCAGCCGGCGAGGAATCCGGCGAACGGCCCGAGGCGCTCCCGGCCGTAGACGTAGGTGCCGCCGGACTCCGGGTAACGGGCCGCGAGCCGCGCCGAACTTGTCGCGTTGCAGAAGGCGACGAATCCGGCCAGCACCAGCGCGGGCAGCAGACCGGCACCGCCGGCCGCCGCCACCGCCGGGCCGAAGACCACGAAGACGCCCGCACCCAGCATCGAGCCCAGCCCGATGACAACCGCATCGGGTACGCCCAGCCGCCGCGCCAGTTGATCCACGTACCAGAACCTAGGGGTACGAGGTGAACGGGCGATCCCACTCGCGTAACCGGCCGGGGAGCGGCACGCCGTCCCAGGGTGCCCGGTGCAGCAGACGGTCCAGGAGCAGGCCCAGCAGCAGCCCGGCCACCGAGTCGGTCAGCCAGTGCCAGCCGAGGTAGGTGGTGGTGGTGAGGACGACCAGCGGCGGCACGACGCGGATCACTGTGACGAGCCGGGTCGGCAGGTGGCGGCCGAAGCTGCGGGCCAGCGGGGCGAGCAGCAGCGCGATGACCCCGTACCAGACGATCGCGTTGGCGACGTGCCCCGACGGGTAGGACTGGGCGAACCGCACCGGCAGGTCGTCGTGGAACAGCGGCAGGGTCTGCTCGGGTGTCAGGAACGGCTCCTTGACGCTGGCGCTCGGTGCCGCCCGCGCGGTCCAGATCTTGAGTGGGCCGATCGTCAGGTTGGTCAGCACGAACGCGACCACCGGAGGCAGGATCGGTCGCACCGACTGCAGCCGGACGGCCAGCAGCACGCCCAGCCCGGCGGCGATCAACGTCAGTGGGGTGCCCTGGCCGAGGAAGTTCAGCACCCGGGCGACCCAGTACGCGGCGGCCGGCCGGTGCCCGTCGGCCCAGTCGGCGACCGCCCGGTCCAATCCCAAGAACTGGTCTGCGGCGAGCGCCACCGTCAACCCGACCAGACCGACCAGCAGGAGCGCGTCGAACCACCAGCCGGCCGGGCGGACGGGCCGTAGCCGCAGGTCACGTCGTACCGCTGTGGGTTTGAGCACGCGACCACGCTACCGGCCCGGCGCGAGGCCGCGGTGCGCGGCGCTGTGGGCCCAACCACGATCAGGAGCGGATGCGGGGGGCGACCAGTCATGCTTGTGCCCGTGCGGATCACGTCTGCCCTCGTGGACCCGGCGCTGCTCGACCTGCCCTGGTCGACACCGCTGGAGGAGTGGCCTGCCCAACACCTGGTGGCGCTGCCGCAGGGCATCTCCCGGCACATCGTCCGCTTTGTCCGCTTGGGCGACTACGTGTACGCGTTCAAGGAGACCCGCGAGCGGATCGCCGAGCGGGAGTACGACCTGCTCCGGGCCCTGGAGCGGATCGACTTTCCCTCGGTCGAGGCGGTGGCTGTCGTCGCCGACCGGCAGACCGAGGACGGGGAGCCGCTCGAATCGGTGCTGATCACCCGGCATCTGCAGTTCTCACTGCCGTACCGGGCGCTCTTCTCACACACCCTTCGACCGGAGACGATGAGCCGGCTGCTCGACGCGCTCGCCGCCCTGATCGTGCGGATGCACCTGACCGGCTTCTTCTGGGGCGACTGCTCGCTGTCGAACACGCTGTTCCGGCGGGACGCTGGCGCCTTCGCCGCCTACCTGGTGGACGCGGAGACGGGTGCCCTGCACAACAAGCTCTCCAACGGTCAGCGCGGCGAGGACCTGGAGATCGCCCGGGTGAACATCTTCGGTGAGGCGCTGGACCTGCAGGCCGCCGGTCTGCTGCACGAGTCCATCGACCCGGAGGTGGTCTGCGAGGAGGTCGTGCAGCGCTACGAGCGGCTCTGGCACGAGATCACCTATGAGCAGGCGATCGAGCGGGAGGCCCGGCACGACATCGAGGGCCGGATCCGCCGCCTCAACGAGTTGGGTTTCGACGTCGCCGAGGTGGCCATGTCGTCAATCGACGACGGGCGGTTCCTGGTTCGGCCGAAGGTCGTCGACGCCGGCTACCACACCCGGCGGCTGCTGCGGCTGACCGGCCTGGACGCCGAGGAGAACCAGGCCCGCAAGCTGCTCAACGACCTGGACGCCTACCGCGCGGAGAGCGACCTGATGGACGAGCAGCAGGCCGCCCACCGCTGGCTCACCGAGGTCTTCGAGCCGGTGGTCCGTGCCGTCCCCGCGCACCTGCGCCGCAAGCTGGAGCCGCAGGAGCTGTTCGCCCAGATCATCGAGCACAAGTGGCTGCTCTCCGAGAAGGCGGGCCGGGACGTCGGCATGCGCCACGCGGTCCAGTCGTACCTGTCCGACGTGCTGGTGCACCGCCCCGACGAGCAGGCCGTCCTCGGCGTCGACGTCCCCGCCATCGGTTGAGCTGGGCCTCCGCCTGCTCCCCATGGCGTTGGGAGTATGTGCTGGGGGCCTTTGGAGCTGATGTCGCAAACGAATCGGCGCGGGGCCGCCTCACGTCCGGTCGTCGAACCTGTCGGTACGAGCTGATGTTCGGTACGAGGCTGATGTTCGGTACGAGGCTGATGTCGTAAGCGATTCAGCTCCAAAGGCTCCGCGTCGCACCTCGGCTCGGCCGAGACGACCCGGCGGATGCGAGCGGCCACGGGTGCCTTCGTCACTCCACCCAGGAGCCGCCGCGCAGCACCCGCACCACGTTGAGGTCGTCGTCGAGCACCACCAGGTCGGCGCGGAGGCCCACCTGGAGGGACCCGACCCGGTCACCCAGGCCGATGGCCCGCGCCGGGGTGGTCGCCACCATCCGTGCGGCGTCGGCAATCGGGATTCCGGCGTTCACGGCGTGCCGCAGCGCGGCGTCCATTGTCAGCGTGCTGCCGGCGATAGCGCCGTCACGGGCGAGTCGGGCCACCCCGTCGGCGACGGTGACAGCCTGGCCGCCCAGCTCGTACTCGCCGTCGGGCATGCCGGCGGCGGCCATCGCGTCGGTGATCAGCGCGGCGCGGTCCGGGCCGGCGGTCGCGGTGGCGAAGGTCAGCATGCCGTCGTGCAGGTGAATCCCGTCGGCGACCAGCTCGCAGATCACAGTGGGCGCGTCGAGCAGGGCCACCACCGGCCCCGGCTCACGGTGGTGCACCGGCCGCATGCCGTTGAACAGGTGGGTGCCGACGCTGGCGCCGGCGGCGACCGCGGCGCGGGTCTGCTCGTACGTGGCGTCGGTGTGGCCCACCGCCGCCACCACCCGCTGCGCGGTGAGCAGCTTGATCGCCTCCAGCGCGCCGTCGCGCTCCGGGGCGAGGGTGACCATGCGGATCGCGCCCCGGCCCAGCTTGATCAGCTCGGTCAGCTCGTCGGTCGACGGGTCGCGCAGGTACTCCGGGTTCTGCGCGCCGCAACGGGCGGCCGACAGGTACGGCCCCTCGAAGTGGACCCCCGCCAACACGCCCTCCTCGACCAACGGGGCGAACGCCTCGGTGGCCGTACGCATTAGTGGAAAGGGCGCGCTGACCAGGCTGGCCAGCAGCGTGGTGGTGCCGTGGGCGAGGTGGAAGTCGGCCGCCGCGCGGGCCTCGTCCGCGTCCCCGGTGGTGAACGTGTGCCCGCCACCGCCGTGCGTGTGCATGTCCACGAAGCCGGGCACGATCCAGTGCCCGTCGCGCACCGACGGATATTCGGTCACCGCTGTGATCCGATCACCGTCCCACTCGACGCAGCCCTGCCGGACGACTCCGGTCGGGGTCACCACTCGGCCGTTCACCCGTACGGTCATCGCTTCTCCCGATTGTCACGGACACCCACGGCGTCCAGGGCGAGCAGGGCGGCACCGAGGCAACCGGCCTCGTCGCCGAGGGCTGCCGCGACCAGTCGCGGCTCCCGGTGGAAGGTCATCCGTTCGTGCAGCGCGGCCCGCAGCGGGGTCAGCAGCCGGTCCCCGGCCTGGGCCAGGCCGCCGCCCAGCACGATCGTCGCCACGTCGAACAGCGCCTGCCCGCTGGCGAGGCCGTCGGCGAGCGCCTCGACCGCCTCCTGCCAGACCTGGCCGGCGAGCTGTTCGCCGGCTGCGGCCCGCTCGGCCACCTCGGCCGCGGTCACCGGGGCGTCCGCGGTGTCGCCGGCCAGTTCGGCGTAGCGGCGGCCGACGGCGGCGGCCGACGCGACCGCCTCCAGGCAGCCGGGGCGGCCGCAGCCGCAGCGCGGACCGTCGGGCCGAACCAGGATGTGGCCGATCTCCCCGGCGGCGCCGTGGGCCCCCACCGCAGCCGTGCCATCCACGACGTGCGCGGCGGCGATGCCGGTGCCGATGGCCACGAACAGCACGTGCCCGGTGCCGCGTCCGGCGCCGAGCCGGGCCTCGGCGAGACCACCGACACGCACGTCGTGGCCGAGGGCCGCCGGCAGGCCGAGCCGTCGCACCGTCAGGTCCCGCAGGGGTACGTCCCGGAAGCCCACGTTCGCCGACCACACCGCGACGCCGCGTGCCTCGTCCACGACCCCGGGCACGGCGATGCCGACAGCGATCGGGGTGAGCCCGTCGGCGCGGGCCTTGTCGGCCAGCCCGCCGGCCACGTTCAGGATGGTGCCGACCACGGCGGCCGGGCCGCGCGCGGCCTCGGTGGGGTGTCGTTCGGTGCGCACCACGACGCCGTCCGGTCGGACCAGGGCGCACTTCATGCCGGTGCCGCCGACGTCCAGCGCAACGACCACGCGGTCGCTCACGGCGCCAGCTCGGTTCGCGACCGCGGGGCTCGCAACCCCGGCTCACTCCTCGCGCTCACGCCAACACCACGGACCGGGTCAGGTGGCGGGGCGCGTCCGGGTCGAGGCCCCGGCTGGTGGCCAGCGCGACAGCGAAGCGCTGCGCCAGGATCAGGTCGGCCATCGGGTCGACCGGGGTACGGCCGGCGGACCAGCTGCCCAGCACCGTGCGCCAGCCGTGCGTGCGGCTGTGCACGAAGGCCGCGCCGGTGGCCGCCACGTCCTCGGGCAGCCCGTCGGGCAGCTCACCGAACGCCCAGACCAGCCGGCCCGGCGCGGCGACCGAGATGGGCCCGTGCCGGTAGTCCATCGCCGGGTACGCCTCGGCCCAGAAGGTGGCCGCCTCGCGGCACTTCAGCGCCGCCTCCTGGGCCAGCCCGATCGTCCACCCCCGACCGAGGAAGGTGACCTGTTCGATGGTGGCCGGGTCGATCGGCAGGGGAGATCGCACCGCCACCTCGGCGTCGGCGGCGAGCGCTGTCACCGGGTCGCCGAGCTGGGCCCGGAGCAGTGCCAGCGCGGTGGTCGCGAAGCGGGTCTGCACCACCGACCGTTCGTCGGCGAAGGGCAGGGCCACGGTGGCGGCGGCCAGCTCGACCGCCGGGGATGTGGGGTCGCCGACGATGACTGTGGTGGGTGTCCGTCCGCGCAGCGCGGCGAGCAGTTCCAGCACCTCTGTGGTGGTGCCGGAACGGGTGATCGCGATCAGCCGGTCGTAGCGGCGGCCGGCGGGAAACTCGGACGCCTGGAACGCGTCGGTCTCACCCTGGCCGGCCTGCTCGCGGCGGGCCGCGTACGCCATCGCCATGAACCACGACGTGCCGCAACCGACGACGGCGACCCGTTCCCCGGGGCGTGGCAGGTCACCGCGTACGACCTCGGCCAGCCCGGCCGCCTCCCGCCAGCAGTCGGGTTGGCTCGCGATCTCCGCGTCCACGTACGCCATGGGAAACTCCTCGCAGGGCCGACCGGTGCGCAATACGGCTCGTTAGACCCGCATTTCGCGCGTTATTCTGCGCGAACGCGGGTGACCATGGCAACCGGCCGGCCGATCGCGCAGGTCAGTCTTTTGCGCCAGCCCAGTTTCGCGCACTAGTGTGCACGCAATCAATCACCGTCCGTGCAGTTGCTGGGAGGGCCCCCGCAGTGGACCGGTACGCCAGATGGAACGCCCTGCTCGAAATGCTGACCGACAACGGCCGGGTCAGCGTCGAGGCGGCAGCCGAGCGGCTGGACGTCTCCCAGGCCACCATCCGGCGTGACTTCGACCAGCTCGCGCAGCAGCAAATGATCACGAGGACCCGGGGTGGCGCGGTCGCCAACGGCGTGTCGTACGACCTGCCGCTGCGCTACAAGACGGCCAAGCACTCGGCCGAGAAGCAGCGGATCGGGGCGGCCGCCGCCGCGCTCGTCACGCCGGGCACCGTGGTCGGCCTGAACGGCGGCACCACCAGCACCGAGGTGGCGAGGGCTCTCGCCGTCCGACCGGATCTGAACACCAGCGCCGAGGGTGCCCAGCTCACAGTGGTGACAAACGCGCTGAACATCGCCAACGAGCTGCTGGTCCGATCCCGGATGAAGGTGGTCGTGGCCGGCGGCGTGGTGCGCCCGAAGTCGTTCGAGCTGGTCGGCCCGCTGGGTGGGGCGCTGCTGCGCGAGGTCACCCTGGACGTCGCCCTGCTCGGCGTGGACGCGATCGACCCGCAGCTCGGCGCCGCCGCCCACCACGAGGGGGAGGCGGCGATGAACAACCTGATGGTGGCCCGCGCCAAGCGTGTCGTGATCATCGCGGACTCGTCCAAGCTGGGCGGTCACGCCTTCGCCCGGATCTGCCCGGTCGAGCGGGTGGAGACGCTGGTGACCGACTCCGGTGCCGCGCCGGAGGTGGTTGACGCGTTCCGCGCCGCCGGCGTACAGGTCATCTGCGCCTGAGAGGTCACGCTGCGTCGATGAACCAGCCTGATCGGCGCGTCGATGCATACCGCGTATTGCGCGCTTCTGCATACCGCGTATGGTGTCGGCTGTCACGCCCACCCATCGGGGGAGGTGCAGCTTGCCAGCTGTCCTGGAGATCGAAGGTCTACGTAAGACGTACAAGAGTCGTCGACGCGGCACCCGCAATGCGCTCGACGGCTTCGACATGCGGGTCGACGCGGGGCAGGTGCACGGCTTCCTGGGTCCCAACGGGTCCGGCAAGACCACCACGCTGCGTACGCTGCTCGGCCTGATCCGGCCCGACGGTGGCCGGATGGCGCTGCTCGGGCACGAGGTTCCCGACGCGCTGCCCACTGTCGCCGGCCAGGTCGGCGCGATCGTGGAGAGCCCGCAGTTCTTCCCGCACTTCACGGCCCGGGACACGCTGTCCCTGCTCGCGGGGGCAGGCGAGGTGCCGGCGGTCAGGGTCGACGAGGTGCTGGAACTCGTCGGGCTGCGCGACCGGTCCGGCGAGCGGGTCAAGACGTACTCGTTGGGCATGAAACAGCGGCTCGCCGTGGCCTCGGCCCTGCTGAAGAACCCGAAGCTGCTCATCCTCGACGAGCCGGCCAACGGCCTCGACCCGGGCGGCATCCGGGAGATGCGCACGCTGATGCGTACCCTCGCCGAGTCCGGAATGACAGTGGTGCTGTCCAGTCACATCCTCGGTGAGATCCAGCTGATTTGCGACTCGGTCACCATCATCTCGCTGGGCCGGCGGGTCGCGTTCGGCCCGGTCGACGAGGTGCTCGCGCAGCACTCGTCAGGTGCGGTCCGGATCCGGCTGGAGGCGGTCAGCGACCTGCCGGTGGCCACCGAGGCGCTCACCCAGGCCGGGATCCGGGTCACCGGTCACCCGGACCACCTGATGCTGGCCGGCGTCGACAAGCCGGCGTCGGTGACCCGGCTGCTCGCCGAGAAGAACCTCTACGTCAGTGAGTTGGCGCCGATCGCCGTCGACCTGGAGAGCGTCTTCCTCGAACTGACCGCCACCGCGCCGGTACCCGGCCAGCACCGGCAGGTCGACGAGTCCATGAAGGTCGGTGGGACGGGTCAGCCCGGTCCCGCCGGGGGAGGGTGGGGCGCGTGAGCCTCTTTCGTACCGAGCTGCGCCGGCTCAGCAAGCGGCGTTTCACCCGCTACATGACACTGCTCGGCCTGCTGGTGCTGGCCGCGGTGGTGGTCGGGGTGTTCTTCACCAACCAGAAGATCGATGCCGGCCAGCTCGCCCGGGCCGAGCGTCAGGCCGACCAGCAGTACCAGGAGCAGGTGCGCTGGAGCGAGCAGGAGCGCGTCGCGTGTGCGCAGGCCAAGGCCTCCGGCACGGCGACCGAAGGCCGCTACCCGGACGACTGCTCGGTGATCACTCCGCCGCCCCGGGAGGAGATCAAGGCTGAGTGGTTCCTGCCGTCGACGTTCGACTTCAAGGAGACGTTCGACGAGACACTGATCCCGTTCGCGGCGATCCTCGCCCTGGTCGGGTTCGTCATCGGAGCGTCCTTCGTCGGTGCCGAGTGGAGCACCGGCGGCATGATGAACCTGTTGCTCTGGCGGCCGAAGCGGCTCACCGTACTGCTCACCAAGCTGGCCGCGCTGCTCACCGGCATCCTGGCGGTGACGCTGCCTGCCGCGGTGCTGTGGTTTGCCGGGTTCTGGGCGATCGCCAACCTCCGGGGCAGCACCGAGAAGATGACCTCGGGGGTCTGGCAGTCGTTCATGCTGACCGGCGTACGCGGTGTGGTGCTGGTGTTGGTGCTCACCACCATCGGCTTCGCCCTCGCCTCGCTCGGTCGGCACACAGCGATGGCCCTCGGTGGCGTGGTGGCGGTGATGGTGGTCGGCCAGTTCGGCCTGGGCATCCTGCTCTCCATGGCCGGCGTGCGGTTCGCCGAGGCGTGGCTGCTGCCCACCTACGCGGTGGCCTGGATGACGAAGACGGTCAAGCTGGAGGACTGGAACGCCTGCAACGCGACCTACTACGGGGAGTGCAAGCCGGCCACGATGGAGATTACCTGGCAGCAGTCCTCCGTCCTGCTCTCGGTCGGGGTGGTGGTGATCCTCGGGGCGGCGCTCTGGGCGATGCGTCGCCGCGACATCTCCTGACCTGACCGAAGTGACGCGGCGCGGTCGGCCCGGCCGTCGGGGTTCCCGGCGGTGAGGACCGGCCGCGCCGCCTGCTGCGTCCCTGGTCGCCGCTGACTAGGCTGAACGACATGTCCGCCGACACCACCCCGGCCGCCCCCGAGCCGTCCATCGACGCTCGTCCGGGTGAGGTCGCGGGTGCTGCCGGGCCGACAGTCCCGAACCCCCGACCGGCGCCGCCCATCGAGACCACCGACGAGCTGGCACCACCCGCCGACGAGTCTGCGCAGCCCACTGATCCCGCTGATCCGGCGGCGGGGCTGACCGAGCGGGAGCGCGCCATCCTCGCCTTCGAGCAGCAGTGGTGGCGGCACGCCGGCGCCAAGGAGCAGGCCGTCCGGGACACCTTCGGGATCTCGTCGACCCGGTACTACCAGCTGCTCAACGGCCTGCTGGACAATCCGGCAGCCCTGGCCGCCGACCCCGTGCTGATCAGCCGACTCCGACGGTTGCGCTCGTCGCGCGCCCGTAACCGCCGCCGTTAACCGCGCGCTCCCGCGCTCCCGCGCGCTCCCGCGCGATCCCGCGCGATCCCGCGATCTTGCACTTACTGTCGTCGATTCGCGTCTTTTGTGCGTCTTTGTCGGGACACAAAGTGCAAGATCGCAGCGTTTGTCGCCTGCAGGAATGTCGCCAGGCCCAAGGGGTACGCGGGGAGCGCTCCGGGGCGCCGGCAGGTGGCCGGAGGCGACGGAGGGAGCGACAAATGACCGCCACCAACCGCAGGTGGGAGCACCGGTGATGCGGGTACGCTCCGCGTCCGCGCCGTCCCCGGGTCGGCCGGTCAACGAGGATCTGGTCTTCCGGTTCGGCCCGCTGGTCGGTGTCCTGGACGGCGCGACGGTGCCGGACGGCTTCGACACCGGTTGCGTGCACGGGCCCGAGTGGTACGTCCGGCACCTGGCGGCCCGGATCGGCGTCGCCGAGGCGGTACGCCCGGCCGCCCGGCTGACCAGCAATCTGGCCGCGGCGATCCTCGCGGTGCGCGCCGACCACGGCGGGCAGTGCGACCTCGACCACCCGGGCACCCCGTCCAGCACTGTCTGCCTCCTGCGGGACTGCGGCGACCAGGTGGACTACCTGGTGCTCTGCGACAGCCCGCTCGTCCTCGACGCCGGCGGGCAGGTCAGCGTGGTCACCGACAACCGGCTGGACGCGGCGATGGCGGAGCTGCGGGAGACAGTGGCCGTCGTGCCGGGCGGCGCGGCGGACCCGGTCACCCGGTTCCGGCACGCCGTGAGCGTCCAGCGGGAGCGGATGAACCGCACCCACGGCTACTGGGTGGCGGCCTCCGACCCGGACGCGGCCTTCCACGCGGTCACCGGGACCGCGCCCCGACACGGTCCGGGGGCGCTACGGCGGGCGGCGCTGCTCAGTGACGGCGCGTCCAGCGCGGTGGAGCAGTTCGCGCTGACCGACTGGGCCGGTCTGCTCGACCTGCTGAGCGCCGA
Source organism: Micromonospora sp. NBC_00362 (assembly GCF_026342155.1). NCBI lineage: Bacteria > Bacillati > Actinomycetota > Actinomycetes > Micromonosporales > Micromonosporaceae > Micromonospora > Micromonospora sp. NBC_00362. Next base: position 5,054,272 of record NZ_JAPENH010000001.1, read on the forward strand.
CGGTCCGGGCGCGTTGATCGACAGGGTGCGGGACGCCGAGCGCGACCACCCCGACCGGCTGCGCCGGCACAAGTCAACCGACGACGCTTCGGTGGTGTTCTGCGAGTTCGGGTAGGCGTTTCGGGCCGGTGACACCCGGTCGGGTGACAACAGAGCGTGATGTGGAACACCCGGGCCGCCCGACCGGCCGGTACCGCTGTCCGGACCGCCAGTGGATGGCCAATGGGGTGGACTTCGGCCGATGAGGGCGGCAGACTGCGGCACGTGGCGGGTGCGGTCCGGCTGGAGCCGGTGGACGAACGGAACCTGGAGCCGTTGCTCTCCGTAGCGGCTGCGGAGGCGGAGCCGGGTGATGTGATGCCCCCGGTCGAGGCACCCGCCGGCTGGTCGCTCGCCCGTCGCGAGGCGTTCCGCGAATTCCATCGGGCAAGCTTCGGCGGGCTGGACGGCCCAACCGGCTCGCAGATGTACGCCATCCTCGTCGGCGGCGAGGTGATGGGCATGGTCCGGATGACGCGCTGTGACGAGCCGCGCACTGTGGAGACCGGGATGTGGCTCGGCCGGTCGGCGCGCGGGCAGGGAATCGGCGCGGCCGCCCTACGGGAGTTGCTGAACGCCGCCGCTCGAGCGGGCATGCGGGCGGTGGTCGCCGAGACGACCCCGGACAACATCGGCGCGGTCGCCGTCTTGGAAAAGTGTGGCGCGAAACTCCGCGAGGACGACGGCACGGTACGCGCCGAAATCTGCCTCGATTCGACGCCGCCCGCCTTCTGAGCTGCCCGTCGGGGCCGGCGAAAGGTTGCGCTGGTCTGATCACTCCCGGTTGGCGGCGTACGCGGCCAGGCCGGCGACCTGCGCCGGGTCCAGCGACGGTCGTACCCGGGCCCGCGCTGTCGACACGTGCTCGGCGGTGACAGTGGCGGCGGCGAGCGACTCCCGCATCGCGGCCAGCGCCGCCTCGCGAATCAGCGCCGCACAGTCCGCGGCGGAGAAGCCGGTCAGCTCGTCACCGAGAGCCGGCAGGTCGACGTCCGGTGCCAGCGGCACCTGCCGGGACGCGGCCCGCAGGATCTCCGCGCGGGCGGGCCCGTCCGGCGGTGGCACGTAGACCAGCCGCTCCAACCGGCCCGGCCGCAGCAACGCCGGGTCGACCAGGTCCGGCCGGTTCGTCGCACCGACCACCACCACGTTGCGCAGCGTCTCCACCCCGTCCAACTCGGTGAGCAGGGCGGCGACCACCCGGTCCGTGGTGCCCCCGTCGGTGGCCTGGCCGCGTACCGGCGCCAGCGCGTCCACCTCGTCCAGGAAGATCAGCGTGGGGGCCGCTTCCCGGGCCCGACGGAACAGCTCGCGAACCGCGCGTTCGCTCTCACCGACCCACTTGGAGAGCAGTTCCGCCCCCTTGACCGACAGCACGTTGGCCCGCCCCGACCCGGCCAGCGCGGTGACCAGGTAGGTCTTGCCGCAGCCCGGCGGCCCGTAGAGCAGCACGCCGCGCGGCGGCTGCACGCCGAGCCGGGCAAAGGTGTCCGGGTAGGTCAACGGCCACAGCACCGACTCGGTCAGCGTCTGTTTGACCTCGTCCAGGCCACCCACGTCGTCCAGTGTCACCGAGGCCAGATCCAGCGTGGACGCCGCCATCGTGGTGGGCCGGACCACCTCCCGGGCGGCGGTGAAGTCGGCCATCGACACCGTCGGCGTCTCGGCGGACTTCTGCCGCAGCGCCGCGCGTACCCCGGCCTCCCGGACCAGTGCGGCCAGGTCCGCAGCGACGAACCCGGGGGTACGCGCGGCCACCTCGTCGAGCCGGACGTCGTCGGCCAACGGCACCTGCCGGGTCAGCACTGTGAGCTGTTCGCGGCGCAGCGCCTGATCCGGGAGCGGGACGCTGATCCGCAGCGACAGCAGGTCGGGCGCGCGAAGCGCGGAGTCGACCGCCTCCGGTCGGCCGGTCGTGCAGACCACTGCGACGCCGGCCCGAATGCTCTCCGCGAGCACCTGACGGAACACCGTCGCCACCGGACCGGGGTCGTCAGCGGGTGCGAGCGCCTCGACGTCGGTGACCAGCAGTACCGCCGGGCCTTCGGCCCGTGCCGCCGATGCCGCGACGCGCAAGCGCTCGGCGGCGGCCTGACTGGTCAACGCGGCCACCTCCGGCGCCCAGAGCGGGTGAACGCGCGCACCGACCCGGGCGGCCACGGCCCGGACCAGCGCCGACTTCCCGGAGCCCGCCGGGCCGACGAGCAACACCCCCAACGAGATGGTGGTGCCCAGTCGACCCAGCACCTCCCGGTGGTGGAAGCCGAGGTCCAGCAGTTCGGTCAGTTCCTCGGCCTGGGCCCGCAGCCCGGGCAACTCGTCCACGTCGGGCGCGTCCTCCGCCGCAACGGTGTCGGCGCTCGTACCCGGCCGGGTCGACGTGGCGCCGGCCGGGGCGGGCCCGCCGTGGGTCGTCGCACCGTGCTCCCAGGCAACAGACGTGTCCATGGTGACCAGGGCGCCGGTCGCCGGCTCGACAGTGACCACGCTGAGCAGCGTGCTGGTCCAGGCGAAACCGACGGTGTTGGCGAGGCTGCGTCGTGCCGCCTCGACCAGGCTGCGGACCGAGGCGTCCGGCAGCACGTCCTGCGGCAGCAGCGACACGTCGTCCCCGGCGGTGAGCACCTTGCCCAGCAGGGCCAGCCGGAGCATCTCCGGGCTGACCGCCGCGACGACCCCCACCGGCCCGGCCAGGACGACCCGGCTCGCCGAGACCAACGGCACCGGGCTCACCCGCACCTGACCGCCGTCGCGCAGACCCAGGTTGCCCAACGTCAGGTCGTCGGCGTACAGCAGGGCGCTGCTCGCGCCCGGCCCGGCCGCCGCGGCGATCCCGGCCGTCTCGCGGCGGCCGACAAGGCGGACCGGGTCGCCGGGGCGCAGCCCCAGCGCTGTCAGCGCCTCCGGGTGCAGGCGCACGATGCCCCGTCGGGCGTCGAGCGCCGCCGGCCGCAGGCTCGCCGTCAGGGTCAGGTCGGGTTGCGCCACTGCCCGACCGTAGCCGCCGTCAGCCAGCCCCGCCGGTCAGCGCCGCGGATCCAGCTCGTCCAACAGCGTCGGGTCGCTTCGGATCAGCTCGGCCAACCGGGCCGCCGGGTCCGGCGTCAACCCGTCCGGACCGGGTGCCCAGGCGGGCACCGTCCGGCCGGACAGCGGCCAGGCCGGCGGGGGTTCCACGGGCGTCGGCGGGGCAACGGGTCCGACAGTGACGGCAGGCCCGTCCCAGGAGACCCGCATCGGGTACGTCCGCCCGGCGTGCTCCACCTGCACTGTCACCGCCAGCCCGGGGTACGCCCCGACGACCTGGCGGACCGCCTCGGCCACCTCCTCGACCGGCCCCCAGCCGGCCACCTCGCTCGGAGTCTCCACCCCCGCGTGCCGGCCCGACCGGGCGTTGCGGGTGTCACCGCCGAGGCCGGGCGGGCTCGACGGTGCTGTGGTGTCGTCACGGTCGGCGGCCCGACGGCGTGACGCCTCCACACGTCGGGCCAGCCGGGCCAGCGTCTCGTCCAGGTCGCCCCTCACCAGATCACCTCTTCCCGCCACGGCCGGAGCTGGTCGGCTCAGGCCCTCCTGTCCCGGGTAGCGCGGTCCAGCGCGCGGTCCAGGACGACAAGTAGTGCGTCCCGCACCGAGAGCCGGTCGCGGGCATCGAACTGCACCAGGGGCACATGGTCACCGATGGCCAGCGCCCAACGGATCTCGCCGAGTTCCAGGGCCAGCCGCCCGTCGAAGGCGTTGACCCCGACGACGAACGGCAGCCCGGCCCGCTCGAAGAAGTCGATGGCCGGGAAGCAGTCGTCCAGTCGGGCGCTGTCCACCACCACCAGCGCGCCGAGCGCTCCCCGGGCCAGGTCGTCCCACATGAAGCCGAACCGGGTCTGCCCCGGCGTGCCGAACAGGTAGAGCTTCAGGCTGCGGTCGATCGTCACGCAGCCGAAGTCCATCGCCACAGTGGTGGTGGTCTTGGTGGACCGGGCACCCGGGTCGTCCACGCCGATCCCGGCGGTGGTCATCTCGGCCTCAGTGGTCAGTGGCGCGATCTCGGAGATCGCACCCACTGTGGTGGTCTTGCCCACCCCGAACCCACCGGCCACCAGGATCTTGACCGGGATCGGCGGTGCGGCCGGCTTACCGGACGGAGGTGACGTCGACCCCGCGCCGGCCGGGGGCCGGTACGGAGGCGGCGCGGTCGGCGGGGGACCGGCCCGCCCGACTATCGGCCCGGTGCCCGGGGACATGCCGTAACGGGCGGCGGCGCTGTTCGCGGCGACCCCGCCGAGCGGGGCGACCGGCCATTCAGGAGATCGCACGGAGTCCATCAATCACTCGCAGGATGAGATCGGGGTCGACAGCGTCGTCGGTGTCGGTCACGTGCACGTCCAGGTGCCCGGCGGCGCGTAGATCGCCGACCAGGACCCGCGTCACGCCGAAGTGCAGTCGGGCGCGGGCCGAGATCTCGGCCACCGAGATCGGCTCGAGGCAGAGCGCGATGATGGTCTGAAGTTCCGGTGCCAGCAGCGCGCCGGGTGGGCCGGCCCACCAGCCGCTGTCCATGCGGGCGGTCACCTGGGTCTCCAGCCCGATCGCCGGGTCGGCGCCCGCGACCCGCCCGGAGGTGAGCACGAACGGACGGGGACCGGTGGGTTGGTCCCCGTCCGGCTCCGGCTCGGGCAGCGCCGGTGTCGCCGCCGCGCCCACCCCGGTCGGGGGTGACGTGCGCAGGTACGGTCGGATCCGAACCCTCGGGTCCGGATCCGGATCCTCGCCGGCGACGTCGGGGGTCACTGCTGAACGGCGTTCTTCAACTCGACGATCAGTCGCGGGGTCAGGGCGCCACCGGCCCGCCCGGCGAAGAGCGTCATCTCGTACGCGACGGTGCCCAGGTTCGCCGAACGGTCGGCGACCACCCCGAGCACGGAACCACTGCTGATCGCGCTGATCAGCAGGTAGCCGTCGGCCATGTCGACGATCACCCGGTTCAGGCCGCCGAGGGCGTACCAACTGGCGGCCCCACCGGCGAGGCTGGTCATTCCGGACACGACGGCGGCCAACCGCTCCGCGTTGGACCGATCCTTGATCGCCGACATGGCCATCAGCAGACCGTCCGAGGAGACCGCGATCGCCTCCAGGACCCCGGCGGTGCTGGAGGTGAAGGAGTCCAGCAGCCAGTTGAACGTACGGGCCTCCGGGCTGAGGTCCCCATTGGCGCTGGGCTGACTCTGGTCGACATTGTCGTGCAGGAAGGGGCTGGTCACCGTGATGATCCTTCTTCGTTCCGGTGGTCGGGGCTGACTTCGCGGAGAGCGCGGGCGACGCCCGCCTCGAACTCGCTGATGAGGTCGCGGACCTCGTTCGGGTCACCGAGGTTGGTGCTGGGCGGTTGGCAGACCGGGATGGCGGTGAGGTTCGCTCCCGGCACCCGTCGGCTCAACCGGGGCCGCTCCGGTGCGGCATCGGTCGAGCCACCACCACGCGGCACCGTGGGGCCGGCGCCTCCCGGGGTGCTGGGTAGGTCGACGGTCGCGCCCAAGTCCACCACGGCCGCCCCGGCCCCGGCCGACGGGTCGCTGGCCGTCCGCGCCGACGCGCCGTCGAGGCCCGGCGCCACGTGCAGTTCGGCGCGGCGTACACCGGCTTGGAAGGCCTCGACCAGCGCGCGGGCCGCGGCGGGGTCCGCGCTGGTGGCGTCCACCGGCCGGGTCGTCGGGGCGGTGGCGTGCAGTGTGGCCCCGGGCACCCGCTGCCGCACCCGTGGCCCGCCCGGCTTGCCCACCGGTTCCGGGTTCTGGGGTTCGGGAACGGCCTGCTCCGGCTGGCCCCTACCGAACGCGTTCCAGGACGGGCCGGCGTCCAGGCTGAGGGTGGCCCGGCTCAGCAGATCCGAGTCGAAGCGGGCCGGCGCGGCGACGGCCACCGCGCTGGGCCGCGCTTCGTGCTCGGGGTGGGGCGTCGCCGTCGTACGCCGGTCCCGATCCGGCACCGCCGCGCGGGCCACTGTGGCCCCGGCACGGTCGGCGCGGCGTAGCACCAGCGACGTCGAAGGGATCTCCAGCTGCGCGGTCACCCCTCCGCCGCCGGTGGCGGCCAGGGCGACCTGCCAGCCGTGCCGGCGGGCCAACCGGCCCACCACGAAGAGACCGAGGACCTCGGTCGGGGCCAGGTCGAGCCGTTCCCGGCGGGTGAGCCGGGCGTTCTCCTCGGCCATGCGTTGCTCGCTCATGCCGATGCCGTGGTCCACCACCGTGAGCCGTGCGCCGAGGCCGGACGTCTCGGCGGCCACCAGTACCCGGGTGTGCGGCGGAGAGAAGACCGTGGCGTTCTCCATCAGCTCGGCCAGCGCCAGGACGAGGTCACCGACCACCGCCGGAGCGGCCGAGACGCCCGCCGGCACCTGCACCTCCACCCGGGTGTAGTCCTCGATCTCACCGAGCGCCAACCGGACCACGTCGGCCAGCGGCACCGGCGCGGTGTGCGCGTCGGCCCCGGCCGAGCCGGAGAGCACCACGAGGCTGCCGGCGTTGCGCCGCAACCGGCTGGAGATGTGGTCGAGTCGGTACAGGTGCTCCAGGCGGCCCGGGTCGGCCTCCTGCTGCTCCAGCCGGTCGATCAGCGCGATCTGCCGACCCACCAGGTTCTGGGTACGCCGTCCGACGTGGCCGAACATCTGCGCCACGTTGCGTCGGCCGGCGACCTGCCGTTCGACCAGTTGCGCCGCGGTGTTCTGCACCCTGTCGAAGGCCCGCGCCAGGTCGCCGATCTCGTCGTTGGCGCGGATGTCCACCGGCTCCAGCCGGACCGCATGGTGTCTTTCCGCCTCGTCGTCGGTGACCCGGACCAGCTCCGCCTCGGCGACCCGGGCGACCCGGTCGGCCGAGCGGGTGAGTCGGGTCAACGGTCGGGCCACCGTCCGGGCCACCGCCACGCTGAGCAGCACGACCAGCGTCAGGATCAACGCCGCCGCGGCGCCGACCAGGTACGCGGCGGTCAGCGCGCGCCGCTGCTCGGCCGTCACCTCGGCGAGCACGTCGGCGATCAGTTTCTTCTCGACGAACTGGCCGAGCCGGATCATCGTGCGGACGGCCGGGAACAGGGCCTCGATCGTCACATCGCTGACCGCGGCCGCCGGATCGCGGGCGCTCCTGATCAGGAAGTCGGGTTGGGTACGCGCGGCCACGGCGGCGTCGTTGAGCTGGGCCACCTTGAGCTGCTCGGGCGTGATCAGGCTGCGGAAGCGCGAGTTGTCGACCATGAGCGCGGCGATGCACGCCACGTACCCGGCGGTGGTTTCCGGTGTGCCGATCGCCTTGACCAACAGGCTCAGGGTGGCGCAGGTCCCCAGGCCCTCGTCGGCGCGGAGCAGCCCGTCGAGGGCGAGCACCTGACGGCCCGGCAACGTGTCGGTGTCCACCCCGACCACCAGCCGCAGCGACTCGATGATCCCCTTGTTGACCGGGCCGAACGCGTCCATCACCTGACCCGGTTTGGCGGCTCGGGCCAGGACTGCCGTGCGCAGCTCGACGAGGCTGGACACGCCGTCGAGGGCGCTGTCGACCTCGTCGGTCAGCGCGTCGCTCCGCGCCGCCCGCAGGTCGGCAACCCGGTCGTCCACGTCGGCGGACTTACGGACCAGCTCACCGCGTTCGACCCGGCCGAGCAGGAAGCCGACGGAGAGGATGCGTTCCTGCTGGAGGTCCTGGACCAGGCTGCCGACCCGGCTGGCGAGCCGGACGCGTTCGGCGGTGTCGCCGGCCCGCTGTGCCGCGGTGATCCGGTCGAGCATCACCGGCACGGCCAGGCCGACCATGCTGAGCAGCGGAATCACCACGAGCAGCGCGAGCTTGCCGCGGATCCGGAGCCTACCGAGCAGCATCGAACGCCCCCCACTGTGCGGTCTCCGGGTCACGGGCCACGCCGACCGGTTGCAGCGCACGCGGTTCGTCGGTCGGCGGTTGCCACGGGTCGCGCTGCGGCGGGGTGTCGGGACTCTCCGCGTGGGTAGCGGCCAGGGCGGCCCGCCGTTGTGCCCGGCGACCGGCGGCGACCAGCATCGCCGCGAGCCAGCCCAGCAGCAGGACGGCGATGACACCCGCCCCGGCGGTCAGCCAGCGGTCCCGGTCGAGCCGGTCGATGCGCTCGGCCAGCAGGGAGTCCAGCTCGGTGAGGATGACCGGCTGAAGTTGGCGGGCGGAGCGGTGCGAGCTGACCGCTGCGGCACTCAACTGGCCCGGGTCGACCACGCCGGTCTCCTTGGCTGGCAGGGAGTACCCGGCGAGCGCCTCCACCGAACGCTGGTAGGTGTCCAGCGGGGTCAGCACGTTGGCGCCGAGGTCGGTGCTCTCCGAACCGTCAACGGCCGAGCGCAGGTTGTCGACGAGGTCCGCGGCAGGGGTCAGGGCGGACACCCGCAGGCCGGTCAGCTCCAGCAGGCCGCGCGGTCGCTCGGCGGCCGGCCGACGGCTGACGAGCGTGGCCAGGTCGGCCAGCCGACCGGCGCCGACCACCGCCTCGGGCAGCTCCTGGCCGGCGCTGTCCTGGAGGAAGAACGAGTCGGCTTCGGGGTCACGGACCAGCCCGGAGCTCTCCCGGACCTTCCGGTGCAGGGCCAGCAGCAGGTCGGAGACCTCGCCGTACGCGGTGTAGGCGGCCTCGGGATCGGTGGCGCTGCGGCCGCGCAGTGCCTCCAGCTTGGCCCGTACGCCGGCCCAGCGTTCCTGGCTGAGCAGTTCCCCGCCGATGCGGGCGTCCACAGCGGCGGCCTTCTCGACAGCCCCGTTCAACGCCTCCCGGGCCACAGGGCGGCCGTTCACCGCGTTGGACTGGGCCTCCACGAGGGCGTCGGTGACCGCCGCCAGCGCGGTGAGGTACTGCACGCCGAGCCGTTCCCGGGCGGCGAGGTCCCGGTCGTCGGTGACCTGCCGCCAGTTCGACGTGACGAGCAGGCCCAACGGCGCCAGCAGTGCTCCGATGAGCAGCAGGGGCAGCAGCCGGCCCAGCGTGGACGGCCGTCGACGGGCCCGCGGCGCGGGGACTGTCATGTGTGTCTCCTCCGGCGTGGGGCGCTGATCGGCGCGGCGTCGGGCTGGCCGACAAGTCCCGTGCACCGGACCGGAAAACTAATCGAACCCCCGCCTGGTCAGACCTCACTCGGCGAGTCAGGTTCGCGTCACTTCGAGCCATGTCACCATTTGTCCGCGTTACCGCCACGCTCTGTGTCCGCTGTGGGTGTGACATGGAGGGATCGAGGTGGATATCCGTGGAAGATCGGAATTCACGGGATCCGAACTCAACTCGCTGTGCCGCGTCGGACGTTGCGCGCTCGCACCCCACCGCGCACCGATCGGGGCAACCGGACGGACGTACGGCGGATCTCAGCCAACGCTCAGGCTGCGGGCCGTACCGTGTGCCGCATGACATCGCCGTCGCCGGCCGCGTGGTTCCGGCGTGCCCTGCCCACCCGCCGCCGGGCGATCGCCGCCGCGGTGGTCGTCGTGCTGTTGGCCGCCGCCGTGACCTGGGCGGTGTGGCCACAGGGACCGGGCGTACGCACCGAGAGCGCGATGCTCACCGTCCGCTCCGGACCGTCCGGTGACCAACCGGTGAACCTGGACACCACCCTCTACCTGCCGGACGACGCCTCGTCCGGTCGGAAGGTGCCGGCGGTGCTGCTGGCGCACGGCTTCGGCGGCACGAAGGAGTCGGTGCGCTCCGACGCGGAGGAGTTCGCCGGGCGCGGCTACGCGGTGCTGACCTGGACCGCGCGGGGTTTCGGCCGCAGCGGCGGTGAGATCCACCTGGACAACCCGGACTACGAGGTACGCGACGCCGAGCGGCTGCTGGACTGGCTGGCCGCGCGGCCGGAGGTGCGCACCGACGCCGCCGGCGACCCGAAGGTCGGTGTGGTCGGTGGCTCGTACGGCGGTGGGTTGGCGTTGCTGTTGGCCGCCCAGGACCGCCGGGTCGACGCGATCGTGCCCATGATCACTTGGAACGATCTTTCCCGTGCGTTCCTGCCGGAGAGCACCGGCGCAGCGCCGACCGAGGGTGTGTTCAAGAAGGGCTGGGCCGGCCTCTTCTTCGGCGGGGGCGGCAACGTGGGCTCCGGCCCGGCCGGGCTCTCCGGCGCGACCGCCGCCCAGCCGCAGGGCGCACCGGCCTCGGCCGGCCCGCCCAGCCCCGGGCCGGGCGCCGGCCCCGGCACCGGTCCCGGTGGCGCCCCGGCCGGTGCCGCCGACCCGTCCTGCGGTCGGTTCGCCGCCGACGTCTGCGCCGCGTACCTGCGGATCGCCACCACCGGCCGTGCCGACCAGGCCGCCGTGGACCTGCTGCGCCGCTCCAGCCCGGCCGGTGTGCTGGACCGGATCAAGGCACCCACCCTGCTGGTGCAGGGTGAGGCGGACACCCTCTTCCCGCTCGGTGAGGCGGACGCCAACGCGCGCGGCATCGCCGCCGCCGGCACCCCGGTGCGGGTCGCCTGGTTCACCGGCGGGCACGACGGTGGCAGTGGACCCCGCTCGGACGAGGACCGGGTGAAGTTCCTGACCGTCCAGTGGCTCGACCACTACGTCAAGGGCGAGGGCGACGCGCCCGGCGACGACTTCACCTGGTCGCGGATCGCCGGCTTCGACGCGCTCGACAGGGGCCTCGTCGCCACCGGCTTCCGCCGCCCCGACTACCCGGGTCTCACCGGTAACGCCCGTCGGGAGGTGACTGTCGCCGGCCCGGCACAGCCGATCGCGAACCCGCCGAACGGCAACCCGGCAGCCATCTCCTCGATCCCGTTCGCCGGCGGACTCGCCTCGCTGCTGGACGGCGTGGCCGGTGACGTGCCGGGCCAGCACGCCCAGTTCGAGTCCACCCCGCTGACCGAGGCCGTGGACGTGGCCGGTGCGCCCACCGTCACGGTGCGGGCCGCGTCGCCGACCGGCGAGGCGGTGCTCTTCGTCAAGCTCTACGACGTCGACCCGGACGGCGCGGCCACCCTGCCGAACGGCCTGGTCGCCCCGATCCGGCTCACCGGCCTTCCGCAGCAGGTGCAGGACGCCCGCCCGGTCACCGTGACGCTGCCGGGGATCGTGCACCGGGTGGAGGCCGGGCACCGGTTGCGGCTGGTGGTGGCCACCTCCGACCAGGCGTACACCACGCCGGCCGCGCCGACCGTCTACACGGTGGCCGCTGACGGCGCGGTCATCCTGCCCACTGTCAGCGGTGAGCCGATCCCCACCGCGGCGACGATCTGGCGCTGGGTGCTCGCCGGCCTGCTCGCCGCCATCGTGATCGGGCTCGTCGTGGTCGTCGCACTGGTCCGCCGCCGGCACCGCCGCCAGGACCGGTCGGTGCACCCGGAGTACGCGGACACCCCGCTGGCAGTGCGCGCGCTGCGCAAGGAGTACGCGGACGGCTTCGTCGCCGTGTCGAACGTGGACTTCGAGGTCCACCCCGGTCAGGTAGTGGGTCTGCTCGGGCCGAACGGCGCCGGCAAGACCACCACCCTGCGGGTGCTGATGGGGCTGACCCAGCCGACCGCCGGGGAGATCTACGTCTTCGGTCGTCGGCTGGTGCCCGGCTCGCCGGTGCTGTCCCGGATCGGGGCGCTGGTGGAGGGGCCGGGTTTCCTGCCGCACCTGTCGGGTCTGGACAACCTGAAGGCGTACTGGCGGGCCACCGGGCGGCCGTGGGAGGACGCGCAGTTCGACGCGGCGCTGGAGATCGCCGGGTTGGGCGACTCGGTGCACCGGAGGATCAAGAACTACAGCCACGGGATGCGCCAGCGGCTCGCCATCGCCCAGGCCATGCTCGGTCTTCCCGAACTGCTGGTGTTGGACGAGCCGACCGACGGGCTGGACCCGCCGCAGATCGCCGAGATGCGCCGGGTGCTCCAGCGGTACGCCACTGACGGTCGGGCGGTGCTGGTCTCCAGTCACCTGCTGGCCGAGGTGGAGCAGACGTGCACGCACGCGGTGGTGGTGAACAAGGGCCGGATCGTGGCGTCCGGGCCGGTGGAGGAGATCGTGGGCGAGTCGCCGAGCGTGCTCTTCGACGTCACCGACCCGGTGGCGGCGCGAGCGGTGCTGGACCGGCTGCACGGGGTCCGCGTGTTGCCGGAGAGCGACGGCCAACTGGTGGTCGACACCAACGGCACGGCCCGCAGCGAGGTGGTGGCGGAGCTGGTGCGCGCCGGCATCGGGGTGGACCGGGTGGTGCCTCGGCGGCGCCTGGAGGACGCGTTCCTCGCCCTGGTGGGCGAGAACTCTCGGGGAAGCGGTGACCGGTGATGGTTGTTACTGACGCGGGTGAGGCCCGTGGCTACCGGCCGTCGGCCACCATGCCGTTCGTGGCGGAGTTCCGTCGGCAGGCGTCCCGACGGCGGACCCAGTTGGCGCTCGGGTTCATGGTGTTGCTGCCGCTGATCATCCTGATCGCGTTCCAGTTCGACTCGGGCGGCGACGACGACAACGGTCGCAACGAGTTCGCCAGCCTGGTCGAGCTGGCCACGTCGGGCGGGCTCAACTTCACCCTGTTCTCGATCTTCGTGTCGGCGTCGTTCCTGCTGGTGGTAGTCGTCGCGCTGTTCTGCGGCGACACGGTGGCCAGCGAGGCGAGCTGGGGCAGCCTGCGATACCTGTTGGCGATCCCGGTGCCCCGGGCCCGGTTGTTGACCGTGAAGCTGGTGGTCGCGCTCGCGTACTCGGGACTGGCCCTGGTGCTGTTGGCCGGCACCGCGTTGCTGGCCGGCACCCTGCGCTACGGCTGGTCACCGCTGCGCAGCACCGTCGCCGCCGAGCTGGAACCCACCGAGGGGTTGCTCCGGTTGCTGGCCGTGCTGGGCTACCTGGCCGTCGTACTGCTGGTGGTGGCCGGCCTGGCGTTCCTGCTGTCGGTGATCACGGACGCCGCGCTGGGCGCTGTGGGTGGTGCGGTTCTGCTCTGGATCCTGTCCAGCATCCTGGACCAGATCACCGCCCTGGGCGCGCTGCGCGACTTCCTGCCCACCCACTTCAGCACCGCCTGGCTGGGTCTGCTGTCGACTCCGGTGCAGACCGACGACGTGGTGCGCGGCTGCATCTCGGCGATCAGCTACGCGACGCTGTTCTGGGGGTTGGCGTTCTGGCGCTTCACCCGCAAGGACATCACCTCGTAGCGGGTCGGCTCACAGGCGGCTGTCGGGCGGGCTCACCGAGGAAGGGACCACGCTCGGCGCCGGCGGCGGGCTCGGACGGGTCGGCGCCGGCGTGGACGGGTCGGCCTTCTTCCAGGCGCTGACGCCGATCCGGCCGGTGTTGCCGAGGTCGATCGGCCCGTCCGGGTCGACCTCCGCGGCCGGCTGCCCGGCGGCGGGCGCCACGGTCAGGAACTCGCCGTTTGTGGCGACCACTGTCGAGTCGGTGACCAGGTTGCGCCAGAGCACCACTGCTGTGGCCCGCTCCCCGGCGGCGAGGGTGACCTGCCGGGGTGGTTGGTCGAAGCCCAAGGTGATCTCCTTGGCGCCGTTGACCACCCGCAGCATGACCGGCTCGCGCGCTTCGTCGAACACGTGCAGCACCGGGTACCCGTTGAGCTGGTAGGGGTGCTCGCCGCAGTTGACCAGCTCCAGGCCGAGGGCGCGCAGGCCCATCGCGGCGTCCCCGCCGGTCGACCGGATCCGAACGCCGGTGGCCGGGCACTCGGCCGACGGCTCGGTGCTGGAGGACGGGCCCGCTTCCGCCCTCGCCGCAGGGGGCGGCCCGCTCGGGTCCCCGCCCTGGCCCCGATGGTCGCCGGGAGTGCAGCCGCCGAGCGCGAGAGCCATCGCGACCGTAGCGGTGACGCGTCGCCGTGCTGCCGTGTCGGGGGAGATCATCTGTTGATCCTCGCCCACGTGCGGGGCACACCGCCGCCCGGCCCCGACCTCGCCGGCTCTCCCGCGCCGCCGGGCCGGCTCCGCGATCTTGCACTTTCTGTGCCGACATAAGGCGCTTAACCACCCATACCGACTACACAAAGCGCAAGATCGGCGCGGGTTGCGCCGTACCTGACACAGGCGCGGCTCGTCTACGCCGGCGGGCGCTGGGTGAGGACCGCGTCCAGCAGGCCGGGGTAGAGCTCGTCCACCTCGTCCCGGCGGAGCCGGACCAGTCGGCTGGTGCCGGCCGCCCGGGTCCGGGTCAGCCCCGCCTCGCGCAGCACCTTGAGGTGGTGGCTGCGGGTCGCCTTGGAGACGCCGAAGTCGAAACTGCCACAGGCGGCCTCGCCGCCCTCGGCGAGCGCCCGGACGATCTGTAGCCGCACGTCGTCGGCGAGTGCGGCCAACACGCTGGTGACCGGTACGGCGGTCAGGTCGGGCTCGTGCGGCTCCATGTGACCAGTGTAACCCTTGTTCGACAACGATCGAACGACGCCCTAGGGTCGGTGTCGTTGGTTCGACGATACTCGAACATTGGAGTTGCCGATGCGATCCCGCGCCACCGCGTACCCACTGGTCGCCGTGCTCGGCTGGGGCGTGATGTTCCCGATCCTGGCCAGCGCGCTCGACCGGGTCGACCCGCTCAACCTGACCACCGCGCGCTACCTGCTGGCCGCCGTCGTCCTGGTCGCCATCCTGCTGCTCCGCGAGGGTGCCGGCGCGCTCCGGCACGGTGGCCGGGCGCTGGAGGTGGTGGGGCTCGGAGTGGTCGGCTTCGCGGGCTTCAACCTGCTCACCAACCTGGCGCTCGAACACGCCGCCCCGCAGCAGATCTCCCTCTTCGTGGCCACCACGCCGGTGATCACCCAGCTCGTCCGCTGGGCCCGCGACGGCGTACGCCCGAAGCCACTCCTGCTGGCCCTCTCCCTGGTGGCGCTCCTCGGCGTCGGTCTGGTGATCACGCGCGGCAGCCTGGCCGGGCTCGGCCAGTTCGGCCTCGGCGGGCTCATGATGATCGGCGCGGTGCTGGGCTGGGGCATCTACACCCACGGCGCGAGCCGGTTCGGCGAGTGGTCCCCGCTGCGCTTCACCACACTGACCGCGCTCGCCGGCACGGCCGCCATGCTCGTCCTGAGCGTCGGCGCCGACGCCGTCGGCTGGCAGCACGCGCCGGCCGCCGCCGACCTCGTGGCGGTCGCCCCGCAACTGGCGTACGCCGTGCTGGTGGGCGCCGTGATCGCGGTCCTGGCCTGGAACACCGGTGTGCAGCGGCTCGGCGCCGCCAACGCCGCGCTGTTCATGAACCTGGTTCCGGTGACCACCTTCGCGGTGCAGATCGCCCGCGGCTACCGCCCGGAGCCCGTCGAACTGGTCGGGGCCGCCATCACGATCGCCGCCCTGGTCGCCGCGAACCTCGCCGCCCGGCCCCGGACCACGTCGCTGCCCCGGCCGAGCGCGGTGACGGATCCGATCGCGGTGACCGACCCGGTGGCGGTGAGCGCCCGCTGACCCACTACCTGGGATCAGCGGTAGCAGCGACCGACAGCGTTGTCCTAGACTCGACGGCACAACTGAATACCTCATCCAGAGGGGCTGAGGGATACGGCCCGACGACGCCCCGGCAACCACCCCGCGCGCTCACCGCTGAGCGACCCGCGGGGCAGGTGCCAATTCCGTCCCCGCCGCACCGTGCGATGCGGGGAAAGATGAGAGGACCCTCGACATGACGTCGACGCTCGTCGCCTCCGGCATCGACACCTCCGCCAGCCCCGCCCGCGCCCTGGTCTGCCGTGCCTGTTCGGCCCGCTACCCGCTCGCCGCCCAGCACGCCTGTTACGAGTGTTTCGGCCCGCTGGAAGTCGACTACGACACCGCCGCGCTGGCCGCCGTCACCCGCGAGCAGATCGAGGCCGGCCCGAACAACATCTGGCGGTACGCCGCGCTGCTCCCCGCCGGTCAGGACCCGGCCAGCCGGGTCACCCTCGACCCGGGCCTGACCCCACTGGTGGCGGCCCCGCATCTCGCCGCCGAATTGGGCATCACCGCGCCGCTCTGGGTCAAGGACGACAGCGCCAACCCCACCCACTCGTTCAAGGACCGGGTCGTCTCGGTGGCGCTCACCGCTGCCAAGGCGCTCGGCTTCAGCCGGTTCGCCTGCGCGTCGACAGGCAACCTGGCCAACTCGGTGGCCGCCCACGCTGCCCGCGCCGGTGCGCCCTCGGTGGTCTTCATCCCCAGCGACCTGGAGCAGGGCAAGGTCATCACCACAGCCGTCTACGGCGGCGAACTGGTCGCCATCGACGGCTCGTACGACGATGTCAACAGGCTCTGCGGTGAGCTGGTGGAGACCGACGAATTCGAGGACACCGCGTTCGTCAACGTGAACGTCCGGCCGTACTACGCGGAGGGCTCCAAGACCCTCGGCTACGAGGTGGCCGAGCAGCTCGGCTGGCGGATCCCGGCGCAGGTGGTCATCCCGATGGCCAGCGGCGAGCTGCTCACCAAGATTGACAAGGCGTTCTCCGAGCTGGTGGAGATCGGCCTGGTCGAGGCGCCCGCCGACGGCTGGAAGGTCTTCGGCGCGCAGTCCGCCGGCTGCAACCCGATCGCCGTCGCCCTGCACGCCGAGACCGACACGATCGTCCCGGTCAAGCCCACCGGCATCGCCAAGTCGCTCAACATCGGCGACCCGGCGGCCGGCCTCTACGCCCTGGAGGCGGTCCGCCGCACCGGCGGCTGGATGGAGTACGCCGACGACGACGAGATCCGCGCGGGCATCCGCGATCTGGCCCGTACCACAGGGGTCTTCGCCGAGACCGCTGGTGGGGTCACGGTGGCCGTGCTGCGCAAGCTGGTCGAGTCCGGTCGGCTCGACCCGACGGCCGAGACCGTCGTGTTCAACACCGGCGAGGGTCTGAAGACCATCGACGCGGTAGCCGGCCAGGTCGGGCCGACCCACCACATAAAGCCCTCGCTGCGCGCTGCCCGCGACGCCGGCCTCCTGGGCTGACGGGCTCGCTCGGACCCGGGCGGAGTCGATCAGTCGGTAACTGGGTTTTCGCTGTGAGTGTGGAAAACCCGCCGCTACGGACTTGACGGCAGGAACCGGACGGCGCAAGATGCTCCGTGCGGGAGGGCATTTCGCCGAAGACTTTTGAAGTTCTTGCGACCCAACGCCGGAGGCGTTGTGCGAGTGTCCCTCCCGACCAACGTTCGATCGGGCCAGCGAGTAATTCGCTGGCCCGATCGCTTTTGTAGGGTGCACGCTCACCGGCATGAGCATCACGATCGCGTCGTTCGACGGCGCCGACCGGACGCCGGTCGACGAGGCGTACCGGATCGGGTCGGCGGCCAACGACGCTGATCTCCCGGACTTCCCGCCCTTCTGCCGGCGTCGCTTCGACGCGATGTTCCACTCGCCGATGCCCGGCACCCGGTCGCTCTGGGCGCTGGCCCGCCTGGACGGCGTGCCGGCCGGCTACCTCCAACTGGACCTGCCGCAGCTCGACAACCCCGACAACGCCACCGCCGAGCTGCTGGTGCATCCGCGGCTGCGGCGCCGGGGCGTCGGCCGGGCCCTGCACGAGTACGGGCTGCGCCTGCTCCGCGAGCACTGCCGCAAGCGGGTGGTGGCGATGGCCGTCTCCGCGCTGCCCGGCGGCGCTGCCCGAAGCGTGGCCGGTGACGCGTTCGCCGCCGCGACCGGCGCCCAACCCGCCCTCGCCGAGGTGCGTCGCCGGCTCGACGTCGGCGAGATCGACCGGGTCGCTCTGCGGGCGGCGCTCGCCGAGGCCCGACCGCGAGCCGAGGGCTATCACTCCGTCTGCTGGCAGGGCTCCACCCCACAGGAGTACGTGGCTGACATCGCCTACCTCGACGGCCGGCTGCTGATGGACGCGCCCATGGGCGACGTGCAGTGGGAGCCGGAGCAGGTGGACGCCGAGCGGATCCGTGGCAACGAGCGGGCACTGGACGCCCGGGGCCGGCGGCGCTACCACCTCGGGATGCGGCACGAGGCGTCCGGTCGGCTGGTCGCCTGGACGCTGCTGGACGTGGGCGCCTCCGCCGACTGGCACGCGTTCCAGCAGATCACCATCGTCGACCCGGCCCACCGTGGGCACCGGCTCGGCCTCATCGCCAAGGCGGAAAACCTGCACCACCTGCTCACCCACGAGCCGGCGGTACGGGTGATCGACACCTTCAACGCGGCCAGCAACAGCTACATGGTGTCGATCAACGAACAGCTCGGCTTCCGCCCGGTGGACCGCTGGACCGACTGGCAGCTCACCCTCTGAGTCGACAGGTCACCCGTCCGTCCGTTCCAGGCGCTCGACCAGTTCGCCGACCGCGGCGTGGAAGTCGTCGTCGGGAGTGAACCGGTGGCCCTGCACCGGCGGAGGCACGGTGTCGGTCGGTGGGATGAGCAGCCCTTTCGGATCCCGTACCCGACGGTCGACCCGGGCGGCGGGGTCGTCGGGTCCGTCGACGAACGGGACGAACACCGCTCCGCCCACCGCGTCGGTGTACCGCCACAGGTTGATCCACCGCCAGGCCAACCGGCTGCCGACCTCGCGCAACATCTCGTCGCTGACGTACGCCGGGAAGATCCGCCGGTACCGGTTGCCGAGCGGGGAGCCGTAGGTGAGCAGGGCCACCCGCCGGCGGCAGTGGTCGGGCAGTTGAAGGATCGTCACCGCCGCGAGCACGCTGCCGTGACTCTGCCCGGACAGCAGCACCGCGTTCCCGTCGGCGGTGAGCTGCCCGATCCGGCGGGTCAGCTCGGGGACCGCCCGCTCGACGTAGCACGGCGGGGCGAGCGGATGCGCGGCACGCGGCCAGAAGGTGGCCAGCTCCCAGAGCACCCCGACCAGCCGGATCGCGCCGGAACGGTAGGCGACAAGTCCCATTATCGCGAGGACCGTGGCGAACAACCCGATCAGCAGGGCGCCCAGGTCGGTCACGAAGATCACCGGACGGGCCAGCGACTCGCCGCCGAGTCGCAGCGCGAGCGCACCCGGGCCGGGACCGATCACCGAGAGCCCGGCCGCAGCCAGGGTGAGCAGCGCCAACACCACGTACGCGGTGGCCAACAGCCCTCCGAGCCGATCCGTCAGTCGGGCGCGCACGACCGCGTCGCGGACGGCCCGGACCCGTTCCGGGGCCGCCCGGGAGGCTTCCGGATAGTCCCGCCGGATCAGCTCCTCGGCCTCCCGACGGCGACGAGCACGGCGAAGCCGGGGCACGAGCACTGCCGTCACGACCACCAGGAGCACTGCGAGGGTGAAGCCGAGGGTGACCCAGCGGTAGGCGATCGGCGGCGACAACGGTGGCGCGCCGGGCGGCAGCGGCCGTGCGGGCGTCGGGCTGGACCCACGGTCCAGATACTCGGCGAGCCCGTAGGTCAGGCCCGAGGAGTAGGCGACGCCCAGCCCGATCGCGACAGTTATCAGCACCGGCGCCCCCAACCCGGCCAGCAGGAAGAAGGGGCGGGGGAGGGAACGGCGCTGCACCGCCACCACCAGGCCGAGCATCGCGAGCAGCACCACCTGCCCGGCGAACAGCCCGGCCACCAGCAGCCCGTACCCCGGCAACATCCCCTCGGCCTTCCACGGCGACCGTGGCACCACCGCGTAGCCCACTGTCAGCGCGGTGAGTGCCACGGCCACCCAGCGGATCGTCCGCGGACTCCGCTGGTCCTGCTCTCCGCGCCGTTCTATCGCCGGCCGGCAGAGCAGCACCACCGCGCCGGCGAGCAGCGCCACGTCCGCGGCCAGCAGCAGCCAGCCGGGCACCGTCGCGTCGTGCGGTGCCAGGACCAACAGCAGAGTGATGTCGAGCGTGCCCAACGCCACCGCGACGTGCACCGAGCGCAGGCGGCGCAGCAGCGAGCGGGTGTCCCAGAAAGCGGGCGCGTCGAGCCGGTCCGCACCCACCCCGGGCGCGTGGTCGCTGTCCTCGGGGAGCTGCCAGCTCCGGGCACCGAGTCGCCAGATCAGGAAGATCGCGAGGATCGGCGGTACGGCAAGCAGCGCCAGCCGCTGCCCGGGCGGCACGTCGCCCAGCCACGACAACTCCCGCCGCCCCTCCAGGCACCTCGGGTAGGCCGCGCACTGCCACGCGATCAGGTCGACTGACACCCCGACGGTGGAGAGCACGTACATCGCGGTCATCGTCGCTGCCAACAGTCGGCACAGCGCCCGCGCGGCGTGGCCGCCGCGTCCGGTGACCGGCAGCATCCAGGCCGCGATGTTGCTGAGCATGAACGGCAAGAGCAGGACCAGGGAGAACGTCCGGGTGGCGGTCCCGCCGGTCAGCCTGCTCCAGCGGTACGCCTCAAGCGTCACCCCGTTGCGGTCCGCGGCGGCACCGTAGCCGGGCCGCGGCCGGTAGAAGCCGGCGTTGTCGTCTCCCGCGACCCGCGCGACGATCGGTCGGTCGAGGATCGTCTCGGGCCCCTTGTCGGCGACCCCGTGCACCCGGATCTCGGTGATCCTCACCCGCCGCCCTCCCCTGGCCGGCTTTCCTGGCCGGAGGCCCGCGGTTACCCGCTGCCGCCGCGAGCAACCTCGTGCCGTCGGCCATTGGCGCTACTGCTCGGGACGTCGACTGCGGCATGAGCCGCTGTCGGGCATTCGCGCTACTGCTCGCGGACCGGACTCAGGCATGAGCCGCTGTCGGGCATTCGCGCTACTGCTCGCGGACCGGACTCAGGCATGAGCCGCTGTCGGGCATTCGCGCTACTGCTCGCGGACCGGACTCAGGCATGATGGCGGGCATGACGGAGACCCCGCATCCCCTGTACGACAGGCACGCCGACACCCTCAACCGTGCGCTGACCGCGATCACGGAGCGGGGCTACTGGTCCGCCTATCCCGAATCCCCCAGCCCCCGGGTGTACGGCGAGACCGCCGCCGCCGACGGTAAGGCCGCCTTCGAGGCGTACCTCGGTGGTGACTTCCCGCTCGACCAGCCCGGCGCGGGCGTTCGGGTCGCCACCGAGACGAGCCCGTTCGGGGTGGAGTTGGCGGTGCGTTACCCGCACGCCGGCCCCGGTGAGCTGATCAGCGCCGCCTCCGCCGCGCTGCCGGCGTGGCGCGACGCCGGCCCGCAGGCCCGGGTCGGCGTCTGCCTGGAGATCCTCGACCGGCTGCACAAGCACATCTTCGAGCTGGCCAACGCTGTGCAGTTCACCAGCGGGCAGGCGTTCGTGATGGCCTTCCAGGCCGGTGGCGCGCACGCGCTGGACCGGGCGTTGGAAGCGCTGGCGTACGCGTACGCCGAGATGACCCGCCACCCGGGCACGGCCGGCTGGGAGAAGGCCGCCGGCAAGGGCGACCCGCTGCGGATGACCAAGACGTTCCACGTGGTGCCGCGTGGGGTGGCGCTGGTGATCGGCTGCAACACCTTCCCGACCTGGAACTCGTACCCTGGGCTGTTCGCCTCGCTGGTCACCGGCAACCCGGTGATCGTCAAGCCGCACCCGCGCGCGGTGCTGCCGCTGGCCATCACAGTGAAGTACGCCCGGGAGGTGCTCGCCGAGGCCGGGTTCGACCCGAACCTGATCATGCTGGCGGCCGAGGCGCCCGGTGAGAAGCTCGCCAGCGACCTGGCCCTGCACCAGGCGATCCGGATCGTCGACTTCACCGGCTCCACCGAGTACGGCGACTGGCTGGAGACGCACGCGCGGCAGGCATCGGTCTACACCGAGAAGGCCGGCCTCAACACCGTCGTCATCGACTCCACCGACGACTTCGCCGGCATGTGCCGCAACCTCGGGTTCACGCTGACCCTCTACAGCGGGCAGATGTGCACCACCTCCCAGAACATCCTCATCCCGGCCGGGGGCATCGAGACCGACCAGGGCCACAAGAGCTTCGACGAGGTGGCCGGCGGAATCGCCGCAGCGGTCGGCAAGCTCACCGCCGACCCGGCCCGAGGTGTGGAGCTGACCGGCGCCATCGTCAACGACGGGGTGCTGGAGCGGCTGGCCGAGGTGACCAAGGTCGGCGAGCCGGTGCTGGAGTCGCGGGCCGTGGCCCACCCGTCGTACGCCGACGCGGTGGTGCGTACCCCGACGATCGTGAAGCTGGCCGCTGACGACGCGGAGACGTACGGCCGGGAGTGGTTCGGGCCGATCTCGTTCGCCATCGCTACCGACTCCACCACGCACAGCCTGGAGCTGCTGCGCCGGACGGTCGGCGAGAAGGGCGCGCTCACCGCCGGGGTCTACTCGACCGACGAGGCAGTGCTTGACGCAACCGAGGCGGTGGCGGTCGAGGTCGGGGTTCACCTGTCCTGCAACCTCACCGGGGGCGTCTTCGTCAACCAGTCGGCGGCGTTCTCCGACTTCCACGGCAGTGGGGCCAACGCGGCGGCCAACTCGGCGCTGACCGACGGGGCTTATGTGGCGAACCGGTTCCGGATCGTGCAGTCGCGGCGTCATGTTTGATCTCTAGTCGCGGTGGGGGTTTCCGGGTCGGGCTGCCCCGGAAACCCGCCGTGGGCGCGGTGGTCGTCGGCGTGTCCGGCCCGGAGCCTCTGCTTTCCCGTGATCGTGCTCGACCCAGGAAGTAGTGGCCTCTGGTCGGATGATGACCACTACATCCCGGATCGAGCGTGATCATCACGGCTGGGCGGCGCGCGCCGGCCGTCCGCGTGGCGGTGGTGATCGTTGGAGGTGGTTTGTGGGTCAGGCTGTTCGGCGCATCTGTAGCTCGGTGAGGGCTGGGATGTTCGGGTGGGGGACTCGTACCCCGGTGTCCTCGAAGCCCAGGCGCTGGTAGGCGCGGTAGGCGCGGTCGTTGCCGACCACCACCTCCAGCAGCAGCTCAGGTCGGCCACAGGCTCGCGACCAGGCGGCCACCCCGTCGATCAGCTCGCCGAGCAGGCCGCTGCCGCGCCAGGTCGGCGTGACGTACACGGCGTAGATCACGGTCAGCCCCGGTTCGTTCGGGTGGGTCGTGCCACCGGCGTGCCCGACCAGCCGGCCGCCCGGGTCGGCGACGAACTGCGCGTTACCGGCACCGGCCGAGGTGTACGCGACCCGGGCGGCGAACTCGTTGTGCGGTCGGGCCGCCGCGTCCGCCAGGGTCTCCAGGAAGGCCAACGGCGCGTCGGCGAGCATCTCCAGGCGCAGCGCCCGCATCCGGGCGGCGTCCTCCGGCCGGACCCGGCGGATCTCCGCGAGCCGTAGGGCCGGCGAGCCCATGTCGGTGGTCATGTCCGCATGCCTACCACAGGGCGGGGATGGCGTTTCGCGAGCTGGGCCCGATCGCGATCATCTCGAGGGCTGCCCTGCGACCCTGCCCCTCTCCGCAATGACGCGGGCGAATCCGATGGCTGGGGAACCCGGCCGATCAGCGCGCCCGGGACGCCCCGAAGTGTGTCTGATTTGTGGCAGTGCGCGGCCGTCACTCCTCGTGTAGCGTGCGATTTCGGCCACCTTATTTAATGGCGGTCATCGATCGCTGAGTCGGTGGTCCGGGGCGCCCGGCCGTGCCGTGCGCCGAATCAGGCAACGCCGGGCAGAGTGAGGGAAGTGCACCGTGGCACAGGGCTCCGTGAAGTGGTTCAACGCCGAAAAGGGCTACGGCTTCATCGCCGTCGACGGCGGTCAGGACGTGTTCGTTCACTTCTCCGCGATCGAGATGGACGGTTACAAGGCGCTGGACGACGGTCAGCGGGTCGAGTTCGAGATCACCCAGGGCCAGAAGGGCCCACAGGCGGAGCACGTACGCGTCATCGGCTGAGCTTCCTGGCCGATCGGCCCGTGAGTCGGGGCTGCGGCAGGGGCACTCAGCCGGGAAGATCGTGAACCGTTCCAGCCAAAGCTGAGGAGCGTTCATGACCGACCAGTCACCCCCGCACACTCCTTCCTCCGGGTCGGGGGAGCCGGACCCGTCCGATCCGTCCTCGCAAGCCGGCGGCCCCGGCCACGCCGGTCCGCCCCCCGGCTGGGGGCCGGGCATGCCCCCGGCCGGCCCGTCCTCCGGCCCCGCCGCCCCGCCCCCCGGCTGGGATCCCGCGCAGGGTGCCTGGGGTGCGGCCCCGCCACCGCAGGGCTGGGCGTTCCCGCCCACCGGGGGTTACCCGCCCGGGTCGGGTCCCTACGGCGGGCAGCCGTGGTATCCGGGGCCGCCGGTCGGCTGGTACCCGCCGGGTCACGGGTTCGACCCGAACGACGCCCTGGTCACGCCGCCCGGCGCCGGCATCGGCGGCTGGTTCGACCGGTGCGGGGGAACGCTGCGCCGGGGCTGGCGGCAGTTGGTGCCGATCATGCTGCTCACCCAGGTGCTGCCGGCGGCGGTGCTCTCGGTGGTCTCCCTCGGGCTGGACCCATCGGCGAAGTGGGCCGCCCAGGCCGAATCGACGTCGACCCCCGCGCTGCCGGACAATTTCGCCGCCGAGCTGCTGAGCCTCCTCGTCCTGCTGGTCGGCGGCAGTGTGGTGGTCGGGTTGGTGCAGGCCGTCGGGTGGGCCGCCGGCACCTGGGTGATCACCCAGCAGGCGGCCGGTCAGCCGGCCAGCCTGGAGGCCGCGCTGCGCTACGGCCTGCGTCGGGCACTCGGGCTGTGGGGCTGGACCCTGTTGATCAGTCTGCTCATCGGCGTCGGTGTCTGTTTCTGCGTGCTGCCGGGCATCTACCTGGCCTTCGCGCTGAGCATGGCCGGCCCGGTCTACCTCTTCGAACGGCACAACCCGATCGGTCGATCGTTCCGGATGTTCCACGACCGGCTCGGCCTGCTGCTCGGACGGGTGGCCCTGGTGGCCGCCGCGGTGATCGTCGGCACCCTGATCCCCGGTGCCCTGGAAGGAATCGGCACCTCCCCGCTCGGAACGGATCCGTTCTCCTCGGCGGGTACCGCCGCCGGAGCGGTGGTGGTGATCGGGATCACCGCCGTGCTGGCCCTGCCGGCCCACCTCGCGCAGATGATCGGTCTGCTGGTGACGTACGCCGAGCAGCGTGCCCATGAGGCACCGGTGAACAGCGCTGGACTGGCCGCGGAACTCGGCTGAGCGGCGGCATCGTGCTTGCACTCGGCAGGTGAGAGTGCTAAACAAGTCATTGGCACTCGCATACCGTGAGTGCCAATGGTCGGGACGGTGGGGCCAGGTTGCACCGGTGTGGAGACACCGGGGCGGCACATGGCCGGTCGTCGCGGGCTATCCGGCCCGGCCGAAGGACGTCGTCGTCGCCAGGTGGCGACGTCCCAAGGTGCGTACACCAGGCGGCCCATCCGGGGCACACATCTCGGGTGGCCCGTGAGTGTCCAGGAGGACAACGCCGTATGGCCAAGATGATCGCGTTCGACGAAGAGGCGCGCCGCGGCCTCGAGCGGGGCATGAACCAGCTCGCCGACGCCGTAAAGGTGACCCTCGGCCCCAAGGGCCGCAACGTCGTGCTCGAGAAGAAGTGGGGTGCCCCCACCATCACCAACGATGGTGTGAGCATCGCCAAGGAGATCGAGCTCGAGGACCCGTACGAGAAGATCGGCGCTGAGCTGGTCAAGGAGGTCGCCAAGAAGACCGACGACGTTGCCGGTGACGGCACGACGACGGCGACCGTCCTGGCCCAGGCCCTGGTTCGCGAGGGCCTGCGCAACGTGGCCGCTGGCGCCAACCCGATGGCCCTGAAGCGGGGCATCGAGGCCGCTGTCGCGAGCGTCTCGGAGGAGCTGTCCAAGCTCGCCAAGGACGTCGAGACCAAGGAGCAGATCGCCTCCACCGCCTCCATCTCCGCTGGCGACAGCACCGTCGGCGAGATCATCGCCGAGGCGATGGACAAGGTCGGCAAGGAAGGCGTCATCACCGTCGAGGAGAGCAACACCTTCGGGCTGGAGCTTGAGCTCACCGAGGGTATGCGCTTCGACAAGGGCTACATCTCGGCCTACTTCATGACCGACCCGGAGCGTATGGAGGCCGTCTTCGACGACCCGTACATCCTGATCGCCAACAGCAAGATCTCGTCGGTGAAGGACCTGCTCCCGATCCTGGAGAAGGTCATGCAGTCGGGCAAGCCGCTGCTGATCATCGCCGAGGACCTGGAGGGCGAGGCCCTCGCCACCCTGGTGGTCAACAAGGTCCGTGGCACCTTCAAGTCGGTCGCCGTCAAGGCGCCGGGCTTCGGTGACCGCCGCAAGGCCATGCTGACCGACATCGCCATCCTCGCCGGTGGCCAGGTCATCAGCGAGGAGGTCGGCCTCAAGCTCGACGCCGCCAGCCTCGACATGCTGGGCCGCGCCCGCAAGGTCGTGGTGACCAAGGACGAGACCACCATCGTCGACGGTGCCGGTGACGCCGAGCAGATCCAGGGCCGGGTCAACCAGATCCGGGCCGAGATCGACAAGAGCGACTCCGACTACGACCGGGAGAAGCTGCAGGAGCGGCTGGCCAAGCTGGCCGGCGGCGTTGCGGTGATCAAGGTCGGCGCGGCCACCGAGGTCGAGCTCAAGGAGCGCAAGCACCGCATCGAGGACGCCGTTCGCAACGCGAAGGCCGCCGTCGAGGAGGGCATCGTCCCGGGTGGTGGCGTCGCGCTGGTTCAGGCCGGCAAGACCGCCTTCGACAAGCTCGACCTGGTCGGCGACGAGGCGACCGGTGCGAACATCGTCAAGGTCGCGCTCGACGCCCCGCTGCGGCAGATCGCCGTCAACGCCGGCCTTGAGGGCGGCGTCGTGGTGGAGAAGGTCCGTAACCTCGAAGCGGGTCACGGTCTGAACGCCGCCAACGGCGAGTACGTCGACCTGCTGGCCGCGGGCATCATCGACCCGGCCAAGGTGACGCGTTCGGCGCTGCAGAACGCCGCTTCCATCGCGGCGCTCTTCCTCACCACCGAGGCCGTTGTCGCGGACAAGCCGGAGAAGAACCCGGCTGCCCCGGCTGGCCCGGGTGGCGGGGACATGGACTTCTGAGTCCAGTTCCGACACCGAACGGGGCGGGCCGCTGACGCGGTCCGCCCCGTTCGTCGTCAGGTCGGTAGTGGGCGCTGGTTGCGCCGCTTCTGTGCCCGGTTGTACGGCGGAGGCAGTTTGATCGGCGCGTCCACCATCTCCTGCGGTTCCTCGGCCACCGTCGGCTCGCCCTCGGTGGTCATCTCGGCCAGTTGCTCGGCGTCGCCGTAGTCGAGCCTGTCGAACGGCAGTTGGCCGGGGAGTTCACCCACCGGTTTCCAGGTGATCGGCGGGCCGTCCTCGGTCTGGTTGTCATCCGTGGTCATGGCTGCCTCCTCTACCGAAACGGTAGGGGGCGTCGATGGCCGATGCGGGCGAATGGATCTTTGTCCTGTTTGCCCCGGTTATGCCGTCGGTAGGGTTCGCCGGTACAGGAAAAAGACCCGCTCGATCCACGCGCCCGCGCTACCCGAATAGAACGGCACCGGTCCCACCCAGCCGATCTGTGCCCGGTCCAGCCCCGCCGCCCGCTGGTCGCGCAGGCAGCGCCGCAACAGCACCCCACCGATGCCCGAGCCCTCCGCGGCCGGCGCGGTGCCCATCGGTCCGAACCAACTCGGCCGCGACGACCCGTACGCGGCGAAGCCGAGCACCTCGCCGTTGCGCTCCGCCAGGTGGCAACCGGCGTCGGCACGCCCCACCGACCCGGCCAGCTCACCGTCCCACGTTCCGCCGAAGGTGGACCGGGCGAACGCGGTCAGCGCCGGCAGGTCCGCCGGCTCCGCCCGGCGTACCGTGACGCCCTGGTCGGCCAGCCGTTGCTCCGTCGCCTCGGTGGACCGCAGTGCCGGCGACCCGTCGTACGACAGGTCCGCGGTCATGTTCCAGGCGGTCCGGTCCTGCTGGTAGCCGAGCGCGAGTGCGGCGCAGACCGCCGGCGTGTAGCGGACGTCGATTCCCGGCCACGCGTAGTACGGCGGGTTTCCGGCCAGCAGCACCTCGGTCGCCCCGCGGTCGGCGAGCACCCGCTCGGCCCGCTGGAGCAGCGTCCGGCCGACGCCCCGACGCCGCTGATCCGCAAGGACCGCGACCAGGTCCACGTGCCCGATCCCCGGCTCGGTCGACGACACCGAACAGATCAGCACCCCCACCAGGTCCGCGCCCCGGTACGCGCCCAGCCCGACCGCCGGCCGCTCGGCGGCGGCCCGGGTCCAGAGCACGTCCACGATGGAAGCCGCCTCGGCGGCGTCCTCGGGCAGGTCGAGAGCCTGCTGGCAGAGCTGTACGACGCTGGTGACCAGGTCGGCGGTCAGCTCGGTGACGGTGATCTCGGCGTCCATGGTCGCCGACCCTAGATCACCGACTGTCGAGCCGCACGCCCGGCTCAGCGCTTCAGGAAGGAAACCTGCCTATTGCTGGGCGGCGCGAACGGCCGCGTAGGCGTCGACTTGGCCGGCACCGGTGACGTTCGACGGGGTACCGCAGGCGTCGGAAGGACTGTCGGAGCGATAGGTGGGTGTGGCCACCGTGGCAGTGTCCCGAAGGATCTGCCTGGTCCGGGTCACGTCACCGACCAGCGCCGGGTTCGCCGACCACATCAGCGCGACCACCCCGGCCACCTGCGGGGTCGCCATCGACGTACCGTCCAACGCGGCGTACGTGCCGCCCGGCATGGCCGACACCACCCCCACCCCCGGCGCCAGCACGTCCGGTTTACCCGAGCCGCCCGGCACCGGCCCACGCGAGGAGAACTCGGCGACCCGCCGCTGGGCGTCCACCGCGCCCACTGTCAGCACGTCCGGGTACGGGGCGGGCGGATCGTCGATCGACGCGCACCACGGGCCGGTGTTACCGGCCGCGGCGACCACGAAGATCCCGGCGGCGTCGAGGGCGGCGGTGGCCGGCCGCAGAACGCGCTGGTCGCAACCCTCGATGGGCGGGCAGCCCCACGAGTTGGTCAGCACCTGCGGGGCGCGCTCCGGACGGCCGTCGGTGAACGGGTCGCCGCCGGCTGGGAAGGGCGCCAACATGAACTGGAGGCAGTCCAGGTAGTGCGCGGGGCTGCCCAGGTTGCGGTCCAGGTTGACGCAGCCCACCCACTGCGCGTCCGGCGCCACCCCGATGCCGTCCCGCCCGACCGCGCTGCCCACCGTGTGGGTGCCGTGCCCGCCCTGGTCGGTCGGGCTCCGGGTGTCGTCCCACGGGTCGTACCAGGAGTCGTCCCCACCACGGAACCCGGCTCGTAGCGCCGGATGGGTGCCGTCCACCCCCGAGTCGGAGCTGCCGACCACGATGCCCGTGCCGGTGACCCGGAGTTGGGACCACACCCGGTCGGCACCGATCTGGCTGATGTTCCACTGCGGGCCGGTGGGCTTGGGCAACGTGCCCCGGTTCTGCCCGGCCGGGGCCGGCAGCGGTCGCAGGCGCTGGCTGACCAGCACCCGCGCCACCTCCGGCCGGCGGGCGAGCCAGGCACGGACCGCTGGGCCCCCGTCCACCTCGACCGCGTTGACCAGGTAGTACGACACCGGGTCGAGGCGCAGCCGGTTCAACCCCCGCAGCAGGTCACCCTGGCTCTGCTCGGCGGTCGTCACCAGTCGCCGGTAGACCTCCGCCGCGCGGGCGTCCCGCCCGGCCCGACCCGGCGCTGCGGCCGGAAGGCCGCTCAGGTCGGCCTGCGTACGCAGCACCACGAACAGCCGCTCGCCGTACAGGCCCGGCTGGCCGGGGCCGAGGTCGACCACCGCGAACGCCACCAGCAGCACCACGGCCGCCACCGCGGCGACCCGCCTGTTCGGGGTGCGTGCCGTGCGTCGGGCGAGCAGCACCGCGTACCCGATGGCGACCACTACCGCGACGGCGAGCCCGACGCCGCTGGCGGCCGCCACCCAGAACGGGATGTCCCGGGTGCCGACCAGCAGCAGGCTGATCTCTTCCGGGTCGGTGAAGGCCAACGGGCCGAGCACGGCCAGGCCCACGAGCCAGCCGGTCGCCGTGCGGCCGGCGCGGGTGGCCTCAACCGGGTCGGCGGTGGCCGGGCCGGGGGTGGCCGGGCTGGTGGTGGCTGGGCTGGTGGTGGCCGGGCTGGTGGTGGCTGGGCTGGTGGTGGCTGGGCTGGTGGTGGCTGGGCTGGTGGTGGCTGGGCTGGTGGTGGCTGGGCTGGTGGTGGCTGGGCTGGTGGTGGCTGGGCTGGTGGTGGCTGGGCTGGTGGTGGCTGGGCTGGTGGTGGCTGGGCTGGCGGTGGCTGGGCTGGTGGTGGCCGGGTCGGCGGTGGCTGGGCTGGCGGTGGCCGGGTCGGGGGTGGCCGGGTCGGCGGTGGCTGGGTCTGTGGTGGCCGGGTCGGCGGTGGGCCGCCAGGTCGCGGCCCAGAGCGCGGCCAGTGCGAAACCCACCGGCGGCACTGTCAGCAGCGCGGGCAACTGCGCGCCGGACTGGCCGGTCCCGGCCGCGAGCAGCAGCAGCGCCACCCCGGCGACCAGGCCGCCGACCAGCACCAGCCGAGCCGGCCGGGGCGGTCGCCCAACCGCGAACAGCGACCAGAACGGGGCATCCAGCAGAGTCGCGGCGAGCACCCCGAGCGCGGCGGCCGCCAGCAGCGCGAGCGCGGTCTCCAGGAGGCCGCCGAGCGCGCCCAGCCAGGCCCACGGCAGCAGCAGCGCCAACCCGGCGGCGACAGCGAGCAGCGGCACCGGGTCGGGCTGGCGCACGCGCCGTCCGACCGACTCCGCGTTCCCAGCGGCCTCGGGCCGTGTGGTGTCGCCGTTCCCGGTGGCTGCGGGCCGTGTGGTGTCGCTGTTCCCGGTGGGCGCGGGCCGCGTGGTGTCGCCGTCTCCGGTGGCCTCGGGCCGCGTGGTGTCGCTGTTCCCGGTGGGTGCCGGGCCGCGGACCGAGCCAATCAGCCCGGGGTACGCCCAGCGGCGCGCCGACCAACGCACGGCGAGCGCGCTGAGCAACGCGGCGCCGGCCAGCGCGGCGAGGTATGCCTCGTGGTGCACCGGCGGCACGACCCGCAGGACTGTGAGCACGCCGAGCGCGAGTGCCCCGATCAACCAGGCCCGCCCGGTGGCCCGGACCGCGCCCGACCGGGGCAGGAGGGCCAGCAGCAGGGCGGGTGTGCCGGCCAGCACGACGGTGGCCAGGCCGAGCACCGGCCAGAGCCAGCCGAACCGGTCCCGTCCGAAGCCCAGCAGCACCTGATCGGTGAGCCAGCCACCGGTCTGGGTTCCCACTGTGACCGCCACCGTCCAGCAGCCGACCAGCACGGCCGCGACCACCGGCCACGGGGAACTGCGGTCGCTGTAGCCGGGGTGCGCAGGTTGACCTTGCATCCGAGAACCTTACGACTATGAGGAAGGGTTTCGACCCGACCGTCGGGTTCCGGGGCTACGAGGAACCGTGCAGATCTTGGACAGTTTCCGTCAGGAGATGACGGAAACTGTCCAAGATCTGCGATCGGTCGGCATGGGCCGGGTGGCGAGACGTGTCGTGCGCTTCGGAGCAGGTAGGCGCGGTGCGGAGCGGGCGGCGAATGTCGACACGGTGGCTCGACGGTTACGGTGGACGGGTGCGCGACCCCAATATCTCCCGATCCGTCGCCGGTCAGCTCTCACCGGTCCGCCGTGCGTCCGACCTGCGTCGACTGCGTGCCGAGCGCTTCGACGTGCTGGTCATCGGGGGCGGGGTGACCGGAGCCGGCACCGCCCTGGACGCGGCGTCCCGTGGCCTGAAGGTGGCGCTGGTCGAAGCGCGTGACCTTGCCGCCGGGACCTCCAGCCGGTCCAGCAAACTCATCCACGGTGGCCTGCGCTACCTGGAGCAGTTGGAGTTCCACCTGGTCCACGAGGCACTCACCGAGCGTGGTCTGCTGGCCACCCGGCTCGCGCCGCACCTGGTACGCCCGGTGCCGATCATGGTGCCGCTGCCGGCCGGGCGGGGCCTGCGGGACCTGCCGGCCCGGGTCTTCCGCCGTTCCTACTACGGCGCCGGCGTGGCCGCGTACGACGCCTTCGCCGGGATCTTCGGCGGTGGCAGGGGCATGCCCCTGCACCGGCACCTGACCCGGGAGGGCGCCCGGCGGATCTTCCCGAGTCTGCGGGCCGACGCGCTGGCCGGGGCGATCCGCTACTACGACGGGCAGGTCGACGACGCCCGGCTGGTGGTCACCCTGGCCCGCACCGCGGCCAGCCTCGGTGCCACTGTGGTGAGCAGTGCCCGCGCCGTCGGGTTGATCCGGCAGGCGCGCGAGGTGACCGGCGTCCGCGTCCGGGACCTGGAGGCGCCGCCGGGCTCGCCGGACGCGGAGTTCGAGGTGCAGGCGCGCACCGTCATCGCCGCCACCGGTGTGTGGAGCGACGACATGTCCCGGATGCTCAACGACGTCGGCCTGCGGCCCGGCGTCCGAGTGCGCGCCTCCAAGGGGGTGCACCTGGTGGTGCCCCGCTCGGCGATCACCGGCGAGACGGGGCTCATCCTGCGTACGGCGAGTTCGGTGCTCTTCGTCATCCCGTGGGGCGGGCACTGGATCATCGGCACCACTGACACCGACTGGCGGCTGGACCGTTCCCACCCGGCCGCGTCGGCCCGCGACATCGATTACCTCCTCCAGCAGGTCAACACCGTGCTGGACCGGCCGCTGACCACCGCCGACATCGAGGGGGTGTACGCCGGGCTGCGGCCACTGCTGGCCGGCGAGGCCGACTCGACCTCGAAGCTCTCCCGGGAGCACGCGGTCTTCGAGCCGATGCTCGGGCTGCTGCTGGTGGCCGGCGGCAAGTACACGACGTACCGGGTGATGGCGTCCGACGTGGTCGACCGGGCCGCTCGCCGGCTCGGTGGCGCCCGCGCGTCGCGTACCGCCGATCTGCCGTTGCTCGGCGCCGACGGCTACCCGGCCATGTGGCGGGACCGGGCCGACCTGGCGCGCCGGCACGGTGTGCCGGTGGGTGTGGTGGAGCACCTGCTGGAGCGGTACGGCACCCTCACCCTGGACCTGCTGGCGCTTGTCGACGCCGATCCTCTGCTGGCGTCCCCGTTGGCGGGTGCCCCGGAGTATCTGGCGGCCGAGGTCGCCTACGCGGCGCGGGCCGAGGGCGCGCTGCACCTGGAGGACGTGCTGACCCGGCGAACCCGGATCTCGTTCGAGACCAGCCACCGGGGGCTGGAGTCGGCGGAGCACACCGCCGAGTTGATGGGCGCGGTGCTCGGTTGGGACGCGGCCACCCGGGCGCGCGAGGTCGAGCACTACCGGGCGCGGGTGGAGGCGGAGCGGCAGTCCCAGTTGATGCCGGACGACGCGGCGGCGGATGCGGCCCGCCTCGGCGCTCCGGACGTGCGGGGTTACGCGGCTGACCGGGGCGACGACGATCAGGCGGAGCTGCGCCCGTCCGCTCGATGACGAATTGCGACGTTACCGATGGGTAACCATCGATACCGGCCCGGATGGTGGTTTCGAACGCTACCTACGGTGGGGTAGGTTTCCGCGCGTGCTACCCCGCGCGCGCCCTCGTCTGCTCGTACCCCTGCTCGTCGTCGCGCTCGTCGGCGCCCTGACCGGGTGCTCCCTTTTCGACGGAGACAAGCCGAGCACCCCGGTGGCGCAACCGACCGCCGGCCCCGCAGGTGGCGGATCGCAGCTGGAGATCCCCACCACTGTCGCCGCCGGTCAGGTCAGCCTGCTCCAGCGGCTCGGCGAAGACGGGCCGATGCGCACCCTGAGCGTCGAGCGGAACGGCGCGTGGCAGTGCGTCGACTGCGCCGGCGACGGCGTGACCTCCCGGGGCACCCTCGCACCGGAGCTGACCGAACGGCTGCAGGTGCTGCTCGCCAACCCGGCGCTGGCCGACGAGACCGATCAGGCCCGGCGATACAGGACCACCTGCATCGACGCGCTGACGTCCAGCCTCATCACCTCGGCCGGGCTGATCACCTCGCAGGACTGCCCGGGTGAGGAGCTCACGCCGGTCGCCGGGGAGATCCTGCTGCTGCTCACCCAGGCGACCCCGGCCGAGGTCAAGGGCTGACCGTAGCCGGTCAGAGCACCTTGCCCGGGTTGAGCAGGCCGGCCGGGTCGAGCGCCGACTTGATCGCCTGATGCACACGGACACCGACCGGCCCGATCTCCCGGGCCAGCCAGTCCCGCTTGAGCAGCCCCACCCCGTGCTCGCCGGTGCACGTGCCGCCCAGGTCCAGGCCGAGCCGCATGATCTCGTCGAAGGCCCGCCGGCCCCGCTCCACGCTCGCCGGGTCGGCCCGGTCGACAACGATGTTCGGGTGCATGTTGCCGTCCCCGGCGTGCCCCACCACGCCGATCGGCACCGCACACTCGACAGCGATCCGGGCGACCCCGTCCAGGAGCGCGGCGAGCGCGCCGCGCGGCACCGCCACGTCGTCGATCACCAGACCGCCGTTGCCGCCCGGGTAGGCGTCCGCCGCGAACTTCTCCATCGCCGGGTGGGCCAGCCGACGAGCCTGGAGCAGCGCCGCCGCCTCCACCGCGTCGGTGGCCGCGTAGACCTCGTCGGCGCCAACGGCCTCGCACACCTCGGCCAGCACGGCCAGGTCGTCCGCCGCCCGGGAACCGGTGTCGGCGGCGGCCAGCAACAGGGCCTGCGCGTCGGTCCGCAGACCCATCGGCTGGTACGCCTCGATCGCCCGCAGGTGGGTCTGGTCCAGCAACTCCAGCAGGCTGGGAGTGAGCCCGCGAGCCGCGATCTCGGCCACCGCCGCGCCGGCCGTGGCGGTGGAGGGGAAGACCGCCACCAGGGTCAGTGAGTCGGCCGGGGCGGGCCGCAGCGCCACTGTCACCTCGGTGATCACGCCGAGGGTGCCCTCCGAACCGACGAACAACCGGGTCAGGTCGTAGCCGGCCACCCCCTTGGCCGTACGCCGGCCGGTGCGCAGCACCTCACCGGAGGCGAGCACCACCTCCAGGCCGAGCACGTACTCGGTGGTCACCCCGTACTTCACACAGCACATGCCGCCGGCGTTCGTGGCCACGTTGCCGCCGATCGTGGACGACTGCCAGGAGCCGGGGTCCGGCGGGTACCAGAGGCCCTGTTTCGCCACCGCCCCGGCCAGCGCCGCGTTGACCACCCCGGGCTGGACCACGGCGATCCGGCTCACCGGGTCGATCTCCCGGATCTCGTTCATCGCGACGGTGCTGAGCACCACGGCGCCGTCCACAGCGTTCGCCGCGCCGGCCAGCCCGGTCCGCGCGCCCTGCGGCACCACCGGTACGCCGTGCCGCGCCGCCGCCTGGATCACGGCGACCACCTGCTCGGTGTCGCGCGGACGGGTCACCACCAGCGGGACGCCGGCGGCGCACAGGTCGGCCTCGTCCCGCTGGTGCATGCGCAGCAGGTCCGGGTCGGTGAGCACGGCGTCGTCACCGAGCGCGGCGCGCAGGTCGTCGAGGAGCGCGGTGGGGGCCATGCAGCCGAGGCTAGGTCGCCGACCGGCGATCATCAACATGATCGACTGGGCGGGATAACTTGGGCACCATGCTCTACCTGGACCGGCCGGCCTGGCCGTGGCGCGGTCGGCTCTGGTCGCACCTGATCAGTGACGTCTCGTACGCCGAGCTGCACGCCTTCGCCGAGGCGCTCGGCGCGCCCCGGCGCGGCTTCGACCGGGACCACTACGACATCCCGGCGGATCGGTTCGCGGCGGCGGTGTGGCTCGGCGCCCAGGTGGTGCCGAGCCGGGAGCTGGTCCGGTTGCTCCGCGCCGCCGACCTGCGTCGGCCGAAGCACCTGGTCAACCCGCGTTCTCCGGCGCCCCGGTGAGGGTGGCCAGCTCGCGGCGCACATTGTCCCGGGCGGGCTCTTCCCACCGGCTCACCAGCGGTGGCGACCGGAACAGCGCGGGCAGCGACAGCAGGCCGGTCAACACGGCGGCCCGCCCAGCCCGGAAGGCCGGCTCCGGCACGTGGGCGTACTCGTGGCGGATCGCCGCCGCGTAACGGTCGTAGCGGGCCGGCGGCGCGGCCAGAACGGCCAGGTCCGCGTCGCAGAGCAGCGCGCCATCCCGGTCGTTCGGCGTCACCGTGTGCCCGGCGGTAAGCAGCACGAGCCGGCGCACCTCGGCCACCGTGGGCGCCGGCACTCCGAGCCCGGTGAGCACGCTCTCGGCCAGTTCGGCGCTGTCACGTTCGTTGGCGTCGCCGGCGGCCCGGGGGTCGTAGACAGCGTCGTGGAACCAGGCCGCCAGCCGGACCGCGTCGGCCCGAATGGCCAGGTCGGCGTGCTGGTCCACCACATCGAGCACAGCCGTCAGGTGGGCCAGCGTGTGGTAGTGCCGGTGCGGCTCTCGCCACCGGACGGTCAACTGCTCCCCGGCCCTTGTCGTATCCGGGTCGGGCCTCGCGCCGGCACCCCGGGCCGCCGCCCGCCACCGGTCCAACAGATCAACCACCGCCCGAGTCTCCCGCATCGGCCCCCGCCGCGCGGGAAGGGAGGGTTCAGCGGGCCCACCACGGGTAGTCGCGCCCATGGCCGTGGCCCGGGACAAGCGACAGCCGATGGTGCGACGTACCGCGCTGCGCGACGGTTTGGTGGACATCGACGGCGCGCGAATCGCCGAGGCCACCGAACAACTGCGCCACCGCGGTCGGGCCACCCTGCACGACCGGTTGCACCGGGTACGGATGGCCGGCGGACTCGCCGTACAGGCCGGGCTGGCCGCCGGGCTGGCGTACCTGATCTCGCACAAGGTGCTCGGCAACCCGCAACCGGTCTTCGCGCCGATCTCCGCGGTCGGCACCCTGGCCGCGTCGGTCGGTCAGCGGTTCCGCCGGACGGTGGAGCTGATCGTCGGTGTGGGGGTCGGGGTGGCCGTCGGCGACCTCCTGATCTACCTGCTCGGCACCGGGGCGTGGCAGCTCGGCCTGGTGGTCACAGTGGCGATCCTGCTCACCATCTTCGCCGGAGCGAGCGTGGCCATCGTCATCCAGGCGGCGGCCACGGCCGTGCTGATCGTGACGCTGAGCCCGTCGACCCAGAACCTGGAGATCCCCCGCTTCGTCGACGCGTTCCTCGGCGGTGGGATCGCGCTGCTGGTCACGGCGGTGCTGCTGCCACTGAACCCACTCCGCGTGATCAACCGGGCGGCCCGCCCCGCCCTGGACCTGCTCGCCGCCCAACTCGACGCCACCGCCGACGGGCTGCGCAACCGGAATCGCGCCACCATCCAGGGCGCACTGGAGAGGCTGCGCAACAACAAGGAGGAGCTGGCCACGTTGGGCGAGGCGATCGAGGGGGCGAAGGAGACCGCCACCCTCTCTCCGGCCCGCTGGCACCGCCGCGACGAACTGACCCACTACGCCGAGGCGGCCGACCCGATCGACAGGGCGATGCGCAACAGCGGCACGCTGATCCGCCGGTCCGTCACGCTGGTCGAGGACGAGGAACCGGTGCCCGATCCGATGCCGGACGCGATCGGCCACCTCGCCGAGGCGGTCCGGCTGCTCAAGCACGAGTTCGCCGCCGGTGAGGAGCCGGAGAAGGCCCGGGAGCGGTCGCTGCGGGCGGTCAGCGAGGCCGGCCGGGCGTACGGCGCCGGGGTGGGCTTCTCCGGCAGCGTCGTGATCGCCCAGATCCGCACCACCGCGAGCGACCTGCTGGTCGCCTCCGGGATCGAGCAGGAGGAGGCGAACCGGTGGATCCGCACCGCCTTCGGAGAGCAGGAGCGCCCGGTCGGTGAACCCGCCGAGCCCGGCGAGGCGCCGAAGCCACCCACCGCCCCGCCGGTCGGCTGAGCGCTGGCAACCGCCGGTCGGGCGTCAGCCCAGCTCGGCCAGCGCCGCGAGCAGGCGGTCCACCTCGGCGGCCGTGCTGCCCAGCCCGATGCTGGCCCGCAGCGCGGTGGGCGGCAGGTCCCGCCGGCCGGTACGCCCCGCCGCCTCGCCGAGCAGACGCCGGGCCAGCGGGTGGGCACAGAACAACCCGTCCCGTACGCCGATGTGGTGCTCGGCGGCGAGCCGGGTGGCCACCTCGGTGGAGTCCCAGCCGGCGACCACGAACGAGACGATGCCGACCCGGGGCGCGTCCGGGCCGAAGGTGCGCAGCTCGACGACGTGCGGCAGGGCGGCGAGGCCGGTCCGTAGCCGGGTCAGCAGGCCCTGCTCCTGGGCGGCCAGCGCGCCCTGGTCCGCCTCGTCGAGCGCCTTGCACACCGCCGCCAGCGCGACCGCTCCGAGCAGGTTCGGGGTGCCGCCCTCGTGTCGGGCCGGGCCGGTCGACCAGGTCACGTCGTGGGTGGCCGGCCCGACGTGGCTGGTGGCGCCACCGCCGGCCAGGTAGGGCGGCGCGGCGTCCAGCCAGTCGGCCCGACCGATCAGCACGCCCGCGCCGAACGGCGCGTACAGCTTGTGGCCGGACACGGCAAGGTAGTCGACGTCGAGCGCGAGCAGGTCGACCGGGGCGTGCGGGGCGAGCTGCGCGGCGTCGAGGACGATCCGGGCGCCGTGCCGGTGGGCCACCCGCGCCAGTTCGGCGACCGGCCACCGCTCACCTGTCACGTTGCTCGCACCGGTCACCGCGACCAGCACCGGCAACGCCGGGCTGCTGCCCCGGCGCAGCTCGGTGAGGGCGGCGGCGAGATCGCGTACCGCCCCGTCGGGGTCGCTGGGCACCGGCAGCCGCACCGACCCGCGCGGCCAGGGCAGCAGGTTGGCATGGTGTTCGGAGGCATTCGTGACCACGGTGGTGCCGGCCGGCACGGCCCGCGCCAGCAGGTTGAGCGCGTCAGTGGTGTTGCGGGTGAAGATCACATGATCGTCGGCGCGAGCGCCGAAGAAGTCGCCGATCGTCTGCCTCGCCTGCTCGTACGCGAGGGTGCAGCGCCGCGACAGCGCTCCCGCTCCGCGATGCACGCTGGCGTACCAGGGAAGCAGCTCGGCCACCGCGTCGGCGGCGGCCCGCGCGCACGGCGCACTGGCCGCGTAGTCCAGGTTGATCTGGCCGGGCACGCCGAGGACGTCGAGCGGCGCGGACGGCGCCGACGGCACCGTGGGCAGGCTGGGCAGCGAGGGGACGAGAGTGACGGACACGCCGGAACCTCCGGGGTCAGGGACCCCGGGTGCGACATCGGGACGGGGTCCGCGCTTGCCCAGCACACCGATCGGGCTGGGCCCGGTCATCACCCGGGGCACCCCACCGCGAACTCGACGAGGGTTGCCGGCCAGCAAGCCGGGGCTGAACGCTGGCACTCGTGACCTGCCGGCAGCATAGCGGCTACCGATGCGACCGAACCAGCCGGCGGCGGATGGCTACGCTGACCGCATGGCCGACACCCCGCCCGGTTCACCGCTGCCGCCGTCGCCCGCCGCCGCGCCTGCGCCCGCCGTCCCGCCCATGGGTGAGACGCCCCGGATGCCGCTGCGCCGACTGGGCTGGCGGCGGTTCCTGGTGCTGGCCGGGGTGGTGCTGTTGATCGCGGCGTGCGCGGTCTTCATGGTCTTCACGCTCGGCCAGTCGCTCGGTGTGCAGGCCCTGTTGATCGGGGTGGTCGCCGCCATCCTGCCGGTGCCGGTGCTGGTGGGCTGCTTCCTCTGGCTGGACCGGTACGAACCGGAGCCGCTCAAGTATCTGATCTTCTGCTTCGCCTGGGGGGCGTTCGTCTCCACCGCCGCCTCGCTCACTGTGAACGACTTCGCGGCCAACCGCTTCGCCGACTGGGGCCTGCCGTCCGCGCTCACCGGAGTGCTGGTGGCGCCGTTCATCGAAGAGCTGACCAAGGCGCTGGGCCCGATCCTGTTGCTGGTGTTCCGCCGCCGCGAGTGGTCGGGGATCACCGACGGCCTGGTCTACTGCGGGCTCGCCGCGGTCGGCTTCGCGATGGTGGAGAACATCCTCTACCTGGGCGGTCTGGGGTACGCGTCCGGCGCCGACCGGTACGGCCCGGCCACCGGCATCCAGCAGGTCATCGCGATCTTCATCCTGCGGATCCTGCTGTTCGGGTTCGCCCATCCCCTTTTCACAGCGATGACCGGTGTGGGGTTGGGTATCGCCTCCCGGACGGCCGACCGGCGCATCCGGGTGCTCGCCCCGATCGCCGGCCTGCTGCTGGCGATGATGTTGCACGGCACGTGGAACCTGCTGCCCACGCTGACCCAGGCCACCGGCGAGACCATGATCATGCTGTACGGCTTCCTGGGCCTCATGGTGCCGGTCTTCTTCGGCACCGTGGGGCTGGCGCTGTGGCTGCGCGCCTGGGAGGGGCGGCTCACCGAGCGGGTCCTACCCGACTACGTACGCGCCGGCTGGCTCAGCCCGCCCGAGGTGGCCGCCCTGAGCGGTCTCGGCCGGCGGCACGCCGCCCGCAGTTGGGCGCGGCGGGTGGCCGGCGACGCCGGGGTGCGGGCGATGCGGGGTTACCAGTCCGCGGCGACCCGGCTGGCCCTGCTGCGCGACGGGGCGCTGCGCGGCCTGGACCGCAAACCCGCCGACCAGGAGCGGACCGCCCGGGAGGAGCGGGAGCTGCTGGACGCGATCACCGAATACCGGTCGTTCTTCGTGGGTCGGGACCCGCAGGCCCCGGCGGGGGTCTGGGACGGCAGCCGCTACCACCTGCGCTTCCCGGACGGCACCCAGCGCGCGGTGGACGCGCCGGACGAGCCGGTGGTGCCGATCCCCGTGGTGCTGGCTCCGGCCCCGGCTCCGGTGGGGTACGCCCCGCCCGGTTGGCCCGGCCTGCGCCCGGCGTCGCCCTGGCCGCCGACGCACCCCTGACAGCTGCGGCCCCCGGCCTGGCGGCTGACCGCTGACGGCAGGCCAGCAGCGCGGCTCAGGCCAGCAGCGCGGCTCAGGCCAGCAGTGCGGCTCAGGCCAGCAGCGAGGTGAGGAAGTCACCGAGGCCCTGGAACATCGCGATCAGCGCGGCCCCGATCGCCCGGAACATCTGCGCGGCACCGTCCGGCCGAAAGGCCATGAAGTAGATCAGGAACGCGACACTGCCCCAGGTCAACAGCTTCTTCACGAATACCGGCATCGTCCCTCCCCAGGGCCACGGTCGCCGGATGGCTTCCCGTCGTGCGGCCGGGCAAACGGTGCGCGACAGGGCCTGAGGGCCGGGGGAGGTGCGTCAGAGGTAGAGGCCGGTCGAGTCGTTCTCGATCCGCTCGGCGGCCACGGCGTGCACGTCCCGCTCCCGCAGCAGCACGTAACCGCGGCCGTGCAGCTCGACCTCGGAGCGCTCGTCCGGGTCGAAGAGCACCCGGTCGCCGGAGACGATGGCGCGGACGTTCGGCCCCACCCCGACCGCTGTGGCCCAGGCGAGGCGCTTGCCGACCGCCGCGGTCGCCGGAATGACGATGCCAGCGGTGGAGCGGCGTTCGCCCTCGCTGCCCTCCATCCGCACCAGCACACGGTCGTGCAGCAGGCGGATCGGCAGGCCGGCGTCGAGATCGTTGTCGGCGGTCACGTCGCAGACGCTACCGTGTGGCCGACGGTGGCCGGCCGGTGGTTACGCCGGAGGTGGTCGGGGCATTGTGTGGCGGAACCGCCCTACGGTGTCGGGAACGGACGTATGCTGTCCGACCTGTCGCCGTCGGCGGGCCGGGTTTTCTGCCAGGAGGTGCGCTTGAGCCGCTTCGAGCGGGTACGCGGGCGGCTTCGCCGCGCCTACCAGTCACGACAGGAGTCGGCGCGCGCCGATGAGGGCGTCTCCAGTGACGCGTTGAGCGACGCGTCGGAGGCGGCCCGGGTGGCGTCGCCGACGGTGCCGGGGCCGACCGCGCCGTCGAGCGCCACCGTCTACGGCGCGGAGCCCCCGGTGGACCTGCACAGCTCCACCTCCAGCCGGGACGACGCCGACGTTCCGCACGGGCTGCGGATCGCCGCCGCGTGGTGTTGGCGACTGATCGTGATCGGCGTGGTGGCCTGGGCGCTGCTGCGGATCGTCGGCACGGTCAAGATCGTGATCATTCCGCTGGCCATCGCGCTGCTGCTCTCCGCGCTGCTCGCCCCGGCGGTGGGCTGGCTGCTGCGGGCCCGGTTCCCCCGGTCGCTGGCGACGGCGGTGGTGCTGGTCGGCGGCCTGGCCGCAGTGATCGGCACGCTGACGCTGGTGGTCAACGAGTTCATTCGTGGCGTACCGGAGCTGAGCGAGAAGTCCTCGGAGGGCGTCCGGCAGATCCAGAACTGGCTGAAGACAGGCCCGCTGCACCTCTCCGACGGGCAACTCGACCGCTACATCGACGAGGCGCAGGGCTGGATCAACAACAACACCTCAAGGTTCACCAGCGGCGCGTTGAGCACCGCCGCGACGCTGGCCGAGGTGTTGACCGGCACGCTGCTGGTGCTCTTCGCGACGTTCTTCTTCCTGCGCGACGGCAACCGGATCTGGCGATTCCTGGTCCGGTTGCTGCCGGTGGCCGCCCGCTGGAAGGTCGACGACGCCGGCCGCGCCTCCTGGCAGACACTCGTCGCCTACGTTCGCGCGACAGTGCTGGTCGCCTTCATCGACGCGGTCGGCATCGGCATCTTCCTGGTCATCTTCGACATCCCGTTCGCCTTCCCGCTGGCCGCGCTGGTCTTCCTTGGCGCGTTCATCCCGATCGTCGGTGCGGCGCTCTCCGGTGGCGTGGCGGTGCTGGTGGCACTCGTCGACAGCGGCCCGGTCACCGCGTTGATCATTCTCGGTGTGGTGATCGGCGTCCAGCAGGTCGAGGGGCACGTGCTCCAACCGCTGATCATGGGCCGGGCGGTGGCACTGCACCCGCTCGCGGTGATCATCGGTATCGCCGCCGGTGTCGTGCTCGCCGGAATCACCGGCGCGCTGGTCTCCGTGCCGCTCATCGCGGTGCTGAACACGGCGGTCCGCCGGCTTGCCGCCCGCAGGGTGCCGGACACCCCGCCCGACGCCGTGGTCGTCGCCTCCCAGGCTCCCTAGACCCGCGCGTCCCGCCAGATCACGCAGGATCATGGAAAGAGTGGCCTCCCGCCAGCGGGAGACCACTCTTTCCTCGTCGTAGCGCGATCGTGGCCTGCCCAAGCGGCGCGCGGGTCAGGACTTGGCCAGGCGTTCCAAGGCGCCGCGGGCCACCTCGGGACGGGTCGTGTACCAGAAAGGCGGCAGCGAGCGGCGCAGGAACGGCCCGTAGCCTCGGGCCGTCTCCAGCCGAGAGTCGAGCACCGCCACCACACCCCGGTCACCGGTCGCCCGGATCAGCCGTCCCACACCCTGGGCCAGCCGCACCGCGGCGATCGGCACGCTGACCGCCGCGAAGCCGGAGCCGCCGCCCGCGTCCACCGCAGCCGCGCGGGCCGCCGCCAACGGCTCGTCCGGACGGGGGAAGGGCAGCCGGTCGATGACGACGAGCTGGCAGGCGTCGCCCGGCACATCCACCCCCTGCCAGAGCGACATCACCCCGAACAGACAGCTGGCGCGCTCCTCGCGGAAGCGACGCACCAACAGCGGCAGCGACTCCTCCCCCTGGAGCAACACCGGCAGGTCGGTCCGCGCGCGCAACAGCTCCGCCGCCTGCTGCGCGGCCCGCCGGGAGGAGAACAGCCCGAGAGTACGACCACCGAGCGCCTCGACCAGCCCGAGCAACTCCTCCCCGGCAGCCTCGGGCAGCCCGGAGACACTGGGGCGGGGGAGGTGCGCGGCGACGTACAGGATGCCCTGCCGGGCGTAGTCGAACGGCGAACCGACGTCGAGTGACCGCCACCCGGGGCCCTCGGTGGCCGGGACGACGGCGTTCGGTGTGACGTCGCCGGCGAGGCGACGGCCCGGCGCCTCGGCAGCCGGCCGGCCGGGACCGGTGCGGGCGGCCAGTGCGGCCGCGGCGGGGGTCGGCGGGGCGGGCGGCGGCGCGTCCAGCCCGAGGGCGCGGGCGACAGTGTCGAACCGGCCGCCCAGCGCCAGGGTCGCCGACGTGGCCACTACTGTGCGTTCGTCGTACAGGTGGGTGGCGAGGGTGCCGGCCACCGACAGCGGGGCGACCACCAGTGCCCGGCGGTTGCCGCTGTCGTTCTTCTCCACCCAGGCCACGTCGTGGTCGCCCTCCTCCAGTAGCCGCTGCGCGGTGGTGGAGAGTTCGTCCAGGGCGGCCTTGGCCTGCTGCTTGCGGACCGGGTCAGGGTCGTCGGACTTGATGTCGCCGATCGCGTCCAGGGCTGAGCGGGTCGCCGCGTCGAGTAGCGTGCACGCCTCCCGCAGTGGCGTCGGCAGCCCCGCGGTGATCCGCCCGGCCGGCGCCTCGGCCAGCCCGACCGCCAGGGCGTCGCCGGCGGCGGTGAGCGCTTCGGCGGTCTCCGGGCGCAGCAGCGTACGGGCCCGCCGGGTGGTCCGGTCGATCAGCTCCGGCACCAGCTCCGCCTGGGCGGCGGAGGAAACGCGGTCGGCCAGCTCGTGCGCCTCGTCGACGATGAGCAGCTTGTGCGGCGGCACGATGTGCCGGTCGGCGAGCATGTCGACAGCGAGCAGGCTGTGGTTGGTCACCACGATGTCGGCCTCCCGGGCGCGGGCCCGCGACGCCTCGGCGAAGCACTCCTGCCCGAACGGGCAACGGGCCGCGCCGACGCACTCGCGGGCCGGCATCGACACCAGCCGCCAGGCCTGGTCTTCGACGCCCGGGTCCAGTTCGTCCCGGTCGCCGGTGGCGGTCTTCTCGGCCCAGTCGCGCAGCCGCTCGACCTGCTTGCCAAGCCGGCCCGCCTCACCGAGCCACTTCGTTCCGCCGCCGGGGCGCGACGCGGGGGCGTCGAAGAGGGTGTCCTCCGGCTCCTCCTCGGTGGAGTTGTCCAGTCGGGCGAGGCAGAGGTAGTGGTGGCGGCCCTTGAGCACGGCGAAGGTGGGCCGACGGCCGAGCACCGGCTCGACCGCGTCGGCGAGCCGGGGCAGGTCGTGGTCGACCAGCTGGGACTGCAACGCCAGGGTGGCAGTGGAGACCACCACCGGGCCGTCCACGGTGAGCGCCGGCGCGAGGTAGGCCAGCGACTTGCCGGTGCCGGTGCCCGCCTGCACGAGCAGATGCTCGCCGCCGGCCACGCACTCCTCGATCGCCGTGGTCATCTGCAGCTGGCCGGGGCGCTCCGCGCCGCCGGGCACCGCGCCGACCGCCGCCGCCAGCAGCTCGGTGCCACTGGGCCGGGCACCCCGCCGCCGGCCCTTGGCACGGGCCGACGGGGTGGCGG
Organism: Micromonospora sp. NBC_00362; assembly: GCF_026342155.1. NCBI lineage: Bacteria > Bacillati > Actinomycetota > Actinomycetes > Micromonosporales > Micromonosporaceae > Micromonospora > Micromonospora sp. NBC_00362. The sequence continues at coordinate 5,099,220 of NZ_JAPENH010000001.1, forward strand.
AACCGGTGGCGGTGCGGGGCGGAGTCACCGTGCGACGGTACCCGGCGCCGCCGACACCGACAGCGCCCATCCGCCGCGTGGCGCGATGCCGACCGGAGCGGGCGTTGCGGCCGACCCCGTCCGGTTACGGCCGCGCTACGACGCGTTGGGCTGTATCGGTTAGGGTGCGAATCATGCCGAGCGACATGGTCCGTGTGATCTACCGCAAGTACGACGGCAGCGCCCACCGCGACTACCCGGCCCGCCGGCTCACCGAGGACGATCTCGGCGTCTGGCTCGGCGTGCCAGAGGGCACCGAGTCGGTCTACCACGGTCGGCCCTCGGTGGAGAAGATCCCGTTCGTGCTGTTGGTGCCACACCGCGCCTGGTGGACGGCCATGTTCAACCCCCCGCCCCGCACCAGCGAGGTCTACTGCGACATCACGACCCCGGCCCGCTGGGAGTCCGACGACACGGTCCACCTGATCGACCTGGACCTGGACGTCGTCCGGCGTCGGGCCACCGGCCTGGTGGAGCTGCTCGACGAGGACGAGTTCGCCGAGCACCGGGCCCGGTTCGGCTACCCGGACGACGTGGTGGCCGAGGCCGAGGCCGCGGCGCAGCGGCTGTTGGGGGCCCTGGGCGACGGCACCGAGCCGTTCGCCACCGCGTACCGCAAGTGGTTGGCTCTGGTGGTCTGAGGCCGCACGCCCGGTCGGGCCGGCTCACCAGCGTGGAGGCCAACCGTCGTCGGCGTTCAGCGGCGGCAGGTCGGTCAGCTTCTCGGGGTTGAGCTGGTTGTAGATGGCGGTGATCCGGCCCTGGTCGACAGCGAACGCGGTGACCAGGCGGATCGGTCGCCCGTCGCTGTGCGTCGTCTCCAGATGTAGGCCGAGAATGCCGTCGACGAGCACGGGCCGAGCCAGCACCCGGTCGGTGTAGCGGCCGGTTCGGCCGAACAGGCCGAGCGTGAGGCGAGCCACGGAGTCCGCGCCGAGCACCGGCCAGCGGGCGGCCGGGAAGTGCCCGCCCGAGTCGCCGACGAAGACCACGTCCGGCGCGAGCACCTGGAGCAGTTGGTCCAACTCGCCGGACTCGGTGGCGGCGACGAACGCCTTGAGCGCCCGGCGTTGCTCGGCCGGGTCGGCGGTGTGCCGGGGTACGTCCGGCGCGGTGACCGCCCGCCGGGCCCGGGAGGCGAGCTGCCGGGCCGCCACCTCGGTGGTGCCGAGCACCCCAGCGACCCGGGCGAACGGCAGCGCGAACACGTCGTGCAGCACGAGGGCGACCCGTTGCTCCGGCGCGAGCCGCTCCAGCACCACCAGCAGCGCCGTGCCGACCTCGTCGGTGCGCACCGCCCGCTCCGCCGGGTCGGGCGCGTAGCCGTCGGCCGGCGACCGGCCGCCCGACGGGCTCACCACCGGCTCCGGCAGCCACTGCCCCGGGTACGCCTCCCGGCGGACCCGGGCCGAGCGGAGCACGTCCAGGCAGATTCGAGCGCAGGCGGTGGTCAGCCACGCGGACAGGTCCCGGATCTCGGCGCGGGCCGCCGGATCGGCCAGCGCCCCGGCGTAGCGCAGCCAGGTCTCCTGCACCGCGTCCTCCGCCTCACTGCGGCTGCCCAGCATCCGGTGGGCCACCGCGAGCAGCCGGCCCCGCTCGGCCTCGAACTCCGTCGCCAACTCCCGCACGACCTCCACCCCTTCCGGTCGGCGTTCCGGCCTACATCCTCTCGCCGAGTGGGCCCGCCGGCAGCCCCGAAACGGCTCGGTGGACCGGTGCCTGCCATCGGCGCAGGTCGGTCGGTGCCGATCAGCGGGCCAGGTTCGGAGGTGGGCCTCGGCGGGCGAAACGGCTGAGGGTGGGCGATGATCCGTGCATGAGCGCACCCCAGCAAGGGCAGATCGTGGCACCGGACGGCGGTTCCGTGCGGGACCTGCTGCGGGTCACCGCGCCGGTGGATCTCGGCGCGATCGATCCGCGGTCCATGCCCGGCCTGCCGGAGCCCGCGGGCCGTGGCGAGCACCGTAAGACCTGGGCGCGGGAGCAGGTGGAGCTGGTCGGCGAGGAGTTGGGCCGGCGACAGGAGATGCTCTTCGCGATGGCCAAGACCGGGTCGGAGCGGCCGGCGCACCGGGTGCTGCTGGTGCTCCAGGCCATGGACTGCGGCGGCAAGGACGGCACGATCAAGCGGGTGGCCGGCGCGATGAACCCGCTGGGCCTGCACATCCGCTCGTTCGGGCCGCCGACCCGCCAGGAGCTGCGGCACGACTTCCTCTGGCGGATTCGCCGGGAGCTGCCACCGCCGGGGTACGTGGGGATGTTCAACCGCTCGCACTACGAGGACGTGTTGATCGCCCGGGTCGGCTCGCTGGTGCCGGAGACGACCTGGCGAGCCCGCTATGACGAGATCAACTCGTTCGAGCGGGAGCTGATCGAGGGTGGCGTCACCCTGATCAAGGTGATGCTGCACATCTCGTACGCCGAGCAGGGCAAGCGCCTGATGGACCGGCTCAACGACCCGCGTAAGCACTGGAAGTACAACCCCTCCGACATCGACTCGCGAGGGCACTGGGACGACTATCAGGCCGCGTACGCCGAGGCCCTGAGCCGGTGCGGCACGGACGCCGCGCCCTGGTTCGTGGTGCCGGCGGACCGCAAGTGGTACCGGGACTGGGCGGTGGCCCACCTGCTGCGTGAGACGTTCGACACGCTCGGTCTCGGGTATCCGGCTGCCGATTTCGACGTTGCAGGGGAGCGGAAGCGCCTGCTGGCTGGGGGAGTGGGTGCGGGTGGGGCGGCCGAGATGAACGGCAGGTGAACGAGCGGTGAATGGTGCCTGGCCAGGGGTGGGCCGGCGAATTCGCGGTTCTGGCGTTTCCTAGCATTCACCGAGCGGGCGCTCTCGGGTGCCGCCACCCTTCCACCGACGCGACGAGGTCTGTGCTGTGAAGTTTTCCTTCCGCCCCACCGAGGGCGCCTTCTACGAGCTCTTCACCAGGGCCGCGCAGAACCTGGTCCGGGGCACCGCGCTGCTCAACGAGCTGGCCCTGCCCGGCGTGGACGTGCAGTCCGTCAGCGAGCGGCTCACCGAGGTCGAGCACGACAGCGACCAGATCACCCACGAGCTGTACAAGAAGATCAACTCGACCTTCATCACCCCGTTCGACAGGGAGGACATCTACCGGCTCGGCTCGCTGCTGGACGACGTGATGGACCACCTCGAAGCGGTCGGCGACCTGCTCTACCTGTACGGGCTGACCGAGCTTCCGGCGCTGCCCCGCGAGCTGCACGAGATGGTCAACGTGCTCGACCAGCAGGCCAAACTGACCGCCGACGCGATGCCCCGGCTCAAGTCGATGAAGGATCTCGAGGACTACTGGATCGAGTGCAACCGGTTGGAGAACGAGGGCGACCGGATCAACCGGCAGCTGCTCGTCCGCCTCTTCTCCGGTGAGTACGACGCGTTGACGGTGCTGAAGATGAAGGAGGTCGCCGACGAGCTGGAGGCCGCCTGCGACGCCTTCGAGCACGTGGCCAACACCGTCGAGACCATCGCGGTCAAGGAGTCCTGAACCTGTGACTGTGACACCCGAACTCATCGCCGTGCTGGCGGTGATCGGGGTAGCCCTGGCGTTCGACTACACCAACGGCTTCCACGACGCCGCCAACGCGATCGCGACAAGCGTCTCCACCCGGGCGCTGACCCCTCGGATCGCCCTCGGCCTCGCCGCGGTCGGCAACTTCGTCGGCGCCCACTTCGGCGCTGGCGTGGCCAAGACCGTCGGCGACAACCTGGTCACGCTTCCCACCGGGGTGAGCAGCCTCGGGGTGGTCTTCGCCGGCGTGCTCGGCGCGATCGCCTGGAACCTCATCACCTGGTACTTCGGCCTACCGTCGTCGTCCTCGCACGCGCTCTTCGGCGGCCTGGTCGGCGCGACCCTGCTGTCCGCCGGCGGGATCGTGCAGTGGGTCAACATCGGCGAGAAGGTGCTGCTGCCGATGGTCCTGTCGCCGATCGTCGGCCTCACCCTCGGTTACCTGCTGATGCTGGCCATCCTGTGGCTGTTCCGGAAGGGGCAGCCGGGCAAGCTCAACCGGGGCTTCCGCTGGGCGCAGACCGCCTCGGCGGCCGCCATGTCGGTCGGTCACGGCATGCAGGACGCCGCCAAGACCATGGGCATCGTGGTGCTGGCGCTCTACACCGGTGGTTTCCAGGAGAGCAAGACGCACATCCCGGGGTGGGTGTTCTGGACCTCGGCGACGATGCTGGCCCTCGGCACGTACGCCGGCGGTTGGCGGATCATCCGCACCCTCGGGCGCAAGATCATCGACCTGGGGCCGCCGGAGGGCTTCGCCGCCGAGACCGTCGCCAGCGCCGTGCTCTACTTCAACGCACTGGTTCTGAAGGCGCCGATCTCCACCACCCACACCATCACCTCCGCGATCATGGGTGTGGGCGCGACCAAGCGGCTCTCCGCCGTTCGCTGGAACGTGGCCGGCAACATCGTGCTCGCCTGGATCATCACGTTCCCGGCCTCCGCGCTGATCGCGTGCGTCACGTATCTGCTGGTCCGGCCGCTCTTCGGCTGAGTTTTCGGTAGGGCCCCGGTCACGGTTGGACCGTGACCGAGGCCCTACCGCTGTTCAGACGTACCGGACGCCGATCTGCTCGCGGACCGTGTCCAGCAGGGTCATCACCTCGAGGGTCGTGGCGTGCGGCACCACCGGGCTCTCGGTCAGCCCGGCGGCGAGGCAGCGCTGCACCTCGATCGCCTCGTACTGGTAGCCGTTGCCGGCCCCGTCGGCGACGATCGTCTCCGGCTCCGCGCCGGCCCGGTGCACCGTCACCGAACCCGGCCGGAAGAACGGCTCCGGTAGGTCGATCCGCCCCGTGGTGCCCGTTACCGAGGCGGTCTGCCCGCTCAACCCGACCATGCCGCAGCTCAGGGTCGCCAGCGCGCCGCTGTCGTAGCCGAACAGCATGCCGGTGTTCTCGTCCGTCCCCTCCGGGCCGAGCTGCGCCCAGGACCGGATGTGCTGCGGCACCCCGAGCAGCAGGTGAGCCAGGCTGATCGGGTAGATCCCCAGGTCGAGCAGGGCGCCCCCGCCCAGCGCCGCGTTGCGCATCCGGTGCTCCGGCGGGAACGGCCCGGCCACCCCGAAGTCGGCCCGGACACCGGTCACCGTGCCGATCGCCCCGTCCGCGATCAACTCGACCACCCGCAGGATCGTCGGATTCAGCCGCATCCACATGGCCTCCATCAGGAAGACCCCGGCGGCGCGGGCAGTGTCGATCAACTCGGTGCTGGTGGCCAGGTCGAGGGTGAACGGCTTCTCCAACAGCACCGCCCGCCCGGCGGTGAGGCAGGTCATCGCCGCCTCGTAGTGCGCGGAATGCGGGGTCGCCACGTAGATTGCGTCCACCTCGGGGTCGGCGGCCAACTCCACCCAGGAGCCGTAGGCGCGCTTCGCGCCGTACGTGTCGGCGAAGCGCCGGGCGCTCTCCGCGGCGCGGGAACCGACCGCTACCAACTCGGCGTCCGGCACCAGCCGGAGGTCTTCGGCGAAACGGCTGGCGATGTGGCCGGTGGCCAGGATGCCCCAACGAGTCATGCCGGAACGCTAGCCGAGCCAGGTGAACCCCTGCCTCCCCCTCCCACCCCCCGACCACCCTCGTCGATCATGAAGTTGTTGCCCGGCGGCACGGCGTGTCGTGGCAACAACTTCATGATCCCTCATCGCCTGGCGCCCGGCGGTGGTCGCGCTGCCGGGAACTAGGCTCGCGGCATGACGATCGACAGTGACGGCTTCGCCGCCCCGGCCGCCCTGGTCGAGCACGCCCGCCGGTTCCAGGCCGAGGGCGGCACACCGGCGACGCCGCGGGTCGCGGCCACCGTGTTGCTGCTGCGTCCGACCGACGCCGACTTCGAGGTGTACGTCATCCGCCGGGTCGCCGCGATGACCTTCGGCGGGATGTACGCCTTCCCCGGAGGCGGGGTGGACCGCTCCGACTCGGAGGCGCACCTGGACTGGGCTGGCCCGACGCCGGGCGAGTGGGCGGACCGGCTCGGGGTGGCCCCGCAGGCCGCGCAGGCGGTGGTCTGCGCCGCCGCTCGGGAAGTCTTCGAGGAGGCTGGCGTACTACTCGCCGGCCCGAACCGGGAGACAGTGGTGGGCGACGTCAGCGGCGACGACTGGGAGGCTGCTCGGCAGGACCTGGAGGGGCGCCGGCTGGGCTTCGCGGCGCTGCTCGCCGACCGTCAGCTCACAGTTCGGTCGGACCTGCTGCTGCCCTGGAGCCGGTGGATCACTCCCGAGTTCGAGCCGCGCCGCTTCGACACGTACTTCTTCATCGCCCTGTTGCCGGCGGGCCAGCGGACCCGCGACGTCTCCGGCGAGGCCGACCACACCCTGTGGATCCGCCCGGCGGACGCCCTGACCCGCGCTCGGGCCGGCGAACTGACCATGCTGCCGCCGACGCTGGTCACGCTGGCCCAGGTGGCCGCGGCCGGCGACCTGGCCGGGGTGGCGCGGGCGGCGGCCGATCGGGACGCCGCCAGCCCGATCACCCCGCGCCTCGACCTGCCCCCGGACGGTGAACCCCGCTTCGTCCTGAGCTGAGCCCCCACACCCTCACCCCCGCCCCCGCCCCCGCCCCCGCCCCCGCCCCGCCCCCGCCCCCGCCCCCGCCCCCGCCCCCGCCCCGCCCCCGCCCCCGCCCCCGCCCCCGCCCCGCGATCTTGCGCTTTCTGTCGCGACACAAGGGGCATCCCGCCCATCTCGACAACCGAAACTGCAAGATCGGCGCGATCTTGGTCCACGGGCGGTGTCGGCGGCGGATATGGCACCGGCGCCCACGCCGGGAGGCGGGGCGCCGGTGACCGGACGTGGTCGGCTCAGCCGAAGCGGCCGGTGATGTAGTCCTCGGTCTTCTTCACGCTCGGGTTGCTGAAGATCTTCTGGGTGTTGTCGTACTCGATCAGCCGGCCCGGGTCGCCGGTCTTCTCGATCGAGAAGAAGGCGGTCCGGTCCGACACCCGGGCGGCCTGCTGCATGTTGTGCGTCACGATGATGATCGTGAACTTGTCCTTGAGCTGGAACATCAGGTCCTCGATCGCCAACGTGGAGATCGGGTCCAGGGCGGAGCACGGCTCGTCCATCAGAACGACCTGCGGCTCGACAGCGATGGTCCGGGCGATGCAGAGCCGCTGCTGCTGACCGCCGGAGAGGCCCGCGCCGGGCTTGCCCAGCCGGTCCTTGACCTCGCCCCACAGGTTCGCGGCGCGCAGGGCCTTCTCGGCCGCGTCCTCCAGGATCGACTTCTTGCGGACCCCGTTGAGCTTCAGCCCGGCCACCACGTTCTCGAAGATGCTCATGGTGGGGAACGGGTTCGGCCGCTGGAAGACCATGCCGATGGTGCGCCGGACCGCTGTGACGTCCACGTCCCGGTCGTAGATGTCCTGGTCGTCGATGGTCAGGCTGCCCTCGACCCGGGCCCCCGGCAGCACCTCGTGCATCCGGTTGATCGACCGCAGGAACGTCGACTTGCCGCAGCCGGACGGCCCGATGAGAGCGGTGACCGTCTTCGGCTCGACAGTCAGGTTGATGTTCTCGATTGCCTTGAAGCCGCCGTAGTACGCGGTGACGTTCGAGGCGGAGACGCGCTTGGCCATGGTGGTACCTCCGGGGTTCATCGGCTGAGCCTGTTGCGACGGGCCAGCAGCTTCGCCGCGATCGTCAGGATGAGCACGAGGGCGACCAGGGTCAGTGCCGCGGTCCACGCCCGTGCCGGGGCGTACTTCGACGCGTCGCCGGCCTGCTGGTAGACGAAGAGGGACAGCGACGACTGGTTGTTCTCGAAGGGGTTGGTGTTGATCGCGGCGCCACCGCCGGCGACCAGCAGCACCGGCGCGGTCTCACCGGCCGCGCGGGCGATGGCGAGCATGACGCCGGTGACGATGCCGGGCAGCGCCGTCGGCAGCACCACCCGCAGGATGGTCTTCCACTTGGGTACGCCGAGCGCGTACGCGCCCTCGCGCAGTGGCGCCGGTACGAGGCGGAGCATCTCCTCGGTGGACCGGACGATGGTGGGCAGCATGAGCACGCTCAACGCGAGCGCGGCGGCGAAGCCGGAGAAGCTGGGCCGACCGTCGTTGAACCACGGCGACACGATCAGCACCCAGAACGCCAGCACGAAGAGGCCGGAGACGATCGACGGGATGCCGGTCATCACGTCCACGAAGAACCGGATCGCGAAGGCGAACTTGCCCCGCCCGTACTCGACGATGTAGATCGCGCAGAGAACGCCGAGCGGGACGGTGATCAGGGTGGCGATGCCGACCTGCTCCAGCGTGCCGACGATCGCGTGGTACGCGCCGCCGTTGGCGTCCCGGGCCCCGATGTTGTTCATCGAGGTCTGGAAGAAGTTGACGTCCAGTCGGTCGGCGCCCTTGCTGACCAGCGTCCAGACCACCGACACGAGCGGCAGCACCGCCAGCACGAAGGCGGAGTGGATCAGTGCGCTCCAGGTGCGGTTGCGGGCCGATCGGCGCCCTTCGACCGCGTTGGAGGCGGCGAAGAGCCCGACCAGGTAGAGGATCGCGCCGAGGACGACCACGAGGACCGGCCCGCCGATGCTGGTGCCGTAGACGATCACGGCGGAGAGCGCCAGGGCCGCTACGGCGATGGCCGGGGCGGCGTACCAGGGCAGCCGTTTGGTCCGCAGCGAGTTGGGCTGGGCCGGCGGCCGGGTGCGGTGGGAGGTGGCGGTTGTGGTCATGCGGCCGACTCCGTGAACTCCCGGCGGCGGTAGATGATCGCCCGCGCCGTGATGTTGACGATCAGCGTGATGGTGAACAGCACCAGACCGGAGGCGATGAGCGCGCCCCGGCCGGTCTCGTTCGCCTCGCCGAACGCATTGGCGATGTTGGCGGCGATGGTGTTGCCGCCGTTCTGGATCAGGTTGAACGAGATGCCGAAGGTGATGCCGAGGGTCAGCGCCAGGGCGATGGTCTCGCCGAGCGCCCGGCCGAGGCCGAGCATCATCGCGGCGATGATGCCGGGACGGCCGTAGGGCAGCACCGCGGTGCGGAGCATCTCCCAGCGGGTGGCGCCCAGGGCGAGGGCGGCCTCCTCGTTCGCGGTGGGGGTCTGGAGGAACACCTCGCGGGAGAGCGAGGTGATGATCGGCAGCACCATGATCGCGAGCACCAGGGCGCCGAGCATGACGGACGCCCCGAAGGGGCCGTCGCCGCCGAAGAGCGGGATCCAGCCGAAGTGCTGGTTCAGCCAGACCGAGAAGTCCCGGACGGGGCTGCTGAAGACGTCCCGCCCCCAGAGGCCGAAGACCACGCTGGGTACGGCGGCCAGCAGGTCGACCAGGAAGCCGAGCGCGGTGCCCAACCGGCGCGGCGCGTAGTGCGAGAGGTAGAGCGCGATGCCGAGCGCCACCGGCACAGCGATGAGCAGTGCGAGAGCCGAGCTGAGCACTGTGCCGAAGGCGAGCGCACCGATGCCGAACTTCGGCTCTGTCTCGTTGGGGGACCAGCCCTCGTAGGACCAGAAGTTCTCGGTGTTGGCGCGTAGGGCCGGCACCGCCTTGGCGACCAGGAAGATCGCGATGGCGGCGATGATGACCAGAACGGCGGTGCCGGCGGCCAGGGTGAGACCGCGGAAGGCCCGCTCGGCGCCGAACCTACGGCTGCGCGGCAGCGCGCCGCCGCCGCCCAGCCCGGTGCCGCCCGGGGATCGGGTGCTGACTGGTGCCTCGGCCACACGCGCCGAGGCACCGGCGGGCCACTCGTGACTCTGGGTCACGCGCGTCCCGCCGGTGCCGGCGTCGGCCGAGCGGTGAGGGGTTTCACCCATCTGCTCGCTCGATTCCGTTGCTGAGGTGGTGGGGTCGGGTCAGGAGAGGTTCTTGACCGCGGTCTCGACCTTGGTGCGGACCGTCTCGGGCAGCGGGGCGTAGCCCAGCTCGGTGAGAGAGGCCTGGCCCTCGGCGCTGGCGGCGTGGCCCAGCAGGCCCTTGACCAGCTTCAGCTTGTCGGCCGCGAGGCCCTTGCTGCAGACGATCTCGTACGTCGCCAGGACGATCGGGTAGGCCCCGGCCTCCTTGGTGTTGTAGTCGATCTTCAGCTTGAGGTCGTCGCCCTGGCCCTCGACGGCAGCGCCGGCGATGGTCTTGCCGGCCGCCTCGGCGGTCAGCGCGGCGAACTCGCCGTTGCCGTTGCCGATCTTCGACATCTTCAGACCGGCGTTCTCGGCGAACGACCACTCCATGTAGCCGATGGAGCCGTCCGCGCCCTTGACCCGGCTGGCCACGCCGTCCGAGCCCTTGGCGCCGGTGCCGCCCGGGGCCTTCCACGCCTTGGCGTTGCCCAGGGTCCAGTCGCTCTCAGCGGTCTTCGAGAGGTACTTGGTGAAGTTGTCGGTGGTGCCCGACTCGTCCGAGCGGTGGACGGTCTGGATCGTGGTCGCCGGGAGAGTGGCGCCCGGGTTGTCGGCCTTGATCGTGGCGTCGTCCCACTTGGTGACCTTGCCGGCGAAGATCTTCGCCAGGGTGGCCGGCTTGAGCTGGAGGTTGTCCACGCCGCTGACGTTGTAGGCGACGGCCACCGGGCCGATCACCATCGGCAGGTGGATGGCCTTGCCACCGACGCACTTGGCGTCGGCCTGCGGCTGCTCCTCCGGCTTGAGCGCGGAGTCGGAACCGGCGAAGTCGGCGGTCCCGGCGATGAACGCCTGGATGCCGGCGCCCGAGCCGGAAGCCTCGTAGTTGATCGTGGTGCCCTGGCACTTCTGCTGGTACGCCTTGATCCATTCGGCCATGGCGTTCTTCTGCGCCGACGAGCCCTGGGCGTTCAGCGTGCCGGTAGCGCAGTCGACCGCGGCGGCCGAGCCCGAAGCACTCGCGCCGGAGGCGGGCTCGTTGTTGTCCGAGCCGCATGCACTGAGGCCGAGCGTCGCGGCAAGAGCGAGGCAGGCAATAGTGCCGTACCGCTGGAGCTTCACCTGAGGGGTTTCCCTTCGCGTCTGACTTGGCGCCCCGATCCCGGGGCCCGAGGACCGGCACTGACCGGCTGACACGAAAGTTAGAAGTGCCAGGTAGCCGGTTCGCCGGTCGCAAGTGAACGCAAGGTGAACACGTACGGCCCCTGAGGTGACCGCTTGCCGAGGGTGAGTTGTCCGTTAAATGAACCCGGGTACACCTGTCGGATGTATGGGCATATTTCCGGTTCGGCGTTATCCCGCCGACGCTCGGCCGTTACCCGCCGGTGACGCGGTCGGGGCGACGGCCGACGGTCAGCCCAGGTGGTAGTTGATGTGCGCGGACCAGCGGGCGAAGCCCAGCCGCTCGTAGAGCGCGACGGCCCCGGTGTTCGAGTCGTCCACGAAGAGCATCACCCGATCGAGGCCGCGCCTGTCCCGCAGGTGCGCCAACCCGGCTGTGGTCAGGGCCCGGCCGAGCCCGCCGCCGTGCGCTGTCGGTTCCACCCCCAGGACGTACACCTCGCCGATCCGGGCCGACCCCGGACGCTCGTGCACCTTGGTCCAGTGGAAGCCGAGCAGTCGGCCGGTCGCGGTCTCCTCGGCGAGCAGGAAGCCGGCCGGATCGAACCACGGCTCGGCGAGGCGGACCCGCAGGTCGTCCGACGTCCACCGGCCCTGTTCGGGGTGCTCGGCGAAGGCCCGTGCGTTGAGCGCCAACCAGGCCGCGTCGTCGGCCCCGGGCCGGAACGCGCGGAGCGCCACCCCGTCGGGTAGGCGCGGCTCACCCAGCGGGGCGGCCAGGGGCCGGCGCAACTGCCAGAGCACCCGGGCGCGGGCGAAGCCGAGGTCGACGGCGAGCGCGGCGGCCGAGGGGTGGTCGCCGTGCGCCCAGGCGCGCAGCGGCCCGGTGGCCGAGGCGAGTACGCCCCGGGCGAGCGCCCGCCCGGTGCCCCGCCGCCGGTACGCGGGGTGCACCACCAGCTCGACCCCGATCCCAGCGACCGGGTCGGTGGTGTCCAGGTGCGCGTACCCGGTGAGGGTGCCGTCATCGGCGCGGGCGATCAGATGAACGGCCGGGGCGTCGGCGTCGCGCAGCCGCAGCAGGACGTGTTCGTCGAGCGGGTCCGCTCCGTCCGTGTCACCTGCGGCGCTGGCGAGGGCGAGTACGTCGGCGATCTCCGTCGGCGCCAGTTTGTCGCTCCGGGTCACCTGGTCGCTGGTCGGCTCCGCGCTGCTCATCCCGCCACCGTATCCGTTGCGTGTCGTGACGCCCGGAGCGTCGCCGTAAAGCCGCGGCTCACACCGGGTCGGTGGGAAGTGCCTCCAGCTCGAACCGGGCGGTCAGGTCGGGCAGGATCCGGCGTAGCGCCTCCAGCGTGCCCTGTCGGTCCCCACCGGCGTCGTGCAGCAGCACCACCGATCCCGGTTCGGCCTGGCTCAACACCGTGGCGGTGATCTTGCTGGCGCCGGGTAGTTCCCAGTCCGACGGATCCACCGACCAGTGCAGCGGGGTCATGCCGAGCTGCTGCGCCACCGACACCACCGGGTACGTCCAGGCTCCGCCGGGTTGGCGGTACCAGACGATCGGGGCGTTCGGCACCGCAGCCCGGATCGCCGCGTTGGTGCGCAGGAGGTCGGAGCGGATCGCGTCGGCCGACCGGGCGCCCAGGCCGATGTCGTGGTGCCAGGAGTGGTTGCACAGGGTGTGCCCGTCGTCCACGATCGACTGGACCAGGTCGGGGTGGTTCTGCGCGTTCTCGCCGACCACGCAGAACGTGGCGCGTACGTCGTATTCGCGCAGGAGGGCGAGGACCTGCGGCGTGTAGCGCGGATCCGGCCCGTCGTCGAAGGTCAGCGCGAGCCGCGGGGTGCCGGTGGTGGCGTGCGCGCCGAACAGGTTGTCGCCTCCGGCGTCCCGTCCGGACCCGTCCTGGCCGGTCTCGGCCGGGCCGGTCTCAGCCGCGCTTGCGCTGGCGCTCGGGGCTCCGCCCGGCTCGCCAATGCTGGGTTGGTCGGCGTACTGCGGTCCGTCGGCGCTGGTGGTGACACCGGTGGACTGCCGTGGCGTCTGGTCGGGGACGAGGCTGCGGCCCAGCACGTACGCGGAGCCGAGCAGCCCCGCCACCACCAGCGTCACGATCCCCGCGGCGCGCGCGGTGGAGCTTCCCCGCGTCACGACGTCCGCCTGGCTTGCCGGTCACGCCGGCCCGTCGCCCCCGTGGTCAGTGCGCGCACCATTGCCCCTTTCGCCGACAAGCCCGGCAGTCAGAATAGAGCTGCCAAGCTGCGCAAAAAGGGCATATGGGAAATCGCCCGGAGTGCTCTCCCGATCAGACCGGCAGGGGCGCGTGCTCCGCCTCGGGAAGCGACCGCGACGGCGGAACGACGAACTTGTAGCCGACCTGGCGGACGGTGCCGATCATCGACTCGTACTCCGAGCCGAGCTTGGCGCGCAGTCGCCGGACGTGCACGTCCACAGTGCGGGTGCCGCCGAAGTAGTCGTAACCCCAGACCTCGCGCAGGAGCTGGTCCCGGGTGAACACCCGGCCCGGGTGCTGGGCCAGGAACTTCAGCAGCTCGAACTCCTTGTAGGTGAGGTCGAGCGGACGGCCCTTGAGCTTGGCCGCGTAGGTGTCCGGGTCGATGGTCAACTCGCCGGCCCGGATCGAGCCACCCGCGCCGGCGGTGGCGTTGCTGAGCCGGCCCACCGCCAGCCGCAGCCGCGCCTCGACCTCGGCGGGGCCGGCCGAGGCGAGGATGACGTCGTCGACGCCCCAGTCGGCGTTGAGTGCGATCAGGCCGGCCTCGGTCACCACCGCTACCAACGGCACGCCGAGACCTGTGGCGTGCAACATCCGGCACGTCGCGCGGGCCTCGCTCAACTCCGATCGGGCATCCACCATCACCGCATCCGGGCTGGGGCCCGCGACCAGGGTGCGAACATCACGCGGCGCGGTGCGGACCGAGTGCGGCAACAGGTCGAGCGCCGGCAACACAGCCGACGGCTCTCCTGCACGCGCGGTCACCAGCAGCAGGATCTCCACGATCACCTCCGTCCCGGCGGCGCGAGGCCGCACGCGACCAGTCGCACCCATCAAGGAGTGCGCTGAGAAATTGCGTGGTCCCGGCGTCGCTGACGGGCGGGTAACGCGTTGAGCCTAACCGATCGCCTCGGCCGCGCCGTCAGGCCATTTCCCGTTTGTCTACCTTGCCCCTGATCGTGGCCCGGATTTTAACGTCGCTGAAACCCGTGACCACCGCGTCGGGCCGTCGGTCTGGCACGATCGGGTCGTGTTTCCCTCCACCTCGCCCGAGGCCAGCCGCGAATCGTGGCCCGCTGGGCCCCAACCGGGTCCGGCCGCCGCAGCGACGCGCGGCCAACCGCCCGCGCCGCATACCGGCCCGGCCACCACCGATGGCGACCGCCGCGAACGGGGTGGGCCGCGCCGTGCCCGCCGCGCCGGCGAACCGGCCCGCCGATCCGAAGAGGAGATCGACGAGCCGGAGGAGGAGGTCATCCCCCCGGTCGCTGTGCACCGCCAACTGGCGCTGACCATCGCGGGCTTCGCCGCATTGCTCGGTGTCGGCCTGGTGCTCGGCGCGCAGACGTCGGGCCCCGGTCACCGGTTGCCGTTCGCCTTCATCATCTTCGGCGTCCAACTGCTGTTCGTGCTTGCCTGGACGATGGCCATGCGTCCGCCCGCGCTGCTGGTGGTCGCCGGGATCAGCGCCGTTGTCGCGGCGTTGGTCGACATCGCTGCGGTGCAGACCGACGTCGCCGGCCTGGCGCCGCTGGGTTACCTGGCCGCCGGTGGGTTCCTCGCCGCGGTGCTCGGCCAACTGGTTCGTCGGGTCGACCGGGTGCGGGTCACCGACTCCCTCGGCTCCACGCTGCTCATCGTGGTCGGGGTGGTGGCCTTCGGCACCCTGATCGTGCTCAGCCGGATCCCGGCCGGCACCCAGGCGATCACCGTCTGCCTGACCGCGAGCGGTGTCGCGCTCACCGTCGCCCGGCTCACCGACGCCGTACTGCCCTGGCCCCGGCTCGCACCGCAGGTGCCCAGGGGCGCCGCCGGCGTGGTGGCCGGCGCGATGGTCGGCACGCTGACCAGCGCACTCCTCGGCAGCTACCTGGTGGCGCCCTTCACGCCGACCCGGGCCGCCGTGATCGGCCTGGTCGCGGCGGTCACCGCCGTCCTCTCCGACCTCGCCGTGGGGTACGCGGAGGCGGGCCGGTTGATGGCCGGCGAACCGCCCACGATGTGGGTGGCCCGGCACATGCAGGGCCCGCTCGGCGGCTTCGCCCTGGCGGCGCCCGCCGCGTACGCCATGTGCATGCTCTTCCTCTGAGCCACGGTTGAGCGCTGAGCCGGTCGGGTACCTACGGGTGCGCCGCCCTGCGGCGTCGGTACGAACGACCCGTCGCGGCGCGGCGGGCGGAGACAGGAGGCGGCGTGGCGCAGGACTATCCGGTGGACCAGGCGCGACCCCGACGGCGTGGCCGCAAGCTGCTCATCGGGCTGTTCGTGCTGCTCCTGGTGCTGGCGGGGTTGCTGGTGGTCGCCGACCGGGTCGCGGTCGGGGTCGCCGAGCGGATGATCGGTGACCGCGTACGCCAGGAGATCGCCAAGCAGGGCGCACAGTCCGCCGCACCTGAGGTGGAGGTGGGCGGAACTCCGTTCCTCACCCAGGTGGTGGATGGCCGCTACCAGCGGATCACCATCAACCTGCGGGACGTGCAGGCCTCGGTCGAGGGCGACGCCGTTCGGCTGCCGGTGCTCGACGTGACAGCCCGCAACGTTCGGGCCTCGCTGGATACCCTGCGCACTGGCCAGGGTGACGTCGTGGCGGACACCGTCAACGGTGCCGGCACGATCAGCTACGAGAGTCTGGCCGCGCTGCTGAACCGCCCGGGTCTCACCCTCGGCGAGCAGAACGGCAAGCTCACCGTGAAGGCCCCGGCCGACATCCTCGGTCAGAAGCTCACCATCAGCGGCACCGCCGACGTCACTGTCGCCGACAACGGCGCGGTCGCCCTGCGGTTCAACGACCTGGACGCCGCGGGTCTGCCGAACCTGCCGCTGGCTCGGGCCTTCCTGAGCAACTACGCCAAGAGCATCTCCATCGACGTGCCCCTGCCGGAGTTGCCGTTCCAGCTCGCGGTCCGGGAGGTCCGTCCACTGCCGGAAGGGCTGGCGGTCACCGCCGACGCCAAGAACGTGCCGATCAACTCCGCTGGCTGACGCCGGAGGCGCTGTGGGCCGCCGAATGTCTCGGCGGCCCGAACGATCCCGGATGGTGGTCGGCCCAGTGGCAGCACGGTCACTGGCTGGTACGCTCCCTGACCATGGGGACCCACCTCACCAAACGGCGCGCGGTCGACCTGTGCCGCGTGGCCACCTGCCTGTGTCGCCCCGTCATCTGACGGCGGGGCTGTCTCCGGCCGCCTGACGGCGGCCACCGGCACAGGGTTCTCGCACCCTCCGGTTATCCCACCGAACGCCCGGCAGCGGCGCCGTCGCACGAACCCGTGATCCCGTCCTTCCGCTGGGTCCCGCGCGTGGTGCGACAGTTACACCCATCGATTCGCGCGCGTTGGCTCACCATCCATCCTCACCAGGGAGTGATTCGATGAGTCGCGACACCGCACTCGTTTCGGCCGAGTGGGCCGAGAAGAACCTCGACGCCCCGGGCGTCGTCTTCGTCGAGGTCGACGAGGACACCTCGGCCTACGAGACCGGCCACATCGCCAGCGCCATCAAGATTGACTGGAGGACCGACCTCCAGGACCAGGTTCGCCGGGACTTCGTCAACAAGACGCAGTTCGAGGCGCTGCTCTCCGAGCGGGGCATCAGCAACGACGACACCGTCATCCTGTACGGCGGCAACAACAACTGGTTCGCCGCGTACGCCTACTGGTACTTCAAGCTCTACGGCCACCGTGACGTGAAGCTGCTCGACGGCGGTCGCAAGAAGTGGGAGCTTGACGCCCGCCCGCTCGTCACCGACGCGGTGTCCCGCCCGGCGACGCAGTACGTCGCGCAGGAGCCGGACACCTCCATCCGGGCCTTCCGCGACGAGGTCGTCGCCGCGATCGGCACCAAGAACCTGGTCGACGTGCGCAGCCCCGACGAGTTCGCCGGTCGCCTGCTCGCCCCCGCCCACCTGCCGCAGGAGCAGGCGCAGCGGGCCGGCCACATCCCCACCGCGATCAGCGTTCCCTGGTCCAAGGCGGCCAACGAGGACGGCACCTTCCGGTCCGACGACGAGCTGCGCAAGGTCTACGGCGACGCGGGGCTCGACGACGGCAAGGAGACCATCGCGTACTGCCGGATCGGTGAGCGCTCCTCGCACACCTGGTTCGTGCTGCAGGAGCTGCTGGGTCACCGCAACGTCAAGAACTACGACGGTTCCTGGACCGAGTACGGCTCGCTGGTCGGTGTGCCGGTCGCTCTCGGCGACGAACCCGGGGAGGCCTGATCATGACTCTTCCCACCGCCGCGGGTTGCGCCGCACCGGACCAGGCCGCGCCGCTGCCGGCCAGCCTGGACCTGGAGAAGGAAACCGTCATCACCGGCGTCGTCCGCTCAACCGAGGCGGAGCCGGTGCCCGGCGCGTACGTCCGGCTGCTCGACTCGACAGGTGAGTTCACCGCCGAGGTGGTCACCTCGGCCGCCGGGCAGTTCCGGTTCTTCGCCGCGCCGGGGTCCTGGACGCTGCGGGCGTTGTCCCGGCACGGCAACGGCGACACCGCTGTGACTGCCGGCCGAGGCGTCAACGAGGTTGCCGTCACCGTCGCCTGACCCACTGCTCTGATCGACCGGGGCCGGTCACCCTCACGGGGGTGGCCGGCCCCGGTCGTCTCTTCGCAGCGTCAGTAAGCTCGCATTCTGCTCTGGTTGTCGGCAGGGGCTGAGTCTGGCGGAACGACCTTGTAGTGCAGCTCCTCCAGCGCCCGAGCGGCGATGCCCGGAGCGTCGCGTACAGCAGCCAGTAGTTGGAGCTTGCGCCACTCTTCCCGACCTTCGTCGACTGCGTTTCGCCATCCCTCGACCGTGTCGACGGAGAACTCTTCCACCACGGCCTGCAGGACGTCCTCGACGCAGGGCCGAAAACGGTGCCCGCCGAGCGGGAAGTGGAACTTGGCAAGCCGCGGTACCTCGTGTCTGCGCTTACGGGCTCTCGGACGTCCGCTTGGCCCGTCCTGCATGACAAAGGCGAATTCGTCGCGGTGACCATGCACGTGAAGGTGAGCACAGGGCACGCCGGGCTGGAACTCCCGGACGTACTCGTAGCGGAACAAGGGCGCCTTTTCACCCTTGGGTGTGACATGGAGCCAGGAGCTGTCCGTGGCCAGGTGTCTGCCGCTCGAGTCCATGCAGCAGTTGAACTTGATTAGCAGGTCAAGGCGGTGCTTGTTGTCGATGTACAGCGGGAAGGTGCCGAAGTCGTCTCCCTCGACGATGCCCACCATGACGCGACCGCCGTTCCTGCCAGGCATCAGCAGCGCGGACAGGTGCTTCTCTGTCCTCACCACTCGTTGCACTCGGCTGGTTATGTCGTCGGCGAAAGCGCTGGCTCGGGCGATCAGGTCCAGAGGGACGGGGGTCCCGTCAGTCGTCATCGCCGAGCAGGTAGTCAATGGAGCGGACCATCTCGTAGACGCTGCGCTCGTCGGCGCGGAGTTCGAAGTTGCGCCCCAGGTCATACAGCGTCTCTTTGTTCATGTGGACACGCTCCAGGAGCCGCGCTCGCCACTCGCGCAGCTCCTGCGGGGTCTTGACGATGGCGGTGCCCATTGCTGGTCCTCTCGCCGTCGACGACGTCGCTGTTGGCGTCACCCTAGTGCCTCCCTCCGACGACGCGGACCGTGTTACGGATCCTCGCGTCACTAGTCCACTACCCACTGTCAATCGATGGCACCCGCTCTTTGGTTGTGCTGGTGTCGGTTCTACGACAGTTGGCGCGAGTGATGCGGCGACGCGGGCGCGAGCGGGTGGCCTTGCGGGGTGCTGGGAGAAAGTTGGGTGTTGTCGACGACGCGGACGGTCCAATCAAATCCATCGGTATGCGTCACTATCTAAGAGTGGAGACCACGGTTGGTGCGGACAGCGACGTGTCCGGTCAAAGGGTTCCGATCATCGTCTGCGTCAGCGCGGATGCCTTGATGCTTGAGCGGGTGCGGCGACAGCTCGACGGGGTTGGTCAGGTGGTGAGCTGCGAAGACCTGGTCCAGTTGCGGGCACTGCTGCTCTCGTCGCCGAATGCCCCGACCCCGGCCGTCAGGCCGGTCCCCCCAGGGGTGGAACCGTGCGGCCTGGTGACGTGGGGTGAACTGGTCGTCGACCGGGTCGGACAGCGGGTCACCTGGCGTGGCGAGGTGCTCCCGCTGACCCCCACCGAACGGGAGTTGCTCACCCTGCTCGTCGGCCCACCGCTTGCGGTGTGGAGCTACGAACGGCTCTGCGTCTCCGCGCTGGGTGGCGCGGACACCGCAGCGCTGCAATCCACCATCAGACGGCTTCGTCGCAGGCTGCGGGGCCTGCCGGGCGGCCCGCAGGTGCACACCGTGCGGGGGATCGGCTACCGACTCGACCCGCCGCCCCGGCGAAACCACCACTGACCCGCTGTCGCTCCACCAGGGCGACCGCCTCCGCTGCCGGCCCGGCGGCGGGCGCGTGACACCATGGCCGGGTGAGCGGTGCTGTGCAGACGGGTTGGGCCTCTTCGACCGGCCCCGCCGCGCCGACACCGGCCCGGTCGCGGCGACGTTGGCTGCTGGCCGTGACAGTGGCCTGGGCCGTGCTGCTGGCCGGGCTCACCTGGATATCGGTGCGGAACGACCCGCCGACCGTGCGCGAACAGCGTTCCCTCGATCAGGCCGGGCCGGTGGTCGACCGGGCGGTCGGCGAGTTGGCTGGTGCGGCCGGTGCCGCCGGGCTGCTGGAACTGGGGCCGGCGCGGATCGCGTCCGGCTGCCGGGTCACCCCGTTCGCCGATGGGGCGAGGCTGCGGCGCGAGGTCGGGGTGCTCGCTGCCTCCGGTGACGAGCGGGCCGTCCTGGTCGGCATCGCCGAGCGGCTGCCGGCGAGCTGGCGGGCCGGGGTCCGGCCCGGGGTGGACGGCCCCGAGCTGCGCGCCGACGCCGGAGACTTCGTGGCCGTCGAGGGCCGGCCGACGGTCGACGGCCGGGTGCGACTGGTCGTCGACACCGGTTGCCGACCGGTCGGCGCCGGCTACACGCCGTCCCCGGCCACCGCTGCCGGCCCGGAGGCCGCCGCCCTGACCGCCGCGCTGACGGCCCTCGACCGCACGGGTGACGCCACGTCGGAGCAGGTCACCGCGCCCTGCCCGGGCGGTGGGCTCGCCCGTACCGCGTGGTCCGCGAACGGTTCCGGCCCGGCGGCCTCGACGGCCGCGCTCGCCCCGCTGGCCGGCAACGCCCCACTGCTGGACCAACCCCCGGTGTACGCGTACCGCAGCGGTGCCGTCACGGTGCTGGCCGAGATCAGCCCGGACGCCACCCGACTGGCCGCCACCGTCGGCTGCCCGAGCTGAACCGGGCAGCCCGCTCGGGTCAACCGTCGCCCGGCTGGTCGTCCGGGTCGCGGCTGCGGCCCAACGCGTCGACCATGCCCCACCGGCCGGGGATGTCCAGCAGCTCGACCCGGCCCATCCCGGGTGGCACGGCCGGGTCGATGATCAGGTGCTCACCCTGTGGCTCCAACCCCAGCATCACCCGCAGCAGCAGCAGCGGGGTGCCGGTCGACCAGGCCTGCGGGCTGCACGCGGTCGGGTACTCCACCGGGTAGTCGGTGAGGTCCCGGGCGTAGCCGGCGAACGCTTCCGGCAGCCGACCCTCGAAGTACCGGGACGCGGCAAGCATCGTGTCGCAGAGCAACCCCGCCTCCTCCCGGAAGCCGTACCGCCACAACCCCCAGGCGATGATCGAGTTGTCGAACGGCCAGACGGTGCCCACGTGGTAACCGATCGGGTTGTACCGTCCCTCGTCCGCGGCGAGCGTCCGCACTCCCCAGCCGGAGAACAGTCGTGGCCCGAGCAGGTGCTCGACCACCTTGCCGGCGCGCGACTCGTCCACGATGCCGCTCCACAGCAGGTGCCCGATGTTCGAGGTCAGCGCGTCCACCTGCCGGCCGTCGGCGTCCAACGCGAGCGCGTAGTACTCGCGGTCGGCGATCCAGAAGTCGCTGTCGAACCGCCGTTTGAGGTCGGCGGCCTGCCGCTCCAGCTCGTCGGCGAACTCCGGGTCGTTCCAGAAGGTCCGGGCCAGCCGGGCGGCCCGGATCTTCGCGTCGTAGGCGTAACCCTGCAGCTCGCAGGTGGCCCGGGGGAAGCCGGGCAGTTGACCGTCGGCGTACGAGATGGCGTCCCAGGAGTCCTTCCAGCACTGGTTCTGCAGGCCGGTCTCCGGGTTGCGGGTCTGGTACCAGAGGTAGCCGGTGCCGAGCAGGTCACCGTAGGTGTCGATCCACTTCAGCGCCGCGCGGACCTGCGACTCCAGTTTGCGGACGAGTGCGGCGTCCCCGGTCCACCGCTCGTACTCGTCGAGCAGGATGATGAACAGGGGCGTCGAGTCGGCCGACCCGTAGTACGGCGAGTGTGGCTGCTCCTCGAAGCCGGCGGTCTCCCCGTACCGCAGCTCGTGCAGGATCTTGCCGGGTTCCTCGTCTCGGAAGTCGTCCACCCGCTGCCCCTGAAGTCCGGCCAGCATCAGGATGGTCGGCGGGACCAGCTCCGGCAGGAACGGCAGCACCTGCAACGAGGTGATGATGCTGTCCCGGCCGAACAGGGTCATGAACCAGGGAAGTCCTGCGGCGATCAGCCGTACGCCCAGGGCGATCGACTCGTAGCGCAGCGCGGCCAGGTCGTTGAGGCTGCGCCGGTACGCCCCGGCCAGCGGCTCGCAGTCGCAGCCGAGCTTCGGCGCCCGGTCGATCAGCTCCTGCTGCTCGGCCCGGATGGCGGTCGCGCTGCGACTGCCGCCGTACGGGAGGGTGGCCCGGATGTCCTCGCCCCGGGCACCGAAGACGACACTGGACACGTGCAGCCGGGTGGTCCAGCTGTCGTTGCGGGCTACCCGGATCCGGAAGGTCAATCCGGTGTCGTCGACCTGCGCCGGCGCGGTGCTGCTGACCACCATCTCCCGGTGGAACGCCTCCCGCCGGTAGGTCAGCCGCAGCTCGTTCTCGGCGACGGTGACTGTGGTGCGGCCCCGCTTCTGCCGAGAGTTCTTGATCTCGAACAGGTCGGCGAAGTCGGCCCCGATCTCGATCCGGAGGGTGTACTCGACCTCCGCGCCGAGGTGGTTCAGCACTGTCAGCTCCTCCTCGAAGCTGCCCACGATCGCCCGGCTGCGGATCACCGACGCCTTGGCGTCCAGATAGTGCGTGGGTTCGCCCGGGGCGAGGAAGAACCTGGTGCGGTACGACTCGGCGTCGTCGACGGAGAGGGCGTGCAGCCGTTCGCCGTCCAGTGTGAGCACCCACGTGGACAGGAAGCGGGTGTCGAAGGAGAACAACCCGGTGGGGAAGTCGTAGGACGGTTCGATGTCCCCGCGCCGGTCGCTGACCAGGAAGGTGTTGCCGTCCAGAATGCTGACGAGGTCCTTCACCGAAGTCGCCCGGCTGCTCGACGGGCCGTTTCGCGGGGGTCGCGGGTGCCGGGCGGGTTCGGAAAGAACCGACGGAAGGCGAGGAAGAGCACCACGTTCCCGCTGAACGTGCTCTCGTTGCGCAGCACCGCCGCGACCCCCTGGGCCTCACCGGTGATCAGCCTCTCGAAGAGGGCCGCGCTGCTGTACCAGATCGCGTCGGCCGGGCCACGTCCCCGGCTGACCTGCACCGACCCGGGCCGCATCCGGACCCGCCAGTGTTCGGTGCGGTGGTCCTCGCCGAGGTCGATCTGGAGGGTGCCGTCGGCCAGGCCGCCCAGGACCTCGGCGGCGCGCGACGGCAGTGCCTCGAAGAACCTCTCCGCCGCCTCGGTCACATCCGAATCGTAGGCAGCCGTCCGAGATGTCGGGTCGGTATCGGCACTCCGCTCGGATGGACCCACAGCCGCCGTGGGTCAGTAGACGAGTGCCTGCGCGCCCTCGGCCAACGCCTCCTCGACGAAGACCGCGGCACCGGCGATCCGGACCCCGGGCAGCACGTCGTCCGGGCCGATCTCCCGTCGGGCCGCGCACTGGGTGCACGCGGTCACCCGACCGCTGGTCAGGATGACGTGCAACAGCTCGGCCAGGGGCGCGGAGTGCGGCAGGTCGAACTGTTGGGCGCGACCGGGCAGCGCGAACCAGGTGGACTCACCGGTCAGCCAGAGCGAGACGTCCACCCCGGCCGCTACCGCCGTCGCGGCGACGGTGAATGCCTGCGCGCACCGCTCCGGGGCGTCCGCCCCTGCGGTGGCCTTGACGACGAGATTGCGGGCCATGTGGCCCAGCATAGGATGGCCGGGATGGTTACCGAGATCGGGTTTGTCAGCCTGCTGGTCGCTGGCCTGGGCGGGCTCGCCGGTGGCCTGGTCTACCTTGCCGTACGCATTTCGAGAGGACGTTGGTGACGCTGGTGAGCGAGAACCCGCTGCAGCCGCCGTGGCTGAACGCGCCGCCGGTCGAGGAGTACCCGTTCGAGGAGAGCCACGACCTGCGGGTCGGGCCGAAGCTGCACCCCGCGCTGGATGCCCTGCTGCCGTACGTCGGTCTGTGGCGCGGCAGGGGCAAGGGCGGTTTCCCCACCATCGACGATTTCGACTACGCGCAGGAGATCCGGATCAGCCACGACGGCCGACCGTTCCTGCAATACGAGTCGCGTGCGTGGATCCTCGACGAGGAGAGCAAGCCGGTCCGTCCGGCCGGCCGCGAGGTGGGCTGGTGGCGGCCGGTGCTGGTGGATGGGCGGGCGACCGACGAGCTGGAGGCGCTGCTGACCACCCCGACCGGGGTGATGGAGCTGCACCTGGGCAAGCGCACCGGCACGCAGCTCGAGTTCGCCACCGACGCGGTGATCCGGACTCCGACCGCCAAGGAGGTCACCGGTGGGCACCGGCTCTTCGGCATCGTCGAGGGTGCGCTGCTCTACGCCCAGGAAATGGCTGCCATGGGGCACGGGCTCAGCCCGCACCTCTCCGCCCGACTCGTCCGGGTCGGTGGCTGACCTCGACGGTCGGCGCCGGCTAGATGGGGAAACCCAGCACTGCCTGTAGGGCTGGGGTACGCGGGCAGTGAGCCCGCCGTACCCCGTCCAGCGTGTGGACCTCGGCGGCTCCGCGCAGTGACGAGGTGAACCACACGCCGTCCGCCGCGTGCAGTTCGGCGGTGCTGACCATCCGTTCGGCGGCGCTCAGGCCCAGCTCGCTCGCGTGGGCGAGCAGCCAGGCCGCTGTGGTGCCGGCGAGGATGCCGGTGCTGGCGGCCGGCACCGTGCAGAGCATGCCGTCGGTGAGCCACACCACATTGGCGGTGGGGCCCTCCAGCGCGTACCCGTCGGAGGAGATCCAGAGCACGTCGTCCACGCCGGCCCGGCGGGCCCAGCGGCGGGCGGCGCTGTTGACCGCGTACGACGTGGACTTGATGCCGGCCGGCAGCCAGCTCAGCCCGCTGCGGGCGGCGGCGGGCAGCCCCAGCGGCAGGGTGGCCACAGTGATTCCGTCCCGCCGGGCGGCCCGGGTAGCCGCCGGCACCGGGGCCAGCGTTGCGTAGATGGTGGGCGGACCGCCGGCCTCCGGGCCTCGGGTGCAGACCAGCCGAAGTGCCCCTTCCACAGCCTCTGGCCAGCCTGTCCGCACCTGGTCCAGCAGGTCGATCAGCGCGCTGGCGGGGGGCACTGACAGCTCGACGGCGGCCGCCGCCGTGGCGAGGCGGGCCAGGTGTTCGTCGCGCAGCCACGGCCGGCCGTCGCGCAGGTGCATGGTCTCGAAGAGGCCGTCGCCGTGCAGCACCCCGAGGTCGTCACCGCGGAGCACCGGGTCGCCGGGCGGCACCGGGCCACGCCCCAGGACGGCGATCCGCGCGGTCGGGTCGGCCGCGACCTTCCCGACGGACGACCTCACCATGACCGTCGAGCGTAGCGGTGATCGATCGCGGTGCGGGGAACAGCCTGGTGGCCGAACTATGATCGGACGGTGTCCGAATCCTCCCTCGCGGAAATGCTGCGGGCCCGTGGGCTGCGGCTGACGGCCCAGCGGCAGCTCGTCCTCCAGGCGGTGCTCGATCTGGGCCACGCCACCCCGGAGCAGGTGCACACCGCGGTCCGGGAGGTCGCCGCCGGCGTCAACATCACCACCATCTACCGCACGCTTGAGCTGCTGGAACGGCTCGGTCTGGTCACCCACACGCACCTGTCGCACGGCTCACCGACCTATCACGCCGCCGGTGAACACCAACACGTCCACCTGGTCTGCCGGGAGTGTGGCGCGATCGACGAGATCGATCCGGAGCTGCTCCGCCCCCTCGCCGACCAGTTGGCCGCGCAGCGCGGGTTCCGGGTGGACATCGGGCACGTGTCACTCTTCGGCGTCTGCGCACGCTGCGAGAACGGGGACCAAAAATGATCGACATCGCGGGTGCGGTGGCCGTCGAGGGCATCGACGAGGCCAGCCGTGACCAACCGGATCCG
Organism: Micromonospora sp. NBC_00362; assembly: GCF_026342155.1. Lineage (NCBI taxonomy): Bacteria > Bacillati > Actinomycetota > Actinomycetes > Micromonosporales > Micromonosporaceae > Micromonospora > Micromonospora sp. NBC_00362. The sequence goes on from NZ_JAPENH010000001.1 coordinate 5,124,827, forward strand.
GCGCACGTAGCGGCCGGGGTGCGGGGGGTGGCCGCGCACTACGGCGACCCGCTGCGCGAGCAGCGCACGCTCGACACCGCTGTCGGTCTGGTCGACCGGTCGCATCGAGGGGTCATCGCGGTGGCCGGAGAAGAACGGGCCAGTTGGCTGCACACCGTCACCTCGCAGCACCTGAGCGCCCTCGCCGCGGGTGAGGGCACCGAGTTGCTGGTGCTGTCCCCGCACGGCCACATCGAGCAGCACGCCATGGTCGCTGAGGACGGCGAGACCACCTGGCTGGACACCGAGCCCGGCGCCACCCAGGGCCTGCTGACCTACCTGGAGAAGATGCGGTTCTTCAGCAAGGTCGAACCACGCGACGCGACGGCCGAGCGCGCGCTGTTGTCGCTGGTCGGGCCGGCGGCCATGGAGGCGCTCGGCACGCTCGGCGTGACCGGGCTCGCCGCACCGGACGTGGTAGCGGTGCCGGGTCCGAAGTTCCCGCACGGTGCCGTGCCACTTCGGGCGAGCGCTCGGTACGACGTACGACCGCTGCCGATCGGCGGCTGGGCCCGGCGTGGTCCGCTCGGGGTGGACCTGCTGGTGCCCCGGTCGGCGATGGACCAGGTGGTGGCGGAGCTGCGCGGCGCCGGCGTGCCGGTCGCGGGGCTGTGGGCGTACGAGGCGATCCGGGTGGCCGCCCGGCAGCCCCGCGTCGGGGTGGACACCGACCACCGGACCATTCCGGCCGAGGTCGACCTGATCGCCCCGGCGGTGCATCTGGACAAGGGTTGCTACCGGGGGCAGGAGACTGTGGCGCGGGTGCACAACATGGGTCGGCCGCCGCGTCGCCTCGTACTGCTGCATCTGGACGGGGTGACCACCGACCAGCCGCCGGCGGCCGGTACGCCGGTGACCCTCGACGGCCGGACGGTCGGCTTCGTCGGCACCGCAGTGCTGCACCACGAGCTGGGCCAGGTCGCGCTCGCGGTGTTGAAGCGGAACGTCTCCGATGACGCCGCTTTGCTGATCGGCGAGACCGCGGCGGCGATCGACCCGTCCTGAGCGGGCCGTCTAGGATCGCCGGCATGACGACAGGGACGTTGATCACGGTGGCCCCGACCGGCGCTGAGTCGGCCAAGGCGGAGGTGCCGGCGCTGCCGGTGACCCTCGACGAGTTGCTGCTCACCGCCAAGGAGTGCGAGGCGCTCGGCGCCGCCGTGATCCACGTCCACATCCGCGACGACGAGGCCCGGCCGACGCTCGACCCGGTGCGGCTGGCCGACACCGTGGCGGCGCTGCGGGAGAGCACCGACCTGATCGTGCAGCTCTCCTCCGGTGGTGCGGTGACCGACCCGGAGGCCGCCCGGCTCGCCGTGCTCGACGCGCGTCCGGACATGGCTTCCTGCACCATGGGCACCGTCAACTTCGGCGACGACGTCTTCCTCAACCGCTGGGAGTTCATCGTCGACCTGCACACCCGGATGCAGGAACGCGGGATCGTGCCGGAGTACGAGATCTTCGACCTCGGCCACCTGTCCGCGTTGCAGCGGTTGCTCGGCAAGTACGGGCTGCCGGCCGGCGGGCACGTGCACGTCGACTTCGTGATGGGCGTGCCGGGCGGTATGCCGGGCACCACCGAGACCCTTGTCGCGGCCCACCGGATGCTGCGGGACCTGCCCGAGGGCACCACCTTCTCGGCCACCGGCGTCGGCCGGAGCACCATCGCGGTGCTGCTGGCCTCGCTGTCGACCGGCGGGCACCTGCGGGTTGGCATGGAGGACACCGTGACGTACGCGAAGGGCCGCCCGGTGGAGTCCAACATGCAGTTGGTCGCCCGCGCTGTGGGTTTCGCCCAGCTCGCCCAGCGCCCGCCGCTGACCACCACCGAGGCCCGCGAGTTGCTCGGGCTGTAAGGCCGGGTCTGTCCCGCGCCCCTGTCACCCGGGCGGTGGACCTCCTGGTCACCCCGCCGCCGGGCACCCCCGGACCGTCGGTACCGTCCAGCGCGTGACGAAGACGTACGAGGGCGGCGCGCCGCTCGCCGAGGTGGTCCGGTCCGGGTTCGTGGAGGGTGCGCACCGTGGCTCGGTGGTGGTGCTGGACGCCGCCGGTATCGCTGTGGCGTCCGCCGGGGACGTGTCCTCGCCGATCTTCCCCCGGTCGGCGAGCAAGCCGATGCAGGCGATCGGGATGCTCCGGGCCGGCCTGGCCCTGACCGACCCGGCCGACGTGGCGCTGGTCTCGGCGAGTCACGCGGGCGAGGAATTCCATCTGACCCGGGTCGATGCCCTGCTGGAGCGCGCCGGGTTGGACGCGTCGGCGCTGCACTGCCCGCCCGACCTGCCGGTGGGCACTGCGGCCCGGGAGGCGGTGCTTCGCGCCGGTGGCGGCCCGAGCCGGGTGCAGATGAACTGCTCCGGCAAGCACAGCGGGATGCTGCTGACCTGCGAGGCCGCCGGTTGGTCGCGGGAGGGCTACTGGCGGCCGGAGCACCCCCTTCAGCAGCGGTTGCGGGCCGCCATCGAGGAGTTCACCGGCGAGCAGGCTGCGGCCGTGGGGGTCGACGGTTGCGGCGCCCCGGTCCTCGCGGTGTCGCTGACCGGCCTGGCCGGGGCGTACCTGCGGCTGGTCGACGCGGAGCCCGGCTCGGTGCCGCGCACCGTGGCCGACGCGATGCGGGCCCACCCGGAGATCGTGGGCGGCACCCAGGCCGACGACACCCGGCTGATGCGTGGCGTCCCGGGGCTGCTGGCCAAGGTCGGTGCCGAGGGTGTGATCGCCGTGGCGCTGCCGGGCGTCGGCGCCGTCGCACTGAAGATCGACGACGGCGCCGACCGGGCCCGGATGCCGGTACTGGTCTCCGCGCTGCGCCGGCTCGGCGTGGACACTCCGGTGCTGACCGAGTACGCCGAGGTGCCGCTCTTCGGTGGCGGGGTACCGGTCGGGGCGGTCCGCCCGCTCTGGTGACACCGCCGGCGGCGTCGGTGGTGGCTAGCCCAGGAAGTCGAGCAGTGCGGCGTTGACCGGCTCCGGACGCTCCAGCGGCAGCAGGTGCGCGGCGTCCGGCACGTCGGGCAGTCGTACCGCGCCGGGGACCTCGGCGGCGATCCGGTCGGCGAGGCGACTGATGTCCGGCACGTCCGCGGCACCAGCGGTGACCAAGACGGGGATCTTCAGCTCGCCGAGACGACCGATCGCCGGTGGCGACAGCTCTCCCACCTCGACCGCGCCGAGCGCCAGCTCGGCGGCGAGGGCACGCTGGTCCATCTCCTGCGCGAACGCGACCAGCTCGGTGTCGACGTCCTCCGGCTGGCGGTGCGGGCCGACCACCCAGAACCGCACCTCACCGGCCGCGCCGGCGACGAAGTCGTCCGGGTCGACCTCGCCGACCAGGCCGTCCCAGAGGTCGTTCGCCTCGTCGGACCACTCGTTGCCGGAGACCGCCGTGTCGAACAGCGCGAGCGCGCTCACCCGGTCGGGGTGGGCCAGCGCGGTGTCGATGGCGACAGCCCCACCGAAGGAGCAGCCGACCAGGGCGGCCCGGGGCAGGTCGAGCGCGTCCAACAGCCCGGCCACGTCGTCGTGGTGCGCGAACGGGGTCGGCGGGAGCTCCGAGTCTCCGTAGCCGCGCAGGTCCGGGACGATCACCCGGTGCCGGGCGGCGAGCGCGGACACCTGCCCCCGCCACATCCGCCGGTCGGCGATTCCGGCGTGCAGCAGGACGACGGGCGAACCGGTGCCGGCCTCGTCGTACGCGATGCTTGCTCCATTGACTGTGATCTTGTGCACGGACGGACCGTACGGATCGGTCGGTCGGCGCGCAAACGGGGCGCTGAGACCTTGCTAACTATGGTTAGCGTTTTGCTTGCAACAGCTAGCGCGGGCGGTTAGCGTCGCTGCCATGGCCACACCCAAGGACCTTCCCGACGTCGGCGGGTTCATCCGCGATCTTCGGCGCAACGCCAAGATCTCGCTACGGCAGCTCGCCGAGCAGGCGGGGGTCAGCAACCCGTACCTCAGCCAGATCGAGCGCGGTCTGCGCAAGCCCAGCGCCGAGGTGCTCCAGCAACTGGCGAGCGCACTGCGGGTCTCCACGCCGGCGATGTACCTGCGCGCCGGTCTGCTCGACGACAAGGAAGGCCATGGGGTGCTCGCCGCCATCGCCGTGGACGCCGACCTGACGATGGCCCAGAAGCAGTCGCTCAGTCAGATCTACGAGACGTTCCGCCGGGAGAACACCCGGCTGGCCGAGGCCGAGGCCGAAGCCGAGACGACGCAGGCCGACCAGCCCGCCGACCAGCCCGCCAGCCAGGCCGCCGACCTGGCCAATGTGGCCGCCACCGGCCCCACCACAGTGGGCGGCACCCCGACCGAGGCCGTGCTCGAGTCGGTAGCCGTCACCGAGGCGGGCACCGCCCCCGCCCCGGGCAGCACCAGCATCCCCCAGAAGAAGAAGGCCGCCGACGCGGCCGAAGAGGAGACGTCATGAGCGAGCCGAAGACCAACCGCATCCCCGCCCCGATCTACGCCGCAGCCGGCGCCGGAGAGCTGGCCATCGAGCAGCTGCGCAAGCTTCCGGCCGTGGTCGGCGTCCTCAGCACCCGGGTCGTCGCCGACCTGGGTGGCCGGGCCGTGCTGACCGGCTTCGAGCTGAAGCAGAAGGCCACCGAGACGCTGCGCACCGCCAACGAGACCGCCGACCTGGCGAAGCTGCGCGAGGTGGCCGACATCGACAAGCTGCGCGCCGCCGCGACCCGCAACGCCGCCCTGGTGGTCGCGGGCGCCCAGGTCGCCCAGGAGCGCGCGTTCGCCGCGTACGGCGCGCTGGTCGCCCGGGGCGAGCGGGTCGTCGGTGCCGGCGTGCTGGAGGCCGCCGAGACCGTCAACGCCGACATCGAGGCCACCGAGGCCGTGACGCCGGCCACCACCGCGGCTGTCACCACCCCCACCGCTGCGGCCCCCGCCGACGCGCCGACCCCGGCCGACGTGGCGGAGATCGCCGAGGCCAAGCCGGCTGCGGTCAAGAAGGTCGCCCGCGCGCCGAAGGCCCCCAAGCCGGCCGAGACCCCGTCGGCGAAGCTTCCCCGGGCCACCAAGCGGACCCGCCCGGCCGCCGAGTAGCCCGTCGGGTCCATGACCCCGGCGGCGTCCTTGTCGGACGTAGCCGGGGTCGTGGACATAAACTGGCCGACATGGCCAACGCCGCGCCGATCTTCGCCTTTGCCGTCCGTGACGTGATCGAGCTGATCCTGCTCGTCTTCGCGCTGATCGTTCAGGGCGTCGCCCTGGTGCACGCCGTCACGCAGCGCTCCGACGCCTTCCCCGCCATCGGGACGCTGCCCAAGGGCGGTTGGATCGCCATCCTGGCGGTCTGCCTCGTGCTCACCCTGCTCGGCTTCGGTCCGATCAGCCTCTTCGGACTGGTCGGCATCGCCGCCGGTCTGATCTACCTGCTCGATGTCCGGGTCGGTCTGCGCGACCTGAGCGACGGCAAAGGGTTCTGGTGAGAGGTTTTCGCTGGCCGCCCCCACCCGACAGCGGGCCCCGCACCTGGGGGCCCGGGCCGGGTGGGCCGCGTACCGGCCGGCCGGCGCTGCCGGAGCCGGAGACCGAGCTGGTCGACACCCCGCACGGCGTACGGCTGGAGCGGCTGGTCACCGGCACCGGTGATCCGGTCACCGTGTTCGCGCACGGGCTGGGCCACGGCATCGCCACCACCCGACCGTTCGGCAGTGGAGTGAACGGCCGCAAGGTGTTCTTCCAGTTCCGTGGGCACGGCCGCTCCGAAGCCCCGGACGGGCCGTGGGACTACCTGGACCTGGCCCGGGATCTGCGGGCGATCGCCGACCTCGGCGGCGCCAGCCGGGCGTTCGGCGCGAGCCTCGGCGCGGGTGCCCTCTGCCGGCTCCTCGTGGAGAGCCCGGAGCGTTTCGACAAGCTTGTCTTCTTCCTGCCGGCGGTCCTCGACGAGCCACGCGGGCCGATCGCCCGCGAACGCGTCACCGACCTGCTGGAAGCGGTGGAGAGCGGGGACGCCTCGGCGGTCGCCGACATCGTCACGCTGGAGTTGCCCCCGGCGGTGCGCAACACCCCGGCCGGCTGGGCCTACCTGCGACAACGGCTCGACCAACTGCTCCGCGACGGTCTCGCCGACGGTCTGGCCACGCTCACCGACCAGACACCGCTGCGCCAGATCGGTGACCTGACGGGCGTCACCGCGCCGGCGCTGGTGATCGGTTGCGCGGGCGACGACCTGCACCCGGTCGAGGTCGCCGAGCGGCTCGCCGTCGCGCTGCCCCAGGCCACCTTGCACGTGTACGACAGGCCCGGCGTGCTCTGGTCGGAACGCGCCGATCTGCGGGACCGCATCTCCGGCTTCCTGAACGAGTAACCTGCCCTGTCATGGGCGTCACACAGCACGGCCGCACGCACCGGCTGGACCTTGCCGACCCGACACTGCGCGAATGGACGTGCACGGTCCTGCACTCCGATGCGGAGCAGGGCATCGTGCTGGACCGTTCGGCGTTCTACCCGGGCGGCGGTGGTCAACCACCCGACCACGGCGTGCTGCTCTGGCAGGGCGTACAGACCCGCATCGTCGGCACCCGCAAGGGCGACGACCCCTACCTGATCCCCGCCGAGGGTGACCCGCTACCACCGGTCGGCACCGAGGTCGTCGGCGCGGTGGAGGACGAGCGCCGCACCCGGCTGATGCGTACCCACTCGGGCCTGCACGTGCTCTGCGGTGTGGTGTTCCGCGACTTCGGCGCGCTGGTGACGGGTAACTCCATGGAACCCGGTGAGGCCCGGATGGACTTCAACCTTCCCGAGGTGCCGCCAGACTTCAAGAGCCGCATCGAGGAGCTGGTCAACGCCGAGGTGGCCGCCGACCGCTCGGTCGCCACCCGGGTGCTGCCGCGCACCGAGGCGCTGGCCCTGCCGGACATCATCCGTACCCAGTCCAACCTCATCCCGCCGGACGAGCAGGAGGTCCGGATTGTCGACATCGTCGGGCTGGACGTGCAGGCCGACGGCGGCACCCACGTCGCCTCCACCGCCCAGATCGGCAAGGTCCAGGTGGTCAAGGTGGAGAGCAAGGGCCGGGCCAACCGTCGGGTCCGGGTCCGACTGGTCGACTAGATCGAGTACCGAATTCGGACGTCGGTTGTCAGGTATTCCTGACAACGTCGCAGGCATGACACAACCGCTCACAGGAAAGATCGCGCTCGTCGCCGGTGCCACCCGTGGTGCCGGGCGGCAGATCGCCGTTCAGCTCGGCGCGGCCGGAGCCACTGTCTACGCCACCGGTCGCAGCTCCCGGGCCGGCCGCTCCGAGATGGACCGACCGGAGACCATCGAGGAGACCGCCGAACTGGTCAGCGCGGCCGGTGGCACCGGCATCGCCGTTCAGGTCGACCACCTGGTGCCCGAGCAGGTCCGCGACCTGGTTGCCCGGATCGACGCCGAGCAGGGCCACCTCGACGTGCTGGTGAACGACATCTGGGGCGGCGACCCGCTGGTCACCTGGGAAAAGCCGGTCTGGGAGCAGCCGCTCGACGCCGGCTTCCGTACCCTGCGACTGGCAGTCGACACGCACATCATCACCAGCCACTTCGCCCTGCCGCTGCTGATCCGCAAGCCCGGCGGGCTGGTGGTGGAGATGGGCGACGGCACCAAGGCGTACAACGACGAGAACTACCGACTGTCGGTCTTCTACGACCTCGCCAAGGTCTCGGTCAACCGGCTCGCCTTCAGCCAGGCGCACGAGCTGAAGCCACACGGCTGCACGGCCGTGGCGCTCACCCCCGGCTGGATCCGTTCCGAGGCGATGCTGGAGCACTTCGGCGTGACCGAGGAGAACTGGCGCGACGGGGCCGCCACCGACCCGAACTTCCTCATCTCGGAGACCCCGGCCTTCGTCGGCCGGGCGGTGGCCGCGCTCGCCGCCGACGAGGAGAAGGCCCGCTGGAGCGGCACGTCCGTCGACGCCGGCACGCTGTCCAAGGTGTACGGCTTCACCGACCTCGACGGCAGCCAACCCGAGGGTTTCCGCTACATCACCGAGGTGGTCGACGCGGGCAAGCCGTCGGACGTGACCGGCTACCGGTAGAGCGCGGCGAGCCGTTCGGCGCTCTCCGCGAACAACCGCCGCAGCTCGGGTGGGTCGATGACCTCGACCTCGGGGCCGAGCCCCAGCAGTTGGCGGTACGCCACCGGGACCGACTCGACGGGCAGCCGGGCCACCACCCAGCCCTGCCCGTCGGGTGGGCTGGCGGCGGCGACCAGTTCGTCGTACACGAAGGGGGCATCGACCAGGTGCCGGAGCTGGCGCAGGCCGGCGGGGCTCAGCCGGACGGCGACCTCGGCCCGCAGCATGGTCCGCAAAAACGACCCGGCCTGCTCGCGCCAGTGCCCGGCCAGGTCGAAGCCCTCGTCGCGGTCGAAGTGCTCGTCGCCCACCTCGACAGCGGTGACCCGGTCCACCCGGTAGGTGCGCACATCGTCGCCGACCCGGCCGACCAGATACCAGACCGCGCTCTTGAGCACCAAGCCGTACGGCTGGACCTGGCGGGTCACCTCCCGGTCGCCGCGTCGGTAGCGAAGCGCCACCACCCGGTCGCCCCAGACCGCCCGGGCCAGCTCGGGCAGCCAGAGCGGTGGCGTGGTCTCCCGGAACCAGCCCGGCACGTCCAGGTGGAACCGCTGCCCGGCACGGGCCGGCGCGTCGCGCAGGGCAGGTGGCAGCGCGGCGAGCACCTTCAACTCGGCGGACGCGACAGCGTCGGCGAGCCCCATCTCGCCGGCCGGTCCGGGCAGCCCGGCGAGGAAGAGCGCCTCCGCCTCGTCCCGGGTCAGCCCGGTCAGTCGGGTGCGGTACCCGCCGAGCAGGCGGTAACCGCCGGCACGCCCCCGGTCGGCGTAGACCGGCACGCCCGCCGCCGAGAGCGCCAGAACGTCCCGATAGACGGTCCGCTCGGAGATCTCCAACTCCCGCGCCAGCTCGCTCGCGGTCATCGACCCGCGCGACTGCAACAGCAACAGCAAAGAGATCAGTCGGGACGCGCGCATCTGCCCATCCTGCCCGGTGCCGCTCACCGCCCGCCGGGCGTCAGCAACCCCCGGTCGTACGCGGTGGCCACCGCGGCAGCCCGGTCGTTGACCCCGAGCTTGGCGTACAGGTGCAGCAGGTGCGTCTTGACTGTGGCCTCGCTGATGAACAGGCGGGTCGCCGCCTCCCGGTTGGAGGCACCGCGGGCCACCAGGGTGAGCACCTCCAACTCCCGTTGACTGAGCGGCTCCTCCGCGGGAGCGCGCAGCCGGCCCATCAGCCGGCCGGCGACGCTGGGCGCGAGCACCGACTCACCCCGGGCAGCAGCCCGGACCGCCCGAACCAGGTCCTCCCGAGGTGTGTCCTTGAGCAGGTAGCCGGTCGCGCCGGCCTCGATCGCCGGCAGCACGTCAGCGTCCGTGTCGTAGGTGGTGAGCACCAGCACCCGGGCGGTGCTGCCGGCGCGAGCCAGCCTGCCGATGGCGGTCACCCCATCCATGCCGGGCATCCGCAGATCCATCAGCACCACGTCCGGCAGCAGCGTCGCGACCAGGGCCAACGCCTCCGAACCGTCCGCCGCCTCGCCCACCACCTCGAAATCGGGGTCACCCGTGAACATCCCCCGCAGGCCGTCCCGCACCACCGGATGGTCGTCGACGATCAGCAGCCGAACCGGGGCGGTCAACCGGCACCTCCGGGTAGCGCGGGGACGGACGCCGAGATGGCGGTGCCGCCGCCCGGCTCGGATTCGACTGCCAACTCGCCACCTACCCTCGTCACCCGTTGCCGCATGGCGGTCAGCCCGTACCCGCCGCCCGGCTCACGGGGCAGCGGCTGGTCGGTGAGGTCGAAACCCGCCCCGTCGTCGCGGACGTCGAGCGTGACCACGTCCGCCATGTACGACAGGGTCAGCCCGACCCGCGAGGCGGCGGCGTGCCGGGCCACATTGGACAGCGCCTCCTGGGCGGCCCGTAGCAGTGTCACCTCGACCTCAGGGTGCAGTGGGCGGGGGGTGCCGGTGGTGGCCACGTCGGCTCGTACCCCGTTCAGGGCCGACCAGCGCCCGCCCAGATCGACGAGGGCGTCCGGTAGTCGGGCCGTCTCCAACGGTTCCGGACGGACCGCCTGTACCGAACGGCGGGCCTCGGTGAGGCTCTCCCGGGCCAGGGCGAGCGCGTTGTCGACGTGCCGACGCCAGTCGGCGGACCGGTCGCGGGTCTGCTCGGCCGCCTCCAACTGGGTGATGATGCCGGTCAACCCCTGCGCCAGGGTGTCGTGGATCTCGCGCGCCATCCGTTGCCGTTCGTCCAGCACGCCGGCCTCCCGGGCCTGGGTGAGCAGTTGGGCGTGCAGCCCGGCGTTCTCACTGGCCGTCTCGGTGAGTTGGCGGTTGGTCTCGCCGAGTTCCGCCACCAACCGTTTGCGTTTGGCGTCCTCCTGTTCGGCGATCATCGCGAACCAGGTCACCGAGCCGGCCACCACCAGGTTGAACAGCACCAGCACCAGCCAGAGTGGCAGGTGCGACGTCACCACCGACAGACCGCCGCCCTGCGACGTGGCGACGAGGGCGGCAGTGGTGACCACGCCGGCGACCCGCCAGCGCCCGGGCAGCACCGGAAAGGCGTGGATGTAGCCGATCCAGGCGAAGAAGCCGTACCACGGGCTGGCGGCCACCAGTGCGGCGGCGAACATGAGCAGGCCGGCATAGTAGACCGCCATCAGCGTGCGCCGACTCTGCCAGCCGGGGTGCAGTGTGACGAACCAGGCGACCCAGCATCCGGCCGCCACGGCGATGGCGAGGGTGGGCAGTGCCCCAAGATGAGCGGGCGCCGGTGCGACGAGGGCCAGCAGGGTGCCCAGGGTCAGCCCGCCGAAGGGGAACACCCGATAGAGGCTCGCCTCGCGTTCCCGCCAACTGGCCAGACGGTCGTGCCCACCGTTGCAGGTCATCGCATCTCCGCTCACTCCCAGCGGAACAGTTTCGCCGCGCTGGCGCCGGCCGCCACGGCGATCACCGCCATTATCCCCAGGTGCAGCGGCTGCGGCGGGGTGCCGGTCCAGGCGTCGAGGAGTGCCTGCACCCCGGGCGGCGTGTAGTCGCCGATCCGCGCCACGACGTCCGGGAGCAGGAACCGAGGCAGGTAGACCCCGCCGAAGAACATGGTCACCAGGAACAGCGGCACGGCCAGGGCCTGGGCCGCCTTCGTCGTGCGGGCCACGGCGGCGACCAGCAGGCCGAGCGACAACAGCGCGGCCGTGCCGAGGATGAACGCCAGCGTGAAGCCGAGCGGGTGCCGGGGGAACGGCACCCCGAACGCGAGCCGGGCGACGACGATGAGCAGCAGCGCGCTGGCCAGGATCCCGGCCAGGGCCAGCACCAGTTGGGCCGCGAGCAGAGCCGCCGGGTGCGCCGGGGTGGTCGCCAGCCGACGCAGGACGCCGCGTTCCCGGTGGGTGGCCAGCACCGAAGGCAGGATGTTCACCCCGACCATGGCGAGGGTGACCACCAGCAGCGACGGAGCGAAGTAGCTGACGAAGGTCTGCCCGTCGAAGGTCGGGTCCGGCTTGCGCAGCGAGGGGATCAGCCCGAGCACCACCAGGATCAGGGTCGGCAGTCCGATCGTGGTGAGGAGCGTCGGCAGGTCCCGGAGGTAGAGCCGCGCCTCGGTCTTCAGGATGTTGCGGAAGGCGTGCATGCCGGCTCCCTCTCAGTTGGCGGGCCGGTGCCCGGTCAGCTCGACGAAGGCGTCGTCGAGGGTGGACTGCTCCAGCCGCAGGTCCGCGGCGACGATCTGGTGGCGCGCGAGCACCGAGGTGACGGCGTGCAGCAACTCACCGGTGCCGGTCACCACCACCTGACTACCGGTCCGCTGCACGGCGGACACCTCGGGCAGGTCGGTGAGGAGTCGGTCGTCGACCGGAGCCGAGGGCCGGAACCGGATCCGCTGCTCCGGAGCCACAGACGACACCAGGCCCGCCGGGCTGTCCAGGGCGACCACCCGACCCCGGTCGATCACCGCGACCCGGTCGCAGAGCCGCTCGGCCTCCTCCATGAAGTGGGTGACCAGCACGATCGTCACCCCGCTGTCGCGGACCTGCTCGATGAGGCCCCAGGTGTCCCGGCGGGCCTGCGGGTCCAGCCCGGTGGTCAGCTCGTCGAGGATGGCGATCTCCGGGTTGCCCACCAGGGCCAGCGCGATGGAGAGCCGCTGCTTCTGACCGCCGGAGAGCTTCTTGTACGCGGTGTTCCGCTTGTCGCCGAGGCCCAGCCTGTCGATCAGCTCGGCCGGGTCGGCGGGGTTGCTGTAGAACGAGGCGTACAGCTCCAGCGCCTCGGCCACCCGCAACCGGTCCGGCAGTTGACTCTCCTGGAGTTGCACCCCGACCCGCTGGCGTAGCTGGGCCGCGTCCCCGCGAGGGTCGAGCCCGAGGACCGACACCCCGCCCCCGTCGGGGACACGCAGCCCGGCGACACACTCCACCGTGGTGGTCTTGCCGGCGCCGTTCGGACCGAGGACGCCGAAGATCTCCCCGGCCTCCACGGCGAGCGACACGTCGTCCACCGCCACCAGGTCGCCGTACCGCTTCTTCAGGTGGGTCACCTCGATGACCGGCATCGTGCCGCCTTCCGCCGCCGCTGACTTCGTACCCCTCAAGGGTTGTCGGGGTGGCCCGCCGGCGAATCGACCGGTCAGCGACGAACCTCGGCGTCCCCGGTGGATCACCGCCGTCCGTCAACCGGTTGATGTGTACGAGGTGAGTCGCTGCTAGCGCTCCGCCCGGCGGATCCGATCACGGCTGGTTAGGCTGCTCGATCGTGGATGCCAGCAGAATCGCCAGCCCGGTGACCGGGGTCGTCGGACGCTTCCTCGCCGGGGCGGGGCTGCTCCTGCGCGGGCTGGGCCTCTACGTCCGCAGCCCGGGGCTGATGCTGCTCGGCATCGTGCCGGCGCTGATCTCCGGCGCGCTCTTCCTGGCCGCGCTCGCCACCCTGGTGTACTTCGTGGACGACCTCGCCGCGCTGGTCACCCCGTTCGCCGACGACTGGTCGAGCACCGGCCGCAGCCTGGTCCGGGTGATCGCCGGGTTGGCCTTCCTGGGGCTCGGCGGCCTGCTTGGCGTGCTCACCTTCACCGCTGTCACCCTGGTCATCGGCGACCCGTTCTACGAGAAGATCTCCGAGCAGGTCGAGCAGCGGTACGGCGGCACGCCGGGGGCGGTGGAGGTGCCCTTCTGGTCGTCGCTGCGCCGCAGCCTCGCCGACTCGGTACGCCTGGTGGCGCTCACGGCGTTGGTCGGCATCCCGCTCTTCGTCGCCGGCTTCATCCCGATCGTCGGCCAGACGGTCGTCCCGGTCATCGGGGCGGCAGTGGGCGGGTGGTTCCTCGCCGTGGAGTTGGTGGGTGCACCGTTCTACCGACGGGGGATGCGGCTGCCGCAGCGCCGGACGATCCTGAAGGCCGACCGGCCCACAGCGCTCGGCTTCGGAGTGGCCGTCTTCCTCTGCTTCCTGATCCCGCTCGGCGCCGTGTTGATCATGCCGGCCGCGGTCGCCGGTGCCACGTTGCTGGCCCGTCGCTCGATGGGCCAGCCCATCGAGGAGAGCTGACGTGGAGATCACCCTGGTAGAGCCGCACCTTTCCGCGATCTTGCACATTCTGTCGCGGCATAGGGGGCATTCCGTTCATATCGGCGACCGAATGTGCAAGATCGGCGCGGGCGGGGGTCGTTGACGCGCGGGTGGCTGCCGGTCAGGTCACGTCGGCCAGGCAGGTCCACTGGGATGCCACCTGGCGGTAGCCCAGCCGGGTGTTGATCGCGAGCATCGGCCCGTTCGCCTCGTCGTTCGAGGTGTAGGCGACGCGCACGCCGTTCGCGGCGGCCCGGTGCAGCGCTGCCGTTTTGGTGAGCCGGGCGAGGCCCCGCCCCCGGTATTCCGGGATGGTGCCGGTGAAGTCCGACCACATCCGGTCCCCGTCCCGCTTGACCAGACTGAAGGCGGCGACCACACCATCGACCTCGGCGGCGGTGCTGGCCGCCTTGTCCAGGCCGAGGTTGTTCCAGACGTCGTACTGCCAGCTCTCGTAGCTGATCGAGTCGACCGGCACGTCGCCCGGCTCGTCGGCGGCCGAGGCCACGTCGGCCTCGTACAGCAGGTGCGGGTCCAGGTCGGAGATCGGCAACAGTCGTACGCCCGGGGGCGGCTCGGGTAGCGCGGGTGCCGGGTTGAGGTCGAGCGCCGAGTAGCGCACCTCCCGGCTGGGCTCGTAACCGTGCCGGCGAGCGAACGGCAGCCCGTCCGTCTGCGCCATCGCGCGTATCCGACGGATTCCCAGTTGGCGGAGGTGGTCGGTGGCGGCGGTCAGCAGCGCCGTGCCGAGGCCCTGTTGCCGGTGCTCCGGGTGCACGTGCAGCATCGAGATCTCGCCGAAGTCTGGGGTGGAGGTCCAGCCGGAGCGTTGCGCGGACGTCCACCCGACCACCTGGTCGTCGACCTCGGCCACGAAGGCGGTCCAGCCCTCCTCGGGTGGGGGCTCGGCGAGCATCTTCCGGGTCGACTCGACCCCGCGCACCAGATAGGGGTAGACGATCGTCCGCAGCGCCACCACACCTGGGGCGTCGTCCGGCTGTGCCACACGGATACGCATGTCAGGCCCCTATCCGTACGGCGGCGACCGCCTCGACCTCTACGGGTTGGTGGATAAAGCTGAGCACGTACGGCAGCGCGACAGGATCCGGCATGTCGGCGAGGCTAACCAAGGTCGCCCGCCCGAGCGACGCATTAACCATGTGCGTCCGCAGCCTGCGACCGACCTGCAGGCAGCAACTTCAGGGAAATAGTGGCCTCCGAGCGCCGGGAGGCCACTATTTCCCTGAAGTTGTGCGGATCTTGCAGGGCGGGCCCGGCGCGTGCCGCGCGGCGGGCGCGGAGGCGCGGAGGCGCGGTCAGGCGGAGGCGCGGCGGATCAGCTCGGTGGGGAGCATGATCGCCTCCTCGATGCTCTCCCCGGCGGCCAGCCGGAGCAGTTGGCGGGTCATCCGGCGGCCGAGTTCCACGATCGGCTGCCGGACGGTGGTCAGCGGCGGCTCGGTGTAGGCGGCGGTCTCGATGTCGTCGAAGCCGACCACCGCCACGTCGTCGGGCACCCGCCGACCAGCCTCGCGCAGCGTCCGCAGAGCGGCGTGCGCCATCAGGTCGGAGGCGGCGAAGACGCCGTCGAGGTCGGGATGCTCGGCGAGCAGGCGGCGCATCGCCGCCGACCCGGATTCCCGGGTGAAGTCGCCGATGGCGATCAGCTCGGGCAGCCCCGCGTCGGCGACAGTGCTGCGGTAACCGCTGAGCCGTTCGATCCCGGCGACCATGTCCTGTGGCCCGGCGATTGTCGCGATCCGTCGGCGACCGCTGTCGATCATGTGCCGAACGGCTGCGGTCACCCCGGCGACGTGGTCGACGTCGACGTACGGGACGGGCACGTCGCCGAGCGGGCGGCCGCTGACCACCACCGGGATGCCGAGTCGGGCCAGCGTGCCGGGCAGCGGGTCGGCACCGTGCAGCGACGCGAAGAGCACGCCGTCGACGTGCCGGCCGGTGGTGTACCGCTCGACCCGATGGTGCCCGGCCGGCGAGCCGGCGAGCATCAGCACCAGTTGCTTGTCGGCCGCCTCCAACTCCTGGCTGACGCCCCGGATGATGCCGGGGAAGACCTGGTCGTCGGAGAAGACCCGGGTGGCCGCCTCCGGCATGACCAGGGCGATCGAGTCGGTGCGCTGGGTGACCAGGCTGCGGGCCGCCAGGTTGGGTACGTACCCCAACTCGGCGACCGCCCGGGTGACCGCCTCGCGGATCGGTTCGGCGACGGTGGTGGAGCCGTTGACCACCCGGGAAACGGTGGCGCGGGACACCCCGGCCCGCGCTGCCACCGCTTCGAGCGTCGGCCGCTGCGCCGTCGTCATCGCGCTTTCCCCCGCTCGTCACAGCCCGTTCCGGGAGATCACCTCCTGGTACCACCGGGCGCTGGCCTTCGGTGTGCGCCGCTGGGTCAGGTAGTCGACGTGCACGATCCCGAACCGCTTGCGGTAACCCTCCGCCCACTCGAAGTTGTCCAGGAATGACCATACGAGATAACCGCGCAGGTCCACGCCCCGGGAGATCGCCTCGTGCGCGGCACGGAGGTGCCCGTCGAGGTAGGCGATGCGATCGGCGTCGATCACCTGCGTCGGGCCGTCGGGCGAGTCGGCGCCCGGCTTGTCGGGGAACGCCCCGCCGTTCTCGGTGATCAGCAGCGGCACACCGGGGTAGTCGGCGGCGATCCGCTCCAGCAGACGGGTGAGCCCGGCCGGTTCGATCATCCAACCCATGTCGGTGAGCGGCCCGGCCGGCGGCAGGAAGTGCACAGCACCCTCGGTGCCCGGGTACGCGCCGTTGCCGGCGCCGTCGGGCCGACCGGCCACGTAACTCGGGGCGTAGTAGTTGATCCCGAGCAGGTCGATCGGGGCCGCGATCACCTTCTCGTCGCCGTCGCGGATGAACGTCGGCTCGACGATCCGGGCCACGTGCTCGCGGACGTCGTCCGGGTAGCCGCCGGCCAGCAGCGGGTCCAGGAAGATCCGGTTGTGCAGGCCGTCGACCAGGCGAACCGCGGCGGCGTCGGCGGCGCTCTGCGGGTCAGCCGGGCGTACGTCGGCCGGGTTGACGGTGACGCCCACGCTGCGCGCGCCGGCCGCCCGCAACGCCCGCGCCGCCAGGCCGTGCCCCAACAGCAGATGGTGTACGGCGGTGAAGGCCGCCGCCGGATCCTGCTCACCCGGGGCGTGCAGGCCGTTGGCGTAACCGAGGTAGGCCGAGCACCACGGCTCGTTGAGCGTTGTCCACACGTCGATCCGGTCGCCGAGGCGCGCGTACACAGCCGTGGCGTAGGTGGCGAAGTGTTCTGCGGTGTCCCGGTTGGTCCAGCCGCCCCGGTCGCCGAGGGACTGCGGCAGGTCCCAGTGGTAGAGGGTGACGATCGGATCGATTCCCCGCGCGAGCAGCGTGTCGGTGAGTCGGTCGTAGAAGTCCAGCCCACGGGGGTTGGCGGGGCCGGTGCCGTCGGGCTGGATCCGCGGCCAGGCGACCGAGAACCGGTACGCCCGAAGGCCCAGCTCGGCCATCAGCGCCACGTCGTCGGCGTACCGGTGGTAGTGGTCGCAGGCGACGTCGCCGGTGTGGCCCTGGTACACCTTGCCCGGCGTACGGCTGAAGGTGTCCCAGATGGACGGACCGCGACCGTCGTCGCGGGCCGCACCCTCGATCTGGTACGCGGCGGTGGCCGCCCCCCAGAGGAAGTTCTCGGGAAACCGGATCTCGTTACTGGGCTGGTTGGTTGGCTCGCTCCGCTCGTTCACGCCTTGACCGCACCTTCCATGATTCCGCCGATGATCTGCCGGCCGAACAACACGAAGACCAGTAGCAGGGGCAACGTCGCGATGGCCGTTCCGGTGAACACCTGCGACATGTCCTGGTAGTACCCGTCCGACAGCGCTCGTAGGGACAGCTGCACTGTCGGATTCGCCGGATCGTTCAATACAGCGTACGGCCAGAGGAAGTCGTTCCAGGTGGTCATGAAGGTGAGCAGACCGAGGACGGCGGCGGCGGGACGCAGGGCGGGCAGCACGACGTGCCACCAGATCCGTGCGGTGCCACAGCCGTCCATCCGGGCGGCCTCGATCAGTTCGTCACTGATGGCCTGGCCGGCGTACTGCCGCATCATGAACACCCCGAACCCGGTGACCAGCACCGGGACGATGACCGCCGGCAGCCGGTCGTTCCACTGCAGCTTGGTCATGAGCAGGTACAGCGGAATCACGCCGAGCTGCGTCGGCACCATCATGGTCGCGATGATCACCAGCAGCAGGGCGTTGCGGCCACGGAACCTGAGCTTGGCGAAGGCGAACCCGGCCAGGCTGGAGAAGAACACCACGGAGACGGTCACAGTGGTGGCCACGATCGCCGAGTTGATCAGGCCGGTCAGGAAGTACGCGTCGGTGTTGTCGAACAGGCGGGCGATGTTGGCGCCCAGGTTGCCGCCGGGGGTGACCGGGGGTGGGAGTTGGCCCATCGCGTCGTTGCTGCGGCTGGCGACGACGAACATCCACCAGATCGGGAAGACCGACAGGCCGACGGCGACGACAAGGGCGAGGTAGGTGAGCGGGCTGGCCCGCCAGAGCCGGCTCATCGGGTGGTTCCCTTCCGGGCGCTGGGGCGCGCTCCGCCGCCGAGGCGGCGCAGGAGCAGCACGTTGACCGCCGCGACGATCGCGATGAGCGCGAAGAGCAGCCAGGCCACTGCCGAGCCGTACCCGAAGTTGTAGTGCGGGGCGAAGGCGTTCTCGAACATGTACATGGTCAGCGTCTGCGACTCGCGCAGCGGCCCACCGCGGATCGGGTTGGTGCCGGAGTGGAACATCCGGGGCTCGGTGAAGAGTTGCAGACCGCCGATGGTGGCGATGATGGCGCAGAAGATGATCGTCGGTTTGAGCAGCGGCACTGTGACCGACCAGAACTGCCGGGCCCGGTTGGCGCCGTCGATCGCCGCCGCCTCGTACAGGTCGCGGGGGATGGCCTGCATCGCGGCCAGCAGGATCAGCGCGTTGTAGCCGGTCCACCGCCAGTCGACCATGGCCGAGATGGCCACCCAGGAGGCCAGCCGGTTGGACTTCCACTCGATCGCGTCCATCCCGACCAGGTCGAGCAGCCAATTGATCATCCCGAACTCGCGGCCGAAGAGCACCCCGAACACGATCGCCACCGCGGCGGTGGACGTGACATTGGGGACGAGCACCGCCATCCGCCACCCGGTGCGCCCCCGCAGGCCCCGGTTGAGCAGGTTGGCCAGCCAGAGCGCCGCCAGCAACTGCGGAACTGTGGAGATGACGAAGATCCCCAGCGTGTTGACCAGCGCGTGCCAGAAGTCGACGTCGGCCAGCAGTCGGGTGTAGTTCTCCGCCCCGACGAAGGGATGGTCGGCTCCGAGCAGGTCCCAGTCGTGCAGCGAGACCCAGAAGGTATACGCCAGCGGGTACGCCCCGAAGATGCCGAAGATCAGAAAGAATGGGGCGATGTAGAGGTACGGGGAGAAGCGGGTGTCGAATCGACTGAGCCGACCCGAGGATTGGTGGCGGTTAGCGGTTGCCGGTGGGGCCGGCGGGCGGGCGTCGAGCTGGACGGTCATGCCCGAGAACTCCTTTCCGTCGTGCGGGCGGGACCTCTGCTCCGAGGCCCGCCCGCACGCTCGCTCGGGCTACTTGGCGGCGGCCTTCTTCGCGTTGGTCACCGCGTCGGTCCAGCCCTGCGCGGGGCTGCGCTGACCCAGCTCCACGGTCCGCACGGCGTTCTCCACCTCGGTCCGTACGGCCTGGTTCTTCGGGCCCATGTAGACCGGCTTCAGGCTCTTCGCGCCGGTGCCGAAGATGGCACCTACCGGCGCACCGGAGAAGTACGCGTTTGTGGCGCCGGTGATCGCCGGGTCGTCGAGCGCCTGCGGCGAGGAGGGCAGCGGACCCTTGGCCTTGAACGCCCCGATCTGCCCCTTGGCGCTGGTGAGGAACTTGGCCAGCTTGATCGCCTCGGCTTGCTGCTTGCTCTGCTTGGGCACGGCGAGGTGTGATCCACCCCAGTTGCCGCCGTTGCCGGGCACCTGGGCGATGTCCCACTTGCCCTGGGCGTCAGTGCCGGCGTTGGCCTCGATGACGCCGGTCATCCAGGCGGGGCAGGCGATGGTGGCGAACTTCGACTGCTTGAAGGCCGAAACCCACTCCTCCGACCAGGATCCGTACTTGCCGGAGAGGCCCGAGTCGATGATGTCCATTGTGGTGTCGTAGGCCTGTCGTACGGCCGGGTTGCTGTCAACCACCAGCTTCTCACTGGTGTCGTAGTAGCTGTAGCCGCTGCTGTTGCCGGCGGTCTGCAGCAGGATCGTGTTGAACGTGTTGGTGGCCGCGTCGAGGAAGGACGCGCCGGTCTTGGCCGCGACGAACTTCTCACCGGTGGCGATGTAGTCCGGCCAGGTGGGCCAGAGCTTGGAGACCTCGTCGCGCTCGGTGGGCAGGCCGGCCTTCTCGAAGAGGTCCTTGCGGTAGCACATGGCGATGCCGCCGACGTCGGTGCCGAGGCCGATGAGCTGCTTGCCGTCGGCGGTCAGACCGGCGTTCCACTTCCATTCCAGGAAGTTGCCCTTGAGGTCGGCGGCGCCGTGGTCCAGCAGGTTGACGAAGTTCGCGGGATTGGCCTTGTACTCGACAAGCAGGCCCTCCTCGATGGCCACCACGTCGCCGGCGCCCCGGCCCGCGGCGAGCCACTGGGTGAGCTTCGGCGAGTACTCGTCGAGGTTGGTGCCGGTGCCGCGCTCGACGATCTTCACGCCGGGGTTCGCGGTCATGTACTCCTGGTAGAGCTGCTCGTAGCCGAACTGGCCGAAGACGTCGACGGTCAGGGTGACCGGTCCGTCGCCCGGCTCGTCGCCGCCGCCGCAGCCAGCGGTGACGAGCAGGGCGGTGGCGGCGGCGAGGGCCACCGCGGCGAGGCGGCGGCGCGGGAAGACAGCCATGGGTTATCGACCTCTCTCAAGGCGGGCGGGTGATGGCAGATGGCTAAGAGAGCGCTCTCACGACAGGGTGGTGGGTCGTCAACCCACTGTCAAGAGAGCGCTCTCTCAGCGTTGCGGTCCCGTGATGAACGCTCGCCGCCGGTGCGGCGTCCGGCAGCCGGCGGAACCCCCGACATCGACGGAGGGCGCCACCCCGAATGGGGTGACGCCCTCGTTCGTGATGGGTCGGTCAGCCGGTGCGCAGACCGTCCAACAGGGTGTGGTCACCGGCGACGTCCAGCGTCTCGAAGCTCACCCGACCCCAGAGCGCCAGCAGCAGGTCGCTCGCAGTGCCGCTGACCTGGGCGCGAGCGTGATGATCGTCGTGGTCGAAGATGGTAGCGGTGTCGAGCAGCGCCACCCCCTCGCCGCGCAACCGCAGATACCACTCCTGGGCCGCATCGGTCGCGCAGAGCTGTACCACCCCGTGCCAGTCACCGGGCACCTGCCGCCGGCCCGCCGGCAGCCACGTGTCCAGCACCTCACTCACCCCGTCGGCCGCGAGCTTCGCCTCCACCGGGTCACCAGCCCCGATGGCGAGCTGGGCGTCCCAACGGTGCACAGCCGTCTCGTGCGCCATCCGACGCGGCCAGAAGCCGGCCTTCTTCGGCTGCGGGGCCCAGTTCCACGCCGACGCCTCGGGGTCGAGCCCGTCGAAGAGGGTCATCACCCTGTCGTAACCCTGCTGCCACAACTGGAGCGCGTTCACGGCCGGGTCAGCCTCGATCTTCTCCCGCCGAGGCGGCTGGCTGGTCTGGCCGGAACCGGCGAACGACGAAACCCAGTGGTAGATGCCGGCCATGTGCAGTGTGAGGTCGTTGACCGTCCAGCCCGGACAGGACAGCACCGGTGTCTCCGGCGGTGCCTCGGCCACCGCTGCCGCGAAAGCCGGACCCTCCGTCCGGAGCGCCCCGATCCAGAAATCCTTGCTGCCCTGCAGTCTGCTCATCGCCATCCTCCCGGGGGTGCCGGGCGACCAGTGGGTGCCACGGCTACTTGTCAGCCTAAGGTGAAGGGCGTGCCAGACGCCTCCGCCCAGCCGACAACCGACGCCGATCGTGCCATCCCCGGTCCACTCGCCGGCTACACCACCCTCCGAACGGGTGGGCCGGCCGAGCGGATCGTGGCCGCCGGCAGTGCCGACGAACTCGTCCAGGCGGTACGCGCCGCGGCGGAGCCGGTCCTGATCCTGGCCGGGGGCAGCAACGTGGTGATCGGCGACGCCGGCTTTCCCGGCACCGTCGTGCTGGTGCGCTCCCGCGGCATGCGGGTCATCGCCGATGACGCCACCTCGGTCACCGTACGGGTCGACGCCGGCGAGCCGTGGGACGACCTGGTCGCCGCCACGATCGCCAACGGCTGGGCCGGGCTGGAATGCCTGTCCGGCATCCCCGGCTCGACCGGTGCCACCCCCATCCAGAACGTCGGCGCGTACGGCCAGGAGGTCGCCGAGACGATCACCGGCGTCGAGGTGTACGACCGGGTCGAGGGCACCCGTCAGGTCATTCCCGCCGCCGAGTGCGGCTTCGCCTATCGGGGCAGCATCTTCAAGTACATGGACCGCTGGGT
Source organism: Micromonospora sp. NBC_00362 (assembly GCF_026342155.1). NCBI lineage: Bacteria > Bacillati > Actinomycetota > Actinomycetes > Micromonosporales > Micromonosporaceae > Micromonospora > Micromonospora sp. NBC_00362. Next base: position 5,147,050 of record NZ_JAPENH010000001.1, read on the forward strand.
GGTGCTCTCAGTCGACTTCCGACTCACCAGGTCTCCGCTCTCCGGGCCGGTGCGCTACGCGGAGCTCGCCCGAGCCCTCGGTGTCGAGGTGGGCGACCAGGTGCCGCTGGCCGACGCCCGAGCGGTGGTGCTGCGCCTGCGGGCGGGCAAGGGGATGGTGCTCGACGCCAACGACCCGGACACTCGCTCGGTCGGCTCCTTCTTCACCAACCCGGTGCTCGACCGCGCGACGTACGAACAGCTCCTGGAACGCTCCGCCGAGCTGGGCGACCCGCCCGCCTGGCCAGGGGCGGACGGCCTGGTCAAGGTGAGCGCCGCCTGGCTGATCGACAAGGCCGGTTTCGCCAAGGGCCACCCCGGCGAGGGTGGGGTGGCCATCTCCAGCAAGCACACACTGGCCCTGACCAACCGCAGCGGCACCGCCCACACCAGCGACCTGCTCACCCTGGCCGCCACCATCCGCGACCAGGTGCACGCCCGCTTCGGCGTAACCCTGCACCCCGAGCCAGTCCTCATCAACTGCACCCTCTAACCCCCGCCGCCCTCCCGCCCCCGCCCCTGCCTTCCCGCCCGCTCCCGCCGATCTTGCACTTTCTGCGGTGACATAAGGGCTGAAAAAGGGCCAAATCGCCAACCGAAAGTGCAAGATCGGCGTGCCAGGTGTGGGGTGCGGGGGTGCGGGGGTGCGGGGTGTGGGGTGTGGGTTAGGGGAGGGGCCAGGGGAGGGTTAGTTCGCCCTGGCGCCAGCGGGTGGGGTTGTCGAGGATGGGCCAGCCTGTTTCGCGAAGGCGGGTCACCGCGTGCAGCCAGCGTTGGCGGGGGCCGAAGGTGGCGTACGGGGCGGCGGCCTGCCAGGCGTCGTCCAGGGCGCGGATCAGCGCGTGCACCGGCTCACCGGGAACGTTGCGGTGGATCAGCGCCTTGGGTAGCCGCTCGGCCAGCTCGGCAGGGCTGCCCAGCGTGGTGAGCTTCGCGGCCAGGGTCAGCGTCCGGGGGCCGTCGGCGTCGATCAGCAGCCAACTGGCGAGTCGCCCCAACTCGTCACACGTGCCCTCGACGAGCACTCCGCCCGGGGCGAGCGCGGCGGTCATCGTCTGCCAGGCTTCGGCCACCTCGCTCTCGTCGTACTGTCGCAGCACGTTGAACGCGCGGACCAGCACCGGCCGGAGCCCGGCCAACTCGAACCCACCCCGGGCGAACATCAGCCCGGGTGGGTCGGCGGCCCCCGCCGCGGCCGCCACCCGGGCCGCGTCGATCTCCAACCCGACCAGCCGTACGTCCGGACGGACCCCGGCCGCCAGCCGAGCGCGTAACTCCACAGCGGTCACCGGGGTGGCGCCGTAGCCAAGGTCGACCACCAGGGGGTCGTCCGCCGCCAACAGCCGGTCGGCGCAGGTGGCGACGATCCAGTTGTCCACCCGACGAAGCCGGTTCGGGTTCGTCGTGCCGCGCGTGACCACGCCGACCGGCCGGCGCCGCGCCGCGCCGCTCATCCCGACGTCACTGCCCGGGCTTCACTGGCCGACCCGGTGCACCTTGTGCTGGGCGGCCTGTGCCCGGGGCCGGACGACCAGCCGGTCGATGTTGACGTGCTCGGGACGGGTGGCGCACCAGGCGATGCAGTCGGCGACGTCCTCGGCGACCAGCGGCCCCGGCACCCCGGCGTAGACGGCGGCGGCCCGTTCCGCGTCGCCCTCGAAGCGGACCAGCCCGAACTCGTCGGTCTTCACCATGCCCGGGTCGATCTCGATGACCCGCAGCGGTCGGCCGCACAGCTCCAGGCGGAGCGTGCCGGCGATGGCGGTCTGCGCGTGCTTCGCGGCGGTGTAGCCGCCGCCACCCTCGTACACCGTCAGGCCGGCGGTGGAGGAGACCACCACGATGGTTCCGGAGCCGGAGGCTTCCAGCGCCGGCAACAGCGCCTGGGTGACCCGCAGGGTGCCGAGCACGTTCACGTCGTACATCCACTGCCAGTCGGCGACCGAGCCGGACTCCACCGGGTCCAGCCCGCGCGCTCCGCCAGCGTTGTTGACCAGCAGGGTGACCGGGCCGGGTGCCTGGGCGGCGGCCTCGGCCAGCCGGGCCACCGACTCGTCCGAGGTGACGTCGCAGGTCACGGCCGTGGCCTGCCCGCCCGCGGCGGTGATCTCGGTGACCAGGTCGGTGAGCCGTTCGGCGCGGCGGGCGGCGGCGAGCACGTGGAAGCCGTCGGCGGCGAGCCGGCGGGCGGTGGCCGCGCCGATCCCGCTGGACGCTCCGGTGACGATGGCGACTGAGGTCATCCCGACATTGTCACAGCGGGCGTACGACCCGCCCCGACCGGGCGTAGGCAGCCGTTGGCGGGCGTTCGGTGATGAGGTCCGTCACGCCGAGGGGCCGCGCCGGGGAATTTCCGAAGCCCGATGGGGAAGATGACATCCGGCGTACAGGTTGACCGAGAAGCGCCGGTCGTGCGAGACGGCATCAACCGTGAAGAAGGAGCGGATGTGGCGGAAATGCACACCGGTGTCGGGCGTCAGCGAGGTGCCCGGCCGTGGCCCCGGCCACGCCGCATCGCGACCCTGTCGGTACACACCTCCCCCCTGCACCAGCCCGGCACGGGTGATGCCGGCGGAATGAACGTCTACATCCTCGAAGTCGCCCGGCGTCTCGCCGAGGCCAACGTGGAGGTGGAGATCTTTACCCGGGCCACCTCCGGTGACCTCCCCCCGGTGGTCGAGATGGCGCCCGGAGTGCAGGTCCGACACATCACCTCCGGCCCCCTGGAGGGCCTCACCAAGGAGGAACTGCCCGGTCAGCTCTGCGCCTTCACCGCCGGGGTGCTGCGCGCCGAGGCGTCCCGTCCGCCCGGCCACTACGACCTGATCCACTCCCACTACTGGCTCTCCGGCCAGGTCGGTTGGCTGGCCAAGGAGCGCTGGGGGGTGCCGTTGGTACACACCGCGCACACCCTGGCGAAGGTCAAGAACGCCCAGCTCGCGGCCGGGGATCGGCCGGAGCCCAAGGCCCGCGTCATCGGCGAGGAGCAGGTCGTCGCCGAGGCGGACCGGTTGGTCGCCAACACCCGGGTCGAGGCCAGAGACCTGCTCGACCGCTACGACGCCGACCCGAACCGGGTGTCCGTCGTGCAGCCGGGTGTCGACCTGGCCCGGTTCCGGCCCGCGCCGGGTGACAGGTCCGCGGCCGCCCGCCAGGCCCGCCGCCGGCTGGGGCTTCCCGTCGACGGGTACGTGGTTGCCTTCGTCGGTCGGATCCAGCCACTCAAGGCCCCCGACGTGCTGATCCGCGCGATCGCCGCGCTGCGGGAGCGCGATCCGGCGCTGGCCGACCAGGTGACAGTGGTGATCTGCGGCGGGCCCAGCGGCAGTGGGCTGGACCGGCCGACCGCCCTGATCGAGCTGGCCGCCAAGCTCGGGGTCAGCGACGGGGTGCGGTTCCTGCCGCCGCTCACCGGGGACGACCTTCCGGCCCTGTACCGGGCGGCGGACCTGGTCGCGGTGCCGTCGCACAACGAATCGTTCGGGCTGGTCGCCCTGGAGGGGCAGGCCTGCGGTACGCCGGTGCTGGCCGCCGCCGTCGGAGGGCTGGTCACCGCCGTCCGGGACCAGGTCAGTGGCGTACTCATCGATGGTCACGACCCGGTCGACTGGGCTCGCGCGATGGGCAGTCTGCTGCCGAACCGGGCGCTGCGGTCGGTGCTGGCCCGAGGCGCCGAGCAGCACGCCCGGCACTTCTCCTGGGACCGTACCGTCGACGGTCTGCTCGGTGTCTACGGCGAGGCGATCGCCGGGCACCGCGCCCGGCTCGCGGCCGACCTGGCGGGTGACCCGGCGCTCTCCTGCTCCTGGTGACCCGGGCGCCAGTCGTCACCCGGTGCGCGGGCCGAGTCGGTCGTAGAGTGGGTCCGGTGAGCCCGAAGAGCGATCTTGCGACCCTGATCGAGTCGGTCTGCGCCGAGCGGGACCTGGCCTGGGAGTCGACCGGCCCCGGCTCGTACGCGGTGACGCTGCCGGGCACCCACAAGCTCAAGACGATCTGCAACCTGATCGTCGGCGAGCACGCGCTGCGGGTCGAGGCGTTCGTGATGCGCCAGCCGGACGAGCGCCGCGAGGAGCTGTGGGCCTGGCTGTTGCAGCGCAACGCCCGGATGTACGGCGTCTCCTTCTCCACCGACGCGGTCGGCGACGTGTACCTGACCGGTCGGGTCAACCCGGCCGGCGTGGACGCCGACGAGTTGGACCGACTGTTCGGCGCTGTGCTCACGTACGCCGACGAGTCGTTCGACACGATGCTGGAGATCGGCTTCGGCAGTTCGATCCGGCGCGAGTACGAGTGGCGGGTGAAGCGGGGCGAGTCGACAGCCAACCTGGCCGCCTTCGCCCACCTCTTCGAGCCCTCCGGCGCCGGCCCCGACCCAACCTGACCCACCCCCGGCGCCCGGCGCCCGCGCGCCACGCGTCAAGCCCCGCGCGCCACGCGTCAAGCCCCGCGCGCCACGCGTCAAGCCCCGCGCGCCACGCGTCAAGCCCCGCGCGCCACGCGTCAAGCCCCGCGCGCCACGCGTCAAGCCCCGCGCGCCACGCGTCAAGCCCCGCGCGCCACGCGTCAAGCCCCGCGCGCCACGCGTCAAGCCCCGCGCGCCACGCGCCACGCCCCGCGCCACGCGCCCTGGCCCCGGGTCGCATCCCATGGTCGTGCTCGAACCAGGAAGTAGTGGTGTCGCCGTCGCGGCGATGCCACTCGATCCTGGATGCGGCACGATCATGGCGAGTTGACTGTGGTTCGGAGTGCTCCTGACGGGTATGCCGCACCGCGCGGTGCGGCAAGGGACCCCCGCGCGCCGATGACGGAGTGCCAAGGAGCGGAGCGTCCCATGGCTCAGCGGAACAGCTCAGGTCGCGGCGCGACTGCGACCAGGACGAAGCGACAGGCCGGCAACCAGACGCCGGGTACGCCCGGAGTCTCCGAGTCGGAGATTTCCCGGATGCGGGTGGACGACATCCGCGGGCAGTTGCGCAAACGCGGGGTCTCCGGGATCTCCGCGTTGCGCAAGCCCGAGCTGGTGAAACAGCTGGTGCGCTCGATGCGGGCCGGCGCGGGTCGGAGCAGCACCGGCCCGTCGGGCCGGGCCGCCGGCACCAGGGCGTCGGCCGGTCGTGCCGCCGCCACCAAGAAGTCGGCGGCCAGGCCGGCGTCGAGCCGCGCGAAGGCCGCGCCGGCGAACAAGAGCGCGCCCGCGAAGCGGGCCGCCGCGACGAAGGCGACCGCCGGGCGTAAGTCGACGGCGGCGGCGAAGAAGACGACCGCCGCGAAGAGGACCACGGCGGCCCGCAAGACAGCGACGGCGCGTACGGCGCCCGCGCGGAAGGCGCCGGCGAAGAAGGCATCGGCGCGGCCGGCGGCGAAGCGCACGACGCCGGCCAAGAGCGCGGCGGCCAAGCGCACCACGCCGGCAAAGAGTGCGGCGGCCAAGCGCACCACGGCGGCCAAGAGCGCGGCGGCCAAGCGCACCACGGCGGCAAAGAGCGCGGCGGCGAAGCGCACCACGGCGAAGCGCACCGCACCGGCCAAGAGCGCACCGGCCAAGCGCACGTTGACGCCGTCGACCGGTGGCGGAACGGCGGCCGGCGGGATCCGGACCGGACGGGGTACGGGGCGGTCGGTCCGCAGTTCGCAGGTGATCTCGTCGATGATGGACCGGCCAGAGCGCCCGGGACGGAGTTTGATCACGGCGAACCACGAGGTGATCCAGCGGTGGGCCCGGGAACGCGGGGCCAGGCCGGCGACCATCGCCGGCACCGAGCGGGATGGCCGGGCGGGTGTGTTGACCTTCAACATTCCCGGATACCGGGAAAGCAGCCGGATTCGCGAGATCACCTGGGATGAGTGGTTCTACACGTTTGACCTGCGGCGGTTGAACCTGATTTATCAGGAACAGTTGCGGGACGGCCGCCAGAGCAGCTTCTTCCGGACCGAGTCACCCGATCGGGAAGACGGTTGAGGTGTTTGCGGGAATGGCCGACGGGTACCCGGCTGTTGCCAACGGACGAGGCTGGAGCAGCGGATACTCGCCAGTTGTGACCGGCGAGACAGCCGTTCTGGGTTGAATCCAGAATCCGGGCGAACTAGCTTTATTGCACCGCGCCACGTTTGGAAACGTTCGGGGGAGCGGCGGATCGATCAGATCCGCGCACCAGACGAGGCGCGAGGGGACGGGTGGAATAACCGTTGGGGGACGGTTCCCACCTGTTTGGACCGGCGGCGTGAGCGGGCGATGCTTACGGGGGTGAGTGTTGCCCGCCGCCGCCGGCCCCGCCGGCGAGCGCCCACCACGACCTCAGGGTCGTGGTGGGCGCTTTGCGTCGGTTATCCGGTTGGTACGCGGTCCGCGGGGGTCGTCGGCTTCGCTTCGACAACCCGGCGCAGCGCGGCGACGTGCCGCTCCCGGGGTGGTCCGGCGAGCAGGTGCCCGAGGGCGGCCAGCAGACCGAGCCCGCCCACGATCAGCCAGTGCCGGTCGCCGAGGTGCTGGAGGCTCACCCCGCCGAGGGTGGGCGCGACGAAGGCCGCGGCTGGAAACGTCAGGTAGAAGACCGACTGGTAGCGCGCTCGGAGCTGCGGTGGCGCCAGGTCCGCGTTGATCTGGGCGTTGGGCGGGGCGGCGAGCATCGAGCCGACCGTCCAGATCACCGCGGCACCCAGGTAGATGGCCAGTTCGTCGGCCATGGCCAGCGCCCCGAAACCGAGCGCGAGCAGCGCCGTGGAGGCGGCCAGCACGACGTCCTTGCGGTGCCTGTCGATCAGCCGGGGCACGAACAACTGCCCGACCACGATCAGCGCGCCGCCGAGCGCGACCACCAGCCCGTACGCCGATGGGCCCAGGCCGTCCGCGCGCATGGCCAGCGGCATGATGGTCGACGTCTGCATGGTGAGTACGGCCAGCACGAAGGTGAGCCCGACGAAGACCAGGAAGGTGCGGTCGGTGAGCGCGGTGTGCAGTCCCGGCCGACGGGGCCGGACGGACTTCGGCGCCGCGCCGGGAGTGGGCGGGAGGCCGGCCGCTGGCCGGGCCAACCGCAGGGTTTCCGGCACCTTCCAGGCGATCACGGCGGCGGCGGTCAGTGTGGCGCCCGCATCGACCAGGAACAGTGCGGTGAAGCTCGCCTCGGCCAGGACCCCGGCGAGCAGGGAGGCGACCGCCATGCCCAGGTTGAACGCCCAGAACTGAAGGTTGAACGCCCGTGAGCGGCGCTCGGCGGGCACCACGTCGACGATCGCCGCCACGAATGCCGGGCTGGGCATCGAGTGGACCACGCCGATCAGCGCGGAGAGCGCTGCGATCAGCAGCAGGGGGCGGGTGAAGGCGAGGGCCACCATCAGGCCGACAGTGGCCAGGTGCGCGGCGAGCAACGTCGCCCGGCGTCCCCACCGGTCGGCGAGCACCCCGCCGAGCAGCACTCCGGCCGCCCCACCGGCTCCGTACGCGCCGACCACTGTGCCGGCCAACCCTTCGCTCGCGCCGCGTACGTCGGTGAGGTAGAGCGAGAGGAACAGCATCGCGAACGCGCCGGCCCGGTTGATCAGCAGGCCGGCCCAGAGGTACCAGAAGGTGGCGGGTAGTCCGCCTGCGGTGTCGTGCCACCAGCGCCGCAGGGCGTGCACCCGACCTCCCGACAGTTCAGGTTGTTAACTGTTTCCACCTGCACAGTAGGAACTCCGGCACCGCCGCGCCACTCATTACGCCTCGGCGGGCTGTGGCGCACGGGAGGCGGCAGTCGGTGCCAGTGCCTCACCGGAGCGGCGCAGCGCTGCCGCACGCCGTTCCCGGGCCGGCCCCGACACCAGGTGGGCCACCGCGGTCAGGAGGCCGAGCGCGGCGCAGCCGTACCAGAGGGTGTCGTTGCCGGCGTGCTCGCGCACGAGGCCACCGAGGATCGGCGCGCTGGCCCCGGCGATCTGCCACGAGAGGGAGAACACACCCTGGTACCGACCTCGCAGTTCGGCCGGGGACAACTCGGCGATCAGCGTGGAGTTGGAGGGCGAGTTCAGCATCTCGCCGACCGTCCAGATCAGCACTGTCAGCCCGTAGAACCAGGGGGTGCCGGCGAACGCGGTCAGCCCGAACCCCACGCCCATCACGACGGATGCCAGCGCGAGCACGTGTGAGCGGCTCCGACCCCGGATCAGCCGGGGCACGAAGAGTTGGCCGACCACGATGAGGATGCCGTTGAGCGCGATCACCGAGCCGTACGTGGCGGGGCTCAGACCGTCGTCGCCCATCGCGATCGGCAGCATCGAGATGTGCTGGAGGAACACCAGCGCGGCGAACAGGTTGAGTGCCACGAAGCCGAGGTAGACCCGGTCGGTGAGGATCGTCCGCAGGGCGCCGCGCGGAGCCGCCGCTGCCGTGACGGCGGTGGCGGGGCCGGCCTGTCGGGTCTCCGGCACCTTGCTGAAGATGATCAGCGCGGTGACCAGCATGGTGGCCGCGTCGACCACGAACAGCAGCAGGTAGTCGGCCTGGGCGGCGAGGCCGGCGAGAACGGCGGCGCAGGCGAAACCGAGGTTGATCGCCCAGTAGTTGAGCGAGAAGGCGCGCAGCCGGTCCTTCGCCGGCACCACGTCGATCATCATCGCCCCGAACGCGGGCCGGGCCGCCTCGGCGAACATGCCGAGCAGCAGCGCGCCCAACGCCACCGCCCAGAGATCCCGGGCCAGTCCGAGCCCGAGCATCATGGCCGCCGCGCCCACGTGGGCGGTGAGCAGCGTCGGCCGGCGGCCCCACCGGTCGGCGAGGGTGCCGCCGGCGGTGGTGCCGAACGCCCCGCCGACACCCCAGAGACCGATCACCAGGCCGGCCTGCGAGGCCGAGAAGCCACGCTCCTGGGTCAGGTAGATGGCGAGGAAGACCAGGACGAACGAGCCGAGTCGGTTGATCAGGGTGCCCGACCACAGGTACCAGAAGGTGGTCGGTAAGCCGCCGGTGGTGTCCCGGAACCAACTCCGCATCGTCCGCATATGGCGCCCCGCTTGCAAGTAATGACCGATGTGACTGACGTGCCTTACGACCCTAGTGGTGGCCGGATCCGCTGGTCATCAGCTTTTTCACGTGGTGGTCGTCACGACGGCTGCCCGCGTGTCCGCCGGGCGGTTGAGGCAGGATGATCCGCATGACTGCGAGCGAAGGGCCCACCGTCGGGACGCTGGTCCTGCTGCGACACGGTGAGAGCGACTGGAATGCCAAGAACCTCTTCACCGGCTGGGTGGACGTCGACCTGACCGAGAAGGGCGAGGGCGAGGCGCGGCGCGGCGGCGAGTTGATGCGCGAGCACAGCCTGCTGCCGGACGTCGTGCACACCAGCGTGATGCGCCGGGCGATCCGCACCGCCGAGCTGGCGCTCAACGCCGCCGACCGGCACTGGATCGCCGTGCGCCGGTCGTGGCGGCTCAACGAGCGCCACTACGGCGCCCTGCAGGGCAAGAACAAGAAGCAGACCCTCGACGAGTACGGCGAGGAGCAGTTCATGCTCTGGCGCCGGTCGTACGACACGCCACCGCCGCCCATCGACGACAACGACGAGTGGTCGCAGGTGGGTGACCCGCGCTACGCGCTGCTGCCGACCGAGCTGATGCCGCGCACCGAGTGCCTCAAGGACGTCGTCGACCGGATGCTGCCCTACTGGTACGACTCGATCGTGCCGGACATCCTGGCCGGCCGGACGGTGCTGGTGGCCGCGCACGGCAACTCGCTGCGCGCCCTCGTCAAGCACCTCGACCAGATCTCCGACGAGGCGATCGCCAAGCTGAACATCCCGACGGGCATCCCGCTGCGCTACGACCTCGACCCGCAGCTGCGTCCGCTCACTCTGGGCGGCACGTACCTCGACCCGACCGCCGCGAAGGCCGCCGCCGCGGCGGTGGCCAACCAGGGGCGCTGAGCCGCCAGAAAGGGGCCCCTCGTCATCGCGGAGAGCGATGGCGAGGGGCCCCTTTTCGTGCCGGTCAGTTACTGCTGGGCGCGCTCTCCCCGGTGATCAGGTAGATCACGTGCTCACCGGCGTTGACCGCGTGGTCGGCGAAGCGCTCGTAGAAGCGGCCCAACAGGGTGGCGTCGATCGCCGTCTCCACCCCGTACGGCCAGTCGTCGCCGAGCAGCACGGCGAACAGGTTCTTGTGCAGCTCGTCCATGGCGTCGTCGTCGCGGTCCAGCTCGCCGGCGAGGTCGGCGTCGGGCTTCGCCAGCACCGAACCGATCTTCACGGCCATCCGGTCGGCGATCTCGGACATCTCGGTGAAGACCGTCCGCAGCTCGGCCGGGACGGCGGGGGAGGGGTGACGGCGTAGCGCGGTCTTCGCCACGTGCTCGGCGAGGTCGCCCATCCGCTCCAGATCAGCGGCCACGTGCAGCGCGGTGATCATCGCCCGGAGGTCGGAGGCGACCGGCGCCTGTCGGGCGAGCAGGTCACAGACCCGCTCCTCGACGTGCCGGTAGAGGTCGTCGATCTCGGCGTCCCGCTCGATGACCGTCTCGGCGGCCTGCCGGTCGGCGGTCAGCAGGGCCCGGGTGGCCTGGCGCATGGCGGCGCGGACGCCCTCCGCCATGTCCACCAGCAGTTGGCTGACGATCTGGAGGTCGGCCCGGAACTCGTCGCGCATCATCACGTCCTGTGGTCGGTCGCCGCCGACGGGTGCCGGCGCAGGGGGTTGAGCAGGTGCGACGCCAACGGTAGGGCGCGCGGACGGATCCCGGATGAACCACGGTGAACGACGCCAGACGTGGGGGTGAACACTTCCGTAAGTGAGGGTAGTTCGTCCCGTTCTGTGTGGTAGCCAGGTTAACAATGACCCTACGATCGCCGGGTGGAGTGGGCGGTGGCGGTCGTGGTGGCCCTGGCTTTGGTGGCCGGGATGGCCGCCGGTCTGCTGCTGCCCCGGTTCCTGCCGAGGCGGGACGGTCACTCCACGTCGACGGGGAGCGTCAGCTTCCGCTGGAGCAGGGGGAGGCCCGCGATAGCCGACGAGCAGCAGGCCGGGCTCGGCCGCCGGACGATCGACTCACTCCGGGCCGGTGTCGTGGTACTGGACAACGACGACGTCCCCGTGCTGATCAACCCGGCCGCCCGCGCGATGGGGCTGCTGCGTACCGGCAGCACTCCCGGCTCAATCGCCGCGCACCCGCTGATCCGTACCCTTGCCGGCCAGGTGCGACGCACCGGCGTGCGACGCGAGATCGAGCTGGACCTGCCCCGAGGTCGCGACAGTGCGGGGGAGAACCCGCTCGGCGTGCACCTGCGGGCGATGGGTCTCGGCAACGGCTTCATCGCGGTCGAGGCGGTCGACGTGACCGAGTCGCACCGGCTGACCCGGGTACGACGGGACTTCGTGGCCAACGTGAGCCACGAGCTGAAGACCCCGATCGGGGCCCTGCAGCTGCTCGCCGAGGCGTTGCTGGACGCGACTGAGCCGGCCGACGCGGCGGCGCCCGACCTCTCCGAGGACCTGGTGGCCGCCCGCCGGTTCGCCGAGCGGATCCAGCACGAGTCGACCCGGTTGGGTCGGCTGGTGCAGGAGTTGCTGGAGCTGACCCGGCTGCAGGGGGCTGAGCCTCAGCCGCCACCGGAGCCGGTCGCGCTGGACTGGGTGATCGCCGAGGTGGTCGACCGCACCCGAACCACGGCCTCCGCCCGGGGTGTCGCGGTGACAGTGGACGGGGCGCGGGGTCTCACCGCGTACGGCAGCGACTCCCAACTCGCCACGGCGGTGGCGAACCTGGTGGAGAACGCCATCAACTACTCGGGCGAGGACACCACGGTGCGGGTGACCCTCCGCGGCGACGACGAGCACGTCGAGATCGCCGTCGCCGACCAGGGCATCGGTATCGCCCCCACCGACGTCGCCCGGATCTTCGAGCGGTTCTACCGGGCCGACCAGGCCCGCTCCCGTGCCACCGGCGGCACCGGGCTCGGCCTGGCGATCGTGAAACACATTGCGAGCAACCATGGCGGACGGGTCGAGGTGTCGAGCACTCTTGGTGGTGGATCGACGTTCACCCTCCGGCTGCCCGCCAGTCCACCGGACGACCTCCTGGCGACACTGCCGCCGGTTGGGATCGAATCCGGTCCGACTGGGCTACGGCAGGTCTGACAGCAAATGGAAAGGAAATCCCCGTTGAGCCGCGTTCTCGTGGTCGAGGACGAGGAGTCGTTCTCCGACGCCTTGTCGTACATGCTCCGTAAGGAGGGCTTTGAGGTTTCGGTCGCCGCGACCGGCACCGACGCCCTCACCGAGTTCGACCGGACCGGCGCCGACATCGTGCTGCTCGACCTGATGTTGCCCGAGATGTCGGGGACCGAGGTCTGCCGGCAGTTGCGGCAGCGCTCCGCCGTGCCGATCATCATGGTCACCGCCCGGGACAGCGAGATCGACAAGGTGGTCGGGCTGGAGATCGGCGCCGACGACTACGTCACGAAGCCGTACTCGCCGCGGGAGCTGGTCGCGCGGATCCGGGCGGTGCTGCGCCGGCAGAGCCCGGAGGTGGCCGAGGCGGGTGCGCCGACGCTGGCCGCCGGGCCGGTGCGGATGGACATCGAGCGGCACGTGGTGACAGTCGACGGCGGGGCCGTGCAGCTGCCGCTGAAGGAATTCGAGCTGCTGGAGCTGCTGCTGCGCAACGCGGGCCGGGTGCTCACCCGCGGTCAGCTCATCGACCGGGTCTGGGGCGCCGACTACGTCGGTGACACCAAGACGCTGGACGTGCACGTCAAGCGGCTGCGCTCCAAGATCGAGCCGGAGCCGTCCGCGCCGCGCTTCATCGTGACCGTGCGGGGTCTGGGCTACAAGTTCGAGCCGTGATCGGCGTACGCCAAGGGGGTCTGCGTGCGATGCAGGCCCCCTTTTGGGCTGTGCTGCGGTGCCTTTGGAGCTGATGTCGCAAACGAGTCAGACGCTGATGTCGTCAGCGGTTCAGCTCCAAAGGCGTTCCGACTCATGCCTGCGATGCGCGGCTGTTCAGGCGGCCGTCGGGGCGAGAAGTGCGGTGATCGGCACCCAGAGCTAGACCTCGTCGGCCGGGTGCGGGGCGATCATGCCCTGCTTCGTTCTGGTCGCGCACAGCTCGGCCAGCCGCTCGTACGCGGCAGCGCCGATCAGGGCGGTCAGCTCCGGTGAGTACGACAGGTACATCGGCTCGGTGCCGACGTGCGCGTCCGTCGAGGAGGTGCACCACCAGTCCAGGTCGTGACCGCCGGCTCCCCAACCCCGCCGGTCGAACTCGGACAGGGTGGAGACCAGCACCTTGCTGTTGTCCGGCCGGTTCACCCAGTCCTGATCGCGGCGGATCGGCAGCTGCCAACAGACGTCCGGCTTGTATTCCAACGGGTGCACCCCGTCGCGCAGCGCCTGGGCGTGCAGGGCGCAACCGCCGCCGCCGGCGAAGTCGGCGTCGTTGAGGAACACGCACGGACCGTCGGGGCCCTGCGTGGCGGTGCGGCGGGCCGGCGTCTTGCCGTCGATGGTGTCCTCGTCGGTCCAGTTCTTGAACCCGCGCCGGAAATGCTGCCAGGTCGACGGGGCGAGTCGCCGGACGGCGTTGCGCACCCGCTTCTCGTCGTCCGAGTCGGTGAAGAACGCCCCGTGCGAGCAGCAACCGTCGGCGGCCCGGCCGGCGATGATGCCGTGGCAGCCCTTGCCGAAGATGCAGGTCCAGCGGGAGAGCAGCCAGGTCAGGTCGGCCCGGATCAGGTGCGTCTCGTCGGCCGGGTCGGTGAACTCGATCCACTCCCGAGGGAAGTCCAGGGGCACCTCACGACTGCGCGGGTCACCCGGGTCGTCCACCAGCACACGGAGCTCCATCGTCACTCGGCCCAGCGTACGCGCGGTGACGTCCGCAGGCCGGTGAGCCGCGCAAACGTGTTGCGCCTACTGTCTTCACCATGCGACTGGGTGTCCTCGACGTCGGATCCAACACGGTGCATCTCCTCGTGGTGGACGCGCACCACGGCGCGCACCCGTGGCCGGCGCACTCCGAGAAGGTGGTGCTCCGGCTGGCCGAGCAGATCGGCCCCGACGGCGCGCTGACCGAGGCGGGCGCGGACGGCCTGGTCAAGGCGGTGGGCATGGCCAAGGCGGCGGCCACCGGGTTGTCGGCCGACGACCTGATCGCCTTCGCCACGTCCGCGGTGCGCGACGCCACCAACGCGGCCGAGGTGCTGGCCCGGGTCCGGGACGAGACCGGCGTACGCCTGGCGGTGCTCTCCGGGGCGGACGAGGCGCGGATGACGTTCCTGGCCGTACGGCGGTGGTTCGGCTGGTCGGCGGGCCGGCTGCTGGTGCTGGACATCGGTGGCGGCTCGCTGGAGATCGCCGCCGGCATCGACGAGGACCCGGACGTCGCGGTCTCCCTGCCACTCGGGGCCGGTCGGCTGACCCGTGAGCGGCTACGGGTCGATCCGGCCAGTGCGGCCCCGCCGTCGGCGGAGGCCGTCGACAAGCTCCGGGAGTACGTGGACGGCCGGCTGGACAAGGTCGTCGACCAGATGACCGAGGTGGGTTGGGGTCGGGCGGTGGCCACCTCGAAGACGTTTCGCACCCTGGCCCGACTGGCCGGGGCGGCCCCGTCCGGTTCCGGGCTGTGGGTGCGACGCAGCCTGACGCGGGCCGGCCTGCGGCAGGTCATCGGCTTCATCAGACACATCCCACCGGCGCAGTTGATGGAGCTGGAGGGGGTCAGCGCGGGCCGGGCCCACCAGTTGCTGGCCGGTGCCGTGGTCGCCGAGGCGGTGATGCGCCGCCTGGATCTGGACTCGCTGGACATCTGCCCGTGGGCGCTGCGGGAGGGTGTCATCCTCCGCCGGCTCGATCAACTGGAGCCGATCTGATCCGGTGGCCGTTTTCGGTCGATTTGCCGGCGCTCGTCACGATGGCTCCGGCGCTGCCGGGCTACGCTGGCTGATGTGACTTCCCGCGTTCCCGTGCTCCTGTCCAGCTCGTCGGTCTTTCCCGAGCCGACCGCGGCGGCGTTCCAGCTGGCTGCGGCGCTCGGCTACGACGGCGTCGAGGTGATGGTCTGGACCGACGTGGTCAGCCAGGACGCGGGCGCGCTGCGTGGCCTGTCCACGCACTACGACGTGCCGGTGCTCTCGGTGCACGCGCCCTGCCTGCTGGTCACCCAGCGGGTGTGGAGCCCCGACCCGTGGGAGCGCCTGCGCAAGGCCGCCGAGCTGGCCGAGACGCTGGGCGCGCCGACAGTCGTGGTGCACCCACCGTTCACCTGGCAGCGTGACTACGCGCGCAACTTCGCCGAGGGTCTGGCCACCGTCGCGGACCGGTTCACCGGGCTGCGCTTCGCCGTGGAGAACATGTACCCGGTGCGGATGGCGGGCCGGCAGTTCGTCCCGTACGTGCCCGGTTGGGACCCGACCGACGCCGGCTACCCGTCGTACACCCTGGACCTGTCGCACTGCGCGGCCTCGCACAGCGACCCCCTGGAGATGGCCGACCGGATGGGCGCCGGGCTGGCGCACGTGCACCTCGGTGACGGCACCGGCGAGGGCCGCGACGAGCACCTCGTGCCCGGGCGCGGCACCCAGCCGTGCGGGGAGCTGCTCTCCTCGCTGGCCGGCAGGGGTTTCACCGGGGCGGTGGCGGTGGAGGTCGCCACCCGGGGCGCGAAGAGCCGCGCGGTGCGCGAGGCGGACCTGCGCGCCGCGCTGGAGTTCGCCCGCCAGCACCTGACCGCGTCGTCACCGGTCGACGCCTGACCCGTCCGCCCGAGGTCGGGCGGACGCGGCGTCAGCTGACCGGCGAGAGGGAATCGGCTGCGGAGGTCGGCTGCGGGGCGACAGCCACCTGCTCGCCGACCGCCGCCCGCTTACGGGCCCGGTGCGCGGCGACGTGCGAGCGGGTGGCGCAGCGCTCCGAGCAGAACCGCCGGCAGCAGTTGGACGACGTGTCCAGGTAGACGTTGCCGCACCGCTCGTCGGCGCAGACCCCGAACCGGGCGCTGCCGTACTCGCAGAGCCACACCGACAGCCCCCAGACCGCGCCGGCCAGATATTCGGCACTGACCGAGGCACCCCGACTGGTCACGTGCATGTGCCAGTCGCTGGAGTCGTGCCCGGAGATGCGCGGCTGCACCGGGAACGCCTCGAGCAGCGCGTTCAGCTCGGTGACCGCCTGGCCGTCCCGCCCCGAGGTGCCGTACTCGAAGACGTCGCGCAACCGTTTCTGTGCCCGGCGGAAAATCGCCACGTCCCGGTCCGCGACCTCGTCGCGCATCCAGGCGTTCTCGTCGGGGAAGAGGGCCCGCAGGTCGTCGAGGTCGTCCAGGCGGGCGTTGACCAGGTCAACGCCGGTCCGGGCGTACGCGTCGAAGTTCACGCCCCAACGGTAGACGACTCAGCGGGTGCGCGGCGCGTCGATGTAGTGCGGTAGGAACCGGGCGTAGCCGTCGGTGATCAGACTCGCGCTCTCCCGCACACCCACGCCGGCCGATTCGCCGTCGACGATCCAGCTGCCCAGCACCATCCGGTTGCCGGCGAACTGCGGCAACGCCCGGAACTCCTGGTAACACCAGCCCTCGTCGCCGTAGATCCCCGGGTTGGTGATCTCCTCATCGGCGGTGACGATGCGTACCGATCCGCCCTCTCGGCCGAGCAGTGGCTTGGCGACGTACTCCGTCATTCCGCGCGGCGAGTCGAGGTACGCCGGGAGCAGGTACTCGTGGCCCGGGTACAGCTCCCAGAGGACCGCGAGCAGTGCCTTGTTGGAGAGCAGCAGCTTCCAGGCCGGCTCGATCCAGGTGGTCGGGGTGCCCGGGGCCAGGGCCGCCGGCCCGTACGGCTCGGCCAGCATCCACTCCCACGGGTAGAGCTTGAAGCAGGTGGTCACCGGGTTGTCGTCGGCGTCGACGAAGCGTCGGCCGTCCCAGCCGATCTCCTGGATGGGTTGGAGCTCGACGCCCAGGCCGGCCTGCCGGGCGGTCTCGGCGAGGTAGCCGGCGGTCATGTGGTCCTCGCCGGATTCCTCCTCGTTCGACCAGAGCACGTGCACCCGGGGGTCGTGCAGCCCTGCCCCGATCTTGGCCCAGGCGCCGACCAGCCGCTCGTGCAGGCTGTTCCACTGGTCCAGCTCCGGCCGGGTCTGCTCCAGCCAGTACCACTGGATGATGCTCGCCTCGACAAGCGCGGTGGGGGTGTCAGCGTTGTACTCCAACATCTTCGGAGGCCAGGTGCCGTCGTACGCCAGGTCGAAGCGCCCGTACAGGGTCGGTGGCGCCTCCCGCAGCGACCGGGCCACCGCCTCGGCCGCCCACTCCGGGATGCCGAACTCGGCGTACCGGCGCTGCGCCACCACGTGCTCGGCGGCGGCCACCGACATCCGGTGCAGCTCCTCGGTGGCCTCCTCCAGCCGCAGCACCTCGTCCAGGTCGAACGCGTACGCGGCGGTCTCGTCCCAGTACGACATGATCCCGCCGCCGGGCAGCTCGGTGTCGACGTAGACCAGCCCCTGCGACCGGATGGTGGCGTCCCAGCCGGGGCGAGGCGTGACCGTCTCGCGGCGCACGTCAGCCGCCGCAGGCGGCGAGGTGGGTGCCGAATCCGCCGCGTTCGGGCAGGGCGGCGGTGGTCGGCTCCGGGGCGGTGCGACCGGCGGCCGGGTCGGTGACCCGCATCGCCAGCGCGACGGTGTCGCCGCCGCCGACCGGCCCGAGGGCGCAGTCGTCGTCATCGTCGTCGTCCGAGGTCATGTTGCAGCCGGAGAGGGCGAGCGCGAGAGCGGTGAGCGCGCCGAGCTGCACGGAGGCCGAGCGGAGTCGGCGGCGGGGGCGTTGGTCCACGGCATCGTTGTAGCCGATCGACGCCACCGCCGCCGCCCCGCCCCCCATGTCGAGGTGGCCCGGCCGCCCCTCGGCGGGGCCCCTGGCAGGGGCGTTACGCTCGGCTCATGCTCCGTTCCGTCATCCTCGCCGCCTCCCGGTCATCCCAGGTCGAGCGGCTCGTCGCGACTGCCCCGTACACCCGGGACGTCGTCCGCCGGTTCGTCGCCGGCGCCGCCACCGACGACGCGTTGCGCGCGACCCGCGGGCTCGTCGACGACGGCCTCGCTGTCACCCTCGACCACCTCGGTGAGGACACCGTCCGCCCCGAGCAGGCCACCGCCACCCGGGACGAATACCTGAAACTGCTGAAGATGCTCGGCGACGCGGGCCTCACCCCGGCCGCCGAGGTGAGCGTGAAGCTCTCCGCCCTCGGCCAGATGTTCGACGAGCAGTTGGCGTACGACAACGCGCGGGCGATCTGCGCCGCGGCCGACGCGGCGGGCACCACCGTCACCCTGGACATGGAGGACCACACCACCACCGACTCGACGTTGGAGGTGCTGAGCCGGCTGCGCAAGGACTTCCCGTCGACCGGCGCGGTGCTCCAGGCGTACCTGCGGCGGACCGAGTCGGACTGCCGGGAGCTGTCGTCGGCCGGGTCGCGGGTGCGGCTGTGCAAGGGCGCCTACAAGGAGCCGGAGTCGGTGGCGTACCAGTCGGCCCGTGAGGTGGACAAGTCGTACGTGCGCTGCATGAACATCCTGATGTCCGGCGACGGTTACCCGATGCTGGCCACCCACGACCCGCGGATGATCGCCATCGGTGAGGACCGGGCCCGGTGGTTCGACAGGGGTCCCGAGCGCTTCGAGTTCCAGATGCTCTACGGCATCCGCCCCGAGGAGCAGGCCCGGTTGGCCGGCGAGGGCTACACGGTGCGCACCTACGTCCCGTACGGCGACGAGTGGTACGGCTACCTGATGCGCCGGCTCGCCGAGCGCCCCGCCAACCTGGTCTTCTTCGGCCGTGCCCTGATCTCCAAGAAGTAGTTCCTCCGGTTCGGCCGACGGGCCGGCGGCGATCCCTCGGGTCACCGCCGGCCCGTTTCGCCATCCGGCTCGTCGGTCAGCCGAAGCTGGTGAGCGAGCGGCCGGGCCGATCGGCCCGGGGCGGCCTCGCCGCATCCAGGTAGTGGTCGTACCCTTCGGCGGGTGACTGACGAGGTGCAGCAGCCAGCACCACGGCGGCTCTGGCCGCTGTGGACGGTGCTCGTGGTGGTCGTCCTGCTGCTGGGCTGCGGCCTGCCGGCGGCGCTCGTCGTCGGAGTGATCCGGGAGACAGGCTCGCGCCCCACTGTCAGCCGGGTCGGCGCCTCGGCGGCCGACGACCCGGCCACCGCAGTGGCCCGTGGGTTGTCCGACCGGATCACCGCCCAGCTCCACCGGCAGTCCGCGGCGCTCCTGGGCGGCGACCGCGCCGGGTTCCTCGCCGTCGCCGATCCCGCCGCCCACAACGATCTGCGCCGACGCTTCGCCGCGCTGCGCGAGCTCAAGGTGACCGGCTGGCGCGCCGAGCCCAGTGGCCTGCCCGTGCCCATCATCGGCAAGCCCGGCGAGTGGCGGCTGCTGGTGCGCTTCCAGTACTGCTTCGTCACGCCGAACTGCCGGCCCAGCCCGGTGCTGATCGGAACCCGGTGGCGGGAGAACGGCGACCAGCCCCGGATGGTCGCCATGGAGGAATCCAAGTCGGTGGAGACCGGCACCCGACCCTGGGAGATCAGCGACCTGGCCGTCGCCATCGGCGCGCGAACCATCGTCGCGACCACCCCGGCGCTGCGCGGCAAGCTGCCCGGCCTGCTGGTTCAGGCTGAGGCGGCGGCGAAGGTCGCCGACGGGTACGCGGTGACCGGCTCACCGCCGGACCGCTACCGGATCTTCTACGCCGGGCGCGCCGAGTGGCAGCGCTGGTACGGCGGGGAGCGCCCAGAATGGACCGGCGGTTACGCGGTGACAGTGGGCGGCGGCCACCACGAGGTGGTGCTCAACGCCGAAGGGCTCTCCAACAGCGGCACCGACGACCTGCTGCGGCACGAGCTGACCCACGCGGCGTCGTTGCCGGAACGCGGCTACCCGGGCAAGCTCACCTGGTGGTTGGTCGAGGGCCTGGCCGAGTTCGCCGGTGCCGGCGGCCAGGCGGTCGACCGGTACGAGGGGATCGCCGACGTGCGCAAGATGGTCCGGGGCGGCTGGGACGGCAAGTTGGAGGGCGTCAACCCTGCGGACGACGCTTCCGCCGAACGGGTGGCCGCCAGCTACGGCATCGGCTACCTGGCCGTCCGGCACCTCGTCGACCGGTACGGGCCGTTGCGGCTGCTGACCTTCTTCAAGACAGTGGTGCACGACGGCCGGACCATTGAGGCGGCCTCCGAGAAGGCGTTCGGTGAGCAGTGGTCGACGCTGCACGACGAGTGCGTGGCGTACGTCCGCGCGACCGCCGGCTGAGCCGCTCGTTCGCCTGCTGGCGGCGGTGGGCCGGGCGGACGCCCGACCCACCGCCGTCGTTCACCAGCCGGTGCCGATCGACGATCGGGTACCGAGGCTGCCGTTGGCGGCTCCCGGATACATCCAGAGAATGCCTGTCACGTTCTCCCGGGCGAGGATGTCGGGCTTGCCATCCCCGTTGAAGTCGGTCATCCCGAAGGACGTGTAGTTCGCCCACTGGATGCCGACCTGGGTGATGGTCCGCGCCTGCAGGTCGTACACCCGCAGCAGGGCGGTGTCGATCTCCCGGCCGTACAGCTCCGGCGTGGCGTCACCAACCACGTTGGCCACCCCGAACCCGGTGTACTGGTCGCTCCAGCCGTCACCGACGTCGATCCTGGGCAACCTGCCACCCGCCAGGTCACCCGGGTAGACCCACAGGTCGTGTGTCGTGCCCGCGGTGTAGACGTCCTGGTAGCCGTCCTTGTTGAAGTCGCCAATCCCGAACGGTCGGTAGCTGCACCACTGAGAGCCGGAGAACGTGGGAGTGGGGCTCAGATCGTCGGCGGTGCCCAGGAACACCTGCAGATCACAAGTGACGTTGTCTCGGACGACCACGTCCTGGTAGCCGTCGTGGTCCATGTCCGCGATGCCGAACGAGGTGAACTGGCCCCACCCCGAGGAGATCAGCCGTGGTGCGGTGAGCTGGTTGTTGACCTTGCGGTAGCGCCACAGGCTGCCGATGGTGTCCGTCGCGTAGACGTCGGTCTGCTTCGTGCCGGTGCCCGGCGGGGTCCAGGTGGTGGCACCGACCGAGGTGAGCGAACCGCTCTTCGTGACGTTCGTCGCCCCGACCTGGGTGGGGGTGAGCGCCCGCTTCCACACCTGCAGGTTGCTGAGCATTCCGGAGTAGTGCGCCGTCGGTGCGCCTAGGTACTTGTAGCGGCCCGCCACGAACTTGCCGGTGCTCGGCCACGTCGGCGTGGCGGTGTACTGCGCGCTCCCCTTGATCACCCCATTGACGTAGAGCACGATCGTCCGGGTCTCGGCGTTGTAGGTGCCGACCAGGTGCGTCCAGACCCCCAGCGCCGTACCGGCAGGTGCCACTACCTGGGTGTACGACCAACCGCTGTCGGCGTTGCCGAGACCGAATCGCCAGGTGTTGTCACTCTGGTTGTTCCAGAGCAGGAAGCGCGACGCGTTCGCCCCGTCCTCACTGGCGATGACACCGCCGGCGGCCGTGGGCTTGGCCCAGACCGAGATGCTGAACGACTTGCTCGTGTCGACCAGTCGCTCGTTGACCGACAGCGCGCCCTGCTTGGACGCGTCGACGATGGTCCCGGTCTTGTCGACGTTGAGGAACAGCGCCGGGCTGAAGAGTTCGCCGCCTCGCCAGTAGGCGTTGCCGCCCTCCACGGTGAGGGATTTGCCGCCGGAGACATCCTTCGCGCTGGTGACCGCGGCGTCCGGCAGGTCGTCGAACTGCCAGGTGTGGTCCGAGGTGACAAGCGTCTGCTTCGGCTGGGCGGTGATGGTGGCGCTGCTGGTTTGGATGTTGGTGACCAGCCAGGCGGTCGTGACCGCACCGGCGCCGACGGTCCACAGGTCGGGGTTGCCGTCGGCGTTGATGTCACCGGCGCGCAGGTTGAGCGCAGCATTCGTGTTCCAGCCGCTGGCGGCCAGGGTGCGGGCGGTGTAGGTGAGCTGTCCGGTGTCCTGGTTGTAGGCCAGGTTGGACCAGAGGTGCAGCGCGCCGGTGGTCTGGTTCCAGAGGAACATCGCCGCGCCCGTGCTGGTCTGCGTTGTGGTGATCGTCCAGTTGTTCCAGTCGGCGCCGCCGGTCGGGGTCAGTGCCCCGGTCGAGGTCGCCCCGAAGAACAGGCTGGTCCCCGGGAAGCTGGGGTAGTAGGTGAGCTGGTAGCCGTTCGTGGCGTCGCCGCTGGTGCCGATCAGGTCCGGGAAGCCGGAGCCGGGCCCCCGCGCCTCACCGGCGTTCGCCAGCTGGATCGGCGATCGGCCGTACTCGTCGAGGAGGTAGTCGGCCAGGAGGCTTGTCTGGACCCCACCGCGCTCCGGCATCAAGGTCGAGCCATCGCCGTTGCCGGCGAGGATCCCGCCACCGCCGGCGTTGTTACCCGTCGGGTAGTAGATCAGCACGTCCTGAAGGTTGCCGCCGGTGAATCGTCCCGTGATGACCTGAGCGCCGTTGAAGTCGGCCGGAGAGTTCTCACCGGTGACCCCGTTCCCTCGTGCGCCCATGTTGCTGATGCTCGGGTTTACCCCGGCCGCGCCATTGTTCTTTGCCAGCCACAGGCCAGCCTTGAGGTTGTTCACCGAGCCACCGGTGAGAAGGTCGGCTCGGCCGTCGCCGGTCAGGTCGCCGTCCGGTGCCACGACGGACGAGGGGTCGGCATTGAACGACAGGATCGCGGTATCGCCGAAGTTCTTGCCCGCAGCAGTGACGCTGGTGACGGAGATCGTGTTGGTGAAACGGTTCGGGGTGATCTGCAAGTTCGCGTTGCCGTTCGCGTCGGGGGTGACGCTCTGCGGCGGTGCCGCGTTCAACTGGTAGACGTAGTTGGTGGGCACGGCGCCGCTGGACGGCGGCTTGACCGAGACCGTGACTGGCTGCCCGATCGTCGGCTGTACGGCGAGTTCGGAGATGTTGGGCGGTCCGGCCCTTGTGGCGTCGAAGGTGAACCGACAGGTGGTCGACCAGTTGCTGGAGGTACGGAAGTCGGTCGTCTGCACCTTCCAGGCGAAGGTGGTCGGAGTTCCCGCACTGCCGCTTGTCACGCCTGCGGCGGCTGCCAACGCGGCTCGCGGTACGACAAATACCGCAGTGGTGCCGGAGGAGTACGTCAGCAGGTTGGGATTGGTGCTGGCGATGGCCGTCTGGGAGGCATCGCTGTTCTTCCACAGCTTGAAGGTGACCCCGAGCGCTCCTCGGTCCGCGTCGGAGACCGGCGCGTACAGGGAGACGGCGGTGTCGCCGACCACTGTCGGGCTGGCCGCGATGCAGTCTGTCGCGGGGGAGGTGGTCAATCCGGTCGGCGCGGCGGGTGCGTGGTTGTAGCGGATGGTCAGCGTGGGGCTGGTCTCCAGGAACTCCTTCCAGCTCTGGGCGTCGCTGGCCTCGTTGGCGGCGACCATCCACAGGGTGCGGGTCGACTTCTTGGCCGTGACGTCGGCCTTGATCTGCCCGGTGATGTCGAAGGACACGCCGTCGGCGTCGCAACCGCTGTAGCCGTACGCGAAGCTCTTGCTGGCGATGGCGCTGCCCTTACTCACCCCCTCCCAGTAGTTCCAGGTGGCGTTGCTGGAACTCAATGTGGTGCCCGGGCCGTAGATGTTCACCGTCTTGTCGGTGCAGCTCCAGGACCTGGTGTTTGTGATCTTGAAGAGGGCGTCCGCGATCTCGGCGCCGGCCAGGGTGGAGTACGGGACTGGGAAGTTGATCAGAGTGTTCGACCGCTGGCTTCCCGAGTTACCGACCTGCATCCGGCCGATCGGGTCCGGAGTGTTCTTCCAGTAGTTGGTCGACTGGTGCTGGTAGGAGATCGAGGCCCAACCGCTCATCTTGGGGCCGACCGGCGTCCAGTTGAAGGTGGGGTCGATGTAGAGGGGGAACACCGCTGCCGGGTCGTTCAGCAGCTTCCGGTCGGGGGTGAGCCGCAGCTTCCCGGCACCGATCTGGACAGCGATCGGGGCCGTCCGCGCCCCGCGACCGGGCCCGCCCGGGGTGGAAGCGGCTCCTCGTTCGTTCGTGCCAGCCTGTGCGCCCGCGCCGCTGGCGGAATCCCACATCGCGGGGGCGGGCGCGGTGATTACCGTCCGGCCGCCACGATCGCGCCCGGTGATGTTGCCGGCCGGGTCGGCTGTCAGCTCGACGCCCTTCGTGGCGGTGGCGAGGTCGAGGGCCGCGAGCCGCGGGTTGGCGGCAGCCCTTCGGTTCTTGACCACGAAGACGTGCGAGAAGGAACCCTCGGTGTCGACCCGGACGGTCAGGTCGACCCCGGGCAGCACCTCGGCGTAGGTGGCGGTTGGCCCCGACAGGGTCGGCGTCGGCAGGGTCAACGGAGCGGTGACCGACAGTGCGCGGTCCCCGCTGGTCATCTGGGCGAGCGGTCCGCCGCCACCGGCGGAGACGCGGATCGGGTTGGTGGTGACGGCCGCCGTGATGCTGCCGTCGGCGTTTCGGACCAGTGTCGGGTCCAGGTCCTTCCACGTGCCGTTCACCCTGGTGCGAGTGGGCACGGCCGACTCGGTCAGTTCCATCATCCCGTCTGGGCGGGCGGTGAAGGTCGTGGTCGACGTCCGGGCGCCGGTTGCCTCGACCGGCTTGCCAGTCCGCTTCGCCTCGACCATCGCCCGGTCGACGCTGAGTGATCCATCCGCCGGCTTCGGTGCGGGCTTGCTGGGCGCGGCGGCGGCCGGTACGGCGGGTAGGAACGTGGCTGAGGTGGCCAGGACGAGGCTTGCGACGACACCCGTGGTGAGCGTTCGTCTGGATGTCGACGTCCTCGGTTGAGGACCGATTTTGGGCATGAAGAGGTATCTCCCCCGTGAGTGAAGCCGTCGGACGCGGAGCACGTCCGTTGGGCGGCCACAGTGAACCAGCACCTACGGCACCCGTGGAACGGAGGACGTCACACGGAGTCGTCCCTTTCGGACTCACTGCAGCGTATTTGCCGCTGTGATCGTGGTCATTTGTTATCGCACCGTTACCTTCGGGGGAAGCCGACATGAAACATTGTTCGCGCCACGGGGGTGTGCGACGAGACACCCTGCGTGGATTTCTGACGATCTCGCAGAGGTGAGGGTGAAATGGCCGGGCACGGGGGATTGCGCCTACTTACACGGCGCAAACGGCTGGGGGCACTGACCGCGGCTACGTCGCTGGTGGCGAGCTTGTTGGTGGGTGCACCGGCGGCTGCGAAGCCGGAAGACAGTGGATTGTCCACACTGCCGCCCATGTCGCCAGGGCGTTCGGTGACCGGTGTCAAGCCGCTGCCCACGAACTTCGTGACTCCACCCGACCAGGCCAAGTCGACCTATCGACCGTCGCGGACGGCGTGGCCGAAGGCTGCCTCGACGACTGTGGCGTTGCCCGGATCGACGTCCGCTACGAGGGCTACGGCACCGGCGAAGGCCCGCGCGGCAGGCACCCCGGTCTGGGTGGAACCGGTCGTCAAGCGCGGACGGTACGCCGGCCCGCAGCAGATGCGGGTGTCGGTCGCCGACCGCAAGGCGACCGAGGCGGCAGGCGTCGGCGGCGTGCTGCTCTCGGTGACCCCGTCGTCGACCGAGCCAGTCAACGGATCGGTGCGCGTCGGCGTCGACTACGCCGACTTCGCCGAGGCGTACGGCGGCAACTACGGCTCCCGACTGCGACTCGTGCGGATGCCCGCGTGCGCCCTCACCACACCGGCGCTCGCCGAGTGCCGAACGCCGACACCGTTGGTCTCCACCAACGACCCGGCGAGCAACTCGGTCTCGGCCGAGGTGCCGATCACGACCGCCACCGCCGACAGCCGGTCGGCCGACTCGGCGATGGTCTTCGCCGCCGTGGCGGGTGCTGGCGACGAGGGCGGTAGGGGCGGCACCTATGCGGCGACCGACCTGAAGCCGTCCGGTTCGTGGACGGCAGGTGGCAGCACGGGCTCGTTCAGCTACTCGTACCCGGTGACCGTGCCACCGACCCGGTCGAAGCTCCTGCCGCAACTGGCCCTCTCCTACAACTCCGGTGGTGTCGACGGTCAGACCGCCGCGACCAACGCGCAGGCCTCCTGGGTGGGCGACGGCTGGACCACCCCGAAGTCGTACGTCGAGCAGACCTTCGTCTCCTGCGCGGACGACCCGGGTGGCAGCCCGTCCCCGGTCAAGACGAACGACCGTTGCTACGCCGGCCCAGTCCTCACCATCGCCCTCAACGGATCCTCCAGCTCACTGATCTGGGACTCCGCCAAGAGCGTCTGGAAGATGCAGAACGACACCGGCGCGGTGGTCACCCGGGTCATGAACTCGGGCAACGGCAGCGGAACCAAGGACACCGACTACTGGCGGGTCACCGAGCGGGACGGCACCGTCTACGAGTTCGGCCGTAACCGCCTGCCGGGTTGGACGACCAACAAGCCGGAGACCAAGTCGGTCGACCACATCCCGGTCTACTCGGCGCACTCGGGAGACCCCTGCTACAACGCGGCCGGCTTCAGCTCGTCGGTCTGCACCATGGCGTACCGGTGGAACCTCGACTACGCCAAGGACGTCCACGGCAACGCGATGGCCTACTACTACAACCAGGCCACCAACTACTACGGACGCAACGAGGGCGCCACCGACGTGTCCTACATCCGGGACAGCAACCTCGCCCGGATCGACTACGGCTTCCGCGACAACGGCGCGTACGGCATCATCCCCAACCAGGTGGTCTTCAACACCGACGACCGCTGCCTCTCCGGCACCTGCAAGCCGCTGAACGAGGCGAACAAGGCCAACTGGCCGGACGTGCCGTTCGACCTGGTCTGCAACTCGGGCACGGACTGCAAGCCGTGGAGTCCATCGTTCTTCTCCACGGTGCGGCTGACGTCCATCGAGACCCAGCAGTACGACGCGAGCCTCACCCCGCCGTACCGGAAGGTCGACACCTACGCGTTCACCCATACGCTGCCGAACCCAGAAGACGAGACATCGCCGGCGCTGTGGCTGTCGTCGATCACCCGCACCGGGCACGACACCACCTCCGGTGGCTCCACCAGCGCCATCTCGCTGCCCTCGGTGTCGTTCACCGGCATCAAGCTGCCCAACCGGGTGGACACCGCAGGTGGCTACCCGTCGTTCTACCGGCAGCGGATCGCGACGATCACCACCGAGACCGGTTCGGTCATCTCGCCCAGCTACGAGCTGCCGAAGCGCTGCACCGCGCCGGTGACGATCAGTCCCACGTCCAACACCCAGTCCTGCTACCCCGTCTACTGGACGCCGGACGGGCTGCCGAACCCGATCCGGGACTGGTTCCACAAGTACGCGGTCACCCGGGTCACCACGACCGACCCCACCGGGGGCGCCCCGGCCACCTCCACCAACTATGAGTACGTCGACGGCGCGGCGTGGCACTTCGACGACAACGAGGTGGTCAAGGCCAAGTACCGCACCTACGGCCAGTTCCGCGGTTACGGCAAGGTTCGGGTCCGCAACGGTGACGGCGCGAACGACCCCCGCACCCTGGGCGAGACCACCTACTACCGTGGCATGAGCAAGAACAACAACACCACTGTCGTCAACGTCACCGACAGCGCCGGCGGCGTCCACGAGGATGTCGATCAGCTCGCCGGGCGTGCCCTGGAGGCCACCTCGTACCTGGGTGACGGCGGTCCGATCGACAGCTCGACTGTCACCTCGTACTGGGTGTCGGACGCGACAGCGACCCGGAGCCGCACGGGGCTCCCGGCGCTGACCGCGACGTTCAGCGCGCCGGTGCAGACCTGGCGGCGGCAGGCGGTCACCTCGGGTTCCAGCACCACCTGGCGATACAGCCAGACCGACATGTCGTACGACGCGTCGACCAGCTCCGCGACCTTCGGCCTGCTACAGCACTCGTACGACCACACAGTGCCGGCGAACCCCGCCTACGACCGGTGCACGAGCACGACGTACGCCCCGGCCAACACCGGTCTCAATCTGGTCGGCCTGACCAGCCAGGTCGAGACCGTGTCGGTGGCCTGCGCCGGCTTCCGCGCCGGCTCGCCGACGTCGGTGCCGGGCAGCACCAACACGCTGGCCGCCCCGACCACTGTCAACCGGCCGGCGCAGGTCGTCTCGCATGCCCGGACCTACTACGACGACCCGCAGTTCGCGACCACGTTCCCGCAGGCGGCCCCGAGCCGGGGCAACGTCACGATGGTCCGCAAGGCGTCCGACTGGGTCTCCGGCGGATATGCCTACCAGACCACCGACCGGGTCGAGTTCGACGCCTACGGTCGCGCCACCGGCACCTGGGACGGCAACGGCAACAAGTCCACCACCAGCTACACCGACAACGCCGCCGGCCTGACCACCGGCATGACCCTGCAGAACGCGGAGGGCCACGGCACCTCCACTACCATGACCACGCTGCGTAATCTCCCCACGAGCAGCACCGATGCCAACGGGGTGGTCACCCGTACCCAGTACGACGCGCTGGGTCGGCTGAAGACGGTCTGGTTGGCGTCCAGGCCCACCAGCGCTCTGCCGAACGTGAAGCACAGCTACGCGGTTTCCAAGAGCGGGCCAACCGCGACGACGACCGAGACGCTGAACCTCAATAACAGCTACGCGACCACCACCACCATCTACGACGCCCAGTACCGGGTGCGGCAGACCCAGGCGGACACGAACGTGGGCGGTCGGATGATTTCCGACTCGTTCTACGACAGCCGGGGTTGGGTGCGGGCGACCTACAACGGCTGGTGGGACGCCGCCAGCGGACCGAACACGGTTCCGGTCTACGCCGACTCGCTGGAGAAGAAGGCCCTCAACCAGACCTTCAACACCTACGACGGGCTTGGCCGGGTCATCCTGGCCGAGAGCGCCCGCGACGGCGTGGTCAAGTCGTCGACCAGGACGGTGTACAACGGCGACCGTACGACGGTCATCCCGCCGACCGGTGGCACCGTCACCGCGACGGTCACCGACCCGATGGGCCGGTTGGAGAAGCAACTCCAGTACACCGCAGCGCCGACGCTGGTTTCCCCGTCGAACTCGTTCACCGGCGTCTACCGCCTCACCGGCGGCACCTCGGTGGACAGCACCTACGGCTACGACGGGCAGGACAACCAGTCGACCGTTACCGACGCTGCCGGTAACCCCTGGATCAGCACGTTCAACCTGCTGGGGCAGGTGGTCAGCAAGGACGACCCGGATGCCGGCACCAGCACCATGCGCTACGACGGCGCGGGCAACGTCATCGAGTCGACCGACGGTCGCGGCAAGACCGTCTCGTCCACCTTCGACAAGATCAACCGTCGTACGGCCAGCTTCGCCGCGACGGCCGCGACGCAGTCGGCCAGCAACAAGCTGGCGGCATGGGTGTACGACAACGACAACAGCGCCGCGTCGATCACGAATGCGATTGGCAAGTTGACCACGGCGACCGCCTTCCGCAATGGCGCCGAATACAGCACTCAGTGGATCAACTTCGACTCCTTCGGCAACTCGAAGGGCGAGACGATCACCATCCCCGCTGTCGAAGGGGCGCTCGGCAACACGTACGCGTTCGGGCACACCTATTCAGCGACGACCGGGCTTCCGGTTACCGACACCTACCCGGCCAGGGGAAACCTGCCCAGCGAGACAGTGATTCGCGCCTACGGCGGAATACTGGACCTGCCGACGGTCGTCGGTGGGCTTGCCGGCTACAGCGCGTCCGTCGACTACGACGCGTGGGGACGGGTCACCCGTAACCTTGTGGGTCTTTCGACGAGCGGGGCCTCGGTCGTCAACATCTACGACGACCACAACGGGCGACGTAAGCAACAACTGGTGACCAAGACGACGACCACCACCAAGGACGTCGGCAAGCGAGACTACGAGTACGACCTGTACGGCAACATCACCAAGACCGTCGACACCCGCTCCGACCCGACCACCGCGTCGGAGACGCAGTGTTACCGGTACGACTCGCTGCGGCGGCTCACCAAGGCATGGACGGCGACCGACGCGTGCGCGGTCACGCCCACCCTCGGTAACCGCGCCATGGTCGGCAGTGGCATCGGTGCCACCAGCGCCTACTGGACCGAGTGGAACGTCGACTCGCTCGGCAACCGGAAGAGTCAGACCCAGTACTCGACGTCCGGCGGGACCGACACCACCACCAACTACGTGTACGACGGCAACGCCAAGGGCCAGCCGCACACGTTGACGAGCACCGCCACCTCCGGTGGACTCACCGGCAGCACCTCGTACAGCTACGACGACGCGGGCAACATGACCACCCGCAAGGCCGGGCAGGGCACCCAAACTCTGAACTGGGACGACGCTGGTGAGTTGGCGTCGGTGACCGGCAGCACTGGCGGAAACAGCTCGTTCCTGCACGACGCCGACGGCAACCTGCTGATCCAGAAGGACCCGGGGGTCACCACCCTCTACCTGCCCGGTCAGCAGATCACCCTCAACACCAACACCCAGGCGTTGAGCGGCACCCGCTACTACCCGCTGCCCAGCGGTGCGATGGCCTATCGCACGGGCAGTGGCACCGCGTACGGGTTCACCATCCCGGACCACCAGGGCACGCCCGGCCTGTACCTGAACAACACGGCCCAGGTGCCGACCTGGCGGCAGTACACCCCGTACGGAGCGCCCCGCGGCTCTACCGTCACGGCGCCGGACAACCGCGGCTTCCTGAACCAGCCGCTGAACACGAGTACCGGCCTGACTCAGGTCAGCGCCCGAAATTACGACCCGACAATCGGCAAGTTCGTCTCGGTCGACCCGTTGCAGGACCTGGCCGATCCGCAGCAGTGGAACGGCTACTCCTACGCCAACAACTCCCCGGTCACCATGAGTGACCCGGACGGTCTGATCCCGGCTGACTGCCTAGAGTTCGATTGCCGTGGTTACGACCCCCGTCCCCTGAAAGAGGGCGACGGTCGCGGCGCCGGGGGCTGCCCAGGCGGCTGCGGCACCAAGGCCAACACCGATTGGGGCGACGCGAACGGCAAGACGAGCACTAAGTCGAGGTTCGACCACCCGCGAAGCCTGGGTCACGGCATTGTGGTGCCGCCGACCGTTCCACTCGAAGACTTCATGCGGCGATGGAATGACCAGCGTGCTGATTACTACCGGATATCGAGCCAAGGTAACAACGACGTCCTGATGGAGCGGGACACCCGCATGCTCGCGTTGAGTATCTGTTGGGAGATGCGCTCCTCCAATGGATGCGGTGATTGGTATCAAGAGTTGTGGTCCGGTCACTTCTATTGGAGTGTCGAGAACTTGCCGGACGATGACCGGCTCATTTCCGGTACGCCCGGGAAGCTTGGTAAGGGTGGCAAGGGTTGCAATTGTGGCTGCAAGAGCTTCAGTGGTGACACCAAGGTTCTAATGGCCGACGGCACCACTAAGCGACTTGATGAGCTGAAGGCCGGGGACGAGGTCATGGCCGCGGACCCGGAGACCGGCGAGCAGGGCCCACGAGTCATCACGGACGTATGGGTCCATCAGGACGATCTCGTCGATCTTCAACTTTTCGGCTCCGCAGTTACGACTACCGAGGATCATCCGTTCTGGAACCAGACGGATCGGCAGTGGCAGCGGGCCGATGAGTTTGATCCGGGCGACCTCGTATTGTCGGCCGACGGCCGCACTCAATTCGTCCTGGGAGTCCGTCCGGACACCACTCACTCAGGCGATGCCTACAATCTCACTGTCGATGGCCTCCATACGTACTACGTGGTTGCCGGCACTGCAACGGTCCTCGTGCATAACACTGGTCCGGGCGGCTGCATCCCTGGCTATGAGAATCCTGGACACCATGATCCGCGCGGCGGGCCAAACCCCTACAATCCCAACAAGGGAGTGCTGCCTTCCGACGCGGCGGAGCAATTTCAGAATAGTGTTGAGGTCGCCGGGGTGCGGTGGACCAAAATCGGCTCCGGCAAGAAGGCGGTCTACTATAGGTACTCTAACGACGAGCATGGAAACTGGCACTGGAGTGGCGGCTCTAACGGACGTGATAGTCGCGGTAATGCCGTAGAGATTCCTTTGAACCACATCCCAATTCAGATCCGACGGAGGTAGGAGTTGAGATTCCTCGACGATTCTGGCCAGTTCGGTTTGCTGGTGAGTCCCCACTCTGGCCACCGCCTCTTTCGCTTCCAGTTCATCGTTGGCGGCCAACTGGTTGGTGATAACGATGGCTGCATCCTCGGATCGGTGATGACGCAGCTCAAAGATCGTCCCCACGTTGACGATGAAAGGCTCGATTTATTGGGCACTGATCCGGCCAAATTCATGGAGATGATGGCCGTTGATGAGTTCCTTCACGATTCGACCATAATGTCGAGTGTCGAGTCTCTGGACCGTTGGACGGTGTATAGCTACGTCCGCTTGGGACGTTTTGTAATAGTGGCCCAAGAAGTGTCGAGTCAGGGGTTTAATCCAATCTTCATTGCAAATGTCGACGAGGTCGATTTCTTGGCGATTGTGGACGCAGCCCGAACCTATTGGCTCAATTGCCAGTAATACGCAAGGGCCCTGTCGAAGCCCTGCTGTGGCAGGCCGCAAACTGATGACCGATTGCAAAGCCGAGTAGTGTATGAGCCTGCGGTGTTGCTTCGCGCAGCACCGCAGGTTCACCCTACTGATCGCCGGCCGGCCAATACGGGCCGTTTCGTCAGCACTTCACACAGCTTCATGCTTTGCTATGCAAGCTGCAGTGGCTGCTGACAATTCGGCCACGTAACATCGATGAGTGCGCCGCCTCCACCCGCCGCGGCCCGCGAGCGCCACGCGGCCCCGCCTGCTCATTGCCCTGACCGCCGTCGTCGTTCTCACCGCCACCACCGCCGCGTCCTGCGGCGACGAAGGCCCCGACCTCGCGCTCGCCTCGGCCACTCGCAACCCGGTCACCGAGGTGATCGACGCCCCGGCCACGGTGACGGCCCGCGCCGCAGCCACCCTCACCGCTCCCGCCGACGGCACCCTGGCCAGCCTGCGCGTCCAGCCTGGACAGCGGGTGAAGCGCGGTCAGGTGCTGGCAGTGGTCGACTCACCGAACGCGCAACAGCGTCTCCGTCAGGCCAAGGAGGCGCTGACTGCCGCTAAGCGCGCCGGCCGGGGCGTCGGAGCCGGCAACCTGACCAGCAGCCGGCGCGGCACCGACAAGGCCGCCGACGAGGCGTTCGACGCGGCCCGGAAGGCCGCCGAGAAGATCGCCGACCCGCAACTGCGCGACGCGCTGCTCACCCAGGTGACGTCGGCGCAACGTCAGTACGCGTCCGCGGCGCGCAGCGCCGACCAGGCGGTCCGCGCGGTGCAGCGGGGGATCAACGGGTTGAGTTCCGCCGTCGGCGCGCTCTCGGCGGCGCAGCGGCTCCAGGCCCAGCAGGCGTACGACCTGGCGAAGGCGACAGTCGACGCGCTGACCCTGCGCGCCCCGATCGCCGGGGTGGTGCAGCCCGGTGGCACCCGAGCCAGCGGTGGAGCGAACGCTGGTCTGGCCGGGCTGTTGGAGCAGGCCGGTGGCGCCGGCCTCGACCCGTCCGTGCTGGCCCCCAGCCAGGGTGGGCCGCCCGCCGGGGTGGACGACGCCGTCGCGGTCGGCGGGCTGGTCACCGCCGGCGCGCCGGTGCTGACGGTGGTGGACACCGGACAGCTCGGACTGCTCGCCGAGGTCGACGAGACCGACGTACTCCTCGTCAAGGCGGGCGTGACCGCCACTGTCGAGCTGGACGCCGTCACCGGCGCCAGCTACGACGCCACAGTCCGCTCGGTCGACGTGCTTCCCACCAACTCCGCGCAGGGCGGGGTCACCTATCGGGTCCGCCTCGCGCTGGGCGCCGGAAAGTTGGCCGAGGACGAGCTGGCCCCGACTCCCCGCCCCGGCATGAACGCGATCGTGCACCTGCGGGTACGTGAGGCCGTCGACGCGGTGACCGTCCCCGCGTCGGCGGTGTTCTCGGCCGACGGCCGGGACGCGGTCTGGGTGGTCCGTGACGGCAAGGCGGGCCGGGCTTCGGTGACGGTGGGCGTCCAGGGGTCCGACCTGGTGCAGATCCTCAACGGCGTGCAGCCGGGGGACCGGATCGTGGTGCGCGGCGCCGACCAGGTCCGCGACGGCCAGGAAGTCCAGTGAGCGAACCCGCCGTCGCGGATCCGCCGGAAGGGCAGCGCGTGCCGGCCATCGAGGCGGTGGACGTGTCCCGGACGTACCAGCTCGACGGGGTGTCGGTGGAGGCGCTGCGCGGGGTTTCGCTCACAGTGCAGGCGGGGGACTACGTGGCCCTGGTCGGCCCGTCCGGCTCGGGCAAGTCCACCCTCATGCACCTCCTCGGTGGGCTGGACCGGCCCACCGGTGGCCGCCTGGTCATCGGCGGGCGGGACGTCAACGCCCTCGCCCCACCGGAGATGGCGACCCTGCGCAACGAGACCATCGGCTTCGTCTTCCAGGCGTTCCATTTGCTGCCGCGTACCTCGGCTGTGGAGAACGTGGCGTTGCCCCTGGTCTACCGGGGGGTGTCGGCCCGGCAGCGGCGGGAGCGGGCGGCGGCGATGCTGGGCCGGGTCGGCCTCGGGCACCGGCTGGATCACCGGCCCAACCAGATGTCCGGCGGTGAGCAGCAGCGGGTGGCGATCGCCCGCGCGCTGGTCACCGAGCCGACGGTGCTGCTGGCCGACGAACCCACCGGCAACCTGGACAGCGTCACCGGCGCCGCAGTCCTGGAGCTGTTGGAACAACTGAACGCGGAGTCGGGGGTGGCGCTGGTGATGGTCACCCACGACCAGGAGGTGGCGGCCCGCGCTCACCGCCGGATCACCATGCGCGACGGGGTGGTAGTGGCGGACAGCGCAGTGAGCGCACACCCGCCGAACGCGGACAGCGCCGACCCGCGCTCCGTTCATGATCGACCGCCGTCCGTTGATCACGGTCGACCTGCGACACTGGTCCCCGCTCCCAGCGCGGAGCCCCGGTCCGCGTCCGGAAGCGGTCCGGGGCACCCGTCCGGTGGCTCCGGTGGCGCCGCCGGAGCCACCGGGCGCCTTCCGCACGAGGTCGAGCGGCCCGAAAGCGATCCGCGCGACGCCGCCCAGGGCGAGGCGCGCGACGCGGCTGCGGGTGAGCGCGAAGCCGACCGACCCGGGGGTACGGCGTGAGAGTCGCCGAGGCGTGGCGGGTGGCGCTGGACGCCCTACGGGCCAACCGGCTGCGCAGCGCGCTGACCATGCTCGGGGTGATCATCGGGGTGGCCTCGGTGGTGCTGCTGGTGGCCATCGGCACCGGCACCAAACAGAAGGTCGAGCAACAGGTCGAGGGCCTCGGCTCCAACCTGCTGCTGGTCGTCCCCGGCCGGATCGAGGTGGGCAACGCGCCTGTCGTCTCGCCGCTGACCCTCAAGGACGTGGACGCCGTCACCCGGGTGGTCGGCGACCCCGACCGGGTGGCCGTCACCGTCGCGTCCGGGGCGACAGCGCGGGCCGGCGCCCGCTCCGACTTCACCACCGTGCAGGGCGTCCTGGAGACGACCCCGGCGGTGTTCACCCGCTCGCTGGCGCGGGGACGCTATCTCACTGGGACCGACGTGGACACCAGCCGACGGGTGGCGGTGCTCGGTGACTCGGTCGCCCGTGCGCTCTTCCCCGACCGGGACCCGCTCGGCCAGCAGGTGGCGTTGGCCGGGGTGCGGTTCCGGGTGATCGGGGTCTTCACGCCCCTCGGGCAGAGCCTCGGCGTCGACCGGGACGACGAGGTGCACGTGCCGGTGACCGCCGCGCAGCGACTCTGGGGCACCCAGCGGGTCGACGGCATCGCGGTGAAGGCGCCGGACCGGGAGCGGATCGACGAACTGGGCGAACGGATCGTCGCCGAGCTGAACCGCCGCCACCCGGACACCGAGTTCAGCGCGGTCACCCAGCAGCAGATCCTCGGCGTCCTCGGCGACATCCTCGGTGTCCTCACCGGTGTGCTGGCGGCCATCGCCGGCATCTCGCTGCTCGTCGGCGGCGTCGGCGTCTCCAACATCATGCTGGTCAGCGTTCGGGAGCGGACCCGGGAGATCGGGCTGCGCAAGGCCGTCGGCGCACGTCCCCGCGACATCGGCGTGCAGTTCCTGCTGGAGGCGGTGCTGCTCACCACGATCGGCGGGCTCACCGGTATGGCGCTGGGAGTGGGGACCGCCCTGCTGGTCGACGCGCTGTCGCCAATCCCGGCTGCGATCACCTGGTGGTCGTTGGCGCTGGCCTTCGGGGTGTCGGCGGTGGTGGGCATCGTCTTCGGGGTGGTTCCCGCGCAGCGCGCCGGCCGTCTCGACCCGGTGGTCGCGTTGCGCACCGAATGACCAGCGCCGCAACAACCGGACGACAGGCACGGACGGGTGGATACCGGGAGCACGGATCGGGTGAACCGGCCACCGAAGCATGATCAGTTGCAGGAAGGGATCGCGCCGGTCACAACCGCCCCGCTACCGTACTGGTAACACGCGCGTCGCCGGCCCGGCCCGGAGCATCCGTCGGGTTGGCACGCGCCGGGCATGGGATGGGTCGGTGAGCCATGGCCGGGTCACAGTCCGACGGACGGCTGTCGGAGGTCAAGTTCCTGACCGTCGCGGAAGTGGCGACGGTCATGCGGGTGTCAAAGATGACTGTCTATCGCCTGGTGCACAGCGGTGAACTCACCGCCGTCCGGGTCGGCCGGTCGTTCCGGGTGCCCGAGCATGCGGTGCACGAATATCTCCGGGGTGCCTTTCAGGAGACCGCCTGAGCCACCGCCCCGCCCTCCGATAGCCGGCTGACCGGCATCGGTGGGCGTAAGGAGTGAGCTCGCGGACCTCGCGGTCGCGAACCACAGGTGGCCGTGACGGGGGCGCGTTGGTCCGGCTGACGCCCTCCGGCTACCCTGGAGCCCGACCGAGACCCCACCGGTGCGCCCCGCCGCCCAGACTGGTCCGGTCCGTTGTCCGCAAGCGGTCGCCGTCGCCACCTGCGTGGTGTCATCCGGTCCGCCCCGCACGTTGTATCGAAAGGCTGTCGTATGGGCTCGGTGGTCAAGAAGCGCCGTAAGCGCATGGCTAAGAAGAAGCACCGCAAGCTGCTGCGCAAGACCCGCGTCCAGCGTCGCCGTCTCGGCAAGTGATCGCCGCCGGGCTCAAAGCCCGGCGTTCGGCGTCACTTGCCAAACTGTCGACCTCCGGAGGCTCAGGTGATCAGGCCGTGGTCGTCCCGGCTCGGTCCATCCTGCCGGCGTAGGTGCGTCAGATGACCCCCGGTGGCACCTCAGGTGCTCCGGGGGTCGTCGTCGTCACCGGAGTGGGCCGCTACCTGGGTGCCCACGTGGCGGCCCGACTGGCCGCCGACCCGCGCATCGAACGGGTCATCGGTGTCGACGCACCGGACTCCGGCACCGAGTTCACCGACCTGCTGGACCGCGTCGAACGTATCCGCGTCGACAGCGGTTCCCTCGGTGGCCTCCTCGCCGACCTGGATGTCGACGCGGTGGTGCACCTCGCGCTGGTCACCTCACCCGACCCGCAGCACGGCGGCCGGTCCGCGATGAAGGACCAGAACGTCATCGGCAGCATGCAGATGCTCGCCGCCTGCCAGCGGGCACCCCGACTGCGCAAGCTCGTGGTCCGCTCGTCGACAGCCGCGTACGGGGTCTCGTTCCGGGATCCCGCGGTCTTCACCGAGGAGACCGAACCCCGCGAGGTGCCGCGCGGCGGTTTCGGCCGCGACATCCTCGACCTTGAGGGGTACGTGCGCGGCTTCCGCCGCCGCCGGTCCGACGTCACCGCCACGGTGCTGCGCTTCGCCCCGTTCATCGGCTCGACCGCCGACACCACGTTGACCCGCTACTTCTCGCAGCCGTTCGTGCCGACCGTCTTCGGTCGTGACCCCCGCCTGCAGTTCCTGCACTTCGACGACGCGTTGGAGGTGCTGCACCGGTCGATCGTGGAGGACCATCCCGGCACGTACAACGTCGCCGGCCCCGGAGTGCTGTCGCTGTCCCAGGCGATCCGGCGCGCCGGACGGGTAGCCGTTCCGGTGCTGGAGCCGGGTCTCTCCGGGGCCGCCGCGCTGGCCCGCACCATGGGCTTCGGCCGCTACGGCCTGGACCAGGTGGACCTCTTCGTGCACGGCCGGGTGGTCGACACCAGCCGGCTCGAGCAGGAGTACGGCTTCACGCCCCGGTCGACCGCCGAGGCGTTCGAGGACTTCATCCGCGCCCATCACGGTGGGGTGGTGGTCACCCGGGGTCAGTTGGCCGCGGCCGAGCAACTCGTCCTGGACGGCATCCGGCAGGTCCGCTCAGCGGTCCGGGAGCGGTCGTCATGAGCGCGAGGAGTGGGCCGGTCTTGCGAGCCCCGCAGTCGCGAACCAAGGCGGCGTCATGAGTGGGCCGGAGGAGGGGCGCGACCCGCAGTCGGTCGGGCGTTTCGACGTACCGCAGCAGGTGCCCGCGCCGGACGCGGAGCCGGCGCGGCGCAACGGACATCGACCGGCCGCGCAGGCCGCGCAGACCCCGACCCCGACCGCACCGCAGGCCGCAACCGCACCGCCGACCCCGGCCTCGACGCCGATGCCGGCCGACGAGGTCGACGCCGGGTTGCCAGGCGGCACCGAGCCGGCGGTGTCGGACCGGCCCGGGGACCACTGGGACCGCAAGGTCGCGAACGGGTTGGCGTTCCTGCGCCGACGGCTCTCCGGTGACTACGAGGTCGACGAGTTCGGCTTCGACTCGGAGTTGACCGACGCGGTCTTCCACCCGCTGCTGCGGCTGCTCTACCGGGACTGGTTCCGCACCGAGGTCAGTGGGGTGGAGCACGTCCCAGTGGACGGGCCCGCCCTGGTGGTCGGCAACCACTCCGGGACTGTGGCACTGGACGCCCTGATCCTCTCGGCGGCGCTGCACGACAAGCATCCCGCCCACCGCTACCTGCGGCTGCTCGGCGCCGACCTGGTCTTCCGGATGCCTGTGGTGTCCGAGCTGGCCCGCAAGACCGGCGGCACCGTGGCCTGCAACCCGGACGCCGAGCGGCTGCTCGGCGGCGGCGATCTGGTGGGTGTGTTCCCCGAGGGTTTCAAGGGCATCGGCAAGCTCTACGCCGACCGGTACAAGCTGCAACGCTTCGGGCGGGGTGGTTTCGTCTCGGCGGCGCTGCGCACCGGCACCCCGATCGTGCCCGTCGCCATCGTCGGCGGCGAGGAGATCTACCCGATGCTCGCCGACATCAAGCCGCTGGCGCGGCTGCTGAAGCTGCCCTACTTCCCGGTCACGCCGACGTTCCCGCTGCTCGGCCCGCTGGGCATGGTGCCGCTACCCAGCAAGTGGCTGATCGAGTTCTGCCCGCCGATCCCCACCGCCCACCTGACCGACTCGGCGGACGACCCGCTGGTGGTCTTCAACCTCGCCGACCAGGTGCGGGAGACCATCCAGCAAACCCTGCACACGCTGCTGGAGCGGCGGCCCGACCCGTTCGGCCCCTAGGACGTCTCAGCGGACACGGCATCTCAGCCGGCGCGGCGTCTCAGCCGGCGCGGCGGCGGCGCTGCAGGGCCAGGCCGGCGGTCACCGCGCCAGCGACCAGCCCGGCTGCCGCTGTCGACGGTACGGCGATCTTGGCCGCTCGGCGGCCGGTGCGGAAGTCCCGCACCTCCCAGCCATGCTGGCGGGCCTGCCGCAGCAGGGCGCCGTCCGGGTTGACGGCCACCGCCCGGCCCACCGCGCAGAGCAGCGGCA
The DNA here is from genome assembly GCF_026342155.1 of Micromonospora sp. NBC_00362. Taxonomy (NCBI): domain Bacteria; kingdom Bacillati; phylum Actinomycetota; class Actinomycetes; order Micromonosporales; family Micromonosporaceae; genus Micromonospora; species Micromonospora sp. NBC_00362. The sequence goes on from NZ_JAPENH010000001.1 coordinate 5,186,774, forward strand.
GGTCGTTCGCCGAATCGCTGTAGGCCGCGCAGCGGGACAGGTCGAGCCCTTCCACGGCGGCGAGCTGGGTGACCGCCTCAGCCTTGGCCGGCCCGTGCATCAGGTCACCCACCAACCGTCCGGTGTACGCCCCGTCGAGCACCTCGGCCACAGTGCCGATGGCACCGGTGAGGCCGAGCCGGGCAGCGATCACCCGGCCGATCTCGACGGGGGCGGCGCTGACCAGCCAGACCCGCTGACCGGCGTCCAGGTGACGCTGGGCGAGCTGGTGGGTGCCGGCCCAGATCCGGGGGGCCATCATCTCGTCGAAGATCTCCTCGGCGAGGTGCTCGACCTCGTTGACCCGCCAGCCCTGGACGAAGGCCAGCGCCGCCTCCTTGGCCAGTGACATGTCACCGGCGTGCTCCCGGGCCAGCAGCCGGAAGCGGAGCTGTTGCCAGGCGAATCGGGCCAGGTCGGCGGTGGTCACGTAGTTGCGGGAGGCGAGACCACGCGCGAACCAGTAGATCGACGCGCCCTGCATCATCGTGTTGTCCACGTCGAAGAACGCCGCGGCGGTCGGGTCGGGTGCGCTGACCGGGGCCAGGTCGGTCTCCGCCCAGGCTGCGGTGTGCCCCTCGGCGTCGGTGCTGACCGTCACCTTACGGCTACGCGCCACGCGAATCCCTTCCTCACCGGTACGACGGATGCTCCCCAGCGAGGGTATCCGCCGTAGACGGGCGACCGGCCGGGCACACAGCGAACTGTGGCGCGGCCGGTCGGACGTGCGGTATGGGGACGCGGGTCAGCGGGCCCCGGGGCAGGTGTTCGGGTTCGGCCCGAGGGCGTCGCTGGCGGTCGGTGCCGGCAGGCCGCAGGCGATCGCCGCGCGCAGCTCGTCCGAGCGTTCCCGGATGCTGTCCAGCAACACCAGCGACCGCTGGGTCCGTTCCCGGTCGACCCGGGTGCTCCCGTCGAGCAGACCGCGTACGGCCCGGCGCTGGCTCGACACGAAGGTGTTGAGAGTGTCCAGACTGCCCGGCTCGGCCCGCTGCACGGCGGCCGAGGTCAGCAGGCGAACTCCCTGCCGGCTGTCGGCGTCCATGTCGTCGAGGACCGCGCTGTAGCCGATCCTGTCGCCGCGTAGCTTGGCGGCTTCGCCGACTCTGGTCCGGGCGAAGTCCAGGAAGAGTTGGCCCCGGCTGATGTCGGAGCTGGCCAGGGCGAGCTGTGCCCGTTCGGTGGAGCGCTTCATGCCGTACAGCGCGTCACCGGGCACCGCGTTCTCGCTGGCGGCGGAGATCCCGGAGACGGCGATGGCCCCGGCGGCGATGCCGACAAGGATCGCGCCCCGGGCTCGGGCCCGCCGTGCGGTGACCGCCGGCAGTAGCCGCCCGCGGGTGGTAGTGGCGGCCGGTTCGCTGACCGCCGCTGGTGTGCTGCCCAGCCCTTCCCGCTCGGCGGTTGCGAGCAGCATCGCCCGCAGGCCGGTACGGAAGTCCTGGTCCACCTCGACAGCCGGGGGGTCGACGCTGAGCCGCTGACCCACTGCGACGAGCGGCGCCAGTTGGCCGTCCACCCGGGATCGCACGTGGTGTCGTCGAGCGCCGTTGGCCTCGTCGAGAAGCTGCGCGAAGCGCTCCGCGCGCCGGCGGGAGAAGAGGGTGTTGTCCACCGCAGGCACCTCCTCTCGCTGGTCACGGCCGGTCGGCCGCCGTCGTTGCCAGCGACCGGGCGGCAGTGTGACACCACGGAGGTGAGGTGCCGCCGGCATGCCGGTCGGACCTCGGTGACCCGGGCCTGCCGGGACATCCACCGGTCGCACCCGGAGAAACGCGGCGGACCGTGCACGGGTTACGGGCCTGGCGGAGCCGAAATTACAGAAAGTGATGGTCATCACCGGGCGGGACCGACTCTGAGCTGCGCGGACGCTGATCGGCGTCCGTCGGTCCCGCCGTAACAAACTACGGCTGGAAGCCGTCGGGCAGCAGTCGGGCCAGGGCGCGGACGGCGCGGTACTGGAGGGCCTTGATGGCTCCCTCGTTCTTGCCCATCGCGCGGGCCGTCTCGGCGACCGAGAAGCCCTGGAGGAAGCGGAGCACTATGCACTCCTGCTGCTCCGGGTTGAGCTGCTTCACAGCGGTGAGGAGCGCGACGTTGGTGATGTGCTCCACCACCGCAGCCTCCGGGCTGCCCTCCGGGCCCCGGTCCTCCCGGTCGGCGTCGAGCACGTCGCCGGTGGTGACCTCCAGCCGGTAACGACCCGACTTGAAGTGGTCCGCGACCAGGTTGCGGGCGATCGTCACCAGCCAGGCGCCGAGGTCGCGGCCCTGCCAGGTGAAGCTGCCGATCCGCTTGAGCGCGCGCAGGAAGGTGTCCGAGGTGAGGTCCTCGGCGAGTTGCCGGTTGCCGACCCGGAAGTAGACGAACCGGAAGACGGTGTCCACGTAGCGGTCGTAGATCAGACCGAACGCCTCGGACTCGCCGGCCTGGGCCCGCTCGATCAGCGTCCAGACCTCGGTTGCCGGGTCGGACGGGTCCGGGCGGCTGGGGAAACCGGTCGGGGTGGTGGCGGTGGTGGCCGGCACCGCCGGGATCACGGCTGTCTCACCCGCCGCCGGGTCGGTGGTGACCGCCGGTGTGTCGGCTACCCGACGACCCTGCACGGGCATTGCGGGTCGCTGCGGTACGGCGACCCGGCCGCCGGCCGGCTTCGCGTTTGCACCGGGCACCGCGGGTCGTGGCGGTGGCTCGTTGTGGTGTGGCCGGCTGCGGATCCGCTGCGCCGCGCCGTCACCCCGCACGACGCCGCCATGCTGTTCGTCCGATGGGGCACGGGCCGCTGGCCGCTCGTTCACATGGGAGCGGGCGGGTTGACCGGTCAGGCCGAGCGGGCGTTCCGCGTAACCGAAGGTGGTCACCGTGTTGCCCCCGTCCCGTCGGTCGCCGGGCGGGCCGGTCTAGGTCTCGTCGGGGCGGACCGACCGGTTGACCGGTCGGGCAGGACGGTCACGGGAGTTGCCGACGGGCGGCAATTCCCCTGGAGGTGCTGGTCCAATGCGCTCACAGGCACGGGGGCCTCCTCGGGCTGAGGGGTGTCGACTCACGGCAAATGGGGTGAGCCGACCCGAGTGATAATAGGGCCAACGTCACCCGCGCGTGGCAAGTCCGTTACACAAGGCGGAAGTATTTCCCGCTCCGTCGCACCGGTGCCGGACCGGTTGTCCGTCGTGTGCGATTGACTTTCCGCCGGTCGGGTGTTCCACCATGGATCCCCAGGTCGGAGCCTTACCGCCCGTTCGGCTGGCCCGCCGCGTCGCCCGGCCGGACGGGGCGGCCGAACTGCCCGTGGTCAGCGTCGCACGTCCCATCGACAGGACCTGATCGGATCGCCGGTGGCACACCGGACAGTCCCGTACATGGGACTGTCGCGGTGTCGTCTCCCGGCCGTGGCCCCGCCCATCGGGCGTGGCCCGCCGCCGTCCGCTGTGCCAGACTCGATCACCGTGCAGGACGCCTCGGAAAGCCCCGCGCCGAACCTCGCCGACCGGGTCCGCCGGGCGGCTCTCGACAGCGCCGACCGGCCCGCGCTGCACTGGCGTGAGCACACACTGAGCTGGTCCGAACTGGACGCCGCGGTGGACGCCGCCGCCCACGGCCTGTCCGCCGCCGCGCCACCCACCGACCCCGCCGGTACGCCGCCACGCGTCGCCATCGCGCTGCCCAACACACCGGACTTCGTGATCGCCTGGCTCGGCGCCCTCCGCGCCGGGCTGGTCACAGTGCCCGTCAACCCCGGCCTCACCGCCCCGGAGCTACGGCACGTGCTGGCCGACTCCGGCGCGTCGGTGCTCATCGCCACCGACCACGTTCGAGGGCTGGTCGCCGACGTGGCCGCCGAGCTGCCCGCGCTCGCCTCGGTGTACGGCACGCCACCGACCGCCGAGGCGCCCGGACCGGCGCCCCGCCCGCGACGCGGCGGCTTCGACCTGGCTGTACTGCTCTACACCTCCGGCACCGAGGGGCGACCCAAGGGGGCGATGCTGTCGCACCAGGCGCTGCTCGCCAACCACGAACAGGTCGCGGAGATCAAGCCGCCGGTGGTCGGGCCGACCGACACTGTTCTTCTGGCGTTGCCGCTGTTCCACGCGTACGGGCTCAACTCGGGGCTCGGTGCTGTCGTGCACCACGGCGCGACCGGCGTGCTGCTTGACGAGCCGGGCCCGACGGCAGGGCTGGACGAGGTCGCGCGGCACCGGGTCAGCGTGCTGGTCGGCGTACCGTCGATGTTCCTGACCTGGGCCGGCGCGGCCACGGCCCGCGCGGCGACCGCGTCGGTGCGGGTGGCGGTGTGCGGCGCGGCACCCCTCGAACCCGCTGTCGCGGCGCGCTTCACGGAGGTCACCGGGCATCAGGTGCACATCGGGTACGGCCTCACCGAGACCGCGCCGGTGCTCACCTCCACCCTGGTCGGCGGCGTGGCCAAGCCGGGTTCGATCGGCCGGCCGCTGCCCGGGGTGCGGCTACGCCTGGTCGGCGCCGACGGGGCGGACCTGTGGCGCGACGGGCTGGCCGTCTCCGACGACGACCCGGACGAGCTGGACATCTCCGACGTGGCGCCGGGCACCGACCCGGGGCAGATCGTGGTGTCCGGCCCCAACCTCTTCACCGGTTACTGGCCCGACGGTCGGGGCGGCCCGGACGCCGACGGCTGGTGGGGCACCGGAGACATCGCCTACGCCGACGAGGACGGGGACCTCTTCCTGGTCGACCGGCTCGGCGAGTTGATCCTGGTCAACGGGTTCAACGTCTATCCGCACGAGGTCGAGCTGGTGCTCGCCGGGCACCCCGGGGTGGTCGAGTCGGCGGTACTGGGTGTGCCGCACCCGCGGACCGGCGAGACTGTGCGGGCGTACGTGGTGCCGGCGCAGGGCCGACCGGTGACCAGCGAGGAGTTGCTCGCCCACTGCGCACGGAACCTGGCCCGGTTCAAGTGCCCGACCGCTGTCGAGTTCGTCGACGCCCTGCCGCACTCGGCGATCGGCAAGGTACGCAAGACCCAACTCCGGTCGGCGACGCCGACCGACCGCACGGAGGTAACCGATGGCCAGTGACGCCCGACTCGCCCTGATCACCCGACCCGGCTGCCACCTGTGCGACGACGCCAAGGCGGCGCTCGACCGGGTGGTAGCGGTCACCGGCGACAAGTGGGTCGAGTGGGACGTCACCGGCGACGAGGGTCTGGAGCGGGAGTACGGGGACCGGCTGCCGGTGGTGATGCTCGACGGCAAGGAGCACGGCTACTGGCGGGTCGAGGAGGACCGGCTGCTGCGGGACCTGACCACGCCGCAGCTCTGACAGGTGCCTATGGTGCTCTGATGACCTCTGCGCACCCGCACCTCGTCTGGGACTGGAACGGCACCCTGCTCAACGACCTCAGCCTGGTGGTGTCCGCCACCAACGTCGTGTTCGCGAGCCTGGGTGGGCCGACGGTCACCTCGGACGAGCACCGGGTGCGGTTCCGCCGGCCGATCGCCGAGTACTACGCCGAGGTGCTCGGGCAGGCAGTGGACGACGACGAGTTCGGCCGACTGGACAAGATCTTCCACGACGCGTACCGCACCGGGTTGACCACCTGCGAGCTGGCCGCCGACGCGCGCGACGCGATGGCTGCCTGGCCGGGCAGCCAGAGCCTGCTGTCCATGTGGTTCCACGAGGAGCTGGTCCCGACAGTGCACACGTACGGGTTGACCGGCCACTTCACTCGCGTCGACGGGCTGCGGGCCACTGTCGGCGGCGGCTACAAGGCCGAGTCGCTCCAGGTGCACCTGGCCGAACTGGGCGTGGACGGCGCCTCGGTGGTGCTGATCGGTGACTCCATCGACGACGCGGACGCGGCGCTCGCTGTGGGTGGCCGTGCCGTCCTCTACACCGGCGGGTTCACCGACCCGGCCCGGCTGCGCGCCTCCGGTCACCCGGTGGCCGACACCCTCACCGACGCGGTGGCCCTGGCCCGGGAGGTCAGTTTCGCAGATAGGTGAGGACGGCCAGCACCCGCCGGTGCTGTTCGGTGTCCGGTGGCAGGGTGAGCTTGGTGAAGATGTTGCGCACGTGCTTCTCCACCGCGCCGTCGCTGACCACCAGGGCGCGCGCGATGGCGGTGTTCGAACGTCCCTCGGCCATCAGGGCGAGCACCTCACGCTCGCGGGGGGTCAGCTCGCGCAGCGGGTCGTCGCGGCGACGTCGGGCGAAGAGCTGACCCACCACCTCCGGGTCGAGCACAGTGCCGCCGCCCGCCACCCGCCGCAGCGCGTCCAGGAACTCGTCGATCGCTGCCACCCGGTCCTTGAGCAGGTAGCCGATCCCACCGCCGGCGCCGCCGGTGGTGGCGAGCAGATCATCGGCGTACGACACCTCGACGTACTGGGAGAGCACCAGGATCGGGGTACGCGGCACCAGCCGGCGGGCCTCCACCGCAGCCCGCAGCCCCTCGTCGGTGTGCGACGGCGGCATCCGGACGTCGACGATCGACACGTCGGGCCGGTGCTCGACCACTGCCTCGACCAGGGCGTCACCGTCCCCGACGGCGGCCACCACCTGGTGCCCGCTCTCGGTCAGCAGTCGGACCAGCCCCTCCCGGAGCAGGACGGCGTCGTCCGCGATCACGATGCGCATTGCTGTGTTGTCTACCACGTCCTGCCCGTGGTGGGGGTGCGGCGCGGGACTGATCACAGCATCTCCGTTGGTCGCGGCTGCGGGGCTCGCAAACCCGGCTCACTCCTCGCGCTCACAGGGGAAGCTCGGCGCGGATCTCGGTGGGACCGCCGGTCGGGCTGACCACCACCAGTTCGCCACCGGCGGCCCGGACCCGGTCGGCGATGCCGGCCAGCCCGTGCCCCTTGGCCAGGTGCGCGCCGCCCTGTCCGTCGTCGCCCACCCGCACCTTCAGATGGGCGCCCTTACGGGCCACGGCCACCGTGGCCTCGGTGGCCCGGCTGTGCTTGGCGACGTTTGTCAGCGCCTCGGACACCACGAAGTACGCGGTGTTCTCCACCGCCGGGTCGAGCCGCCCGGCCGGGGTGCCGAGCTGCGGGTCCACCTGAAGCTCGATCGGAATCAGCCCGCGGCCGGCGATCGCGGCCAGGGCGCTGGGCAGGCCCCTGTCGACCAGGATCGGCGGCGCGATGCCCCGGGACAGCGCCCGCAGCTCGGCCAGCGTGTCCCGGGTCTGGGTGACCGCCTCGTCGATGGTGCGACCGGCCGCCTCCGGGTCCGAGGCGAGCTGCATCCGGGCCCGGCTGAGATCCATCGCCAGCCGGACCAGGCGCTGCTGGGGGCCGTCGTGGATGTCACGTTCCAGCCGGCGTAGCGCGGAGGCCTCGGCGGAAACGGCCGCCCGCTTCTGCTCCTCCAGCACTGTGATCCGGTCGCGCATCTCGGCCACCCCGGTCAGCATCGCCTTGGCGAAGCTGGCCTGGAGCAGCGCGCAACCCCGCACCACGATCGGCAGGGTGATCAGGAAGAACACCCCGAGCGCGGTGTAGAGGCCGATCCGGGCGGTGGTCGAGTCGCCGAGGCCGAGCAGCTGCGCCAGATCCTGATCGCCCTCGCCGTCGGCCCGGGGCAGGGCCCAGTCGTACGCCCAGTAGAGCGAGCCGGCGATCGCCGCGGCCCACCAGGACAGCGTCACCACGAAGGTGCCCGCCGCCGCGATCAGCCGCAGGATGCCGTGCGCCAGGTCGAGCCAGGACTGGGCGTCCCGCATCGGCACGAAGATCCGCCGCCAGGCGTTCGCGCCCGCCTCCGGCAGCCGGTAGTGCGGCCGGATCCGGGGCTGGTGGAGCACGGCGGGCAGCCGCAGCCGCTCGACGTCGGCCAGCCCACGGGCGGTGTAGAGGGTGCCGCTGAGGATCGGCAGGCCGATCACGGTGACCACCAGGCCGATGCCGACCGCGAGGCCGACGACGAGGACGACGAAGCTGGCCAGCCCCAGGGGCAGGCCGAGCAGCACGTACCCGGAGTCGACGAAGAGCTGGCGGGGGATGCTCGGTGCCAGCGTCGGTCGGTCGCTGGTGGCGGCAACGGCGGTCATGCTCAAAGGCTAGGCATCTGGGCTCGGTGTCCCCATCCCGAAACCCCGCCTCTCCTCCGTAGTGCTGCCCCTACCCCACCCCCACCCCCACCCCCGCCCGTCGCCGCCCGCCCCCGCCGCACCCCGATCCCGTCGATCTTGCAGTTGCTGTTGGGGATTTGCCCGGGTACGGGGGAAAGGCGGGGACAGTAAGTGCAAGATCGCGGGACCTGGCGGTGGCGCACGCAGGGCCGGCGCGGGATTGGTCAGAGAAGTCGGGATTGAGCAATAATCGCCCGGGCGGCGAGCGGACCAGGCCGTTCAATCGATCTTGTGGAATGGAGGGGCTGGTGAGGTCGCGCCACGCAGCGACAAGATCGCGATTTGTGCACGTCTTCACAAGCGCCTACGCTGTGACTCCGACGCGCCCTGCTAGCACAGCCGGCAACCTCGGTCGCCAGCGGGAGTCCACAAACGGCCGACCAGCGGAGTTGGCCGAGGATCGCACCGCACGGAGTCTCATGAGTCAGCACCGTCACCCAGGCGCGCCCGGCCGCGCCGGTGCCGTACCGGCGCTCCCGGATCTGCCCGAGGCGACCGTCGCTCGGCTCCCGGAGTACCTGCGCGCGCTGCACAACCTCGCCGACGCCGGGCACGAGACGGTCTCCAGCGAGGGTCTCTCCGCCGCCGCCGGGGTCAACTCCGCCAAGCTCCGCAAGGACCTCTCCCACCTCGGCTCGTACGGCACCCGGGGCGTCGGTTACGACGTCGCTCTGCTGATCGAGCAGATCGAGTATGTGCTCGGGCTCACCCAACGTCGGGCGGTCGCGCTGGTCGGCGTGGGTAATCTCGGTCACGCTCTGGCCGGCTACGACGGCTTCGCCAGCCGGGGCTTCCGGATCGCCGCACTGCTCGACGCCGATCCCTCCCGGGTCGGTGAGGAGATCAACGGCCTGGTAGTCCGGCATGTTGACGACCTACCGACGGTCGCCGCGGAGGAATCCCTCGCGATCGGCGTGATCGCCACCCCGGCCGCCGCCGCCCAGCAGGTCGCCGACCAACTGGTCGCCGTCGGCGTGACGAGCATCCTCAACTTCGCGCCGTGCGTACTCTCGGTTCCGGAGGGGGTCGACGTGCGCAAGGTCGACCTCGCCATCGAGCTGCAGATTCTGTCCTTCCACGAGCACCGCAAGGCGTCGCTGACCGCGCTGCCCGCCACCGGCGGGACCGCTCTCACCGCCCTGCCGGGCGGGTTCGCGGCCACCGACACCCAGGAGGCGATAGGCACGTGAAACTGCTCGTCGTCGGCGCGTCCTACCGGACCGCCCCGGTCGCCACGCTGGAGCAGCTGGCAGTGCCCCCCGCCGACCTGACCCGCACACTGGACCGCCTGGTCGCCCAGCCGTACGTGGCCGAGGCGGTGATCGTCTCCACCTGCAACCGGGTGGAGGTCTACGCCGCCGTGTCCGGTTTCCACGGTGGGCTCGGCGACGTCTGCGCCGTCCTGGCCGAGCAGGCCGGCAGCTCGCCGACCGCGCTCGCCAGCCACCTGTACGTGCACTACGACACCGCGGCCGTCGACCACGTCTTCCGGGTCGCCACCGGTCTGGACTCGATGGTGGTGGGCGAGGCGCAGATCCTCGGCCAACTGCGTGACGCGTACCACTGGGCCACCGGCGCCGACTCGGCCGGCCGGCTGCTGCACGAGCTGATGCAGCAGGCGTTGCGGGTCGGCAAGCGGGCCCACGCCGAGACCGGCATCGACCGGGCCGGCCAGAGCGTCGTCACCGCCGCCCTGGAACTGGCCGCCGGGCACCTCGACGGCGACCTCGTCGGCCACCCGGCCCTGGTGGTCGGCGCCGGTGCGATGGGTTCGCTCGGGGTGGCCACGCTGTCCCGGCTGGGCGCCGGGCCGCTCACCGTCAGCAACCGGGGCGCCGACCGGGCCGTCCGGCTCGCCGAGTCGTACGGGGCGAGCGCCGCGCCGATGACCGAGCTGGCCGACACCCTCTCCACAGTGGACATCGTAGTGGCCGCCACCGCGTCCACCGAACCGGTCCTCACCCGGTCGGTGGTCACCGCGGCGCTGGCCGACCGCGACCCGTCCCGGGGCCCGCTGGTCCTGCTCGACCTGGCCGTTCCGCGCGACGTCGAGGAGGGCGTCGCCGAGCTGACCGGCGTCGAGGTGATCGACATCGACCGGATGGCGACGCTGCTCGCCGACGGTCCGGCGGCTGCCGACGCCGCTGCCGTCGAACGCATCGTCCTCAGCGAGGTGGAGGGCTTCCTCACCTGGCTGCGCGGTGCCGACGTGGCACCCACAGTGGCAGCGCTGCGCGGCCGGGCCGACGACGTGGTCACCGCCGAGCTGCGCCGACTGGCCCAGCGCCGTCCCGACCTCGGCGACGACCTGCGGGCCGAGGTGGCCCGCACTGTGCACCGGGTCGTACAGCGGCTGCTGCACCAGCCCACCGTCAAGGTCCGCCAGTTGGCCGCGGAGCCCGGCGGCGACCAGTACGCGGCACTGCTGCGCGAGCTGTTCGACCTCGAGGTGCCGCAGACCTCGCCGGTGGACACCGTCCCGGACGTGCTGACCCCCGACCTCGGCATGGCGCTCCCCGGCACCGACCCGGTGTCCGGAGCCGACGCCGCCGAGCCCACCCCACCCACCGGAGGTGCGCGATGACCGCCCCCCTGCGCCTCGGCACCCGGGGCAGCGCCCTGGCGATGGCCCAGTCCGGCCAGGTCGCCGAGGCGGTGACCGCCGCCACCGGGCGCCCCGTCGAGCTGGTCGAGGTCGTCACCGCAGGCGACCGCTCCAACGCGCCGGTGCACCGGCTGGGCGTCGGGGTCTTCGTCTCCGCCCTGCGCGACGCGCTGACCGCCGGCACGATCGACTTCGCGGTGCACTCGTACAAGGATCTGCCCACGGCCGCCGCCGGTGGGCTGCACATCGCGGCGGTGCCGGCCCGGCAGGACCCGCGCGACGCGTTGGTGGCCCGCGACGGCCGAACGCTCGCCGAGTTGCCGCCCGGGGCCACAGTGGGCACCGGCGCGCTGCGTCGGATCGCCCAGTTGCACGCCCTCGGCCTGCAACTGGAGGTCACCCCGATCCGCGGCAACGTCGACACCCGCCTGGCGCGGGTGCTCGGCCCCGAGGCCGACCTCGACGCCGTCGTCCTGGCCCGGGCCGGTCTGGCCCGACTCGGCCGGCTGGACGTGATCACCGAGTCGCTGGACCCGATGCTCATGCTGCCCGCTCCCGCTCAGGGCGCGTTGGCCGTGGAGTGCCGGGTCGACGAACAGGACCTGGTCGAGCTGCTCGCCGTGCTCGACCACGCACCGTCGCGTGCCGCGGTCACCGCGGAACGTGCGTTTCTGGCAACCCTGGAGGCCGGGTGCAGCGCACCCGTCGCCGCCTATGCCGAGCTCGCCGAAGGCGAGACCGGCGATGAGATCTACCTGCGCGGGGCGGTGATCAGCCCGGACGGTACTCGTGACCTCCGGCTGTCCCGCACCGGAACGCCCGCCGACGCGGCGGAGATCGGTAAGGCACTCGCCGCCGAACTCCTCGAGCTCGGCGCCGACTCGATCCTCGGCCACGAAGGACACACCGGCCCGGGGACCCAGCAATTTGGGAGCACAGAATGACCCGCACCCGTAAGCCCGTCGGCCGTATCGCGTTCGTCGGGGCTGGCCCCGGTGACCCGGGCCTGCTGACCCGTCGGGCCCACGACGCCCTGGTCGACGCCGACCAGGTGATCTACGACCGGGGAGTCCCGGAGTCGTTGCTCACCGTCGTTCGCGCCGAGGCCAGGGACGATGCCGAGTTCACCCCGGCCGAGGGCGCGCCGGGGGACGTGGCGAAGGTGCTGATCTCCGCGGCCCGCTCCGGGCTGAACGCGGTGCACCTGGTCGCCGGCGACCCGTTCGGGCACGACTCGGTGGTCAAGGAGGTGCAGGCGGTGGCCCGCACCGCCGCCCACTTCGAGGTGGTGCCCGGCGTCGGCCAGGCCGAGGGCGTGGCCACCTACGCCGGGGTCCCGCTGCCGGGTGTGCGTACGGCAGCCGACGTCGAGGACGTCAGCGCGCTGGACTTCGAGGCGCTGGCCACGGCCGTCGGCCGGGGTTCGCTCGCGCTCGCCGTGGACGCCGGTGACCTCGCCGCCGTCCGGGACGGGCTGCTCGCCGCCGGGGTCGACGGCACCACCGGCGTCGGGGTGACCGGCGACGGCACCGGCGAGACCCAGTACACGACCACGTCGACAGTGGACAGCTTCGTGGCCGCCGCGCTCGGTTTCACCGGCCGGGTGGTGCTCACCGTCGGTGTCGGCGTGGGGCAGCGCGACAAGCTGAGCTGGTGGGAGAACCGCCCGCTGTACGGCTGGAAGGTGCTCGTACCCCGGACCAAGGAGCAGGCCGGCGCGATGAGCGCCCGGCTGCGCGCGTACGGGGCGATCCCGTGCGAGGTGCCGACCATCGCGGTCGAGCCGCCGCGCACCCCGGCGCAGATGGAGCGGGCGGTCAAGGGTCTGGTCGACGGCCGGTACGCCTGGGTGATCTTCACCTCGGTGAACGCGGTCCGCGCGGTCTGGGAGAAGTTCGCCGAGCACGGTCTCGACGCCCGGCACTTCGGCGGCGTCAAGATCGCCTGCATCGGCGAGGCGACCGCGGACGCGGTCCGCGCGTTCGGCATCCAGCCGGAGCTGATCCCCACCGGGGAGCAGTCCTCGGAGGGCCTGCTGGCCGAGTTCTCGCCGCACGACGAGATCCTCGACCCGGTGGGCCGGGTGCTGCTGCCGCGCGCCGACATCGCCACCGAGACCCTCGCCGCCGGGCTCACCGAGCGCGGCTGGGAGGTCGACGACGTGACCGCGTACCGGACGGTGCGGGCCGCTCCGCCGCCCGCCGAGATCCGCGACGCGATCAAGTCGGGCGGGTTCGACGCGGTGCTCTTCACCTCATCTTCGACCGTGCGCAACCTGGTCGGCATCGCCGGGAAGCCGCACGCCCGGACCGTTGTTGCGGTAATTGGGCCCAAGACGGCGGAGACCGCGACGGAGTTCGGCCTGCGCGTCGACGTCCAGCCGCCGCACGCCTCGGTGCCCGACCTGGTGGAGGCGCTCGCCGCCTACGCCGTCGAGCTGCGGGAGAAGCTGGCCGCCATGCCGGCCAAGCAGCGCCGTGGCTCGAAGGTGCAGGGCCCGACCGCTCTGCGCTTCCGGTAGTCGTTCGAGGAGGCCTGCCATGTCGTACCCCGAGATCCGGCCCCGCCGGCTGCGCCGCAACCCGGCGGTCCGCCGGCTGGTGTCCGAGACCCGGGTCGACCCGGCCGAGCTGGTCGTGCCGATGTTCGTCAAGGAGGGGCTGACCGAGCCCCGGGCCATCGGGTCGCTCCCGGGGGTGCTCCAGCACTCCCGGGACTCGCTGCGCAAGGCGGCGGCCGAGGCGGTCCAGGCCGGTGTCGGTGGGATCATGCTCTTCGGCGTGCCGGAAAAGCGGGACCCGACCGGCTCCGGCGGCATCGATCCGAACGGCATCCTCAACGTCGCCATCCGTGACGTGGTGGCCGAGGTGGGCGACGCCACTGTGGTGATGAGCGACCTGTGCCTCGACGAGTTCACCTCGCACGGGCACTGCGGGCTGCTCACCCACGACGGTGAGGTCGACAACGACTCGACCCTGGGCGCGTACGCCGAGATGGCGGTGGCCCAGGCCGCCGCCGGGGTCGGCATGGTCGGGCCGTCCGGGATGATGGACGGCCAGGTCGGCGTGGTACGCCGGGCCCTCGACGCCGCCGGCTACCAGGACGTCTCCGTGCTGGCGTACGCGGTGAAGTACGCCTCCGCCTTCTACGGCCCGTTCCGGGAGGCGGTGGAGTCGGCGCTGGAGGGCGACCGGCGCACCTATCAGCAGGACCCGGCGAATCTGCGTGAGTCGCTGCGCGAGGTCGCGTTGGACGTGGCCGAGGGCGCGGACCTGGTGATGGTCAAGCCGGCGCTGCCCTACCTCGACGTGGTGTCGGCGGTGCGGGCCGCGGTGGACGTCCCGGTCGCCGCCTACCAGGTCTCCGGGGAGTACGCAATGGTCGAGGCGGCCGCCGCGAACGGCTGGATCGACCGCGAACGGGTGATGCTGGAGACGCTCACCTCGATCAAGCGGGCCGGCGCGCAGGTCATCCTCACCTACTGGGCCGTCGAGGCCGCCGGCCTGCTCCGCCAGCGCTACTGAGCGGCCCCGCCTACGACCGCGTCGGCTGAGCGCGCACCCCTCGTGACGTGCGCGCGGCGAAGCGGGCACCGCACGTGGCCGTGACGGCTGGGCTCCCTGCCGCGTCTGGGGGACTCCTGGCCTAGATGCCGTCTCGGCTGGTTGATCGCTGGCCTAGATGCCGTCTCGGCTGGTGATCCGTGGCCTAGACGCCGTCTCGGCTCGCCGATCCCCGGGCCCGACGCCTCCACCCCAGCCTTTGCTCTGCACCCGCGGATGCGACAGCTACGGAGCGCGACCGGTGCATATCGGGGTGCAGAGCAAAGGCAATGGGTTGGAGATTGGGTTCCTGCTCCCTCGCGCCGAGGGCGTGCTGCTCGATGCCCACGGTTTCGCCGGCCGTGTGGGAGTCACCCTCCCTACGGTGATGGGCGCTCCGGTTGTCCACAGGTCCTTCCGTTGTCCACAGGCCCGCCAATCGGGACTGCGAGGAACGGAGCTAGCCGGGACGGTGACGGCATGAACGACTCACAAACGCCCGCGGATGCAGGAGCATTCAGCGCCGACAGCAGGATCCTCGACGGTCCGAGCCCCAGCATCGCGCTGCGGAAAGTCATACTCAGCGAGCCTCCCGACACCCGATGGCCGGTCGTTGGCATCGTCCGGGCGGTCCGTCGTCACGCCGACCTGAGCCAACGTGAGCTGGCCCGGTGGGCGGGAGTGCACCACGCGACCATCGGCCGCGTCGAGGCCGGTCGGACTGTGCCGAGCATTGAGCTGCTCCGCCGGATAGTCGGGGTCGTCGGATGCCGGCTGGCCGTCGTCGACGAGTTCGGCCGGGTGCTCAGGCCGATGCGGGACTGGGAAGACACGCGCGACGGTGCCGGGCGCCGCTATCCGTCGCACCTGGACACCATCCTCGACCCCGAGCCGGGGGAGTGGTGGGCGGACATCTACGGGCTGGCCCGCCCGCCCGAGACGTTCTACCGCAATCGGGAAGTCCGGGACGCGATGCGGCGGCGCAGCCAATGGGAGGTGCGGGTAGCCAGGCACCGCGGCGATCCGCCGCCACCACAGCTCTGGCGTTACCGCTGACGCGGGATGGACGACGGCCCGCCGCCCCGAGTGGGTTCGGCGGGCCGTCGACGACCACGTCCGTGATCAGTCGTCGTTGGTGATCGTTCCGGTAGCGAGTGGATCAGCCAGCCGCAGGCCGGGCACACCGGCCACCAGCAGCGTCAACTTCTCGTCCGCCTCCCGCTTGCGGTCGCCACGCACCGACACCGGGAACGCCACCGACGTCTGCCCGGCGGCCAACGCCTTGCAGCCGGCGTACGGGTCGAAGTCCGAGCCCACCTGCGCCGTGAGGCCGACGGTGGCGGCGCAGAGCAGCACCGACTGGGACAGCGGCCGAGACACGGTGGCGGTGAAGGTGAGCTGCCGGGTGCCCTGGTTGCCCTCGACCACCGTCGTGTCGGCGACGGTCAACGACGCCCGGGACCGGAACCGCGCCACCTGCGGGTCGTGGTCACTGGAACCCCGCGACCCGTCGCCGGCGAACTCCGCCGGCCAGTCGGCGTTGACGTGCGCCGCCCGCACCTGCACCAGGTCGTCGTAGAACGCGTCGTTGACGAACAGGTGGTCGAGAGTCTGCGCCTGCCCCTCGAAACTGTACGAGTAGGCCGAGGCCGGCGCGTCCGCGACCAGGTTGTCCCACAGGTTGTGCAGGCCCGCCTCGTAGAGCGGGGCGAGCTGATCCGAGGGAGTGGGCTGGCTACCGGTCGCGATGGGATCGTCCGGGCGGGGGAAGACGTTCAGGTCCCCTCCGTAGACCACCCGGGCGGTCTGGTCGGCCACCTCGATCGCGGTGACGATCGCTGCCCCGTAACGCGCCTGCTCCCGCCGCTGCCCGACCCTGCTGTCCGGGCCGGAGGAGTAGTGGTTGCTGAGGGCGTACAGGGTGAACCGTTCGGTCGAGCCGGGCGCTGCGGCCACGCTGAACTTGCCCAACTGCGGGGCACGGGTGAAGACGTTGCTCCCGTCCCGACCGGTCGAGGTGTCCACATCCGCCGGCAACACCGCGTTGAGGGCCTTCGGGTTCTGCACGTCCGCGTTGGCCGGCAAGCCCGCAGAGCGGTACTGAACGGTCGGCGCCGAGCCCAGCAGCGGGTCCGCCGCCGCCGCGGCCGCCAACGACAGCCGGTCCGTGCGGTACAGGAAGGCCGCGGTGATACCGCGGGCGTCCGCGCCGGTCCGGTCATAGGCGGCGGCGTACGCGGGCCCACCGGCCGCCGCGACAGTGAGCGCCAACTCCTGGATGCTGTCCGGAGCGCCATCGGCGTTGTTGGTGTCGCCGCAGCTCAGCGCCGCCCCGGAGATCGTGCAGATGTCCTGGTCCTCGGCCTCCTGCACCAGGATCAGGTCCGGTGCGTGCAGGTCCTTGACGATCTGGTCGGCGAGCGCGGCCAGTTGCTCGCGGTACTCCGCCTCACTGCCCGGGACGTAGTCGAACGGCGGGGCGACCCCCACGCAGCCGGCGTTACCGGCGAAGTCGCAGCCGTCGAACGGATCGTCGCGGTAGTCGTACAGGTTCTCCACGTTGTAGGTGGCCACTGCCACCTCCTGCGACCGGTCGGCAGGCTTCGGCGGGTTGTTCTTCGACGGGTCGGCCCCGGCGGCGAACTCCGCCCGCTCGACCTGGACGCCGTACTTCTCGAACGAGTAGTAGACCCCGCCCACCGCGTCCGCCCGCAGCGTGTCGAAGGTGTGCGCCGGCGGGAGCAGCGCGGCGCTGTCCCCGGCGGTGGCCTTCACTCCCATGCTGCCGAGCAGCGTCCGCTGGCCGTTGCCGTCGTCGAAGCGGCGAATCGGGTCGTTGTCCAGCGGGTGCGAATCACGGAAGACCCGCCGGGAGTATGGGTCGGCGCGGTCCAGCAGCGGATCGTCGCGGTCGATCACCCACAGCTCCGCGTCGGCAGTGGAGGAGAAGACGTCCCGGCCGCTCACCGCGCCGCTGCCCGCGCGTACCCGCATCCGGGAGCCCTCGTGCCGCTCCCAGAAGCGTTGCGCGTCGGTCAGCACGGCCGGTGGCACCGCGTCGGTCACCGCGACAGCGGTGTCCACGGCCAGCCCACCGCCGATCCGGCGGACCAGCGACGCGCCAGAGAGCTGGGTGAAGTTGTAGTACTCCGACACCCGGGCCCGCAGCACCACCTCGTCGCCGACCGTCGGCACGTAACCGCCGATCAGCGACGTGAACGTGCCCATGAACACGAAGATGCCGTCGGAGCTGGTCGGGTCGCCGTCGGTGTCACCAACGCGGCTCTGCAGGAAGAAGCCGTGCTGCTCCGCCCCGGCCGAGGTGCGGGCCAGGGTCAACTGCGTGATCACGCCGCGTACGTCGTACAGGGTGCTGCTCGTGCCGTTGCCGCTCGCCGGCGCGAGCGGTGACCGGTCGCTCGGACCAGACTCGGTGTCGGTGGTCGGACCCTGCACCTCGCCGACGGTCAACTCCCGGGTCACCTGCACGGCCAGCGCGCAGCTCGCGGTGCCACCGCCCGCGTCGGTAGTGGCGAGGGTGACGGTGTACGCCCCGGCGGCGAGGTCGGCGCTCACGCCGACAGTGGCGCGGGCGGTGCCGCCCACCCCGTCGGCGGGGGTGAAATCGGTACGGGTTATCGAGCCGGATGTCGGGCTCGGGCTGACCGCGGTCACCGCCAGGTCGACGATCGTGTCATCGGGGTCGGTGGCGCTCACCTCGCGGCTCGCAGCCGTGCCGGCGGCGGTGACCAGCGGCCCGCCGCAGGTCAGCGTGGCCGGCACGTCGACCGGGCCACCGCCGTCCACCGTGTGCGCGCCCAGCCCGTCGAACGTGTCGACGGGGAAGCCGGCCCATTGTGCGGCGGGGTCGAACGCGTCCGACGGGTCGGTGTCACCCGCGGCCACGCTCGGCAACCGGCGCACTGTGTTGTCGGCAGTGCTGGTGACGCCCGCGCCCCACTCGGTGCCCGGGTCGACGCCCGCCTGGCCGATCGAGTCGAGCACCGTGGTGCCCCGGCGCAGCACTATCGCGTCGTCACCGTTGAAGAGGCTCGCCCCGGTGGTCTGGTCGGCCTGGGCGAGGATGGCGGCCCCGGCCGAGGCGCTGGCGAACACGAACGCGTCACCGGCCGCCACGCTGCCGGTCAGGGCGATAGTGGTGGCCGTGGTGGAGCCGTTGAAGTAGAGCTGCAACTGGTAGCCACCGGCCGCCAGGTCGACGGCGGCGCCCGTGCCGTTGAACAGCTCGATCGCCTTGTTGTTCGACGAACCCTCGACGTACTCCGAGATGAACAGGTCGGTGGGCGCGGCGCTGGCCGCGGTGGGTGCGACGCCGAGCGCCGTGACGGTCACGGCGGCGGTGGCGGTCGCGAGCGCGGCGATTGAGCGGCGCGGGCGCATAGGGCCTCCACGATGGGTGGATGGGGTCAACGCACGTTAAGGTGCGCGACTGTCCACCGTCCATCCCCTAATGGACAGTTTCGTGAATTCCTCAGCGTGGCGGATCGAGGCGGTGCACCAGCTCAGCGACGTCCACGCTGTATTCGCACCAGTCCCGGTCGGTGCGGTAGCCCAGCTCCGCATTGACCTTCAACATCGCCTCGTTGGCCTGCGCGTTCCAGGTCTGCACCTCGATCAGCTCCGGCTCGGCGGAGCGCAACTCCAGCAGCATCCGGGCCTTGATCGCCCGATCGATGCCGTAGCCCCGGTGATCCTGCGCGACGATCGTGTCGTACTGGTCGGCGCGGGTCGGGTGCTGCGCCGGCACCACCACCTCGGTCAGGCCGGCCACCTCGCCGCTCTGCTCGTGGCGGGCGAGCACGATGTAGGGCTTCATGCCCCGCCGGTGCAGCGTGTCGAGGCTGTCCCGCAGCCGCTCCGGGTCGTAGGAGCTGGGGCGCAGCTCACCGTCGTCGACGTCGCGCACCTCGGCCTTGGCCCGCGCGTACGCCTCGATCAGGTCGTCCGGGGGCCCGCCGGGGAAGAACTCCAGCTGGTAGCCCGCCCCGATGCCGGTGGCCATCTCGGCCAGCTCGGCCCAGTCCACCGCCGTCAGGTCGAGCACGCTGCGCGTCTCCACGTACTCGCGGTTGAAGCCGAGCGACTCGTAGAAACCGACCGCCGGTGTGTCGCCGACAACCTCGACCCCGATCGACCGGAAGCCCTCCTGATAGACCCGGCGCGCGGCGAGCAGCACCAGGTCACGGCCGAGGCCGGTGCGCCGGGCGGACGGGTGCACCAGCACCTCGAGCACGCCGATGTCACCCAGAAGGAGTACGTGCACCTGGCCGAGCACCGCGCCCGTGTCGCCCGGGGCGGTCGGCTCGCCCTGTGCGATCCAGGAGATCCGCCGCTCGCCGGGCATCACCTCGGCGAGGTATTCCCGCAGCGAAGCCTCCCGCCAGGGCGGATCCTGCGGCAGGTCGGCCGCCAGGACCGCGTTCAGCGTGGCCAACAGCGACGCGATCTCGGCGGACGACGCGGTCCTGGGGTCCCACTCGCGCACCATCACCCGTCTAGCTTGCCGCTAACAGAGGCCCGGGGGAAGTGTCCAGTTCTCCAACGTATCGAGACGATCACTTCACGACCGACTGGCCCGTCCGTACCGGTTCGCGGTGTCGTAGACGTCCTGGGCGTACCGCCGTACGTCGTTGTAGGAGAGGATCGCGTTCCACCAGTCGCCCGCAATGCTCAGGTTTCGACCGCCCTTGCAGAGGTAGTTTCCCGCTGCCAGGGCCGCGTCGTCCAGGTCGTGCGGGTCCTTGCGGCCGTCGTTGTCCGCGTCCGCGCCGATCTCCTGCCAGGTGGTCGGGATGAACTGCATCGGCCCGATGGCCCGGTCGAGGATCGGGTCCTCGTCCAGCGACCCACGGTCGGTGTCGATGATCCGCATCCGACCCTCCTTCCCGTCCAGCGGCAGCCCGATGATGTTGGGCACCGCCTTGCCGTCCTGCCCCAACCGCGCGCCGTTGGCCGAGCCGTGTCCCGATTCGATCTGACCGATCGCGGCCAGCGTGGTCCAGCTCAGCGCACAGCTGCGGTTGGTCTGGGAGAGCACCAGCTCGGCGTAGCCGTACGCCTGCATGGCGACCGCCGGGACACCGACCTTGGCGCCGACCTGCTGCGCCCAGCCGGCCAGGGCGTCCGACGGTCGGCCACCGATCACCGACCCGGTCGGCAGCCCGTTGCCGGGCAACCCGCCGGAGGGCAGCGGGAGGGTCGGCAGCGGCCCGGTGGGCAGCGGGCTGGTCGGCAGGCCGGACGGCATCCCAGGCGCTGCCACCCCGCTCGGCGTGGCCGAGGCGTCGACAGCGACCGGGCGCGGTGAGCGGATCGCGGCCGGTACGAGCAGCGCTCCCGCCGCGGCGGTCGCGGCCACCAGCGCCAGCAGGAAGACGCCGGGCAGTGTCAACCGACCACTCGGCCGGCGCGCCCAGGCGCGGGTCGCCTGGGCCGCGGCGGCCGCTGCCCGGCGCGGCGGCAGACGTATCGCGTGCGCGAACTGCACCCGCCGTCGGCGGGCCGGGTCGGACGCCGGCACGACCGGGATCTCATCCACAGTGGTCTTCGCCGGATCCGCGGCACCGGTCTTCGCGTCGTCAGCGGGCGTGTCGACGCTCGACGCGCCGGCCGCCTTCGGCGCGGCCGGGCCGCTGGCGCTGCCCGCCTCCGGTTCGTCAGTTTTCGCGTCGTCAGCCTTGGGGGCGTCGGCCTTGACGATGTCGGTTTTCTGATCCTCGGGTTTCGCAGCCTCGGTCTCGAGGTCCTCGGCCTTACCGGTCTCGGCCTTCGCGGAGGGCTTCGCCGCTGGCGGAGCCGGCGTGGTGGCCGGTGGCGTGGTGGCCGGTGGCGTGGTGGCCGGTGGAGTGGTCGGCGCGCCCGCGGAACGCCCGCTCAGCCAGGGGCGGCGGGGGCGTGGCACCTTGCGCACCGGGTCGGGCGCGGCCCCTGAGCCTTCGAGCGGCCCGTCCAGCGGCGCGGCCGGTCGTAACGGTTGCACACGCGTGTCGTCCTCGCCGTCCACCACCTGTCGAGTATCACCCATGCTCCGCGAACCGTCAGATCCACGTACCCTGGGTGGCATGCCCCGGTACGAGTTCCGCTGCCGCGCCTGCGGCGACACCTTCGAGGTCAACCGTTCGATGGCGGCGGCCGGTGAGCCGGCCAGTTGCCCTCAGGGACACGCCGACACGGTCAAGCTTCTTTCCGCGGTCGCGGTCACCGGCCGCAGCGGTGGTGCCCCGGCACCCGCCGCAGGTGGCTGCTGCGGCGGCGCCTGCGGCTGCTGATCGGACCAATTCGCCGCCGCCTGTTGGGCTGGCCTTGCCGGGAGCGGGCCCGAGTGGCACGTTGAGGCGGCACTTGCCCGACCGTTCTCACGATGTGTGATCGTTCGGACTCAGGCAGCATGAACCCGACGTCACGGGCGGAGGTTCCTCGCATGTCGCCACGGATCCAGCTCCCGAGCGGTTGGGTGACCTTCGTATTCACCGATATTGAGGGCTCGACCCGGCTGGCTCAACTACTCGGCCCTGACTACCGCCCGGTGCTCGCCGAGCATCGCCGGCTGCTGCGCCGCACGCTGGCCAGCACCGGCGGCGCGGAGCTGCTGACCGAGGGCGACTCGTTCTTCCTGGCCTTCGAGGAAGCGACAGCGGCGATGACCGCCTGCCTGACCGCCCAGCGGGCACTGTCCAGCCACGACTGGCCCACCCCCGAGGCCGCCCCCCGGGTGCGGATGGGCCTGCACACCGGCTATGCCGAGCCACGCGACGGCGAGTACGCCAGCCCCGAGGTGCACCGGGCCGCCCGGGTGGCGGCCGCCGCGCACGGCGGGCAGGTGCTCTGCACGGCGTCCACCGCCCGTCGGGCCGAGCCGATGCCGCCGGGTGCGACCCTGCTCGACCTGGGCCTGCACCGCCTGCGCGGCTTCGACGACCGGGAACGACTGTTCCAACTGGTCGCGCCGGGTCTGGAGCGGCAGTTCCCTCGGCCCCGCACCGCCGACGCGGTGGCGCACAACCTGCCCACCCAGGTCACGTCGTTCGTCGGCCGGCAGACCGAGCGCATCGAGCTGGGCCTGCTGGTGCGTCAGCACCGCCTGGTCACCGTGCTGGGCGCCGGTGGCGCGGGCAAGACCCGGCTTGCGGTGGAGTTGGCCAGCGGAGTTGTCGAGGCGTACCCGGACGGGGTCTGGTTCGTCGACATCGCCTCGGTGACCGACCCCGGGCTGGTGGCGTTCGCCATCGCCGCCGTGCTCGGCCTGCGTCCCGAGCCCGGTCGGCCGATGCTGGACACCCTCGTCGAGTACGCGGCCGGCCGTCGGATGCTTGTCGTACTGGACACGTGCGACACCCAACCGGCCGCCTGTGCCGAGGTGATCGCGCGGCTGCTGTCCGGCGGTGGCGGCGTACGGGTGCTGGCCACCAGTCGTGAGTCGTTCAGCCTGCCCGGCGAGGTGGTGTGGCGGATTCCGCCGCTCTCGGTCGACCCACGCGCGGACGGCGCGGAGAGCGATGCGGTGGCGCTGCTGCTGGACCGTACGGCGGCGGCTCGCGGTGGTCGGCAGCCCGACCCGGCCGAGTCCGCCGACCTGCGTCGGGTCGTGCAGCGGTTGGACGGCCTGCCGCTCGCCATCGAGCTGGCCGCCGCCCGGCTGCGGGTGCTCTCCGTCGGTCAGCTCGCCGAGCGGCTGGACGACGTCCTCGGCACCCTGGACGCCGGCCGGGAGGACCCGGATCCGCCGCCGGTGGAGCGCGGCTGGTCCGGCAACCAGCAGGACACCGTGGACCTGGTCGCCGCGGCGGCCGGGGCGTCACCGCCCACCCCGGCGAGTCGGGCGGTGCAGCGCTCGGCCACCGAACGGCATCTGACCATGCAGGCCACAGTCACCTGGTCCTACCGGACGTTGGGGCCTCGGGCCGCCCGCCTGCTGCGGTGGCTGGCGGTCTTCACCGCCCCGGTGGATCTGGAGACGGTGGAGTGGCTGCTGGGTGACGATCCGCTGGACCCGCTCTCGGTCCTGGTGGACAAGTCGATGGTGCTGGCCGAGCCGCGTGCCGCCGGCAGCACCTACCGGATGCTCGACCCCATTCGGGCGTACGCGGCGCGTCGGTTGGCCGAGGCGGGCGAGGAGCAGGCCGCTCGGAACCGGCACGTGGCCTGGTCGGCGCACGCGTTGGACCGCGCCCACCTGGGCCAGGACGGTCGGCCCGTGACGCTGTCGTTGTATGCCCTCGACCCACTGGCGGGTGAGCTGCGCGCCGCGCTGCGGTGGTGCGCCACCGGCGGCAGCGCCCGTGCCGGTCTCGGTCTGGCGGGTGGGCTGGACCAGTGGTGGCTGGAGCGGGGCCTGGCCCGCGAGGGGCGGCTGTGGCTGTTCCGGCTGTACGGACGGATCGCGGAGACGGGGGAGCGGATCCCGGAGGCGGAGCTGGCGGCGGCGTACCACATGCATTCGCTGCATGCCAGCGCCGACGGCGAGTTCGCCGAGGAGCTGCGCTACTCCCAGCGGGCGGAGGCAGCGGCCCGGCAGGCCGGCGACGCCGGGTTGTTGGCCCGGGTGCTCGCCGGCAGGGCCGCGCCGCTGGTCGACATGGGGCAGTTCGTCGAGGCCGAGCGGGTGTGCCGGGAGGTCATCGACTGGGCGCACGGGCAGGACGTGGTCGGCGAGGCGCTGTTCGCGGTCTTCAGCCTGGCCGAGCTGCTCTGGCGGCGGGGCGCCCTGGAGGAGGCTGCGGAGTTGCTGGGCGCGGTGCGTCCGGTGGAGGCGGCCCGGCCCGTGGAGCGGGGCCGGCGTTCGGTGGACATGCTGCTCGGCATGGTCGCGCTGGCCCGTGGCGACGTGATCGCCGCACACGAGCATCTGCTGGTGGCGCTGCGCTCCCGGATGGGCCACGGCTACCACGGGCGGGCCTGCGACACCTTGAACGCGATCGCGGTGCGTTGCGCGATCGGTGGGGAGCGGTTGACCGCCGCCCGCCTGTTCGGGGCCGCGCAGGCCACCCGGGCGAGCATGCGTGCCACCCCCGGCATCTTCGGCGGTTACTGGGCCGAGCAGCAGGGGGAGTTGCGCGCCGTGCTGGGCGACGCGGCCTTCGACGACGCGTACGGCGAGGGTGCGGAGCTGGGGCTGGACGAGGCTGCGGCGCTGGCACTCGACGTGGAACACCCGGACCTGGCTGCGGACTCGACCCGCTTCAGCACCGGCCTGTCCCAACCAACCCCCCGCCGTCCCGCCGACCCCGACCGTCACCCAGCCACAAGAACCGAACGCGCCTAACCCACCCACCCCACGCCCCGCCCCACCCTGCCCCGCCCCCCACCCTTGTTGATCAAGAGATTTGCGTCAGGAAACGCGCTCCCGATGACCGAAACCTCTTGATCAACGCGGGTGGGTGGGCGTGGGCGTGGGCGTGGGCGTGGGGGGTTAGCGGGGGGCGGCGTTGGCTTCGGCTTGGGTCTTCATTCGGGCGGCGCGGTCGATGTCGGCCTGCTGGACGGCCGCTACCGAGCCGAAGATGCTGACCGCCTGGTAGTAGGTCCAGGCCAGGCTGTAGCAGGCCGGCCGGACGACCGAGTTGTACGTGGTGCAGACGCGCTTCAGGTCTTCGTAGAAGGCGCTGTCGAGGCGGGACTTGTTGGCGGAGAACTGGCCGACCGCCTTGTAGTTGCGGTAGCCGAAGTCGTGCCGGTAGCAGCCCAGGTTGAAGGTGAAGCCGAGCGGGTTGTCCGGGCTGGACGAGCAGTAGTCGGTGGACCAGTTGAAGTTGTACTCGGCCCAGGGTGCCCGGTTGACCCGGGCGCTGTTCCACGAGTTGTAGCTGGACGCGCTGGTCTGGGTCCAACTGGACAGCACGGAGAGTCGTTGGGCGGGGGTGACGGCGGCGGCGGGGGAGGCGATGGCGAGGGTGGCGAGCAGCGCTAACGCGCCCGAGGCGATCAGGGTGGTGAGACGTCGGGGCACTGGTTACCTCCGCGGGGGTGGGCGGGTTGGGACGGAAGTTACCGGCGGGTTACCGGATGTCGATGAGTGTCGATCAGCTGATCAACTAGGCGGTATGCGCATCGCCAACTATTGGTGACATACGTTGAAACAGACGAATGCCCCGGACGCGCGAGGCGGCCGGGGCATTCGCAGAAGCGGGTCAGCGCAGGGCGAACGCCGGCGGGCTGGCGGGGCTCTCGTTTGCCGACCGGTCCAGTGCGGTCAGCTGGTAGGTGTAGCGCCGACCGGGCTCGGCCGAGGTGTCCACCCAAGACTGGACGTTGCCGGGCGTGGCCCGGACGGTGGCGACCAGGTGCGCGGCGTCGGCAGTGGCGCACCGGCCGGGCAGCGTGGTGCCGTCGAACCGGTAGATCGCGTACGAGGTGGCGGTGCCGAGCGGGCCGACGCCGTCGGCGGGTTGCCGCCAGGTGAGCCGGACTCCGTCGGCCTGCCGGGTCGCCTTGCTGACCACCGGGAAGAGCAGCGGCCGGGCCGGCAGGTGGGGCATGGTCGGCACCAGCGCCGGGCGGGAGTAGTGCTCGCCCGCGTAGATGTCGGTGGCGCCGAGGCGGTTGGCCCGCACCTGCACCGCTGAGAAGTGCACGTTGCCCCGCACCTCCGGGTACGACCGGTTGAGCGTCAGGTGGTCGGACAGCTCACGCGGGTTCTGCCAGTACGGCCCGTACGCCGGGTCGCCGCTCTTGTAGTCGGCCTGACCGATGTAGAGCTGCACGCGGGTGCCGCGCACCGTCTCGGCCCACCACGGCACGAGGCGCGCGTAGTCGGCGGCCGGGTACTGGCCGATGTACCAGTAGAGCTGCGGCACCACGTAGTCGATCCACTCCTGCTTGATCCACGTGCGGGTGTCGGCGGAGATGATGTCGTACGACTGGCTGCCTGTGGTGTCCGAACCGAGCGGGTCGGCGGTCTTGTTGCGCCAGATGCCGAACGGGCTGACGCCGAACTTCACCCACGGCTTCGCCGCCTTGATCTTGCCGTTCATCTCCTGGATCAGCAGGTTGATGTTGTCCCGCCGCCAGTCGGCCCGGTCGGTGAAGCCCCGGTTGTGGGCCGCGAAGGTCGCCTCGTCAGGCACCTGGTACGTGCCGCTGGGGTAGGGGTAGAAGTAGTCGTCGAAGTGGACGCCGTCGATGTCGTACCGCTTGACGGCGTCCATCATGGCGGTCTGGACGAACTCGCGGACCTCGGGAATCCCGGGGTTGTAGTAGAGCCGGCTGCCGGCCACGCCGGCCGGTGGGTAGGCGAAGGTCCAGTCAGGGTGCTGCTGGGCCGGGTGGCCGGGGGCGAGCTGGGTCAGGTCGGCGCCGGCGCCGCCGGGGGCCGGCATCGAGACGCGGTACGGGTTGAACCAGGCGTGGAACTCGAGGTTCCGCTTGTGCGACTCGTCGACCAGGAAGGCCAGCGGGTCCCAGCCCGGGTCCTGGCCGCGTACCCCGGTCAGGTATTCCGACCAGGGCTCGTACGGCGAGGGCCAGAGCGCGTCGGCGGTGGGCCGGACCTGCACCACGACGGCGTTGTGGTGCAGTCGTCCGGCCAGGTCGAGCAGCTCGCGGTACTCGGCCTGCTGGGCCGCGACCCGGTCCGGGTCGGTCTGGGACGCCTTGCTGGGCCAGTCGATGTTGACCACCGACGAGATCCACATGGCCCGGAACTGCCGTTTCGGGGTGGCCGGGTCGGTGGCGCAGGTGGTGGTGCTGTCGGCCGCGCTGGGTGCGGCGCTCGCGGGGGTGGCGGTGACGAACGTGCCGAGCAGTGCTGCGACCAGCCCGGCGACTCCGAATCGGGTCAATTTCATGCGGTCTGTCCCTTCGTTGGGGCTCCCGGATGTTTCGCGCGGTGCGCGGCAAGATTCGCCGTCGATGTCCGCGTTGCTGGTAGGAAATTTTCACAATCTGGCCACCGCCGCAAGAGTTCGTGGTTGACCAATCGCGCCGGTGGGTAGCAACGGCGGTCACCGGCCGCCACGGAGGTGGTCGCACGGTGGGAGGGGTGACCGGGTGTCCGTGCTGCGCACAAAACCAATCAAGGACGTGATAGCCCAAGGTGAGGCGGACGGCAGCGACGGCCAGTTGGGGCTGAAGCGACGGCTCGGCGCGGTCGACCTCACCGGCTTCGGCATCGGCATCGTGATCGGCACCGGCATCTTCACCCTCACCGGGATCGAGGCCCGGGACAGCGCCGGACCGGGCGTGGTGATCTCCTTCGCCATCGCCGGCGTGGTGGCCCTGCTCGCCGCCCTCTGCTACGCCGAGCTGGCGTCCAGCGTGCCGACCGCCGGCAGCGCCTACACCTACGCGTACGCCACGATGGGCGAGATCGTCGCCTGGATCATCGGCTGGGACCTGCTGCTGGAGTTCGCGCTCGGCGCCGCCGTGGTGGCCCGAGGCTGGTCCGGCTACCTCGCCGAACTGCTCGACCTGCCGACCCGCTGGTTCGGCGAGGAGGGCAGCACCGTCAACGTGGGCGCCATCGCCATCGTGCTGATCCTCGGCATCGTGGCGATCGTCGGCATCCGCGAATCTGCCCGGATCACCAACCTGCTGGTGCTGGTCAAGGTGGCCATCTGCGTCTTCGTGGTGGTAGCCGGGCTGTTCTTCGTCAAGGCCGCCAACCTCACCCCGTTCATCCCGCCGGCCGAGCCCGCCGGGAGCGGCGACGACGGCATCAAGCAGCCGGTCACGCAGGCGCTCTTCGGGCTGGAGCCGTCGGTCTTCGGCTTCGTCGGGGTGCTCAGCGCCGCCGCGGTGGTCTTCTTCGCGTACACCGGCTTCGAGGCCGTGGCCAACCTGGGCGAGGAGACGCGCAAGCCCAAGCGGGACCTCACCCTGGGTCTGCTCGGCACGCTGCTGATCTCCACGGTTCTCTACATCGGCGTTTCGCTGGTGGTGGTCGGGATGGTGCCGTACACCGAGATCGACCGGGGCGCCCCGATCGCGTCGGCCTTCGAGTCGGTCGGCGCGGGCTGGGCGGCCGTGCTGGTCTCCATCGCCGCGGTCGCGGGCCTGACCAGCGTCATCCTGGTCGACCTGGTGGCGATGGGCCGGATCGGCTTCGCCATCGCCCGGGACGGGTTGATTCCGCCCTCGATCGCGAAGGTGCACCCGCGCTGGGGCACCCCGTACCGGATCTCGGCGATCATGACGGTGGCGGTCGCGCTGCTGGCCGGCTTCCTGCCGCTGTCGGCGCTGGCCGACCTGGTCAGCATCGGCGCGCTCTGCGCGTTCGTCCTCGTGTCGGTGGCGGTGCCGATCCTGCGCCGCAAGCGGCCCGACCTGGAGCGGCCGTTCCGGGTGCCGTTTTCACCGGTGCTGCCGATCGTCTCGGCGTTGGCCTGTTTCTACCTGATGCTCAACCTGTCGGTGGAGACGTGGCTGCGGTTCCTGGCGTGGATGCTGCTCGGCGCGTTGATCTACTTCGGCTACGGCCACCGCCGCAACCGGCTGGCCCAGCACGAGCCCGCCGTCGCCCCGGCGCCTCGGGGGCCGAGCGCCGACAGCTGATTCGACGGGACAGGGAAGGGCCCCTCGCGACGGCAAGGGGCCCTTCCCTCATCGTTTGTGCACCGTCGCGGAGAAGCCGCTGACGGTATGGTGCGCCCGTCACCTCGGGGAGGTTGCGGCGTGCGACACAGACTCAAGGACGTGGCCGAACGGGCCGGCGTCTCCGTCAAGACCGTCTCCAACGTCGTGAACGGCCACGTGCACGTGCGACCGGACACCCGTGCCCGGGTCGAGGAAGCGATCGTCGAACTCAACTACCGGCCCAACCTCTCCGCCCGCCACCTCCGCAAGGGACGCACCGGCGTCATCGCGCTGGCGGTTCCGGAACTGGACATCCCGTACTTCGCCGAACTGGCCCGTCACGTGGTCACCGCTGCCGCCGAGCACGGCTGGACGGTGCTCATCGACCAGACCGGCGGCCGGCGTGGCCAGGAACGGGTGCTTGCCTCCGGTATCACCGACCACCTGATCGACGGGCTCATCCTCAGTCCGTTGGCGCTCACCGCGGCGGACCTGGCCGGTCTGGACGGCACCCCGATGGTGCTGCTCGGCGAGCGGATCGAACACTGCCCGGCGGACCGCGTGGTGATCGACAACGTGGCAGCGGCCCGGGAGATCACCAGCCACCTGATCGAGTTGGGTCGCCGTCGGATCGCTGCCGTCGGCGCGCAGCGCACCGACGAGGGAGCCAGCGGCCGGCTGCGTCTGACCGGCTACCGCGATGCGCTGCGCGTCGCCGGCCTCGACCACGACCAGGACCTGGTGGCGTCCGCGCCGGCCTGGCACCGCGCCGACGGCGCGGCCGCGATGCGCGGCCTGCTCACCTCCGGGGTACGCCCCGACGCCGTCTTCTGCCTCAACGACACGCTGGCCCTCGGTGCCCTGCGGGCACTGCACGAGGCCGGCCTGCGGGTGCCCGAGGACGTGGCGGTGGCCGGCTTCGACGACATCGAGGACGGCAGGTTCGCCACCCCGACGTTGAGCACCGTCGCCCCGGACAAGGAGCAGGTCGCCCGCCTGGCCGTCCAACTCCTCGCCGACCGCCTGGACGGTGACCCCACAGTCCCCGCCCGGGAACTCCGCGCCCCCTACCGCCTGGAACTGCGCGAATCCACAGGGACCCGCTAGTCGAAGAAGCGGGCCAGGTGGGACTGCGGCGCCGGGTCGGCGTCCGGGGGGAGGGGCGTCAGGTCGGCGAAGATCGAGGCGCCGTCGCAGCCCGCGTGCAGTGGGTACCAGCGCGGTGTGCCCGGTGGCCGCAGTTGGCAGATCCCCTTGAACGTCTGCACGTCCATCAGCCGGACGTGGGTCGGGTCGGCCACCGCGTTCACGTGCCCCCACCAGGGGCTCATCACGTGCAGCACCCCACCGGGGCGGAGCACTCGATGACACTCGTCGACCAGCGGCAGAAAGTCGATCAGGTGCTCCAGGATGTGCACCGCGAAGAGGACGTCCACCGAGTTGTCGGCGAGCGGCAACGAGCCGGACAGGTCCGCCACGGCATCCACGCCGGGTGCCGGGTAGATGTCCAGCCCCAGGTTGCTCGACCACTGTTTGGTCGGCCCACAACCGAGGTCCACCACCACCGGCGCCCGCCCGCCGATGCCGACCCGGCACCAGACGCCGTAGACACCGGCCAGTTGCCCCACCAGGTCCCGCACCAGCCGTAGCTGGGCGGGATCGGCCACGTCGCCGCTCAGATGGGCCACCCCCCGGTCGAACCGCGCCTCGACCGCCAGGTCCCGCAACCGATCATCATGGCGGACCTGGTCCGTCCACGCCTGGGCGAGGAAATTGTCTATCGCCCGCAGCCGGTCGGCCGAGGGCGGAGTCTGTGCCAAAGCGACCATTCGGGCCACCTCCCGCCGCGCGATACCCGCAATCGCGCCCGTTATGCCCCGCTCGTCCGCCTGGTCGGCGTGGCCCACGCAACCATTCGGCGGCGTGTCGCAGCCTGGCGGACACCTGTCCCAGGCTCGGCCCGCATCGCTGGCCACCGAACGCCCAAGCGGCCACGCGCCCACCGCGCCCACCGCGGCCGGTCGGCTGGGCGTCGAGCGGTCGGGTCAGCCGGAGAGGGTGCGGCGGCCTCCGCGCATCCGCTGGCGAGGCGGCGGGTCGGCGGGCTTCGGCCGCTTGAGGTGGTAGCGGTGCAGTTCGTGGTTGCCGGGCAGGGACGGGTCCTCGCTCATCGCGACCAACTCCCAACCCTGGTCACCGGCCCGGTTCAGGTGAGCCAGCGAGGTGTCGCCGTACGGCGTCACGTCGACCATCGAGCCGTCCGGCCCGTACCAGACGAAGACGACCTCCCAGCCGAGGTCGTTGGTCGCCGCCTGGCGGCGGCGGACCAGCAGGGCGTACTCCCACTTGAGCATGGCGTCAT
Organism: Micromonospora sp. NBC_00362; assembly: GCF_026342155.1. Classification (NCBI taxonomy): domain Bacteria; kingdom Bacillati; phylum Actinomycetota; class Actinomycetes; order Micromonosporales; family Micromonosporaceae; genus Micromonospora; species Micromonospora sp. NBC_00362. The sequence continues at coordinate 5,217,964 of NZ_JAPENH010000001.1, forward strand.
TCTCACCCCGCGCCGGCCCGCGGGCACGGATCAATCCTCGGCGATCCGCCCGGCGTCGACCCGCAGTCGCCGGTTGGTCTCGATGGCGGCCAGCATCCGCCGGTCGTGGGTGACCAGCAACAGCGTTCCGGGGTAGCTGGCCAGCGCCGATTCGAGCTGCTCGATGGCGGGCAGGTCCAGGTGGTTGGTGGGCTCGTCCAGCACCAGCAGATTGACCCCGCGGCCCTGCAGCAGGGCCAGCGCGGCCCGGGTCCGCTCACCGGGGGAGAGGGTGGCCGCCGGTCGGGGCACGTGCGCCGCCCGCAGGCCGAACTTGGCCAGCAGGGTCCGCGCGTCCGCCGGCGACAGATGGGGTACGGCCGCCTCGAACGCGTCGATCAGCGGCACGTCGCCGAGGAACAGCCCGCGGGCCTGGTCCACCTCGCCGACCACCACGCCGGGCCCGAGCGAGGCGGTGCCGGCGTCCAGCGGCAGCCGGCCCAGCAGCGCGGCCAACAGGGTGGACTTGCCCGAGCCGTTCGCCCCGGTCACCGCGACCCGGTCCGCCCAGTCGATCTGGAGGTCGACCGGGCCGAGGGTGAAGCCACCACGGCGTACCACCGCTCCGCGCAGCGTGGCCACGACGGCGCCGGCGCGGGGTGCGGCGGCGATCTCCATCCGCAGCTCCCACTCCTTGCGGGGCTCCTCGACCACGTCGAGCCGTTCGATCAGCCGTTCGGTCTGCTTGGCCTTGGCGGCCTGCTTCTCGCTCGACTCGCTGCGGAACTTGCGGCCGATCTTGTCGTTGTCGGTGGCCTTGCGGCGGGCGTTCCGCACGCCCTTCTCCATCCACCCACGCTGGGTGCGGGCCCGAGCCTCCAGCCCGGCCTTCGTGTCGGCGTACTCCTCGAAGTCCGCGCGCGCGTGCCGGCGGGCCACCTCGCGCTCCTCCAGGTAGGCCGCGTAGCCGCCGCCGTAGTGGTTCACCTGCTGCTGCGCCAGGTCCAGCTCCAGCACCCGGGTCACCGTGCGGGTGAGGAACTCCCGGTCGTGGCTGACCAGCACCGTGCCGGCCCGCAGACTGGTGACGAACTCCTCCAGCCGCTCCAACCCGGCCAGGTCCAGGTCGTTCGTCGGCTCGTCGAGCAGGAACACGTCGTACCGGCTGAGCAGCAGCGACGCGAGCCCGGCCCGGGCCGCCTGGCCCCCGGAGAGCCCTGTCGTCGGGTGGTCCAGGTCGACGGCGAGCCCCAGGTCGGCGCTCACCTGCTCGGCGCGTTCGTCCAGATCCGCGCCGCCGAGGGCGAGCCAGCGCTCCAGCGCGTCGCCGTACGCGTCGTCGGCACCGGCCGCCCCGGCGGTCAGCGCCTCGGTCGCCGCGTCCAACGCCGCCTGCGCGGCGGTCACCCCGGTCCGGCGGGCCAGGAAGTCCCGCACCGTCTCGCCCGGCCGCCGTTCCGGCTCCTGCGGCAGGTGGCCGACGCTCGCGGTGGGCGGGCTGAGTCGCACGCTGCCGGCCTCGACCGGCAACAACCCGGCGAGGGTACGCAGCAGCGTCGACTTGCCGGCCCCGTTCGGCCCGACCAGCCCGACCACGTCGCCGGGGGCGACCACCAGGTCCAGTCCGGCGAACAGCGGGCGGTCGCCGTGCCCGGCGGCCAGGTCCTTGACGATCATCGTGGCGCTCATTAGAACGGCAGCCTATCCGGCCGCCCGCATACGACCGGCCGGCAGCGGGCAGACTCAGCGACGTGGTGACCACACTGGCGATCGACTGTGGCGGCGGGGGCATCAAGGCGTCCGTGCTCGACGAGGCGGGAACGATGCGGGCCCGGCCGTTGCGGGTGCCCACCCCGTACCCGTTGCCGCCCGCGCTGTTTGTCCGGACCCTGCTGGATCTCGGCGGACGCCTGCCGACGGCGGACCGGATCACTGTCGGCGTACCGGGGATGATCCGACACGGAGTGGTAGTGAGCACCCCGCACTACGTGACCCGCAACGGCCCCCGCACCCGGGTCGACCCGGACCTGCTCGCCGAGTGGTCCGGTTGGGACGCCCGCGGCGCGCTGGCCGACGCGTTCGGGGTGCCGGCGCTGGTGCTCAACGACGCCGAGGTGCACGGCGCCGGAGTGGTCGCCGGCACCGGCTGCGAGCTGGTGCTGACCCTGGGGACGGGGCTGGGCAGCGCACTCTTCGACGGCGGGGTGCTCGCACCGCACCTGGAGCTGTCGCACGCGCCGGTGCGCTGGGGCACCACCTACGACACGTACGTCGGCGAGCCGGAGCGGCGGCGGCTTGGCGACGCCTTCTGGTCCCGCCGGATCCGCCAGGTGGTGGACGGGCTGCGCCCGGTGTTCCGCTGGGACCGGCTCTACCTGGGCGGGGGCAACTCCCGGCTGATCCGCCCCGAGCAACTGGCCCGGATGGGCGACGACGTGGTGGTGGTGCCGAACACCGCCGGAATCGTCGGCGGTGTCCGCGCCTGGGAACTTTCCGCCGGACGCCGGGACGCCCGCACCTGACCCTTCGGCGCCCGTCGGCGGCCTTCGGCGGCCCGAACTGACCCGATCTCGACCCCGGGAACAGTCGCCAAACGTCCGGTGTTGTGCCAGCGTCGGAACAGGTGACGGTGCGACCCGAGGAGGTGGCAGATGGATCTTCTGGCGGACTACCGGCGGGCGACCATGTTCTTCGAAACCGGTGACCCCAGCGGGGCAGCTCGACTGCTGGAGCCGATCATCGACGCCGAGCCCGGCAACGCGGCGGTCCGGCAACTGCTGGCCCGGGCGTACTTCCAGTCGGCCCAGCTCAACCGGGCCGAGGAGCATCTGCGCGAGCTGGTCGAACGGGACCCGAGCGACCACTACGCGCACCACGTGCTCGGTCGGACGCTGGAGCGGCTGAACCGACACACCGACGCGCTGCGGCACCTGCGGATCGCCGCCGCGATGTACGCGGCCAACGACGACTACCGGACGGCGCTGGAGCGGGTGGAGACCCGCCTCGGCGGCAGACGCTGACCGTGCGCAGTTCCATGACGGGGGCGGTCCTTCGGGGCCGCCCCTTCGGTCGTCCGGTTGGCGGGCCGGCGGGCGTGCCTAGGATGGCGGACATGGGACCTGACCGGCCGGGGGCTGCGGCATGAAGCTCAAGCTGGACCTGCACGAGATCTTCAACAAGGGCCAGGACATCGACCGGGCGTTGCGCGGGATCATGGACGAGGCGGTGGCGAAGAAGGCCACCCTCGTCGAGATCATCCCCGGCAAGGGGTCCGGCCAGCTCAAGAAGCGGGTGCTGCGGTTCCTCGACCAGAAGGACGTCAAGCAGCTCTACCACCGGGTCGAGAAGGACTCGAAGAACTTCGGCCGCCTCTTCGTCCACTTCCGCTGGAAGTAGCGGCGGCACAGCCTCTGACCTCAGGTCCCGATCTCAGCGACCATCGTGTCCGCGTCCTCGAACGACTCAACCGTGCGGAACCCTTCGGCGGCGTACAGCCTCGCAGCGAAGTTCGCCCGCTCCACGCTCAGCGACACGGTGCGGATGCCACGTTCTCGTGCGGCGTCCAGAACAGCGCGCAAGAGCACCCGGCCCACACCCCGGCCCCTCCAGGTTTCCACCACGCCGATAGTCAGCTCCGGCACGTCGTCACCCACGTACCCGTAGCCCGGATCAGCGGCGGTCAGGTATCGGAACCAGGCCGCGCCGACTGGCCGATCAGCAGGGTCCATCGCAACCAGGCCGAAGTCGTCAGGCCGCATCCAGCCGGTGACGTAGTGAGCCAGCGCCGCATTCGCCAGGATCTGCTCGCGAGACCAGTTGCGCTCAGGCAGCCAGTTGATGGCCTCCACGAGCATGTCAACCAGGAATTCGCGATCAGCCGAGGTGGCCGCGCGGATGACGAGATCAGTCACCGTCGAAGCCTCGCACACGTCAGCACGGCCGAACAGGCACATCAGGGCGCAGCGTCGAACTGGGTGTCGACGGTGATCGTCGACCCGTAGGGTGTCCTGATGTCGACGGTGAACCTGCGGCGATCGGCGCGTGCGGTCGTCGTCGATGAGGACGACCGGGTTCTGCTGCTACGACTCGCCATTCCCGATCCGGCTGGCACGATCGCCGTTTGGATCACTCCCGGGGGTGGCGTCGAAGACGGCGAGACGCCACTGGCCGCGCTGCGGCGAGAGTTGCGCGAAGAGGTCGGTCTTGCTCTCGATGTCGACCCGCCTCAGGTCTGGCGCCAGGAGATAGTCTCCGCCGGGTTCGCACCCGGCCACGATGGCGTCGTGAACGACTACTTCCTCGTCCGGACCGCGTCGTTCGCGCCGCGCGGTGCGATGAGCGACGAGGAACTCGCCGCCGAGCACGTCATCGGCTGGCGTTGGTGGTCGCTGTCAGAGATCAGGCAACACCACGGTCCGGAACTGTTCTCGCCACGGGACCTCGCCACGCCGTTGACCGCACTGATCGCTGACGGAGCACCAACCCAACCCGTCCCGCTCGGCCTGTAGGCAGAGCGAAGCAGACCGGACGTGGAGGCAGACTGGCATGCGGTACGAGGACCGGTGCGCAGCCACGACGCCCCCATGCCGCGATCTTGCACTTACTGTCCCGGCGAAAAGGGCATCACACGCTTTTCGGCGACAGAAACTGCAAGATCGGCGAGGGCTGGACGCGACGGACTACTCAGATCAACGGGGGCGCGGTCAGAGGATCGTGACGAGGAGGCCGCAGGCGAGCAGCGGGAGCACCGCGGCGAGGGTGCCCACCAGGGCCGACGAGCGGATTCCGGTCCGGGAGCTGAGTGTCGCGAGCGCCGCCAGGCTGACCAGCAGTGCGAGGAACAGCGCCGGCAGGGCCACGTAGAGCCCGAAGAGCAGCGTCCTCGACCGTTCGGAGTCGCACACCTCGCCGCAGTCTGCCGGGACCGACCCGGAGAGCGTTCCGAGGAAGAGGCCGAATGCCGCGACGACGGCCACGTACCAGCCGGCCAGCACCAGCAACGAGGAGCGCCGGTCGGCGAGGTCGGTGCGGGGCGGCGCAAGGGTCATCGGCGGAGTATCTGCTGTTGCGCTGAGAAGCGTCAGCCCGCGAGGGCGTCGGCGCGGGCGGGGCGTCGGGACCAGCACTGTGGGCGCTGCCGGACGGCGAGCTCCAGAGCCTGATGGTCGGACTCGATCATTTCCCGGGCTATTCGACGCGCCATTTCCAGGCGGTCGGCGTGCATGTCAAGATCCGTCGGGCCGGCGCCTGCCATCTCGAACTCCTTGTCAGCGTTCGAACTAGTCGCATCATGCGTCACGCCGAGAACCGTCACCATTCCCCGATCGGTGGAAAGCTTCCGCCGTACGGCTCGGTGTCGATTTCCCCGGTTGCGCCGATGGTACCGGTGGGCGCGCCACGCGGCCCGGAACTGCGGTTACCGCGTCTTGCCTGCGGTTTGTACATTGCACGGTGCGCGGGTCGGGGGGCGCGACACGTCCGGTGAGGGATCTTCGTTACGGGAGGACCGCCGTGCAGCATTCGAGCACTACCGATCCCTTGTTCGTCGCCGTCGAATCAGAATCGATCACCCGGGCGGATGTCGCCGGGCTCATCGCGGGGCGGCTGGCCGCCGTTCGGGTGCCGGGGTTGCTCTCCGCGGCCCGCTGCCAGGCGATCACCGCCGCCCTCGCCAACGCGCCGATGGACCGCTACGACGAGAGCCGGGTCTTTCCCGTCGTCGCCAAGTTCGGTCCGGCCATCAACGATCACCGGTCCGCCGGGGCACTCCGCGAGGACTACTGGGACGCGGCCCGCGCGGCCGAGAAGGGCTGGTCCACGCTGGGTCTGTCGGACTCACCCCGGGACCTGTGCCTGGCCGCGTTCCGCGGTGCCTGGCCGGACGTGGCGCCCGGGCGGCGGCAGGGTCGCGAGATGCACGTCGGCATCGTCCGCGAGATCAACGCCGGGCTCCAGGTGCACTTCGACGACGCGGTACGGGAGTACGCGGGCCGGCTGCTCGACAGCGAGGTGGTGGCCCAGTTGGCGTTCAACATCTACATCCGGGTGCCACCGGCCGGTGGTGAGACGGTGCTGTGGCGGCGGCGCTGGCAGCCGGACGACGAGCCGTTGCGGGTCCCCGGCGGGTACGGCTTCCAGGAGGCGGTGGCCGCCGACAGGCAGTCGTTGACGTTGCGCCCCACCCTCGGGGAGGGCTTTCTGTTTGATCCGCGGCACTATCACACGGTGCGTCCCGCGTCGGATGGCCGACGGATCTCCATAGGATGTTTCGTCGGGCTCACCGACGATGGTCGACTGGCCCTCTGGTCGTAGTGAAGGGCGTTTCCCCATGGTGGACAGAAGCGACGTCGAGGCAGCCGCGGCCCTTGTCGAGGGGCGGGTCCGGGAAACCCCTGTCATCGCCGTCGACGGCGCCGATCTGGGTGTGCCCGGGCAGCTCAGCCTCAAGTTGGAGCTGCACCAGCACACCGGCTCGTTCAAGCCGCGCGGCGCGTTCAACCGAATGCTCCAGGGTTCGTTGCCCTCGGCCGGGGTGATCGCCGCATCGGGTGGCAACCACGGTCTCGCCGTCGCGTACGCGGCCCGGTCGTTGGGGGTGCCGGCGGAGGTCTTCGTGCCGGTCACCGCCTCGCCGGTGAAGGTGCAGCGGTTGGCCGGGTTGGGCGCGCAGGTGCGCCAGGTGGGCCAGCACTACGCCGAGGCGTTGGCGGCGAGCACCCAGCGGGCCGGGGAGACCGGCGCGTTGGTAGTGCACGCGTACGACCAGCCGGAGGTGGTGGCCGGTCAGGGCACCGTCGGCCGGGAGCTGGAGCGGCAGGTGGGTGGGATCGACACAGTGCTGGTGGCGGTCGGTGGCGGCGGGCTGGTGTCCGGTATCGCCAGTTGGTTCGGTGGTTCGGTACGTGTCGTGGCGGTCGAGCCGGAGCAGATTCCTACCCTGCACTCCGCCCTCAAGGCCGGTCGGCCGGTCGACATCGAGGTGGGCGGCATCGCCACCGATTCGCTGGGTGCCCGGCGGATCGGCGAGATCGCCTTCGACACCGCCCGCCGGACCGAGGTGGTGTCAGTGCTGGTCCGCGACGAGGACCTGGTGCGGGCACGCCGGTTGCTCTGGTCGGAGCTGCGGGTCGCCGCCGAGTTGGGCGGTGCCGCCGCACTGGCCGCGCTTGTCGGTGGCGCGTACGTGCCGCAGCCGGGGGAGCGGGTGGCAGTGATCATCTGTGGTGGCAACACCGACCCGAGCGACCTCGGCCCGGCGGCCCCGCACTGACCGGTCAGTCGCCGTCGCGCAGCCGGCGCAGCGCGTGTTCCACCTGGAGGGTGTCCAGGTGGGTGTCGCCGAGGAGTCGCCGGCGGTCGGCCAGCAACTGCTCGTACACCTCGATCGCCGCGTCGACCTGCTCCCCGAGCAGCAGCACCAGGGCCAGGGTGGATCGGATGGCGAGCACCTCGCTGCGGTCGGCGTGCCGAGGTTCGACTGTGGCCAGGGTGGCCCGCAGTTCGGCCTCCGCCTCGTCGAGCCGGTCCTGCGCCTGCATGCAGCGAGCCAGCGTGTGTCGGGCCTGCCAGGTCTCCGGTTGGTTGAGCGGCCACAACCGGTAGCGGACCTCCAGGATGGCGTGCAGCATCTCCTCGGCCTCGGGCGCCCGTTGCTGGGCCAGCACCGCCAGCGCCAGGCTGTGCCGCACGATCATGGTGTCCCAGTGTTCCGGGCCGCGTACCTGGTCCTCCGCAGCGACGATCTGCCGCAGTTCCAGCTCGGCCTCCGGCCACTGGCGCTGCGCCATGATCGCCTTGGTGAGCTTGTGCCGGCTGGCGAGGGTGTCGGCGTCGTCGCTGCCCAGCACCCTGGTGCGGTCCGCGATCACCTCGCGGAGCACCCGGTCGGCCATCTCCGGCTGGTTGCGCTCCAGCCAGGTGCGGCCCAGCTCGTGGCGCAGCGCCAGCACCTGCGGCCGGTCCAGGTCGTGGTCGTACGCGGCACAACCGCGCACGATCGGGTCGAGGATGTCGAAGGCCGAGCCGGGTAGGCCGACCGCGATGAGGTAGCGGGCGGTGAGCCGGGTCAGCTCCAGCGCGCGGCGTACCGTCTCGGGGTCGTGCTTGTGTTTCTGCGGCACGAGGTACTCCCGCACGGCCTCGACCAGGTGCGGCACCAGCACGTCCCAGTTGGTCCAGGCCGCCGAGTCGTCCGGGTTCTGCCCCTCGGTGGCGGCGAGCAGCAGCTTCATGACCAGCCCGTGGTACTCGGCGATCTGCTCGCGCACCTCGTCGCGGTCGCGGAACATCGCGTGCACCAGTGGGTGCAGCGAGAGCACGTGCGCGAACGCCGGGTCGGTGACCTCCTCCTGCACGTCGAAGTCGACAAGGGCCAGGTTGCCGATGCCCTCCAGCACCTTCACCCGCTGCCGGCCGGTGAGCCCCTTGAACAGCGGCGACTCGGCCAGGATGGCCGGCTTGAGCACCACCTCGTAGGGCACCGGGGAGATGCTCAGGCAGGCCAGCACGTTGAGCAGTGGCCGGCTCTGTTGGAGCTGGCGGCGGGCCAGCAGGTCCAGTGAGATGTCGTCGACCTCGCGGACGATCTCCAGGCCGAGGGACTCGTCGAGGTCGACGTCGGCGGCGTCGCGCGGTGAGCGGAACCGACGCTGCACGGCCGTCCGGTAGTCGGCGAAGGTGGTGATGGTGGATGAGCCGCGCCAGACCGGGCTGGCGTTGACCGACCGCAGGTAGTTACCGGCGGCGCGTAGGGCGAGGGGCAGCCCGCCCAGCTCCCGGGCGAGTTCCCGGGCGTCGGCCAGGCCGCCGGCCTGGGCGCCGGCCCGGTCGATCAGCACCTTCGCGCCGGCGTCGGCGTCGAGTGGGCGCACCTGGTGCAGCACCGACCAGGTGCCCCAGGTGGCCCGGTTGCCGTCCCGGCTGGTAACGATGACCATGCCGTCTTCGGCCTCCGGGCTGCGCAGCCAGCCGGTGCCGTCGGCGAGCACTCCGTCGGTGGGGCCCAGGCTGGCGGGCTCGTCCGCACTGTCGAAAATCAACAACCAGGGCTGCGCGGCCTGGTTGAGGTAGCGCCACACCAGGTCGGTGGCGCTGATCATCCCGGCCCACGCCTGGTCGACCTGGGTCTCCGACGCGCCGAGTTGGCTGACCACCTCCCGCATCCCGGAGTTGAGCCGCCCGGCCTGCACCCACCAGACCGTACGGCCGTCGGCCCGGGCCCGGCGGGCGATCTCCAGCGCGACGTGGCTCTTGCCGGACCCGCCCATGCCGCACAGGATGTGCACCGAGGGCGGGCCCCCGGCATTCTGGCCCGGCCGGACGATCTCGCCGATCAGGTCGTCGCGCCCGTGCAGCGGGCTGTCCAGTCGTCCGAGCGGTGGGTCGACGGAGACCCGACTCGGCCGGTCGTACGCAGGCCGAGGCACGCCGGCATCCTCGGGTGGAACGTCCGCAGTCAATGCGGTCCCCCTTCGGTGGCGAATTCACAATGGGGCTGCGGCGTTTGATCCTGTCCAAATGGTGGACAGTCGGAGGGATTGCCGCCCGCACCATGTCGACAGCAAGCGTATCCACCCCCGTACTGGGTTGCACACTCTCCGTTCAGGCCCCCCGGCTGACCAAAATCAGTGCCGTAATTCCCAATTCGCTGCTGATTCCGGCCGATCCGCCGTGCGCGGCACTCGACACGGGCATCCACGATGGACTTATGAACTGGTCGCCAATCCAGGACGTCGTCGACTGGGGTTCCGTGCCGGACTGGTTCGGCGCGGTCGGCTCCATCGCCAGTGTGCTCTTCGTCTACCTCGGATTGCGGCGGGAGATCCGTGCCCGCCGCAACGACGATCTGCGGGTCCGGGCCACCCAGGCTCGGCTGGTCTCGGCGGTGGCCGAGATTCGCGGCACCTCGGTGCTGCGGGTCGCCGTGGCCAACGAGAGTGACGCCCCGGTGCTGGACGTGGTGGTGCTGGCTCGACTCGTCCCGCCCGACGATCCGGACGCCCCGCCGGTCGGGCTGGCCGCGGCGAAACAGGTCCGTCGGATCCCCGGCCGCGACGTGCACGACCTCTTCGTCACAGTCGCGGCGGAGCACCGGCTCCGCTCGGCCGACACCGTTCTGGTGGACCTCACCTTCACCGACCACGACGGTAATCGCTGGCACCGGATCGGTGCCGGCCAACCCGAACCGGTGGGCTGATCGAAAAGGGTGGTCCGGCGGAAGAAAGCTCCCGCCGGACCACCCTTTCATCTCAGAGGGGATAGGTGCGGGCGACCGCCAACATCTCCGAACTGTGCGACCCGACGACGCCGACAGCCGGCGGCCGGGGGCGGAAGCCGGGCAGCGCGTCCAGCCCGTCACTGGCGTCCATGGCCCGCAGCGCGACCTGCCCGGCGATCGGACGCAGCGTCAACGCGACCTCGACGCCCTCCGCTGGCGGGGCGTGGAACACCAGCCCGAAGCCCCACTTTCCCGCTCGTGGCTCCACCGGCACCGACCGCCCCGCCACGTCGGCGCGCAGCACGGTGGCGGTCGACGTGTCGACGTGCAGGGTGGCGAGCCGGGCCGCCCGCTGCGGAGTGAGCCGCAGCCGCAGCGTGCGCTCGCCACCCGCAGTGGCGTCGGCCACCACCTCCAGCTTCGGTGCCGGCAGGTTCGCCGACTGCGCCGGGCCGGCCCGCAGCTCGCCGTCGCCGAGCCCGGGGAAGTCATCGCCGACGTCGGTGACCCCGTCCACGTAGCCGTCCGTCCACGGCTGCGGGTCGCTCTCGTGGCTGAGCCAACGGGCCTGGCCGGTGCCGGCGTCCATCGCGTACATCAGGTGGGTGGGAGCGGGGTGGGCGGCGTCGAACCGGTCCACGCCCAGGCCGACCCCGGCGAGCACCACCGCCGCCACCGCGGCGGCGCCGGCCGGCAGCGCCGCGAGCCGCCGGGCCCGCAGCGCGAGCAGACCGCGCTGGCCGCCGGCCTGCGGGTGCAGCAGGTCGACCACCGGCAGGGCGACCAGGCCGAGCAGCACCGCGACCAGCGCGGCCACCCCGCCCATGGCCATCCCCAGCGCGGGGAAGAGCAGCACCACTGTGGGCAGCAGGATGACCACACCCACTGCCGCGGCGGCCGTCACCGCCACCACCGGCCACGGTCCGGTCTGCCGGGTACGCAGCGCGACCAGCCCGCCGAGGGCGCCGCCCAGCGCCGGCACCGTGGTGAGGTACGCCCCACCCGGCACCGCCACGGCGAGCAGCACCCCGAGCACTGCCAGCCAGGCCAGCCCGCCGACGGCGAGCGCGGCCGGGCCGATCCGGCGGCGGGTCAGCGCGTACCAGGTGAACAGGATGGCGGTGGCGAGTGCCAGGACGGCCAGCCGGTACCAGATCGGCCGGTACGGGTCGAGTAGCTCCGCGTACCCCGGTCGGATCGTGGTGATCGCCAGCCAGAGCAGTTGGGCGGCGACCGGCGCGGCGACGATCGGCACCAGGGCCAGCGCGAAGCCGGCGGCCAGCCGGCCGGTGCTGGCCCGGCCGCTCCGGCGGGTCAGCCAGCCCAGGGCGGCAACCAGTGCCACCGCGAGCAGGGCCAGCGGCAGTGTGAGCCAGCCCGGGTAGCGGACCAGCCCGCCGGGGACGGGGAAGTAGGTGGCGTCGTGCCCGGAGCGCAGGTCGGTCAGGTCGGTGCCACCGAACTCCCGGGCCAGGCCCAACGCGTTGTCCCCGTGCTGCTGGAGGCTGCCGCGGTCCATGGAGGCCGGGGTGTCCAACGGCGTGTGGTAGATCGCGCCCCCGTCGATGTACGCCGAGTTCAGCCCGACGAACTCCTGATCGAGGAAGGCGGTGAAGTCGGTGTCGTTGGGCAACGCGCGGTAGATCTCCACAGCGAACGAGGTGCCGACCGGGTGTGGGGCGGCCCGGCCGAAGATGTCCACCAGCTTCGCGTTGTTCCGGGACGTCTCGAACATGATCACCGGCCCGGTGGAGCCCCGCGCCTCCAGGTTGAGCACCACACCGCCGTCGGCGGCCAGCGGGTGGCTGGCGGCGAACGCGGCCGCGCCACAGAGGCACGCCTCCTCGGCGTCGGTCAGCACGAAGACGATGTCGTTGCGCGGCCGGGGGCCGGTGGTCAGCGCGCGGGCCACCTCCAGGATCGTCGACGTGCCGGCCGCGTCGTCGTTGCCGCCCGGCCCGGTCTGCACCGAGTCGTAGTGGGAGACCAGGAAGACCCGACCCGTCGAGTCGGTGCCGGGCAGCCGGGCCACCACGTTGCGGACCCGGGCCAGTGTCGCCCCGCCCGCCGCCCCGCTGAGCTGGCCGGCCTCCGGTGCCACAGTGTCCTGCACCTCGGTCTCCAGGCCCAGCCCCCGCAACTGCTGCTCCAGGTGCGCGCGGACCTGTTCGTTGGCCGGGCTGCCGGCGACGTGCGGTCGGGCGGCGATCACCTGGACGTCCTCGTACGCGCGGCCGGCGCTGAACGCGCCAGCCGGCGCGTCGGCCGACTTCGGGGCCGGGGTGCGCAGGTCGAGCAGACTGCCGGCGCCGACCGCGGCCAGCGCGACCAGCGCTGCCGCGGCGGCCACGAGCCGCCGACGCGGCCGGGTCAGCGCGCGGCCGGCAGGGGGTACGCCCGGAATCGGACGGGACGGCGTGCCCGTCGTGGCCGGGGTGGTGGGTGCGCCCACGGGAGCTCCTCGGGGGGTGGTGGGGCCTGGGGTGGGATCATCCTGCCCGTCGGGGGCTGCGGATGGGACGGCCGGTAGGTCCCGCGTCCGTCAGCCGCCCGGTTTGTCCACGGCCGAGCAGTGATGCGCCCCATCCCCGCCCGCGCCGCAGGCATCGTGTTGTGTGCGACCGTTGTCTAATACAGGATCAGCAGGGCACTCGGAAGGAGCCCGACATCACCAGCGAACTCCCGCGTCTCGCGGCGGTGACCCGGCCGCACCGGGGGGCCGGCTTGGCCGGTTCCCCAGTTGTGCCGTACCCGCACGGTGGCCTGGCGCGGCACGCCAACCTGCCGCCGGGCGAGCGGTTGCGGGTGCTGCTGGTGGAGGACGACGAGGGCGACGCCTTCCTGGTCGGTGAGCTGCTCGCCGAGACGAACTCGATGATCGACCTGCTGGTCGCCACCAGCCTCCGCGAGGCGCGGCAGCGGATCAACGACGTCGACTGCGTCCTTCTCGACCTGGGCCTGCCCGACGCGCAGGGGCTGGACGGGCTGCGCCAGGTGTTGGAGATGTCCAGCGGCGCCGCGGTGTGCGTGCTGACCGGCCGCACCGACGAGCACCTGGGCGTCGTGGCGGTCGCCGAGGGCGCCCAGGACTACCTGGTCAAGGGTCAGGTCGACGGGGTGCTGCTGACCCGGGCGCTGCGCTACGCCGTGGAGCGTAAGCGCGCCGACGAGAACGCCCGCCGGTTGCGCGAGGTCGAGCTGCGCCAGGCCGAGTCGGCCCGACTCGAACGCGGCCTGCTGCCCCAACCGCTGATGACGACCGACCAGGTCGCTGTGCACACCTTCTACCGGCCGGGCCGGCACGCCGCGTTGATCGGCGGAGACTTCTTCGACGTGGTGCAGACCCACCCGGACCGCCTCGACCTGATCGTCGGCGACGTCTGCGGGCACGGCGTGGACGAGGCCGCGCTCGGGGTCGAACTGCGGGTGGCCTGGCGCGCCCTGGTGCTCGCCCGGGTGCCGGACGACGAGGTGTTGCCCGCCCTGGAACAGGTGCTCATGAGTGAGCGCCGCCTCCAAGAGATCTTCGCGACGGTGGCCACCGTCAGACTGGACCTGGACGCCAACCGGGCCACCGTCCGACTGGCCGGGCACCCGCCCCCGTTGCTGCTCTCCGGCGGCCGGGTCGCCCCGGTGCCCGCGCCCGGCGGCCTGCTGCTGGGCGTACGACCTCGCCGGCCGATCGCCTACGACCTGGAGTTCGACACCGATGACTGGTCCCTGTTGATGTACACCGACGGCCTGATCGAGGGGCGGGTGGGCGCCGGCAACGAACGGCTCGACGTACCGGGCCTCAGTGGCTTGCTGGACGAGCCGGCCAGCCGTTCGGTGTCGCTGCCCGAGCTGCCGGCGTGGCTGGTCGGGCGGGCCGAGCGGCTCAACGGTGGCCCGCTCGCCGACGACGTGGCCATGCTGCTGGTCAGTCGGGGTGATGGCCGGTGAAGCCGGTCGTCGGCGGCTGGAGTCTGCGCCGCCGGGTCATCACCCTGCTCACCGTCGTGGGCTTTCTGTTGATCGGGCTGGCCAGCGCGGAGGCGGCGATGGCCGCCCGCAACCGCACCCAGATCGACGCGGTTCTGAACGAGACCGGCCCGTTGCGGGTGCAGTCCCAGGAACTGCTCAACGCGCTGCTCGACCAGGAGACGGCGATCCGCGGGTACGCGGTCAGCGGCGACCGGGACGACCTGAACCCCTACCGGGAGGGGCTCGCCCAGGAGCAGAGCGTCACCGCCTCGATGCGGACGCTGCTCGACGACTATCCGGAGATCAGCCAGGAGCTGCGGACCGTCGAGGAGCGTGTCGCGCAGTGGCGACGGTCGGTCGCGGAGCCGGTGATCACCACCACCGAGCAGAGCGGCACCACCGCCGGCCAGGCATTGGTCACCGAGTCGGCCCGGCAACAGTTCGACGAGGTGCGCTCGGCGGTGAACGACCTCCAGGACGAGGTCCTGGCCGCCCGGGAGCAGACCGCCACCGACGTGCGTACCAGCAGCAACGTGCTGGTCGTCCTGCTGATCGTGGCCGCCCTGGTGGTGGTCGTGGCCGGTGCGGTGCTGCTGCTCTCGCTGGACCGGATGGTGGTCCGGCCGCTGACCGGCCTCGCCACCCAGGTCCGCGAGGTCGCCGAGGGCGACTACCAGCACCGCATCGCCACCGTCGGCCCGCCGGAGTTCATCCGACTCGGCGAGGACGTGGACGCGATGCGGCAGAAGATCGCCGCCGACCTGGCCGAGGTCCGGGCCGCCCGCGAGCGCATCGAGTGGGTAAACAGTCAACTCCAGAAGCAGGCCGAGGAGCTGACCCGGTCCAACCGTGACCTGGAGCAGTTCGCGTACGTGGCCTCGCACGACCTGCAGGAGCCGCTGCGTAAGGTCGCCAGCTTCTGCCAGCTGCTCCAGCGGCGTTACGCCGGGCAGCTCGACGAGCGGGCCGACCAGTACATCGCGTTCGCCGTGGACGGCGCGCAACGGATGCAGCGCCTGATCAACGACCTGCTCGCGTTCTCCCGGATCGGGCGGCTCACCACCGGCTTCGTCGAGGTCGACCTCAACAAGGTGATGGGCGACGTGGCCGGCCAGACCGAGGCCGCCCGGCAGTACGCGGACGCCGAGTTGACCTGGACCGAACTGCCGGTGATCTCGGGTGAGGAACCGCTGCTCACCAACCTGCTTGCCAACCTGGTCAGCAACTCGATCAAGTTCCGCCGCCCGGACGTGCCGTCGAAGGTGCACGTCTCGGCCCGGTTGGTGGGCGCCGAGTGGGAGATCACCTGCCAGGACAACGGCATCGGGATCGAGCCGGAGTTCGCCGACAAGATTTTTGTGATCTTCCAGCGGCTGCACTCGAAGGACGCGTACCCGGGAACCGGCATCGGGTTGGCAATCGTCAAGAAGATCGTCGAGTACCACGGCGGCCGGGTCTGGGTGGATACCGACGTGCCGGAGGGCACCGCGATCCGGTTCACCCTGCCGGCACTTCCCGAGGACGTCGCGGCGGCTACCGCCGCCGATGCCGAGGGGGAGCCGAACGCCCCGACCGTGGGCGACACGACTCCCTCGACCGAGGCCCCGGCAGCGCCGACGGAGCAGGCTGACGGGCCGGACCAGCCGGACCGGGCCGACGAGACGCTGGAAAGCGGTAGAACGGGTGACATGAGGGAGACGGTGGGATGACCGCGCCGGCGGATGGCAAGAGCCCGATCGAGGTCCTGCTCGTCGAGGACGACCCGGGTGACGTGCTGATGACCCAGGAGGCGTTCGAGGAACACAAGCTGCGTAACCGGCTGACCGTCGTCTCCGACGGGGCCGAGGCGCTCGCCTACCTGCGCCGGGAGGGTCAGTACGCCGACGCGGTGGCGCCCGACCTGATCCTGCTCGACCTCAACCTTCCCCGGCGCGACGGCCGGGAGGTGCTGGAAGAGATCAAGAAGGACGAGAGCCTGCGCCGGATCCCGGTGGTGGTGCTCACCACCTCGCAGGCCGACGAGGACATCCTGCGCAGCTACCAGCTGCACGCCAACGCCTACGTGACCAAGCCGGTGGACTTCGAGCGCTTCATCTCGGTGGTCCGTCAGATCGACGAGTTCTTCGTCAGCGTGGTCAAGCTGCCGCCGCGTGGCTGACACCCTGCTGGACGACGTCGGCGGCCTGCTCTGGGAGGCCGCCGACCAGGTCGTGCTGCCACTGTTCCGCAAGCTCGACGACGATGACGTGTCGGAGAAGGCGCCCGGCGAGGTGGTCACCGTCGCAGACCGCAGGGCCGAGGAGTTGCTCTCGGCGGGGCTGCGCCGGCTTCGGCCGGGCTCGATGGTGGTCGGCGAGGAGGGTGTCGCCGACGATCCGGGGTTGCTGCGGCACCTCCGCGACAGCGGGGACGTCTGGCTGGTCGACCCGGTCGACGGGACCGCCAACTTCGCCGCCGGTCGCCGGCCGTTCGCCCTGATGGTGTCGCTGCTGACCGACGGGCGGCCGACCGCCGGCTGGATCCTGGACCCGCTCGCCGGCACTCTCGCCGCCGGCTCGGTGGACGAGGGCACACTGCTCAACGGTCGACCGGTGGACGGCACCGGCACGGTGCCGCCGCTCGGCGAGCTGCGCGGCGCGGCGATGACCAAGTTCCTGCCGCCGGAGACCCGCGACCGGGTCCGCGCCGGCGGGCGGCGGCTCGGTGAGCTGCTGCCCGGCCTGCACTGCGCCGGTCGGGAGTACCTGGACATCCTCACCGGCGAGCAGCAGTTCACCCTCTTCTGGCGCACCCTGCCCTGGGACCACGCCCCGGGCACCGTGCTGGTTCGTGCCGCAGGGGGTGTCGCCCGCCGGTTCGACGGCGTCGACTACCACCCCGCCGACGACGGCCGCGGTCTGCTCGTCGCCGCCAACGAGCAGGTCTGGGCCGAGGTGCGCGACGCGCTCCTCAGCACCTGATCCGCGCGCTGCGCGACCACGTTGGGACGCTCCGTCGACATCGGGGCAGCCGGAGGGTCAGTGGGCTGGTCACCGGCCCACGATCCGGTATCGTGACCGGCGGTCTCCGCCAGCAGGCCGCCGACCGGCGCCGCCGTGCAGTGTTCATCGGGGGCCGGCGGTCGACGGAAGGACGCTTTCGTGCCCAGGACCAGGCTCAGCCCGCGGCTCGGTCGCCGCGCCCTGTTCGCCGTGCTCGCCGCCGTCGCGCTGGCGCTCGGCGGTGCCGCAGTGCCCGCGTACGCGGAGCCTGGCGAGGGTGGCAGCAAGAAGTTGCAGGACGCACTGGAGCTGACCGCCAAGGGCCACATCGAGGCCAAGGCCAAGCTGGACAACTCCAAGCGTCGCCAGACGGCGCTGACCGGCGAGCTGACGACGCTGGAGGGTCGGCTGGTCGGGCTCAGCAGCCAGGTGGGCGAGGTGGCCGCCCAGTCGTACCGGGTGGGTCGGCTGAGCGCGGTCTCGATGCTGCTCAACACCGCCACGCCGGAGGCGTTCCTGCAACGCGCGGGCGACCTCGACCTGATGGCCCAGCGGGACAGCAAGCGGCTGCGTGACCTCACCGAAGCCCGGCAGCAGGCGCAGCAGGCCAAGGTCGCCATCGACGCCGAGGTCCGCGAGCAGCAGAAGCAACTCGCCGTGATGGCGAAGAAGAAGAAAGAAGCCGAGGAGGCGCTCGCCGAGGTCAGCTCCGGCGGCAGCAACGGTTTCAGTGGTGGCAGCTCCGCCTCGGCGAAGCCGGCGCCGCGCAACTCCGACGGGTCCTGGCCGTCGGAGTCCTGCTCGGTGAAGGACCCGACCACCTCCGGGTGCATCACCCCACGCACCCTCAACGCGCTCAAGCAGACCCAGGCGGCCGGCTACAAGCGGCACGTCTCCTGCAAGCGCAGCGGTGGCGGCGGCGAGCATCCGAAGGGCCGGGCCTGCGACTTCTCGGCCGCCACGAACGGCTTCGAGGACAAGAACGCGACCGGCGGCGACAAGTCGTACGGGGACAGCCTGGCCGCCTGGCACGTGCGCAACGCCGACCGGCTGGGCGTGCTCTACGTGATCTGGTACCGGCAGATCTGGCATCCCGGCACGGGTTGGCGCTCGTACAGCGGAAGCGGCTCTCCGGCGGCGTCACACACAAACCATGTTCATCTCTCGATGTACTGACCCGTTGCACCAGCTTCGCTGCGTACCATCGCGACGATGAGCTCCCCACCGTCCGACGTAGCGGCCCTGCCGGCACCCCCGGCCCCGCCCGTGCCGGTCACCGGCCGGGCGCTGCCCAACGGCCTGGCCGCCTTCCTGGTCTTCTTCTCCAGCGGCGCCGTGCTGGTGCTGGAGACCGTCGCGCTGCGCCTGGTCGGCCCGTATGTCGGGGTGACCCTCCAGGTCACCAGTTCGGTGATCGGCATCGCGTTGGCCGCTATCGCCTACGGGGCGTGGTCCGGCGGCTGGCTGGCCGACCGACGCAACCCGCGGGGCCTGCTGGCGCCGGCGTTGGTGCTGGCCGGCATCGCCACCGCCGTCACCCTGCCCGTCGTCCGGTACGCCGGTGAGGTGCTGCGCGGCGGTGCGGCGAGCGGCATCCTGCTGCTTGTCGCGTTGGCGGTGTTCGTGCCGGCCGCGCTGCTGGCCGCTGTCACCCCGCTGGTGGTGAAACTTCAGCTCGCCGACCTGCGCCGCACCGGCCAGGTGGTCGGTCGACTTTCCGGGATCGGCACCCTCGGCGGCATCACCGCGACCCTGCTGACCGGGTTCGTGCTGGTCGCCGCGCTGCGCAGCACCGTCATCCTGCTGGCCCTGTCGCTCGTGCTCGGGCTGGTCGGCATCGGCCTCGGCTGGTACCTGCGCCGGCAGGAGCCCACCGAGTTGCCCGGTCCGGCCCGGGCCCGGGCCGCGCTGGCAGTGCTCGGCCTGGCCGGGGCGGGGCTGACCACTGTGGCGCCCAACCCGTGCGACATCGAGACCGCGTACCACTGCGCCCGGGTCACCGAGGACCAGGCCCGGCCCACCGGGCGGACGCTGCTGCTCAACTCCGCCCAGCATTCGTACGTGGACCTCGCCGACCCGAAACACCTGGAGTACGCGTACACGAAGTGGATCGGCGCGGTCAGCGACGTCGCCGCGCCGGCCGGTCAGCGCCTGGACGCGCTGCACCTGGGCGGCGGTGGGTTCACTGTGCCGCGATACCTGACCGCGACCCGACCGGGCACCGACAACCTGGTGTTCGAGATCGACGGCGGGCTGGTCGAGCTGAGTGAGCAGGAGCTGGGCGTACGACCGGGGCCGGACCTGCGGGCGGTGGTGGGTGACGCGCGGATGCTGGTTGCCGGCGAGCCGACCGACAGCCGTGACCTGGTGGTCGGCGACGCGTTCGGGCACCTGGTGGTGCCCTGGCACCTGGCCACCCGGGAGATGGCCGCCGACGTCCGGCGGGTGACCCGCCCCGGCGGCGTGTACGTGCAGAACGTCATCGACTACCCGCCGCTGCGGTTCATCCGCGCCGAGTTGGCCACTGTGACCGCCGAGTTCGGGCACGTCGCGTTGATCGCGCCGCCGGAAGCACTGGCCCAGGAGCAGGGCTCCAACTTCCTCATCGTCGGCTCCGACGCGCCGTTGCCGCTGGAAGCCGTCCGGGCCCGGTTGGCCGAGGTGGACCCAAAGGTCAGCCTGCTGTCCGGTGCGGCGCTGACGGACTTCGTCGGCGAGGCGCTTGTGTTGACCGACGACTACGCCCCGGTGGACCAACTGCTGGCCACCGCCTGATCGGGTGACAATCCTGACCGATTCCGATACTCCAGGTGTAGGCGGGCCGTTCCTGGGCAACATCGCTCACCATGGGTGGTGGGGACCGGAACGGCGCGCAGTTGCTCGATGAGCGGTACCGGCTGATCGAGCAGCTCGGCGCGGGCGGCATGTCGGTGGTCTGGCGTGGCTACGACGAGGTGCTCGGTCGCCAGGTCGCGGTGAAGGTGTTGGCGTCTCGGCTGGCCAGCGACCGGGCCTTCCGCCACCGCATCCGGATCGAGGCGCAGGCCGCCGCGCGGCTCTGCCACCCCAACATCACCAACGTGTACGACTACGGGGAGTCCGTGCAGGTCGGGCTGACCGTGCCGTACGTGGTGATGGAGCTGGTCGACGGCGCTTCGCTGGCCAGCCGGTTGGGTCGGGAGAGCCAACTGCCGTGGCGGGAGGCGGTGACCATCGGCGCCGAGGTCAGCTCGGCGCTGGCCACCGCGCACGCTCGCGGGGTGGTGCACCGCGACGTCACCCCGGGCAACGTCATGCTCACCTCGACCGGGGTCAAGGTTGTCGACTTCGGCATCTCCGCGCTCGTCGGGGAGAGCGAGAAGGGCCCGGACGGCACGCTGTTGGGCACTCCCGCGTACCTCGCCCCGGAGCGGCTGGACAACGGCCAGGTCTCCCCGGCCACCGACGTGTACGCCGTCGGGCTGCTGCTCTACCGGATGCTCACCGGCCGACTGCCGTGGCAGGCCAGCACGACCACGCAGATGCTGCGCGCCCACATGTACAACGACCCGGAGCCGATGCCCACCGTCCCGGGGCTGCCCGACGGGGTGGCCGACCTGGTCGGACGATGCCTGGCGAAGCGGCCCGCCGACCGGCCGGCCACCGCCGAGCTGACCCGGACGCTCGCCGAGGCGGCCGGCATGCTCGCGGCGGTGCCGGTCTCCCCGGCTGCCGGGCCGTTGGACGCGGCAATGCTCGGCAGTGCGCGTACCACGATCCTGCCCTGGTCGGCGGCGACCGACGCGTTGCCGCTGTCGCGGACCCGCAACCGGGACCGTCGGACGCGGCAGCGGGTGACCCGGCGTCGGCGGGTGGAGGCCGGAGTGGCCGCCGTCGGGCTGATCGCGGTCACCGGTGCGATGTGGGGGTTCACGTCGCGCAGCCCGGCCAGCGGAGGGGACCGGCCGACGACCGAGGCTCGGATGGGTCTGCCGGCGGCGGCGCCCTGCGAGGTGGCGTACGCGTTGCGCACGGACTCCGGCACCGAGTTCTCCGCTGAGCTGACGTTGACCAACACCGGTGGCCGTGAGTTGCGGGACTGGGCGATGAGCTTCACCTTTCCCGGGCAGCAGAAGGTGACGAAGGCGGAGCCCGCGCCGGTGCACCAGCAGGGGAGCAGTGTGCTGATCCGACCGGCGGCCCAGCGCACCACGCTGGCCCCCGGTGCGGCCGAGAAGGTGACCCTCACGGGTAGGTACAGCGGGGCGAACCCGTTGCCTGTGGAGTTCCGGCTGGGCGAGGCGACCTGCGGGGTTCGGGTGTCCGGCGTCGCCGGTAGCGCACCGTCCACGGCGCCGCCGAGCAAGGCCGCCACGACGAAGGCCCCGCCCAAGGCGGCGAAGGGGTCCAGCGGCTCCGGTTCGGGCGGCGGCGCGTCGAAGGCCAAGCCGGCGAAGCCCGCGAAGGCCCCGGCGAAGCCCGCGAAGGCCAACGGTGGTGGTCCGGGAAAAGCGGAAAGGTGACCAAGGGGCCGCGTGGTCACCGGAAGAAGTAGGCAGGCCACACCGCGTCGCCATGCTTCGGGGCCGTCGGATGAGTTGGTTCGACGGCCCCGACCGGTCCGGCAGCAGGGTCAGCGCATCCCCGCGAATCGCTGCACCTGGTCGATCCCACCCTCGACGATGAGCACCCCACCCTGGGGAAGCGTGGTGTCGTCGGAGGTGTACCGGAAGCGTTCGCCCGGCAGCTTGGCGCCGACCACGCGTACCCCGAAGCGCTCCTCCGGTTTCAGGTCGAGCACCGTGCGCCCGACCAGGGACTCCGGCACCCGGACGGTGGCGATGGCGAAGTCGTCGTCGAACTCGATGAAGTCGAGCAACCGGCTGACGATCAGGTGCGCGACCCGGTCCCCGGTCTCCGCCTCCGGGAAGATCACGTGGTGCGCGCCCACCGACGCCAGGATCTTGGCGTGCTTCTGCGAGGTGGCCCGCGCCCAGATCTGGGGCACACCCAGCTCGACCAGCGCCAACACGGTGAGCACGCTCGCCTCCACCGAGGCCCCGATGGCCACCACCGCCCGCCCGAAACCGGTGATGCCCAACTGTCGCAGCGCCCCCTCCTCGGTCGCGTCGGCCTGAACCACCCGGTCGAGCTGCGCCGACCATCGCTGCACCGTCGCCGGGCTGCGGTCGATGGCCAACACCTCGCGGTCCATCCGGGTCAGCGACCCGGCCAGGTGGCAACCGAATCGACCCAG
Source organism: Micromonospora sp. NBC_00362 (assembly GCF_026342155.1). NCBI lineage: Bacteria > Bacillati > Actinomycetota > Actinomycetes > Micromonosporales > Micromonosporaceae > Micromonospora > Micromonospora sp. NBC_00362. Next base: position 5,240,339 of record NZ_JAPENH010000001.1, read on the forward strand.
CCCGATCACCACGATGCCGCCGCTGTCCGCCCGTCTAGCCGACACCTCGGCCCTCCCCGCTTCCACTGGCGCGTTCCCGACGTGCGGGCCGGCCGACGCTTCCGAAACACGCCCTATCCGACAATGGGTTGCTCCTGGGGGTAGCGGTAGAGCCGGCGTCGGGTGTTCAGGGCGATAGCCGACCCCAGGGTGAGCGTCCCGACCCGGCCGATGAACATCAGCACGGTCAGCACCAGTTGGCCGCCGGCCGGCAGTTCGGCGGCCAGACCGATGGTCAGACCGGTGGTGCTGAACGCCGAGGTGATCTCGAACAGCGCCGCGACGAAGCGGACGCCCTCGGTGAGCAGCAGCAACAGCATCGTTCCGGCCGTCACCAACGCGACGCTGAGCAGCGCCACGGTGAGGGCCTGTCGCTGACTCGCGGTGGCCACCCGCCGGTGCCCGATCGTCACGTCGGGCTCACCCCGCAACTCCGCCCAGATGGTGAACGCCAGCAGGAAGAACGTGGAGACCTTGATGCCACCGGCCGTGCTGGCGCTGCCGCCGCCGATGAACATCAGCACGATCAGCAGGGGATAGCTCTCCTCCTGGAGCGCGGCGATGTCCAGGATGCTGAAGCCGCCGGTGCGGCTCAGCGCGATCTGGGTGAACGACGCGAGGACCTTCCCGGGTACGTCGTACTGGCCGATCGTGCTCGCGTTGGTCCACTCGGCGGCGAGCAGGCCAGCGAAGCCCACCAGCAGGAGCACCGCGCTGCCCCAGATGGTCAACTTCGTCGCCACCGCCCAGCGGATCGGCTGCCGCCACTCGCGGACCGCCTCGAAGAGCGCGGGAAACCCGAGACCGCCGATGATCGCGCCGATCGCCAGGGGCAGCGAGACCCACGGATCACGGCTGAAGGCCAGCAGCCCTTCGCTGTAGAGCGCGAAGCCACCGTTGTTGAACGCCTGCACGGCGTGGAAGACGCCCGACCAGAGGGCCTGCCCGAAGGGGTAGTCGTAGGTCAGCCACAGCCGACCGGCGACCAGCACTGTCATCACCGCCTCGCAGGCGAAGACGGTCAGCGCGATCCGGCGGAGCAACCGGCCCACGTCACCGATGCCGAACTCCGCCGTCTCAGCCTGCACCAGCAACCGGTTGCGCAGCCCGAGCTGACTGGAGACCACCAGGATGACCAACGCCGCGACGGTGAGGATGCCGAGGCCGCCGAGCTGGGTGAGCAGGGTGATCACCAACAGTCCCCAGCCGGACCAGTAGTTCGGCGTGTCGGTGATGGCCATGCCGGTGACCGACACGGCCGAGGTGGCGGTGAAGAGCGCGGTGACCACGGGTGGGCGTACGTGTTCGGCGGTCGCCCAGCGCGCCATGAGCAACAGGGTGCCGAGCAGGATCGGCACCAGGAACGCGAACGGCACCAGCCGCACGGGATTGCGGAAGAACCGGCGCACCAGACAATCTTCCTGTCCGCCCGCGGCCCCGGAGTGGGAACGGGCATTCCGGAGATTCATCTGCCGGCCAGCCATCGACCAACTCCTGGCAAATCACAGGCGGTCTGCTTACCCGGACCATCGATGACAGGAGACGGCGTTGCGACGTACCCTTTCGACCCTCGGCGTGGCCAGCGCTCTGCTCGCCGCCGCCGTGGCCCTGCCGACCGTGGCCGCGGCCGAACCAACTGCCAACGCGGATCGCTCCCGGGCCAACGACCGACCAATCGTGATCGGTCACCGTGGCGCCAGCGGCTACCGGCCGGAGCACACGCTGGAGGCGTACCGGTTGGCGATCCGGATGGGTGCCGACTACATCGAGCCGGACCTGGTCTCCACCTCCGACGGCGTGCTGGTCGCCCGGCACGAGAACGAGATCTCCGGCACCACCGACGTGTCGACCCGCCCGGAGTTCGTGGCCCGCAAGGCGACGAAGACCATCGACGGTGTCGCGGTGACCGGGTGGTTCACCGAGGACTTCACACTCGCCGAGCTGAAGACGCTGCGGGCCAAGGAGCGGCTGCCGCAGGTACGCGTGGCGAACACCGCCTTCGACGGCCGCTTCGAGGTGCCCACCCTCCAGGAGGTCATCGACCTGGCCCGGACCGAGGGGCGGGCACGGGGCCGCACCATCGGCATCTACCCGGAGACCAAGCACCCGAGCTACTTCGCCTCGATCAAACTGCCGTTGGAGGAACCGCTGCTGCGGGTGCTGCGGCAGAACAGGTTGGACCGGAAGAACTCGCCGGTCTTCATCCAGTCGTTCGAGACGGCCAACCTGCGCCGCCTGAGCCGGCTCACCGACGTGAAGCTCGTTCAACTGCTCGACGCGACGGGCCGCCCGTACGACTTCACCGCCGCCGATGACGCCCGCACCTACCAGGATCTGGTCACGCCCGCCGGGCTGAAGTGGATCGCCGGATACGCCGACGGCATCGGCGCGAACAAGAACCTGATCGTCCCCCGGAACGCCGCCGGCGCCCTGCTCGCCCCCACCACAGTGGTACGCGACGCGCACCGGGAGCACCTGCTCGTGCACTCCTGGACGTTCCGCGCCGAGAACCAGTTCCTCCCGGCGGATTTCCGGATCGGCGCCGACCCGAACGCGCGCGGCGACATCACCGCCGAGTACGAGCTCTTCCTTGGCCTGGGCCTCGACGGTGTCTTCAGCGACCACCCGGACACTGCCGTCGCCGCACTCGCCGGCCGCTGACCCACATCTCGGCCCGGAGCTGATCCGCTCCGAGCCGACCACCGGGCCGACCACGCCCGGCCCACACGCTGGCCCGCCTTCCGCAACCCGGACGGCGGGCCAGCGGCATGTCTGGGCGGCCCGCGCCGCAAGATCGCACTCGATCCAGGAAGTAGTGGTGTGGCAGCCCTCCGAGGCCACTACAACCAGGATCGAGCACGATCTTGAAGGGGTACCCCTGGCCGAACCGGGCGAATGGCGCAGGGCGACACATGGCTCGGGTGGTCCGTGGGGGTTCGGGCCATCGAGAGCCTGGGTTCCCGGCTGGTGGTGCGGCCCGTTGTAACCCCCGGCCACCTCATTCCTGTTACTTGTGTGTTTCCGCCACATAGCTCGTGGGTGACGTCACTTCTAGCGTGAGCCGTCACGAAGAAGTTCTCTCCCTCTGAGTCCTCATGTGGAGTCGCAATGACGGTCCGGACGACGCGGCGGGCGTTCCTCTCCGCCGCCACGATGATGGCCGCGGCGCTGGCCGCCACGGCCTGTGGCAGCCCGCAGGACACCGCCACCGGCGGCGGCGACAGTGCCGCGCCGGTCAAGGTCGGCCTGGTGTACTCCCAGTCGGGAGCCCTGGCCAGCTATGGAAAGCAGTACATCGAGGGGTTCAAGGCGGGGCTGGACTTCGCCACCAAGGGCACCGGCAAGGTCGGTGACCGGAAGATCGAGCTGACCGAGGTCGACGACGCCGGCGACCCGGCCAAGGCGGTCTCCGCGGCGAAGGACCTGATCGGCAAGGGCACGAAGATCATCGCCGGCTCCACCGCCTCCGGTGTGGCGCTCCAGGTCGCGCCGATCGCGGCGCAGAACAAGGTCCTGTTCATCTCCGGCCCGGCCGCCACGGACGCGGTGACCGGCGCGAACAAGTACACCTTCCGCTCCGGACGGCAGTCCTACCAGGACGTGGTGACCGCCAAGTCGTTCATCGGCGATCCCGCCGGCAAGAAGGTAGTGGTCTTCGCCCAGGACGGCGCGTTCGGTGACGCCAACGAGGCAGCCGTCAAGGCCGTCATCGGCAGTGCCGGCGCGACAGTGACCAGCGTCCGCGCTCCGGCCAGTGCCACCGAGTTCACCCCGTTCGCCAGCCAGATCAAGGCCGCCAAGCCGGACCTGCTCTTCGTGGCGTGGGCGGGCACCACCGCCCCGGCCATGTGGCAGACCCTCGACCAGCAGGGCGTCCTGTCGTCGACCACTGTCGTCACCGGCCTGGACATCCGGGCCTCGTGGCCGACCTTCGGTGCTGCCGGCGCGAAGATCTCCTTCCTGTCGCACTACTTCGACGGTGCCAGCGACACCGAGGCCAGCAAGGCGCTGAAGGCCACTGTCAACACCATCGACCTGTTCCACCCGGACGGCTTCGCCGCCGCGCAGATGGTGGTCCGTGCCGCGCAGGAGGGTGGGGACGACGTCGACAAGATGGTCACCGCCCTGGAGGGCTGGAGCTTCGACGGGGTCAAGGGCAAGATGACCATCCGGGCCGCCGACCACGCGCTGCTCCAGCCGATGTTCCAGGCCAAGCTGACCGGCAGCGGCACCGCGTTCACCGCTACCGCGCAGAAGAGCCTCACCGGTGACGAGACCGCGCCGCCGGCCGTGGCCATGAAGGGCTGACCATGCTCGCCACCCGCGGTCTGACCTGGCGGATCGGTGAGGTCGCCATCGTCGACAGCGTCTACCTCGATCTGGCGCCCGGGGAGTTCCTGGGCGTCATCGGGCCCAACGGCGCCGGTAAGACCTCACTGTTCAACCTGATCACCGGCCTGCGCCGGGCCACCGAGGGCCGGATCGTCCTGGACGGGCAGGACATCGGTGCGCTTCCGCCGCACCGGCGGGCCCGCCTCGGTCTGGGCCGCACCTTCCAGGCGTCCTCGGTCTTCGGCTCGCTGAGCGTGCGGGAGAACGTCCGGCTCGCCGTGCAGGCGCACCGCGGGGGCTCGATGGCGCTGTGGCGGAGGGCGGCGGCCGACCGGGAGGTCGCCGCCGCCGCCGACGCGGCGCTCGACCGGGTCGGCCTCGCCCACCGGGGTACGGCCCTCGCCGGCACCCTGGCCCACGGCGAGAAGCGCAAGCTGGAGATCGCGCTGCTGCTCGCCGGGGAACCGCGGGTGATGCTGCTGGACGAGCCGATGGCCGGGGTCAGCGCCGAGGACGTGCCGGAGCTGGTCGCCGTCATCAAGTCGTTGACCGGCGACAGCGGCCGGGCGGTGCTGATGGTCGAACACCACATGGACGTCATCCTGGAACTGGCCGACCGCATCGCCGTCATGCACCACGGCGCGCTGCTGGCCTGCGACACCCCGGAGACGGTGATGGCCAACCCCACAGTGCAAGAGGCCTACCTGGGGGAGCAACTCTGATGGAACCGATCCTCAGTGTGGAGGAGCTGTCGGTCCGGATCTCCGGGCTGCACATCCTCCAGGGGGTGTCGTTCACTGTCGCCCCGACCGGCGTGACAGTTCTGCTCGGTCGCAACGGCGTCGGCAAGACCACCACGCTGCGCGCGATCGTCGGCCTCACCCCGCCCGCCGGGGAGGTGCGCGGCACCATCCGGATGGGCGCGCAGAGTCTGCTGGCCCGGCCGACGCACCGGCTGGTCCGCGGCGGGCTCGGCTACGTGCCCGAGGACCGCTGCGTGTTCGCCGGCCTCACCGTCGCGGAGAACCTGCGGCTCGCCGAGCGGCGCGGCACCACCCCGGCGTACGACAAGGTCTTCGCGCTCTTTCCGGAGCTGGACCGACGCGGACGGCAACGGGCCGGTTCGCTCTCCGGCGGGCAGCAACAGATGCTCGCCATCGGTCGGGTGCTGCTCAACGACAACCGGCTGCTGCTCGTCGACGAGCCGACCAAGGGGTTGGCGCCGAAGGTGGTGACCGAGGTGGCCGAGGTGTTGGAACGGGTCGCGGAGTCGGTGCCGGTGCTGCTGGTCGAGCAGAACCTGGCAGTCGTACGCCGACTGGCCCGCGACGCGGTCGTGCTGGCCGCCGGCAAGGTGGCCTGGACCGGCGACGCCCACGAGTTGCTGTTGGAGACCGCGTTGACGAAGTCGCTGCTCGGGGTCGGCTCGGCGGAGGTGCAGCACTGATGGGCACCGTGATCCTGTTGGCGTTGACCGGGCTCGGCCTGGCGGCGCTGTACTTCCTGGTCGCCTCCGGCCTGTCCCTGGTCTTCGGCCTTGCCGACGTGCTCAACTTCGCGCACGGGCTGTTCCTCGGCGTCGGCGCGTACGGCACCTGGTGGGCGGCGGGCAACCTGCCCGGCGCCGGCCCGGACGGGTTCGGCTTCGTGTTGGCTGTCGCCTTCGGGGTGGCCGCCGGAACGCTTGTCGCGATCCTGGTCGAGCTGGTGCTGATCCGCCCGCTGTACTCCCGCACCATCGAGCAGGTGCTGGTCACCGTCGGGCTGTCGCTGGCCGGGGTGGCGTTGCTCCAGGCCACCTGGGGTGCGGACGCCCGGCCGTTCCCGCGTCCGGACTGGACCCGGCAGGTGACCGGGATCTTCGGCGCGCAGGTGCCCAACGGTGGCCTGCTGCTGATCATCGCGGCGGTGCTGGTGCTCGGTGCGATCCTGGCGTTCCTGCGCTGGACCCGGTACGGCCTGGTGATCCGGGCCGGTGTGGAGAACCGGGAGATGGTGACGGCGCTGGGCATCGACGTCCGCAAGGCGTTCACGTTGGTCTTCGCGATCGGTGGGGCGGCCGCCGCGCTCGCCGGAGCGCTCGGCGGGGTCTACTTCGGCACCGTCTCGCCCGGGCAGGGCGGCTCGCTGCTGATCTTCGCGTTCATCGTGGTGGTGATCGGCGGGATGGGCTCGGTGGTCGGCTCCGCGTACGCGGCGGTCGTGGTCGGGCTGGTGCAGCAGTTCGTCAACTACTACGGCACGTCCGGGCTGGGCGACATCTGCGTGGTCGGGCTGCTGGCCGTGGTGCTGCTGCTGCGCCCGCAGGGCATCGCCGGAAAGGTGGCAACGGCATGACGGTGATCGACGCGCCTCGCGCGCAGGTGCCCGACGAACTGAGTCCGCAGCGGGGGCGGTGGCACCGGGTCCGCCCGTTCCTGCCGCTCGTCGCACTGGTCGTGCTGGCGATCCTGCCCTACTCGACGATCTCCCTGCCGGGGATCTTCGAGGGGCCGGTCAACTCACCCGGCACCCTGCAACTGCTTGCCATCTGCCTGATCTTCGGCGGGCTGGCGGCCGGGTACGACCTGCTCTTCGGCCGGACCGGGATGCTCTCCTTCGGGCACGCCCTGTACTTCGCCGCCGGTGTCTACGGCACCGACATCCTCATCACCCGGGCCGGTCTGCCGCTGTGGCAGGCGGCGCTGCTGACCGTCACCGGCGGCACCGTCCTCGCCGCGCTGCTCGGCGCGGTGGCGCTGCGGACGGTGGGTATCGCGTTCGCCATGGTCACGTTGGCCTTCGCCCAGGTCGGCGCGATCCTGGTGGCCCGGGACTTCGGCGGGCTCACCGGCGGTGAGGAGGGCCTGCCGCTGGACGTGTCCGGGTTGCCCGCCGGCCTGGTGGGGGTGACGAACACTGTCAACCTGTACTGGTTGGCGCTGGCGTACCTGACCCTGGTGGTCTTCGTGGTGCACCGGGTGAGCGGGTCACCGACCGGTCGGGTGCTCGCCGGGCTGCGCGACGACGAGCGGCGGATCGGCGTGCTCGGGTTGGACCCGTACCGCTACAAGCTGGTGGCGTTCACACTGGCCGGCGGGTTGGCGTCGGCGGGCGGGGTGGTCTACGTCCTGATCGTCGGCGGCGCGTCGCCGCACATCACGTCGTCCGAGCTGACCCTGTCGCTGCTGGTCATGGTGGTGCTCGGCGGGCCGGGCACCCGGTGGGGTCCGGTGCTCGGTGGTGTCCTCTACATGTACCTGGATCACCGGCTCACCGCCTTCGGCACGAGCGACGCGGTGGACAACCTGCCGGCCGTCCTCAGCCGTCCGCTGAGCCAGCCGCTGTTCGTCCTGGGGACCGTCTTCATCCTGGCTGTCTACTTCTTCCCAGGTGGTCTGACCAGTTTGGCTCCCCGCCTGTCCCACCTGACCCGATCCCTCCGCCCCCCACGCCGCCGCTGACCGCTCGCACCCGCTTCCACCCCGTCGATCATGAAGTTACTGCCATGACACGCCGCGTCGAATGGCGATAGCTTCATGATCGACGGGGTTCTTCGTACGGGAGGTCGGGAGATGGACTCGCGGGTTGCGGTAGTCAGTGGGGGCGGGACGGGGATCGGGGCGGCAGTGGCGGGAGTGCTCGCCCGCGACGGTTACGACGTCCTGATCGTCGGGCGGCGGGCGGACGTGTTGACGGCCGCCGCCGAGCAGATCGCCGCGGACTGCGGGCGGCCGGACGCGGTCACCACGGTGGTCGCGGATCTGACCGATCCGGAGCAGCTCGACACGGTCCTCGCGGCGGTTGGTGACCGGCCGGTCGACGTGGTGGTCAACAACGCTGGCGGCTACCTGGCCGGGGACACCGGCACGTTGGCCGGAACCGCCGCGCACTGGCGGGCCAACCTGGACGCCAACGTGCTCACCGCCGTGCTGCTGACCGAGGCGCTGCGGCCGGCTCTGCGGCGACCCGGCGGGCGAGTGATCCTGGTCAGCTCGATCGCCGCCCAGCGCGGCGGCGGTGGGCCGTACTCGGCGGCGAAGGCGGCTCTGCACGGTTGGGCGTACGACCTGGCCGCGCAGCTTGGTCCGGAGCAGATCACCGTCAACGTGGTGAGCCCCGGCTACGTCGCCGAGACCGAGTTCTTCGGTGACCGGATGACCGCCGAGGGGCACGCGAAGCGGGTGGCGGCGACCCTGGTCGGACGCGCCGGGCTGCCGGACGACATCGCCGAAGCGGTCCGCTATCTGGCCAGCCCGGGGGCCGGCTACGTCACAGGCCAGATCCTGGGCGTCAACGGCGGCTCAGTCCTAGGCCGCTGAAGCCCCGCGACCGCGTTGATCAAGAGGTTTCCGTCGGAATCCGGCCGAATGATGACGCAAACCTCTTGATCAACAGGGGGATGACGGGCAGCGCTGGTAGAAATGCCGGGTGGAGACAGCAGAGCGGGCAGCGGTACGCGAGCGGGCCGAGGCGGTGCTGCGCCGGCTGGCCGGTGACCATGCCCGGCTGCGCGAGGATCAGTGGCGCGCCATCGAGGCGCTGGTCGTCGACCGGCGGCGGGTGCTCTGCGTCCAGCGCACCGGTTGGGGCAAGTCGGCCGTCTACTTCGTGGCCACCGCCCTGCTCCGGGACCGCGAGCAGGGCCACCAGGCCGGGCCGACAGTCATCGTCTCGCCGTTGCTGGCGTTGATGCGCAACCAGGTCGAGGCCGCCGCTCGGGCTGGCATCCGGGCCCGCACGATCAACTCGGCGAACCTCGACGAGTGGGACGAGATCACCGCCGAGATCCAGAGCGGCGCGGTCGACGTGCTGCTGATCAGCCCGGAACGCCTCAACAACCCGGACTTCCGCGACGGCGTCCTGCCGAAGTTGGCGGCGACCACCGGCCTGCTGGTTGTCGACGAGGCGCACTGCGTCTCCGACTGGGGGCACGACTTCCGGCCGGACTACCGGCGGCTGCGGACGTTCCTCGCCGAGCTGCCCGAGCGCACTCCCGTGCTGGCGACCACCGCCACCGCCAACGCCCGGGTCACCCAGGACGTCGCCGAGCAGCTGGGCGACGCCCTCATCCTGCGCGGCACCCTGGACCGCGAGTCGCTGCGCCTCGGGGTGCTCGACCTGCCCAGCCCGGCGCACCGGTTGGCCTGGCTCGCCGACCACCTGGACCAGCTGCCCGGCTCGGGCATCGTCTACACGCTGACAGTGGCGGCAGCGGGGGAGACTGCCGAGTTCCTGCGCTCCCGGGGTTATCCGGTCGCCTCGTACAGCGGGCAGTCCGACGACGCCGATCGGCGCGCCGCCGAACAGGACCTGCTCGACAACAAGATCAAGGCGTTGGTCGCCACCAGCGCCCTCGGCATGGGCTTCGACAAGCCCGACCTGGGCTTCGTCGTCCACCTCGGCGCGCCACCCTCGCCGATCGCGTACTACCAGCAGGTCGGCCGCGCGGGCCGCGCCGTCGAGCACGCCGAGGTGCTGCTGCTGCCCGGCGTCGAGGACGCCGCGATCTGGCGTTACTTCGCCTCGCTGGCGTTCCCACCGGAGCAGCAGGTCCGGGCCGTGCTGGCCGCCCTGCACACCGACCGCCCGCTCTCCACCCAGGCGCTCGAACCCCTCGTCGACCTGCGCCGGGCCCGGTTGGAGCTGATGCTCAAGGTGCTCGACGTGGACGGCGCGGTCCGCCGGGTGCGCGGTGGTTGGCTCGCCACCGGCGAGCCGTGGATCTACGACGAGGCACGGTTGCGCCGCGTCGCCGAGGCGCGCACCGTCGAGCAACAGGCCATGCGGGAGTACGCGACCACGTCCGACTGCCGAATGCGGTATCTACGGGAACGCCTGGACGACACCGAGGCGGCCGACTGCGGCCGGTGCGACAGGTGCGCCGACCCGCTCTTCGTCGCGGACGTGTCGACTGCCGCGCTCGCCGCCGCGCAGACCTTCCTGGGTCGACCCGGCGTGGAGATCGCGCCGAAGAAGCTCTGGCCGACCGGGCTCGACGCGGTGGGCGTACCCCTCAAGGGCCGGATCGCCCCCGCGGACCAGGCGCTGCCGGGCCGGGCCGTCGGGCGCCTCTCCGACCTGGGCTGGGGCGGCCGGCTGCGTGCTCTCGTCGGCCCGGAAGCGCCGGACGCGCCGCTGCCCGACGACGTCGCCGGCGCGGTCGTGGAGGTGCTGAAGGCGTGGGCGCACGGCGACGACCCGTGGCCCCGCCGGCCGGTGGCGGTGGTCGCTGTCGGTTCCCGGCGGCGGCCCCGGCTGCTCGGCTCGCTCGCCGAGCGGATCGCCACGGTGGGCCGGCTGCCGCTGCTCGGCGAGGTCACCGCGACCGGCCCCGACGGCCCGGCCGGGCCGCGCGGCAACAGCGCCCAACGGGTACGCGCGCTGCACGACACCTTCACCGTGCCGACCGACCTGGCCGAGGCCCTGGCTGGGCTGGACGGCCCGGTGCTGCTCGTCGACGACCTGATCGACTCGGGCTGGACGATGACGCTGGTGGCCCGGGCCCTACGCCGGGCCGGCGCGACCGGCGTGCTCCCGCTCGCCCTCGCCGTGGCCGGCTAACCCGCTGCGTTCGGGTCGGTGGTGGGACCGGCCCTCGGCGATGCTCGAGTCTGCGCGGCCGGTCGTGCCCGGTCGGGGCGTTGCGGGTCTGCGCCGCCGGCCGCGCCCGGTCGGGGCGATGCTCGGGTCCGCGCTGCCGGCCGTGCCCGATCGGGGCGTCGCCGGGTCTGCGCCGCCGGTCGTGCCTGGTCGGGGCGTTGCCCGCGCTGCGGCGTGGTCTGCACCGGTCGGATGGAAAAGTTCCCGGGCGGTGTCGAGTGCGACGGTCGCCACGCCGTCCGGGCGTCGGCCTGACCCGGCCGGGCACGGCGGTACCGTGGGCGGCATGACCGACCAGCAGCCCGTCACCCGTGCGCGCACCGATGCGGGCAGGACCGCAGGCGGCGAGGCCGGCCGGGCGCGGGGCGTCGGTCGTGGCTGACCAGGGCCCGGCCGAGCCGGACCGGAGCACGCTCCGGCTGGCGCTGGTGGTCGGCGGGCTGGTGCTGGCGGTGCTGCTCGGCTTCGGTCTCGGCCGGCTGAACGCCAACGGTGCCGCCACCGGCAGCCCGTCGTTGGCCGCCGAGCACACCGACCCGCCGGGCGTCGCGCCGCACAACCACGGCTCCGCCACGACCACCGACCAGGGCGCGGCCACCGAGCCGGGCGGTCTCGCGGTCAGCTCGGCCGGGTTCACACTGGCGCCCCTGGCCACCGAGTTCGCGGCGGGTCGCCCCGGTCAGCTCCGCTTCCAGGTGCGCGACGCGCAGCGCCGGCCGGTGACCCGGTTCGCCATCGTGCACGACAAGCCGATGCACCTCATCGTCGTCCGGCGGGACCTGACCGGTTACCAGCATCTGCACCCGACAATGGCGGCGGACGGCACCTGGTCGGTGCCGTTGACCCTCGCGCAGCCGGGCCTCTGGCGCGCGTACGCCGACTTCACTGTGGTCGCCGACAACGGCGCGCAGACCGCTGTGACCCTCGGCACGGACCTGGTGGCGCCCGGCGACTACCGACCCCGTCCACTGCCGGGGCCGGCCACCTCGACGACAGTGAACGGCTTCACCGTCGGCTACCAGGGCACTGCGCAGGCCGGGGCGACAGTTCCGCTGACCTTCCGGGTCGACGGCGCTGCCGGCGCAGCCCCGCTGGAGCGGTACCTCGGGGCGTACGGGCATCTGGTGGCGTTGCGCGAAGGCGACCTCGGCTATCTGCACGTGCACCCGGAGGCCGAGTTGGTGGACGGTCAGATCAAGTTCTGGTTGACCACCCCTGGCCCGGGCCGCTATCGCCTCTACCTCGACTTCCAGGTGAACGCCGAAGTCCGAACCGCCGAGTTCACCCTGACCGTCCCCTAGCCCGCCCGGGCCCCTCGCCCACTCTCGTTGACCATGAAGTTATTGCCTCTGGGCGCGGCGTGTCGGGGCAACAACTTCACGATCAACCCCGACGGGGGTGGGGGTGGGGGTTAGCCGGCTCGGCGGATGGGGCGGCGGGCCAGGTAGCGGAGCAGATCGCGGATGTGGTGCTTCTCCTCGGCGGGGACCGTGGGGTCGGCCAGCCGGTCCAGGATGGCCCGGACGTCGGCCTCGACCGGGCCCTCGTCATGGCGTCGGCGGGGCGCGGGGCCGGCGTCGGGCAGCCCGAGCGCGCGGAACGCGGCGGCGACCGGCAGATCCAGCGCGGCGCAGAAGCCGCGCACCTTGGCCAACTCGGGATAGTCCTGCCAGTCGCCGGCCAGCCAGCGGAACACGGTGGAGCGACCCACGCCCGTGTGCGAGGCAAGATCAGTCACGGTCCAGCCACGTTCGTCGCGAGCGTCATCGATGGCGCGCCGGACGAAGCGGGCGAAGGCCATCTGCGGTGATACGTCGGCTGATCCCATCCCTGTGTGTCTTCCCCTCCTGACGGAGCACCGGGACGATGCGCCTTCCGAGGGTAGTACGCCGGGACACGGAAACAATTGACTGACCGCACAAACTGTCCCGTGGACGAGACTTTTCTCTGGAAGCGTGTGTGCAGAACGAAAATTGCATCGAGCGATCTTCATCGTTCTTCCATTAAGCTCGGTGCCCGTCCCGACACCGCGTCTGTCGCCTGCCGCCTTCGACCGGACCACCGCCGAGGAGCACCATGGCCGAATCGAGCCGCCCCCAGCCGTACCAGCCCGGTGCGGTGAGCCTCTTCTTCGTCGCCAAGGCCGGCGTCTTCGCCGCCGCGTTCTGGATCTGGTTGCTGGTACTGGTGCTCCGCACCGACTCCGCGACCGGCCTCCAGGTGCTGGCCGCCACCGGCGCCGTCACCACCACGCTCGTCGCGGTGGTGCTCGGTGCCCGGATGGCGTTGCAACACAACGCCGCCATCCGGCACGCCGAGGTGAAGAGGCTGCTGGTCGACATCTCCTGGAACGCCTTCGCGGCGGCCGGCAACGCCGAGACCGGGGGCAAGGTCGTGCCATTCCCGACCGCCCCGGGCGACGGTGAGTGGGCCGCCCAGCGACCCGCCGCCGACCGGGTGTCGGTCCTCGATCGTCGTACCAGCGAGCGCAACGGCAGCCGGGACCGCCGACGCTAGCCGCCCAGGAGCTACGCGGGTGTCTCTCCGGTGGCCAGCAGCGTTTCCAGCCGGGGAGTGACCTGCCACTGGTCCACCAGCTCGCGGTACTCCGCGCGCTGCGGCTCGGTCGCCTCGGTGCCGGTGCGACGGGCGCGGATCAGCAGGTTACGCGGGGTGTGCTGCGAATCCACGAACTCCACCACCTCCGTCCGGTACCCGTGCGCCCGCAGCAGCCCGGCGCGCAGCGCGTCGGTGAGCACGTCGGCGAAGCGCTCGCGCAGGATGCCCTGCCGGGTCAGCAGTTCGTACGGGGCCGGAGCGGGGTGGGCGCGGAGCTGCTTCGCCAGATCGTGGTGGCAGCACGGCGCAGCCAGCACCCAGCGGGCCTCCCAGCGCACCGCGCGGGCCAGTGCCTCGTCGGTGGCGGTGTCGCAGGCGTGCAGCGCCAGCACCAGGTCGGGGGCGGGGTCGACGACGGCCTCGGCGATCGTCCCGGACACGAAGCTGACCTGGTCGGCCCAGCCCAGCCGCTGCGCCAGCTCGGTGTTGCGCCGCCGCTGGTCCTCCCGGACGTCCACACCGACCAACTGGACGTCGAGCCCCCGACTCGTCAGGTAGCGGTACGCGGCGAACGTCAGGTAGGCGTTGCCGCAGCCCAGGTCGACCACCCGTAGCGGACCGGTCAGGTCGTCGGGCAGGGTCGCGGCCAGGGCCCGAAGGAACGCGTCCACCTGGCGGCGCTTGGCCGCCGAACCGCCGATCTCCGCGAAGATCGGGTCACCGGGGTCGAGCAGGTATTCCTTCGTCCGGTCGTTCCCGGTGGGCGTCGCCGCCGGGCGGGACGTCGCGGCCCGGTGCACCTGCGCCTCGCCTGACTTGGTCACCCGCAGTTGGAGGGTCGCGTCGGCAGTCTCGACGTGCCAGTTGCCGAACGGCTCGGCGAGCAGTTCGTCGATGGCCGCGGCGGCCTCCGGACCGGAGGCGAGGTTGCGGGTGTAGGGGCGAGCACCGTCGGACGTGGTGATCTGCATTCGGGGCCCGGCCTTGAGCCGCACCGGCCGCAGCTCGGCCCGCTCAACGGTGGGGCGGCGACCGCGTCGACGTCCGGCGGCGACCGCCCGAGTCAACGCGGGGTCGAGCAGCAGCGCCCGAACCTCGGTCAGGGCGGCGTCCAGTGGTTGCGGCATCGTTCCATTTTCGGCAGGTGGGGTGGGAGAAGGGAACATCCCCCGTACCGCGCGAGGCGGTGCGGGGGATGTCAGGTGTGGCTGGTGATCAGTCCGCTGTCGCCTCGGCCGGCGCATCCGCACCAGAACCGCCACCACGGCGGCGGCGTCGGCGGCGCGGCTTGGACGCCTCGCCGTCGGACGCGGTGGCCGGCTCGGAGGGGCCGGCGTCGGCGGAGATCACCGCGGTCGCCTCGGCCGCGACCACCTCGCCGGCCCGGCGACGACGCCGGCGGCGGGGGGTACGGGTGCCTTCGTCGGCGGCGTCGGCCGCAGGTGCCTCGGCGACGGCCGGCGTGCCGGCGTCGGAACGGTCGCGGCGGCCATCGCCCCGACCACGGCGCTCGCCGCGACCCTCACCACGGCTCTCGCCGCGTCGGGGGCCCCGACCGCCGCTGTCGCCCCGACGGGAGCGGGTCGTCCCACCCAGATCCTCTTCGATCTCGGCGGACAGCCCGGCCCGGGTGCGCTCGGCAGTGGGCAGCGTGCCGCTGACCTCGGTGGAGATGTGCAGGTCGGTGTAGAGGTGCGGGGACGTGTGGTACGTCTCCGGCGGCTCCGGCATCTCCAGACCGAGGGTCTTGTCGATGATCCGCCAGCGCGGCATGTCGTCCCAGTCGACGAAGGTCACCGCGACACCAGTCGCGCCGGCCCGGCCGGTACGACCGATCCGGTGGGTGTAGGTGTCCTGGTCTTCCGGGCAGTCGTAGTTGATGACGTGGGTGACGCCGGTGACGTCCAGCCCACGGGCTGCCACGTCGGTGGCGACCAGGATGTCGATCTTGCCGGCCCGGAAGGCCCGCAGAGCCCGCTCGCGAGCGCCCTGGCCGAGGTCACCATGCACCGCGGCGACCGCGAACCCGCGGAAGTCGAGATCCTCGGCGACCCGGTCGGCGGCCCGCTTGGTACGCGTGAAGATCATGGTCAGCCCACGCCCCTCCGCCTGGAGGATGCGCGCCACCACCTCGACCTTGTTCATCGAGTGGGTGCGGTAGACCAACTGCTGGGTCTGCGGCGACGGGCCCGTCTCAGCGGTGTGCCCGGCGTGGATCGTCATCGGCTGGCGCAGGAAGCGCCGCGACAGGGTGACGATCGGGTCCGGCATGGTGGCCGAGAAGAGCATCGTCTGTCGGTCTTCCGGAAGCATCGCCAGGATCTTCTCGACGTCGTCGAGGAAGCCCAGGTCGAGCATCCGGTCGGCCTCGTCGAGGACGAGTGCGTGCACCCGGTCGAGCCGGAGGTGCTTCTGCTTCTGCAGGTCCATCAGACGGCCGGGCGTGCCGACCAGGATCTCGACGCCCTTGCGCAGCGCGTCGATCTGCGGCTCGTAGGCCACGCCACCGTAGATCGGCAGCACCCGGACGCCACGCGTCCGGCCGGCGGCGGCCAGATCCTTGGCGACCTGGATGCCCAGCTCACGGGTGGGGACGACGACCAGCGCCTGGGGGACACCGTCGCTGCCCTCGCCCGGGGCGAAGACCCGGTCGAGCAGCGGTACGCCGAAGCCGAGGGTCTTGCCGGTGCCGGTGGGCGCCTGACCGATGAGGTCGACGCCGCGCAGCGCGATCGGGATCGCGTACTCCTGGATGGCGAAGGCGCGGGTGATGCCGGCCGAGGCCAGGGCCTCGACCGTCTCGGCGCGCGCGCCGAGTGCGGCGAACGTGGGGGCCTCCGGTCGAACCGGGGCGGTGGGGGCCAGTTCCTGGCCGTCCAGCAAATCTTGAGTCAGGTCGCTCATGTGGATGTGGGGGTGCCCTCTCGTGGGTGCGCCCGTCATGTCCTCAGGGCGCGTTCGGTATGACGCGGGCCACACGGTCGGCGGCGGATTGCCGAGCCGGACCGGGCCGCACGCGCGCCGCGGGCTGAGCTTCGATCAGATCGGCGCCCACGGCAACTGCTCCATGTTACCTGAACAGGCATGCCCCCGTCCCGATTCCCCGTCGGCCACTCGCCACGCGGGGCAAGCAAATGTGACCTACGCCACATAAATTGTCCCGTCGGCCTCGACCGTGACGTGGGGCTGCAGTGCGAGGTGCGTGGGACGCGCGCGAGGGCCGGTACGCGATAGCCTGCCGCTCGTGTCCGCCCCCGGTTCCGCGTACGCCGACCTGCTGGGTCTGGTCGCCTTCGGTGAGCTGCTCGCCTTCGAGCGGATGGCGGGCGATGCCCGGCTCGCTCCTGACCTGCGCCGCCGGGCCGCGCTGAACGAGATGGCCGCGGCCGAGATCGCCAACTACCGGCGCCTCGCCGACCGACTCACCGCGCTGGGTGTCGCGCCCGAGGACGCGATGGCGCCCTATGTCGAGCCGTTGCAGGCGTACCACGACTCGACCGAGCCACGGGACTGGGCGGAAGTGGTCACCAAGGCGTACGTGGGCGACGCGATCACCGACGACTTCGTTCGCGAGATCGCCGACGCGCTGGAGGAACCCGACCGGGCGCTGGTGCTGGACGTCCTGCACGACTCCCGGTACGCGGACTTCGCCGCGGCGGAGATCCGGGTGGCCGTCGCCGACGACCCCCGGGTGGCCGGTCGGCTCTCGATGTGGGCCCGCCGACTGGTCGGTGAGGCGTTGTCCCAGGCCGGCCGCGTCGCCGCCGAGCGGGCCACCCTCACCGCGCTGATCGCACGAGACGGCCGGGTCGACGTGCCGGGGCTGTTCGGCAGGCTCACGACCGCGCACACCGCGCGGATGGCCGCCGCCGGGCTGAACAACTGACCACCCGGCCGGCGCCGGCCTGCGGCAGGTGGGCCGAGTGCCGACCTGCCGCGATGGCCGGACCGGTCAGCGGACGGTGAACCCGACCGCCCGCGACGACGCCTCGGCGATCTCGACGTAGGCGACCTTCTCGACCGGAACGATGACCCGCCGGCCCTTCTCGTCGGTCAGGGAGAGCGTGCCGCCGTTGCCGGCGAAGGCGTCGGTCACGATCTGCTCGATCTCGGCCGGCGACTGCGCGCTGTCCACTACCAGCTCGCGTGGCGCGTACTGCACGCCGATCTTGACCTCCACTGTGCCTCCTCAACTGGGGCGAAAGAACCGCCCTGCGAAGGCTATCCGATCACGGGGCCGACGGTCAGGCTGACTCACCTTGCAGCGGGAAGCTCGCGATGCCCCGCCACGACAGCGCGGCCACCAACGCCTCGGCCTCGGCCTTGGGCACCTGCCGCCCGCCGGCCAACCAGAACTGCGCTGCCGTCTCCGCCGCGCCGACCAGCCCGGAGGCGAGCAGCTCGGCATGGGCCCGGCTCACCCCGGTGTCGGAGATGATGGTGTCGGTGATCGCCGCGATGCAGCCCTGCTCGACCCGTTCCACCCGCTGCCGCACGGCCGGGTCGTTGCGCAGATCCGATTCGAAGACGAGCCGGAACGCCTCGCTCTCGTGGTCGACGAAGTCGAAGTACGCCCGTACCGACGCGCTGACCCGCTCCTTGTTGTCGCTGGTGCCGCGCATCGCGTCCTGCACCTGAGCGACGATGGCGTCACAGTGCGTGTCGAGCAGCGCCAGGTAGAGATCCATCTTTCCGGGAAAGTGTTGGTAGAGCACCGGCTTCGAGACCCCGGCCCGCTCGGCGATGTCGTCCATCGCGGCGGCGTGGTAGCCCTGCGCGACGAACACCTCCTGCGCCGCAGCGAGAAGCTGCTTACGACGCGCGGAGCGGGGCAGGCGGGTGGGCCGGCCAGCGGTCTGTGCACCGTTCCCCGCAGCGGTCATGGGATCCTCCGAGTTCTCCGTACGAGCCGGCATTTTCCCCCCAGACCGGGCGAGGCCCGTGACCTCGGTCGGGGAAATGGCCCGCCGCTGTAACTTATCGCCACTCTCGGCACACGGTAGCCTCAGCGGGGGCGACCAAGGAGCGCGCGGTGACTGAAACAGGGCAACCCGGAGCCGCCACCCCGGGAGAGCACGGTGACGGAGCGGGTCAGCACGACGATCCGAGCCGTTCCGTCAGTGGGTGGGCGCCTCCGGCGGGTGGGTGGCCCCGAGCCGCCGACCGCGAGGACGCCCGGGATGAGGCGCCGCGTTGGCAGCCCGACCCCGCGTCGGGCTGGCGGACCTCCTCGACACGGCACGGCGACCTGCCATCGCCGCTGGTCGGGCGGTCGGGCGACCCGGAGTCGCCGGCACGCACCAACGGCCACCAGGTCAACGGCGCGCACCACCCGGACGACGTCAACGGCGTCCACCACCCCGGTCTCGAACCGCCCGCGGGACGCCCGACGCCGGTGAGCGCCCCGCCCGGGCTGCCCGCCGAGGGCCGCCCCGGGGCGGCCGGCGACCGGCTCGTGGTGCCCGCCCAACGTCCCGCACCACCGACTGAGCAGGGTGCCGTCGAGCCCGACCCGGGCCCCGCCCCACACTCCACCGTCGATCCGGCTGCCGCGCACCGTGCCCGCTGGGCCGAGCCCGGGCTGCCCACCTCGGCCCCGCCGGCGGTCCAGGTGCCGCCCGTCGGCACCGCGGCGTCGGGTTTCGAGGTGCCGCCCGGTTTCCACGCGCCGACCGGCGACCGGCTGGCCGCCGACGACAGTCCGACCGCGCCCCGCGACTGGCGGGACCCGCTCGCACCCGAGCCCGTGGCGACCCCGGGCCCGACCGCGTCCGCCGACGACGGCGAGCCCGGTCGCGCTGCCGAGGGTTCCCGGCCGGCGGAGACGCATCGCACCGGGGACGCGCACCGTCCCGGCGAGACGCACCGGGCCGGGGAGTCGTCGGCCATCGAGCCCGACTGGTCGGGGCCGAGCTGGAACCGTCCGAGCTGGGGTGGCGGGTGGGCCCCGCCCTGGTCGCGCCAGGACGACGAGCCGGCTGTCCCGGCAGCACGGGACGAGCCGGCGCCGGACTGGGTCGGCGAACCCCACCAGCCCTACGAGCCGGTGCGCGCCGAGGTGCCCCGTCCATACGAACCGGTACGCGCTGATCCGCCCCGGGCGTACGAGCCCGTCCGGGTCGAATCCGAGTCCACCCCGGAACGCCCCGGCAAACCGACCAGCGCGCCGCCCGCCGACCCTCCGTCCTGGGCCGGTGGTGCGTCACCGACCAGTGGTCCGCCGGCTGAGCGGCCGTCCTGGGCCGGTGGTGCGTCACCGACCAGTGGTCCGCCCGCCGACCGTCCGTCCTGGGCGGGGTCCGGGGCGACCGGCGGTCCCCGCGCCGACCGTCCGTCGTGGGCTCGCGGGGCCGATCCCGACCCCACCAGCGCGTCGCCCGCGCGGCCCTCCTGGGCTGGAGGGTCCGATCCGACGCCGACCAGCGTGCCGACGGTGCGACCGTCCTGGGCCGGCGGGTCCGAGGCGGCGACCAGCGCGCCACCGGTACGACCGTCCTGGGCCGGCGGGTCCGAACCGCCAGCGACCGGCGCGGCATCGACGCGGCCGTCCTGGGCCGGCGGTGCCGATCCGGAACCGGCCAGTTCCCCGCCAACGCGACCGTCCTGGGCCTCCAGCCCGGCATCGGCGGATCCGCCCGCACCGGCCGAGGCGATTCCTCCGGCACCCGCCGGACCGCCCCCGGCTCCGGCCGGGCCACCTCCCACGCTGACCGACGCGCCACCGGCTCCGGCCGGCCCGTCGCTGGTCGCCGAGCGCTCGTCCTGGACCGGCGGTTCGCCGACGGCGAGCAGTTCCCGGGCCGACCGGCCGGACTGGTCAGAGGGCCGGCTCCCGGCTACCCCTGTCGAGCGCCCGTCCTGGCCGGCCAGCCGGTCGGCCAGCGCCGGTGGGGGCGACGGAGGCGAGACGACCGGCCGGTCCCGGCCCGACGTCAGACCGACCGCACCGTTCCGGCTCCGGCCGGCGACACCCGAGCCCGGTCCGTCACCCGTCGAGCCGCCCGCACCGGCCGCGCCGGTCAACGGCTCGCCGTCGACCGACGCCACCCCGTCCTCCACCGCAGCGGTCCCGCCCACCGCCACCAAGGGTTCCGGCCGCCGCGATCAGCCCGCACCGGCCTCCGCCTCCGCCTACGCGGCGCGCCGATCCGCTCCCGACCCGACGTCGCCGGCCGACGATGGCCGGCAGTCAGCAGCGAGCGCGGTGGTGCTGCCGCAGCGCGTCCCCGCGGAACCGGACGTGCCCGTCGTGCCGGAGCCGCCAGCCGTGGAGCCACCCGCCGAAACCCCGGAACGCGCCCGCATCGCCACTCACCTGCGCCGGGACGACGAGCCGGCGCCCCTGCGCGAGCGCCCGGAGGGGTTCGACGTCAACGCCATCCTGGACGCCGTCCGGGAGGTGGCCGGTGTCCGCGACGCGGCCCTGCGCCGCACGCCGGCGGGGGCGCACAGTCTGCGACTGGACCTGGCCGACGGCGCCGACCCGGCCGAGGTGAGCCGGCAGGTGGCCCGGCTGCTCCAGGAGCGGATGGGGTTGGCCGCGGCCCCGCAGAACGTGCCCGGCCTGCCCAGCACGCCACCACCACCGGTCCGCCGTCGCGCGGCCGAGCCCGCCGAGCGGCGTACCCCCGAGACGCGAAACGCGGCTTCGCGGGACCCCGGCGAGGTCCGGTCGGCCGAGCCCCCGACTGTTGCCCGCCCGTCCGGTGCTCGGGTCGAATCCCCGCCGTCCGGCCCGGAGCAGCGGACCGGCACCGACCCGACGCGCCGCCGCCGGTCGAACGCCCCGCACCGGGGGCGCGCCACGGTGGAGGAACCCGGGTCCGTCTCGTCCGCGCCGACCGGCGCCGCGACCGGTAGCCCGGCGACGCTGGGCACGTCGTACTCCGGTGGTCAGGTGACCACGACGGAGTCGGCGCCGTCCCGGCCGCTGGAGACCGGCGGTACGCCGGGGCCCCGAGTGGTGATCGACCACGTGCAGGTCAGCACCTTCGGCCTGGACGCGAACGTGGAGGTCCGGCTGCTGGCCGGGGGCGACAGCGCCTCCGGGTACGCCACCGGGCCGGCGGTGGACGGCTACGTGTTGCGGCTCTGCGCGGTGGCGGCGGCGGCCGCGGTGGACGAGTTGCTGCGCGGTGCCGATAACGCCGAGCGGGGGCGCTGTTTCGTCGAACACGCTGCCGTGGTGCCGTTCGGCAATTGCGAGGTGGCCACAGTGGTGGCGCTGCTGGTCTGCGAGGGCTGGGTCGAGCAGCTCGCCGGGTCCGCCCTGGTCGCTGGTGATCCGCGTCAGGCGGTGGTCCGGGCGACGCTGGCGGCGGTCAACCGCCGGCTGGAGGCGCTGCTGTCCTGAGTGGTTCGAGGCAGACTGGAGCAATGAGACGCGCCACCCTCTGGCCGGACCACCTGCTCCCCGACGACAGCGTTCCGCCGCCCTGGCCGGGCCGGGAAGTCCGCCTCGACGGCCGGATCACGTACGTGCGGGATACCCCGGCCACCGCCGCTGGCGCGGAGCCGGCGCTGTACGTGCACGGGTTGGGCGGGTCGTCGCAGAACTGGACCGACCTGGCCGGGCTGCTCGCCGACCGGCTGGACGGTCAGGCCATCGACCTGCCCGGCTTCGGCCGTAGCGAGCCGGGTCCGAGCTACACGATTCCGGCCTTCGCGGATCTGGTCGTCCGCTGGATCGAGCACTCCGGTCGAGGGCCGGTGCACCTGTTCGGCAACTCGCTGGGTGGCGCGGTCGCGGTCCAGGTCGCCGGGCTCCGGCCGGATCTGGTCCGCACCCTCACCCTGATCTCCCCGGCGCTGCCGTTCCTGGATTTCCGGCGCTCGTTGCAGGGGCGGATGCTGCCGGTGCTCGCCATTCCCCGAGGTGAGCGGCTGGTCGCCCGGCACCTCACCCAGCTCGCGCCCGAGGTGATGGCCCAGCAGGTGCTGGAGGCGTGCGTCGCCGACCTCAGCCGGATCTGCGATCAGCGTCGGGCCGAGGCGCTGGAGGAGATCCGGGTGCGGTACGAGGCCGAGCACTACGCCGCCGCGTACGTCCGGACGTTCCGTGGGCTGGTCTCCAGCTTCCTGCGGTCGTACCTGCCGGGGCAGGGGTCGCTGTGGCGCCTCGCCGAGGCGGTACGCGCACCGACCCTGGTGGTTGGCGGTCTCCAGGATCGCCTGGTCGACGTGCGAGTCGGGCCGCAGACCGCCCGGGTCATTCCAGACAGCCGACTGATGATGCTCGAGGGCGTCGGCCATGTGGCGCAGTTGGAGGTTCCTCGGCTGGTTGCCCGCGCGGTGGTCGGCCTGCTCGCCGAAACGGAGGACACCGCGGGGCGCGCTGATCTGGCAGGCTGACCAGGATGCCCAGCTCAGCCCGCCATCCTGCTCGCCGTCGGCGACGTTTCGCACTGTTCGCCCAACTGGTGGCGGTGGTGGTGGCCGTCGGCGCGGCGGTGACCGTGATCGCCGAGGGGCCGGGTGGGCGTCCCAGCGCTGACCGGTTGGCAGCCGAGGAGATCGGCGCGCCGCCGCCGCTGGTGGCCGGGCCGCTGCCGCCGGACCCGTCGCCCTCTGCCGTGGTCCCGTCCAGTCCGCCGCCGCCGGTGTTGCGGGTGCCCGGCGTGGTCCCGAGCGCCGGCACGGGCGGGTTCGGCTACGACGCCCGTTCCGGCCCGGTGCTGGGCCGGGCGGGTGAGCTACGGCGTTACCGGGTCGCTGTGGAGTCGGGCAGCGCCGAGGACGTCACCGAGTTCGCCCAGGCGGTCGAGGCGGCGCTCGCCGGGCCGGGCAGTTGGGTCGACAGCGGCAGGCTGCGGCTACAGCAGGTGCCGGGGGCTGCGCCTCGGGACTTCACCGTCTACCTCGCCACCGCCCGCACCGCGGGTCGGATGTGCGCGAGAGGTGGGGTGGACATCCGGATCGGCGGTCGCCCGTACACGTCCTGTCGGGCGCCCGGCCAGGTGATCATCAACCTGGATCGGTGGCGGTTGTCAGTGCCGCACTTCGTCTCGGCCGGCGTGCCGTTGACTGTCTACCGAACGTACGTGGTCAACCACGAGGTGGGTCACCAGCTCGGGCATCGGCACGAACGCTGCCCCGGCGCGGGCCGGCCGGCGCCGGTCATGATGCAGCAGACGCTGTTCCTCAATGGCTGCCGGGTCAACCCGTGGCCGTACCTGAACGGGCGTCGATACACCGGTCCCGCCCTGTGAGTTGGTTAGACCGACACGTCGAGCGATCACCCCTCCATCAGGCGTCTTGCGGCAATAGCGATAAAAACGGAGAAATGCCCGAATAATCTGGCAGGCTTGATCGTATGACGCCGTCGTCCCCTTACGGCCCGCCTCGGCCACCCGAGCCCCGGCCGGCGTTGCGGGGCGTGCGTCCCGCCTTCGTCCGGATGCACCGGCGTCGTCGTCGCAGCATGCTGCTCGGCCTGCTCGTTCTCGCGGCCGCCATCGGGGTGACGGTGAGCCGGGGCGGCGAGCCGTCGGTCGAGCCTCCGGCCCCCACGCAGGGCGGAATGGGCCACGGAGGTGGGGTGGCCGCGCACCCGGCGCCCACCGGCTATCCGTCGGCCGGAGCGGGACGCTTCACGACAGCCGACGGCGAGACACCAGTACACGGCACGGACGGGCCGCTGCACCGATACCGGGTCGTCGTCGAACGAGGCGCCGGCCAGGACGCCGACGTGTTCGCCGCCGCCGTGGACGAAGTACTGGCCGACCCGCGCAGTTGGATCGCGTCCGATGAGCTGCGGGTGCAACGGGTGGCCGACGCCGGGGCCGCCGACTTCACCATCTACCTGGCCACCCCGGTCACGTCCGAGCGGATGTGCGCCGAGGGCGGGTTGACCACCGAGCGCTACACCTCCTGTCGCCTGCCCGGTCAGGTCATCATCAACCTGGCCCGCTGGATGGAGGCGGTCCCCGACTACGGCGCTTCGCTGGACACCTACCGGACCTACGTCATCAACCACGAGGTGGGCCACGAGTTCGGCGAGGAGCACGAGGCGTGCCCCGGCCCCGGGGAGCCCGCCCCGGTGATGCAGCAGCAGACGTACGGGCTGCAAGGTTGCGTCGCCAACGCCTGGCCGTACCTCGACGGTCGTCGTCACGCGGGGGACATCGTCCCCTGATCTGCCGGGTCGTCGGTTATTCCCGCTCCCGCATACCGGACCACGTGTCATCCCTCATGGCCGAGGGGGGCTCCCGCGAGCAACAATGGCGCGGTTCACACCGCCGATCCCGGGGAGTCCACCGTGTCGTTGCCCCCGCTCGTCGAGCCCGCCGCCGAGCTGACCGTAGACGAGATCCGCCGCTACTCACGTCACTTGATCATTCCGGACGTCGGGGTGACCGGCCAGAAGCGGCTGAAGAACGCCCGGGTGCTCTGTGTCGGTGCCGGTGGCCTCGGGTCGCCCGCCCTGATGTATCTCGCCGCGGCCGGGGTCGGCACGCTCGGCATCATCGACTTCGACACCGTCGACGAGTCCAACCTCCAGCGTCAGATCATCCACGGCGTCTCCGACATCGGCCGGTCCAAGGCCGAATCCGCCGCCGCGTCGATCCGCGAGATCAACCCCCTGGTCAACGTGGAGATCCACAACACCGCGCTGGACCGGGAGAACGTCCGCGAGATCTTCGCCCAGTACGACCTGATCGTCGACGGCACCGACAACTTCGCCACCCGCTACATGGTGAACGACGCGGCGGTGCTGCTGGGTAAGCCGTACGTCTGGGGTTCGATCTACCGCTTCGACGGCCAGGCGTCGGTGTTCTGGGCCGAGCACGGCCCGTGCTACCGCTGCCTCTACCCGGAGCCGCCGCCGCCGGGCATGGTCCCGTCCTGCGCCGAGGGTGGCGTGCTCGGGGTGCTCTGCGCGTCGATCGGTTCGATCCAGGTGAACGAGGCGATCAAGCTGCTCACCGGCATCGGCGAGCCGCTGGTCGGCCGCCTGATGGTCTACGACGCCCTGGAGATGGAATACCGCAAGATCAAGGTCCGCAAGGACCCGAACTGCGCGCTCTGCGGCGACAACCCGACGGTCACCGACCTGCTCGAAGACTACGAGGACTTCTGCGGCGCGGTCTCCGAGGAGGCCCAGGAGGCGACGCTCGACTCGACCATCACCGCCCTGGAGCTCAAGGAGTGGCAGGACGCCGGCAAGGACATCTTCCTCGTCGACGTACGCGAGCCGGCCGAGTACGAGATCGTCCAGATCCCCGGCGCCACCCTGATCCCCAAGGGCGACATCATCTCCGGCGAGGCCCTCGCGAAGCTGCCGCAGGACCGGCAGATCGTGCTGCACTGCAAGTCCGGCGTCCGCTCGGCTGAGGCGCTCGCCGCGCTCAAGGCGGCCGGATTCAAGGATGCCGTGCACGTGCAGGGTGGCGTGCTCTCCTGGATCAAGCAGATCGACCCGTCGCTGCCCGCGTACTGACCGATCGAGCCGGGACTGCCCTGGCGCGGCCACGTCGCCGCGCCGGGGTGGCCCAGGCGGCCGTCCCGGCAAATCGACGCAGATGACGCCGAGCGGCCGTCCGGCCGGAGCGACGCAGCCATTCCGGGCTGGCCGATTCTCCGAGGCGGCATCGGGTCTGCGCAGGTAGCGTCTCCGCCGTGGTCGACTTGGAAGCCGCGATCGGGTTCGTCGTGGCGCATGGGGATGCGGTGGAACGCGCCCGCCTCTCCTGGCTCCGCAACGGCACCGCCGTGCCCGCCGAGTTGCTGGAGACGGCCGAGGTCGGCCAGTCACCGGACGGCGGTTGGCCGGCCACCTGGGGCGGCGAGGTCGCCTCGATCGACGCCACCTGCTTCCGGCTCGTCGAGCTGGACGACCTGGGCGGGCTCGGCCGTCCCGCCGCCCGCCGCGCCCTCGACTGGCTGGCTTCCCGGCAGCAAGCCGACGGCGGTTGGGAAGAGGACTCGTCGCTGGCCGACTCGGCACCGGAGTGGGCCCGTCCCGGCGACCCGGAGGCCGGGTTCCTCGTGTCGGCCAACGCCGGCTTCTGGCTCACCGTCGCTGGCCTGGACGCCCGCGCCTCGGGTCCGCTCGACCATCGGGTCGGTGGGGCGTACGCCGGGGTGGTGCAGGCTGCGGCCCACTCGCTCGCCGCGCGGCTGCGCCCGGACGGTAGCTGGCCGTCGTACCTCGCCGCCGGCTGGCTGAGCGCGGCCGTGCTGCACCGGCAGGAGATGTTCCAGGAGTCCGCCCGGATTCAGGTGGTGCTCGCCGAGCGGATGCCGAAGATGTCCCCCGGGGACGTGGCGTGGCTGGCGGCCACGTTGCGCCGCGCCGGCGTCGACCCACAGGACTGGATCATGGTGCGCGCGCTGCGCCGGCTGACCGAAACCCAGCGCAGCGACGGCGGCTGGGAGAGCGACGACGGCCACCAGTTCGACGTGCACGCCACGCTGGCCGCGATCCGGGCGGCCCGCCCCACCCCGCGAGGCTGACCCCGCGCCCCGCGCCCCCGAACCCCGCGCCCCCGACCCCTCGCGGCGATCTTGCAGTTTCTGTCGCCGATCTGCGCGGGATGCACCTTATGTCGGTGCAGTAAGTGCAAGATCGCCGCGGGGGTTGGGGGGCGCGGGAGGGCGGGGGGGCTTTAGCGCACGTGTCCGTCGCCGGTCACTACGTACTTGGTGCTGGTCAGCTCGGGTAGGCCCATCGGACCGCGAGCGTGCAGCTTCTGGGTGGAGATGCCGATCTCCGCACCGAAGCCGAACTCGCCCCCGTCGGTGAACCGGGTCGACGCGTTCACCATCACCGCCGCCGCGTCGACCCTCGCGACGAAGTCGCGGGCCGCGCTGGCCGAGTCGGTGACGATCGCCTCGGTGTGCCCGGTGCCGAAGCGACGGATGTGCGCGACCGCCGCGTCCAGCGAGTCGACAACCGCCACCGAGATGTCGGCGGACAGGTACTCGGTGGCGTAGTCCTCCTCGGTCGCCTCGACCACGGCGGCAGAGTAGGCGGCCACCTCGGGTGAGCCGTGCACCGTCACCCCCGCCTCGGCGAACGCGGCCAGCACCGGCGGCAGGAACGCATCGGCGATGCCCGCGTGCACCAGCAGCGATTCGGCGGTGTTGCAGGTGGACAGGCGTTGCGTCTTGGCGTTCAGCGTCACCGCGACGGCCTTCGCCAGGTCGGCGGCGGCGTCGACGTAGACGTGGCAGTTACCCACCCCGGTCTCGATCACCGGCACTGTCGACTCCTCGACCACGGTGCGGATCAGCGACGCGCCACCGCGCGGAATGAGTACGTCGACGAGCCCCCGGGCGCGCATCAGCTCCTTCACCGAGTCACGGGAGCTGGCGTCGAGCAACTGCACCGCGTCGGCGGGCAGACCGGCCCCGGCGACCGCGTCGCGCAGCACCGCGACCAGTGCGGCGTTCGAGTGCGCGGCCGACGACGACCCGCGCAGCAGCGCCGCGTTGCCGGACTTGAGGCAGATCCCGGCGGCGTCCACCGTCACGTTGGGCCGCGCCTCGTAGATGATGCCGACCACCCCGAACGGCACCCGGATCTGGCGCAGCTCCAGGCCGTTGGGCAGTGTGGACCCGCGGACCACCTCGCCGACCGGGTCGGGCAACGCGGCCATCTCACGCAGCGCGTCGGCGATGCCGGCCACGCGACCCGCGTCGAGCGCGAGCCGGTCCAGCACGGCCGCGCTCAGCCCGGCCTCACGGCCGGCCGCCAGGTCCGTCTCGTTCGCGGTCAGGATCGCCGGGGTACGCGCCACCAGCGCGTCGGCCATCGCCACCAGCGCGGCGTCCTTGACCGTACGCGTGGCCACTGCCAACTCCGCGGCGGCGTCCCGCGCCCGTCGCGCCTGCTCAACCACGCTCATGCCGACACTCCGCTGCGCTCCGCGCCGGCCTGAGGCACCAGCGCACTGAACCGATGATTCGCTCGCCGAAGCTCGCTCATGCCGACACTCCGCTGCGCTCCGTGCCGGCCTGAGGCACCAGCGCACTGAACCGATGATTCGCTCGCCGAAGCTCGCTCATGCCGACACTCCGCTGCGCTCCGCGCCGGCCTGCGGCACCGAAGCCCTGAGCCGATGATTCGCTCGCTGACGCTCACTCATTGTTGACTCCTTAGAGCAGCACCAGGTCGTCACGGTGGACGACCTCTCGTTCGTACGCCGGGCCGAGCGCCGCGGCGAGTTCGGACGTGGAGCGGCCGAGTAGCCCGGGTAGCTCCACCGCGTCGTAGTTGACCAGCCCTCGGGCGACCGATGCGCCGGCGGTGTCCACCAGGTCAACCGGGTCGCCGGCCGTGAACGTGCCGTCCACGGCGGTGATGCCGGCCGGGAGCAGCGACTTGCGCCGCCCGACGACGGCGGCGACCGCGCCCGGGTCGAGGTGCAGCCGCCCGCGCGGTGAGGTGGCGTGGGCCAGCCAGAACAGCCGGGCCGTCGGTCGTCGCCGCTGCGGGTGGAAGAGCGTGCCGACCGGTTCGCCGGCCAGAGCCGGCGTGGCCAGGTCGGCGGCGGTGAGCACCACCGGGATGCCGAAGCCGGTGGCGATCCGGGCGGCCTCGACCTTGGTCACCATGCCACCGGTGCCGACGCCGGACCGGCCGGCCCCGCCGATGGTGATGCCGGCGAGGTCCGCGTCGTCGCGCACCTCGGCGATCCGGGTCGAGCGCGGGTTGGTGGGGTCACCGGTCCAGAGCGCGTCCACGTCGGAGAGGAGCACCAGCAGGTCGGCGTGCACCAGCGCGGCCACCAGGGCGGCCAGCCGATCGTTGTCGCCGAACCGGATCTCCTGGGTGGCCACCGTGTCGTTCTCGTTGACGATCGGCACGGCCCGCAGGTCGAGCAGCTTGCGCAGCGTCCGGTACGCGTTGCGGTAGTGCGCTCGCCGGGTCACGTCGTCGACGGTGAGCAGCACCTGCCCGACGGTGCGGCCGTGCCGGGCGAAGCTGGCCGCGTACCGGCCGATCAGTAGCCCCTGCCCGACGCTGGCGGCGGCCTGCTGGGTGGCCAGGTCGCGCGGGCGTCGGGACAGCCCGAGCGGGGCGAGCCCGGCGGCGATGGCGCCGGAGGAGACCAGCACCACCTCGCGCCCTTCGGCGGTGAGCCGACCGAGGGTGTCGACCAGCGTGTCGACGCGCTTGTCGGCCAACCCGCCGGTGGCGGTGGTCAACGAGGAGGATCCGATCTTGACGACGACCCGCCGGGCCGTCGTGACTGCGTCGCGCACCCGCCCATTCTGCGTGGTCACGGCCGCACCGCCCGGCGGCCTTCCCATATGGTGGCGGATTGTGACTCCAGACGAGTACGTCGAGGCGGTTCTCGACCTGGTCGAGCGGATCCCGGAGGGCCGGGTCATGTCGTACGGCGGGGTGGCCGACGCGCTGTCCGAGCGCTCGGGCCGTGCCTCGGCCCGGTTGGTCGGCACCATCATGGCCCGGCACGGAGGCTCGGTGCCCTGGCATCGGGTGGTGACCGCGAGTGGTCGCCTGCCGCCGGGGCACGAACGGGAGGCGCGGGCCCGACTGCGGGCCGAGGGTGTGCCGCTGCGCGGCGAGGGTGTGGACATCGCGGCGGCAGGCTGGTCGCCTGATGAGGGGATGTGACCGCCGCCCTAACGTGAGTAACATTCGGGCCCATGAAAACGCCGCCGGGCGCCGGCTCGTCAGCCACCGGCTCGCTGCCCCGCTCGGTGCACGCCGGCTACGCGCTCGGTTCACTGGCGACCGGAGCGTTCGGCACCGTGCCCGGTCTGCTGCTGCTGCCGTACCTGACCGACACCCTGGGCGTGGCCGCCGGGCTGGCCGCCCTGCTGGTGTTGCTGCCCAAGGCCTGGGACGTGCTGGTCAACCCGGTCGCCGGGCGGATCTCCGACCGCACCCGGTCGCGGTGGGGGGCTCGCCGGCCGTACCTGCTCGTGGCCGGCCTCGCGCTCGCCGTCCTGTTCGCGTCGATCTTCGCCGCGCCCTTCGGTAACGGGCCGGCCGCCGTGGCGTACGTGGCGTTCGCGTTCCTCGCCACCGCCACCGCGTTCGCCTTCTTCCAGGTGCCGTACGTGGCGATGCCGGCGGAACTGACCGGCGACTACACCGAGCGCACCCGGTTGATGACCTGGCGGATCGCGGTGCTGGCGCTGGCCATCCTGGTCTCCGGCGCGGTCGCGCCGCTGGTGGTGAGCGCCGGTGGCGACGGCGTGGCCGGGCACCGCTGGATGGGCCTGTTCGTGGCGGCGCTGATCGCCCTCGGCGCCCTCGGCGCGTTCCTGGGCACCCGGTCCGCGCCGACCGGCACGGTGGGGGAGAGCGAGCCGACGCTGCGCGCCCAGCTCGCCGTGGCCGCTGCCAACCGTCCGTTCCGGGCACTGCTGATCTGTTTCGTGGTGCAGTCCGCAGGGGTGGCGACGATCCTGGCCGGGGTCAACTACTTCGCGGGGCAGATCCTGCGTGACGCGGAGAGCGGGCCGACGCTGCTCTTCGTCTGCTTCGTCGGGCCGGCGCTGCTGGTGATGCCGATCTGGAGCCGGGTCGGTGCCCGGTTGGGCAAGCGCACCGCGCTGGTCGTCGCCTCGCTGATCCTCGCCGTCGGCGCGTTCGCCCTGGTCGCCGCCCCGGCGTTGCCGGCGGTGGCCGTCTATCTTCTGGTCGCGTTGATCGGCGTGGGGTACGCCGGGCAGCAGGTCTTCGCGCTGGCCATGTTGCCGGACTGCATCGCGCACGAGACGGCGCGCACCGGCCGGCGGCAGGCGGGCGTCTTCACCGGGTTGTGGACCGCCGGGGAGACCTTCGGCCTGGCGCTCGGCCCGGGTATCTACGGACTGGTGCTCCAGCTCTCCGGCTACGTGTCCTCCGACACCGGCTCGGCGGCGGCCCAGTCCGACACGGCGAGGTTGGGCGTGCTCCTCGGCTTCACGCTGATTCCGGCCCTGCTGATCGCCCCTCCGATCCTCCTGCTCCGCCAGTACACCCTCACCGCCCACAGCGACCTGGGCGATCATGGAGTTGTGGTGGGGGACGAAAGCGTTGACCGTCACGAGAAGGGCACCGTAACTCCATGATCGACGAGAACAGGGTTGAGGCTGGGGCGCTTTCCGCCACCGGGGTTCCGGCGGAACGGGTTCTGGAAGAGGTGCGGGAGCTGCGGTCCAGTGACGCGCCCACCCACGGGGGACGGCTGTTCGCGTACGTCTACGACCCGGCGGTGCCCGGGCTGGACGAGCTGGCCGCCGCCGCCCACCGCGAGAGCGCGCACGTCAACGGGTTGGACCCGACCGCGTTCCCGTCCCTGCTGGCCATGGAGAACGCGCTGGTCGGCGCCGCCGGCCGGGTGCTGGGCGCCGGCCCCGGGACCACCGCCCCGGACGTCGTCGGCAGCGTCACCAGCGGCGGCACCGAGTCACTGATCCTCGCCGTCAAGACCGCCCGGGACGCCCACCCGGAGATCACCGCACCCCGGATCGTGGTGCCGTCGAGCGCGCACGCGGCATTCGCCAAGGCGGCGCACTACCTGCGGGTGGCACTGGACGTCGTGCCCGTCTCCCCGGAGACGCTGCGTCCCGACCCGGCCGCGATGGCCGCCGCGATCCGCCCGGAGACGGTGCTGGTCGCCTGCTCCGCGCCGTCCTACGCGCACGGGGTGGTGGACCCGGTCACGCAGATAGCGGCCGCCGCGGCCGAGGCCGGTGTGCGCTGCCACGTCGACGCCTGCTTCGGCGGCTGGACCCTGCCGTACCTGCGTCGGCTCGGGGAGCCGGTGCCGCCGTTCGACTTCGCGGTGCCCGGGGTCACCTCCATCTCGGTCGACCTGCACAAGTACGCGTACGCCCCGAAGGGGGTGTCCGTGCTGCTGCACCGCGACGCCACGCTGCGCGCCCCGCAGTACTTCGCGTACGCCGACTGGCCCGGCTACACCATGATCAACCCGGTGATCGCGTCCACCCGCTCGGGCGGCCCGATCGCCGCCGCGTACGCCACAGTGCGGCACCTCGGCGACGACGGCTACCTGCGGCTGGCCGCCATCACCCGGGACGCGGTCGCCGGCCTGGCCGACGCGGTCCGCGCCGTCGACGGGCTGCGGCTGATGGCCGAGCCGGAGTCGACGGTCGTCTGCTTCACCGCCACCGAGGGCGGCCCCGACCTGTTCGTCCTGGTCGACGAGCTGACCGCGCGGGGCTGGCACACCCAACCCCAGCTCTCGTACGACGGTCTGCCCGCCAGCGTGCACCTCACGGTGACCGCCGCGGTCGCGCCCCGGGTCGCCGAGTTCGGGCCGGACCTGACCGACGCGGTGGCCGCGGCCAGGGCCGCCGGCCCGGTGCGGCTGCCCGCCGAGCTGGCGGCCCTGGTCGGTGCGCTGACCCCCGAGGCGCTGACCCCGGACCTGATCGTCGGCCTGGCTGCCGGGCTGGGCCTGGGCGGCGAGGCGGGGTCGGGCGCGGGACCGCTGCCGGAACGGATGGCGCTGGTGAACACCCTGCTCGACGCCGCGCCATCGGCGCTGCGCGAGCGGTTGCTGGTGGAATTCGTCAGCCTGCTGCAACGCCCCAGCTGGGCCCCGAGCTGACCGCGCCGCATCGGGCCCGGCCGTCGGTGCCGGCCGGACCCGATGGGCCGGATCAGGGAGCCGCCCGCACCTCCACGAAGGTGTTCTTGAAGGCCAGGTCCTGCCAGTGCCGGTCCTGGTTGTCGAAGTGCACCCGGACGCTGCCCATCCCCTCGGTGCTCTCGTCGAGCAGTCCCGCCAGCGCTGTCCGGCCGCGGTGCAGCCAGGACTTGACGGTGCCCTCGGCCACGACTCCGGGCGAGGTTCCAGGCGACCCGCCGGACCCAGGCGGCCGGGTCGTCGTACCGGGCCAGCCGGTCCCACCCGGCCAGGGCCCGGCAGAACGCCTCCTGCGCGAGGTCCTGGGCCTGTGAGAGGTCGCCCACGTAGGCGCCCAACTGACTGGTCACGTTGCGAAAGTGCGCGTGGTAGAAGTCGTCGAAGCTCACCGTCGTGGTGCGCTCCCCGGCCATCGCGGCAATCGCCCCCGGTGGCTCGTTGGCACGGGCTCCCGTCATCACTGTCACTGCCCCTCCCCGTTCGCCGTCGGGCCCGTACCCGAGGCGGTCGTACCACTCGCTCATCGGGGTCGTTCCGGTGCTCCCCGTTGTCGGCGCTCCTGCTCGGCGTGCCGTACCCCGTTAGAAGCCCAAAACGGGCCGGGAGGTTGCAGCCCACGCTGTGGTTCGACTGTCGTGTGGGGGACTGAGTGGCGAGGCGGGGTCGGACGCGGGGCCAGCGCCCGCGTGGTGAGCGGAGCGCCGGCCGCGTCGTACGCCCCCGTGGCCTCCGACGCGGCCGGCAACCGTCAGCCGTAGGTCATCGTCATCCGAACCAGGTTGTCGGTTCTGTTGACGTCCGGCAGGACGTCACGTTCGCTGTCCATCGGCTGGACGTCCACGTCCGCCTTGTCAGTGCTCAGCGTGATCCCTTCGAGCACCCGGAAGTCCAGGTCCAGCCGCATCTCCGCCCCGGCGGCCAGCTGACCCAGCCGGCAGGTGATCGGTTCGACGCCCTCGTGGACGCCCGCGCACGGGCCCCACCCGTCGACGTCCGCGCGCACCACCGCGGGCACGCCCAACCGCAGCACCAGGTGGGCGACCGGGCCCGTGCCCCGGTTACGAATCCGCACCGTGGCCGTACCCGTCCGGGAGCCGTCGTCGGCAGTTCTCAGCACGAGGTCGCCAGTGGTGACCGAGACGTCTGCCAGGTTCGGGTTCGGACCGAAGCTCGTCGGCCCGGAGACCTGGCTGAAGGTGTCGCCCTTCCAGCGGTAGCCCCGCCACTGCCGTTGTGACCACTTGGCGTTCCAGCCACCCCCGGGAGCGATGTCACCGACCTGGACGCGAACCGTGCCGTCACCCACGACATCCAGCGCGAACAGCCACTCCGGCTTGTCGATGGTGGTCGCGACCACCCGACCGACAGTCGTCGCCTTTCCTTCCTTGTCGCGGTCGAAGGCGACCACCTGCATCGGCCCGCGGGTGCCGAGCACGCACTGCACGAGAGCCACCGTCTCCACCCCGCCGTCCCCGTCGATGTCGCCGTGGTCGAGCGCCAGGAGCGAGTTCGCGCCCTCCCGGGCGTCGGCCGTGAGCCGCGTCTGCGACGTCGGGCAGCCTCGCCCGGCCCGCCAGGCCGGCAGGGTCACCGGCACCCCCAACAGTTGGGCCCGGCTGAACCGGCCGTCCGGTGCGGGGGTGGTCGGGCTGGCACTGGTCCCGGCAGGGCTGGGCGTCGGACTCGTCGGCATCGGCGTCGGCGTCGCTGACGCCGAGATGCTCGGCGTCGGGTCGACCGGACCGGGCCGGTGGTCCGGGCCGCTCAACGCCGCGTATCCGACGGCCGACCCGCCGACCAGGGCGAGCGCCGTCGTGGCGCTGGCAGCCAGCCGGCGTCGGCCGCGGCCTCGTACCGTCCGCCGAACGGCGGCGGGTCCCGGCGCCTCCACCTCCGCCAGCGCGGTACGGCGGTAACGGGCGAACTCATCGGCGAGGTCAAGAATCTCCTGCTCAGACATCCCGCACCTCCTCATTGGTGTCGCGCAGGTGGGTGGCGAGTGCGGTCCGGCCCCGGTGCAGCCAGGACTTGACCGTCCCCTCGGCGACCTGTTCCTGGGCGGCGATCTCGGCGACCGTCAGGTCGGCGAGGTAGTGCAGCACGACGGCCCGCCGCTGCTTCGGCGGCAACTTCGCCAACGCGGTGTCGAGGGCGACCCGGTCCGGGTTCGGCTCCGCGACGTGTGTCTCCCGTTGCCGCAGCAGCCACTGCTGGGCGGTCCGCAGCCGCCGCCACCGGTTGTGACCCAGGTTCCAGGCGACCCGACGGACCCAGGCCAGGGGGTCCTGGTAACCGACGAGTTGGTCCCAGCGGGCGTACGCCCGACAGAACGCCTCCTGAACCAGTTCCTGCGCCTGCCCACGGTCGCCCGTGTACGCGGTCAACTGCACCACCAGCCCGCGGAAGTGGGCGTGGTAGAAGTCGTCGAAGACCAGCTCTGCCGACGCGGAGGTTGCGGTTCCCGGTGGGTCCGGCGGGCGTTCGCCCACCCGCACATCTCGTGTCACAAGCACTCGTCCTCCCCGTGGCGGCTGCCGGCGGTGTGTTCGCCAGCACCGGTCACACAAGCGAGCGCGCCAGTAGGTTGCGCGTCGATCGCTGCCGATCCTTGTCGGCTCGGAGACATTTGGTGGACCGCTCCGCCGATCACCGCCGGGCCGCGCGGGCGCCGTCTGTGATTCACTGTCGGTGAGGAGAGGGGGCGGTCGTGCAGCTACCGGCAGTGCTCGGCGAGCCGATCCGGTTCGTGCTGAATTGGGGCCGTCGCTACTCGCTCTGGGTGTTCAACTTCGGTCTGGCCTGCTGTGCCATCGAGTTCATCGCCACCAGCATGGGTCGGCACGACTTCATCCGACTCGGCGTGATCCCGTTCGCCCACGGCCCCCGCCAGGCAGACCTGATGGTGGTCTCCGGCACGGTGACCGACAAGATGGCCCCGGCGATCAAGCGGCTCTACGACCAGATGCCCGAGCCGAAGTACGTCATCTCGTTCGGCGCCTGCTCCAACTGCGGCGGCCCCTACTGGGATTCGTACTCGGTGACCAAGGGCGTCGACCAGCTCATCCCGGTCGACGTGTACGTGCCCGGCTGCCCACCCCGGCCGGAGGCGCTGCTGCACGGCATCCTGCGCCTGCAAGAGAAGATCGCCGCCGAGCAGTCCGGCATCGGCGGTGTGCCGCAACGGGACGTGCTGGCCGCGCCGCTGGACGCCCCGCCCCGCGAGGCCGCCGCGCCACGCTCGGTCGACTCGCTCACCGCCCCGCCGGTACGCCCACCCACCGCCAGCTGAGGGCGGTGGGCCGCCACCCGGAACGGGTCCCGGGCAGCGGCCCGCCGCTGGTTGGTCAGCTGGTCGGCAGGGCCAGGTTGAACGTGACCGTGTTGTCGCTCGGGTCGACGTCGGGGGTCGTTCCCATCCAGTACTGGGTGGCCAGCTCCACGGTGATCGTGACCGACTCGTCCGCCGGGTCGGTCGGCCGGCTGATGAACAGCGCCACGTCGCGCTCCTCACCCTGCATCAGCAGCCCGCCCGGCACGTGCGCCTGCGGGCGGTACACCGGACCGTCATGGGGATCGGTAAAGAGGATCATCGACCCGGCCGGAAGCTGCGTGGCGGTGAGCGAGTGGCCGAGTTGCGGAGCGTCGCCGCCGTACCGGACCCGAAGCGGCACCCGGCGGGTGTTCTCGGGGCCGTCGGTCACCGGGCCGGCCAGCTCGACGGACGCGTCCGCCTGGGCGTCCTGCACGTACGTCTGGGGGCGGGTCAGCTTGCCGTCGAGGGAGCGGAACTGCGCGCTGAACGGCACGGTGCCCAGCGATCCGGTTTCGTACGAGTAGGCGGTGACCAGGCCGCCCGCTGCGATCATCGGGTAGCTGCGGGGAGTGGTCAGCACCTGGAATTCGACAGTTGCCCTGCGGGACTCACCCGGGGCCAGGTCATTGCCACGCGGCAGGGCGCAGGTGCGGACCAACCGCCCCTCTTCCACGCCGTCCGATTCGCAGCGTGACTCCACGCCCCCGGAGAAGGAGCCGGCCACCGCCTCACGGACCCGGAAGTAGAAGCCCTGCGTGGTGTCGCTGTTGTTGGTGATGGTCACCCGAAGGCTGCCCCGGTAGCCGCGTTCGGTCGGCTCGAGCACCAGCCGGCTCAGCGAGAAGGTGGGAGCGTCGGCGGAGGCGGACGGTGCGGCCGCGGCCGGTCCGGCCCCGCCGATCGTCGCAGTCAGGCCGAGCAGCGCGGCGGTGAGTAGGGTCCCCGTTTTGCGGAGCATCTGTATCTGGTCCTCCATGGTCGACGCCCGGCGAGGAGCTGTCGCCCGCGCTTGGCAGCGACGCGATCGACCGACGTGACCGTGGTGTCCGGGCCCCCGCGCCGTGACCCAGACAGCATGATCGATGGATGGGCTGTTCGCCACCCCGTTGTGGACCCGCCGCACTAGCCTGCGGACTATGACCAGCTCAGCGGACCAGCGGTCCACCCACATCGTCGACGTGCTCACCGAGGAGTTCGGCGCGTCGATGGCGATCGACCCGGCCGCCTTCCGCCGCAAGT
Organism: Micromonospora sp. NBC_00362; assembly: GCF_026342155.1. Taxonomy (NCBI): domain Bacteria; kingdom Bacillati; phylum Actinomycetota; class Actinomycetes; order Micromonosporales; family Micromonosporaceae; genus Micromonospora; species Micromonospora sp. NBC_00362. Next base: position 5,277,980 of record NZ_JAPENH010000001.1, read on the forward strand.
TCCGCAAGATGGCGGCGTCGCCATTCGCCTTCTACCGGGGCAGCGCCGCGCTGTTCTACGCCGACCAGCTCGGCGACTTCGCCGACGACCGGTTCTCCGACGAGCAGACCAGCCGGGTGTGGATCCACGGTGACCTGCACGCGGAGAACTTCGGCACCTACATGAACGCCTCCGGGCAGCTGGTGTTCAACGTCAACGACTTCGACGAGGCGTACGTCGGGCCGTTCACCTGGGACCTGCGCCGGCTCGCGGCCAGCGTGGCGCTGCTCGGCTACGGCAAGGCGCTCTCCGACACGGCCATCGGGGAGCTGGTGGCCGGGTTCGCCCGGTCGTACCTGACCGAACTGCGGGCCATCGCCGCCGGCGGTGACGACGCGATCGGTTCGATCACCCTGGACAACGCCGACGGGGTGCTGCGCCGGGTGCTCCAACGGGCCCGACTCAACACCCGCGTCGACCTGCTGGCCACGCAGACCACCATCGACAACTACGAGCGACGCTTCTCCATCGGCGACGGGGTCTTCGAGATCGACGACGCCACCCGGGACCTGGTCAGCGCCGCCTTCCAGGACTACCTCGGCACCCTGCCAACCGCCTCGACGCAGCTGCGCCCGGTGGCCGCGCGGATCAAGGACGTGGTGCTGCGCAAGGGGGTGGGCATCGGCTCGGCCGGGCTGCCGTCGTACAACCTGCTGCTGGAGGGGCACACCCAGGCGCTGGAGAACGACGTCGTCATCTACATGAAGCAGGCGCAGGTGCCGGCCGTGGCGCGGTACGTCACCGACGAGTCGGTCCGCGGCTACTTCCAGCACCAGGGGCACCGGACCGCCGAGTCGCAGCGGGCGTTGCAGGCGCACGCCGACCCGTGGCTGGGCTTCACCCAGCTGAACGGGACCGGTCAGCTGGTCGCCGAGGTCTCCCCGTACGCCGCCGATCTGGACTGGTCGGACGTGAACGAGCCGGAGGAGCTGACCGGGGTTCTCGTCGACCTCGGCCGGGCGGTGGCCCGGATGCACTCGGTCGCCGACGACGAATCCAGTCACGACCTGGTGGACTACTCCACCGAGGAGGCGATCGTCGCGGCGGTGGACGCCGACGAGCCGGGATTCGTCGCCCACCTGGTGAATTTCGCGCACGCGTACGGGGTGCGCGCCCGCCAGGACCATCAGCTCTTCGTCGACCTGTTCCGCAACGGTCGACTGCCGGGCATCTGATCGGGCACGGCGTCGCTCAGGACGCGAACTCCAGCACCACCTTGATGTCGTCCGGCCCGGGGGTGTACGCGTCGGCGTACCGGTTCACCGGCACCCGCCGGGTGATCAGCGACTCGAGCCAGACCTGGTCGGCGCGGGCGAGCGCCTGCGCGGCCATGGTCCAGTGTCGCCGGTTGGCGTTCACCGAGCCGAACACCACGTTGTTCTCCAGCACCAGCGCCCGGTTCAGCGCCCCGGCGTCGAAGTCGATTTTCCGGCCACCGCTGGACACCCCGGCCAGGCAGACGATCCCGGTGGGGGCCGCCTTGCACATGACGTCGAGGACCACCGTGGGAGCGCCGGTGCACTCGATCACCACGTCCGGCTCGAAGGGCAGGTCGTTGACCGGCACCGTGTGGTACGTGGCGCCGAGCCCGGCGACCAGCTCCGGCTTCGGCCCCTCGGTGTTCCGGTCCAGCACGTGCACGGTGAGCCCACGCTGGGTGCCGAGCAACGCGGCCAGCAGACCGATCGGCCCGGCCCCGGTCACCAGGACGGTCTGCGGCTGCCACTCGGCCCGGTGCCCGATCCGCTCGATGTGGTCCCAGGCCTTCGCCACCACACTGGTCGGCTCCAGCAGCACGCCCACCTGGGCCAGCGCCGGGTCGAGCGCGACAGCGAACCGCGGTTCGACCCGCCAGCGGTCCCGGGCGAACCCGGCCAAGCCCTTGATGCCGTGTTCGGTGTACTGACCGTTACGGCACATGTCCCACTCGCCGACCGCGCAGTTCGAACAGGGCACCGGGTCGGGATACCGGACGATCCCAGCCACCAGATCACCGGGTTGCAGGGTGCCGCTGGAGTCCTCGATCACCCGGCCCAGTGACTCGTGCCCGATGACCAGGCGGTCGGCGCCCGGCGGCGCCTCGCCGTACTCCCCGGCGATGATCTCGTGGTCGGTGCCGCAGATCCCCACCGCCAGCGCCTCGACCAGGACAGAGCCCTCCTCGGCAGCCGGCTCGGGCTGATCCTCGACGAGGCTCAGCGAGTTGGCGACTCCGGGTCTCACTGTCACAGCGCGCACGCCCTCATCTTTCCCCGCCGCGGGGTGCGACGCGCCCAAAGCCGGCAGATCGCTGGGCATCGGCGGCGGCCAGGCGTGGGCCCGGCCGGCACTAGGATCAGCGGCATGACTCCCGAAGAGGTCGGCGCTCGGCTGGTCGCGCTGCTCGCGCCGGTTGAGGCGACCCCGTCGGTCTCCGGCGGGCAAAGGTTCGCCCGGGCCACAGTCGATGTGCCGCCCGCGAGTTGGCTGACAGCGGTTTCCGCCGCCCGTGACGACGCCGAGCTGGCCTGCGACTTCTTCGACTGGCTCTCCGCGGTCGACGAGTTGGCTGAGGGCTTCGACGTGGTGGCGCACCTCTGGTCGACGCGACTGCGGCACGGTCTGCTGCTGCGTACCCGGCTGCCGCGCGGCGAGCCCACTGTCGCCTCGGTCGTCGACGTCTACCCCGGTGCCGCCTGGCACGAGCGGGAGACGCACGAAATGTTCGGGATCGACTTCGCCGGCCACGGGGAGCTGCTGCCGCTGCTTCTGCCGCCGGAGTTCGAGGGTCACCCGCTGCGTAAGGAGTTCGTGCTGGCCTCCCGGGTGGCGAAGCCCTGGCCGGGCGCGAAGGAGCCGGGCGAGTCCGAGGCTGGCGGCGGGCGTCGACCGATCCGCCCGCCGGGCGTTCCCGCCCCGGGCGAGTGGGGGCCCACGCCCACCCCGGCCGGCGCCGGTGGGGTGGGGGAGGGTCCGCGTGGCGGCACCCCGGCCAGACCGGCCCGTGAGCGTCCGGCGCGGCCTGCCCCGGGGGTCCGTCCGGCGCGTACTCCCCGACCGGCCGGCGCCACCGACGGCCCGGCCCCTGCCGACCAGCCCGCGCCCGACGCCGGCCCGGCTGCCAAGCCCGCGCCCGACGCAGGCCCGGCCGACCAGCCGGCGCCCGACGCCGGCCCGGCTGCCAAGCCCGCGCCCGACGCCGGCCCGGCTGCCGAAACCGTGCCCGGCGTTGACGGGGCCGACCGGGCCGCGCCCGGCGCGGCCGCACCTGACCAGCCCGACGCCGGCCCGGCCGCGTCGGGTGGCGAGCCGATCGCGGACCCGCCGGGCCGCGAGGGCCGGAGCGACCACGACGGGGGTACGGCCTGATGCCGCTCTGGGTGGAGTTGGTGATCCGGATCGGCGGCGTGGTGGTCGCGTTCCTCACCCTGCCGTTGCTTGTCGGCCAGGCCGAGCACAAGGTGATGGCGCACATGCAGGGCCGGCTCGGCCCGATGTACGCGGGCGGCTTCCACGGCTGGGCGCAGCTCGTGGCCGACGGGGTCAAGTTCGTGCAGAAGGAGGACATCACCCCGCGCGAGGCGGACCGGGCGGTGTTCCGGTTGGCGCCGGCGGTGGCCCTGGTGCCCTACCTGCTGGTGTTGCTCGTCATTCCGCTCGGTCCGAACGACCTGGTCGGGCAACCGTTGGACATCGGCCTCTTCTTCGTGCTGGCAGTGGTCGGCGTCGGGGTGGTGGCGGTGCTGATGTCGGCGTGGGCGTCGGCCAACAAGTACAGCCTGCTGGGCGGGTTGCGCGGGGCGGCCCAGTTGCTCGGTTACGAACTGCCGCTGGTGCTGGCCGCCGCGTCAGTGGCGATGGCGGCCGGCACGCTCAGCCTGTCGGGCATCGTCGAGGCGTGGCAGCCGTGGTGGCTGCTCTGGCAGGCACCCGCGATGATCATCTTCTTCGTCGCCGGGTTGGCCGAGATCCGTCGGCCACCGTTCGACATGCCGGTGGCCGACTCGGAGCTGGTCTTCGGCTACATGACCGAGTACACCGGTCTGCGGTTCGCGTTCTTCCTGCTCGCCGAGTACGTCGGCATCGTGGTGATCGCCGCGCTGACCACTGTGCTGTTCCTGGGGGGTTGGCAGGGCCCGTTCGCCGACGACCAGCTGGGCTGGCTCTGGACACTGCTCAAGATCTTCGCGGTGTCCTTCGTGATCATCTGGCTCCGGGTTTCCTACCCCCGGCTACGCGAGGATCAACTCCAACGCCTCTGCTGGCTGGTCCTCGTGCCCGCGTCCCTGGCCCAACTGGTCCTCACCGCGGCAGTCCGCATAGCCCTGTAGACCCCCACCCGTCCGCGTCGATCTTGCACTTTCTGTCCCGGCAAACGTGACCAAATGGTGCATTTGGGCGTCAGAAAGTGCAAGATCGACGCGTGCGAGGGGGCTTAGCGCAGCGGGGTGTGGGCGGGGTCGACGGGCTCGGCGGGGGGTGGGGGCGGGGTGCCGTCGCCGAACGGGCGGCCGCCGAGCGCTTCCCTGCCGTGTGGGGTGAGCCAGTTGGACAGGTCGGGGCCGAGCGGAACGATCCCGGTCGGGTTGATGTCGCGGTGCACCTCGTAGTAGTGCCGCTTGATGTGGTCGAAGTCGATGGTGTCGCCGAAGCCGGGAGTCTGGAACAGGTCCCGGGCGTACGCCCACAGCACCGGCATCTCGCTCAGCTTCTGCCTGTTGCACTTGAAGTGGCCGTGGTAGACCGGATCGAAGCGGACCAGCGTGGTGAACAGCCGCACGTCGGCCTCGGTGATGGTGTCGCCCACCAGGTAGCGCTGGTCGGTCAACCGCTCGGTGAGCCAGTCCAGCCGGTCGAAGAGCTGGTGGTACGCCTTGTCGTACGCCTCCTGGTTGCCCGCGAACCCGCACCGGTAGACGCCGTTGTTCACGTCCCGGAACACCACTGCGTTCACCTCGTCGATCTGCTCCCGCAGGTGCTCGGGGTAGAGCTGCGGGGCGCCCTCGCGGTGGTACGCCCTCCACTGCGTCGACAGGTCCAGGCTCATCTGCGCGTAGTCGTTGGTCACCACCTGCCCGGTCGGCACGTCCACGATCGCCGGAACGGTGATGCCGCGCTCGTAGCCGGGGAAGCGCTTGAAGTACGCCTCCTGGATGCGCTCGATGCCGAGCACCGGGTCCCGGCCGTCCGGGTCGAGATCGAAGGTCCAGCTCCGGGCGTCGTGGGTCGGGCCGGCCACCGCCATCGAGATGGCGTCCTCCAGACCGAGCAACCGCCGCACGATGATCAGCCGGTTGGCCCACGGGCAGGCCCGGCTGACCGCCAGCCGGTACCGGCCCGGCTCCACCGGATAGCCGTCGCGCCCGTCCTCGGTGATCCGGGTGGCGATGTACCGCTGGTCGCGGGTGAACTCGCCGCCCGGCTCGACGTACTTGCCGCCTTTTTCCTCGCCCACGTCGCCCTCCCGGTCTGGTCAGTGTCTCTACCCAATCCTCGCGGATCTACGGCGCACAGTGGTCCCGGATACCCTGCCGGCATGACGGATGTGGAGGCGGCGGCCCGGCGTTTTATCGCCGATGTGTGGAATGCCCGCCAGGAGGAGTCGGCGTACGAGCTGGTCGCCGAGGAGTGCCCGGGGCTGGGCGGCACCGGGCCGGAGGCGACGTTGGCCTGGCATCGCGAGCGCCGGGCGGCCTTCCCGGACCTCCGCTACAAGATCGTCGACGTGGTCGCGGCGGGCGAGCGGGTGGCAGTGCACTGGCGGGCCGCCGGCACCCACGCCGGGCAGTTCGGGCCGGTCCCGCCGACCGGGCAGGTGGTCAGCTACTCGGGGGCGACGTTCCTGCGTTTCGACGCGGCGGGCCGAATCGTCGAGGTGTGGAGCTGCAACGAGCTGTTCCAGTTGCTGCAACAACTCGGCGTCGAGATGCTCCCACCGGCCGTCGTCAGCGGACCCGGGGCGTGATCCGGCTGATCGGCAGGTGACCGTGCTTCTCGGGTAAGCCCCTGGGGTCGTCGACCTGTGGGTGGTGGTCGCGCGCGCCGTGGCCACAGGGCAGGATGGTCGACATGAGCGACCCCAGCGAGCGCGATGACACCGGCGGACGCGGCCTTCCCGGCGCGGGCCTGGTGAAGGGGCTGGCGGTCACCCTCAAGACGATGACCAGCCGTTCGACCACCCAGCAGTACCCGGACACGGCTCCTGACCTGCCGCCGCGCTCGCGCGGCGTGATCGCCCTGTCCGAGGAGAACTGCACGGTCTGCATGCTCTGCGCCCGGGAGTGTCCGGACTGGTGCATCTACATCGACTCGCACAAGGAGGAGGTGGTGGTGCCCGGCGCCGCCCGCCCCCGCCAGCGCAACGTGCTCGACAAGTTCGACATCGACTTCTCGCTCTGCATGTACTGCGGCATCTGCATCGAGGTCTGCCCGTTCGACGCGCTCTACTGGTCGCCGGAGTTCGAGTACGCCGAGTACGACATCAAGGACCTGCTGCACGACAAGGACCACCTCGGTCAGTGGATGGCCACCGTTCCGCCGCCGCCCGCGCACGACCCGAACGGCGAGCCGGCCAAGGAGGAAACCTCCGCCGCGCGCAAGGCGGCCGCCGCCCGTCCGGCTCCGCCAGCGGTACGCCCCGACGCCGACCAGGACCCGGCGTCGTGAGCGCCCGAGCCGGAAGGGCGTCCCGGTGACCGGGGCGGATGTGCTGCTGCTCGCCCTCGGCGCGGTGGCGGTCGGTGCCGGCGTGCTGGTGGTGACCACCAAACACCTGGTCCGGGCCGGGCTCTACCTGGTGGTGTGCCTGGGCGCGCTGGCCGGTGACTTCCTGGTGCTCGGCGCCGAGCTGGTGGCCTGGGTGCAGGTGCTGATCTACGTGGGCGCGGTAGTGGTCCTGCTGCTGTTCGCGGTGATGCTGACCCGGGCCCCGATCGGCGCCTCCGACGACCTGGACCGGCCCGGGTGGCCGGCCGCGCTGATCGGTGGCGGCGCCGGGCTGGGGCTGGCCGCCCTGCTGGTCGACGCGTACCGCTGGAGCACCGTCAGGCTGCCCGCCGCCGGCACCGCCGAGCGGTTGGGTGAGCAGATCTTCCAATCCTGGGTGCTGCCGTTCGAGGTGCTCTCGGTGCTGCTGCTCTCCGCGCTGGTGGGCGCGATCGTGCTGTCCCGGCCGGACATCGGCAGAGCCGCCCCGCACCGCGACGGCACGGCAGACGACCTGGCCGGCAGCGAGCCCGGGGGGCGCCGGTGAGGCCGGTCATCCCGTACGTCACCGCCGCGCTGCTGTTCGGCCTCGGCGTGTACGGCGTACTGCGCCGCCGCAACGCGGTGCTGGTGCTGATGTCGGTCGAGTTGATGCTCAACGCGGTCAACCTGATCCTGGTCACCGCCGACACGACCGCCCGCGCCGTGCTCCCGCACTCGGGGCAGGTCTTCGCGCTGTTCGTCATCGTCCTCGCCGCCGCCGAGATCGGGGTGGGGCTGGCGATCGTCCTCCAGCTCTACCGGCTGCGGGCGACAGTCGCGGTGGACGACGTTCCGCTGACCGAGTCGCCGGATCCCGTCGGTGGGCGCGAGCCGGCCATCGGAAACTCGGAGGCGGGCCGGTGACCGGGCTGCTCGGGGCGCTGCTGCCCGCCGTACCGCTGGTCGCCGGGCTGCTCGGTCTGCTGCTGCCACCGGCCCCTCGGCGCGACAGCGCGACCGGCGGCGACCGGGCCCGGACGGTCGCCGTGACGCTCGGCGTCACCGGTGCGGCCGGGGCGCTGGCGCTGGCCGTCGCGCTGCTGCTCACCGTCGACGGGCCGACCGAGACGTCGGCCACCTGGGTGGACTTCGGCGGGCTGGCGGTGACCCTCGGCGTACGCCTGGACGGCGCCGCCGCACTGGTCGCGGTGGCGGTCACCACTGTCGCCCTGGCCGTGCAGGTCTACTCGATCGGCTACCTGCGGCGCGGTCCGCACGACGACGTCGACGTGGACCACCGTTACCCGCCCTACGCCGCCCAGATCAGCCTCTTCACCGGTGCCATGCTGCTGGTGGTGGTCGCCGGTGACCTGATCATGCTGTTGGTCGGCTGGGAGGTGATGGGCCTCTGCTCGTACCTCCTGATCGCCCACGACCGCCGACTGGCCGGCGCCCCCGCCGCCGCCATGAAGGCGTTCCTGGTGACCCGGGTCGGTGACGTCGGGTTCCTGCTCGGCATCGCGCTGCTGGGCGTGTCGACGGGCAGCTTCCGGATCGCCGACGTGCTCGCCCACGACCACTCCGGCGCCACGTTGACCGCTGCGGGCCTGCTGCTGCTCGCCGGAGTGGCCGGCAAGAGCGCGCAGTTCCCTCTGCACACCTGGCTGCCGGACGCGATGGCCGGTCCGACCCCGATCTCCGCGCTGATCCACGCCGCGACGATGGTCGCCGCCGGGGTGTACGCGGTGGCCCGCCTCTACCCGCTGTTCACTGCCGCGCCGGTGACGCTGACGGTGCTGGGGGTGCTCGGCGCGATCACGCTGCTGCTCGGCGCGCTCGCCGCCACCGCCCAGGACGACATCAAACGCGTGCTGGCCTGGTCGACAGTGTCCCAGCTGGGTTACATGACAGGCGCGCTGGCTGTCGGTTCACCGTCGGCCGCACTGTTCCACCTGCTCACCCACGCCGCCTTCAAGGCGCTGCTGTTCCTCGCCGCCGGTGCGGTGATCCACGCCGTCGGCACCACCCTGATGTCGGAGATGGGCGGGCTGCGGCGCAGCATGCCTGTGACGTTCTGGTGCACTGTGGTGGGCCTGGGCGCGCTGGCCGGGGTGCCGCCGTTGGCCGGTTTCTGGAGCAAGGACGGCGTCCTGACGGTCGCCGAGTCGGCAGCGCTGGAGGGCACCGGCCCCGCGCCGTCCTGGGTGGGCTGGATCGTCTGGATCGCCGGGCTGGTCGGCGTGGCTGTCACCGCCTGGTACGCGGGTCGGCTGCTGCTGCGCGCCTTCTTCGGCACCCCGCGGCTGCCCCTGGTCCAGCCGCACGATCCGCCGGCCGTGCTGCGCTGGCCGGTGCTGCTGCTGGCCGTGCCGGCCGCGCTGCTCGGTCTGACCGGGTTCGTCGGGGCGTTCGCCGACCGCCTGCGGTTCCCCACCGTCCCGGTGGCGGGCTCCGAGGACGGCCTGGTCCACCTGGGGCCGGGGGTGCTGCTACCGCTCGCCTTCCTGCTGGTCGGCGCCGCGCTGGTGACGTGGGGCTGGCGGCGCGACCCGGCCGCCGACCCGGCCGCCGCGCTGGGTCCGCTGCGGCCGGTCTTCGCCAGCGCGTTCCGGCTCGACGACGTCCAGCGCACCCTCGTGGTACGCCCGGTCCGCGCGCTGGCCCGCGCCGCGCGTACGAGTGACGAGGTGGTGGTGGACGGCGCTGTCGAGGGCAGTGGGAGAGCCGTGTCCGGTCTGGGCGCGGGGCTGGCCGCGCTGCACCGCGCGGCGCTGCCCCGGGCCGCCGCCGGCGTACTGGCCGGCGCGTTGCTGATCGGCCTGGCCGCCGCCCTGTTGGGAGTTGTCCAGTGAGCGCGAGGAGTGAGCTGGGTTTGCGAGCCCCGCAGTCGCGAACAGAGGCGGTCCAGTGAGCGCGAGGAGTGAGCTGGGTTTGCGAGCCCCGCAGTCGCGAACAGAGGCGGTCCAGTGACGCTTGGGCAGGGGTTGCTGGTCGCCGTGCTGGCGGTGCCGGCGCTGGGTGCGGTAGCGGTGGCGGCGACGCCCCGGGACCGGGCGGCCCGGCTGGTCGGTACTGTCGCGGCGGCGTTGACCCTGTTGGCAGCGGTGCCGCTGGTGTTCGGCGGTCGAGGTTGGGTCGCCTGGTCGGCGGACGCGCCGGCGGTGCGCCCGTGGCACCAACTGGACCTGCCCTGGGTGCCCGGTCTGGAGTTGCGCTTCCACCTCGGCGTCGACGGCATCTCCTGGCCGCTTGTGGTGTTGACCGCGCTGCTCACGTTGCTTTGCTGCGCGTACACGATGTGGCGGGTGCCGGACGGCGGCAGCGGCCGGGCGCTCGTCGCGCTGCTGTTGGTGGTCGAGGTGGGCATCCTGGGCACCTTCCTCGCCCTGGACCTGGTGTTGTTCTTCCTCTTCTTCGAGGTCGTCCTGCTGCCGATGTACGCGATCATCGCCGGCTGGGGCGGCACGGACCGGCGTCGGGCGGCCCGGAAGTTCGCGCTCTACACGCTGTTCGGCTCGGTGTTGCTGCTGGTCGGCGTGTACGTCGTGGTCGCCGCCGCCGGCACCGCCGACCTGGTGACGCTGACCGGTGGCGCGGGGATGTCCCGGGGCACCCAGTTGGCCGCGTTCACACTGCTCGCGTTGGCGTTCGCGGTGAAGAGCCCGCTGTGGCCGTTGCACTCCTGGCTGCCCGACGCGCACACCCAGGCACCCACAGTGGGCAGTGTCGTGTTGGCCGGTGTGCTGCTCAAGATGGGCACCTACGGCCTGATCAGGGTGGCGGTGGGGGTGGCGCCGGAGGGTGCCCGTTGGGCGGCGCCGGTGCTCGGAGTGCTCGCCGTCGCCGCGATCCTGATCGGTTCGCTCGTCTGCCTGGCCCAGTCGGACGTGAAGCGGCTCATCGCGTACTCCAGCGTGGGGCACATGGGCTTCGTGCTGCTGGGCGTCGCCACGCTGACCGCCACCGGCATCCAGGCGGCGTTGATCGGCAACGTCGCGCACGGGGTGATCACCGGCCTGCTGTTCTTCCTGGCCGGGGCGGTGAAAGACCGTACCGGCACGGGCACCCTCGCCGAGCTGTCCGGGCTGCGGGAGACCTCGCCCCGGTTGGCGGGTCTGCTCGCGTTCGCGGCGATCGCGTCACTGGGCCTGCCCGGGCTGGCCGGTTTCTGGGGCGAGGCGTTCGCGGTGATCGCCGCCGTGCAGGTGGGCGGCCCGCTCTGGACCACCCTCGGGGTGCTGGCGGCGATCGGTGGGGCGCTCACCGCCGCGTACTTCCTGCGGTTGCTGCGCCAGGTCACCCACAACCGGCCGAGCCCCGCCGTCGGTCAGGTCGGTCCCGGCCTGGCCGGTGCGGAATTGATCGCCTGGGTGCCGCTGGTGCTGCTCGCGTTGGCCATCGGGCTGGCGCCGACGCTGGTCCTCGGCGTCGCCGAGGCCCCCGTCGACGCCCTGATCGGTGTGGTTTCCCGGTGAGCGCGAGGAGTGCAGCGAAGCGGAGCCCCGCAGTCGCGAACGAAGGCAGGTCCAGATGAACGTCGTGCAGAGCGTGGACAGCGTCGCGCTGCTGCCGGCCTACCTGGCCGCCGGCACGGCCGTGCTCGTGCTCATCACCGATCTGCTCGTGGCCCGGCCACGGGCCACCATCGCGGTGGCCGCGCTCGGCGCGCTCGGGACCGCCGTCGGCTCCGCGCTGGTCGGGGCGGGTGCCGAGCGGCGGACGTTCTGCGTGGGCGCCGACTGCTCCTGGATCTTCGGTGGTCGGGCGGCACTGGTCGCCGTGGTGGTCGCGCTGCTTACCCTCGGCGTGCTCGGGCTGTCGGTGCCCGCCCTGCGGGCCGGGCGGTCACCGGTCGGGGAGTACGCGTTCCTGTTGGCCTGCTCGATGACCGGTGGCGTGGTGCTTGGCGCGGCCGGCGACCTGATCACGCTGATCGTCGCCCTGGAGACGCTGACCCTGCCGCTGTACGTGCTGGTCGGCCTGCGCCGGGGGAGCCTCGCGAGCGCCGAGGCGGCGGTGACCTTCTTCGTGGTCAGCGTGGTGGCGACCACGTTGACACTGCTCGGCGCGGCGCTGCTGTACGCGGTGACCGGTGGGCTGCACCTGGACCGGCTCGGCGCGTTGCTCGCCGAGCAGCCAGAGTTGCGGGACCTGCCGTTGACCACCGCCGCCGTTGCGGTGCTGCTGGTCGGCCTGGCCTTCAAGGTGGCGGCGGTGCCGTTCCACGCCTGGGCGCCGGCCACCTACGACGGCGCGCCGCTGCCGGTGGCCGCGTACCTGTCCACCGCGTCGAAGCTGGGCGGCCTGGTCGCCCTGCTCGCCGTGGTGCAACGGGCGCTGCCGGCGGACCAGACCGGTCCGGTGCTCGCCCTGCTCGCCGTGCTCACCATGACCGTCGGCAATCTGGTCGCCCTGCGTCAGCGGCGGACCGTCCGACTGCTCGCCTGGTCGTCAGTCGCGCAGGCCGGGTACATCCTCGCCCCGTTGGGAGCGTTGGCGCTGGCCGCCGGGCGCACTGACGAGGCACGGTCCGCCGCGTACACGGCCGCCGTGGCGTACGCCGTCTTCTTCGTGGTGTTGGAGCTGGCCGCGTTCGCCGGAGTGACAGCGCTGCGGCCGGCGGGTGCGGACGGCGGCACGCTGGACGACCTGCGCGGCGCAGCCCGGCGGCACCCGTGGCGAGCTGGGGCGTTCGGTCTCGCGCTGGTGGGTCTGGCTGGCCTGCCGCCGGGGCTGGCCGGCCTGTTCGCGAAGGTGACTGTGGTCCGGGCACTGCTGGACGGCGGCGCGGCCTGGCTGGCGCTTGTGGTGGCGCTGAACGCCGTGATCGGCCTCGCCTACTACCTGCGGGTGACCGCCGCGCTCTGGGCGCCGACCACGACGCCCGGCCCGGCAGCGGCGCTCGCCGGTGGCGGAGCGTCGGGCGTACCCGTGGTGGGTGTGGTGGCTGTGGTGCTGGCGGTGGCGACGGTGGCCGCCGTGGTGCTCGGCGTCGCCCCGCAGTTGGTGCTCGACCTGGCCGGCCGCTGACCCACCCGAGGCCCCGGTCTCAGTCAACTCTCAGCGTTGAGACGGATGGTTGGCGGGTACCGGGTTGTTACACCGGTCAGCGGATCCCGGCGATCCGTGCACCGAAGGAGACATCGTGCACCACAACCGTCTGAAGACCGCAGCGCTGCTCGGCCTGCTCAGTGCCCTGATCCTGGCGGTGGGCTACTGGTTCGGCGGCAGCGGCGGCCTGGTCATCGCCGTCCTCGTGTCTCTGGTCATGAACGGCGTCACCTACTTCTACTCCGACAAGCTCGCACTGCGCTCGATGGGGGCGCAACCGGTCACCGAGGCGCAGTTCCCCGAGCTGTACCGGATGGTCCGGGAGCTGGCCACCGACGCCCGGCAGCCGATGCCGCGGCTCTACGTCAGCCCCACCGCGCAGCCCAACGCGTTCGCGACCGGTCGCAACCCGCAGCACGCGGCCGTCTGCGTGACCCAGGGCATCACCGAGATCCTCGACTACCGTGAGCTGCGCGGCGTGATCGGGCACGAGCTGTCCCACGTCTACAACCGGGACATCCTGATCTCCAGCGTGGCGGCCGGCCTGGCCAGCATCATCACCCTGCTGGCGAACCTCGCCTTCTTCATCCCGCTGGGCGGCGGGGACGACGAGGACCGACCCAACCCGGCTGTGCTGCTGCTCACCCTGATCCTGGGCCCGATCGCGGCCACGGTGATCCAGTTGGCGATCAGCCGGAGCCGCGAGTTCCAGGCGGACGCCTCCGGCGCCGAGTTGAGCCGCGACCCGCTGGCCCTGGCCAGCGCGCTACGCAAGATCGACGCGGTGGCCCGACGCCGGCCGTTGCCGGCCCAGGGCCAGCTCACCAGCACCGCCCACCTCATGATCGCCAACCCGTTCCGGGGCGGCGGCATGGCGGCGCTCTTCTCCACCCACCCGAAGATGGAGGACCGCGTCGCCCGGCTGGAGCAGATGGCCCGCAACTCGGGGCCGGTGCAGTTCCAGCGCTGACCCGCTGATCCACCGCCTCCGCCCGTACCCGGCCACGCCGGGTACGGGCGGATCGCTGTGTCGGAGACTATTCCGCTGTCCTCCGGTCAGGCAGCGGCGTTAGGGTCGTAACGGCTCACGCTCATTACATCCTCGGGAGGTTCACGGTGACCGCGCTGCGTCAGTACCTGGGTGTCTGGCGGATCCCCGGCGCGCCCATGCTGCTGATCACCGGCATCATCGGGCGGCTCGGAATCGGCATGACCCCGCTGGCGCTGCTCCTGGTCGTCGAACAGGTGACCGGGCGCTACTCGCTGGCCGCCATCGCCGGCGGCATATACGCCCTCGCCGGTGCCGCGCTCAGCCCGGTGGCCGGACGGATCGCCGACCGGGTCGGCCCCAGCCCCGTCCTGCTGCTCACCGCCGTGGCCCACCCGCTGGCACTCATCGGGCTGCTGCTGGCCAGCCGCTCCGGCGACGACGCGCTCCCCGTCATCTACCTCGCCGCAGGCGTGGCCGGCGCCACCTACCCGCCGCTCACCGCCGCCATCCGAGGCGCCTGGAACGACCTGACCGGCCCCAACTCCGGCCGATACCACCTCCGCAACACCGCGCTGGCCGCCGAGACCACGCTGTTCGAAATCGTCTTCGTCCTCGGCCCGCTGCTCGTCGCCGGCTTCGTCCTCGTCGCCGACGCGGCAGCCGCGCTGATCGGCGCGGCAGTGGTCACCCTGGTCGGCACCACCGCCGTGGCCCTCGGCCGGGTCATGCGCGGCTGGCGTCCGCACCCGCGGGAACACCACGCCCGCGGGCTCGGCCCGCTACGGGTCCCCGGCTTCCCGGCCCTGCTGATCTGCGTCGCCGGCCTGGGCATCGCGTTCGGGGCCGCCGGTGTGACCGTGCCGGCCTTCGCGAGTGACCACTCCACCGGCGACCCGGAGAGCCTCGCCGGCGTCCTGCTCGCGGTCTGGGGCGTCGGCAGTGCCATCGGTGGGCTCTGGTTCGGCGTCCGCAAGCCAGCACCGAACATGACCAGGCAGTTCGCCCTGCTGCTCGCCGCGCTGGCCGCCACCTTCGCCGTATTCGCGGTGATGCCCACCCCGCTCGCGCTGGGTGTCGCGCTGGTCGCCGGCGGGGCCACCATCGCGCCCGCGCTGACCCTGGAGAACACACTGGTCGGCCGGATCGCCCCCACCGGCATGTTGAACGAGGCGTACACCTGGGTGGTCACCGTCGCGGTGGCGGCGAGCGCCGCCGGCGGCTCGGTTGCCGGCGTGATCGTGGACCACGCCGGCGGCGTCCGCTGGGCGTTCCTGTTCGCCGGGGCGGCGGTCGCCGTCGGGGCCGCTGTCGCCGCGCTACCCGCCGGGCCCATCGCCCGCGCGGAAACCACTGCGGTACGCGCCGAACAGCCCGTCTCCGTCTGACCTGCTGTCTTCTGGCTGTTTCGCTGCGGGCTTGGTCCGCGCGGCGTGGTGTCGGCTTGGTCCGCGCGGCGTCGCGTCGGCTTGGTCCGCTCGGGTTCCTGGAAGTCGGGGTTTCCCTGCGCGCCGGACACCCCGACTTCCAGGAACCCAGGTTCCGTCCGCCTACCCTGGGTTCATGGCTAAGGTTCTATATTCGGCGACGGCGTCACTCGACGGCTACATCGCCGGCCCCGGCGGCGACATGTCGTGGCTGACCGATCACCTGGGCGGCGAAAACCCGACGGCGGAGCGCCTACTCAACAGCGTCGGCGCGATCCTGGCCGGCAACGGCACATTCGGCGGCGACGACCCCAACCGTGGCACCGACAGCGAAGGCGCGTTCGGCGGCCAGTACCACGGGCCGGTGTTCGTCCTCACCCACCGGCCACCGGCCGAGCCACCCGCGGACGTCACGTTCGTCGGTGACCTGCACACCGCCGTCGCCCAGGCCAAGGACGCCGCCGGGGACAGGTACGTCAACATCCTCGGTGCCAACGTCGCCAAGCAGTGCGTCGAGGCAGGGCTGCTCGACGAGGTCCTCATGTTCTTCGCCCCGGTACTGCTCGGCGACGGGGTGCGGATGTTCGACCACCCCGGCGGCACCAAAGTGCGGTTGGAGTCGCTGCCCGGCGAGACCGAGCACTGGTACCGCGTCGTCTATTGAGCCCGCGTACCGATGGGGTGAGCCACATGGAACACGTCGACGACCCGGAGCGAGCCTTCAGCCTGCGCATGACCACCTGGCAGTGGCGCCACCTGGATGGCGCGGTCGACAGCGCGGTCAGCATTGCGGCAGAGAGCGACGATCCTCACCAGGTCGTGCAGACAGGGTCAGGCATCCGCGAAGCAGGATGGGACCAGATCGCGCACTGGACCCCCGGCGTCGCCGGCTCCGGTAACTGGCCGACCGACGACGAGGAAGTCGCCATCAAGCTGTCGCACAGACAATGGGGGTTGGCTGCCCAGTGCGCCGCGCACTGGGCCGCTGTCGCCAGCGGCGTGGGCCACGAACAGGAGGCGGCCGTGCTGCGCTCTGTCCACGCACTCGTGGTCGAGGGACTCCGTGCGGAATCAGTCCGACCGGCGCGGTGAGTCGACGCCGACCTGGGTGGGTCGACGCCGACTCGGGCGGGTGACTTCCTCAGCTTCAGTGGGCTTGACGCCGGCTCGGCGGGTGGCGTCCCCGGTTGGGTGGATCGAGGCCGGCTCGGGTGGGTCGGAGAGGGCTGCCGAAGTCCGCCGAGAGTGACGAACGACGGCTGCTCAGCTGGCCGAAGGTCGTCGGCCCGATCGCCCAGCCGGTCGGCTCTGCCCTACCTGTAGTTGTTGAACTGGAGGGCGACGCCGAAGTCCTCACCCTTGAGCAGCGAGATGACCGCCTGGAGATCGTCCCTCTTCTTGCCGGTGACCCGCAGCTGGTCGCCCTGGATCTGCGCCTGCACGCCCTTCGGGCCCTCGTCGCGGATCTTCTTGCTGATCGCCTTGGCCTTGTCCGTCTCGATGCCCTGGATCACCTTGCAGTCGATCTTGAAGATCTTGCCCGACGGGCGCGGCTCCCCAGCATCCAGCGACTTCAGCGAGATGTTCCGCTTGACGAGCTTCTCCTTGAACACGTCCAGTGCGGCGCGGACGCGCTCCTCGGTCTCCGCCTGAAGGCCGATCGCCTCCTCGCCAGACCAGGAGATCTCAGCGCCGGTGCCGCGGAAGTCGAACCGCGTCGCGAGCTCCTTCTCCGCCTGCCGAAGGGCGTTGTCGACCTCCTGACGGTCAACCTTGCTCACGATGTCGAACGACGGGTTCGCTGCCATGTTTCTGCTCCTGCTGTCCGGCGGTCTGGGCCTGCCGTCGGCCGCCGACCAGCGGCACGACCCCCTGACCGTACCCGGTTGCGTAGGGGCCGGGGGGAGCCGCTATCCTTGCTTCCGCCGCCGCGTTACGACGCGGTGGGGTGCCCTGGCGGGTTGCCCGAGCGGCCAATGGGAGCGGACTGTAAATCCGTCGCGAAAGCTTCAGAGGTTCGAATCCTCTACCCGCCACCAGGTGCAGACGCGGCCCCTGACCAGCAGAGATGCTGATCGGGGGCCGTTGTCGTCTGTCCGGCCTAGTCCGGCTGAGTCCACTATCCAGCCGCGCGTTGACCTGAGTGCGCAGGCGAGGTGAACGTGCTTTCGACCGAGGGCCTGGTCGGGTCGAGCGTGATCCGCCTGGTCGGTGAGCCACCAGAGCGGCGGGGAGAACCGTGAGTCCGCCCAGCAGACGTTCGACCATCTCATTGTGGCCGGTCTTCTCCGCCGCCGACGTCGGTCGCCGCGACCTGCGGCCGCCTTCCCGGATCACCGCATCGAGCAAATCCTCTGCGTGTCACTCCCCTCGGCGGGAGAGTCCAGCTACTCTGACCCCTCGGTGGCACGTGGAGGGTGAACGGCCGCACACACGCGGTGGACGCCACAGCCCCAGCCTCGACCTCGCAACTCCCAACGGACCCTGGCCCTAGGTCCGAAGGGCCAGGCATCAAGGGATTTGTCGCCTCTGGGCCACCAAGGGCAAAGTTCCGAATCGCCGCCTTAGCTGGAAGCCGCACCATGTGCCAACGGGGAGTCGCCCATCGCGTTCTGTAGACGCTCTGTCTGCCCCTTATTACGCGGTGGTTACATGGCGGCCTGGCTTTGCCCAGTCGGCCATGGCGATCCGCCGTACGTGGGCTTTGCGGGTGGTTTCGACTGTGGCACGATCAGGGGCACCGATTCTTGTTCTGACCCCCCGACAGGAGCACGCTGATGTATGGTCGGACGCCTCGCCGCCTTCGCGCCGCCCTCGCGTTCGCGGCCGTGGTCGCGTTCGCGGGTTCCTTCCTCGGCGCGACTACCACTTTTCAGCAGTTTGACTTCTCGTGGGGTGCTCCGGCCGTTGACAAGGGCGTTGCCGTAGCCCGATAGGGGCCGCTCCGCACCACCCAGCGAGGGAGCGGAATGAAGCCTGGCTCGCCCCCAGCCCGTAGATCCAACGAGCAGGCCTGGCTGATCACGGGACCATTGGCCGTCTTGGCCATCATCTGCTCGCTCGTCCTCGCGCTGGCCGGGCCACCACCCCCGGGTAATCTCCTCGGGGCGGTGGTCCTTTTCGCCGTCATGGTGGCAGCCAGCACCCAGGTGCTCCAGATTGTGGTGCGTCGGCAGGCGCTCGAAGTCATCGTCATCGAGATTCCGCTGCTACTGGCCTTCTTCTACCTGCCGCCCCTGACGGTCGTACTGATCGCTGTCCTGGCCGCTCTGATCGGCCAGCTTCGCCGACGCCTCAGCGCTCCGAAGGTCTGGTTCAACCTCGCCCGTGCCGCGGTGGCTGCCTCACTGGCGGGAGTCGTCCTGCTGGCACTGCCTCCCGTCGGCGACGAGGTGGGCCCGAAGACATGGGCCGTCCTCTTCGCGGTGGTGAGCGTCAACAGCCTCACGTCGTTGGCGGCCATCAGTGCTGTCGTCTCGCTGCTGCACGGCTGGCAGGCAGGGTGGGAGCTGATTCGCAACGGTACGGCCCCGCAGCTGATCTGTGCGATCAACAGCGTCGTCGGGCTGGTGATCCTGATGGCGATCGAGTCCAACCTGTGGTCCGTGTTGCTGATCGCGGTGTTGGCTGTCGCGGTCGTGCTGGTCTATCGCTCGTATGCCCAGTTCCTTCGGCAGCACCGCACCCTCGGCAACATGTACGAACTGACCCGGGCGATCAGCGAGAGCGGTCAGGACGGCGGTCTGGTAGACGCGTTGTTGGAGCGGGTCCGGGCCCTCATGCAAGCCGAGTACGCCACGCTCTGGCTGCCGGCTCAGGGACGCCACCTCGAGGTGCTGCTGAGTGCCAGGCTTGATGACCGCGGCCTCCTCGACGTCGCGGTCACGCCTCCGATCGTGCGCGAGCGTGCCCGGGAGTCCGGTCGTACGGTGGCCGCCGGCCGGGCCTTCGACGATGACGAGGATGTCCGGCTGGCGCTCGACAGTCATAAGGTCAAGGACGTCATCGCGGTGCCACTGCGGTCGGGCCAAGCGGTCATCGGCACGCTTGAGGTGGTCAACCGACTCAGCGACGTCGGCCACTTCACGGCCGCTGACATCCCGGTCTTCCAGACCGTGGCCGCCCACGCCGCTGTGGCGCTCGAGAATTCGCGACTGGTCGACCGACTTCGGCACGATGCGCACCACGACACGTTGACCGGGCTGCCCAACCGGCGCCGCATCACCGGAGCGCTGGACGAGTCGGTCAAGATCCGCGCGCCGGGCGAGGTGGTGGCGCTGCTGCTCTTCGACGTCGACGGGCTGCGCCAGGTGAACGAGTCCCTGGGGCACGCGGCCGGGGACAAGGTCCTCATCGAGGTCGCCACGCGGTTGCGGGCCAGCGCGCCGTCGTCGGCTCTGGTCGGTCGTGCCGGCGGGGACGAGTTCCTGGTGACGCTGCGGTTGGAGAGCGCTGAGGCCGCGCTCGAGTTGGCCGCCCAACTGCGCGACCAGATCCGCGACGAGATGGTCTTCGACGCGCTCACCCTCGACGTGGACACTGCCGTGGGGGTGGCCGTACACCCGGATCACGGCAGCGACGCGGCGACCCTGCTGCTCCGGGTCGACCTCGCCGCGACCGCGGCCAAGTCGGTGCCGGGCAGCGTGCAGCTGTTCAATCCCGCGCTGGAGTCCCGTTCGCTGCGCCGGTTGGGTCTGGCCGGCGACCTGCGTCAGGCACTGGACAAGGATGAGCTGGAGGTCTACTTCCAGCCCAAGGTGACCCTGCGGGACCGGCGCCTGGTGGGTGTGGAGTGTCTGGCCCGCTGGGAACACCCGGCGCACGGCACTGTTGCGCCCGAGGACTTCGTGGCGGTGGCCGAGCACACCGGCCAGTTGAGCCGGCTCACCGAGGTGGTGCTCCGGGAGGGCCTTCGACGCAGCCGGGACTGGGCGCTGGCCGACCAGCCGCTGCCCATCGCGGTCAACCTCTCGGCTCGTACGCTCATCGACCAGCACTTCCCGGACCGGGTCCAGGAGCTGTTGACCGAGTACAAGGTGCCGGCGCAGCGCCTCACCCTGGAGATCACCGAGTCGGGGGTGCTGGACGGCACGGACCGACCCATCCCCACCCTGCAACGGCTGCGGGATCTCGGCGTACGGCTGTCGGTGGACGACTTCGGCACCGGTGACTCGTCCCTGGCGCACCTGCGCCGGCTGCCGGTGCACGAGGTGAAGGTGGACCGCTCCTTCGTGCAGGGAATGGCGACCGACCCGGGGGACCTGGCGATCGTCAACGCGGTGGTCACCCTCTCCCAGCAGTTCGGCCTGGCGGTGGTGGCCGAGGGGGTGGAGAGCGAGCTGACCCTGGAGCTTCTCCAGGACATCGGCTGCGAGATCGGGCAGGGCTTCCTGTTCAGCCGGCCACTGCCGTACGAGCGGTTGGCCGCCTGGTTCGGCGCCCAGGTGGAGCCGGAGACAGCCTCGAACGGAGAGCTGCCGCGCCTGCGTGTCGTGCCCTGAACAGGGCGCGGACGATCACCGGGGATCCGATTTCACCTGTCGACTCGGGCCGTGTACTCTTACTCCTGCGCGCCCCACGGGGAAGATCGCGCAGGCCCCCTTAGCTCAGTCGGCAGAGCGTCTCCATGGTAAGGAGAAGGTCTACGGTTCGATTCCGTAAGGGGGCTCGAGGGTTCAGCTGGACCCATCGCAGCGGTGTAGCTCAGATGGTAGAGCAAGCGGCTCATAATCGCTGTGTCGCCGGTTCAAGTCCGGCCACCGCTACTCTCGTCTTCCGGGCTCGTTGCCGGTGGTCGTAAGAATGGGCGCTTCTGGCGCCCACTTTGCATGTCCGCGCTGTCAGCGTCTAGGCTGGCGCGTCGTAGTTGTTTCCGTTAGCGAGGAAGGCACTCCGCCGTGGCGAAGGCTACCGATGTCCGGCCGAAGATCACTTTGGCGTGTGTGGAGTGCAAGGAGCGCAACTACATCACGCGCAAGAACCGGCGCAACGACCCCGACCGCATCGAGCTGAAGAAGTTCTGCCCGCGTGACGGTCGGCACACGGTCCACCGCGAGACCCGCTGACTGCTGGTCGGCCTCAGGGCCGGCCGTTGTCGAAGCTTTCCGATCGCCGATCTGACCGGTTTGGTGCGGCTCTGCCGCTGCCTACCGATCAGGTCGGCGATTGGGCTTTCCGTGTAGGTTCGCGGCATGCCTCTGGACCCTTCCTTCGTCGGCCGGACGTATCCGCCGACCGCCCCCTACCAGGTGGGCCGAGAAAAGATCCGCGAGTTCGCCAGCGCCATCGGCGCCACCGACCCGGCGCACCACGACCCGGAGGCCGCGCGGGCGCTGGGCCACTCGGACGTGGTCGCCCCGCCGACCTTTCCGGTGATCGTGACGATGGCCGCGAGCAGCCAGATCATCGAAGACCCGGCCCTGGGCGTCGACTACAGCCGTCTGGTGCACGGCGACCAGCGGTTCGCGTACACCCGGCCGGTGGTCGCCGGCGACGAGCTGGTCTGCACCAACACCATCGAGGACGTCAGCACCAGGGGTGGGCACGGCTTCCTGACCACGCGCACCGACGTGAGCACCGTCGGCGGGGAACCCGTCGTCGCGGTCTGGGCCAGGTATGTCATTCGCGGGGAGGCCTGAGATGGAGTTGCCAGCACAGACGTTTCAGGTGACCCGGGCGGACCTGGTCCGCTACGCCGGTGCCTCGGGCGACTTCAACCCGATCCACTGGAGCGACCGGGTCGCCACCAAAGTGGGTCTGCCGGGGGTGATCGCCCACGGCATGTTCACGATGGCGCTGGTCGGGCGTGCGGTCACGGAGTGGGCCGGGTCGCCGGACGCGGTGGTCGAGTACGGCGTGCGTTTCACCCGGCCGGTGGTGGTTCCCGACGATGACCAGGGGACTGAGATCGAGGTGACCGCGCGGGTCCGCGAGGTGACCGAGGACGGCCTGACCCGACTCGAGGTGACCGCCACCTGCCTGGGTGAGAAGGTGCTGTCGCAGGCGCGGGCAACCATCCGGACGGCGCGCTGAACGGTGCCCGCCACGCGTGGCGGAGAGACCGGTTGGGAAAGTCGGGCGGCTACCCGTACACTGGTCCGCCGTGGGGCAAGTGACCCCTGCACGGTCGTCTGTGGCCGCGTGGGGCGAGTGTTGCCACATAGGGGTGTAGCTCAATTGGCAGAGCAGCGGTCTCCAAAACCGCAGGCTGCAGGTTCAAGTCCTGTCACCCCTGCGCCTCAGGCCTGACCGTTCCCGTGGGTCGCGCCGCCACTTGGCGGCGTCCGGCCCGTGGTGGTGGCATCGGCGGGGTGGCTCCGAGGCAATCGGGGCCCTCCGGGTGATCCACCGGCCGCGGCCCGTCGCGGGACGGTTGGGTCCGGCCGGCGTGACCAGCGCCGCGTACGCCACTCGGCGTGCGACCCCAGATTCCGCGACGGAGGGCGAAGTGGCCGACAACAAGCGGCGCGACGACGACGGCGACGATCGTCTGGACGACGAGGTCGTCGACGACGTGGCCGACGACGACGCCTCCGGCGCGGACGAGCCGGTTTCCCGGGGGGGCACCGCCACGCGGTCCCGTGCCCGGGCGGAGTCGGCAGACAGCCGGCCGACCACGCGGTCGGAAACGGGTCGGGTGGGCGTCTTCGGCCGCATCGCCCGGTTCTTCCGCGAGGTCGTAGCTGAACTGCGTAAGGTCATCTGGCCGACCCGCAAGGAGTTGCTGACCTACACCGCCGTGGTGGTGGCGTTCGTCGCGGTGATGCTGACGATCGTGGGTGTGCTGGACTTCGGCTTCGCCAAGGTCGTGTTGTTTGTCTTTGGCAACTCGGACTGACCGGCTGCCTCCAGCCATAGTGACGGAAGTGAGCGAGCGTGCCTGAGTACGACGAGACCGCCGGACCGGTGGACGAGCAGTCCACGGTCGCGACGGCGGCTGGTGACGAGTCGGTTGAGGCCGCCAGCGAGCCGGAGTTCCCTACGACCGAGCCCGCACCGGACGAGGACTACGACCCCGTCGCGGAGCTGAGGCAGAAGCTGCGCTACGCGCCGGGTGACTGGTACGTGGTGCACTCGTACGCCGGCTACGAGAACAAGGTCAAGACCAACCTCGAGACCCGGATCACGAGCCTCGACATGGAGGACTTCATCTACCAGGTCGAGGTGCCGACCCGGGAAGAGGTCGAGGTCAAGAACGGTAAGCGTTCGCAGATCCAGGCCAAGGTCTTCCCGGGTTACATCCTGGTTCGGATGGAGCTGACCGCCGAGTCGTACTCCTGTGTCCGGAACACCCCGGGTGTGACCGGCTTCGTCGGTGCGACCGACCGGGCCGACCGGCCTGCTCCGCTCTCGCTCGACGAGGTGCTGAAGTGGCTGGCGCCGGCTGTCGAGACCGAGCAGAAGAAGTCGAAGCCGGAGATCAAGGTCCTCGACTTCGAGGTGGGCGACTCCGTCACCGTCACCGACGGCGCGTTCGCGTCGCTGCCGGCCACGATCAGCGAGATCAACGCCGACCAGCAGAAGCTCAAGGTGCTGGTGTCGATCTTCGGTCGTGAGACTCCGGTGGAGCTCAACTTCAACCAGGTCGCCAAGATCTGATTGGTCGTCGGCGGCGGGCCCGGCCCGCCGCCGACGTCGGCGTACGCGCTCTCGCTCGACCTCGGCGGACGAGTGGGCTGCGGCCTGCGCTACTCTTGAATGTCGCCGCTGTCGCACCGCGCTGACCGTGCGCGCCCGAGGGCGGCGACAGCCGCATTTTCCCAGCTCCAAGCCCCAGGAAGTGACATGCCTCCGAAGAAGAAGCTCGTCAAGACGTTCACGCTTCAGCTGCCGGCGGGCCAGGCCACGCCGGCGCCGCCGGTCGGCCCCGCGCTCGGCCAGCACGGCGTGAACATCATGGAGTTCTGCAAGTCCTACAACGCGCAGACCGAGTCTCAGCGGGGCGACATCGTCCCCGCCGAGATCAGCGTGTTCGAGGACCGGTCCTTCACGTTCGTGCTGAAGACCCCGCCCGCTGCCCGGCTGCTGATCAAGGCCGCCGGTGTGCAGAAGGGTTCGGGTGTTCCGCAGTCCGAGAAGGTCGGCTCGGTCAGCCGCGCCCAGCTGCGTGAGATCGCCGAGAAGAAGATGGCCGACCTCAACGCCAACGACATCGCCCAGGCCGAGAAGATCATCGCCGGCACCGCCCGGTCGATGGGCATCACCGTCAACGACTGACGTCGGCCCCGGCCTTCGACCCAAACCGTGGGAGGGCTCGCGCCGAGCGGCCCGCCAGAGACCACAGGAGTAATCAGCAATGCAGCGCAGCAAGAGCTACCGCAAGGCCGCCGATGTCATCGACCGGTCGAAGCTCTACACCCCCACCGAGGCCGTGAAGCTGGCCAAGGAGACCACCAACGTCAAGTTCGACGCCACGGTCGAGGTCGCCATGCGCCTCGGCGTCGACCCCCGCAAGGCGGACCAGATGGTCCGCGGCGTGGTCAACCTGCCGCACGGCACCGGTAAGACCGCCCGCGTGATCGTGTTCGCCAGCGGCGCGAAGGCCGAAGAGGCCGCCGCCGCCGGTGCGGACGAGGTGGGCACCGATGAGCTGGTCGCCCGCATCCAGGGTGGTTGGCTGGACTTCGACGCGGCGATCGCCACGCCGGACCAGATGGCCAAGATCGGCCGGATCGCGCGGATCCTGGGCCCGCGCGGTCTCATGCCGAACCCGAAGACCGGCACGGTGACCATGGACGTCACCAAGGCGGTGTCGGACATCAAGGGCGGCAAGATCACCTTCCGGGTGGACAAGCACTCCAACCTGCACCTGATCATCGGCAAGGCCTCCTTCACGGAGACCCAGCTGGTGGACAACTACGCTGCGGTGCTCGACGAGGTGCTGCGTGCCAAGCCGTCCGCGGCCAAGGGCAAGTACCTTCGCAAGGTCATCCTGACCACCACGATGGGCCCGGGCGTCCCGGTCGACCCGAACCTGGTGAAGAACCTTCGGGAGGACCAGGCCGACGCCTGAGTCGACAGATCGCTCCGCCGGGGCGCCGCCACGACAGTGGCGGCGCCCCGGCGCGTTCCCGGTGTGGCAGGCTCGACGCCATGCGCCTGGAGAACGTCTGGTTGCGGTACCACCGGCGGGGGCCGTGGGTGCTGCACGGCATCGACGTGCGGGTCGGTCCCGGCGAGGTGGCGATCGTGCTGGGCCGTAACGGGGTGGGCAAGTCGACACTGCTCCAGGTGGCCGCAGGGGTCCTCCACCCGGGCCGGGGCCGGGTCACCGACCGGCCGGCACGGGTGGGCTGGGTGCCGGAGCGTTTTCCCGCGGACCAACCGTTCACTGTGACTCGCTATCTGACCGGGATGGCCCGGGTGGCAGGGCTGGGCAGCGCCGCGGCCGACGAGGCGGTGACCTCCTGGACGGACCGGCTCGGGCTGTCCGCCTTCCGCTCGGTCCGGTTGCCGGAGCTGTCCAAGGGCACCGCGCAGAAGGTCGGCCTCGCCCAGGCGCTGCTGCGCCCACCGGGCCTGCTGGTGCTCGACGAGCCCTGGGAGGGGCTGGACGCCACCACCCGTGAGTTGGTGCCCGAGCTGATCGCCGAGGTGCTCGCCGCCGACGGGTCAGTCCTGGTCAGTGACCATCGCGGCGAGACGGTCCGGCTCCCGGCCGCGCGCCGCTGGTTGGTGGCCGACGGCTCGCTCACCGAGGAGACGTCGTCAACGGACGAGACGATCGCTGTGGTCGAGGTGGCGGTGCCGGCCGCGCGGGTTGCCGGCACCGTCGCCCGGTTGCGCGCCGAGGGCCATCAGGTGCTGCGGGTACGCTCCGACGCCTCCACCGCCGCACCCCAGGCCCTGCCCGTCGAGCCGCTCCGGTCGGCAGATGCCGCCCGACCCGCCGAGCCGCCGCTCGCGATGGCCGGGGAGCTGACAGCGGAGCAGCCGGAGGCCGCTGACGTCACTGTCGAGTCGGCAGCGGGGGAGACCCGGTGAGCGCCCTGGTCCGGATGCGGTTGGCCGGTTTCCTGCGCACCGGCCGGGCGTTGGCGCCGTTGCTCGCCGGCCTGATCACGCTCGGCACCCTGTACGGCGGTGGCCGGGCCCAGCCGGCGGAGGCGTACGGGGTCTCCGCGGTGGTGCTCTTTCCGGTGCTCGCCTGGCAAACCAAGATCCTGTTGGACGTCGAGCCGGACGTGCAGCGTCGGCTGGCGCAGGTGACGGTCGGGGTGGCCCGGGAGCGGTTGGCCGGGCTGCTCGCCGCCGCGGTGGCGGCGCAGGTGACGGTGGCCGTCGCGCTGCTCTTTCCGTGGCTGGTCGGCGGGGTGTCCGGCCCGGTCGACCCGGGGGACCGGTCGATTCCGGTCGGGCTCGCGCTGGGATTGTGGGCGCACGTGCTGGTCGTACCCGCTGCGGTTGCCCTTGGGGCGCTGGCCAGCCGGGCGTCGGTGGGCGGCGCCGGGTACGGCGTAGCGGTGTTGGCCCTGGGCGGGGTCGGCGCTGTGGTGTTCGGCCTGACCGGCTCGGTGGCCCCCTGGCTGGCACCGCCGATCATGGCGGCCGCTCGGACCACCGCCGGCGACGCCGCCGCGCTGACACTGCTGGGGTTGAGTGGGTGGGCGTTGGCCTGGAGCGCCGCTGTCGTCGGCGGCTACCTGTGGCGTCGGCGGGCGCAGGGCTGACCGGCACTGGCACGGGTGACGTGGCTCACCGGGCGCGATTTGGCGCTGCTGGTCGGGGCGCGTACTCTTCAACCGTCATCCGTGTTCTCATGGATGAGGAACCACCCAAAGACCGCTGGTCACCGTGCTTCGGCACGGTCGAAGGTCCCGCGACGACGGGCGACCCGCGTAGGGCGGCAAGCGTAACTCGGCAGTGAGCATGGTCCGCCGACCATGACGATCCGCCGGCCCTCGCCCCGTGCGCCCTGCGCCGGGGCTTTTTCGTTGTCGCGTCGCCTCCGCCCCCGTTCCGGCTTCGGCCGAGACAGGGACCAGCCTCGAGTAACGAGAGAGGAGGGACATGGCGGACAAGCCGATCCGGGCCGACAAGGCCACGGCCGTCGCTGAGCTGACCGAGAGCTTCCGCAGTTCGGGCGCCACCGTGCTGACCGAGTACCGCGGTCTGACGGTTTCCCAGCTCACCCAGCTTCGGCGCTCGCTCGGCGCCGATACCAGCTACACGGTCGCGAAGAACACGCTGGCCAAGCGTGCTGCGACGGACGCGGGCATCACCGGCCTCGACGAGCTGTTCACCGGTCCTACCGCGCTGACTTTCGTTTCGGGCGACGTCGTCGAGGCGGCGAAGGGGCTTCGCGACTTCGCGAAGGCCAACCCGAAGCTCGTCATCAAGGGCGGTGTCTTCGAGGGCAAGGCCATCACCGCGGCCGAGGTCACGAAGCTCGCCGACCTTGAGTCCCGCGAGGTGCTGCTGGCCAAGCTGGCCGGCGCGATGAAGGGCAACCTGAGCAAGGCCGCGGCCCTGTTCCAGGCCCCGCTGTCGAAGACCGCCCGTCTGGCGGCTGCACTGCAGGACAAGCGCGAGAAGGAGGGCGCCGAGGCGGCCTGAGGCCCCCACGGCGCACCAGTTCTTACTTAACAGAATCAGGAAAGGACGCCAGATATGGCGAAGCTCAGCACCGACGAGCTGCTCGACGCGTTCAAGGAGATGACGCTGATCGAGCTCTCTGAGTTCGTGAAGCAGTTCGAGACGACCTTCGAGGTCACCGCTGCCGCTCCGGTCGCGATCGCCCAGGGTGGCGGCGGCGGCGCCGCCGCGGCCGAGGCCGAGCCGGAGCAGGACGAGTTCGACGTCATCCTCGAGGCTGACGGTGGCAAGAAGATCCAGGTCATCAAGGTCGTGCGTGAGCTGACCGGCCTGGGCCTCAAGGAGGCCAAGGACGCGGTCGAGTCCGCGCCGAAGGCCATCCTGGAGAAGGTCAACAAGGAGACCGCCGACAAGGCGAAGGCCAAGCTCGAGGGTGAAGGCGCCAAGGTCACCCTCAAGTGACCTGACGTTCCACAAACGCGTACCCGGCTCGTGAGCTGGGACACCATCGCGTCACGGCGGGCGGTGATCCGACACGGATCACCGCCCGCCGTGTTTGTGGATCTGGCCGCGACCGGTCCTGAGCTGCGCTCCAACAATGGGTACCCTTGACCCGAACGAGCGTGGCGGGTCGCCCTCCAGTGGGAAACAAGGGACAACCCGGATACCGGCCCTTGACGCGGCCCGGGGCTGCCAGGCACGCTGACACCAGCAAGACACCGCGCTTGCGACGGCCACGACGTGGGTATGACAGCGGCGGCACCATCAGCCGCTGTAACCCGAGCGGCCCAGTGGGGAGTTGCGTTCTGAGCGGCCCGGCAGACCCCGGTTGACGGGGGCCGAGGCGCGCTCCGCAAACAACCTGCGGGGTGGGCTGGACAGCGGTTAGCCTCTCGGCTACACTGCTAGTTTGCGCTGCCTTCCGACTTGACCCCTGCTCGGAAATGTCCGTTTACGGATATTTCTGGTGGGGTCATTGGAGTGCACGCGTACCAGCCGTTCTGCAGCACCGGTCCTCGGAAGGACGCATCTTGGCAGCTTCCCGCCCTGCGAAGACCAGTCGTACGTCGAGCGCATTCGCTCCCCGCCGAGTTTCATTCGGCAGGATCACCGAACACCTCGAGGTCCCCAACCTCCTTGCCATCCAAAACGAGTCCTTCGACTGGCTCGTCGGCAACGAGGCTTGGCAGGGCCGGTCGGCGGACGACCCGCACGCACGATCGGGTCTCGCGGAGATCCTTGAAGAGATCAGTCCCATTGAGGACTTCTCCGGCACCATGTCACTCTCCTTCTCGGCGCCGCGCTTCGACGAGGTCAAGGCCTCGATCGAGGAGTGCAAGGAGAAGGACCTGACCTACTGCGCTCCGCTCTTCGTGACCGCGGAGTTCACCAACAACACCACTGGCGAGATCAAGAGCCAGACGGTGTTCATGGGTGACTTCCCGATGATGACGCCCAAGGGCACCTTCGTCATCAACGGCACCGAGCGCGTCGTGGTCAGCCAGCTCGTCCGTTCTCCGGGCGTGTACTTCGACAAGCAGCCGGACAAGACCTCCGACCGCGACCTCTCCAGCGTCAAGGTCATCCCGAGTCGGGGTGCCTGGCTGGAGTTCGACATCGATAAGCGCGACACGGTCGGCGTACGCATCGACCGCAAGCGTCGGCAGGCCGTCACCGTCCTGCTCAAGGCCATCGGATGGTCGGCCGAGCGGATCCGTGAGAAGTTCGGCTGGTCCGAGCTGATGATGACCACGCTCGAGAAGGACCACATCGCCGGCGCCGACGAGGCTCTGCTCGACATCTACCGCAAGCTGCGCCCTGGCGAGCCGCCGACGCGCGAGAACGCCCAGACCCTGCTCGACAACCTCTTCTTCAACCCGAAGAGGTACGACGTCGCCAAGGTCGGGCGCTACAAGTTCAACAAGAAGCTGGAAGTTGGCGTGCCGATCACCACCGGCACGCTGACCGAGGACGACATCGTCGCCACCGTGGAGTACCTGTGCCGGCTGCACGCCGGTGAGGACGGCTACGAGGCCGACGACATCGACCACTTCGGCAACCGGCGTCTCCGTACCGTGGGCGAGCTGATCCAGAACCAGGTTCGGGTCGGCCTTTCCCGGATGGAGCGGGTCGTTCGCGAGCGGATGACCACGCAGGACGTCGAGGCGATCACCCCGCAGACCCTGATCAACATCCGCCCGGTGGTGGCGGCGATCAAGGAGTTCTTCGGGACGTCCCAGCTGTCCCAGTTCATGGACCAGACCAACCCGCTGGCGGGCCTGACCCACCGGCGTCGGCTGAGCGCGCTCGGCCCGGGTGGTCTGTCCCGGGAGCGGGCCGGCTTCGAGGTCCGCGACGTGCACCCGTCCCACTACGGCCGGATGTGCCCGATCGAGACGCCGGAAGGCCCGAACATCGGCCTGATCGGCGCGCTGTCCACCTTCGCCCGGGTCAACCCGTTCGGCTTCATCGAGACGCCGTACCGGAAGGTCGTCGAGGGTCGGGTCACCGACCAGATCGACTACCTGACCGCGGACGAGGAGGACCGGTTCGTCAAGGCCCAGGCCAACGCGCGCCTGAAGGCTGACGGCACGTTCGCCGAGGAGCGGGTGCTCTGCCGTCGTAAGGGCGGCGAGACCGAGGACGTCCTCCCCGGTGCCGTCGACTACATGGACGTCTCGCCCCGGCAGATGACCTCGGTCGCGACCGCCATGATCCCGTTCCTCGAGCACGACGACGCCAACCGGGCACTGATGGGCGCGAACATGCAGCGCCAGGCGGTGCCGCTGGTCAAGGCCGAGGCGCCGCTCGTGGGTACGGGCATGGAGTACCGGGCCGCTGTCGACGCTGGCGACGTGGTGGTCGCCGAGGTCGGCGGTGTGATCGAGGATCTCTGCGCCGACTACGTCACCATCCACCAGGATGACGGCCACCGCCGGACGTACCTGCTGCACAAGTTCCGCCGCTCCAACGCCGGCTCCTGCGTCAACCAGAAGCCGGTCGTCTTCGAGGGCGACCGCGTCGAGGCCGGTCAGGTCATCGCCGACGGTCCGTGCACCGACGAGGGCGAGATGGCACTCGGACGCAACCTGCTGGTGGCGTTCATGTGCTGGGAGGGCCACAACTACGAGGACGCGATCATCCTGTCGCAGCGCCTCGTGCAGCAGGACGTGCTCACCTCGATCCACATCGAGGAGCACGAGGTCGACGCCCGGGACACCAAGCTCGGTCCGGAGGAGATCACCCGCGACATCCCGAACGTCAGCGAGGAAATGCTCGCTGACCTCGACGAGCGCGGCATCATCCGGATCGGCGCCGAGGTCGTCCCCGGTGACATCCTGGTCGGCAAGGTCACGCCCAAGGGTGAGACCGAGCTGACCCCGGAGGAGCGCCTGCTCCGCGCGATCTTCGGTGAGAAGGCGCGTGAGGTTCGGGACACCTCGCTGAAGGTGCCGCACGGCGAGACCGGCACGGTCATCGGTGTGCGCACGTTCTCCCGCGAGGACGGCGACGAGTTGCCGCCGGGTGTCAACGAGCTGGTCCGGGTCTACGTCGCCCAGAAGCGCAAGATCCAGGACGGCGACAAGCTCGCCGGCCGGCACGGCAACAAGGGTGTCATCTCGAAGATCCTGCCGATCGAGGACATGCCGTTCCTCGAGGACGGCACCCCCGTCGACATCGTGCTCAACCCGCTCGGTGTGCCGAGCCGGATGAACATCGGCCAGGTGCTGGAGACCCACCTCGGTTGGGTCGCCAAGACCGGTTGGAAGGTCGAGGGTGACGACGCCGACTGGAAGCGTCAGCTGCGCTCGATCGACGCGCACGAGTCCGAGGGCGACACCAACGTGGCCACCCCGGTCTTCGATGGTGCTCGCGAGGAGGAGATCTCCGGTCTGCTCGAGTCGACCCTGCCTAACCGGGACGGCAAGCAGCTGATCGGTCGTACCGGCAAGGCGCAGCTGTTCGACGGTCGTTCCGGTGAGCCGCTGCCGGACCCGATCGCTGTCGGCTACGTCTACATCCTGAAGCTCAACCACCTGGTCGACGACAAGATCCACGCTCGTTCGACCGGCCCGTACTCGATGATCACGCAGCAGCCGCTGGGTGGTAAGGCGCAGTTCGGTGGTCAGCGTTTCGGTGAGATGGAGTGCTGGGCGATGCAGGCGTACGGCGCTGCCTACGCCCTGCAGGAGCTGCTCACGATCAAGTCCGACGACGTGCTCGGCCGAGTGAAGGTCTACGAGGCCATCGTCAAGGGCGAGAACATCCCGGAGCCGGGCATCCCGGAGTCGTTCAAGGTGCTGCTCAAGGAGCTGCAGTCGCTGTGCCTCAACGTTGAGGTTCTCTCCAGCGACGGTGTGGCCCTGGAAATGCGCGAGACCGACGACGAGGTGTTCCGGGCCGCTGAGGAGCTGGGCATCGACCTGTCCCGGCGCGAGCCGAGCTCGGTCGAAGAGGTCTGAGGTGAGCGGTCGGGGGCCGGCTCGCCGGCCCCCGACCCCACCCGAGAATTAGCAGTACAGACGACGACATAGGGGACATAGTGCTCGACGTCAACTTCTTCGACGAGCTGCGCATTGGTCTCGCCACCGCCGACGACATCCGTCAGTGGTCGCACGGCGAGGTCAAGAAGCCTGAGACGATCAACTACCGCACCCTGAAGCCGGAAAAGGACGGGCTCTTCTGCGAGAAGATCTTCGGTCCGCAGCGGGACTGGGAGTGCTACTGCGGTAAGTACAAGCGCGTCCGGTTCAAGGGCATCATCTGTGAGCGCTGCGGCGTCGAGGTGACTCGCTCCAAGGTCCGCCGTGAGCGGATGGGGCACATCGAGCTCGCCGCTCCGGTGACCCACATCTGGTACTTCAAGGGCGTTCCGAGCCGGCTGGGTTACCTGCTGGACCTCGCTCCCAAGGACCTCGAGAAGATCATCTACTTCGCCTCGTACGTCGTGACGAGCGTGGACGCGGAGTCGCGTCACCGCGACCTCTCGACGATCGAGAACGAGATCCTGGCCGAGAAGCGGCAGTCCGAGAACAGCCGCGACTCGGAGATCGAGAAGCGCGCCGCCAAGCTCGAGGCCGACCTGGCCGAGCTGGAGGCCGAGGGTGCCAAGGCGGACGTCCGGCGCAAGGTCAAGGAGGGCGGAGAGCGCGAGATGCGCCAGATCCGCGACCGGGCCCAGCGCGAGATCGACCGCCTGGACGAGGTGCTGGACACCTTCCGCAAGCTGGAGCCGAAGCAGCTGGTCACCGACGAGCTGCTCTACCGCGAGCTGCGCGACCGGTTCGGTGAGTACTTCACCGGTTCCATGGGCGCCGAGGCGATCAAGGCGCTGGTCCAGAACATGGACCTCGACGCCGAGGCCGAGAGCCTGCGGGAGACCATCCGGTCCGGCAAGGGCCAGCGGAAGATCCGGGCGCTCAAGCGGCTCAAGGTCGTCGCGGCGTTCCTGAACACCCGCAACTCGCCGCTCGGCATGGTGCTGGACTGCGTCCCGGTCATCCCGCCGGACCTGCGCCCGATGGTGCAGCTCGACGGTGGCCGCTTCGCGACCTCCGACCTGAACGACCTGTACCGCCGCGTGATCAACCGGAACAACCGCCTCAAGCGACTGATCGACCTCGGCGCGCCCGAGATCATCGTCAACAACGAGAAGCGGATGCTCCAGGAGGCCGTCGACGCGCTGTTCGACAACGGCCGTCGCGGCCGGCCGGTCACCGGCCCGGGTAACCGCCCGCTCAAGTCGCTGTCCGACATGCTCAAGGGCAAGCAGGGCCGGTTCCGCCAGAACCTGCTGGGCAAGCGCGTCGACTACTCCGGCCGTTCGGTCATCGTGGTCGGCCCGAAGCTCAAGCTGCACCAGTGCGGTCTGCCCAAGCAGATGGCGCTGGAGCTGTTCAAGCCCTTCGTGATGAAGCGGCTGGTGGATCTGAACCACGCACAGAACATCAAGTCCGCCAAGCGGATGGTCGAGCGTCAGCGCCCGGTCGTGTGGGACGTGCTGGAAGAGGTCATCGGCGAGCACCCGGTGCTGCTCAACCGGGCGCCGACCCTGCACCGCCTGGGCATCCAGGCCTTCGAGCCGCAGCTGGTCGAGGGCAAGGCCATCCAGATCCACCCGCTGGTCTGCACCGCGTTCAACGCCGACTTCGACGGTGACCAGATGGCGGTGCACGTGCCG
Organism: Micromonospora sp. NBC_00362; assembly: GCF_026342155.1. Lineage (NCBI taxonomy): Bacteria > Bacillati > Actinomycetota > Actinomycetes > Micromonosporales > Micromonosporaceae > Micromonospora > Micromonospora sp. NBC_00362. The sequence continues at coordinate 5,311,866 of NZ_JAPENH010000001.1, forward strand.
CTGTCCGCCGAGGCTCAGGCCGAGGCGCGGATCCTGATGCTGTCGTCGAACAACATCCTCAAGCCGGCCGACGGTAAGCCGGTCACCATGCCTACCCAGGACATGGTCATCGGTCTGTACCACCTCACCCACCTCACCGCCGGTGAGAAGGGCGAGGGCCGGGCGTTCAGCTCGGACGCCGAGGCGCGGATGGCCTTCGACAACGGCGAGCTGCACCTGCAGGCGCCGGTGAAGATCCGCCTGCGTGGCGTGGTCGGTGTCGACAACGGCAACGGCTCCGAGGCGTGGAGCGCCCCGGAGGGCTGGGTCGAGGGTGACCCGCTGACCGTGGAGACCACCCTGGGTCGGGTGCTGTTCAACGAGACGCTGCCGCAGGGCTACCGCTTCGTGAACTACGAGATCCGCAAGGGTCAGCTCTCCGCGATCGTCAACGACCTCGCCGAGCGCTTCCCCAAGGTGGCGCTGGCCGCCACCCTGGACGGGCTCAAGGAGGCCGGTTTCCACTGGGCCACCTGGTCCGGCGTGACGATCGGCATGGAGGACGTCATCGCTCCGCCGCGCAAGGCGGAGATCCTGGCACGGTACGAGAAGGACGCCGACCAGATCGACAAGCAGTACCAGCGTGGTCTGATGACCGCCGAGGAGCGTCGCGGCGAGCTCATCGAGATCTGGACCAAGGCGACCAACGAGGTCGCCAAGGAGATGGACACCGCGCTGCCGCAGGAGAACCCGCTGTGGAAGATGATCAACTCGGGTGCTCGCGGTAACCTGCTCCAGCTCCGGCAGATCGCGGCGATCCGTGGTCTGGTGGCCAACCCCAAGGGTGAGATCATCCCGCGGCCGATCAAGGCCAGCTACCGGGAGGGTCTGTCCGTGCTGGAGTACTTCATCTCCACGCACGGTGCCCGTAAGGGTCTCGCCGACACCGCGCTGCGGACCGCCGACTCGGGTTACCTGACCCGTCGTCTGGTGGACGTCTCGCAGGACGTCATCATCCGCGAAGAGGACTGCGGCACCGACCGGGCGATCCCGATGCAGATCGGCGAGAAGCTGGACGGCAAGCTCGTCGTCCACACCCACGCCGAGACCAGCGTGCACGCCCGGACCCTCGCCGACGACATCAAGGGGCCGGACGGCACCGTGGTGGCCGAGCGCGGTCAGGACATCAACTCCATCGGGGTCGACAAGATCGTCGCCGCTGGTGTGGAGACGGTCCGGGTGCGCAGCGTGCTCACCTGCGAGTCGAAGCTGGGCGTCTGCGCGGCCTGCTACGGCAGGTCGCTGCCGACCGGTAAGTCGGTCGACATCGGCGAGGCGGTCGGCATCATCGCCGCCCAGTCCATCGGTGAGCCCGGTACGCAGCTGACGATGCGTACCTTCCACACCGGTGGTGTCGCGGGTGAGGACATCACCCAGGGTCTGCCGCGTGTTCAGGAAATCTTCGAGGCTCGGGTCCCGAAGGGTAAGGCGCCCATCGCCGACACCCCCGGTCGGATCCGGATCGAGGATGGCGAGCGCTCGCGCAAGATCATCGTGGTGCCGGACGACGGCAGCGAAGAGATCGTCTACGACAAGATCTCCAAGCGCGTCAAGCTCCGTACCCACGACGGCGGTCACGTCGCGGTCGGCGAGAAGCTGACCGAGGGCACCATCGACCCGCACGAGTTGCTGCGGATCATGGGTCCGCGGGCGGTCCAGGTCCACCTGACCAGTGAGGTCCAGGAGGTCTACCGCTCGCAGGGTGTGCTCATCCACGACAAGCACATCGAGATCATCATCCGCCAGATGCTCAAGCGGGTGACGGTCATCGACTCCGGCTCGACCGAGTTCCTGCCGGGTGTGCTCGTCGACCGGGCGCTGTTCGAGTCGGAGAACCGCCGGCTCGTCTCGGAGGGCGGCGAGCCCGCCGCCGGTCGTCCGGTGCTGATGGGTATCACCAAGGCCTCGCTGGCCACCGACTCCTGGCTCTCGGCGGCCTCCTTCCAGGAGACCACCCGGGTGCTGACCGACGCTGCGATCAACTCGCGCAGCGACTCGCTGGTCGGCCTCAAGGAGAACGTGATCATCGGAAAGCTCATCCCGGCCGGTACCGGCATCAGCAAGTACCGCAACGTCCGGGTCGAGCCGACCGAGGAGGCCAAGGCCAAGGTCTACTCGATGACCGGTTACCCGGAGACCGACTACGGGTTCGGGCCGGCCAGTGGGCAGGCCGTGCCGCTGGACGACTTCGACTTCGGGTCGTACCGCTAAGCACCAGTCACACGACGAGGCCCCCGGTGAAAGCCGGGGGCCTCGTCGTGTCCGTGCCCACCCACCCCTGGGCCTGGTTCGGCATGATGGGGGGATGACGACCGCACCCGGGCAGGTGTCCGTCGCCCAACAGGGCGTGCGCCACCCGCTGGACCCGGACCCGGCCCGCGCCACGAAGGCGCGGGCGGTCTTCGCGCTGGGCCTGCTCGGCATGTTGACCGGGCTGTTCATCGGTGGCGTGGTGCCGGCCACCGTGGCGCTGCAACTGGCCCGGCAGGCGCGTCGGGAGGCGTACGCCTCGGGGGGTTTCCTGACCGGCGCCGTCTGGCTGCGACGCGGGGAGTGGATGGCCTGGACCGGCCTGGTGCTGGTCGCGGTCAGTGTGGTGGCCGCGGTGGTCATCGGGGTGGTCCGGTTGGCCGGTGCCCCGTTCGGCCACGACTACCCGGCGAACATGGACTGAGCCACCGGTGACCGCGCCCGGCGCGGGCGGCGGCGCTCGCGGCGGTAGCCTGGCCGATGTCCGCCGTGTGGCGGTGGCGGCCTTTCGACAGGAGGACCTCGTGACGGAACCGGCGCGGCCCCCTGCGGACGAACCGGCCGGCCCGCCGGACCCGCCGGCTCCGCCATCCGAGCCGAGCGACTGGGCGCGACCCGGTCCGAGCGGCGAGACGCACCCACCGGTGTCCATCCCGAGCCCGCCGCCTCCTGCTGCGCCGCCCCCCGGTTGGGGTCCGAACGGCTGGGGCACGACCGCGACGCCCGGCTCCGACCAGCCGTACCCGGTCTCCAGCGCACCGACCTCGACGCCGCAGGGCTGGGGCCCGCCCACCTCCGGGCCGGGTGTGCCGCCCGGCTGGGGCCCGCCGACGGCTGGATCGGGAGCGCCGTACGGCTGGGGTCCGTCCTCGTCCGCGCCGAGTGTGCCGGCTGGGTGGGGTCCGTCGTCGTCTGCGCCGCCGGGGTGGGGTCCGTCCTCGTCTGGGCCGGCTGCGTCGTACGGCTGGGGCCCGCCGTCGTCCGGGCCCGGGGCGGCGCCCGGCTGGGGTCCGCCGCCGCCGGGGCACGGCCCCGGGTGGGGTGGCACGCCGGGTCGTCCGGTACCGCCGCCCACCGACGACCAGCGCCGGCCGCCGAAGCGGGTGGAGGCCGTTTCGGGTACGCCGTTCGGCGTCGTGCACCTGGACGTGCCACCGGTCACGTCCGGGCTGGCCATCGGGGCGCTGGTGGCGGGGATCGCCTCACTCCTGGTCTCACTGCTGGTGATCTGCTTCGGAGTGGCCTTCAAGAACGACGGCGGGGCCTGGGCCTCCGGGGCGTTCGCTGCGCTGGGTGTGCTGGCCGGCGGGGCGGCGGTCGTCATCGGGCTGCTCGGCCGGCGGCAGATCCGGCGGCCGACGGTGCCATCCGCGGTCCAGTTCACCGGCCGCGGGCTGGCGATGGCCGGGATCAGCTGCGGCGCGGCGGGGGCGCTGCTCAGCCTGCTGGGCCTGGGTCTTGCCCTGCTTCTCACGCTGACGTGAGGGTCGTCACCGAGAGATCCGGCACCTGACGGGGGTTTTCCGCGGAAGGCTTCCGGTCACCCCGGGGGCGATGGGTGCTTCTACGGGGAAGCCGGTACACTTGTATTCGTAGGTGCCCATCGCGGGCGACGGGGCAGGACGAGATCCGGCCGGCGGGTGTGAGACAGTCGCCGGGCCATTCCGTTTTGACCTGGGCGGTTGTGGTAGGTACTCTTTCCCCTTGTGCCCGGGCATGCCCGGGCAACTCGTGCGTGCGCTGTTTCCGGCTTACGGACGGCGGCACGACAAGCCAAAGATCCGGGGCGGGGCGACCCGCGCGCCGGTGACAAAACCCGGTACGAACGCGAGAGCGTCGCAACGGGGCCGTGACGAGGGCGACACGCCCGACCGCGGGTGCCGGGGTCTCCGCAAGGCGACCCTGGTCGGAATGTAGGAGAGCCGGTCATCAGGCCGGCTAACGAGCAGACGGCGCGGCCGCGGATGCGGCCGAAGGGAGCGGAGAAACCCGGTGCCCACGATCCAGCAGCTGGTCCGAAAGGGCCGCCAGGCGAAGACGACCAAGACCAAGACCCCGGCGCTGAAGGGTTCCCCTCAGCGGCGCGGCGTGTGCACCCGCGTGTACACCACCACCCCGAAGAAGCCGAACTCGGCGCTGCGCAAGGTCGCTCGCGTGAAGCTCAGCAGCCAGATCGAGGTGACCGCCTACATCCCCGGCGTCGGTCACAACCTGCAGGAGCACTCGATCGTGCTCGTTCGCGGCGGTCGGGTGAAGGACCTCCCCGGCGTGCGTTACAAGATCGTTCGCGGCTCGCTGGACACCCAGGGTGTCCGCAACCGCAAGCAGGCGCGCAGCCGTTACGGCGCGAAGAAGGAGAAGAGCTGACATGCCGCGTAAGGGACCCGCTCCGCGGCGGCCACTGGTCGCTGACCCGGTGTACAACTCGCCGCTGGTCACCCAGCTGGTGAACAAGATCCTGCTCCGCGGCAAGCGTCAGCTCGCCGAGTCCATCGTGTACGCGGCCCTCGAGGGCTGCCGCGAGAAGTCCGGCACCGACCCGGTCGTCACCCTCAAGCGGGCGATGGACAACGTCAAGCCGACCCTCGAGGTGCGCAGCCGTCGTGTCGGTGGCGCCACCTACCAGGTTCCGGTCGAGGTCCGCCCGACCCGGGCGACCACCCTGGGCCTGCGCTGGCTGGTCACGTACTCCCGCGCCCGGCGCGAGAAGACCATGGTCGAGCGGCTGATGAACGAGCTGCTGGACGCGAGCAACGGCCTCGGTGCCGCCGTCAAGCGGCGCGAGGACACGCACAAGATGGCCGAGTCGAACAAGGCCTTCGCGCACTACCGCTGGTAACACCCTGGTTCCGGCGCCTCCGGGCGCCGGAACCGCCACCAGTTGAGTCGAGACGACGATAAGTAGGGATTGAAGTGGCCGCCGCAGACGCGCTCGCCAAGGTACGCAACATCGGCATCATGGCGCACATCGATGCCGGTAAGACCACGACCACCGAGCGAATCCTGTTCTACACCGGCATCACGTACAAGATCGGTGAGGTCCACGAGGGCGCTGCCGTCATGGACTGGATGGAGCAGGAGCAGGAGCGTGGTATCACCATCACCTCCGCTGCTACCAAGTGTGAGTGGAAAGACCACACGATCCAGATCATCGACACGCCTGGCCACGTCGACTTCACGGTCGAGGTCGAGCGGTCGCTGCGGGTCCTGGATGGTGCGGTAGCGGTTTACGACGGTGTCGCCGGCGTGGAACCGCAGACGGAGAACGTCTGGCGGCAGGCCGACAAGTACAACGTCCCGCGTATGTGCTTCGTCAACAAGCTCGACCGGACCGGCGCCGACTTCTTCCGCTGCGTGCAGATGATGATCGACCGGTTGAACGCCACCCCGCTGGTGCTCCAGATCCCGATCGGGCTCGAGGGTGACCACATCGGTGTCGTCGACCTGATCGGCATGCGCGCGCTCACCTGGCGCGGGGAGACCCAGAAGGGTGAGGACTACGCGGTTGAGGAGATCCCGGCCGAGCTGGCCGACTCCGCGGCCGAGTGGCGCGAGAAGCTGATGGAGACCCTCGCCGACGTCGACGACGCGGTGATGGAGAAGTACCTGGAGGGCGAGGAGATCCCCGACGCGGAGATCAAGGCCGCCATCCGGCGTGCCACCATCGCCGGCAAGGCCAACCCGGTGCTCTGCGGCTCGGCGTTCAAGAACAAGGGCGTTCAGCCCATGCTCGACGCCGTGGTCGACTTCCTGCCGTCGCCGCTGGACGTTCCGGCGATCGAGGGTACGGCCACCGACGGCGAGACCCCGCTGCTGCGTAAGCCGTCCAACACGGAGCCCTTCTCCGGCCTGGCCTTCAAGATCCAGACGGACAAGCACCTGGGCAAGCTCACCTACGTGCGGGTCTACTCCGGCACGCTCGATTCCGGTTCCCAGGTGGTCAACTCCACCAAGGACCGCAAGGAGCGGATCGGCAAGATCTACCAGATGCACGCCAACAAGCGGGAAGAGCGTCCGTCGGCGCAGGCCGGCGACATCATCGCCGTGCAGGGTCTCAAGCAGACCACCACCGGCGACACTCTCTCCGACCCGGCGAACCCGGTCATCCTGGAGTCCATGACCTTCCCGGAGCCGGTCATCTCGGTGGCGATCGAGCCGAAGACCAAGTCCGACCAGGAGAAGCTGGGCACTGCCATCCAGCGCCTGGCCGAGGAGGACCCGACCTTCCGCGTCCAGCTGGACGAGGAGACCGGTCAGACGGTCATCTCCGGCATGGGTGAGCTGCACCTGGACATCCTGGTCGACCGGATGCGCCGCGAGTTCAACGTCGAGGCGAACGTCGGCAAGCCGCAGGTGGCGTACCGCGAGACCATCCGCCGCAAGGTGGACAAGGTCGAGTACACCCACAAGAAGCAGACCGGTGGTTCCGGCCAGTACGCCCGCGTGATCGTGAGCGTCGAGCCGCTTCCGCTGGACAACGACTCGCCGACCTACGAGTTCGCGAACGCCGTCAGCGGCGGCCGCATCCCCCGGGAGTTCATCCCCTCGGTGGACGCCGGTGCGCAGGACGCGCTGCAGTACGGCATCCTGGCGGGCTTCCCGCTGGTCGGCGTGAAGCTGACCCTGCTGGACGGCCAGTACCACGAGGTCGACTCGTCGGAAATGGCATTCAAGATCGCCGGCTCGATGGTGATGAAGGACGCGGCCCGCAAGGCCGATCCGGCACTGCTCGAGCCGATGATGGCCGTTGAAGTCACCACTCCTGAGGAGAACATGGGTGACGTCATCGGTGACCTCAACTCCCGCCGCGGCATCATCCAGGCGATGGAGGAGCGCAGCGGCGCCCGCATCGTCCGGGCCCTGGTGCCGTTGTCGGAGATGTTCGGCTACGTCGGCGACCTGCGGTCGAAGACCCAGGGCCGGGCTAGCTACAGCATGCAGTTCGACTCCTACGCCGAGGTTCCGCAGAGCGTCGCGAAGGAGATCATCGCCAAGGCAACGGGCGAGTAGCGCTCTGAGCTGGTGATTCGTGGTTGGTCGCGGGAGGGTTCACCCGCCCGCGGCCACCACGATCGGATCGCGTGAGACCGGGCCTGTAGGCTTCATCGCCGCAGAACCCACAAAGGCTCTCCGGCCGTCAGGCCGGAAAGGCTGTCGACAGAGTCCTAAGCGCCGACCGGCGCGCCGGGCGTACGAACCAAGAAGTCCACAGGAGGACACCAGTGGCGAAGGCTAAGTTCGAGCGGACTAAGCCGCACGTCAACATCGGCACCATTGGTCACATCGACCACGGTAAGACGACGCTGACGGCGGCCATCACCAAGGTCCTGCACGACCAGTACCCGGACCTGAACCCCTACACGCCGTTCGACGAGATCGACAAGGCGCCGGAGGAGAAGGCCCGCGGCATCACGATCTCGATCGCGCACGTCGAGTACCAGACCGAGTCGCGGCACTACGCGCACGTCGACTGCCCTGGGCACGCCGACTACATCAAGAACATGATCACCGGTGCCGCGCAGATGGACGGCGCGATCCTGGTGGTCGCGGCGACCGACGGCCCGATGCCGCAGACCCGCGAGCACGTGCTGCTGGCCCGTCAGGTCGGTGTGCCGTACATCGTCGTGGCGCTCAACAAGAGCGACATGGTCGATGACGAGGAGCTCCTGGAGCTCGTCGAGCTCGAGGTCCGTGAGCTGCTCTCCTCGCAGGAGTACCCGGGTGACGACCTGCCGGTCGTTCGGGTTTCGGCGCTGAAGGCCCTCGAGGGTGACCCCGAGTGGACCGGCAAGCTGCTGGACCTGATGACCGCTGTCGACACCTCGATCCCGCAGCCGGAGCGCGAGGTTGACAAGCCGTTCCTGATGCCGGTTGAGGACGTCTTCACGATCACCGGTCGTGGCACCGTCGTCACCGGTCGCGTGGAGCGCGGCGTTCTCCTGCCGAACGAGGATGTCGAGCTCGTCGGTATCAAGGAGAAGAGCTTCAAGACCAAGGTCACCGCGATCGAGATGTTCCGGAAGACCCTGGACGACGCCCGCGCAGGCGAGAACGTCGGTCTGCTGCTGCGTGGTACCAAGCGCGACGAGGTCGAGCGCGGCATGGTCGTCGTGAAGCCGGGCTCGAACACCCCGCACACGGAGTTCGAGGCGACGGTCTACATCCTCTCCAAGGAGGAGGGTGGCCGTCACACCCCGTTCTTCCAGAACTACCGCCCGCAGTTCTACTTCCGGACCACTGACGTCACCGGTGTCGTCACCCTCCCCGAGGGCACCGAGATGGTCATGCCGGGTGACAACACGTCCATGTCGGTGAAGCTGATCCAGCCCATCGCCATGGAGGAGAACCTCAAGTTCGCGATCCGCGAGGGTGGCCGCACCGTCGGCGCCGGGTTCGTCACCAAGATTAACAAGTGAACTAGGTAACCCCGATTAGACCCGCCGCCGGTCGTGCGGCATACTAGTCAGGTTGCGTAACGACAGTTCGTCGCCTGTGTTCGGCTTTCGCTGAACCTCCGGGTGGCGAGGCAGTCGAGCGTAGGGTGGTTGGCGGCCCAGTCGCCAACCACCCTCGCACGGCGTTCAGGTCGCGGTAATGCGATCGGCGCCTTGACCCCCCGTGCGGTCGGCACCACTCCGGTACCTAGGGGCGGAGCTCGGCCCGAGGGCGCGACACGCCCGACCGCGGGGGTCGGCGAAGTGGGCCTGTGCCAGCCGGTACAGGCGCCCGCAACACAGCGGCATCGAGAGAAGGAACAGAAGCCACCATGGCGGGACAGAAGATCCGCATCCGGCTCAAGGCCTATGACCACGAGGTCGTCGACTCCTCGGCTCGGAAGATCGTCGAGACGGTGACGCGCACCGGGGCGCAGGTCGCGGGCCCGGTGCCGCTGCCCACGGAGATCAACCGTTTCTGCGTTATCCGCTCGCCGCACAAGTACAAGGACTCGCGCGAGCACTTCGAGATGCGCACGCACAAGCGGCTGATCGACATCATCGACCCGACCCCGAAGACGGTCGACTCGCTCATGCGCCTCGACCTGCCGGCTGGCGTCGACATCGAGATCAAGCTGTAGGGACCGGACAAATGGACAGGCAAGTCAAGGGGATCCTGGGCGCCAAGCTCGGCATGACCCAGGTCTGGGAGAACAACCGTGTTGTTCCCGTGACCGTGGTCGAGGCCGGCCCGTGCGTCATCAGCCAGGTTCGTAGCGCCGAGAAGGACGGTTACTCCGCGGTCCAGCTCGCGTACGGCACCATCGACCCGCGCAAGGTCAAGAAGCCGATCAGCGGGCACTACGCCAAGGCGGACGTGGCGCCGCGCCGGCACATCGTCGAGCTGCGCACCACTGACGCTGGGGAATACTCGCTCGGCCAGGAAGTCACTGTCGAGGAGTTCCCGGCCGGCGTCACCATCGACGTCACCGGCAAGACCAAGGGCAAGGGCTACGCCGGCCCGATGAAGCGGCACGGCTTCCACGGCCTGGGCGCCGGCCACGGCGTCGAGCGCAAGCACCGCTCGCCCGGCTCCATCGGCGCCTGCGCCACTCCGGGTCGTGTCTTCAAGGGCACCCGGATGGCCGGCCGTATGGGTGGCGTTCGGTACACCGTGCAGAACCTCACCGTCCAGGCGGTCGACACCGAGAACAACCTGCTGCTCGTCCGGGGTGCCATTCCTGGTCCCAAGGGCGCGCTCGTTCTGGTCCGTACCGCGGCCAAGAGCAAGGTGAAGAAGGGCGGTGCGGCCAAGTGACCACCGTTGACGTGCGCACCGTCGAAGGCACCACCAGCGGCTCCGTGGAGCTGCCGGAGGACATCTTCGACGTGCAGGCCAACGTCGCGCTGATGCACCAGGTCGTGGTGGCCCAGCTCGCGGCGGCCCGACAGGGCACGCACAAGGCCAAGACCCGCGGCGAGGTCGCCGGTGGCGGCAAGAAGCCGTACAAGCAGAAGGGCACCGGTCGCGCCCGGCAGGGCTCGATCCGCGCGCCGCAGTTCGCCGGCGGTGGCGTCGTGCACGGTCCCGTGCCGCGCGACTACAGCCAGCGGACCCCGAAGAAGATGAAGGCCGCCGCTCTGCGGGGTGCCCTCTCCGACCGGGCCCGCGCCGGGCAGGTGCACGTCGTCGAGGCGTTCGTCTCGGGCGAGAAGCCGTCTACCAAGGCGGCCCTGGCCACGCTGACCAAGCTCACCGAGGCCCGTCGGGTCCTGGTCGTGCTGAGCAGCACCGACGAGCTGAACTGGGTGTCGCTGCGCAACGAGCCGCGCGTGCACCTGATCGAGTCCGGCCAGCTGAACACGTACGACGTGCTCGTGGCCGACGACGTGGTCTTCACCAAGGACGCCCTGGACGAGTTCCTGGGCGTGCCCGCCGAGACCACCGAGGAGGGTGGCAAGTGAGCACGATCGCCGACCCGCGCGACATCATCGTGGCGCCGGTCGTCTCGGAGAAGAGCTACAGCGAGCTGAACCGGAACTGGTACACCTTCCTGGTGCACCCGGACGCGAACAAGACCGAGATCAAGATCGCTATCCAGCAGATCTTCAACGTCCGCGTCCTGACGGTCAACACGCTCAACCGCCAGGGTAAGCGCAAGCGCACCAAGACCGGTTTCGGTCAGCGCAAGGCGACCAAGCGGGCGATCGTGAAGCTGGCTGACGGTGACCGCATCGAGGCCTTCGGCGGCCCGGTCAGCTGAGGGGTGTAGACAATGGCTATCCGTAAGTACAAGCCGACGACGCCGGGCCGACGTGGCTCGAGTGTCGCTGACTTCGCCGAGATCACCCGGTCCACGCCGGAAAAGTCGCTGCTGGCTCCGTTGCCGAAGAAGGGCGGGCGTAACGCCCACGGCCGGATCACCACGCGGCACCACGGTGGCGGTCACAAGCGTCAGTACCGTCTGATCGACTTCAAGCGGGTCGACAAGGACGGCGTGCCGGCGAAGGTCGCTCACATCGAGTACGACCCGAACCGCACGGCGCGCATCGCGCTGCTGCACTACGCCGACGGCGAGAAGCGGTACATCCTCGCGCCGAAGGACATGAAGCAGGGCGACCGCGTCGAGTCCGGCCCGGGCGCCGACATCAAGCCGGGTAACAACCTGCCGCTGCGCAACATCCCGGTCGGTACCACGATCCACAACGTGGAGCTGCGTCCGGGTGGCGGGGCCAAGCTGGCCCGTTCCGCCGGCGTCGGCATCCAGCTGCTCGGCCGCGAGGGCGCGTACGCGACCCTGCGTATGCCGTCCGGCGAGATCCGGCGGGTGGACGTTCGCTGCCGCGCCAGCGTCGGCGAGATCGGCAACGCCGATCAGTCGAACATCAACTGGGGCAAGGCCGGCCGGATGCGGTGGAAGGGCAAGCGCCCGACCGTCCGTGGTGTCGCCATGAACCCGGTCGACCACCCGCACGGTGGTGGTGAGGGTAAGACCTCCGGTGGTCGCCACCCGGTCAACCCGCAGGGTAAGCCCGAGGGCCGCACCCGCCGTAAGGGCCAGCCGAGTGACCGGCTGATCGTCCGCCGCCGCTACGCCACGCGTAAGCGCGGCTGAGGGAGATAAGACATGCCTCGCAGCCTGAAGAAGGGCCCGTTCGTAGACGACCACCTGCTCAAGAAGGTGGAAGTTCAGAACGACAAGGGCTCCAAGAACGTGATCAAGACCTGGTCGCGGCGCTCGACGATCATCCCCGAGATGCTGGGGCACACGATCGCCGTGCATGACGGACGCAAGCACGTCCCGGTGTTCGTGACCGAGGCGATGGTCGGGCACAAGCTCGGCGAGTTCGCGCTGACCCGCACTTTCAAGGGTCACGAGAAGGACGACCGGAAGAGCCGTCGGCGCTGACGCCGCGGGCATACGGATAGAGGGAACAAGGGGTTACAGCGATGCCAGGAAAGGGCGACGCTCCGGTGCTTCCGGGCGCGCGGGCGGTTGCGCGGCACGTGCGCATCTCGCCGATGAAGGCGCGCCGGGTGGTCAACCTCGTCCGCGGCCTGCCCGCGAAGGAGGCGCTCACGGTGCTGCAGTTCGCGCCGCAGGCTGCGAGCGAGCAGGTGTACAAGGTGCTCGCTAGCGCGATCGCCAACGCGGAGAACAACGAGCGGCTGGACCCCGACGCGCTGCTCGTCAGCGAGGCCTTCGTGGACGAGGGCCCGACGATGAAGCGGTTCCAGCCGCGGGCGCAGGGTCGGGCGTACCGAATCCGCAAGCGCACCTGCCACATCACTGTGGCGGTCGAAGCGGTCGCGCCGGCAGCGCCGAGGAAGGCCGCGGCGAAGAAGGCCGCCCCGGCCACGGAGGCCGCACCGGCCGAAGCGCAGAGCAAGACGGAGGACGCCGAGTAATGGGTCAGAAGGTTCACCCCACTGGGTTCCGGCTCGGCATCTCGACCGACTGGAAGTCCCGCTGGTTCGCGGACAAGCTCTACAAGGACTACATCGGCGAGGATGTCAAGATCCGCCGCATGATGTCCAAGGGCCTCGAGCGTGCCGGGATTTCCAAGGTCGACATCGAGCGCACCCGCGACCGGGTCCGGGTCGACATCCACACCGCCCGGCCGGGCATCGTCATCGGCCGTAAGGGTGCGGAGGCCGACCGGATCCGCGGCGAGCTTGAGAAGCTCACCGGCAAGCAGGTTCAGCTGAACATCATCGAGGTGAAGAACCCCGAGTCGGACGCTCAGCTGGTCGCGCAGGGCGTGGCCGAGCAGCTGTCCAGCCGGGTCAGCTTCCGTCGGGCGATGCGCAAGGCCATGCAGTCGGCGATGAAGAACCCGGTCTGCAAGGGCATCCGGGTTCAGGTCTCGGGTCGCCTCGGCGGCGCCGAGATGAGCCGGACCGAGTTCTACCGTGAGGGCCGGGTTCCGCTGCACACGCTGCGGGCCAACATCGAGTACGGCTTCTTCGAGGCCCGTACCACGTTCGGTCGGATCGGTGTGAAGGTCTGGATCTACAAGGGCGACGCCGTCCCGGGCCGGGAAGCTCCGGCCGAGGCCGGTCCGTCCCGCCCGCGTCGTGGTGAGCGCGGCGACCGTCCCGAGCGTCCGCGCCGTGGCCGGTCGGGTTCGTCCGGCACCACGGCTGGTGGCACCGAGGCCGGTCGGGCTGCTGCGACCACCATCGCGCAGCAGGCCGAGACGCCGAGCGGCGAGCCGGTCGACAGCGCAGCTGTCGCCGCCACTGCTGCTCCGGCAGAAACGCAGCAGGAGGGCTGACAGATGCTGATGCCGCGCAAGCCCCCGAAGGGCTTCCGCAAGCCGCACCACCCGGACCGCAGTGGCGCGTCCAAGGGTGGTAACCGGGTGGTGTTCGGCGAGTTCGGGATCCAGGCTCTCGAGCCGGCGTACGTGACGAACCGGCAGATCGAGTCGGCACGTATCGCGATGACTCGCCACATCAAGCGTGGTGGCAAGGTCTGGATCACGATCTTCCCGGACCAGGCCCTCACCAAGAAGCCTGCCGAGACCCGGATGGGTTCCGGTAAGGGTTCGCCCGAGTGGTGGGTCGCCAACGTCAAGCCGGGGCGGGTTCTCTTCGAGATGTCCTTCCCCAACGAGCAGACCGCGCGAGAGGCCATGCGTCGCGCGATCCACAAGCTCCCGATGAAGTGCCGCATTGTTACGCGCGAAGTGGGTGAATCCTGATGGCAGCGGGCGTTAAGGCGACCGAGCTGCGTGAGCTCTCCGAAGAGGAGCTGGTCACGAAGCTGCGGGAGGCCAAGGCGGAGCTGTTCAACCTCCGCGTGCAGGCCGCAACCGGGCAGCTCGACAACAACCGGCGGCTGCAGGTCATCCGTCGGGAGATCGCCCGGATCTACACGATCATGCGTGAGCGCGAGCTGGGGCTCTCGGCCGCGCCGACTGAGGTGACTGCATCATGACCGAAGAGACCGCCACCGCCGCCGCGCGGTCGCGCCGCAAGGTCCGCGAGGGCCTGGTGATCAGCGACAAGATGGACAAGACCGTCGTTGTCGAGGTCGAGGACCGGGTTCGGCACGCGTTGTACGGCAAGATCATGCGCCGTACGGCCAAGCTGAAGGTGCACGACGAGCAGAACGCCGCTGGCACCGGTGACCGGGTTCTCATCATGGAGACCCGGCCGCTGAGCGCCACCAAGCGTTGGCGGATCGTGGAGATCCTGGAAAAGGCCAAGTAGCGAAGGCTCGAGCTCGCCCGGCGTTGCGTCGGGCGTAGGTTCCGCCAGGCTCCGGCCGCTACGGCGGCCGGAGAACCGGCAGACATAGGAGATAGACGTGATTCAGCAGGAGTCGCGACTGCGCGTCGCCGACAACACGGGTGCTCGGGAGATCCTGTGCATCCGGGTTCTCGGCGGCTCGGGTCGGCGCTACGCGAGTATCGGCGACGTCATCGTGGCCACGGTCAAGGACGCGATCCCGGGTGCCGGTGTGAAGAAGGGCGACGTCGTCAAGGCTGTCGTCGTTCGCACGGCCAAGGAGAGGCGGCGTCCGGACGGCTCGTACATCCGCTTCGACGAGAACGCCGCCGTCATCATCAAGGACGGCGGGGACCCGCGTGGAACCCGTATCTTCGGCCCGGTGGGCCGGGAGCTGCGGGACAAGCGGTTCATGAAGATTATTTCCCTCGCGCCGGAGGTGTTGTGACCGTGAAGGTCAAGAAGGGCGACACGGTCGTCGTCATCGCCGGCAAGGACAAGGGTGCCAAGGGCAAGGTCATTCAGGCCTACCCGCGGCAGGACAAGGTCCTGGTCGAGGGCGTGAACCGGGTCAAGAAGCACACCCGCATCAGCACGACCCAGCGTGGCGCCAAGACCGGCGGCATCGTCACTCAGGAGGCCCCGATCCACGTCTCGAACGTGCAGGTCCTGGACTCCGACGGCAAGCCGACCCGCGTCGGTTACCGGATCGACGACAACGGCCAGAAGGTCCGCATCGCGCGTAGCACCGGTAAGGACCTGTGATGACCACGGCTACCGAAAAGACCCTGCCGCGCCTCAAGGAGCGGTACCGCAACGAGATCGTGGCGCAGCTGCGTGAGCAGCGCAGCTACGGCAACCCCATGCAGGTGCCGCGGCTGGTCAAGATCGTCGTCAACATGGGTGTCGGCGAGGCTGCTCGCGACGCCAAGCTGATCGACGGCGCGGTCCGCGACCTCGCCACGATCACCGGCCAGAAGCCGCAGGTGCGGCGGGCGACCAAGTCCATCGCGCAGTTCAAGCTCCGCGAGGGCATGCCGATCGGCGCGAAGGTCACCCTTCGCGGCGACCGGATGTGGGAGTTCATGGACCGGCTGCTCTCCATCGCGCTGCCGCGTATCCGCGACTTCCGCGGCCTGGACGGGCGAAAGCTGGACGGGCACGGCAACTACACGTTCGGTCTGACCGAGCAGTCGGTGTTCCACGAGATCGACCAGGACCGGATCGATCGCCAGCGGGGCATGGACATCACGGTGGTCACGACCGCCACGACCGACGACGAGGGCCGGGCGCTGCTCAAGCTCCTGGGCTTCCCGTTCAAGGAGAACTGAGATGGCCAAGAAGGCGCTGATCATCAAGGCGGCCGCGAAGCCGAAGTTCTCGGTTCGCGCGTACACCCGCTGCCAGCGGTGCGGGCGTCCGAAGGCGGTCTACCGCAAGTTCGGGCTCTGCCGGGTCTGCATCCGGGAGATGGCTCACCGCGGTGAGCTGCCGGGCGTGTCCAAGGCTTCCTGGTAAGGGCGACCGCGTCCCGGCCGTCGGCCGGGAACTCCTGCACCGATTAGGTATTGCTCTTCGCCGTAGGCCCGGGGCTGATGCCCCGGGAACCCCGGCGAGAAAGGCTGACGAAATCCATGACGATGACCGACCCGATCGCAGACATGCTCACGCGTCTGCGTAACGCCAACCAGGCGTACCACGATCAGGTGAAGATGCCCTACTCCAAGATCAAGGCGAACATCGCCGAGGTCCTGAAGGCCGAGGGTTACATCGCCACCTGGTCGGTCGAGGAGCCCGAGGAGGGCGCCGTCGGCAAGCGACTGGTCGTCGAGCTGAAGTACGGCCAGAACCGCGAGCGGAGCCTGGCCGGCATCAAGCGCGTGTCCAAGCCCGGTCTCCGGGTGTACGCCAAGTCGGACGGGCTCCCGCGGGTGCTCGGTGGGCTGGGCGTGGCGATCATTTCGACGTCCCAGGGGCTGCTGACCGACCGGCAGGCCCGCAAGCGGAGTGTTGGCGGGGAAGTCCTCGCCTTCGTCTGGTAACGGGAGACAGGTAGAAATGTCGCGAATTGGACGTAAGTCGATCCCGGTGCCAGCCGGCGTCGACATCACGATCGACGGGCAGACCGTCAAGGTCAAGGGCCCCAAGGGCCAGCTCCAGCACACCCTCGCCGAGCCGATCACGGTCGAGCGGGCCGAGGATGGGCAGCTGAGCGTCAACCGGCCGAACGACGAGCGCAAGGCCAAGGAACTCCACGGCCTGAGCCGTACGCTGGTTGCCAACATGATCGTCGGGGTCACCGAGGGCTACCGCAAGAGCCTGGAGATCGCCGGCACCGGTTACCGGGTCACCGCCAAGGGTTCGGATCTCGAGTTCGCGCTCGGGTTCTCGCACCCGGTGGTCGTCCCCGCCCCGGCGGGCATCACCTTCACGGTGGAGCGGCCGACCCTGTTCCACGTGGCTGGCATCGACAAGCAGCAGGTCGGTGAGGTCGCCGCCAACATCCGGAAGATCCGCCCGCCGGAGCCCTACAAGGGCAAGGGCGTCAAGTACCAGGGCGAGGTCATCCGCCGCAAGGCTGGAAAGGCAGGTAAGAAGTGAGCGCCACGCTGCTCAAGCGCCGCCGCGGTGTCGCCGCCAAGCGCGCCGTTGGGCGTGCGCGTCGACACTTCCGCGTCCGCAAGAACGTCAGCGGTACGGCCGAGCGTCCGCGCCTGGTCGTCACCCGCTCGCTGCGGCACATGGTCGCCCAGGTCGTCGACGACACCAAGGGTCACACCCTGGCGTCGGCGTCGACCCTGGACGCCTCGCTGCGCGGTGCGGAGGGCGACAAGAGCGCCCTGGCTGGCAAGGTGGGCGCGCTGCTCGCCGAGCGGGCCAAGGCCGCCGGCGTCTCCAAGGTCGTCTTCGACCGCGGCGGCAACCGGTACGCGGGGCGAGTCGCCGCGCTTGCCGACGCCGCCCGCGAAGCCGGGCTCGAGTTCTAACAACCCCGTCACGAGAGAGAAGGAAGGCTGCTGATGCCAGGTCAACAGCGCCGTGGCGGCGGGTCCGGTGGCAACGAGGGTGGTCGCCGCGACAACCGCCGTGAGGGCGGCCGCGGAAACGCGCCCGTCGAGAAGACCCCGCACCTTGAGCGGGTCGTCGCGATCAACCGCGTCGCCAAGGTCGTGAAGGGTGGTCGTCGCTTCAGCTTCACCGCCCTGGTGATCGTGGGCGACGGCGACGGCACGGTCGGCGTGGGCTACGGAAAGGCCAAGGAGGTGCCCGCGGCCATCGCCAAGGGTGTCGAGGAGGCCAAGAAGCACTTCTTCAAGGTCCCGCGGATCGGTCAGTCGATCCCGCACCCGGTGACGGGTGAGGACGCCGCTGGTGTGGTGCTGCTCAAGCCGGCCTCGGCCGGTACGGGTGTCATCGCCGGTGGACCGGTGCGTGCCGTGCTGGAGTGCGCTGGGATCCACGACGTGCTCTCGAAGAGCCTCGGTTCGTCGAACCCGATCAACATCGTGCACGCCACAGTGGCGGCCCTGAAGGGGCTTGAGTCCCCCGAGCAGGTCGCGGCGCGTCGTGGTCTGCCGGTGGAGGACGTCGCGCCGGCCGCCATGCTGGCGTCGCGTGCGGGGGTGGCGCACTGATGGCACGCCTGAAGGTCACCCAGCTCCGGTCCGGTATCGGGACCAAGCACAACCAGCGTGAGTCGCTGCGTTCGCTCGGTCTCAAGCGGATCAACGACGTGGTGGTCAAGGAGGACCGGCCCGAGATCCGCGGCATGATCTTCACTGTGAGCCACCTCGTGAAGGTCGAGGAGGTCGAGTAATGACGATCAAGGTGCATCACCTGCGCCCGGCGCCCGGTTCCAAGACCGCGAAGACCCGTGTGGGTCGCGGTGAGGGTTCCAAGGGCAAGACCGCTGGTCGCGGTACCAAGGGTTCCAAGGCCCGCAAGAACATCTCGGCGGCGTTCGAGGGTGGGCAGATGCCCATCCACATGCGCCTGCCGAAGATGAAGGGCTTCAAGAACAAGTTCAAGGTGGTCTTCCAGGTTGTCAACCTGGACCGACTCGCTGAGCTGTTCCCGAATGGTGGTCAGGTCGGCCCGCTGGAGCTCGTTGAGTCCGGCGCCGTCCGCAAGGGTCACCCGGTCAAGGTCCTCGGCACCGGGGACCTCGGCGGTGTGGCGCTCCAGGTGTCTGCGCACGCGTTCAGTGCGTCGGCCAAGGAGAAGATCGCTGCCGCCGGTGGCTCCGTCACCGAGCTGTAAGGCGTACGACCATGGCGCCCGTCCAGTTGAGAGCAACTGGCGGGCGCCGTGGTCTACCTGGGGCCTGAGCGCCCGGTAACATCGGTTTCGATTTATGTAGTCGGGCGCATCTGCCCGGACCGGGGTGAGGCTGTTAGAGTCCCATCCCAGCCATGGATTGCGGGCACTCGCCCGTGATCCACCCCGACCCGCCAGGGATCACCGGCGGCCCGCCTCGCGCAGGAGGAAGAAGTTGCTGTCCGCCTTTCTCAGTGCGTTCCGTACGCCTGACCTGCGCAAGAAGCTGCTGTTCACAGTAGGCATCATCGCGGTCTACCGGCTGGGTGCAACGCTCCCCAGCCCGGGCGTCTCGTACGGCAACGTGCAGAAGTGCCTCGACACCATCCAGGGTGACACCACCGGGGTGGTGAACCTTCTCAACCTCTTCTCCGGCGGAGCGCTGCTACAGCTCTCGGTCTTCGCGCTGGGCATCATGCCCTACATCACCGCGTCGATCATCTTGCAGCTGCTGACCGTCGTGATCCCCCGCCTGGAGCAGCTCCGCAAGGAGGGCCAGGCCGGTCAGGCGAAGATCACCCAGTACACCCGCTACCTGACCCTCGGTCTCGGTGTGCTGCAGGCCTCGGCGTTCGTGGCCCTGGCCCGCTCGGGCCAGCTGTTCCAGAACCGCTGCGACCAGTTCCCGATCATCCCCACCGGCACCGGCATCCCGGACTGGCTGACCCTGACCATCCTGGTGATGACGATGACCGCCGGCACCGGCATGGTCATGTGGCTCGGTGAGCTGATCACCGACCGCGGCGTCGGCAACGGCATGTCCGTCCTGATCTTCACCTCGATCGCGGCGCGGCTGCCCAGCGAGGGCTGGCAGATCAAGACCAGCAAGGGCTGGGACATGTTCGCCCTGGTCATCGCGCTGGTCCTGGTGGTCATCACCGCTGTCACCTTCATCGAGCAGGCGCAGCGCCGGATCCCGGTGCAGTACGCCAAGCGGATGATCGGTCGGCGGATGTACGGCGGCACCTCGACCTACATCCCGCTCAAGGTCAACCAGGCGGGTGTGATCCCGGTCATCTTCGGCTCGTCGCTGCTCTACCTGCCGCAGTTGGCGCTGCAGTTCTTCGACCAGACCGACCCGGGCAAGACCCAGTCGTGGATCCAGAACAATCTGGTCAACCCGAGTAGCCCGATCTACATCGCGGTCTACTTCCTGATGATCATCTTCTTCACGTACTTCTACGTCTCGATCACGTTCAACCCGACCGAGGTCGCTGACAACATGAAGAAGTACGGCGGGTTCGTGCCGGGCATCCGCCCGGGCAAGCCGACCGCCGACTACCTGGACTTCATCCTCAGCCGGATCACCCTGCCGGGCGCGCTCTACCTCGGCGTCATCTCGATCCTGCCGAACTTCTTCTTCATCTGGCTGGACAACCAGCAGTACCAGAACTTCCCGTTCGGCGGCACCGCTGTGCTCATCATGGTCGGCGTCGGTCTGGAGACCGTGAAGCAGATCGAGAGCCAACTCATGCAGCGGAACTACGAAGGGTTCCTGCGGTAGATGAGACTCGTTCTGGTTGGCCCGCCGGGCGCGGGCAAGGGCACGCAGGCCGAGTTCATCGCCGCGCACCTCTCGGTGCCGAAGATCTCGACCGGAGACATCTTCCGGTCGAACGTCACCCAGGGCACGCCGCTCGGTGTCGAGGCGAAGCGGTACATGGACGCGGGCGAGCTGGTTCCGGACGAGGTCACCATCAACATGGTCCGGGACCGGCTGGCCGAGCCCGACGCCAGCGAGGGTTTCCTGCTCGACGGCTTCCCGCGAACGACTCCGCAGGCGGCCGCTCTGGACAAGCTCCTGGCCGATCTGGGCACCGCCCTGGATCTGGTCCTGGAGCTGGTCGTCGACGACGACGAGGTGATCCGGCGGCTCTCCGGCAGGCGTACCTGCCGGGGCTGCGGCAAGATCTGGCACGTCGAGTTCGACGCCACCACCCGGCCCGGCATCTGTGACCGGTGCGGCGCCGAGCTGTTCCAGCGCGACGACGACAAGCCGGAGACGATCGCCACGCGGCTCCGCGAATACAGCGAGAAGACCGCACCCCTGGTCGACTACTACGGCGCTCAGGGCAAGCTGGTCGGGATCGACGCCACCGGGCCGGTGGAGGACGTCACCACCCGGGCCATCGACGCGTTGCGGTCGTACGGCGGCTGAGGTCCGGCCGGGCCACGGCGGATAGAGTGCGAACAGCGGGGTACGCGTTATGTGCCCCGCTGTTCGGCAACGAAAGGTAACCGCTCCATGCGTCGTCCCCAGCTGGACATCCAGCTGAAGACCCCTGACCAGATCGAGAAGATGCGGGCCGCCGGGCTGGTGGTGGCCGAGGCGTTGCGCCGGATGCGGGAGGCTGTCGCCCCCGGTGTGAGCACCGCCGATCTGGATGCCATCGCCGAGGCGACCATCCGCGAGGCGGGCGGCGTTCCGTCGTTCAAGGGCTACCACGGTTTTCCGGCGTCGATCTGTTCGTCGGTCAATGAGCAGATCGTGCACGCCATCCCGTCGCCGAAGCAGGTGCTCCAGGCCGGTGACCTGATCTCCATCGACTGCGGGGCGGTGCTGGACGGGTGGCACGGCGATTCCGCGATCACGGTCGGGGTCGGTGACGTCGATCCGGCGCTGCTGAAGATGGCCGAGGTCGCCGAGGACGCGATGTGGGCCGGCATCGCCGCCGCAGCGCGTGGTGCGGCCAGCGGCAAGGGCCGCCTCACCGACATCTCGCACGCGGTGGAGACCGCTGTCCGCAAGGGCGGCCGGTACGGCATCGTCGACGGCTACGGCGGGCACGGCATCGGCACCGAGATGCATCAGGACCCGCACGTGCTCAACCACGGTCGGCCGGGCAAGGGTCCGCGGCTGGTCCCCGGGATGGCCCTGGCCATCGAGCCGATGATCACCATGGCGTCCCCACGTACCGCCGAGTTGGCCGACGGGTGGACTGTCGTCACCCGGGACGGCTCGGTGGCCGCGCACGTCGAGCACTCGATGGCGCTGCTGCCGGACGGCGTCTGGGTGCTCACCGCGTTCGACGGTGGTCGGGCCCGCCTGGGTGACCTGGTAACGGCACGCCAACCCGCGGCCACCAAGACCCCCTAGCCCCGCCCCGGCCCCGCCGCGATCTGGTGATCATGAAGTTGTTGCCCTGACACGCCGGTGAGGCTGGCAACAACTTCATGATCGACCGGCGTTCGGGGTCGGACGGGAGTGGCGCGACGGTGGCATGCTTGCCGGCATGGACGGGCGCGACGGGATGCGAGCCGCGGACTCGGACCGTGCGGCGGTCGCCGACAGGTTGCGGGTCGCCCTCGACGAGGGCCGACTGGATCTGCACGAGTACGACGAGCGGTTGCAGCGGGCCTACGCGGCACGCACGTACGCCGACCTTGAGGCTCTGCTGACCGATCTGCCGCCGGTGACGCCGGCGCAGCGGTCGAGCCTGGCGCCGGCTGCCGGGCCGACGGTGAGCCTGCTGGGCGACGAGCTCGATCCGGCCTTCAGCAGGGGCGTCACCGCCCGCTGGTTGGCCGAGGTGTGGTCCCCGTACCTGTGGGTGATCCCCATCGTGGTGACCATCTGGGCGGTGACGTCGGTGCTCAGCCAGGACCTGCTCTACTTCTGGCCGGCCTGGGTGGCGGGGCCGTGGGGCGCGGTGCTGCTGGTCCGCACGGTGGGAGGGCTGGCCGCGAAGGAGCCTCAACGCCAGGCCGTCAAGCGCCAACGCCGCCGAGAGCGCAAGCAGGCAAAGCGCGCCCGCAAATCGGACGACCCCCCAGAAATCTCCTGACCCCGGACCGCACGGGCCCTCCTGGCTCTGTTGATCATGAAGTCATTGCCGCCGATCCCGGCGTGTCGTGACAATAACTTCATGATCAACGGCGGTGGAGGTGGGGCCGTTCGGGGCGCCGCGCGGGTTGGTGGGTGGTCGGTTTGGCGGGGGACTGCAGGCCGGCGTACACTTTCAGATCGGCGCACAGCGTCCACTCCGGCATGCCCACCCTGCGCTTCGGTGGGAGCTGGAGCCGCGGCTGGCGCGGGCTTCTGATTCTGATCAGATTTCCGTGTAAGACGTTGTGGGCCGCCCGGAGCAATCGACGTCAGGACAGCGGAGGACATGCCGAAAAAAGACGGAGCCATTGAGATCGAGGGTCGGGTCATCGAGCCCCTGCCGAACGCCATGTTCCGGGTGGAGCTCGCGAACGGCCACAAGGTGTTGGCTCACATCAGCGGCAAGATGCGGCAGCACTACATCCGCATCCTTCCGGAGGACCGGGTCGTCGTCGAACTTTCGCCGTACGACCTGACCCGCGGGCGCATCGTCTACCGCTACAAGTAGTCCTGACGACGGCCGGGAAGTCCCGTGTCCGTCTTCGACGTCCGGTGTCGCGTAGCGCGTCCCCGGGCCAGATGGGAAGTAAGGCAACCGTGAAGGTCAAGCCGAGCGTCAAGAGGATCTGCCAGAAGTGCCGGGTTATCCGCCGGCACGGCCGGGTCATGGTCATCTGCAGCGACCCGCGCCACAAGCAGCGCCAGGGCTGACTCAGCCCGTCCGGCCGGAGCACGGCCGGGTGGCGTTGGTCCAGGTGGATCCCCAGCGACACACACATCACACATGCTCGTCCCAGCCGCGAGCGGTACGCCAGACGTACCTCTGCGTGGCTGACCCCCGGTCGGAGGCCGGGGCCCGCTCGGGCAGCGACCGATCCCGGTCGCCGGCGCTCACCGCGTCGGAAAGACGGGACGGCCGGTAGCGGGGTGGGACGGGTCCACACCTCCGCCACACATCACAAGGAGTACGCCCGCACATGGCACGTCTAGTCGGCGTGGATCTCCCCCGCGAAAAGCGGTTGGAGATCGCGCTCACCTACATCTTCGGGGTCGGTCGCACCCGCGCCCTGGAGACACTCGCCGCTACCGGCATCTCGCCGGACAAGCGCGCTCGGGACCTCACGGACGAGGAGCTCGTGCAGCTCCGCGACCACATCGAGGGCAACTACAAGGTTGAAGGCGACCTGCGCCGCGAGGTCGCCGCTGACATCCGCCGCAAGGTTGAGATCGGCTGCTACGCCGGCATCCGGCACCGCCGGGGCCTGCCCGTGCGTGGCCAGCGGACCAAGACCAACGCCCGGACCCGCAAGGGCCCGAAGCGGACCGTCGCCGGCAAGAAGAAGCCCGGCAAGAAGTAGTTCTTGACCGGATGACGGGGTCGGCCGCCGCCGAGGTGGGTCAGGCCGCAACCCAATCCGGAAAGTCAACTAGGAGCGCACAGACTTATGCCACCGAAGGCTCGTGCCGGAGCCGCTGTAAAGAAGGTCCGGCGCAAGGAACGCAAGAACGTCGCCCACGGGCAGGCGCACATCAAGAGCACGTTCAACAACACCATCGTGTCCATCACGGACCCGACCGGTGCGGTCATCTCCTGGGCCTCCGCTGGCCAGGTCGGCTTCAAGGGCTCCCGCAAGTCGACTCCGTTCGCTGCGCAGCTGGCCGCCGAGGCTGCCGCGCGTCGCGCCATGGAGCACGGCATGCGCAAGGTCGACGTGTTCGTCAAGGGCCCCGGCTCCGGCCGGGAAACCGCCATCCGTTCGCTGCAGGCCGTGGGCCTCGAGGTCGGCCAGATCGCCGACGTCACCCCGCAGCCGCACAACGGATGCCGTCCGCCGAAGCGTCGCCGGGTCTGAGAGGTAGAGAGAGATGGCTCGTTACACCGGTGCAGACTGCCGCCGTTGCCGGCGGGAGAAGATGAAGCTGTTCCTCAAGGGCAGCAAGTGCGATGGTCCGAAGTGCCCGTTCGAGTCCCGGCCGTTCCCGCCCGGGCAGCACGGCCGCGGCCGCACGAAGGAGACGGAGTACCTGCTCCAGCTCCGCGAGAAGCAGAAGGCCCGTCGGGTTTACGGCGTGCTGGAGAAGCAGTTCCGCGGTTACTACGAGGAAGCCGTTGGCAAGCAGGCCAAGACCGGTGAGGTCCTCCTGCAGATCCTCGAGTCGCGGCTGGACAACGTCGTTTACCGGGCCGGCTACGCCCACTCGCGGGACATGGCCCGCCAGTTGGTCAAGCACGGTCACTTCACGGTGAACGGCAAGAAGGTCGACATCCCGTCGTACCGCGTCAAGGAGCACGACATCATCGAGGTTCGGGGCAAGAGCAAGGAGCTCACCCCGTTCATCGTCGCGCAGGCTCAGGCCGGCTCGAAGACGGTTCCGGCGTGGCTTGAGGCCATCCCGAGCCAGATGAAGGTGCTCGTGCACTCCCTCCCGGCCCGGCAGGTCATCGACACGCAGGTCCAGGAGCAGTTGATCGTCGAGCTCTACTCCAAGTAGTCCGAGCTCGTTCGGTGGCCCGCCCTTCGGGGCGGGCCACCGGAACAGTTTGTGTCGTGGGCGTCAAATAGCGGGCGCCCCGGAAGAGAAGAGAAAAGATGCTCATCAGCCAGCGACCCTCCCTCTCCGAGGAGTCGATCAACGAGACCCGGTCCCGGTTCGCCATCGAGCCGCTGGAGCCGGGCTTCGGCTACACCCTGGGTAACTCGCTGCGGCGTACGCTGCTGTCGTCGATCCCGGGCGCGGCCGTCACCTCGATCAAGATCGACGGTGTGCTGCACGAGTTCACCACGATCCCCGGTGTCAAGGAGGACGTGGTCGAGCTCGTCATGAACATCAAGGAGCTGTGCGTCAGCTCCGAGCACGACGAGCCGGTCAGCATGTACCTGCGTAAGCAGGGTCCGGGCGACGTGACCGCGGGCGACATCCAGCCGCCGGCCGGCGTCTCGGTGCACAACCCGGATCTCAAGCTCGCCACCCTGAACGGCAAGGGCCGGCTCGACATGGAGCTGACCGTCGAGCGGGGCCGGGGCTACGTGACGGCGGCGCAGAACAAGCAGTCCGGCGCCGAGATCGGCCGTATCCCGGTCGACTCGATCTACTCGCCGGTGCTGAAGGTGACCTACCGCGTCGAGGCGACCCGTGTCGAGCAGCGCACCGACTTCGACCGGCTGATCATCGACGTCGAGACCAAGCCGTCGATGGGTCCGCGTACCGCGCTGGCCTCCGCCGGTTCGACGCTCGTGGAGCTGTTCGGGCTCGCCCGGGAGCTGGACGAGACCGCCGAGGGCATCGACATCGGGCCGTCCCCGCAGGACGCCCAGCTGGCGGCGGACCTCGCTCTGCCGATCGAGGAGCTGGACCTCACCGTCCGCTCCTACAACTGCCTCAAGCGCGAGGGCATCAACTCCGTTGGTGAGCTCATCGGGCGTACCGAGGCCGACCTCCTCGACATTCGCAACTTCGGTCAGAAGTCGATCGACGAGGTCAAGATGAAGCTCGCCGGGATGGGTCTCGGGCTGAAGGACTCGGCTCCGAACTTCGACCCGGCGCACGTCGTGGACACCTTCGGCGAGGCCGACTACGACACCGACGACTACCGCGAGACCGAGCAGCTCTAGTCCGCGCTGCCGCCACAACTGAGGAGCACCAAAAATGCCCACGCCCACCAAGGGCCCCCGCCTCGGCGGCAGCCCCTCGCACGAGCGGCTGATGCTGGCCAACCTGGCGACCGCGCTGTTCCAGCACGGGAAGATCCAGACCACCGAGACGAAGGCCCGGCGGCTGCGCCCGCTGGCCGAGCAGCTCATCACGAAGGCCAAGCGCGGTGACCTCGCCTCGCGGCGTCGGGTGCTGGGTGTCGTCAAGGACAAGGACGTGGTCTACGCCCTGTTCGACCAGATCGCGCCCCGGTACTCCAACCGCCCCGGCGGTTACACCCGGATCGTGAAGACCGGTCCGCGCAAGGGTGACAACGCGCCGATGGCCATCATCGAGCTGGTGGAGGAGCTTCAGGTCGCCGAGCCGAAGGTGAACAAGAAGACCGCCGCCCGCAAGGCCGCGCAGCAGGACAAGGTCGAGGCGCTCGCCCCGGCCGACGAGTCCCCGAAGTCGGCTCCGGCCGACCAGGACTCCGAGGCGCCGGTGTCGGCGTCCGGTGACACCGACGCCGCCCGCGAGGACAGCGACGAGGCCACCGAGAACAAGGCCTGATCAAGGGCATTGTCGGGCCCGGCACCCCATCGGGGTGTCGGGCCCGACCCGTAACAGGAGGTACGAGGTGGACGAGCGGATCCGGCTGCGGCTGGATGTCTCGTACGACGGCACCGACTTCTCCGGCTGGGCA
The DNA here is from genome assembly GCF_026342155.1 of Micromonospora sp. NBC_00362. Lineage (NCBI taxonomy): Bacteria > Bacillati > Actinomycetota > Actinomycetes > Micromonosporales > Micromonosporaceae > Micromonospora > Micromonospora sp. NBC_00362. The sequence continues at coordinate 5,338,808 of NZ_JAPENH010000001.1, forward strand.
GCCCAGCCGACCAGGCGCACCGTCGCGGGGGTGCTCGTCGAAACCCTGGACCTGGTCCTGGGCGCCGGTACGGCCACCGGCCTGACGGTGGCCGGGCGCACCGACGCGGGTGTGCACGCCACGGGGCAGGTGTGCCACGTGGACCTGCCCGTGGACGTGTGGCGGCAGCACGAGGGACGGCTGCTGCGTCGCCTGGCCCGGCTGCTCCCCACCGACGTGCGGGTACGGGCGATGACCGAGGTGCCGGCCGACTTCGACGCCCGGTTCTCGGCCACCTTCCGGCGCTACGAGTACCGGGTCACCGATGCGCCCTTCGGTGCCGAGCCGTTGCGCCGCCACGAGGTGCTGGCCTGGCCGAAGCCGTTGGACCTGGCCGCGCTGAACGCCGCCGCGACCGGGCTGGTGGGGGAGCACGACTTCGCCGCGTACTGCCGGCGCAAGGAGCACGCGACCACGCTGCGGGAGGTGACCCGGCTGGACTGGCGTCGCGACCCGGACGGCATCCTGGTCGCCACAGTGCAGGCCGACGCGTTCTGCCAGGCGATGGTGCGCAGCCTGGTGGGGGCCATGCTGGTGGCCGGGGACGGCCGCCGCCCGGTCGAGTGGCCGGGAACTCTGCTCACCCAGCGGGAGCGGTCCAGCGAGGTGACGGTGGCCCCCGCGCGCGGGCTGACCCTGGTCGCCGTCGGCTACCCGGCAGATCCGGCCGAGTATGCCCACCGCGCCACCCTCACCCGCCGGTTGCGGGTGCCGATCGAGGGTTGACCGTCGGCACTGTCAGTTGCCCGGCAGATCGCCCTGGTTGGCGTTGCTGCCGGTAGGTGCCGCCGTCGGTTGCGCGGCGGTGCCACCGTCGGCCCGGCTCTGCAGCACGCCCCGGCTGAGGTGCAGCTCGATCATGTCGAACAGGATCTCGCGGACCTTGGCGTCACCCGCCTTGACCGCAGCCCCGTCCTTGCGGACCACCAGCGCGTACGCCAGGTAGTGGCCTCGGACCTGCCAGCCGACGCGTGCCGGAGCGTTGGCCAGGACGTCGGTGCCGTCGCCGTCGTCGGCGGTGAGGCCACGGAAACGGCCCTGCCGATCGTCGAGCAGTTGCCGGAGCCGGTCTCGGGCTCGTTCGGCGCTGACCTTGTCGGTGAGGTTGAACAGGCCGGCGGTGACCAGGTGGCTGTCGTCGGGCGTACTCAGCGTGGCCCGGACGACCTGGTTGCAGCCGAGCCGGACCAGCAGGTCGGCTACCTCGTCGGTGGCGGCGACGGCGCAACTGCCGCTGGACTGTGTCTTGAGCACCTGGTAGCTCGGTTGGTCGGCGGTGAGCTTCAACTCCCTGCCGGGGAAGAGTTCCTTTGCGGTGAGCGGGGCCTGGTCGGTGTCCCGGGAGTCGAGGGCCAGCCGTTCCGCCGGTGCCGACGTCGGGGCGGCGTTCGGCTGGTACGTCGGGTTGCTCTGCGGCTGCTCGTTGCGGTTGCTGAGCAGCGCGGCGGCGCCGAGGCCGCAGAGGGCGAGCAGCACCAGGACGGCTGCGCCGCCGATCAGTACCTGCCACAGTCGGCCGCCGCCGCGCCGGGTGGGCGGCTCCGCCGACGTCGCCGAGGTGTAGATCTGGCTGCGCGGTGGGGCGGGTGGGATGTCGGCGCGTGTCGGCAGCGGCTGGGGCGCATCGGCGCGGGCGGCCGGCCCGTGCTGCGGCACATCGGCACGAGCCGGCGCCGGCTGTGACGAGGGCAGCGAGAGCTGGTTCGGCCGGGGCAGCGACGGCGTGGGGAAGCGCGACGGAGAGGGCCCGGCCGCCGGGGGCGGACCGGCGCCGAGCACCGACAGGTCGGACCCGGGCTCCGGGTACTCCTCGAAAGCGTCCTCATCGGACTGGTACCGATACACCATGTCGCCTAGAGTAGGAGCCATTGTCCCTTTAGGGGGTAATATTGGGGAAATGTGCCTGTGGGCCGCGTCAGGTCCGCCCCGGACCGGTGCGAGAATTGCCGGGTGACCGGCGACCACTACTTCACCGCTCAGCCCACCAGCGACGCCCCGGCGCGCGAGGTCGAGTTCTCCGTCGCCGACCGCGACTACCGGCTCGCCTCGGCCGGCGGGGTCTTCTCCGCCAGCCGGCTCGACCCGGGCACCGCAGTGCTGCTGCGCAAGGCCGAGCTGCCCGCCGCCGACACCACCGGCGACCTGCTCGACCTCGGCTGCGGGTTCGGGCCGATCAGCTGCGTGCTGGCCGACCTCGCGCCCGCCAGCACCATCTGGGCGGTCGACGTCAACGCCCGGGCCCGCGAGCTGACCGCCGCCAACGCGGCTCGGGTCGGCGCCGCCGACCGGGTCCGGGTCAGCGCGCCCGACGATGTTCCGGACGGCCTCCGCTTCGCCCAGATCTGGTCGAACCCGCCCATCCGAATCGGCAAGGACGGGTTGCACGACCTGTTGCTGCGGTGGCTGCCCCGACTCGCCCCGGACGGCGTCGGCTGGCTGGTAGTCGCTCGGCACCTCGGCGGCGACTCGCTGCAACGCTGGCTCACCGAGCAGAGCTGGCAGGTCGAGCGGTACGCCAGCCAAAAGGGCTTCCGGGTGCTGCGCGTCACCCGGTAATTGGATATACCCCCCGACCCTCGTTGGGGCAGGATCCCGGCGTGGGATACGTGGACGTGGCAGCGGTCGGGCACATCCTGCCCGACGGTCGGGAACTCTTCGCCGACGTGTCGTTCCGGGTCGGGGAGGGCAGCAAGGTCGCCCTCGTCGGGCCGAACGGCGCGGGAAAGACGACGCTGCTGAGGATGGTCGCCGGCGACCTGCCGGTACGCAGCGGCGTCGTCGCACGGGCCGGCGGGCTGGGTGTGATGCGCCAGTTCATCGGCATGATCGGCGACGAGTCGACCCTCGCCGACCTGGCGCTGTCGCTGGCCCCGCCGGCGCTTCGCGACGCCGGCCGGCGGCTCGCCGAGACCGAGGCGGCCATGCGGGCGGCCGAGGCCCACGGCAAGTTCAGCAACGCCGCGGGCAAGGCCCAGCTGGCGTACGCCGATGCGCTCGGTGCCTGGGGCGAGGCCGGCGGGTACGACGCCGAGGTGCTCTTCGACACCGTCGCGACAATAGTGCTCGGCCAGCCGTGGGACGCCGTACGGGAGCGTCCGGTGCGTACCCTCTCCGGCGGCCAGCAGAAGCGCTTCGCCCTGGAGCTGCTGCTGCGCGGCCCGGACGAGGTGCTGCTGCTCGACGAACCGGACAACTTCCTCGACGTGCCCGGCAAACGCTGGCTGGAGGCGCGACTGCGCGAGTCGACGAAGTCGGTGCTCTACGTCTCGCACGACCGTGAGCTGCTGGCCCAGAGCGCCGACCGGGTGGTCGCCGTCGAGGGCGGCAGCGCCTGGGTGCACCCGGGCGGCTTCGCCAGCTGGTACGAGGCGCGGGTGGCCCGGCACGCCCGCCTCGACGAGCTGCGCCGACGCTGGGACGAGGAGCACCAGAAGCTGCGTGACCTGGTGCTGATGTACAAGCAGAAGGCCGCGTACAACGACGGGTTGGCCTCGCGCTACCAGGCCGCGCAGACCCGGCTGCGCAAGTTCGAGGAGGCCGGGCCGCCGCCCGTACCCCCCAAGGACCAGGACATCCGGATGCGCCTGTCCGGCGGGCGGACCGGCAAGCGCGCGGTCGTCTGCGAGCAGCTGGAGCTCGACGGCCTGACATTCCCCTTCGACCTGGAGATCTGGTACGGCGACCGGGTCGCGGTGCTCGGCGCCAACGGCACCGGCAAGTCGCACTTCCTGCGGTTGCTGGCCCGTGGCGGCACCGACCCCGACCCGGCGAACGGGCCGGTCGACGGGGCGGGCGCGCTCACGCCGGTGACGCACGAGGGCATGGCCCGCCTTGGCGCCCGGGTCCGCCCCGGGCACTTCTCCCAGACCCACGACCGGCCGGAGCTGATGTCGAAGACGCTCGTCGAGATCCTCTGGCGCGGCGACGAGCACCGCACCGGAATGGACCGGCACGCGGCGATGGGGGTGCTCAGTCGCTACGAGCTGGCCGCGCAGGGCGACCAGCGCTTCGGCACGCTCTCCGGCGGGCAGCAGGCCCGATTCCTGGTGCTGCTGCTGGAGCTGTCCGGGGCGACACTGCTGCTGCTCGACGAGCCCACCGACAACCTCGACCTGGCCAGCGCGGAAGCGCTCGAAACGGGCCTGAACGCCTTCGAGGGGACGGTCATCGCGGTGACCCACGACCGTTGGTTCACCCGCTCGTTCGACAGGTTCGTGCTGTTCCGGGGCGACAGCGAGGTGGTGGAGACCCCGGAACCGGTCTGGGACGTCGGGTGATCCCCACCGACCTGCCCGACCGCCTGTGCGGCGTCGAGGGGGTGGTCGCCGTGGCGCTCGGTGGCAGCCGGGCCCGCGGCGAGCACCGCCCCGACTCCGACTGGGACCTGGGCCTGTACTACAAGGACGGGCTGGACGTGCCGGCGTTGCGGGCGGTGGCCGCGACCGTCGCGGATGACCCCGAAGTAGTTCTCACCGCCCCGGGTGGTTGGGGGCCCTGGGTCGACGGTGGTGGTTGGCTGCGAATCGGCGGGGTCGCCGTGGACTGGATCTACCGGGATCTCGACCGGGTGCACCGCGCCTGGACGGAATGCCAGGTCGGCCGGTACGAGGTCGGCGTGCAGGCCGGGCACCCACTCGGTTTCTACTCGTCCGCCTACGTCGGCGAAGTGGCGCTGTGCCAGGTGCTGGCGGATCCGGCCGGCCAGCTGACCCGCCTGAAGGAGCAGACCCGGGACTATCCACCCGCGCTGGCCGACGCGCTGGTGGCCGGCGGCTGGGAGGCCGGGTTTCTGCTCAGCGGCGCGGCCAAGGCCGCCGTCGGCGGGGACAGCGGGTACGTCGCCGGCTGCCTGTTCCGGACGATCGGGGTGCTCGCCCAGGTGCTGCACGCCCGGGCGGGCCGGTGGTTGGTCAACGAGAAGGGGATGATCGCCGCCGCGGGGCGGCTGCCCGGGGCCCCGCCACACTTCGAGCAGCGGGCGCAGGCTCTGCTCGGCGCCGTCGGCCGCCGCCCCGCCGAGCTGGCCGCCACCGTCGGAGCCGCCCGTGAGCTGGTCACCGAGGTGGTCGGCTGAGCCGCCGCCGAGGTGGCCTGCGCTCGGTGGACATAGGGTGGATCTCGTGACTGAGTTAACGCTTACCCACGGATGAATCCAGGGGATTTCCGGCTCGGACCGCATTCGACCCCGCATCCCGAAGGGAGGTGGTCACATGCCTTACGTCGTCAGCACCGGCACGGTCGCGCTCTACCGTGGCGAGGATCGTCCTCGCGGCGTTGAGGTCGCGGCAGGCGGTGAAACCGCAGGCAGCGCACTCGAAAATTCTGACATTCAAACCGATGCGCTGCTTGGCTTTCGCCGCGCACGAGGAACACGTCATGGTTGTGTAGGCGGGCGGAACCAGCACCACCTTTCGGCCCGCCCGCGTGCCCTGCTGGATCAGTTCCCGCTTCGCCGTGCCGATCGCGGCGTCAGCGGCTTTACGTGCCATCGTGGACCTGGTCAGGAACGTCGGTTTGAAGTCTTCCACGGCGATCACCTGGTGGTGGTCGACGACTCGTTTCGCCCACTGGCGGGAGTCGTGGATGTTCTGTCGGGGAGCTTTCTTGTGCAACTTCGCCGCCGCGCGCTTGGCCCTTCGGTAGCCGTTGGACTGCGCATGGCCCTGCGGGCGGCGTCGGCGGGCCATCTTCCGCTGCGCCCTGGCCAACTCAGCGGCGCACCGCTTGCGATGCCCGAGGTGCGGCAAATCGAATCGGGCATCGGTGGTCGTGGCGGTGGTCTTCACGCCCCAGTCAACGCCGATCGACTTGGACGCCTCGGGTGTGGCGGCGGCCTCGCGGCGGACGACGAACGACGCGTACCAGTGGCCAAGGCTGTCTTGGTAGACGCGCACGCTGGTCGGCGGAGACGGCAGGTCCCGGGACCAGACGACGGGCATGCTGATGCCACCGGCAAGGCGCAGCCGCGTTTCGGCGATGGTGAAGCCACGCAGGGTGTACTCCATGCTGGGCAGCGACCGTTTTCGGGTCTTCACCTTCGGCCGTCCCCGGCCTTTGACGGTGAACGAGTGGCGCAGCGCGGCCGCGTACGTGCGCAGGGTCTGTTGCTGAGCGACCTGCGAGCCGGCGCGCAGCCAAGCGTTTCTGGCGCGGGCTTCAGTGAGCATCTTGGACAGCCCGCCGAAGGTGGGCTTCGCGCCAACCTCCTGCTGGTGCACGGCTTCGTTCCATAGGAATCGGCAGCGGCCCCATTCGGCGAGCAGTGCGGCCGTCGCGGTCGCGGCGGGGCGCAGCCGGTAGGTGTAGCGCACTACCTCCATCACAACAATCACTATAAATCTCGACGGCAGATAGTGCCGGGACGTTCGAGGTGGAAATCCAGACTGCCAATCTTTTGGAGCAATGGCCATTTCGTCGCCACAACCGGCGGCACGATCTCAGAGGTGGTCAACGTTATGTCGATAACCAGCGCAACGTGTGCATTGATTCCGCACCTCAACCTGATTAAAGACGAGGGTGTCTCATGAACGACCAAATGACCTATCGCCGGCTGGGCGACTCCGGGCTCGTGGTGTCCGTGGTCGGCATCGGCTGCAACAACTTCGGCCGCAAACTTGACCTCGACGGCACCCGGGCGGTGGTGGACGCCGCGCTGGACGCCGGGATCAACCTCTTCGACACCGCCGACATCTACGGCGAGCCGCAGGGCAGCTCCGAGGAACTGCTCGGGCAGGCGCTCAAGGGACGCCGGGACGACGTGGTGGTGGCCACCAAGTTCGGCATGGACATGAACGGCCTCAACGGGCCGGACTACGGCGCGCGGGGTGCGCGGCGCTACATCGCCCGCGCTGTGGAGGCGTCGCTGCGCCGGCTCGGCACCGACCACATCGACCTGTACCAGATGCACGAGCCCGACCCGGGCACGCCGATCGACGAGACCCTCGCCGCCCTGGACGACCTGGTCCGCGACGGAAAGGTCCGCTACCTGGGCAACTCCAACTTCGCCGGCTGGCAGATCGCCGACGCGGACTGGGTCGCCTCGTCCAACGGTCGGTCCCGCTTCATCAGCGCGCAGAACCACTACAGCCTGGTGGAGCGCTCGGTGGAGGCCGAGGTGATCCCTGCCTGTGAGCGGTTCGGCCTCGGCATGCTGCCGTTCTTCCCGCTCGCCAACGGTCTGCTCACCGGCAAGTACAAGCGCGAGGCTCAGCCGCCGGCCGGCAGCCGGCTCTCCGGCGGTGGCCGGTACGCGGAGCGGCTCGCCGCGGCCGACTGGGACACCATCGAGGCGATCGAGGCGTACGCGGCCGAGCGGGGTCTGACGATGCTCCAGGTGGCGATCGGCGGGCTGGCCGCCCAGCCGGCGGTGACCTCGGTGATCGCCGGTGCCACCACGCCCGAGCAGGTGCGTGCCAACGCCGCCGCTGGCGTCTGGGAGCCCAGCGACGACGATCTGGCGGCGCTGCGCGCCGTCCTCTGAGCGCTGCGGGCCGTGCGCTGCGTCGCGCGCGGGCGCGCGCTGCGTCGCGCGCGCGTGCGCTGCGCATGATCCACTCGCGTTCCTTGAAGTCGGGGTGACCTGCAGTCCGGGAAGCCCCGACTTCGAGGAGGCCGAGTCGATCACCAGCCGATCGAACGACACCGGGCCGGGCCGCTCGTCGCGGCCCGGCCCGGTCCTGTGCGTGGGCGCCGGAGCGCCGGTCTACCAGCTGGTGCGCTGGTCGGTCTAGCTGATGCGGCGGCGGCCGAACAGCATGGCCACGCCCATGGCGGCGGCGATGAGCACGAGACCGGCCGCCGCGAACGGCCACCAGTCCGCTCCGCCGCCGTCCGCCGGCTCGGTCACCGCGACCGGCTTGGGTGCCGGCGGTGACTGCGCCGCCTTCGCCTGCACCGTGGCGGTGGCCTTGCTCTGAAGTGGAGCGGGGGAGTTCACCGACACCTTCCACGTTCCGGTGGAGAGCACCGGGCCGCTGCTGTAGAAGCCGTGCCCCTCGGGCTGCGGTTCGAGCTGCACCGGCCCGACCCGCTGCCCGTCCGGGCCGGTGGCGGTGAGGACCAACCGCACCACCTGCTCGAGCCGGCGGCCATCGGCGTAGGTGGCCTGGATGGTGACGCCCTGAGCCCCGTCGCCGGCCACAGTGAGTTTGAGCTTGTCGGCCTGCGCCGCCGGGGCGGCCTTGTCAGCCTGTGCAGCCGGGGCGGCCTGAGCGGCCTGCGCTGCCGCCGGGGCGGCGGCGGACAGGGTCACTGCCAGTCCGACGAACACGGCGGCCAGGATCTTGCGGATACCCGTCACGGACATCTCCTCCCTACCGATGAGGGAGGCCCCTCCCCGACGCCGTAGCGCCGGGGAGGGGCCTCGTCGGATCAGAGCTGACGACCGGGTGCCAGCCGGGTGGCATCGCCACCGAGCCGCCCGGTGCCCTTTACCGAGTCGCCGCCGTTCGCCTTGACCCCGGCCTTGCTGGCCGCTCCGCCGAGCCGAACGATCATGGCGTCGGCGTCCCGGATCAGGACGTCCCGGACCTCCGCCTCGGGCACCAGCGTGGCGTCGCTGGCGAGCGTCCGGAACGCGGTCAGCTGCCGGACGGCAGCCTTGTCGTCGCCGGCCGCCTCGGACGCGCGAACAGCGTCGAGCTTGTTCGACAGCTGCTTGTGCGCCTTGGTCGAGAGCCGCCCCGTCGCCTTGAACCGGTCCAGCAGACTCTGCATGTCCCGGAACGAGGTGGTGACGAAGAACCGGACCGTCGAGGTGGTCTTGTTGCCCGCCTTGTCGGTAGCGGTAACGGTCAGCTCGTGCAGGCCGAGCGACAGGTCGTACATGGCCTGCAGAGTGCCGCTGGTGTACGCCTGGCCGTCGAGCTGACCGACCACGCTCGCGATGCCCGAGGTCGGGTCAACGGCCTGCCAGGCCACCCGGACGTCCTGGCTGTCGCCGTAGAGCTGGCCGTCGGCCAGCCCGGACACCAGCAGCGTCGGCTTGGTGCCGTCGATGCGCAGCACCGCCGACTTCAGCGTCTCGACGTTGCCAGCCTTGTCCGCCGAGCGGAACAGCAGCTCGTGCTGCCCGTCGCCGGTCACCTCGATCGGCGTCGAGTACGGCGCCCACGCGCCACCGTCCAGCGACCACTCCACCGTCTTGACGCCGGAACCGGCGTCGGTGGCGGCCAGCACGACCGGGATGGTCCCGTTGTGCCAACCGGCGTCGTTCGCCGGAGCGAACGTCGCCGAGGTCACCGGCGCTGTGGCGTCGATCTTGACCGAGACGGTCTTGGTCGCCTCCACGTTGCCGGCCTTGTCCGTCGAGCGGAACCGGAGCTCGTGCTCGCCGTCCCCGCTGACCGCCACCGGAGCGGTGTACGCCGTCCAGGTGGTGGCCCCGTCCAGCTGGTACTCCGTACCGGCGAGGCCGCTACCGCCGGCCTCGTCGGCACCGGTGAGCGTGATCGTCACCGGCCCGGTGTGCCACCCGTCGGTCGGGGTGCCGGAAACCGCCGAGGTGGTCACCGGCGCCGTCTCGTCGGCCACCTTCGTGCTGAGCCGGAAGTAGTCGAACGAGGCGGTCTTCGACGCCGTCTGGTTGGCGCCGAGGGTGAACAGCCCCACCTTCGGGGTGGCCCCGACCGCGCTGGTGGTCAGCGCCGTCAACGCGGTCCACGTCGTCCCGTCGGCCGAGTACGACGCGGTGAACGTGTCGCCCGTGCGGGCCAGCCGCAGGTGCCACACCGCCGAGGTCAGGTTGCCCGCCTCGGGCTGCGGGTTCTGGACCACCCCGGCGATCTCGCTGCGGAACTCGATCCGCCGCGTCACCGCCTGGCCGGCCTGGTTGTCCGCGATGAAGTCGAACTTCACGTAGTTGTCGTCGTCGGCCTGCACGAGCAGACCGGCCTGCTGGTACTGCTCGTTCAGCAGGCTGCCGTCGACCTTCGTCTCCAGGGTCCAGTCGCCGGACGGCGCGGTCTGGAGGATGAAGTTCTTCGGCCCTGTGTTGTCGGTGCCGTAGATGTCACCGTTGGGCACGTCGATCCGCAGCGCGCCATCGGTGACCCGGTAACCGCTCGGGTCCTCCCGCGTCACGGCGTCCCACCGGCACTTGTCGAGCGTGCTGCCGGTGAACTCGTCCGACGGGTCGACCGGGCCGGCCGGAGCGTCCGGCGTGACCTGGAACGAGTCGAACGCGGCGTCGACAACCGGCGCCTCGGTGCCTCCGTTGAGCGCGAAGACCCCGATCCGCGGGTTGGTGATGCCCTCAAGCGCGGCCGGACGGCCGACCGGGGTGAAGGTCTGCCCGTCGCCCGAGGCGGACGCGGTCAGGTTCGTGCCGTCGCTGGTGATCCGCAGGTACACGGTGTCACCCGCCGGTGCGTTGGTGGCGTCGGCGGCCTCGTTGCGAGGAGTGGCCGCCGTCTCCCGGATGAACTCCACCCGCCGGCTGCCGTTGTACAGCAGGTCCACCTTGGCGTAGTTGTCGTCGTCGCCGTACACCAGCAGGCCGGCCTGCTGGTAGTTGGCAGTCACCGGCAGCGTGACCTTGGTGGTCATCTCCCATGCGCCGGTCGGGGCCGCCTGGAGCACCAGGTTGGTGGCGTCGTTGCGAGCGCCGTAGAGGTCACCCACGCCGGTGGGCAGCCGCAGGGCGCCGCCACTGAGCGAGTAGAGCTGGTTCTCCCGGACGACGCTGGTCCAGCGCTCCTTGTCGAGGCTGTTGCCGTTGAAGTCGTCCGAACGCGCCCCGAAGCAGGACGTGTCCGGCGCGTCGACCCGCACCGGCACCGTGGCGTACGACTTGGCGCCCTTGCTGTCGGTCACCGTGAGGGTGGCCGTGAAGGTGCCCGCGCTGGTGTAGGTGTGGCTGGCGTCCAGTGTGGTCGCCGAGCCTCCGTCACCGAAGTCCCAGGCGTACGTCAACGGGGTGTCGCCCTCGGCGTCGGTGGCCGTGCCGTCGAAGGCGACGGTGACCGGTGCGGTGCCGGTGGCCGGGGTGGCAGTGGCGCTGACCACCGGCGGCCCGTTCTCGGTGACACCGCGGCCGACGAAGTCCATCCAGTTGACGTTGAACAGCGAACCCGTTCCGCCGTTCGGATCGCGGGCCAGGAAGTACAGCGAGCCGCTCGCCGCGCCGGTGACCGGTGCGCTCACGTCCGTGTACGTCTGCCACGCGCCGGTCGACGGTACGACGGCCGTGGCGACCACCGGTCCGTCGACGGCACCCGCGCGCACCTCGATCCGACCGCCAGCGGCGGCGGAGGCGGCCCGGAACCGAATCTCGGTGATGTTGGTCAGGTCCGCCGGAGCGACCGACCACCAGTCGCCGTCCTCGATGAACGCGATGCTCTGGCCGCCACCGGCGGTGTCGGCGCCGGCCTCCCGCTGCACGCCGGGGTCTCCACCGCCGGTGCTCACCGGGGCACGCCCGGTGGCGGTGAAGTACTCGGCCTGCTTCTGCTTCGGCTGGAGGACCTCGATCTGCCGACCGGTCAGGGCACCGGCGCCGCCGGCACCACCCTCGTCGGTGTAGGTCGCCTCGAAGACAGCGAAGACGTTCGCCTCGGCGCCGTGCCCGGAGGCGAGCGACGTCTGGACGGTGCCGGTGCAGCCGGTGTGCTGCTCCAGCGGGTGGGCGTGCTCGTCGTGACCGAGCAGCACCTGAAGCCCCACCCGGTCACAGTCGATCTGCCCGTCCTCGGGGTCGGTCACCTTGATCGAGTAGCGGACCTGGTCGCCCCAGTTGAAGAACCCACCGTCCGGCGGGAACTCGATGGTCACCGTCGGCGCGGTGTTGCCCACGGTGACCGGCACGTTGGCCACCGCGGTCCGGCCCTTGGGGTTGGTGACGGTGAGCTGGGCGGTGTAGTTGCCCGCCGTGGCGTACGTGTGGGTCGGGTTGGCCTCGGTCGAGGTCTGCCCGTCGCCGAACGTCCAGGCGTAGGTGAGCGTGCCACCGTCCGGGTCTCGGGAACCGGCGCTGGAGAAGGTGACAGTCAACGGCGCCGGACCCGAGGTCGGGTTGGCGGACGCCGCGGCGATCGGGGCGCGGTCACCGGCGGTGTAGTCGATCCGGTAGACGCCCGAGTTGTCGTTGTTGCCGCCGAAGCCGCTGCCCCACTCGATCAGGTACAGCGCCCCGTCCGGGCCGAACTCGAAGTCCATCGGCCGGACCATGCTCATGCCGGTGAGCAGCTGGTTGATGTCCACCAACGACTTACCGTCGGGGGTCAGCTGCATGGTGTACATCTTGTTCTGGTTCCACTCGCCGAGCAGAGCCTTGCCGTCGTAGTACGCCGGCCACTTGCGGTTCGAGTTCAGGTCGGCGTCGTAGCGGTAGACCGGGCCGCCCATCGGGGCGCCGCCGCCACCGATCTCCGGGTAACGCGCGTCACCGGCGTACCCGTAGTCGACCGTCGCCGGGACCACCGGCGGGAGGTTGGTCAGGCCCGTGTTGTTGGGCGAGTTGTTCACCGGGGCGGCGCAGTCGAACTTCGGACCGCTCGGGCCGGACGGGAACGTGTAGTCGTTGTACGCCTCGTTCGTGCCCGTGCAGTACGGCCAGCCGTAGTTGCCCGGGGTGACGACGTTCCACTCGACCAGACCGCGGGGGCCCCGGTTCGGGTTGTCCGTGTTGGCGTCCGGTCCGTAGTCCGCGACGTACAGCGTGTTGGTCTTCGGGTCGGTGCCGATCCGGAACGGGTTGCGGAAGCCCATCGCGTAGATCTCGGGACGGGTCTTCTCGGTGCCCGCCGCGAAGAGGTTGCCCGCCGGAACGGTGTACGTCCCGTCGTCCTCCGGGTGGATCCGGATCACCTTGCCGCGCAGGTCGTTGGTGTTGCCGGAGGTGCGCTGCGCGTCGTAGTCCTGGCGACCCGCCCGCTCGTCGATCGGCGAGTACGAGTTCGACTCGAACGGGTTGGTGTTGTCACCGGTGGCCAGGTAGAGGTTGCCGTCGCCGTCGAAGGCCATGCTGCCGCCGGCGTGGCAGCAGGTGTTGCGTTGGGTGTCGACCCGTAGCACCTGCTTCTCGCTGGCCAGGCTGATGGTGTCGCCGGTGACGGTGAAACGGGACAGCAGGTTGCGGGTGACCCCGTCGTTCGGGGCGTAGTACAGGTACACCCAGTTGTTTGTGGCGAAGTCCGGGTCGAGCCGGATGCCGATGAGGCCGTCCTCGTTACCGGTGAAGACGTCCAGGTCGACGGCGGTGACGGTGTTGCCGGTGTCCGGCTTCACGATCTGCACGCGACCGTCGCGCTCGATGTAGAAGACCCGCCCGTCGGGGGCGACGTCCAGCTCCATCGGGTTGCTGGTGTTGCTGTCCAGCGTGACCTTCTCGAAGTTCGAGGTCTTCGAGGCGCCGCAGTCGGCGTTCTCGACGCCGGCCGCGGTGCGGATGCCGCCGAGCAGGTGGGAGAGGAACTCGGGCTCGGCGTACGACTCCCGGGTGTGCCCGCCGCCCGTGTACCAGGAGCGGCCACCGTCGTAGTCCTGACACCAGGCGATCGGGTGGTCAGCACCCATCGCGCCGGCACCGGCGGTGTAGCTCTTCTCGTCCAGGCTGGCCAGCACGTGCACGTCCGGCCGGGGGTTGGTCTGGTAGTTGTACCACTCGTCGAACCGGGACCACCGGTCCGGCAGACCGGCGGTGGACGGGTGGGCGTGGTCCTCCACCTTGACAGTGGCCTGCTGGTTCTGCGGGTGGTTGGCGAAGTACGCGCCGACCAGGTCGCCGTACCAGGCCCAGCTGTACTCGGTGTCCGACGCGGCGTGGATGCCGACGTAACCGCCACCGGCCTTCACGTAGCGCTCGAACGCCGCCTGCTGGTCGGCGTTGAGCACGTCACCGGTGGTGGAGAGCCAGATCACGGCCTTGTACTTCGCCAGGTTGGCGTCGTTGAATGCGGCGCCGTCCTCGGAGTTGTCAACAGTGAATCCGTTGTCGACGCCGAGCTGCTGGAGGGCGGCGACGCCGGTGGGGATGGAGTCGTGCCGGAAGCCGGCGGTCTTGGAGAAGACGAGGACGGAGAAGGGATCGGCCGCGGCCTTTGGCGCCTTCGGCGCCACCTGGCTGACCGGGGCTGCGGCTTTCGCATCCCGTGGGAGAACCTGGGCGGCCGCCTGCGCGGGCGCGCCGAACAGGGTGGTCGAGGCCATGGCCAGGGAGATCAGGGTTGCGGTGATGGGTAAGCGGGCACGACGAGAACGGGACACGCCGCCTCCTGTGTCGTAGTGACAGAGCTCGCGGGAGTCGGCTCGCCGAAGGCCGTCCCTGATGGAGCCGGTGGTCACACCCTGCCAGGGTGCCCCCACCGACATTTTGTCGAATCGCTGAACAAATTAATTCGGCTGGCTCGATGTCGGGCAAGATGCGGACGGGTAACGGTTCTGCAACGGGGGGCGACATTCCGAACAGGACCGTATGAAGTGCCCCATTGGATCTCGCTCGTTTTGACGCGGCCCCCCGGCCGGCCACCGCCGACCCCGCGCCTTGGCAGGCCGGCGGATCTGTCGTACGGTGACACGCAAGTAACCCACGGGAGCCCGGTGTACCGGGCTGAGAGGGGGGCTGACAGCCCCCGACCGTTGAACCTGATCCGGGTAATGCCGGCGCAGGGAGGAGCGTTGCCGTGCCGTCCCTGGGGCGATTGCATCTCATCACCGACACCCGACCGGGTCGCGACCCACTCGCAGTGGTTCGCGCCGCCCTCACCGTGGCCCACGCCGATCTGGTCGTGCAGGTCCGGGTCGAGGATTCCGCCACCGACCGCGAGGCGTACGACCTGACCCGGCGGGTGCTCGCGCTCTGCGCGTCGTACCGGGCGACCTGCCTGGTCAACGACCGGTTGCACGTGGCGCTGGCGGTGGGCGCCGCCGGTGGGCACGTCGGCGCCGACGACCTGCCGGTCGCCGCCGCCCGCCGGGTGCTCGGCCCCACCGGTGTGCTGGGCGCCACCGCTCGCGCGCCGGGCCCGGCGAGCGAGGCCGTCGCGGCGGGCGCCAGCTACCTGGGCGTCGGGCCCTGTCACACCACCAGCACCAAGACCGGCCTGCCGGACCCCATCGGGCCCGCCGGGGTACGCGCCGTCGTCGACGCCGTCGACGTCCCGGTCATCGCGATCGGCGGAGTGACCGCAGCCCGGGTGCCGGCGCTGCGGGCCGCCGGAGCGTACGGGGTGGCGGTGGTCGGTGCCGTCTCCGCCGCCGCCGACCCGGCACGGGCGACCGCCGAGCTGATCGAGGCCCTGACGTGCTGACCGGCCGGTCCCCGTCACCGCCGTCGAGCGACCGGGTCCGGCCGGACGTGGCAGTGGTGGGTGCGGGGCCGATCGGGCTGGCGATCGCCTGGCGATGCGCCGCGCGCGGGCTGCGGGTGGTGGTGCACGATCCGGCGCCCGGCTCGGGGGCGTCGGCGGTGGCCGCCGGCATGCTCTCCCCGGTCGCCGAGGCGTACTTCGGTGAGCGGCAGCTGACCGGGTTGTTGCTGGCGTCCGCCGCCCGCTGGCCGGCGTTCGCCGCCGAGTTGACCGAGACGACCGGAGTCGAGATCGGCTACCGGACCGAGGGCACCCTGATGGTCGGGCTGACCGGCGACGACCTGGCCGAGGCGCGCAGGCTGTGGGCGTACCAGCAGGGGTTGGGTCTGCCCGTGACGCCGCTGCGCCCCAGTGAGCTGCGCGACCGCGAACCGGCGCTCGCCCCACGGGTGCGCGGCGGCGCGCTCGCGCCCACCGACCACCAGGTCGACCCGCGGCTGCTGGTGCCGGCGCTGCGCACGGCCGCGCAGCGGGCCGGCGCGGTGCTCGTGCGGCAGCCGGTCCGGTCGGTGTCCGACGTGGACGCGTCGGTCACAGTGGTCGCCGCCGGCTGTGGAGCCGCAGCGCTCACCGGCCTGCCAGTGCGGCCGGTGAAGGGCCAGATCCTCCGGCTGCGCGCGCCCGACGGCGTCGCGCCGGGCTTCCGGCACGTGATCCGGGGGTACGCCGACGGCGAGCACGTGTACCTGGTGCCGCGCGCCGACGGTGAGGTGGTGCTCGGCGCGACGGTCGAGGAGCGCTCGGACACCACTGTCACCGCTGGTGCCGTGCAACGGCTGCTGCGCGCCGGCGTCGATCTGCTGCCCGAGTTGGCCGAGTACGACCTGGTCGAGGCGGTCGCCGGGCTGCGTCCGGGCACTCCTGACAACGCACCGATCCTCGGGCCGCTGCCCGACCGACCGGACGTCCTGGCCGCCACCGGGCACCACCGGCACGGCATCGTGCTCACCCCGATCACCGCCGACCTGATCGCCGACCTGGTGCTCGGCGGCGTACCCGACCCGCTGCTCGCGCCCTTCCGGGCCGATCGCTTCGGCGGTGCCGCCGCGGTGGCCGCGTCGGGCGGACCTGAACCGACGATGGAGGGGGACCTGTGGAGTTGACTGTGAACGGGGCCGGGCGCAGCGTCGCCACCGGCGCGTCAGTGGCGGACCTGGTCCGCGACATCGTGCCGCATTCACGTGGGGTGGCGGTCGCTGTCAACGGCGAGGTGGTGCCTCGGACCGGCTGGCCGGCCCGAGCGCTGTGCGACGGTGACCGGGTCGAGGTCCTCACCGCGGCGCAGGGCGGGTGAGCGGCGTGACCTTCGAACTGGGTGGGGAGACCTTCACCTCACGGCTGATCCTCGGCACCGGCGGCGCCGCGAACCTGCACGTCCTGGAACAGGCGATCCGGGCGTCCGGCACCGAGCTGGTCACACTGGCGCTGCGCCGGGTGGGCACGGCGCCGGGCTCCACCGGTGGGCTGCTGGAGTTGCTGGACCGGTCCGGCGTACGCCTGCTGCCGAACACCGCCGGCTGCCACACCGCCACCGAGGCGGTGAAGGTGGCCCGGTTGGCCCGGGACGCGTTCGACACCGACTGGGTCAAGCTGGAGGTGATCGGCGACGAGCGGACGCTGCTGCCCGACGGGGTGGAGCTGCTCCGCGCCGCCGAGGAGTTGGTCGCCGACGGCTTCACTGTGCTGCCGTACACCAGCGACGACCCGGTGCTCGCCCGCCGCCTCGCCGACGTGGGCTGCGCCGCGGTGATGCCGGCCGGCTCCCCGATCGGTTCGGGGCTCGGCATCGGCAACCCGCACCACATTCGACTCATCCGGCAGGGTGTGGACGTGCCGGTGATCCTCGACGCCGGCATCGGCACCGCGTCCGACGCGGCGCTGGCCATGGAGCTGGGCTGCGACGGGGTGCTGCTGGCAAGCGCTGTCACCCGGGCGGCCGACCCGGTGGCGATGGCCACCGCGATGCGGTACGCGGTCGAGGCGGGCCGACTGGCCGCCCAGGCCGGCCGGATCGAGCGGCGCTTCCACGCGCTCGCCTCCACCCCCGACGAGGGAAGACCAGAGCTGTGACCCCCCCGTCCGGGGTTGTCGTGTTGACCGACCGGCTCGTGGCGCGGGGTGGGCTCGACCGGGTGGTGGCGGGGGCCATTGCCGGGGGAGTGCGCTGCGTGGTGCTGCGGGAGAAGGACCTGCCGCGCGCCGAACGCGCCGCCCTCGCCGCCGACCTGCGCGCGATCCTCGCCGACGTCGGCGGAACCCTCGTCGTGGCCGGCCCCGACCCGCTCGGCGGCGACGCCGTGCACCTGCCCGCCGCCGGGCCGTACCCACCGCCAGCTCACGCCTTGGTCGGCCGCTCCTGTCACGACCAACCAGAGCTGGATCGCCTGACCACCGAGCACTACGCCACCATCTCCCCGGTCTGGCCCACAAAGACAAAACCGGGATACGGCCCACCCCTGGGACCGGACGGCCTGCGAAAGCTTGTCGAGACCAGCCCGGTACCCCTGCTGGCCCTCGGCGGAGTGGAAACCCCGGAACAGGTAACCGCCTGCGTCAAGGCGGGAGCCGCCGGAGTGGCGGTGCTCGGCGCGATCATGCGAGCCAAAGACCCCACCGAAACAGCCACGAGTTTGACCAGCGCTTATGTCGAGGCGGTCACCCCTGTGCTGACCCAAAGCCGGCGCGGGGTCACCCAGGTCTCCACGTCAGGGCTGCGGCCGACCGTGCCCACGCAGGGATCAAGCCTGACCGCCCGGAGTGGGCACGGTCGGCCGCAGCCCCCAACCGCGACCAGGGAAAAACAATGACCCCGAGCACCATCCTCACAATCGCCGGCTCGGACTCCGGCGGCGGCGCAGGCATCCAGGCCGACCTCAAGGTCTTCGCCGCGCTGGGCACGTACGGCACCAGCGTCCTCACGGCGGTCACCGCGCAGAACACCCGGGGCGTCGACGCGGTGTTGCCGCTGCCCCCGCGCACCGTCACCGAGCAACTGGACAGCGTGCTCACCGATTTCACCGTCTGCGCGGTGAAGACGGGGATGCTCGGCACCCCGGCGATCGCGGACGTGGTGGCCGAGGCGGCCCGGGACGGCCGGCTGCCTCAGCTCGTCGTCGACCCGGTGCTCGTCGCCACGAGTGGTCACCGGCTCGGCGTGGTGGGCGCTGTGGAGCGGCTGCTGCCGTACGCCATTGTGGCGACCCCGAACTGCGCGGAGGCCGCGGCGATCACCGGACGCCCGGTGGACGACGTGGCCGCGATGGTCGTGGCCGCCGAGGCCCTGGTGGCCGGCGGCCCGGAGTACGTGGTGGTCACTGGCGGCGACCTGGACGGGGGCGAGGCGGTCGACGTGCTGCACGGCGGCGGCGTCACCACACTGCTGCGCGCGCCGCGAGTGACCACCCGGCACACCCACGGCACCGGGTGCTCGTTCTCGGCGGCGATCGCGGTGCGGCTCGGTCTGGGCGATCCGGTGCCGGCCGCTGTGGGGGCCGCCAAGGAGTACGTGCTCCGTGCGCTGACCGGCGCGCGGGGCTGGGAGTTGGGCGCGGGACGTGGGCCGCTGAACCACTTCGGCTGGTCCGCTTGATCACCAGGGAGGCTGTCATGCACGCACGAGGCAAGGTGTACGTCGAGGGTTCGCGGCCGGATGTCCGGGTGCCGTTCGCGGAGGTGGGGCTGACCGGGGATCTGCCGCCGGTGCGGCTGTACGACACGTCCGGCCCTGGTTCGGACCCGGAGGTGGGGCTTCCGCCGCTGCGCGGGCCGTGGATCGCCGAGCGGGGTGACGTGGCCCCAGTGCGGGGTGCGGGCACGCCACTCGCCGGGGTCGACGGTCGTCGGCCCACCCAGCTCGCGTACGCGAGGGCCGGTGTGGTGACGCCGGAGATGGAGTTCGTGGCGATCCGGGAGAACGTCGAACCGGAACTCGTGCGGGCCGAGATCGCCGCGGGTCGGGCGGTGCTTCCACTCAACGTCAACCACCCGGAGTGCGAGCCGGCGATCATCGGTAAGGCGTTCCTGGTCAAGGTGAACGCCAACATCGGCACCTCGGCCGTCAGCTCGTCGGTGGCCGAGGAGGTGGAGAAGCTGACCTGGGCCACCCGCTGGGGCGCGGACACCGTGATGGACCTGTCCACCGGTAAGCGGATCCATGAAACCCGTGAGGCGATCGTGCGGAACTCGCCGGTGCCGATCGGCACGGTGCCGATCTACCAGGCGTTGGAGAAGGTCGGTGGCGACCCGGTGAAGTTGAGCTGGGAGGTGTTCCGGGAGACGGTGATCGAGCAGGCCGAGCAGGGCGTGGACTACATGACCGTGCACGCCGGGGTGCTCCTGCCGTACGTGCCGCTGGCGGTGGACCGGGTGACCGGGATCGTGTCCCGGGGCGGTTCGATCATGGCGGCGTGGTGCCTGGCGCACCACGAGGAGAACTTCCTCTACACCAACTTCGAGGAGCTGTGCGCGCTGCTCGCGCGCTACGACGTGACGTTCTCCCTCGGCGACGGGCTGCGCCCCGGATCGATCGCCGACGCCAACGACGAGGCGCAGTTCGCCGAGCTGCGCACCCTCGGTGAGCTGACGAAGATCGCCTGGGCGTACGACGTCCAGGTGATGATCGAGGGCCCCGGTCACGTGCCGATGCACAAGATCAAGGAGAACGTGGACCTTCAACAGGAGTGGTGCCACGAGGCGCCCTTCTACACGCTCGGTCCGCTGACCACCGACATCGCGCCCGCGTACGACCACATCACCTCGGCGATCGGCGCCGCGATGATCGGCATGTTCGGCACCGCGATGCTCTGCTACGTCACGCCGAAGGAGCACCTCGGCCTGCCGGACCGGGACGACGTGAAGGCGGGCGTCATCGCGTACAAGATCGCGGCACACGCGGCGGACCTGGCCAAGGGGCACCCCGGCGCACAGGCCTGGGACGACGCCCTGTCGAAGGCGCGGTTCGAGTTCCGCTGGGAGGATCAGTTCAACCTCTCGCTGGACCCGGAGACGGCGCGCTCGTACCACGACGCGACACTGCCCGCGGAGCCGGCGAAGACCGCGCACTTCTGCTCGATGTGTGGCCCGAAGTTCTGCTCCATGAAGATCACCCAAGAGCTCAAGGAGTACGCCGCACGCGGGATGAAGGACAAGTCGGAGGAGTTCGTCTCCGGCGGAAGCCGGGTCTACCTACCGCTCGCCTGACCCCACCCGGCATGATCGACTCGGGTTCATTGATGTCGCGGTGGTCGACCGCCTTGGGATCGGCCGATATCAGTGAACCCGAGTCGATCAAACGACCGGTCGGTACGTCTGCGCGCCGCGCCGTGGAGTCAGTGGCGCTGGGTCAGTGGCGCTGGGTCAGTGGCGCTGGGTCAGTCGCGGTGGTGTCGGCCGGTGGAGCGCAACGACCGACGGCTGTTCTCCTGCTCGGGCTCGTTGTCCGACACCGGCTTGCTCAGACCGGCGACCCAGTCGACGAATTCCTCATCCTGAGATGCGAGGGGCTCCGCTTCATCCGACGTCTTCGGGCTCTCCTCGTCGGCGCGGGACCGGTTGCGGCGGAACAGCCCACCGAGCCGCCCTTTCCGGGAGGGCTGCTCTGCCACCTTCGGGTGCGTCGGTTTCGCCGACGTGGTGTCGGTGTCGGTGGCGCTGTCGGTGGTGGCGCTGGAGGGCGTGCCCACAGTGCTCGGGAACTCCGGCCGGCCCGGGTGTCCGGCGGCAGCGGTCGTCTCGCCGGCTTCGGTCGGCGTTGTCCGCGCCGTCGAGCTGTCCGGCGATTCCGCCGACCCGCGTCGCCGAGAGGTGTCGAACGCGTTCCAGGTGCCGGCCCGGCTCAGGTCCGGCAACGGTGCCCGATGCCGGGGCTTGGGCATCGGCCCGGTTGGCGCGTCGGGCCTGCTCGGCCCCTCCGATGCCGTTGCGTCCGGCTCGGAGGCCTGCGGTGGCACCGTCCACGTCGGAGTGACCGGCCAGGCCGACGGTGCAGGCGTCCACCGGTCCGCGTCCGGGTCACCGGCGGCGGTGGCCCCGAACAACCCGGCGGCGGGAACGTCCTCGGCGGCGGGCCGCGTGCTGTCGGTGTCACGAGCCTCGGCTACCGCAGGATCGCTGGTCGTGTCGGCCGGGGCTGCCTTGCTGCCCGTGCCGGCCTTCGGGACGCGCGGGAGGGCTTCCGCGCCAACCGGGCCGGCAGCGGTGGTCGGCGCCGCCGTTGCTCGCGTCGCGTCGGTCGTGTCGGCCGGTGCTGGTGTCGCCCCACTGGGTGCTGGTGTCGTGCCGGTCCCGGTGGTCGGGGTCCCTGCGGCGTCGGTTGCCGTGGTGGGGGACTCCGGGCTGGCCGGCACCTGTGTCGCGCCGGCATCGGCGGTCGTCGAGGCAGCCGGTGCTCGCTTCGAGCTGGTGACGGGCGTGGCCGGTGCTCGCTTCGCGCCGGTTGCGGTGGTCCCGTCCGCCGCCGCGCCGGCGGCAACAGCCGAGGCGACCTCGGAGGCCGAATTCGACCGCCCACCCGGGCTTCCACGGCCGGGCCCCGGAGTGTCGGTGGCCACGTCGGAGGCGGTGGTGTCCGGGTTGGCTTTCGACTTACGGCCGCGTCGCGGCTTGATCGTCAGCGGTGCCTCGGGCGTGCCGGGGTCGGCCGGGCCCGCGCTGCTCGCCTTCGTGCTCGTGCCTGACCCCATGCCCGTGCCCGTCGAGGCCGGGGCGGCGGGACTGGGAGCGCCCGTGCCAGTCGGTGCTGTGCTGGTCGCCTCGGCGCCGCTGCCCGTACTCGTCGGGGCCGTGCTGGTCGGGGCTGCGCTGCTCCGGGCCGTGCTGCCGGTCGCGGGGATGGGCGCGTCCGGGGTGGTCGGCGCGCTGGCAGCGGCCGCGCTGGTAGTGCCGGAACCGGGTGCGCCCGTGCCGGCCGAGGTGGCGGCGGTCTTGCGGGTGGTGCGCCCACCGGTCGGCCTGCCGCTGGTCGCCGTGCTGCCGCTGGTGCCCGTCGCGGTGCTGCCGGTCGGCTCGTCGACCGCTCGGCCGCCCGTCGGGGTCGCGGCGTCGGTGCGTCCGGCCGTGGTGCCGGTCGCGGTGGCGTCGGTGACGTTGCTGAGGTCGGTGCCGGCCGAGGGCTCGGTCGTCGCCAGGGCATCGTCCGGGCGCGGGGGCGTCTGCCCTGCGGCGGTGAACTCGCCGGTCGGCGCGGTCAGCCAGGCCGCGGACTGAGGGGGAGCGGCGGGAGTCGGAGCGGCGGGCGCCGGACCGTGCTGTCCGCTCGCGGTGGTCTCCGGCCAGTCCCAGTGGGCCGGGACGGTGCGTACGGCATCGGGGTCGCCCGTCGCCCACGGACCCGCAACGACGCCGGCGCGCTTCGTGCTGGTGGCCAGCTCGGCGTTTGTCGTCTCCGTGTCGGTGCGCTCGGTGCTGTCCCGGTCGTCCGCAGTGCTGTCCCGGTCGTCCGCCGCGCCGGGCAGCGCCGGGCCGGCGGGCAGCGGGCGCAGGATGGCGGTGGGCTCGATCGCCTGCGGATCGGTGGTACGGGTGCTCGTCGGCCAGCGCAGCAGCGCGGCGGCGGCCGCGCCGAGCGCTCCGGCCAGGATCGCGATCAACGAGCCGTAGTAGGGGGCGGTCTGGTAGCGGTCCACGGCGTCGCCCGGACCGGCGGTCAGGTAGGCGAACGCCACCAGCACCGGACCGGCCACCCCGGTGGCCCCGCTGACCAGTGGAGCCTGACCGCGCCAGCGAGCCAGCCCGGCGGTCGCCGCGCCGGCCAGCAGCGCCACGATGGGCAGCAGGAGCAGCGCCAGCCGCTGAGCGGCGGCGTCGTCGAGCCAGCTCGGCTCCAGTACGCCGAGCCGGACGGTCGGCAGTGGGCCGGCAGTGCCGAGTGACGGTAGTACGGAGATCAGCGCCAGCAGCCAGACGACGCCGGCCACGGCCGCCATGTTCCATCCCAGCTCGGGCCGGAACAGGACGGCTATCGCGGCGCCCGCCCCGATCACCGCACCGACCACGGCGCAGATGCCCACCGCCCAGACCGGGTCAACGGAGATCAGCTCCGCGGCGCGGGCGGGCTGCATGCAGAGCGGGGCGATGACTGTGGCGCCGAGGGCTGCCGCGCCGCCGACCGCCAACTGCCGGCCGGTGCTGGCCGCCGGGGCGTCGCGGCGAGCGAGGCGTCCGGTCAGGACGGCGCCGGCGACGGCCGCGTTCGCGGCGAACCAGCCCACCCAGACGAGCTGGGCCGGCCACTGGTTGACTGTCGTACCGGTGAATGCGCCGGTCAGGCGGACGATGCCGAAACCGTACGCGACGCCGAGCTGGCCGGCTCCGGCCAGCACGCTCACCCCGAGCGCCGTGAGCAGCAGTCTGCCCCAGGTCCGAATGGCCATGTCCGGCACGTTACGCACCTGGTACACCCGATGGCCACCGGCGC
Source organism: Micromonospora sp. NBC_00362 (assembly GCF_026342155.1). Taxonomy (NCBI): domain Bacteria; kingdom Bacillati; phylum Actinomycetota; class Actinomycetes; order Micromonosporales; family Micromonosporaceae; genus Micromonospora; species Micromonospora sp. NBC_00362. The sequence continues at coordinate 5,362,565 of NZ_JAPENH010000001.1, forward strand.
GCCGCGCGGCACGCCGGTGGCCATCGGCGGGTCTACTTGAGTTCGACCAGCCGGGCCAGGTAAGTCGTATCCCCGACATTGGTCAGCATGTGCACAGCGCCCGGGTCTCGGTAGACCACTCCGCCGGTGGGCTCGTCGGCGTCGATCCGGGTGCCGTCGATGGTCTGTACGACGTTCTTGGCGCCCTCGATCGCCACCACCAGGTAGGGGTGGTCGTGCCGGTGCAGCGGCTGCCGCTCGCCCGGCTCGAGGCGGATGTGCCAGACCCGGACCCGGTCGTTCTCGTACACGATCTCCTGACCCACCGGTCCGAGTTCGGTTCCGTCGATCACGTCGGTCATCGTGCTCCGTCCAGTTGGGGCAGCACCTCGGCGGCGATCAGCTCGAGGTGGTCGAGATCATCGAAGTCGATCAGGCGCAGGTGGACCCGGGTGGTGCCGATCGCGGCGAACTCGCCGAGCCGCTGCGCGAGCTGCGCGGGGGAGCCGACCACCGGGTCCTCCGGTGGCAGCGCGCTCTTCTCGTGCAGGGGCGCGGCCCGACGCTGGGCCTCCGCGTCGGTCCGGCCGATGGCGACGACGATCCCGGCGGACAGCACCAGCGGGGCGCGCCCGGACTCCGTCCGTCCGGTGCGCTCACACGTCTCGCGCACCCGGTCGTACGCCTCGGCGGTGGCGGCCACGGACTTGAACGGCATGTTGAACTCGTCGGCGTACCGGGCGGCCAGTTCGGGTGTGCGCTTGGGGCCACGCCCGCCCACGATGATCGGTGGGCCGGGCACCTGCACCGGCTTGGGCAGGGCGGGAGCGTCCACCAGCCGGTAGTGGTCGCCAGTGAAGCTGTAGGTCTCGCCGGGCGGGGTCGCCCACAACCCGGTGATCACCTCGAGCTGCTCGGCCAGCCGGTCGAAGCGCTCGCCGACCGCCGGGAACGGGATGCCGTACGAGGTGTGCTCGCGCTCGTACCAGCCGGCGCCGATGCCGAGGTCGACCCGGCCGCCGCTCATCTGGTCGACCTGCGCGACCATCACCGCGAGGGGGCCGGGCAGGCGGAACGTGGCCGACGTCACCAGGGTGCCGAGTCGGATCCGATCGGTTTCCCGGGCCAGCGCGGCGAGGGTCAGCCAGGCGTCCGTGGGGCCGGGCAGGCCCGGGTCGGCGCCCATCGACTGGTAGTGGTCGGCGCGGAGGAAACCCTCGTAGCCGCAGGCCTCGACCAGCCGCGCGAACCGGAGCTGGGTGTCGTAGCTGGCGCCACGGTTCGGCTCGGTGAAGACCGACACCCGCATGGTCAGTGTCCTTCCGCGCCGGCGGTGGCCGGCTGTTCGCGTTCCATGAGCAGTTCGTGCAGGTCGGCGCTGACCTGGGCGACGTCGGCCAGGTGGGCGTTGCGGCCCAGGGTGCGGGGCCGTGGGATGGTCACGTCGACGACCTTGCGGATCCGGCCGGGGCGAGGGCTCAGCACGACCACCCGGTCGGCGAGCAGCACCGCCTCGTCGATCGAGTGGGTGACGAAGACGATGGTCGGCTTGTTCTCCATGTGCACCCGCTGGAGTTCGCCGGAGAGTTCCTCGCGGGTGAGCGCGTCCAGCGCGGAGAACGGCTCGTCCATCAGCATCACCCGGGGCTCACCGATCAACGACCGGCACAGCGACACCCGCTGCTGCATACCGCCGGAGAGTTCGTGCGGCAGCCGCTTCTCGAAGCCGGCCAACCCGGCGACGTCGAGCAGTTGCCGGGCCCGCTCCCGGTGCTTGGCGCGGCTCCAGCCGAAGATCTCCACCGGCAGCAGGACGTTGTCCAGCACTGTGCGCCAGGGCAGCAGCGCCGGCTTCTGGAACAGCATGGCGATGTCCTGGCGGGGGCGCGCGATCGGCGTACCGGCGACGGTGATCTCACCGGCGCTCAGCGGGAGCAGCCCGGCGATCAGCCGCAGCAGTGTGGACTTGCCGCAGCCGGAGCGGCCGAGCACGGCGACGAACTCGCCCTCGGCGACGTCGAGGTTGATGCCGCGCAGCGCCTCCACCCGGCCGGATCGGCCCTCGAAGGTACGGGACACCCCGGACAGTCGGATCATCTCCGGCGCACCTCCGCTGAGTGGACGGTCAGGAATCCGACAAAGGCTAGCCGCCCTGTCGAGGTATGGCACCGGCTGGGGTCGTCGTCAGGTTGTATCCGTTCCGCAACCCGATACGCCTGGCGTCGCAACTGTGGGTTTCTCGTACGCTGTGCCCGCGAAGAGTCCCCCCACGACGGCGGCGCCCGGCTTCCACCCCTCCCGCCGGCCCGTCACGACAACCCCCTCCGGTGGCCTGCCGGCCCCGGTCGGAAAGGACATGGTGCACTGATGAGAAGGCTGACCCGTACGGTCGCTACGGCCGCGCTGGCCACCGCCCTCGCCCTTGTCTCCGCCTGCAGCAGCGGGTCGGATTCGGCCGACGATGCCAAGGGCGGCGACGGCAAGACGCTGCAGAAGGTGACCTACCTCACCTCGTTCGGTAACTTCGGCCGTGACTCCTACGCCTGGGTGGCGAAGGACAAGGGCTTCTTCAAGGAAGCCGGCTTCGACGTCGAGATCAAGGCGGGTCAGGGCACCGGTGGCGTGATCCAGACCGTCGTCGGCGGCCAGGCCGACTTCGGCCCGATCGACCTCACCGGCGGTCTGCTCCAGCTCGGCAACGGCCAGGCGAAGGACTTCACCGCGGTGGCCGCGATCCAGCAGCGCACCATGGCGGGCATCGCCACTGTCGAGGGCAAGAACATCAGCTCGCCGAAGGACCTGGAGGGCAAGAAGCTCGCCGACACTCCCGGGTCCGTGGTCCGCAACCTCTTCCCGACGTACGCCCGGCTCGCCGGTGTGGACGCGACCAAGGTGACCTGGGTCAACGGTGAGGCGCAGAACCTGATCGGCACGTTGGCCTCCGGCTCGGTGGACGGCATCGGTCAGTTCGTCGTCGGTCAGCCGACCATCGAGGCGGTGGCCAAGAAGAAGGCCGTCATGCTGCCGTACAGCAACGTGATGCAGGACCTCTACGGCAACGTGCTGATCACCTCCTCGAAGACCGCCAAGGAGAAGCCCGAGATGGTGAAGAAGTTCACCGCGGCGCTGCTCAAGGGCCTGGAGTACAGCCTGGCGAACTCCAAGGAGGCCGCCGACATCCTGAAGAAGAACGTCGACGCCACCAACCCGGTCTCCGCAGCCGCCGAGCTGGAGCTGATGGCCGCGTACGTCCGTTCCGGCAACACCGGCACCGCGATCGGCACCCTGGACAGCGGTCGGGTCGCCAAGAGCATCGCCATCCTGCAGGGCGCCGGCGCGCTGAAGCAGAACATCACCCCCGAGCAGATCATCGACTTCAGCCTCGCGCCGAAGGCCTGATCGTCCGGTCGTCATCAGGGGGTACGTCCCGCCGATCCCGGTGGGGCGTACCCCCGTCGCTCGTCGGCCCCCGGCGGGCCGTGGGATTTCGAGGAGGACAGAGATGACCGACGTCCGGTCAGCGGACCCGGCGGTGGCGGAACCCCCGCCCCCGGGTGCCGGCCCCGAGGTAGGGCGCGCGGGTCGAGGTGCCGGTCTCCGGGCCGGGGCCGACGCCGTGCTGCCCGCGGTCGGCATCCTGGTCGCGCTGGCGGCGTGGTGGTTGATCGCCCGGCTGGAGCTGGTCCACCCTTTCGCCCTGCCGCCGCCCGGCGACGTGTTCAGCGCGTTCGTCGAGAAGCCCGCCCAGATGCTGGAGCACACCTGGGACACCACGCTGGAGATCCTGATCGGGTTCGCCCTCTCGGTGGCCGCCGGTGTGCTGATCGGGCTCTCGCTGGCCAGTTCCCGCACCGTGGAGCGGATGTTCACGCCGCTGCTGGTCGCTGTGAACGCGGTGCCGAAGATCACGTTGGGCCCGCTGCTGGTGGTGGCGCTCGGCTGGGGCCAGAAGCCGATCCTGACCATGGTGTTCCTGCTCTGCTTCTTTCCGATCGTGCTCTCCACCGCGACCGGGCTGACCACCACGCCGGCCGACCTGGCCGAACTGGTGCGTTCCTGGAACGCCTCCCGCTGGCAGGCGTTCCGCAAGGTGCGCTTCCCGGCGGCGCTGCCGCAGATCTTCGTCGGGCTCAAGGTGGCAATGCCACTGGCCGCGATCGGCGCGGTGATCGGTGAGTTCCAGGCCGGCGAGAGCGGCCTCGGCTACGTCATCACGCAGTACGCCGGCATCGGCGACGCCGCCACCGCCTGGGCGGCGATCATGCTGGTGGCGCTGGTGAGCATTCTGCTCTACTCGGCGCTCCTGCTGATCGAGCGGTTCGCCCTCCCCTGGGTGCGAGAAACCACAAGCAGCCGCTAACCGACCACCCCAAAGATCAACACCCAGAAACGCGAAGGGCCGGCCTCCCTCTCAGGAGGCCGGCCCTTTCCATCGACGCTGCTGGCGCAAAGGGTGTGGCCTACCGTGCCCGGCGCAGGGATCAAGCCTGACCGCCCGAAGCCGGGCACGGTAGGCCACACCCCCAGCCGGCACACGACGAAGAGCGCCGGCACGAAAGGCCAGAGGCGTTTACCCCGCCAACCGCCAACGACCATTGCGGGCGACCAGCGTGGTGAGTGCCTGTGGCATCAGGCCGCTGTGGTTGTCCGGCGTCATGCGGATCGGGCCGGAGAGGCCGTCCATCTGGGACGTCTCCAGCACGTCCCGGATGCCGTTACGGTCCACCTTCCCGATCTCGCCGCCGGCGCGCAGTTCGGCGTCGGCGATCAGCTGGACGGCGTCCGCCGCGAACGACGAGGACCCGTTGTAGCCACCGAAGCGGGCCGTGTAGTCCTGGAACCACTGCCGCCGCGCCGCCTTGGCCGGCGTGGTGGCGATCACGTCATCGATCACCATGGTCTGCGTGAAGATCAGCGTGGCCTTCTCCGTCGCCTTGGCCGCCGCGCCGAGGAAGAGGTCCCCGGCCGCTGCCGCGTCGAAGTAGATCGACCCACGGAAGATGGTCTGCTGCACGCTGGTGGCGGCCAGTGTCGCCTGCTCCGGCGGGGTCCAGAAGACCATCGCGTCGGGCTTGCCCGACGCGAGCTGCTGAACCTGCTGGCTGACGTCGGTGTCGGTGGTCTTGATCCGCTGCTGTCGGAGCGTGATCTTGGCCTTGTCCAGCTCGCTCTTGAGCGCGGTCGCGCCCTCCTGGCCGTAGTCGTCGTCGCTGACCAGCATCCCCACCTTACGGATGTTGTTGCGGCGCAGTTCGGTGGTCAGTGCGGCGGCGCTGTCCGCGGCGTTAGGGCCCAGCTTGAACACGTAGCGCCGTTCAGCGGCCGGCGCGGCGATCGCGCCGGAAGCGGCTAGCGCAATGGTGGGAATCCGCTTCTCGTTGATGGTCCCGACCGCTCCGACCGCGCATTCGTTGCAGCCGCCCATGATGATGGCGCTGACCTTCGAATCGCTGCTGAAGTCGACGATGTTGCGAAGTGACTCGGCCGAGTCGGAACGGTTGTCCTTCACCTTCAGGTCGATCTTCCGGCCGTTCAGTGCTCCGGAGGCGTTCAACTGATCGACCTTGAGTTCGAGGGCGCGCTGGTATGTCCGGCCAACCGTGGCTGCGGCGCCGGAGAGTTCGAGATCGGCGGCGATCACGATCGGACTCGTGTCCTTCTCGGCCTCGCCAAACTGGCAGCCGGTGAGCGTGGTGGCCACTACGGCCGATGCGAGCGCCGCGATGGTCGCGGAGCGGATGGGGCTCAACTCAGTCCTCCAGGTGCGGGCGCGGGCGCTGCCCGGTCACCGCCGCTAATCCGTCCTCAGTGGAGGACGGGATCTCCTCTGCCGTACGGTGTGCGCGAAGCCTGCAAAACCTTGCCAATGGCCGGCGCTGTGGTCAAGCGCGGACCCCGGCAGCATTTTCGGGACGGCCATCCCACATGCTGGGGTAACGCAATGTTTGCAAAAGCTCACTTTGCATACACGCGTGACCACTCTGGAGTTACATGCCCTGTTCAGGGGCTTGCGGAAATGAAGGTATCAGTTGCCCGGATCACGGGATGCGCTCCGTCCGACCGTTTCCTACCTCACTGCGGCTTCCCAAACACGATCATCTCTGATGAAATCGCGGCCGTGCCGCGCGTGGTCCCCTCCGCTTACGGCATGGCTCGGCGGCTCAGGCGGGGAAGAAACGACGGAGGCGATGTCGTGAGCACCGGACCGACGACCCTGCCCGCGCTCGGCGATAGCGGTCGGCCTGCGCGCCGACGGATGCCGAGACTGCGTGATGCCCGGATCCGGTCCAAGTTGGCGTTGATTCTGGTCGTCCCGGTGGCGGCGGTGATCGCGCTGGCCACGGTCCGTCTGATCTCCGTCGGCGAGGGCGCGTTCGATGCCACGCGGGCCCGGTCACTGACGGCCCTCTCCGTCGACGTCAGCGCCCTCACCCAGGATCTCCAGTCCGAACGGATGGCCGCGGCCGCCTACCTCGCCGCTCCGCAGCAGCCGGCCGACGCGTACAACCTGCGGGTCCGCCAGACGCAGCAGCGGGTGGACGAGTACCGCGCCGAGCGGGGCCGGATCGGCGACGTGCCAGCCGCCCTGCGGGACCGGCTGGCCGCCATCGACGACCACCTGGCCACCCTGGACGGCACCCGTCAGGAGGTGCTGGACCGCCGGCAGATGGCTGTCGCCGAGGCGGTGCTCCGCTACGGAGTCATCCTCACCGACCTGGTCTCCTACGGTGACGGCCTGGCCCAGCTGCCCGGCGACGAGAGCCTGGCGGACAGCCGCCGCGCCGTCGCCGCCTTCGCCCGCGCCAAGGCTTCCGTCGCCGAGGAAGAGGCAGTCGCCTTCACTGCGTTGACGGCCGGTCAGCTCGACTCGGAGCAGTTCTCCTCCTTCGTGGCAACGTTGACCGGTCAGCAGGAGGCCCTGGTCGCGTTCTCCCTGGCCGCCGACCCGGTGCAGCGCGCCCTGGTCGACAGCACCGTCTCCGGCGACGCGGTCGGCCTCGCCGACCGGGTGGCCACCGACATCACCCGCTCGGTCGGGCAGCGCCCGCTGGTCACCGCGCAGGACGCCACCGCGGCGATCGGCGCCGTGAACGACCTGATGCGCTGGGCCGAGATCCAACTGCAGGACCGACTGCTTCAGCAGGCCGACCAGGCCCGTTCGGACGTCATCCGGCAGGCAGTGGTCGAGTCGATCCTGGTGTTGCTGACCCTGATCATCGCCGTGTCGCTGGCAGTGGTGCTGGCCCGCTCGCTCAACCACTCGCTGCGCCGACTGCGTGAGGGCGCCCTCTCGGTGGCCAACCACGACCTGCCCGACGCCGTGCAGCGGCTGCAGAACATGGGCAGCGTGGGTGACGGCGGGGTAGACGAGATCGTCCGCCAGGTCCGGGACCCCATCCAGCTCAACACCCGCGACGAGGTCGGCCAGGTGGCGCTGGCCTTCAACGTCGTACACCGGGAGGCGGTGCGGGTCGCCGCCGAGCAGGCGGCACTGCGTACCAGCGTCTCGGCGATGTTCCTCAACCTGGCCCGCCGTAGTCAGACCCTGGTCGACCGGATGATCGGCGAGCTGGACGCGATCGAGCGCGGCGAGGAAGACCCGAAGCGGCTCGCGCAGCTCTTCGAACTGGACCACCTGGCCACCCGAATGCGCCGCAACGACGAGAACCTGCTCGTCCTGGCCGGCGCCGACTCCGCCGCACCGCGTCACGACAACGCGCTGGTGGTGGACGTGCTGCGTGCCGCCCAGTCCGAGGTGGAGCTCTACAACCGCATCGAGTTCGGCACCGTCGACACGGATATCTCGGTGGCCGCACACGCGGTGAACGACGTGGTACGCCTCGTCGCCGAGCTGCTCGACAACGCCACCCGGTTCTCGCCGCCGAACACCACAGTTGTCGCCGACGGTCGCCGGATCCGCGACTACGTGCTGATCCAGATCGAAGACCGCGGTCTCGGCCTCACCGACGACCAGCTCGACTCGCTCAACCGGCGGCTGGCCGCCCCGCCGAGCGTGGACGTCGCCGCGTTCCGACTGATGGGTCTGGCCGTGGTGAGCCGACTCGCCTCCCGCTACGGCATCCGGGTGGAGTTGCGCCGCAACGTCGAGGGCGGCACCGTCGCCCAGGTGACGTTGCCCGCCGCCACTGTGGTGCTGCCCAGCAACCGGGGCCGCGAGCAGGTGCTCACCCGACCACGTCAGCCGATGGCCGTGGAGCAGGCGCCGCTCACCTCGGGCGGCCACGCCGAGCAGTTCGCCGGTGCCGGGACGACGGCGGCGACCTTGCCCGACCAGTGGCGGACCAGCCCGCCGGCACCCGCCCAGTGGCAGTCGCCGCTGGACTCGCGGGACACCACCCCGGCCGTACAGGCGGGTGGCTACACCGGCCCGCGTTCGACGATGCCGCCGGCACCCGCCGCGCCGGCACCCGTCGCCGCCCCCGCCGCCCCGCTCCCGCCGGCCCGGCCGGCCTACAGCAACGGCGCGGGCGCCTCGCTGGGCAGCCCGACAGTGGCCTACCCGACGGTCGACCCGCTGCCCCGACGCGGGTCCACCCCGGATGCCCCGGTGACCGCGGATGGGCGTGGCACGCAGAGCCTCCCGGTCGGGCCGGTCGCCGGGCCGGGCGCTGTGGCACCGCCGGCCGTTCCGTCGGTGCCCGCCGCACCGGTCAGCACCCGGCCCGACTTCCCCGCCGAGGCTCCGATCTTCCGGGAGATGGAGGCGGTCTGGTTCCGGTCGCACGGCGACGACGCCACCGCGATCTTCACCCGGCCCAACTTCGACGAGCCGCCCGCACCCGCCACCACCGCAGCGGCCGACGCCGGCCTGCGCACCGGCAACGGCGGCCAGCCGAGCGCCGGATCCGTGCCGGCCGCGTCGCCGGCCCGACCGAAGCTGCCGACCCGTACCCCGGGCAGCTCCGGCACCGACGGAGCGGCCACCCCGGGCGCCGACGGACTCGGCGCCACGATGGACGGTTTCGCGGCGCGGCCGTCGGCGCCGCCGACGTACGCCCCGCCCCCGGCCGCCCGGCCGGCTCCGGCCGCACCCGCCCCCGACCCGGGGGCATGGCGCACGGCGGCGGACGAAGGCTGGTCCCGGGCCAGCCGGGCTGCCGAGCCGGCTCCCGCCGGGACCACCCGCTCCGGGTTGCCCAAGCGGGTGCCGCAGCAACAGCTCGTGCCGGGTGGCATCGAACCGAAGAGCGGCCGGGACCGCAGCCGGCGGACCCCGGATGAAGTACGTGGTCTGCTGTCGGCCTACCACCGCGGTGTGCAGCGCGGTCGGACGGCCGGAACGGACCTGAACAGCACCTCGACCAAGGAGAGCCGATGAACAGGCCAGCTGCCATGCAGGACATGGGTTGGCTGCTCACCAACTTCGCCGACAGCGTGGCGGGCATCGCCCACGTGGTGGCGGTGTCCGCAGACGGGCTGCTGCTCGCCTCCTCCCGGGATCTGCCGGGGGACCGGGCGGACCAGCTCGCCGCGATCACCTCCGGGGTGGTGAGCCTGACCGAGGGCGCGGCCCGGATGTTCAGCGCGGGCGGGGTGTTGCAGACAGTCATCGAGATGGACAGCGGGTATCTCTTCCTGATGTCGATCAGCGACGGCTCCTCGATGGCCGTGCTGGCCGCGCGCAGCTGCGACGTGGGCCAGGTGGGCTACGAGATGGCGCTGCTGGTCGAGCGGGTGGGCGCCGCGCTGGTGCCGCTGCCGCGCGACGCGGTGCGCTCTTAGCACCGGAAGGCGGCGCTCTTTCCGAGCGCCGGACCAGGGACGAGAGGCGGCACAGTCCGGCTCAGCAGGGGACGAGGAGGTGATCGGGAATGGACCAACGACGCGCTGACCCGCGTGGCGCGCTGGTGCGTCCGTACGCGGTCACCCGTGGTCGTACCGAGCCCCGGCAGGACATCGCCCTCGAGGCCGTCCTGACCGCCTCTCCCACCCAGGTCGCCGAGTCCCGCTTCGCCGGGCACGACAAGCACCGCATCGCCACGGTCTGTGAGGGCCGAGCACAGTCGCTGGCGGAGATCGCCGCGTATACCCGGATGCCGCTTGGCGTCGCCCGGGTGTTGGTCGCCGACATGGTGGCCGAGAGCCTGCTGACGTTACACACTGCTGCTCCCGCCGAGGGGTTCGAGGAGCGGATGGAACTGCTTGGAAGGGTGCTAAGTGGACTTCGCAGGCTATGACCCCGCAGGGGGGCGGCCGGGCCGGGGAATCGTATCCGCGAAGATCGTCGTCGCGGGCGGCTTCGGCGTCGGTAAGACGACACTGGTCGGGGCGATCTCCGAGATCACACCGCTGACCACCGAGGCGTTGATGACCGCGGCGGGTGTCGGCATCGACGATCCGTCCAAGGTGCCGGGCAAGGAGACCACCACGGTCGCCATGGACTTCGGCCGGATCACCATGGCCCAGGACCTGATCCTGTACCTCTTCGGTACGCCGGGTCAGACTCGGTTCTGGTTCATGTGGGACGAGATCATCCGGGGGGCGGTGGGTGCCGCCGTGCTGGTGGACACCCGCCGGATCACCGACGCCTTCGCCCCGCTGGACTACTTCGAGAACCGCAACCTGCCGTACGTGGTGGCGCTGAACAAGTTCGACGGCGCACCGCAGTACGAGGCCGAGGAGGTCCGCGAAGCGCTGGCCATCTCGCCGCAGGTGCCGCTGGTGATGACCGACGCCCGGCAGCGGGACTCGGTCAAGCAGGTGCTGGTGACTGTCGTCGAGCACGCCATGCTCCGACTCCAGTCCGAGCACGGGCGGGGCTTCCCGACGCCGGTCGGCTGAAACGTCGCGTCACGGCCGGCTCACGACGGCCGGCCGTGACGCGTACAGGCGTGTCGACGCCCTCGGCTCGACCGAGGACGTCGCCGCACGCCCTAGTCGACCCGGAGCCGGTAGCCGCGCTTCACCACTGTCTGCACCACGCGGGGCGCGCGCAGGCCGGCCCGTAGCCGGGCGACGGCCATCTCCACCGCGTGCTCGTCCGCGCCCCGGGGCAGCGTCCTCAGCAACGCCGTGCGAGACAACACCCGACCCGGGGACTGGGCCAACGCCCGCAGCACCGCCATCGGCGCGGGCGCTAGTGGCCGCAGCTCGCCGTCGATCACCGCGGCGTGCCCGCGCAACGTGAGCAGATGCCCGCCGGCCTTGAACGTCACGGTCCGGCGGGGCAGCTCGTCGACGATGGTCCGCACCAGTGCGCCCAACCGGGCCCGACCGGGCGCGCTCACCGGCACCCCGTGCCGCAGCAGAGGCTCGGCGGTCACCGCCCCGACGCAGCTGGCCAGCACGTCGGTGCGCAACGCGGACAGCACCGCGTCGGTGCGGTCGCCGGCGGCCCGCAGCAACGCCTCGGCCGCCGGCGCCGAGGTGAACGTCACCGCGTCCACCAGCCGACCGGCGATCAGGTCGATCAGCCGGTGCAGCGGCGCCGGATCGGTCGGCGGTGCCCAACGGTAGACCGGCACCTCGATGACGGTGGCGCCCGCCGCCTCCAGCGCGAGCGTGCACTCGGGTTGACGCTCGCCGTGCAGCTGCATGGCGATGACCTGCCCGGCCACGCCGCGCCGGCGCAGATGGTCGACCACCTCGTCGCAGCTTTCCGAGGCGGGCGACCACTGGTCGTGCAGCCCGGCCGCCCGGATCGCGCCGCGCGCCTTCGGGCCGCGTGCCACCACGTACGAGCTGGACAGCACGGAGCGCAGCGGCTCGGCCAGCCCCCAGCCCTCGGCCGCCTCCAACCAGCCGCGCATGCCGATGCCGGTGTTGGCCATCAGGATGTCCGGCGGCTGGTCGAGGCAGGCGCGGGTCGCCTCGCGCAGCTCGGTGTCGTCGGACAGCGGCACGATCCGCAGCGCCGGGGCGAGCACCACCCGGGCGCCCCGTCGTTCGAGCAGCGCGGCCAACTCGTCGCGCCGCCGGTCGGCGGTCACCCCGATGGTGAAGCCCGACAGTTCTTCCCGCATCAACCCTCCTGTCGCAGCCGCACCTCGACCAGCCCGTTGCGGCAACGTGCGTCGTGTCGGGCCACGGCCACCCCGGGCAGGTCGAGGCAGTGCCCGCTGCGCAGGTCGTACACCTGCTTGTGCAGCGGTGACGCGACAGTCGGCACCCCGCCGCGGCTGCCGACGATGCCCCGGGACAGCACGTACGCCCCGGAGACCGGGTCGCGGTTGTCGATCGCGAACAGCTCGTCGGCGACCCGGAAGAGCGCGATCTGCACCCCGTCGACCAGGGCGGCGACGCCCCGGTCCGGCTCCAACCGGTCGAGCGGGCAGACGGTGGTCCAGGTAAGGGTGAGGGTCTGGGTCATCGCCGTACCTCCGGTAGGCCGAGGGTGACCGGTTGCCGACGGCGACCATTGGTCGGCTCGGATCCGGTCGGGGACTGGTCGCGTACGGGGACCGGCTGGCCGCGTTCCCTGGTGAAGGTGATCGACGGGTCCGGTACGTCGGGGGCGTTGACGAAGGACGTGTAGCGGCGCAGCCGATCCGGGTCGTCCAGGACGTCGCGCCACTCGTCGGAGTACGACGACACGTGCTGAGCCATCGCCGCGTCGAGGTCCTCGCAGAGCCCGAGCGAGTCGTCCACGATGACCGAGCGCAGGTGGTCCAGGCCGCCGTCCATGGCCTCGATCCAACCGGCGGTGCGTTGCAGCCGGTCGGCGGTGCGGATGTAGTAGATCAGGAACCTGTCGATCAGCCTGATCAGCGCGTCCGTGGACAGGTCGGTGGCGAACAGGTCGGCGTGCCGGGGCCGGAAACCACCGTTGCCGCCGACGTAGAGATTCCAACCGGTCTCGGTGGCGATGATGCCGAAGTCCTTGCTGCGCGCCTCCGCGCACTCCCGGGCGCAACCGGAGACCGCCGACTTGAGCTTGTGCGGAGCACGCAGCCCGCGATAGCGCAGCTCCAGCGCCACGGCCAGCCCCACCGAGTCCTGCACCCCGTACCGGCACCACGTTTCGCCCACGCACGACTTCACAGTGCGCAGCGCCTTGCCGTACGCGTGCCCGGACTCGAAGCCGGCGTCGACCAGCCGCCGCCAGATCTGCGGCAACTGCTCCACCCGCGCCCCGAACAGGTCGATCCGCTGCCCACCGGTGATCTTCGTGTAGAGCTGGAAGTCCCTGGCGACCTCGCCGATCACGATCAGCTTCTCCGGGGTGATCTCGCCGCCCGGGATCCGGGGCACCACCGAATAGCTGCCGTCGCGCTGCAGGTTGGCCAGGAAGTGGTCGTTGGTGTCCTGCAACGACGCCTGTTCGCCGTCGAGCACGTGCCCGCTGCCCAGCGAGGCGAGGATGGACGCCACCACCGGCTTGCAGATGTCACAGCCGCGGCCCCGACCGTGCTCGGCGACGAGCCGGGAGAAGGTGCGGATGCCGCGGACGCGGACGATCTCGAACAGCTCCCGCCGGCTGACGTCGAAGTGCTCGCAGAGCGCGCTGGACTGCGCCACCCCGGCCGCGTCCAGGAGCTGCTTCAGCATCGGCACGCAGGAACCGCAGCTGGTGCCGGCCCTGGTGCACGCCTTCAACGCCGGCACGTCCGCGCAACCGTCGGCGATGGCGGCGTCCACGTCGCCTCGGGTCACCGCGTTGCAGGAGCACACCTGCGCCGCGGCGGGCAGCGCCCCGGCGTCCGCGCCGCCGCCGTCGGGGGCGAGCAGCGCCAGCGGCGCGGCCGGCAGCGGGCCGCCCACACTGGCCCGCAGCGTCGGGTACGCGCTGGCGTCACCGACCAGAACCCCGCCGAGCAGGGTGTGCGCGTCGTCGGAGAGAACCAGCTTCGCGTAGACCCGGGTGGCCGGGTCGGTGAACGTGACGTCCAGGCAGCCCTCGGTCGTGCCGTGGGCGTCGCCGAACGAGGCCACGTCGACGCCGAGTAGCTTGAGTTTGGTGGCGGTGTCCGCGCCCGGGAAGGTCGCCGCGCCGCCGACCAGCCGATCGGCCACCACCTCGGCCGTCGCGTAACCAGGCGCGACCAGACCGTGGCAGGTGCCGTCGACAGCCGCGCACTCCCCGACGGCCCAGATCCGCTCGTCGGCGGTACGACAGGTCGCGTCGACGAGCACCCCGCCGCGCGGGCCCAGCGGCAGGCCGGCGTCCCGGGCTAACTGGTCCCGGGGCCGGATGCCGGCGGCCACCACCACCAGTTCGGCGTCGAGGGCGGTGCCGTCGGACAGTTCCAGGGCCGCGACGCCGCCGTCCGGGCCCTGACGGATCGCTGTGGTCGCCACCCCGAGATGGGTCCGTACGCCCAACTCGTCGACGTAGCGGCGGAGCATCGCGCCGCCGGCCTGGTCCACCTGCACCGGCATCAGCCGGGGCGCGAACTCGACCACGTCGGTGCTTAGGCCGAGCAGTCGCAGGGCATTGGCGGCCTCCAGACCGAGCAGCCCGCCACCGATCACCGCGCCGACCCGCCGGCCCCGCGCGTACGCCCGGATCGCCGCCAGGTCGTCAAGGGTCCGGTAGACGAAGACCCCGGGCAGCTCAGTGCCGGCCACCGGCGGCACGAACGCGTACGACCCGGTGGCGAGCACCAGCGCGTCGTAGCGGTATTCGCCGACGGCCGTGGTGACCACCTGTCGGTCCCGGTCGACGGCGGTTGCCGGCTCGCCGAGTCGCAGCCGCACCCCGTCGTGCGGGGTGTGCAGGTTGAGTTCGCTCTCACCGACCCCGTCGAAGTACGCCGAGAGCCGCACCCTGTCGTACGCCGGGCGCACCTCCTCGGCCAGCACCGTCACCCGCCAGGTGCCCTGTGGGTCACGGGCGCGCAGCGCGTCCACGAAACGCTGCCCGACCATGCCGTTGCCGATGACGACCAGTTCGCCGCCGCTCATCGCGTCACCTCCACCGATTCCGCCTGGCTCAGCCAGTCGACGATGCCGCTCACCGCGTCCCGGCATCCGCCGCACCCGGTGCCGGCCCGCGTCGCGGCCACCACCGCATCGACAGTCCGGGCGCCGGAGCGCCAGCTTCTGACCAGTGCGCCCTTGCTCACCGTGTTGCACTGACAGACCGTGGCCGCGTCCGGCATCAGCGCCGGTGAGGCGGCCGGGGTAGCGCCGGCCGCGCCGAGTGCCCTGCCGAGCAGCAGCGCCCGGCGGTCACTCGGCACCGGCTGACCACGGTCGAAGAGTTGAATCACAGTGCCGACGGCCGGGTTGTCGCCGAGCAGGATCGCGCCGATCAGCCGCTCGTCCCGGATCCGCAGCCGGGCGTAGGTGCCCCGGGTCGGGTCGGCGAAGGTCAACTCCTCGTCCGGCCCGCCACTGGCCGCGTCACCCATCGAGGCCAGGTCGATCCCGGCGGCCTTCAGCCGGGTCACCACCGGGCGGGGCCGGTAGCGGGCCAGGGGGTCCGTCCCGGTCAGCACGTCAGCGAGCACCTGGGCCTGGGCCCAGGCGGGCGCGACCAGCCCGGTGAGCACGCCGTCGTGCTCGGCGCAGTCGCCGATCGCCGAGATGGACCGGTCGCTGGTGCGCAGCCGGTCGTCCACCACCACGCCGCGCCGCACGGTCAGGCCGGCGGCCTGCGCGAGGGCGGTGTCCGGGCGTACGCCGCAGGAGAGCACCAGCAGATCGGCGCGGAGCGACCGGCCGTCGGCCAGGTCGAGGCGGACACCGCTGGCGTCCGCTGCCACGCCGGTCGCCGACACCCCCAGTTGGACGCTGACGCCGAAACCGGCGAGCGTGCCCGCGAGCACCGCGCCGGCGGTCGGGTCCAGTTGCCGTTCCATCAGGTGCTCTCTCGGGTGCACCACAGTGGTGGTCAGCCCTCGGGTGGCCAGCCCTCGGGCGGCTTCCAGGCCGAGCAACCCGCCGCCGAGCACCAGCGCGCTGCGGGCGCCGTCCGCCGCGGCGAGGATCCGCCGGCAGTCGTCCAGGGTCCGGAAGGGGACCACCCGCTCCGGCAGGTTCGCCGGGTCGAGGCCGGGCAGTGGCGGCACCACCGCACGGGCGCCGGTGGCGAGCACCAGATGGTCGTACCCGATCCGCTCGCCGTCGTCGGTTCGGACCTCCCGGGCGGACCTGTCGACGGCCGTCACCGGTACGCCGCTGCGCAGGTCGACGCCGTGCCCGGCGGCTTCGGTCAGCTCCACGTCCGGCTCGTCGATCCGGCCGGCAAGCAGGGTGGAGAGCAGGATCCGGTTGTACGCGCGATGCGGCTCGGCCCCGAGCACAGTGACCTTCCGGTCTCCCTCCCGGGCGTGCAGCTCAGCGGCGAGGCGCGCGCCCGCCATCCCGTTGCCGACGATGACCACCCGGGCGGTCATGCCTTCTCCACCCGGACCGCGCAGATCTTGAACTCGGGCATCCCGGAGATCGGGTCCACCGCGTCGTTTGTCACCGAGTTGGCGCGTCCCGCCCCCGCGTAGTGGAACGGGGCGAACACGGTGTCGGGTCGGATCCCGGCGCTGAGTCGGGCCGGAGCGCGGAACTCACCTCGGCGTGAGGTGACCCGCACCGGGTCGCCGTCGTCGATGCCCAGCCGGGTGGCCAGGTCGGGGTGCAGTTCGACGAACGCCTCCGGGGCGGCGCGCCGCAGCGCTGCCACCCGTCGGGTCTGGGTGCCCGACTGGTACTGCGCCAGCACCCGCCCGGTGGTGAAGTGCAGCGGGTACGTGTCGCAGACCTCCTCGGCGGCGGGCCGATGGTCGACGCTGTGGAAGCGCGCCCGGCCGTCCGGTGTGGCGAACCGGTCGGCGAAGAGTCGGGGCGTGTCCGGCCCGTCCTCGGTCGGGCAGGGCCAGTAGACCCCGTCGTCGGCGTCGATCCGGTCCCAGCTGATGCCGGCGTAGTCGGCGGCCCCACCGGCGGAGGCGCGGCGCAACTCGGCGAAGACGGCGGCCGGGTCGGCCGGGAACCGAGCCGCCGCGACGGCGGCCGGTCGCACACTGGCCGGGTCGGCGTCGGCCGGGTTGGCGTCCGTCGACTCGGTCTCGGCCAGCCGCACCGCCAGGTCGGAGATGATGGCGAGGTCGGTCCGGACACCCGGCGGGGGCGGCCGTAGCGCGCGCCGACGCAGCACCCGACCTTCCAGGTTGGTCATGGTGCCGTCCTCCTCGGCCCACTGCGCGGTCGGCAGCACCACGTCCGCCAACGCGGCCGTCTCGGAGAGCAGGAGGTCCGCGACGACCAGCAGGTCGAGGTCGCGCAGTAGGCCCTCGATCCGGGCCGCCCGGGGAGCCGAGACCACCGGGTTCGACCCGAACACCAGCAACGCGCGTGGGCCACCCGGGGTGCCGAGCGAGTCGAGCAGTTTGTAGGCGGGCACTCCCGGGCCGGGCAGTTCGTCGGCCGGCACGCCCCAGACCCCGGCCACGTGCTCACGGGCCGCCGGGTCGTCGATCCGCCGGTAGCCGGGCAGTTGGTCGGCCTTCTGCCCGTGCTCCCGGCCGCCCTGGCCGTTGCCCTGGCCGGTGAGGCAGCCGTACCCCGATCCGTCGCGGCCGGGCAGACCGAGGGCGAGGGCGAGATTGACGTACGCGGTGACGGTGTCCACCCCCTTGGCGTGCTGCTCGGCGCCGCGCGCGGTCAGGATGATCACGCGACCGCCGGTGCCCAGCGCTCGGGCGGTCGCCTCCAGGTCGGCCACCGGCACCCCGGAGAGCTGTTCCGCGCGGGCCGGCCACCAGGCGGCGACGCCCCGGCGGACCGCGTCGAAACCGGAGGTGCGGTCGGCCACGTAGGCCCGGTCGACCCAACCCTCGGTGAGGGCGATGTGCAGCAGCGCGTTGGCAACCGCCAGGTCGGTGCCGGGCAGCGGTTGCAGGTGCAGGTCGGCCTGGCGGGCGGTGGCGGTGACCCGGGGGTCGATGACGATCAGCTTTCCGCCGCCCCGGCGCTGCTCGGTGAGCCAGCGCACCAGCGGCGGCATGGTCTCCGCCGGGTTCGCTCCGACCAGCAGCAAGGTGTCGGCCCGGCCCAGGTCGGCGAGGGGGAACGGCAGCCCACGGTCGATGCCGAAGGCCCGCATCCCGGCGGCTGCCGCCGAGGACATGCAGAACCGTCCGTTGTAGTCGATGTGCCTGGTACGAAGCCCGATCCGGGCGAACTTCCCCAACGCGTACGCCTTCTCGTTGGTCAGACCACCACCGCCGAAGACGGCGACCGCGTCCCGGCCGGCGTCGTCCTGGACGGCGCGGATGCCGGCGACCACCCGGTCGAGCGCGGTGTCCCAGCTCGCCGGGCGCAGCTCGCCGGTGGCCGCGTCTCGCACCAGCGGAGTGGTCAGCCGGTCCGGGTGGTCGAGCAGTTCGGCGGCGGTCCAACCCTTCTGGCAGAGCCCGCCCCTGTTGGTGGGGAACTCACGTGGGTGGACCGTCACACCAGCGTCGTCAGCGCGCAGCGTCATCCCGCACTGCAGTGCGCAGTACGGGCAGTGCGTCGCCACTTCCCGGGGCGTCAGCCCCGGTGGAGTCGCCGACCGTGCACCGTCTGTCATGTCGGGAAAGCGTGCCGCCGGGCGGTTTCCGGTCCGGGTCCCTTCTGTTTCGGTCCTGTCAAGTGGGGCTCACACCGCACAGGAGCAGCGGGTGTGACGGGTGGGTGACGGCGGCCGCCTCGGACGGACGCTCGACCAGCGCGGCCATAGCGGACGTCATCCCGCAGGGAGCGGTCAGCGCAGGTCAGCGCAGGTCGGCGCGGTGTGAGGGCGGCGGGTCACCCGACTCTCACCGGACTGCGCTTGACGGGAACGCGGGTGGTTGGAAAACGGGCCGCCGGGCGGGCGTGTTCGGCCAGATCAGGGCTGCGGGCATCACGAACAGGGACCGGCGGGCGACCGCATCGCCATTCGTGGCCAGCTCGTGACCGTCAATGCACAGCCACCCGTCGTCCGTCGGCCAGTCGAGAACGCGAATCACGTGGACGAAGATCGGGCGCAGAAATTGCACACTCGCGGGGCGGGTCAGGTGCAAGACGTCGCCCGTGTGCGGCTCCCGCGGTGTGGGCTTCGGCTCGGGTCGCCGATCGGACGGCTGCCCCGTCAGTGCTCGTCAGTCGAGATCTTGGACAGTTTCCGTTCTGACGTAACGGAAACTGTCCAAGATCTGAGCAGGTCGAAGGCGGCCCCGCCACGAACGCGTTAGCCGCGTTCCGTGAGATCTACCGGCCGCGCCGTCTGATCCCCCGGGAAGCACCCCCCCGACTCCTCTCCCCCCCGCTTCCCGCGCACCGCCCTCTCCTGCGGCGATCTTGCATTTTCTGTGGCGGCATAAAGGATGAATGCGACGAAACGACGACCGGAAGTGCAAGATCGGCGGCGGTCTCGATGACCACTAGCCCTTGAGTCGCACCGGGGGGTGGGGCTGAATCTTTGACGACGTCAGCCCCGTTCGCTGGCTTATAATGTGGGAAAGTTGTCTCAATAGGTGGGAGTCCGCGATGAGTGTGACTGACGTTTTCGACGCGGTTGCCGGCACCTACGACGAGGCGCGCAGGCGGCTGATCCCGTGCTTCGACGCCTTCTACGGCGCCGCCGTCCAGGTGGCAGCGCCGCCGTTGCGGGCCGCGCTCGCCGCCGGTCGTACCCCGGAGGTGTTGGATCTGGGCGCGGGCACTGGCCTGCTCTCCCTGCTGCTGTCCACCGCGGTGCCCGGAGTCCGGCTGACCCTGGTGGACGGAGCGCCGGCGATGCTCGCCCGCGCCACCGACCAGTTGGACGCGCGGTCCGTGCCACACCGAACGGTCCACGCCGACCTGGCTGACGAACTGCCGCCGGGCCGGTACGACGCGGTGGTCAGCGCGCTGGCGATCCATCACCTGGACGACGCCGGCAAGCGCGCGCTCTACCGGCGGGCCGCTGCCGCGCTGGCGCCGGGTGGGGTATTCGTCAACGCCGAGCAGGTCGCCGGCCCGACGCCGGAGCTGGACCGGCGCTACGACGAGGTGTGGCTGGAGCGGATCACCGAACTGGACGCGTCCCCCGACGAGATCGCGGCTTCCCGGGAGCGGATGCGCCACGACCGCCCGGCCACGGTGGCCGACCAGTGCCGGTGGCTCGCCGAGGCGGGCCTTGTCGACGTCGACTGCTACTTCAAGGAGTGGCGCTTCGCGGTGTTCGGCGGCCGGGCCGGGTAAGCCCGACGGAATGTGCGTTTCGCCGCCCGGGGGCGAGCCGGTGAACGCAGGGATGACTGTTGGTCACACCGATGGGTAATCTGCTCGGCATGACTGCCAAGGTGACTCTCTCGTTCACGGACGAGACGATCGAGGAGGCGCGGCGGTTCGCCAAGCGCGAAGGGCTGTCGCTCTCCGCGTGGATGGACCAGGCCGCCCGGGAGAAGGCGCTGCGCGAGGTCTTCACCGCGCACGCTGCCGCCGTCGGCCGCGCCAGCCTGGATCTGGAGTCCGCCGCGCTCGCCGACGCCCGCGAGGTGGGCATGGTCAACGACCTGTTCTCCGGCGGACGGCCGCGTGCTGCGTAGGGGTGAGATCTGGCGCATCGAGGGCGCCCGAGAACGCCTCGGCCTCGTGATCAGCTCGGACGTCTACAACTCCACCGACGTGCCCATCGTGATCGTGGTCGAGGTGGTCGAGGAGTCGCTCCTGCGGGACTCGCCGCTCGCCGTGTCGATGGGCCGGTACGTGGTGATGCCCGACCGGATCTCCTCGCCCATGAAGAAGTGGTTCACCGCGTGCGTGGACGTTGCCGACACCGACACCATGCTCCGGGTCGGCCGCGCGCTGCGCATCCTCCAGCAGCTCTGAGCGCGCGCGAAGGCAGCTCCGATCGTGCCGCCCCGATGGCGTGCTCACCATCGCCGCCGGCCCGTGGTGCGATAGCCGTTTCCGGCCCGACCCGCGACGGGCACTGCCAGGTAACCGGGTGTTCCTAGCGTTTCCCCTCGTCACATCGACGAGGAGGAGCCGCCGTGAGCACGCTCACCAGCACCGTAGTCACCGCCGAGCCGCCTGCCGTCACCGGTCGCCGGCAACCGCTGCAGGACTGGCGCCCCGAGGACCCGGACTTCTGGCAGGCCACCGGCGCGCCGATCGCCCGACGCAACCTCTGGGTCTCGATCTTCGCGGAGCACGTCGGCTTCTCGGTGTGGAGTCTCTGGTCGGTCACAGTGCTCTTCCTCGGCCCCGCGTACGGCATCGATCCGGCCGGGAAGTTCCTGCTCACCGCCGTGCCGGCCGCCCTGGGCGCGGTGCTGCGGCTGCCGTACACGCTGGCGGTGGCCCGCTTCGGCGGACGACGCTGGACGATCATCAGCGCACTGCTGTTGCTGGTGCCCGCGGTCCCGATGACGGTGCTGCTGGAACCCGGGGTGTCCTACACCACCCTGATGGTGCTCGCCTGCCTCACCGGGGTCGGCGGCGGCAACTTCGCCTCCTCGATGGCGAACATCAACCTGTTCTACCCGCAGCGGCTCAAGGGACGGGCGCTCGGGCTCAACGCCGGTGGCGGCAACCTGGGCGTACCCGCCGTGCAGTTGGTCGGCCTGGCGGTCCTCGCCACCGCGGGTGCCGCGTACCCCCGGTTGGTGCCGGCGGTCTACCTGCCGTTGATCGTGCTGGCCGCGCTGGCCGCGGCCCGCTGGCTGGACACCGTGCCCGGGGCGCGCAACGAGCCGGGCGCGTTGCGGGAGGCGGCCCGCGACCCGCACACCTGGGTGATGTCGCTGCTCTACATCGGCACCTTCGGCTCGTTCATCGGCTTCGGTTTCGCGTTCGGCCAGGTGCTCCAGCTCCAGTTCGCCGAGCGGTTCCCCACCCCGGTCGACGCCGCCTGGCTGACCTTCCTGGGCCCGCTGGTCGGCTCGCTGATCCGGCCGCTGGGCGGGCACCTCGCCGACCGTCTGGGCGGGGCACGGGTGACCTTCTGGAACTTCGTGGCGATGGCGGCTGGCGCGAGCACAGTGCTGTACGCGGCCCGGGAGCGCTCGTTCGGGCTCTACCTCGCCGGGTTCCTCGCCCTCTTCGTCTTCTCCGGCGTCGGCAACGGCTCCACGTACAAGATGATTCCGGCGATCTTCCGGGCCCGCTCGGCGGACGCGGTGGCCGCCGGTCAGCGTGATCCGGAGGCCGCCGCGCGGTGGGCGCGACGGATGACCGGCGCGTTGATCGGCATCGCGGGTGCGATCGGCGCCTGCGGCGGGGTGCTGGTCAACATCGCGTTCCGCCAGTCGTTCCTCAGCTCGGGCAACGCCGACGCCGCCTACCTGGCCTTCATCGGCTGGTACGCGTTGTGCTTCGCGGTCACCTGGGTGGTCTACCGCCGTCCGAGGGCCGGTCGACTCGCCAACGTGTGAGCTGAGACACCCTCGGCGCGTCGCCGCGCGGGACCGCACCCCCGTTTTGACCTGCGGACGGGGCGCCGGGTATCGTTGCCTGCTGTTGTACGACATCCAGAGGCGTGCCCCTTCAGGTACGCTTGGTCGTTCGTGCGCGCTGGTCCGGCCTGCTAGATCTGGTCACCTCGGCGCGCGACCCCAGACCGACGACGAGACAAGGTAGACCTGTGCGTACGTACAGCCCGAAGCCGGGTGAGATCGAGCGTCAGTGGCACGTCATCGACGCCTCTGATGTCGTGCTGGGCCGCCTGGCCACCCACGCCGCCACGTTGCTGCGTGGTAAGCACAAGCCGACTTTCGCGCCGCACGTCGACACGGGCGACTTTGTCGTCATCGTGAACGCGGGCAAGGTTGCGTTGACCGGCAACAAGCGCCACACCAAGGTCGCTTACCGCCACTCGGGTTACCCGGGTGGTCTGAAGCAGATCGGCTACGACGAGCTGCTGACCAAGCGTCCCGAGCGGGCCATCGAGCTGGCCGTGAAGGGGATGCTCCCGCACAACAAGCTCGGCCGTCAGCTCATCAAGAAGCTGAAGGTCTACGCCGGTGCCGAGCACCCGCACCTCGCGCAGCAGCCGGTGCCGTTCGAGATCAAGCAGATCGCGCAGTGAGCGCGGGCGAAGGAAGCAGCATGACCGACATCATCGAGACCGAGGTCGCCCCGGAAGCCACGGAGGCCCCCGAGGCCACCGAGGCGCCGGCCCCCGTTGCCCGCGCGCCTCGTGGTGACCGGCCGATCCAGACCGTGGGCCGCCGCAAGGAGGCCATCGTCCGGGTTCGCCTCGTTCCGGGCACCGGCAAGATCACCTGCAACGGCCAGGACCTCGAGGCGTACTTCCCGAGCAAGGTGCACCAGCAGCTCATCAAGGACCCGCTGGTCACCGCCGAGAAGCCCGAGCAGTTCGACGTCATCGCCAACCTGCGTGGCGGCGGCACCACCGGCCAGGCCGGTGCGCTCCGGCTGGGCATCGCCCGCGCGCTGATCATCAACGAGCCGGACGACCGCCCGGCCCTGAAGAAGGCCGGCTTCCTCACCCGTGACGCCCGGGTCAAGGAGAGCAAGAAGTACGGCCTCAAGAAGGCCCGTAAGGCTCCTCAGTACTCGAAGCGCTGATCTTTTCCAGCGCGTTGTACTTCTGACGGACGGCCGGTCCGCCTCCCCTCGGGGGAGGCGGGTCGGCCGTTCCGCTTTCTCCTCACTAGCAGTGCTCTTTCGGAGGTTGGCGGGTATGGGTCGGTTGTTCGGCACGGACGGCGTACGCGGGCGGGCAAACGCGGATCTCACCCCGGAATTGGCGCTGGCGCTCGCGGTGGCCGCCGCGCACACACTCGCCGAGACGGACCGCAGTCATCCGCCGCTCGCCGTCGTCGGTCGCGACACCCGCGCCAGCGGCGAGATGCTGGAGGCTGCCGTGGTCGCGGGGCTGACCAGTGCCGGCGCCAACGTGGTGCGGGTCGGCGTGCTGCCCACGCCGGCGGTGGCGTTCCTCACCGCGGAGGCCAAGGCCGACCTGGGTGTGATGCTCTCCGCGTCGCACAACCCGATGCCGGACAACGGCATCAAGCTCTTCGCCGCCGGTGGGCACAAGTTGCCCGACGAGATCGAGATGCAGATCGAGGCGGCCGTCGAGACGAACGCCACCACCGCCTGGGACCGGCCGATCGGTGCCGGCGTCGGCCGGGTGCACGACCTGCTCGACGGTGCCGACCACTACGTCCAGCACCTGGTGGGCACCGTTCCGCACCGGCTCGACGGGATCAAGGTAGTGGTCGACTGCGCCAACGGCGCCGCCGCCGAGGTCGCCCCCGTCGCCTACCGGGAGGCCGGCGCGGAGGTCATCGCCATCCACGCGGAGCCCGACGGGCTGAACATCAACGACGACTGTGGCTCCAACCACATCGAGGCGCTGCGCGCCGCAGTGGTCGAGCACGGCGCCCACCTGGGCATCGCCCACGACGGCGACGCCGACCGCTGCCTGGCGGTCACCGCCGACGGCGACGAGGTGGACGGCGACCAGGTCATGGCGATCCTCGCGCTGGCCATGCGGGACGCCGGCACGCTCACCCAGGACACCCTGGTGGCCACCGTGATGAGCAACCTCGGGCTGCGGCTCGCGATGTCCGCGCAGGGCATCCGCCTGATCGAGACCAAGGTCGGCGACCGGTACGTGCTGGAGGAGCTGCGTGCCTCGGGGCTGGCGCTCGGCGGTGAGCAGAGCGGCCACATCGTGATGCCCGCGCACGCCACCACCGGCGACGGGGTGCTCACCGGCCTGCACCTGATGGCTCGGATGGCGGCCACCGGCCAGTCCCTCGCGGAGTTGGCCTCGGTGGTCACCAAGCTGCCCCAGGTGCTGATCAACGTGCCGGTCGGCGACCGGACCGTCGGCGCCGCCGCACCCGCGGTACGCGCCGAGGTCGAGCGGGCCGAGGCGGAGCTGGGGGAGACCGGCCGGGTGCTGCTGCGCCCGTCGGGCACCGAACCGCTGGTCCGGGTGATGGTCGAGGCGGCCACCGAGGCGACCGCCCGTGAGGTCGCCGAGCGGATCGCCGAGCTGGTGCGCACCGCGAGCCCGGTCGCCTGAGGCCACCTCGGGGCGGCGTCACAGCCGCAGTCGGGCCGCCCGCTCGTACGTGTCGGAGGGGTCCTCGCCGTCGGTGAGGTCGAGGTCCTCGGTGACTCGTCCGTCGGTCAGTCGGACCAGTCGGTCGCAGCGGGCGGCGATGGCCTGTTCGTGTGTGGCGAGCAGGATGGTCATGCCGTGCCGTTCACGGAGGTCGAGCAGCAGGTCGAGGATCTGCCCACCGGTGGTGGAGTCGAGGTTGCCGGTGGGCTCGTCGGCCAGCAGCAGGCCCGGCGCCCCCATCAGGGCGCGGGCGATGGCGACCCGTTGCTGCTGGCCACCGGAGAGCTGCGCGGGCAGGGCGCGTTCCCGCCCGGCCAGGCCGACCGCGTCGAGCAACTCGCGGGCTCGGGTCGCGTGATCGGCCCGGCCCCGGCGGGGGAGGACCGGCGCGATCACGTTGTCCAGCACGGTGAGTGCGGGCAGCAGATGGTAGCGCTGGAATACGAAGCCGACCCGTTGCCGGTAGCGAGCCAGTGCGGCCCGACGCAGGTCGCTGACCACCACGTCGTCGACTGTCACGCTGCCCTCGTCGGCCTGCTCGATCGCGCCGATGAGATGCAGCAGCGTGGACTTGCCCGACCCGCTCGGCCCGGTCAACGCCACCACCGAGCCGGCCGCGACGGTCAGGGAGACGTCGTCGACAGCGGTCAGCTGGTCCGCCCCGGTGCCGAATCGTCGTGTCAGGTGGTCGACCGAGATCGCGCTGCCGATCTGCTCGCTCATGACTGCTACTCCTCTGCCAGAAGTCGGGCGGGTCGTAGGCGCGGCAACAGGGCGGCGGGCACCAGCGCGGCGACGGCGCTGAGCAACGCGCCCGCCAGCGCGACCAGCACGGCCACCAGGAGCAGCGCGCCGGGAAGGGCGCCGATCAGCAAACCCGCGCTGGCCAGGCCGACCGCGGCGCCGGTCGTCGAACCGACGAGCCCCAGCGTCAGCCCCTCGTAGCCGACCAGCCGGCCGAGTTCGGCGTCGGTCCAGCCGATCGCCCGCAGGGTGGCCAACTCGGCGGCCCGGTCGCGGATGTTCAGGTAGAGCACGTCCGCCACCGCAGCGGCACCGAGCAGCACCGTGGCCGCGGCGGCCACGGTGTCCGCGCCGCGGACGCTCAGCGAGACCACGTCGCCGAGCAGGCTGCCGACGATCGCCCCCCGGAACGCCCACGCGGCGGCGGTGACCAGCGTCAGCGCGGCCACCCCGATGGCCAGCGCGCCGGCGCCGAGGACCGTACGCCCGGGGGTGCGGGCCAGGTTCACCAGCGCCAACCCGAAGAGGGTGCGTGGCCGGCGCACCCAGCCGGCGGGAGCGACGATCGGGCGGAGGGCGGCGGCCGGGTGGGTGCGCGCGGCCCGCAGCGCCGGCACCAGGCCGGCGGCCACCGCGAGCAGCAGGGCGATGGGTACGGCAAGGGCCGACCGCCGCCAGTCGACGTCGATGCCGAGCGCGATTCCGAGCGGGATCGCGAGGGTCAGCGAGAGCAGACCGGCGATGAGCCCCAGCAGGGCCACCTCGCCCAGGATCAGCGCCGCGATGCGGCGGACCGGCCAACCGAGACAGGAGAGAACCGCCAGCTCGGAGCGCCGGTCCCGGACGGCGGCGCTGACCGCGTTGCCGAGGAAGAGCACACACACCACCAGGACCAGCACGAAAAGCACAATGCTCTTGCGGTCCACCGCCTGAGTGATGATCGAGGCCACACCGAGTGCCGACCAGTTCTCGGTCAGCCGCAGCATCGGCCGGCCGAACGAGCCGGCGGGAAGCTCCACCGTCTGCGGCGCGCCCGACGAGCCGAGGGTGATGTCGACGTCCAGCCCGGTGCGTGCCGCGATCTGCTCGGCGACCAGTCGGACCCGCTCGGCCGATCGCTCGCTGTAGCCGCCCACGTCGGCCACCCGTACCCGGATCGCGCTGATCGGGGCCTTGGCCTGTGGCCCGCCGCCACCCTGCAGGATCTTCGGCACGCTGGCGAGGTTGGTGAGGAGCAGCGGCGGCGCGGACAGATAGCCGGCAGGGTTGCCGCTGGGCGCCAGCGGTTGACCACCCAGCGCCGCCCGGCTGCGGTCGTCGGCACCCTGTGCCGTCGGCGCCTGGTAGGTCTCCAGCGGCAGTTGGCCGAGGTCACTGAACCCGGTCAGCCGGCCCGGGTCGAAGACACCGACGGCCCGCCAGAAACGATTGGCGCTGTTCGCGCCCACGGGTAGCGGCAGCGCCCGTATCGATCGGGAACCGGTGTCGTCGGCAAGCCAGGGTCGGGGCAGCGGGTTGAACGCCTCCTTCTTGCCGTACACCTCGGGGTCGCCGGGCGGTTGCTGGCGGGCCCGCAGGCTGCCGTCGGGTAGCGGGTCGTACTGCACCTCGGCCGACTGCACGACCGTCTGAAGTTGACCGTGGCAGCACCCGGCCAGGGAAAGCTCCTCGGTGAGCATCGCCTGGTGCCCGGCGCTGAGGTCGTACCGACCGGACCCGGCGGGAGTCCCCCCAGGGCGGCTCAACGTCTCTTCCAGGTCGATCGCCTCCACCCCGGCGGGGCTGATCGAGAGCCGGGTGAACCTGGCCGCCAGCGACTCGTCGATGAAGGGTCGGTTGGTGACGAGGACCGGGACCTCCTGGTTGTCCGCTGTGCCCCGGCGGTTGACGGCGACAGTGTCGTCGGTGCGGACGGCTCGACCGGTGACGACTGCGTCGTCGAGTCCGACGAGTTGGTCCTCGGCCGCCGGGTCCACAGCGGCCAGGAGGAACGGCACGGTCAGGTCGTACGCCATCACCAGCCGGTCATTGGGTGTAGCGGAGCCGTCCCGGTCGGTCGCGAGGATGTAGGAGTCGGCTTGGAACCGACCGTCGGGCAGCAGTTGGACGGCGTGCAGGGACCAATCCTCGCGCTCGGAGTAGGTGCCCGGGTTGCCGAGCAACGCGTATCCCGGATCGCAGATGGGAAGGCTGCGCCCGTCCGGCTGCACCTCGCGGGGCGTCGGCCCGCAGGTGTCCGACCAGGAGTAGGACCGCCCATCGGAGTACGGCACTGTGTCACCGTCGACTCCCCTGTCGATCCGGGGGTAGATCAACGGCTTCGTGGTCACGTACACGTACCGGGGTTTGCCCGGTGCGCTGGAGAGACCGCGTTCGGCGTGGAAGGTCGGGTCGACCCGGATGACCTGCTGGTCCAGCGAGCGGTCGACGGCCTCGGTGAGGTCGATCGGAGTCGGCAGCAGCGTGGTGGAATAGCCGAGCATCGCGATCGGGGCCGCCACCTCGATGCCGGGGACGGCGGTCACCTGCTCGTACTGCTGCGTGGTGATGCCGCCGAACAGCCCGGAGAGATAGTTGGGGCGGACCAGCCGGCGCTCGGCCTCCAGCGGGGTGCGGGTCCCCTTCGGACGGACCAGGATCTCGTAGGCGACCTGGGTGTTGCGCTCGACAGTGCCGGTGACGTCCAGGTGGGAGGTGGTGGTGGCGCCGGTCAGGACCACGAAGCCGGTGGTAGCCACCAGCACGCCGACCAGTAGCGCCACCGACCGTCCCGCACGGCCGCGCAGCTGTCTCCAGATGAAGCCGAGCATCGCGCCTCCCCGTGTGCTGGCTCCCACTCTGCGCGATACATTGTGACAATGCAAGACCCGTACCGGAGGTGACATGGCGATCCAGCACGCTGTCCTCGCCCTGCTCGCTGGTGGCCCCAGCCACGGCTACCAGCTCAAGGGCGCGTTCGAGGCCGCCGTCGGCCCGCAGTGGGGGCCGCTGAACATCGGCCACCTCTACCAGATCCTGGACCGGCTCTCCCGGGACGAGCTGGTCGTCGCCGAACGACAGCCGCAGCCGATCAAGCCGGACCGGGTGGTCTACGAGATCACCCCGGCCGGCCGCTCGGAGTTGGCGCGGTGGCTGGCCGAGCCGAGCCCGCGCAGCGGCGGATTCCGGGACGACTTCTTCCTCAAGGTCACCGCCGCCGCCCGGTCCGGCTCCGCGACCACCGTTCGCGCCGTCCTGAGCAACCAGCGGGGGCACCTGCTGCGCGAGCTGCGCAATCTGGACGGCCTACGGAGGGCCGCCGAGGACCCGGTGGTCGGGTTGCTGCTCACCGCGGCCAGCCGGCACGTGACAGCGGACCTGTCGTTCGTCGACGACGCCGAGGCGGTGCTGCTCGGTGACGAGGGCCAACTGCTCACCCGACTCGCGGCGTCGACAGCGGATCAGTCGGCGACCGACCCGGGATCGGCCGGGTCCGGGCGGGTCAGCGGCTCGAGCCCAGAGCGTGCAGCCGGCTGACCGCCTCGGTCAGCACCTCCGGGCGCTTGCAGAAGGCGAACCTGACCAGCCGCCGGCCCGCGTCGACGTCGTCGTAGAAGACCTGGGTGGGCACCGCCACCACACCGCAGCGCTCCGGCAACGAGCGGCAGAACTCCACCCCGTCCCGGCCGCCGAGGGCGGTGATGTCGGCGGTGACGAAGTACGTCCCCTCCGAGTCGAGCACCTCGAACCCGGCGTCGGTCAGACCACCGACGAGCTGGTCACGCCGCTGCTGGAGACCGTCCCGAAAGCCGGTGTAGTAGTCGTCCGGCAGGGCCAGCGCCACGGCCACCGCCGGTTGCAGCGGCGCGGCGTTGACATAGGTGAGGAACTGCTTCACCCGGAGCACCGCCGACACCAGCGCAGCCGGGCCGCTCGCCCAGCCGACCTTCCACCCCGTGCAGGAGAACGTCTTGCCGGCCGACGAGATGCGCAGCGTCCGCTCCCACATCCCGGGCAGGCTGGCCAGCGGCACGTGCGCGCTCGCCGCGTCGGTGAAGACCAGGTGCTCGTACACCTCGTCGGTGACCGCGTACGCGCCGAACTCCTGGCACAACTCGGCGACCTGCGCCAACTCGGCAGGGGTGAAGACCTTGCCGGTCGGATTGTGCGGCGAGTTCAGCAGCACCAGCCGGGTGCGCGGGCCGAAAGCCGCACGCAGCGCCGCCGGGTCGAAGGTGTACCGGCCGTCGGCCGAGGGGCGAAGCGTCACCGGCCGGCGGACCGCGCCGGCCAGCGCGATCGAGGCGGCGTACGAGTCGTAGTACGGCTCGAAGCAGACCACCTCGTCGCCCGGTTCGCAGAGCGCGAGGATGCTCGCCGCGACCGCCTCGGTAGCGCCCGCCGTGATCACGATCTCGCTGTCCGGGTCGTACCCCAGGTCGTAGAACCGCTGCTGATGCGCCGCGACGGCCGCGCGCAGGGCGGGGATTCCCGGGCCCGGCGGGTACTGGTTCTGTCCGTTGCGCAGCGCCTCGGCGGCGGCGGCCAGCATCTCCGGCGGGCCGTCGGTGTCGGGGAAGCCCTGGCCGAGGTTGACCGCGCCGGTGCGTACGGCGAGGGCGGACATCTCGGCGAAGATCGTCATGCCGAATGGCCGCATCCGGGCCACCAGCGGGTCGACATCCGTGCTCGTCGTCACCTGCGCCAGCCTACGGCCATACCCGGCTCGGACCCCAGCCTCACTCGGGCGCGCAACTGGTCGACCAGTACCCCCGGGTCTTGTCGACGACCGGCTTGCCGGCGCCGGTGACAGTGACCGTGCAGTCGAGTGGTCGCTGACCCTCGTCGTCGGCCCATCTGGCCTCCACCAGCACCCGGGTCTTGCCGTTGGTGCGAATCGTGGTGCGCCAGGGCAGCTTCTGGCCGTCGACATGCATGAGATCGCTCTCGGCGTCGTAGTACGCCAGGTCGACGACACCCGTTCCGCTGAGCTCGTAGACCACGGTCACCGGTGCCGGCCCTGAGGTCGGTCGGGTGATCGGCTTCTTGCTGGGGGTGGGCGCTGCGGTGGATGGCCTGGTGGTGGGTTGCTCCGGGATGATCGGCCCAGTGGTGGGCTCCGTCCAGCCGTCGTCGTCGGGGACGACCCACGGCTCCTCGGCGGTCGGGTCCGGGTTGGTCGAGCCGAGCCACAGGCCACCCACGCAGAGGCAGCCGCACACGAGTAGGACGAGTGCCACGACGGCCGCGACGACGATCCCGACGATCCGCCCGCTGCTCGTGGCCGGCTTGCCGGGAACCTGCGGATACCCGGGGTAGGCGTACGGCGGCGGATAGCCAGGCGGCGGCCAGCCGGTCCCGGGCGGCGGCCAGCCAGCGGCCGACGGCTGCCCGTCCGGCATCGGCCACCCCGCTGGCGGTGGCGATCCGGCCGACGGCGGGCCTGAGGCGTCGGGCGACCACTGGGGCGTCTGTGGGGCGGGCATCCACGGCGTCGCGGACGGTTGTGGCGTCCACTGGGTGGCGGGCGGAGAGGGCGTCCACGGCGCGGCCGGCGGGGCGGGTGCCCAGGGGGCCTGCGGTGCCCACGGCTGACCCGCAGCCAGCGGGTCGGGGGCCGGATACGGGGCCGAGGACGGCGGTGCCGTCGGATCCGGCGGGGGTGCGGGGGAGGCCGGGTCCGGAGTGGATGAGGGGGTCGGGTCGGGCGACGGCGCGTCGGACATGGCTGCTCCGGGCGGGAGTGGGTATGGAACGAACGGGCCGTGGACGGGAGCGCCAAACCCGCCGAGAGACTGTCGCACCCGAAGGCGTGTCGCAACCCCGCCCGGCGGAGCGGGCGCGGGCGGGCGGGCTGTGACGCTCGTCCCGTTGTGGCCGCGTAGGCGCTGATCGCTCAGATTCCGTGATTGATAACCCGACTTTCGAGCAACCAACATGAGTGAAACTGGGTTAGGCTGCGGGCCATGTGTGGAATCGTGGGATACGCGGGCGCGCGCCCCGCACTCGGCATCGTCCTCGACGGGCTGCGGCGGCTGGAATACCGTGGCTACGACTCGGCAGGCGTCGCGATCGTCTGTGACGATCAGCTGCTGACCGAGAAGAAGGCCGGCAAGCTGGCCAACCTGGAGAAGGTGCTGTCCGAGCGGGCCGCCGACGACCCGACCTCCTGCGCGGCCAGCCCGATCGGCATCGGTGACGGCACCACCGGCATCGGGCACACCCGGTGGGCCACCCACGGCGGCCCGACCGACCGCAACGCCCACCCGCACGTCGCCCCCGACGGGCGGGTCGCGGTGATCCACAACGGCATCATCGAGAACTTCGCCAAGCTCCGCGCCGAGCTGGAGGCCGACGGCGTCCAGTTCACCAGCGACACCGACACCGAGTGCGCCGCGCACCTGCTCGCCGCCGCGCTGGCCGACCTGCGCGCCGCCGGCCAGCCGGACAGCCCGCAACTGCTCGCCGCCGGCATGCGCGTGGTCTGCCAGCGACTGGAGGGCGCGTTCACCCTGCTCGCTGTGGACGCCGCCGTGCCCGGCGCGGTCGTCGGCGCCCGGCGCAACTCGCCGCTGGTGGTCGGCCGGGGCGACGGGGAAAACTACCTGGCCAGCGACGTGGCCGCGTTCATCGAGCACACCAGGGAAGCGGTCGAGCTGGGCCAGGACCAGATCGTGCTGATCACCGGCGACAGCATCGAGATCACCGACTTCGAGGGCCAGCCCGCCTCCGGCAAGGACTTCCACATCGACTGGGACTCCTCGGCCGCGGAGAAGGGCGGCTACGACTGGTTCATGCTCAAGGAGATCGAGGAGCAGCCGCAGGCCATCGCCGACACGCTGCTGGGCCGGCTCACCGAGAGCGGTGAGATCGCCCTCGACGAGGTCCGCCTCAGCGACCAGGATCTGCGCGACGTCGACAAGATCTTCATCGTGGCCTGCGGCACGGCGTACCACGCCGGCATGGTCGCCAAGTACGCCATCGAGCACTGGACCCGGATCCCGTGCGAGGTGGAGCTGGCCAGCGAGTTCCGCTACCGCGACCCGGTGCTCGACCGGTCCACGCTGATCGTGGTCATCTCGCAGTCCGGCGAGACGATGGACACCCTGATGGCGCTGCGCCACGCCAAGGAGCAGAAGGCCCGGGTGCTGGCGATCTGCAACACCAACGGCTCGACCATCCCCCGCGAGTCCGACGCCGTGCTCTACACCCACGGTGGGCCGGAGATCGCCGTCGCCTCCACCAAGGCGTTCCTCACCCAGGTCGTCGCCTGCTACCTGATCGGCCTGCACCTGGCCCAGGTGCGCGGCATCAAGTTCGCCGACGAGGTGGGCGCTGTGGTCGCGCAGTTGCAGGAGATTCCCGGCAAGCTGCGTGAGCTGCTCGACCGGATCGAGCCCGTCCGCGAGTTGGCCCGGGAGCTGAAGTCCGAGCCGACGGTGCTGTTCATCGGCCGGCACGTCGGCTACCCGGTGGCCCTGGAGGGCGCGCTGAAGCTCAAGGAGTTGGCGTACATGCACGCCGAGGGCTTCGCCGCCGGTGAGCTGAAGCACGGCCCGATCGCATTGATCGACAAGGGCACTCCGGTGATCTGCGTGGTGCCCTCGCCGGTGGGCCGGGGCATGCTGCACGACAAGGTCGTCTCCAACATCCAGGAGGTCCGGGCGCGGGGCGCGCGGACCATCGTGATCGCGGAGGAGGGCGACGAGGCTGTCGTCCGGTACGCCGACCACCTGATCTACGTGCCGCGTACGCCCACCCTGCTGGCCCCGCTCGTCACCACGGTCCCGTTGCAGGTGCTCGCCGCCGAGATCGCCGCCGCCCGGGGGCACGACGTGGACCAGCCCCGCAACCTGGCCAAGTCGGTCACCGTCGAGTAAGCCTCAGCGGCCCAACACGACCCGGGCCATCCCGTCCAGCGCGGGATTGCCCGGGTCCCAGTAACCGGTGTGCCCGCCTCGCCCACTGCCGAAGACTCGACCGCCGAACCCGGGATCCGACGGGTCGTGCCCGAACCACAGTTCGTGCCCGGTCCGGCCCGGCCAGCCCAGCACGGCGGCCAGCGGAGCCGTACGCAGCAGGGCCCCTCGGCCCAGCTCCTCCGGTGACCGGGCCGCCCGGATCACGTCGTCGGGGGCGCTGCTCGCCCAGACCTCCCCGGGTGGCACGCCCAGCTCGCTGGCGTGCGACGCGCCGACACCGGGGGAGCCGACGAAGACCAGCGCGTCGGCGGCCAGGCCGTGCTCCCGGGCGGCCACACCCACCACCAGCGACCCGTAGCTGTGCCCGAGCAC
The DNA here is from genome assembly GCF_026342155.1 of Micromonospora sp. NBC_00362. Lineage (NCBI taxonomy): Bacteria > Bacillati > Actinomycetota > Actinomycetes > Micromonosporales > Micromonosporaceae > Micromonospora > Micromonospora sp. NBC_00362. The sequence goes on from NZ_JAPENH010000001.1 coordinate 5,396,516, forward strand.
CGTCTGCCGGGCCGGCGGCCCGTCGTGGCTGACACGCAGCCCCTCCTGGAAGCGGTGCAACGCCGGGCCGGCGTCCCGGGCCTGACCCGCCGAGGCGGCCTCGGTCAGCAGATCCGGAGCGTCGTAGTCCAACCAGAGCACCGCCGCGCTGCGCTCACCCGGGGCGAGCGCGGCGCACCGCTCCAGCACCCGGGCCGCCCTGCCCAGCTCGCCGGAGGCGTCGTCCAGGCCGGCGGTCATCCCCGGCACGTAGGTCAGCACCCGGTCGGCGCGGTCCGGGTCGCCGAGCGCCACCACCGCCCGGCCCTCACCCGCCGGGTCCAACCCGAGCAGGTACGCCCGCGGCACCTCGTCGGCCGTCAACCGCCCGACCAGCGCGTCCAGACCGGCCAGCCGTCCGGCCACCCCGCGCAACCGGATCACCGCGAGCGGCCCCGGCGGCACTCGCGACAGCAGCCGTCGCCGCTCGGCCAGCAACTCCGCACGCCAGGCGTCGAGCCGTAACCGGTTGGCCTGGTCGCGGGCGGCCACCGGCAGCCCGTCCAACCGGCCGACCAGTGCCGGCTCGCGAACGATCAGCCACCGTCGCTGCGCCGGGGTCAACCCGGACCACCAGGCGCTGACCAGCGCGGGCGCGGCACCGAGGGGCGGCCGGCCCGACGGGGGCGGAGACGTCCAGCCGGTGCCGGCGGCCCTCGCCAGATCATCCAACCGGTCGGCGGCGACGCGGTCCGCGGCGGCTGCCCCGTCGAGCGCGGCCCGCAGCGCCGCGGCCACCCCAGCCGCGGCGACCCCGGCCCGCTCGGTGGGCCGGAACCGGGCGGGATCGACCCGCACCCCACCCGAGCGGTCCACCAGCAGGCCGGCCGCCTCGGCCTGGGTGACCGCCTGGGCCAGCCGTGCCTTCGCCACCGCCAGCCCACCGGCCAACTCGGCCAGCAGCTGGTCGACCTCGATCAGCGCGGGTGCGATCGAGGCCAGCTCGTCACGCAGACGGCTGAGTCGAGTGTCCGCCGCCGTGGCTGCCGCACCCGACCAGCCGTCCCGCAACCGCCCGCCGGCCGTGCGCAGCCCGCCGAGGCCCCGATCGAGTGGCCCGGCCAACCCCGCCCACGCCGCCCCGGCGGCCCGCCACCCACCGGGATCGACAGCCCACAGCTGCCGGTAACCGACGCTGCTCACCGGGGTAGGGACGCGAACCGGTCGGCGGCCCTGTCGTCCACCGTCTCGTACGCCTCGGCCGCCGCCCGGACCCCGCCGGAGGTCACCGCGACCCGGGCACCCAGCCGGCAGAACCAGGCGTGCCCGGCCGCCTCGAACCCGGCCAGCGCCGCGCCGGCCCGCCACTCGGGCGCCGCCACCACCAGCCCGGGCACCCCCGCGAGGCCCAACGCCAACCGGCGCGCCTCGTCGTCGAGCAGGACGGCGACGGCCCGCAACTCCTCCGGCTGGACGGCGAACGGCTCGTCGGTCATGACCACACCCCCGTGGACGATCGGCATCGACGCGCTGACGCTAGGCACGTACCGGAGGTTGCGCCGTGCCCTGTGGACAGCCGACGTCGAGGCGTACCCCGGGGTGTCCACAGGCGTTGCCCAGCGCGAGCCCGACGGCTAATCTGCGGCCTCGACCGCCGGTAGGGTGGTGTCGTGATCGTCGCTGTCGGCATCGACGTCGTCCTGGTCGACCGGTTCGCCCGGGCCATGGCACGAACGCCACTGCTCGCCGACCGGCTCTTCACCGAGGCCGAGCGGCACACCCGCTCCGGCAGCCCGCGCTCGCCCGAGTCGCTCGCCGCCCGGTTCGCCGCCAAGGAGGCGGTGGCCAAGGCGCTCGGCGCCCCGGCCGGGCTCAACTGGCACGACTGCGAGATCGTGCCCGACCCGGATGGCCGCCCCTGGCTGGCCGTCTCCGGCACTGTCGCGGCGGTGGCCGACCTACGTGGGGTCAACCACTGGCATCTCTCGTTGTCGCACGACGGCGGGATCGCGTCGGCGATGGTGGTCGCGGAACGATGACGTCGGCCGGGAGGGCCGGTCAGGTCCGCCCGCGAACGGAATGGGACACGGTGGCATGAGAGCGGTGTGGCGGGTTGCCGACGTACGGGCGGCCGAGGCGGGGTTGATGGGCACGCTGCCGGAGGGGACGCTGATGCAGCGGGCCGCCGCCGGCCTGGCCCGCCGGGCCGCGCTCCTGCTCGCCGAGCGGGGCGGGGTCTACGGAGGCCGGGTGCTGCTGCTGGTCGGCTCCGGTGACAACGGCGGTGACGCGCTGTACGCGGGGGAGCGGTTGGCCCGCCGAGGTGTCCAGGTGTCCGCCCTGCTGCTCACCCCCGGGCGGGCGCACACCGCCGGTCTGGCCGCACTGCGAGCCGCTGGAGGCCGGCTGGTCCAGGATCCGGCCGGCCCGGTCGACCTGGTCCTCGACGGCATCGTCGGCATCGGTGGCACCGGCGGGCTACGGGCGAACGCGGACGAGGTGGTCAAGCGCCTCGGCGAGCTGCGCGGACGCGACGGGGAACGGGCCACGGTGCTGGCGGTCGACGTGCCCAGCGGGGTCGCTGTCGACACCGGCCACGTGCCGCTGTCCGCGTCCGGCCGGCCCACGGCGGTCCGCGCCGACGTGACTGTGGCCTTCGGCGCGCTGAAGCCCGCCCTGGTGGTCGGGCCGGCCGCCGCGCTGGCCGGGCACGTCGAGCTTGTCGACATCGGGCTGCGGCAGTGGCTGCGCGGCACCCCTGCGCTGCGGGTCACCGAGTGGTCCGACCTGGTCGACTGGTGGCCCCAACTGGGCCCGGCGTCGGAGAAGTACACCCGGGGCGTGGTGGGGGTGGCGACCGGCTCGGCGACCTACCCCGGTGCGGCGGTGCTCTCCGTGGGCGGCGCCCTGGCGGGGCCGACCGGCCTGGTCCGCTACGCCGGCAGCGCCCGCGCCGAGGTGCTGCACCAGCACCCCTCGGTGATCGCCAGCGGGCGGGTCGCCGACGCGGGCCGGGTGCAGGCCTGGGTCTGCGGCTCCGGGCTGGGCACCGGTGCCGACGCGGCGGCCGAGCTGCGCGCCGTTCTGGCCGCCCCGGTGCCGGTGGTGCTCGACGCCGACGCCCTGACCCTGCTGGTGGACGGCTCGCTCGCCGACCGGCTGCGGGGTCGCGACGCGCCCATCGTGGTCACCCCGCACGACCGGGAGTTCACCCGTCTCTGCGGTGAGGAGCCGGGCGCCGACCGGGTTGGCGCCGCGCTGCGGCTGGCCGCCTGGATGAACGCTGTGGTGCTGCTCAAGGGCGACCGCACTGTGATCGGCACGCCGGACGGTCGGGCGTACGTCAACCCGACCGGCACCCCGGCGCTGGCCACCGGCGGCACCGGCGACGTGTTGGCCGGGCTGCTCGGTTCGCTGCTGGCGGCCGGGGTGCCCGCCGATCGGGCCGCCGCCTCGGCCGCGTACCTGCATGGGCTCGCCGGGCGGGAGGCGGCCCGGGGTGGGCCGGTGACCGCGCCCGACGTGGCGACCGCGCTGCGTCCGGTGCTGGCCCGGCTGGGCTGAACGGGCGGTTCCGGGCGCGGTGACCGGATCGCCGCGTCGGGACGTGCGTCGCCGCCCGCCGTGATCACGGCGGAAAGTAGGCTGGGTACATGTGGCAGGCCGAGGTACGCGTCGATCTTGACGCCATCCGCGAGAACGTGAGCAGGCTCCGCTCCGGCACCACCGCCGAGTTGATGGCAGTGGTGAAGGCCGACGGGTACGGCCACGGGATGCTTCCGGCCGCCCGCGCGGCGCTCGACGCCGGCGCTGACTGGCTCGGTGTCTGCACCCTCGACGAGGCGCTCACCCTGCGGCGGGCCGGGGTGACAGTGCCGGTGCTGGCCTGGCTGCTCGCCCCCGGGTTGCCGCTGCACGAGGGGGTCGCCGCCGGCGTGGACCTGGGCGCGGCCAGCCTGGCGCAATTGGACGAGATGATCGAGGCGAGTCGTCTCGCCGGGCGTCCCGCCCGTCTGCACCTCAAGATCGATACGGGGCTGTCCCGGGGCGGCGCGACAGTCGCCGACTGGCCCGCGCTGCTGGACGCCGCCGCGAAGGCGCAGGCCGATGGCCTGGTCGAGGTGGTCGGCGTGTGGAGCCACTTCGTGTACGCGGACTCGCCCGGCCACCCCACCACCGACCGCCAACTGGCCGTCTTCCACGAGGGGCTGGCCATGGTCGAGCGGGCCGGGCTACGGCCGCGCTGGCGGCACCTCGCCAACTCGGCAGCCACCCTCACCCGCCCGGACACCCACTTCGACCTGGTCCGCCCCGGCCTGGCCATCTACGGGCTGTCCCCGGTGGCCGGCGAGACGTACGGGTTGCGGCCGGCGATGACCGCCCGCGCCCGCGTGATGCTCACCAAGCGGGTGCCCGCCGGCACCGGTATCTCCTACGGGCACGCCTACACGACGGAAGCCGACGCGAACCTGGCCGTGGTGCCGCTCGGGTACGCCGACGGGGTCCCCCGGCACGCGTCCAACACCGGCCCGGTACAGCTCGGCGGCGTACGCCGGACGATCTCGGGGCGGGTCTGCATGGACCAGTTCGTGCTCGACTGCGGCGACGACCCGGTGGCCGACGGCGACGTGGCGACGCTCTTCGGCAGCGGCGTCGACGGCGAACCGACAGCTGACGACTGGGCCGAGGCGGTCGGCACGATCAACTACGAGATCGTCACCCGGTTCGGCGGCACGCGGGTGCCCCGGGTCTACGACGGCGAGAAACAATGAGTTACCGCATTCCGCGTCCGCGCACGGCCGTGGGCCGGGTCGCCGGGATCGTCGGCGCGGCGGTGGGGGTGGCCGCGGCAGGTCTGGCGGCTGGTGTCGCGACCGAGCGGACCCTGGTCCGCCGGCTCAAGGCCGATCCGGCCGACCGCTACGCGCACGAGACGTTCGACAAGCAGCGGTACGACGAGGCGTTCCGCCTGGAGCTGCCGGACGGCACGGACATCCACGTCGAGGTGGTCGAGCCGACCCGGCCGGTGCCGGGGCGACCGACTGTGGTGCTGGTGCACGGCTTCTGCCTGGACATGGGGACGTTCCACTTCCAGCGCCAGATGCTCGCCGCCCGCGGTGACTACCGGATCGTGGCGTACGACCAGCCCGGTCACGGCCGGTCCGGCCGGCTGGAGACCGGGGAGTACGACCTCGCCGTGCTCGGCCGGACGCTGCGCCAGGTGATCGACCGAACCGCCCCGGACGGGCCGCTGGTGCTGGTCGGCCACTCGATGGGCGGCATGACCATCATGGCGTTCGCCGAGTTGTTCCCGGAGCTGTTCGGTGACCGGGTGGTGGGCACCGTTCTGATGGCCACGTCGGGCGGGCTCATCGCGGAGACCAAGCTGGTCGCGCCCGCGCTGCTCGGCCGGGTCGGTGGGCCGGTGCTCTACATGGTCAGCAACGCCACCCGGTACGGCGGGCCGGTGATCGACAAGGCCCGCAAGTCGACGTCGAACGTGGCCTGGCTACTGACCCGCAAGTACGGCTTCGGTACCCGCAAGCCCAGCCCGTCGCTGGTGTCCTACGTGGAGACGATGAACTCCCGGACGTCGGCCGACACGGTGACCCGCTACCTGCGGACCCTGGCCACCCACTCGCGCTTTCCGGCGCTGGCGGCGCTGGCGGCGACTCCGGTGCTGGTGGTGGTCGGCGACAAGGACATGATCACGCCGGTGACCCACTCCGAGGAGATCGTCCGCCGGCTGCCGCACGCCGAGTTCGTGAAGATCAAGGACAGCGGTCACGTGGTCATGTTGGAGCACGCGGACGAGGTCAACGCCGCCCTGGCGCGGTTCCTGGAGTCATTGCAGAGCGTGGAGGAACGGTGAGTCACGTCGTCAAGCTGCCGACCGTCGAGGACACTCGGGACTTCGGCCGGCGGCTGGCCGGGTTGCTGCGCGCCGGCGACCTGGTGCTGTTGACCGGCCCGTTGGGCGCCGGCAAGACCGCACTCACCCAGGGCGTCGGCGCCGGGCTCGGTGTCCTCGGGGACATCACCTCGCCGACCTTCGTGATCGCTCGGGTGCACCGCCCCGATCCGGCCCGGGGTGGCCGGGTGGCGCTGGTGCACGCCGACGCGTACCGCCTGGGTGACGCCACTGACCCGCGCGCCGAGATCGACGATCTGGACCTCGACGCGTCGGTGGACGACTCGGTGACAGTGGTGGAGTGGGGCGAGGGCCTGGTGGAGCAGTTGGTGGACGCGCACCTGCGGGTTCGCATCGACCGCCGCGACGACGACACCCGCATCGTCGAGCTGGACCCGATCGGCGGCGACTGGGCCCGGCGGCTCGCCGACCTGGGCTAGGTCGGCGGCTGTCGTACCCGATGCCTAGAGTGCGGGTGTCCGACCCGCGCTGTGAGAGGTTCCCGATGCCCGACGACGCTCCCGCCCTGGATCTGCTGGCTCTGCTGCCGGAGCAGTGGCGCACAGTGCTCACCCCGCACCTCGACCCGGCACGCACCGCCGCGCTGGGCGAGTTCGTCGCCCGGGAATACGCGACGCAGACGGTCTTCCCGCCGCTGGAAGATCTGTTCTCGGCATATCGGCTCTGCCCGCCGCAGGGCACGCGGGTGCTCATCCTCGGGCAGGATCCCTACCACCGGGCGGGGCAGGCACACGGGTTGAGCTTCAGCGTCCGCGACGGTGTGACGGTGCCGCCGTCGTTGCGCAACGTCTTCAAGGAGCTGGGCGAGGACGTGGGCGTCCCCAAGCCGCGCAGCGGCAACCTCGACGGGTGGGCCGCCCAGGGGGTGCTGCTGCTCAACGCGGTGCTGACCGTCCGGCAGGCAACCCCGGGCTCGCACGCCAACGCCGGCTGGGAAGAGTTCACCGACGCGACCATCCGGGCACTGGACGCGGCACCGGACCGGGTGGTCTTCCTGCTCTGGGGTGGTTACGCCCGTAAGAAGGCCGCGCTGGTCACCAATCCGCAGCACGTGGTGCTGGAGGCGGGTCATCCCAGCCCGATGAACCCGCGCGGCTTCCTCGGTAGCCGCCCGTTCAGCGCGGCCAACAAGGCACTCGCCGACGCCGGCCTGCCCACGATCGATTGGGAGCGCACCGCCGGCTGAGCCGCTCGTCGACGTCCCGCTGCTGGTGTGGACCGGCACTGGCTCAGCCGTCGCTGGCCAGCTGCCGGTCCCGGTAGCGGCGCAGCAACTCGGCGGCGCGTGGCTCGCTCAGTTCCAGCTCGACAAGCGGCACCACCTGGTAACTCCGCCCACCGTGGCGCACCTCGATCGTCTCGGGCAGCTCGTCGCACATGGTGGCCCTGATCTCCCCGTACCGGGTCGACCACAGGTGTTCGCCCGGCTCTTCGGGCTCCAACCACACCCCGCCGAACTCACCCCAGCGGGCGTTCCACCGCTGGCCGTAGTTCGTCTCCAGCCAGCGGGTGAACAGCTTTGCGTCCTGCCAGCGCAGGGCGATCTGCAGCGTGTCGGCCGGCACCGGTGCACCCTGTAGCACCGCCGCGGCGCATCCGGTGATCACCTGCGGAAAGTCGGTGAGCCGATCCAGCAGTCGATCCAACCCCAGCCCGTCGATTCGCTCGGCGATCGGCCGTGCGGCCAAGCCGTCGATCCGGGCGTCGAGGTGCGCGTCCAACGGCTCGACGCCGACGACCAACTGCACATCCATCGCTGCAAGCAACCGCTCCAGCACGGCGATGCTGGGCGCTCGCTCACCGCGTTCGATCCGGGCGACCGTCGCCTGGCTGACGCCGGCCAACTCGGCCAGCTCAGATTGGCTCAGCTCGCGCGACTGTCGTTGCTCACGGATGGCGGTGCCGAGCAGGCCGGCGAGACGAGTGGGTGGCATCCCGGGATGGTGGACCACGCCGGTCGTGGCCGAAACCGCTGAGGCGTATTCATGACTGGACGGCCGCCGCCCTGCTCCCCGGGACCTGCGACTGACACTGGGGGATGGGGCCCGTCGCCCCCCGCGCCGGTTCGTCGCCCCCCCGCCGCGAAAGAGCGACAGTGGTGCGGGCGGCCGTGGGTGGGCGTGACAGCGGCTGCTGGCGGGGCGGGGCGTGACTGAAGGCTGCGGCGGGGCGGCTAGGCTGGCTTACCGTGCTCGTACTCGTGGTGGACAGCTCGACCCCCGCGGTCACCGCGGCGCTGGTGGACGTCTCGGCAGACGGCGTGGCGTCGCGGGCGCACCGGTGCACTGTCGACGCCCGCGCGCACGGTGAGCTGCTCGCGCCCCAGGTGGATGCGGTCCTCGCCGACGCTGACGCGCGCCCGCGTGACCTGGCCGCCATCGTCGCCGGGCTCGGCCCGGGGCCGTTCACCGGGCTACGGGTCGGCCTGGTCACCGCCGCGACGATGGGTCAGGTGCTGGGCATCCCCACGTACGGCGTCTGTTCGCTGGACGCCATCGGCTACCCGGCGGCGTCCGGCGCGCCGGTCCTGGCCGCCAGCGACGCCCGGCGCAAGGAGCTCTACTGGGCCATCTACGACGGCGCTGGCCAGCGGATCGTCGGGCCGGAGGTGTCCGCGCCGGCGGTCGCCGCCGCGCGCGCCCGCGAACTGGGCGCGACGATCGCGGTCGGTGACGGGGCGCACCGGTACGCCGAGGTCCTGGACCTGCCCGTTCGGGTCGAGCCGCGCTACCCGGACGCGACGGTGCTGGCGTTGCTCGCCGCCGAGCGGATCCGGGCGGGGGCGTCCAGTGAGCGGCTCACCCCGCTCTACCTGCGCCGCCCCGACGCGGTGGCGGCGACCGGTCGCAAACCGGTCCTGCCATGACGGCGGTACGGCTCGAACCGTTCCGCTGGTGGCACATCGACGACGTGCTGCCGATCGAGGCGGACCTCTTCGGCGCTGAGAAGTGGTCGCCCGCCATGTTCTGGAGTGAGCTCGCCAACGGGCACCACTACCGGGTCGCCGTCGACGCGGACGGGTCGGTACTCGGCTACGCCGGGCTCGCCGGCGTTCCGCCGGACGAGGTGTGGGTACAGAACATCGCCGTCCGCCGGGACGCCCAGCGGCGCGGCGTGGGCCGTGCCCTGCTGGAGGAGTTGCTCGCCGAGGCGGTCCGGCGCGACGCCCGCAGCACCCTGCTGGAGGTCGCCGTGGACAACGCCGCAGCTCAGCGGCTCTACGCGACGTACGGTTTCGAGCCGATCGGGGTGCGGCGCGGCTACTACCAACCGAGCAACACCGACGCGCTGGTCATGCGGCGCGACGCCGAGCCGACCGGGGACGGACCACACGACCATGGCTGACGAACCACTGATCCTGGGTATCGAGACCTCCTGCGACGAGACCGGTGTCGGCATCGTGCGGGGGCACACCCTGCTGGCCGACGCGCTCGCCTCCAGCGTCGAGGAACACGCCCGGTTCGGGGGTGTGGTGCCGGAGGTGGCCAGCCGGGCACACCTGGAGGCCATCGTGCCGACCATGGACCGGGCACTGACCGAGGCCGGCGTCACGCTGGCCGACATCGACGCGATCGCTGTCACCTCCGGGCCGGGGCTGGCCGGTGCGTTGCTGGTCGGCGTCGCCGCCGCCAAGGGGTACGCGGTCGCCGCCGAGAAACCCATCTACGGCGTCAACCACCTCGCCGCCCACGTCGCGGTGGACACCCTTGAGCACGGCCCACTGCCCGAACCCGCCATCGCGCTCCTGGTGTCCGGCGGCCACTCGTCCCTCCTGCTCGTGGACGACCTGGCGCGGGGTGTCACCCCGCTGGGCGCCACCATCGACGACGCGGCCGGGGAAGCGTTCGACAAGGTCGCCCGGCTGCTCGGGTTGCCGTTCCCGGGCGGTCCGCCCATCGACCGGGAGGCCCGGGCCGGCGATGCCGCCTCGATCGCCTTCCCCCGCGGTCTGACCGCCGCGAAGGATCTCGCCGCCCACCGCTACGACTTCTCGTTCTCGGGCCTGAAGACGGCGGTGGCCCGGTGGGTCGAGGCCCGTCAGCGTGCCGGTGAGCCGGTGCCGGTGGCCGACGTGGCCGCGTCCTTCCAGGAGGCGGTCTGTGACGTCCTGACCAGCAAGGCGCTCGCCGCCTGCCGGGCGCAGGGCATCGAGACCCTGGTCATCGGCGGGGGAGTGGCGGCGAACTCGCGGCTGCGGGCGATGGCCGAACAGCGAGCCGAGAAGTACGGCATCCGGGTCCGGGTACCCCGGCCGAAGTTGTGCACCGACAACGGCGCGATGGTGGCCGCGCTCGGTTCGCACCTGGTCGCCGCCGGGGTCGCTCCGAGCCGACTGGACCTGCCGGCCGATTCGGCACTGCCGTTGACAACGGTCAGCGTGTGACGGGAGCGGCGGACATGATCGTGCGGATGTGGGAGGCGCGCGCCGAGGCGTACGGAGTCGCCGACCTGATCACCTGGGTGTGCGACACCGCCCTGCCGGAGTTGGAGCACGACCCGCTCCACGTCTCCAGCGAGGTCTTCTCCTCGACCGACCACCGCGTGGTGGTGATCTCCAAGTGGCGCAGCAACCCCCGGCCGCTGCCGGACCCACCAGCCCTGCTGGTGGCCCGCGCCCCGCACTCCTGGGACTTCACCCAGGTGGACCGGTAACGCGAGCCACCATTCAGGCCGCTGCCTGACTGGTCAGCTGCGGCGCAACATCCGGTAGGTGGCGATTCCGCCTGTGCCCAGCGCGGCGAGGAAGACCAGCCACACGACTGTGCTGCTGACTCCGACCTGCGGGCCGGAGTTGGCGGAGGCGGCGGCCAGGAGCCCGTCCTCACCCGGGGCGGGCAGCGCCGCCGGCGGCAGCTCCGGCCAGCGGACCAGGCCGGTGCTCTCCAGCATCTGCATGTGGTGCTGGACGAACGCGTTGGCGTCCTCGCAGAGCTTGCGGACTGTGGCGTCCCGGGTGCTGGCCCGGACCGCGCCGATCACCGGGAAGATCTTGCCGTGGGCGACCCGGAGCCGGGTGACGAAGATCTGGTCGAACCGGGCGCCGGATGCCTTCTGCATCTCGGCCAGCCAGCCCTTCTGCTCGGCGGTCGGATCGCTGGGGATCGTCGCGCCCAACTTGTTGGCCGCGTCGACCACGAGCTGGTCGAGCTTCTGGTGCTCGCTGGCGATGCCGGCGCCGATTTCCCGGACCTTCGCCGACTGTCCCTTCTCGGCGGCCATCTGGCCGGCTGGCATCTCCCACAGCCCGGCCAGCCGCACCCCGTTGAGCAGTGTCATGTCGGCGGCGTTGAGCTGCTGGCCACCGGCGGGCGCGGCGACGGCCACGCCGGGCAGGACACCGACCCCCGCGATGACCGCGATGAGCAGCATCGCCGCTCGGTGGGTCCGGGTGCCCAGTCGGCGATGGGCGGATCTGAGCGGTGCCATGTCTGTGGTGCCTCCTCGGTCCGGACCGGAACGCGTCTGGACCGGGCAGCCGTATCCTGCCGGTTGCCCGTCCGCCCACTGGTACGGACTGATCGCGCGATCAGTTCATCGCGGAGCGACAGGGATCAGCGGGTGACGGCGAGCAGGCCGCCGAGCAGCAGCAGGGTGATCGCCGCGGCGGCGAAAACCATCAGCAACTCCTGACGCCCGCGCCCGACCGGGCCGGTGTCGACGCCCGAGGTGGGCAGGGCCGGTAGATCGCGGGTCAGCGCGGCCAGGTCACCGAGGGTGCGCGCCGTCCACACCGCACCGGCGCGATCGGAGAACTCGTCGAGCGTCAGCCGGCCCGCCGCCGTGTGCTGGTGCAGCGCGGCGACCACCCGGTTGCGGTCGTCGTCGGAGGCGCGCAGCTCGACATCCACGCCGGACAGCGTACGCGGATCAGCCCACGTCGAGGGGGTCGGCGAGGAGCCGTTCGAAGGCCAGCTCTGCGGCACCGATCAGGGGCGCGTCAGTACCCAGTTTCGGCGTACGCAGCCGGACGTGCTCCAGACAGGCGCCGAGCGCGTTGGAGTTGAGCCGGCTGCGGATCTGGGCCGCCGCCGCGAGGTAGAGGTCACGCATCGTCCCACCGAAGATGACCATCTCGGGGTTGAAGACGTTCACCAGGTTGGCCACCCCGAAGCCGAGCCAGTCGCCGGCCTGGCGGACCGCCGTCTGGGCCCGGGCGTCTCCGCGATCGGCCGCGTCGAAGACGGCCAGCAGCGCGTCACGGCCCCGGGCGTCGGAGCGTCCGGCGGCGCGCAGGAGGCCACGCTCGCCGATCTCGGTCTCCCAACAGCCCCGGGAGCCGCACTCACAGGGTCTGCCGTCGCGCACCACCTTCATGTGGCCGACCTCGCCGCCGTACCCACCGTGCCCGGTCAGCCTGCGCCCACCGGCGATGATGCCGGCACCCACGCCCACGTCGCCGTACAGGTAGAGGACGTTGTCGCAGCCTGCCGCCACACCGCGTGCGTGCTCGGCGAACGCGGCGACGTCGGCCACGTTGCCCACTGTGATCGGTACGTCGATGCCCAACTCGTCGGCGAGGGCCGCGCCGATCGGCTCGTCCACCCAACCGGTGGTGGGGCCGAGTCGAACCAGGCCGTCGTCCCGGCGGACCATGCCGCAGACCGCGACGCCGGCACCGACGCAGATCGCGTCCGCCGGCACCAGTTGCTGCATCTCCTTGACCGCGCCGGCCAGCAGCGGTGCGGCCTCCGCGGCCAGCAGCCCGCGCGGCCGGTCCAGATCCCGGCGGTCCAGGATCGCGCCACCCAGCCCGATCCGGGCGGCGCGCAGCCGGTCCACCTCCACCGAGTACGCGTACGCGTAGACCCGCGCCGACTCGGGCCGGACGACCAGTGACGGTCGTCCGGCTCGGCCGGTTTCCTTCGGTGCCCCTTCGCTGACCAGCCCCACCGCGGACAGGTCGGCGGTGAGCGCGCCGATGGTGCTGCGGTTGAGGCCCAGCGTGGTGGTCAGTTCGGCACGCGTGGTCGCCCCGTGGACGTGCACGTGCCTCAGCAGAGCCCCGAGGTTCTGCCGTCGGACGTCATCCTGGGTCGGTCCTGGGCGCATGCTGGTGCTACCTCCCGCGCGGTCAGCGGGTGCCGGTGGCTGCCGCGCGACGGCGGGAGAGCGCGTCGACGCTGGCCGCGAGCAGGAGCACGACGCCGGTGACCACGTACTTGACTCCCGAGGTGTACCCCATCAGGCCCATTCCGTTTTCGATGACCGCGACCACCGCGCCGCCGAGGACGGCGTCGAGGACGCGGCCCTTGCCACCGAAGAGGCTGGTGCCGCCGATCACCGCCGCGCCGACCGCGTAGAGCAGTACGTTACTGCCCCCGGTGTTCGGGTCGACCGAGTTGGCCCGGCTGGCCGCCACGATGCCACCGATGGCGGCCATGGAGGAGCAGATCACGAAGACGGAGATCCGGATCCGGTCGACGCCGATGCCGGCCCGGCGGGCCGCTTCCCGGTTGCCGCCCACTGCGTAGATGTGCCGGCCGTAGCTGGTGCGTTGGAGCACGAAGGTCCAGATGATCAGCAGCACCGCGATGATCGGCACCACGATCGGCACACCCTTGAGTGAGCTGATCAGGACGTTGCGGCTGCGCTCCAGGTTGAGCACGTACACAGCGGTGCCGAGGATGACGGCGAGCCCGCCGATCCGCAGCGCCACCACCGCGAGCGGATCGGTGATCAGGCCGCGGGCCACCCGGGTGCGGTGGCGCAGCAGTTGCACAGCCGCGTAGCCGATGACCGCGACGGCGGTCAGCGCCCAGCCCAAGGTGGGGCCGAGGTTGCGGTTGGCGATGGCGACCAGCACGTCGTCGCGGACGGCGATGTTGGTGCCGTCCTTGACGAGCAGCAGCACGACGCCCTGGAAGGCGAGGAAGCCGGCGAGGGTGACCACGAAGGACGGAATGCCGATCTTCGCGACGAGCATGCCGAGCGTGCTGCCGATGACCACGCCGGTGGCGACAGCGGCGAGCACGGCGACCCACCAGGGGTAGCCGAGCACCGTGACCACATTGGCCAGCACCGCCGCGCAGACGCCGCTGGCGAAGCCGGCGGACAGGTCGATCTCGCCGAGCAGCAGCACGAAGACCAGGCCCATCGCGATCAGCGTGACCGCCGCGCCCTGGGTGAAGAGGTTGGCGAAGTTGCCGGCCGACAGGAACGACGACGGCCTCATGATCGCGAAGACGGTGCAGAGCACGATCAGGCCGAGTACGGCTGGTAGTGCGCCGACGTCGCCACCGCGTACCCGACTGAGGTAGTTGCGGAAGTGGCCTCCGATGGTCGGCGTCGGTGTGACGGCGGCGGGTCCGTCCTTCCGCACGGCGGTGGTGGTCATCGGACGCCTCCTGAGATCGAGTCGGCCGCCTGTGGGCCGTCGCCGTTGCTGCCCGGGTCGGTGGCGAGGCCGAGCCCGCCCGAGCGCCCGGCGGTGATCAGCTCGACCACCTGGGCGTGGGTGATGTCGGTGGTCTTCACCTGGGCGACCATCTGGCCGAGGTACAGCGCGGCGATCCGGTCGGAGACGGCGAAGACGTCGTTCATGTTGTGCGAGATGAGCACCACGGCCAGGCCGTTGTCGGCGAGGCGGCGGACCAGTTCGAGCACCTGGGCGGTCTGTGCCACGCCGAGCGCCGCGGTCGGCTCGTCCAGGATGACGAGCTTGCTGTTCCACAGCACCGCCTTGGCGATGGCCACGGTCTGGCGTTGACCGCCGGAGAGGCTGGACACGTGCTGGCGAAGTGAGGTGACGGTGCGGATGGAGAGCCCCGCCAGGGTTTCGGCGGCGAGCTGTTCCATTGTCGGCTCGTCGAGGACGATGCCGCTGCGCTTCTCCCGGCCGAGGAACATGTTCTGCACGATGTCCAGGTTGTCGCAGAGCGCGAGGTCCTGGTAGACGACCTCGATGCCGAGCGTGGCGGCGTCGCGTGGGCTGCCGATGTGCACCGGTTCACCGTTGAACAGGAACTCTCCGGCGTCGGTGGGGTGGATGCCGCTGATGCACTTCACCAGGGTCGACTTGCCGGCGCCGTTGTCGCCGACCAGTGCGGTCACTTCTCCCGGGTGGACGGTCAGGGCGACGTCGCGGAGCACCTGGACGGGACCGAAGCTCTTGTCGATCCCGCGGAGTTCCAGCAGGGGGGTCGCGGACACGGGGGTCTCCTTCTTAAGGGAGGGTCGGGGCCCGTCCGGCGTGCGCCGCCCGGCACGGGAGGGTGCTCCCGTGCCGGGCGGCGATGGTCGTTCCGGCGGGTACTGCGGCGTCGGTCAGCTGATGCCGGCTTCGGCGCAGAACTTGGTGTACGCCGCGGTGCAGACCTCTTCCTTGGTCACGTAGCCGTCGGCGATGACGTCCTTGACGCTGTCCTTGTAGATGGCCTTCGGGGTGAGCAGCACCGACGGGACGTCCCGGTCGCCGTCCTTGACCGTCTGGCCGGTGTCCTTCTTCTCACCCTTGGCGAGGGCGATGGCCAGGTCGGAGGCGGCCTTGGCCTCTTCCCGGACCGCCTTGTAGACGGTCATGCACTGGTCACCGGCGAGGATGTTCTGCAGGCCCTCGGTGCTGGCGTCCTGTCCGGTCACCGGCACCTTGCCGTTGAGCTTGTTCTTCTTCAGGATCGAGATGGCCGCGTTGCCGAGACCGTCGTTGGCGGCCAGCACGCCGTCGATCTTGCCGTTGGCCTTGGTGAGCTGCTGCTCGAAGATCGTCGCGGCCTGCGCGTTGTCCCACGCCGGCACCGCGTCCTCAGGGCCCTTGACGTACTCCTTGGCGTCGAACTTCGGCTTGAGCACCGAGTCGTAGCCGGCCTTGAAGAGGGTGGCGTTGTTGTCGGTGGGGGAGCCGTTCAGGTACGCCACGACGGGGTTCTTGGCGCCCTTCTCGGTCAGGCACTTCGTCAGACCCTCGCCCTGGAGCTTGCCGACGGTCTCGTTGTCGAAGCTGACGTAGTACTGGGCGGAGCCGCCGAGGGTGAGCCGGTCGTAGTCGATGGTGGCCACACCCTGCGACTTGGCCTTGTCGAGCACGGCCTTGCCGGTGCCGGAGTCCAGGTTGACGATCATCAGGGCGGTCACGCCACCGGTGATCATCTGGTCGGCGATGGTCTGGAAGGCCGTCTTGTCGTTCTGGGCGTTCTGGATGTCGTACTGGACGCCGGCGGCCTTGAACGCCTCCTCCAGGAACCGACGGTCCGCCGTTTCCCAGCGGGCCGAGGACTTGCTGTCCGGGAGGATCACGCCGATCTTGGGGGTCTTGGCGGAGGCGGCCTTGTCGCCGGAGTCGTCGCCACAGGCGGTCAAGCCGCCGGTCGTGAGCAGGCCCACGGCGGCGATGGTGAGGATCCCCTTACGCATGTGCAGGGTCCTTTCGGAGGTGGGGGAGGTGTTGTTTTGTTGTGTCCGGCAACGTATTTCGCGTCACACCGGCTCCACAAGACCGCGCAGGTGCATAGTTTGTTGGGAGCGATAACAATTCAGCAACGCGACTGTTACTCCCTGGGTATCCCACGGGGGAGTCGACGTAACGACTGTCGTCAGTGGGTCTGCAACGGCGCGGTGCGGGCGTCGGTCAGCGCCACCAGATCCGCTGCGGCCAGTTCGAGTTGCAGACCACGCCGACCAGCCGAGACGTAGATCGTCGGGAGATCCAGCGCGGATTCGTCCAACACCGTGGGCAACCGTCGACGCTGCCCGAGCGGGCTGATCCCACCGCGCACGTAACCGGTGGCCCGCTCGGCGACCGCCCGGTCGGCCAACGCTGCCCGCTTGCCGCCGACCGCCGCCGCGAGCGCCTTGAGATCCAGCTCGCCGGTGACCGGGACGACCGCCACAGTGAGCGCGCCGTCGACAGCGGTCACCAGCGACTTGAACACGCGCTCCGGTGCCACGTCGAGCGCCACCGCCACCAACGCGCCGTAGTTCGGGGCGTCCGGTGACACCCGGTACGGATGGGTGCGATGCGCGATTCCGCGCTTGACCAACAGTGCCGTTGCCGGCGTGCCCTGTCCCGCCACAGCGACGAGGCTAGTCGAGACGGGGCTAGCCGACAGGTTGGCCGACCAGCACCGTCGGTGCGCCGTCGACCCGGGTGAGCACCAGACTCGCCGCCGCGTTCCCGGCCAGCCGCAGGTCCCGCCGGAGCTGCTCCGGTGTGAGCGCCGAACCCCGCTTGAGGATCTCCACCCGGCCCACCCCGCGGTCGCGCAGCAGCGCCCGCAGGCGCTTGAGCGAGAACGGCAGCACGTCGGTGATCTCCAGGCAGCGCGCGTACGGGGTGCGGATCGGCCGGTCGGCGTAGAGGTAGGCGATGCTCGGATCGCCCAGGGTGGCGTCCAGTTCGGTGGCCAGCTCGGCCACGAGATGCGCGCGCACCACCGCCGGGTCCGGGTCGTACAGGTAGCGCCTCGGCGGCCCGACCGGCGCCTCGGCGGCACCCGAGCCGGTGAGTTGGTGACGGTGGGTCTCGGCGCCCCGCTGGCGGTAGACGGTGGCGCGGCGGGGCACCTCCGCCAGCTCGCCGCACCAGAGCGCGGCCTCGACCAGGTCGCCGTCCACGCCGACCCACTCGGCCTCCGCGCCGGCCGGAATGAGCGCGTGGTCCAGGCCCGGCGCGACCTTCACGACTGTGCGCGGCACCCGCTCGGCCAGCCCGGTGACGAAGTCCCACGGTGGTGAGTAGGCGCGCGGGTCGAAGATCCGCCGCCCGGTGCCGGTGGTGCGGCGGGCCGGATCGCAGAAGACCCCGTCGACCCCTGACACGTCGAACCCGGTCGCGTCGCCGCACTCGACAGTGAACAGCTCGGCCAGGCCGGCCGCCTCGGCGTTGGCGGCGGCCATCGCCGCGGTCACCGGGTCGGCTTCCACCCCGTACACCCGGATGCCGGCGCGGGCGGCGGCCAGCGCGTCGGCCCCGAGCCCGCACCCGAGGTCGGCCAGGGTGCGCACGCCGGCCGCGGACAACCGGGCGGCCCGACGGTCGGCGACCACCCGGCGGGTGGCCTGCTCCAGGCCGGGACGGGTGAGGAACATCCCAGCGGCGGCCGGGCCGAACTTGCCCACCGCCCGGTGCCGCAATTCGGCCTGGGTGAGGGCCGCCGCAGCCAACGTCGGCGGCACCCCGGTCGCGCGCAGCGCCGACGCCGCGACCAGTGGATCACCGCCGGCCAGGTCGGCCGCCGCCGTGAGCGCGGCCGACCCCTCAGGGGTACGCAGCGCCGCCAGCTGATCGAGATCCACCCCGCCATTGTCCTGGCCGACCCGGAAATCCTGGCTGGCGGGGCGCGACTCGCTGGCACTCTCCTTGACGGAGTGCTAGCCACGGAATAACCTGCGATTAGCACTCTCACCCTGAGGGTGCCAGCTTCCGGGTCTCGCGACCCGGGTGCGCACGCCAGGCGGACCGGCACCCGCGACGACGGCACCGCCCGGTGGCATGAGGCAGATTGACGCTGGTCAGCCCCGCTGGCCAGCAACGAAACCAGTACCCCAGGAGGGTATGCCCGTGACTACCGCGACCAAGGTTGCGATCAAGCCGCTCGAGGACCGCATCGTGGTCCAGGCGAACGAGGCTGAGACCACCACGGCGTCGGGCATCGTGATCCCCGACACCGCCAAGGAGAAGCCGCAGGAGGGCACCGTCCTCGCTGTGGGCCCGGGGCGCGTCGACGACAACGGCAACCGGGTTCCGGTTGACGTGCAGGTCGGCGACACCGTCCTCTACTCGAAGTACGGCGGCACCGAGGTCAAGTACGCCGGCGAGGAGTACCTGGTGCTCTCCGCCCGCGACGTCCTCGCGGTCATCGAGAAGTAAGCAACCGATCAGTGCCACTGCCCCGGTCCGGCTCGCCGGGCCGGGGCAATGGCGCTTCGAAGGGACATTAATGGCGAAGATCCTGAGCTTCTCGGACGACGCCCGGCACCTGCTGGAGCACGGTGTCAACGCCCTCGCGGACGCGGTCAAGGTCACCCTCGGCCCGCGCGGGCGCAACGTCGTCCTGGACAAGAAATTCGGTGCGCCGACGATCACCAACGATGGTGTGACCATCGCCAAGGAGATCGAGCTCACCAACCCGTACGAGAACCTTGGCGCGCAGCTGGTCAAGGAGGTGGCGACCAAGACCAACGACGTCGCCGGCGACGGGACCACCACCGCGACAGTGCTGGCCCAGGCGATGGTTCGCGAGGGTCTGCGCAACGTGACCGCCGGGACCAACCCGGCCGGCCTCAAGCGGGGCATCGACGCGGCGGCCATGAAGGTCTCCGAGGCGCTGCTCGGCCGTGCCGCCGAGGTCACCAGCAAGGAGTCGATCGCCAACGTGGCGACGATCTCCGCGCAGGACTCCACGATCGGCGACCTGATCGCCGAGGCGATGGAGCGCGTCGGCCGCGACGGTGTCATCACCGTCGAGGAAGGCTCGATGCTCACCACCGAACTGGACGTGACCGAGGGTCTCCAGTTCGACAAGGGCTTCATCTCGCCGAACTTCGTCACCGACCTGGAGGGTCAGGAGTCCGTCCTTGAGGACGCGTACATCCTGGTCACCACCCAGAAGATCTCGGCGATCGAGGAGCTGCTGCCACTGCTGGAGAAGGTCCTGCAGAACAGCAAGCCCCTGCTGATCATCGCCGAGGACGTGGACGGCCAGGCGCTCTCCACCCTGGTGGTCAACTCGCTGCGCAAGACCCTCAAGGTCTGCGCGGTCAAGGCCCCGGGCTTCGGTGACCGGCGCAAGGCAATGCTGCAGGACATCGCGATCTCCACGGGCGCCGAGCTGGTAGCCCCGGAGCTGGGCTACAAGCTCGACCAGGTCGGCCTGGAGGTGCTCGGCACCGCCCGGCGCGTCGTGGTCGACAAGGAGAACACCACGATCGTCGACGGCGGTGGCCAGAAGGCTGACGTCGCCGACCGGGTGTCTCAGATCCGCAAGGAGATCGAGGCCTCCGACTCCGACTGGGACCGGGAGAAGCTGGCCGAGCGGCTGGCGAAGCTCTCCGGTGGCATCGCCGTCATCAAGGCCGGCGCGGCGACCGAGGTCGAGATGAAGGAGCGCAAGCACCGCATCGAGGACGCCATCGCGGCGACCAAGGCTGCGGTCGAGGAGGGCACCGTGCCCGGCGGCGGCGCCGCCCTGGTGCAGATCCTCTCGGTGCTCGACGACGACCTGGGCTTCACCGGTGACGAGAAGGTCGGCGTCTCGGTCGTGCGCAAGGCGCTCGTCGAGCCGCTGCGCTGGATCGCCCAGAACGCCGGTCACGACGGCTACGTCGTGACGCAGAAGGTCGCCGACCTCAAGTGGGGCAACGGCCTCGACGCCGCCAAGGGCGAGTACGTCGACCTGGTCAAGGCGGGCATCATCGACCCGGTGAAGGTGACCCGCAACGCGGTCACCAACGCCGCCTCGATCGCCGGTCTGCTGCTCACCACGGAGAGCCTCGTGGTGGAGAAGCCGGAGCAGGCCGAGCCGGCCGCCGGCGGCGGGCACGGCCACGGTCACGGCCACCAGCACGGCCCGGGCTTCTGATCCGGTAGCGACACCCGTTTCGGGGCGCACCGCTGTAAGGCGGTGCGCCCCGGCTCGTTCTCGCGGGCTGGTAGGTCATTACCGAACGCTGACGTTGTTGGCGACCCGGCGAGATGATCGCGCACACTGGGCCGATGAGCACCACGTCACGGCGGTACGCCGCGCTGGCCGGAATCACCGCCGCCGCCGTCGCGATCGGGATCGCCGAACCGGTCGCGGTGTTGACCGGTCCCCGGTCGGCGCCCCTGGTCGCGGTCGGCGGGGTCGTCGTCGACGCCGTCCCCGAGTCGCTGAAGCAACTCGCCATCGACCTCTTCGGCACCGCCGACAAGATCGCGCTGCTGGTCGGCACTGCCGTATTGCTGGGAGGCTTCGCCGCGCTCTTCGGCGTACTGGCGGTCCGCCGGTTGGCACTCGGCCTGGCCGGCATTGCCGCGTTCGGCGTCATCGGCGTGGCCTCCGCGCTGACCCGCGCCGGCGCTGACCTCGCCGACGCGCTGCCGTCCCTGGTCGGCGCCGGTCTCGGCGCCCTGGTGCTCTGGCTGTTCATCGGCGGGCCGTTCGAGCTGGACCCCTGGTCCTGGTCACCACCCACGCCGCCCGCTGGCCCGGTGCCATCGGCAGGTCCAGTGTCGCAGGCTGGTCCGGTGTCGTCCGCTGGCCTGGGATCGCAGGCTGGTCCCGGGTCGGCCGGTCCGGGGTCGCCGGTTGGTCCGGGGTCGCCCGGAGAATCGGTGCCGCCGGGTGAATCGGTGCCGGTGTCGCCGGCAGGGCCGGTGCCGGTGACACCGGCCGGACCGACGGCGGCTGTCGAACCGGTCGGGCCTGCCGAAGTGGACCCCGAGTCGCGGCGGCGATTCCTCACCGGCAGCGGAGTGCTGCTCGGCACGGCCGTGGTGGCCGGTCTCGGTGGGCGCTGGCTGGCGGGGCGGCGCGGCGTGTCCGCAGCCCGCGACGCGATCCGCCTGCCCGCGCCGGTTACCCCCGCACCTGCCGTACCGGCGGGCGCGGACCTCTCACTGACGCAGCTCGCGCCGTACGTCACCCCGAACTTCGGGTTCTACCGAATCGACACGGCGCTGGTGGTGCCCCAGGTCGACCCGGACACCTGGCGGCTGCGGATCCACGGACGGGTCGGTAGGGAACGCACCTACAGCTACGCGGATCTGCTGGCCCGACCGCTGGTCGAGCGGTATGTCACGCTGGCCTGCGTCTCCAACGAGGTGGGCGGTGACCTGATCGGCAACGCCCTGTGGCTCGGCGTACCCCTGCGGGAACTGCTGGACGAGGTCGAGCCGGACGACGACGCCGACCAGGTCGTCGGCCGGTCGGTCGACGGCTGGACCTGTGGCACCCCCACCGCCGCGCTGCGCGACGGCCGGGACGCCCTGCTGGCCGTCGGGATGAACGGCGAGCCGCTGCCGGTCGAGCACGGCTTCCCGGCCCGAGTGGTGGTGCCAGGTCTCTACGGCTACGTGTCGGCCTGCAAATGGGTGACCGAACTGGAGCTGACCCGGTTCGCCGACTTCGACGCGTACTGGGTGCCGCGCGGCTGGTCCCCCCAGGGGCCGATCAAGACCCAATCCCGGATCGACACGCCCAGGGGACGTAACAGGCTGACCGCCGGCCCGGTGACCGTCGCCGGGGTGGCCTGGGCGCAGCACCGGGGCATCCGCCGAGTCGAGGTACGCGTCGACGACGGCCCGTGGCAGGAAGCCGCGCTGGCCCCGACAGTGTCAGTGGACACCTGGGTGCAGTGGTCCTGGCGGTGGGAGGCCACGCTGGGCGAGCACCGGCTTCAGGTCCGCGCGACCGACGCAACCGGTGAAACCCAGACCGAACGTACGCAGGACGTCGTCCCGGATGGCGCCACCGGCTGGCACACGATCACGGTGACCGTCCGCTGATCCACGCCATGGCGTCGTCGCCCGGGCTGCGTCCGCGACGTGTGTCCGCGACGTGCTCTGCGCGTTCGTGACCTGCCCTGTGCGTTCGTGACCTGCTCTGCGGGTGCGCGTTCGTGACCTGCTCTGCGGGTCGGTGGGCTGGTTCGCGACCTGCGTTGCGGGGTTCCCGCGATTCTCCGGCGGTACGGCGGTACGGCGGTACGGCGGTACGGCGGTACGGCGGGACGGCGGGACGGCGGGTGGACCGGTGGTGCCCCGGACCACGCACGCAGATCTTGGACACTTTCCGTTCGCGCTGGACGGAAAGTGTCCAAGATCTGCGGATTCAGGTCTGTGGACTCGGAGCAGAGAAACACCTCTGGCCGGCACCCCGGGTTGCGGGTGCCGGCCAGAGGTCGGTGTCCTGCTGTGGTGTTGTCGTGCCGTCTGCTGGGTGCTTGTGGTGTGGTGCGGTGGTGCGGGTCAGCTGTTCCAGTGCTGGCCAACGAGATCGGTGGCCTGCTGCTCCCACTGGGCGTAGGCGTCCGGGTACGCCGACACCTGCACCGTCTGCGCGGCGTCGGTCAAGGCCATGTCCTGCCACCCGTCGACCTGCTTCAAACCCTTGAGGAACGCGGTCGTGGAGTACTCAGGGTCGGTGATCTGCTCCGGCGTACCCCAACCCGAGCTCGGCCGCTGCTGGAACAGGCCCAGCGAGTCGTGGTCGTTCATGTCGCCCAGGTGACCCAGGTTCTCCAGCTTGGACTCCTGCAGGCTCGTCGCGATCGAGATGACCGCGGCCCGCTCCGGCAGACCGGCCTTCTTCGTGGCGGCGATGATCGCCTTCACGTTCGCGGTCTGCTCGTCGTTGAGGGTGATGTGGGACTGGTCGCCCTGCGGCTTCGGCGCCGCCGACTGCACGGTGACCGCGACCGGCTTGGCATCCACCGGGTTGGCGTGGGCGGCGATGGGGCCGGCGAAGACACCGCCGGCGAACGCGAGACCAGCAACAGACAGCATGCTCTTACGGAAGATCGTGTTCATGGGGGTAGCTCCTTCGGGGGTAGAACACCCACACCGCCAAAAAGGGGGAACGGCAGTGACGGGTGTGAGCACCTCGTCCGGCGCTGCATCAAACGGGGAAAAAGTCTTGGGGGGGTGACACCCTGTGGGGCGTCGGGTCGGCGACCTGCCGAGCCGGGGGGCTCGTGGCGCCGGGACCCTGTGTAACGACCCGGGGGCCGGGGTCATTCCGGGGTCGGCCCGCCTGCCGGCACCCTCGTCGAGGCGGTGCCTGCGGTCGTTCGTGGGGGTTGTAACGACCGGGGGGCCGGGGTCATTCCGGGGTTGGCCCACCTGCCGGCACCCTTATCGAGGCGGTGCCCGACGGTCGTTCGTGGGGACTGTAACGACCGGGTGGAGGCTGGCATTCCAACCTGCGCGACCAGCCCTCAGGGGTCGGGCGGCGGGCCGGTGGTACTGCGATCGTCAGGGTATGTAACGACCCCCGCCCGGCCATGATTCCGGCCCACGAGTGCATCCGGTCACCGGACAAAGGTCGCGTACCTCGCAGCAGCCTAAGTCCTGCACCCGGCCCGAATACCCCAGACCGGACAAACCAGCCAGGGCACCTCTTCTGCCTGCCGCTCGGGCCGAACGCTTCGCTTGAGCCACCCGGGTTTATTGACATCGACTGTTCGGGCGGGATGCCCCGACATCAAGAAACCCGTGTTGATCACGGCTTTGTCGGCGGCGGCGCGGGCCTTGGCCGTGGGGAAACCGCATGAACGACACGAAACCGCGCCCAACGGGTGAGGGCGCGGTTTCGTGGATGTTCGGGACGCGTCGGGTCAGGCGACGTTGCGTTGCGCCGGGACGGTCGACTTGTGCGGGCGGCCCAGTCGGGCCTCCAGCCGTGCGACGTCGACCCGGGCGTGCCGGCGGTCTGCCAGGTCCTCCCAGCCGACGGCGAGCAGTCGCAGACGCTCCGACTCGCTGAAGCCGCCCCACACGCCGTAAGGCTCCCGTACCGACAGGGCGTGGGCGGCGCACTCGGCGCGAACCGGGCAGGCGCGGCAAACCGACTTGGCGGCGGACTCGCGACGCAGCCGGGAGGAACCACGCTCACCGTCGGGGTGGAAGAACTGAGCGCTGTCGCGCCCTCGGCAGGCACCGAGTCGCTGCCAGTCCCAGAGATCGACGATGGGTCCGGGCAGTCTACGTACGTTCGACATCAGCACCCCTCCTCCCGCGCGGCTCCGCGAGAATCCTTATGGCCGGCATCCGGGCGGCGGGCCGCGCAGGCGCACCGTTCCCGGCCTGGATCTCCCGGTACCCGGGCCGTCGTCAACTCACACGTCTGTGATCGAAAACGTCCGGGAAATTGCGGCTTTTGCCCCATCTGTCGGAAAAGTTCGAAGGATTGCCGGGAACCCCCTCCCCAGCCGACCGCGTCATGGTCTGCTCGTTGGCGGAGAGGAGACCACAGTGCGTACCGTTCTTGTGTGCGTTCGGACACCACTCGCGGCCCAGCACCTTACTTCTGCTGCCGCGCGGCTGGGGTTGTCCGCGATCGTTCGTACCGCCGTCTCTGATCCCGAGGTGATGCTGCGGCTGGCCGAGCGACCGGCCGACGTGGTCCTGGCCGACACGGCCCTCACCCGGCCGGACAGCGCCGGCTTCGTCCGTCGGGTGTTGGCACGTGCGCCGCAGGCGGCCGTGCTGCTGCTCGGTACCGAGGAGTCCGAGGCCGCGGCGGCCACCATCAGCGCCGGCGCCCGGGGGCTCATCCAGAATGTCGACCATGACCTGACCAGCGCGGTGGCGAAGGCGCTACTGCTGCTCACAGCCCCCGGCCGAGCCTCCCGGCAGCGGATCACCGATCCGGCCCGCGACGCGGCGGCGGTGGGTGGTTCCGGCCGCTCCGGGCCGTCGCCGCGTGGTTCCGGTGAGCCTGGCTGGGCGGCCACGGCCGCCGACGGGCCGGCCGGGCTGGCTTCGGTGCCGGTGCAGCGGGGCGACGACGAGGCGGAGGCGGGAACCGGCGAGTCGCCGGCGCAGACCGACCCGGGCCGTCCCGCCCCGAACGCCCGACCCAGTCGGGCGTCGATCGGCCTCACCGAGCGTGAGCTTCAGGTGCTGCTCGGCATGGCCGAGGGCAAGAGCAACGCGGAGATCGGCCGGGAGTTGTTCGTCTCGGAGGACACCGTGAAGACGCACGCCCGCCGATTGTTCCGCAAGCTTGGCGCCCGGGACCGGGCCCACGCGGTGGCTGCGGGCTTCCGCGCCGGTCTGGTCGCCTGACATACGCACGTCGCGCGGCCGCAGGGCACCCCGCGTGACGACAGCCGGGGCACACCACGCGACAGCAGGGGTACGCCGCGCGACAGCCGGGGCACACCACGCGACAGCAGGGGTACGCCGCGCGACAGCAGGGGTGCACCGCGCGACAGCAGAGCATCGCGGCAGCCCGGGTCCGCCAGGCGCCTGCAGGGCACGCCGCGTGGCGGCGGAGCATCGGGGCGCGCGGCAGCCCGGGCCCGCCAGGCGACTGCGGGGCATCCGTGACGCGCGGCAGCCGGGTGCCCGGCGCACGGCGGTGTTACTTGGTGGCGGTCGGGCCGCCCGGCTCGTCCTCGGTGCCCTCGGACAGGGTGTCGTGCACCCCGTCCGCGTACCCCCGGGCGTAGTCCCAGGTCACGTAGTGGTCCGGGTCCGGGTCGTAGGCGGGTTCGTGCACCCGGGGCCGGCCCGAGTTGAGCAGGTGCCGCAGGTTGCCGCGGAGCAGGTCCCAGTCGAAGTAGTGTGGCTCGCGACAGTCCTCGCATTCGATCACCAGCCCGCGGACCCCGATCGGGGCCAGCAGAGCCTGGTAGATCTCCAGGTCAGCGAGGTCTTCCAGCACATCCTGCCGCTCGACGTCGGTCAGCGGATCCGGCGTCGCGTCATCGCCCGGGTCATCCAGACCCGCTGTCGGATCGGCCGGGTCGCCATTGAACGGGTCGATGGGCTCGTCGTGCACCCCCTCACCGTAGACCCAACGCGGCGCGAACGTCCGCCCCCCGGCCTCCGCGCGGCCCGGCCTGCCACGGACGGGGCGCCCAGCTCACTGGGTACGATGAGGCGACGTGCCGGCATCGTGGCGCGCTCCGGTGCCCGCCCGCGCCACCTCGCTGAAGCCCATCCGAGCAGCTCAGGGGAGCAATCGTGGAAAATTCGCCCAGCACCGATCTTCCGGCCGGCGTCGAGCACGCCGACCTGGGCGGCCACCTGCCCGAGCTGCCGGCCGGCTCCGCCCGGGTGGTTCCGCTCGGCCTCACCTTCGACGACGTGCTGCTTCAGCCGGGCGAGTCGGACGTGGTGCCCAGCCGGGTCAACACCCGGACGAAGCTCACCCGCAACATCGAGTTGTCCATTCCGCTGCTGTCCAGCGCGATGGACACGGTGACCGAAGCCCGGATGGCGATCGCCATGGCCCGCCAGGGCGGCATCGGTGTGTTGCACCGCAACCTCTCCCTGGAGGACCAGGCCCTCCAGGTCGACCTGGTGAAGCGCTCCGAGTCCGGCATGATCACCAACCCGGTGACCGCCAGCCCGGACGACACGCTGCGCGAGGTCGACGAGCTGTGCGGGCGTTACCGCATCTCCGGCGTTCCGGTGGTGGACCGCGACGGCCAGCTGGTCGGCATCGTCACCAACCGGGACATGCGTTTCGTCTCCGAGCCGAACACTCCGGTTCGGGAGATCATGACCCACACCCCGCTGGTCACCGCGCGGGTCGGGGTGAGCAAGGACGACGCCCTGGCGCTGCTGCGTCAGCACAAGGTCGAGAAGCTGCCGATCGTCGACGACTCGGGCCGCCTGCGTGGCCTGATCACCGTCAAGGACTTCACCAAGAGCGAGCAGTACCCGGACGCCAGCAAGGACGACGCCGGCCGGCTGCGGGTCGCCGCCGCCATCGGTGTGGGCGAGGACGCGTACAAGCGGGCCCGTGCCCTGGTCGACGCGGGCGTCGACGTGCTGATCGTGGACACCGCACACGGCCACCAGCGGGCCGTGCTGGACATGGTCCGCCGGCTCAAGGCCGACGTGGCGGTCGACATCATGGGCGGCAACGTGGCCACGTACGCCGGCGCGAAGGCGCTCGTCGACGCTGGCGCTGACGGTGTCAAGGTGGGCGTGGGGCCGGGCGCGATCTGCACCACGCGGATCGTCGCCGGGGTCGGCGTGCCGCAGGTGACCGCGATCATGGAGGCGGCCCGGGCCGCCCGCCCGGCCGGCGTGCCGGTGATCGGCGACGGTGGCATCCAATACTCCGGCGACATCGCCAAGGCCCTGGTGGCCGGCGCCGACACGGTGATGCTCGGCAGCCTGCTGGCCGGCTGCGAGGAGAGCCCCGGCGAGCTGATCTTCGTCAACGGCAAGCAGTTCAAGACGTACCGCGGGATGGGGTCGCTCGGCGCGATGCAGTCCCGGGGTCAGGCCAAGTCGTACAGCAAGGACCGTTACTTCCAGCAGGACGTGCTCAGCGACGACAAGCTGGTCCCCGAGGGCGTGGAGGGTCAGGTGCCCTACCGGGGGCCACTGTCCCGGGTCGCCCACCAGCTGGTCGGCGGGCTGCGGCTGGCCATGGGGTACGCCGGTGCGGAGAACATCCCCGATCTGCACCGCCGGGGCCAGCTCATCCGGATCACCGCGGCTGGTTTGAAGGAGAGCCACCCGCACGACATCCAGATGACCGTCGAGGCGCCCAACTACCACACCCGCTGACCCAACACCCCCAACCACCTGGAGTCCCCCATGCGTGACGTGGTCGAGATCGGGCTGGGCAAGACCGCGCAGCGCGGCTACCACCTGGACGACATCGCCATCGTGCCGAGCCGCCGTACCCGGGACGTCGACGACGTCTCGACGTCGTGGCAGCTCGACGCGTACCCGTTCGGCATTCCGTGCGTCGGCCACCCCTCCGACGCCACCATGAGCCCGGCCTCGGCGGTACGGCTCGGTCAGCTCGGCGGCCTCGGCGTGCTCAACGTCGAGGGGCTCTGGACCCGCTACGAGAACCCGACCAAGGTGCTGGACGAGCTGGCCGGCCTCGACGAGGAGGCCCGCGCCACCAAGCGGCTCCAGGAGGTGTACGCGGAGCCGATCCGTCCGGACCTGATCGCGGAGCGGGTCCGCGAGCTGCGCGCCGGCGGCGGCACTGTGGCGGTGCGGGTCTCCCCGCAGCACACCCTCGCGCTGGCGCCGGTGATCCTGGACGCCGGGGTGGACATCCTGGTCATCCAGGGCACCATCGTCTCGGCCGAGCACGTGTCGACCACCGACGAGCCGCTGAACCTCAAGGAGTTCATCGCCGACCTCGACCTGCCGGTGATCGTCGGTGGCTGCACCGACTACAAGACGGCGCTGCACCTGATGCGTACCGGCGCGGCCGGCGTGATCGTGGGCATCGGGGGCGACGAGTGGTCGACCACCGAGTCGGTGCTGGGCATCCGGGTGCCGATGGCCACCGCGATCGCCGATGCCGCGGCGGCCCGCCGTGACTACCTGGACGAGACCGGCGGCCGGTACGTGCACCTGATCGCCGACGGTGACATCCAGACCTCGGGCGACATCGCCAAGGCGCTCGGCTGCGGCGCGGACGCGGTGATGCTCGGTGAGCCGCTGTCGCTCTGCGACGAGGCCCCCGCCGGTGGCGCCTGGTGGCACTCGGCGGCGAGTCACCCGTCGCTGCCCCGGGGTGCCTTCGAGGTTTCCGGTGAGCCGCTCGGGTCGATGGAGCAGCTGCTCTTCGGGCCGGCGGACGAGGCCGACGGCCAGCTCAACCTGTTCGGTGGGCTGCGTCGGGCGATGGCCAAGTGCGGTTACCGCGACCTGAAGGAGTTCCAGAAGGTCGGTCTGGTCCTCGACCGCTGACCGAGCCGTCAGACGCCGGAAGGCCGGCCCCGCCTGGTGCGGGGCCGGCCTTCGTCGCGTTCAGCGCGGAGTCACTTCTCCACGTAGATGCTCAGGTCGGACATGTTCTGGTAGCTGGTCGCCGCGAAGTCGAGCGACTGGCCCTTGTTGTCCGCACCGCCGGGGGCGGTGTCCATCTCCCAGTTGGCGTGGTGGAAGTTGCGCTCGCCGATGGTCTGGAAGAACTGCTGGAAGTTGAGGTCGCCGTCGCCCAGCGGGGTCATCTGGTACCCGTTGGGCACGCTGGTGTCCCGGTCGCCGTCCTTGGCGTGGAAGAGCGGGAACCGGGTGGTCCGGTCGGCCACGGTGAGGATCGGGTCGAACAGGTCGGTCACCTCCTGGCCGGCCGGGTTGACGTACTTCTGGTGCTTGTAACGGGCCACGTAGGCCCAGTAGATGTCCAGCTCGAAGAAGACGTACCGCGGGTCGGTGATCTCGAAGAAGTACTCCAACCGGCGGATGCCGGAGGACCGGGTCTGCCGGCCCTGCGCGTCGCGCGGGCCCCGGTCGATGAGGAAGCTGTACGCGGCGTCGTGGTTGTGGGTGTAGAGCCGCATGCCCCGGGCCTTGGCCTGCCGGCCCAGCTCGTTCCAGATGTCGGCGGCGGCGTCCCACTCGGCCTTGTACGCGCTGCTGGTCGGGTCGCTGCCGGTGCCGATGTTCTTCATGCCGAGTTCCTCGGCGATGTCCAGCTGTTGCTGGAAGGTGGCCGGCTGGATGGAGGCGTGGGTGCCGTTGGCCACCAGTCCGTTGTCGTCGAGGATCTTGCGGATCTCGGCGGGGGTGATCTGCCGGCCCAGGATCTCGGTGCTCTGGGTGTAGCCGGCGAACTCGATCTCCTTGTAACCGATCTCGGCGAGTCGGGCGAGGACGCGCTCGAAGCCGTACGGCACCCCGCTGTCGTCGGGCGCGGCGGTGATCCGGTCGCGGACGCTGTAGAGGATGATGCCGCGGTTCCTGGCCGGGATCAGCGGCTCCACCCGCAGCTTGCTCGCGTTGCCGGGGTTGGCGAGCGCGGGGGTGCCGGTGGCGAGGACGGGTAGGCCGGCCGCGCCGATGGCGGCGGCGGCGCCGGCGGAGGCGGCGAGCAGGGATCGGCGGCTGAGCCGGCCGGTGGGGGTGGCGTCGGGGGCGGTGTGGTCTGACATGGTTCCACCTTTCGCGACGGTGGTCGGAGATCGACACTAACGTCGGTCTAAGTCGAAAGAAAGGTTCGATCGACGGCAGCTTTTGTTCGATTCGACGAAAGTCACTGATGATCGTCGATACCGGCCGCGCGGCCCGCGATGCTGACTACGCTCGTCCTGACCGCAACGCCGCAGGAGGCCGGGTGCCGCAGGAGGGGTGGGCATGGTCCTGACCGGACGGAGACGGCGACTCGCCGCGCTGACCTGCGCGATCGGGCTGGCCGCCACCGGTTGCACCGGTGACGACAGCGACGGCTTCCGGCCCGGTGCCGCCGACGTCGGCGACCCGTACGTGCCGGGGCACGGCAACGGCGGTTACGACGTCGGGCACTACGGCCTCGACGTCCGCTACGACCCGTCGACCGACCGGCTGACCGGTCGAGCCGTCATCACGGCCACCACCACCCAGGACCTGTCCCGGTTCAACCTGGACCTGGTCGGCCTGGAGGTCCGCGCGGTCAGCGTGGATGACGCGGCGGCCGAGCACCGACGCGGCGACGGCGAGTTGGTGGTGACGCCCCGCGACGGACTGCCGCGCGGCAGGCAGTTCACTGTGACCGTCGAGTACGCGGGCGTCCCCACTGCCGTCGACGACGGGACGTTGGGCAGCGGCGGTTTCCTGCACACCGCCGACGGCGCGGTGGCGCTCGGCCAACCCGACTCGGCAGCCACCTGGTTCCCGGTCAACGACCACCCGTCGGACAAGGCCACCTACGACCTGGCGGTGACCGTCCCGGACGGCCTGGCCGCGCTGAGCAACGGCGTGCCCGGGCCGAAGAGCAGCGCCGACGGCTGGACCACCTGGCGCTGGTCGGAACGCGCCCCGATGGCCAGTTACCTGAGCACGCTCGTGATCGGTGACTACCGGGTGGTGACCGGCACGCACGCCGGCCGGCCGATGGTCACTGCGGTGGCGGCGAGCCTGCCGGCGACCGGCGGCGCGGCCACCTCGCTGGCCCGCACCGGCGCGATCGTCGACTTCCTGGCCAGCCGCTTCGGCCCGTACCCGTTCGACTCGTACGGGGGGATCGTGATCGCCGACGACCGGATCGGGTATGCGCTGGAGACCCAGTCCCGGCCGGTCTACGGGCCTGGCTTCTTCGCTGACGACCGGCCGAACCCGAGCGTCGTCGCGCACGAACTGGCTCACCAGTGGTTCGGCGACAGCGTGTCGCTGAGCAGGTGGAGCGACATGTGGCTCAACGAGGGCTTCGCCAGCTACGCCGAGTGGCTGTGGGAGGAGCACGACGGCGGCCGGACCGCCCAGCGCACCTTCGAGATCCAGTACGCGGCAACCGACTGGACGCAGCCGTCGGTCGAGCCGGGCCGGGAGCAGATGTTCGGCTCGGCCGTCTACAAGCGCGGGGCGCTGGCCGTGCACGCGTTGCGCCGGACCGTCGGTGACGACCTCTTCTTCCGCATCCTGCGTACCTGGACCAGTGAGCGGGCGGCGGGCAACGCGACCACAGCGGACCTCGTCGCGCTGGCCGAGCGGGTCGCCGGGCGGCAACTGCGTCCGCTCTTCGACGCCTGGTTGGTGGGTGGATCGGCCCCCACACTGCCGTGACCCGGCGCCGCCGACCGGTCGATATGCTGCCGCCTGCGAACGGCGGGTAGGCGCCCGTTCGCGCGGGATGGCGGAGGCCGGGACCGGCCACCGTGCGGAGAGGGTGTGGGATGCGCGGGACGCGGCACAGACTGCGAGTGGCTGCCGGCCTGCTGGT
This sequence comes from Micromonospora sp. NBC_00362, assembly GCF_026342155.1. Classification (NCBI taxonomy): domain Bacteria; kingdom Bacillati; phylum Actinomycetota; class Actinomycetes; order Micromonosporales; family Micromonosporaceae; genus Micromonospora; species Micromonospora sp. NBC_00362. Next base: position 5,428,697 of record NZ_JAPENH010000001.1, read on the forward strand.
GACCGGTGCGCTCACACTGTCCGGATGCGACTCGGCGGGCCCGGAGGCGGCGCCACCACCGAGCGCGTCCCCCACGCCGACGCGGACGTTCACAGCGGGCGCCGACGGGGTCGGCGACACCTACTTCCCGACCTACGGCAACGGCGGCTACGACGTCGGGCGCTACACGGTGAAGGTGCGCTACGACCCGGCCAAGGACCAGTTGACCGGTACGACAACAGTGCGGGCCACCGCGACCGCCGACCTGTCGACGTTCAACCTCGACCTGGCCGGCCTGACCGTCAGCGCGGTCACCGTGGACGGCGTACCGGCGACCCACAGCCGCAAGCGGAACGAGTTGGTGATCAAGCCGGCTTCCGGCCTCATCAACGGCAACGGGTTCGTCACCGAGATCACCTACGCGGGCAAGCCGAAGCCGCTGAAGAACGAGACGCTCGGTGACGGCGGCTTCCTGCACACCGCCGACGGTGCCATCGCGCTCGGTCAACCCGAGTCGGCCAGCACCTGGTTCCCGGTCAACGACCACCCGTCGGACAAGGCGGCCTACGACTTCGAGGTCACCGTTCCGGACGGCCTGACCGCGATCAGCAACGGCATTCCCGGCGGGAAGACCAGCACTGGCGGCTGGACCACCTGGAAGTGGTCGGAGAAGTCGCCGATGGCCAGCTATCTGAGCACGCTGGTGATCGGCAAGTTCCGGATCACCACAGGCGAGCACAAGGGCCGCCCGGTCTACAACGCGGTCACCACCACCGAGGCCAAGGGCAACGCGGACGCGTCGATCGCGCAGACCGTCGCCGTGGCCGACTACCTGGAGAGTGTGTTCGGGCCGTACCCGTTCGACGCGTACGGCGGGGTGGTGATCTCCGACAGCCGGATCTCCTACGCCCTGGAGACGCAGAGCCGACCGGTGTACGCGGCGAGCTTCTTCCGGCAGGGCGAGAACACCGAGGTCGTCGCGCACGAGTTGGCCCACCAGTGGTTCGGCGACAGCGTCGCGTTGGCCAAGTGGGAGGACATCTGGCTCAACGAGGGCTTCGCGACGTACGCGGAGTGGCTCTGGGCCGAGCACACCAGGGCGTACACCGCCAAGGAGGCGTTCGGCAGCCGGTACGCCAGCATGTCCGCGCAGGTGTGGCAGACACCGCCGGGCAAGCCGGGCGTGGAGAAGCTGTTCAGCGAGTCGGTCTACCAGCGCGGCGGGATGACCCTGCACGCCCTGCGGGTGGCCGTCGGCGACAAGGTGTTCTTCGAGATCGTCAAGACCTGGGCGGCGGAGAAGCGCGACGGCGTCGCCACCACTGCCGAGTTCGTTGCCCTGGCCGAACGGATCTCCGGCAAGCAGCTCGACTCGATCTTCGACGCCTGGCTCTACGGCACCAAGAAGCCGGCCCTGCCCAAGCGGCTCTGACCCCTCCCGGTTCCCCGCGATCTTGCAGTTGCTGTCGTCGCGAAACGGGGCAAAGTCGCGTGAAACGGGGACCGAAAGTGCAAGATCGCGGAGGTGGGGAGGGCTAGTTCAGTTCTTGACGACCAGTTTGGGGTGGGCGGCCAGGTAGGCGTCGGCGCGGCCGGCGCGGAGTTCGGTGAGGAACTTCCGGCCCTCGGTGGTCAGCTGTTCACCCCGGTAGGCACTGCCCTTGCCGACGCCGGAACCGGGCAGCCCGACCAGCGTGAAACGGTTCTCCGGCAGGCCACTGAGGGCGTACGCGATGTCCACGATCCGACGCCCGCCCACGTAGACCAGCGTGTCGCCCAGCGCGGAGACCACCTGGTCGACGCGCTCGGGTTGCCGGGCCAGACCCTCGTCCAGGATCTTGCGGGTCATCGCCCGGATCAGCTGCTGCTGGTGGCGCTGCCGGGCGTAGTCACCGCCGGTGATGTAGCGCTGCCGCGAGTAGTCCAGCGCCTGCCAGCCGTTGAGGTGCTGCTCGCCCTTCTCGTAAACCTGCTGCGGCCCCTTGTAGCCGCCCGGCGCGCTCTCCCGGTACTTGCCGTCCGGTCGGCGGTGCAGCGACTCGACCCGCTGGTCGACGTAGATGTCCACCCCACCCAGGGCGTCGACCAGCCGATCGAACCCGTTGAAGGTGAGCACCGCGCCCGCGTCGATGCGCAGCCCGGTGTAACCGCTGACAGTGCTGCGCAGCAGCTCGTACCCCTGGGCGGTGCTGGGTTGTTTGGGTTTGCCCGGAACCCGGCTGCCGAAGCTCATCGCGTGCGTGAGTTTGGTCTTGCCGCCCTTGTAGCCGGCCTTCGGGAACGCCGGGATGTCCACCACCAGGTCGCGGGGGAGCGAGAAGAGGTACGCCCGATCCAACCCCTTGGGTACGTGCAGCACCAGCACGGCGTCCGAGTGCGGCTCCCACCCGGGCACGCTGACCCGGGTGTCCACACCGACCAGCAGCAGGTTGAGCGGGCCGGTGATGTCAGCGCCCGGCGGTGGGCCGCTGGGGCTCGGCGTCGGCGTGCCGACCGGCGACGGGGTCGGTGAGCCGGCGACCGGACCGCCACCCGGCTTGTTGTCGCCGGTCAGCCGGGTGATCACCACAGTGCCGGCCGCGATCAGCGCGACGACGGCGAGGGCCGCCAACCCCAGCAGCAGCCACCGTCGGCGCGGCGCCATCGACCCGAGAACCATGTTGGATTCCTTCCACCCGTCTGGTGAACAACGCTCCGACGGGTGCTCCGGGTTGCGGCCGGAAGACGCCGGGTCGGTCGGCCGGAGCATGATCGCGCGAAAAGTGCCGCTGGCGCGAGCGCTACTCGCGAGTAATGATGCGTCCATGCGGTACGACGTGGTCGTCATCGGGTCCGGCTTCGGTGGCAGCGTCACCGCGCTCCGACTGGCCGAGAAGGGCTACTCGGTAGCGGTGCTGGAAGCCGGCCGCCGCTTCGCCGACGACGAGTTTCCGCAGACGTCCTGGCGGGTCCGCCGGTTCCTCTGGGCACCGAAGCTGGGTTGCTACGGCATCCAACGGCTCACCCTGCTCCGCCCGGCCGACAGACGATCCGGCGGCGGGGTGCTGGTGCTCTCCGGCGCGGGGGTGGGCGGCGGTTCGCTGGTCTACGCGAACACCCTCTACGAGCCCCTGCCGGCCTTCTACAGCGACCCGCAGTGGCGGGACATCACCGACTGGCGCGACGAGTTGGCCCACCACTACGACCAGGCGAAACGGATGCTCGGCGTCACCACGTACCCGGTGCACACCGGCGCGGACCGCGCCATGCGCGCGGTGGCCGAGCGGATGGGGGTGGGGCACACCTTCCACGCCACCCCGGTGGGCGTGCACATCGGCCGGCCCGGCCAGCGGGTCGCCGACCCGTACTTCGGCGGTGCCGGCCCGGAACGCACCGGCTGCCTGCACTGCGGCTCGTGCATGACCGGTTGCCGACATGGTGCGAAGAACACACTGGTGAAGAACTACCTGTGGCTCGCCGAACGGCTCGGGGTCACGGTCCGTCAGTTGACCACTGTGACCGCCGTCCGGCCCGCCGACGGCGGTGGGTACGAGGTGCACACCGAACGCACCGGCGCCTGGCTGCGCAAGAGGCGGCAGGTCATCCACGCCGACCAGGTGGTCTTCGCCGCCGGGGCGCTCGGCACCCAGCGACTGCTGCACGGGATGCGGGCCGACGGTGCGCTACCCGGGCTCTCGCCCCGCCTCGGCGAGCTGACCCGGACCAACTCGGAGGCCATCCTCGGTGCCTCGGTGCCACGGCAGCGGGCCCGGTCCGAGCGGTTGGACTACACCGAGGGGGTGGCCATCACCAGCTCGTTCCACCCCGACCCGCAGACGCACATCGAGCCGGTCCGCTACGGGCGGGGCTCCAACGCGATGGGGTTGCTCCAGTCGCTGCTTGTCGACGGCGGCCCGCACCGGGTACGCCGCTGGCTGGGCAGCATCGTGCGGCAGCCCCGGTTGGCCGCACGGATGCTGTCGGTACGCGGCTGGTCGGAACGGACGGTGATCGCCCTGGTCATGCAGTCCGTTGACAACTCGCTGACCACCCGGTGGCGGCGTGGCCCGCTCGGTCGCAGGTTGGTCACCGGCCCGGGCCACGGCACGCCCAGCCCCACCTGGATCCCGGCCGGCAACACCGCCGCCCGAATGCTCGCCGACGAGATCGGTGGGACCCCCGGCGGCTCCCTCACCGAACCCTTCGACATCCCGATGACCGCGCACATCCTGGGCGGTGCGGTCATCGGCGCCACCCCGGCCGACGGGGTGATCGACCCCTGGCATCGGGTGTACGGGCACGTCGGGCTGCACGTGGTCGACGGCGCGGCGGTCTCGGCCAACCTGGGCGTGAACCCGTCTCTGACGATCACGGCACAGGCGGAACGAGCGATGTCCTTCTGGCCCAACAAGGGCGAGCCGGACCCCCGCCCGGCGCTCGGCGCCCCGTACCGCAGCCTGCCCGCCGTACCGCCAAGAAACCCGGCCGTCCCGCCGGACGCCCCGGGCGCGCTGCGACCCTGATCCCGGCGATCTTGCAGTTTCGGTCGTCGTCTTGTGGCTTCTGCGTCTTTTGCCGGGACGGAAAGTGCAAGATCGCGGGGAGAGTGGGTTGTCGGCGAGCCGGTGCCGGGAAGGGCCGTGACTGTCGGTAGGCTTCGTGCACATGAGCCTGCCTCGCCCCGTCCTCGTGGTGGACTTCGGAGCCCAGTACGCCCAGCTCATCGCCCGCCGGGTCCGTGAGGCGAAGGTCTACTCCGAGATCGTGCCGCACTCGATGCCGATCGCCGAGATGCTGGCGAAGAACCCCGCCGCGATCATCCTCTCCGGTGGTCCGGCCAGCGTCTACGCGCCGGACGCGCCGCAGATCGACGCGGGCGTCTTCAGTGCCGACGTGCCGGTCTTCGGCATCTGCTACGGCTTCCAGGCGATGGCCCAGGCGCTCGGGGGCACTGTCACCAGGACCGGCAACCGTGAGTACGGCGGCACCCCGCTGCGTCCGCGGCTCCTCGACCCCGGTGTGCTGCTGCGTGACCTGCCGGCGGACCTGCCGGTCTGGATGAGCCACGGCGACTGCGTCACCGAGGCGCCCGAGGGCTTCACGGTGACCGCCGAGTCGGCGGGCGCGCCGGTCGCCGCCTTCGAGGACCTGGCCGGTCGTCGGGCCGGCGTGCAGTTCCACCCCGAGGTCGGGCACACCGCGCACGGCCAGGAGATGCTGACCCGCTTCCTCTACGACATCGCCGGCATCGAGCCGACCTGGACTCCCGAGAACATCATCGACGAGCAGGTCGCCCGGATCCGCGCCCAGATCGGCGACAAGGAGGTCATCTGCGGCCTCTCCGGCGGGGTGGACTCGGCGGTCGCCGCGGCGCTCGTGCACAAGGCGGTTGGTGACCAGCTCACCTGCGTCTTCGTCGATCACGGCCTGCTGCGCGCCGGCGAGGCCGAGCAGGTGGAGAAGGACTACGTCAGCGCCACCGGCATCAAGCTGAAGGTGGTCGACGCCACCGACCGGTTCCTCGGCGCGCTCGCCGGCGTGATCGACCCGGAGCAGAAGCGCAAGATCATTGGTCGGGAGTTCATCCGGGTCTTCGAGGCCGCTGCCCGCGAGATCGCCGCACACGGCGACGTCGAGTTCCTCGTCCAGGGCACCCTCTACCCCGACGTGGTGGAGTCCGGCGGCGGCACCGGCACCGCCAACATCAAGAGCCACCACAACGTCGGCGGCCTTCCGGAGGACCTGAAGTTCGCGCTGGTCGAGCCGCTGCGCACCCTGTTCAAGGACGAGGTTCGGACGCTCGGCCTCCAACTGGGCCTGCCCGAGGCGATGGTCTGGCGGCACCCGTTCCCCGGCCCCGGCCTGGCCATCCGGATCATCGGCGCGGTCGACCAGGAACGCCTCGACCTGCTCCGCCAGGCCGACCTGATCGCCCGCGAGGAGCTGACCGCCGCCGGCCTCGACCGGGGTGTCTGGCAGTTCCCCGTGGTGCTGCTCGCCGACGTGCGCAGCGTCGGTGTGCAGGGAGACGGGCGCAGCTACGGGCACCCCGTGGTGCTGCGCCCGGTCTCCAGCGAGGACGCGATGACCGCCGACTGGTCCCGGCTGCCCTACGACGTGGTGGCCCGGATCTCCACCCGGATCACCAACGAGGTCGCCGAGGTCAACCGGGTGGTCCTGGACGTCACCAGCAAGCCGCCGGGCACCATCGAGTGGGAGTGAGCGCCGCTCAGGCCGCCGGCGGCGGGCTGGACGGGGTCGTCGGCGGGTAGGACGGCGTCGGGCCGTACCCCTGCGGTGGCCCGCCGGGCGCGGGCCCGGCGGTGGGCGGCGGGCCGTTCTGCGGCGCGACGCCCGAGGCGTGCGGCCAGGCCGGCGCGCCGGTGGGCTCCTCCGGCATCAGGAACCACATGATCGGGTACGCGAACAGCGCGAGCCCGCCGGTGAGCAGGCCGGTGACCGCGAAGATCACGCGGACCAGTGTGGGATCGACGGCGAAGTAGCGGCCGACGCCGCTGGCGACCCCGGCGACCATGCGGTCGGTGGTGGGTCGCCGAAGCTGCTTGTACGGGGCACGGGGAGCGGTGGTCGATGTCATACCCCCACGGTCCGCGCTGGCGCCCCGCCCGCCCTCGGTGACCGCCCGGATCCTTACCCTGACCAATCCCTGACCGGTGCCAGATAGTCAGGAATCCGACTCTTTTCCGTTCCGGTAACCCGGCGCGGGGAGAATTTGCTTCCGTGACCACCTTGCTCAAGCCGCTCCGCAGGATCGCGGCATACGCAGTTTGTGCTGATTCAAGCGGCCGAGTCTTGCTGGTCCGCGCATCGGAGCGCTCCGGCACCCCCGGCGCGTGGTCACTGCCCGGCGGGGCTGTCGACCACGGCGAGGACCCGAACCACACTGTCGTCCGCGAGACCGCCGCCGAAACCGGCCTCTCCGTCGCCGTCTCCGGCCTGGCCGACGTGCTCGCCGACATGCGGGCGCTCCCCGACCGCGGCATCACCATCCACACCGACCGGCTGATCTACCGGGTGGCCGTGCGCGGTGGCACCCTCGCCGACCGGGTGGGCGAGCGCCCCACCGACCTGGCCCGGTGGTACACCCTCGACGAGGCGCGCGAGCTGCCGCTGCGCTCGTTCACCGCACGCGCCCTCGGGCTGCCCGCCTCCTCGGCCGACGTGGTGCCCGACGAGGCACCCGAGTTCCCCTCCTTCTACGCCGTGCCCGGCCCCGACGGTCTGCACCGGGCCCAGCGCTTCGCCGCGTACGCGGTCTGCACCGACCCCGCCGGCCGAGTGCTGCTCACCCGCATCTCCGACGGCTACCCCGGCGCCGGCTGCTGGCACCTACCCGGCGGCGGCACCGACTACGGCGAACAGCCCGGCGCGGCACTCATCCGAGAGCTGATCGAGGAAACCGGCCAGGCCGGCCGCCTCGTCGAGTTGCTCGGCGTCGCCAGCCACCGTGACGCCGCCTCACTCGGCCCCGAGGGCTACCCGATCGACTGGCACGGCGTACGCGCCTTCTACCGGGTCGTCGTCGACCAGCCCAACCCACTGACCGTGACCGACGTGGGCGGTTCCACCTGTGAGGCCCGCTGGTTCGGCCGCGATGAGTTGGGCGCCCTCCCCACCGACCGCCTCACCGAGGTGACCGCCGAAGCAGTCCAAGCCGCCCAACTCACCTGAGCGAGTTCCGGGGCGTCGCGCGTGGCATCACGCCCCACGCCCACGCCCCACGCGCGACGCCTCACGCACCACGCCCCACCCCGCCAAGATCGTGCTCGAACCAGGATGTAGTGGCGTCACCGACGCGCCGATGCCACTACACCCTGGATGTTGCGCGATCTTGAGCTCGGGGACACCCGCTGAGGGATCTCCTCGGACGTCCCGGGCAGTGGGTCCTCGGCGCCGCCCAGGGGTCGTCCGGCTTGGGTGTGTCGGTGGCTCCAGCCTGTGATCAACTCGGGTTTCCGTGAAGGCGCGCGGTATCTCGGGCGCGCTGGAATACCGCGCCTTCCTTGAACCCGAGTTGATCAGCGTTGGTCTCGACCTGCCGTGACGCGAATGGCCGCCACAATGAGGGTAAATGGGGTGGAGCGGGTCGGTCGCGAAGCAGGCTGAAGGGGTCGGTAAGAGGCTGATCGGTCGTCGTGAAGAGTCGGCTACCTCGGCCTGAACGCCCCGGCTCACCAGCTCCGCGGGTTTCCCGCGCGCTGTCTCGCATTGATCATGAAGTTATTGTCGGAACGCGAGATGGACGGCGACAACCTCATGATCAACAGACTGTGGGTGCGAAGCGGGGGGCGGGCAAAGGTGCAATTCACGCGTCGAGTCGGGGCTTATGGGCTTGTGCGGGACTCGGGTCGGGTCTTGGTGGTTCGGGACGGGGCCGAGGGCGAGTTTCCCGGGGCCTGGCGGTTGCCGGGCGGTGCCCTCGGACATGCCGAGGACCCGGAGCGCGCCGTGGTCCGCGAGGTCGCCGAGCAGGCCGGGCTGACGGTCGCGGTGACGCGACTACTCGCGGTGGTCGCCGATGTTGCCACCTTTCCGGAGGGCAAGGGCACGCTGCACACCGACCGGTTGTTGTTCGAGCTCAGCACTCCCCACGGCGCATCGTCCGACGGTTCGGGGCCTGAGAGTGCCCGGCCCGGGGACGGGGTGCGGGGCGTCGGGGCTGGGCTGGTTGATCAAGCTTGCTGGCTTTCACTGGCAGAGGTGGCGCAGTTGCCGGTGACCCCGTTCACCGCCGAGGCGCTCGGCCTGCCGGTCACCCCACTGCCGCCGACGGCGCACCGGTCGCGGGACCCGTTCCCGCCGCAGCACCCCGACCGCCGGCTGCGCTTCGGGGCGTACGGGCTGGTCACCGACCCCGCTGGGCGAATCCTGCTCACTCAGATCGCGGAGGGCTACCCGGGGGCCGGTCTGTGGCATCTGCCCGGCGGTGGCACCGATCACGGCGAGCAGCCGGCCACCGGTTTGCTGCGGGAGCTGGTCGAGGAGGGCGGGCAGGTCGGCCGGGTCGTCGAGCTTCTCGGCGTCAACAACCTGCACAACCCCGCCGCGCTGGGCCCGGAGGGCCGTCCTCTGGACTGGCACGGCGTACGGGTGATCTATCGGGTGCTGGTGGACGTACCCACCGACGCGGTGGTCACCGAGTCCGCCGGAGGCTCGACGGCGCGGGCGGGGTGGTTCACCCGCGACGAGGCGACTGACCTGCCGTTGAGCGACATCGCCGTCGTGGCAACCGGACAGAGTGGCCGATAGCACCCCGCTCGGTGAGCCGACTTGGTGACCCTCCGGTACAGTCAAAGGCGGGAATGATGGAGGAAACGGGCGATGAAGCCCGGGATGGGAACAAGCGAGCGGTTCGAGCGGTTTGACCAGATATAAGTACCGCCGGCAGCTATCGCCAAGCCATGTTCCCCTATGCGATGGTGTACTCCGCAAAACGGCTGCCGGGCCATGCAAGGTCCGGCACGAGACAGCCGGACACCCGCCACGTGGCGGTCAGCAGATCCGGTGATGGAGGAAACGTGCCGAGAGCCCCATGGCGCCGGCGTCGTACTACTGACAGTCCGCGCCCCGCAGGGCGTCGCTGGGCGGGCCGGTTGCGCCGCAGCAGCACGTTCGCCCGCCAGGTGCTGTTGGTCCGAGTCGGTCGCCGTGACGGCGACCTGCACCCGGCCGACCTGGCCCCGACCGAGCACCGGTACGCCGATCGGCAGCGCCGTCGCTACGGCCTGGACCGGCTCAGCCGGCCGACACTGGGCGTGGACCCGACACTGGGCCTGGACCGAGCCCACGTCGACGCGGTCATGCCGGTCAGCCCGGCGATGCCGCCGATGACGCAGACCGACGAGGCCCACTCGATCCCACTGCTCCCCGGCGAGCGCACCATGGCGCGCCGGATGAAATTCGCCCTGGTCAACGCCTGCACGCTGGCCAGCCTGATGCTCGGCATGCTGGCCATCTTCCTGGCCATGCAGGGCGAGGTGCGCATGGCGGCGCTCTGCCTGATCGCGTGCGTCGGCTTCGACGGTCTGGATGGCGCGCTGGCCCGACGGCTCGGGGTGGCCAGCCCGTTCGGCGCACAGATGGACTCACTGGCCGACATGTGCTCGTTCGGTCTCGCCGCGCCGGTAGTGGTCTACGCCTCGCTCGCCGGCTCCGTCTCCACGGCGGCGGCGGCAGTGGCGTGTGCCCTGGTCGCGGCGTGTGCCGCGATCCGACTGGCCCGCTTCAACGTCTCGCCGAAGGACGGCAGGTTCTTCTGCGGGGTGCCCACCACCATGGCGGCCGCTGTGCTCGCCGTGACAGTGGCGATCGGCCTGCCGGTGCCCGGTGCCGTGCTGGTCGCCGGGGTGGCGCTGCTGGCCTTCGCGATGGTGTCGAGCTTCCCGTACGCCAAGCTCGCCCGCCTGGTGAAGCTGCCGCCGTGGCTCTGGCTGGCCCCGGTGATCGGCGCGCTGGTCGACATCCGGCTCACGTTCGCCCTGATCGTGGTGGGCTACCTGGTCAGCGGGCCGGTTCTCTGGCTGCGGCAACGTCGTACCGCCTGATCTGAGCAGACAGAACGGGGCGCCGCGGACAGCGGCGCCCCGTTCCTCGTTCGCGGGTCAGCGCCAGCGGGCGATGACCGTTGACCCACCGACCACCTTGTCGCCCGGCCCGACCAGTGGGTCCGCGGCCTCAGCGGGCAGGTAGACGTCGGTCCGGGAACCGAACCGGATCAGCCCGAAGCGCTCGCCCTTGGCCAGCAGCGCGCCGATCGGCGCGCGCTGCACGATCCGGCGGGCGATCAGCCCGGTCCGCTGCGCGACCACAACAGTGCCGCGAGCGGTGTCCAGCACCGTGTACGCGGCGACGTTGTGCTCGGCGTCAGGCTTCATCGCGTTGACGAAGCCGCCATCGGCGACGAAGTAGTCCACCACCTTGCCGGCGACCGGGGCGCGGTTGACGTGCACGTCCAGCACCGACAGGAACACGGCGATCCGTAGCCACTCGCCGTCGCCGAAGCGCTCGTCGTGCAGCCGCTGCACCGACAGGACCTTCCCGTCCGCGCTGGCGACCACGGCGCTCGGGTCCTCCGGCACGTCCCGTTCGGGATCCCGGAAGAACGCGGCGACCGGCCCGGCGGCCAGGGCCGGCAGCAGCCACAGCTTGGACGACGGGCGCGCCACCCGGGCCAGCGCCGCGAGGCCCAGCGCGATGCCCGCGGCCGCCACGCCGTTGGAGTCGATGTGCATGCCCCTGGTCACCGGCACGCTCGACGGCCGGTACGCGGGGGCCAGGCTGTCGGCCGCGGCCGGGCTGGCCGGGGTGAACCGCAGTCGGTAGACCCGCACCGGTGGCGAGTTGCGCAGCACCAGATCGGCGCCGACGCCGTAGAGGGCGTCCTGTCGGGCCAGCTCGGCGGCGGCACCCTCGGTCCGGCCGGGGGTGGCGACGGTCGCCACGCTCAGCACCGCCCCGTCGGTCAGGTACTTGGCCAACCCCTCGACGCCGCCGCGGGTTGCCTCGGCGGTGCCGGTGAACGCCTCACCGGCGATGACGACGACGGCGGCCTCGGCTTCGGCCAGCGAGTCGACGACGCTCACCCGGTCGGCGACCCAGCGGCCCTGGGCTGTGACGTGCTCGCGGAGCGCCGCAGCGCCGAACGGCTCGGCGGGCACCACTGTGAGCCGGTCACAGGGGAGCAGCGCATCGACCGCCGCGGCCAGCACCGCGGAGTCCGGGGTCACCCCGACCAGCAGGGCAGCCTTGGGGTCGTTGATCCGGGCCAGCTCGGCGACGAGGGTACGGGCGGCTCGCTCGCCGATGCGGACCGGACCGGACCGGCCGGTGGTACGCACGGCGGGGGACTGGGTCATGTCGGGCGGGCTCCTGACGGGGGTAGAGACGGGAATCGCGGCGGGACCGGCATGGGCGGGACGGGCCGGCCGGCGGAGGCGAGATCTCCACCAGCCAGCATATGCGTCCGTCCGCGCCGGCCGCACCGCCGTGGGGATGCGGTGGATCGACGCGGACGGCCGCCCGAGGTCAGGCTTCCCTGCGCGGACCCTCCCGCTCGTCACCCGGCCGGTCGCCGACGGCCTCGACTGGTTGGTCGGATCTGGTCGGCTCGTCCCCCTCCGACGAGGCCGGGCGGGCGAGGTTCCCGGTGGTCGGCTCGTCGTCTCCGTTGCCGGGGAAGGGCTCGGTCGGCGGCTCCGCCGGCGGATGAGCCAGCCAGGCCGGGTGGATCACGTCGGTGGCCGGCACGTCGGACGCCCGCACCTCGGTGGTCGGCGTCTCCAACGTCCGGTCCGCGAAGAGCGTCGGGTCTGAGGAGGGCGTCGGGTCGGAGATGAGCGTCGGGTCGGAGGCGGGAGTGTCCCAGGTGGACCGTTCGGCTTCCCAGGCCGGCAGGGCCGCGCCGGACGTCGACATGGCGGCACCGGAGACGGGCGCGCCGGAGACGGGCGCGCCGGAGACGGACGTGCCGGAGACGGGCGCTACCGCCTCGGCGGCACCGGCCTCGGCAATCGGCTCCGGCTGGTTCGGTCGACCCGAGCGCAGCGCGCCGACCAGCCCGAAGACCCCGATCAGGATGAGTGCGCCGGCCAGGAACCAGCCGACCGGCGGCAGCGCGAGCCCGAGCAGTTGGGCGAGCAGCCACCAGGCGGACAGCGCCAGGAACACGAGCCCGAAGGCGAACGACACCAGATCCGTGCGGTGAGCCTTCACCGGGTCACCTCCAGGTTGCCGGCATTGACATGGATGTAGAGGCGCAGGGTCCCGCCGCCGGGCCCGTCCGCGCCGACGTCGGTGGATTCCCGCAAGCGGCCGTCCAGCCCGCCCGAGCGGTTGCCGAAGACAGTGGCGTCACCCGCGTTGACGTCGGCCACTGTGGTGACGTCCACGTTCGGCGGCACGACCACTGTCGCCTGGCCAAAGTTGACGGCCACTGTCACCTGGCTGTCCCGTTTCGCGAAGTCGATCCCGCGCAGGTCGAGCACGGCGTCACCGAAGCTGTTCTCGTACCGGTCCGCCAGGTCGCGGTAGTCGGTGGGCGCCCAGGTCACCGCGCCGTCGACCCCCCGGATCCGGTCGTAGGACTCGGCCACGGTCGCTGTGCCCAGCGCCGCCGCGGTCACCAGACCGAGCGCGATGAGCCAGCGCGCCCGCCCGAACCACGTGCCGACCAGCAGGCCGAGGGCGATCGTGGCCAGCGCGGCCGCGAAGTACGCCGAGGCGCTGATGGCGAAGACGTCCAGCAGGTCGAGTAGGGCGACCAGACCGAGCACCAGGAAGATCAGCGAGAAGGTCACCGCGCCGAGCGGCGAGCGCTCCTTGGGCCGCTTCGGCGGCTTCGGCGGCTTGGGCGGAGGAGGCGGAGCCGGGGTCGGCGAAGCGTACGGGCCGTGCGGCGCGAACGGAGGGCGGTAACCGGAGGGCGGCGGGGCTGTCGGATAGCCGGCCGGGGCAGCGGGTGTGCTGCTCACGGGTGCCGACGGCCAACCGGCGCTGGGCATCGCGGTGCTCGGCCAGCCAGGCTGGGCAGCCGTCGTGCCGGCCGGATACCCGGACACCGGGCCGACCCCGGGCAACGGCTGCGTCGCGCTGGTCGGCGGCGCGTCGTACGCCGGGATGGTGACTGTGGGCGCCGCCCCCGTCGTCGCGGTGGCGTACCCCGGACCGGTGCCGAACATCGGCGGCGTCGCCGCTGGGCCGGTCGACGGCGCCGCGCCGTACGACGGCCAGGTCACCGGTGGGACGACCGCGCCGGACGGTGCGGCGGGCGCCGGACCACCCGGGGTGCCGGGCCGTGGATTGCGCCCGTCCCGGTTGAGCAGGAGCGCGCCGGCGACCAGGATGGCCGCGCCGAGCAGCACCGCGCGGAAGGCGTCGGTGACGATGTACGCGAAGCTGGCCGCGACCAGGATGCCCAGGACGATCACCGTCACCGGGGACATGCTGGAGCGACCGCGACCGAGCATGGACTCGACGGGGGACGCGGTGTCGCCCTCGTTCGGGATGATCAGCCAGGCGGCGACGTACACCAGGATGCCGATGCCCCCGAAGAACCCGAGGACCGCGAGCAACACCCGCCAGAGCACCGGATCGGTGTTGGTGGCGCGCCCGATCGCCGCGCAGACACCGGCCAGGTACCGCCCCTCGCGCGGCCGGACCAGCCCGTACCGCGAGGTGAAGCCGGTGCCGCCCAGCGGCGGTGGCGGCGCGGACGGCCCGGGACCACCCGGCCCGGGTGGTGTGCCGCCCGGGCCGTAGCCGGTGCCCGCCGCGAACCCCGGGCCTGGGCCGTAGCCCGCCGCGGAGGGCGCGTAGCCGTCGGCCGGCTCGCCGGGCGCGGTGCCGGCGGTCGCGTCGATGCCGGCGTGCGGACCGAACGTGCTGGGCTCGGTCCATTCGGTCGGCGTGGTGGTGGGCGGGGGCGGTGCTGAACCGCCCGACTGTGCCGACCCCGGTCGGGGCGGCGGGGCAGCTTCCTCGGTCATGCTTCGATCCTGCTGCCCGGTCCACCCGAACGGCCTCAGGACCCGACCCTGACCCCACCCTGAGATCCGGCGGCCGGAATGTCGGGGGCGTCCCCGTGGTCGCGGACGCCGCAGCGTGTGACGATCGAGTCACCGACCTCCACCTGTCCGCCACAGTGACCAGGGAGCCTCCGATCAGCACCGTGACCTCGCCCCCGCGCCTGTACCGCGCCCCGGAGCACCGGATGGCCGCCGGCGTCGCCGCCGGTATCGCCGACCATCTCGGCATCTCGGTGCTGCGGGTGCGCGTCGCGTTCATGGTCCTGCTCGGTCTGAGCGGGCTCGGCCTGCTGCTCTACGCGGCGTTCTGGGCGGTGGTGCCGCTGCGTCCCGGTGACACGGCGGTGCCGCCCCGGCGGGACGTCGCCCAACTTCTGCCGTTCGTGGGGATCGGGCTCGGTGTCCTGCTGATCCAGGTGATGGTCTTCGACTCGGTCGGCGCGGCGGGCACCGCCGGTTGGTTGGTGGCCATCATCGCGGTCGGCGCCGGGGTCATCTGGCACCAGTCCGCGCCCGAACGGCGGCGACAGTGGGGCGAGGCCATGCCGGTGCCCTGGCTCGGCGCGGTCGTCGAGGAGAGCGACCGGCGGGCCTTCGTGCTGCGGTTCATCGGCGGGGGAGTGCTGGTCGCGGTCGGCATCATCGGCGTCGCGGCCGTCTACTCACCGGCACAGAACTTCGACGCGGTGATCAATGGCGTGATCTTCGCGTTGGTCGGGCTGGCGGGCGTCGGCGTGGTCGCCGCGCCGGTGCTCTGGCGGACGTACAGCCAGCTCCGCTCGGAGCGCGAGGGGCGCATCCGCGAGCAGGAGCGGGCCGAGTTGGCAGCGATGGTGCACGACCAGGTGCTGCACACGTTGGCCCTGATCCAGCGCAACGCCGGCGACGTCAAGACGGTGCAGCGGCTGGCCCGAGGGCAGGAGCGTTCCCTGCGCAACTGGCTCTACAAGCCGACCGCTTCGCCGAGCGAGCGGTTCGCCGCCGCTCTGGAACAGGCCGCCGCCGAGGTCGAGGACACCTTCGCGATCAGCGTCGAGACGGTGGTGGTGGGGGACCGGGAGACCGACGAGAAGGTCGGGGCGCTGGTCGCGGCCGCGCGGGAGGCGTTGGTGAACGCGGCCCGGCACGCCGGCGTGCAGACCGTGTCGCTCTACGCCGAGGTGGAGCCGGATCAGGTCAGTGTCTTCGTCCGTGACCGGGGGAAGGGCTTCGATCCGGATACCGTGGAGGACCACCGGCACGGCGTACGCGGCTCGATCATCGGGCGGATGAAGCGGCACGGCGGACGGGCCGAAATACGGTCCGGCCCGGGGGAGGGGACCGAGGTCCGGTTGATCCTGCCGATCTCCCGGGACTCGTCCGCAGCGGAGAGGAACAGATGACCATGGCCGAGCAGTCGACCGAGCACCTCGACCCGGCGGATGCCCGCCCCGAGCGGCTGCGGGTGTTCCTGGTGGACGACCACGCCATGTTCCGAGCCGGGGTGCGCGCGGAGCTGGGCGCCCACGTCGAGGTGGTGGGCGAGGCGAGCACCGTGGCCGAGGCGGTCACCCGGATCGCCGCCGTCGGCCCGGACGTGGTGCTGCTCGACGTGCACATGCCCGACGGTGGCGGTCGGGCGGTGCTGGAGGCGATGCGGCGTACGCACCCGCAGGTCAAGTTCCTCGCGTTGAGCGTCTCCGACGCGGCGGAGGACGTGATCGGGTTGATCCGTGCCGGCGCCCGTGGGTACGTCACAAAGACCATCTCCCCCGACGAGTTGGCTGCCGCGATCCGTCGCGTGGCCGACGGGGACGCGGTGTTCAGCCCACGGCTGGCCGGGTTCGTGCTGGACGCCTTCGCGGCCCGGCCGGACGCGCCGGTGGCCGACCCGGAGCTGGACCAGCTCACCAACCGTGAGCGTGAGGTGCTGCGGCTGCTGGCCCGGGGGTACGCGTACAAGGAGATCGCCAAGGAGCTGTTCATCTCCATCAAGACTGTGGAGACGCACGTGTCGAACGTGCTGCGCAAGCTTCAGATGTCCAACCGCTACGAGCTCTCCCGTTGGGCGGCGGATCGCCGCCTCGTGTGACGGCGCGTCGGCACCGGCGAGGAGACAGCGCGTCGTTACCGGCGAGGAGACGGCGCGTCGGCACCGGCGAGGATCAGAGAAACGTCCGGCGCGCCCTCGTACACCCAGCCGATGATCGTGTCCGGGTAGCCGTGGGGGCCCTCATCCGGATGGCTCGAAACGTGAGTGGTGACGGACGTCCCACCGGGCTCGGGTGACCTCGGGGCTCACGCAGGGGCCGAGGCCGACTGTTCGGGTGGCGCAACGTATTTCCTGCTCAGTGCCGCCCGTGTCGGGCGTTTTATGATCATTTTTCAAGTATCGGCAACGTGGCGGGCAACTAACGGCTTGATAACGGCACCTTCACGGAAGAGGCCAGTGGGTGTCACAGTGGCAGCACCTCACCATCGGTGTGTGGCACTCCGTACGCCCCACGACCACGATTCCGCCGATCTCGGCGGCCCGTGGCTGTGTCGATTGCGTCGTGCCAAGCCTCGTTGGTGGGGGAGCCCGGCGGATCGGAACATCAGGGGTGTCCCCAACTTCCCTGTGGTCCCGGCGACCCGCGCCCCCGGGGTGGTCGGGCGGTGTCACCCCCAAACGTGCGTGAAACCCACGACGGAACCTGGTTAGAAAGAGGAGGCCCCTCGGAATGAGAGTCTCGAAGCGGGCGACGAGCGCCATCGCGCTCAGCGCGGCTGCCGCGCTTGTCGCGAGCGGTTGCTCGAGCGGCGGCGGCGACGAAACTGCCGCCAGCGCGGATGGCTCGATCGTTGTTCACGGCGTCCAGCCGGAGAACCCGCTGGTCCCGTCGAACACCACGGAGACCGGTGGCGGCAAGATCATCGACTGGCTCTTCACTGGCCTGGTCGAGTACCCGAACGACGGTGGGGCCCCGCGTAACGCGCTTGCGGAGTCCATCAACACCACGGACTCCAAGGTCTTCACGATCAAGATCAAGGCCGGTACCAAGTTCCACGACGGTACCGAGGTCAAGGCGAAGAACTTCGTCGACGCCTGGAACTGGGCCGCCTACTCGCCGAACGGTGCGCAGAACGGCACCTTCTTCGCGGACATCGCGGGCTTCGACCAGACCTACACCACGGACCCGGATGGCGCGGACGGCCCGAAGAAGGCCCCGACGCCGACGACCGACAAGATGTCCGGCCTGAAGGTCATCGACGACCAGACCTTCGAGGTCACCCTGGCGGCGCCGACCGCGGTCTTCCCGACCAAGCTCGGCTACAGCGCCTTCATGCCGCTGCCGGACGTGTTCTTCACCATGAAGCCGGAAGAGTTCGGCCGCAAGCCGATCGCCAACGGCCCGGTGAAGTTCGTGTCGTGGGAGGACAACTCCCTCATCAAGCTGACGCGCTTCGACGACTACAACCTTCGCGACAAGATGAAGGTCAAGGACGTCGACGTCAAGCTGTACCAGGACGACAACGCGGCCTACGCCGATCTGCTGGCCAACAACCTCGACTTCATGGAGGTTGTCCCCACCTCGGCGCTCGCCGGCGACAAGTGGAAGACCGACCTCGGTGACCGGGGCCGCTCGACCGTCACGCCGTCGACCGCGTTCATCGCGTTCCCGATCTACGACAAGCGCTTCCAGAACCCGAAGCTGCGTCGTGCGGTGTCGCTGGCGGTCAACCGGCAGGAGATCTCCGACAAGATCTTCTTCGGCACCCGCAAGCCGGCCGACAGCTGGGCGAACCCGCTGACCCCGGGCGCCAAGCCGGGCAACTGCACCGCCTGCAAGTTCGACCCGGCCACGGCCAAGACGCTGCTCGCCGAGGCCGGTGGCTTCAGCGGTGAGATGGTCTTCTACTACAACGCGGACTCCGCCCACAAGGACTGGATGGACGCCGTCGCGCAGCAGATCAAGACCAACCTCAACATCAACGCACGGGCCGAGGGTGTGCCGACCTTCGCGGTGTTCCGCCAGAACATCAACGCCCACAAGATGAACGGCCCGTACCGCGCTGCCTGGCAGCAGGACTACCCGGACGTCGAGAACTGGGTCAACCCGCTGTTCATCACCAACGGCTCCTCGAACGACGGCCTCTACAGCAACCCCGAGGTCGACGCCCTTGCCAAGCAGGCCAGCGGCGCTCCGAGCCTGGAGGCCTCGCACGAGGCGTTCGCCAAGGCGGTCGAGAAGGTCGACCAGGACGTCCCGAGCATCCCGGTCTACTTCTACGGTCAGCAGTCCGGCCACTCGGAGAAGATCAAGAAGCTCGAGCTGAACAACGTCGGCGAGATCGACATCACCTCGGTCGAGCTCTGATCCGAACGGTCTGACCCCGGGTCGGGCTCGCCACATCCGGTGAGCCCGACCCGGGGCCGTTCCGCGATTGGGTGTTACAACACTCCACTCGCACGTTGTCACCACCGTGTCGGCCGTCCGACGCGCCCCCTGTCTGGAGGACCACCCCATGGGCCGTTATCTGTTGAGACGGCTGCTCCAACTCGTGCCGGTCTTCATCGGTACGACGTTCCTGATCTACTGGCTCGTCTGGGCCGTTCCGGGCGATCCGTTCGCCGGCAAGTGCGGTGAGCGTCGCTGCCCGGACCAGTACATCGCCTTCATGACCGAGAAGTACCACCTCGACCAGAACGTCTTCGTGCAGTACGCCAACTACATGAAGAACCTGCTCCAGGGCGACTTCGGTCAGACGTTCTCGCAGCGCGAGATCAGCGACATCATCCTGACTTCGTACCCGAACACCCTGAAGCTGGCCGTCGTGGCGCTCGCCATCGAGGCCGTGATCGGCCTCGGCGCCGGCGTGCTGAGCGGTCTGCGGCGTAACGGCTTCCTGGACAACCTGGTCCTGGTCTCCACCCTCTTCCTGATCGCACTGCCGGTCTTCGTGGTCGGCTTCGTGCTCCAGTGGCTGCTGGGTGTGCAGTGGGGCATCATCAAGCCGACCGTCTCCTCCGAGATGCGGTGGTCCGAGCTGATCGTGCCCGGCTTCGTGCTCGGCAGCGCGTCAGTGGCGTACATCGCACGGGTGGCAAGAACGAGCATCGCGGAGAACCGCCGCGCGGACTACGTGCGCACCGCCATCGCCAAGGGCCTGCCGATGCGCCGAGTCGTTGGTGTGCACCTGCTGCGCAACTCGCTCATCCCGGTGGTGACCCTGCTCGGCACCGACCTCGGCGCCCTGATGGGCGGCGCGATCGTCACCGAGGGAATCTTCGGCATCAACGGGATCGGCCGCCAGGTCTTCCGAGCGATCATCACCAAGGAAAGCGCCACTGTAGTAGGCATCGTGGTCGTCCTGGTGCTGGTCTATCTCGTGATGAACCTGCTGGTTGACCTGCTCTACGCCGCCCTGGACCCGAGGATCCGTTATGAGTGACCCGAGTACCGCATCGATCGTCAGCACCCCTGGCGCACACCCCACCGACTCCGCCGCCCCCGCCACCGCGGGCCAGCCGCAGAGCAACGACAAGCCGCGCGGCCTGCTCGGCGACGCATGGCGGGACCTGCGACGCAAGCCGCTGTTCTGGATCTCGGCCACGCTGATCGTGATTTTCCTGCTGATGGCGGCCTTCCCGGCGCTGTTCGCCCCGGGCGACGCGGTCAACGGCTCGCTGTCCCGCAGCCTCGACAAGCCGTCGGCCAATGGCTGGTTCGGCTACGACGTGCAGGGCCGTGACGTCTACGCTCGCGTCATCTACGGTGCGCGTGCGTCCATCCAGGTCGCCGTGCTCTCCGTGCTGGGCACCCTGCTCATCGGCGGAACCATGGGCATCATCTCCGGTTACCGCGGTGGCTGGGTGGACGCGCTGCTCAGCCGGATCGCCGACGTTTTCTTCGGTCTGCCCTTCGTGCTCGGCGCGATCGTCATCCTGACCACCTTCAACGGCTCGGGCGCCGGCAACAGCAAGAACAAGATCATGGGCCTGGTGACCGCGTCCCTGATCGTGCTGAGCTGGCCGGTCGTGATGCGACTGATGCGCTCCTCGGTGCTCGCCACCAAGGAGGCCGACTACATCGTGGCGGCCCGCGCACTGGGTGCCGGCACCGGCCGGATCATCCTCAAGCACCTGCTGCCGAACTGCCTGGCCCCGTTGCTGGTGTACGGCACGATCATGGTCGGCTCGTTCATCGGCGCCGAGGCCACCCTGTCGTTCCTGGGCGTCGGTCTGAAGTCGCCGGTGGTGTCCTGGGGCATCATGATCAGCGACGGGCAGCAGTTCATCCGGGTCGCGCCGGGGCTGGTGTTCTTCCCCGCCGCGTTCCTCGTCACCGCAGTGCTGAGCTTCGTGATGCTCGGTGAGTCGGTCCGCGAGGCCCTCGATCCGAAACTCCGCTAGGGGAGATCCAGTTGTCCGACATTCTCGTGTCCGAGCAGTCAGCGCCGGGACCCGGCGGGTCCGGGCGTCCCTCCGGCCGCCTGCTCGAGGTCGACGACCTGCGGGTGGAGTTCCGCACCCGGGACGGCGTCGCAAAGGTCATCAACGGGGTCACGTACCACGTCGACGCGGGGGAGACCCTCGCCGTGCTCGGCGAGTCCGGCTCCGGTAAGAGCGTCACCGCGCAGACCATCATGGGCATCCTCGACACGCCGCCCGGCTTCGTCACCGGTGGGCAGGTCCGCTTCCACGGCAAGGACATGCTCCGCATGTCCGACGAGGAGCGCCGCCGCATCCGCGGCGAGGGCATCGCGATGATCTTCCAGGACGCGCTCTCCGCGCTGAACCCCGTCTTCACCGTCGGGTTCCAGATCGCTGAGCAGTTCCGGGTCCGGCGGGGCATGAGCCGCGCGGAGGCCAAGAAGCGCGCGATCGACATGCTCGACCAGGTCAAGATCCCGAACGCCAAGGGCCGGTTCAACAACTACCCGCACCAGTTCTCTGGCGGTATGCGGCAGCGCGCGATGATCGCGATGTCGCTGGCGCTCGACCCCGAGGTGCTGATCGCGGACGAGCCGACCACCGCCCTCGACGTGACGGTGCAGGCCCAGATCATGGACCTGCTGGCCGAGCTTCAGCGCGAGCGGCAGATGGGCATGATCCTGATCACCCACGACCTCGGCGTGGTTGCCGACGTCGCGGACCGGATCGCTGTCATGTACGCGGGCCGGATCGTCGAGGAAGCCGACGTGTACGAGCTGTACGCCAAGCCGGCGCACCCGTACACGCTGGGTCTGATCGACTCGATCCCGCGCCTCGACGAGAAGGGGCAGCAGCTCCGGACGATCAAGGGCCTCCCGCCGAACCTGATGAACATCCCGCCGGGCTGCCCGTTCAACCCGCGGTGCCCGATGGCTCAGCCGGTGTGCCGGGAGAAGGTCCCGCCGCTGCTGCAGGTCGGCCCCGCTCGGGCCAGCGCCTGCCACTTCGCCGAGGAGCTGGTGAACCGTGTCTGAGAACATCCTCGAGGTCAATGACCTGGTCAAGCACTACCCCGTCACGCAGGGTGTGGTGTTCAAGAAGACCGTCGGCCAGGTCAAGGCGGTCGACGGGGTCTCGTTCGGACTGCGCGCCGGTGAGACGCTCGGTGTGGTCGGCGAGTCCGGCTGCGGTAAGTCGACGCTTGCCCGGGTGCTGATGAACCTGGAGAAGCCGACCGCCGGCAACGTGGTCTACAAGGGCCAGGACATCTCGAAGCTGTCCGGTGGGGCGCTGCGGCGTCTGCGCCGGCAGATCCAGCTGGTCATGCAGGACCCGTACACCTCGCTGAACCCGCGGATGACCGTCGGTGACCTGCTCGGCGAGCCGTTCGAGATCCACCCGGAGGTGGCGCCGAAGGGCAGCCGCCGGGCCAAGGTTCGCGAGCTTCTCGACCTGGTCGGGCTCAACCCCGAGCACATCAACAGGTACCCGCACCAGTTCTCCGGCGGTCAGCGTCAGCGCATCGGCATCGCCCGCGCGCTCGCGCTGCGGCCCGAGATCATCGTCTGCGACGAGCCGGTGTCGGCGCTGGACGTCTCCATCCAGGCCCAGGTCATGAACCTGCTGGAGCAGTTGCAGGGCGAGTTCGGCCTCTCGTACGTCTTCATCGCGCACGACCTGTCGGTGGTCCGCCACCTGTCGGACCGGGTCGCGGTGATGTACCTCGGCAAGATCGTCGAGATCGGCACCGAGGACGAGATCTACGAGCGACCGACCCACCCGTACACCCAGGCGCTGCTCTCCGCGGTGCCGGTGCCGGACCCGACGCAGCGGCACAACAAGACCATCATCCGGCTCACGGGTGACGTGCCGTCGCCGATCAGCCCGCCGTCGGGCTGCCGGTTCCGGACCCGCTGCTGGAAGGCGCAGGACGTCTGCGCCGAGCAGGTCCCGCTGCTGGAGATCCGACGGGACTCGGACCACCCGAGCGCCTGCCACTTCGCCGAGAAGCGCGAGATCGTCGCCAGCCACGAGGTGTGAGTCACCGAGACCGCCTGCCGCCGTCACCACGACGACGGCAGGCGGTTTCGTCTGTCAGTGACCCGGATCGGCAGCGCGGCGCCTGGCCGCCCACGCGGCGTCAGTGAGCAGACGGGCGGTGTGGCTCACCAGGGGGCCGTGGCCCGGTTCGACGCGGGCTGGGACGGCTCACAGCGGGCCGCGGCCCGCGCGGAGCAGCAGCAGGGCGAGCTGGGTGCCGTCGGCGCCGAGCGCGACCCGGAAACGCTCCAGGATCTCCCGTTCCCGGGAGAGCACCAGGCGGGTCCCTCCGGACGCCATCCGGGTCACCCCGACCTCCTGGGACAACGCGGCCCGCTCCTGCCAGAGCGTGATCAACTCGTGGTCGATCGCGTCGATCCGTTCCCTGATCTGCACGATCCGCGCCGAGGCGGACGGCTCCTGGGTGCCGGTCTGCTGCTCGGCCGGCTCGGCGTCCGCCCCGGCCGGTGGTGTGGCCACCGCCGGCTCAGTGCCCTGCACGGCGGGCTGCCCCGGTCGGATCGGGCTGCCGCTCTGCTCCATCACGTCTGTCATCATCGGGTACCTCTCGCACTGTGGTGCCCGGTGCCCGGAACCTGGGACGGAAAAAGCCCCGGACTCCAGGAGCCCGGGGCTTTAGCAGGTCTGAATCGATCAGGCGCGACCTACGGCAGCCGGACTCCCGGTGCCATAGTAAAAGTAGAAGCGCGCAGCGATCACGCCGTCGAGTATGCCCACGTCGTTGCCGGGTGCGCAAGCATTCCGCGTCGCGGAGGGCGCCTTTCGCCGGTGGGCGTGCCGGGTGGTGGTGCGTGCCGTCGGCACGAGCCGCTGAGCGCCAGAGGCGCAGTGTCCGGCCGGCGGCATAGACTTGTCGGGCGATGCATCCTCTCTTCGACATCCCCGCGTCCCCGCCTGCGCCGGAGTCCGCGCCGGCCCGCCCGCACCGACCCGGGGCTGCCGTCGCGCGCCTCGATCCGCAGCAGCTGCTCGCCGGGCTGAACGGGCCGCAGCGCGACGCCGTCAGCCATGCCGGCTCGCCGCTGCTGATCGTGGCCGGCGCCGGGTCCGGCAAGACCCGGGTGCTCACGCACCGGATCGCCTACCTCCTCGCCGCTCGGGACGTGCACCCCGGTGAGATCATCGCCATCACCTTCACCAACAAGGCCGCCGGCGAGATGAAGGAACGCGTCGCCGCGCTGGTGGGCCCCCGGGCCCGCCTGATGTGGGTGTCGACGTTCCACTCGGCCTGCGTGCGGATCCTGCGTGCGGAGCACGAGCACGCCGGCCTCAAGTCGACATTCTCGATCTACGACGCCGACGACTCCCGCCGGTTGATGCAGTTGGTCACCCGCGAGCTGGATCTCGACCCGAAGCGCTACCCGGCGCGGGGGTTGGCCGCCCAGGTCTCCAATCTCAAGAACGAGCTGGTCGACCCGGAGCAGTTCGCCGCACGGGCCACCGGCCCCAACGAGCGGGCGCTGGCCGAGGCGTACACGCTCTACCAGCGTCGGCTGCGTGAGGCGCACGCCCTGGACTTCGACGACCTGATCATGACAACGGTGCACCTGCTCCAGTCCCACCCGCACGTCGCGGAGAGCTACCGTCGGCGGTTCCGGCACGTGCTGGTGGACGAATATCAGGACACCAACCACGCCCAGTACATCCTGATCAAGGAGCTGGTGTCCGGCACCGAGGGGGTGGAGCCGGCCGAGCTGTGCGTGGTCGGCGACGCGGACCAGTCGATCTACGCGTTCCGGGGTGCGACGATCCGCAACATCCTGGAGTTCGAACGGGACTACACCGACGCGCGGACGATCCTGCTGGAGCAGAACTACCGCTCCACCCAGACCATCCTCAACGCGGCCAACGCGGTGATCGACCGCAACACCTCCCGCAAACCGAAGCGGCTGTGGAGCGAGGCCGGCGCCGGCGAGCAGATCGTCGGCTACGTGGCCGACACCGAGCACGCCGAGGCCGACTGGGTGGCCCGTGAGATCGACCGGCTGGTCGACGCCGACGAGACCCGCCCCGGCGACGTCGCGGTCTTCTATCGCACCAACGCGCAGTCCCGCGTCTTCGAGGAGGTGTTCATCCGGGTCGGCCTGCCCTACAAGGTGGTCGGCGGGGTGCGCTTCTACGAGCGCAAGGAGGTCCGCGACGCACTGGCGTACCTGCGTTCGGTGGTCAACGACGACGACACGGTGAGCCTGCGGCGGGTGCTCAACACTCCGCGCCGGGGGATCGGCGACCGCGCCGAGGCGTGTGTCGAGGCGCTCTCCAGTCGCGACCGGATCTCGTTCGGCGCGGCGCTGCGGCGGGCCCGGGAGGCGCCGGGCATCTCCAGCCGGGCTGCCAATGGCATCGCCGACTTCGTGGCGCTGCTCGACGGGGCCCGCGAGCTGTCCGAGACCGGCACCCCGGAAGAGGTGCTGGAGGCGCTGCTGACCCGCTCGGGCTACCTCACCGAGCTGGAGGAGAGCCTGGACCCGCAGGACGCCGGTCGGGTGGACAACCTCCAGGAGTTGGTCAGCGTCGCCCGCGAGTACACCGAGCGGATCGAGGCGTTGGGCGAGGAGGGCGAGCGGGCCACCTTGGCCGGTTTCCTGGAGCAGGTGGCGCTGGTCGCCGACGCCGACCAGATCCCGTCCGACGACCCCGACCACCAGGGCGTTGTCACCCTGATGACGCTGCACACCGCCAAGGGGCTGGAATTCCCGGTGGTCTTCCTGACCGGGCTGGAGGACGGCGTCTTCCCGCACCTGCGCTCGCTGGGCGACACCCGGGAGTTGGAGGAGGAGCGCCGCCTGGCGTACGTCGGCATCACCCGTGCCCGACAGCGGCTCTACATGTCCCGGGCGGTGACCCGCTCGGCCTGGGGGCAGCCGTCCTACAACCCGCCGTCGCGCTTCCTGGAGGAACTGCCGACCGAGTTGGTGCACTGGGAGCGCACCGAGGGGTCGTACACCTCGTGGGCTGGCGGGGGCGGCGGCGTCGGTGGCCGTGCGGACCGCGCGCCCGGCGTGCGTGGCAACTTCACGGGGGGTACGCCGAAGGCGGCGCAGTTGGCGCAGCGGCTCGGCGTGGACGCCAGCCGGCTGACCACCGCCAGCGAGCTGCCGCAGGGGCCGAAGGTGTCAGCGGGCGACCGGGTCAACCATCAGCGGTACGGGTTGGGGCGGGTGCTCGCCGTCGAGGGGCACGGCCCGGGTGCCCGCGCGCAGATCGACTTCGGCGACCAGACCATGTGGCTGGTGCTCCGGCACGCCCCGGTCGACAAGCTCTGACCCGGCGCGCCCGCACCATTGCACTGCGGCAGGAGGGAGGGGCCTCGGGCCCCTCCCTCCTGCTGTTGCGCCCGGGACCGCGCCGGGATGTCGCCTCAGCAGCCCAGGTCGACGCCGTGGGCCCGCATGAACGGGGCCGGGTCGATCTGGTTCCACATGCCCTGGTGCACCTCGAAGTGCAGGTGCGGGCCTGTGGCGTCGCCGGTGGCGCCCTCGTAGCCGATGAGCTGGCCGGCCTTCACCTTCTGGCCGACGGTGACAGCGATGCGGCTCTGGTGGGCGTAGTGCGTCAGGTAGCCGTTGCCGTGGTCGACGAAGACGGAGTTGCCGTACCCGTCGGAGGCGTCGCCGGCCTGGGTCACGGTGCCGGCGGCCGCCGCGTGGATCGGCGTGCCGGAGGGCATCGCCAGGTCGATACCGGCGTGCAGGGTTCCCCAGCGCTGCCCGTAGCAGGACGTGACGGCCGCGCCCGGCATCGGGTCGACCCAGGCGGGCGTGGGCTTGGTGGTCTTCTTCGGCTTCGGCTTGGCCTTCGCGGCGGCCGTCTTCGCGGGGGCCGGGCTGGCGCTGATCGCGGACGGGCTGGGCGTCGGGCTGAGCGAGGGGGCGGCCGGGGTGCTCGACTCACGAACCGAGCGGTCGGCCCGGCTCGCGGCGTCGGCCCGGGCCTGGGCGTCGAGGGAGACGGCGGCGGGTGCCGGCTGGTCGGTGCCGCTGGTGGCGACGGCGACACCGCCGAGGCCGAGGGCTACCAGGGCGGCGGCCCCGAGCACGATGAGGCGGTTCCGTCGGCCGGTGCGCCGCGGCGGCGGGGTCTCGCTGGTGTCGGGGGTGTTCTCGTTCTGGACGGGGCTGTCTTCCTGCACGGCGGACCTTCACAGTCGAGGGGCACTTGACCTCGAAATACTGGTGTCCGGCCGAGGTAGGGCAGGCGCGGGGACCGAACCCTCGGACAGAGAGCGGACGGTCGGGTGCCCGGATATGACCCGCTGTGAGGCGCTACATCCAGAAAAGTGATCATGTTGGCGCGTGTCGTCGGTCACATTCGGTGCTGTGACCCGGGATACATCCGCCGGGACCGCACAAAGCAAAACCGCCCGGATCAACAGATCCGGGCGGTCAACGGTCGTCACGCACCGTCAGCCGGCGGCTACGTCGCTGTAAATTGCCTCGACTTGCAGCTTGATGTCCACTCCGCGCTCCTGGAGGAACGGCACCGGGTCGATCGGCTGCCCCTTGACATGGATCTCCAGGTGCAGGTGGGTGCCGTACGCGTGGCCGGTCTGACCCACGAGGCCGAGTTGGTCGCCCGCCTTGATCTGCTGGCCTTCCTTGACGCTCACCGCGGAGGAGTGGCCGTAGATGGCCTCGCTGCCGTCGGCGTGCTGGACGATCACCGCGTTGCCGTACCCGCCGAACCAGCCGGCCTTGGTGACCAACCCGTCGTGGATCGCCACGTAGGGCGTGCCCTCGCCGGCGACCAGGTCCACGCCGGTGTGCATCTTGCCCCAGCGGACGCCGTACGGGGAGTTGAAGTCGTAGCCCTGCAGCGGCAGCAGCCAGACCTCGGGCTCGGCGTTGTCAGTGCTGCGGCTGTCCCGGGAGGCGCGGTCGGCGTTGTCCGCACGGGCCGCGGCGTCCTGGCTGGTGACCGACGCCTGCTTTAGCTCGTCGAGGACCGTCGGGCTGACGTCCTTGGCGTCCGGCAGGGCGCTCGCGCCGAGGGCCACGATGCCGGCACCGACGAACGCGGTGGTGACGACAGCGGCGTAACGGCTGCGGGGTGGGGTGGGTACGCGGCGGCGACCGCGATATCGATCGGGCTCAGACGACAGGCGCTGGCGCACGCACACCCTCCGTTGTCGGGGTTCCGAAGCGGCCGGTGGGCGTCCCCTGAAGCTCCAGTGAGACGTCCGCTGACCGCGTCGTCACCCGTCCATGGACCTGATGACAACCGTGGACACGTTAGCCAACCGCCAGGCGAGTCACAAGCTAGACCGAAAAATTGGCGTGTCGATCTGTCCGTTTGCGTCCATGATTGTCATGCATCGCGACGCCGAACGGTGCCCCCGTCGCTGCCCGTTCGTCGCCGAGCGTGACCGTTCCGGCGGAGTCGTCCGACTTGACTCCGGACGGCGCCGGGATGGCGTCCCCGGCCCTGCCAGCGGCGCGGTGGCGACGAGGCCGGGACGGCGCCAGGCCGGACCTCTCCGGGTTGCGCGGTCGACACGCCGGGTAACGGCCGGTAGCCGAGCCCGGATTTCCCGGGTCGGGCCCGCCGGGTTACCGTTCGTTAAGGTGAAGGCGGTCAAGCCGGTGAAAGGTGTGCGCTGATGAGCTCTCGGATTCGGGTCGTCGTCGCGAAGCCTGGCCTGGACGGCCACGACCGGGGCGCGAAGGTCGTCGCGCGCGCCCTGCGAGATGCCGGCATGGAGGTCGTCTACACCGGCCTGCACCAGACTCCCGAGCAGATCGTGGAGACCGCCATCCAGGAGGACGCCGACGCGGTCGGCCTGTCAGTGCTCTCCGGGGCGCACATGACGCTCTTTCGGCGGGTGCTGGAACTGCTCGGTGAGCGGGACGCCCGCGACATCGTCGTGTTCGGTGGCGGCATCATTCCGAACGGCGACATTCCCGAGCTGGAGAAGCTGGGCGTCGCGAAGATCTTCACGCCGGGCGCCACCACCCAGGCGATTGTCGAGTGGGTTCGACAGAACGTGGCCCAGCCGGTTTCCTGAGGCACGCCGATCCGCTGCGCCACCGATTTTGGGCACGGGGGAGGGGCCGGACGCACCCCTCACACGTCCGGCCCCTCTATGCACGATGCCCCGCCGCCACCCCTCGACCGACAGGGCATCGGCCGTATCCCGTCTTTGCGCTGTTCAGCGCTCCGACATCTGACTCAACGACGCCCCCACGACAGGGTTACGCAAGCCGGACAACATCGCCCGGACGGTGGATGCCGCCCGAGTCATGGCCGGAAACCGGCCACACCTGATGTCCGGTTGTGCATTACCGCACACCGTGCACCCGCTCGGTTGCCGGTGGTGCCGACCTCGCTAGGCTGCGGCCAATGGCCTGTTTCAACTGATGACAGGCGTCAAACTGTTTTCTGAACGCTGGTGGCGGCGCGACGGCGCGCCGCGGAGACGGGACGGGACGCGCAATCGTGGACCTGTACGAGTACCAGGGGCGGGACCTGTTCGAGCGGCACGGCTTGCCCGTGCTGGCCGGCGGCGTCGCCACTACCCCGGAAGAGGCCCGCGCGATCGCCGAACGTCTTGGCGGCCGTGTGGTCGTCAAGGCGCAGGTAAAGGTCGGCGGCCGAGGTAAGGCCGGCGGCGTCAAGCTGGCCGAGGGCCCGGATGAGGCGGTGGCCCGGGCCACCGACATCCTCGGCATGGACATCAAGGGTCACACCGTCCACAAGGTCATGATCACGGTGACCGCGGACGTGGCCGAGGAGTACTACTTCTCGTACCTGCTCGACCGGGCGAACCGCACCTTCCTCTGCATCGCCAGCGTCGCCGGTGGCATGGACATCGAGCAGGTCGCCGCCGATACCCCCGACAAGGTCGTGAAGGCCCCGATCGACGCCGTGAAGGGCGTGGACGAGGCCAAGGCCCGCGAGATCGTGACCGCTGCCGGCTTCCCGGCCGAGGTCGCCGACCAGGTGGTCGAGATCGCCGTCGGCCTGTGGCAGGCGTTCGTCGCCGAGGACGCCACTCTGGTCGAGGTCAACCCGCTCGCCAAGAACGGCGACGGCCGGATGCTGCTCCTCGACGCCAAGATCAGCCTGGACGAGAACGCCGGGTTCCGGCACCCGGACCACGAGGCGCTCGTCGACCAGGCCGCCGTGGACCCGCTGGAGCAGGCCGCCAAGGCCAAGGACCTCAACTACGTCAAGCTCGACGGCGAGGTCGGCATCATCGGCAACGGCGCGGGTCTGGTCATGTCGACCCTCGACGTGGTCGCGTACGCCGGTGAGCGGCACGGCAACGTCAAGCCGGCCAACTTCCTCGACATCGGCGGCGGCGCGAGCGCCGCGGTGATGGCGAACGGGCTGGAGATCGTGCTCTCCGACCCGGCCGTGAAGAGCGTCTTCGTCAACGTCTTCGGCGGCATCACCGCCTGCGACGAGGTCGCCAACGGCATCATCCAGGCGCTGGCCCTGCTCGAGCAGCGCGGCGAGCAGGTCACCAAGCCGCTCGTCGTCCGCCTCGACGGCAACAACGCCGAAGCTGGCCGGGCGATCCTGGACAGCGCGAACAACCCGCTCGTGCAGCGGGTGGACACCATGGACGGTGCGGCCGAGCGGGCCGCCGAGCTGGCAGCTGCGGGGGTCTGATCATGGCTATCTGGCTGACCAAGGACTCGAAGGTCATCGTCCAGGGGATGACCGGTTCCGAGGGTTCCAAGCACACCCGGCGGATGCTGGCCGCCGGCACCAACGTCGTCGGTGGCGTCAACCCGCGCAAGGCGGGCCAGACTGTCGACTTCGACGGCACCGAGCTGCCGGTCTTCGCGTCCGTCGCGGACGCGATGGCCGAGACCGGGGCCGACGTCACTGTCATCTTCGTGCCGCCGCAGTTCACCAAGGCCGCCGTGGTCGAGGCGATCGACGCCGCGATCCCGCTGGCCGTGGTGATCACCGAGGGCGTCCCGGTGCACGACACCGCGTCGTTCTGGGCGTACAACGTCTCGCAGGGCGAGCGGACCCGGATCATCGGGCCGAACTGCCCGGGCATCGCCTCGCCGGGCGCGTCCAACGCCGGCATCATCCCGGCCGACATCACCGGCTCCGGCCGGATCGGCCTGGTCAGCAAGAGCGGCACGCTGACCTACCAGATGATGTACGAGCTGCGCGACATCGGTTTCTCCACCTGCGTCGGCATCGGCGGTGACCCGATCATCGGGACCACCCACATCGACGCCCTCGCGGCGTTCGAGGCCGACCCGGAGACCGACGCCATCGTCATGATCGGTGAGATCGGTGGCGACGCCGAGGAGCGGGCCGCCGAGTTCATCAAGGCCAACGTCACCAAGCCGGTGGTCGGCTACATCGCCGGCTTCACCGCTCCGCCCGGCAAGACCATGGGTCACGCCGGGGCGATCATCTCCGGCTCCGCCGGCACCGCCGAGGCGAAGCAGGCGGCGCTGGAGGCCGTCGGCGTCAAGGTCGGCAAGACGCCGACCGAGACCGCGAAGCTGATGCGGGAGATCATGTCCGGCAGCTGAGCCGGTCAGGGCAACACGAAGGGGGTCGACCGCTTACGGTCGACCCCCTTCGGCGTACGCGTCAGTCGTTGTTCCAGAACGGGTAGTTGCCGGTCGAGCGCAGGATCGCCCCACCGATGATGTTGATCACGCCGAACGCGATGGCGAGGTAACCGAGCAGCGGCGACTGCCCGTACCGCCGGGCGTCGCGGATGGACAGGTAGCCGAAGACGATGCCGAAGACGCCGCAGCAGATCAGCCCCAGCACGATGCCCAGCACGCCCCAGAGGGTGGTGCGGTCGCGTCCTCGGGCCGGTGGTGGTGGGGGAGGCGGGTATGGCGTCGTCACAGCTTCCTCCGAGCGGTAGTGGGCGACGTGCCGGCTTGGACCGCGACCGGCGGGCCCGTCCCGGGTGGCGGCGACTCGCGCCCCCTCAGGGCCGAGGCTAGACCGGCCCGGGTGAGCAGGACGTCGGTTCGGTCAACTCGCCGACCTTAGGAGGGGTTAACGGACTGCCACGGCCCGCGCGACGTGCCAGAGTAGAGCGGATGTCCCCCGTCACCCCTGACCGTCCCAGCCGTCCCGGCGGTGTGAGCGCCGACGACCGGCCGGTCGACCGCGCCGCACCGGCCCGGCGGGTGCCCGCGCCTCGCGCGGGCGGGTCGCCGCGCGGGCGGGCACCGTTGCCCGTCGCCGCCGGGGTGGCCGCCTGCTGGGCCGCCCTCACCTCCTACCTGCCGGTCGCCATAGTGCTCGGCCTGGTGCAGCTCGGCGCGGACTCCACCACACTGACCGGCACCCTGCGCACCGCGCTGGCCGGCTGGCTGCTCGGGCACGGCGTGCCCCTGCACACCGAGACCGGGCCGCTCGGGCTCGCGCCGCTGGCGTTGACAGTGCTCGCACTCTGGCGGCTGACCCGCGCCGGCGTGCACGTCAGCCGGGCGATCGGTGCTCGCGACACCCGCTCACCGCGCCGGGCACTGCTCGCCGCGGTAGCGGTCGGTATCGCGTACGCGCTGCTCGGCGCGCTCGCGGCGGTGCTGGTCGGCACGGGTGGGCCGACTGTGTCGCTGATCCGGGCGGGCGCCACGTTCGCGGCGGTCGGCACACTCGCCGCGCTGGTCGGCGCGGTCCGGATCACCGCAGTGACCCGGCTGCTCGTCACCCGGCTTCCGGGGCCGGTGCGCGACGGCGTTCGCACCGGCCTGGTGGCCGGGCTGCTGCTGCTCGGCGCGGGCGCGGGCGCGGCCGGCCTTGCGGTGGCCACCGGCGGCGGCGACGCGGCCGACATGATCGGGGCGTACCGGACCGGGGTCGCCGGGCAGGCCGGCATCACCCTGGTCAGCGCCGCGTACGCACCCAACGCGGCGGTCTGGTCGACCAGTTACCTGCTCGGGCCGGGGTTCGCGGTCGGGACCGACACCGCGGTCCGTACCAGCGAGGTGTCGGTCGGCGCGCTGCCGGCCGTGCCGCTGCTCGCTGGCCTGCCGCGTGGCCCGGTGGACGGCTTGGGCGCCCTGCTGCTCGCGGTGCCAGTGCTGGCCGGGATGGTCGCCGGTTGGCTGCTCGCCCGGCGGGTGGCTCGACTCGCCGTCCCGGAGCGGGCCGCGCAGCGCTGGGCCGAGTTGCTGGCGCCGGCGGTGCTGGCCGGGCCGGTGGCCGGCGTGGTGCTCGGCGCGGCCGCGGCGATTTCCGGCGGG
This sequence comes from Micromonospora sp. NBC_00362, assembly GCF_026342155.1. Classification (NCBI taxonomy): domain Bacteria; kingdom Bacillati; phylum Actinomycetota; class Actinomycetes; order Micromonosporales; family Micromonosporaceae; genus Micromonospora; species Micromonospora sp. NBC_00362. The sequence goes on from NZ_JAPENH010000001.1 coordinate 5,461,840, forward strand.
CCGCTCGGCGCCGGTCGGCTGTCCCAGGTCGGGCCTGTGGGTTGGCAGGTCGGGGCGGTGGCGGCCGGTGTCATAGCGGTCGGCGCGCTGCTCGGTGCCGCCGCCACCCGGGCGCTGACCCGCGGGCCCACGCAGTAGCGCCGCCGCCACCCGGGCGCTGACCTGCCGACCCGTGCCGTAGACGAGCGCGGGGCGCCCCGGGCGAACCCGGAGCGCCCCGCCGAATCCGCGCCCGTCAGGGCTGGGTGGGCAGGTTGACCTGCGCCACGACGCTCAGGATGAGCAGCAGGATGCCCAGCCCGACGCCAACCGCGCCGCAGATCAGACCGGCCTTGGCCTGGCCGGCGTTGTTGGCCTGGCCCTGGGCCACCTTCTGCTTGGCGAGGTAGCCGGTCACGATGCCCGCGATGCCGACCGGGATGCCCAGGTACAGGCAGCAGATCAGCGGGATCGACGCGATACCGAGGATCATCGACACCAGGCCGAGGGTGTTGTTCTGCCCCTGTGCCTGCGGGTACCCGGCGTTCGGGTAGGTCGGGCCGGCACCGTACGGGGGCTGCTGCTGCGCGTACGGGTCCTGGTACGGCGGCTGCTGACCGTACGGCTGCCCCGAGGTGGGCTGCTGGCCGTACGGGGCCTGCGGCGCGGCGTACGGGTCCTGCGGCTGCTGGCCGTACGGCTGGCCGGAGGTGGGCTGCTGGCCGTACGGGGCGGCCGGCGGCTGCGGAGCGGTCGGGTCCTGGTTGGGCTGCTGGCCGTACGGGTCCTGACCGGGGTTACCGGGCTGCATTCGAGAAGCTCCTTGGACTGGTTCCGTCAGTTGGTGCTCTTTATTTCCATCCATGATCGCGGTCAGTCCTCCCAAAGCCCAGTACAGCAACAGGACGACATGTCTCCCAAAGCAGGCAAACTTGCCCTTGTCGACCGCTTCGTGTGCCGGATCAGGGGCGGTGTGTGGGCCGGCGCGGCGTTCGGCCCGAGCGAGCGGCAGCGTACCGGGTCGACGCACGTCGGCACCGTCGAAGATCGGCGCACCGCCCAGTCGAAGGGCGTCCCTGACCTGCCCGATAGGGTGGCCCGGTGACCGAGCCCGCGCCTGTCGCCCGCATCGTCGTCCTCATCTCCGGCTCCGGGAGCAACCTTCAGTCGCTGCTGGATGCCGCCGCCGACCCCGCGTACGGCGCACAGGTCGTCGCGGTCGGCGCGGACCGCGACGGCATCGCGGGCCTGGACCGGGCCGACGCGGCGGGGGTGCCGACCTTCGTCGAACGGGTCCGCGACCACGACACCCGGGAGGACTGGGACCGCGCGCTCACCGCGCACGTCGCGAAGCACCAACCCGACCTGGTCATCTCCGCCGGTTTCCTCAAGCTGGTCGGCCCGCACTTCCTCGCCGCCTTCGGCGACCGCTACCTGAACACCCACAACACGCTGCTGCCGGCGTTTCCCGGCATCCACGGCCCGCGTGACGCCCTCGCCTACGGCGTGAAGCTCACCGGAGCCACCCTCTTCTTCGTCGACGCCGGCATGGACACCGGGCCGATCGTCGCGCAGGTAGCGGTGCCGGTGCTTGACGACGACGACGTCGACACGCTCACCGAGCGCATCAAGGAAGCCGAGCGACGCCAGCTCGTCGAGCAGGTCGGTCGGCTGGTCCGCGAAGGCTGGACCATCACCGGAAGGAAGGTCACGGTTCCGTGAGTCCCACTCAGGACGGGCGCCGCCCGATCAGGCGGGCGCTGGTCAGCGTCTACGACAAGACCGGGCTGGTCGAGCTGGCTCAGGCCCTGCACGCGGCCGGTGTGGAGATCGTGTCCACCGGCAGCACGGCGGGCACCATCGCCGCCGCCGGGGTGCCGGTGACGCCGGTGGAGACGGTGACCGGGTTCCCCGAGGTGCTCGACGGCCGGGTCAAGACCCTGCACCCGAAGGTGCACGCGGGTCTCCTCGCGGACCTGCGCAAGGACACGCACGTGGCACAGCTCGACGAGCTGGGCGTGGCGGCGTTCGACCTGCTGGTCTCCAACCTCTACCCGTTCCAGGCGACCGTCGCCTCCGGCGCCGGCGTCGAGGAGTGCGTGGAGCAGATCGACATCGGTGGCCCGGCCATGGTGCGGGCCGCCGCCAAGAACCACGCCTCGGTTGCCGTGCTCACCGACCCGGCCGGCTACCCGGCGCTGATCGGTGCGCTCAGCGAGGGTGGCTTCACGATGGCCCAGCGTCGCGCGCTGGCCGCCCGGGCGTTCGCCGACATCGCCGAGTACGACGTCGCGGTGGCCCAGTGGTGCGCCCAGGAGCTGGCACCCGCCGACGACTCGTGGCCGCAGTTCGCGGGGTTGGCGCTGCGCAAGTCGACAGCGCTGCGCTACGGCGAGAACCCGCACCAGCCCGCCGCTCTCTACACCGACCCCGACGCCCCGGCCGGGCTGGCCCAGGCCGAGCAGCTGCACGGCAAGGAGATGTCGTACAACAACTACGTCGACGCCGACGCCGCCTGGCGGGCCGCCAACGACTTCGCCGACCAGCCGGCGGTGGCGATCATCAAGCACGCCAACCCGTGCGGCATCGCGGTCGGCGCGGACGTCGCCGAGGCCCACCGCAGGGCGCACGCCTGCGACCCGGTGTCGGCGTACGGCGGTGTCATCGCTGTCAACCGGTCGGTCTCGGTCGAGCTGGCCCGGCAGGTCGCCGAGATCTTCACCGAGGTGGTGGTCGCCCCCGGCTTCGACGAGGGCGCGGTCGAGGTGTTGCAGGGCAAGAAGAACATCCGGCTGCTGCGGGCACCGGCCTGGAAGCCGGCGCTGGTGGAGTTGCGGCAGGTGACCGGTGGCGTGTTGGCCCAGGTCGCCGACCGGGTCAACGCCCCCGGCGACGACCCGGCCAACTGGCAGTTGGCGACCGGCGAGGCCGCCGACGAGGAGCTGCTGCGGGACCTCGCGTTCGCCTGGCGGGCGGTCCGCGCCGTGAAGAGCAACGCGATCCTGCTCGCCAAGGACGGCGCCACCGTCGGCGTGGGCATGGGTCAGGTCAACCGGGTCGACTCGGCGCAGCTCGCGGTCAGCCGCGCCGGCGCCGACCGGGTCCGCGGCTCGGTCGCCGCCTCGGACGCGTTCTTCCCGTTCGCCGACGGCCCGCAGATCCTCATCGACGCCGGCGTCCGCGCCATCGTGCAGCCCGGCGGCTCCATCCGCGACGAAGAGGTCATCGAAGCGGCCAAGAAGGCCAACGTAACGATGTACCTAACCGGTACCCGCCACTTCTTCCACTAACCCCCGGGGGCCAGACCCCGTCGATCATGAAGTTATTGCCCTGCACGTCGGCGTGTCAGGGCAATAACTTCATGATCAACCGCAGGGGCTGGGTCGGTTAGGCCGGGGTGGTGGGGCGGAGTTCGGCGAAGTGGCAGGCGGACGGGTGGGGGTCCGCTGCCCGGGGAACGGTCGCCGGGTCCTCGGTGGCGCAGATGTCCTGGGCCTTCCAGCAGCGGGTCCGGAAATGGCACCCGCTCGGCGGGTCGGCCGGGCTCGGCACGTCGCCGACCAGCCGGATCATGTTGCGCTGGTCGCGGGCCTCGGGGTCCGGCACCGGCACGGCAGAGAGCAGAGCCTGGGTGTACGGGTGGGTGGCCCGCTCGTAGATCTCGTCCTCGGTGCCGATCTCGACGATCCGGCCGAGGTACATCACCGCGACGCGGTCGGCGATGTGCCGCACCACCGACAGGTCGTGCGCGATGAAGATGTACGACAGCCCCAGCTCGCCCTGTAGCTGCTTGAGCAGGTTGATCACCTGGGCCTGGATGGAGACGTCGAGCGCCGACACCGGCTCGTCGCAGACGATCACCTCGGGCTTCAGCGCGAGGGCGCGGGCGATGCCGATGCGCTGACGCTGACCGCCGGAGAACTGGTGCGGGTACCTGTTGATGTGCTCCGGGTTGAGCCCGACCAGGTCCAACAGCTCCTGGACCCGCTTGGCCTTGCTGCCCTTCGGCGCGGCGTCCGGGTGGATCTCGAACGGCTCGCCGATGATGTCGCCGACGGTCATCCGCGGGTTCAGCGACGTGTACGGGTCCTGCATCACCATCTGCATGTTGCGGCGCAGCCGGCGCAGCTCACCCCCGGAAGCCTTGAACAGGTCCTTGCCCTCAAGGGTCGCGCGTCCGGAGGTGGGCGTCTCCAACCGCATCAGCAACCGGGCGAGGGTGGACTTGCCGCAGCCGGACTCGCCGACCACGCCGAGCGTCTCGCCCCGGCGCAGCTCGAAGCTCACCCCGTCGACGGCCTTGACCGCCCCGATCTGCCGCTGGAAGAGCACGCCCTGAGTGATCGGGAAGTGCTTCACCAGGTTGTCGACGGAGAGGATGGTCTCGCCGCGGACCTTTGTGGGGTTAGCGGGCGACGCTGTCATCACGGACCTCCTGCGCGAAGTGGCAAGCGCTGGTCCGGCCATCGCCGAGGACCAGGTCGTGCGGCACCTCGTCCACGCAGACCTGCTGGACGTACGGGCACCGTGGGTGGAACGGGCAGCCGGACGGGATGCGCATCAGGTTCGGCGGCAACCCCTTGATCGTCGACAGTTCCTGGCCGCGAACGTCCAGGCGCGGGATCGACTCCAACAACCCCTTGGTGTACGGGTGGGCGGGCGCCTTGTAGAGCGAGCGGACGTCGGCGTGCTCGACGATCCGGCCGGCGTACATGACAGCGATCCGGTCCGCGACACCGGCGACCACACCCAGGTCGTGGGTGATCAGGATCATCGCCATGTTGAGTTCCCGGCGCAGGTCGGCCAGCAGGTCCATGATCTGGGCCTGCACTGTCACGTCGAGGGCCGTGGTGGGCTCGTCCGCGATCAGGACCTTCGGGTCCAGTGCCAACGCCATGGCGATCATGACGCGCTGTCGCATGCCGCCGGAGAACTGGTGTGGGTAGTCGCCGATCCGCTTGGCGGCACCCGGGATCTTGACCAGATCCATCAGTTCGACGGCACGACGTCGAGCGTCGGCCCGGGACATGCCGGCGCGCTGGCGAAGCGTCTCACCGATCTGCCAGCCGACCGGGAAGACCGGGTTGAGGGCGGAGAGCGCGTCCTGGAAGATCATCGCGATCTCCTTGCCGCGTACCTGCCGGCGCTGCTCCTCGGAGCGGGTCAGCAGGTCCTCACCCTGGTAGAGGATCTGGCCGGAGCGGACGAACGCGGGCGGGGTGTCCAGGATGCCCATGATCGCCTGGGCGGTGACCGACTTACCTGAGCCGGATTCGCCGAGCACGGCAAGGGTCTCGCCGGCGTCCAGGTGGTACGACACACCGTTGATCACCCGGGCGACGCCCTCGTTGGTGCGGAACTCGACGTGCAGGTCCCGCAACTCCAGCAGGTGACCGCCCTCGGGTGTGGCAGAGGCGGGAGTTGGATTGACAGTCATAACTGTGCTTGCCTTTCGCTCGCGACTGCGGGGCTCGCTCCGCTCACTCCTCGCGCTCGCACGGATGTTCTCACCGCAGCTTCGGGTCGAAGGCGTCACGGATCGCGTCGCCGAGCATGATGAACGCCAGCACGGTCAGCGCCAGGAAGGCCGACGGGACGATCAACGGGGTGGCCGCCTCCCGCATGTGGATCCGGCCGGTGTCGATGTCCTGCCCCCACGAGATGGTGGGCGCCTTCAGGCCGATGCCGAGGAAGGAGAGCGTCGCCTCGGCCGCGATGAACGAGCCGAGCGCGATGGTCAGTACGACGATGGCCGGGGCCAGCGAGTTCGGCAGGATGTGCCGCCACATGATCCGGCTGTTGCCGGCGCCGAGCATCCGGGCCGCCGCGACGTAGTCCTGCTCCTTCGCGGTGATCACCGAGGACCGGACCACGCGGGCGGCGGTGGTCCAGCCGAGGAGAGCCAGAACGAAGACGACAGCGCCGATCCGGGCCCACTGGCTGTCACTGGACACGCGCTTGAGCAGCACGATCGCGGCCAGCAGCAGCGGGATGCCGAGCACCACGTCGATCACCCGGGAGAGCACAGCGTCGACCCAGCGGCCGAAGTAACCGGCCAACATGCCGATCACCAGCGCGATGATTCCCGTGCCCAACGCGGCGAGCGCACCGACCAGCAGCGAGGCCCGGGTGCCGTAGACCGCCCGGGAGTACGTGTCGCAGCCCTGGAAGTCGTACCCGAAGATGGCCCCGCCCGACGGCCCGGCGTGCTGCCGGGAGAGCAGGCAGTCGTTCGGGTTGTTGGCAGTGAAGACCCCGGGGAGCAGCGCCATCAGGGTGAAGATGACGACCAGCGCCAGCGAGATCCAGAAGATCGGGTTGCGGCGCAGGTCCCGCCAGGCGTCACCGGCCAGGCTGCGGGGCTTGTTCGCGGCGCCGACCTGGTTGGGCGTGCCCGGCTCCCCCGAGGGGCCACGTCGCGCGGCCTGGTTCTCGGTGGCCGCCACAGTTTCAAAGTCACTCATGCCGCCACCTCGCTGCGCTCGGCGCCGGCATGAGAGCCCAGGCACGCTGCGCTGATGATTCGTTCGCTGCGCTCACTCATAGCGGATCCTCGGGTCGAGTACGGCGTACAGGACGTCCACCACCAGGTTCGAGACCAGGTAGACCACGACGAGCACGCTGACGATGCCCACCACCAGGGGGCCGTCCTCGGTGCGGATGCCGCGGAAGAGGTTGAAGCCCACGCCGGGGATGTTGAAGACGCCCTCGGTGATGATCGCGCCGCTCATCAGGTTGCCCAGTTCCACACCGAGGAAGGTGACCACCGGGATCAGCGAGTTGCGCAGCACGTGGACGACGACGATGCGCCGCTTGACCAGGCCCTTGGACCGGGCGGTCCGGACGTAGTCCGCGCGCAGGTTCTCCGCCACCGAGGCCCGGGTGAGCCGTAGGGCGGTCGCCAGCGACAGCGAGCCGAGCACGATGCCCGGCAGCAGGAGCGCGTAGAAACTCGGGTCGGAGCCGGCGGTGGGCGGGAAGAGCTGCCACTTGACGCCCAGGAAGTACTGCGCCAGCGGCGCCAGCACGATGGTCGGGATGCCCAGCACCAGCAGGGTCAGCACCAGCGTCGAGTTGTCGAAGATGCTGGCCCGGCGGATGCCGGCGAGCACCCCGGCGGTGACGCCGAAGATGATCGCCACGGCGAGCGCGATGAGCGCGAGGCGCACGGTGACCGGCCAGGCCTGCTGGAGGATGTCACCGATGCTCCGACCGGTGAGCGACTCGCCCAGGTTGCCCTGGAGCAGGTCCTTCACGTAGTCGAAGTAGCGGTAGAAGAAGCCGCCGACGCCCGTCTGATCCAGGTTGTACTTCTCGGTCAGGTAGGCCCGTTGGGCTGGCGTCACCGGCCGCTCGCCGGCGAGCGCCTGGATCGGGTCGCCCTGTCCGGCGAATGTCAGCGCGTAGACGATCAGGGTGGTCCCGAAGAACGCCAGGACCATCTGCAGTAGGCGCCGCAGGATGTAGCGGAACATGCTTAGCAGTCTCTCCGGAAATGTGCGAAAGGGTCGCAGGACGGCATCTCTGGTCGTACCCGAAATATCCGAGACGTGCCGTCCGGCCCGGGGGAGCCGGCACCACCGACGCCGGGTCCGCTGCTGCGGCCCGGCCCCGGTGGTGCGGTCCGGGCCACCCGGGCTTCGTCGCCCGGGTGGCCCGCACCATGGTCAGCTCAGCTGGCTGCTTCGATCTTGACGAGGTTGACCCGCTGGAACAGGTCCATCTCCACGTTCTTGACCTTGGACGAGTGGCCGAACACGTTCTCGCCGAAGCGGAGCGGGATCACCGGCATGTCCTTGGCCAGGATGTCCTCCGCCTGCTGGTACTTGGCGATCGCCTCGTCCTGCGTCTTGGCGGCGGAACCCTCCTTGACCAGCTTGTCGAACTCCGGGTTGCTGTAGCCGTAGTAGTTCGACGAGCCGTTCGTGCTGTACAGCGGGCCGAGGTAGTCCTCCATGGTCGGGTAGTCCATGACCCAACCCATCCGGAACGCACCCACCGGCGTCTTCTTCTCGACCTTGGTCAGCAGGTCGGCGAACTTCGGCTCGACCGAGCCGACCGCGTCCACGCCCAGGTTGGTCTTGAGCTGGTTGACAGTGGCGTCGACCCAGTCCTTGTGCCCGCCATCGCCGTTGTACGAGATGACGATCTTCGACGGACCGCCGGCGGCCTGGTAGAGCTTCTTGGCCTCGGTCGGGTTGAACTCGGCGGCCTTGCCCGCGGTGTCCTCCCGGTAGCCCGGCAGGACCGGCGCGACGAAGGAGCGCGCCGACGTCTGCGAACCCTTGAAGACCGACTTGGTGATCTCGTCACGGTCGATCGCCATCGAGATGGCCTTGCGCACGTCCGGGCTGCTGTAGTCCTTGTCGAACGTCGGGAACGCGAGGAACTGGAACGACGACATCGGGCTGGTCTTGTACCGGTCACCCAGGTCGCTCGGCGCGGTGCTCAGGCTCTCGGTCGGGATCGTGGGCAGCACGTCCAGGTTGTCCGCCAGGACGTCCGCGTAGGCAGCGGTGAGCTGCTGGTAGATCCGGAACTCGATGTTCTTGACCTTGGGCTTCTCGCCCGGGTACGCGTCGTAGCGCTCGACGTCGATCTTGCTGTCGTGCTGCCAGGTGCCCTTCATCTTGAAGGGGCCCTGCCCGATCGGCGCCTGCTCGTAGGAGTCCTTGAGCACGCCCGGAGCCGAGAACGCGGCATCCGGCATCGGGAAGAACGCGTTGTAGCCCAGCGTCGTCTTGAAGTCGATGTACGGCTCGGAGAGCGTCGCGGTGAAGGTGAGGTCGTCGACCTTCTTCAGACCGGACATCTCCTTGGCCTTCGGCGCCTTGCCCTGCAGGTCGGCGTAACCAGCGACCTTCTCGAAGAAGGGGTTGGTGTCCTGACCGTTCGGGGCGTACGCGCCGTAGTTCCAGGCGTTGATGTAGTTCTGGGACGTGACCTTCTCACCGTTGTGGAAGGTGAAGCCGTCCTTGATCTTGATCGTCCAGACCTTGTTGTCGGACGAGGTGATCGACTGAGCGGCGACCTCGTACGGCTTGTTCTGGGCGTCGTAGTCGACGAGCGGGCTGAACAGGCCGGCGATCACCTGCGACCCGGACGTCTCGGTGGTGTTTGTGGGAACCAGGTGCTTCGGCTCGGCGATCTGAATGCTGACCACCGAACTGTCGCTGCCACCGGATCCACCGTCTCCGCCGCTGCCGCAGGCCGCGAGGCCCAGCGTCACCGCGAGCGGGAGGGCGGTCCAGGCGGCGAGTCTACGAACTCGCATTGAGCCTCCTCATCTCCTCACGCTGCGCAGTCAGGCCCGACGCTGGGTTACGCTGCGCAACAAGCGGTAACGGTAGGTCGGCGACTGGCCTTCGACAACGACCCGGTTGCGGGTGGGTAACGGTCCGGGGGTGCCTCCCTTGTCGGGGGCGAAAGAATCTGCTAATCCAAACCGGATCTATCGACGTTGACCTGCGGAAATCGCGCCGGTTCACGACCCGTATGGCGCCGCCCGGCCGCTGCGGCGCCGCCTGAGCCTGGCGTCCCGTCTCGATGACGACGGTGAGGTCTGTCTGGTTCGACAGTGATCGAATCCACAGATTGTCACCGAAAGTGACTAGCAACACCTCACACACGGTTACTCCCGGGGCGGTCACCCCATCGTGGCCGGGTCGGCCCGATGGCCCCTCACACGCGGTGGGCGGCGGACGGCCCGAGCTGGGTCGTCTGATCCGCAGGCGGTGGTCGTGAGACGATCTGGTCGTGACGGCGACGCTTCTGGACGGCAAGGCAACCGCAGCGGAGATCAAGGACGAGCTGCGCATCCGGGTGAAGGCACTCGCGGAACGCGGGATCATCCCCGGGCTCGGCACGGTCCTCGTCGGGGCGGACCCGGGCAGCCAGGCGTACGTCAACGGCAAGCACCGCGACTGCGCCGAGGTGGGCATCGCCTCGATCCGCCGCGAACTGCCGGCCGACGCCACCCAACAGCAGGTCGACGACGTCCTGGCCGAGCTGAACGCCGACCCGGCTTGCCACGGCTACATCGTTCAACTGCCGCTGCCGGCCCACCTCGACACCCAGCGGGTGCTGGAGTTGATCGACCCGGACAAGGACGCCGACGGCCTGCACCCGGTCAACCTGGGTCGGCTCGTGCTCGGCTACGACGGGCCGCTGCCGTGCACGCCGCGCGGCATCGTCGAGCTGCTCCGCCGGCACGACGTGGCGCTGCGCGGGGCCACCGTCGCGGTCGTCGGTCGCGGCAACACGGTTGGCCGACCGCTCGGCCTGCTGCTCACCAGGCGCAGCGAGAACGCCACTGTCACCCTCTGCCACACCGGCACCCTCGACCTCGCCTCGCACACCCGGGCCGCCGACATCGTCATCGTCGCGGCCGGCGTACCGGGTCTGCTGACCGCCGACATGATCAACCCTGGCGCTGTGGTGGTGGACGTCGGCATCACCCGCGTGATCGGCGCGGACGGCAAGGGCCGCTACACCGGCGACGTGGACCCGGAGGTAGCCGAGACGGCCGGCGCGCTGGTCCCCATGCCCGGCGGCGTGGGCCCGATGACCCGGGCCATGCTGCTCACCAACGTCGTCGAGCGCGCCGAGCGCGGCTGACCCGCGCCTCGGCCGCGCCGAACCAGGACGGCGGTGACGTTCGCCCCATCCCGGCGATGGCCGCCGCCCCTGGCCTGATCGGTGCCAGGATGACTGATACGGTCCGGAAAACCGACTGGTATCAGGGAGTGGGACGACCATGGGTAAGAAGGTCACTGTCGTCGGGGCTGGCTTCTACGGCTCCACCACCGCACAGCGCCTGGCCGAGTACGACGTCTTCGACACCGTAGTGATCACCGACATCGTGGAGGGCAAGCCCGCGGGCCTCGCGCTCGACCTCAACCAGTCCCGGGCCATCGAGGGCTTCGAGACCAAGGTGGTCGGCGTGACCACCGGCCCCAACGGTGAGGGCTACGAGAGCATCGAGGGCTCCGACGTCGTCGTGATCACCGCTGGTCTGCCGCGCAAGCCCGGCATGAGCCGGATGGACCTTCTGGAGACCAACGCCAAGATCGTCCGCCAGGTCGCCGAGAACGTCGCCAAGTACGCCCCGAACGCCGTCGTCATCGTGGTCTCCAACCCGCTGGACGAGATGACCGCGCTGGCCCAGCTCGCCACCCAGTTCCCGAAGAACCGGGTGCTCGGCCAGGCCGGCATGCTCGACACCGCCCGGTTCAGCAACTTCGTCGCCGAGGCGCTGAACGTGCCGGTGGCCTCGGTACGCACGCTGACCCTGGGCTCGCACGGCGACACCATGGTGCCGGTGCCGTCGAAGAGCACCGTCAACGGCAAGCCGCTGCGCGACGCCATGCCGGCCGAGCAGATCGAGGAGCTGGTCGTCAAGACCCGCAACGGTGGCGCCGAGGTGGTCGCGCTGCTCAAGACCGGGTCGGCCTACTACGCCCCGTCCGCCGCCGCGGCCCGGATGGCGAAGGCCGTCGCTGAGGACTCCGGCGAGGTCATGCCGGTCTGCGCCTGGGTCGACGGCGAGTACGGCATCTCCGGTGTCTACCTGGGGGTCGAGGCCGAGATCGGCGCCGAGGGCGTCAAGCGGGTCGTCGAGACCGACCTGGACGCCGACGAGCGGGCCAGCCTCCTGGAGGCCGCCGAGGCCGTCCGCGCCAAGCAGGGCGACATCTCCAGCATGTAGTTCCCCCGAACCACAGCACCACCGAAGGGCGCGCCGGCTTCGCCGGGGCGCCCTTCGCCGTCCAGCCCCACCCCGCCCCACCCGGCCGGGCCTGACCACCCCACCCGGCCCCACCCACCCACCCCCACCCACCCGCCCCGCCCCCGCCCTGGTTGATCAAGAGGTTTACGTCAGGAATCGCGGTTGTGGTGACGCAAACCTCTTGATCAACCAGGTGAGGGCTCCGGAGGCAGCGCTTTTGCTGATGTGGCGCGGATCTTCGGTCGAGATCGCGCTCGATCCTGGTTGTAGTGGTCTTCTGGGCTGGGGTTGCCCCTACATCCAGGATCGAGCGGGATCTTGACTGGCCGACTGGTGATCAACCGGGCTGGGGTGGGGTGTGAAGGGGGTGCCGAGGTGAGGGGTGGCCAGGATGGTGGGGGAGTGGGCGCGCAGGGCGTTCAGCCGGGAGGCGCGGGCGAGGTCCGGGTCCTCCTCGTGGGCGTACGCCAGGTCGGGGTCGACGAGTTGCACCATGTGCACCAGCAGGTCCCCGGTGAGCAGCATCCGCTCGTCGGCCGACGTCAGGAGCACCGACTGGTGACCGGGGGTGTGGCCCGGGGTGGGCAGCAGACGTAGCGCTGGGGTGAGGGCGGTCTCGCCGTCGACCACCCGGAGCTGGCCGGCGGCGCGCAAGGGTGCGACGAGCCCGGCCGGCAGCCCGGGGTTGAGCGTCTCCGCCGCGTCGATTTCGGCGCGTTGCACCAGGTAGCTCGCGTTCGGGAAGTACGGCCGCCCCGGCGTGCCGGTGACCGCCCAGCCGATGTGGTCGCTGTGCAGGTGGGTCAGGACGACGGTGTCGACATCGGCGGGGTCGATGCCCGCGGCGGTCAACTCGGCGGGCATCCGCCCTGGCACGGGCGCCCAGCTCGCGGCGGGTGCGTCGACTGGGCCGATTCCGGCGTCGACCAGCGTGACCGGCCCGTCGCCGGCGCGGATCGCGAAGCTGCGGAACGGCAGCCACCACTGCCCGTCGGCGGTCACGGAGCCGGGGTCGCGCCGGTCGGCCTCCGCCCAGTGCGCCGCTGTGGCCTGCGCAAACGCGTCCGCCCGGGGCTGGAAGAAGGCACCCTCACCGTCGGTGAGTGCGGTGACCGTGATAGACCCGAGGGTGCGGTTCAGTGGCATCGGACGATGATTCCAGGGCATTCCTGTTCCGCGCAGCCCGGTTCCGCCGGCCGGTCGAGGCCGGCTGGGGGCTGCCGGCCCAATTGCAGTACGCTCGTACTGCTTGAGCACGTGTCCCCCGAGAGGAGCGCCGGCCGATGGCGAAGATCAAGGTAAACAACCCGGTCGTAGAACTCGACGGCGACGAGATGACCCGGATCATCTGGAAGCAGATCCGGGAGCAGCTGATCCTGCCCTACCTCGACGTCGACCTGCACTACTACGACCTGTCGATCCAGCACCGTGACGAGACCGACGACCAGGTCACGATCGACGCCGCCAACGCCATCAAGGAGCACGGCGTCGGCGTCAAGTGCGCGACCATCACCCCGGACGAGGCCCGGGTCGAGGAGTTCGGCCTGAAGAAGATGTGGCGGTCGCCAAACGGCACCATCCGCAACATCCTCGGCGGTGTCGTCTTCCGCGAGCCGATCATCATGTCCAACGTGCCGCGGCTGGTCCCCGGCTGGACCAAGCCGATCATCATCGGCCGGCACGCCCACGGTGACCAGTACAAGGCCACCGACTTCGTCGTCCCCGGCCCGGGCACGGTGACCATCACCTACACCCCGGCCGACGGCGGCGCGCCGATGGAGATGGAGGTCGCCAACTTCCCCGGCGGCGGCATCGCCATGGGCATGTACAACTACGACGAGTCGATCCGGGACTTCGCCCGGGCGTCGTTCCGGTACGGACTGGACCGCAACTACCCGGTCTACCTGTCCACCAAGAACACCATCCTCAAGGCGTACGACGGCCGGTTCAAGGACATCTTCGCCGAGGTGTTCGAGACCGAGTTCAAGGCCGAGTTCGCCGCTGCCGGCATCACCTACGAGCATCGGCTCATCGACGACATGGTCGCCGCCGCGCTCAAGTGGGAGGGCGGCTACGTCTGGGCCTGCAAGAACTACGACGGTGACGTGCAGTCCGACACCGTCGCGCAGGGCTTCGGCTCGCTGGGTCTGATGACCTCCGTCCTGCTCTCCCCGGACGGCCGGACCGTCGAGGCCGAGGCCGCGCATGGCACCGTCACCCGGCACTACCGGCAGTACCAGAAGGGCGAGAAGACCTCGACCAACCCGATCGCGTCGATCTACGCCTGGACCCGGGGCCTGGCCCACCGGGGCAAGCTGGACGGCACCCCGGCGGTCACCGAGTTCGCCAACACCCTGGAGCAGGTCATCGTCGACACCGTCGAGGGTGGCCAGATGACCAAGGACCTCGCGCTGCTCATCTCGCGCGACGCCCCGTGGCTGACCACCGACGAGTTCATGAACGCGCTCGACGAGAACCTGGCCCGCAAGATCGCCGCCTGATTCAGGCGTACCGCGTCATCGAAGCCCGCCGGCATTCCTGCCGGCGGGCTTCGGCGTGTCCGGCGCCGCCGCGCCGATCGGCGTCACTGCGACCGGCGCGCCTCGTTGACCAGGATGGACGAGATGCCAGTCGCGTCCAGGAAGGTTGACCACGGTCGACCCGCGGCACCCGTGCGCCGATCAGCCAGCCTTCCCGGCTGTGCCGCGCACAGCCAGCCGTCCCTTCCCTGCGGGGGGCCCTGTCCCGGGCCCCCCGCGCCCTGTTTCCCACCAAGCTCAGGCCGCGCCAAGCTCAGGGCACGCGCACAGCAGGGCTGATGCCGTCTTGGCAGCGCGCGACGCCGCCATGACCCGTGTCCCCCGCGGCGGCCGAGCGGGGATTGGCCTCGACCGCCGAGACCGTTCCCCGAGGCCAGGTTTGGTGGCAGAGCACGACGGTGCCGGCCGGCGGACACTCCAGAGAGCGTGATGTCTGTGAGTCATCGTGATGACTCTCAGACATCACGCTTCCTGCCGTGTGGGGTGCGAGGTCGGGCCGCGCTCACGGCCGTGCGGAACGCCCGCGAGCCCGAACGCCCGCGAGCCCGAACGCCCGCGAGCCCGAACGCCCGCAAGCCCGGAGCCCGGAGCGGGCCGAGGTTGGCGGCCGGGGGCGTTCAGGCGGCGCGCAGCAGGTCGGCGGCGCGTTCCGGGGCGATGTCGTTGATGAAGACGCCCATCCCGGACTCGGAGCCCGCCAGGTACTTCAGCTTGTCAGCGGCCCGCCGGATGCTGAACAGCTGTAGGTGCAGGTGGCCCAGCTCGCGGTCGATCCGCACGGGAGCCTGGTGCCAGGCCGAGATGTACGGCATCGGCATGTCGAACAGGCCGTCGAAGCGGCGCAGGAGATCCAGGTAGAGCGGCCCGAAGGCGTCCCGCTCGCTGTCGCTGAGCGCCGGGATGTCCGGCACCACGCGGTGCGGCGCGACGTGCACCTCGAACGGCCAGCGGGCGGCCGCCGGGACGAACGCCGTCCAGTGCTCGTTCTCCGTGACCACCCGGTCGCCGGTGGCGCGCTCGGCGGCCAGCACGTCCGCGTACAGGTTGCCCCCGCCGGTCCGCTCGGCGTGCCGGCGTGCCGCGGCCAGCAGCGCGCGGGTGCGCGGCGTCACGAAGGGGTACGCGTAGATCTGGCCGTGCGGATGGTGCAGCGTGACACCGATTTCCACGCCCCGGTTCTCGAAGCAGAAGATCTGCTCGACGCCGGGCAGCGCGCCGAGCACCTCGGTGCGGTCGGCGAGGGCATCCAGCACGGTGCGGACCCGGCGCGGGGGCAGGCTGGCGAAGGAGGCGTTGTGGTCCGACGTGAAGCAGACCACCTCGCAGCGGCCGAGGCCCGGCCGGACCGGTGTGAACGGGGTGATTTCCCCGGGCTCCTCGGCCACCCGACCGCTCAGCGACGGGAACCGATTCTCGAAGACCACCACGTCGTAGTCGGGTGCGGGAATCTCGGTCAGCCGGTCGCCCACCGACGGGTCGAGAGGGCACTCGTTCGCTGGCGGGAGGAAGGTGCGGGTCTGCCGGTGTACGGCGACCGCCACCCACTCGTCGGTCAACGGGTCGTAGCGCAGCTGCGACGCGGGAGGAGGGGGCGGCAGGTCCCGGCGGTCCGGCTGGTCGCGAACCGCGTCGTCGCGCTCGTCGAAGTAGATCAGCTCCCGGCCGTCGGCCAGGTCGATCGCGGTGCGCTTCACGGCGCCGTCCCCTCGGTTGTCGGCGTGCGCGTCGCGCGGCCCGCCCCTGTCGCCTTGACCATGATCAGTTCGCCCACGTGTTCGCCGAGTACCCGTCGTGCGGGTGGAGGCAACCGGTCGTCGCTGACCAGTACGTGGGCCGCCGTCAACCCGACGATCGAGGAGATGCCGACAGTGCCCCACTTGGTGTGGTCGGCGAGGACCACCAGCTGGTCCGCCGCCGCCACGAGGGCCCGATCGGTCTCCGCCTCCATCAGGTTCGGGGTGGTGAAGCCGGCCCGTTCGGTGATCCCGTGTACGCCCAGGAAGAGCAGATCCAGGTGCAGTGACCGGACGGCCCCGACCGCGAGTGGGCCGACCAGCGCGTCCGACGGTGTGCGTACGCCGCCGGTGAGCACCACCGTCTGGTCCGGGCGGCCGCCGGCGTGCATGATCTCGGCCACCGGCAGCGAGTTGGTGACGACTGTCAGCTCGGGCACGTCCACCAGCCGGCGGGCCAGCTCGGCGGTGGTGGTGCCGGCGGAGAGAGCGACCGCCGCTCCCGGCCGGACCAGCTGGGCCGCCCGGTCGGCGATGGCGGCCTTCTCCGGCAGTTGGCGGACCGACTTGGCGCGGAAGCCCGGCTCGTCGGTCGAGCTTGGCCCGGTCGTGGTCGCGCCGCCGTGCACCTTGGCCAGCAGGCCGCGCTCGTGCAGCGCATCGAGGTCACGCCGGATGGTCATGTCGGAAACGCCGAACTCGCCTGCCAACTCGCTGACCCGGACGCCGCCGGTCGAGCGGACCCGCTCCAGGATGGCCGCCTGCCGCTGCTGAGCGAGCATCCGCCGTGCCTCCCCGGACGTCCACGTACCCTCACGCGGTCAAACGTGTTCCAACAAAGATGAACACTAGCGCGTGCCGCTCAGCGGTGGAAGGAACGGGGTACGGCGACGTCTCAGGCGGTGGCGATCTTCAGCTCCACCCAGCCGGTCTCGGTCAGATGGTGCAGCACGGCCTGCACCGCGTCCGCCACACTCAGGTCGGTGGTGTCGAGCACCAGATCGGCGTCGGTCGGCTCCTCGTACGGGTCGTCGATGCCGGTCATCCCGGTGAGCAGGCCGGCGCGCGCCCGCGCGTACAGGCCCTTGCGATCCCGCTGCTCGCACACCTCCAGCGGGGTGGCCACGTGCACCAGCACGAAACCCGATCCGGCGGCGAGGGCCATCTCCCGGGCGGTGGCCCGAGCCGCCGCGTACGGGGCGATCGGACAGCAGATGCCCATCCCACGGTGCCGGGCGATCTCGGCGGCCACCCAGCCGATCCGCCGGACGTTGAGATCCCTGTCGGTCTTGCTGAAGCCCAGCCCGGCGGAGAGTTCCCGACGCACCACGTCCCCGTCGAGCAGGGTCACCGTGCGGTCGCCACTCTCCCGCAACGCGTCCGCCAGCCCTCGGGCGATCGTCGACTTGCCGGAGCCGGAGAGGCCGGTCAGGAAGACCACCAGCCCTCGCTGCCGACGCGGCGGCCGGGCCCGGGCCAACTCCCGCGCCACAGCGGGCGGGGTGTGCCACTCCGGCAGCGGGAAGCCCCGGTCGAGCAGATCGTCGATCTCCGGCTGGGTCAGCGCGAGCCGGCGGTTGCGCGGAGGGATGTCCTCCCGCCAACGCCACTGCCCGTCCCGGTTGTCGTAGGCGAGTTCGCGCGGCACCAGCACACGCAGCCCGGCGCCGGAGAGCATCTCGCCGGTGGAGAGCAGGTGGGTGACCCCGTACGCGGCCGAGACCCGGGCGCGCAGCAACGCGTCGCTGATCTCCTCGCGTCGGTGCGACAGCGGCACCGCGACCAGGGTGGCGGGTGGCATCCGGTCCCGCGCGGCGAAGATCGTACGGACCAGCGCCTCCGGCGGGAGCCCGTCTGCGCCGCCCTCGCCGACCGGGATCATCACGAGTAGATGGGCGGCGAGGGTGCGGGCGGCGTGAGCGATCTGGGCGAGCTGTGGACGATGCAGCGGCCGATCGGCGATCACCCCGAGCACCCGGCCCGGAGGCAGCAGCGCACGGACCTCCTCCGGGTTACGCCGCAGTCGCTGGAACGGACCGTGCCCACCGTCGCCCAGCCGTCGAACCTGGCCGCCCACTCCCGCCACACCCTCGCGGACCGGCCAGACGTCGGCCACGTCCAGGGCGGCCGCCGGGGCGCCCTCCCCGTCGGTCAGCACGAGCGCCCGGCGGGCCGGGTCGCGCGGATCGAAGCTCTGCGCCAGGGCGGCCGGCACCTGGAGAACGACAGCGACCTGCCACGGTGTGCCGTCGGCCAGCCGAGCGCGTCGGCTGACCGACACCAGGTCGGCGCGGGTCATGAAACCGGTCAGAGGGGCGTACGCGCCGGTCAGCAGCAGCTCCAGATCCGCGAGCTCACCGGGACGTGGCGTGTACGCCGGTGCGTCCCGTAGCACCTCGTCGGGCAGCACCCAGCCGTTGCTCATCCACACCCCCCACTCGCTGACCGGCACACAGTTTCGCAGCCGACCGCCGATCGGTCGAGGGCGCCACTCCAAGACCCCAGCGGGCGGATCAGCGCTTGATCCGTCGGCCTACCGCCGACCGCACCCGGTTCCACACCTTCCGCTCGTCGCGGATCCGGGGTCGCGAGCCGTCGGCCCGGCAGATGAACACCAGCGGCAGTCGTGCGTCCTCGGTCCAGCCCACGTTGCTGATCCGGGCCTTGAGCTGCCAGCTGCCCCTGGTCCGGCCGCCGTTGAGGGCGGCGAAGTCGATAGTGGCGGTGGCCCGGTGCACCAGGTGGACGGTGTCCGCTCCGGTCCCACCGGTGATCCGCTCGGTCTGGAAGGTGTTCGGAAGAAAGATCTCGGCGCCGGTCTCCCTGTGGCGGGCCACCAGGTCCAGGCGGGCCTTGCGCACCTGCGCGGTGGCGTCAAGCACCTCGGCGGCGATCTCGTCCATCGGGAGCACCAGCACGTCGCGACCATCGTCGGCGCGGAAGCCGACCGGCTGGTTCTCCGAGCGCAGCTCGGCGGCGAGGGTCACCGTGACGGCGTGGTCCGCGTGCTGGAGTTCGTCGATCGTGCCGTGCGCGGCGATGCCCGCCTCCCAGTGGGCCAGCTTGCGCAGGTCCGCGACGCGGCCCCGCTCCGCCAGGTAAGCCACGGCCCGCAGCAGGGTCGGCAACCCGGCGGCGACGCCAGGGGCGAAGCGGTCCTGAATGATCTTCTGGATCTCCAGCGCGACCTCCTCCAGCCACGCCTCGGGGGCCTCCAGCAGCCGCTTGCCGCGCAGTCGGCTGAGCATCTCGTTGCGCAGCCAGCGTCGGTGCAACCGGTCCCGCAGCGGACCGGGCTCGGTGTGCGCGTCGACGATGTCCAACGCGTCCCGCACGGCGCGGTAGTAGCTCGACGGCTCCAGCGGGCTCGCGGTGACGTTGCGCGCGTCGGTCCTCTGGACGTGGTGGTAGCAGATGTAGTCGGACAGCACCGATGTGTGTCGGGACAGGAAGTAGGCCCGCGCGACCATCGCGTGGTCCTCCAGCCGACGCTTGCCGCCCTCCGGAAACCGCAGACCGTGTTCGTTGAGGAACGCGCGCCGGAACAGCTTGTGACAGGTCAGGCTGTCGATCAGTGGCGCGTTCGCCAGGGTGGCGTTGAAGCGGTTCTTGCGGAACAGTTCCCGCGGCACGGGGCGTCCGTACCCGGCCATCTTCCCCACCACGATGTCGGCGTCGTTCGCCGTCGCGCAGGCGTAGAGCCGCTCCAGTGCCTCGTCGGCGAACCAGTCGTCGTCGTCGGCGAAGAAGACGTACTCGCCGCGGGCGTGGTCGATGCCGAGGTTGCGCGGACGCGACGGCCAGCCGGAGTTCTCGATGTGCAGCACCCTGATGTGTGGGTGCTCGGCGGCCAGCCGGTCCAGGCGCTTCGCGGTGTCGTCGGTCGAGCCGTCGTCGACGAAGATGGCTTCGAACTCGTCGGCGGGCAGTGACTGGCGCAGCAGCGAGGCAGCGAGCTTCTCGATGTGTCGGCCGGAGTTGTACGCCGGCACCACGACGCTCACCTTGGGGACGCCCACCTCGGCCATCAGGATCCCTCCCGCGTCGTCGGTCGATCACCGGGCCTGTCGCTGCCTGGTGAACGGGAGGTGAATGGTGTCACCTTGGACGGGTCTTTTCCAAGGCGGGGTCGGGCCGAACGCGGGACCGGCGCAAACGTCGCGGGAGCCTCAGCCGGGGACCTTAGGGGTCCGGCCGGGAAAGGATCAGGGGAGTGCCGGGGGCGTGCCGGTGTCCCTGCTGGGCATCGACTCCCTACGCTGGGCCCGTGACACTGATCGCGACCCAGTCGCTCACCAAGACGTACGGAGGTCGGGTCACCGCGTTGGCCGACCTCACCGTCGCCGTCGAGCCCGGGATCATCGGCCTGGTGGGCGCGAACGGCGCCGGCAAATCCACGTTGATCAAGATTCTGCTCGGCCTGATCGCACCAACCAGCGGTCAGGTCTCGGTGCTCGGCATCGACCCGACCGCAGACCCGGCGGCTGTCCGCAACCGTGTCGGCTACATGCCGGAACACGACTGTCTCCCACCGGACCTGTCCGCCGCCGAACTGGTCACCCACCTTGGTCGCATGAGCGGCCTTCCCCGCACCGCGGCTCGTGAGCGGGCCTCGGAGGCGCTGCGGCACGTGGGGCTCTACGAGGAGCGCTATCGCCCGGTCGGTGGCTACTCGACCGGCATGAAGCAGCGCGTCAAGCTGGCCCAGGCGCTGGTGCACGACCCCGACCTGCTGTTGCTGGACGAGCCGACCAACGGCCTGGACCCGGCCGGACGCGACGCCATGCTGGCCCTGGTACACCGGATCGGCACCGAGTTCGGCATCTCCGTGCTGGTCTGTTCGCACCTGCTCGGCGAGGTGGAGCGGATCTGCGACACGCTGATCGCCATCGACGGCGGCCGGTTGCTGCGCGCCGACAACATCTCCGCGATGACCTCGGCCACTGACGTGCTCGCCGTGGAGGTCAGCGAGGGCACGGAGGAACTCGCCGCCCGACTCGCCGAACTGAAACTGCCTGTCGCCCGGGACGGGCGGCTACTCCTCGTGCCGCTCGCCGACGACGGCACCTACGACCTGATCCTCGGTGCGGTCGCCGAACTGGACCTGCCACTGCACCGACTGGACCAGCGCCGGCACCGGGTGGCCGAACTCTTCGCCACGAGGGAGCTCACTCATGCCTGAGCCGTCCACCGCCGCAGTGCGCCCCACGCCGACGGGCGTCATCCACGACATCGGCTACCAACGCTACGAGGGCCCGAGGCTCGGCCGCCGGCAGGTCTTCGGCGCGCTCTACCTGCACGGTCTGCGCACCGCGTTCGGTTTCGGGCGCAGCGCCAAGGCCAAGATCTTCCCGTGGCTGGTGGTCGGCATCGTCACCCTGGTCGCGGTGGCCCTGGCCGCGGTACGCAGCCAGATCGGCGAGCCGGTAGCCACGTACGCCCAGTTCGCCGACGCGATGAGCTGGCTGGTCATCTTCTTCGTCGCGGTCGTCGCCCCGGAACTGGTCTCCCGGGATCTGCGCAGCGGTGTGCTGCCGCTGTACTTCTCCCGGCCGCTGCCGCGCACCGACTACGCGTTGGCCAAGCTGCTGGCGCTGGTCACGGCGCTCTGGCTGCTGCTCGGCGGGCCGCAGCTGCTGATGTTCCTGGGTGCCGCGTTCACCACCAAGCAGGGCATGCGCGGGGTGTGGAACGAGCTGCTCGACCTGCTGCCCGGGCTGCTCTACGCCGGGCTGTGGGCGGTGGTCTTCGCCTCGATCGGCCTGCTGGTCGCGTCGCTGACCGGTAAGCGCGCCTTCGCCGCCGGCGGCGTGGTCGCTGTCTTCCTGATGACCACCCCGATCGTGGGCGTGCTGAGCATCCTGCCGTCGCGCGCCGCCAACGAGCTGGCCGGGCTCGCCTCACCCTCCACGCTTGTGCAGGGGGTGGGCATCTGGTCGCTGGGCGACCTGTTGGTCGAGGGCGATCCGGGCGAGATGATGATCGGCGGGTTCGGCCCGGTCTACGCCCTGGCCGCGGTGCTGCTGGTCGCCGGCGCGACCGCCCTCCTGCTGGCCCGCTACCGGAAGGTCGCCTCCTGATGAGCACGCTGAGCCTGACCGGGGTGTCCCGGTGGTACGGCAACGTGGTCGCTGTCAACGACATCAGCATGGCCCTCGGCCCGGGCGTGACCGGGCTGCTCGGCCCGAACGGCGCCGGCAAGACCACGCTGCTGCACATGATGGCCGGGTTCCTCGCTCCGTCGCGTGGCACCGTCACCCTCGACGACGAGCCGACCTGGCGCAACCCCGACGTCTACCGGCGGCTGGGGCTGGTCAGCGAGCGGGAGGCGGTGCAGGGTTTCCTCACCGCGTACGAGTTCGTGCTGGCCAGCGCGAAGCTGCACCGGCTGCCCGATCCGGCGGCGGCGGCCCGGCGGGCGATCGATCTGGTGGAGCTGGAGTCGGCGCAGGACCGCCGGATCGGCACGTACTCCAAGGGCATGCGCCAGCGCGCCCGGGTGGCCGCCGCGCTGGTGCACGACCCGCAGGTGTTGCTGCTCGACGAGCCGTTCAACGGCATGGATCCGCGTCAGCGGCTGCACATGATGCAGCTGTTGCACACCCTGGGTGATGCCGGCCGGACGATCCTGTTCAGCTCGCACATCCTGGAGGAGGTCGAACAGGTCTCCGGGACGGTGCAGGTGATGGTGGCCGGCCGCTTGGCAGCCTCTGGCGACTTCCGGACCATCCGCCGGTTGATGACCAACCGCCCGCACGTGTTCGCGGTGCGCTCCACCGACGACCGGGCGCTGGCCGTCGCGCTGATCGCCGAGGCGTCGGTCAGTGGGGTCGAACTGGACCCGACCGGCCTGACCGTGCGGGCCGGTGACTACGGCGCGTTCACCCGGGCGCTACCCCGGATCGCGCTGAACAAAGGCATTCGGGTACGCCAGCTGGTGCCGTCCGACGAGTCCCTGGAGAGCGTCTTCTCCTACCTGGTGGAGGCCTGACATGTCGACAGTTACCTGGATCACCGCGCGCGGGTTGTTCGGCCGACGTCGGTTCCTGCTGCTGCTACCGCTGCCGTTGGTGCTGCTCGGGCTGGCCGTGCTCTGCCGGTCGCTCGGGGTGGACCCGGGCCAGTGGGGCCCGCCGGTGCTTGTCGGCCTCGGGCTGGCCGTGGTGCTGCCGGTGGTCGCGCTGATCATCGGCACCGGCGTGCTGGGCGCCGAGATCGACGACGGCACCGTGGTGCACATCCTGACCAAGCCGCTGCCGCGCTGGCAGATCGTGCTGCCGAAGCTCGCGGTGGCCGCCGGGGTCACCGCGGTCACCGTGGCGGTGCCGCTCTACGTCGCGGGCGTGCTCGCCGATTCGGTACGCCTCGGACTGGCGCTGGCGGTCGCGGCGGCGCTCGGCGCGCTGGCGTACTCGGCGTTGTTCCTCGCGCTCAGCCTGGTCACCAGGCGGCCGGTGCTGCTCGGGCTGGTCTACGTGCTGATCTGGGAGGGGCTGCTGGGCAACTTCGTCAGCGGCACCAAGGTGCTCTCCATCCAGCAGTACGTGATCGCCCTCGCCGACCGGATCGCCCCCACCGGGCTGCTGGAGACCAGCGTGTCGGTGCCGGTGGCGTCGGTGATGACCGCGCTGGTCAGCGTCGGCTTCACAGTGCTCGCCATCGACCGCCTGCGTTCGTTCAGCGTGGCTGGCGAGACGAGCTGACAGCCGTGCGGGACGCTGTTCCGGCCAGCCCCCGCGCGGCGGTAGGGCTGGCCGGATGGACCGGTCGGGCCACCTCGGGCCAGGCTGGTGGGCGTGAGCGTCGAAGCGGAGCGGACGTCGTTGGCTGAGCCATACTCCCGGAGCAGCCGGCCGTGGCTGACCAGCCTGGCCGTCGCCGGGCTGGCCTGTGCCACCGTCGCCACGGCGGCTCAGGGTAGCGGTCAGTTCCACTGGTGGGCGGTGTTCATCCTGATCCCGGCCGCGTTGATCGCGGCCAGCGGTGGGCCGTTGCTCGCTCGCGGCGGCGGCCGGGCCTTCGCCGGGTACATGCTGGCCTGTGTCGGCACGATGGTCTTCGCTGTGGGCGCACTGCTGATGTTCGGCGTGATGGGGCGGGGTTGGCCGCTCATGGTGGTGCTGCCCTGCCTGGCGGTGTTCGGCACCTACGGCTGGCGCGCCGCCCACCCGCTGGCCCGGGGCCTGCACCGGGCGGTGGCGCTGCTCGCGTTGACCGGGGCGCTGCTCGGCCTGACCCTGCAACTGATCCGGGTGGAGCTGATCCACCTGGAGACGGGTTGGTGGGGCGCGTTCCTGATGCTGGCGGGGGCCATCGTGCTCGGTAACGCGGGCGAGCTGACCCGGCACCGGATGCCGTACCGGCTCCAGGCGATCACCCTGTTGGTGGGGCCCGCCGTGATCGCGTTCCTGCTCGGGCTGCGTTTCCTGCGCGGCTGGTGACCCGCCGGTCCGCCGCCGCCCGAGCGGGCGGCGGCGGACCCCGGTCAGAAGGCGCAGGCGATGACCAACTCAGGGGTACGGTCGGGAAGCAGGTCGAGTTTGCCGATCCGGCCCGCCGCCCGTAGGTCGTCGGCGACCAGCGTGAGCTGCTCCAGCAGCGCCGCCGGGCCGAGTGCCTCCGCCAACGGCACCTCCGCCTTCATCGACAGCTTCCGCTCCGACTTGGCCCGTCGCACCTGGCTCAACGCGTCACCGGCGAGCCGCAGCAGCGCCGGCTCACCCGAGCCATCGATGGTCCGGGCCACCTCGTGGGTGGTGGGCCACGGCGCCTGGTGTACCGAGCCGTACCGCCACCACGACCAGATTTCCTCGGTCACGTACGGCAGCACCGGGGCGAACAGCCGCAGCTGCACCGACAGCGCCGAGGCCAGCGCCGCCCGTGCGGAGTCCGCCGCCGCGCCGGTGCCGTAGGCCCGCTCCTTGACCAGCTCGATGTAGTCGTCGCAGAATCGCCAGAAGAACGCCTCGGTGACCTGCAGGGCCGCCGTGTGGTCGTACGAGTCGAAGGCGGTGCCCGCGGCGGTGACCACGGTGGCCAGCTCGGCGAGCATGGCCCGGTCCAGTGGGGTGGTGGCCGACAGCTCCAGGTCGCGGCGCGGCGTCAGACGCGCCGAACTGGAGTTGTCGTACGGGGCGCGCAACGCGTCCGCCGCGCCCAGCCCGAGCGCGAACTTGGACGCGTTGAGCAGTTTGGTGGCCAGTCGCCGGCCGACCTTGATCTGCGCCGGGTCGAAGGCCAGGTCCATGCCGGGCTTGCCGCTGGCCGCCCAGTAGCGCACCGCGTCCGAGCCGTGCTGCTCCAACAGGGCCAGTGGGGTGACCACGTTCCCCTTGGACTTGGCCATCTTCTTGTGGTCCGGGTCGAGGATCCAGCCCGAGAGCACTGTGTCCCGCCAGGGCAGCACCCCGTGCTCGAAGTGCGACCGGACCACGCTGTCGAAGAGCCAGGTCCGGATGATCTCCTGCCCCTGCGGGCGGAGGTCCATCGGGAAGACCCGGGCGAACAGGTCCGGGTCGGTCTCCCAGCCACCGACGATCTGCGGGGTCACCGAGGACGTGGCCCAGGTGTCCAGCACGTCCGGATCGCCGATGAAACCGCCCGGTCGGCCGCGTTGCGACTCGTCGTAACCGGGCGCCGGATCGCTGGATGGGTCGACCGGCAGCGCGGACTCGTCCGGCGTGAGAGGGTGGGACCAGTCCGGCTCGCCAGTGTCGTCGAGCCGGTACCACACCGGCACCGGCACGCCGAAGAAGCGTTGACGGCTGACCAGCCAGTCCCCGTTGAGGCCGCCCACCCAGTTGTCGTAGCGGTGTTTCATGTGCGCCGGCACCCAGTGCAACTGCTCGCCCCTGCCCAGCAGCGTGGCTCGCAGCGCCTCGTCCCGGCCGCCGTTGCGCAGATACCACTGTCGCGTCGAGACGATCTCCAGTGGCCGATCGCCGCGTTCGTAGAACTTGACCGGGTGGGTGATCGGGCGCGGCTCGCCGATCAGGTCACCGGCGTCGGCCAGCATCCCGACGATCTCCCGGCGGGCGCCGTTGACGCTCTGCCCGGCCAGCGCCGCGTACGGCTGCGCCGGCACCCCGTGCGGTGGCTCGGGGAGCAACCGACCGTCCCGGCCGATCACCACCCGGGTGTCCAGCCCCAGCTCACGCCACCAGGTCACGTCGGTCAGGTCACCGAAGGTGCAGACCATCGCGACACCGGTGCCCTTGCCGGGTTCGGCGAGGGGATGGGCGTACACCGGCACCTCGACGTCGAACAGCGGGCTGCGCACGGTGCCGCCCACCAGGTCGGCGTACCGCTCGTCGTCGGGGTGACAGACCAGCGCCACACAGGCCGGTAGCAGCTCGGGCCGGGTGGTGTCGATGAGCACCTCCCGACCGTCGGCCGCTGTGAACCGCAGCCGGTGGTAGGCGCCGGGGCGCTCCCGGTCCTCCAACTCCGCCTGGGCGACGGCGGTGGCGAAGCCGACGTCCCAGAGGGTCGGGGCCTCCGACTGGTACGCCTCGCCGCGGCGCAGGTTGCGGACGAACGCCCGTTGGCTGGTGGTCCGGGCGATCCGGCCGATGGTCGTGTACGTCAGGGACCAGTCCACCGACAGCCCGAGCCGTCGCCACAGCGCCTCGAAGGCCTGCTCGTCGGTGACAGTCAACCGTTCGCACAGCTCGATGAAGTTGCGCCGGGAGATCGGGGTGGGGTCGCGGCGGGCCGCGTCGTCGACCGGAGCCGCCGGTGGCCGCCACACCGGGTCGTACGGCAGCGCCGGATCGCAGCGCACCCCGTACACGTTCTGCGCCCGACGCTCGGTGGGCAGGCCGTTGTCGTCCCAGCCCATCGGGTAGAAGACGGCCTTGCCGCGCATCCGCTGGTACCGCGCAGTGGTGTCGGTGTGCGTGTACGAGAAGACGTGCCCCATGTGCAACTCGCCCGATACGGTCGGCGGCGGGGTGTCGATCGAGAACACGTCGCTCCGCTGCTTCGAGCGGTCGAACGTGTACGTGCCGTCCTCCTGCCAGCGGCGTGCCCAGCTCTCCTCGAGCCCGTCCAGGGTCGGACGCTCGGGAACGCTGGCGCGGGCCGTCCTCGCCGTATCGGTCATCATGCGATCGTAGGCATCTACCGGGTGCGGGGCGACGTAGTTGCTGCCGAACACACCGGCCGGCGGTCGTGGCCGCGACGGGGTGGCCCGACTAGATCAGCGAGTCACGCCACTGGCGGTGCAGGGCGGCGTACCGGCCATCTGCCTCGGCGAGCACGGCGGGTGGGCCGTCCTCGACGACTTTTCCGCCGTCGAGGACGAGCACCCGGTCAGCGGTTTCCACAGTGGAAAGCCGATGGGCGATCACCAGCGCGGTGCGGTCGCGCAGGATGGTGCCGAGTGCCCGCTGCACCAGACGTTCCGTCGGCACGTCCAGCGACGACGTCGCCTCGTCCAGGATGAGCACTGTCGGGTCGGCCAGGAACGCGCGGGCGAACGCGACCAACTGCCGCTGCCCGGCGGAGAGCCGGCCGCCGCGCCGGTGCACCTGGGTGGCGTACCCCTCGGGTAGTGCGGCGATGAAGTCGTGCGCGCCGATCGCCCGCGCGGCGGCCTGGACGGCGGCGTCGTCGGCCCCCGGGCAACCGAACCTGATGTTCTCCGCGACGGTCCCAGTGAACAGGTGGTTCTCCTGCGTCACCAGCACCACCGCGCGGCGCAGGTCGGCGTCGCGCACGTCGCGCAGGTCGACCCCGTCCAGCCGGACCGTGCCGGTGTCGGGGTCGTGGAACCGGGCGACCAGCTTCGCGATCGTCGACTTGCCCGCCCCGGTGGGGCCGATCAGCGCCACCGTCTGCCCGGCCGGCACTGTCAACTCCAGCCGGCAGAGAATCGGGGTGTCGGCCCGGTAGCCGAAGCCGACCGCGCGGAAGATCAACTCACCACGGCCGGGACCGGTCGGCAGCGGTGTGGGCCGGGCCGGTTCGGCGACGCCCGGTCGTTCGTCGAGCACCCCGGCCAGCTTCTCCAGTGCGGCGGTGGCCGACTGCAACGAGTTGTAGAACTGGCTCAGCTCCTGCATCGGCTCGAAGAATCGGCGCAGGTAGAGCAGGAACGCGGCGAGCACACCGATCTCGGTCTGCCCGCCGAGCACCCGCCAACCGCCGTAGCAGAGCACCACCGCCACTGTGACGTTGCCGATCAGCTTGATCGCGGGCGAGTACGTGGCGATCAGCCGGAACGCGTGCAGGCTGCTCCGCCGGTAGTCGTCGCCGAGCGCCACGAAGATCCGTTGGTTGCGAGGCTCCCGGCGGAACGCCTGCACCGCACGGATGCCCCGCATCGACTCGACGAAGTGCACGATGACCAGCGCGACGGCGTCCCGGGTCCGTCGGTACGCGCTGGCCGACGACCGGGCGAACCAGCGGGAGAGCCAGAACAGGAAGGGGAAGGCGAACAGCGTCACTGCCGCCAGCGGCAGGTCCAGCCAGAGCAGGATGGCGGCCACCGACAGGATGGAGAGACCGGCCAGCACCAGGCTGTCGATCCCACCGTCGACCAGCTCGGCGATCGAGTCCAGGTCACTGGTGAGCCGGGAGACCATCCGGCCGGACGTGTAGCGCTCGTGGAAGCCCACCGACAGCCGCAGGAAGTGCCCGAACACCCGCTGCCGCAGGTCGAGCAGGACGGCCTGGCCGATCCGGGCGGAGAGGGTGAGGAAGCCGCGGCGGGCCGCGTACTCGGTCACGGCGGCCACCGCGAACGCCCCGGCGACGGCGACCAGCGGGCCGGCGTCGCCGGCGCGCAACGGCGGGATGGCCCGGTCGATACCGATCATGACCAGGTACGGGCCGGCCATCGCGGCGGCGTTCTGGGCCAGCAGCAGGGCGACCGCCGCGGTGAGACGCCTCCGATGCGGGCGGAGCAGGTCGCCCAGCAGGGTGCGGCTGAGCCGGCGTAGCCGGGCCACCGCCTCCGGGCTGGTGTCCTCGGCTCGACTGCGGTCGGCCTCCGGGTCGGTGGCGGTCCCGCGCCAGCGGGTGAGCTCGGGCTCCTCCTCGGGGGGAGGTGGGTCGGCCTGCTCCGGCACCCTCACGAGCGCACCAGCCCCCACCCGTCCGAAGGGGACGAACTCGGACCGCTGGCTCCAGCCGGGGGTGGATGCCCGGCGGGCGGCTCGGCGGCGAGCAGCGCCCGGTACGCCGGAACGGTGGCCAGCAGGTCGGAGTGCCGGCCGGTCGCGGTGATCCGGCCGTCCTCCAGCAGGGCGACCCGGTCGGCCAACGCGATCGTCGACGGCCGGTGCACCACCAGCAGTGCGGTGCTGTCGCGCAGGACCCGCCGTAGCGCCGCTTCGACAAGGGCCTCGGTGTGCACGTCGAGAGCGGAGAGCGGGTCGTCCAGCACCAGCACCGCCGGTCTGCCGAGCACGGCCCGCGCCAACGCGAGCCGTTGCCGTTGCCCGCCGGAGAGGGACAACCCCTGCTCGCCCACCCGGGTCGCCAACCCCCAGGGCAGGTCGTACGCGAAGTCGGCCTGGGCCAGCGCGAGGGCCGCGCGGATCTCGTCGTCGCCGGCGTCCGGGCGACCCAGTGTGAGGTTCTCCCGTACCGACATGGAGAAGAGCGTCGGCTCCTCGAACGCCACCCCGACCAACCGGCGCAGCGAGGCCAGCCGCAGCTCGCGCAGGTCGTGCCCGTCCAGCGTGATCCGGCCGGTGGTCACGTCGTGCAGCCGGGGCACCAGGGAGAGCAACGTGCTCTTGCCGGAGCCGGTGGCGCCGACCAGGGCCAACGTCTCGCCCGGCTCGATGGTCAGATCGATCTCGCGCAGGACCCCACTGGTGGCACCCGGGTAGCTGAACGCGACCCGCTCGAAGCGCAGCCGACCGCGCACCGCGCCGCGTGACAGCGCGACCGCGTCGGGAGAGTCGACGATCTGCGGTGGAGTGTCCAGCACTTCCTGGATCCGGTCGGCGGCGGTGGCCGCCTCCTGACCGTTGGCGATGATCCAACCCAGCGACTGCACCGGCCAGATGAGCATCAGTTGGAGGCTGACGAACGCGACCAGTTCACCGATGGTGAGCGTGCCCTGCGCGGCGGCGGCCGCCCCTGCCGCGAGCACCACGCCCAGTGTCACGTTGGGCACCAGGTCGAGCAGCGCCGAGGTGTTCGCCAGCAGCCGCCCCTTGCCGACGCCGGTGTCGTGCAGGCGCCGGGCCGCACCGGCGAAGCGAGCGGCCAGTTCGGGCCCCCGCCCGTACGCCTTCATGGTGCGCAGGCCCTGCGCGGTCTCCTCGACCAGCGTCGCCACGTCGCCCTGCTGATCCTGCATCCGGCGGGACGCGGCGTGGTAGTGCCTGCCGAAGCGGCGGCTGATCAGCAGCAGCGGCACCGCGCTGGCCGCGACCAGCACCCCGAGCGCCGGATGCAGGTTGATCAGCAGCGCCACCACGACCACGTACGTGGTCAGGTTGAGCACCAGGAAGAACACGCCGAAGGAGAGGAACCGGCGGATCACCGACAGGTCGCTGGTGATCCGGGAGAGCAACTGGCCGGACTGCCAGCGGTCGTGGAAGCCGGTCGGCAGCCGTTGCAGGTGGGCGTAGACGTCGGCGCGCAGTGCCGCCTCCATGCCCACCGCCGAGGACGACTGCACCCACCGGCGGATGAAGATGAGCACCGCCTCGACCACGCCGAGCAGCAGCGCCAAGCCACCGAGCTGGAGTAGCCCGGCCGGTTCGTGTCGGGCCACCGGCCCGTCCACTACCCGCTGCACGACCAGTGGCACGGCGATCCCGGCCGCGGTGCCGGCGAGGCCCGCGACGAGCAGCCAGGCGAACTCGGCGGCGTACGGGCGCAGGTAGGGGCGCAGCCGCCAGAGGTTGTGCACGGGGTGGGTGCCCGCGGCGGCCCGGGCGGCCGGGTCGCCGTCGCTCTCCACAGGCACTACCAGACGGTAGCGTCAATGAGTGTCGATGCTCCTGTCAGCTTGTTGTCAAGCGTCGCTCATGACCGAGAAGCCACTTCTTCACGTCCAGCCCCCAGCGGTAGCCACCGAGCGTGCCGTCGGTGCGAAGAACCCGGTGGCAGGGCACGAAGAGAGCCGCCGCGTTCCGGGCGCAGGCTGCCGCTGCGGCTCGGACCGCCGGTGGTCGACCGGCCAGCGCGGCGTACCCGGTGTAGGTGACCGGGGTGCCCGGCGGCACCTCGCGCAGCACCTGCCAGGCGTGTGCCATGAACTCCCCACCGGTGCGTTGACGGACCGGCACGGTGTCGATGGCGGCGAGGTCACCGTCCAGGTAGGAGTGGACCGCCGCGCTGACCGGGCCGAGGTCTGCCCGCTCCCGTAGCGGTGCCCGCAGGGCCGGGTGGACCAGGGGCAGCAGCGCCGCCGGGTCCGGTGTGAAGCCGGCCGCCCGTACGTCACCGTCGGGGCCGGCGAGGATGCTCAGTGGGCCGGCCGGTGTGCTCAGTACGGTGCTGTCGATGTTCATGCCGCTCTCCAGAGTCTGATCGTGGCGTAGGACCGCCAGGGCCGCCAGCGCTCGGCGTACCTGTCGAGGGTTGGTGGGGTGTCGGGCAGGCCGAGCGCGGCAGCGCCGCGTCGGACCGCGAGGTCGGAGCTGAGCAGGATGTCGGGGTCGCCGAAGGCGCGCATGGCCAGGTAGTTGGCGGTCCACGGGCCGATGCCGGGCAGCGCGAGCAGCCGCCGAACGGCTTCCTCCCGATCCACTCCAGCGGCGAGGTCGACAGACCCGTCCACAACGGCGCGAGCCAACCCCCGCAGAGCCTCCCGCCGCCCCACCGGCATCCCGAACCCCGAGTCCGGCAGCCCCAAAAGTTCCTCCGCCCCCAAGAACCCCCGCAGCCCACCCGGCGCCTCACCCGGTGACCCACCCCGTTGATCATGAAGTTGTTGTCCCGACACGCCGTCGTCAGTGGCAACAACTTCATGATCAACCTGGGCGTGGGCGTGGGCGGTGAGGAGGCGGGTGAGGGTTGTTCTTGCGGACGTGACCGAGACCTGTTGGCCGATGATGGCGCGGACGGCCTGCTCGAAGCCGTCGACAGCGCGGGGGACGCGGATGCCGGGTTCGGCGGCGACCGCCGGGGCCAGCGCCGGATCGGTGGCCAACGTGGCGTCGATGGCCGCCGGGTCCGCGTCCAGGTCGAGCAACCGGCGGCAGCGGGCCACCGCCGGTGCCAGGTCGCGCAGGTCGGCGAGGCGCAACGTCGCCGCCACGTGCCCGTCCACCGGGGTCAGGGCCACCTGGCCGGTGCCGTGCGGCAACCGCAGACCCCTGTGGTACGTCCCGTCGCGGACCGCCTCCACGCCGGGCAACGCCCGCACCGCGAGGAAGTCCAGCAGCGCCCGGGCGTGCAGCGGCGGGCGGTACGCCAGCCGGAGCGCGATGGTCCCCGCCCCGGTCGGCGCCTGCTGGCGACCACGGGCCGTGCGCAGGTCGGACGGGGCGCTCGCGTACACCTCGCGAAGCGTGTCGTTGAACTGCCGCACGCTGCCGAAGCCGGCGGCGAACGCGATCTCGGCCATCGCCAGGTCGGTCGTCTCGATAAGAATCCGGGCGGTCTGGGCGCGTTGGGCCCGGGCCAGCGCGAGCGGCCCGGCACCCATCTCGGCGCTCAGCATCCGGTGCAGGTGCCGCTCGGTGTAGCCCAGCCGGGAGGCCAACCCCGGTACGCCGTCCCGGTCGACCACCCCGTCGGCGATGAGCCGCATCGCCCGACCGGCCACGTCCGCGCGGACGTCCCAGAGCGGTGAGCCGGGCGCGGCGTCCGGCCGGCAGCGGCGGCAGGCACGCAGCCCGGCGCCCTGTGCGGCGGCGGCGGACGGAAAGAACCGGACGTTCTGCCGCTTCGGTGTGATCGCCGGGCAGGACGGCCGGCAGTAGATCCCGGTGGACGTCACACCGGTGTAGAACCAGCCGTCGAACCGCTGGTCACGGCTGTCCACGGCCCGGTAACACCGCTCGAAGTCCATCTCCATGTCACCGATGATGCCCCGCTCGACCGGTCGTCGGCTGGCGGGAATCGGACCTGGGTGTGCGTGGGCGCGGGATCGGCTCCGGCGTCAGCGGCGGCGTCGGTGCGGCTGACCGGACCGGCCGGCGCGGGAGCCCTGACCGGTTCGGTCGACCTGGCCGGCGCCGTTGGACCGGTTGCCCTGACCGGCGCGGTTGGCCTGGCCGGTCAGCAGGGCCGATCGGAACACCCCGTCCGGGTCGTACCGCTTCCACAGCCGCCGGACCCGCGCTCCGGTCTCGCCCGGGTAGATCCGGGCGAACGCGGCCGGGTCCGGCCGGCTCTCGAAGTTGACGTACGCGCCGTCGGCGCGTGCCCCGGCGGCCCGCCAGGCGGCGTTCAAGGCGGCGTCGGCCTGCGGCGGAAACACCGAGGCCACGATCAGCGTGTCCTGGTGACGATGCGGGTACGCGGTCGCGTCGGAGGCGACGTCGTTGACCGCCCCACCCAACGAGCGGAGCTGGATCACCGCCCGCCCCGGCCCGGTCACCGCTCGCGTCACGGCCCGCGCCCCGGCGTCGTCCAGCGCGGTGAACAGACCGTTCGTGGTCGTGCCGCGCTGCTGCCCGACGTTGGGGTTGAGGTGCGCTGTCGGCACCAGCGTCGGGTAGGGCAGCAGGTCGGTCCGGTGTTCGAGCACCTTGCCGATGGCGAGCAGCGGTTCCACCGCCGGTCGGGCCCGGCGCAGGCTCTCGGCGGCGACCACCGCGGTGATGGACATGAGGACCGATCGACCCTCCGCGTACACCACGGCGGCCGCTGACAACTCCCGTGGCGCCTGCGCGAGGTAGCTCGTCCACTCCCGGACGGTGCGGCCGTCCGGATGCGCCTCGACGACCAGTTGCGCGACACCGACGTTGCGCTGCTCGGCCGCCTCGATCTCGAAGGCCACCACGATGCCCGTGCCAGCCCCGGCCCCGCGGACCAGCCAGAACAGCTCCGGCTCGTGGTCGGCGTCCGCGCGTACCAGCGTCCCGTCCGCCAGCACCACCTCGACGGCGCGGACCCGGTCGATGGTGAGGCCGTGGGCGCGGACCAGCCAGCCGACACCACCGCCGGTGGCCAGGCCGCCGACGCCGACACCGCCGTAGTCACCCGAGCTGATCATCAGCCCGTACGGGGCCAGCGCCTTCGCCACGTTCGCCCAGCGCGCACCGGCCTCGACCCGGACCAGCCCGGCCCGCTCGTCGATCACCTGAACCCGGTTGAGCATGGACAGGTCGATGACCACCCCGCCGTTGTTGGAGGAGGCTCCGGAGAGCCCGTGCCCGCCGCTGCGGACCGCGATGGGCAGCCGCTGCTCCCGCGCGTAGCGCAGCGCGTCGACCACCTGCGCGGTGGTCTTCGGCAGCAGGACCGCTGCCGGAGACGCCGACCTGGTGTACGTCGAGCGCAGTTGCGCGTACCGGCGGTCGCCGGGGGTGACGATCTGCCCCCGCAGGGAGTCGGGCACCCGGGCCATGGCGGTGCTCATCGGTGCCCCCGCAGCTCGCGCCTCGGGTGTCCGGGATCGGTCATGGCCCAAGAATGAGCGGGCATGTCGGCCTCGACAAATCCGGTGGACCGGTGCCCGCTGGCCACTGCGACGCGCGGCGCTCGCCGGTACGGGGGAGCGCCGCGCGAAGGTGACCGGAATCTCCTGGGTTGACCGCTCAGGCCGGGGCGGTTCTGCTCAACGCGCCGGGCTCGGCACGACAGTCGGCCGGCCCGGCACACCGCCCGGGGCGGGCGGAGTCGACGGGGTTGGCGTGACAGTCGGCCGGTCCGGAACACCGGGCGGGCCCGACGGGCTCGGCTTGACAGTCGGTTGGCCCGGTACGCCGGGCGGACCCGGCGTGATCGACGGGTCCCCGGGCGCGCCCCCGGGGCTCGGCTCCACGGTCGGCACCGTGGTCGGCGCGGACGGGGTGGGCACGGGTGGGCTGGGTACGGCCGCCGGGCCAGCCGGGCTGGGCACGGCCGGGGGAGGCTCGTCCGAGCCGGTCGCGGCCAGGGCGATCGGGGTGGCGATCAGGATCGCCGCCAGGGTGCTCACCGCCCCCACCGTCACAGTGGCGCGACGTCTGTTGCGCACCAGCCGTTCCGCTCGGCTCAACTGGTCATGCACGATCGGTGCCTCCTCGGCCAGGTCGGTGAGGGTGGAGCGGATGAGGTGCTCGAAGGGTTCGGTCATCGCCGTACCTCCAGCCTGTCGACGTCCGGCAGCAGGTCACGCAGTCGCTTCACCGCTCGATGGGTACGGCTGCGTACGGTCCCCACCGAGCAGCCCAGCAACTCGGCCACCCGGGCTTCGGGCAGGTCCTCGTAGTAGCGGAGGACCACCACCGCCCGCTGTGTCGGTGGCAGGTGACGCAGCGCGGCCCGCATCGCCAACCGCACGTCGGTGCCGCCGCTCGGGTCGCCGCCGACCGGTTCGTCGCCCGGATTGAGCGGTGTCTCCCGCCACCGGCGGAGTCGCCGCCACCAGCTGATCTGCTCGCGGTACATCACCACCCGCAGATAGCCCTCGGGATCGGCGTGCCGAATGGTTCCCCACTTCGGGATGGTCCGCGCCAACGCCGACTGGAACAGGTCCTCGGCGGCGTTGCGATCCCCGGTCAGCAGGTACGCGACCCGCATCAGCGCCGGAGTCCGGCTGCCGACGAACTCGGCCAGCCGTGCGCGCTCGTCCTCGTCCACCCACCACCCCCGTTTCGTTGTCACAGATACAGACGTCCCAGGTCATCGTCGCTATCCACGATCGGTGGGGTTTTTCGGCCCGAAAGTGTCGGTCGTGCCGGGTAGCGTCCGGCCACCAACTGAAGAAGGGGTGCGGTGGATGACGAGCGTGGCGGGTTGGGCGGCGGCGTCGACACCGGGTGCGTTCCCGCCGCTGCCCCGTGCGGTGGCGCAGTCCTTCTACCGCCGGATGCGGGCCGTCGCGCCGGCGGCCGTGGGCGCCATCGAACGGGACCGGGCGGGCGACCCCGAGCAGAGCTTTCCCGACACGGCCTGCGGCCGGTTGGCCGGCTCCCTGGACGACGCGGGCCTGCGGGCGCTCGGGATGTGGACGCACCACTGGTGCATGCGCTTCTACGACGACGACACGAGTGTTGGCCGGCGGTTGATCCGTGAGATCGCCGCGCGGCCGGGGCTGGGCTGGACGGCCGACGAGGTGCGTTGGATGCTGCGCGAGTCGGTCTCGGTCGGGCCAGCCGCCGCCGACCGGTTCACCCTGCCCCGCGCCGCCGCCGGGCAACTGCCCCCGGCCGACCGTCGGGCCCTGGGCCATTGGCCCGAGGTAGAGGTGCCCCGCCAACGGCGGCCCGACCCGTCGAGTTGATCATGACGTTGGCCGGGCCCGACCGCCACCAGCGAGTGGCGGTCGGGCCCCGCACCGAGCGGGCGGAAGACCGGCTGCGGCAGGATGGACGCCGCACCGCAGTCGACGGAAGGACGCTCCGATGCCCGCCAGCGCACCGACCATCATCGCCACCAGCATGGGCTTCTTTCGGGGCAACCGCGGGCCCTACGACCTGCGTCCCAGCCCGGTCTTCGAGCTGGCGGCCGAGTTGGCCGAGGCCGGTCCGCAGCCGCGGGTCTGCTACCTCGGGCAGGCCGTCGGCGACCAGCCCACCTCGTTGACCGCCGTCTACGGCGCGTTCGCCGACACCCGCTTCCGGCTGTCACACCTCGCCCTGTTCCCGATGCCGAACGTCGAGGACGTCCGCGCCCACCTGCTCGCCCAGGACGTCATCTGGGTCGACGGTGGCAGCGTGGCCAACCTGGTCGCGGTGTGGCGGGTGCACGGGCTCGACGAGATCCTGCACGAGTGCTGGCAGGCCGGCGTGGTGCTGGCCGGCGTCTCCGCCGGCTCGATCTGCTGGCATGTCGGCGGTGCCACCGACAGCTTCGGCCCCCGGCTGCGCGGCTTCACCGAGGGCCTGGCCTGGCTGCCGTACGGCAACGGGGTGCACTACGACAGCGAGGGCCAGCGCCGCCCGCTCATGCACGAGCTGGTCGGTGACGGCACGCTCCCCACCAGCCACTGCACCGACGACGGCGTCGGCCTGGTCTACCGGGGCACCCAGCTCGTCGAGGCAATCGCGGACCGCGACGGCGTCTCGGCGTACGAGGTCAGCCGCGGCGCGGACGGCAGCGTCCGCGAGGCGGTCATCGCCCCCCGCCGGCTCGGCTGAGCGTCACGCCTCCTCGACCGGCTGTCGGCGGCGCAGCACCGCGTCGAAGACCTGGGCCAGCTCGGCGGCGTCCTCCCCGGCGTGGTGCGTGTGCGGCATGTCGTGCAGGCCCACCTCGTTCTTGATCGAGCCCTGGCGGGTTCCGGCCCACTCGCTGCCGGTCAACCCCATCCAGTAGCTGCGGAGATCGACACCGGAGCCGGTCGCACCGAACGGGCTGCGCCCGACGAAGCGGACGAAGTACCAGTGCACGAACATGCCGTCCCAGACGGCCGGGGCGGCCAGGAAGACCGGACGGCCGACCCGGCGGAGCCCGTCGACCCAGGCCGCCGCGGCGGACATCGCCTCCTGCGCGGTGGGCGCCTCCCGCAGCAGCCGGTCCCGGTCCAGGCCGGAGACGGCCAGCGCCGCGGGGACGAACTCGTCGGAGATGGGACGCAACTCGGTGTAGAAGGTGAGGTCCGGGCGGCCGGCCACGGCCATGCCCAGCGAGATCATGCTGTACGGCCCGGGGATCGGCCCGTCCGCCTCCACGTCGACGGCGATGTACAGCTCGGGCAACGTCGAGGTCATCTCACCTCCAGCAGCGGAACATCGAACCGGGAGATTAGCAACGCCTGACAGGACCCGGTGGGAGCGACGATCGACAAGCGGCGAGGCGCCGAATCGGAGCCGCGTGGACCGGCCCGGCCGGGACCGGCGTAAGCTGGCCCGTCGTGAGTCTCACCATCGGCATCGTCGGCCTGCCCAACGTCGGCAAGAGCACGCTTTTCAACGCGTTGACCAAGAACGACGTGCTGGCGGCGAACTACCCGTTCGCCACCATCGAGCCCAACGTCGGCGTGGTCGGGCTGCCCGACGAGCGGCTGGGCAAGCTGGCCGAGATCTTCTCCTCGCAGAAGGTGCTGCCGGCGCCGGTGTCGTTCGTCGACATCGCCGGCCTGGTCCGCGGCGCGTCGAAGGGGCAGGGCCGGGGCAACGCCTTCCTGGCCAACATCCGGGACGCCTCGGCGATCTGCCAGGTGGTCAGGGCCTTCTCCGACCCGAACGTGGTGCACGTCGACGGCAAGATCTCCCCGGCCGACGACATCGAGACGATCAACACCGAGCTGATCCTCGCCGACCTGCAGACCCTGGACAAGGCGCTGCCCCGGTTGGAGAAGGAGGCCAAGCTCCGCAAGGACCGGGCCGCCGCTGTCGCCGCCGCGAAGGCCGCGATCGAGGTGCTCGACGGCGGCACCACCCTCTACTCCGGGGCCGCCGCCGCCAAGATCGAGCTGGAGCACCTGCGCGAGCTGCACCTGCTCACCACCAAGCCCTTCCTGTACGTCTTCAACGTCGACGAGGCCGAGCTGGCCAACGAGACGTTCCTCGACGAACTGCGCGCCCTGGTCGCCCCCGCAGAGGCGATCTTCATGGACGCCAAGATCGAATCCGAGCTGGTGGACCTGCCCGAGGACGAGGCCCGCGAGCTGCTGGAGTCGATCGGGCAGAACGAGCCCGGCCTCAACCAACTCGTCCGGGTCGGTTTCCGCACCCTCGGCCTCCAGACGTACCTCACGGCCGGCCCCAAGGAAGCGCGCGCCTGGACCGTCCCGGTCGGCGCCACCGCGCCGGAGGCCGCGGGTGTCATCCACAGCGACTTCCAGCGCGGCTTCATCAAGGCCGAGGTGGTTTCGTACCACGACCTGGTCGAGCACGGTTCGATGGCGTCGGCCAAGGCGGCGGGCAAGGTCCGCATCGAGGGCAAGGAGTACGTCATGCAGGACGGCGACGTGGTGGAGTTCCGCTTCAACGTCTGAATCGGGCCTGTTCCCGCAGGTCAGGCGGTTGGACCCTCGCTCTGGGGCACACCGGGGGCACAACCCCACGCGTCATCGACGGCGCGGCGGGTGCGTTCTTCCGAGTCCGGCATCAGGTGGCCGTATGCCGACAGGACCAAGGTCGCATTCTCGTGCCCCAGCCGCTCGGCGACCACGATGACCGACACGCCCTGCATCAGCAGTACAGAGGCGTAGTGGTGCCGTAGGTAGTGACTCGTGGTGCCCTTCGGTAGCCCGGCCCGCTCGACGGCCGAGAAAATCAGGGAGCCGTAGTAGTCGCGCCGGTATGGGCCGGCGAAGCGGGTGGTGAAGATGGTGCCGCCGGCAGCCGGCGGAAACTGCGCCGTGTGCTCGCGGATGGCGGTCGCCACGACCTGGGGGAGCGGGATGGTTCGGCGCGAGCGGCGGGTCTTCGGCTCAGTGCGGCGTGTCTAGTCCCACCATATGCTTGACGAATCCGTCCCAACACATGCACGACAGCCGGCCTTGGTTGCTCAGTCGTTCTGGTTGCAGTCGGTGACGGTGCGTCGGTAGCCGGTCGTGGTCGTACGTCCGTCTCTGCGGAGACTGATGCGGCATCGCCGCTGGTCGGGCGGGAGACTGTGCGGTATGGAAGCCGCCTGGTCCACCTCATCGCCTTCGGTAGAGTCCTCCCCCGCGTGGGTCGAGTCGATGGGTGGTCCTTTGCTCGCGGTACCGGTTGCGGTGTTGAACGAGTGGGGTGGCTGCACGGCCGCCGGGACGATCGCGGGTACCGGGGACGCCCTGGATGACTACGACCGCGCCTGCGAGGTTGCTGGCCTGGCAGGTGTGATCGCTATCGGTAACAGCGGCCAGCAGGGACTTGTCTTGGCGGACGAACCCGCCAGAACCTGCTATCTGCCGGAGTGGCGGACGTTCGTCCGTTGGCTCGGGGCCGACTCCGAGGCTGAGCTGATCAACGTCGCGAAGTCCATCCTCGACGACCCTGCCGTCGAGTGGGCGCAATGTGGCATCTGGGAGACGGACGGACCGGCGGTGCTTATAGATTCCGTCACCCCTGGAACCGAGCTGACGGTTGCGTACCCCGGTGAAGAGACGGTGCCCGAGCAAGCCCCTATTCCGACACCGGCTGGCCGGTGGGCCGTCCGCGCCGTTCACACCTGGGCGAATGAGGAAACCGCGGTAGGCCTGGTTCAACTCTTGCCCTTACCGCAGAGCTGATCGATTGAGCTGATCCGCCGCGATGCGCGCCTTGTCAGGGACCGTGAAGGCCTCCGCGACGCGTCTTGAGACCATGTCAGGCATCAGGCGGGACGCGAGTGTCAAGCATCTCCCGGGACACGACAGCCGGACTGCCGGCGATGTTGTGCAAAGTTCCTGTACGTCTTCAAGGCGGCCCGAGACGGGCCGCACGCGCCGCCGCCTGGGAGCGCCCTGGGAGCGCGTCTGACCCCTCCCTTAGCCGGTCGGGGCCAGCCACGCGCAGGTGCATCGTGTTCCGCCGCTTGTGCACGAGTTCATCGACGACTGCCTGGGCTGGCACGCCATGGACCCGTCCAGGCGTCGTTGTCCTCAAAGGTCTTGAACGGCAGCCACAGCATGACCAGCCCGACCGCGAGGCCGAGCACGTAGACGGGGTAGCGGACGCGCCACCAGCTCCGCAAGATCTGCACGGCGGCCATGGTCGCAGTCAATGTCGACAAGCGGCGGTAGGTTGACCGGATGACGGAACAGCTGCTCCGGTCGTCGTTTGGCGCGGCGGCGAC
This sequence comes from Micromonospora sp. NBC_00362, assembly GCF_026342155.1. Classification (NCBI taxonomy): domain Bacteria; kingdom Bacillati; phylum Actinomycetota; class Actinomycetes; order Micromonosporales; family Micromonosporaceae; genus Micromonospora; species Micromonospora sp. NBC_00362. Next base: position 5,502,594 of record NZ_JAPENH010000001.1, read on the forward strand.
CGCGTACGCCGAGCACCGCCCGGATTACGCGCAGGCAGCGGTGCGGTGGGCCTTGGAGCCCGCCCCAGGCCTACGCGTGCTCGACCTGGGCGCTGGCACCGGCAAGCTGTCCGCGACGCTCGTGGCGGTGGGCGCGGACGTCGTGGCGGTCGAGCCCGACCCGGCGATGCTCGCCGAGCTACGCCGTGCGGTGCCGGCCGTCGGTGCCCTGCCGGGTAGCGCCGAGGCCATTCCGTTGCCGGACGGGTCCGTCGATGCCGTGCTCGCTGGCAACGCCCTGCACTGGTTCGACATGGCCGTCGCCGGGGCGGAGATCGCCAGAGTCCTCGCGCCCGGCGGTGTCCTGGCTAGTCTGTGGAACATTCTGGACGACCGGGTCGGCTGGGTTGCCGGGCTCGAACGGGTCAGCGGGAGTGCGGCCATCGGCCCGCGTGACACGCTGAGCAGTTGGCGAGCGGCGACGGCGGACATGCTCGTTCCGAGGACCGGCCTGGTCGCCCGGTTCGGGTCGGCGGAGCAGGTCGAGTTCCCGCACGGTCAGCGGCGTACCGCCGACTCGCTCGTCGCGACGCTCGCGACGCGGGCCGGGATGCTGGTCATGCCGGAAGAGGAGCGAGAGGATGCCCTCGGTCGGATCCGCTCTTTCCTCGGGAGCCGACCCGAAACGGCACACGGCGAGTTCACGCTGCCGATGCTGACCGGCGTGCTGCGCGCCCGCCGGAGCTGAGGGTCCGCGACCCGGTGAACCGACATCGGGGCGGGGCATTGAAAGCTTTGTTGGCAGGTGCCGAGGTGGCGCTCGTGGGCCTGTTCTCGGCGAAGGACAGGGAGTTCGACAGCAAGCTCAATCTGCTGGCCAGCGTGGTGGAAGCCCACGGTGGCCAGGTCGTGAGCCGGCACGTGCAGCGGCGGGGTGTCTCTTCCGGCGGCGCGGACAAGATGGGCGACCCGTTCTCGCGGCGAACGTTGCTCAGCCCCGGCAGGGCCCGCGAAATCGCCGAGGCCTGCTGGCAGCGCGGGGTCGGCGTCGCGGTGTTCGCGAACCCCTTGACCGACCACCAGCGGGCCGTCCTTACGGATATGTTCGGCTGTCCCGTCCTGACTGGCGAGGACCTCCGATAGGTCAGGGACGGACGGCCTTCTCGCCATGGACGGTTGCGTACTCCGCGGCGAGCCAGGGCCCGAGGTCGTCGATGAGTTCGTGAAGCACATCCGGAACCGGCGAAGGCGCGCGGCCGATAGCGGCAGCTCTCCGCATCTGCCCGGCGCGTTCCGGATAGTAAAGCCCGAACGCCTCAGCGGACTCGGTGAGGTCGCTCGTCCAGCCTCCCCACCGAGGCATGATCAGCGTGAATCCCGTCCTGACGATGCGCCGGGCGACGAGCCGGCTGAGGGCCTTACGTTGCTGGTCGGTGTTTGCTTCGGCTGCGTGGCGGCGCCACTCCGGAAGCGCAAGGGACAGGTCACCGTTCGTCTCGCGGGCGAGTAGGGGAGTGGGCCGGTAGCGGGGGAGCTGGTCGGCGAGGTCGTCACCCAGCAGCGGAGTGCACAGGCAGGCGACGAAGAAGCCGAGGTCGTGCCGCTCAAGCTCGCTGAGCAGCGTACGGGCACTGAACAGCAGGACGCCCACGCCGTCGATCTGCGGAGAGGATCGATCGAGGTCTTGCTCGATCCTGGTGGCAGCCGCCCGGTCGGCCTCGGTTGGCTCGGTGCGCAGGGCGAGCAGCAGGTCGAGATCGGAGACGCCGAGGACAGCGGTGCCACGCGGGATGCTGCCGTAGAGGTAGGCGCTGTGCAGCAGAGCACCGTCGAACGACTCGGCTATCCGAGCGCGTGCCGCGTCGACAACACCGGCGAACGCGGCCGGGACCCGACTCAGCGCACCCTCGCGCGCAATCCAGCCCTCGGCGTCCAGCCCTCTCCCGGCCATGGGGACACTCTGCCGGGAGTTGGCGACGACGATCACCCCCGCCCGGGCGACCTCGGCGTCCTACTGCTCGGCCCAGGCGCCCAACTCGTTGCCGCTGGGGTCGGTGAAGTGGAACCGCCGGCCACCGGGGAACTCGTACGGTCCGTTCACCACCTGGCCGCCGGCCTCCTTGACGGCCTGCACCGATCGGTCCAGGTCGCTGGAGTAGAGCAGCACGAGCGGGCCACCCGCCCGAACCTCCCTGTCCACACGAAGACCGCCGACCTCGGGCGCGGCGTCGCCGTGTGGGCTGCGGATGCCGGCGTACTCCGGCCCGTAGTCGTTGAACTGCCAGCCGAAGGCGTCGGCGTAGAACCGCTTGGCCACGGCGAGGTTGGTCACCGTGAGCTCGACGTAGTCGATGGCGTGGTGTCGGTGGGTCGATGGCTCAGACATGCGGCGATCCTGCACCCCGGGTACGACGAAACCACGACACGCAACGAAAGGTTGCGCGATTGCCGCGGGCTGTCGTAGGTTGAGTGCAACCAAAGGTTGCGAAAGGTTGTGGGCATGGAACAGGGAACGATCGAACGCGACATCCACGTCAACGCGTCCCCCGAGGTCGTCTTCGAGGTGGTCAGCCAACCCGAGCACATGCGGGAGTGGTGGCCCGACGACGCGCGGTTCGAGTCGGTCGCCGGTGCGCCCGGCGAGCTGGTCTGGCGCGACGCCGACACCGGCGAGACGAAGACCGTCGCGCTCGCCGTCGTCGAGGTCGACCCGCCAAAGCGGTTCTCCTTCCGGTGGTGCTTCACCGAGCCGGATCGGAGCGGGCAGGCGCTGTTCGTCACCTTCGACCTGGTGCCCAGCGGCGCCGGGACGCTGATCCGGATGACCGAGACCGGGTTCCGCGAGCTGGGTTGGGAGGTCGCTGTCCTGGAAGAGCAGTACCGCGACCACGAGAACGGTTGGGACCACTACATGCCCCGGCTGGGCGAGTACGTCGCGCGGCTGGTCGCGACAGCATGAGCACGGCGGTCGACGACGAGCTGTGGTCGGCGATCGGCGACCCGATCCGGCGTACGATGATCGATCTTCTTCTCGCTGACGGGCCGGGCACGGCCACCTCGTTGAGCAGACGGCTACCCGTCACCCGTCAGGCCGTCTCGAAGCACCTGGCGGTCCTCGACCGGGTGGGGCTGATCAACGCCGAGCCGGCCGGTCGCGAGCGTCACTACCAGGTGGACGAGGCACAACTCGCCCGCGCCGTCGCCCAGTTGTCGGCGGTCGGCTCCACCTGGGACGCCCGCCTTCGCCGGATCAAGCGCATCGCCGAGACGATCGAACGCCACCGCACCAACAACCAGGGAGGCTGAAGATGGTGGACATCCTGCACCAGGTCGGCGTCGTCGCTCCGCTTGCCGACGTCTACCGGGCGGTGGCAACCCCCGAGGGCGTCGCCGGCTGGTGGTCGGTCGACACGACCGGCAAGAGTGAGGTCGGCGGGCAGTTGGCCGTCCACTTCGGTGACGAGGGCGGGTTCGACCTGGAGATCCTTGAGCTGGACCCGGATGGCCGGGTGCGGTGGCGGGTCGTCGGTGGGCCCGAGGAGTGGATCGGCACCGAGATCGACTGGCGGCTCGGCCAGCGAGGCCGGTTCACGGTCGTCGACTTCACGCACGCGGGTTGGCGCGAGCCGACCGAACTCATGCACGAGTGCAGCACCAAGTGGGCGGTCTTCCTGATGAGTCTCAAGGAGTTGGTCGAGACGGGGCGCGGCCGGCCGGCGCCGAACGACGTCCAGATCAGCGACGGGCACTGACCTCGATGCCGGTTGGGCTTCCGGGGGATCGCGCGCCTCGCCGCGAGATCGCGATCCCCCCGGCGGCCAGGCCGAGAGCGGCTATCGCCACCGCACAGAGCAGCAGCGTCGGGCGTGCGCCGATGGCGCTCACCCGGCGCGAGACCCGCTTATCAACACCTACTGCTACCAGCAGAATCAAACCGAGGGTGAAAGCCGGGTCACCGTTGCGGGCCATCGTTTCCGCGGGCGGCGCCGAATGACGAGCCGATGCTCGCCACTATCGAACCCACCGAGGCGAGCGCCACCGCCACCGTGCCGGCAGTGTCGGCCAAGCCGTCCCCGGCCACCCTGAGGATGATGCCGGTGACCATCAGGACGACCGACAGGGCCAGGACTACCTGGACGGCTCGTTTGCTCATGGCGGCATCTCACCTTTCCGGCGGCGGGAGATCGACTCGGGTTCCATGACGTCGGGGCGATGACACCTCGACTTTCCGGAACCCGAGCCGATCAAACCGCTACTCCGCCCGGTAGACGGAGATGTGCGACGGGCTGTCGGCCTGGAACGGTCGCCGGTGCCAGTCGGCGTACCGCTCGGTGAGCCGGAGCCCGGCCTGCTGCGCCATCTCGTCGATCTGGTGCGGCCAGGCGTACCGCATGGCGAACGGCTTCAGGTGCACACCGTCCGCGTCGAACGTGATCGTCTGCCGGACGAACCGCTGCGCCGGCCTGTCGTACCGGTGCAGGCGGATCGTCGCGGAGTCCTCGGTGACCTCACGCACCTGCACCTGCTCGTCCGAGTCGAAGCTGCGCGGGTCGGGCACGAACGTCTCGATGACGAACGCGCCGCCGGGCGACAGCACCCGGGCGACGTTGCGGAAGCAGTCCGCCTGCCGCTCGGCGTCCACCAGGTTGAACAGGGTGTTGAAGACCAGGTACGCGAGCCGGAACTCACCGGCCACCGGCACGTCCGCCATGTCGGCGACGACCACCGGGATCCGGTCGCCGCCGGGTTTCGCCAGCAGCTGCGCGAGCATCTCCTCGGACGCCTCGACGCCGTGCACGGCGAGGCCGCGTTCGGCCAGCGGCAACGCGACCCGGCCGGTGCCGATCGCCAGTTCGAGAACGGGCCCCCCGTCGGCCAGGTCGGCAAGGAAGTCCACCGCCGGCGCGGGGTCGGGGTTGCCTGGGGCGTCGTAGTCGGCGGCCCAGAGCCGGCCGAAGAGGCCGGGATCGTCGAAGACCGACATCAGCGGCCTCCGGGGTTGGGATCAGTGGCGCCCAGCAGCGCCAAGGGAACAAACCTGCTCACGAAGTCTCGATTCCTCGGGTCGGACGACTGTTGGTTCGGGGGACTTCGTCGTGTTGGGCATGATGGCTGCTCCCTCCGCGTGGCTGTCGACCCAGGACACCAGAGACGCCGTGGGCCCGGCAAGGCAATTACGCCAGCCGGGCCCACGACGGCACGTGCGATCAGGAGATGTGGTGCAGGATCACGTTGTGCACGTGGTGGCTCTTCTGCGCGCCACGGAACTCCACCTCGTAGGTGTGCGTACCGACGTGGATGGCGATGGCGCCAGTGGAGAAGAACGAACCACCCCACGACTTGTTGCTGACCACACTCACGCTGGTGATCTTCGAGTACGGGATGCTGGTGATCGCGAACCGCTTGCCGACGAACGACCGGTCCTGAATGATCACGCGACGGTCGGTCAGCCCGATGAACCCGGTGCCGGTGCCGACGGCGTCGTAGACGGCGATGATCTGCTCGCCTTCGAGGAGGCCACTCTCAATCTGCTGGACCTGCTCTTTGCGGTCGTACGCGATGTTCGCCATGTGCTCCAGGCTAGAAAACCGGTGCCAGCGTGCCCACCCGGGCGATGACCACGAACTCGCCGTCGCCGTGGCCGACGGGCTCGCCGCGCCAGCCGCCGTGAACGCGGTCCACAAGGAAGCCCGCCCTGGTCAGAGAGGTGCGCAGCTCGACCTCGGTGCGGAAACGCAGGCTCGCCGCACTGAGGAGTTCTTCCCCGTCGTCGAAGTGGTAGTGGTGGGTGAAGTCGACCACTCCGTCGCGTACCCCGGTGACCTCGGTCCACGCCCGGACCTCGCCGCCGTCGGGCAGCATGACCAGCCGGTGCGAATCCACCGGGTTCCACAGCTCCCAGCGACGGTCCGCCGGGTCGCGCGCGTCGAACACCAGCCGACCGCCGGGCACGAGTGCCCGGGCCAGGTCGGCGAGGGTACGCGCCCACTCCGCATCGTTCACGAAGAACTGCGCGACGTGGCTGGTCAGCACCGCCACGTCGAACGCCCGATCCGGCAGCAGCGCCGAGGTGCCAGCGAGCCAGGTCACCCGCTCACCACCCGGCTTGGCACGGGCGGCGGCCAGTGACGCGTCGGCCGGGTCCACTCCGGTGACGGTGTGACCAGCGGCGGCGAGGGCAACTGTCAGCCGGCCGGTGCCGCAGCCGAGGTCCAGCACCCGGGCAGCCGGGGTTTCGTCGACCACCGCCTGGAAGAAGTCGTCGTCCGGCCCCCACCGGCACTCCGCGTCGTACACCTGGACCAGCCGGTGGTGGCGGAACTCGGCGTGCCTCATCGGGGGTTCGCGTCGGTGGCGGCACTGACGAACTCGCGTACCCGGGTGGTGGTGTTGCTGGGCAGCCAGACCGGCCCTCGTTCGATCGGTGGCGCGTCGTGGATGGGCACGTACGCCACGTCGGGGCGCGGGTAGTAATGCCGCGTGTGCTCGCCCACCGGCAGGACGCCCCGGCCCAGGGCGACGAGGGACAGCATCTCGGAGAAGGTGTTCCCGGCGGGCCCCTTCGGCACCGCCCGGCCGGACGGGGTGCGCTCCGGGGTGCGGTCCCGCTTGAACTCCACCGAGGTCACCGTCGGGTACTGCACCACCGGGTGGTCGGCGAGCACCTCCAACGACACCGACCGCTCCCGGGTAAGTGGGTGACCCGCCGCTACCGCCAGCGCCCGGTCCTCGGAGAGCAGCGCCGTGCCGGTGGCCATCCCGTCGAACGGGTACGAAGCGATCAACACGTCTGTCGAGCCGTCGAGCAACCCCGATCGGGTGGTGGACAACTGCGCCTCGTGCACCTCCACCCGACAGTCGGGGTGCCGTTCACCGAACAGGGCCACCGCCCGGAGCAGTACCGGCGCGGTCCACTCGCCGAGGAAGGCCACCCGTAGCGTCCCGGTCACGCCCCGGGCGGCGTCGGTCGCGCGGCGGACGGCCTCGTCCATCTCGGCGACCAGCGGGGCCAGCTCGTCGGCGAGTTGCCGGCCGATCGGGGTGAGCCGGACGACCCGACTGGTGCGGGCGAACAGCGGCGCGCCGATCCGGCGCTCCAGCTTCTTCACGATGTGGCTGACCCGGCCGGTGCTGACTGTCAACCGCTCGGCGGTCCGGCCGAAGTGCAGTTCGTCCGCGAGGGTCAGGAACGTCTCGACCTCGTACCGCTCCAGCACATCGTTCCCATCGTTGACCTGTGGGCAACGATCGTAGCGGCATCGGGTCTTGGTCGACGCCCCTCGTCCGAGGATCGTGAATGGGCCAGCGAAAACCAAGCGAAAGGCTCCGACATGAGCGTTGACGACTACCTGAGCGACCTGCCTGGAGGAGGCGTGAGCGCGATGCGGGTAACCGGTTTCGACCACCTGGTGCTGACCGTCGCCGACGTGGAACGGTCCCTGGACTTCTACTGCGGCCGGCTCGGGCTGGCGCCGGTGCGGGTCGACGAGTGGCGTGCGGGCACCGTCCCGTTCCCGTCGGTGCGGATCAGCCCCGACAGCATCATCGACCTCGTCCACGGTGAGCCGCAGGGCGCGAACGTGGACCACTTCTGCCTGGTGGTGGCACCACTGGACTGGGCGCAGGTGATCGATTCGGGGGTCTTCACGGTGCTGACCGGGCCGGTCAGCCGGTTCGGCGCGCGCGGTTCGGCGACCTCGATCTACATGCGGGACCCGGACGGCAACTCGGTGGAGCTGCGCTGGTACCCGCAGGACGCCGGATCGGATTCGGAGACGGTCGTCAGGCCTCGGTGACCGCCCGGTAGGCGTCCTCGATGCGGGCGGCCAACAACACCTCGCCCTCGGTCAGCGGGTCGCCGCTGCCGTGCCCGACCCGGATCTGGGTGCTGTCGGCCCGGCGGCTGATCTCGGGCCGCAGATGCAGCGCATCCGCGACGACCTTGACCCGTTCAGTTAGTGCGGCGTGTTGGGTATCGTCGATCACGAGCGTTCGTCGGATCTGCTCGCCCTCGCGCGTCCAACCAGATAGCAAGGTCAACGCGTCGGAAAGGTAGTCGTGCTTGGCCCTGCTGCTGAACAGCACGCGCATCACCGCACCCCCCAAGCGCCGTTGCCGGCTTGTGGCCAAATCGTCGCCATCCCGTGTCTTGTCGGTGGCTCCTAGTCTCTCGCTGCTCGGAGGGGGTGTCCACGCCCACACTTCCGTGTCTTATTGGCCTAGCGGACGGCTACGGTACCCAAACCGCCGATTGATCTGGCACCCTGGACGCCCGTGCGGACCGAACGGGCGAATGATGGCGGGCAGGCCGAACGACGGGACCTGAAGGTGATCGTCGGTGCGGCGATCATCCGGGATGGGCGAGTGCTCGCCTGTGCGCGTTCCGCACCACCCGAGGTAGCGGGCATGTGGGAGTTTCCGGGCGGAAAGGTCGAGCCGGGGGAGGCCGAGACCGACGCGTTGATCCGGGAGTGCGCCGAGGAGTTGGCCGTACGCGTCGAGATCGGCGACCGGGTCGGCCGCAACGTACGGATGGCGCACGGCCGCTCGGTGCTCAAGGTGTACGCGGCCCGCCTGCTCGGTGGCGACCAGCCACAGGCGCTGGAGCACGAGGCGCTCCGCTGGCTCACCGCCGACGAGTTGGACTCGGTCACCTGGCTCCCCGCCGACGCCCCCATCGTGGCCGCCCTCCGCCCCCTCCTGCTCACCTCACGTTGATCATGAAGTTATTGCCACCGCCGGCGGCGTGTCGTGGCAATAACTTCATGATCGACGGGGGCGACCGGGGGTCGGGGCCGGGGGTCGGGGCCGGGGGCCGGGGGCGGACGTGGGACGGGGGCCGTGGCTATCGCCACGGCCCCCGTCTCTGTTCAGGTGGTTAGTGCTTGTTGTCCTGCTCCGGGTGGGCGAAGTTGAGGTGCTCCGGAGGCAGCGGGAAGGTCACGTCGTCGCCGAACGGCGACGGCGCGGCGGCCCGGTCGAAGGTGAGTTCGGTCAGCGGCAGCTTGCCCCGGTCGTCGACCGCCGGAGCGGTCGGGTGGGGCACCTCCCGGTGCCAGTTGACGCCGCTCTGCGCCTGCGCCTCAGCCCGCGAATCGTGGGAGCCACCCGCGTGCGAGTGCACCCCACCCCGGGCGGAGCCCGGGGTCGCCGAGCCCTGACGGGCGGTGGTCACGCTGGTCTGGGGCGTCTCGCCCCGACGGAAGATCTTGCTACCAAGCCACACAAGGGGATCGTACCTGCGGTCGACGACCCGTTCCTTCATGGGGATGATCCCGTTGTCAGTGATCTTGATGTGCTCGGGGCAGACCTCGGTACAGCACTTGGTGATGTTGCAGAAGCCGAGGCCCTGTTCGGCCTGCGCGTACTCCTTGCGGTCGGTCCGGGCGTCCAGCGGGTGCATGTCCAGCTCGGCCGCCCGGATGAAGTACCGCGGGCCGGAGAACGCCTGCTTGTTCTCCTCGTGATCGCGGATCACGTGGCAGACCGTCTGGCACAGGAAGCACTCGATGCACTTGCGGAACTCCTGCGAGCGCTCCACGTCGACCTGCTGCATCCGGTAGTCACCCGGGGCCACGTCCGCCGGAGGAGCGAACGCCGGGGTCTCCCGAGCCTTCTCGTAGTTGAACGAGACGTCGGTGACCAGGTCCCGGATGATCGGGAAGGTGCGCAGCGGGGTGACAGTGACGGTCTCGTCGTCGCCGAAGGTCGACATCCGCGTCATGCAACCCAGCCGCGGCTTGCCGTTGATCTCCATGGAGCAGGAGCCGCACTTGCCGGCCTTGCAGTTCCACCGGCAGGCCAGGTCGGGCGCGTCGGTGGCCTGCAGGCGGTGGATGACGTCGAGGACGACCTCGCCCTCGTTCACCTCCACCATGTAGTCCTGGAGGTCACCGCCGCTCTCGTCGCCCCGCCAGATCCGGAACTGACGCTTCCCGCTCATCGGTTGTCCGCCTCTCCAGCGTCGGCAACGAGGGCGTCGAAGTCGGCGATCTCCTCGTCGGTGAGGTACTTGGCCAGCTCGGCCCGGTCGAAGAGGCCGATCAGCTCCGGCCGCATCTTCGGCAGCGGCTTGCGGGTCAGCTGCACTGTGTCGCCGTCCAGCGCGCAGACCAGGTTGACCTGCCGCCACTTCGGCTCCATCGCCGGGTAGTCCTCCCGGGTGTGCCCGCCGCGCGACTCCTGCCGCTCCAGCGCCGCCTTCGCCGTGCACTCCGAGACCACCAGCATGTTGCGCAGGTCCAGCGCGAGGTGCCAGCCCGGGTTGTAGCGTCGGCCGCCGGCCGCGCTCACCTTGGCCACCCGCTCACGCAGCTCGGCGAGCCGGACCAGCGCGTCGGCCAGCTCACCCTCCCGGCGGATGATGCCCACCAGGTCACCCATGACCGCCTGGAGGTCCTGCTGAAGGGTGTACGGGTTCTCGCCGGTGTCCCGTTGCAGCGGCGCGAGGGCGGTCTCCACGGCCGCCTCGACCTCGTTCACCGCCACCTTCGGCCGGGCAGTCAGCCCGTCGGCGTAGCTGGCCGCGTGCCCGCCCGCCCGCTTGCCGAAGACCAGCAGGTCGGACAGGGAGTTACCACCGAGTCGGTTGGAGCCGTGCATGCCACCGGACACCTCGCCGGCGGCGAACAGCCCGCGTACGTGGCCGAAGGCGGCACCCGAATCCGGGTCGACCTCGACGCCGCCCATCACGTAGTGGCAGGTCGGCCCGACCTCCATCGGCTCGGCCGTGATGTCGACGTCGGCCAGCTCCTTGAACTGGTGGTACATCGACGGCAGCCGGCGGCGGATCTCGTCGGCCGAACGTCGGCTCGCGATGTCCAGGAAGACGCCACCGGCGGGGGAACCCCGGCCGGCCTTGACCTCGCTGTTGATGGCGCGGGCCACCTCGTCGCGGGGCAGCAGCTCCGGCGGGCGTCGGTTGTTGTCCGGGTCGGTGTACCAGCGGTCCGCCTCCTCCTCGGTCTCCGCGTACTGCTTGCGGAAGACGTCGGGGACGTAGTCGAACATGAACCGCTTGCCGTCGGAGTTCTTCAGGACGCCACCGTCACCACGCACCGACTCGGTGACCAGGATGCCCTTCACCGAGGGCGGCCAGACCATGCCGGTCGGGTGGAACTGGAGGAACTCCATGTTGATCAGCGTCGCCCCGGCGCGCAGCGCCAACGCGTGCCCGTCCCCGGTGTACTCCCAGGAGTTCGAGGTGACCTTGTAGGAGCGTCCGACGCCGCCGGTGGCCAGCACGACCGCCGGCGCCTCGAAGAGGATGAACTCGCCCGACTCGCGGTAGTAGCCGAACGCGCCGGCCACCCGGTCACCGTCGAGCAGCAGCTCGGTGATGGTTGTCTCGGAGAACACCCTGATCCGGGCGTCATACGAGCCGAACTCCCGCTGGTCCTCCTGCTGCAGCGAGACGATCTTCTGCTGGAGGGTGCGGATCAGCTCCAGGCCGGTCCGGTCGCCCACGTGCGCCAGGCGCGGGTACTCGTGGCCACCGAAGTTGCGCTGCGAGATCTTGCCGTCCTTGGTGCGGTCGAAGAGCGCACCGTACGTCTCCAGCTCCCAGATCCGCTGCGGCGACTCCTTCGCGTGCAGCTCGGCCATCCGGAAGTTGTTGAGGAACTTGCCGCCGCGCATGGTGTCGCGGAAGTGCACCTGCCAGTTGTCCCGGCTGTTCACATTGCCCATCGCGGCGGCCGCGCCGCCCTCGGCCATCACCGTGTGCGCCTTGCCGAACAGCGACTTGGAGATGATCGCGGTCTTCTTGCCGGCCAGCCGGGCCTCGATCGCCGCGCGCAGACCGGCGCCGCCGGCCCCGATGACGACGACGTCGTAGTGGTGTCGTTCGATGCGAGTGGTTGTGGTCATGTCAGGGGCCCTTTAGTTGATGAACCGCAGGTCGGAGAACCAGCCGGCCGCGAGCGCCATGATGTAGAAATCGGCCAGCGCCAGGGTGCCGAGGGTGATCCAGGCGAGCTGCATGTGCCGGACGTTCAACGCCGAGACGAACGTCCAGGCCTTGTACCGCACCGGGTGCTTGGAGAAGTGCTTGAGCCGGCCGCCGATGATGTGCCGGCAGGAGTGGCAGGAAATCGTGTACGCCCAGAGCATCACCACGTTGAGCAGCAGGATGATGTTGCCCAGCCCGAAGCCGAAGCCCTTCGGCGAGTGGAAGGCGAGGATCGCGTCCCAGGTGTTGATCAGCGAGATGATCGCGGCGGCGTAGAAGAAGTAGCGGTGCAGGTTCTGCCCGAGCAACGGGAAACGGGTCTCACCGCCGTACTCCTTGTGCCCGTCCGGGACGGCGCAGGCCGGCGGCGACAGCCAGAACGACCGGTAGTACGCCTTGCGGTAGTAGTAGCAGGTGAGCCGGAACAGCAGCAGGAACGGCAGGGTCAGCGCGGCGTCCGGGATGATCCACCAGCCGGGCAGGAACCGGCCGAAGTGCGAGGCTTCCTCGACACACCGGTCGGTCACGCACGGGGAGTAGAACGGGGTCAGGTAGTGGAACTGGTCCACCCAGTACCACTTGTGCATGAAGACCCGGACGGTCGCGTACGCGACCCAGGCGCTGAGCCCGATCACGGTGATCAGCGGGGCGAACCACCATCGGTCGGTACGCAACGTCTTCGCCGCGATGGCGGCGCGCGCCCGCGCCCCCCTCGGCCTCGTTGCCGTTGAAGTCATTCGAGTCGTCTCCTCGACGGGCCCGTACGGGCGGGCTGGTCTCTCTCCGGTCGGCACGCGGACCGGCGAACCCGCACCCGCTGCCACGTCATGCGCACACCAACGACCACGCCGGATCGACCGACGCAGCTAAGTGACACACGTTACGCCGATCTCCGCGAGCCGTCCGCGCAAGGGAGTGGTCCGTGTGTCTGGCCTGCGGAAAAGCCCTCGACGCGCCGGTTTGGCGCCCCCGGTCGAGAACGTCAGCCGGAGGCTCCTCCGGTGAAGTGCCAGGACGCCAGCCGCAGCGACGGCGCCGCCCACCAGGCACCGTCCACCCGGTCCGGTTGGCGCACCGCTCGCGCCCCCAGCCCGAGCACCGCCCCCGGCCCGAGCGCCCGCGGGTACGACTCGGTGAACCGCAGGTCACGGACCGCCCGGACGACAGTGCCGTCCTCGATCAGCCAGACGCCGTTGCGGGTCAACCCGGTGACGACGAGGCTCTTCGGGTCGAGCACCCGGGTGTACCAGAGGTCGGTGACCAGCAGCCCTCGGCGTACGCCGGCCACCAACGCGGCGGTGTCCGCGTCGACGACAGCCCCGGCCGCCGCGCCGGTGGTGCTCCGGCCCACCGCACTGGCCGGACCCGCCACCGCGCCGGTGAGCCGCAGGTTGCGCGGCATCGGGCCCCAGGTGGCACCGCCCGCGACCGCGTGCCCGGTGGACTCCACGCCCGCCTCGGCGGCGGTGCGGCGATCGTGCGCCACCGCGCGGGTGGTGCCCGCCTCGACCAGCGTCAGCGCCCGTCGGCCGGTGCCCTCCGCGTCGAAGGGCAACCCGGACCCGCCCAGCGGGTCGTCCACCACTGTCACCGCCCGGTCGAACTGGGCGGCGCCCGGCTCGGCGAACGACTGCCGCTCGGCGTACCGCTTGCCGTTGAAGCCGTAGAAGGACAGGTTCTGCAGGAGGTCCGCCACGGCGGCCGGCTCGAACACCACCTCGTAGTGCCCCGGCGGCAACTCGACCGGGTCGGCCGCCGCCTGCGCCTTGGCGGCCGCCTGCGCGCCCAACTCGGCGCCGTCGAGGTCGGACAGCCGGTCGGCGCTGCGCCGGGCCACCCCGTCCGCGCCATCGCGGCGGGCGATGCCGTCCATCGCCGCCTCCACCGAGCGCCCGTACGCCGAGTGCCCGGCCGAGTTGGCGAACGCCGACGAGCGGTGCGCGGTGCGGCAGTAACCGGCGGTGCTGAGGCCCCCGGCGGCGGCCACGAACGCCCCCACCCGATCGGCCCGCTGATCCGGCTCGGCGTGCGCGGTGGCCTCGTCGACGGGCGGGGCGGCCGGCGTGGGCATGGGCGGGGTCAGCCCCGGCCAACCCGCGTCGGGCGGGCAGAGCCGCGCCGCGGCCAGGGTGCGCTCCACCAGGGCGGACAACCCGTCGGCGGTGACCACGCTGCCGCCACCGGCAGCCGTCCGTCCGTCGACGTGCACCCGCAGCCGGACCCCGACGGTCGACTCGGAGACGTTCTGGTGGATGCCCGAGTTGGCGAACCGGGTCAGCGCCAGGTCCGCCCGCGTCACCACCGCCTCGGCCTGCGCGGCCGGCCCGCCAAGACGCCGAACCAGCTCCACGACCTGCCCCGCCAGCTCGACCTCGCTCCTCGCGCTCACGCTGCGCCGCCTTTCGTTCGCGACTGCGGGGCTCGCAAGCCCGGCTCGCTCCTCGCGCTCACGCTGCGCCGCCTTTCGTTCGCGACTGCGGGGCTCGCAAACCCGGCTCACTCCTCGCGCTCACGCCGAGATCCCCACACGGACGTTGCGGAAACGGGCCGGCGCGGCCGGGTGGCCGGTGTGCCCGACCTGGCCGGGTTGGCCCTTGCCGCAGTTGGGCGTCCCCCAGGAGACCGTCTCGCTGGAGAGCATGTCCATCGAACGCCAGAACAGCGGGCCGATCCCGGTGTACGTGGGGTTGCGCAGCATCCGCCCCCGCCGCCCCTTCTTGATCTCCCAGCCGACCTCGCAGCCGAACTGGAAGTTGAGCCGCTTGTCGTCGATCGACCAGGACCGGTTGAGGTCCATCAACACGCCGTCGTCGGTGGCCGCGATGATCTCCTCCAGCGTGTGTGGGCCGGGTTCCAGGCCGACGTTCGTCATCCGCACCATCGGCAGGCGGGCCCACCCGTCGGCTCGTACGCTGCCGCCGTAGTCGAGGCTGGCCATGGCGGCGGAATCCCGGCCGGCGAGCACACCCACCCACCGACCGTCGCGGACCGCGTCCCGCTTGACCGCCGGGGAGCCCTCGTCGTCGAAACCGAAGCTGCCCAGCGCCCCCGGGATCGTCGGGTCGATGGTGATGTTCATCAGCTCCGAGCCGTACCGCAGCGAGCCGAGTTGGGCCAGGTCCAGCCAGGACGTGCCGGCGAACGCCGCCTCCCAGCCGAGGATCCGGTCCAGTTCGATGGCGTGCCCGACCGACTCGTGAATCTGCAGGGCCAACTGCTCGCCGCCGAGGATCAGATCCGTCTCGCCGGCCGGGCAGACCGGCGCGGTGAGCAGCGCCCGGGACTCCTCGGCGATCTGCGCGGCGTGCGCGGCCAGATCCAGCGACTCGACGAGCTCCCACCCCGTGGTGCCGTACTGGCCGCGGTAGCTCGGCCAGGAGCGACGCTGCGTCTCGCCGTCGCCGATCGAGGTGGCCGAGATGCCGCCGCCGCACTCGCGGATGCGCTGGTCGATCCGGTGGCCCTCGCTGGAGACGAACCACTTCGCGGTGTCCCAGATCTGGTACAGGCCCTCGGCCAGGTCAGCGCCGTGCTCGGCCATTGTCCGGGTCGCGTCGACAAGCAGATCGCCCTTGTCCGACAGGGGCACCCCGAGTGGATCGATCTGGCAGCCGGAGGTCCAACTCGCGGTGACCGCCTGGACTGGCACCAGGTCGACCGAGGGGCCCGGCACCCGCGCGCTCGCCATGGCGGTCCGCGTCGCGCGCCGGCCGGCGTCGCGGGCGGCGGCGTCCGACAGATCGGGTACGGCGTGGAAGCCCCAACTCGCCCCGACCAACGCTCGGACCCCGAGCCCGATGCTCTCGTCCTGGGTCAGCTCCTCCACGTCACCGTTGCGCGCGGTCATCGACTCGTAGCGGCGGTGCATCACCCGGGCGTCGGCGTACCGGGCGCCCGCGTCGAGGGCGGCCTGGACGGCGGCGGTGGCCGCGTCGAACTCGGTCATGGACCGACCCTAGGCCAGCCGACCGACACCCGTCAGGCCAGCAGATCGTCCGGTCGAATGGTGCCCCGCACCGGATCCGTCGCCCCGCCGCTTCGGAACCGCAAGATCGCGCAACATCCTGGTTGTAGTGGTATCGGCGCGTCGGCGATGCCACTAGATCCTGGTTCGAGCGTGACCTTGGTGGCGGCGGGCGCACCAAACCCCACTCCTACTCGCGGGGGCGGTGTTCGTCGTCAAGATCCGCGCAATATCGGAGATGTTGCTGTCTCCTCGCGTGTCGGCGGCAGCAACATCGGGGAAGTTGCGGAGATCTTGGCGCGGTGCGCGGTGCGCGGTGCGCGGTGCGCGGTGCGCGGGTGCGGGGCGCGACATGAATGGGTGTGGATGGCGAGGTGACGGGGTGCGGCGCCGATGCCGACTCGTTACGCTCGGGCCCGCTGACACGTGCCGGCTTTGTAGCTTATTTTCACCCTCGGGACTTTGCTGTAAGTTCTCTTCGTCACTGAGGGAGGTGGCCGTGGACAGCTCGGAACCCTCGCCGTCCAGGGACCCGGACGACCGTCCCGCCGTGCCGGCGCAGCGCTCCGACCAGGACGCCTACCTGCGGGTGCGTGATCTGCGGGTCCGGTTCGACACCGAGGACGGCGTGGTGCGCGCTGTCGACGGGGTGTCGTTCGCCGTCGAGCGGGGCCGCACCCTGGGCATCGTCGGTGAGTCCGGCTCCGGCAAGAGCGTCACCTCGCTGGCGATTCTCGGCCTCCACGACCCGAAACGGACCACCGTCAGCGGGGAGATCTCCGTGGGTGGCCGGCAGGTGGTCGGCCTCGCGGACGATGAGGTACGCCGACTGCGTGGCCGGGACATGGCGATGATCTTCCAGGATCCACTGTCGGCGCTGCACCCGTACTACACGGTGGGCCGGCAGATCGCCGAGGCGTACCGGGTGCACCACCCGAAGGCCAACCGGCGCGAGGCCCGTCAGCGGGCGGTCGACATGCTGGACCGGGTCGGCATTCCGCAGCCGGCGCGCCGCTTCGACCAGTACCCGCACGAATTCTCCGGCGGCATGCGCCAGCGGGCGATGATCGCGATGTCCCTGGTCAACGACCCGGCGCTGCTGATCGCCGACGAGCCGACCACCGCGTTGGACGTCACGGTGCAGGCGCAGATCCTGGACCTGCTCGCCGACCTGCAGGCCGAGTTCCACTCCGCGATCATCCTGATCACCCACGACCTTGGCGTGGTCGGCCAGGTCGCCGATGACGTGCTGGTCATGTACGGCGGGCGGGCCGTCGAGCGGGGCAGCGTCGAGCAGGTGCTCCGGGCGCCGCAGCATCCGTACACCTGGGGGTTGCTCTCCAGCGTGCCGTCGCTGCACGGCGACGCGGACGCGGACCTGGTGCCCATTCCCGGCAACCCGCCCAGCCTGATCAACCTGCCGTCGGGCTGCGCGTTCCACCCCCGCTGCCGGTACGCGGACCGCGCCGGCAGCCGCTCCCGCACCGAGGTGCCCGAGCTGCGCCCGGCGGGGGAGGGCGATTCGACCGGCCACCTCGTCGCCTGTCACCTGAGCGCCGAGGAACGCGCCACGTTCTACGCCGAGGACGTCGCACGAGTGGGGGTGGCTGTGTGAGGGCGAGGAACGCAGCGCAGCGGAGTACCGCAGTCCCGAACGGAGGACCGTGGAGATGACCGATGAACCACTGCTGCGGGTACGCGGCCTGAGCAAGCACTTCCCGGTACGCCAGGGGCTGCGCGCCGCCGGCCTGGTCCGAGCGGTCGACGGGCTCGACTTCGACGTGCGCCCGGGCGAGACGCTCGGCCTGGTGGGGGAGTCGGGCTGCGGCAAGACCACCACCGGTCGGATGCTGGTGCGGCTGCTGGAGCCGACGAGCGGCAGCATCGAGTTCGACGGGCGGGACATCACGCACGCCGGCCGCCGGGAGTTGCGCCCGCTGCGCCAGGAATTCCAGATCATCTTCCAGGACCCGTACGCCTCGCTGAACCCTCGGCACACTGTGGGCCGGATCGTGGCGATGCCGCTACAGGTCAACGGGATCAAGCCGCCGGGTGGGATCAAGGCCCGCGTGCAGGAGTTGCTGGAGCTGGTCGGGCTGAACCCGGAGCACTACAACAGGTACCCGCACGAGTTCTCGGGTGGTCAGCGTCAGCGCATCGGCATCGCCCGCGCGTTGGCCCTGCGGCCGAAGCTGATCGTCGCGGACGAGCCGGTGAGCGCGCTGGACGTCTCGATCCAGGCGCAGGTCGTCAACCTGCTGCGCGACCTGCAACGGGAGCTTGGCCTGGCCTTCGTGTTCATCGCGCACGACCTGGCCGTGGTCCGGCACTTCTGCCAGCGGGTCGCTGTCATGTACCTGGGTCGGATCGTGGAGATCGGCGACCGGGCGGACATCTACGAGCGCCCGCAGCACCCGTACACCCGGGCGTTGCTCTCGGCGATTCCGGACGTCACCCAGCTCGGCCCGGCGGGGCGGATCCGGCTGACCGGTGACGTGCCCACCCCGTTGGACCCGCCGTCGGGCTGCCGGTTCCGTACCCGCTGCTGGAAGGCGCAGGACATCTGCGCCACCGAGGAGCCCGCGTTGATCCCGCGCGACGGCGGTTCGCAGGCCACCGCGTGTCACTTCCCCGAAGGGGAAGCGGCCAGCACGGGCCCCGAAGGGGAAGCGGCCAGCACGAGTCCGGGATCGGCGGAGTCGACTGCGGCGGTCGAGGAGGTGTCGTCGTGAGCCTGTCCCCGGTGGAGGGTGTGGCGCTGGCCGAGATCGAGTCCGGTGGCGACGAGGGCGGAGCCGCGACCAAGGGCGTCGTCGGACGCTCACCCGGTCAGCTCGCCTGGCTGCGGCTGCGCCGCGACCGGACGGCGATGGTCAGCGGCGTACTCCTGGTGTTCTTCCTGTTGTTGGGGTTGGCTGCCCCGCTGATCGAGATGGTCTACGGGATCGGCCCGCGGGAGCAGTTCCAGAACATGCTGGACGGCTTCGGCATGCCGCTGGGGTACGCCGGCGGGGTCAGCGGCGAGCACTGGTTCGGTCTGGAGCCGGGGCTGGGCCGGGACATCTTCATCCGGCTGATCTACGGGCTGCGGACCTCGCTGTTCATCGCGTTCGCGGCGGCTCTGATCACCGCGACGATCGGGATCGTGCTGGGCGCGCTCGCCGGTTACCTCGGCGGCTGGCTCGACGCGGTGATCAACTGGATCACCGACCTGACCCTGGCCATGCCATTCCTGATCATCGCGCTGGCGCTCACACCCACCATCACGCTGCGCTTCTACGGTGAGCGGGGGCAGGTGTCGTCCGCCTTCGGGGTGGGGGTGCTGATCGCCGTCTTCGCCATCTTCGGCTGGACCAGCACGGCCCGCCTGGTCCGGGGGCAGGTGATCGCTCTGCGCGAGCGGGAGTTCGTGGAGGCGGCCAAGGCCAGTGGCGCCGGGCTGGGGCACATCATCTTCCGGCAACTGCTGCCGAACATCTGGGCGCCGATCCTGGTGTCGTTCTCCCTGGCGGTGCCGCAATTCATCACCAGCGAGGCGGCGCTGTCGTTCATCGGCGTCGGCCTCAGCGACGAGACGCCCAGCTTCGGCCGAATGATCTACCGCAGTCTGGACTTCCTCCAGACCGACCCGGCGTACGTGTTCTTCCCGGGCATCACGATCTTCGCGCTGGTGTTCGCCTTCAACCTCTTCGGCGACGCGTTGCGGGACGCGCTCGACCCGAAGTCGTCCCGGTAGGGGTCAAAATCATGGCGCGGTTTCTGCTCAAGCGACTCTTCTCCGCCACGCTGACCCTGTTCGCGGTGAGCGTGTTGACCTTCCTGATGTTCTTCGCCCTGCCGCGCGACCCGGTCAGCAGCATCTGCTCCAAGAACTGCAACCCGGAGCGGCTGGAGCGGGTCCGCGACGACCTGGGCCTGAACGACCCGCTGATCAGCCAGTACGCCGGCTACATGAAGGGCATCGTGACCGGTCGGGACCTGGGCAGCGCCCAGGGTGGCCGGTGCGACGCGCCCTGCCTGGGCTGGTCGTACGTCACCAACGAGGCCGTCTCGGACACCATCGCCCGGGTGCTGCCGGTGACGCTGAGCATCGTGATCCCGGCGGCCATCCTCTGGTTGCTGCTCGGCGTGGGGCTCGGCATGGTGTCCGCGCTGCGTCGGGGTACCTGGCTGGACCGGCTGGCGATCGGCTTCTCGCTGACCGGCGCGTCGTTGCAGCTGTACTTCGTGGGTGCGGTGCTGCTGCTGGTGTTCGTCTACAACCTGCGGCTGCTGCCGGTGCCGAGCTATACGTCCCTCTTCGACAATCCGGCGAAGTGGGCCAGTGGGCTGGTGCTCGCCTGGGTGGCGCTGGCCTTCCTCTTCTCGGCCATCTACGCCCGGTTGTCGCGGGCCCAGATGTTGGAGACGTTGTCGGAGGACTTCGTCCGGACCGCGCGGGCCAAGGGCCTGGCCAAACCCAAGGTCTACGGGCGACACGCGCTGCGCGCGGCGATCACTCCGGTGGTGACCATCGCCGGGTTAGACGTGGGCGGGGCGCTGGGCGGGACGGTGATCACCGAGACGACGTTCGGCATCCAGGGGTTGGGGCGTACGGCGGTGGACGCGGTGCGCTCGGGCGACCTGCCGACAATCATGGCCACAGTGCTGATCGCCGCCGTCTTCGTGGTGGTGGCGAACGTGCTGGTGGACCTGCTCTACGCGGCCATCGACCCCCGGGTGCGGCTGCGCTGACCTGTCAAGGTCCAGCGTGTGACCGGCCGCTGGGCTGTGGCGAAATTTATCGACAACTGTTACACAACTCGTAGGTTTTCTTCCTTACGATCCTCGGGACGTCGGCGGTTCTCGCCCCGACGAAATCGCACGGCACATGGGTGGAGGGGGTACTTCATGAGACCACGCGTGGCGGTTGCCGCAGGCGGCGCGATCGCACTGGTTGTGGCATTGGGTGCGTGCTCGAAGAACACGGGCGAGGGCACCACTGTCGACACCGAACGGCAGCAGACCGGGGTCATCGCTACCGACCCCAAGGACTCGCAGGGGCCGGCGGCCGAGGTGAGCGGCGCCGCGAAGGGTGGCACCTTCACCATCATCCGGGAGTCGCCGATCTCCCACCTCGACCCGCAGCGGACGTACTCGTTCGCCGGTCTGATGGCCAACCCGCTCTTCGCCCGCTACCTGACCACCTGGAAGGACGACGGCAAGGGTGGCCTGGTGCTGGTGGGCGACCTGGCCGAGACGCCGGGCAAGAACGTCAACAACGACTGCAAGGTCTGGGAATTCACCGTCAAGGACGGGGTGAAGTTCGAGGACGGTCGACCGATCACCTCCAAGGAGATCGCGTACGGCATCGCCCGGTCCTTCGACCCGGACCTGTCCGGCGGCCCGACCTACATCCAGGAGTGGCTGGCCGACACCCCACAGTTCGACACCAAGTGGGACTTCAAGAAGAACAAGACGTCGCTGCCGCCCGGTCTGAGCACGCCGGACGCCAAGACGCTGCGCTTCGAGTTCGCCAAGCCCCGCTGTGACCTGCCGTTCGCGGTCTCGCTGCCGACCACCGCGCCGCTGCCGGCCGACAAGGACACCGGCGTCGACCTGGACAAGCAGCCGTTCTCGTCCGGCCCGTACAAGGTCGCCAAGAACCAGGTCGGCGTGCAGATCACCCTGGACCGCAACACCAACTGGGACCCGAACACCGACCCGGTCCGGCACCAGTACCCGGACCAGTTCGTCTGGAGCTTCGGCCCGACCGCGGACGCCGCCAACAACCGGGTGATCGCCGACAACGGCGCCGACCAGAGCGCGCTCGCCTTCAACACAGTGCCCGCCTCGCTGGTCGCCAAGGTGGCCGGGGACGCCACGCTCAAGTCGCGCAGCATCCTCTCCCCGACCCCGAGCGCCAACCAGCTCGTGATCAACAACCAGCGGGTCACCGACCTGAAGGTCCGTCAGGCGCTCAACTACGCCATCGACCGCGAGGGCTTCATCAAGGCGATGGGCGGGCAGACCGTCGCCGCGCCGCTGACCACGCTGATGCCGCCGGCCACCATCGGCTACAAGGCGTACGACGCGTACCCGGCGGGCGCCAACGGCAACGTCGACAAGGCCAAGGAGTTGCTCGGCGGAAAGACTCCGGAGCTGGTCCTCGGCGTCGCCGACAACTCCACCGAGCAGCAGCAGGGCGCCCAGCTCAAGGCCAACCTGGAGCGGGCCGGCTTCAAGATCACGCTGCGGAACATCTCCGACGACGCGAAGCTCGACGAGATCAAGAAGAAGAACAACCCCTGGGACCTGTACATCGGCAACTGGGCGGCTGACTGGCCGAGCGGAGCCTCGATCCTGCCGGTGCTCTACGACGGCCGCACCATCAAGGCCGAGGGCAACAGCAACCAGGCCTACTTCAACGACCCGGCGATCAACACCGAGATGGATCGCATCTCGGCGCTTCCCGCAGCCGAGCAGGGCCCGGAGTGGGCCAAGCTCGACGAGCGGATCATGAAGGAGCACGCGCCGGTGGTGCCGCTCTTCGTCGACGTGGCCTACAACGTGCACGGGTCCAAGGCGGGCGGGGTGTTCATCTCCAGCGTCTTCGGCTACCCGTCGTTCGTGAACGCGCACGTCAAGCCGTAAGTCACACCGCAGACCAGGAGGGTCCCCTCCCGACAGCGCCGTCGGGAGGGGACCCTTCTGTCATGGACTGGTATCCGCCCATCGAGCCGTACGACTCCGGGATGCTCAGCGTCGGCCACGGTAATGAGCTCTACTGGGAACTGTGCGGGAACCCCGGCGGCAAACCCGCTGTGTTCCTGCACGGCGGCCCCGGCGGTGGCCTGCTCCCGGACAATCGGCGGTACTTCGACCCGTCCGGCTACCGGATCGTGCTGTTCGACCAGCGAAACTGCGGTCGCAGCCGGCCCTTCGCGGGCGACCCGAAGACGTCACTGGAACACAACACCACCCCGCACCTGGTGGCGGACATCGAGCGGCTACGCGATCACCTGGGGATCGAGCGTTGGCTCGTCTTCGGCGGCAGTTGGGGCAGCACCCTCGGCCTGGCCTACGCGCAGGCCCATCCCAAACGGGTCACCGAACTCGTGCTTCGTGGCGTGTGGCTGGTTCGCAGGTCAGACGAGGCATGGGCCTTCACCCCGGCGGGCGCGGCGCACCTGTTCCCCGCCGAGTGGGCGGCGTTTCGTGCTGCGATCCCCGTGACGGAACAGGACGACCTAGTCGGCGCCTATGGCCGCCGCATCTCCGACCCCGACCCCGCGGTCCACGGCCCGGCGGCTCGCGCCTGGATGGGCTGGGAGCTCTCGGCCAACACCCTGCTGCCGATGACGCCGCCCGCCATCGACGACACCAGCCTGCTGGCGTTCGCCCGCATCACACACCACTACATCAGCAACGGCGGCTTCCTCCCGCCGGAAGGTCTCCTGGCGGGCGTCGACCGCATTCGACACATCCCGACGGTCATCGTGAACGGCCGTTACGACATCAAGACGCCGCCGAGCCAAGCCTGGGACCTGCATCGGGTCTGGCCTGAGGCGAAGTTCCACATCGTGGAGGACGCGGGCCACAGCGGCTCCGAACCTGGCACCCGCAGTCTGCTCATCGAAGCCACCACCCAGTTCCTCGAGGGCCGGCGGTGACCGTCCGTCACCTCCGTCCGGGCGGATTCGGTGTTGAGCGGTATACCTCAAAGTCATATTCATACCTCTGAGGTATACGGCTCAACAGCACATCGACATGGGTGCCAGCCGAGGCGCACGCTGGAGGGTGCGCTCCCGGTGAGGCTCATCGCGCACCCCGTCGAGATCCACCACGTTGTCATGCGTTCCAGCCTCGGCGCTGGCGGCGGCACGGACATACGTGCCGGGTCGCGGATCGGCGATCAGGACGCCGGTACGGCGGACGCGCGCAGCGCGTCGGCCAGCCACTCGTACGGGAACCGTTCCGGCGGCGCGTCGTTCACCGTGCTTACCAACTCCATGTACCTGTCGAACGGTCCCTCCTGCTCCGGCGGCGTGCGGTCCCACTCCGCGCCCTTGCGCATCTGGTCGGCCGCCTGGATCCGGAACTCGGGCGTGTCCGGGATCCCGGGGCTGTCCGGCGTCGCGAAGATGCCGGTCAGCCACCCGATCCACTGGTCGGCGATCTCCCGGCCCCGGGGCGAGCCCGGCGGCACCTGCTCGCGCGCCGCGTCCATCACCGGCTGACCGATCGCCGCGCCCTCCTCCAGGGCGTCCAGCATCGGCGACGAGGTCATCAGCGGCCCGGCCCCGGTGGTGCACGCCTCGTGCAGCTCACGGCGTACGGCCTGCCGGACCTCGGTGTCCCGGACCAGCTCGGCCAGCTCGATCCACGCCTCCAACTGGGCTGCTGTGGGATGGTCGGGCAGCTCCGGTCGGGCCGCCCGCCACCACTCGACCATCCGCTCCGGCGGCTCCCAGCCGGCGGACACCTCGGTCCAGAACTCGTCGATCAGCCGGTCGCGTTCCTCGTCCGACAGGCCGACCAGTCTGTGCATCAGCGTGACCTGCTCGGCAGTGGAGTCCTGCCGCAGGATGGCCGACAGCACCGCGCGCCGGCTGCGCAGCCGTGCCTCCTGCCGTTCCAGCACTGCCAGGTGGGTGGCGGCCAGCTCGCGCAGCGTCGCCTCGCCGGCCAGCACCCGCCGGATCTCGTCCAGGCCGGCGTCGAGTTCCCGTAACGTCCGGACCAGTTCCAGCCGGGCAATGGCCGACACGTCGTACAGGCGGTGGCCGGCCGGGGTGCTGGCGGCCGGCGTGACGACACCGGCGTCCGCGTAGTACCGGACGGCGCTGACGCTCAGGCCGGTCCGCCGGGCGACATCTCCGATGGCGTACAGCTCGTCTCTGTCCACGGCACCCACTATGCGATCTCGAGCGGCTTGAGATACAAGCCCCTCATCGAGCTTTCGCGGCGGCGGATCAGGGGACGATCACCACGCCGCCGCGCACGCCGCCTCGGGCCAGCCGCTCGTGGGCGGCCTTGTTGCGCTCGGGCCGTATTCGGGTGTGGCGGAACGGCATCGTGAGGCGGGATCGCGCCAAGGTCACGCTCGATCCTGGATCGAGTGGCCACCTTGCGCCGGGATACCACTAGATCCTGGATCGAGCGCGATCTTGGGGGCGCGGGGTGTGAGAGTGCGGGGCGCGGGGTGCGGGCGGACTGGCCGAGCGGTGTTTGCGGTCAGGAACGGCCGATGGAGCGGTCCAGGAAATCGTGGATCATCGGCGCAGCCACGTCGAGCTTGTCTTCCAGCAGGAAGTGGCCGGTGTCGAGCAGATGAAACTCGGCCGACGGCAGGTCGCGCCGATAGGGGTGGGCACCATCGGGCGGGAAGATGGAGTCGTTCTGGCCCCAGATGATCAGCGTCGGTGGCTGGTGGTCGCGGAAGAAGGCGTGGAATTCCGGGTACAACGTGACGTTGCTGCCGTAGTCGTAGAACAGATCCAGTTGAATGTCCGCGTTGCCGGGGCGGGCGAGCTGCGCGTCGTCGTGGATCCACATGTCGGGGTCGAGCCGGGTGAGGTCCTGCACCCCCTGCGTGTACTGCAACTTCACCGTTTCGGGCTTGAGGATGAACGCGATGGCCTGGCGGTGCTCGTCGGTCTTCTCCGCCCAGTAGGCCTTGATCGGATCCCAGAACGGGCTCAGGCCCTCTTCGTACGCGTTGCCGTTCTGCACGATGAGCGCGCTGATCCGCTCCGGCCCCTTGAGAGCCATCCGGAAACCGGTCGGTGCCCCGTAGTCGAAGCAGTAGAGCGCGTACTGATCCACGCCGAGCTGGCTGAGCAGGCCGTCCATCAGGTCGGCGAAGTTGGCGAACGTGTAGTCGAACGTCGACCGGTCCGGGCTGGCGCTGTGGCCGAAACCCGGGAAGTCCGGCGCGATCACCCGGTAGCGGTCCGCGAGCAGGGGGATCAGGTGCCGGAACTGCGCGGACGACGTGGGGAATCCGTGCAGGAGCAGGACTGCGGGCCCGTCGGCCGGTCCGGCTTCGCGGTAGAAGATGTCGATCCCGTTCACTGTCGCCGTGCGGAAGTGCGTGACCGGAAGTTCGCCTTCCTGGACGGCGGCGACCGAGGGTTTCTGCGCGATGCCAACCATCCTGGAGTCCTTTCGGCACAAGGGAAAGCGGTGTATCGCCGGGGTAACCCACGCCGCCGGGTGCCGCTTCGGCCAGCATGGCATTCGGCAGGGGGCTCGGTGTGCCGAACCCACTTATCGAATGCCGCTTACAGCAGGTGGGTACGGAGGAAGTCGAGCTCCAGGGGGAGTAGCCGCTCGGCGGTGCCGTTCGCGGCCATGTGGGTGGCCCCGGTCAGCGGCAGCACGGCGTGCGGCCGGCCGGTGCTCAGCAGGGCAGCGGAGAGCCGGAGCGTGTGTGCGGCCACCACGTTGTCGTCCGCCATGCCGTGCACCAGCAGCAACGGCCGGGCCTGGTCCGGGCTGGTGACCGGCTCGGCGGCCAACTCGACGAGCGAGTGGTGCGCGTAGATGTCCTGGCCGTCCTCCGGCAACCCCAGATAACGCTCGGTGTACGCGGTGTCGTACAGCGCCCAGTCGGTCACCGGGGCACCGGCGATCCCGCACCGGAACAGCTCCGGGTGGCGCAGCACCGCCAAGCCGGCCAGCCACCCGCCGAACGACCAACCGCGCACCCCGACCCGCCCCAGGTCCAGGTCCGGGTGCTTGCCGGCGAGCGCGGTGAGCGCGTCGATCTGGTCGGTCAGGATCACGTCGGCGACCCGCCGGTGGATCGCCTTCTCGAACGACGGCGCCACGCCCGGCGTACCCCGGTTGTCGATGGTGACCACAGCGAACCCGGCGTCGGCCCACCACTGCCGCTCCAGCCACGCGGCCCGCGCCGCCACGACCTCCTGGTGCCCCGGGCCGCCGTAGATGTCCAGCAGCACCGGCAGCCGCCGACCCGTCACGTGGTTGTCGGGGTAGAGCACCGCCGCCGGCAGCCGCCGGTCGGTCACCCGTTCCAGCAGTGGCAGCGGAGAGTACGGCGGGGTGGCGGCGAACGAGCGCAGCGCGGCGATCTCCTGATCGCCGCGGCGCACCGTCCAGCGCACTCCGGCGTGGTCCAGCGACGCGACGCCGACGGCCAGCACGTCCCCGCCCACCGCGGCGGTGTACCAGCCGGAATCGGTGGTGAGCCGGCGCGCGTCCACCCCACCACCGATGGTGGTGCGGACCCGGAACAGGTGCCGTTCGCTCGGCTCGCCGTCGCTCGCCTCCACCAGCAGGTCGGCCGGGCCGGTGGCGGCCGGAAGCCGACCCACCACCCGTCGTACGTACAGCGACGGCGGGGTGAGCAGGGTGCCGTCCGCGAAGAGGCACCGGGCGTCGTACCCGTCGTGGGCCAACTCCCCGCCGACCAGCACCCGGCCGTCCGGCAGGTGGGCGGGGGTGCCGGCGATCGGCTCGACCCAGCGTGGATCGGCCAGCTCGGCGTGCACCTGCGTCTCACCCGTGCGCGGGTCCACCGCCAGCACCAGCCCGTGCTGCTGCGAGCGGCGCAGCACGGTGATCAACGGACTGCCCTCACCCCAGCTGACCCCGGTCAGGTACGGGTAGGTCTCCCGGTCCCAGTGCACGTCGACCCAGCCGTCGTCCAGGTCCAGCAGGTGCAGGCTGACCTCCGCGTTGGGGCCGCCGGCCCGGGGGTACGCGACGGCGGTCGGGGGGCTCGCCGGCTCGGCCGGGTCGTGCAGGTGCCACCGCTCCAGGCGGGACTCGTCGACCCGGGCGGCGAGCACCGACCGGCCGTCGGGCGCCCACCAGTACCCCCGGAACCGGCCGAACTCCTCCGCCGCGATGTGCTCGGCCAACCCCCAGCTCACGCCGGCGTCCTCGCCGGCCAGCAGGGTGTCGGTGCCGTCGGGGTCGATCACCCGTAGCTCACCCCGGCGCACGCCCTCGGCCGCGTCCGTCACGTACGCCAGCCGCTGCCCGGTCGGGTCCGGACGAGGGTCCAACACCGGGCCGACGGCCGCGACCTCCACCACGTCGCCGTGCACCAGATCGGCCCGGAACAACCGCCCGGCCAGCGCGAACACCGCAACCCGGCCGGCCGCGTCCAGCGCGTACGAGCCGATGCCGGCGGCACTGAGCCGCAGCCGCTCGCGGAGCGCGCGTTCACCGGCGGAGAGGGAGCGGACATCCCCGCCCTCGCCGAGCAGGGTGGCCGGGTCGGCGACCAGCCGCTCCTCGCCGGTGGCCACGTCCAACAGCCAGAGCGCGTCCGCCGGATCCTCGGGGCCGGCGGAGCGCAGAAAGATCACCCGGGAGCCGTCCTCAGCCACCGAGACAGCGCGCGGCGCGCCGTGGCTGAACCGGCGGGTGCGGGCGGCCAGCTCCGGAAAGTCCACAGCCCAAATCGTAGAGCGGGAGCGGGGGTGATGTGGCCGACCTGGGCGGACGCGTCAGCGTCGGCCGGGGAAGAACCGCCAGTTAGAGTGACCGTCGTGACGATGCTGCCCGACCGCCGCCTGCTGCTGGTCCACGCGCACCCCGACGACGAGTCGATCGGCACCGGCTCGACGATGGCCCACTACGCCGCCGACGGCGCGCACGTCACGCTGGTGACCTGCACGCTCGGCGAGGAGGGCGAGATCCACGTGCCCGCGCTGGCGCAGCTCGCCGCCGCCGAGGCCGACCAGCTCGGCGGGTACCGCGTGGCCGAGCTGGCCGCCGCGTGCGCCGCGCTCGGCGTCAGCGACCACCGTTTCCTCGGTGGCGCCGGCCGCTACCGCGACTCCGGGATGATGGGGCTCGCGACGAACGAGCACCCCCGGGCCTTCTGGCAGGCCGACCTCGACGAGGCCGCCGGGCACCTCGTGGAGATCCTGCGAGAGGTACGCCCGCAGGTGCTCGTCACGTACGACCCGAACGGCTTCTACGGCCACCCCGACCACATCCAGGCGCACCGGGTGGCCATGCGCGCCGTCGAGTTGGCCACCGCCGAGGGCTGCGCCCCGCTCAAGGTCTACTGGACGGCCATGCCGCTCAGCGTCCTGGAAGCCGGAATGACGCATTTCGCCGAGTCGTCCGACAACCCGTTCGGTGGCATCGAGGACATCGCCGACCTGCCCTTCGGCACCCCGGACGCTCAGATCGCCGCCCGGATCGACGGCACCGACCAGCACACCGCGAAGGAGGCCGCGATGCGGGCGCACGCCACCCAGATCCCGGCCACCTCGTGGCTCTACTCGATCGCCGGCAACTTCGGTGGCGAGTTCATGGGCGTGGAGTTCTTCACTCTCGCGGTCGGTGAGAAGGGCCCGGGCACCGGGCCGTACGGCTGGGAGGACGACCTCTTCGCCGGCCTGCCCGCGGAGACCGCCCCGGACCGGTCCCCGGTCGCGGCGGCGGGTCTCCGGTGACAGTGCCGGCCGCACCGATGACGGTCGTGGAGGACCAGGAAGCCCCGCCGCCGGCGGGGCCGCCGCCGCGACTGCTGGACCTGGGCGTCCGGCTGGTCGGTGGGATCGTCGTGGTCCTCGCCGGTGTGCTGACCGGCGTACTGGAGCTGCTGCTCGCCACGCTCCGCGTCGGCGGACAACTGATCGGCGTGTCGGTGCTCCTCGCCATCGGCGCCAACATCGTGCTGAGCTGGTTCGCGTACGAGGCGGTCGGCCGTCGCTGGGCGGTGGCGTTGCCGGCGGTGCCGTGGTTCGCGCTGATGGCGGTCGCCGCCATCCGGACCAACGAGGGTGACCTGTTGCTGGCCGGCGACAACTGGGTCGGGCTGGCCATGATCGTGGCCGGCGCGATGACCTTCGCGGTGATGGGCTTCCGGCAGATCCTCGCCCCACAGCCGCCCATGCTCGGCAGCTGACGTCGGGCTGGTTTCGGGTTGCTGCCGGGTGGTGACGTCTCCCAGGAAAGGGTGGTAGATATTCCTGCCAGGGATGCGAACCCCGCGACGGGGCGTACGGCAGGAGGGTCCGGCGATGGACAAGCGGTGGCGTGACATCGGGGTGCTCGCGGCGGCACTCTTCGCGGTCAACGTGGTCGCCCGACTGATCATCCGGTTCGGCTTCGAGGGTGACGACACCGCCGCCGACCGGGTGTCGCTCGCGATGTTCGTGGTGATCGGGCTGATCCTCGCCGTGGTCGCCTTCCGCTGGGGTCGTCGCCGGCCGCTGGCGGGTTGGGCCGCCGACATGGCCCTCGTGGTGCCGGTGGCGATGCTGCTGACCGTGCTGGTCGGGCCCCTGCTGGTCGGTCACAACCCGTTCGACGGCGGCGCGGCGACGTTCTTCGCCCAGATCTGGCTCTACCTGCTCGCCACCGGCGCCGGGTTGCTGATCGGCTATCTGGTGCTCACCGCGCTCGGCCGTGACTACCGCTCTCAGCAGCTCAAGCGGTACGCCGAGGTCAAGGCCGCCAAGCCCCGCCGCGTCGTCCGCCGCTGATCACCGCCCAGCCCGGTCAAGCACCGCCCGGCCGCGTCGCTGGTCAGTTCGGGGCGACCCGGGTCAGGTAGGTGTGGTGGGTGACGAGGCCGAGCCGCTGGTAGAGCGCGACCGCCGCCGTGTTGCGCTGCTCGACCTGGAGGAACGCGTGCGTCGCGCCGCCCGACGCGCCCCAACTGGCCAGTTCGTGGATCACGCGGCGGGCCAACCCCTGGCGGCGGGCCGCCGGTAGGACCTCGATCAGGCTGAGGCCCAACCAGCGCCCCTGGCCGGTCACCGTGCCACGGCCGACGGCCACCAGGGCGTTGTCGACGTACACGTGGGCGAAGCGGACCTGGTCCACGGCGGTGAGGACGTGCCGGGCGGCGTCCGGCAGGCCGCCCTTGCGGCCGGCGGCGATGGCCAGCCACTCGTCGCTGGGCGCGGTGGCCAGCTCGACGACCGCACTGGCCCACCCGTCGGCCCGGCCGGTGGAGGGCGTCGACTCCGGCAGGGGCAGCGGCGCGGTCTGCACCAGCGTCGGCGGGCGGGTGCCCCAGCCGCGGGCGTCCAACTCGGCGCCGACCGGAGCGGCGAGGGGCAGCGGGGTGTTGATCAGCGCGGGTTGCCCCAGCTCGGCGTACCAGCGCTCCACCGCGTCCACAGCGGCGGCCAGTGGTCGGTCGGGATCGCCGATCGGCAGCGCCGAGTTGGCGCGCCCGGTCCAGCCCTCGGCCGAACGGAGCAGCCAGTCACCGAGTCGGCCCCGGGTCGGTGCCGGCCAGGCCTCGTCGGCGGCCCGCTCCAGCGCCACGACCGCCGCGGCGGTCGGCCGACGGGTCGGCGGAACGCGCTTGGCGCGGTGGACCTGCGCCACCGGCACCCGAAGCGGCCCCTGAGCGGTGGCCAGCGTGAGATGAGTCTCGCTCAGCTCTACCAGCTCGCCGAGGGCATCGGAAAATTGCGGGCGGCCTTCGCGAATCCCCACAATCCGGCGGACCACGATCCGGTGTCCCACATCCTGCTGTCGGAGCACGATCGACCCCCTCCCCGGCGAGATACTAGGCTCTTAGCGTCGCGGGAGATCGCGGCGAGTCTTGCGGAGGAGAAGACCGGTGACCTACATCATCGCCGAGCCGTGCGTAGATGTGCTCGACAAGGCATGCATCGAGGAGTGCCCGGTCGACTGCATTTACGAGGGCAATCGGATGCTCTACATCCACCCCGACGAGTGCGTCGACTGTGGTGCCTGTGAGCCCGTCTGCCCCGTGGAGGCGATCTTCTACGAGGACGACGTCCCGGAGCAGTGGAAGGACTACACCGGCGCGAACTACGAGTTCTTCGAGGACCTGGGCTCGCCCGGTGGCGCCTCGAAGGTCGGCAAGGTGGAGAAGGACGCCACCTTCGTCGCCGCGCAGCCGCCGCGCGGCGAGGGCCACTGAACCGGCCCGCGCCGGTCTCGTCGCGGCTGCCCGAGTTCACCTGGGACACCCTGGACGCCGCGGCCACGTTGGCCGCGGCGCATCCGGAGGGCCTGATCAACCTCTCCATGGGTACCCCGGTCGACCCGGTGCCCGAGGTGATCCGGCGGGCGTTGGCTGACGCGTCCGATGCTCCCGGTTACCCGCTGACCGCCGGCACCCCGACGCTGCGGGCCGCGATCGCGGCGTGGGTGTCCCGAGCCTGTGGCGCTGGCGTCGACGGTCTCGGTGTGCTGCCGACCATCGGCTCGAAGGAGCTGGTGGCCTGGCTGCCCACGCTGCTCGGCATCGGCCCGGGTGACGTGGTGGTGGTGCCGTCGATCGCGTACCCCACCTACGAGGACGGCGCCCGGCTGGCCGGTGCCACAGTCGTTCGTACCGACTCGCTCACCTCGCTCGGGCCGACCCCGCGAGTCCGGTTGGTCTGGGTCAACTCGCCCGGCAACCCGACCGGCCGGGTGTTGCCCGCGGCGCACCTGCGCAAGGTGGTCGACTGGGCCCGTGAACGTGGCGCTGTGGTCGCGAGCGACGAGTGCTACCTGCCGCTGGGCTGGTCGGCCGACCCGGTCTCGGTGTTGTCTCCGCAGGTGAGCGGGGGCAGCTATGCCGGGGTGCTGGCCGTGCACTCGCTCTCCAAGCGGTCCAACCTCGCCGGCTACCGGGCCGGCTTCGTCGCCGGCGACCCGGCGCTCGTCGCCGAGCTGCTCAAGGTCCGCAAGCACGCCGGCATGATCGTGCCCGCGCCGGTGCAGGCGGCGATGGTGGCCGCGCTGGAGGACGAGCGACACGCCGAGGAGCAGCGGGAGCGTTACCGCGCCCGGCGGGAGGTGCTCGCCGCGGCGTTCACCGGTGCCGGGTTCACCGTCGAGCACTCCGAGGCGGGCCTGTACCTCTGGCTGACCAGGGGCGAGGACTGCTGGCAGACGGTCGACTGGCTGGCCCGACGCGGCATCCTGGTCGCGGCCGGCGTCTTCTACGGCCCGACGGCCGGGCAACATGTCCGGGTCGCGCTGACCGAGTCCGACGAGCACATCGCCGGCGTCGCGGCGCGTCTCGCCTGATCGCGGCTCCGGGCGGTCGAGCATGGTGGACAGGCCAGGTGCGCGGGTGCGGGCGGCGGTAGTCGGCACCGGCCTGATCGGTGGCTCGGTGCTGCTCCGGATGGTCGCCGCCGGCATCGACGTGGTCGGGTGGGACCCGGACGAGGCCACCCGGCGGGAGACCCGCCGGGTGGGCGTACCCGCGCCCGACCGCCTGGTCGAAGCGGTGACCGACCGCGACGTGGTCTTCCTGTGCGGGCCGTTGCCCACCCTGCCGGCGACACTGGTCGAGGTGGCGGCGATGACCGATGAGCGTTGTGTGCTGACCGACGTCGGTAGCACCAAGGAGCAGGTGGCGACGTTCGCCGCCGCGCAGGGGCTGACGCACCGGTTCGTGCCCGGACACCCGATGGCGGGCACCGACCGGGCGGGCTTGACGGCCGCGCGACCGGACCTGCTCACCGGCGCGGCCTGGGTGCTCTGTCCGGCACCCGGGCCAGCCACCACCGCGTTCCGTTGGCTGGCCGAGCTGCTGGTGGAGGTCTTCGAGGCCCGGGTGGTGCCGATGTCCGCCACGGAGCACGACTCGGCCGCCGCGCTCGCCTCACACGTGCCGCACCTGCTCGCCGGCGCGCTGGCCGGCGCCGTGCAACGCGCACCGCTGCGCGACGCGATCCTCGCGCTCGCCGCCGGTAGTTTCTCCGACGGCACCCGGGTCGCCGGAACCCCTGCCGATCGGACCGCCAACATGCTGCTCGGCAACCGGGACCGGGTGCTGCGTGAGCTGGCCGAGGTCACCGCGTTCCTGGACGATCTGGCCGCCGCGCTGCGCGCCGACGACGCCCAGGCGCTCACCGCACGCTACGACGAGGCGCGGGCCTCCCGGGTGGCGCTGCGCGACCGGCGGTTCGACGCGTACGACAGGCAGTTCCCGGCCGGCGGTGACCACGCCGGGGAGGTGTCCTGGTTGCGCGAACTGGGGGTGGCCGGCGGCTACCTGACCGGCCTGCACGTCGACGCGGACACTGTCTCCTACGCGGCGCGGCGCCCCGTCGCTGACTAGGCTGAGGGGCATGGCGGTGGACGGTCCGGTGGTGCAGGTGCGCGGCGAGGCGTACCGGGAGGTGCCTCCCGAGCTGGCCCGGTTCGCGGTCACCGCGACAGCCCGCGACCGGGACCGGGAGGCGACGCTGACCCGGTTGGCCGAGCGGGCCGCGGCGATCCGGGTGCTGCTGGACGGTTCCGGGCCGACGGTGGCGCGGCGGGAGACCGGCGACCTGCGGGTGCGACCGGAGACCCGGCGCTCGGGTGAGCGGGTGGTCGCCTGGCACGGCAGTGTCACCACCACAGTCACTGTCACCGATTTCACCGCGCTGGGTGAGCTGATGCTCCGGCTCGCCGACCAGGACCAGGTCGAGGTCGCCGGCCCGTGGTGGGAGCTTCGTCCGGACAGCCCGGCCCATCGCGCGGCCCGGCACGCCGCGATCAGCGACGCGCTGCTGCGGGCCCGGGAGTACGCGGAGGCGCTGGGCGCCCGGGTCACCTCGTTGATCGAGCTGGCCGACGCGGGCCCCGCCGACCGGCCGATGTTCGCTCGTGCGGCCTTCGCCGGTAGCGCTGGCGCGGGCGGTGGTCCGCCGGAGCTCGAGCTGGACCCGCAGCCGCAGACCGTGCAGGCGGCGGTGCAGGCGCGGTTCACCATCAGCGACCCGGTTCTGGGCTGATGCCGCCGGCCCGGGTGCTGTCCCCCGACGAGTTGGTGGCGCGGGCGTTGGTGCTCGCCGAGGCCGGCCCGCGACAACTGCTCGGCATCGCCGGCGCGCCGGGCGCCGGGAAGTCCACACTGGCGGAGCGGATCGTCGCCGAGATCGGGTCGGCCGCCTGCCTGGTGCCGATGGACGGCTTTCACCTGGCGCAGTCGCAACTGGTCCGCCTGGGTCGCGCCGACCGCAAGGGCGCGGTGGACACCTTCGACGCCAATGGGTACGTCTCGCTGCTGCGCCGGTTGCGCCGGTTGGAGCCGACGTCGGTCTTCGCGCCGGAGTTCCGCCGGGAGCTCGAGGAGCCGGTGGCCGGCGCGATCGAGGTGGCGCCGTCGGTCCGGCTGGTGGTGACCGAGGGCAACTACCTGCTGTTGCCGGACTTCCCCTGGCAGGAGATCCGACCGCTGCTGCACGAGGCGTGGTTTCTCGACCTGGACGCCGAGGTGCGGCACCGCCGGCTGACCGCCCGGCACGAGGCGTTCGGTCGGTCTCCGGAGCAGGCACGGGCGTGGGCGCTGGGCAGCGACGAGTCGAACGCCGCCCTGATCACCCCCACCGCCGACCGGGCCGACCTGGTGGTCCGCCTGTCGGATCCACCGACGGTCTAGCCGAGTTCGCGGACCGGCCGGGCCGGGTTGCCGACGGCCACCACGTTGGCGGGCAGGTCCCGGGTGACGACAGCGCCCGCGCCGACGACGGTGTCCGCGCCGATCGTCACGCCGGCCAGCACGATCGCGCCACCGCCGAGCCACACGTTGTCGCCAATGGTGATCGGCTTGGCCGCCTCCCACTTGTTCCGTCGCGGGCCGGGCTCGACCGGATGCGTCGGGGTGAGTAGCTGCACGTTAGGGCCGACCTGGACGTCCGCGCCGAGGGTGATCGGAGCGACGTCGAGGAACACCGCGTTGTAGTTGACGAAGCTGCGCGGGCCGATCCGGATCTGCCAGCCGTAGTCGCAGTAGAACGGTGGGCGGATCCAGGTGTCCTCGCCCAGTTCGCCGAGGAGATCACGCAGGGCCGCGATCCGGTCCTGCGGATCGGCCGCGGGACTGGTGTTGAAGCGCTCCATCAGTCGGGCGGCCCGGTCCAGGTCGGCGATGATCTCGGGATCGTCGGCGATGTATGGCTCACCGGCGAGCATCTTGTCCTTCATGGAGGTCACCGCCCGATCATGCCGGCCCGGTTCGTCGGCTCGTGGCAGGTCCGTCACTTTTCGGCCTTCTTTTTGCATACTCGGTATGCAATTCTGGGTTGTCAATGTGACTCCATCCATCAAGACGCTTGACGAGGAGGATCCGTTGCACCAGGGAAGAAAATTGGCCGCTCTCGGCCTCGTGTTCGCGCTGGCGCTCTCCGCGCCGGCTCCCGCCTCAGCCACGGCCGCCGTGCCCGCCCCACCGGGCGACACCGACCAACAGTCCACTCCGGGTGGACACCCGACCAACCGCTCGACCACTGTCACGCTGATCACCGGTGACCGGGTCACCGTCACCGCGTCCGGTGCCTCGGTCCGGCCCGGCGCCGGCCGCGAGGACGTGCAGTTCCTGGTCCAGCGCGAGCGCGGCCGCCTCACCGTGACGCCGACGGACGCGGTGCCGTTGCTGCGCTCCGGTCGGGTGGACCGGCGACTTTTCGACGTCACCGGGCTGGTCGAGGCAGGTTACGACGACGCCAACCGCAACACCCTGCCGCTGCTGGTGGGGTACGGCTCGACGGGTACCGCCAAGCGTGCCTCGGCCGCTCTGCCCGGCACGCGGCTGACCCGGGACCTGCCGTTGATTCGCGGTGCCGCCCTGACCAGCGAGAAGTCCTCCCTCGGCGCGGTGTGGGAGACGGTCGCCACCGGTCCCGCTGGGGCCCGGCTCGACGCGGCGGGGGGCGTCGAGCGGATCTGGCTGGACGGTCATCGACGGGTGACCCTCGACCACAGCGTGCCGCAGATCGGCGCGCCCGCCGCCTGGGCGGCCGGGTTCACCGGTACGGGGGTGTCCGTCGCGGTGCTGGACACCGGCGTCGACGCCACCCACCCGGACCTGGCCGGCAAGGTGGCCGAGGCGCGCAACTTCACCGAGGTCGCCGACGCTCGGGACACTGTCGGCCACGGCACCCACGTGGCCTCGACCATCGCGGGCAGCGGCGCCGCCTCCGGTGGCAAGTACCGGGGTGTGGCGCCGGACGCGACGCTGCTGGACGGCAAGGTCTGTGAGGACGCGGGCTGCACCGATTCGGCGATCCTCGCCGGGATGCAGTGGGCCGCTGTGGAGAAGAAGGCCGCAGTGGTCAACCTGAGCCTCGGCGGCTGGGACACCCCGGAGGTCGACCCGGTCGAGGAGGCCGTGCAGACCCTCACCGCCCAGACCGGCACCCTGTTCGTCATCGCCGCCGGCAACGACGGCTCGGACGGTTCGGTCGGCTCCCCGGCCTCCGCTGACGCCGCGCTCGCCGTGGGCGCTGTGGACCGCGACGACGAGCTGGCCGAATTCTCCAGCCGGGGACCGCGAGTCGGCGACGACGCGCTGAAGCCGGACATCACCGCGCCCGGCGTCGACATCGTCGCCGCGCGGTCCGCCACCGGCGTCATCGGCGATCCGGTGGGGGACCGCTACGTCACGCTCTCCGGCACCTCGATGGCGACCCCGCACGTGGCCGGGTCGGCCGCGCTGCTGGCCCAGCAGCACCCGGGATGGCGGGCCGACCGGCTCAAGGCCACCCTGATGGCCGCCGCCAAGCCGCACCCGGACCAGACCGCCTACCAGCAGGGTGCCGGGCGGGTCGACGTCGCACACGCGATCACCCAGCAGATCACCACCGACCCGGTGAGCGTCTCGTTCGGGCGTACGCTCTGGCCGCACGCCGACGACGCCCCGATCACCCGTACGGTGACCTGGCGCAACGACGGCCCGGCAGCGGTCACAGTGGACCTGAGCATCGAGGGCGCGGGCCCCGGCGGTCGGGCGCTACCGGCCGGCCTGTTCGTTCTGGGTGCCAGCCAACTCACAGTGCCGGCGGGCGGCACGGCCGCC
This sequence comes from Micromonospora sp. NBC_00362, assembly GCF_026342155.1. Classification (NCBI taxonomy): domain Bacteria; kingdom Bacillati; phylum Actinomycetota; class Actinomycetes; order Micromonosporales; family Micromonosporaceae; genus Micromonospora; species Micromonospora sp. NBC_00362. The sequence continues at coordinate 5,540,232 of NZ_JAPENH010000001.1, forward strand.
ACTACCGTCACCACTGACACCCGGCTCGGCGACGCCGACGGTTACTGGACCGGTCGGATCGTGGCCCGCTCCGGTGCGGCGGTCGCTGTCACTCCACTGGCGGTGCACCGGGAGGTCGAGAGCTACACGCTCACAGTGGAGCACCTGAACCGGGCCGGCGCTCGCACGGCGGACCACTGGACGTCCCTGGTCGGGCTGGACACCTACAGCTTCTGGGACCTCGTCAGTTCCGACGGAGTGGCCACAGTGCGGGTGCCCAAGGGGCACTACGGCCTGACCGGCCTCGTCTTCGAGCCCGGCCCGGAGGATGAGCAGCGCGGGATGTCCCTGCTGGCACAGCCCGAACTGACTGTCGATCAGGACACCCGGATCGTCGTGGACGCTCGCCGGGCCAAGCCGGTACGGACGACAGTGCCGGACCGGACCGCCGTCCCGCAACTGATCGACCTCAGCGCCAACTTCACCGCCGACGACGGCAGCGGGTACGGCGTCGGGCTCTGGGCGGAGACGTTCACCGGCCTGACCAGCGGTCAGCTCGGCAAGCCGGTCTCCGCCGACAAGTTCGTCGCCACCGTCAGCAGCAACTGGACCACGCCGGACTCGGCCAACAGTCCGTACCTGTACGCGCTGGCCGAGGCGATCCCGGGCCGAATGCCCACCGGGTTCGTGCGTGACTACGCCCGACGGGACCTGGCCACCGTCGTGCACCAGTTCCGCGGTGGCTACCCGGGCATGGAGGCCGAGCGGATCGTGCTCCCCGAGTTGGAGTACAACGTCGGCTACTCGGCCGTGATCCTGCCCACCGTCGTGCCCGGCCAGCGGGTCGAGTACTACAACACCAAGGGCGTGAAGTGGGAATCCGAAATCCTCTTCGGAACTGTGGACGAGGAAGGGTGGTTGATCCCGAAGGCAGCGCTCGTCTCCACCTCCACCGCGTACCGGGCCGGGCGGACGGTCCAGGAGATCTGGAACCAGGCGCCCTACGGACCGTCCTTCCCGAACCCGCGCTGGCCGCAGCAGAGCGTCACCCGGGTCGGCGACACCATCCTGGTCGACGTGCCGATCTTCAGTGACGCGGCCGGGCACCCGGGCTTCTCGCTGAGCGACAGTGAGCACACCAAGCTCTGGCGCAACGGCAAGCTGGTCGGCGAGAGCGAGTACGCCGGCTACGGGGAGTTCACGGTGCCACCGGGTGCGGCGGACTACCGGCTCGTCACGTCGTCGAAGCGGAGCTTCACCGACCTGAGCACCGAGGTGGAGTCCAGCTGGACCTTCCGGTCGAGGCACGTCGCCGGTGAGACGCCGGCCCGACTGCCGCTGTCGGCGGTGCGCTTCGCGCCGCCACTGCGGGTCGACAACAGCGCACCGGCCGGTCAGGGCTTCGTCGTACCGGTACGGGTGCAGCGGCAGCCCGGCTCGCCGGCCACCCGGGTGGAGAAGCTCACCGTCGACGTCTCGTACGACGGCGGAAAGACCTGGGGCAAGGCGAAGCTGGTCCGCACCTCGGCCGACGGCTGGTCGGCAGTGTTGCGGCATCCGGCCGGTGCCGGCCACGTGTCGCTGCGGGCCACCGCACGGGACACCGCCGGCAACACGGTGACCCAACGGATCATCCAGGCGTACCGGTTGCGCTGAGGCGTACCCCGTCCGGGTCCGCGGCCGAGCGCCGCGGACCCGGCGGGGCCGTCAGTCGTTGGCGTGCAGGGCGGCGTTCAGCTCGATGCCCCGGCCGGTGCGCGGCCGGGCCTCCAGCGCGCCGGTGACCGAGTTGCGCCAGAACAGCAGGCCGTCGACGCCGGACAGCTCCCGGCCCTTGACCACCCGGCCGTCGGGGAGCGTGATCTTCGACGCGGCGGTGATGTAGCAGCCGGCCTCGACCACGCAGTTGTCGCCGAGTGAGATCCCGACGCCGGCGTTCGCGCCGACCAGGCTCCGCTCACCAATGCTGATCTTGTCGGTGCCGCCGCCGGAGAGGGTGCCCATGATGGAGGCGCCGCCGCCGATGTCGGAGCCGTCGCCGACCAGCACACCCTGCACGATCCGCCCCTCGACCATCGAGGTGCCGACGGTGCCGGCGTTGAAGTTGACGAAGCCCTCGTGCATCACAGTGGTGCCGGCGGCCAGGTGCGCGCCGAGGCGCACCCGGTCGGCGTCGGCGATCCGCACACCGGAGGGCACCACGTAGTCGGTCATCCGGGGGAACTTGTCGACCCCGTACACCGCCAGGTGCCGGCCGGCGGCCCGCTCGATCACCCGCAGCTCGTCCACCCGCTCCGGGGGGCACGGCCCGGCGGACGTCCAGGCCACGTTTGCCAGCTTGCCGAAGATGCCGTCCAGGTTGAGCTGGTTGGGTCGCACCAGGCGGTGCGAGAGTAGGTGCAACCGGAGGTACGCGTCGGACGCGTCCTTGATCGGGTCGTCCAACGAACCGATCACGGTCACCACCTGCACGGTACGCAGGCCAGGCAGGGACCGGTCACCGAGCGCGGCCGGCGGCAGGTCGAGCACGTCCGCCTTGTCCTCGCCGGCGACCAGCGGCAGCTCGCCCAGGCCCAGCTTGCCGGTCGGGTACCAGGTATCGAGCACCTGCTCGTCGGCGGTGACCGTAGCCAGGCCGATGCCCCAGGCGGAATCTGCGGACGTCACTGTTACACCTCTCGGTCACGGCCGGGCTGACCTCGGCTCGCTCCTCGCGCTGACAGACCTGAAGGTACCGTGCGAACCATGGAGAACCCGCTGACCCCCGAGGTCCTCGCCGATCCGGTGCAGCTGACCCGCGCTCTGGTCGACATAGAGTCCGTGTCCCTCAACGAGAAGGCGATCGCCGACTGTGTCGAAGAGGTGCTGCGGGGCGTACCGCACCTGACCACCCACCGGCACGGCAACACGGTGATGGCGCGTACCGACCTCGGTCGGGCGCAGCGTGTCGTGCTTGCCGGGCACCTCGACACGGTGCCGTTGAACAACAACTTTCCGTCGACGATGCGCGGCGACCTGATGTACGGCTGCGGCACCTCCGACATGAAGTCCGGCACCGCGTACGCGCTGCACCTGGCGGTGACGCTGCCCGAGCCGCGCTACGACGTGACGTACTTCTTCTACGAGGCCGAGGAGATCGAGTCGCGGTACAACGGGCTCAACCTCGTCGCCCAGGCGCTCCCGGAGTGGTTGCGGGCGGACTTCGCGGTGCTGCTGGAGCCGACGTACGGCATCGTCGAGGCGGGCTGCCAGGGCACCATGCGCTCGGTGGTCACCACGACCGGCGTACGCGCCCACTCGGCGCGCTCCTGGCACGGGGTCAACGCCATCCACGCCGCCGGCGAGGTGCTGCGACGCCTCCAGACGTACGAGGCGCGCCGAGTCACCATTGACGGCTGCGACTACCGCGAGGGCATGAACGCGGTGCGGATCAACGGTGGGGTGGCCGGCAACGTGGTTCCCGACCTCTGTGAGGTCGAGGTCAACTACCGGTTCGCCCCGGACCGCACCCCGGCCGAGGCGGAGGCGCACCTGCGTGAGGTGTTCGCCGGCTTCGAGGTGACAGTCACCGACACGGCTGCCGGTGCCGCGCCCGGCCTCGACGCGGCACCCGCGAAGGAGTTCCTGGCGGCGGTCGGCGCCGCGCCGATCGGCAAGCTGGGCTGGACGGACGTGGCCCGGTTCGCGGCGATGGGCATCCCCGCGCTGAACTTCGGCCCGGGCGACCCGAACCTCGCCCACCACCCCGACGAGCACGTCGAGATCAGCAAGATCCGCGACGGTGCGGCAACCCTGCACCGCTGGCTGGCCCCGGCCTGACCCTGGTCGCCCCGTCACGTCCGGTCGCACCGGTGATCAAGAGGTTTGCGTCAGCCTGGCCCGTTGTCGGCGACGCAAACCTCTTGATCGGCTCCGGATGGGGTGGGGGAGACGGGGATTGGGTTCTGCTGGCGGATGCGGCGGCGTTCGGCCACCACGTCTCGGATCCGTCGCTGCATCTGGCGACGGATCCGGATCATCTCGCTGTTACTGATCACGCTGTCTCCTCCCCCGAAGGCGCGCGCCGGGGCATACCCGGTATGTGAATAGTAAGACGTACGGGAGCGCCGAATAGTTGCCCATGATCCCGAACAATTTCTCGGCGTCCCCGCCCCGCGCACCCGGCCGGTGCTGCTCCACTACGGTTGCCCCATGAGCCAGAGCAACGGGCGGGAGGCCGGTCGCGGTCCGGGACAGGAGCGGCATCGCGGTGCGGTCACCCTGCGCAGAGGGGCGATCCCGAGCAGCACCGCCGACCAGCGACTCCTGGATTCACGGGGGCGGGGTGACTGGAAGACCAAGGACGCCTGGCGCGCGCTGCGCATCCTCGCCGAGTTCGTCGAGGGTTTCGACACCCTCGCCGACGTGCCGTCAGCGGTCAGCGTCTTCGGCTCCGCGCGCAGCGCGCCGGACAGCGCCGAGTGCCAGTTGGCCGAGCAGTTGGGCGGTGCACTGGCCCGAGCCGGCTACGCGGTGATCACCGGAGGTGGGCCCGGCGTGATGGAGGCCGCCAACCGCGGCGCCAGCGAGGCCGGTGGGCTCTCCGTGGGGCTCGGCATCGAGCTTCCGTTCGAGCAGGGCATCAACGACTGGGTCGACCTGGCCATCGACTTCCGCTACTTCTTCGCCCGCAAGACGATGTTCGTCAAGTACGCCCAGGCGTTCGTCGTGCTGCCGGGCGGGTTCGGCACCATGGACGAGTTGTTCGAGGCGCTCACACTGGTGCAGACCGGCAAGGTCACCCGGTTCCCGGTGGTGCTCATGGGCGTCGCCTACTGGCAGGGCCTGCTGGACTGGCTGCGCGGCACGATGGCCGCCACCGGCAAGATCGGGCCGGTCGACCTGGACCTGATCTGCCTCACCGACGACGTCAGCGAGGCGGTCCGGTACATCGTCGAATCGGAGGCCGCGCTCTCCGCCGAGCAGGAGGCCGTTCGCGAGGAGGCTGTCGCGCGCACCGGCGCAGACCAGCAGGCCGCCGCCGAGCAGGCTCGGGACCACGACTGATGGCGGCGATCTGCGTCTTCTGTGCCTCCTCTCGTACCCTCGATCAGCGCTGGTTGGACCTGGCCGCCGAGACCGGCGCGGAGCTGGCCCGGCGCGGGCACACGCTGGTCAGCGGTGGTGGCTGCGTCGGCATGATGGGCGCGCTGGCGGACGGCGCCCGATCCGCCGGTGGGCGCACCGTCGGCGTGATCCCGCAGTCGCTGGTCGATCTGGAGGTCGCCGACCTGGCCTCGGACGAGCTGCTGGTGACCGACTCGATGGCCAGCCGCAAGACCTTGATGATCGACAAGTCGGATGCCTTCCTCACCCTGCCCGGCGGGCTGGGCACCCTGGACGAGTTGTTCGAGGTCTGGACCACCGCCACCCTCGCCCTGCACACCAAGCCGATGGTGCTGATCGACACCGACGGGTTCTACCGCCCCCTGCTGGACTGGCTCGACGCGCTGGCCGACCAGACCTTCCTCAAGCCCGCCGGCCGCGACCTCCTGACGGTCACCACCACCGTCACCGAGGCCCTCGACGTCCTGGAATCCCACCTGACCTGACCACCCCACCCCACCCCACCCCACCCCACCCCACCCCACCCCACCCCACCGCATCCCGGGCCGGTCCCGGCCCGCTCGCGGTGATCATGAAGTTAGCGACGTCGCTCTCGGCGTGTCGCGCCGCTAACTTCATGATCGACGGGGGTGGATGTTGGGGTGAGGGGGAGTGGGTGGGGACTGGGTGGTGTCGTATGGGTCTGATGGGATGAGCTGATGCAGGCGTACCGGTTGGTGCGGCGGCCCGAGAGGCCGGCGCGGGGGGACGGGGCGACGCCTGACACCGCCTCCGGGCCCGCCAGCGGCGGCACGTCCGGGGGCGGCGTCGGCACGTCGAGTCGGTCCGATGGTGTGGCCGGGCCCGAGCTGGTCGTCGGCGACGGCTGGCGGGCCGACCCGGTGCAGGCCGAGGTGGTCGGGCACACCGACGGGCCGATGCTCGTGCTCGGCGGCCCGGGCACCGGCAAGACCAGCACGCTGGTCGAGGCGGTCGCCGCCCGGGTGGCCGAGGGGGTCGACCCCGAACGGATCCTGGTGCTGACCTTCGGCCGCCGAGGCGCCACCGCGCTGCGACAGCGCATCGAGGCCCGGATCGCGCAGGACGGCCACCGGGTGCTGCGCGAGCCGTTGGTTCGCACCTTCCCGGCGTACGCCTTCGGGTTGCTCCGCCGCGCCGCCGCCGAGCGGGGTGAACCGTCGCCCCGGCTGCTCACCGGCCCCGAGCAGGATCTGATCATCCGTGAGCTGCTGGACGTGGTGGGCGAGGAGCCCGAGGACGACCCGGTCGGCTGGCCCACCGACCTGCGTCCCGCCCTGCGCACCCGGGCGTTCGCCGGCCAACTGCGCGACCTGCTCATGCGCGCCGCCGAGCGCGGCGTGGGCCCGATGGACCTGGCCCGGCTGGGTGAGAGGCTCGGTCGCGCCGACTGGCCGGCCGCCGCCCGCTTCCTGCGGGAGTACGTCGCAGTGCTCGCGCTGCGCGACGTCAGCAACCGGGGCTCCATCGCGTACGACCCGGCGGAGCTGGTCCGGGCAACCACCGGGCTGCTGCGCGACGACGAGGAGTTGCTGGCCGCCGAGCGTCGTCGGCTCGCGTACGTCTACCTCGACGAGTTGGCCGACACCGACCCCGCCCAACTGGAGCTGCTCTCGGTCATCGCCGGCGGTGGCAAGTCGCTTGTCGCGTTCGCCGACCCGGATTCCTCCACGTACGCCTTCCGGGGCGCCGACCCGGCCGGGGTGGCGACGTTCCCGCACCGGTTCCGGACGGCATCCGGCGCGCCGGCCGCGCAGGTGCTGCTGACCACGTCGTACCGGGCCGGGCCGGGTCTGCTCGCGGCGATCGCCCGGCTGGGTCGGCGGCTGCGGGGCCCGGCCGCGCACCGTCGGCTGCACCCCCTGCCGGACGCGCCGCCCGGCGTGGTCGAGGTGCACACCTTCCGCTCGGCGACCAGCGAGGCCGCCTGGCTGGCCCACGCGCTGCGCTCGGCCCACCTGCTCGACGGCGTGCCGTGGTCACGGATGGCGGTGCTGGTGCGGTCCACAGCGTTGCAGCTGCCCACCCTGCGACGGGCGCTGCACGCTGCCGGCGTACCCACTGTGGTGCACGGTGAGGATCTGCCCCTGCACCTGCAACCGGCGGTCGCGCCGCTGCTGCTCCTGCTGCGCTGCGCGCTGGAGCCGGAGAGACTCGACGAGGAGGCCGCCGTCGCGCTGCTGCACTCGCCGCTCGGCGGGGCCGACCCGCTGGCCGAGCGACGGCTGCGGCAGGGCCTGCGGGCGCTCGCCCTGGCCGGCGGTGACCGACGGCCCTCCGGGGAGCTGATCGTCGAGGCCCTGCAGGATCCGGAGGAGCTAGCCGGCATCGAGCGGCGCTGGGCGGAGCCGGCGCAGGCGGTGGCCGGGCTGCTGGCCATCGCCCGCGAAGCCGCCGCCCGGCCGGGTGCGACCGCCGAGGACGTGCTCTGGGCCGTCTGGCACGCCAGTGGTCTCGCCGAGCGGTGGGCCGGCGCGATCAACCAGGGGCGTCCGGAGGCCGGCGAGGGCGACCTGGCCCGGCGTCGACGGGCCGAGGCTGCCGACCGCGACCTGGACGCCGTGCTGGTCCTCTTCGACGCGGCGGCACGGTTCACCGACCGGCTGCCCGGCGCGCGTACCGAGGTCTTCCTCGACCACGTGCTCGCCCAGGACCTGCCGGCCGACACCATCGCCCCGACCGCCGACCGGGGTGCGGCGGTACGCCTGCTCACCGCGCACGCCGCGAAGGGCCTGGAATGGGACCTGGTGGCGGTGGCCGGTGTGCAGGAGGGCATCTGGCCGGACCTGCGGCTGCGCGGCAGCCTGCTGGGCTCCGAGCGCCTGGTCGACGTGCTGGCCGGCCGGTCGGTGGACGGGGCCACAGCGGCGAACGTGGTGGGTCAGACCTCGGCGTTGCTGGACGAGGAGCGTCGACTCTTCCACGTCGCCATCAGTCGGGCCCGGCACCGGCTGCTGGTCAGCGCCGTGGCGTCGGCCGCCGTCGGCGGCGACGACCACGAGGAGCAACCCAGCCGGTTCCTGCACGAGCTGGGCCCGAGCACACCGCCACCGACCCCGCCGAGCACGCCACCGAACCCGCCGAGCACGCCACCGACCCCGCCGAGCACGCCCGGCCCGCCGCCCGGTCCCCGCACCGAGCCGTCCTCCGGCGGCAACGGGGGCGCCGCGGCGAGTGAGACTGATGACGAGGAGCCGGGCCGTCCCGGAGCACTGCCGGTGACCCGTCCACCCCGGGCGCTCACCCTGCCGGCGTTGGTAGCGGAACTGCGTACCGCCATCACCGACCCGGCGGCTCCGGCGGCCCGGCGGCGCGCCGCGGCGGCCGAGCTGGCCCGGCTCGCCGCCGCCGGGGTGCCCGGCGCGCACCCCGACGACTGGTGGGGGTTGCGGGTGCTCTCCGACGACCGGCCGCTCGTCGACGACGGCGACGCGGTGCGGGTCACCCCGTCGGCCATGGAGAGTGCGCTGCGGTGCAGCCTGCGCTGGCTGCTGGAACGGCACGGCGGCAGCGGCCCGACCAGCACCGCGCAGGGGGTGGGCAACCTGGTGCACGCCGCCGCGATGCTCGCCGAGGACGCCAGCGCCGACCGGGGCGCGCTGCTCGACTACGTGGCCGCCCGGTTCGACGCGATCGAGCTGGCGGCCCGGTGGATGGCCGGGCCGGAGCGGGAACGCGCCGAGGCGATGGTCGACAAGCTGCTGCGTTGGCTGGCCACCAACCCGCGCAGGTTGCTCGCCATCGAGCACGAGTTCGCCGTGCGCCTGGACGACCCGAACCGGCCGATCGACCTGACCGGTCGGGTCGATCGGCTGGAGGTCGACGAGGCCGGGCGGCTCGTGGTGATCGACCTGAAGACCGGCAAGTCCACAGCTGTCACCGGCACCGACCTTGCCGAGCACCCGCAGCTCGGCGCCTACCAGGCGGCGGTGGAGGCGGGCGCGTTCGCCGAGTTCGGCGACGAGTCCGGGGGCGCCGCGCTGGTGCAGCTCGGGACCTCCGCCAAGGACGCCAGGGAGCAGAATCAGCCGGCCGCCAGCGAGGGTCCGGCGGCGGGTTGGGCGACCGCGCTGGTCCGGCGGACCGCCGATACGATGGCAGCCGCCACGTTCGCCGCGGTGGCCAACTCGAAGTGCCGGGTCTGCCCGGTGCGCACCAGCTGCCCGGTCTCCGGCCAGGGTCGTCAGGTCGTCGAGCCACCCACCGTCCGACGCGCAGGTGAGGGCGAGGAGTGAGCGTGCGAGCCCCGCAGTCACGAACTGAGATGGCACCCGTGAGGGCGAGGAGTGAGCTTGCGAGCCCCGCAGTCACGAACTGAGATGGCACCCGTGAGGGCGAGGAGTGAGCTTGCGAGCCCCGCAGTCACGAACTGAGATGGCACGGTGAGTCAGCCCACCCTGTTCGGCGCGGGCCCCGCGCCGACGCCCCGACTCGCGGACTCCGGCCCCCGCTACACACCGGTGGAGCTGGCCAAGCTGCTGCGGTTGCCGGCACCCACCCGGGAGCAGGCCGCGATCATCGCCGCCCCGGTGGAGCCGCTGCTGGTGGTCGCGGGCGCCGGGTCGGGCAAGACCGAGACGATGGCCGCGCGGGTGGTCTGGCTGGTGGCCAACTCGTACGTGCGGCCGGAGCAGATCCTCGGGCTGACCTTCACCCGCAAGGCGGCCGGCGAGCTGGCCCATCGGGTACGGACCCGGCTCGACCAGCTGATCCGTCGACTCGGTCGGCAGGGGCGGGACCCGCTGGACGATCCGCTCGCTGGTGAGCCCACCGTCTCCACCTACCACTCGTACGCGGGGCGGATCGTCACCGAGCATGGGCTGCGGGCCGGCTACGAGCCGTCCACCCGGCTGCTCACCGAGGCGTCCCGCTGGCAGTTGGTCGACCTGCTGGTGCGCAACTACGACGGCGACATGTCCGAGGTGGACCGGATGCCGAGCACCATCACCGACGCGGTGCTGGCGCTGGCCGGGGAGCTGGACGAGCATCTGGTCGCGCCGGACGACCTGGCGGCCTGGACCGGTCGGTTCTTCGCCGAGGTGCAGTCCCGGCCGGGTCGGGTGTACGCGGACGTGCGCAAGGCGCTCACCCTCCAGCAGACCCGGTTGCGCCTGTTGCCGCTGGTGCGGGCGTACGCCCGGCGCAAGGAGGACTTCGAGGCGATGGACTTCGCCGACCAGCTCGCCCGGGCGGCCCGGGTGGCCCGGGACCACCCGGGGGTCGGCGTGATCGAGCGGGACCGCTTCCGGGTGGTGCTGCTCGACGAGTACCAGGACACCAGCCATGCCCAGGTGGTGTTGCTCAACGCGCTGTTCGGTGGCGGGCACCCGGTGACCGCGGTGGGCGACCCGTGCCAGTCGATCTACGGCTGGCGGGGGGCCAGCGCGGGCACCCTGGACCGGTTCCCCACCGAGTTCGCCCGCGCCAACGGTGAACCGGCCCCGGCGCTGGGGCTCACCACGAGCTGGCGCAACCGCCCGGAGATCCTCCGGGTGGCGAACGCGCTCTCCACCCCGCTGCGGGCGGCGGGTGCCCGGGTGCCGGAGCTGCGCTCCGCGCTGACCGTCCGGGACCCGATCCCGCACCGCAGCCCGGGCGGCGCGGCCGGCGGCACCGTGCACTGCGCGATGCTGCCCACGTACGCCGACGAGGCCGACTGGATCGCCGACAGCGTGCTGGCCGCCTGGCGTGGGGCGGCCGGGATGCCGGGCGCGACCCCGGAACACATCCCGGTGGACCGCCGCCCGACGACCGCCGTGCTGGTCCGGGTGCGCAGCCAGATCCCGGCGATCGAGTCGGCGTTGCGCGAGCGGGGCCTACCGGTCGAGGTGGTCGGGCTGGGTGGCCTGCTGGACACTCCCGAGGTGCGCGACGTGGTCTGCACGCTGCGGGTCCTGGCCGACCCGACCGATGGCGCCGCGCTGCTGCGGTTGCTCACCGGTGCCCGTTGGCGGATCGGGCCACGTGACCTGGTGGCGTTGCACCGACGAGCGCGGGCCATCGCGAACGCCCGGCGACAGGTGGCCGCCGACGAGGCCTCGGAGATCAGCCCCGACCTGTTGGACGAGGCGACCCTGGTGGAGGCGTTGGCCGACCTCGGGCCGGCGCAGGCGTACTCGGCGGAGGGGTTCGCGCGGCTGCGCGCGTACGGCCGGGAACTGGCGCTGCTGCGCTACCGGCTGGACCAGGCGCTGCCGGACCTGATCGCGGACATCGAGCGGACCATCGGCCTGGACGTGGAGGTCGCGGTGCGGGCCGGCCGGGACGGCGCCGGCGACGCGGGCCTGGCCCGGGGGCATCTGGACGCGCTCGGCGACGTGGCGGCCCGGTTCAGCGGGGAGACGCCCGGCGCGACACTGTCCGGCTTCCTGTCCTACCTGGCCGCCGCCGAGGACGAGGAGCGCGGTCTGGCGCCGGGCGAGGTCGAGGTGGTGGAGGGCGCGGTGCAGGTGGTCACCGCGCATGCCGCCAAGGGCCTGGAGTGGGACGTCGTCGCGGTGGCCGGGCTCAGTCGTGGTCTGTGGCCGGGGCCGGTGCGCAACTCCGACCACTGGCTGGGTGGGCTGGGCGTGCTGCCGTTCCCGCTGCGCGGCGACGCCGACGGGCTGCCCGAGTTGGCACTCGACGAGGCGGGGGACCAGCGGGCCGTGGCGCGGGCGGTGACCGACTTCACCGACGCGTGGCGGGCCCACGACGAGCGGGAGGAACGCCGGCTGACGTATGTGGCGGTCACCCGGCCGCGTCGGCTGCTGCTCTGCTCCGGTTACTGGTGGGGGGAGGGCACGAAGCGACCGCGAGGTCCGTCGGTCTTCCTGCGTGAGGTGTACGACGCCTGCCTCGACGGCGGGCCGGGGCACCTGATCGACGCGTGGGCGCCGGAGCCGACTCCCGACGCGACGAACCCCACTGCCGAGGTGGTGCTCCGCGCGGAGTGGCCGGCCGACCCGCTGGGCGGTCGACGGCCGGCGTTGGCCGAGGCGGCCGGGCTGGTGCGTCGCCTGATGGCCGACGGCCCGACGGCGGCGCTCCCCGGGCCGGTCGGGCCGGTGCTCGCCGGGCCGGTCGGGTCGGTGTCGCCGGTCGGGTCGGAGGTCGGGCCGGTGTTTGCCGGGCCGGTGCCGTCGGTCAAGGCCGAGCCGGTCGAGCCGGAGGTGGATCCGGAGGTGGCGCGCTGGCAGCGCGAGGCGGACCTGCTGTTGGCGGAGCGCGCCGAGCTGACCCGGCTCTCCGGTGCGGTCGAGGTGGCGCTGCCCGGGGCGCTGAGCGTCACCCAACTGGTCGCGCTGCGGCGCGATCCGGCGGCGCTGGCCCGTACGCTGCGTCGCCCGGTGCCGGCCGAACCCAACCCGTACGCCCGTCGAGGCACCGCCTTCCACGCCTGGCTGGAGCAGCGCTTCGGCGCCGACCGCCTGTTGGACCTGGACGAGCTGCCCGGAGCGGCCGACGCCGATGCCGCACCCGACGAGGCGCTGATCGAGCTTCAGGAGCGGTTCCTGGCCAGCGAGTGGGCCGACCGGTCACCGGTGGAGGTGGAGGTGCCCTTCGCCACTGTGATCGCCGGAGTGGTGGTGCGGGGCCGGATGGACGCGGTCTTCGCCCGGCCGGGTGGCCGGTTCGACGTGGTCGACTGGAAGACCGGCGCGCAGCCCACCGGGCCGGCGGCCGACGTGGCCGCCGTGCAGCTGGCGGTGTACCGGCTGGCCTGGGCGGAGTTGGCCGGCGTGCCGGTCGATCGGGTGGGCGCGGCGTTCCACTACGTCCGCCATGGGGTGACCGTACGGCCCGCCGACCTGCTGGATGTGACGGGCCTCACGGCCATGATCGCCCAGTTGCCCGAGGATTCTGCCCAACATTGACCATGGCGGGGAAAACCGTGGTAGGTTGACCGGGTTGCAGTTTTGGTTACCAGAGACTCTGTGTGCGCCTGGCGGGATTGTGGCCCCAGGCGCTCTTTGTTGTGTCCGGAGTTCTCCGGGCGGGGCGACCAGAAGCGACAGGCGATTCGCGCATCCCCGCGCGGAGCGCTCCTCTTCGGGCACGCAACAAGTGCGCGTCCGACGTTCCGTCAAGGAGACGAAACACATGGCTATTGGCACCGTGAAGTGGTTCAACGCTGACAAGGGCTTCGGCTTCATCACCCCCGACGGCGGCGGCGCCGACGTTTTCGCCCACTTCTCGGCGATCCAGTCCTCCGGCTACCGGAGCCTGGACGAGAACCAGCGGGTCGAGTTCGAGGTGACCCAGGGCCAGAAGGGCCCGCAGGCGGAGAACATCCGCCCGCTCTGATCTTCGGATCGGTCAGCATTACCTGTCGCGCCCTCCGGGTGTGACGGTGACGGGACCGGCCCGCCCCGCTGCCACCTGCCTACGCAGGCGGCGGCCCGGCGGCGGGCCGGCCTGTACTCCCTTTCGGTTCGTGCTTGTGAGTCCTGGCTGCCTTGCGCCGCCGGTTGACAGCGCCGACTTCGGCGCCCTCCCTCGACACGTGCCGCGTCGAGGAAGGCTTTCGCATGACCACAGTTATTCCGTCGTTCGCTCATACCGGTCTGGCACCGGCGCTGCTCACCGCGCTGACCGCGCAGGGCATCACCGAGCCGTTCCCGATCCAGACGGCGACGCTGCCCGACTCGCTCGCCGGCCGGGACGTGCTGGGCCGCGGTCGTACCGGCTCCGGCAAGACTCTCGCCTTCGGGCTTCCGCTGCTGTCCCGCACCGCCGGCCGTAAGGCCCGGCCGGGTCGCCCGCTGGCCCTGGTGCTGGTGCCGACCCGCGAGCTGGCTCAGCAGGTCACCACCGCGCTGGCCCCGTACGCCCGCGCCGTCGGGCTGCGCTGCGCCACTGTGGTCGGCGGCCTGTCGTTGCAGCGGCAGGCGGACGCCCTGCGCGCCGGCACCGAGGTTGTCGTCGCCACCCCCGGTCGGCTGCACGACCTGATCAACCGTGGCGACGCCCGGCTCGACCAGGTCGAGATCACAGTGCTCGACGAGGCCGACCAGATGGCCGACATGGGCTTTCTGCCGCAGGTCACCAAGCTGCTGGAGCAGGTCGCGCCGCAGGGGCAGCGGATGCTCTTCTCCGCGACCCTGGACGGCGGCGTGGACCGGCTGGTCCGCCGTTTCCTGAGCAACCCGGTCACCCACTCGGTCGACCCGGGCACCGCGACGGTCACCGCTATGACCCACCACGTGCTGCACGTCGACGCTGCGGACAAGCCCGACGCGTTGACCCGGATCGCCGCCCGTGAGGGCCGCACCATCCTGTTCATGGGTACCAAGCACCGCGCCGACCGGCTGGCCCGCCAACTGCTCTCCAAGGGCGTACGCGCGGCAGCGCTGCACGGCGGCAAGTCCCAGCCGCAGCGCACCCGGATCCTGGAGCAGTTCCGCAACGGTCAGGTGACCGCCCTGGTCGCCACCGACGTGGCGGCCCGTGGCATCCACGTGGACGGCCTGGACATGGTGGTCAACGTGGACCCGCCGACCGAGGCGAAGGACTACCTGCACCGGGGCGGCCGTACCGCCCGGGCCGGCGAGTCCGGTTCCGTGGTCACCCTGGTCCTGCCGGAGCAGCGCCGGGACGTGTCCCGGCTGATGGCCACCGCCGGTATCCGGCCCGAGTCGGTCCAGGTCCGCGCGGGTGACGGATCGCTGGCCCGGGTGACCGGCGCTCGCGAGCCGTCCGGCGTGCCGGTGACCATCGTCGCTCCGCCGGCGCCCGTCTCTCGGGCCCGTACCTCCGGCGGCTCGGCCGCCGATGGTGGCGCCCGTCCGGCGCACCGCGCGTCGGGCCGGTCCCGTCGGCCGCGTCGTCCCCGTACCGTCTGATCTTCTGCGCGTCGACCGACCCGTCCCGCTTCGGCGGGGCGGGTCGGTTTTGTCTGCGCGGTGTTCCGGGCCGGTCGGCTGTCCGTGCGGCCCGACCGGTCAGCCGACCGCGCCGTGCGGCCCGCTCTGCTGAGTCGGTAATCAGCCTTCGCTGGGTCGGCTGGCCGACTGCGCCCCGGCCGGACGTGGTCGAGGCTGACCGACGGGGGATGTCGGGCGGGGGGCCCGGCACGGGAGGGGTGACCATGGCGGGCGAAGCCGGCTCGGGCGCACTGCGTGAACTGATCCTGGTGGTCGCGGTCGCGCTCGCTGGGTTGTTGCTCGCCATGGTCGCGGCCTTCGCGCCCTGGCATGCCACCCCGGCGGGTAACGCTCCCGCCGGTCTGGTGGAGCTGCACAGTCCCGGCGACCCGGGCCTCGCCCCGGCGACCGCGCACGTGGGCTGAGCAGCGACCGGCCTACCGGTGCCGGCGGAGGGGCAGGCCCGGTCAGGATCGGTGCGAGATGTGGTCGGGTCGGCGGGGCACCGGCCCGGCCACATCGCCTCACGCCCCCGCAGCCCCCTCCCGATGCGCCGATCTTGCACTTTCGGACGCGGATATGATCGAAATGTCTCTTATGCGGGGACAGTAAGTGCAAGATCGCGGAGCTCGGGGTGTGACCGGGACTCACCTTGTGGTGGGGGCGTGGGTGAGCAGGTCGGTCAGGGTGGTGCTGTCGACCACGGTGGCGATCGCCCCGTGTACCGCCAGCCAGACGTCGGTGAGCCCGGCGGCCACTCCGTGATAGCCGGCCCGCTCGGCCGGCAGGCCGCGCACCGTGGTGAGCGAGCCGCCGACCGCACGCAGCACGTCTCCGACGGTGATCTCGTCGGCTGGGCGGGTCAGCGCGTACCCGCCGTCGGCGCCACGATGGCTGTGCAGCAGACCGGCCCGGCGCAGGTCGAGCAGGATGCCCTGCAGGAAGCTGAGCGGGATGTCCTGCACCTCGGCCAGGCTGGCCGCCTTCACCAACTCCCCGACCCGGTCGCCGTCGCCGCCACCACCGGCGGCAGCGACGGCGAGCATCGCCCGGAGCGCGTAGTCGCTGCGCGCGGAGACGAACACGTCACTGACCGGCCTGGTCCAGTACGCCCCAGCGGCGCCTGATCGCCTTGTCCGCAGCGCCGAACGCGGCGTCCACGACGAGGCCGACGACCAGGATGACGATCATCGTGGAGAGCAGCCAGGGTGAGTCGGACAACTCGCGGGAGTAGGTGAGCTGGGCGCCGAGCGAGGTCTGCGAGATGCCGACCACGAGCAGCTCACCCGCCATCAGGCTGCGCCAGGAGAACGCCCAGCCCTGCTTGAGGCCGGCGACGATCGCCGGAAGGGCGGCCGGTGCGATGACGTAACGGTAGAGGTTGAGCCCTCGGGCGCCCAGGTTGCGGCCCGCACGTAGCAGCAGCGGCGGCACGTAGTCCACTCCGGAGATCACCCCGTTGGCAATGGACGGTGCCGCGCCGAGCACCACCACGAAGAAGATCGCCTTCTCGCTCAGCTCGAAGAGCAGGATGGCCAGCGGGAACCAGGCGATCGACGGCATGGTCTGCAACGCGGTGATCATCGAGCCGATGGCGGCGCGCAGCACCGTGGACCGGGCTACCGCGAGGCCCAGCAGCAGGCCCACGGCTACCGAGAAGACGTACCCGACGGCGGCCCGGCGCAACGTGGTGGCTATGCCTTCCCAGAGCTGCGGGCCCTGGGCCTGGGTCAGCAACTCGCGGCCGACCTCCAGCGGCCCCGGCAACGAGTAAGGCGGCTTCCAACCCGTCCAGACCACGAACTGCCAGGCGGCGATGGTGATGGCCAGGGCGGCGAGCTTGGGCCAGGTGGCCGCCCAGATCCGGGCGCCCCGGGAGACCTCCTTGTCCCGACCGGCGATCTCCAGCGCGTCGAGGCCGGTGATCTCCGCGTCGGTACGCGCCGAACTGGTCAGGGTGTCACTGGCCATGGCGGCCCACCTCCGTACGGAGCCGCTCGGTGACCTCGGCGGCGATGGCGGCGACCTCGGGGGAGTCGATCCGGCGAGGGCGCGGGATGTTCACCTCGGTGGAGTAGATGATCCGGCCGGGTCGGCTGGAGAGCAGGATGATCCGGTCGGCCAGCCGGGCCGCCTCGCGGACGTTGTGCGTCACGAAGAGCACCGAGAGTTTGCGCTCGGACCAGATCCGTTCCAGCTCGTCGTGCAGGATGTCCCGGGTCATCGCGTCCAGCGCGCCGAACGGCTCGTCCATCAGCAGCACCGGAGTGTCCAGGGCCAGCGTGCGGGCGAGCGCGACCCGCTGCCGCATTCCGCCGGAGAGCTCGTGCGGGCGCTTGCGGCCGAAGTCGGCAAGGTGCACCGTCCGCAGCAGCTCGGCCACCCGCTCACGGCGTTGGGCCCGGGGGAGCCGACGCAGCTTGAGCGGCACCTCCACGTTGGCGTCGACGGTCAGCCACGGAAAAAGCGCCGGCTCCTGGAACATCAGGCCCGGGTTGGCGTCGCCGGCCAGGGTGATCTGCCCACCGCTGACCCGGTCCAGCCCGGCCACCAGGTTGAGCAGGGTGCTCTTGCCGCAGCCGGACGCGCCGACCAGGCAGACGAACTCGCCGGGCGCGACGTTCAGCGACACACCGTCCAGGGCCAGGACGGCGTTCGCCCCGCGCCCGTACACCTTGGTCACACCGGAGAGCGCGACCGCTGTGGTCGCGCTCCGCGGCGTCGTCGTCGACGTCATGGCTGGACGACCTCGGACTTGCCCTGCGCCTTGAGCGCGTTGTTGAGGTACTTCAGGTCGTACAGGCCCTTGAGGTCCACCGGCTCGGTCAGGTCCACGTCGACGGCGTGGTCGAGCCCTGCCTTCAGGGAGGACGAGATCGGGTCGTTGGTGAACTCCAACGTCGGCCACGCCTGCTTGATCAGCTTCAGGTCCAGCGGCTTTCCGGTGATCTTGCCGATGGCGTCGGAGATGGCCTGCTGCGCCTCCTCCGGTTTGGTGTTGACGAACTCGTTGGCGGCCACCTGACCGTCGACCAGCCTCTGCACCACGTCCGGGTGCGCCTTGAGGAACTTGGTGCTGACCAGCAGGTTGGTGATGACGAACTTCTTGTCCGGCCACAGGTCGCGCTCGTCGACGAGCACCTTGCCGCCAGCGTTGATCAGGCGGGAGACGAACGGCTCGGGCACCCAGGCACCGTCGATCGCGCCGCTGTTGAACGTCTCGATGGTCTGGGCGTTTTCCTGCGGCACGATCTTGACGTCGCCTCCACCTTCCTTGGTGGTGGTGAGGCCCTGCTGCTTGAGCCAGTAACGGATCGCCACGTCCTGGGTGTTGCCCAGCTGCGGGGTGGCGATCTTCTTGCCCTTCAGGTCCTGCGCCCCGGTGATGCCGGGCTTGACGACCAGTGCCACGCCGCCGGAGGCCGCGCCGGAGATGACCCGGACGGCTTCGCCCTTTGACTTGGAGAAGGCGTTCACCGTCGGGTTCGGACCGATGTAGGTGGCGTCCAGCGCGCCGGAGAAGACCGCCTCGATGGCGGCCGGACCGGCGTTGAAGGTCTTCGGGTCCAGCTTGACGTCGGTGCCGAGCTTCTCCGCGAAGATGCCCTTCTCCACGCCGACGACCGCCGGCGCGTGGGTGATGTTGGGGAAGTAGCCGAGGCGCAGCGTCACCGGGCCGGAGCTGCCGCCCGCGCCATCGCTGTCGTCGCCGCACGCGGCGGTGCTGCCCAGGGTCGCCGCGCCGAGGGCGGCGAGGGTGGCCAGGGTGACCAACCGGCGCAGGGGGAGCCGTCTCATCGTCCATCCAATCCGCAGTATTCCTACTTAGTTGGTAGGAAGAGTGGGCCAGGCTGCGGTCAGCGTCAAGGCTCATCCACATGGCGGGATGGCGCGTCTCAGTTATGTCGGTATTTCCTACCAGCTTGCTAGGGTAACCGTCATTCGGTCACCGGCAGAGAGGCGACTTCGCGATGACCTTCCACTGGTTCCTGCCCACCTCCGGCGACGGCGACCAGGTCGGTGCCGCCACAGTCACCGCGGGCGCCGCGAGGCACGACCGGGCCGCGACGGTGGCCTACCTGGCCGAGGTTGGCCGGGCCGCCGAGACCAACGGGTTCACCGCCGTTCTCACACCGGTGGGCGCCGGCTGCCCCGACCCGTGGATCGTCTGCGCGGCGGTCGCCCAGCACACCGAGCGGCTCGGCATGCTGGTCGCGGTCCGGGCCGGTTTCGCGCTGCCCACCCTGATCGCCCAGCAGGCCGAGGCGTTCCAGGCCGTCTCGGGTGGCCGGCTGTCGCTCAACATCGTGACCGGGGGCGACCCGGCCGAGCAGCGGGCGTACGGCGACTTCCTCGGGCACGACGACCGTTACGCGCGCACCGGCGAGTTCGTCGAGGTGCTTCGCCGTGCCTGGGCCGGCGGGCCGTTCGACTACGCCGGAAAGCACTACCGGGTCGACGGTGGCGGCCTGGCCACCCCGCTCGCCGCGCCGCCGCCGGTCTATTTCGGCGGCGCGTCCCCGGCTGCCGAGACGGTGGCCGCCCGGCAGGCCGACGTGTACCTGATGTGGGGTGAACCACCGACGTCCATCGCGGCCCGGGTCGCCCGGGTCCGGGCGCTCGCCGCCGAGCACTGCCGCACAGTGCGCACGGGCCTCCGCCTGCACGTCATCGCCCGTCCGACCAGTGCGCAGGCGTGGGCCGAGGCGGACCGGCTGCTGGCCGGGATGAGCCCGGAGCGGATCGCCGCCGCCCAGGCCCGGTTCCGCCGGATGGACTCGGTGGGTCAGGCCCGGATGGCCGCGCTGAACGCCGGCCGCAGCGACGGACTCACCGTCGCACCGAACCTCTGGGCCGGCGTCGGCCTGGTCCGCGAGGGCGCCGGCACCGCGCTGGTCGGCAGCTACGCCGAGGTCGCGGCCCGAATCGACGAGTACGCCGCGCTCGGCGTCGACGAGTTCATCCTCTCCGGCTGGCCGCACCGCGAGGAGGCCGAGCGGGTCGGCGCCGAGGTGCTGCCCCTGGTGACAGCCCCGGTCGCGGCGGCTCCGGGAAGGTCGCGGGTGGCGGAGGTGTCGACGCGCTAGGGTCGACTCCGTGGCGGCGCGGAGATCCAGAATTCCAGCGACGAAGTATCCGGTCGAGCGGTTCACCCTCGACAACGGCCTGCGGGTGGTGCTCACCCCCGATCGCAGTGCCCCGGTGATCGGGGTGGCGGTGGTCTACGACGTCGGCATCCGCTCGGAACCGGAGGGGCGTACCGGCTTCGCCCACCTCTTCGAGCACCTGATGTTCCAGGGCTCGGAGAACCTGGAGAAGCTGGCCCACTTCCGGCACGTGCAGGGCGCGGGTGGCACCTTCAACGGTTCCACCCACCTGGACTACACCGACTACTTCGAGACGCTGCCGAGCAACGCGCTGGAGCGCGCGCTGTTCCTGGAGGCGGACCGGATGCGTGGGCCCCGGCTGACCGAGGAGAACCTGCGCAACCAGGTCGACGTGGTCAAGGAGGAGATCCGGGTCAACGTCCTCAACAGGCCGTACGGCGGCTTCCCCTGGCTCACCCTGCCGCCGGTCATGTTCGACACCTTCCCGAACGCCCACGACGGCTACGGCTCCTTCGACGACCTGGAGTCGGCGACCGTCGCCGACGCCGCGGACTTCTTCCGCCGCTACTACGCCAGCGGCAACGCCGTGCTGGCCGTCAGCGGCGACATCGACGTGGCCGAGGCGACCGAGCTGGTCACCCGGCACTTCGGCGACGTGCCGGCCCGACCGGCACCGCAACGGCCGGACTTCACCGAACCCGACCTGAGTGCCGAGCGGCGCACCTCGTACACCGATGCATTGGCGCCGCTGCCGGCGGTGGCCGGCGCCTGGCGCGTGCCCGACCCGGTCACCGACTTCGCCGGTTACCTGCCGTACGTGGTGCTGGCCGAGGTGCTCACCGACGGCGACGCGTCGCGGCTGGTCGAACGACTGGTGCAGCGGGACCGCACGGTGACCAGCCTCGGCGGATACATCGGTTTCATGGGCGACCCGTTCGACGTCCGCGACCCCACAGCGCTGCTGTTGCAGGCGCACCTGCCGCCCGGTGGCGACGTGGACAAGGTGCTGCGCACCATCGACGAGGAACTGGACCGGCTGGCCACCGACGGGCTGACCGACGGTGAACTGGCCCGCACCCAGGCCCGGATGGCGACCCACCTGCTACGGGACACCGACGCGGTGCTCGGTCGGGCGCTGCGGATGGCCGTGCTGGAGCAGCAACGCGGTGAACCGGGTCTGCTCAACGAACTGCCCCGGCTGGTCGGCGAGGTCACCGAGGAGCAGGTCCGGGCCGCCGCGGCCACAGTGCGCCCGGAGCGCCGGGCCGCCATCGAGGTCATCGCCGGAGGCGTTCGGTGAGCGCGAGGAGCGAGCCGGTTTTGCGAGCCCCACAGTCGCGAACGAAGGTGACACAGTGAGTATCGCTACTTCTCCTGCCGGTCCGCGTACGCTGCCGCCGCTCGGGCCGACCCGCAAGCTCAAGGTGCCCAAGCAGGCCGAGCGCACACTGCGCAACGGGCTCACAGTGATCGCCGTACGCCGGCCCGCCGTACCCCTCGTCGAACTGCGGCTCTGGGTGCCGTTCGGTCGGGTCCACCTGGCCCGCGGCGCGATGCTCTCGCAGACGATGCTCTCCGGCACCGAGTCGATGACCAGCGTGCAGATCGCCGCCGAGTTGCAGAAGGTGGGCGGCGGGCTGTCCGCGGGCGTCGACCCGGACCGGCTGATGCTCTCCGGCGCCGGGCTGGTCACCGGTCTGGACCGGATGCTGGAGCTGCTGGCCGAGGTGCTGACCGGTGCCAGCTACCCCAGCGACGAGGTGGCCACCGAACGGGACCGGCTGGTCGACCGGATCCAGGTGGCGCAGAGCCAGCCTTCGCACCTGGCCCGGGAGGCGCTGCTGAAGCGGATCTACGGCCGGCACCCGTACGCGACGCAGACGCCGGAGCCCGGCCAGATCCGTGCCGTCCGACCGGCGGCGCTGCGCACCCTGCACTCGGAGCGGGTCCACCCGACCGGCGCGCAGTTGGTGCTGGTCGGTGACGTGCAGCCGGAGAAGGCGCTGGACGCGGCCGAGCGGGCGCTCGGCGGCTGGTCGGGTGCCGGGCGGGTGGCCGAGCTGCCGGCGACCCCGCCGCTGGAGCCGGGGCCACTGCTGCTGGTCGACCGGCCGGGCTCGGTGCAGTCCTCGCTGCGGATCGCGCTGCCAGCGGTGTCGCGCACCGACCCGGACCACGCCCCGCTGCAACTGGCCAACCTGATCTTCGGCGGCTACTTCTCCTCCCGGTGGGTGGAGAACATCCGCGAGGACAAGGGCTACACGTACGGCCCGCACTCGGTGATCGAGCACTCGGTCGCCGGGTCGGTGCTGGTCGCCGCCGCCGACGTGGCCACCGAGGTCACCGGCCCGGCGCTGCTGGAGACGACGTACGAGCTGGGTCGGTTGGCGTCGCTGCCGCCGAAGCCAGAGGAGTTGGAGCAGGCCCGGCAGTACGCCCTGGGCACCCTCCAGCTCGGCATGTCCACCCAGGCCGGGTTGGCGGCGTTGACCAGCGCGTACGCCGGCAACGGTCTGCGCCTGGACTTCCTCGCCGAGTACGCGGCGAGGTTGGCGAAGGCGAGCATCGACGACGTCGCGCAGGCGGCAGCCCGCTACCTGGCCCCGGCTCGGGCGGCGATAGTGGTGCTCGGCGACGCGGAGCGGATCACCCCCGGGCTGGCCGCGCTGACCACTGTTCACACCGAGCAGAAGGCGTGAGCGAGCGGAGCGCTGGCGTGAGCGAGCGAAGTGAGCGAACCATGGGGCTCAGCAGCGGAGCGGCGGCGTGAGCGGGGAGGCGGCGCCGCCGTTGGCGCGGTCCACGCTGGATCGGGCCGCGCACCGGCGGGGTGACTCGCAGTGGTTGACCGAGGCGTGGTTGCGCGCCCGGGTGCTGCTGCTCGATTCGACCGACGAGGGTCGGACCCTGGCCCGGACCGAGACGTCGCCTCCGACGTTGGTGTTGTTCGGGTCGGCTGACGTGCCCGCCGGGTCGGAGTCGATGGCGATGTTCCTGGGTGTCGAGCCGGACGGGGTGCCGGTCTTCGCTGTCGACGCGCCGCTGCCGGCGATCCCGGGGACCCGGGCGGTCCACCTCCGGGAGGTGGGTCACCTGCTCGCCGACCGCGAGGCCGGCATCTTCACCACCGCGTTGGCGCTGGTCAACTGGCACACCCGACACGGTTACTCGACGAGCACCGGCGCGCCGACCGCCATGGACGAGGCGGGTTGGTCCCGGGTGGACCGCAACGGTGGGCGGATCTGGCCGCGTACCGACCCGGCGATGATCGTGCTCGTCCACGACGGCGTGGACGGCCCGGACGGCCGCTGCCTGCTCGGCAACAACGCCGGCTGGCAGGGCACCCCGGGTGGTCGCCGCTACTCCTGCCTGGCCGGCTACGTGGAGCCGGGGGAGTCGGCGGAGGCCGCCGTGCTGCGCGAGGTCCGCGAGGAGGTGGGCATCGGGGTCGAGCGCATCGGGTACGTGGGCAGCCAGGCCTGGCCGTTCCCCGGCTCGCTGATGCTGGGCTTCCTGGCCACCGCGAACCCGACCGAGCCGGTGCGGGTCGACCCGTCCGAGATCGCGTACGCCAGGTGGTTTTCCCGCGGGGAGATCGGGGCGGCGTTGGCCGGGCAGACGGTGGACGTGGGCGACGGGGCCCGGCTGATCCTGCCGCCTCCGTCGTCGATAGCGCTGTTCCTCATCCACCGCTGGCTGGACGGCTGGGTGGACGCCGACAGCTGAGCACGGTCCCGGCCCGTGGCCGCCGTTGCCGCGGCGGTCACGGGCCGGGAACACGGGCCGTCGTGGTCGGCGGGTGCGAGTAACGCGGCGGGGGAGCCGGTCCGACCACGACGGACGACCTGTGCAATCAGGTGCCGGTGCGGCCCGGTCTGTGTCGGAAGGCGGGCCGCGACTCGATCAGCGGGAGGACCTTGACCCGTTGCTTGCCGGCGCGGACCGCGCCGACGGTGGCCAGGGCGCGGGCCAGCAGCAGCGCGGCGTCCCGGTCCTCGGCGTGCACGATCTGCCGGCGTGGCTCGGGCGTGGTCGTCTCGTCGCGAAGTCGGTGGCCGTCCGCCCAGGCGGCGGCGATGTCCCCGTCAGCGACGGCGCGGATGTCGGTGCGAACGATCAGGAACCGCATGAGGGTCTCCGGATGAACCGCGACGGATGAGCCAGTGTGGAAGTTCCACGTACTCGAGGGTCATGTTACGCCCCGTGTTCGTCCCAGCAACTGAAACGCGCCTATCGGTTTCGAGCCTCGTCCGATCGGCGGATGGCTGCTCAGCAGGGTCGCCGGGTCGCACAGCGACGGGGCCGCCGGCAGTGCGCCGACGGCCCCGTACCAGTCACCGAATCAGTTCAGATCGAACTGGCCCTTCTTCGCCCCGGTGATGAAACCGAGCCATCCGGCGCGGTTGAACAGCAGGACCGGGCCGCCCCGGTCCTTGCTGTCGCGCAGGGCGACCGCCGACGGGCCGGTGGCCAGTGGGGCGACCTCCACGCAGTTGGAGGTCTGGCTGCGTGTGCTGGTACGCCACGGGGCGTCCGCCAACGAGCGGGCGGAGACGGACGGCGTGTTGCGGATTTCGTTCATGGCTCTGCTCCTGATGTGCAGCGATCCGATGGGACGAGTGGTGCCGCACGTCCCGACGGAGGGTCCCCCGTGGATCACCGGTCCGTCAGTCGCCCTGATTCCCTGCGGCGTTGGGTCGGCGCCGTTGCCGGCCCGAACGCCACTGTGGATGGGGGCGTCGCCTCGGTCAGCCGTCCCGTCGCCTCGATCAGCCAGGAGAGGGTGTCCGAGGCGTTAAGTGCCGCCGTGCATAGCCACTCGAACACCACTTTATAGCGATTTAGCGTGATTGACTCGGTCGACATGACGTCGGTGAAGCCACCTTCGATGGCCAATGTCTCCGGATCGAGGGGATCGGCGAACCGATAGACCGAGAAGGCGGTCGGCGGAAGGTACCAATTGCCGATCTGGGTGTCCCGGGGGAGCACGTGCAGGGCCACGTTGGGCAGCAGCGCCAACTCGCAGAGCTGGAGCAGTTGTTCGTGCAGCACCTCCGGCGGCCCGGCCCGGCGGCCGAGAGCCGCCTCCTCCAACACGGCGGTGTAGCGGGGAGCGTGCGGCTCGCGGGTCAGCAGCGACTGGCGGGCCAGCCGCGCCTGCACCTCGGTCTCCGGCTCGTCGCCGGGCTCCGGCTCGCCCGCGCCCGCGTTCACCTGTCGGGCCGACATGATCCGGAGCTGGGCGTACCCGGGGGTCTGCAACAGGCCCGGCACCAGCACCGGGTTGTACTCGGAGATCTCCGCGCAGCCCGCCTCCAACTCGGCCCAACCGCGCTGTTGCTGCGTCATCACCGGGAAGTTCTTCAACCAGCCGCGCATGTCGCCGGCCTCGTTGGTGATGCCCAGCAGCTCGTCGTGCAGCGCCTGGTCGGCGCCGTAGAGGTCGAGCAGGTCGCCGACGTCCTGCGGGTCCGGTCGGCTGCGGCCGTTCTCCAAGCGGGACAGTTTGGACGCGGAGGCCCAACCGATACGCTCGATGACCTGATCGCCGGTGAGGCCCGCGGCCTCACGAAGGCGGCGCAGCTCGACGCCCAACCGGCGACGACGCAGGATCGGGCTGGGTGCGGCAGGAGGCACAGTGTCCTCTTTCCCGTCGACCGCCGCAGACGCGACGGTAACTGTATGAAATTCGCCCCCCACGGTCAGTATGGACGGCGCGACCGGTGTCGGAGGTTCCGGCGAGGGCGTGTCTTGCGAAAATCGCACCACGGGAATGCCGGATGACGACGGACCCGCGGTCGCGGCCCGTCGACCTCGCCCACCTGGGCAGCCATCCCGCCGGAGGGACCCATGCGCACGATCCTGCGCCGACCCGACTTCCGCCTGCTCTTCGGCGGCCTGCTGGCCAGCATGACCGCCGAGTCGATCCTGCTGCTCGCACTCGCCATCTGGGTCAAGGATCTGACCGGCTCGAACGGGTTGGCCGGTGCCACGATCTTCGCGGTCATCGCGCCGATGACGCTGGCGCCGCTGGTCGGCTGGGTTGTCGACCGCTACCCGCGCCGACCGTTCTTCGTGGCCGCGAACGTGCTGACCGCGGCCCTGCTCGCCCCGTTGTTCACAGTCCGCGACGCTGGCGACGTCTGGGTCGTCTATCTGGTGGCCGCCCTGTACGGACTCTCGTCGATCACGCTCGGCGCGGCGCTCAGTGGGCTCATCCGCGAGATGGTGCCGGTCGAGTTGCTGGCCGACGCGAACGGCGTGCTGCAGACCGTACGTCAGGGGATCCGGCTGGTCGGACCGCTGGTGGGCGCGGCGCTCTACGCGGCGCTCGGTGGGTGGGTTCTGGCCGGAATCGGCATGGTCGGATTTCTGACCGCGGCGGCGGTGGTCACCGCGCTGCCCACCCCGCAACGGCTGCCACCGCCAGTACGGCTACGGTGGCCGGCCGAACTGGGCGCCGGTCTGCGGCACCTGGCCGGTGAGCCGGCCCTGCGACGGGCCCTGCTCGGCTACGGGCTCGGGTCACTGGTGATGGGCTTCAGCGAGTCGCTCATCTTCGCCTACGTCGACCAGGGGCTGCACCGGGATGCCGCGTTCGTGGGGGTGCTGGTCACCGTGCAGGGCGTCGGTGGGTTGCTCGGTGGGCTCTGCTCACCGACGCTGGTCCGCCGGCTCGGAGAGGTCGGCACGCTGGCCGCCGGAGTCGCCTTCTTCTCTCCGGCCGCGCTCGCGCTCGCGTTCCCCGATCTGTGGCTCGGGTTCGCCGCGGTGCTGCTGGCCGGGGTCTCGCTCCCGCTGACGATGGTGGGTTTGCACACGCTGATCCAGCGCCGCACGCCGCCGTCGCTGGTCGGTCGGGTCGCCGCGGCCACCCAGGCGATGGTCAGCGGGCCGCAGGCGGTCTCCATCGGGGCGGGTGCCCTGCTGGTCGGGTTCGTGGACTACCGGCTGCTGTTCGCGCTGGTCGGGGTGGCCACCCTCGCCGCTGGCAGCTACCTGTGGCGGGGCCGCCACCTGAGCGCGCCGGGCGGGGCCCGCCCGCCGACGCCGCCCACCCGCCCGACGCTTCCGGCACCTCGCCGTCCGGCCGAGGACGCCGACCGATCCGGGCTTCCGGCACCCACCGACAGCGGCCACCCGTTCCCGAACACGACGAGCGGCCGCCCCGGGTGGGGCGGCCGCGCACCGAGAATGAACCGGAAGATCAGGCGTTGAGCGTCTCCAGGTGCTGCTTCACCTGGGTGATCGAGGGATTCGTCAGGGCACTGCCGTCGGCGAAGCGCAGCGTCGGCACCGTCTGGTTGCCGCCGTTGACGCTCATCACGAAGTCCGCGGCCTTCGGGTCCTGCTCGATGTCGACCACCTCGTACCCGATGCCCTCCCGGTCGAGCTGCGACTTCAGCCGGTGGCAGTAGCCGCACCAGGGGGTGGAATACATCGTCAGCATCCTCGGATCCTCCAACTCCTCCGGCCGCGGCTTGCGGATCAAGCCGAGCCTGTTCGCTGCAACGCTGGGAGGAGCTGAGATGATTCCTGGTTGTGGTGGTTCACTCAGCGTCGGAACAGGTGCTCGCCGGGCTGGACCCGGAGCAGCGCTCCGCCGTGACCGCACCCGCCGGCCCGGTCTGCATCCTGGCCGGCGCCGGCACCGGCAAGACCCGGGCGATCACCTCCCGAATCGCCCACCGGGCGCTCTCCGGGGAGATCTCTCCCCGGCACGTGCTCGCGGTCACCTTCACCGCCCGCGCCGCCGCCGAGATGCGACACCGCCTCACTCTGCTCGGGGCGAGCGGTGTCCAGGCCCGGACGTTTCACGCCGCCGCGCTGCGCCAGGTGCGGTACTTCGCGCCCCGGCTGCTGGCCGGCCGCGCCATGCCCGAACTGCTGGACAGCAAGGTACGACTGGTCACCCTCGCCGCCGCCCGGGTCGGCCTGCGTACCGACCGGGCCGCCGCCCGCGACCTGGCCGGCGAGATCGAGTGGGCGAAGTCGTCGCTGGTCGAGCCGACGGACTACGTGGTGGCCGCGGCCCGGGCACTGCGCGACACACCGCACGAGCCGACGAAGGTCGCCGACGTGTTCACCGCGTACGAGCAGCTCAAGCGCTCGAACGGCGTGATCGACTTCGAGGACATGCTGCGGGCCGCGGTGTGGGGCATCGAGGAGCACCCGGACGTCGGCGAGCAGATCCGCACCCAGTACCGGCACTTCGTGGTCGACGAGTACCAGGACGTCAACCCACTCCAGCAGCGGTTGCTGGACGCCTGGCTGGCCGGCCGCAACGACCTGACAGTGGTCGGCGACGCCAGCCAGACGATCTACTCGTTCACCGGGGCGACCTCGGCGTACCTGGTCGACTTCCCCCGCCGGCACCGCAACGCCACAGTGGTCCGGCTGGTCCGCGACTACCGCTCGACACCGCAGGTGGTCGGGCTGGCCAACGCGGTGATCTCCCAGGCCCGCGGCACCGAGGCGCGCCTGCGGCTGGAGTTGAGCGGGCAACGCCCACCCGGCCCCGAGCCGGACCTGCGGATCTTCACCGATGAGCCGGCCGAGGCGAACGCGGTGGCCGCGCGCTGCCGGTCGCTGATCGACGCGGGCACGCCGGCGAAGGAGATCGCCGTGCTGTTCCGCGTCAACGCGCAGTCCGAGGCGTACGAGAAGGCGCTCACCGAGGCCGCGGTGCCGTACGTCGTGCAGGGCGCGGAGCGGTTCTTCGAACGGACCGAGGTGCGCCAGGCGATGGTCGCGCTGCGCGCGGCCACCCGCTCGATCCCGGGGGAGACACCGCTGCCGGCCGCCGTCGTCGAGGCGCTCACCGCCGTCGGCTGGGCCCCGGACGCGCCCCCGGCCGGCGGCGCCGCCCGCGAGCGATGGGAGGCGCTGTCCGCGCTGGTCCAGCTCGCCGAGGAGTACGCGGCCACCCCCGAGGTCGTGCCGATCGGCGAGGCCGCCTCGGTGGAGCGCCCGGTCACCCTCACCGACTTCACCGAGGAGTTGGCGCGCCGGGCCGCCCAGCAGCACGTGCCGACGGTGGACGGCGTGACGCTGGCGTCCCTGCACTCGGCCAAGGGGTTGGAGTGGGACGCGGTCTTCCTGGTCGGCCTCGCCGAGGGCACCCTGCCCACCATCTACGCCAAGACCGTCGAACAGGTCGAGGAGGAGCGTCGGCTGCTCTACGTCGGGATCACCCGCGCCCGGGAGTGGCTGTGGCTGTCGTACGCCGCCGCTCGCTCGCCGGGCGGCCGGGCCCGGCGGCCGTCGCGGTTCCTGCCGCAGCTGGACCGCTCCGGCGGCACCGAACGGGCGACCGGCGGCGCCGCTCCGGCCCGCAGTCCCGAACGACGGCGGACCCAGATCGTCTCCTGCCGGATCTGCGGCGCCACCCTGCTCGCCGGCCCGGACCGCAAGCTCGGCCGCTGCCCCACCTGCCCGTCCGACATAGACGATGAGCTGCACGAACGGCTGCGCGAGTGGCGGCAGCGGGTGGCCGGTGCGCAGAAGGTCCCGGCGTACGTGGTCTTCACCGACGCGACGCTTGTCGCGTTGGCCGAGCGGCGGCCGGGCCGGTCGGAAGAGTTGATCGCCATCGCCGGTATCGGCCCGCGCAAGCTGGGCCTCTACGGGGAGTCGGTGCTGGCCCTCGTGGCCGGTGCCGGGGTGGACGATGTCTGCCCGGAGAAAACTTTCGAAATCTCGTCGTAAATTCGTTTGCCCTCGCCCCGGCGCGAGGAATAGCCTCAGGACACACCACGCGAGCGGCGCCATTCCGGCTGCTCACGGGGTGCGGTCCAGTCGATTCGAGGAACGTGAGGGAGGTGGTTCCCGTGAAGATCTTCACCTATGAGCGTCTGGCGGCGATGCCGTCTGTCTGCGCTCCGCTGTCGGCTGTCCGGGTGGCCCTTGCGGCTGCACGACCGTCGGTTCCACAGGTGCACCAGGTTCAGGCCGAGCTGATCCTGACCGTCGCGCCCGCTGGAGTCGAGGGGACCAGTGGCTTCACGGGCAATGGCATCCAGGTCGCCAAGAAGCGCATGGATGTCCGCGGCGTTCCACCTCGAGGTAAACCGGTCTGACCATCAGACTCCGGCTCACCTCGAGGCCGCGGAACCCGCTTACCGGGATCCGCGGCCTCAGTTTTTTGCCCGCCGTAAGTACGTCGGAATGCGATCCACGAGATCGAAGTGAGAGAGAGGTGACCGGGAGATGAGTCTGGCGTTGGCCCCCCTCGACATGAGCGTCGAGATGGAGGCGAACCTGCCCTGCCGGAAGTTCGACCCCGACCTGTGGTTCTCCGACTCGCCCACCGAGCTCGAGCTGGCCAAGTCACTCTGCGGGGACTGCCCGCTGCGTGTCGAATGCCTGGCCGGAGCCGTTGAGCGAGCGGAGCCGTGGGGCGTCTGGGGCGGCGAGATCTTCGAGCGTGGCGCGGTTGTCCCGCGTAAGCGGCCCCGTGGCCGTCCGCGTAAGGAGGACGTCGCCCGTGACGCCGAGCTTCGGGTCGAGGCCGAGGCGCGCCTGGCGGCCAGTGGGCTGTCCGAGGTGCGTGGCGCGGTCCGGCTGGCAGCCTGACATGTTCCCGACCCGTTCCAACTACGCCGGTGGCACACCGGCAGTGAGTGAGAAAACGATGTTGAACGTTCCGAGTGGAGCCTTCGAGATGCAACTACTCCACGAAGCGTTGACCCGGGCTCGAATGCGCCGGCCTCAGGCCGGTCGTACCACCACGAGCACTGAGGCAACCCGATCCGCCCGTACCGTCGCCATGACCGGCCGCAACCAGGCGGCCCGCGACCTGGGCGTTCTCTGATACCACCTCACGCAGAAGGGCGGGTGCCGGTCGGCACCCGCCCTTCCCCATGTCCTCAGGCGCCGGGTTTTCGAGTGTTCAGGCGCCGGGGCCTCGATGGTCAGGCGACCGGGGCGAAGCCGGGAAGCCAGCGCTCCAGGATGCTCCGGTAGGGGGCTTTCGCCTCCAACTGGCAGAGCACCCCGATCGACCCGAGCGTCACCCGGTGGATCAGCAGGTACGACGGTGGCAGGTTGAGCCGCTTGCTCAGCTGGTACGTGGGAGAGCGAGGGCTGGCCAGTCGACCCGCCTCGGCCCGTAGCCAGGCTCGGGTGAACCGGAAACCGTCCGCCGCGATGGGCTCCAACATGGGGCGGATGAAGTCGAGCACCCCCTCGGCGTCGATCTCCTCGGCCGAGCCGATGAACCCCTCCGACCGCAGCCCCGCCACCACCTCGTCGGCATCGCCGCGCAGGGCCGTCGCGGCGATACGACCGATCGGCTCCGGAGTGCCCTCCGGCATCCGGGCCACCGCACCGAAGTCGATCACCCCGAGCCGACCGTCGGGCAGAAGCCGGAAGTTTCCCGGGTGCGGGTCGGCGTGCAGCAGCCCGGCCCGCTGCGGCGCGGAGAGGTGCAGGGTGGCCATCAATCGGCCCGCCTCGTCCCGATCCTCCTCGGTGCCCTCGCGGATGATGTCGGCCAGCGGGGTGCCGGTCACCCATTCGGTGACCAGCACCCGGGGCGAGGCATTGATCACTTCCGGGATGTAGATCTCCGGATCGTCGGCGTACGCGGCGGCGAAGGTGCGCTGCGACTCGGCCTCCAACTCGTAGTCCAACTCCTCGGTGATCCGTTCGCGCAGCTCGGCCAGGAGCGGCTTGACGTCCAGGCCGGGCTGGATGGCCCGGAACATTCCGCCGAGTCGGGAGAGCTGCTTGAGGTCGGCGAGCAGGGCGTCGCCGGCCCCCGGATACTGGATCTTGACCGCCACGTCGCGGCTGTTCGGTTCGCCCGACTCGTCGAAGCCCGGCTCGCGCCAGCGCGCCCGGTGTACCTGGCCGATGCTCGCGGCGGCGGCCGGGACGTCGTTGAACTCGACGAACAGGTCCCGCCAGTCGGGGCCGAGCTGCTCGGCCAGCACCTTGTGCACGCTGGCGGCCGGCAGCGGTGGCGCCGCCTCCTGCAACTTCGTCAGCGCCTGCCGGTAGGGCGCGGCGATCTCCTCCGGCAACGCGGCCTCGAAGACCGACAGCGCCTGACCGAACTTCATCGCCCCACCCTTGAGCTGGCCCAGCACGCTGAACAACTGCTCGGCGGTGCGCTGCTGAATCTCCGCGGAGATCACGTCGGAGGCCAGCCCGGTGACGCGCTTTCCCATTCCCAGAACGGTCCGGCCGGCGAAGCCGAGCGGCAGGGCGGCGAGCTTGGCGGTGCGGGACACGGCGCGGCGCGGGATGTCGGTCACCCGGTCATTGTTACCGACCGGAGGGCCCCGCTGCTGCTCTGCGGCCGGGCTGGTGCGGACACTCGGCCTCGTGAGCACCCACACGCCGGGTGTGGCGGCCAACCCCGACGACGAAAACGGCCGGCACCGGTGATCTCCATGGCACTGCCCAGCGTCTCCGGCTGGCCGCCGTCCAGCTGCGTCAGCGCCTCGGTCAGGGCGTACCCGCAGGCGACGAGCAGCGCGCCGGTCGTTGCGGCGGCCACCGGGTCGGCGGCGGCGAGTTGCGCGGCGAGCCTGGGCCAGTCCGGGTCGCGGTCCGCCCGGTGCAGCTCGACGCAGTGCAGGCAGGGGCCGGCGGGTGGACGGACCAACGGCCCGATCACCGGTACGCCTTCGCGCAGTGTGACCAGCAGGTGCGGCTGCCGGCGCTGGGCGAGACCGGCGGCGAGCAGCGCGGGAGGCCGATCCGTGCCGAGCTGGATCACCAGGTCGATCCGTACGGCGCGGCTCGGGCGGGTGCCGGTGCCCGGTGCGACGCGGTTGACCGCAGCCCGCACCGCCGGTGCGAGCGGCTGACCCAGTTCGGCGGCGGGGATGCCGGTGCCGATCAGGTCGACGGGGCGTACCGAGCCGGTGAGCTGGGGAATCACCTGCCCGACGCCGGACTGGGCCAACGCCACGGTCAGCGGCCCGCCGAGCGCCCCGGGGCCGGTGAGCAGGACGCGGGCCGCACGTCGCCTCCGCAGGACCTGCGCGGGGGTGCCGGGCAGTCGGGCGGCGGCCAGGGCCAGCGCGCCGGCCTCCGCCGCGAGCCGGGCGCGGACCGGACCGGCCAGGTCGCGGGGGAGCAGGCTGTGCGCGGGCACCAACAGGCCGGCGGCCCGCAGGGTGTCGAGCAGGGTACGCGCGTCGTCAGCGCTGACCTGGACGGATGCCGCCTGGGTCAGCACGGTCCGCTCGCTGCGGGTGCCGTCGAGCAGGTCGAGCAGGTGGGCGGCGCGGGGGTTGGCCAGCTCCAGTAGGGCGGCCGGCCCAGGGCCGACGCCGAGTTGGAGGGTGTGCCGGTCCCGCCAGAGCCGGTTGAGGCCGGGCAGCAGGGTGGGGCGGGGCAGTACGGTGCGGCTCATGGTCACGAATCGTGACCGCATCTTCGCTTTCAGTCGATCGTTGTCCACAGGCGGTCAGGCCGCTGTCCAGCGCTATCCACAGGATTTGACGGGTTTTCCACAGCCCCTCGCGCCTGTTGTCGGTCACCCGACAGGGCTGGCAGCGGTGGCACGCGCTCCCGATCCGGCGACGGGGGTGGGGTGGCCACCCGGCCACCCCACCCCCGTCCACCCGTTCGGGTCAGACCTTGGCCTTGCCCAGGATGCGGTTCACTGTTGTGCCGCACACCGGACACTTGCCCTTGGCCATGTTCATTCCGGTCTTCGAGACCTCGACGTGCCCCTCGAAGTCCCGCTTCTCCTTGCACTTCACGCAGTAACCGTTGTAGGTCGTCTGGGCCTGGTCGGCCACGGTGCCCTCCTCGTCTCGTCCGCCGGTCAATGCCGTTCCGGCGGGGTGCCCGGCGGCGGGCCACACGGGGCGCCGGCGCTGGGTCTCACTCCGCGGCCACCTTCGTGACCGCTGGTCCGCGGACCCTACCCAGGTCTGGGCGGTTCCATGTCAGCTGTGCATCGACACTGTGAGCAAGTCGACGTCGAGAGTGTGCATGGCGAAATAGGTCGGATAAGTCAGTTTGGCGGGGACACGCCGACCAAACCCTGACAGCCACCCGTGCGAGTGCCCCCGCGGCGGCATCCGGGGCCGTGATCACCTACGGTGGAGACGTGCCGCGCGCCGGTGCCATCGGGGTTCACCAAGGGTGACGAGATGGCGCGATGACGCCGTGGTCAAGAAATTTTCGGGACGGCTGGCGACCAATCACCATTTTCCGGGCGCGTGTCGTGCGGTTGACTCTTGCGGACCCCTGGTCAGTGGGCATTAGCTTGCCTTCGTGACACGTAGTCGAGGCTGCGCGGGCCAGTGATGGCGGGGACGCGCAAGCCGGTCGTCGAGGTGCGGCGCAGTCAGCGTCGACGACGCACGGTGTCCGCGTACCGTGACGGTGAGCGAGTGGTTGTCCTCATCCCCGACCAGTTCTCCCGTGCCGAGGAGAGCGAGTGGGTCGACCGGATGCTCGCCCGGCTCGCCGCCCGGGAGGGGCGCCTCGCCCGGTCCGACGACGAGTTGCTGGCCCGGGCTAATCGGCTCATCGACCTCTACCTCCCCGGATACGCCACGAAGGCGGTGCCGGCCAGCGTCCGATGGGTCACCAACCAGAACGGCCGGTGGGGCTCCTGCACGCCGGCGGACCGCAGCATCCGCATCTCGCACCGCGTCCAGGAGATGCCCGACTGGGTGATCGACTACGTGTTGCTGCACGAGTTGGCGCACCTCATCGTGCCCAGCCACAACGCCCGGTTCTGGGCGTTGGTCGGCCGCTACCCCAAGGCGGAACGCGCCCGTGGCTACCTCGAAGGGGTCGCCGCAGCCTCCTCCTGCCCGCCGCTGCCCACCTGACCCACGCCCCCGAGGCGCTGGCGCAGCCCGTCGAATCCCTTCGGACACCGCGCCGCGCTCTTCGGGCGCCGGGTCGAGACCCTGCGGCGCCGCGCCGAGCGCCGACCGCTGTCTGACGCGCGATCGGCCTAGATCCACTCGCCTTCCTGAAAAACGCGCTGTCCAGGCTGCCGGGACACCCCGACTTCAATGAGGCCGAGTCGATCATGTTGCGGAGCGAGCCGAGCCGAGCGGGCCGAGCGGGCCGGGTGGGGTGGGTGGGGTGGGTGGGGTGGGGCGCTAGGGTCGGGGCATGGCGCGACGGGTGGTGGTGGCGTTGCTCGGGCCGGTGCACTGGTCGCCGCCCGGCGTCGACCTGGCGCAGTGGCGAGCGGCGCTCGCGGAAGACGTCATCGACCTGTTCGCCACGCTCAACGAGGTGGAGGTCGCGGTCGCGGTGACCCCGGCCGACCGGGCCCTGGCCGATGCGCTGGTGTGGCCCGGCACGGCGGTGTACGAGGTGGCCGAGCCGACGCCGAACGCCGTGTTCGCCGCGCTCGAGGGGTACGACCAGGCGGCAGTGCTGGTCAGTGACGTGCCTGACCTGCCCGCCCTGACCGTCGGCAAGCTGCTCCGCCCACTCACCAGCCGGCCGGTCGCTGTGGCGCCGGTCGAGGGCGGCGGCCTTGGTCTGCTCGGGGTCGCGGTACGACTGCCCGCGCCGGACTGGCTGCCGACGCTGGAACTGGACACGGCGACGCCGGCTGAGGCGCGCGCCAACGCCCCGCGCCCGGGTGACGTGGCGGTCACCACCGGTTGGCGACGACTGCGCGGCCCGGCTGACCTGGCCACGCTGGACCCGGCATTCGAGGGTTGGGAAGCGACCCGCGCCCTGCTCTCCGGGTCGGGCCGACCCACCTGAACCGACGCACCTGACGAACGCGCCCGGGTGCCCGCCGTCGATCTGCGGGCACCCGGGGCGCAGGCCATCGATGCGCGGGCGTCAGGACTTGGCGTCGTCCTCGCCGTCGGTCTCATCGGACGGACCGGGCTGCCCCGACTGACCCGACGGACCGGGCTGCCCCGACTGGCCGGGGGCCTTCTCCTCCACCCCGCCGGGGGCGGAGAAATCGAAGCTGTCCAGCTCGCTGAGGTCCATGTCGTTCATCGCGAAGGCGACCGGGTCGGCGAAGTCGTCGTCCGACGGTAGTAGGTCCGGGTGGCCCCAGACGGCGTCGCGGCCCTCGATGCCACGGTGCTGGGTGAGCGCGGCCCAGAGCGCCGCGGCCTCGCGAAGTCGGCGGGGGCGCAGTTCCAGACCGACCAGCGCGGCGAAGGTCTGCTCGGCGGGACCACCGGCGGCCCGGCGACGGCGGAAGGCCTCGCCCAGCCGGACGACATTGGGCAGCCGGTCGCTGGCGGCGCTGTCGACGACGTGGCACACCCAGCCCTCGACCAGGGCGAGCGCGGTCTCCAGGCGGGCCAGTGAGGCCTTCTGCGCCGGAGTGTCCTCCGGGGTGAAGATGCCCTCCAGGGCGATGGCCTGCATCGACTCGGGGTCGGTCGGGTCGACCCGGCCCATCGCCTCCTCGATCGCCTCCCGGTTGACGCGGATGCCCGAGGCGTACATCTCGACAGCGCTGAGCACATGCCCACGCAGCCACGGGACGTGCTGGAACAGCCGCTGGTGGGCAGCCTCGCGCAGCGCCACGTAGAGGCGGACCTCGTCCTCGGGCAGCTCCAGGCCCTCGCCGTACGCCCGGATGTTGGCCGGGATCAGCGCGGCCGTGCCGGCCGGGCCGAGCGGCAGCCCGATGTCGCCGGCGGAGAGCACCTCCGCGGCGAGCGAGCCGAGGGCCTGGCCCAGCTGACCGCCGAACAGCGCGCCGCCGAGGGAGGCCACCATCGACTGCATCGGGCCGAGCTGGGCGCGCGCCTCGGGTGGCACCAGGTCGCCCATCGCACCGACCATCCGGCTGGCGACGGGATCGCACAGCTTGCGCCACACGTCCAGCGTCTTGAAGATCCACTCGTTGCGGTTCCACGCAACGGGGTTCTGGATGCCGGAGGGCCACGCCGAGGCGGGCTCCAACCACAGGTCGGCGAGGCGCAGGGCCTCCTCGACCGCGTTGCGCTCGTACATCGACACCGCCGGGTCACCGGCGGCCGCGAGCTGGCTGGCTGCTACCTGCCGGGCCAGGTCCCAGTTGACCGGCCCGCTGCCCGGCGCGGAGAGCAGGTGCTGCAACTGCGACATGAACTGCTGCATCTGCGCGGGATCGTTGGGGTCTGGTGGTTGCCCACCCGGGAGCGCGAAACCGAACGGAATATCAGGCACGACATCTACGGTACGCGGACCGCGCCCCAGGTAGCCGCCGCTGGCGTTGCGCTGAGGGCGAAGTCGCGCGCCGCATCCGGCGGGTGGCCCGCAACCGATCGGTACGCTCTGCGGCATGAGACGTCGTGGCCTGACGGTCCTGCTCGGTGCCCTGTTCACCGCCCTGCTGAGCATCGGGGTGCTCAGGGTGCCGATTCCGTACGTGGTGCTGGGCCCGGGGCCGACTGTCAACACCCTCGGTACGACCGACGGTAAGGAGGTCATCCAGGTCTCCGGTCGGGAGACCTCGACCTCGGCCGGCCAGTTGCGGCTGACCACGGTGGGGGTGCAGCCCACCGTGCGGTTGCGGGGGGCGATCGCTGGCTGGTTCTCCGACGACGAGGCGGTGGTGCCACGTGAGCTGGTCTACCCGCCGGGGGAGTCGACGGAGCAGGTCGAGCAGCGCAACGCCGAGGACTTCAAGGCGTCGCAGACCAGCGCGGAGACCGCCGCGCTGCGGGAGTTGGGCTTTGCGGTGCAGGTGGTGATCAAGACGGTGGCCGGGGACGGCCCGGCGGCCGGGGCGCTGAAGGCCGGCGATGTGATCACCTCGGTGGACGGCCAGCCGGTGCCGGTGGCCGCGAAGGTCACCGAGCTGGTCCGGGCCAAGCCGGCGGGCACGGCGTTGACCATCGGCTACACCCGTGGCGGCGTGCCGGCCACCGCGACGGTAACCAGTCAGGAGCAGGACGGCCGACCGCGGATCGGTGTCGAGATCGATCAGCAGCAGCCCCACCCGTTCACGCTCGGCATCGACCTGGGGGACATCGGTGGGCCGAGCGCCGGTCTGATGTTCGCCCTGGGGATCGTGGACAAGTTGACCCCGGCCGACCTCACCGGCGGCCAGATCATCGCCGGTACCGGCACCATCGACGACGAGGGCGCCGTCGGCCCGATCGGCGGGATCGCCCAGAAGCTGGTCGGCGCCAAGCGCGCCGGGGCGAAGGTCTTCCTGGTGCCGGCGGACAACTGCGCCGAGGCGGTCCGCAATCCGCAGCCCGATCTGCCGCTGTTGCGGGTGGGCTCGTTGGACGAGGCGATGACCGCTCTGGAGACGTTGCGGGCGGGTGGTCAGCCGACGCGTTGCTGACCGGTGTGACCGTGCCCCGCCACGCTCAGGAACACCCCGTACTCTGGGTGCCTGGTCGGAGCCGATCATATCGAGCGTGCGGAGCCAACAGTGGTCATGCGTAGCAGCAGCCCCCTCCCGAGGATGAGCCGGCGCGGGCGCGTCACCATCGCGGTCCTGGTCGGGGTGTTCGTGCTCTTCACCCTGCTCGGCTGGGGTGTCCAGGCGTGGACCGACTGGCTCTGGTTCGACGAGGTTCGCTACACCGAGGTCTTCACCGGCGTCCTGCTCACCCGGCTGGTGCTCTTCCTCGCCATCGGCCTCGGCATGGCGCTGATCGTCGGCGGCAACCTCTGGCTGGCCTACCGGTTGCGCCCGCGACTGCGTCCGCACTCGATGGAGCAGGCGACGCTGGAGCGCTACCGCATGGTGCTCAGCCCGCGTCTCGGCACCTGGATCTCGCTGACCGCCGCTGTGGTCGGGCTCTTCGCCGGTCTCTCCGCGCAGAACCGGTGGAACCAGTGGCTGCTGTTCCGCAACGGCGGTGACTTCGGCATCAAGGACCCGGAGTTCGGTGTCGACATCGGCTTCTACGTCTTCCAACTGCCGTTCTGGCGTTACCTGCTCGGGGTCGCCTTCACCGCTGTGGTGCTGGCCGTGATCGGCGCGCTGGCGGTGCACTACCTCTTCGGCGGGGTCCGCCTGCAGGGCGTCGGCGACCGGATGAGCAACGCGGCCCGCGCGCACCTGAGCACGCTGGTCGCGGTCTTCGTGCTGTTGAAGGCGATCGCGTACGTGTTGGACCGGCGGGCCATGCTGCTGGAGTACAACGAGGGCGCCAAGTTGTACGGCGCCGGCTACGCCGACGTCAACGCGTTGCTGCCGGCGAAGGAGATCCTCGCCTACATCTCGATCGTGGTCGCCATCGCGATCCTCGTGTTCTCCAACGCCTGGATGCGGAACCTGGTCTGGCCGGGGATCTCGCTGGCGCTGCTCGGCGTGTCCGCGGTGGCCATCGGCGGCATCTACCCCTGGGCGGTGCAGACCTTCGAGGTCAAGCCGAGCGCCAAGGACAAGGAAGCGCCGTACATCCAGCGCAGCATCGACGCGACGCGGGCGGCGTTCGGGTTGGGGGCCACCGAGACGACCCCGTACGCGGCGAACAACCTGACCCCACCGGGGAACCTGGCGACCGACACCTCGGTGGTGTCGAACGTGCGGCTGCTCGACCCGCAGCTGGTCAGCGAGACGTACACCCAGCTCCAGCAGGTGCGTGGCTTCTACGACTTCGGTCCGAAGCTGGACATCGACAGGTACGGGGTGAACGGCAAGGTCTCCGACTACGTGGTGGGCGTCCGGGAGATCAACTACGGCGAGCTGACCGACCAGCAGAACACCTGGATCAACAGGCACACCGTCTACACCCACGGGTACGGGCTGGTGGCCGCCCCGGCCAACCAGGTGGTCTGCGGCGGGCAGCCGTTCTTCGTCTCCGGCTTCCTCGGCGAGAAGACCCAGGAGGCGTGCTCCTCGCAGACCGAGCAGATCCCGGCCAAGCAGCCGCGCATCTACTACGGCGAGCGGATGGCGGCCGACGACTACGCCATCGTCGGGCAGTCCGACCCGAACAAGAAGGCCGAGTTCGACAGGCCGGTCGGTGAGGGCGGCGGCGAGTCCTACACCTACACCGGTGAGGGCGGCGTGGAGATCGGCTCCTTCACCCGGCGACTGCTGTACTCCATCAAGGAGCAGGAGTCGAACTTCCTGCTCTCCGAGGCGGTCAACAAGGACTCCAAGCTGCTCTACGTGCGCAACCCGCGCGACCGGGTGGAGAAGGTGGCGCCGTTCCTCACCCTGGACGGCGACCCGTACCCGGCGGTGGTCGACGGTCGGGTGCAGTGGATCGTGGACGGCTACACCACGGCGGCCTCCTACCCGTACGCGGAGAGGGTCAACCTGCAGACCGAGACCACCGACGAGTTGACCAACCGGGGCACCTTCCAGCTCGCCCGGGAAGACGTCAACTACATGCGCAACTCGGTGAAGGCCACCGTCGACGCGTACGACGGCACTGTGAAGCTCTACGAGTACGACGACACCGACCCGGTGCTCAAGGCGTGGAACAAGGCGTTCGGCGGTGACCTGGTGCTGCCGAAGGCGGAGATCCCGGTCGAGCTGACCGAGCACCTGCGCTACCCGGCGGACATGTTCAAGGTGCAGCGCAACCTGCTCACCAAGTTCCACGTGACCAACCCGGGTGACTTCTACTCCGCACAGGACTTCTGGCAGGTGCCCAACGTGCCGGACGCCCCGGACAGCGGCCAGAAGCAGCCTCCGTACTACCTGTTCACCCAGTTCCCCGGGCAGGAGAGCCCTCGGTTCCAGCTCACCTCGGCGGTCACCCCGAACGGCCGGCAGAACCTCGCCGCGCTGATCTCCGGGTCGTACGTCGAGGGGAAGCCCCGGCTGGAGGTGCTGG
The DNA here is from genome assembly GCF_026342155.1 of Micromonospora sp. NBC_00362. Taxonomy (NCBI): domain Bacteria; kingdom Bacillati; phylum Actinomycetota; class Actinomycetes; order Micromonosporales; family Micromonosporaceae; genus Micromonospora; species Micromonospora sp. NBC_00362. The sequence goes on from NZ_JAPENH010000001.1 coordinate 5,580,999, forward strand.
AGTTGCCGGACCAGACCCGGATCTCCGGCCCGGTGCAGGTGCACCAGCAGATGACCAACAACGCGAACATCCGTCAGCAGCTCAACCTGCTCTCCAGCAACCAGGCTCAGGTGCAGTACGGCAACCTGCTGTCGTTGCCCTTCGCCGACGGCATGCTCTACGTCGAGCCGGTCTACGTGAAGAGCAACCAGCAGGACGCGTACCCGCTGTTGCAGAAGGTGCTGCTCTCGTACGGTGACGGCGGCTCGTTCGTGGCGCTCGCCGACAACATCAACGACGGCATCAAGCAGTTGGTCGAGCAGGGTAAGAAGGCCGGGCAGGGCACGTCGCCGCCACCGACGACCGGGGGTAACCCGACGACGCCGACGCCGACGCCGACGCCTTCGGGTACGGCGACGCCAGCGCCGACGGCGACCCCGAGCCCGGGCACCCCACCGCCGACCGGTGACCTGGCTGCCGCCGCGGACCGGGTGCAGACCGCGATCACCGAGGTCCGGGCCGCGCAGGCGTCCGGCGACTTCGAGCGGTACGGGCGGGCGCTGAAGGCCCTCGACGAGGCGCTCACCGCGTTCCAGCAGGCGCAGCAGGCCGCTGGTGCGCCGGGTGCCAGTCCGAGTGCCGGAGGCTGATCCGCCACCGCACGCAGTTCCTTCCCGAGCCCCCGTCGTTCGGACCGCATCAGGTCCGAACGGCGGGGGCTCGACCGTTGTCCTGATCTGTGCGTATCTGTCACGTCACCGACAGCACCCTCCACCTCCGCAACCTGCGACGCCGGTCCGCCGTCCTCAATGCAACGGGGTGGGGACGAGGGGGAACAGTCGTGCGGGACGCGCAGAGCTTCGATGACTTCTACCGCAGCACCGCCCGGCGGACGCTGCGGTACGGCTATGCGGTCGCTGGCGACCACAGTGAGGCGCAGGACCTCGTGCAGGAGGCGTACACCCGGGCCTGGCGGCAGTGGGGGCGACTGTCGTCGCATCCGGCGCCGGAGGCGTGGCTGCGGCTCGTGGTGGCCCGGCTGGCCACCGACCGCTGGCGGCGCCTGCACCGTTGGCGGGTGGTGCTGAGCCGCACCGGACCGCCTGCTGTCGCACCCCCGCCCAGCGAGGACGGGGTGCTCCTGGTCGGAGCGCTCCGGCAGTTGCCCGCCACGCACCGCCAGGCGCTGGCCCTGCACTACCTCTTCGACATGTCCGTCGAGGAGATCGCCCGGGAGACCGACGTCCCGGTCGGCACCGTGAAGTCCTGGCTGTCCCGAGGCCGGTCCCGGCTGGCCGCGCTGCTGCCCGACCTCAGCACCGTGGAGTTGGAGGCGAACGATGTCAGTTGAACTCTCTGACCTGTACCGGTCGCTCAGCACCGTCGCGGACGGGCACGAGCTGACCCACCCCGAGTCACTTCGACGGTTCGCCGACCGGAGGGCCCGAGCCCGAGTAGCCGGTTCGACGCTCGCGGTGGCGCTGCTCGTGGGCGGGGTTGCCGTTGGTGGCCGCCTGGCGTACCCGGCGGACGGCTCCGCATCGCTGCCGCCGCCCGCCGACACCCCTGGCCCGCTGCCGACCGGGGCGACTGCGACCTCCCGGCCGTCACCCACGCCGACCCCGGCGTCGACACCCTCGTTCCCGCCACCGTCGCGGACCACCCCGAGCGGTACGCCGTCCCAGCCGGCCACCGGACCGGCGGCGCCTCGGCCGCCCACCTCGATCCCGGACCGCGCCTTCTTCGTGCTGGCGGCCCCGAACCGGACCGGACTGGAATCCTCGGGGGAGGGTCCGGCCCTGCCGACGCTGTGCGGGACGCGCCTGTCCAGCGACTCGGCAATGGTCCAACGCCGTGGTCGCTACCTGGCCTACAAGTTGCCGGGGACGCCGACGGGGCACGTTCCGGACGGCAGCTACCGGCACACCATCACCATCTACCGGGCCGGCCGGGCCGACGACGCGTTGCGGGAGCTGCGGCAGGCCGTGCGCGGTTGCCCCGACCAGAAGCTGTCCGACGACACCAGGACGTGGCGGCAGCGGCTGCTGGCCTCGGGGGCGTACGGGGACGGGTCGGTGCTGTTCGAGATGCGGGCCCCGATGCCGGACGGGATGGGCGAGCCGGGTGCGGAGGAGGTTCGGCTGGTCCGGGCGGTCCGGGTCGGCGACGTCGTGACGGTGCTCTGGGAGCAGGGTTGGGAGCACACGGCGGCCGTTCGGTCCCAGGTCGATGCTGACAGTCGGCGGGCGGTCGCGGCGATCGAGAACTGGCTCGACTGACAACGGCCCAGGTCAGGGGTGTCGGCGAGTGCGGTATCGGCGTCGCTTTGCGGTGTCCCGGGTCGGTGCGCTACGGTTATCGAGCCGACGCGGGGTGGAGCAGCTCGGTAGCTCGCTGGGCTCATAACCCAGAGGTCGCAGGTTCAAATCCTGTCCCCGCTACGAGAGAAAGCCCGTCCCGGGAAACCGGGGCGGGCTTTCGGCATTGTCCGGCACGTCGGGCATCGTCGAGTACGGGCCCCCGTAGCGGTTGGTGACCCCGGTGATCATTGCCCGGAACGGGTGAGTTAGTCTTAACCAGTCGACGCGGGGTGGAGCAGCTCGGTAGCTCGCTGGGCTCATAACCCAGAGGTCGCAGGTTCAAATCCTGTCCCCGCTACCACTGAAAGTGATGTGAGTCCGGCCCCCACAGTGTGGGGGCCGGACTTGTTTGGTGTCGCTGTCAGAACTGAGGGCCCGCGGGGCCGGCACCTCCTCGGCACCGGCCCCGGCGGGTCCTACCGCAGGCCGAAGGCCCGGGTGACGGTCTGGGTGACGCCGCCGCCGTTGCGCTGCTTGGCGGTGACCCGGATCGACACGAAGTCGGTCCGGTGCGGCGCGTTCAGCGACGCCTGCCAGGTGCCCTTCTTCTCCCGCAGGGCCTGCCGCTGCCAGGTCGCCCCGTCGTCGTAGGAGATCTCCAGCTGGAGTGACGACACGGCGTCCCGAGCCGCGGTGCTGCCCACCACCACGGGCGTGATCGAGAAGTCGGTTCGGCGCTTCGTCCGACCCGCGACGTCCACGTCCGTTCCGTAGTCCAGTTGGACCAGCGGGATGGCCTGCACCTCGGTGCTGCCGCCGGAGACGAAGCTCCACTCGGTGTGCGTGGCGGTCGAGTACGGGCTGAACTCGGGCTTGCCAGTGGTCTCGACGACCAGTCGGTACGGCAGCTTCTCCGGCGACAGGTCACCAGCGCCGACCTCCGGCCAGCCGTCGAACCGGGTCAGCTGCTTGTCGCCCTGATAGAACGTGGCGATCTGCGACATGCTGGCCCCGCCGCTGTGCGCCGCGCCCGCGTCGCCGAACCCCTGGATGTAGGCGCTCATGGCGGTCTCACCACGGAACGGGATCTCGGTGCTGAGCAGCCGAGGCCGGGTGATGGGCCCGAACCAGCGGTCCTTCTGGACGCTGCCCGGCCGGTACGCGATGGCCTCCGTGTTGGACCGCGCCCAGTCGGCGACGTCGGCGTACTGCATCCACTTGATGCCGCCACCCGCGGAGACCCAGTCGGTACGCGGTCCCGGCGCGACCGGCTCGAACGGGAACGGCCGTGCCGCCGCGTACTCGTACGGCGGGAAGTCCATCCGCGTCTCGCTGGACTGCTTTCCGGGGGGCGGGGAGAAGGTGAGGTCGATCCGGGCGAGGCTGCGCGGGTCGGTGGTGGCGGACGGGTCCTTCGGCACCCCGCCATCGTGGTAGTCCACCAGGTCGTACAGGTACGTCGCCCTGGGGTGGGCGACCACCACCAGTCGTGCCGGCCCGCGGCCCGCGGCGGTGATCTTCTGGATCAACGCCTCGCCCTCGTCGGTGGTCACCGAGGTCACCGGGATCGGTCCGGGCGTCACGGCGTCGGGGTTGCCGTACCAGTCGCTCTTGCGACCCGCGCGGTCGTTGACCACGACGAGCATCGCCGCACCGGCGGTGTGTGCCGCCGCTGCCTGGTCAGTGGGGGTCACCGAGTCGCTGCCGCGGACGACCACCGCCTTGCCACGGGCGGAGACGCCGGCGTAGTCGGCGGTGCCGCCGACGCCCGCGAAGACGGCGTCCAGGCGCGAGGTGCCGTCGGGCAGCGGCGGGGAACCGGGCTGCGCGAGCGGGTCGCTGAGGTGCCGGCCGTGGTAGCTGATCGCCAGTGGCGTCTGCGCGGCGCGGATCCGGGTGGTGAAGACGAAGCTGCCCTTGCGCACCTTGTCCCCGGTCGGAAGGGCCCACAGGCTGTCGTAGGCGGCGCCCGGCCAGAACGTCTCGCGCAGGGCGCTCCAGTCGGTGGGCGTCGGCTCGCTCGAGGTGAAGGAGCGGTAGACGTCGACTCTGCTGTTGACGACGGCGGTCGGCTGGGGCGTCGCCACCTTCACCTGGCGGGCCCGTGCGGCGTCGAGGTCCACGACCCGGTTGGTCGTCAGGTCGACCTCGGGAGCGGTCAGCATCGCGAGCCCGAGGGAGCGGGGCCCGTGCAGACCCTCCACGTCCGCCGCCGTGACGACTGTGTAGGAGCCGGGCGCCAGGCGGGCGGTGAGCTTTCCGTCCGGCACCCACAGGAAGGCGGAGCCGGTCTCGGCGTTGACGACCTCGACCTCGCCGCTCATGGGCCGGCCGGCGCGGTCCTTCAGGTGGATGGTGAGGTCGTGCTTCTTGGACTCGACGGCGACCCCGACGGCCGTGTGCACCTCGCCGGCGGCGAAGCGGGCCGTGACCTGGGCGGAGTACCTGCCGGCGGGAAGGCCGGCCGGGGCCACCACGACGTCGACAGTCGCGCTGGCCCGAGCGGGCACCGTGACGCTGTCGGCGGTTGCCGTGAACGTCTGTGCGGGGGCGGTGCCGTGGTCGACGGAGAGCTCCAACGCGATCGGGCTGTCAGTGGTGTTGGTGTAGGTGATCGTCCGCTTGACGGGCTGGGGCGTGGTGCCCCAGCCGACGAGTCCGGCGTCCACCGACCCGGATGCGATGACCTGGTCCTGGTGGTAGGCGGCGGCGACGTTCAGCCGACCGCTGCCGGCCTGGTAGGCGTCGTAGTCGGGCGTGCGGACGCTGGTGCTCATCAGGGCGTCCTTGATCTGCCGGGCGCTCCAGGTCGGGTGCTTCTGCACCAGCAGGGCGGCCGCCCCGGCGACGTGCGGCGCCGCCATCGAGGTGCCACTGTCGGCGTAGTAGTAGCCCTCGCCCCAGGAGATGTGCTGCGAGCGCGCCGCCAGCACGTCCACCCCGGGAGCGGTCATGTCGGGCTTGAGGGCCTCGTCGTTCATCCGGGGTCCGACGCTGGAGAAGCTCGCCAGGTGGTCGGAGGTGTCCACCGCGCCGATGGTCAGCGCGGCGTCAGCGGTGCCCGGCGCACCGAGGGTGTACGGGTCTGGTCCGCTGTTGCCGGCGGCCACGACGAAGAGCGCACCCGTCTCGGCGGTCAGCTGGTTGACGGCCTGGCTCAGCGGGTCGTCCTGGGTGTGCCAGGCGCTCACGCCGAGGCTCATGTTGATCACTTTGGCGTGCTCGGCCCGTGCCGCCCACTCCATGCCCGCGATGATCCCGGAGATGGACCCGCTGCCGTACTCGTCGAGGACCTTGCCGATCACCAGGTCGGCGTCGGGGGCCACGCCCCGTTCCTTGCCGCCGGAGGCGGCGCCCGTCCCGGCGACGGTGGAGGCGGTGTGGGTGCCGTGCCCGTTCCGGTCGATCACGTCCTGGCCGGGGATGAAGCTCCGGGAGGCCACCACCTGGTCGGCGAGATCCGGGTGGGTGGTGTCCACCCCGCTGTCCAGGACGGCGACCCGGACACCGCTGCCGGTGCCACCAGCGGCCCACGCCGCGGGCGCACCGATCTGGGCGGTGGTGTCGGCCAGGGTGGCCTTCGCCTTGCCGTCGAGCCACACCTTGTCGACGCCGGCCGCGAAGGAGGGTGCCGGGGTGACAGCGCTGCGGCCGGTCGGCGACTGTCCACTGGTGAGCGCCGACCAGAAGTCCGCAGCCTGCGATCGGCGGGCGCGGATCGCCTCACCACTGACGGAGGGAAGCTCCAGCGTGGTCCGCGCGCCCGGCAGCGTGGTGCCGGTCCTGAGCTTCGCCGCACCCGTCGTGCGGGTGACGATCAGGGGGAGTTCGGCGGTCCGCGCGTCGTCGTAGCCCTGGGCGATGAGCTGGGTGACATCGAACAATTGCTTGTCGAGTCGACCGGTGGCGAGGTACGGCATCGCCTCGTCCGGGTACACGTAGGTGTCCCGGCCCTCAGTGGAGACGCGTACGGAGCCGGTGGCGCCCGGGGCGCGCTTGACGTCCACCGAATCGGTTGCGCCGTGGACGCCCGGGGTCACCGTCACCCGGTCGCCGGTGATCAGCGTGACAGTGACGGGTGTGCGGTCCGCGTTGCCGTTCGGAGCGGGTCTCGTCGGCGGCGGCTGGGGTGGCGGGGCGCCGTGCGCCGCCGTGGGGGTGAGGAGAGCGGCGACGAGGGTGACGCCGACCGCTGCCGCCGCAGATCTTCGGGTGCGAGAGATCCGCGCACTGTCTACAGAGTTGAGCATGAGGCGAATCCGATCACCTCGAGAGATTCATGTAAAGATCATCATCTTTGCCGGGATGTTGCGAGCGCGTTGCGCACCGCCCGGAGAGCTTTCGGACCATCCGGTCCCGTGATTCGGCGTGGACCGACGTGCCGAGGTTGCGCGCTTCGGCGAGGATGGGCACATGTCTTCATTTGGAAAGTGGTGGGGCCGCCTGAGCGCGGTCTTCGGTGCGGTCGTACTGGCGGTCTTCGTGCCCGTCGCGGCTTGGGCGTCCACGGGCACCGGCGAACTCGTGGTGGAGGCCGCCCGGCGGCGAGGCCGCAGCGGCTTCGGGGTGCTCCCGCTGCTCTGCTGCCTGGTGGTGGTCGCGATCGTCGTGTTCCTGGTGTTGCGGCTGATGCGCAACCGCCGGGGTGGCCCGCCGCGCTGACCGGACCCGAGGCGTCGGCGGGTCACCAGCGGCCGGCTCCGGGGCCGGCCGCCGGTGCTCACACAGCCAGGGCCGCGATCGCCTGGGACAGGAAGCGCGCGGTGGCCTCGCGGGTGCCGTCGCGCTTGACGCGGATGCGCTCGGCGGCGGTGACCAGCAGGGTGCGCACCTTGGCGTGCCCCCTGGGCGGCGGCGCCGGCGCCGGCCCGAGCAGGTCGGCGATGCTGGCGCCGAACTCGGCGGCACGTCGCTGGGCCGGGTCGGTGATGCTGCCCTCGGCGTAGCGGCGCACCGCCGCACTGGCGTTCAGCCCGCGCTCGTGGCCCAGAACCGCGCCAACCTCACCATTGGTGGTCAGAAAGTTGATCACGTCGGCGACCGTGTCCGGGTGGCGGGTGCCCCGGAACGCCGCCCAGTACATCGACGCTCGTGCCCACTGAGCCCCCGTCGGGCCGGGAACGCCGACGATGCCCAACTCGGAATCGGTGAGCCGTTGCAGCTCCGGTAGCTGGTGCGACCAGGCGAAGGACGCCGCCGTCACCCCGCTCACCACGAGTTGCCGGGCCGGCTCGCCGCTGTCGGCCTGCTCGACCAGGGCGGCGCTCGGCGTGGCTCGGCCCCGGCGGGCCCGCTGCCACAACTCGAACCACGCGATCAGCTCGTCCGCGCCGAAGCCGAGTTGGTTGCCCCGGTAGAACTCGCCGCCCTGCGACCGCAGCCAGAGCCAGAGCGCCCGGTAGTCGCCCGACCCGTCCATCGTGCCGGCCACCCGGCGGTTGCTGGCCTCGGTGACCTGCGTGGCCCAGGAGATGTAGTCGGCCCAGGTCATCCCGCCGCGGGGCTCTGGCATCTCCAGTTCCCGCAGCAGGTCCCGGTTGAACACCACAACGGCGTGGGTCTGCCCGGCGGCCACCGCCATCGTCCGCCCCTCCACGGTGCCGTAGCGGATCAGACCCTCCGGCAGGCCCCGAAGATCCAGGTGGTGGTCGGTGAGGTCGAGGATGACCTGACGTTGGGTGTACTCGGTCAGCATGGCGTCGTCGATCTGGATCAGGTCCGGTACGTTCCCGCCGCCCGCCTGGGTGGCCAGCCGGTCGTAGTAGCCGTCGGCGCCCTGCCAGGTGACCCGGAAGGTGACCCGGGGGTTGCGATCCGAGTAGAGCCGCAGCGCCTTCTCGGTGAGCTCGGCCCGCTTGGTGCCACCCCACCAGAAGACCGACAGTTCGACGGGCCCGTCCTGGGTCGAGGTGGCGGCGCCGTCGCTGCACCCCGCCAGCCCGCCGGACGCGAGCAGAGGTGCGCCGAGCAGCGCGCCGAGCAGTCGGCGTCGGCCCGGGTCGGCGCCGAGGCGGTCCAGCGGGGGTCGAACAACGGGCACGGGGCTCTCCTGGACCTACGGGGGTGGCGGTCGGACCATTCACGCAGGCAGCACACGAAGGTGTCAACGTCCGTCCGGTCACCCTCGGCTGGGTGGTCGAATCAGGGGCTTCCCATATCGCGTGGTGTACTAGGGCGCGTGGAACTTCTGCACTCGGGCAAGGTCCGGGACGTCTACGCCGACGGCGACGACCTGATCCTGGTGGCCTCGGATCGCATCTCGATCTACGACGTGGCGCTGCCGACGCCGATCCCGGACAAGGGCCGTCTGCTCACCGCGCTCTCGCTCTGGTGGTTCGAGCAGCTCGCCGACCTCGTGCCGAACCACGTCATCTCGGCCACCGACGTGCCCGCCGAGTTCGCCGGGCGGGCCATCCGCTGCCAGCGGCTGGACATGGTCCCGGTCGAGTGTGTCGCCCGCGGTTACCTGACCGGCGGCGGCCTGCGGGAGTACGAGCAGACCGGCGCGGTCTCCGGTGTACCACTGCCGCGAGGGCTCGGCGAGGCGTCGATCCTGCCCGAGCCGATCTTCACGCCGTCGAGCAAGGCCCCGGCGGGCGAGCACGACGAGCCGATCACGTACGACGACGTGGTGGACAAGGTGGGTCAGGCCACCGCCGAGCGGCTCCGGCAGATCACCATCGACATCTACCGGCGCGGCGCCGAACTGGCCGCCGACCGGGGCATCCTGGTCGCCGACACCAAGATCGAGCTGGGTTGGGCGCCGGACGGCACCCTGGTCCTCGCCGACGAGTTGCTCACCTCCGACTCGTCGCGGTTCTGGCCGGCCGAGTCGTACCAGCCGGGCCGGGTGCAGTTCTCCTACGACAAGCAGTACGTGCGGGACTGGGCCACCGGCAGCGGCTGGAACAAGCAGGCCCCCGCCCCGGACATGCCGGCCGAGGTGGTCGAGGCGACCCGGGCTCGCTACATCGACGTCTACGAGAAGCTCACCGGCAACCGCTGGGAGTGACCGCCGCGGCGGCGCTCACTCCACCCAGTCGAGGGTGCGCCGCACTGCCTTGCGCCACTGGCGCAGCTCCGTCTCGCGCAGGTCCGGGGCCATGGCCGGCTCCCACTGCGCGTCGGAGCGCCACTGCGCCCGCAGGGTGGCCAGGTCCGGCCAGAAGCCGACCGCCAGACCGGCCGCGTACGCGGCGCCCAGGCAGGTGGTCTCGGTGATCCGGGAACGGACCACCGGCACGTCGAGCACATCGGCGAGGAACTGCATGAGCAGGCCGTTCGCTGTCATCCCGCCGTCCACCCGGAGACGGCGCAACGCCACATCCGAGTCGGCGTTCATCGCGTCGACCACCTCGCGGGTCTGCCACGCCGACGCCTCCAGCACCGCCCGCGCCAGGTGCCCCTTCGTGATGTAACCGGTCAGGCCGGCGATCACCCCGCGGGCGTCGCTGCGCCAGTGCGGGGCGAACAGCCCCGAGAACGCCGGCACCACGTAGCAGCCGCCGTTGTCGTCCACGGTGCGGGCCAACTCCTCCACCTCGGCGGCCGTGGAGATCAACCCGAGGTTGTCGCGCAGCCACTGCACCAGCGATCCGGTGACCGCGATGGCGCCTTCGAGGGCGTACGCCGGTGGTTGGTCCTTGATCCGGTAGGCGACCGTGGTGAGCAGGCCGTGTGTCGACGGGACCGGGCTGGCGCCGGTGTTGAGCAGCAGGAAACTGCCGGTGCCGTAGGTGCACTTCGCCTCACCCGGCTGAAAGCAGGTCTGCCCGAACAGGGCGGCCTGCTGGTCGCCGAGCGCACTGGCCACCGGCACCCCGTCGAGCACCCCGCCGGCAGTGCCGTACACCTCGGCGGAGCAGCGGATCTCCGGCAGCATCGCCGCCGGAACACCCATCGCGTCCAGCAGCTCCGGGGCCCAGTCCAGGGTCGTGAGGTCCATCAGCATCGTCCGGCTGGCGTTCGTCACATCGGTGACGTGCTCGCCGGTCAGCTTCCAGATCAGCCAGCTGTCCATGGTGCCGAAGAGCACCTCGCCGCGCTCGGCGCGCTCGCGCAGGCCGTCGACCTCGTCGAGCAGCCAGCGCAGCTTCGGCCCGGCGAAGTAGGTGGCCAGCGGCAGGCCCGTGCGGGCCCGGAACCGCTCCTCGCCGTACGCCGACGCAAGCTCGCGCAGTAGCGGCCCGGTCCGGGTGTCCTGCCAGACGATGGCGTTGGCCACCGGGCGGCCGGTGGCGCGGTCCCAGACGACCGTGGTCTCCCGCTGGTTGGTGATGCCGACGGCGGCCAGCCCGGCCGCGTCGGTGCCGGCGGCCCGTAGCGCCTCGGCGACCACCTGCTCGACGTTGTCCCAGATCTCCTCGGCGTCGTGCTCCACCCACCCCGGTCGGGGGAAGATCTGCCGGTGCTCGCGCTGAGCCACGGCGACGATGTCCCCGGCCCGGTCGAAGACGATGCACCGCGAGGAGGTGGTGCCCTGGTCGATGGCGGCGACGTACTGGGGGGTCACCGCAGCACCGTACCCGGACGGCGGCGCGGCGCGACAGGCGTCACGGCGGGTTCCGGCCCGCCGCCGTCGGTGGCCGTCGGCTTCCCCTACGATGTGCGAACGTGCGCGACATCGCAGTTTTCAGTGGAACCGCCCATCCCGACCTGGCTGCCGAGATCTGCGCCCACCTGGGGGTGCCGCTGCACCCGGTGCGGGTCTCCCGGTTTGCGAACGACTGTCTGGAAGTCCAGTTGCAGGCCAACTGCCGGGAGCGGGACGTCTTCCTGATCCAGCCGTTGGTGCCGCCGGTGCAGGAGCACCTGGTCGAGCTGCTGCTGATGATCGACGCCGCCCGGGGCGCCTCCGCCGGTCGGATCACCGTGGTGCTCCCGCACTACGCGTACGCCAGATCGGACAAGAAGGACGCGCCACGGATCTCGATCGGCGCGCGACTCGTCGCCGACCTGCTCACCTCGGCCGGGGCGGACCGGGTGCTCGCGATGACCCTGCACTCGCCGCAGGTGCACGGCTTCTTCAGCGTCCCGGTGGATCACCTGCACGCGCTGCGGGAGCTGGCCACCCACTTCCGGCGCTACGACCTCAGCAACACCGTGGTGGTGTCGCCCGACCTGGGCAACGCCAAGGAGGCCGCGGCCTTCGCCCGGCTGCTCGGCACGCCGGTCGCGGCCGGGGCGAAGCAGCGGTTCAGCGACGACCTGGTCAAGATCAGCGCGGTGATCGGCGACGTGACCGACCGGGACGTCATCGTGCTGGACGACGAGATCGCCAAGGGCAGCACAGTGGTCGAGTTGATGGAGCATCTGCGCGGCCTGAAGGTCCGGTCGATCCGGCTCGCCTGCACGCACGGCCTCTTCTCGGGCGACGCGTTGCAGCGGCTCAGCGACCAGGACGGCGTCCTGGAGATCGTCTGCACCAACACGGTGCCCATCCCGGCCGACAAGCGGGTCCCCAAGTTGCAGGTCCTGTCGGTGGCCCCCGCCCTGGCCGAGGCGACGCGGCGAATCCACAACGGGGAATCCGTCTCAGCCCTCTTCGCCTGATCCACCCCCGCGCCCTTACCGCGCGATCTTGCACTTTGTGTCGTCGGAATGAGTAGTTTCGGGCGATTCGTCGGGACAGTAAGTGCAAGATCGCGCGCTGAGGGGGAGGGGTGCGCGGGGTTAGCGCGGGGTGGGGTTCTGGGTGGTGACGCCGGTGGTGATGCGGACGGTGGTGCCGGCGGTGCCGGTGACGACCTCCATCGCGTCGGTCAGCTCGCGGGCCAGCCAGAGACCCCAGCCGCCGGCGGTGTCCGGGGCGGGTCGGCTGCGGTCGCCCAGACGTTGCGGGCTGATCCCGTGCCCGTGATCGGCGACCTCGCAGACCAGCACACCCGACTCGTGCCAGAGCCGCAGCCAGCCGCGCCCGCCGCCGTGCCGCACCGCGTTGGTGATCAATTCGTTGATCGCGAGCACGAAATCGTCCAGCCGTTGGCCGCTGAGACCCGAGGCGTGCGCGCAGGAGGTGACCGAGTGTCGAATCTCGGTCACCTGGGCCTGGTCAAAGGCTTCGGCGATCAGGAGGGCAGGTTCGATGGGCACAACCGTACGCGGTGCGTGCGGATCTGCGTTCGTCATGGGCCCGTCCCGGCGGCGCATCTCGGAGTATTTCGCGGCTTTTCCACCGTACGTCAGGGTTTCCCGAACCGCACTCGCTGCTCGCCGTGCGCCGGCCCGGTTGTGGCATCCTGACCGCCATGCCGTCGCCGCCGGGTGGGTTCGAGGTGCCGCTGTGGCGTGCGCTGACCGTGTTCAGGCTGGCCTCCCTGGCGTACGTCTGCGCGCTCGCGGTGCGCGACGCCGACCGGTACGCCCACCCGTACGCCGTCGGCGCCCTGATCCTGCTGATGATCGCCTGGACCGGCGCGACAGCGATCGGGTACGCCCGACCGGCCTGGCGGCGTTGGCCGCTGCTGTTGGCCGACCTCGGAGTGGTGATGGCCATCGTGCTGGCCACCCCGTGGGTGGTCGGCCGGACGGCGCTCACCCACGGCGTACCCACCCTGGGGGTGGCCTGGATGGCCGGCCCGGTGCTGGCCTGGGCCGTCTCCGGCGGCCGGCGGCGGGGCACTGTCGCCGCGCTGCTGGTGGCCGGCGCGGACCTGGCCACCCGGGAGCGGATCGGCCAGTCCTCGTTCACCGGGGTCATCCTGATGCTGCTCGCCGGAGTGGTGGTCGGGCACGTGGCCCGGCTCGCGGCGAGCGCCGAGGAGCGGTTGCAGCGCGCTGTGGAGTTGGAGGCCGCCACCCGGGAGCGGGAGCGGCTGGCCCGGGACATTCACGACTCGGTGCTCCAGGTGCTGGCGCTGGTCCAGCGGCGCGGCGCCGACCTGCCCGGGGAGGCCGGCGAGCTGGCCCGGCTGGCTGGCGAGCAGGAGGTTGCCCTGCGGGCGCTGATCGCCGGCGCCGGCCCGACCGCCGCGAGCCTCCCGGACGGCGGCGAGGCGGTGGACCTGCGGACCCTGCTCGGCCGGTACGCCTCGGCGGCGGTGGCGCTCTCCGCCCCGGCCACCCCGGTGCCGCTGCCCCGGCGGGTGGCCGGAGAGTTGGCCGCCGCGACCGGCGCGGCGCTGGACAACGTGGGGCGGCACGCCGGCGGACGGGCCTGGGTGCTGATCGAGGACGAGGGGGCGACGGTGACCGTGTCGATCCGCGACGAGGGGCCGGGCATCCCGGACGGTCGACTGGACGAGGCGGCCGCCCAGGGCCGGCTCGGCGTGACCCAGTCGATCCGGGGTCGGGTGGCCGACGTGGGCGGCACGGTTCGGATCGTGTCCGCCCCCGAGGCAGGCACCGAGATCGAGCTGAGCGTGCCGAGGTGACAGCGGCGAACCCGATCCGGGTGATGGTGGTGGACGACCATCCGATGTGGCGGGAGGGTGTGGCCCGCGACCTGACCGAGGCCGGTTTCCTGGTGGTGGCGACCAGCGGCGAGGGACGACAGGCCATCCGGGTGGCCGCCGCCGCCCGGCCCGACGTCGTCGTCCTCGACCTGCAACTACCCGACATCTCCGGCGTCGAGGTGATCCTGGGGTTGCGCGCGGCACTGCCCGCCGTACGGGTGCTGATGCTCAGCGCCAGCGGCGAACAGCAGAGCGTGCTGGATGCGGTGAAGGCCGGGGCCACCGGTTACCTGGTGAAGTCGACAGCGCCCGCCGAGTTCCTGGAGGCGGTGCACCGCACCGCTGCCGGCGACGCGGTCTTCACCCCCGGCCTGGCCGGCCTGGTGCTCGGCGAGTACCGCCGGCTGGCCGCCGGCCCGGGGCGGGGGACCGGCCCGGCCGGCGCTGCCGAACCCGCGACCCCCCAGCTCACCGAACGGGAGACGGAGGTGCTGCGGCTGGTGGCGAAGGGGATGTCGTACAAGCAGATCGCCCAGCGGCTCGGCCTGTCGCACCGCACGGTGCAGAACCACGTGCAGAACACCCTGGGCAAGCTGCAACTGCACAACCGGGTCGAGCTGACCCGGTACGCCATCGAACGCGGCCTGGACGACTGAGCGGCCGTCAGACCGAGCGCGGCGGCTCCGTCTCGTGGATGGCCAACTCCTCGGCTGTCGCTCCGCCCCCGGCCGATCCGGCGTCGTACGCCACCGAGTCGGTCTCCTGGTCGGTGTGCGATCCCTCGTCCGGTTCCACCAGTCGGCCCACAGTGGCGTCGGCCACCGTGCCGAGCTGACCGTGGTCGTAGAGGGAGACCGGTGAGTTCGGATCCGAGGTCGGCCCGGGATCCATCACGTCGGCGTCCAACTGAGCCTCCGCCGCGGCTTCCAGGTTGTCCGCCTCGAAGGCGATCTTCGGGTCGATGGTGCCGGCCAGCGGGTCGTCCGCCGGGCGCTCGTAGACCTCGCGGTCGAGCTTGTAGTCCAACGACTCACCGTCGAGCTGCTCCTCGGCGGTCGTTCCGAACCGGTCCACCGCCACCGGCGTCCGATCGCCGGGCAGTTGGGCCGGGTCCGGACCGTCCGCCTCGCGCCCGGTGAGGACGTCGTCGTTGGCGGTCGAGTCGTCATCGGCGGTGTCGGGCAGCCCTTGCGCCTCGGTGTCGGACAGGGGGGTCGGGTACTCGTTGTCGCGCATGTCTGATCACTACCCGCTGCCCTGCCGCCATAACCGGGCGGGCTCCGGCGGTACGTCGCCGAACCGTGCGCCGATGGCGAAAGCCCCGTCAGGCGGCCTCGTCGTCGGGGTGCAGCACACACCAGACGACCTTGCCGTCCGGTACGGCGCTGCTGCCCCAGCGACGGGTCACCGTGTCGATCAGCAGCAGGCCCCGGCCGCCGGCACGGTTCGGCGGGGAGATCCCGGCGAAGGTCGGCTGACGCGGGGAGTGGTCGCGAACCGCCAGGTGAAGGGTGGCCTCCTGAGGCGCCAGCCGAACGGTCATCGGGGTCCGGGCGTGTGCCACCACGTTGTTGACCATCTCGGTGATCGCGATGCACGCCGGGTCGGTGAGCGTCGGCATGCCCCAGCGCTCGCAACCGGTGGCGACCAGCTCGCGCGCCTGCCTGGCCGCTCCCACCGCCGGAGCCAGGTCGGCGGTGAGCACCGCCGCCAGTGGTGTCGCCGCCACAGCGGCCAGCGCCCCGTCGAGCGTCGGCCAGGCCGGCACCCCGGCGAGCGCGACGTCCGGGTGGGCGGGCCCGTCGACCGCCGGGTCACACAGCAGCAGGTCCGCGGCGGGCCAGTCGGCGACCTCCCGGCGTACGTCGGCGAAGACGCCGCGCCCGGCCGGGTCGACGACCCGCAGGCCGGTCACGTCGGCCACCACCGGGCCGGGCCGGGCCAGCAGACGGGCGAGCAGCGCGCCGCGTACCGCCTCGGCGCCGGCGGCATCGAGCACACCGGTCAGCCGGACCACCGCTGACGACTCGTCGATTTCCACGAGACAGCTCGACATGATCGCCCCATTGTGCGCGCCGGTGAC
Source organism: Micromonospora sp. NBC_00362 (assembly GCF_026342155.1). Lineage (NCBI taxonomy): Bacteria > Bacillati > Actinomycetota > Actinomycetes > Micromonosporales > Micromonosporaceae > Micromonospora > Micromonospora sp. NBC_00362. The sequence continues at coordinate 5,596,754 of NZ_JAPENH010000001.1, forward strand.
GGTCAGCGCATTCGGGCGCTCGACATCGGCCATCAGCGGTCCGACCGGGAGCGGCGGTTGATGGCCGCCAGGGTGCCGACAGCGGTGCCGGCGGCGGCCAGACCGAACGCGGCGGTCATCCGCACCAACTGTCGCCGCCGACCGTGCCAGTCACCGTCCTGACGCGCCCGAGCATCGGGGTGGAACACGTTGCCGCTGCTGTCCACCCGGGCGCCCGGGCCGAACTGGGTGCGGTGGGCGTACCAGCCGAGGGTGCGCTCGACCAGCGCGGGCGCCAGCCGCCACTGCAGGCCGATCAGCCGGGCCGCGCCGCCGGCGTACGCCTCGCGGCGGGGTCGGCGCAGCAGCCGGACGATGGTCTCGGCGACCACCTCCGGCGGGTAGATCGGAGGAGGCGGCTTCAGCTCCCGACCACTGTGATTGCCGGTGTGCCGGAAGAACGGGGTGTCGATAGTGGCCGGCAGCACCGTGCAGACGGAGATGTGACCGCGACCGGTGACCCGCAGCTCCTGTCGGACGGTGTCGGCCAGCCCGCGGATGCCGTGCTTGGAGGCGTTGTACGCCGACTGGTACGGCATGGCCACCTCGGCCAGCACCGAGGCGTTGTTGATCAGCACACCACCACCGGCGGCGCCCAGGTAGGGCAGGGCAGCCTTGATGCCGTGCACCGCCCCGAGCAGGTTGACCTCCAGCACCCGGCGGAACTCGGCGACCGGGATCTCGTCGAACAGCCCCACGGCGCTCACCGCGGCGTTGTTCACCCAGGCGTCGATGCGGCCGAACTCGGCCGCCGCCTGCTCGGCCAGCCGCCGCACCGACTCCAACTCGGTGACGTCGGTCGGTACGACGAGCGCCCGGCCGCCCAACTCCCGGCAGCGCTGCGCGACCTGTAGCAGCGCCGGCTCGCTGCGGGCGGCCAGCACGACGGCGGAGCCCCGGCGGGCCAACGCGTACGCGGTCGCCGTGCCGATCCCGCTGGACGCGCCGGTGATCACCACGGTCGAATCGTCGAGACTGCGGGTCAGCGGCATTCCTGATCGGTACCCCGGGCCGGGCCTGGTCACACCGACGACGGCTTGTCGATCATCGTCGAAGCGTGCCGCCACGTGTCGCGTGTGCTTGCCGTGGCGCAAGTGTCGGTGGCACTCGCGCTGACTCTTCCTGATCTGCCAGGTTTCGGCTCAGCGTCGCGGGGTTAATGGGACGCTCTGACCGGGAGGACCACCGCCGAGGAAAGATCGCAGGGAGGTGACCCATGCGCGTCGGCCTCGTCTGCGCGCACGCCAGTTCCTACCGCCACGCCGACGGCCCGCCGGTCGGCACCCGACAGCACACAGCGAGGGTCGCCGCCGAGTTGGCCGAGCGAGGCCATGACGTCCGGCTCTACGTGCGCCGGGACGACCCGGCGCTACCGGCGACGATGAACGTCGACGGCTACCAGGTGCACCAGGTGCCCGCCGGCCCGCCCACCCCACTACCGACCGTCGAGCTGATCCCGCACGTGACGGAGGTCGGCCGCTGGCTGGCCGACGAGTGGTCGGGTTCCTGGCGGCCCGAGGTGGTGCACGGGCACTACTGGGTCGGTGGCCTGGCCGCCGCGCACGCCGTTCGGGAGACCGACATTCCGGTGGTGCAGACGTTCCACTCGCTCGGCATCGAGCAGTTGCGTCACCTGGGAGGCCACTACGACGGGCCGGGTCAGCGGATCACGCTGGAGCGCGCGTTGACCCGGGCGGTCGACATCGCCGTGGCCCAGTCCAACGACGAGGTCGACGAGCTGACCCGGATGGGTCTGCAACGCAGCTCGGTAGCGTTGGTGCCGGCCGGCGTCGACATCGACCTGTTCCATCCCGACGGCGAGGCAGCACCGCGCGAACAGCGGCCGCGCATCCTCTCGGTGGGCTCGCTGGCCGCCGGGCACGGCCAGGAGGACCTGATCCGGGCGATGCGGCTGGTCGGTGACGCCGAGCTGGTGATCGCCGGTGGGCCGCCGGCCGACCAGTTGACCAACCACGCCGAGGCGCGACGGCTACGCGAACTGGCCGAACAGCTCGGCGTCGTCGACCAGGTACGGCTCGTCGGGGCGGTGCCGCACGACCAGATGGCCACCTGGTACCGGTCGGCGGACGTGGTCGCCTGCACGCCGCACTACTCCTCGGCCGGGCGGGTCTCGCTGGAGGCGATGGCCTGCGGGGTGCCGGTGATCGGCTACGCGATGGGTGGGCTGGCGGACGCCGTCGTCGACGAGGTCACCGGCCGCCTGGTGCCCCCCGGTGACGTACGGGCACTCGGAGTGTCGCTGCGCCGGCTGCTCGCCGACAACGCCGGTCGGTTCGCGTACGGGCACGCCGCTGTGGACCGGGTGCGCAGCAGTTACACCTGGGAGCGGACCGCCGGTGCGCTGGAGCGCCTCTACGAACGTGTGGTGAGTCGCCGCAAGCCGGTCGAGGCCTAAGCCGGCAGCTCTGTTGTGGTGCCGTGCCGGACGGTCAGCCCGGCCGGCCGGCACCGACCATGGCGGGGTCCCGACGGCGTGCCACCGAACGGTGCTGCTGCGGTTCGGCATACCGGGTCAGGCCGATCACCGCGGCCAGGGTCACCAGGAAGCCGACGGCGGCCAGCCACTCCCGCCCCGGCCAGATCTTGTCGTTGAGCAGCAGCAGGCCGACGATCGCGGCCGGCACCGCGCCGGCGGCGTCCATCGCGGCGACAGCGGCTGTCGTCGAGCCGCGCTGCATGGCCAGACCGAGCAGCAGCTGACCCACTATCGAGTGGGCGATCAGCAGGTAGAACAGCGGGTCGGCGAGGAACGCCTCCGCGGACGGCGCGGATGCCAGTGGTCGGGCGGCGACCGCGGCCGAGCTGAACGCCAGCCCGGCCAGTGAGCCGAGGGCCACCGAACCCGGCGCCCCGTGCAGTCGGACGGCGAAGAAGCCGAGCACCGCTATCAGGCCCAACGCCACCAGCAGGGCGATCGAGCCGGCGGTGCCGAGCTGCTTCGACGGCGCCGGCCGGGCGGACAGCACCAGCGCGGTGATCCCCGCGAAGAGCAGCGCCAGCAGCACCACCTCCGCCGCCGGCAGCCGCCACTTCAGCACCAACACGCCGAGAATGGCGGTCACCCCGAGCCCGGCGGCCACGCTGGCCTGCACGAGGAACAGCGGCAGGTCCCGCCGGGCCAGGAAGGCGAGCACGAAACCGGCGATCTGACAGCCCAGACCGACCAGATACGTCCGGTGCCCGGCGAGGCGCAGCAGCAGACCCGGATCGAAGGTGTGGTGGACGGTGGTGCGGGCCGCCGCCACCGACTGGAGCAGGTTGGCGAAGCCGTACGCGACGATCATCGCCGCGAGAAAGCACCAACCGGAGGAGACCACCTGGCGAGGATAGAGGTTGCCGGGGGTCAGCGCTCGGCTGGTCGATTGAGGCGGGCGAGGATGTCGGCGTGCAGCACACCGTTGGTGGCCACCACGCTGCTGTCGGTGCCCGGAGCGCCGGCGGGGGCCGGTTGTCCGGCCAGATCCGTGACCGTGCCACCCGCCTCCGTGATGATCGGCACCAGCGCCGCCACGTCCCACAGTGACAACTCCGGCTCGGCCATCACGTCCAGTGCCCCCTCGGCCAACAGCATGTAGCCGTAGAAGTCGCCGTACGCCCGGTTGCGCCAGGTGTCCCGCATCAGGTCGAGCACAGCGTCGAGCCGCCCGGCTTCCTCCCACCCGTTCAGTGACGAGTAGCAGAAGCTGGCGTCCGCGATCCCCCGCACCGCTGACACGCCGATCCGCTCGCCGGCCGCGGGGCCCGGCCCGGCGTACGCGCCCGCACCCGCGCTGGCCCACCAGCGTCGTCCGAGCGCTGGTGCGGACACCACGCCGACCGCGGGCTGGTCGCCGTCGTAGAGCGCGATCAGGGTGGCCCAGATCGGCACGCCACGGACGAAGTTCTTGGTGCCGTCGATCGGATCGATGATCCACCGGCGGCCGTTCGGGTCGGCGGGCGGCTGCGCGCCGTACTCCTCGCCGAGCAGGCCGTCGGTCGGTCGGTGCTCGGCCAGCAGGGCCCGGATGTCCCGCTCCACCGCGGTGTCCGCATCGGAGACCGGGGTCAGGTCGGGCTTCGCCTCGACGCGCAGGTCGAGCGCGCGGAACCGGGCCGTGGCAATGGCGTCCGCCCGGTCGGCGAGCAGGTGGGCGAGGGCGAGGTCGTCGGCGTACCCGGTCATGCCGGCAACCTAGCCCACGCCCTTCGGGTCACTCGTCGGGGCCGCGCCGGTCACCCTCGCCGGGGCCGCGCTGGTCGCTGTCGCCGCGCGAGTCGCCCTCGCCGGCCCGGGAGGCGAGCAACCGACGGTACGAGGCCAGCCGGCGCGGGTCGGCCTTACCGGCGGCCACCCAGGCGTCCAGCCCACAGTCGGCCTCGTCGGCAGTGTGGGGGCAGTTCGGTGGGCAGTCGACGGTGCCCTCGACCAGGTCCGGAAAGCCGTGCAGCAGGCTGTCGGCCGAGACGTGCGCCAACCCGAAGCTGCGGATGCCGGGGGTGTCGATGATCCAGCCAGGATCGGTGTCTATCCCGGGCACCGGTGGTAGTCGCAGCGCCACCGCGCTGGTCGAGGTGTGCCGGCCCCGGCCGATCGCGCTGACCACGCCGACCGCGCGCAGCGCGTCCGGAACGAGGCGGTTGACAAGCGTCGACTTGCCCACCCCGGAGTGCCCGACCAGCACCGACACCTTGCCGCTGAGCAGCGCGCGGAGCGCGTCGAGGTCGGAGTCGGGGCGGTTGAGCACGTACGGCAGCTCCAGCTCGGTGTAGTAGCCGAGCACCTCCTCCGGCCCGGCCAGGTCGGCCTTCGTGAGGCAGAGCAGCGGCTCGACGTCCGCGTCGTACGCGGCCACCAGGCAGCGGTCGATGAACCCGGTGCGCGGCGGCGGGTCGGCCAACGCGCTGACGATCACCAACTGGTCCGCGTTGGCCACCACGACCCGTTCCAGCCGCCCCTCGGCGGTGGTCTCGTCGTCGTCGGCGGTGCGGCGCAGCACCGAACGACGTTCGGCGATCCGCACGATGCGGGCGAGCGCGCCCTCCGCGCCGGACGTGTCGCCGACCAGGCTGACCCGGTCACCGACCACCACCGACTTGCGGCCCAGCTCGCGGGCCCGCATGGCGGTGACAGTGGGCAGCTCGGCGCCGACCACGCCACGTTCGGCCCCGGAGAGCACGCAGGTGTAGCGCCCCCGGTCGACGGCGATGACGAACCCGTCGACAGCGTCGGCGTGCTGCGGGCGGGTGCGCGTACGCGGGCGCGACGACTTTCCGGGCCGGACCCGCACGTCGTCCTCGTCGTACTCCCGCCGTTTGGTCGCCAGGACCTGTCCTCTTCTCGCGTCAGCTCTTGCCGGTCACCATCGCTGACCATAGTGCCGGGAACTCGGGCATGGTCTTGGAGGTACACCCCACGTCGTCCACCTCGATGCCCGGAACGGCCAGCCCGGCCACCGCTGCGGCGTGCGCCATTCGGTGGTCGTGGTAGGTGCGGAAGACGCCGCCGCGCAGCGGTCGGGGCCGGATCTCCAACCCGTCCGGCGTTTCGGTGATGTCCGCCCCGAGCCCGCCGAACTCGCGCGCGAGCGCGGCGAGCCGGTCGGTCTCGTGGCCACGGATGTGCCCGACGCCGGTGAACACCGACGGCGAGTCGGCCAGCATTGCCAGCGCGGTCAGCACGAGGGTCAGCTCGCCGACGTCGGACAGGTCGGCGGTCAGACCGTGCACCACGCCGGTGCCACGGACGGTCAGCCCGTTTGTGGAGAGGGTGACCTCGCCGCCCATCCGCTGGAGCAGCGAGCGGAGTTTCTCGACCGGCTGACCGCTGCTGTGCGGCCAACCCTGCAAGGTGACCTCGCCGCCGGTGACCAGCGCGGCGGCGAAGAACGGCACGGCGCCGGAGAGGTCCGGTTCGATGTCCCAGCCGCGCCCGGTGAGCGGGCCGGGCTCGACTGCCCAGACGTCGGGGGTGCTGTCGTCGACCGCCGCGCCGGCGGCCCGCAGCATCTGCACCGTCATCCGAACGTGCGGCGCGGAGGGCACCGGCGGGCCGACGTGGCGGACCACGACGCCCCGGTCGAAGCGTGGGGCGGCCAGCAACAGCCCGGAGACGAGTTGGCTGGAGGCCGACGCGTCGATCACGACCTCGCCGCCGGTGACCCGGCCGGTGCCGAGCACTGTCAGCGGCAGGCTGCCGGTGCCGGTGACGTCGATCCGAACGCCCAACGAGCGCAGCGCGCCGACCAGCGGGCCGAGTGGGCGGGTGCGCACGTACGGGTCACCGTCGAACGTGACCTGCCCGTCGGCCAGGCCCGCCACCGGTGGCACGAACCGCATCACGGTGCCGGCCAGCCCGACGTCGACGTGGGCGGGGCCGGCCAGCGGGTGCGGTCGGACCAGCCAGCGCTCGTCGTCGCTGATCGAGACGTGTGCGCCCATCGCCCGCAGGCCGGCGGCCATCAACTCGGTGTCGCGGGCGCGCAGTGGCCGGGCCAGTGTCGACGGGCCGGCGGCCAGTGCGCTGAGCACCAGGGCCCGGGCGGTCATCGATTTGGAACCGGGCAGGCGCAGCGTCGCCGCCACCGGGTCGGATGCGGTCGGTGCGGTCCACGGCTGCGGCGGCCGGGTCGCGGTCAGGTTGCCCACGGTTACATTCTGCCGTGTCGGCGGGCGGGCGGCGGCGCCCGGCACTCGTACTCCCGGTTGGCGGGACAGCCGACGGGGCCTCCGACGCGTTAGCGTGTGCCCCATGTGCGGCAGGTACGCGACGACCCGGAGCTCCGGCGAGCTGAGCGCGCTGTTCGAGTCGTCCGACGACTCCGACGGCCTGATCAGGGCGGACCACAACGTCGCGCCGACCGACCCGGTGCCGCTGGTCCGGGTCAGCCCGGAGAGGCACCGCAGCCTCTGTGTCGGTCGCTGGGGTCTGTTGCCGCACTGGTCCCGGTCCGCCTCGGGAGCCGCCCGGATGATCAACGCGCGGGCGGAGACCGTGGCCACCAGCCGGGCGTACGCCCGGTCCTTCTCCCGTCGCCGTTGCCTGGTTCCGGCCGACGGCTGGTACGAGTGGGTCCGGCTGCCCGAGGGCGGGCGACAGGCGTACTTCATGACCCCCCGGGACGGCTCGGTGCTCGCGCTGGCCGGCATCTGGTCGGTCTGGAAGTCCGACGCGGAGACCCGGCTCACCTTCAGCGTGCTGACCACCGCGGCGCTCGGCGACCTGGCCGAGGTGCACGACCGGATGCCGGTGCTGCTGCCACCCGAGCGGTGGTCGTCGTGGCTCGCGCCGACCGAGGAGCCGGAGCGGCTGCTCACTCCGGCGTCGGCCGAGCAGTTGGCCGGGTTGGAGATCCGCCCGGTGGGCGCGGCGGTGGGAGACGTTCGCAACGACGGGCCACAGCTGACCGCGCGGGTGGCGGTGGCGCCGACTGTGACACCGCAGGAGCTGACCCTCTTCTGACGCCGCCGCGCATCGTCGGCCGCCGATTTGCCAGGGTTCCGCGCGATTCGTCTCCTGGCTGTTCAGTCATGTTCCCGGCAGACCCTTGTCCCGGTGTTGCGAAGTGCGATAGAACACAGCGCCGGTAGTGGCTGTCGGTCCGCACGGGGCGGACGACGTCCACAGCTCTTGCCGGTCCCACGGGGGAGGTGGGTGGATGACACGGGCACGTATGCCGCGCCCGCACGAGGTGGCGGCGGCGCGGCGAGATCCGCGACTGCTGCGGGCCGTGCGAGAACGGCGACAGGACGACGCATGGCGCACCAGAGGAACCTGCCAGAGCGTCGATCCGGAGACATTCTTTCCGGCACCGAACGAGCCGGCGGACGCCGCCGTCGCGCTGTGTCGCAGTTGTGACGTGCAGGGGTCCTGCCTGGCCTGGGCCCTCGACGTCGGTGACTGCCACGGCGTGTGGGGCGGCACCACGCCGCGGGAACGACGGGCGATGCTTGTCGCCTGGCGCGGCGAGGTCGAACCCGATCCGGACGCCGTCGACGACGCGGGCCCGCCGGTGCGCGATCGCCTGCTGGCCCTGGTCCCGCTGAGCTGATCGGCGGCCCGGTTCGCACCCGACGCCCGTCCGGCGGCGCAGAATAGGCCGGTGCCAGCCAGCAACGAGATCGACACCCCGCGCGGTCCGGCGTGGATCGACACCGACCTGCCGGTCCGCCCGGCCACCGCCCTGCTCGTCCTCGGGCACGGCGCGGGCGGCAGCGTCGACGCGCCCGACCTGCTCGCGGTCCGGGACGCGTCGGTGGCGGCCGGCCTGGCGGTGGTCCGGGTCACGCAGCCCTACCGGGTCGCCGGTCGACGTGCCCCGGCACCGGCAGGTCACCTCGACGAGGCCTGGGCGGCGGTGCTCGCCGAGCTGCGTGACCGGCACGCCGACGTGCCGACGGTGGTGGTCGGTGGGCGTTCCAGCGGCGCACGGGTGGCCTGTCGGACGGCCCGTGCGGTGGGCGCGGTGGGCGTGGTCGCCTTGGCCTTTCCACTGCACCCGCCCGGCCGGCCGGAACGCTCGCGCGCCGCGGAACTGGGCACGGGCCTGCCGACGTTGGTCGTCAACGGAGACCGGGATCCGTTCGGGACCCCGGAGCCGGGACCGGCAGTGCAGGTGGTGAGCCGTCCCGGTGAGACGCACGACCTGCGCCGCGATCCGGCCGGCACCGCCGCCGCGGTGCGCGACTGGCTGTCCGCCCAGGGCTGGGCGGCCGGCTGACGCGTCGCGGTCGGCTCGCCGGGGCGACCGTTTCCGGCGCGGGCACGGGTCGTTGCATCCGTTGGTGCCGCAGGCCCGAGCAGGGCCCGTTACACCAGTCCTCCCAGGCCCTTCCTGGTCCCAGCGCCGGCCGACGTCGGGGCCGGGACCAGGAACGGGGAGGACCGGCCGGAATGCCCCAGTGGTCATCTCGCGTTACTACCCCCGGACGACTTTTCTTCGAGGGGGGTGACCGGTGCCAACCGAGACACGAAGCCTGGAACGGGACGAGCGGGACGCCCGGCAGCTGAAGCGGCTGCTGGACGGTCCGGAGTGGCCGGCGACGGCGGGACCGGGCGTGGTGGGTGCGGTGAGCACGGGCACACCGGCCGGAAGTGAATCTGCGGGCAGGTCCGTGCGCGTATCCTCGGCGGGAAAGCATCCGACGCGAGGGGATGTGCGGTTGACCACCGAGAAGACGGACGAGCGCAGGGCCCGATTCGAGCGGGACGCGATGCCATTCGTCGATCAGCTCTACGCTGCTGGGCTGCGAATGACACGCAACCCGGCGGATGCCGAGGACCTGGTCCAGGAGACGTACCTGAAGGCGTACGCGGCCTTCCACCAGTTTGAGCAGGGCACGAACCTCAAGGCCTGGCTCTACCGGATCCTGACCAACACCTACATCAACTCCTACCGCAAGCGGCAGCGTCAGCCGATCCAGGCGCCCACCGAGGAGATCACCGACTGGCAGCTCGCCGAGGCCGAGTCGCACACCTCCAGCGGGTTGCGCTCGGCCGAGACCGAGGCACTGGACCGGCTGCCGGACAGCGACGTCAAGGAGGCCCTCCAGCAGTTGCCGGAGGAGTTCCGCCTGGCCGTCTACCTCACCGATGTCGAGGGCTTCTCCTACAAGGAGGTCGCGGACATCATGGGCACGCCGATCGGCACCGTGATGTCGCGTCTGCACCGGGGCCGTCGTAATCTGCGCAAGCTGCTCGAGCGTTACGCCGGGGAGCGGGGCTTCAGTGCGGCCCGCTCGGCGAAGGGCTCGACCGCCGCTGCCGGCCGGGAGGTGTGACGTGAGCTGTGGGGAGCCGCACGAGACGGACTGCCGCGAAGTGCTCGCGGAGGTGTATCTCTACCTGGATCTGGAGTGCGCCGACGAGCGCCGCTCGCTGATCCGGCACCACTTGGACGAGTGCGGGCCCTGCCTGCGCGAGTACGGGCTGGAGCAGGAGGTGCGGGCGCTGGTGGCGCGTTGCTGTGGCAACGAGACCGCGCCGGATCAGCTGCGCGAGCGGCTGCGGGTCAAGCTCACCGAGCTGGTGGTCTTCGAGACCAGCGACTCTCGTGAGCTGGCCGACTGATCGTCTGAGCTGGCCGATCGAGCGCCGGCACCAGCTGGCAAGACCGGTGGCCCGGGTCGATGTCGACCCGGGCCACCGGTGTACCCGGCCTCGGCCGGCTGAGCGGCGACGGGCAGTCGGCCCGTCGACCCGTTCAGGAGTTGGGACGCTTGCCGTGGTTCGCGGCGTTCTTCTTACGAGCCTTCTTCTTCCGGGACTTCTTCGCCATGCTGACCTCCTCGTGATGGGTCGGATCCGTCCTGCGCACGACCTCGGCGCGGATGCGGCCACCGGCGGTCCGGCGTCGGGTCCGACCCGCTGATGGTAGTGCGGTCGACAGCCGCCGCCTTCCCCAGGGCGGGCCTGTCATCCCGGCTGCGCCGCTGCCCGCCCATCGCCGGTCGACGCATGATTGGATACATCGGCAGGCACGTCGCGAAGAGGGAGGGCCTGGACATGGCCGAGGAGATCCGCGCCGAGATGGTGGCCAACGTCTGGAAGGTCGTCGCCACGGCGGGTGACACGGTGACCGAGGGCGACACCCTGGTGATCCTCGAGTCGATGAAGATGGAGATCCCGGTCGTCGCCGAGTCCGATGGTGTGCTCCAGCAGCTCGTCGTCAACGAGGGCGACGTCGTGCAGGACGGTGACCTGATCGCGGTGATCGCTTGACCGGGTTGCGGGTCCGTTCGGCCGAGTCGGCCGACTTCCCGGCGGTGGCCCGGCTGACAGTGGCCGCGTACGAGGCGGACGGCCAGCTCAAGGGCGAACACGGGTACGGCGAGGTGCTGGCCGACGTGTCGACCCGAGCCGCCAGCGGCGAGGTGCTGATCGCAGTCGACGAGGTGACCGGGGCGGTGCTCGGCTCGGTCACGTTCGTGCTGCCGGGCACCCCGTTCGCCGAACTGGCGGGGCCGGGCGAGGCGGAGTTCCGGATGCTCGCCGTCGACCCGGGCGCCCAGGGGCGGGGTGTGGGTGCCGCGCTGGTCGAGGCGTGTGTCGACCGGGCGACCGAGTTGGGTTGCACGGCGGTGGCGATCTGCGTCCGGGCCGGGATGGCCGATTCGGCGCACCGGCTCTACTCGCGGCGCGGTTTCGTCCGTTCTCCGGAGAAGGACTGGTCACCGCTGCCGGGTGTGGATCTGCTCGGCCTGCGGCTGGAGCTGACGCGCGGCTGAGCCGGCGACCGACGAGCCCCGGGCCGGCACGATCACGCCCGGTCAGGCGTCGGGTTGCGTGCCGATGGCGGCCAGCAGTTCGTCTGCCACCTCCAGGGCGAGCTTGCGGCGTTCGTCGTCGCTGATGTGCGGCGCGCGGACCGCGAACCAGCTGGTGTGCACAGCGAAGATTGACAGCGCCGCGCGCAGTTGGGCGGCGGGGGAGTCGTCGCCCCGGCAGAGCGCGTCGGCCAGCTCCAACATCCGACCGCGCATCTTCTGCCCGGAGGAGAGGCTCTTGAGCGCGGTCTGGTTCTGCTCGAAGAAGCGCATCACCGACGGCTGAGTGCCGTCGAACATCGTGTCGGCGTACCGGGAGATCAGCTCGCGCCGGGTGGACAGGGTGGCGGGCTGGGTGGCGGCCCAGGCGATCAGCGCATCCATCCCCTCCAGCCGGTCCTCGACGAAGCTGGCGACGATGTCGTCCTTGCTCTTGAAGTGGTAGTAGAGCGCGGCCTTGGTGACGTTGAGGCGCTCGGCGATTTCCCGGAGCGAGGTCTTCTCGTACCCCTGCTCGGTGAAGAGTTCGAGCGCGACGGCCTTGATCCGTTCCCGCGTTCCGCCGCCTGTGCTCTCGCTCACGCACACCCTCCAAATGGCTTGACCGTTGCTTGTACCCAACTTACCGTGCGGCTAGTAAGGTGACTAGCCGGGCGGCAAGTAAGTACGGCAATCCTCGGGGGGAGCTTACCCATGACTCAGGCAACCCAGGCCGGCACTCGACCCAACAACATCCGGGTCGTGCTGTTCGGGCTGATGATCGCGATGATGCTCGCGATGCTCGACAATATGATCGTCAGCACCGCGTTACCGCGGATCGTCGGCGAGTTCGGCGGGCTCAACCACTTCACCTGGGTGGTTACCGCGTACGTCCTCGGCACCACCGTCTCCACCCCGATCTGGGGCAAGCTCGGTGACCTCTACGGCCGCAAGTCGGTCTTCCTGACCTCGGTCGTCGTCTTCCTGGTCGGCTCCGCCCTCTGTGGCATGGCCGGCTCCGGGATGCTCGGCGGCCCAGAGGACGGCATGGTCCAGCTCATCGCCTTCCGGGCCGTGCAGGGCCTCGGCGCCGGTGGCCTCATGGTCGGCGTGATGGCGATCATCGGTGACCTGGTCCCGCCCCGCGAGCGCGGGCGCTACCAGGGCATGATCGCCGGCATCATGGCCATCGCCATGGTCGCCGGCCCGCTGGTCGGCGGGTTCATCACCGACCACCTCTCGTGGCGCTGGGCGTTCTACGTGAACCTGCCGCTGGGCGGAATCGCGCTGCTCGTGCTGATCACCACCATGCACCTGCCCAAGTACCGCACCGAGCATCGGATCGACTGGCTCGGCGCCGGGCTGCTCTCGGTCGGCATCACAGCGATCGTGCTCATCACCACCTGGGGTGGCAACGAGTACGACTGGGTGTCACTGCCGATCCTTGGCCTGGCCGTGCTGGCCGTCGTCGCGTTGGCGGCGTTCGGCCTTGTGGAACGCCGTGTCCAGGAGCCGATCCTGCCGCTGGCGCTCTTCGCCAACCGTAACTTCGCGCTGATCTCGGTGATCGGCTTCCTGCTCGGCTTCGCGATGTTCGGCGCGATGAACTTCCTGCCGCTCTACCAGCAGACAGTGCAGGGGGCGTCGGCCACCAACAGTGGTCTGCTGCTGCTGCCGTTGATGTTCGGCATGCTCGTCGTCTCGCTGGTCATCGGCCGGGCGATCACCCGCAACGGCAGGTACCGGGCGTACCCGATCATCGGTGGCGTGACGATGACGGCGGGCATGGCGCTGCTGTCCATGCTCGACACCGACACCAGCAAGCTGATGTCCTCGCTCTACATGATCGTGCTCGGCGTCGGCATGGGCTTCCTCATGCAGACGTCGATGCTGATCGCGCAGAACAGCGTGGAGCAGAAGGACCTCGGCGCGGCCAGCGGCGCGGCCACCTTCTTCCGGTCGATCGGCGGCTCGTTCGGCATCTCGCTGTTCGGCGCGATCTTCGCCAACCGGCTGGCCAGCTCCGAGGGCGGCCGGGCCTTCGGTGGCGGCGAGGCCGGCGCCGGGATGGACCTGGAGAAGCTCAGGGAACTGCCCGCCCAGGCGCGCGAGGCGGTGCTCGGTGGTCTGTCCGACGCCATCTCGCACGTCTTCCTCTGGGCGGTGCTGTTCACCATCGTGATCCCGGTGCTCGCCTGGTTCATCAAGGAGATCCCGCTGCGCACCGCGAACGAGGCGCCGCCGCAGGCCACCCCGGAGGAGGACGCCGAGGTCGCCCTCGGCAAGGCCCCGGTCGCCTGACCCACGAACCTCCGCGATCTTGCACTTTGTGCGCGTGCATAAGCACTGTTTCCGACAAAACGGCGACAGTAAGTGCAAGATCGCGGGGTGGTGGGAGTCAGCGGCGGAGCAGGCGTTGCCAGAGGCGGCGTAGGGGGTTGCGGGGGCGGGGGAGCCGGGGGGAGTAGGTGGCCAGCAGTTCGGTGGCCAGTGCCGCCGTCGCCGGATCCAACTGCGGGGCGGCGAGTGCCAGGTGGGCGAGCGAGGCGGCGATCGGGACCGGTCGGCTCCGCGCCACGGCAGCCGCGTCGGCCAGCCGCTCCGCCACCACCCGGGCCACGTCCGACCGCACCGAGGGGTCCACCCAGGCGGCCGTGACCAGGGCGAACAGCGCCGCCTCGGTGACCCAGTCCTCGACGCCCCAGATCAGATCGAGCAGCACCCGGCGCCGGGTCGAGCCCTCCCACGGCTCGTCGGTGCGGTGGTGCAGCAGCCCCAGACAGGCCCACACCTGCACTCCACGGACCCAGACCGACGGGTCGTGGGCCGCCAGCAGTCGACCCACCGCGTTGGCCGGCGCCGCCGGCGGGTGCACCAGCAAACCGAGCAGGTCGCCCAGGTCGAGGCCGGCCAGGCCCACCGCGGCGTCGTACGCCGCCGGTGGATGTGCCCACGCCGGGTGGGCGATCTGCCCGATCCGTTCGACAGCCGTCGCCGAGGGCGCCGCGAGCGCGGGCGTCGGGACGGCGTCCGCGTAGTGCCACAACCGCTGAGCGGTCTCCCGGCGGGGCTCGCGCGGGTCGGGCTCGGGCGTGCCGACCACCTCGATCCGCAGCCCGGGGGCGGTGGAGATCGCCGTCCCGACCGCGCTCGGCGGGGCGGCGGCGGGCAGGCGTACGGCACCACCGAGACCAAGTTCGTCATCGGCCACCGCCTGGCGCATGGCGTCGACCAGGGGCCCACCGGCCGGGGTGAGTTGGCCGAGCCAGGGCCTACCTCGGCAGCACTGGGCCAGGTCGCCGTGCTCGTGGCTGTCGTCCGGGTGGTCCCGCACGAAGTCGGCGAGCGCGACAAGGTGGGCGAGGTCACCGTCGCGCAGGTGCCGCAGGCGGTGGGCGGTGTGCACCGCGCAGTCGAACGACGGATCGCGCGCCAGCGCCCGCTCGGTCCACTCCAACGCCTCGTCCAGTCGGCCGATCTCGGCCAGGGTGCCGGCGATGTCCGCGTAGATCGCCAGGTCGTCGGGGTCCAGCTCGACGGCCCGACCGAGGGCCGCGAGGCCGTCGCGGGTCCGGCCCGAGCTGCGGTACGCGTACCCGAGCCACACCTCGCCCATCTTCGAGGGCTGTGCGCGTACCCCTCGGGTGGCCCAGCGGACCGCCAGCTCGACCTCGCCGAGGCGCCGGGCCAGCGCGGACGCCGCGCCCAGCAGCAGGCCGTGTTCGGGGTGCACTGTGGCCGCGTTGCGGGCGAGCGTGAGGTACGGGGTCAGCGGGGCCCGGCCGATCCGCGGCACCGGGTCGGGTAGTGCGGCGCAGACCTGCATGAGGACGCGGGCGATGTGCTCCGGTTCCAGTCGTTCGGCCAGCTCGGGCGCGGTGACCCAGGGCACGCCGGCCCACTCGGTGCCGGGCGCGTACGACGTCGCGGCGGCCAGCAGCTCCAGCCCTTCGGCGGGGCGCCCGGCGGTGGCGAGGAGGTGGGCGCGGGCGACGACCGCGCCGACGAACGTGTGGTGGTTGATGGGGAAGAGGTCGAGGCCGCCGCCGCTCGACACGGCGAGCCGGGCCAGCGTCTCGTGCACCTCCGGCAGGGTGGGGGCCCGTGCCAACGCGCCGGCGAGGTGGCCGGCGGCGTGGTGCAGGTCGCCCTCGTCGAGTGCCAGCCGGGCCAGCGCCAGCTCCTCCGTCGCGGAGAGCGCGGGATCGTCCGTTCCCTCGGGCACGTCGTCCTCTCGTGGCAGTTAGACCGGGTGCAACGGGTAAAGCTTAGTTGATATTGAGATCAACTGGTGATCAGCTGCGCAATCCTGCTCGTTCGATTGCTGAGATACGCTCAAAAGTGCAAGACTGAGCAAGAATCGCGCGGCAACCGCGCAGGGGGAGGGTTTCCGTGACACGTGCAGGGGCTGGAATGGCAGCCGACATCGACGAGCAGCCGGCTGGCTACGCGCGCCTGCTCTCCGCTGCCAACGCCGCCGAGATCGCCCGGGTGGCAGCGGTCATCGCGGAACGTCGGCCACGGCACGTGGTCTTCACCGCGCGGGGCACCTCCGATCACGCGGCGCTCTACGGGGCCTACCTGACCGAGATCCGGCTCGGCCTGCCCGCCGGGCTGGCCTCGCCCAGCGTCGTCACCCTGTTCGGGGCCCGCCCCGACCTCTCCGACGCGCTGGTCGTCGGGGTCAGCCAGAGCGGCGGCTCGCCCGACCTGGCCGAGGTGCTGCGCGCCGCCCGAGCCTCCGGTGCGCTGACCCTCGCTGTGACAAACGCCCCCGACTCGCCGCTGGTCGACGTGGCCGAGTTGAGCGTCGACATCGCCGCCGGGCACGAGCGGGCGGTGGCCGCCACCAAGACGTACACCGCGGAGCTGCTCGCCCTGCTGATGCTGGTGGAGGGGATCCGGGCCGGCGACGGCGTGCTCCCGAAGGCCGAACGGGAGGCGCTCGACGCACTGCCCGAGCTGGCCGCCCGCACCCTGGCCGACGGCACCCCGGCCCAGCTCGCCCCGCGCTACCGGTTCGCCCGGCAGTTGGTCACCACCGGCCGGGGGTACGCCTACCCCACCGCGCGGGAGGCCGCGCTGAAGCTGATGGAGACCTCGTACCTGCCGGCACTCGCCTTCTCCGGCGCCGACCTGCTGCACGGCCCGCTCGCGATGACCGACCCGGAGGTCCCCGTGCTCGCCGTGGTCGGCTCCGGCCCCGGCGGCCGGTCGATGGGTGAGGTGCTGCCGCGCCTCGGCGAACGCCGCGCCGACGTCGTGGTGGTCGGCTCCGCCGACGTACCGGGCGCCACCCGGCTGGCCGTCCCCGAGGTCGACGAGCGGTACGCCCCGCTCCTGGACATCCTGCCGATGCAGCGGTTGGCGCTGGCCCTGGCGCTCACCCGAGGCGAGGACCCGGACGCGCCGCGCGGGTTGAAGAAGGTCACCGCGACGATGTGAGGCGCGGCGTGGCACCCTGGTCACCGTGTCCACGCTGCGCGACCTCGCCGAGGAGCACACCCATCTCCGTCCGGCCGACATCGACCACCTGCACCGGATCGCCGGCGACTGGCAACTGCTCTCCGATCTGTCCTTCGCCGACCTGCTGCTCTGGGTGCCGGTCGACGCCGACGGCACGTTCCTCTGCGTCGCCCAGGTGCGCCCGACCACCGCACCGACCGCCTACCAGGACGACCAGGTGGGTCGGATCGTCGGCGGTCCGGAGGTGGCCCACCTGGGGGTGGCGTACTCCCAGGGCCGGATCTGGCGCGAGGGCGACCCGGTCTGGTACGGCGACGTGCCGGCCCGCCACGAGGCGATCCCGGTTCGGCTGCGTACCGCCGAGGGGGAGGCCGGCGAGGTGATCGCCGTGGTGGGGCGGGACACCAACCTCTCCACCGCGCGTACGCCCAGCCAGCTGGAGCTCAACTACCTCACCACCGCCGACGACCTGGCGCAGATGATCGCGGACGGCACCTTCCCGCCGCCGCGGCATCCGGGCGAGACCACATCGGCGCCCCGGGTCGGCGACGGCCTGGTCCGGCTCGACGCCGGCGGCAAGGTCACCTACGCCAGCCCGAACGCGCAGTCCGCGTACCGCCGCCTGGGCTACGCCTCGCACCTCGTGGGGGAGGACCTGGCCGCGTTGCACCGCCGGTTGGCCGGTGACCCGCTGGACGGCACCGAGGCCTCGAACGGCATCCTGGCCGCGCTGCGCGGTGAGGCGCCACCCCGCCGGGAGATCGACGCACGAGGTGCCACGATGCTCACCCGGGCGCTGCCGCTGATGCCGGCCGGGGTGCCGATCGGAGCGTTGGTGCTGGTCCGGGACATCACCGAGGTACGCCGCCGGGACCGGGCGCTGATCACCAAGGACGCCACCATCCGGGAGATCCACCACCGGGTGAAGAACAATCTTCAGACGGTGGCCGCGCTGCTGCGGTTGCAGGCCCGCCGGGTGGCGATGCCGGAGGCCCGGGTCGCGCTCGAGGAATCGGTCCGTCGGGTCGCCTCGATCGCCCTGGTGCACGAGACCCTCTCGATGTCCAGCGACGAGGCGGTGGAGTTCGACGGCATCGTCGACCGGGTGGCCAGCGCGGCGACCGAGGTCGCGGCGACCGAGGTGAGCGTCGGCATGCGCCGGCGGGGCAGCTTCGGCGTACTGCCGGCGGAGATCGCCACCTCGCTGGTGATGGTTCTCAACGAGTTGCTGCTCAACGCCGTCGAGCACGGCTTCCCACCGGCCGACGAGGCGGAGGATCCCCCGGTGGCCTCCGCCTCCGGCATGGTGCCGGTCGCCGCGCCCGAGGTGGACCCGTCGCTGCGACCCGAGGTGGTGGTCTCCGCGCACCGGTTCCGCAAGATGCTGCACGTCTCGGTGACCGACAACGGGCGCGGCCTGCCCCCGGACTTCGACGCCGAACGCGGCAGCCGGCTCGGCCTGCAGATCGTCCGAGCGCTGATCACCGGGGAGCTGCGCGGCACCATCGAACTGCGTGCCGGCGCCAACGGTGGCACCGAGGCAATGCTGGTCGTCCCGCTGGCCCGCAACACCCACGACGGCCGCTCGCAGACCTGAGCCGCCGGCCTGCCCGTGGACGGGCCGGTCAGCGGTCGGGGCGGCTGGTCAGCAGGGCAATGGTCAGGCCGGGGCGCGGCCAGACCTGGGTGACGGTGAAGTCGGTGCGTAGGGCGTCGCCCTTGGGGCCGGGCACAGCGGCCAGCGGCTCCGCGTGCCGGCCGGAGACGACGAGCCACACCCTCGTCGTACCGGCCAGGCACGGTGCTGGCTGGGGGCACTCGGCGGCCCACAGGTCGCCGCGGCGGACCTCGTCCTCGGTGACCAGCACGTCGCGTGGCGGGTCGCTGAGGTGGTACTCGATGCCGAGATCGAGGAAGAGCCAGCTGTGCCGGGGCGAGTAGACCACCGCGTCCCCCGGGCGTTGGCCGTCGGCGATCACCCGGGCCGCCCCCGCGTAGTCCACCGGCGCGCTGCGCGGCCACTCGTGGGTCCGTCGCAGCGCGGCCTGGTCGGGTAGGCCGAGCAGCCCGGCCAGGACCACCACGACGAGCGCGGCCGGAGCGGCCACGGCGGCCAGCGCCGCGCCCGCCAGCAGGCACGCGAAGGGCACCACGAAGACCAGGTACCGGGGCACCCACAGCGGTACGACAGTGCCGGCGGCGAAGAGCAGCAGTACGGGCAGCAGCACCGCGCCGACCGGCAGCAGGGAGCGCCGCCCGAGCCGGGCCGCGCCCAGCGCGGCGACCCCCACCAGCAGGCCACCGACCACACTGCTCTGGGCCACACCGCCGGGCAGCGCGCTCAGGTCGTCCAGCCGGGCCAGGTGGACCCAGTTCAACTGCCGGGACTGCTGGCTACGCGCCTTGACCAGCAGCGGGCCGGCCAGCAGCGCGACCGGCACCACGGCGACCAGCCACCGCCACACCCGCCGGTCCCGCTCGGCGTCGGGCTGGGCCGGGGTGGCGATGCCGGCCGGGGCCGGGCCGCGCCACCAGACGATGAGGACGACCAGCGCGTGGGCGGCGAGCAGTGTGAGCGCGATCAGGTGGATGAGCCCGAGAGCGGCGACGGCGGCGGCGTAACCGGCCCAGCGGGCCCAGCTCGGTCGACGCAACGCGGCCACCAGCAGCACTGTGGCGAGCACGGCGAGCATGGTGGCCAGCGCGTACGGGCGAGCCTCCTGCCCGTAGCGGGAGGTGCCGGGGAGCACCGCGAACAGCAGCCCGGCGAAGAGGCCGCCGCGCCGGTCGACGAGCCGCGCGCCGAGCACGGCGAGCAGCCCGGCGGTCACTGTCATCGCCAACACGGCCGGTACGCGCAGGGCGATCGTGGAGTCGCCGAAGACCCCCGTCCAGAGGTGCATCAGCAGGTAGTACGGCCCGGTGGCGGCGTCGATGGTGCCGGCCAGTCGGGCCAGGTCGCCGGGCGACCGGGTGGCCGCGCTCCACGTCGCCAATTCGTCGCGCCAGAGCTGGGCGGAGCCCAGCCCGGTCACTGTCACCGCCACTGTCAACAGCACCGGGGGGAGCCAGACCGGCAGGCGGCGCAGGTGCTCCCACGCCGCCCCGGCCGACCTCTCGGACAATTGCCGCACGGTCCGAGCCTGCCACGACCACCCCCTCCGTGGGCGTCACCGGCGCTCTCCGCGTTATGCCCGAACTGTCCTTGGTGACCAGCTGGTCGGCTGAGCTCCGGCCCGTGATGTGGGATCCAGCACGTGGACATTGGCCGGCCCCCATGGGGTGTGGCAGCATGGGCCCATGACCGCCGCAGTCGTCCGCCGCTTCGTGGCACGTCGCCACGTCGATTACGGCCGCGTGCGCAGCGCGATCTGTCCGGCCTACTGACGACGCCCGACCATTCTGTCTCGGGCGCGCTCCGCGCCGGCTGTCTCAGACACCGTTGTCCCGCCCGCTTCGCCGGGCCGGCCGCCGCGCCCCGCGTATCCCGAGGCACAGCAGACAACGGAGGACGCCGCGATGGCGGTCAGCAGCATCCCGGCCCGTTCCGAGGACCCGACGGCTCGCCCGACCCGAGCGCCGCGCCGGCCACGGGGTGAGGGTCAGTGGGCGCTCGGCCACCGCGAGCCGCTCAACCCCAACGAGCGGATCAAGAAGGACGACGACCCGCTCAACGTCCGGGCCCGCATCGAGACCATCTACGCGCATCGCGGCTTCGCCTCGATCGATCCGCAGGACCTGCGGGGCCGGTTCCGCTGGTGGGGCCTCTACACCCAGCGCAAGGCGGGCATCGACGGCGGGCGTACCGCGGTGCTGGAGCCGCACGAGCTGGAGGACGAGTTCTTCATGCTCCGGGTCCGCATCGACGGCGGGCAGCTCAGCCTTGCCCAGCTGCGGGTGATCGCGGACATCTCCCGGGAGTTCGCGCGGGACACCGCCGACATCACCGACCGGCAGAACATCCAGTACCACTGGATCCGGGTCGAGGACATGCCGGAGATCTGGCGTCGGCTGGAGTCGGTCGGTCTGCAAACCACCGAGGCCTGCGGCGACTGCCCGCGGATCGTGCTGGGCAGCCCGGTCGCCGGGGTGGCCCGCGACGAGCTGCTCGACCCGACCCCGGCGATCGACGAGATCGTCTCCCGGTACGTCGGCGACAAGCAGTTCTCCAACCTGCCCCGCAAGTTCAAGACGTCGATCTCCTGGCTGGTGGACACCCCGTACGAGTCGAACGACATCGCCTTCCTCGGTGTCGACCACCCGGAGCACGGGCCCGGCTTCGACGTCTGGGTCGGCGGGGGGCTCTCCACCAACCCGATGCTCGCCAAGCGGCTCGGCGTCTGGGTGCCGCTGGCCGAGGTGCCGGACGTGTGGGCCGGGGTGGTCGGGATTTTCCGCGACTACGGCTACCGCCGACTGCGCAACCGGGCCCGGTTGAAGTTCCTGGTGGCCGACTGGGGCGTGGAGCGTTTCCGCGAGGTCCTGGAGAAGGACTACCTCGGTCGTACGCTGCTCGACGGCCCGGCGCCGATCCTGCCGTCGAAGCCGGTCGACCACGTGGGCGTGCACGAGCAGTCCGACGGGCGGCACTACGTGGGTGCCGCTCCGGTGGTCGGGCGGGTCTCCGGCGCGCAGCTCAGCCAGCTGGCCGACGTGGTCGAGGCGCACGGCAGCGACCGGGTGCGGCTCACCCCGTACCAGAAGCTGCTCGTGCTCGACGTGCCGTCGGAGCGGACGGAGTCGCTGATCGACGCACTGCGCGGAATCGGTCTGGAGGCCCGGCCGTCCGCCTGGCGGCGCGGCACGATGGCGTGCACCGGCATCGAGTACTGCAAGCTCGCCATCGTCGAGACGAAGGCCCGCGGCGAGGAGTTGGTGGCCCGGCTGGAGCAGCGGCTGCGCGACTTCGACGCGGACATCTCGATCCACATCAACGGCTGCCCGAACGCGTGCGCACGCACCCAGGTGGCCGACATCGGGCTCAAGGGGCAACTGGTGGTCGGCCCGGACGGCCGGCAGGTCGAGGGTTTCCAGGTGCACCTGGGCGGCGGGCTGGGCATGGCCCAGGGGCAGACCGCCGGTTTCGGCCGCAAGCTTCGCGGCCTGAAGACCACCGCCGACGAACTTCCGGAGTACGTGGAACGGCTGGCCCGTCGCTACCTGGCCGGTCGGAGCGAGGGCGAGACGTTCGCCAACTGGGTGATCAGAGTCGACGAGGAGGAACTGCGGTGAGCAGCGAGAACCGAGCGGCACCTCTGTACTGCCCGTACTGCGGCGAGGAGGACCTACGGCCGCACGAGGCGGGTCACGGCGCCTGGGAGTGCCACGCCTGCACCCGGGTCTTCTCGGTGAAGTTCACCGGGTTGCTGAGTCGGGCGGTGACCTCATGAGTCTCGTCTCAGCCGCGAGCCTGCGCCTGGTGGGCCCGGGCGGCTCGACGTCGGCCGACCCGGCCCGGCGCGACCCGGACGAGCTGCGGGCCCTGGCCGAGCAGGCCGCTCGGGACCTGGAGGGCGCCCCGGCACTGGAGATCGCCCGCTGGGCGGCGCAGACCTTCGGTGAGCGGTTCTGCGTGACCAGCTCGATGGCCGACGCCGTGCTGGCGCACCTGGTCTCCCGGGTGGCCCCCGGGGTGGACGTGGTCTTCCTCGACACCGGCCTGCACTTCCCCGAGACGCTACGGGTACGCGACGAGGTCGCCCGGACGCTGCCGGTGAACGTCAGGTCGATCCGGCCCCGGCTCACCGTCGGCCAGCAGGACGGCCAGTACGGCCCTCGGCTGTTCAACAAGTCGCCGGACGACTGCTGCCAGTTGCGCAAGGTGGAGCCGCTGGAGCGGGCGCTGACCGGGTACGACGCGTGGGCCGCCGGTCTGCGTCGGGACGAGTCGCCGAGCCGGGCCAACACACCTGTGGTGACCTTCGACGCCCGTCGGGGCAAGGTCAAGGTCAACCCGATCGCGGCCTGGTCGCAGAAGGATGTGGACTCCTACATCGCCCGTTTCAACGTGCCGGTCAACGAGCTGTTCAAGCAGGGTTACGGGTCGATCGGCTGCTGGCCGTGCACCCGCCGTACGAAGGCCGGCGAGGACGCGCGGGCCGGCCGGTGGGCCATGTTCGAGAAGACCGAGTGCGGGCTGCACGTCTGACCTCCCCGGCGACGCCCCTGACCGACCTCGGTGCGGCTGGCGGGGCGGACCCGGTGGTGCTTGTCGCGCACGGCAGTCGTGACCCACGGGCTGCCGATGCCACCCGGGCGCTGGCTCGGGCGGTGTCGGCGGCCCGGCCGGGCACACCGGTGTGGGCGAGTTGGCTGGACCACACCGAGCCGGGGCCGACCGAGGTGCTGCGGGACCTGGCCGTGGCCGGTCACCGCCGGGCGGTGCTGGTGCCTCTGCTGCTGACCGCCGCGTACCACCATCGGGTGGACATTCCGGCGGCGGTCGCCGCGGCGACGCGGTCCGGGCCACCGCTGTCGGTACGGGTGACCGATGTGCTCGGGCCGGCGGAGGACACTCCCGATCCTGGGCTGCTGGCCGGGCTGTGCCGACGGCTGGGTGAGACGCGTCCGGGCCGCTTCGACGCGTTGGTGCTGGCCGCGGCGGGCACCCGGGACGCGCGGGCGCGGCGATCGGTGGGCCGGGTCGCCGATGCGCTCGGCGTGGAGTTCGGGGTGCCCTGCCGGGTGGCGTACGCCTCGGCGGCTCCACCAGCGGCCGGTGTGGCGGTGTCCCGGTTGCGGGCGTCCGGCGCGCGTCGGGTCGCGGTGTCCGCGTACTTCCTCGCGCCGGGGCTGTTCCATGACGCGGTGACCGAGGCGGCCGGGGCGGCGGGTGCGGTGGCGGTCGCCGCGCCGCTGACCGACGCACCGGAGTTGGTCGAGTTGGTGCTGCGTCGGGTCGACGATCGGCCGGTGCTGGCGTCTACGGGCTGACCCGTGCCGGCGCGGTGTGATCCGGCCCGTGCGGGCACTGGGTGATCCCGGCCCGTGCGGGCACTGGGTGATCCGGTGCCGGACAGCAGAACGCCCCGGTGGGCGAACCCACCGGGGCGTACAGCTGTGTGTTGGGGTTCAGGCGGAGTGAGCGCGCAACACCCGGAGACCGCCGCGCCGCTTGACGGCGCGCCGCTCCTCCTCGCTCATTCCGCCCCAGACGCCGGCGTCCTGACCAGACTCGAGTGCCCACTGAAGGCACTGGTCGGTCACGGAGCAGCGCCTGCAGACGGCCTTGGCCTGCTCGACCTGCAGCAGAGCCGGTCCAGACGTCCCGATCGGGAAGAACAGCTCGGGGTCCTCGTCGCGGCAGACACTATGGTGACGCCAGTCCATGGCGGCAACACTCCTCATTCTGGATGGGTGGCGAACAATTGCTTGTCGTGCTTTTCCTATATGCATCCGCAGTGCCGATGGTGACAGTTAGCGTCTGTCCATTCGGCAGTGCGTGAGCAGGCGTTCAGCGCCGGGGACCTGCTGGAACAGCTCAACCTGACGAGCATATCCAGGCAATGTCCCGGTAACTCAAGTTCGCTTGTGAATACTTTCACGAACAGTCGCGATGTCAAGGGTGACGCTCGGAAAAACTCCGGGCGGTGAGCAAGCCCACAACCCATTTGTCCGGATTCCAGTGCTTTCCTGGTTACCCGCCGTGCCACAGTCGAGGATCAATATAGTACAGTCCGCGTGACATTGCTGACATTTCCGGCACCTGCCCCTCGGTGTGGCGGCGACCAAGTCGATCGGTTGTGGCCACCGTGTCGACCAAGGGCAGTACCCGAGACCTAGCAGATTACTCTCAGTGCGGCCGGAACGGAGGTGAATCTGACTTTCTCCCGCTCGCCGAGATAGTCCCCGTCCAGCTGGAACGCCTGCGGACGACTGGAGACCAGCGTGAACTCCGCGGTGTCATGGAGTCGTAACACCTGCCGACCGCGTGGATCCGGTTGCCGGGACAGGAACTGCGTCACTGTCCGTGTTGTGCTAGCCACCCGGAGCTGACGCAACGCCAGCACATCGAGCCCCAGATCGAACGACGCCGCCGGGTTCGGGTTGACCTCCCGGTCGCCCAGGTACGTCCACGGTGCCGTGTTCTGGATGATGACGGTGGCCAGCTCGGCCTCCGCCGGCTCACCCGGACGCTCCAGGACGATCGCCGGATGCCGCCGGTCCGAGGCGAAGAAGTACTGGTTCATGATCGAACGCAGATAGAGCGATGGTGTCGAGACCCGCCCCTTCCGCCGGGCCTGCTCCACCCGGTGGATCACCGCGGCGTCCAGGCCGAAGCCGGCGCAGAAGGTGAAGTAGCGGTCGTCGGCGAGGCCCAGCCCCACCGTCCGGCTCCGGCCCAGCCGCAGCCCTTCCAGGATCATGCTGGTCGCCTCCGGCCACTCCCGGGGCAGACCCACAGCGCGGGCGAACACGTTTGTCGAGCCACCGGGGACGGTCGCCAGCGCGGGCAGTCGCTCCGCCATCGGCGCGTCGCCGGCGCGAGTCGGCGGTTCGGCCGTCATCAGGCCGTTCACCACCTCGTTCACAGTGCCATCGCCACCCAGGGTGACGACCAGGTCGACGCCCTCAGCGGCTGCCTCCCGGGCCAGCGCCACGGCGTGTCCACGCCGACGGGTGTAGCGCACGCTGAGATCGACTTCGCTGCGCAGCGCCCGGACGAGCACGTCCCGGCTGCGTTCGCTGGTGGTGGTGGCCTTCGGATTGACCACCAGGACGGCCCGCATGGGCGGCACTGTACCTTCCGGCAGCCCGGGTATCGTGGCGCGCGTGACCATCGACTCGGACCCGATCCCCGTCACGCTCCGCTGGGCGGTCCGGCTGCTGTGGGCGGAGGCGGCCGTCGTCGGGCTGATCGCCGTCTGGCTGATCTGGGCCGACCTCACGGCCACCCGCACCGACCTGCTGGTGGCATTGCTGGTGACAGTGTTCGCCATCGGGGCGGCCGTCGCGCTCTGGGCCCTGGGTCGCGCGCTGCTACGCCGTCAGGCGGGCGCACGAGCCCCCGCGATAGTGCTTCAGCTGATGCTGCTGCCGATCGGGTGGTTCATGATCCAGGCCGGCCTGGGTTGGCTGGGCGTGCCGCTGATGGCGCTCGGCCTGGGCGTGGCCTGGCTGCTGATCTGCCCACCGACGACCCGGGCCCTCGGCTTCGAGTGACCCCGCCGGTGCGTCGGACCGGTTAGTAGCCGCCGGAGCGGCGGGTGAGCAGCGCGATCGTGGCCCGATCGTCGGCGGCGGTGGCGGACGCCGAGGTGGTCAGCGCGGTGAGCACCTTCCAGGCGAACGATGACTCGCCGGGCAGGGTGGCACCGCGCACGGTCGGCACCGTCACCTCGACGGTCAGCGCGTCCTCGGTGACCGCGAAGCGGCACTCCAACTCGGCGTCGCGGGTGGCGATGGCGAGCAGCATGGCGCACGCCTCGTCGACAGCGATCCGTAGATCCTCGATCTCGTCGAGCGCGAACTGCAACCGGGCCGCGAGACCGGCGGTGGCGGTGCGGAGCACGCCGAGGTAACCGCCGTCGGCAGGCACCGTGAGGTGCACCACGTCGTCGTCGGTCGCTGGCTGGCCAGTCAGTTGAGTCACGCCTCATCCCCCCGGTCGGGGACTCTACCCGGTCAGTCGCCCGTACGCGTGCCGGCGGTGGTGGCGTGCTCGGCCAGCTCGCGGAGCGCGGCGCCGCTGAGTCGGTAGGGAACCCACTCGCTCATCTGTTCGGCGCCGATCGAGGCGTAGAAGCCGGCCGCCGGATTCCAGTCGATCATCCACCACTCCAGCCGCTGGTAGCCGCGTCGTACGCAGATGTCGGCCAGCGCGGCGAGCAGCAGTCGACCGGCTCCGGTGCCCCGGGCGGCCGGCCGGACGTAGAGGTCCTCCAGGTGGATGCCGTGCACGCCGGCCCAGGTGGAGAAGTTGAGGAACCACAGCGCGAAGCCGACCGGCTCGTCGTGCGCGTCCACCGCGACGTGACCGAAGAGCGCTGGAGCGGTCGTACGACCGCTCCAGCTCGGCGCGTCTGACGCCACGCCGCGACCTGGAGCAGTCGCGAAGAGCGCCGAGGTCAGTTGCTCGGTGGTGAGGTGGCACTGCTCCGCGGCACGCTCGTACTCGGCCAACTCGTGCACCATGGCGACGACGGCCGGCACGTCCTCGGGACGTGCCGGCCGGATCGTCGGGATGACCGGGGAGGTCACGCCTTCTTGGTCTCCCAGAAGATCTTCGAGATCTCGTCGATCTTCGCGAGCAGCTTGTCGGCGGTGGCCGGGTCGAGGCTGCCCTTGACGCCACCGGCGCCGGCGAGCTTGGTGGCCTCGTTGAACAGGCTGTGCAGGTTCGGGTACTTCTCGAAGTGCGGCGGCTTGAAGTAGTCGGTCCACAGCACCCAGAGGTGGTGCTTGACCAGCTCGGCGCGCTGCTCCTTGATGATGACGGCGCGGGTGCGGAACTCCGGGTCGGTGTTCGCCTGGTACTTCTCGCAGATCATTTTGACCGATTCGGCCTCGATCCGGGCCTGAGCCGGGTCGTAGACACCGCACGGCAGGTCGCAGTGAGCGCTCGCGGTGACGCGGGGCGCAAGGATGCGCGGAAGTCGCATCGGGATCCTCCATGGGAAGTTTGCGATGATCAAAGGCGACATTACTCCTGGGAATGCTCCCCGAACGGGGTGGAGGTGAAACCAGTGGCCGTCGATCACCCGGCTGAGGTGCCCCGGATGCGCGGGCCGCTGACCGCCGTTCTGGTGACCGGCCCGTCCATGGCCCCGACCCTGCGGCACGGCGACGCGGTTCTGGTTCGTCCCGGTGGCCGCCCGATCCGCGCCGGCGACGTGGTGGTCGCTGTCTTCCGGACCCGGCCCGATCTGCTGGTGGTGAAGCGTGCGGTTCGGCCGCAGGACGGCGGCTGGTGGCTGCGTGGCGACAACGACCTGATCACCGATGACTCCCGGGCGTACGGGGTGGCCGACGTACGAGGGCGGGTGGTGGCCCGCTACTGGCCACGCCCCGGACGGGTACCTCGCCGGCAGTTATGACCCTGCTCACATCCGAGGGGTGGTGCCGACACTATGCTCGGAAAGTGCCCGGGTGACCCCCCGCACCGCGTGCCACCGCTCGCCGCCCACCTCGCGGCGAGGCAGGCCGCCTCACATCTGCTCGACAGATCCTGGAGTCACCACCATGTCGTCGTCCACCGTGGACCCCGCTGATCCCGTCTTCCTCCTGCACCGGGGCGGCAAGATGGCCGTCACCTCGACAGTGCCGCTCACCAGCCGGGAGGACCTTTCCCTGGCGTACACCCCGGGGGTGGCCCGGGTGTGTGAGGCGATCGCCGCCGACCCCGCCCTGGTGGACGACTACACCTGGGTGTCGCACACGGTCGCGGTGGTCACCGACGGCTCGGCGGTGCTCGGGCTGGGCAACATCGGTCCCCGGGCCGCGCTCCCGGTGATGGAGGGCAAGGCGGTGCTGTTCAAGCAGTTCGCCGGGGTGGACGCCGTGCCGGTGTGCCTGGACACCCAGGACGTGGACGAGATCGTCGCCGTGGTGCGGGCGCTGGCACCGTCCTTCGGTGGGATCAACCTGGAGGACATCAGCGCGCCGCGTTGCTTCGAGATCGAGCGTCGGCTCGACGAGGCGCTGGACATCCCGGTCTTCCACGACGACCAGCACGGCACCGCAATCGTGGTGCTGGCCGCGCTGCGCAACGCCGCGACGCTGCTCGACCGCAAGCTCGGTGACCTGCGGGTGGCGGTGAGCGGCGCGGGCGCGGCCGGCGTGGCCGTGACGAAGATGCTGATCGCCGGGGGCGTCAACCCCGACCAGGTGGTGGTCTGTGACTCCAAGGGAATCATCGGCCGGCACCGCACCGAGCTGACCGGCACCAAGGCCGAGTTGGCGGCGAGCACCAACGCCGACGGCCGCCACGGCGACATCACCGAGGCGTTGCGCGACGCGGACGTGCTGGTCGGGGTCTCCGGCGGGCAGATCCCCGAGGCCGCGGTGGCCGGGATGGCGCCGGGCGGGATCGTGTTCGCGTTGGCGAACCCGACCCCCGAGGTGCACCCCGAGGTGGCCGCCCGGCACGTCGCTGTGGTCGCCACCGGGCGCAGCGACTACCCGAACCAGATCAACAACGTGCTGGCCTTCCCCGGTGTGTTCCGCGGCGCGCTGGATGCCGGCGCCACCCGGATCACCGAGGCGATGAAGGTCGCCGCCGCGGACGCCATCGCCGGTGTGGTGGCGGAGTCCCTGACCGCCGACGCGATCGTTCCGTCCCCGCTCGACCCGCGCGTCGCGCTGGCCGTGGCCGAGGCGGTCGCCGAGGCCGCCCGCCGCGACGGCGTCGCCCGCCGCTGAACGCACGCGTTGGCCGAGGGCGCTCCGACGCCGCCGGCCTGCGCGCAGGCTTCTTAACGAGCGCTCAGCTTGTTACCGTGCCGATCATGCGTGCTGCCTTTGCCTCCCGTTTCGACGACGCCGATCCGCTCGCCGCGCTCACCGTCGGCGAGCGGCCCGAGCCGACCCCTCCGGCCGACGACTGGGTGACCGTGCAGTTGCGGGCCACCTCGCTCAACCACCACGACCTCTGGTCGCTGCGCGGGGTGGGTCTCACCAAGGCCCAGCTGCCGATGATCCTCGGCTGTGACGCTGTCGGGCTGGACCCGGAGGGACGCCCGGTGGTCGTGTACCCGGTGGTCGTCACGCCAGGTGACCCGCGCGGGGTTTCCATCCTCTCCGAGCACTTTGCCGGGACGCTCGCCGAGCGGGTGGCCGTACCCCGGTCGAATCTGATCCCGCTGCCCGACGGCATGGCGGCGACCGACGCGGCGTGCCTCCCCACGGCCTGGCTGACCGCATGGCGGATGTTGACCACCAAGGGCCGCGTCGCGGACGCCGACAGCGTGCTGGTCCAGGGCGCGGGCGGCGGCGTGGCCACAGCGGCCGTCGCGCTCGCCGTCGCGATGGGCAAGCGGGTGTACGCCACCAGCCGCGACGCCGTCAAGCGGGACCGGATCTCGGCCCTCGGCGCCATCGCCGTGGAACCCGGTGCCCGGCTGCCGGAGCGGGTGGACGTGGTGATCGAGACGGTCGGTGCGGCCACCTTCGACCACTCGCTGAAGTCGGCCGCGCCGATGGCCCGGATCGTGGTCTCCGGCGCGACGGCCGGGCACGAGCCGTCGGTCAACCTGCGCCGGGTGTTCGCCATGCAGCTGGAGATCCTGGGCACCTCGATGGGCACGCCCGGTGAGCTGTACGAGCTGCTGGCGTTCTGCTCCGACAACGAGGTGCGCCCGGTGGTGGACAGCGTCATCCCGTTCAGCCGGGTCGAGGACGCCTTCGCCCGACTGCACTCCGGCGACGCCTTCGGCAAGGTCGTCATCGACCACACGGCCTGACGCGCACCGCGCGCGGCGTCGCCGCCCCGCCCGGCCTGGCCCCGCCCGGCCTGGCCTGGCCCGCCGCAAGATCGTGCAACATCACGGAAATAGTGGCCTCCGCGTCGTGGGAGGCAATTATTTCCTGGTTACTGCACGATCTTGTGGCGGTCGAGTGCCGGAGCGGCCGTCAGAGGTGGTCGTCGAAGGTGGCGATGTCGCCGCGCGTCGCGTCGGTGGAGATGCGCTTCTTGGCGTCGGCGTCGCCGTAGAGCGACCAACGCAGGAACTCGACCGACGTGTCCGAGACGACCCGCAGCGTCGCGCCGTCGCCGAGCAGCGCCCGCCCGTGGTCGCCCTTGGGCAGGCTCAGCATCGCCTTCGGCCAGGGCACCTTGTCGTACGCGGCCCTGCCCGCCGCGTACTCGACCACCTCGTCCAACTCGCCGTGCACGAACAGCTGTGGCGCTGCCGCACCCGCGAACGCGGTGCCCACGCCGAGCGCCGTGCCCGCGAACACCACACCCGCGTCCAGCCGCTCGTCCCGGCTCGCGGTGAACAGGCCGATGGTGGTCACCCCTCCCGCGGAGTGCCCGGCCGCGGCCACCCGCTCGCCGTCCAGCCGGCCGCGCAACGCGTCGCCGGCCTTGCCGTCCAACGCCAGCACCTGGCCCAACGCGTACGACACGTCGGCGGGTTGGTTGAGCACGTCGAGGACGTTGTTGTCAGCGCCCCGCGAGGTGTGCGGGAATGTCGGCGCGGCCACCACGAAACCCGCCGCCGCCCAGCGGGTCAGCAGCGTCGCGTAGTCGTCCGGTCGCCCACCCAGGCCGTGACTGAACATCACCACCGGGAACCGGCCCTCAGCCGCCGTCGCCGACCGCTTGGCCGCGCCGCCAGACTGCCCGGCCGCCGGGTACCAGAGCGTCGTCGGCAGCGCGCGGCCGTCCCGGTTCAGCTTGAGCTGGCGTACGCCGACCGCGAAGGCGCGCTGCGGGGCCTCGCCGGCGGGGACCTGCGGTGTCGGCGTGGCGGCGGGCGGTGGCTCGACGGGCGCCTGCTGACCCTCGGTCTTCCTGGCGTCCGCTGAGCAGCCGACCAGACCGGCCATGAGCACGGCGCTGGCCAGCAGGGCGGGGGTGACGCGACGTGGCATGAATCCGATTGTGCCTCGCCCCGCCGACGTGCCTGGTGGACTTCGACGCGGTGTGCCCGTCGACTCACCCAGCGCTGCGCGGTCGGTATCAGGCCGTAGCACGTTCGGCGAGCGGGCGTCGCCGACATGCGGCGTCGGTCAGCGCGCGCGGAGGGAAGGCGGCGTTGGGGGTGTACCGGTTCGTTCCAGCGCAACGATCTCGTCGATCCGGTCGGGGGCGCGTCGTTCCGGCATCCAGACCGGGTGCATCTGCTTGAACCCGACCTGGGCCGCTACCTGTGTCGGTCGGGTCAGTGGGCCGGGCGGGACTCGTAACGGGTCAGGGTGGGGGAGTGGGCGTCGGCGGGGAGGCGGGCACCGGCGGCCCGGTCGCCGTAGAGGGTCCAGCGCAGGAAGTCGGTGGTGGTGGCGAGCACCGGGGCGAAGCCGGGGTGACCCGGCGTGAGGTAGGTGCCGTGGTCCTGGCCGAGCAGGCTGAGGAACCCGGCCGGCCCGGGGGTGCGGGCGTACGCGGCCCGGCCGACAGTCACCGGCACCACCGGGTCGGCCGTGCCGTGCACGAAGAGCACTGGCGCGGCCGGCCCGGCGAAGCTGCCCGGCAGCCCACCGCCAGCGATCACGATCCCGGCGCGTAGCCGAGCCGGGTGACCCTCGCTGAACATGCCCGAGGTGGTGAAGCCGCCCGCCGAGTGCCCGGCGGCGGCGACCGAGGTCAGGTCGAGGTGCCCGGCGAGGGGATCGACAGGGCTCCGGTCGAGGTCGCCCAGATACCGGATCAGTCGCCAGGCGTCGGCCGGCTGGTGGCGTACGTCGGCCCGGGTGAAGTGCGCGGCACCCTGTCGGGTGTGCGGGTACGCGGGTGCGGCCACCACGAAGCCAGCCGCCGCCCAGCGGGTGGTCAGGCCGGCGTGCAGCTCGGGCAGGCTGTCCAGCCCGTGGCTGTAGACCACCACCGGGAACCGTCCGGCCGCCACCTGATCGGTCGACGCCGGGTACCAGATCGTCACCGGCAGGGGGCGCGTCGAGCGCGGATCGAGGGTGAACGTACGCACGCCGACGGCGTACGACACCTCGGGCGCCCGACGCGCCGACACCGGCCCGGTGGCCCCGCCGGCCACGGCGGTGGCCGGCGCACAACCGGCCAACAGCGCTGTCACCAGTACGGCCATCAGCCGGCCCGCCCCCATCGTTCCACGGTAGGTGCCCGGGCGGGCGTGGCGGCCCCGCCGTCCGGCTCGGGTGCACGCGCCACCCGGTCGGTCCCCTCCGCCGGCCGGGTCCACCCCTGGGACGCCGCGGGCCGGGGACGGTGCCGCCTGGCCGGCTTCGCTAGGGTCACCGACATGCCTGAGAACTACACGGACCCCAGCGGCAACACCGAGGCGTTCCGCGCCTTCAACCAGACGCCGGAGACCGCTGCGCCGACGGAGGCCCCGTCCCGCCTGCCGCTCATCATCGGTGCGGCAGTGGTCGTCGTGGTGCTGGTGGCACTCGTCGCCTGGCTGGCGACCGGCTGATCGAGTCGCCTGGCTGGCGACCGGCTGATCGATACGCCTGGCCGGCGTCTCGCTGATCGAGTCGCGTGGCTGGCGCCGGCACCGAACGGGCTTCACCGACTCGCGCGCACCCTCGGGTTCCCCGGGGGTGCGCGCCTCAGTGGCGTCAGGCCGCCCCGACCACGTCCCGGGTCTGCCGGGCGATTTCCCGCTCCTCGTCGGTGCGGATGACGCAGACGCTCACCTCGGCGCCGTCGGGCGAGATCAACCGGTCGCCCTCGCCGTCGTTGCGGGCGTCGTCCACTGTGATGCCGAGCCGGCCCAGGCCGGCCAGCGCGGTGGTCCGCACCGGCGCGGCGTGCTCGCCGACCCCGGCGGTGAAGGCGATCGCGTCGACCCGACCGAGCAGCGCGTAGTACGCCCCGACGTACTCGGTGATGCGCCGGCAGTACACGTCGAAGGCCAACGCCGCCGCCCGGTCACCGGCCGCCCGGCGTTCGAGCACCTCGCGCATGTCGTTGGCGCCGGTCAGCCCGAGCAGGCCGCTGCGGTGGTTGAGCAGGTCGTCGATGTCGTCCACCGACAGCCCACCCTCGCGGCGCAGGTGGAAGATCACGGTCGGGTCCACGTCGCCGCTGCGGGTCCCCATCACCAGCCCCTGCAACGGGGACATGCCCATCGAGGTGGCGACGCTGCGACCGTTCGCCACCGCGCAGGCGCTGGCCCCGTTACCCAGGTGCAGGGTGATCGTGTTGATCTGCTCGTACGGGCGGCCCAGCAGTTCGGCGGTGCGCCGGGACACGTACGCGTGCGAGGTGCCGTGGAAGCCGTACCGGCGGATGTCGTACCGCTCGGCGGTGTCCCGGTCGATCGCGTACGTCGCGGCGGCCTCCGGCAGGGTGTGGTGGAACGCGGTGTCGAAGACGGCGACCTGCGGGACGTCCGGCAGCGCCCCGCGGGCCACCTCGATGCCGGCGAGGTTGGCCGGGTTGTGCAGTGGGGCGAGCGGCACCAGATTCTTGATCGCGGCCAGCACGGCGTCGTCGACGAGTACCGGCGCGCTGAATGTCCGGCCACCGTGCACCACCCGGTGTCCGACCGCCGCCAGCCCGGCCAGGTCCAGCCCGTCCAGGATCTGCCGGACCGCCTCGGCGTGGTCCGCCGGGCCGCCGCCGGGCTCACCGATCCGCTCGACGGTGCCGTGGTCGAGTGCCCGGTCACCGTCGTAGCGGCGCCACTTCACCGACGACGACCCGCAGTTGAGCACCAGTACCCGACTCACGACGCCTCCTCGGTGGCCGCCTGGATGGCGGTGATCGCCACGGTGTTGACGATGTCCGGCACCGTGGCACCCCGCGACAGGTCGTTCACCGGCCTCCGCAGGCCCTGCATCACCGGGCCGACGGCGACCGCCCCCGCCGAGCGCTGCACCGCCTTGTACGTGTTGTTGCCGGTGTTCAGGTCCGGGAAGATGAAGACAGTGGCGTGCCCCGCAACGGGGCTGTCGGGCAGCTTCGTGGCCGCCACCGCCGGGTCGATCGCCGCGTCGTACTGGATGGGCCCCTCGACCAGCAGGTCGGGCCGGCGCTCCCGGACCAGCGCGGTGGCCGCGGCGACCTTCTCCACGTCGGCGCCCGCGCCGGAGCTGCCGGTCGAGTACGACAGCATGGCCACCCGGGGTTCGATGCCGAACCGGGCGGCGGTGTCGGCCGACGAGATCGCGATGTCGGCGAGCTGGGCCGCGTCCGGGTCGCGGTTGACAGCGCAGTCGCCGTAGACCAGCACCCGGTCGGCGAGCAGCATGAAGAAGACGCTGGAGGCCACCGAGACGTCCGGCAGCGTACGGATGATCTCGAACGCCGGCCGGATGGTAGCTGCGGTGGTGTGCGTGGCCCCGGAGACCATGCCGTCGGCGCGGCCGGTGGCCACCATCAACGTGCCGAAGTAGTTGGGCTGCGCCACGATGTCGTGCGCCAACTCGGCGGTGACGCCCCGGTGGGCGCGCAGCCGGGCGTACTCGGCGGCGAAGTCGTCGCGCCACTCGCTGGCGCCCGGGTCGACCACCTGCACGTCGCCGAGGTCGATGCCCAGCTCCCGGGTGCGTCGGGAGATGTCGTCCGGCCGGCCGAGCACCGTCAGTTCGGCCACTCCACGCCGTAGCAGGATCTCCGCCGCGCGCAGGATCCGCTCGTCGGTGCCCTCCGGCAACACCAGGTGCCGGGGCTTCGAGCGGGCACGGTCGATCAGCTCGTTCTCGAACATCAGTGGGGTGACCCGCGCCGACCGGCTGAACCGCAGCCGACGGGCCAGGTCGTCGGTGTCCACACAGCGCTCGAACGCGCCGAGCGCGGCCTCCACCTTGCGGGGATTTGTCGCGCTGGGCCGGCCCTCGATGCGACTGGACGCGGCCACCGTGTCGTAGCTGTCGAGACGTACGGAGAGCACCGCCAACCCGGTATTGAGTCCCTCCACCAGCCGCATGACCCTGGGGTCGGGCTGCTCGCCGAGGGTGAGCACCAGCCCGGCCACCGACACCTGCCCGGCCACGTGCGCGGCGCTCGCGGCGACGAGCAGGTCGGCCCGGTCCCCGGGGGTGATCACCAGGGCGCCCTCGGTGAGGTGGCCCAGCACTGTCGGCACGTGCGCCGCGCCGACCACGAAGTCCAGCACGTCGCGACCGAGCGCGGCGTCGTCCCCGGCCAGCAGGGTGGCGTCGAGCGCCGCAGCCACCTCGGCCACCGTCGGCGCGGACACGCTCGGCACCTCCGGGATGGCGTACGCGGGGACCGGCAGGTCGGGCAGCGTCATCGGCGCGGTCACCCGGTTGGCGATCACCGCGAGCACCGTCGCGCCGAGGTCGGCCAAATCGTGGTACGCCCCCCGCATCGCCGACGCGACAGCCGCCGGCTCCTGCCCGAAGCCGTCCACGACCGGCACCACCACGCTGCCGAACTCGGTGGCCAGCCGGGCGTTGAAGGCCAGTTCCCGGGGGTGGGCCGGGTCGCCCGGCTCGTCGAAGTCACTGCCCACCACCACCACCGCCGGGCACTGCCGCTCCACCGCCCGGTAGCGCTCGACGATGGCGGAGATGAGCTGCTCCCGGCGGCCGTCGGCGACCAGCGCCGAAGCCTCGGCGTAGCTCGCCCCGGCCAGTTCGGACAGCGGCACCTCGACCCGGTACCGCTCGCTCAGCAGGGCGAGGATCGGGTCCTGGCCGGTGTCGGCCACCAACGGCCGGAACACGCCGATCCGCCCGACCTGGCGGGACAGCAACTCCGCCAACCCGAGGGCAATCGTCGACTTGCCCCCGCCGGACCCCACGCTGGTGAGGTAAACACTCCGAGCCACGTTCCCACCCCCCGCCCGTTGATCAAGAAGTTTGCGTCAGCTCCGGCCCCCATCGTGACCGAAACTTCTTGATCACCGGGTGCGGAACGGGGTTAGGGGTTAGGCGTCTTCGTCGTCGGGGTCGTCCAGGCGGGCCAGGTAGGTTGCCAGGCGCTCGATGGGGGTTTCGAAGTCGGGGTTGAGGTCGACGAAGTCGCGCAGGCGCTCGCCTAGCCACTCCAGCGTGACCTGCTCTTCGCCCCGGCGCTCGACCAGCTCCTCGATGCCACGGTCGGTGAAGTACATCGCGTACGTCCTCGTGCTCGGCCCGGCTCGGGCCGGGCGGGTGGTGGGTGGTGGGTGGACCGACAGAGCGGGGCAGGACCGTGGTGAAACGGCCCTGCCCCGGCTTCCGTGCTCAGGTCAGGTCACGGGCGGGGGAGAGCCGCCTCGATCAGCGCGTTCTGCTCGACCTCGTGGGTCTTGGCCGAGCCGACCGCCGGGGCGGCCGCGGCCGGGCGGGAGATCCGCCGCAGCCGAACGTCAGTGAGGTGCTCCAGAAGGTTGAGCGCGACGAACGACCAGCCACCCTGGTTGGCCGGCTCCTCCTGCACCCAGGCGAAGTCCTCCGCGTTCGGGAACTGCGCGAGGGCGGCCCGGATCTCCTCCACCGGCAGCGGGTACAGCTGCTCCAGCCGGAGGATCGCGGTGTCGGTGACGCCGCGCTCCTGCCGGGCCTGGAACAGGTCGTAGTAGACCTTGCCGGAGCAGAGCAGCACCCGCTTCACCGACTCCGGCGCCGGAGCGGCCGTGTCGCGCAGCACCGTCTGGAAGGTGCCGGTGGTGAAGTCCTCCACCGACGAGACGCAGAGCTTGTGCCGCAGCAGCGACTTCGGCGTGAACACCACCAGCGGCTTGCGCTTGGGCGACAGGGCCTGGCGGCGCAGCAGGTGGAAGTAGTTCGCCGGGGTCGTCGGGATGGACACCCGCATGTTGTCCTCGGCGCACATCTGCAGGAACCGCTCCGGCCGGCCGGAGGTGTGGTCCGGGCCCTGACCCTCGTGGCCGTGCGGCAGCAGCAGGGTGATGGCGGAGCGCTGGCCCCACTTCACCTCACCGGACGAGATGAACTCGTCGATCACCGACTGGGCGCCGTTGACGAAGTCGCCGAACTGGGCCTCCCAGGCGACGAGGGCGTTGATGTTCTCCACCGAGTAGCCGTACTCGAAGCCCATCGCCGCGTACTCGCTGAGCAGCGAGTCGTGCACGAAGAACCGGGAGCGGTCGCCGTCGCCGGTGAGCGACTTCAGCGGCAGGTAGTCGTCGCCGGTGCGGGAGTCGACCACCGAGGCGTGTCGCTGGACGAACGTGCCGCGACGAGAGTCCTGCCCGGCGAGCCGGACGGTGACCCCGTCGTGCAGCAGCGCCCCGAGCGCGATGATCTCGCCGAAGCCCCAGTCGATGTTGCCCTCGACGGACATCTTGGCCCGCCGGTCCAGCAGCTGCTGGATCCGCTTGTGCGGGGTGAAGCCTTCCGGCAGGTTGACGTGCGCCTCGCCGATGGCCTTGACCACTGACGCGTCGGTGGCGGTGTCGACCTGCGGCTCCGGCTCCTCCTCGCGGCGCGGCCGGTTGAGCTGGCGCGGTGCCGAGGCGGCGTCCCGGGTGGCCTTGAAGACCTTCTCCAGCTGCGCCTGGTAGTCGCGCAGCAGCTCCTCCGCGTCCTCCACGGTGATGTCACCGCGACCGATCAGCTCCTCGGTGTAGAGCTTGCGGACCGAGCGCTTCGAGTCAATGATCTTGTACATCTGGGGGTTGGACATCGACGGGTCGTCGCCCTCGTTGTGCCCGCGCCGGCGGTAGCAGACCATGTCGATCACGACGTCCTTGTTGAACGTCTGCCGGTACTCGAAGGCCAGCCGGGCCACCCGGACCACTGCCTCCGGGTCGTCGCCGTTGACGTGGAAGATCGGCGCCTGGATCATCCGGGCCACGTCCGTGCTGTAGAGGCTGGACCGGCTGTACTCCGGGGCGGTGGTGAAGCCGACCTGGTTGTTCACCACGACGTGCACGGTGCCGCCGGTGCGGTAGCCGCGCAGCTGGGACAGGTTGAGCGTCTCGGCGACCACACCCTGCCCGGCGAAGGCGGCGTCACCGTGCACCGCCAGCGGCAGCACCGTGTAACCCTCCAGCTTGAGGTCGATCCGGTCCTGCTTGGCCCGGACGATGCCCTCCAGCACCGGGTCGACGGCCTCCAGGTGCGACGGGTTGGCCACCACCGACACCTTGACCGCGTGCTCGCCGTCGGGGGTGGTGAACTTGCCGTTCTGGCCCAGGTGGTACTTCACGTCGCCGGAGCCCTGCGTCGAGCGTGGGTCCAGGTGACCCTCGAACTCCGAGAAGATCTTCTCGTACGGCTTGCCGACGATGTTGGCCAGCACGTTGAGCCGACCCCGGTGGGCCATGCCGATGACGACCTCGTCCAGCCCGTTCTCGGCGGAGGACTCCAGCACCTCACCGAGCAGCGGGATCAGCGACTCGCCGCCCTCCAGCGAGAAGCGCTTCTGGCCGACGTACTTGGTCTGGAGGAAGGTCTCGAACGCCTCGGCGGCGTTGAGCCGGTTGAGCACGTGCTTCTGCTCGTCGGCGGACGGCTTCTCGTACTTGCGCTCGATCCGTTCCTGGACCCAGCGGCGCTCCTCCGGGTCCTGGATGTGCATGTACTCGATGCCGACGCGGCGGCAGTACGAGTCGCGCAGCACGCCGAGGATCTCGCGGAGCTTCATCCGCTGCCGGCCGGCGAAGCCGTTGACCGGGAACTCGCGGTCCAGGTCCCACAGGGTCAGCCCGTGCTGGAGGACGTCCAGGTCGGGGTGCTTGCGGATCTTGAATTCCAGCGGGTCGGTGTCGGCCATCAGGTGACCGCGCACCCGGTACGCGTGGATCAGCTCGTGCACCCGGGCGGTCTTGTTGATCTGACCCTCGGAGTTGACAGCGACATCGCGCATCCAGCGCACCGGCTCGTACGGGATGCGCAGCGCGGTGAAGATCTGGTCGTAGAAACCGTGCTCGCCCAGGATCAGCTCGTGCATCACCTTGAGGAACTCGCCGGACTGCGCGCCCTGGATGATCCGGTGGTCGTACGTGCTGGTCAGCGTGATGATCTTGCTGACCGCCAGCTCGGCCAGGGTGGCCTCGGACATCCCCTGGTAGGGGGCCGGGTACTCCATCGCGCCGACGCCGATGATCGCGCTCTGCCCCTGCATGAGCCGCGGCATCGAGTGCACGGTGCCGATGCCGCCCGGGTTGGTCAGCGAGATCGTGGTGCCGGAGTAGTCCTCCATGGTCAGCTCGTTGCGCCGCGCCCGTCGGACCACGTCCTCGTACGCCTGCCAGAACTGCCGGAAGTCCATCTGCTCGCAGCCCTTGATGGAGGGGACCACCAGGTTGCGGCTGCCGTCCGGCTTGGCGAGGTCGATCGCGATGCCGAGGTTGACGTGTGCCGGGCGGAGCACCGCCGGCTTGCCGTTGGCCTCGGCGAAGGAGTTGTTCATCTCGGGGTGCTGGACCAGCGCGCGAACCATCGCGTAGCCGACCAAGTGGGTGAAGCTGACCTTGCCGCCGCGCCCACGGGCGAGGTGGTTGTTGATCACGATGCGGTTGTCCACCAGCAGCTTGGCCGGGACCGCGCGCACGCTGGTCGCGGTGGGCACGCTCAGCGAGGCGTCCATGTTCTGGACGATCTTCGCCGCGACGCCCCGCAACGGTGTGGTCTGCGGGCCGTCGGCGCTCGGCGCGGCGGCCTTGGCGGCCGGCTTGGGCGCAGCGGTCTTCTCCGGTGCGGTGGTCTTCACCGGCGCGGCCTTCGTGGCCGGCGCGGCGGGCTTGGCCGGCGCCGCCTGGGCGGCGGCCGGCTTGCTAGCGGTCGCCGGCGTGGCCGGGGCGCTCGGTTGGGCGACGGTGGCGGCTGCCTCCGGCTGACCGTCCGGCTCCGGGGCGGCGGCCGGCTTGTCCGACGATTCGGCGCCGCGCGGGGTGCCCGCTCCCGGTGCCGGTCGGTAGTCGGCGAAGAAGTCGTGCCAGGCCGAATCGACGCTCGATGGGTCGGCGAGGTAGCGCTGGTACATCTCCTCGACGATCCACTCATTCGGGCCGAAACCCGCCAGTGGGTTCTCCTGCGAAGTCTGCTGGGTCGACACGGCCGGTAATCGCCTCTTTCACGCGGGTTTGTGTGGCACGCGGTGGGTCCGTCGCGCCCGATTAGGAGCACGGACTAGACGCCTCCCAGGCTACGCCGTACCGATCCCGCAGGCATTTCCGCCTCGGTCCCGTGGCCGGTTTCACAGAAGATGCCAGAAGTTCAGCAACGCCTGCGCGCACCGTGTCGAACTGGTAACACCCGGCCCGCGCACGGCCGGTCGCCGAGGGTGACGCCCGACCCCGGAGCGGCCAGCCTGTCACTGCCGCTCCGGGGTCGCAGACGCCATCAGGCGATGTCGCGGGTCGCAGACGCCATCAGGCGATGTCGCGCCGCCGGGTGAGCAGGACACCGGCGATTCCGCTGACCAGCGCGTAGCCGATCAGCACCAGGGCCCCGACCCACCAGGACGGTGTGAACTCCGAGGTGCCCTCCGTGATCATGACCTGGGATGCCACAGCGGGCCAGATGACCTGCCACTTGAGCACCGCCTGGCTGTCGAGCACGTTCGACAGGAGCAGGAACAGCAGACCTACCACCTGGGTGCCGATCAGGTAGAGCACCGCCGCCGTGATCACCGCACCGAGCTGGTTGGTGATCAGCGTGCCGATGCCCACCCCGAGGATCGTCCAGATGGCGTAGGCCAGCAGGTTGAACAACAGCGCCCGCTGCACCGGCCACTCGCCGAGCTGAGTGCCGTAGTCGTTCGCGGACAGGAAGATCGCGCCAGCGGCCAGGTCGATGAGCGTGGTCGCCAGCCAGAACATGAAGCCGAGCAGGCTGGCGGCGACGAGCTTGCTGACGATGACCGACGTACGCCGGGGAGTCGTCAGGAACGTCGTGGTCGCGGTCTGGTGGAAGAACTCGTTGGTGACCATCAGGATGCCGATGAGCATCACGAACATCAGCCCGAGGTACTGGCCCGAGGTGTAGAGGTTCGCCGCCTGCGCCGGCGCGGTCGCCTGCTCGGCGCTGACGCCGATGTCCTCGGCGTCGCCGCCGAGCGTCGTGACGGCCAACCACGCGTTGATCGCGAACGCCAGGGCGATCGAGAGGAACGCGCCGAGGGCCAGCCACCACCAGGTGCTGGTGGTACGGATCTTGAGTAGCTCGGATCGGACCAGGTTCATCGGATGCCCGCCTTTCCGGCCGTCAGCTCCAGGAAGACCCGTTCCAGATCGGGCCGTTCGGTGGTCAGTTCGTGCAGCTCGACCCCGGCCGCGAGGGCGGACCGGCCGATCGTCGGGGCGTCCACCCCGCCGACCAGCAGCACACCCTGCTCGTCGGTCTCGATGGTCGCCGACTGCGCCTTGAGGGCGGCGGTCAACGCCTCGGCCTGCGGGGTGCGGACCCGGACCCGGGCGCCCTGGGCCATCGACCCGAGCACCTGGTCGACAGGACCCTGCCGGACCAACTGCCCGGCCGCGATGATCACCACGTCGTCGGCGAGCAGCTGCATCTCCGACAGCAGGTGGCTGGAGACCAGCACCGTACGACCCTCGTGGGCGAGGTTCTTGAGGAACCCACGCATCCACCGGATGCCCTCCGGGTCCAGCCCGTTGGCCGGCTCGTCGAGGATCAGCACGCGGGGGTCACCGAGCATCGCGGCGGCGATGCCGAGCCGCTGCTTCATGCCCAGCGAGTAACCCTTGAACTTGCGCTTCGCCGCCGGGGTCAGCCCGACCAGGGCCAACGCCTCGTCGGCCCGCTGCTTGGGCAGCCCGGCCGCCGCGCAGATGACCCGGAGGTGGTTGATGCCGGTGCGGCCCTTGTGCGCGCTGGAGGCCTCCAGCACCGCGCCGACCTGCCGCAACGGGGTGGCGAGGTCGGCGTAGCGCTGGCCGCTGATGGTGGCCGTGCCGGCGGTCGGCGTGACCAGATTCAGCAGCATGCGCAGCGTGGTGGTCTTGCCTGCGCCGTTCGGGCCGAGGAAGCCGGTCACCCGTCCCGGCGCCACTGTGAAGGACAGGTTGTTCACCGCCCGGACGTTCTTGTACTGCTTCGTCAGACCGGACACCACGATCTGACCGTCGCTGGTGGGGCTTCGCTGCCCGTCAGTCATCGTTCTCCTCCCGTGTGTGGCGTCGAGGTACGCCGTGGCACAGCGTGACGGCCCGTGGCAACAAGGTCAATCAGGCGCGGTCGCTACGTTTGCCTCCGTCGCGGGGCGGACGCGACTCATCCCTGCGGACGACGGCCCGGGTTCAGCGGGCGATCCAGGTTGCCCGCGCCGCGCCGAGCAGCGACCCGTCCGGGCCGTACAGGCTGGTGTGCACCAGCGCCTTGCGCCCATCGACGCGGCGCAACGCCCCGGTCACCACGCACTCGTCGCCCGGCCCGGGCAGCGCCGCGACCTCGGCGGCGATCCGGCCCAGCAGGTACGGGCGGCCCGGCGCGAGCACCGCCCAACCACCGGGACAGTCCAGCGCGGCCCAGACCGTGGCAGCGCTGACCTGTGCGGGCGCGCGGAACGGCGCGGCGGTCCGGCCATCGGGCAGGCGGCCGGGGAAGATCCGCAGCCCGTCCGCCCGCTGCGGGCCGCAGACGTAACAGCTGGGAAACGGATGCTCGACCAGGCCGGGGTAGCGGGCCGCGGCGGCCACCGCCGTCTCCAGGTCGACAGGGGGTACGACGGCATCGATCACCCCGGCCGGGCGCACCTCGGCCACCAGCTCGCCGGCCGGGTCCCGGACCTCGCCGTCGACCAGGATCAGCTCGGTGTCCAGCGGTGGTGGCCGGCGCAGGGTCACCTCGACCGGCCCGCTGCCGTCCGCCTCGGCGGCGAAGATCCCGGCGCTCCAGCCGCCGTTGCCGGAACCGGCGGGCCCGTTGTAGCGGGTTTCGATGCGCATCGTCGACCTCCGGTGGTGCGTGTCGGCGCCGTCGCCGGCCTGGTCCGGCAGCCTCGCACGCTCTGCGCCGGGCGTCGCTAGCGGTCTCGCCTGCCGGCGTTCATCCGATCGACACCGGTGGTCCCCGTGGATGGCAACCCGGGCACCTACACAGATCCCATGGCCGTTCTGCATGCCGCTGGCGCACCCCTGAAGACCAGCGGATACACCCTGCTGATCGCCGACGACCCCACCCAGGTCGCGGCCGCGCAACGCCTGCGCCACGAGGTGTTCGCCACCGAGCTCGGCGCCACCCTCCTTCCCGGCGAGGCCGGGTTGGACGTGGACCCCTTCGACGCGTACTGCGATCACCTGATCGTCCGCGAGGACAGCACCGGCGAGGTGGTCGGCACGTACCGGCTGCTGCCGCCGGGGCGTACGACCCGGCGCTACGCCGAGGACGAGTTCGACCTGAGCCCGCTCGACCCGCTCCGCGACGACCTGGTCGAGGCGGGCCGGTCCTGCGTGCACCCGGACCACCGCTCCGGCGCGGTGATCAACCTGATGTGGGCCGGCATCATCCGGTACCTGCACCTGCGCGGCTCCCGATGGCTCGGCGGCTGCGCCTCGGTGCCGGTGGCTGACCGCGGGCGGACGGTCGCCGAGGTGTGGACCCAGGCCCGGGCCCGGCACCTGTCGCCGCCGCCGCTAAGGGTCCGTCCGTTGCGGCCCTGGTTCACCGAGGCGGCTGCCGCCGGCCCGGTCGCCGCAGCCCCGGCCGGGCGGGTGGCGGTTCCGCCGCTGCTGCGCGGCTATCTCCGGCTCGGCGCGTGGATCTGCGGCGAGCCGTCGTACGACAGCGACTTCGGGTGCGCGGACTTCTACGTCCTCTTCTCCCTGGACCGGATGAACCCGCGCTACCTGCGGCACTTCCTCGGCGGTGAGCAGCGGTGACCGCGGTGTCGCGCGACCTGTGGCGGCCCTCCTCGGGCTGCGGCGACGACTGTCTGCCGGGGGCCGGCGAGGTGCCCACGGTGCCGGTGGCCCGCCAGGTACTCCGGCTGGTCGCCGCGCTCGGCATGCTGCTGGCAGGGATCCCGGTGGTGGCGCTGCTGCCAGTGCTCCCCACTCGGGAACGGCGGGCGCTGCTCAGCGGCTGGGCGCGGGCCACCGCGCGCGCCTTCGGCGTCCGCCTCGTGGTTCGGGGTCGGTTGCCCCGGCGACGCGCGCTGCTGGTCGCGAACCATGTCTCCTGGCTGGACATCCTCGCGGTGCTGGCGGTCGCGCCCACCCGGATGGTGGCGAAACGGGAGATCCGCTCCTGGCCGGTGGTCGGTCTGCTGGCAGCGGCGGCGGGCACTGTCTTCGTGGACCGCGCCCGACCTCTGGCGCTGCCGAGGACCGTCGCCCGGGTCGCCGAGGCGCTGCGCGCCGGGCGGTCGGTGGCGGTCTTCCCGGAGGGTACGAC
Source organism: Micromonospora sp. NBC_00362 (assembly GCF_026342155.1). Classification (NCBI taxonomy): domain Bacteria; kingdom Bacillati; phylum Actinomycetota; class Actinomycetes; order Micromonosporales; family Micromonosporaceae; genus Micromonospora; species Micromonospora sp. NBC_00362. The sequence continues at coordinate 5,641,355 of NZ_JAPENH010000001.1, forward strand.
GTCGTGTGCCGGGATCGGTTCCACCGACTGCCGCCCGGGGGGTGGGTTCCGGCCCGCGACGTTCCAGGCGGCCATCGACACGGGCAGCCCGGTGGTCCCGCTGCGGCTCACCTATAGCTGTGCGGCCACCGGGTCGACCACGACGGCCGCCGCCTTCCTCGGTGCGGACACCCTGCTGCGTTCGGTGGCACGGGTGGTCGCGGCGCGGGATCTGGTGGTCTCGGTGACGATCGCCGCCGCGCTGCACCCGGCCCGTGACGCCGACCGGCGGTTGCTGGCCCGGGCCGCCGAGTCGGCAGTACACCTGGTGCCGACGGCGGGCGCCGTGGCGCGGGCCCGTCTGCGGCCGGTGCCGACGGTGACCCCAGCCGTTTCCGCGCCGGCTCCGCTTGCCGATCGGGAGCTGGACCTGGCGGCCTGAGGGGAGCACGCCGAGCGTGCCGGCGACCAACTCGCAACCTGTGTTGTGGTGTCGCGATGTATCGCGTTACAGTCTCCTCCTGTTCGGCGTGCCTCCCGCGCGTCGTCGAGAGGGGGATGCCATGGCCGGATGGACTGTCGAGAGCCCACAACGGCTCAGACTGGACGCTCCGGTCGTCCGCCTGGACGTTCGACTGATCAGTGGGCGGCTCAACGTGGTCGCCACCGACGGGCCGACCCGGATCGACGTGACCCAGGTCGGCCGTCGGCCGGTCCTGATCGACCACACCGACGGTCGGCTCAGCATCCGTCAGGAGCGCGGTCGGGGCTGGTCGGACGTCCTGCGCTGGTTCCGGATGATCCACCGCTATCCCCGGGTGGACGTCTCCGTCGCCGTGCCCGCCGACGTCCTCGCCGACCTGGGCCTGGTCGCGGGCTCGCTGGTCGCCTCCGGCCTGCGCCGGCAGACCACCGCCAACGTCGTCGCCGGCCAGATCACCCTGATGGGGCTGCGCGGCAGCACCTCCGCGAAGCTCACCTCGGGGCCTGTGGAGGCGCTCGGCGTCCGCGGCGACCTCACGGTGGAGACGGTCTCCGGGGAGGTGATCCTCGCCGACAGTGCCGCCGACCGGGTGCGGGCGCAGACCGTCTCAGGTCAGATCACCTGTGATTTGGACAACCCCCGGCGTAGCGAGATCCGGTTGACCACCATCTCGGGCAGCATCACCGTCCGGGTCCGTGCGGACAGCGACCTCGCCGTCCAGCTGAACACCGCCTCCGGCCGGATCACCAGCGGCTTTCCGCAGCTGCGCACCTCGACGTTCCCACTGCCCAGCAGCGAAGGGGTGCTCGGCGCGGGCGACGGTAAGCTCTGGGCTTCCGCGACCTCGGGGAGCATCGCCCTGCTCGCCCGAGCCGTCGACGACGATGCAGAGGAGCTGCCGTGACCGCCGTGTTCAGCCACGGGCGGCTCCGGCTCTACCTGCTCAAGCTCCTCGACGACGGCCCGAAGCACGGCTACGAGCTGATCCGCCTGCTGGAGGACCGTTTCCTCGGGCTGTACGCGCCCAGCGCCGGCACCATCTACCCCCGCTTGCAACGGCTGGAGGTCGAGGGTCTGGTCAGCCACACCGCGGCCGGCGGCCGCAAGACGTACGACATCACCGACGCCGGCCGGGCCGAGCTGCGCCAGCGGGCCGGTGAGCTGGCCGCGTTGGAAACGGACATCGCGGCCTCCGTGGCGGACCTCTCCAGCCTGGCCGGCGAGATCCGCAGCGAGGTACGCGGATCGGCACGCGACCTCAAGCGGGAGTTGAGCGAGGCCACCCGGCAGACTCGGCGGGCCCGCTGGGAGGCGCCCGCGCCGCCGCCCCGGCCGGCGTCGACCACCGGGCCGCAGGCCGAGCTGCTCGACGAACTCGACAAGCGGCTGGCCGCGTTCACCGCCGAGGTGGGCCGGCTGATCCGCGCCCGACAGTTCAGCGACACCCAACTTCGCACAGCGATCCGGCTGCTCGACGGCGCCCTCGACGGGCTGCGTCGCCTGCTGCGCTGACGGGCGTCGCCGGGCGTCGGCGACTCACAGCCTTTTTGCAGGAAGCGTCCAGCGCTGGCGCAGTGACGTCACCGATGATGGGCGCATGCCCGCTACCCAGACCGAGGCGCGACTGCTTGTCGTCGAGGACGACCCCAACATCCTCGAACTGCTCTCCGCGAGCCTGCGGTTCGCGGGCTTCGACGTGGCCACCGCGACAAGTGGGAGCGCGGCGCTCAACGCCGCCAAGGACCACCGGCCCGACCTGGTGGTGCTCGACGTGATGCTCCCCGACCTGGACGGCTTCGAGGTCATCCGGATGCTCCGCGAGGGCGGCACGCGTACCCCTGTGGTGTTCCTGACCGCCCGGGACGCCACCGACGACAAGATCCGTGGGCTGACCCTGGGCGGCGACGACTACGTCACGAAGCCGTTCAGCCTGGAGGAGCTGACCGCCCGGATCCGCGCCGTGCTGCGCCGCACCACCACCGGCGAGCAGGCCCCGTCCCGGCTCACCTTCGCCGACCTGGAGTTGGACGAGGAGACCCACGAGGTGCACCGGGCCGGCCAGCGCGTGCAGCTCTCGCCTACCGAGTTCAAGCTGCTGCGGTACCTGATGCTCAACGCCAACCGGGTGCTGTCCAAGGCGCAGATCCTCGACCACGTCTGGAACTACGACTTCCGGGGCGACGACAACATCGTCGAGTCCTACATCTCGTACCTGCGGCGCAAGGTCGACACCACCCAACCCCGGCTGATCCACACTCTTCGCGGCGTCGGGTACGTCCTGCGCAAGCCGGCGGCGTGAACGCGGTCCAGCAGGCGAAGGGACGGGTACGCAGCGTTCCACTGCGGGTGAAGCTGGTCACCTCGGTGCTCGCGCTGGTCGCCGTCGCGCTTCTGGTGATCAGCTCGCTGACCGCGTACTTCCTTCGCAACTACCTGGAGGGCCAGGTCGACGGGCAGGTCCGGTCGACAGCCCAGGGCCTCGGCCAGGTGCTTCTGAAGCTGCGCAGCGGTGAGGTCGGCGCGTTGCTGCCCAGCGACTACGTCGTGATCGTGGCCGACGAGCGGCGGGTGTACGACCCCCTGTACGACAAGCGCAACTTCGACCCCGCGCAGCTACCCACGTTCCCCGCCAGCCGCAAGGACTTCGAGGCGGCGGAGGGCGAACCGCGCACTGTCGTCTCACACGATCGCCTCACCCGGTGGCGGGTCTACTACGCGGCTCAACCGGACGGGTCGGTGCTGGCAGTGGGTCAGCCGCTGACCGAGGTGGACCGGGCGGTGAAGCAGCTCGTCTGGATAGACCTCCTGGTCGGTGGCGCAGTGCTGATCATGCTGGCCTCGGTCGGCGCGGCGATCGTCCGGACCAGCCTCAAGCCCCTCGTCGAGATCGAACAGACCGCCGCGGCGATCGCCGGCGGTGACCTGACCCGCCGGGTGCCCGACCCGGAGGAGGGCCAGGCCGAGCCGACCTCGGAGCTGGGCCGGCTCTCCCGCGCGCTGAACGCGATGCTCACCCAGATCGAGGCGGCGTTCACCGCCCGAGCCGCGTCGGAAACCTCGGCCCGGTGGGCGGAGAGCGCCGCCCGGGACGCCGCCGCCGCCGCTCAGGCGTCCGAGGCGCGGGCCATCCGCTCCGAGGAGCGGATGCGGCAGTTCGTCGCCGACGCCTCGCACGAGCTTCGGACGCCGCTCACCACCATTCGTGGCTTCGCCGAGCTGTACCGGCAGGGTGCGGCAAGTGCGCCGGAGCAGACCGCCGGCCTGCTGCGCCGGATCGAGGACGAGGCGGCCCGGATGGGGCTGCTGGTGGAGGATCTGCTGCTGCTCGCCCGGTTGGACATGGAACGGCCGCTCTCGCTGACCCCGGTGGAGCTGCCGGTGCTCGCCTCCGACGCGGTGCAGGCGGCGCGGGCGATGGCGCCGGACCGGCGGATCGAGCTGGAGATCGCGCCCGAATCCGGCCCGCTCGTCGTCTCCGCCGACGACGCCCGGCTGCGGCAGGTGATCGGCAACCTGGTCACCAACGCGCTCACCCACACCCCACCGGAGGCCGAAGTCCGGGTACGGCTGCGCGCCGAACCGGGTGACTTCGCCGTCGTGGAGGTGGTCGACACCGGTCCCGGCCTCTCGGCCGAGCAGGCGGAACGGGTCTTCGAACGGTTCTACCGGGCCGACGCGGCCCGTACCCGGCGGGCCGACGGCAACACCGGCACCGGCCTCGGCCTGGCCATCGTGGCGGCGCTGGTCGCCGCCCACCACGGCTCGGTCGAGGTGGCCGAGACGCCCGGCGGTGGTGCCACCTTCCGGGTTCGGCTGCCGTTGCTGCCACAGGTCGACGGAGCGGGCGAGTGACTTTCAGCCAACTTCCAGGACGGTTCCAGGTTGATTGCAGTGCGGAGGGAGAAGGTAGTCCCATGACCGAGTTCGAGTCCGACCCGCAGCGCCGGCCGGCCCCCACCGACGCCGAGCCGTCGCACCCCACCGCCGAGCTGCCGCGAGACGAGCGCGCGCAGTCCGACTCCCCGACCACTCCCGTACCGGTCGTCTCGACCGGCGGCGACCCGACGGTCGCCTCCACCACCGGTGACGCGGAGGCCACCGCCGTCACCCCGACCGCCGCGCCGGTCGGGTACCCCGGTTCCGCCGCGCCCGCCGGTCAGCCGGCCGCCGCTCAGCCGACCGGATACGAGCCGTCGACCGGCTACGAGCGTCCGGCCGCCGCCGCGTCCGCGCCGCCGTACCCGGTCTCCGGTCACCCGGCGCCCGGCCAGCCCGGCTACCCGCAGCCGGCCGCCGGCCACTACCCAGGTGCCCAGTGGTACCCGGGTCAACAGTCCGGCTGGGCCGGCGGGGGCCAGCCGGGCATGCCGTACGCCCAGCACCAGCAGCACCCCGGGCAGCACGCCCAGCACCCCGGACAGCACCCGCACCACCCCGGCCAGCCGGTCCCGCCGTGGGGCCCGCAGGTCGCGCCGCCCGGCAGCGGCCCCCGGCCGGGCCGGATCGCCAAGTTCGCCGGTGCCGGTGTCGCGGTGTTCGCCCTGATGCTCGGTTCCGGTGTTGCCGGTGGGGCGCTCGCGCTCGCCCTCGACGGCGACGGTGGCGGCATCACCCGCACCTACTCCGCAGCTCCCGTGATCAATGGCGCCGACCTGCCGAAGATCGCCGCGTCGGTGCAGGACAGCGTCGTATCGATCACCACCGGCAGCGGTGAGGGCTCCGGGGTGGTGCTCAGCGCCGACGGGTACGTGCTGACGAACAACCACGTTGTCGCGTCCGCCGCCGGCGACGCCGTGCGGGTGGTCTTCGCCGACGGCAAGACCGCCGACGCGAAGATCATTGGCACCGACCCGAAGACCGACCTGGCAGTGGTGAAGGCCAACGGGGTGAGCGACCTCAAGCCGGCCAAGTTCGGCGACAGCGACGCCATGCAGGTCGGCGACCAGGTGCTCGCTTTGGGCAGCCCGCTCGGTCTGCAGGGTTCGGTGACCTCGGGCATCCTCAGCGCCCGGGACCGCACCATCCGGGCCGGTGAGGGTCAGCCGCAGGACCCGACCCAGCAGCAGGGCCAGCCGGTCAGCTCGATCTCCGGCCTGCTCCAGACGGACGCCCCGATCAACCCCGGCAACTCCGGTGGCGCGCTGGTCAACACCCGGGGCGAGGTGATCGGCGTCAACACCGCCATCGCGACCTCCGGGCAGAGCACCGGCAACATCGGTGTCGGGTTCGCCATCCCCAGCAACAAGGCCAAGGACGTCGCGGGCAAGCTCCAGCGTGGCGAGAAGGTCAGCCACCCGTCGCTCGGAGTCGGCGTCAACCAGGCCGAGGGCGGCGGCGCCCTCGTCGCGTCGGTCACCCCGGGCAGCCCGGCGGAGAAGGCCGGCCTCCAGCGCGGCGACGTCGTCACCCGGTTCGGCGACAAGCCCGTCAACGACTCGGACGACCTGGTCGGCGCGGTGCAGGCCGGCAAGGTCGGCGACCGGGTCGAGGTCCAGTTCAAGCGCAACGGTGTCGAGAAGACGGAGACCGTGACGCTCGCCGAGACGTCCTAACCAGCTATGTGAAACCTGCTTCCTTCCTCCGGCGGCGGGTGGCGGGGCCGAGGGGGTCGGCTCCGTCACCCGCCGCTCTTTTCCGCCCAGACGGCGGTTCACCCGGATCGGGTGAACCGCCGTCACCCGTTTGCCCGGCAGGTTCGGAGGGCGACGACCGGAACCGGGGGTGAGGTGCCATGACCGAGGTGGTGGGTGTCCGCGACGACCAGCGGATCCAACGCGACGTTCTGGCCGAGCTGGCCTGGGACGCCCGGCTGCGACCGAACGAGATCGGGGTGACAGTCGACCAGGGCGTTGTCACCCTGACCGGATTCGTGGACGGTGCCGCCCGCGGCTGGGCCGCGACGCGGTGCGCGCAGCGGGTTCGCGGCGTACGGGCGGTGGCCGACGAGATGGAGGTGCGGCTGCCCGGCACTCCGGGGCGTACCGATGCCGAGGTCGCCAACGCCGCCACCCGCGCCCTGGAGTGGGACAGCTTCGTGCCCGCCGAACGGCTGGACGTGACAGTGGCGAACGGCTGGCTGATGCTGCGCGGTGAGGTCGAGTTCGGATGGCAGCGGCGGGCCGCCGAGGGCGAGGTGCGCCGGCTCGACGGCGTACGCGGGATCACCAACCTGATCGAGGTACGACCCGCGGCGCCACCGGATGCCGAACGGCTGCGGCGCGACGTCCAGCGGGCGTTGCTGCGCACGCTCGGCGGCGAGCGGGTGAGCGTCGAGGTGGACGGCGACACGCTGGTCCTCGCGGGCGTGGTCCGTTCCTGGTGGGAACGCGATCAGGTCGAGCGGGTGGCGTGGTCCGCGCCCGGGGTGCGGGTGGTCCACGACCAACTCCTGGTGGGCGGGTGATCGTCCGCCATGTCCGGTTTACCTGGGACGCCACCGGGAAACCGCCGCCGACCGGCGGTGCCGCCGCACCGGGGAGCAACGGGGAGGACTCGTGGCCGTGAACCACTCGCCTGCGGGCCGCCCAGAGGAGCGGTCGCTGCGCATCGCGATGGTGGTTCCGCCGTGGTTGTCCGTGCCGCCGCCTGGCTACGGCGGCCTCGAACAGGTCGTCGCCGCCCTGGTGGACGCGCTCTGCGGGCAGGGGCACTCGGTGACCCTGTTCGGCGCCGGAGGTGACCACGGCACGGCGGCCGACGGCTTCGTCTCCACAGTGGCCGAGGTGCAGTACGAGCGGCTCGGCGAGTCACTGCCCGAGCTGGCCCACCTGGCCCGGGTGAATCGGCTGATCAGCCCCGCCGACTTCGACGTGATCCACGATCACACCACCATCGGTCCGCTGGTCGCCGGCCGTCGGGCCGTGCCGACTGTCGCGACGGTGCACGGCAACCCCGTCGGGGAGTACGGCGACGTGCTGAGCGACATCGACGCGGGCGTCGCACTGGTGGCCATCTCGCACGCCCAGCGCCGGCTGAACCCGAACCTGCCCTGGGCCGGCACCGTGCACAACGCGCTCGACATCCGCGGCTTCCCGCGCAAGCACACGCCCGGCGCGGGGCCGGTGCTGTGGCTGGCCCGGTTCAGCCCGGACAAGGGCCCGGACACCGCCATCCGCGCGTGCCGGGCGGCCGGACTGCCCCTGCTGTTGGCCGGCAAGTGCAACGAGCCGGCCGAGCGCCGCTACTACGAGCAGGTCGTCGCGCCGATGGTCGACGAGGACGTGACAGTCGTGCTCAACGCGGACCGCGCGACGACGCTGCGGATGCTTGTCGACGCCCGCTGCCTGATCATGCCGATCCAGTGGGACGAGCCGTTCGGCATGGTGATGCTGGAGGCGATGGCCACCGGCACCCCGGTGGTGGCTCTCAACCGGGGTGCGGTGCCGGAGCTGGTGCGGCCGGGGCTGACCGGGCTCGTCGTCGAGCGGTCGGAGGAGCTGCCCGCGGCGTTGCTCGAGGCGGAGCGGCTCGACCCGGAGGACTGCGTGGCGCACGTCGCTGGGAACTTCTCGGTCGAGCGGATGGCGAGCGGCTACGCGGATGTCTATCGGCGCTTCGCCCTCGGTCGGCACGGCGTCCGTGAACCGGCCCGGGTGCCGGTGCGCTGACCCGCCGGTGTCGCCGGGTCAGGCCCCGGTCGCGCCCAGCTCGGCGATGGCGGCGTCGAGCCGAGAGGCGTACGCCGGGCTGATGCCACCCTCACCGAGACGGACGGCGACCTTCGCGCGCAGCCGGGCCACCGGCGGCGCCAGCTCTTCGCGGCCGGAGCTGACCGCCACTGTCAGGTTGCGGAGCTCGTTGCGCAGGTCGAGGGCCACGTCGTCGCGGATCTCGCCGGCGCTCAGGCCGGCGCCGATCAACCTGTCGACGCGGTTCGCGACCTCGGTCAGGGTGCCCGGGTTCGAGGTGGGCGCACCGGTGGTCGGCTTCGTCGACGGCGCCGGGGTCGGCGGGGTCGACGTGATCGGCGGGGACGACTCGGGGGCCGGCGGGTCGGTCGACGGTGTCGTGACCGGCCCGGCGGAGGGCTGCGCCCGGCGGGTCGGCTGCTGTTCGGGTAGCAGGGCCACCCCGGCCAGTGTCACCCCGACGGCCAGCACCAGCAGCAACACCAGCCGCCGCCGCGACCAGCCCGACCCGGTCGCCGGCTCGCCCGCGCTGGAGGAGGTTCCGCCGTCCGACGTGTCTCCGTCCAGTCGTGCCGCCGCCGGGACGCTGGCCGTGGCGACGGCGGGCGACTGCTGTGGCAGGGGCTGGGTGGGCACCCGGATGGTCGCCGTCGGGGGCTCGGCGGGCAGCGCGTGGTCGCGGAGCGCGGTGGCGACCTGCCGGGCGGTCGGCCGATCGGCAGGGTTCCGGGCGAGGCTGCGCAGGCAGATCTGGGCCACCGGTGCGGGCAGGTCCGGTAGGTCGGCCAGCGTCGGCGGCGGTCCAGTGGCCAGCGCGGCGCTGAGCTGCTCCCAGGTGTCCGCCGGATACGGAACCCGGCCGGTGAGCGCCTCGTGCAGCAGCACACCGAGCGAGTAGACGTCGGTGGACGGTTGGGCCGGCGCGCCGTCGAGACGTTCCGGGGCGACGTACGCCGGGGTGCCGAAGGTCTCGCCGTCCTCGTCCTCGTCGGGCGCGCCGATCCGGGTGGCGATGCCGAAGTCGAGAACCTTGACGCCCGTCCCGGTCATCATCACGTTGGCCGGGGTGATGTCCCGGTGCACGATGCCGAGCCGGTGCGCGGCGGCCAGCGCGTCCGCCACCTGCGCGCCCACCTGGACCGCCTCGGTCCACGGCAACGGCCCCTCGGTGAGCCGTAGCTTCAACTCCTCGCCGCTGAGCAACTCCATCACCACGAACGAGGTGATCGAGCCGTCCGGGTCGACCGTCTCGCCGTAGTCGTGCACCGAGGTCAGGTGCGGGTGCACCAGTTGGGCGGCGGCCCGTGCCTCCTCGCGCACCATGCCCCGGAACCGCGCGTCGGCGGCGAGTGACGGAGCGAGCACCTTCAGCGCGACCACCCGGTCCAGTACCTCGTCCCGGGCACGCCAGATGACCGACATGCCACCGGCGCCGATCTGGTCCAGAAGTCGGTATCTGCGAGCCAGTAATCGGCCCGGATGCAGCGCTGCCTTCAACGATCGCACCTGCCTCAGGGGTGGGAGCGGTATCAGGTTGCGCGAATGCGTCCTGCCTGTCAACGCCGTCGCCACCGGCCGTCGACGGACGGTGCCTGCCGTGCGCCGACCGCCGGTCGACAGCGGCCCACCGGGCGGCTGCGGGCCCGTGCCAGGATGAGAGACATGGCGGGGGGACCGGTGGCGTTCGTGCTCGGCGGTGGTGGAGTGCTCGGCGCGGTCGAGGTCGGAATGTTGCGTGCCCTGTTCCGGGCCGGTATCCAACCCGACATGGTCCTCGGCACCTCGATCGGCGCGGTCAACGGCGCGCTGGTCGCCGCGGACCCGTCGGAGGCGGTGACCGACCGGCTGGTCCGGCTCTGGGCCTCGCCGGAGGCGAGCGAGGTGTACGGCGACTCGGTCGCCCGGCAACTGCGCCGCTTCGCCGCCCGTACCCACCTGCACTCACCCCGGCCGCTGCGCCGCCTGCTCGAGACCGAGCTGGGGGTGGACACCACCTTCGCCGACCTGCGGGTGCCGTTCCGGTGCTGCGCCGCCCACATCGAGCGGGCCGCCGAGCACTGGTTCGACAGCGGTCCGGTGGTGCCGGCCGTGATGGCGTCGGCCTCGGTGCCGGGCCTGCTTCCGCCGATGGAGATCGACGGCGCGCACTACGTGGACGGCGGCATCGTCAACTCCATCCCGATCGGCGAGGCGGTGGCCGTCGGCGCCCGCCGGATCTACGTCCTCCAGGTGGGTCGGATCGAACGGGAGCTGACCCCACCCCGTCGGCCGTGGGAGATCGCGCAGGTCGCGTTCGAGATCTCCCGCCGGCACCGCTTCTTCCGGGAGTTGGCGGCGCTGCCGGAGGGGGTGGAGGTGCACGTCCTGCCGACCGGCGGGCTCAACCCGCGCGACGACACGCCGTGGGCGTACCGGGACATGGCGGCGGTGGGCCGGCGGATCAGCCGCGCGTACACCGCCTCCCGGCGCTACCTCGCCACCCACCTGGAGAGTTGATGTCGCTGCCTCCCCGGTGGCTGCGTCGGCTGCTGCTCGCTCCCGCCGTCGTGTTGCTCGCCTTCCTCGTGGTCACCACGTTGCCGATCTGGGCGCTGCTCGCCGCAGCCGCGTCCCCGCTGGTCCCCGGCCGGTTGCGCCCGCTGCGACTGCTCTGGATCGGCTGCTTCTACCTGGTCTGGGACGCCGCCGCGCTGCTCGCGCTCTTCCTGCTCTGGGTCGTCTCCGGCTTCGGCTGGCGGGCCCGGTCCCCGGCCTTCCAGCGCGCGCACTACGTGCTGGCCGGCTGGTTCCTGCGGGTGCTGTTCTGGCAGGCACGCTGGACACTGCGCCTGAGCATCGACGTGGTGGGCACCGACCCGGACACCGCGCTGCCCGGCCGGCCCGAGCTGGTGCTCTGCCGGCACGCCGGGCCGGGCGACTCGTTCATCCTGATCCACGGGCTGGTCAACTGGTTCCACCGCGAGCCACGGATCGTCCTCAAGGACAGCCTCCAGTGGGATCCGGCGATCGACGTGCTGCTCAACCGGCTGCCCAACCGGTTCATCGCGCCGACCCCGGAGCGCGGCGAGGAGACGGTACGCCAGGTCGGGCACCTCGCCACCGGCCTGGACGACAACGACGCGTTCGTGATCTTCCCCGAGGGTGGCAACTTCACCCCCAGGCGACGGCTGCGCGCCATCGCCCGCCTGCGCTCCCTCGGCCTGGAGAGGATGGCCCTACGCGCCGAGCGGATGCGCCACGTGCTCGCCCCGCAACCCGGTGGGATGCTCGCCGCGCTGGACGCCGCACCGGACGCCGGGGTCATCTTCGTCGCCCACACCGGTCTGGACCGGATGCTCACCGTCGCCGACGTGTGGCGGGAACTGCCGATGGACAAGCGGATCGTGATGCGGTTCTGGTCCGTGCCGCCGGAGGACGTACCGACCGGACGGCAGGAACGCATCGACTGGCTCTTCGATTGGTGGGCGCAGATTGATGCCTGGATCGCCGCTAATCGGTAAATGTCCGCGTAGGGTGCGGGCGTGGACGAGATCTGCGTGGTGACAACGGTGGTGGACGCGCGTTCGGTCGCCGACGTGCTGGCGGCTGCGGCCGTCGCCGGCAGGCTCGCCGCCTGCGCCCAGGTTGGTGGTCAGGTGGACAGCACCTACTGGTGGCGGTCCGGGATGGAGACGAGCACCGAGTGGTCGGTGCAGTTCAAGACCGCACCGGATCGGCTCACCGCGTTGCTGGACCAGATCCGGGTCAGCCACCCGTACGAGGTGCCGGAGATTCTGGTGTCCAGGGTGGAGAGCGGCAACCCCGACTACGCCACCTGGGTGTACGAGCACACCCGATCCTGAGTACGCGCACTCTGGGTCGTACCCCGGTCGGTTGTCGATGATGACCGGGTGGACGACACCCGTTACCCCTGCCCCGCCTGCGGTGCACCGGCCGATCTGAGCGCTGGTTGCTCCGGCTGCCGACGCGCGCCCGACCCGATCGCCGCCGAGGTGGTTCGGCTGAGCCGGGAGGTGGCCGAGCTTGAGCCGCAGGTGGAGCGGGCTCGCCGCGCGTACGCCGAGCTGGCCGGGCGGCTGTCGACAGTGTCCGGGCGGCGGGCCAAACTGGCCGCCGTCGTCCGCGCCGGGGTGGCGGCCTCGGTCGTGGCGCGCCAGGCGCCTGTCGTCGGCCCGGCGCCGTTCATCGGTCCGGGCCCCGGGGTCGCCACGGGTTCGCGGCCGGGTGCGGCGGAGACCTCGACCCGCACGGTCCAGGGTCTGCTCTTCGTCCTCGGTGGACTCCTGCTGGGCACCGCGGCGGTGGTGTTCACAGCGGTGGCCTGGGCGGCGGTGGGGGTCGCCGGGCGGGCGTTGATCCTGGTGGCGTTCACAGCGCTCGCGCTCGGCGTACCGCTGCTGGCGGTCCGGCGGGGGCTGCGCGGTACGGCGGAGACGTTCGCCGCGGTGGGATTGCTGCTGGTGGTGCTGGACGGTTACGCGGCCTGGTCGGTGGACCTGGCCGGCGTGACCGGCTGGCCGGGCAGCCGGTACGCCGCGCTGGTCGGGGGGGCCAGCGCGGCGGTCGCCGTGGCGTACGGCCGGTGGAGCGGGTTGACGGGGCCCTGGTTCGCCGCCCTGGTGGCCGTCCAGCCGGCGTTGCCGCTGCTCGCTGCCGAGGCCGGGCTGGGCGCGGCGGGGTGGGCGTTGGTACTGCTCGGGGTGGCGTCGCTGAACCTGGCCGTGCTGGCCGCGCTGCGTGGCCGGGGAGGGGCGGCGCAGCTCGTCGGCCGGGTGTTGGCCGGTGCCGGTCACGTCGCCGCGCTGGTGGGTGCCTCGGCGTGCGCGATGGTGCCGCTGGTCGCTGGGCGGGCGGGGGGCTCGCCACTGCTGGCCGGGGTGCCGCTGTTGCTTGTCGCGTTGACCGGGTTCGGTGCGGCCTGGCTCGTCGGGGGGCGGGCGCTGCGGGCGGTGGCGGCCGGGTTGCTGGTGCCGGTGCTCGCCGCCGCCCTGCTGCGTCCGGTGGCGGAGCTGCGGCCGTCAGTGCTGCTGCTCGCGGCGGCGACGGTGGCGCTGGCGATGGCCGCCGCCGTGCGGTTCCTGCCGGTGGTGTCGGTGGTGGACGGTGGCGGGGGTTGGCGGGCCGGCGCGCTGGTCGTCGCGGCGGGTACGGCGCAGGTCACCGCGTTGATCACCATCGGGCTGGCGGTCGCCTCCGTCGGCCGGTCGCTGCCGCCCTGGGGCGGTGCCGGGACCGGGCTCGACCTGAGCTGGGGTTGGCAGCTGGCACCCGCTGTGGCACTGGCGATCGGTGCCACGGTGCTGCTGCTCCCTCTGAATACGCGGGCGGTGCTCGCCACGGCCGGCGCGGTGGCGGTGCTCTTCGCCGTACCCGCCGGCTGGTCGGCCTCCTGGCCTCAGGTGGTGGCCATCGACCTGGTCGGCGGGGTTGCGCTGCTGCTCGCCGTGCTGGCCCGCCCGGGTACCCCATCGGTCGCCCTGCGCACCCGCGCGCTCGGCGGTGCCGTCCTGCTCGGGCACGGGCTGCTGGTTGCCCTGGCCGCGCCGACCGGTGCCCTGGTGGCGCTCGGCGCGCTCGCCGTGGTCGGGCTGGCACTGGCCGTCCGGCGGGGGGCCGGCGCGTACCGGGAGGTGGCCGGCGTGGGTCTGCTGGTCGGGCAGCTCGCGCTGCCCGGGATAGCGGCGGTGGCGATGTTCGCCGCGGGCGAGCCGCCCTGGTGGCAGGCCCGGCTCGCGCTGGCCGCCGCCGGGCTGTCGCTGGTCGCGGCGCTCGCGGCCCGCCGCCAGCGGGTGGAGCTGATCGGGTACGCCGTGACCGGCGCCGTCGCGGCGGTGACAGTGCCCGGCCTCGCGCCTCTGGTAGGGGCGGGTGACGAGCCGCTCGTGCTGTACGCGGCGCTGGCCGCGCTGGGTGTCACGTTCGTCGCCTGCTGGCTGCCGTCGGCGAGCGCCCCCGGCCAGGCGGCCCTCGGGGACCGGTCGGCGGCCCACGGGCGCGAGTCGGCCCGGTCGGCGCTGTTGCTGGCGGCCGGCGGAACGCTGGCGGTGGTCGCCGTCCTGGCGGCCCTGCCGACGGTGCTGACCGCGCTCGGGTCGCCCTACGGCGGCGGGAACCGGGTGTGGTCGGGGGTGTCCACTGTCGTCGCCGACCCGACGGTGCTCCCGGTCGGGTTCGCGCTGCTCGTGGTGGCGGTGGCCGGCGCGCTGGCCGGTCGGCGGTTCGGCCTGCCGGTGCCACCCGCGCTGCCGTTCGTCGCGGCGGCGCTGCCGGTGCTGCTCATCGCGATCGGCGCGCCGTGGCCGATGCTGCCGGCCGCCGTTCTGCTCGCCGGCCTGGCGGCGCTGCTGTTCACCGCGCTGGCGGCGGCCCGCCCGGCGCTCACACCGGTCGCCGTGCCGGTGGGCGTGGTGCTGGTGGCCTCCGGTGTGCTCGGTCTCCTGGCCACCCGCGCCGGGACGCTTGCCGCCGAGGGGGCGCTGCTGGTGGCGGCGGTCGCGATCGCCGCCGGGGCGCGCCGGTTCGAGGTACGGGTCGCCGGCTGTCTCGCCGCCGTGGGCGCGGCGTCCGCGTTGGCGGTGACCGCCCCGCTCGCCGGTGGGCTTCCCTTGCGGGCCGCCGCGTACCCACTGCTGACGGTGGCCGCGTTGGTGCTGGCCGCCGCGGCGGTCACCCCGGCGCGGGTCCGGCTGGGACGGGTGCTGGACGCCGCCTCGCAGGCCGTCGCGCTGGTGGCGGCGGTGCTCGCCGTCGAGGCGGCGCGGCACCTCGCCACCGTCTGCGTGCTCTGGGGTGTCGCCGTCGCGCTGCGGCTGCTGCGTCGGGGCGAACCGGCCGGTCGGCGGTGGGCGTTCGCCGGGATCGCCGCCGGCAGCGAGTTGCTCGGGGCCTGGGTGCTGCTGGCCGCCGGTGGGGTGACGGTGCTGGAGGCGTACACGCTGCCGGCCGCGGCGCTCGCCGTCGGGGCGGGCCTGTTGGCGTTGCGCACCCGCCCGGGGCTGACCAGCTGGCCGGCCCTCGGCCCGGGGCTGGTCGCGGCGTTGCTGCCCAGCCTCGTGTCGGTGCTGGCCGGGGCGGACCCGCAGCCCTGGCGGCGACTGCTCCTCGGCGTGGCGGCGACCGGCGCGGTGCTGGCCGGCGCGACCCGCCGGTGGCAGGCGCCGGTGCTGCTCGGCGGCGGGGTGTTGACGTTGTTGGCGCTGCACGAGCTGGCCCGAGGGTGGGATCTGCTGCCCCGGTGGATCTACCTGGGAATCGGCGGGCTGGCGCTGGTCGGACTCGCCGCCACCTACGAGCGGCGTCGACGTGACCTGGCTCGACTGCGCGCCGCGGTGGGCCGACTGACCTGAGTCGAACCATTAGGGGTAGGGCCTGCCCTACCCCCCATTCGGGGGTTGTCGGGGTTACTGAGGGCTACCGCGATCGGGAGACTTGACATTAAGCCCGAACCACCCCGGTACGGGCGCAAGCGGAACGGGAGCAGCGATGGCGCTCGGAGCGGTGGCGGAACCGCCGGTACGACGGCGAGGCAGTGACTACGCACAGTTGTCCCGACGGATCAGCCAGGCGGGCCTGCTGGATCGGCGCCCCGGCTGGTATGTCACCCGCATCGTGCTCACCCTCGGTGCCTTCGCGGCCGGCTGGGTGGCCGTGTTCCTGCTCGGCGACTCCTGGTGGCAGCTCCCGCTCGCGGCCCTGATGGCAGTGGCCACCACCCAGGTCGCGTTCCTCGGTCACGACGCCGGGCACCGCCAGATGTTCCGTCGGCGTGGCCCCAGCGAGTTGGTCGGGCTGCTCGCCGGCAACGTGGCGGTGGGGATCAGCTACGGCTGGTGGGTCGACAAGCACAACCGGCACCACGCCAACCCGAACCACGAGGACGAGGACCCGGACGTCGGCGCGGGGGCCCTGGTGTGGACGCCCGAGCAGGCGTTGGAGACCCGGGGGTTCGGCCGTTGGATGGCGCAGCGGCAGGCGTACTTCTTCTTCCCGATGCTGCTGCTCGAGGGCCTGAGCCTGCACATGGCGAGCATCCGGGCGATCGTCGGGCGGGAGGACGGCAAGTACGCCGTCCCGATGCGGCACCGGGCGGTCGAGGCGGCGTTGCTCGTCGCGCACACCGCCGCCTACGTGGCGCTGCTGTTGGCGGTCATGTCCCCGGTCAAGGCGCTGCTCTTCGCCGTCGTGCACCAGGCGCTGTGGGGCCTCTACATGGGCTGCGCGTTCGCGCCGAACCACAAGGGCATGCCGATGCCGACCGCCGAGGACGAGCTGGACTTCCTGCGTAAGCAGGTGCTGACCTCCCGCAACGTGCGCGGCAGCCGACTGGTGGACACCACGCTCGGCGGCCTCAACTACCAGATCGAGCACCACCTCTTCCCGAACATGCCCCGCGCCAACCTGCGCCGGGCCCAGCCGATCGTTCGCGCCTACTGTGTCGAGCAGGGCATCCCGTACGCGGAGACCGGGCTGGTCGAGTCGTACCGGCAGGCACTCGGTCACCTGCACGAGGTGGGTCGGCCGCTGCGCGGCTGAACACACCAGGGGGAAGGTGGGGGCGGTGCCAAACGGCACCGCCCCCACCTGCGCGTATCGGGCCGATCGACATCCCGCTACCGCTGGTCGATGCCGGCCGGCGTCCCCGGTAGGGTCGGCGCATGGTAGACCTGCTCACCGCGGAGGCGGTGCGAGAAGAGCTGAGCCGGTTGCCCGACTGGTCGGGTGACCCGACCGGCATCGGCCGTACCGTCCAGCTCGGCAGTTTCCCGGCGGCCATCGCCGTGGTGGACCGGGTGGCGAACCTGGCCGAGGAGCTCGACCACCATCCCGACATCGACATCCGATGGCGGACCCTGACCTTCCGCTGTGTCACGCACTCGGCCGGTGGGGTCACCCACCGGGACATCGAGTTGGCCGGGCGGATCGACGACATCGTCCGGAGCGCGGCATGAGATTTGAGATCAGCAAGGTGTTGGACGCCATCGAGGGTCGCGTCTGCACCGACCCGTCACTGGCCCGAGCCGTGATCGACCTGGCCGAGGTGATCCGCTACCAGGACATCGACGGTGGCCGGCCGGCCAGCCTGCTGCGCCTCGGCATGGTCATCGACGCGCTCTCCCGCGAGCTGGAGGAGGACAGCGTCCAGGTCTACGCGGTCGTGCACCGGGCGTTGCTCTCCGACGCCGACCTCACCTCGAACGAGCGGATGGTCGTCCGCCGCTGGGCCGACGACGGGCTCGTCGAGGTGCTCGACAACCCGGGCGACCGGATGTTGGAGGTCGCCGACCTGCTCGGTCTGCCGGTGCTCAGCCGAGTCCGCTTCGACGGGTTGCGCGGTCGGTTCCCGTGGCTGGTCGAACAGCCCGGTCGGGTGGTCGCGCCGGTGCCGGGCGCCGGCGGGCCGGTGTTCATCGCGCACGTCGGTGGTGGGCACTCGCCGGTGGCCGGGAAGCGGTCGCCGACCGGCGTCAAGCTGCTGGCCCGCCAGTGGCGCTGCCCGGAGTCGGGCTGCGCGCTGTTCGGCGGTGGTGGTGGGGGTGGCGCGTTCGCCGACCTGGCCGGGGGTGCCGACCGCAGCCCCGCAGCGCAGCCGCCGCCCGCGCTGCGCAACGGCGTGCCGACCTGCCCCCGCCATGGCGTACGGCTCGGTGACGCCGGCCCGCGTCCGCGTACCGAGGTGCTCGCGGTGCGGGTCGGCGGCCTGGTCCGACGGCGGTTCGTGCTCAGCGAGGAACAGCCGATCGTGGCCGGTCGGGCTCCCGAGCAGGACGGCGGGATCATGCTCGGGCAGTGGCTCAACGACGAGGCCCGGCGGTGGATCAGCCGTGGTCACGTCCGCTTCGAGCTGCGGGTCGGCGAGGTCATCGTGACCGACGTCAGCACCAACGGCTCCGGCATCCGCCCGGCCGGTTCGATGACCGAGTCCGACCGGATCCCGCTGGCGCCGCAGCAGTCGAGGGTGCTGGGTGAGAACGACATGGTGGAGCTGTACCCGGGGGTGCAGATCGGTCGGGCCGAGGAGTTGCCCACCGGCGCACCGTTCACGCCCACCTCGGTGATGGCCGAGGCCCCGACGATGGCCATGCGCCTACCCCGTCCCTGACGCGAAAGGCGGGCGCCGGAAAACCGACGCCCGCCTTTCACCACGTTCCCGGGTCAGCCGGCCAGTACCTCGGCCAGCTTGGCCACCGCCAGGTCGATCTCCTCCTCGGTGATCACCAGCGGCGGGGCGAGCCGGATGGTGGAGCCGTGGGTGTCCTTGGCGAGCACTCCGCGCGCGGCCAGCCGCTCACACGCCTCCCGACCGCTCATCAGCGCCGGGTCGATGTCCAGCCCGGCCCACAGGCCACGGACGCGTACCCCGACGAGCCCCTTGCCGAGCAGCCCTTCCAGACCGGCCCGTAGCCGCTCACCCAGCTCGGCCGAGCGGCGCTGGAACTCGCCGGTGGCCAGCAGCCGGACCACCTCGATCGCCACCGCGCAGGCGAGCGGGTTGCCGCCGAAGGTGGAGCCGTGCTGACCGGGCTTGAGCACGCCGAGGACGTCGGCGTTCGCGGCCACCGCGGAGACCGGCACGATGCCGCCGCCGAGCGCCTTGCCGAGCAGGTACATGTCCGGCACGACGCCCTCGTGGTCACAGGCGAAGGTCGCGCCGGTACGCCCCAGACCCGACTGGATCTCGTCGGCGATGAACAGCACGTCGCGTTCGGTGCAGAGCTGGCGTATGCCCGGCAGGTAGCCCTCCGGCGGCACCACCACACCTTGCTCACCCTGGATCGGCTCCAGCAGCACGGCGACTGTGTTCTCGTCGATCGCGGCGGTCAGCGCGGCCAGGTCGCCGTACGGCACGACAGTGAACCCCGGGGTGTAGGGCCCGAAGTCGGCGCGGGCGTCCTCGTCGGTGGAGAAGCTCACGATGGTGGTGGTCCGCCCGTGGAAGTTGCCCTCGGCGACCACGATGTTGGCCTGTCCGGCGGGCACGCCCTTGACCTGGTAGCCCCACTTGCGGGCCACCTTGATCCCGGTCTCCACCGCCTCGGCGCCGGTGTTCATCGGCAGCACGAGGTCCTTGCCGCACAGCTCGGCCAGCTCCCGGCAGAAGTCGGCGAACTGGTCGTGGATGAACGCCCGGCTGGTCAGCGTCAGCCGGTCCAGTTGGGCGTGCGCGGCGGCGATCAACTGTGGGTGCCGGTGACCGAAGTTCAGCGCGGAGTAGCCGGCCAGGCAGTCCAGGTAGCGGCGCCCGTCCACGTCGGTGAGCCAGGCGCCCTCGGCGGACGAGATCACCACCGGCAGCGGGTGGTAGTTGTGCGCGGTCCAGCGCTCGGCGTCTCGGACCGCTCCCGGCGTACGCAGCTTGTCATCCACTATCACTTGCTTGCCTTTCCCTGACGGAGTCGCAGCGTGCAGCACTTCGGTCCGCCGCCGGCCTTACGTAGCTCGGACAGGTCGACCCCGATGGTTTCGTAGCCCCGGTCGCGCAGCTTGGCGGCCAGGTCGGTGGCCTGCGCGGGCAGCACCACGTGCCGTCCGTCGCTGACCGCGTTCAGCCCCAGCACCTCGGCGTCGGCCATTGTGGCGTGCACCGCGTCGGGGAAGAGCCGGCGCAGCACAGCCTGGCTGCCCGGGGAGAAAGCCTCCGGCAGGTACGCCACGGTCCGCTCGTCGAGCACTGTCAACGCGGTGTCCAGGTGGTAGAAGCGCGGGTCGACAAGTTGCATGGTGATCACCGGGTAGCCGAAGACCTCCTGCAACTGGGCGTGTGCGGCGTGCGCCGTGCGGAAGCCGGTGCCGGCCAGCAGGTGGTCACCGGCCAGCAGGACGTCGCCCTCGCCCTCGTTGACGTGCTTCGGGTCGTACATCTCGAAGCCGGCGGCCTCGAACCAGGCCCGGTACGCGGGCGCCTCGTCGGCGCGCTGCGGGTCGCGGAACTGTACGGCCATCGCCTTGCCGTCGATCACGGTGCCGCCGTTGGCGGCGAAGACCATGTCAGGCAGTCCGGGCACCGGAGTGATCTCCTCGACGGTGTGGCCCAGGTCAAGGTACGTCTGGCGCAGCTGCTCCCACTGCCGGACGGCCAGCGCGGCGTCGACCGGCGCGCTCGGGTCCATCCAGGGATTGATCGCGTAATCGACGGCGAAGTACGTCGGCCGGCACATCAACAGGCGCTGGCTGGTGGCGTCCATCGTCATTGTCCTGCTCCCAGGGGTCGGGCGCGCCCGGCCACCGTGGCCCACGGGCTGGCGCCGTTGCTCAACGGTATGCGGCGTCGGCGGCAGGATCCACCACCGAGAGTTGCGCAGACCGAACATTCGTTGCGTGTGGCGGGCCGTGTAAAGCGATTTGTTGCGTTGGAGCGTGGATGCGTCGGGTCTCTTGCCGCAGGCGAGGCGATCGGAGTGGGGGCGGGGGCCGAGAGTCGGGGCCGGAGGGCTCGTTCGCAGCCTTTGCTCTGCTGCCCTATATGCGCCGCCAGACGGGTTCCACCCTCACCGGCGAGTACCGGATCCGTCGGCCACTGTCCGGCGCCGCCGCGCCGGAAGCCCGCCGGAAGCCCGCCGGAAGCCCGCCGGAAGCCCGCCGGAAGCCCGCCGGAAGCCCGCCGGAAGCCCGCCGGACGCCTGCCGGACGCCCGGTGGAAGCCCGCCGGACGCCGGTGGAAGCCCCGCCGGACGCCCGGTGGCGCATATAGGTATGCAGAGCAAAGGGCGGTGTTCGTGGTTCTCCCGACCGCGGGGACGCGCGAGTTGGCTGCTCGGCGACCTGGACCGGAACCGTCGAACCCCGGACACACTTCAGGGGCGGCGAACCGCCGCCCCTGAAAGGGTGTCGCCCGGCCGGTGAACCACCGGACTGATCGGGCTGCCGGCGAACCGCCGGCTGTTCGCCGGTGCATCACCGGCGAGCGGAAAAGTGCCCGCTAGAAACGATCCACAAACTGTGAGTCAAGCCACTCTCGGAAGCGCGGCACCCAGTCGCCGTCGGTGGTCGGCCAGTCGAACTGGCCGGTCATCGCGAGCACCCCGATCACGACCGCGGCCAACCCGATCAGCACGCCGAAGAGCGCGTCGGTCTTGCCGGCGACGTGCCGACGACGGGTGGCCATCAGGCCGAGGACCGCGAGCACCGCGCCGAACGCGCCGAGCCCGATGCCGTACCCGGCCAGGGTCCCGGTCAGCACGAACATCGCGCCGGCGACCGAGACGATCAGGCCGAGGGTGGCGAGCAGGCTGGCCCGCGGCTTCGGGCCACGCGTCACCGGCGGCTCGGGCGTGCTCACGCCCGGGGTCGGGTCGACCGGGCGGTCCGTGGCGACCCGGTCGGTGGTGTCGGGCCGACGGGTGGTGCTGTCGAGGTCGGCGTCCCGCTCGGCGGTGCGCGCCGTGGTCGGGGTGACGGTGGGCCGGGACTCGGTCTCCACCCCGTGGGCGGTGCGGGGCTCGGGTGCGACCGGGCTGGTCGTGCCGGTAACCGGCTCGGGTGCGACGGGGCGGGTCGTGCCGTTCACCGGCTCGGGTGCGACCGGGCGGGAGGCAGTGCCCCGGGAATCGGTCTCCGCCGGTCGCCCGGTGGCGGCTCGGGCAACCGCCGCCCGCTCGTTTGCCCGCCGCTCGGCCTCGCTGGTCTGGCCGCCGGTCGCGCCGGCGCTGCGATACGTCGTCTGCTCGGCGTCCCGGTCGGTGACCACCGGGCGGCCGACGGTGTCGTCGGACTGACCGGTCTCGGTGACCGGGGTGTCGCGGCCGTCGACGCGGCCGTCGAGGTTCTCGTCCCGCGTCGGTGCCGGCTCGGACCGGCGGGACAGCGAAGGAATCCTGACCACTACACACCTCCTGATGAATGCGTGGTGGCCGACGGAAAGGGTGGCACCCACGCGGTGTCGGCCCTCAAATACCCACCTGAGCGTTTCCTGACACCAATCCTGGGTACGGTCGCCGAGAACGGCCCTGACCGGGCGGGGCTGGCTATCCTTGGCACCTGTGCCAGAGGGACACACGATCCATCGCCTGGCGGCCCGGCACGCCGAGCTGTTCGCCGGGGACAAGCTGCACGCCGCCAGCCCGCAGGGCCGCTTCGCCGAGGGTGCCACCCGGCTCTCCGGGACGGTGCTGGAGAGCACCGAGGCGTATGGCAAGCATCTGCTGCACCACTACGCAGGCGAACTGACGTTGCACGTACACCTCGGGTTGTACGGCACGTTCACCGACGGGCCGGGGGAGCCGCCGGAGCCGGTCGGGCAGGTGCGACTACGACTGGTCAGCGACCGGCACTGGCTCGACCTGCGCGGGCCGACGGCCTGCGAGCTGCTCACCCCACCCGAGGTGGCCGCGCTGCGCGACCGTCTTGGGCCGGACCCGTTGCGCGCCGACGCCGACCCGGAGCGGGCGTACGCCCGGATCGCCCGCAGCCCCACCCCTCTCGCCGCGCTGTTGCTGGACCAGTCCGTGGTGGCCGGCACCGGTTTGATCTTCGTGACCGAGGCGCTCTTCCGGGCGGGGCTGCCGCCGACGATGCCGGGCCGACAGTTGACCAGGACCGGCTGGGACGCGCTCTGGGCCGACCTGGTCGGGTTGATGCGGCTCGCGGTCGAGCACGGCCGGATCGACACGGTCCGCGACGCGCACCTGCCGGAGGCGATGGGGCGGCCGGCACGGGTGGACCGGCACGGCGGCGAGGTGTACGTCTACCGCCGCCCGGGAGCGCCCTGCCACGTCTGCGGCACCGAGGTCAGTCGCGGCGAACTGGCCGGCCGCAACCTGTACTGGTGCCCCACCTGCCAAACCGCCTGACCCCACCCCACCCCCGCACCCCCGCACCCCCGCGCCCCCGCGCCGTACCCCCCGCGCCGATCTTGCAGTTTCTGTTGTCGGTATGGGTGGATATGCACCCTAGGTCGGGACAGAAAGTGCAAGATCGCGGAGGTGGGTCGGCGGCACCGCCGCGTGATCGCCGAGCCGGGCCTTAGTCGGTGTCGAGCAGCCAGCGGACCACTTCGATCTTCTCGGGGAAGACGGTGTCGTCGGCGACGCTCCAGGACAGCGTGTGGCCGATCGTCCAACCCCGGACCCGCTCCCGGTCCAGGCCCAGTTCGTCGCTGAGTCGGTGCAGTCGATGCCGGACGGCGGCCGGGGAGTGGCCCAACTCCGGGCCGCGCACCATCGGCACGACCGAGAACTCCCGTTCCCCGGTCAGCGGCTTCGGGTCGATCGCCAGCCAAGGCCCTCGGGCGGCGTCGAGTGCGTCGGCGGCGAGGATGTTGCCGGCGTGCAGGTCCTGGTTGACCAGCACCTGCTCGCCCTGGCTCGACGCCAGGCCGGTGACCAGTTCGAGCGCCGCGTCCAGCAGCCGTCGCTCATACGGTCGGCCGGCCCGTTCCCAGGCCCGGGGCATCCGGTCGATCCAGCCGGCGGCCTCCTGGGCCAGCGGGGTGAACGGCGCGCCGGCCGATCGCCAGAGCCGGGGGAGCAGACCGACCACCACGTCCAGCGCTCGGTCCGGCGGTAGGTCGTGCAGGGGAGTGCCGGGCTGGCAGCGTTCGAGCAGCAGGGCACGCCGCTCGGGGTCGTGGGCGAGCAGACGGATCGCCGCGTCACCGTCCCACTGGGCCAAGGCGTCGGCCTCGTACCGGCTCTCCTCGTCGGGGTACTGGAGCTTCAGCACCGCCGCGGTGCCGTCGGGCAGGTGGACGGGGAGCGCCAGTGACGCGTACGCCTGCCGGAAGGGCGGGCCGACCCGCAGCGACCAGCGCTCGGCGCACTCGTTCAGCCACGTCGGGAGTGTGGCCAGCCAGGCGCGACCGGCCTGTGATCCGCGTACCCAGTCGAGGCCCTCGGGCAGATCCATCCGGTGCTCCTGAGTCGTGCGGCGATTCGTGCCGGCTGTCAGGTGATTCGGCCGGGCCACGGCGTTCCCACGCCGGTCCACAGTGGCTAGCGTGGACGGGTGCAGATTGGTGTGAACGTACCGAACTTCGCCCCCGGCACCGACCCCGACGTGCTGCGCCGGTGGGCGCAGACGGTGGAGGGTCTCGGCTTCGACCTGTTGATGGTTTCCGATCACATCGCGGTGACACCGGACGTGGCCGAGCAGTATCCGGCGCCGTTCTACGAGCCGTTCACCACGCTGTCCTGGCTGGCCGGGGTGACCAGCCGGGTTCGGCTGGGCACGACTGTGCTCATCGTCCCGTACCGGCACCCGCTGCTCACCGCCCGGATGGCGGCGAACCTCAACCGGCTCAGCGGCGGCCGGCTCGTCCTCGGTGTCGGCGTCGGCTGGGCCCGGCAGGAGTTCGAGGCGCTCGGCGTGCCGTTCCGGCAGCGCGGCGCGCTGACCGACGAGTACCTGCACACCATGCGCGAGGCCTGGCAGGACACCGACGACTACGACACGGCTGCGATCCCGATCTGGGTCGGTGGCAACAGCGAGGCCGGCATGCGCCGCGCGGTACTGCTCGGTGACGCGTGGCACCCGCTGCGGATCACGCCGGCACGGCTCGCCGAGGCGGTCGGACGACTGACGGAGATCGCCGACGAGTTGGGTCGCCCGGTGCCGGCAGTGGTGCCGCGGATCGCGCTCCAGGAGACCCGAGAACCGAGCACCGACCCGGACCGGCTCGCCGGTGTCGGCACCATCGATCAGATCGTCGCCGACCTGGACAAGCTTCGTTCGCTCGGCGCGGACACGGTGGTGCTGGACCCGTTCAACGGCGACCTGACCGAGATCCGTCAGCCCGAACGCGCCTGGCGGACCCTCGCGGCAGTGGCCGCACATCACGCAACCCAGGAGGACCGATGACCCCCGACGACGAGAAGTTTCTCCGCCACGCCGTGGAAATCGCCAGGCGGGCGGGGGCTTCCGGCGAACGGCCGTTCGGCTCGTTGCTGGTCGACGCGGCCGGCGTCGTCCTGATCGAGGACCACAACACGGTGGTTTCCGACGCGGACATCAGCGCCCATCCGGAGTTGAAGCTGGCCCGCTGGGCGGCTCGGGAACTCTCCCCCGAGGTGGCAGCCGGCACCACCATGTTCACCAGTTGTCAGCCCTGCGCGATGTGCGCGACGGCGATCGACCGGTCCGGCCTCGGGCGGGTGGTGTACGCGCTGTCCACCGAGCAGTTCGAGGAGGTCAAGCCGGCCACCCCGCCGCTGCCCCCGGTCCGCTACGAGGGGCCGGCGCTGTTCGACGAGGCACGCCAGCCGATCGACGACTACTACTGACCGGGCCCGTCTGAGGCGGTCTGGTAGGTGAGGGCGAGACGACCGGTCACGTCCACCGTCACGACACCTGGCCGCGCCGAGGCCGAGGGCTGCCCCGGGTGCTCAGGCCGTGTTGCGGACGCGTGCGCGCCACAGGTCGTCCTGGGTGCCTGCCTTGTGCCAGAGGTGGGCGACGCCCTCCGGGCCGAGGTCGTCGAGGGGTACGAGGAAGTCAGTGGACAGCGTTCTGGCGAATTCGTCGACATCGGCGATCATGCGGGGGGTGCTGGCGGCGGCACCCAGCCGACGCAACGTCCGGGACAGCAGGACCAGGGTGTGGTCGCCGCTCGGCCGAGCGGCCATGAGCGTGGTGACGTATGCCGAGGCGGGGGAGGTGGACAACTCCCGGGAGTGGGTGGCGAAGTCGGCGACCTCCCGTGGCTGCAGGCGTAGGTCGTAGGAGGCGATGGTTCCGCCGGGGTGGTGGTGGAAGCGCCAGGTATCCGGATCGAGCCGCTCAAGCCGGTAGGCCAGGCTTCCCTGAATGTGGGGCCCTTCCCGCATCGGCAACGGCTGGATGAATCCGTCGCCGATGCCGGCGTCGACCAGCCAGCGTCGGCCACCGAGGTCGACCAGCAGCGCGTTGTGGTTGCCCCACATCGCCTCGCCGCGGGTAGCGCGCATGACTGCGGCCTCCACCATCGTCACCTGGAAGCCGGCCAGACGCAGCAGCATGGCCAGGCCGGCGTTCTGCTCGTAGCAGTAACCGCCGCGCCGCCGCCGCACGAGCTTGTCGAAGAGCGCCTCCGCATCGAGGGCGATCGGCCGGCCGAGCTGGATGTCGAGGTTTTCGTACGGCACGGCGTGCCGCCAGGCCTGATGCAGTGCGAACAGCGTTTCCACGTCGGCTGCGACGCGCCCGTGGTGCCCGATTCTGTGCAACGTCTGCCTCATCGCTGCCTTTGTGTCCATCATCGACCTCCTAAGTGAGAGAACTTCCTCCGTTTAGGAAAGTGTAAGTGAGAGAATGGCATCCGTATACTGGTCAGGTGAAGAGCGAGAGCCCCAGGCTCCGGGCGGACGCCAGGCACAACCGCGAACAGATCATCGAGGCGGCCCGCGCACTCATCGCCGAACGCGGTGTCGAAGTGCCGATGGAGGAGGTGGCCCGCCGCGCCGGTGTCGGGGCCGCCACCCTCTATCGCCGGTTCCCCGACCGTGAGGCTCTGGTACGCGGGGTCGCGCTGGACGGCTTCGACCGCGTGGTCGCCATCGCTCGCGACGCCGAAGACGAGGAGCCGGACGCGTGGCATGCGCTCGCACGCTTCGTCCGCCGGGCGGCCGCCGAGCTGAGGCTGGCGACCTGGCTGTCGATCTGGTTCACCAGCACCTGGGAAGAGCTGCACGCCGAGCCCGAGGAGCAGCGGCTCCGTCAAGCCCTGCTGAAGATCCTCGACCGGCTCGTCCGCCGCGCCCAAGCCGACGGTGACCTGCGTCCCGACGTGGACGCCGGCGACCTGACCCTCATGATGGCGCTGCTGCTGAGGCCACTACCCGGCCTACGCGCGGAGCTCACCCAGCGCAGCGTGGACCGCTACCTGACCCTCATGCTCGAGGGCCTGCGTGCTGGCCCGGACGTCCAAGCCCTTCCCCCCGCCGAGATCGGCCTGGTCGACCTCGGGGGCGCCTGATGGATGCGGGGGCGCGGACCATCGCCACAGACGGGCGGCCGCCCCCGTTGCGATGTGACGCAGCAGGAATTGACAGTCGGCCCGCTGCCAGAGCAGGGTTGAGCGGTGACAACGATGTCAACGGGCAAATGGGAGGAAAATCCTCCCGCCGCGCTCCGACCCCGGCCAGTCGATTCGTGGCGTACCGTTGGCGGTTTTGCGGCGCGGACCCGGTCCGTCGCCGATCCTGGCCGTATGTCCCTTTCCTACCCGACGGTGACCAGCTGAGATGACCGACGTGCCCCGATCCGACGCCGCAACGACCCCTGCTCCGGTGGGGTCACCAGACCTGCCCGATCTGAACGAGTTCCTCGTCGACCAGACCCGGACGCTGCTCGACACCGCCCGCCGCTCGGTCCGGCCCGAGGGCGGCTTCTGGTGGCTCACCGACGACC
The DNA here is from genome assembly GCF_026342155.1 of Micromonospora sp. NBC_00362. Lineage (NCBI taxonomy): Bacteria > Bacillati > Actinomycetota > Actinomycetes > Micromonosporales > Micromonosporaceae > Micromonospora > Micromonospora sp. NBC_00362. The sequence goes on from NZ_JAPENH010000001.1 coordinate 5,668,763, forward strand.
GCACCCCGGATCGCGGCGAACCGATCCACACCTGGATCACCTGCCGGATGACCCACGTGGCCGCCCTCGCCCACCGCAACGGCGACCCGGACGCCGCCGCCCTGGTCGACCACGGGATCACCGCGCTCAGCACGCTGCTGCGCGACGACCGGTACGGCGGCTGGTTCGGCGCGGTGGACCAGCAGGGAGTACCCGTCAACGACCGTAAGGCCGGCTACGACCACGCGTTCGTGCTGCTCGCCGCCTCCAGCGCCGCGCGCGCCGGACGGCCCGGCGCGGACCGGCTGCTCGCCGACGTGCTGGACGTCGTGCGGGACCGGTTCTGGGACGACGACGCCGGCGCGGTCCGCGAATCGTGGAACCGGGACTGGACGGTCACCGAGGACTACCGGGGCGCCAACAGCAGCATGCACATGGTCGAGGCGTTCCTCGGCGCTGCCGCCGCCACCGGTGACGCGAGCTGGGCCGACCGGGCCCTGCGGATCGCCACCCACCTCGTGCACGGTGAGGCGGCCCGACACGACTGGCGGCTGCCCGAGCACTTCACCACCGACTGGACGCCGCTGCCCGACTACAACCGGGACCAGCCCGCCGACCCGTTCCGGCCGTACGGCTCCACGATCGGGCACTGGCTGGAGTGGGCCCGGCTGCTGCTGGAGTTGGAGGCGGTGCTGCCGCAGCCACCCCGCTGGCTGCTCGCCGATGCCCGCGCCCTGTTCGCCGCGGCCGTGCGTCGCGGCTGGGCGGTCGACGGCGCGGACGGCTTCATCTACACCATCGACTGGGACGACCGGCCGGTGGTGCGCTCCCGGATGCACTGGGTTCTCGCCGAGGCCATCGGCGCGGCGATCACCCTGCACCGCCGCACCGGGGACACCGTCTACCTCGACTGGTACCAGGTCTTCTGGGCGTACGCCCGTCGCGGTCTCATCGACCAGACCGGATGGCGGCACGAGTTGGACGCGCAGAACCTGCCCGCCGACACGGTCTGGCACGGCCGACCGGACGTCTACCACGCCTACCAGGCGGTACTGCTGTCCCGCGCGGCCGACGGGCTCGGCGGCCCCGGCCCGCTCGCACCGGGGGAGGTGACCGCGTGATCGTCGTCGCGGGTGAGGCGCTGATCGACCTCGTCGTCACCGCCGAGGGGCAGCGGGCCGTGCCCGGTGGCTCCCCGGCGAACGTCGCGGTCACCCTGGCTCGGCTCGACCAGCCGGTACGACTGCTGGCCCGACTCGCCAGCGATGCGTACGGTCGGCAACTCGTCGAGCATCTGAGCGCCAACCGGGTGGACCTGGAGTGGGCGGTACGCGCCGAGGAGCCCACGTCGGTGGCGGTGGCCACCCTGAACGCCGCCGGGCAGGCCAGCTACGAGTTCCGGCTGGCCGGTGCGGCCGACTGGCAGTGGACGCCGCAGGAGCTGCCCGAGCTGGCCGGCTCACCGGCGATCGCGCTGCACACCGGATCCCTCGCGCTCGCGTTGGCACCCGGCGCGAACGCGCTGGAGGGCCTGCTCACCCGGGAACGCCGGCGGGATGGGCTCACCGTCTCCATCGACCTCAACCTGCGCCCGAGCATCGTCACCGACCGGACGGCGGAGCAGGAACGGGTAGGCCGGCAGATTCGCCTCGCGCACCTGGTCAAGGCCAGCGACGAGGACCTGGCCTGGCTCTACCCGGGCCGTTCCGTGGCCGACGTGATGACCGAGTGGCGTACCGCCGGTGTGTCCTGCGCCGTGGTGACCCGCGGCGGGGACGGCGCCTGGCTGCTCGCGCCGGACGGCTCGCTGCACGAGGAGCCAGCGGTCCGCACCACGGTGGTCGACACCGTCGGCGCTGGCGACTCGTTCACCGGTGGCCTGCTGGCCGCGCTGGCCGACCTCGACGCGCTCGGTGACCGCCCTGCCGACCGGCTCGCCGCGGTGACCCCGCAGCAGTGGGGTGCGGTGCTCCGGCAAGCCGCCACTGTGGCGGCACTGACCTGCGGCCGTCGGGGTGCCGACCCGCCCCGCCGCTCGGAGGTGGCGGCCCGCCTCACCCCCGCGAACTGACTCCTTTGCTCTGCACCCGCGGATGCGACGGCTACGAGCCGTGACCGGTCGTGACCGCTGGTGACCGGCCGTGACCGGTGCGCATAAGGGTGCAGAGCAAAGGAGGGGGCAGGGGGTTGTCGGCCTTGCTCCTCCGGGGCGTGCACGTCCTGCTCAACGCTCGCGGTTCCGCCACCGGATGGGGCGGGCGGGGGTCAGGTGAGGCCGCGGGGTCGGAGCCGCGTGGGGAGCACCGTGGTTGTCGGTGGGGAGTCGTCGCCGGCTATGCGCTCGAACAGCCGTTCTGTGGCGACCCTCGCCAGCTCCCGGGTGTCGTAGGCGACGACGGTCAGCGGTCGGGGCATCAGGTGGGCCAGCTCGAAGTCGTCGAAGCCGACCAGCGCGGCGTCACTGCCCCGCCGGTGCAGCTCCTGGAGCGCGCCGACGGTGAGCCGGTTGTTGGCGCAGAAGAACGCGGTGGGCGGCTCCGGAAGGTCGAGCAGCGCGGCCACCGCCCGGCTGGCCTCCTCGGGAGCGATGAGCCGCTCACGGATCAGCGACTCGTCCGGCTCGACCCCGGCGGCGTCCAGTGCCGCCCGTGCCCCGGCCAGCCGCTCCCGCATCGTGGGTACGCTCGGAGCGCCGAGCAGCAGCCCCACCCGTCGATGCCCCTCGTCGAGCAGCGCGCTCACCCCGGCGTGGCTGCCACCCCGGTTGTCCAACAGCACGGCGTCGGCCTGAAGCCCCTGCGGCGGCCGGTCCAGGAACACCACAGGCATGCCCAGCTCGACCTCCCGACGCAGGAACGAGTGGTCCAGGCCCGCCGGCACCACCAGCAGGCCGTCGACGCGGCGTTGGGTGAAGTCCTGGAGCAGGGCGCGTTCGCGCTCCGGGTCCTCCTCCGACGACGCGGTGATCAGCATGGTGCCGTGGGCGGCGGCGATCTCGGCGGCGACGCTCGCGATGGTCGCGTAGAACGGGTTGGCGATCTCCTCGATCAGCAGCCCGACCGTGGCGTTGAGCTGCCGGGAGCGCAGGTTACGAGCGATGTCGTTGCGCCGGAAGCCCAGCTCGGCGATGGCGGCCAGGACCCGGCCGACCAACTCCTGGCCGACCGGCTCGTCGTTCACGACCCGGGAGACCGTCTTCAGGCTGACGTCGGCCCGCCGGGCCACGTCGACCATCGTGGGACGCCGACGCACTGTCGGCCGGGTCGGGGTCTGGGTCACGGGGTGGTCCTCCACGGCGGGCGCGGGTCAACGGTCGAGGGCGGCGAGCGCGTCGACCGCTTTTCGGGCGGCGATGAGCACCGGATCCCAGACCGGCGCGTACGGCGGAGCGTAGCCCAGGTCCAGCTGTGTCATATCGTCCACCGTCATGCCGTTCCACAGCGCCACGGCCAGCGAGTCGATCCGTTTGGCCGCCTCGGACCACCCGACGATCTGCGCGCCGAGCAACCGGCCGCTGGGGCGCTCGGCGATCAGCTTGACGGTCATCGGCCGGGCGCCCGGGTAGTAGCCGGCCCGGTTGGTCGACTCGGCGATCACCGAGACGAACTCGAAGCCGGCAGCCGTGGCGTCGCGCTCGCGCAGACCCGTCCGACCCACCTCCAGGTCGCAGACCTTCGTCACCGCCGTGCCGATCACGCCCGTGAAGGTGGCGTACCCGCCGCCGATGTTGATCCCGGCGACCCTGCCCTGCTTGTTGGCGTGCGTGCCGAGCGGCACGTGCACCGGCAACCCGCTGACCCGGTGCAGGGTCTCCACGCAGTCACCGGCCGCCCAGACCCCGGGGTGCCCGGGCACCCGCATCCGCCGGTCCACCCGGATCGCACCGGTCGGGCCGAGGGGCAGCCCGGCCGCCTCCGCGAGCGCGGCGTTGGGGCGTACGCCCAGACCCATGACCACGACGTCGGTCGGGATCGGCCCCTCGGCGGTGACCACGGCGGACACCCGGCCGTCCCGCTCCTCCAGGCCGGTCACCGGCAGGCTGCCGCGGATCGTGATGCCGAGCCCGCGCATCGCCTCGGCGACCAGCTCGCCCATGTCGCTGTCGACAGTCGACATGGGCTGCTCGCCGGCCTCCACCAGGGTCACCGAGAGGCCGCGTTGGATGAGGGCCTCGGCGATCTCGACGCCGATGTACCCGCCGCCGACCACCACGGCCCGGCGCGGCTGCGGGTCGGCGTCCAGCCAGTCGCGTAGCGCCGCGCCGTCGTCGAGGGTCTGCATGCCGAACACGCCGCCCGCGTCGGTGATCGCCCACGACGGTTTCACCGGCACCGCGCCGGTGGCGTACATCAGGTCGTCGAAGCGTTCGCGGACCTCGCCGCCCTTCAGGTCCCGCGCGACCACCTCGCGGCGTTCCAGGTCGATGGCAGTGACCTCGTGACGCATCCGGACGTCCATCGCGTAGTCGGTGCGGAACGTCTCCGGGGTCCGGGCGATCAACGCCTCGGGGCCGGGCACCAGGCCACTGATCCAGTACGGGATGCCGCACGCCGAGTAGGAGGTGAAGTTGCCCCGCTCGAAGACCACGATCTCCAGGTCGCCACGGTCACGGCGGCGTCGGGCCTGGGACGCCGCCGACATTCCGGCGGCGTCCCCGCCGATGACGATCAGCCGTTGCGCCACGGGTTCATCCTGTCATGCGGTGATCAGCCGCGGGTCTGCCGCGCGACGTCCTGCACCACGTCGGTGAGTCGGCCTGTGCGCTCGAACACCGCGCGCTGCCGCGCCGCGCCGCTGCCGTGCCGGCGCAACCCACCCAGCAGGTCGGTCACCTCGGCCCAGTCGCCGTGCTGCTCCAGCGCCGGCCGCATCCGCTCCACGAACCGGTCCAACAGCTCCCAGGCCGGGCGCAGCTCACCGTTGGTGACGTCGACGGCTTCACCTTCCAGGCCGTCATGGGCGGCCCGCCAGTGCGCCCCGACCAGCAGGTGGTGGTCGGTCTGCAACGCCGGTCGGCCGGCCTCGACATCCGCCATGGCGGTGGCCACCAGCGCCCGGACCAGCGCGGCGACCAGCACCGCGTCGTCCACCGACGGGCAGACGTCGCCGATCCGCAGCTCCACGGTCGGATACTTCGCCGACAGGCGGGCGTACCAGTAGAGCATCCCCTCGTCGAGCATCACGCCGCTGGAGATCAACTGGCGGATCAGCCGCTGGTAGTGCTCGTGCGACTCCAGGAACGGCGTCGGCGCCACCGACGGCCAGCGCTCCCACTCCACCGAGCGCCAACTGGCGTAGCCGGTGTCCTCGCCCCGGGAGAACGGCGAGTTGGTGGTGACCGCGTGCAACATTGGCAGCCACGGCCGTACGTGGTTGAGCACCTGCACGCCGGTGTCCGGGTCGGGCACCCCGACGTGTACGTGCATGCCGTTGTTGCCGGGGCCGGGGACGAGCAGCCGGAACCGCTCGATCATCCGGTCGAAGCGGGGCTTGTCCACCACTGGCGGCACCGGGCCGTCCACCGGGCCGGTGCCGATGGCGAGCAGGCGTACGCCGGCCCGCTCGGCGGCGTCGGAGAGCGCCCGACGCAGGACGCCGAGGGAGTGCCGGATCGACGAGAGCTCCAGGCCGGGCGGGCTGCCGATCTCGATCTGACTGGTCTGGAACTCCCGCTCCACCTGCCCGCGAAGTTCGGCCGGCACCTGCTCCATGACCAGGTCCACGGCCGGAACCGCGGCCCCGGTGTGCGGGTCGACGAGCAGGAACTCCTCCTCGACACCCACGGTGAGCAACCCGGTCGCCGCAGCCATGTCGCTGGGCGCCTCCGCCACCTGACCCGTCATCGACATCACCCGTCCGTTCCTACCGTTCGCGGTCCGTCCGCGCCGGTCCTTCGTGGTTACCCAACGTGGCGATGCCGGGAAACGTGGCGGCGACGCGGCGTTGGAGGGCGGGCCGCGCCGGATTCGGCTGGGTGACGTGACAGCGGGTCCTATGCTGAGCCGGTGCCGGTGCTGCTGGGCTATGTCGGGGTCGCGTGGATGTCCGCGTTCGCCCAGCTCACTCTGCTCGCGGGCCGACCGGTCGACCTGCTGGCGGGCGCCGCGCTGACCGCCCTGGTCCTGCTCGCGGTGGTGCTGGCGGCCCGGGTGCACGACCGGGCGGGCGCGCCCGGTGCCGGGCCACGGTGGGCCGGCCTGCGGGCCCGCTCCCGAAGTCGCCGGATGCCCCGCCAGATCGACCCGGATGCCGCCGGCCGGCCTCGTCCCCGTGCTCCGGGGCACCCCTCGGCCGCGTAGCGCCTCGCCGCCGCGCGGCCGATCCCGCCGTCACCGGCCACCCCTGCTGAGCGGATACCGCCCGGGGGAGGGCCTCACCGGAATCGGACCGAGGGGCTTCCCATGCTTGCCTTCGCACCACTGCATGACGCTGTCGCCGCTGCCGGCAGCGCGCTGTCCTGGCTCACCGAGCTGCTCGAACCACTGGCCGGCGGCGGGGCGACCGCCGCCGCCATCGTGCTCTTCACCATCGCCGTCCGCCTGCTGATCTCGCCGCTGACCGTCGCGCAGGTCCGTGGTGAGCGGCGCCGCGCGGCGCTCGCCCCGCAGGTGCGTGACCTTCAGAAGCGGTACGCCGACGACCCGGCGACGCTTCAGCGCGAGGTGTTCACGTTGTACCGCGAGGCTGGCGCGAACCCGATCGCCGGCTGCCTGCCGCTGCTCATCCAGGCGCCGTTCCTGCTGGTGCTGTACCGGTTGTTCAGCACCAGCGAGGGTGGCACCGGGGTGCTGGACGAGCGGTTGGCCGGCGTGCCACTGGGTCACCATCTCAGCGACGGGCTGGCCGGTGCGGCCGGACCGCTGTTCGGCGTACTGCTGGTGGTGTTGCTGGTGGTGGCCTGGTGGTCGTCGCGGCGGGCCCGCCGGGCGTCGGCTGCGGTGGGCACTGTGGCCGGTACGCCGGCCGAGGGGCCGGGGGCGGCTACGCTCGGCCGGCTGCTGCCCCTGCTGCCCTTCACGACGGTGCTGGTGGCGCTGGTGCTGCCGCTCGCCGCAGTGATCTACCTGGTGACCACCAGCGTGTGGTCGGCTCTTGAGCAGGCGGTGCTCCGCCGCCCGCAGGCGGTCCCGACGCGCCCCCTGGACAGAAACAGTTAACTGTCTTAATAATTGGCAGCAACGTTGACGTCCATAAATGCCCGTCCGGGCCCGGAGGGTCGCATGAAACGCTCCAGATCCCTTGTCCTGTCCCTCGTAGCCGCCCTCGCGGCGACACTCGGCGCGGCCTGGGTGGCGCTGCCCGCGTACGCCGCCGGGGCCACCGCCAGCTTCGTCAAGACCGCCGACTGGGGCTCCGGCTGGGAGGGGAAGTACACCATCACCAACGGCGGCAGCTCGACCATCAACGGCTGGAACCTCGCCTTCGACCTGCCGTCCGGCACCACCCTCGGCAGCTACTGGGACGCGTTGCTCAGCTCGTCCGGCCAGCGGCACACCTTCACCAACCGATCGTGGAACGGCGCGATCGTCCCGGGCGCGTCGGTCTCCTTCGGCTTCCTGGCCAGCGGCTCCGGCTCACCGAGCGGCTGCCAGCTCAACGGCGCGTCCTGCGGCGGCGGTACCCCACCGACCACGCCACCGCCCACCACGCCTCCGCCCACCACGCCGCCGCCCACCACGCCACCGCCCACCACGCCACCGCCCACCACGCCACCGCCCACCGACCCGCCCACCGGTGGGCTGCCGAAACACCTGCTCACCGGGTACTGGCACAACTTCGACAACCCCGCCGTCGAGCTGCGGCTCCGCGACGTCCCCGCCGAGTACGACCTGGTGGCGGTCGCCTTCGCCGAGGCCACCGCGACTCCCGGCGCGCTCACCTTCGGCGTCGACCCCGGGCTGGCCGCCGCGCTCGGCGGCTACACCGACGCGGACTTCACCGCCGACGTGCGCACCCTGCACAGCCGGGGCAAGCGGGTGATCCTCTCCGTCGGTGGTGAGACCGGCCGGGTAACAGTGAACAACGCCGCGTCGGCCACCGCGTTCGCCGACACGGCAGCCGCGTTGATCGCCCGGTACGGCTTCGACGGGATCGACATCGACCTGGAGAACGGGCTCAACCCGACCTACATGGCGCAGGCGCTGCGTGCGCTGCGGGCCGCTGTCGGGTCGAGCCTGATCATCGCGATGGCGCCGCAGACCATCGACATGCAGAACCCGGCCGGCGGCTACTTCAAGCTGGCGCTCGACATCAAGGACATCCTCACCGTCGTCAACACCCAGTACTACAACTCCGGCGCCATGCTCGGCTGCGACCAGAACGCCGCGTACGGCCAGGGCACCGTGAACTTCATCGTCGCGTTGGCCTGCATCCAGTTGGAGGCCGGGCTCCGCCCCGACCAGGTCGGCCTCGGCCTGCCCGCCGGAGCGGGAGCGGCTGGCGGCGGCATCGTCGCGCCCAGCGTGGTCAACGCCGCCCTGGACTGCCTGGCCCGAGGCACCAACTGCGGCAGCTTCCGCCCGCCGCGCACCTACCCCGGCATTCGGGGCGCGATGACCTGGTCGGTGAACTGGGACGTCAGCAACGGCAACGGCTTCGCCAACACGGTGGGCCCACACCTGGACACCCTGCCCTGACCGCGCTCGCCGGCGTCCGGACCGGACGCCGGCGGTGAGCGGGAACGCGGATCAGCGACCGGCGGTCACCGACCGCCGGTCGCCGCGGTCCCGACGCTTGCGAACCTTACGGATCGCCCAACTGGCCACCATCACGACGAAGACCGCGACGATCGCGTAGTTGAACCAGTCGCTGTAGCGCTCGACGTCCTGCCAACGGCGTCCGAGCGCGTAACCGGCTCCCACGATGAGACCGTTCCACACCCCACTGCCGATGGTGGTGAGCAGGATGAACTCACCCAGCGGCATCCGGTTCGCCCCGGCCGGCACGGAAACCAGGCTGCGGACCACCGGCACCACCCGGCCGATCAGCACCGCCCACCGACCGTGCCGCTCGAACCACTTGTCGGCCTTCTCCAGGTCGTCGCTGTCCACCAACGGGATGTGGTCCAGCCAGCGCTTGAGCCGTTCCTCGCCCAGCGCCGCGCCCAGCCAGTAGAGCACCAACGCGCCGACCAGCGAGCCGACCGTCGCGGCCAGCACCACGAGGAAGACGTTGAACTCACCCTCGTGCGCCAGGAAACCGGCGAGGGCCAGCACGATCTCACTGGGGATCGGCGGAACGATGCTCTCCAGCGCCACCAGCAGCGCCACTCCGACCGGGCCCATCGCCTCGATCACCGAGGCCACCCAGCCGGTCAACCCGGTGAACTCGGACGGGTCGCCAGCCTGGGCGTACGCCATGGTCGTCCTTCCGGTCGGCTGTCGGGGATCGGATGGTCATACCCAGCGGGGCGCGAACCACACCTGCGCTCAGTGCTCCGGGTGCAGCGCGGTGTCCGCCGGCCCCTGCCGCCAACCAGTGAACACCACTGTCAGGCCGGCGCGGGACGGCGCGCAGCAGAACGGGCCGGCGACGGCCTCGGCCGTCGGGTCCAGCGGGGCGAGCCGGACCAGTCGCCACGGCTCGTCGTCGACCCGGGCGCGGATGGTCAGCGCGTCGCCGGCCCGGCTGACCCGGACGGTCACCTCCCGGTCCGCCCACTCCGGCACCGGCCCCACCGACCAGTCGGAGAACTCCCGGGTCACCACGGCGCCGAGCTGCGCCTCGCCGTCGCTCACCTCGACACCGGCCTTGGTCCAGGTCCGTTCGTCGACGCGGACGAACGCCCCGGCCTGGTCGAACTGCGCCGAGAAGTCGAGCCGGAAGCTCACCTCCATGGCGGTGCCCACCGGCAGCGGCGCCAGCAGGGCCGGGCCGTTGTCGTGCACGAAGCCGTAGCTGGTCCGTCGCCAGAAGTCGCTCTCCGCCGCCGGTTCGACGACCAACTCGCCGGCCGGGCCCTCCTCGACGCGTACCGGCGGGTTCAGCCAGCTGCCCCGGGACCAGTCCAACAGTTCGCTCGGCGGTACGAGGTCGTTCTCCATGACGGCACGGTAGCCAACGCCGTGTGCCGCCCGCCGCCCGCCGTGCGCCGCCCGCCCCGCGCCCGCCGGACGGGTTTGCCGCGGTGACCGAACGGAGATGTTCCTCCGACATGGGTGACCGTTGGTATTCCGAAGCCGTCGTCTACTGCCTCGACATCGACACGTACGCCGACTCCGACGGCGACGGGGTCGGTGACATCCGTGGGCTGATCGGGAGGCTGGACTACCTGGCCCGGCTCGGGGTGACCTGCCTGTGGCTGCACCCCATCCACCCGTCGCCCAACCGTGACGACGGCTACGACGCCACCGACTTCTACAACGTGGACCCGCGTTTCGGCACCCTGGGCGACTTCGCCGAGCTGCTGCACCAGGCGCAGAACCGGGGCATCCGCGTGATCATCGACCTGGTGGTCAACCACACCTCCGACGAGCACCCGTGGTTTCAGTCCGCCCGCTCCTCGCCGGACTCGCCCTACCGGGACTGGTACGTCTGGTCCGACACCGAGCCGGACGACCGGCACCAGGGCATGGTCTTCCCCGGCGAGCAGGACGAGACCTGGAGCTACGACCGGACCGCCAAGGCGTGGTTCTACCACCGGTTTTACAAGTTCCAGCCGGACCTCAACTTCGCCAATCCGCAGGTCCGGGACGAGATCAAGAAGATCATGTCGTTCTGGCTCCAGCTCGGCGTCTCCGGTTTCCGGATGGACGCGGTGCCGTTCATCATCGAGCTGACCGAACCGGGCAACCCGAACTCCCCGAAGGACTTCGAGTTCCTCACCGAAATGCGCCAGCACGTCCAGTGGCGCCGCGGCGACGCCGTCCTGCTGGCCGAGGCGAACGTCGAGCCGGACCAGCTACCGACGTTCTTCGGCGATGCCAGCGGTTCCGGCAACCGGATCCACATGCTCTTCGACTTCATGCTCAACGGGCGACTCATGCTCTCCCTGGCCCGCCAGGACCCGGAGCAGTTGATCGACGCGTTGCACGACACCCCGAAGCTGCCGGTCGGTGGGCAGTGGGCCACCTTCCTGCGCAACCACGACGAGATCGACCTGTCCCGGCTGACGACCGAACAGCGCAACCAGGTGTACGCGGAGTTCGGCCCGGACGAGAACATGCGCATCTACGACCGGGGCATCCGTCGCCGGCTCGCCCCGATGCTCGGCAACGACCGGCGGCGCATCGAGCTGGCGTACGCCCTGCAGTTCTCGATGCGCGGTACGCCGGTTCTGCGCTACGGCGAGGAGATCGGGATGGGTGAGGACCTGTCGCTGCGCGGTCGGGACGCGATCCGTACCCCGATGCAGTGGTCGTACCAGCCGAACGCCGGCTTCTCCACGGCGGACCCGGAGAAGCTGGTCCGCCCGGTCATCGACAAGGGTGAGTTCGGCTACCAGACGGTGAACGTCACCGCCCAGCGGGGCGACCCGAAGTCGCTGCTCGCCTGGTTCGAGCGCATGATCCGCACGCTGCGGGAGGCGCCGGAGATCGGCTCCGGCTCGACCAGCCACATCGACGTGCCGGTGCCGCCCGGCGTGCTGACGCACCGGGCGGACGGGCCGACCGGGACGATGGTCTTCGTGCACAACCTGGGCACCGACGACGTCGAGGTGGACCTCAGCAGCCTCGAACCGGAGGCCGACCTGCCGATCGACGTGCTCGCCGACCGTGGCTACGGAGAGTTGGGCAAGCTCGGCGCGGTGAAGGTCTCCGGCTACGGATACCGGTGGATTCGCCTATGCCGAGGGTCGGCCTGTTGAGGTTAAGCTCCTCCGATCGACCCCAAGTTACCGGGAGGTAATCATGTCGGAGGAGTCCCGCGTCGCCATCGTCACCGGAGCCGCACGCGGCATCGGCGCGGCCACCGCCCGACGGCTGGCCGCCGACGGAATGGCAGTCGCCGTGGTCGACATCGAGGAGGCGGCCACCAAGGAGACGGTGGACGCCATCGCCGGTGCCGGTGGCCGGGCACTCGGAGTGGGCGCCGACGTGTCCGACCGGGACCAGGTCGAGGCGGCGGTGAGCCGCGTCGCCGCCGAACTGGGCGCGCCCACCGTGCTGGTCAACAACGCCGGTGTGCTCCGCGACAACCTGCTGTTCAAGATGACCAACGCCGACTGGGACACGGTGATGGGGGTGCACCTGCGCGGCGCGTTCCTGTTCAGCCAGGCCGCCCAGAAGCACATGGTGGACCAGAAGTGGGGGCGGATCGTCAACCTCTCCAGCACCTCCGCGCTGGGCAACCGGGGCCAGGCGAACTACGCCGCCGCCAAGGCCGGTCTCCAGGGCTTCACCAAGACGCTCGCCATCGAGCTGGGTCCGTTCGGGGTGACAGTGAACGCTGTCGCGCCCGGCTTCATCGTCACCGACATGACGGCCGCCACCGCTGCCCGCATGAAGGTCGACTTCGACGACTTCCAGAAGCACGCCGCCGCCGAGATCCCGGTTCGTCGCCCGGGTCGGCCGGAGGACGTCGCGCACACCATCTCGTTCCTGGCGAGCGAGGGCGCGGGCTTCGTCTCCGGTCAGGTCATCTACGTCGCGGGCGGCCCACGGGACTGACCCGTACTCCCGACGAGGGCGCTCCGGCAGGTGAGCCGGCGCCCTCGTCGCCGGGTCTGCGCCCTCGTGCGGGTGCGCGGCGGGTCAGGCGGGTGCGCGGCGGGTCAGGCGGGTGCGCGGCGGGTGCGCCAGAGCCAGATCAGGCCGAGCACCGGCAGCACCAACGGGATGTAGCCGTACCCGCTGCCGAACTGCGACCAGACCGTCTCGTCCGGGAAGAGGTCCTTGTCGACCAGGCTCAGGATGCCGACCGCGACCACCCCGACCAGCTCCACCGAGCAGCACGCCAGCGCCACCCGACGGCCGGTGTGACCGGCGCGGGCCAACCCCACAGCCGCCACGATGTAGATGAGCGCGGCGACACCGGAGAGCAGGTACGCCACCGGCGCCTCGTCGAACTTCGTGGCGAGTTGCAAGCCCGCCCGACTCGTCGCCGCGATGGCGAAGAGCAGGTAGACCGCGATCAACAGCCGACCCGGGCCGGAGTTCGTACGCTGCCGGGCCGATCCTGTCTCAACCACCGAGCACCTCCCAGGTCTGCTGCAACCGGACCACCACCACCGGGGCCACGAGGCAGACCGCGCACACGATCGCCGAGCCCCAGCGGGTCGGTTCCATCCGGGCCAGCACCCAGGCCAGGGGTGGCAGGCACACCAGCGTGACGAGGTAGCCGAAGAAGGCACCGGGCTCGCCGGGCCGATCCCCGCCGCCCACCGCGATCAGCGCCAGCACGCTCAACACCAACAACGCCACCTCGACGACGGCCAGACCGACGAACTGCAACCGGTCCGGTGGCCGGTGGCGTACCGCCGCCACCAGCGCCCACACCGCCACGAGCAGCGACAGCACGATCGGCACTGTCGCGACGATCCCGTCCACCGGCGAATCGGCGCCCACGCTGGTCACCGGCACCACCCGGTCGTTGCCTCGGTCACCGGCACAGCCTACTAACCGTCGTAGTAAAGGAGTGCCCTGCCTCTCCGGGTGTGACGCGCACCCGTCGAGGGGTCCGCGGCCCCGGTGCCCACGCTCCTCGGATGGGCGTCAGTCGTCTGCTTGCGGCCAGTGGACGGAGATGGCAAGGAGCGGGTCCGGTCCGTCGTTCCGAGTCTGGAAGTGAAGGTGAGCTGCTTCGATTGGTCGAACCCGCCGCCGTCATGGCCGCCCGGGCGACTAGCGTGGATCACGTCCGTGGCGTTGTCGCGGTGCGGGGAAACAGCGGAGGTACACGTGCTGCGGTTCGGCTTGTTCGGCACCGGTCACTGGGCGATCGAGACGCACGGGAAGGCGTTGCACGCACATCCCGACGCGGAACTGGTCGGAGTGTGGGGCCGCAACCCGGAGCGTGCCTCCGCGCTGGCCGAGCGGTACGGCGTGCCGGCCTACGCCGACGTCGACGCGCTGATCGAGCAGTGCGAGGCGATTGCCGTCGCCCTGCCGCCGGACATCCAGGCCGACATCGCGGTCCGGGCCGCCCGCGCCGGCCGCCACCTGCTGCTGGACAAGCCGCTGGCGCTCAGCGTGGCCGACGCCGACCGGGTGGTGGCCGCCGCCGAGGAGTCCGGGGTCGCCTCGGTCGTCTTCTTCACCCAGCGGTTCCAGCCGAACGTGACAGCGTTCCTCGCCGCCACCGCCGCCGCGGGAGGCTGGCAGCATGGCCGGACCACCGCGTTCGCCTCGATCTTCCAGGACGGCAGCCCGTACGGCGGCTCGTTGTGGCGTCGCGAGCACGGCGCGCTCTGGGACATCGCCCCGCACGCGCTCTCGATCCTCCTGCCGGTGCTGGGTCGGGTGACGCAGGTGGCGGCGATGGACGGACCGAGCGGGATGGTGCATCTGCTGCTCACCCACGAGGGCGGTGCCACGAGCAGCGCGTCGCTCTCCCTGGATGCCGCGACCGAGTCGATGGCCCGGGAGTTCGTGTTCTATGGCGAGAACGGCATCGAGAACGTCCCGTTCGGCGAGAACGACGCCGCTACCGCGTTCGGCGTCGCCATCGACCAGTTGGTCGAGCAGGTGCGGGCCGGCACCCGGGACCACCGCTGCGACGTCCGCTTCGGCCGCGAGGTCGTCGCCATCCTCGCCGCCGCCGAAACCGCCCGCGCCGAATCCCGCACCATCCCAATCCCCTAACCCCCCAACCCGGCCCCCCGGGTCCCGTCGCACCCCACCCACCCACCCACCAGCTCAGGTTGATCAAGAGGTTTGCGTCACGACACGCCACAGGGCATGACGCAAACCTCTTGATCACCGGGGCCGAGTCGAGCCGGGGCGGGCCGGGCCGGGTCGGGCCGGGTCGGGTTCGGGCCGGGCACCCGGGTTCGGGCGGGGCGGGGCGGGGCTGGGTCGGTTTAGGTGGCGGTGGAGAGGGCGGCGTTCAGTTCGTCGGGGGAGTTGAACTGCTCGGGTGGTAGGGCCTGGAGCATCTGCAACATCGCCGTGCTGGCCCCGTTCTCCTGACCCCAGCGGATCAGGTCCTCGCGGGAGACCGGGTAGTCGAGCCCGGCCAGGTACTCCTGCAACTGAACCCCGGTGACGGTCATGTCGGCCGGCTACCCGCTCGCGGTGGTCGTACACCGGCTTGGTTGGGGCCCACGACGGCCCGGCGGCCGGCGTGTCGGCCCGCGACGCGCGCACGGTTTGCCGCAGCGGCGGCCGGGTAGCCGCTGGCATGCTGGTTCAGCGGCTCGGCGCGCCGAGCGATTTCGACCCGTTGCTGGAGCGCGTTCGTAACGCCAGGGTGGTGATGATCGGTGAGTCCACCCACGGCAGCTACGACTACTACCGGTTGCGCGAGCAGCTCACCCGCCGGTTGATCGCGGAGTGCGGTTTCTCCTTCGTCGCCGTTGAGGGTGACTGGCCCGACTGCGACCGGGTGCACCGTTCGGTGACTGCCGCGCCGGGCGGTGCGCTCGAACCGCAGCTCGCACTCGATCAGTTTGAGCGATGGCCGACCTGGATGTGGGCCAATGCCGAGGTGGCCCGGTTCGCGAGCTGGTTGCGGGCCTGGAACGTGGAGCGGCCGGAGGAGCAACGGGCCGGGTTCCACGGCCTCGACGTCTACAGCCTCTGGGAGTCGATGCAGGCGATCTTCGACTACCTGGGGGAGGAGGACCCGAAGTCGCTGGAGGCGGCGCAGGACGCGTACCGGTGCTTCGAACCGTACGGCAAGAGGATCGAGGAGTACGGCGCTGCCAGCCGGTTCGTCTCCGCCCGGTGCGAGGAGGAAGTTGTCCGGTTGCTCGCCCGGACCCGCGAACACGCCCTCTCCGACGGCCCGGACCGCTTCTCGGCCTGGCAGAACGCGGAGGTGGTGGCCGGCGCCGAGCGCTACTACCGGGCGATGGTGGCCGGCGGGCCGGACTCGTGGAACATCCGCGACACCCACATGCAGGACACCCTGGACCGGCTGTTGGACCGGTACGGCCCCGACGCCCGAGGCATCGTCTGGGCGCACAACACGCACGTCGGGGATGCGCGAGCCACCGACATGGCCGCCGATGGGATGGTCAACATTGGTCAGTTGGCCAGGGAGCGGCACGGCGAGGACGCGGTGGCCCTGGTCGGCTTCGGCAGCTACCGGGGGACCGTGATCGCCGCACCCCGCTGGGGTTCGCCGCCCGAGGCGATGGTGGTGCCCCCGGCCCGGGAGGGCTCGATCGAGCGGCGGTTGCACGAACTGATGCCGGAGCGGGCGGTGCTGATCTTCGGCGGTGACGACCAGCCGGGCTGGGTCACCGACACCGTGGACCACCGGGCGATCGGGGTCGTCTACGACCCGTCGTTCGAGTCCTGGGGCAACTACGTGCCCACCCGGCTCGGCGACCGCTACGACGCCTTCATCTGGTGCGACGACACCACGGCCCTGCACCCGCTACCGGTGCCAGCGGTTCCGGGCGAGATGGAAACCTACCCGGCAGGCGTCTGACGGCCGCCTGCTCGCGTCGATCACGGAGTTGTGGTGCTGGACGAAGGCCTCTGATCGGGGCACGACGGGCACCACAACTCCATGATCGACAGGGGTGCGGGTTAGACGCGGGTTGGGGTGCGGTCTTCTAGGTGGGTGCGCAGGCCCTCGCCTTCGATGTCCACGTTGGGCAGGGCGCGGTTGAGCCAGCGGGGCAGCCACCAGGCGCGGTCGCCAAGGAGCGACATCACCGCCGGGACGATGGTCATCCGGACCACGAACGCGTCGATGGCGACACCGATGGCGAGCGCGAAGCCCATCGACTTGATCACTGGGTCCTCCAGGAAGACGAAGCCCCCGAAGACCGAGATCATGATCAGCGCGGCGGCCGTGACCACCCGTGCGCCGTGCCCCATGCCGCTGATGGTGGCCTGTCGGGCCGTCTCACCGTGCACGAAGTCCTCCCGCATGCGGGACACCAGGAACACCTCGTAGTCCATGGCGAGCCCGAACAGGATGCCGATGAGCAGGATCGGCAGGAAGCTGATCAGCGGGCCGGGCGTGTCCAGGCCGACCAGGTCGGCGAGGTGCCCCTGCTGGAAGACGGCCACGGTGATGCCGAACGTGGCGGCGACGGTGAGCAGGAAGCCCAGCGCCGCCTTGATCGGCACCAGCAGCGAGCGGAACACCAGCATCAGCAGCAGCACCGAGAGCCCGACCACCAGCAGCAGGTAGATCGGTAGCGCGTCGGAGAGCTTCTCGGAGACGTCGATGCCGATGGCGGTGACGCCGGTGAGCAGTACCTCCGCGCCGGGGATACCGCTCACCGCGCCACGGATGTCGTGCACCAGGGTCTCGGTGGCCTCGTCGGTCGGGCCGGTCTTGGGCACCACGCCGAGCAGCGCGGTCCGGCCGTCCGGGCTGAGCTGGGGTGGCGCCACCGCGAGGACGTTCTCGGTGCGCTGGAGTAGGGCGGTGACCTGCGGTACGGCAGCCGAGGTGGCCTGTGGCGTGTCGCCGGCCACCACCACCGCGAGCCGGCCGGTGAAGCCCGCTCCGAAGCCCTCGACGGTCAGGTCGTTCGCCACCCGGGCGGGTGAGCCGACGGCGGCCGTCGCGGCGCCAGGCAGGGCCAGCCGCATGTCCGGCGTGGGCAGCGCGAGCAGCCCCAGGCCGAGCAGGCCGACCAGGATGACCGGTACGCGGAACCGGGTGACCAGTCGCGCCCAGCGGAAACCGAACCGGTTGCGCTCCTCGGTCGTGGTCGTGGTCGTCGTCGCGGCCGGCCGATCGGTGACGTCCGAGTCGTCCTCGTCAACGGCGGTGCCGTCGGTGGCGGTGCCGTCGGTGGAAACGGAGCGCAGCCGGCGGGGGAGCACCCGGCGACCGGCGAAGCCGAGCAACGCCGGCTGGAGGGTGATGGCTACCAGGACGGCGACCGTGACGGTGCCGGCGGCGGCGAGACCCATCACGGTGAGGAACGGGATGTCCACCACGGCGAGCCCGGCCAGGGCGATGACCACTGTGGCGCCGGCGAAGACCACTGCCGAGCCGGCGGTGCCCACGGCCCGGCCGACCGCCTCCTCCGGGGACAGGCCGTCGAGCAGGTTCTGCCGGTGTCGGGAGGTGATGAAGAGTGAGTAGTCGATGCCGACCGCGAGACCGAGCATCAGCGCCAGGATCGGCGCGGTGCTGGTGAGCTGGACGACGCCGCTCAGCGCGAACAGTCCGGCCATGCCGGCGCCCACGCCGATCAGCGCGTTGAGCATCGTCATGCCGGCGGCGACCAGGGAGCCGAACGTGATGATCAGGACGATAGCGGCGACCAGTACGCCGAGCGCCTCGGTGGAGCCGATCTCCGGCTCGCCGCCGAGCACCTCACCGCCGGGGGCTACCTGCCAGCCCTGCGCCTTCGCCGCTGCGCCAACCTGCTCGTACGCGGTGCGCTGCTCGTCGGTGACGTCGTCCCCGCCGCTGGCGAACTGGACCTGGACCAGCGCGTACCGGCCGTTGGGTGAGACCGCGCCGACCTGGAGCGGGTTGACCGCGCCGACCACGCCGGGCAGTGCCGACGCCTGCTGGACGAGCTCCTGCACCACTGCCTGACCCTGCGGGGTGGCCAGTTGGCCGTCGGCGGGCGCCTTGACCGCGATGGTGCCGGTGGCGCCGCTGGCAGCGGGGAACTGGTCGGCCAGCAGGTCGAGCGCGCGCTGGCTCTCGGTGCCGGGCATTGTGAAGTTGCTCGCCGTCGGGCCGCGCAGGGTCGCCGCGGCCAGGCCGGCGGCGACGAGTACGACGAGCCAGAGCGCGACGACGAGCCGTCGCCGGCGCAACGCGCCCCGGCCGAGCCGGTAGAGCAGGGTGGCCATCAGGAGTCCTTGTCCTCGGTCGTGGGTGGATGGGGCAGTGGCGCGTCGACGGGTTCGACTGCCCGTCGGGCGAGGGTGAGCAGGGCGAGGCGCAGTTCGTCGTCGGGGATGTCGGCGAACTCGCCGCACGCCTCGGAGATGCCGGCGAGCAGCACCAGCGCGGCGATCCGGGCGCCCGGCCGGTCGGAGTGCCCGGCCAACGCATCCCGCAGCCGGTCGGAGATCTCCTGGATGTGTGCGAAGGCCGGCTGGCACAGCAGTTCCGGGAACTCGCCGCGCAGTACCGCGATCTCCTGCCGGAACCGGACCGCGAGGTCGACGAAGCCCTGTGCGGCGACCTCCTGCGCGGCAGCTCCGGTCAGACCGGTGAGCTGGTCGTCGAGGCTGCGGAGCACCTCGATCGCGGGGGCCATCAGCTCGGCGAGCAGGGCTTCCTTGTTGGCGAAGTGGTAGAGCACAGTGGCCTTGGAGCAGCCGACCTCCCGGGCGATGTCCTGCAGGGAGGTGCCCCGGTAGCCGGTCACCGTGAACTGTCGTGCCGCCGCGGCGAGGATCTCGCCGTGCGTGTCGGGTACCGCTCTGGCCATGCCCGGTCCACCTCCCGCAGACCAGCATGCCTGACCGATCGGTCAGACCCTGACCGATCGGTCAGATGGAAGCGGTGGCGTTCACCACACCCCTGGCGGGTTTTATCCGGCGTGCTGGGTGTCGTACCTGGTCCGCGCCTCGGCGATGGCCCGGCGGTGCCGCTCGGCCCAGCTGGTCAGCGCGACGAGCGACTCGTAGAGCTCCAGCGCCATCGGGGTGGCTGTGTATTCGACCTTGGGCGGGACGGTCGGGTAGACCGTGCGGTGCAGCAGGCCGTCCCGTTCCAGGTTGCGCAGCGTCAGGGTGAGCATCCGGCGGCTGATCCCCTCGATGTGCCGCTCCAACTCGGTGAAGCGCACCGGCCCGTGCGAGGCGGCCACCAGGATGCCGATGCTCCACTTGCCGCCGACCCGGTCCAGCACCTCGCGGACCGTGCACGCCCGAGCCTGACCCGGGGTGAACGGCACGTTCTCGGCTGCGCAGGTCAGCTCGGCCTCGACCAGCGCGGACACATCGCTGTTCCTCTGGGACATCAAAGTGCCTCCTTCCGCTCCGGTTCATGGTCACAGACGATGACCTCGGTAACAAACCGTGCACCAAGGAGGGTTTCGTGGAGCGTGTCGTCCCATCCCGTTGGCCGGCGCTGCTGGTGCTCTGCGCCGGCAGCCTGATGATCATCCTGGATGGCACAGTGGTCGCGGTGGCGCTGCCCGCCATCCAACGCGACCTGGGCTTCAGCGCCGCTGGCCTGGCCTGGGTGGTGAACGCCTACCTGGTCGCGTTCGGCGGGCTGCTGCTGCTCGCCGGCCGGCTCGGTGACCTGCTGGGCCGGCGCGGGGTCTTCCTGGCCGGCGTCGCGTTGTTCACGCTGGCCTCGCTGGCCTGCGCGGTTGCCACCGGGCCGGCAGTGCTGGTGGCCGCGCGGTTCGGGCAGGGCGTCGGAGGCGCGCTGGCCATGGCGGTCAGCCTCGGCATGATCGTTCGGCTCTATCCCGAAGCGGCCGAGCGGGCCCGCGCCATCGCCGTCTTCAGCTTCACCGGCGCCGCCGGCGCGTCGGTAGGCACTGTCGCCGGAGGGGTGCTCACCCAGGCCGCCGGTTGGCGGACGATCTTCCTGGTCAACGTGCCGATCGGGGTGGCCATCCTCATCGCGGCCCTCCGCCGGCTCCCTGCCGAACGAGGGATCGGCCTGCGCGCCGGCCTGGACCTGCCCGGCGCGCTGCTCGCCACCGCCGGTCTGATGGTCGCCGTGTTGGGCATCGTCGGGACGGGCGAGCACGGCTGGACCAGCCCTCGGACGCTCGGCGCGGTGGCCCTCGCGGCGCTGCTGCTCGGCGGGTTCGCGCTGCGCCAACGGGTGGCGGCGACCCCGCTGGTGCCGTCCCGGGTGCTGCGCGTCCCGGGCCTGGTGGCGGCGAACGCCGTGCAGTTCCTCATGGTCTGCGCGTACTTCGGATTCCAGTTCCTGCTCGCCGTGGAGCTGCAACTGGTGCTGGGGTTGGACGCCGCCACGACCGGCTGGGCCTTCCTTCCCACCCCGGTCGTGATCGCCGTGGTCTCGCTCGGCCTGGCCGGTCGGCTGATCGCCCGCTTCGGTGCCCGGAGCGTTCTGCTGGTCGGGCTCGGCCTGGCGACCGTCGGCTTCCTCCTGCTTGCCCGACTGCCCGCCGACGGCGCCTACGTAGCGGACGTGCTCCCCGCGATGGTGATCTTCGGGGTGGCCGGCGGCCTGACCCTGCCGGCGGTCACCACACTCGCCATGGCCGGCGCGACCGACACCGACGCCGGGCTCGCCTCCGGCCTGGCAAACACCACCCAACAGGTCGGCGGGGCGGTCGGCCTGGCCGCGCTGGCCACCCTGGCCGCCACCCGCAGCGACGGGCTGCGAGCCGCCGGCTGGGCCGAGACCGCCGCGCTCGCCGGCGGCTACCGGACCGCGTTCGCCGTGGCCGCCGGTCTGGTGGTCGCCGCGTGGCTGGTGGCGCTGACCACGGTGCCCCGACGCCCGGCCCGGCCGTCGCCGGTCACCGATCCGTCGGATCCGGCCGGGGTTGGTGCCGGAATCGATTCGTACCGAAGCGCCGCGTCCAGTTGACCGACGGCAGCGGGGCCGGGAGGGTGGTCGGGTGAGCGAGGCTGACGAGACCCGGGACGGCGTGGCCCTGACCAACCTGGACCAGCCGCTGTCCGACCGCGACGACGCGACGAAGCGTGACCTGGTCGACTACCTCGACGCGGTCCGGGACCGGATCCTCCCGCAGCTGCGGGGCCGGCCGCTGTCGGTGATCAGGGTCCGCCCCGGCCAGCCGCCGTTCATGCAGAAGAACCTGCCCCGGTACACCCCGGACTGGGTCCGCCGGGCGCCGGTCTGGGCGGAGGCGTCGCACCGGGAGATCTCGTACGCCCTCTGCGACGACCGCCGCACCCTGCTCTGGTTCGCCAACCAGCGGGCGGTGGAGTACCACCCGACGCTGGCCACCGTGGCGGATCTGCACCGCCCGACCCACCTGATCCTCGACCTGGACCCGCCGGACGGCGACGGGTTCCGCGCGGCGGTCGACGCCGCCCTGCTGGTCCGTCAGGCGCTCGCCGACGCCGGCCTGGCCGGCGCCGTCAAGACCAGCGGCGCCAAGGGCGTGCACGTCTTCGTCCCGGTGACCGACGAACCAACGGCCGAGGAGTTGGCCGCCGCCACCCGGGCCCTCGCCGTCCGCGCCGAGCGGCTCGACCCGGCGTTGGCCACCACGGCGTACATCAAGGAGGACCGGGGTGGCCGGGTCTTCGTGGACGCCACCCGGGCGGGCGGTGCGACAGTGGCCGCCGCGTACAGCCCCCGGCTGCGCCCGGGAATGCCGGTCTCGTTTCCGGTCGACTGGGCCGACCTGACCGAGGTGACCCCCGCCGACTTCACCATCCGGACCGCGCCAGCGCTGCTCGCCGACGGCGACCCGTGGGCCGCCCTGATGCCGGCCCCGCAACCGCTCCCCGCCGACCTGGTGGCCGAGGGCCGGACCATCCCGGTGGCCAGGGTGCAGGCCATGCACGAGGGGAAGCGCCGAGCCCGCGCCCGCCGCGAGGCCGGCTGACCGGCTGGTCGGACCCCCGCCCGCGCTCGGCGTGCGGCGGATTGTCGGTGGGTTGTGGCACGATTTCGCAGGTGAGCAGCAAATCCGACGCGGCCCAGCGACTGGCCGACCTGGCGCGGCTGCGTCGGGTCCGCGACCGGATCGACAGGGAATACGCGTCTCCGTTGGACGTCGAGGCGCTCGCCCGTGGCGCGCACATGTCGGCCGGGCACCTCAGCCGCGAGTTCCGGCTCGCCTATGGCGAATCTCCGTACAGCTACCTCATGACCCGACGGATCGAGCGGGCGATGGCCCTGTTGCGCCGTGGCGACCTGAGCGTCACCGACGTCTGTTTCGCTGTCGGTTGTTCGTCGTTGGGCACCTTCAGCACCCGCTTCACGGAGCTGGTGGGCGTGCCGCCCAGCGTCTACCGGCGGCAGGCGGCGCAGGCGACGGCGGGAATGCCGTCGTGCGTGGCGAAGCAGGTGACCAGACCGGTCAGGAATCGAGAAGCGCGGGTCACCGAGCCGCAACTAGCGTGACCAGCATGGACATCACCATTCACTCGAGTTTTCTTCCGCACACCGACCCGGAGGCCTCGCTGGCCTTCTACCGCGACATCCTCGGTTTCGAGGTCCGCCTCGACGTCGGGTACGAGGGGATGCGGTGGATCACGGTCGGGCCGGTCGGCCAGCCCAGCACCGCCATCGTCCTGCACCCGCCGGCCGCCAACCCCGGTATTACCGACGACGAGCGGCAGACGATCCTTGAGCTGATGGCCAAGGGCAGCTACTTCGGTGTCAACCTCGCCACCACCGACCTCGGCGCCACCTTCGCCAAGCTGGAGGCCAGCGACGCCGAGGTCGTCCAGGAGCCGACCGAGCAGCCGTACGGCGTGCGCGACTGTGCCTTCCGCGATCCGGCGGGCAACATGGTCCGCATCCAGGAAGTGCGCTGAGTCCTGCGCGCCCGACAGATGGAGACACGATGAGCACGGCCATCCAGCCGTCCGAGCCGCACGTCGCCGACAGCCACGACCTGATCCGGGTGCAGGGCGCGCGGGTGAACAACCTCAAGGACGTCAGCGTCGAGATCCCGAAGCGGCGGCTGACGGTGTTCACCGGTGTCTCCGGCTCCGGCAAGAGCTCTCTGGTGTTCGGCACGATCGCGGCCGAGTCGCAGCGGATGATCAACGAGACCTACAGCGCCTTCGTGCAGGGCTTCATGCCGACGTTGGCGCGGCCCGAGGTCGACCTGCTGGATGGCCTGACCACGGCGATCATCGTGGACCAGGAGCGGATGGGCGCCAACTCCCGCTCCACCGTCGGCACCGCCACCGACGCCAACGCGATGCTGCGCATCCTGTTCAGCCGGCTCGGGCAGCCGCACATCGGCTCGCCCAACGCGTACTCCTTCAATGTTCCCTCGGTGAAGGCGACCGGGGCGATCACAGTCGATCGCGGCGCCGGCAAGACGAAGACCGAGAAGGCGACCTTCAACCGTCTCGGCGGCATGTGCCCGCGGTGCGAGGGCATGGGTGCGGTGACCGACATCGACCTGTCGGCGCTCTACGATGACAACCTCTCGCTCAACGAGGGCGCGATCACCATCCCGGGTTACAGCATGGAGGGCTGGTTCGGCCGGATCTTCCGGGGCTGCGGCTACTTCGACCCGGACAAGCCGATCGCCAAGTTCACCAAGCGGGAGCTGCACGACCTGCTCCACCGGGAGCCCACCAAGGTCAAAATCGACGGGATAAACCTGACGTACGCGGGCCTGATCCCGTCGATCCAGAAGTCCTTCCTCGCCAAGGACATCGACGCGTTGCAGCCGCACATCCGCGCCTTCGTGGAGCGCGCGGTGACCTTCACGACCTGCCCCGAGTGTGCCGGCACCCGGCTCAGCAAGGAGGCCCGGTCGTCGAAGATCAAGGGTAAGAACATCGCCGACGCGTGCGCGATGCAGATCAGCGACCTGGCCGCCTGGGTGCGCGGAATCGAAGACCCGTCGGTGGCCCCGTTGCTGGCCGGCCTGCAACACCTCCTCGACTCGTTCGAGGAGATCGGGCTGGGCTACCTGTCACTCGATCGACCGTCGGGCACCCTCTCCGGCGGTGAGGCGCAGCGCACCAAGATGATCCGCCATCTCGGCTCCTCGCTCACCGACGTCACCTACGTCTTCGACGAGCCGACGATCGGGCTGCACCCGCACGACATCCAACGGATGAACGAGCTGCTGCTCCAACTGCGCGACAAGGGCAACACGGTACTGGTCGTGGAGCACAAGCCGGAGGCCATCGCCATCGCCGACCACGTCGTCGACCTCGGGCCCGGTGCCGGCACCGAGGGCGGAACCGTCTGTTACGAGGGCACAGTGGAAGGTCTGCGGGCCAGCGGCACCATCACCGGCCGTCACCTCGACGACCGGGCGGCCCTCAAGGAGACGGTGCGGACGCCCAC
This sequence comes from Micromonospora sp. NBC_00362, assembly GCF_026342155.1. Classification (NCBI taxonomy): domain Bacteria; kingdom Bacillati; phylum Actinomycetota; class Actinomycetes; order Micromonosporales; family Micromonosporaceae; genus Micromonospora; species Micromonospora sp. NBC_00362. Next base: position 5,693,738 of record NZ_JAPENH010000001.1, read on the forward strand.
CGGCAAGCTGGAGATCCGGGGCGCCACTGCCAACAACCTCCGGGACGTGAACGTCGACGTACCCCTCGGGGTGCTCGTCGTCGTGACCGGCGTCGCCGGCTCCGGCAAGAGTTCGCTCGTGCACGGATCGATCCCGGCCGGCGCGGGCGTGGTCTCGATCGACCAGGGCGCGATCCGCGGCTCACGGCGCAGCAACCCGGCCACGTACACCGGGTTGCTCGACCCGATCCGTAAGGCGTTCGCGAAGGCCAACGGGGTGAAGCCGGCGCTGTTCAGCGCCAACTCCGAGGGTGCCTGCCCGAGCTGCAACGGCGCCGGTGTCATCTACACCGACCTGGGAATGATGGCGGGCGTCGCCGCGCCCTGCGAGGACTGCGAGGGCAAGCGGTTCCAGGCATCGGTGCTGGAATACCGCTTCGGTGGTCGCGACATCAGCGAGGTGCTCGCGATGTCGGTGACGGAGGCCGAGAAGTTCTTCGGCGCCGGCGAGGCGCGTACGCCGGCAGCGCACGCCATCCTCGACCGGCTCGCCGACGTCGGGCTCGGCTACCTGAGCCTGGGGCAGCCGCTCACCACTCTGTCCGGCGGGGAACGGCAACGGCTCAAGCTGGCCACCCACATGGCCGAGAAGGGCGGCGTCTACGTCCTCGACGAGCCGACCACCGGCTTGCACCTGGCCGACGTCGAGCAACTGCTCGGCCTGCTCGACCGCCTGGTCGACTCCGGCAAGTCGGTGATCGTCATCGAGCACCACCAGGCCGTCATGGCGCACGCCGACTGGATCATCGATATCGGTCCCGGCGCCGGCCACGACGGTGGCCGGATCGTCTTCGAGGGCACTCCCGCGGACCTCGTCGCCGCCCGCTCCACCCTCACCGGCGAGCACCTGGCGGCGTACGTCGGCAGATGACGGCCGCCATTCACGTCACCGCTTGTCGGGTGCGCCGAGCCGTCGTGCTGGCGAGGACTCCGCAGGCGGCGGCGACCAGACCGAGGCCGGCCGTGCCCTGGTTGACGTACCCGGGCACGGACGAGGTGACGTAGGAGCCGCCACCGCTGAGGCGGCACTCGAAGTGGATCGGCAGGAAGCTGACGTCGTAACCGACGACCAGGCTCGCCACCTGTGGTCCGGCCTCGCGACAGGGGCCGACCGGGGCGGATCCGGCACCGCCGTCCTCGGCCTGCATCACCGCGTAGGCGAGGTGGAGCAGACCCCAGGCGTACAGGGCGACGGCACCCGCGCCGACGAGCAGCGCCGCAGCGCGGAGGCGACCCGACCGTTCGTTCTTCCTGACCATCGCGCGGAATCCACTCACGGTGAGGGCGGTCGCGATGACGGCCCCACCCAGCGCGGAGAGGAGCAGACCGAGAAACAGCATGATCGACATTCTGGTGGGTGTTCCGCCAAAACAATGAAGGCCCCTGACCGAATTTCTGGTCAGGAGCCTCTCGTGCTGGTCAATCTTGGTGCCCCCGGCAGGATTCGAACCTGCGCCCCCGCCTCCGGAGGGCGGTGCTCTATCCCCTGAGCTACGGGGGCTCAGCGACTGGAGAAGACTAGCAAACCTCCCCTGCGTACGCCGAATCGGTATCGGGTGAGCCGATCGTGTCGGACCGGCCCACCCGGTGCTCAGGCGGCTACCGCCCGCCCGCAGCTGGGCAGCGGGTGCAGGACGATTCGTCGAGGGAGCCGGCGCGGCCACTCGTTGCGCGGCCAGGAGCCGTCCACTATCAGGTGGACGGTGCGCTGCTCCTCGCCACTGAGCCGCAGCACGAAGTCGCGGGGGAGCGGCGGGTCCACCGTCGGCGTAGTGATCATGAAGCGCACCCGACCGCGGGACGAGACGGCGGAGATCACGTCGGCGGCCGGCATCGTGCCGCGCAGCCGGACCCGGCCGATCCAGTAGACCTCAGCGAGGTGCTCCTGGGCGGCCCGGGTGATCCCCGGGTACTCGCTGCGGACCCAACGCTCGACAGCGCTGACGCAGAGCCCGCAGGCCCGCTCACGCGGTTCCCGCGGACCCAACCCCCAGGCCCGCAGGTACGCCCCGACCGCGCCAGTGTCCAGCGGCAGCTCGAAGCGCCGCTGGATGAGCGTGGTGAGGCTCTGCCGCGTCCACAGCTCCTCGTCCAGGCCGAACTCGTCGGGATGGACGCCCCGCAGCGTGTCGATCAACTCGAGTTCCTGTTCGCGGCTGAGCAATCCCGGCTCGCCCTGCCGCTGTCCGCGACGGACGGCTGCCACCGCCCCGTCACCACCGATGGTGTGGCGTCGGCACCAACTGGTTACCGAACGCCGTGCGTCTCTGAGTGCAACCCCCACGTCTTGGGCAACGAGCCCGAATCGCAACTGGTCACGATATGTGGGGAGAAAACTCTCTAAGCAACGTAATCGCCTGTGTTACGCAAAACGCCCACAAGGTGCGAGAGGGGTTTTCAGGTCATACACGACGGCTTCGGCATGGGGGCCGGGGCTGCGCCAGCGGTTGGCAGGGGCCGAGCCGGCGGGCGCTCTGGAGTCGACATGGAGCGGCCCGCGTCACCGCCTCTGATCGGCGGGGACGCGGGCCGGGTGCGCCAGTCCGCTCGGTCAGCCCTTGGCCTGCGCCTGGAGCTGCCGGAGGTTGTTCAGCTCGGTCTGCTGGGTGTTCTTCATGGTGTTGGCCACCCGCACCACCTCGGCGTTGTCGGTCGCGCCGAGTGCCGCGTCGATCATGTGGATGCCGCCCAGGTGGTGGTTGTACATCAGGGTGAGGAACTGCCTGTCGACCTCGATGCCCTGGGCCTCGCGCAGGGCGGTCATCTGTTGCGGCGTGGCCATGCCCGGCATCAGACCGTCCTTGACGGCGGCCCCGTCGGACATCCACGACATCGGCGGGTTCGACCCGGTCGGGCTGAGGCCCCACTCGCGCAGCCAGGTCTGCATCGCGCCGATCTCGCCCTGCTGCCCGGTGGCGATGTCGACGGCGATCTGCCGCACCTCGGGGAGGGTCGCCGACCGGTACGCGATCAGGCTCATCTCCACCGCCTGCGCGTGGTGGGTCGTCATGTCCCGGGCGAAGCCCGCCTCGACCGAGGCGTCACCGGGTCGGGTGATCCGTGGCGTGAGCAGACCGCCCGCGTACCCGAGGAGGAGCCCCACCACCAGCATGATGGCGAGCGCCAGCACGCCGTAGCGCGACGCCGGGGCCCGGCCGCCCTCGTCCAGGGCGGCCGGGATCTCGTCGTGCTCGCTGTCGGTGGTTGCCGGAGCGGTCATTGCCGTCCTTACTGGGTGGGCTGCTGCTGTTGCTGGAGTTCACGCGGCGTGGTGCCGGTGGCGGTGATGCCGGTGTTGCAGAGCGCCGTCGGGCCCTCCACGGAGGCGTTCACCCGCAGGTCCTTGATGAACTCGTCGATCCGCGAGTCGTCGGCGTTGTCGAGCTTGAGCTGGTAGCCCCAGGCCTGCAGCGAGATGGGCTTGTCCAGGCCCTCGTACGGGCTCATCAGCATCTTCTCGACGCCGCGCACCTTGCCGGCGAGCTTGTCGACCTGGTCCTTGGGCAGGTCCGGGCGGTAGGTGACCCACACCGCGCCGTGCTCCAGGCTGTGCACCGCGTGCTCGCTGGCGATCGGGGCGTCGTAGACGTCGCCCATGCAGTTCTGCCAGGCGGCGTTGTGCACCCCACCCACCGGCGGCGAGTACTTGTAGGTCAGCGGGCCCGACTTGTGCGACTCGTAGTCGAGGCTCGTCTTGTCGGTCTTGCGGATGTTGACGATGCCCTCGATGGCGTTGGCCCGCTTGTCCCAGGGCTTGGAGCCCTGGAACGACGCCCAGGCGCCGTAACCGATGATGCCGGCCGCGAGCACGCCGACCGCGACGAAGAGCGCGATCGGCCCCCACGCGCGGCCCTGGCTCACCTTGACCGGGGTGACCGGCTTGCGCGGGCCCTTGCCCCCGGACCGGGGAGTGCCCGTCGGCTTGCCGGAACCGGCCTTGGCGCCGGACGCCGGCCGGCCCGCGGCCGGCTTCTTGCCGGTGCTGACCACGGTCGGGCGGCGCTCAGGGCCACCCGGGGTGCTGATGCTCATCGTGCCTCGTCAAGTCGGTCGGTCAGGGGAGTGGCGGGCCGGATGACGCGCAGGGGAGCCGCCGAGTGCCCGAGTCTACCCCCGATAACATGGTTGGGTGACTCCTGCAGAACTAGCCTCGGTCGTCCTTGCCGCCGCCCACGCCGTCTTCGAGCAGCGTGGGCTGGATCGCGCCGCGTTGCCGGCGAGCACCGTGGTGGAGCGACCGCGCAACCCCGAGCACGGCGACTACGCCTCGACGCTCGCACTGCAGTTGAGCAAGAAGGTCGGCGTCCCGCCCCGGGAGCTGGCGACGGCCCTGGCCGACGAGTTGGGCCGGGCACCAGGGGTCAAGTCGGTGGAAATCGCCGGGCCGGGCTTCCTGAACATCCGGCTCGACGCCGCGGCGGCCGGTCAGCTCGCGCGGGTGATCGTGGATACCGGCGCGGAGTACGGCCGCAGCGACCGTCTCGCCGGCGAGAAGATCAACCTGGAGTTCGTCTCGGCCAACCCGACCGGGCCGGTGCACATCGGTGGGGTCCGCTGGGCGGCCGTCGGTGACGCGCTGAGCCGGCTGCTGCGGGCCACCGGCGCCGACGTCGGCACGGAGTACTACTTCAACGACGCCGGTTCGCAGATCGACCGCTTCGCCCGGTCGCTGCTCGCCGCCGCCAAGGGTGAGTCGGCGCCGGAGGACGGCTACGGCGGGGCGTACATCGCCGAGATCGCCGCCGAGGTGCAGGCCCGCCGGCCGGAGGTGCGCTCGCTCGACGACGACGCCGCCCAGGAGGTCTTCCGGGTCGAGGGCGTCGCGCTGATGTTCGACGAGATCCGCACCTCGCTGCGCGACTTCGGGGTGGAGTTCGACACCTACTTCAACGAGAAGGACCTGCACGACCGGGGTGAGCTCGACCTGGCGTTGAACCGGCTGCGCGAGCAGGGCCACCTCTACGAGTCCGAGGGCGCCACCTGGCTGCGCACCACCGACTTCGGCGACGACAAGGACCGGGTGCTGCGCAAGTCCAACGGCGAGTGGACGTACTTCGCCGCGGACTGCGCCTACTACCTGGACAAGCGCGAGCGCGGCTTCGAGCGGGTCGTGATCATGCTGGGCGCCGACCACCACGGCTACATCGGCCGGATGAAGGCGATGTCCGCCTGCTTCGGCGACGACCCGGAGCGCAACCTGGAGATCCTCATCGGGCAGCTGGTCAACCTGCTGCGCGACGGCGCGCCGATGCGGATGAGCAAGCGGGCCGGCACGGTGATCACGCTGGAGGACCTGGTCGAGGCGATCGGCGTGGACGCCTCCCGGTACGCGTTGGCCCGCTATTCCAGCGACTCCCCGATCGACATCGACATCGAGCTGTGGACCCGGGCGACCCGCGACAACCCGGTCTACTACGTGCAGTACGTGGCAGCCCGGACGGCGGGCGTGGCCCGCAACGCCGCCGAGGTGGGGCTGGTTCCGGGCGACGCCGACGGGTTCCGCCCCGAGCTGCTCGACCACGAGAAGGAGAACGAGCTGCTCAAGGCGCTCGCGCAGTTCCCCGCTGTGGTGGCGACGGCCGCCGAGCTGCGGGAGCCGCACCGGGTGGCCCGCTACCTGGAGGAGAGCGTGGCCGCCTCCTACCACCGGTTCTACGACAACTGCCGGGTGCTGCCGCTGGGCGACGAGGAGATCACCGACCTGCACCGCGCTCGGCTCTGGCTCAACAACGCCACCCGCACGGTGATCGCCAACGGCCTCTACCTGCTCGGCGTCTCCGCACCCGAGAGGATGTGACATGAGGGCTCATGAGGCTGGTGCGCTACACGCGGACATCAGCAACCAGGGGCCGGCCTGGCTGCGTACCCCGGCCGACGTCAACGATCTCGTGCCGGCGCTGTGGCCGCGGTCGGTGACGCGCGGGGCCGACGGCGCTGTCGCCGTCGCGGGCCTGAGCGTCCGCGACCTCGCGGCCGAGTTCGGCACCCCGGTGTACGTCCTCGACGAGGCCGACCTGCGCTCGCGCTGCCGCGACTTCCGGGCGGCCTTCCCCACCGAGGACGTCTTCTACGCCGGCAAGGCGTTCCTCTGCCGCGCTGTGGTCCGGATGATCGCCGAGGAGGGGCTGCACCTGGACGTCTGCACCGGTGGTGAGCTGGCCACCGCACTGTCGGCCGGGATGCCGCCGGAGCGGATCGGCTTCCACGGCAACAACAAGTCGGTCGCCGAGCTGGGCCGGGCGCTGGACGCCGGCGTGGGCCGCATCATCGTCGACTCGTTCACCGAGATCGACAGGCTCACCGCGCTGGCCCGTGAGCGCGGGGTCCGGCCCCGGGTGCTGGTCCGGGTCACCGTGGGGGTCGAGGCGCACACCCACGAGTTCATCGCCACCGCCCACGAGGACCAGAAGTTCGGCTTCTCGCTGGCCGGCGGTGCCGCCGCCAACGCCGCGTTCAAGATCCTCGACGAGGGCGTGCTGGAGCTGCGTGGTCTGCACTCGCACATCGGTTCGCAGATCTTCGACGCCAGCGGCTTCGAGGTCTCGGCCCGGCGGGTGCTCGCCCTTCAGGCGCAGATCCGCGACGCGCGCGGAGTGGAGCTGCCCGAGCTGGACCTGGGCGGTGGCTTCGGCATCGCGTACACCACCCAGGACGACCCGGCGACCCCGCAGGATCTCGCCAAGCGGCTTCGCAAGATCGTCGATTCGGAGTGCGCGGCGGAGAACCTGGCCGTGCCGCACCTGTCGATCGAGCCGGGCCGGGCCATCGTCGGGCCGGCCGTGTTCACCCTCTACGAGGTCGGCACTGTCAAGGACCTCGACGGCCTCCGGACGTACGTCAGCGTCGACGGCGGGATGAGCGACAACATCCGCACCGCCCTCTACGACGCGTCCTACTCGGCGACGCTGGCCTCGCGGGCCTCGACCGCGCAGCCGTTGCTCGCCCGCGTGGTGGGAAAGCACTGTGAGTCCGGGGACATCGTGGTGAAGGATGAATTCCTGCCCGCCGACGTGCAGCCCGGAGATCTTGTCGCAGTGCCCGGCACCGGTGCGTACTGCCGAAGCATGGCCAGCAACTACAACCATGTGCCCCGGCCACCGGTGGTCGCGGTGCGCGACGGCCAGGCGCGCCTGATCGTCCGGCGGGAAACCGAAGACGACCTGCTGGCTTTGGATGTGGGATGACGTCACCTGTGCGCTTGGCGCTGCTCGGCTGTGGCACTGTCGGCCAGGAGGTGGTCCGGCTGCTGCACGAGCAGTCCGCCGACCTCACCGCGCGGATCGGCGCTCCGCTGGAGATCGCCGGCATCGCCGTCCGTCGGCTCGGCCGCGACCGGGGTGACCTGCCGGTCGACGAGGACCTCTTCACCACCGACGCGCTTGGCCTGATCAAGCGCGACGACGTGGACGTGGTGATCGAGGTGATCGGCGGCATCGAACCGGCCCGGAGCTGGCTGGTCGAGGCGCTGCGCGCCGGCAAGAGCGTGGTCACCGCCAACAAGGCGCTGCTCGCCGAGGACGGCGTGGCCCTGCACGAGGCGGCGGCCGAGGGTGGCGGCGACCTCTACTACGAGGCGTCCGTCGCGGGGGCAATCCCGCTGCTGCGTCCGCTACGGGAGTCGCTGCACGGCGACCGGATCAACCGGGTCACCGGCATCGTCAACGGCACCACCAACTTCATCCTCTCCGCGATGGACGCGACCGGCGCCGGCTTCGCCGAGGCCCTCGAAGAGGCCACCGCCCTCGGGTACGCGGAGGCCGATCCGACCGCCGACGTGGAAGGCTTCGACGCGGCGGCGAAGGCGGCGATCCTCGCCTCGCTGGCGTTCCACACCCGGGTCGGCGCCGCCGACGTGCACCGCGAAGGCATCACCGAGGTGACCGCCGCGGACATGGCCAGCGCCCAGGCGATGGGCTGCACGATCAAACTGCTCTGCATCGCGGCCCGGGGTGTCGACTCCACCGGCCGGGAGACGGTCAGCGTCCGGGTGCACCCGGCGATGATCCCGCGCAGCCACCCGCTGGCCAGCGTCGGCGACGCGTTCAACGCGGTCTTCGTGGAGGCGGACTCGGCAGGCCAGTTGATGTTCTACGGTCGCGGCGCCGGTGGCGCGCCCACCGCCAGCGCGGTCCTCGGTGACGTGGTCGCGGTGTCCCGCAACCGGCTCGCCGGGGTGCGCGCGGCCAGCGAGAGCGCGTACGCGGACCTCGCGGTCCGGCCGATGGGTGAGGCGTTGACCCGTTACCACGTGAGCCTCGACGTGGCCGACCGCCCGGGTGTGCTGGCCTCGGTGGCGAGCGTGTTCGCCCGGCACGACGTGTCGATCGCGACGGTGCGGCAGGGCTCGGCGGGCGGGCCGGCGGGCCGCGACGGCGACGCCGAGCTGGTCATCGTCACGCATGTGGCACCGGACGCCGCGCTCGCCGCGACCGTCGGTGAGCTGCGCGGTCTGGACATCGTCCGGTCGGTGACCAGTGTGTTGCGGGTCGAGGGCGACGCCTGAGTCGTTGCATCATCGACGGGACGGCTCGCGCGTCCCGCCAGGTGGGTAAGCCAGGGTGTGCCGTTGACCACTCCAGCAGGCTGGTCCAAGGTGGCCCTGACAATCGGGTGGGCGCGGCGGTAGAGGCGAGGAGAACGACATGTGGCGGGGTCTGATCGAGGCGTACCGGGATCGGCTGCCGGTCACCGCGGCCACGCCGGTCGTCACGCTGCACGAGGGCAACACCCCGCTGTTGCCGGCGCCGGTGCTGTCCGCCCGGCTCGGTTGCGACGTGCACCTCAAGGTGGAGGGCGCCAACCCGACCGGCTCCTTCAAGGACCGGGGGATGACCCTCGCGGTGTCCAAGGCGGTCGAGGCCGGCAACAAGGCCATCATCTGCGCCTCCACCGGCAACACCAGCGCCTCCGCCGCGGCGTACGCGGCCCGGGCCGGGTTGACCTGCGCCGTGCTGGTGCCGCAGGGCAAGATCGCGCTGGGCAAGCTGGCCCAGGCGCTGGTGCACGGCGCGAAGCTGCTCCAGGTGAACGGTAACTTCGACGACTGCCTCGCGACGGCCGCCAAGCTCGCCCAGGACTACCCGGTCGCGTTGGTCAACTCGGTGAACATCGACCGGTTGCACGGCCAGAAGACCGCAGCCTTCGAGATCGTCGAGGCGCTCGGTGACGCGCCCGACATCCACTGCCTGCCGGTCGGCAACGCCGGCAACATCTCCGCGTACTGGATGGGATACGGGGAGGAGTTGGCCGCCGGCGCCACCACCCGCACCCCGAAGATGTACGGCTTCCAGGCCGCCGGGGCGGCCCCGATCGTGACCGGTCAGGTGGTGCCGGAGCCGTCCACCATCGCCACGGCGATCCGGATCGGCAACCCGGCGAGCTGGACCAAGGCACTCGACGCCCGGGACGCCTCCGGTGGCCTGATCGCGTCGGTGACCGATCGGGAGATCCTGTCCGCGTACCGTCTGCTCGCCCGTGAGGTGGGGGTCTTCGTCGAGCTGGGCAGCGCGGCCAGCGTGGCCGGCCTGCTGCAGCAGGCCGCGGCGGGCGCGGTGCCGCCCGGTTCGACAGTGGTCTGCACGGTGACCGGCCACGGGCTGAAGGATCCGGAATGGGCGATCTCCACAGCGCCGGCGCCGGTGACCATCGCGAACGACCCGCTGGCCGCGGCGCGCGCCCTCGACCTGGCCTGAGCGCGCCACCGTCCGGGTGGTGATCGACGGCGGGTAGCTGGGCGGCGCGACGGCCCGGGGGCGGCGGGGGCCGAGGTATGCGAGTCCGGCACACTTTCGGGTATCCCCGCCCGCATTCTCGTTCAGGAGTGAGCCAGGCCGATGTCGCTGCTCGCCAGATTCAGCCTCGCCAACCGAGGGCTGATTGCCCTCATCGCGGTGGTGACCACGGTGTTCGGAGTGTTCGCCGTGCCGTCGCTGAAGCAGCAACTGCTGCCGTCGCTCGAGTTCCCGGCCGCGTTCATCGTGGCTCCCTACCCCGGCGCCGGCCCCGAGATCGTCGAGTCGCAGGTGACCGAGCCGATCGAGAACGCCCTCCAGGGCATCCCGGGGCTGGACCAGGTCACCTCCACCTCCCGCGAGGGGGCGGCCACCGTCCAGGTGACGTACGAGTTCGGCACCGACCTCGACGACGTGGTCAACAAGATGCAGACCGCGTTGAGCCGGATCGACGCCCAGCTGCCGGAGGGCGTCGACCCGCAGGTCATCGCGGGTAGCACCGACGACCTGCCGGCCGTGGTGCTGGCCGCGGCCGGCGCTGCGGACGAGCGGGCGCTCGCCGAGAAGCTGCGCGAGACCGTGGTGCCGGAGCTGGAGGGCATCGAGGGGGTACGCACCGTCGAGGTGACCGGCACCCGCGACGACGTCGTGGTGGTCACCCCGGACCCGGCCAAGTTGGCCGCCGCGAAGATCCAGCCGACGGCGATCGGCGCGGCGCTGAAGACAAACGGCGTGGCGGTTCCGGCCGGCGCGGTGACCGACGGCGCGTTGGCCCTCCCGGTGCAGGTCGGCACGCCGATCTCCACCCTGGAGGAGCTGCGCGGCATCGTGGTCGCCCCGGCCGCGGCGCCGGTTCGCCTCGGTGACGTGGCGACTGTCGAGCAGCAGCTCGCCCCGGCCACGGCGATCACCCGGACCAACGGCAAGGACAGCCTCGGTATCGCTGTCACCGCGGCACCGGACGGCAACGCCGTGGAGATCTCGCACGAGATCCGGGACCGGCTCGACGACCTGAAGGACGCCTCCGGCGCGGAGCTGACCGTGGTCTTCGACCAGGCGCCGTTCGTCGAGAAGTCGATCGAGTCGCTGACCACGGAGGGCCTGCTGGGCCTGGTGATGGCTGTCATCGTCATCCTGGTCTTCCTGCTGTCGGTGCGCTCGACGGTGGTCACCGCGGTCTCCATCCCGCTCTCCGTGCTGGTGGCGCTGATCGCTCTGTGGATCGGCGACTACTCGCTCAACCTGCTCACCCTCGGCGCGTTGACCATCGCGGTCGGTCGGGTGGTCGACGACTCGATCGTGGTCTTGGAGAACATCAAACGACATCTGGAGTACGGCGAGGAGAAGCGGCACGCCATCATCACCGGTGTCCGGGAGGTCGCCGGTGCGGTGACCGCGTCCACCCTCACCACGGTGGCGGTGTTCGCGCCGATCGCGCTGGTCGGCGGGTTCGTGGGCCAGCTCTTCGCGCCGTTCGCGATCACCGTGACGGTGGCTCTGCTCGCCTCGCTGCTGGTGTCGCTGACAGTGATCCCGGTCCTCGCGTACTGGTTCCTCAAGCCGCGCGGCGGCACCGCGGACGACGAGGCGGTACGGCACGCCGCGGAGGAGAAGGAGCTGCGCAGCCCGTTGCAGCGGGCGTACCTGCCCGTCATCGGGTTCGCCACCCGCAAGCGGTCGACCCGTTGGATCACCGTCGGGCTGGGCCTGCTGGTGCTCTTCGGCACCTTCGGTCTGGCGCAGAAGTTGGAGACCAACTTCCTGGACGACTCCGGCCAGGACACCCTCAACATGAGCCAGGAGTTGCCGGCCGGCAGTGGCCTGGCGGCCACCGACGCGGCGGCCAAGCAGGTCGAGTCGGTGCTGTCCCGCACCGACGGCGTCGAGACGTACCAGGTGACAGCGGGCGGTGGCGACAACCCGTGGGCGGGCGGCGGCGGCAACAACGTCGCCAGCTGGTCGCTGGCGCTCGACGGTGACACCGACGCGAAGCAGATGCGTGAGGTGCTGCGCAAGGAGTTCGACAAGCTCGGCGCCGGTGTGGGCGAGATCAGCTTCGGTGGCGGGCAGGAGGCGTCGACCAGCCAGCTTGAGGTGATCGTCCAGGCGAGCGACCCGGAGGCGCTGACCCGGGCCGCCGAGGAGGCGCGGGCGGCGATGGCCGGCGTCCCGGACGTCGAGGACGTCTCCACCAGCCTGGCCGCGCGGGTGCCGCGGGTCGACGTGGTGGTCGACAGGGTCGCCGCGGGTCGGGTCGGGCTCACCGAGGCCGCCGTGGGGCAGTTCGTGTCGCAGGCGTTCCGGGGAGCGCCGCTGGGTCAGGTAGCGCTCGACGGCCAGCAGCAGAACGTGGTGCTGCGGTCGGGCACGCAACCGCCGACGACAGTGGAGCAGCTGCGGGCACTGCCGGTTGGTCCGGTGAAGCTGGGCGACATCGCGCAGGTCACCCAGGGCGAGGGGCCGCAGCAGGTCACCCGCATCGACGGTGAGCGCAGCGTGTCGGTGACCGGCGCGGCGACCGGCTCGAACCTGGGCGCGACAAGCACGGAGTTGCAGAAGCGGCTGGACGGCATCAACGTGCCGGGTGCGAGCTTCACCATCGGTGGTGTCAGCGCGGATCAGGCGGATGCCTTCGCGGACCTGGGCCTGGCGGTGCTGGCCGCGATCGCCATCGTCTTCCTGATCATGGTGGCCACGTTCCGTAGCCTCACGCAGGCGCTGATCCTGCTGATCTCCATCCCGTTCGCGGCGACCGGCGCCATCGGTCTGCTGTTGGTCACCGGGACGCCGCTCGGTGTGCCGGCGCTGATCGGTGTGCTGATGCTGGTCGGCATCGTGGTGACCAACGCGATCGTGTTGCTCGACCTGATCAACCAGTACCGGGCGCAGGGCATGGGGGTCCGGGAGGCGGTGGTCGAAGGTGGCCGTCGCCGGCTGCGCCCGATCCTGATGACGGCGGTGGCGACCATCTTCGCGCTGCTGCCGATGGCGTTCGGGTTGACCGGTGAGGGCGGCTTCATCTCTCAGCCGCTGGCGGTCGTGGTGATCGGTGGTCTGCTCAGCTCGACGCTGCTCACGCTGATCCTGGTGCCGACGTTGTACACGATGGTGGAGCACACCAAGGAGTCGCTGCGGGGTCGGCGCGCACGGCGGCGCTCCGGAGGGTCGACGGTGACCACGACGGAGACCGACGAGGTGCCAGCGCCGAACCAGGTAGCGGTGCCGAGCGGCGCGCCCGCCCCGGTCGCGGCCGAGGGTGTGCGACCGGCCGGGCGACCCGCGCCGTCGGCCGCGTTGGTGGAGGGCACGGACCAGTTCGAGGTGCTGCGGCTACCGCGTAGCCGTACCTCGCCGTTGCCTCCGGCGGAGCCGACCGAGTAGGTCGCAGCGCGTTTCGGAACGCCCCCGGCGGATTTTCGCCGGGGGCGTTTCAGGTTCGTTCGACCGAAAACACTCCGACTCGCCCACCCCATACTTTGTGTAACTTCTTGCATACTCCTTGTGGGTGAGTGGGGTGTGGGTGAAGTGGGGCGGGCGGATGGCCGAGGGCGCGAGCGGATGGGGGCGGCGCGATCTGTTGCGCCGTGGCCTGCTGGTGGCGGGCGGTATGGCCATCGGCGCGGGGACGTCCGAGGCGTGGCGGATCACGCATCGCCGGATGCCGATCGCCGGCGGCCCCGCCAGCGCCACCCTCGGTAACGGCCAGCAGAAGGTCAGCTCCGGCGCGCTGGAGGTCGTCTGGTCCGGGCGGACCAACCAGCGCCTGGTGGCCCTCACCTTCGACGACGGCCCCGCGCCACAGTGGACCCCCATGGTGCTCGACACCCTGGCCCAGCACCGGGTCCCGGCTACCTTCTTCATGGTCGGGACGCAGGTCCGCCGGCACGCCGACGTCGTCCGCGACCGGCTCGACGGGCACGAGGTGGGAAACCACAGCTGGGCGCACCGGGACCTGGCCGACCTGGACGCCGCCGAGGCGTACGACGACCTGCGCCGCAGCCACGACGCGATCGCCGACCTGACCGGGGTGCCGCCGGCGCTTCTCCGCCCGCCGTACGGCCACCTGGGCGGGGCGGTGCTGCACGCGGCGGCTCGGCTGGACTATCGGCTGGTGCTCTGGTCGTTGCAGATGGTGGAGCGTGAGTTCCCTCACGATCCGGCCGGTCACGCCCGACGGATCATGGCCGAGGTTCGACCGGGAACGATAGTGCTCGGTCACGATGTGGGGGCGCGAAGGCGGCTGGTCGCACTGCGGGGCCTGCCCGACATGATCAACGGGCTACGGTCGCGTGGCTACACATTCGTCACGGTCTCGGCGCTGCTGGGAGCGGGTATGGCTTCGACGACGACCGGGTAGGGTCGCGCTCCGTGGCGTCCACCCTCTCGGTTCTGACCGGCAATCGGAGCTTCCGCAACCTGTTCCTCGCCGAGCTGGTGGTCTTCGGCGCCGACTGGTTCGTCATGGTGCCGCTGCTGGTGCTGCTACCGCACCTGACCGGCAGTGGCGTCTGGGGCGCGCTGGTGTTGGCGGTGGACACCGGCATTGTGGCGTTGCTGCTGCCGTACACCGGCACGATCGCCGACCGCTTCGACCGCCGGAAGGTCATGATCGCCGCGAACGTGGCCGCGCTGGTGGGCGTGCTGCTGCTGCTCGGCGTGCGGAACGCCGCAACCGCGTGGCTGGCACTGGTAGCGATCGGCGTGGTGGCGGTCGCCAAGGCGTTCTACTCGCCGGCCGCCCAGGCCGCGCTGCCCAACGTGCTGGAGCCGCACGAGCTCGCCGCTGGCAACGCCATCGCTGGCTCGGCCTGGGGCACCATGACGGTGGTCGGCGCCTCGCTCGGCGGTGTGCTCAGCACCGCTGCCGGCCCGTACGTCTGCTTCTGGGTGGCGGCGGCGGGCCTCGCGGCGGCCGCGACCCTCGCCACCCGGATCCGCCGGCCGTTGCAGGCGCCCCGGGACGCCGACCAACCGGCCCAGCGGACCTGGTCGGCGGTCCGCGAGGCGCTCGGCTACATCGGTCACCGCCCCCGGGTGCTCGCGCTGGTCACCGTCAAGTCGGCGGTGGGCCTGGGCAACGGCGTGCTGACGGTGTTTCCGCTGCTGGCCGGCGTGTACGGCGTCGGTCCGCTCGGCGCCGGCCTGCTCTTCGCGGTACGCGGCGCGGGAGCGTTGGTGGGGCCGATCCTGATGCGCCGGGTGTTGACCAACCGGGCGTGGCTGCTTCCCGGGCTCGCGCTGTCCATGTCGCTCTACGGCCTGGCCTACCTGGGCACCTCGGTGGTGCGATGGTTTCCGCTGGTGCTGCTGCTGGTCTTCGTGGCCCACTTCGCGGGCGGCAGCAACTGGGTGATGTCGAACTTCGCCCTTCAGGGTGAAGTTCCGGACCGGTTGCGGGGCCGCGTCTTCGCCACCGACATGATGCTGGCGACGCTGGCGATCTCGGTGAGTCAACTGGCGGTGGCCCTGGTGGTGGACTCCGTCGACGAACGGGTGGTGCTCGCCGGCTGCGGTCTGATCACCCTCGTGTACGCGGTCGGCTGGCGGATCGCCACCCGCCGGCTGTCGCTCACCGATCCGGCCGTCGAGCCGGTCCCGGACCCGGCCGGCTGAACTCGGCGATCCCAGGCAGCGGGCGCGGGACCGGTTCGTCGGTCCCGGGCCCTAGCATGAGCGCGTGCCGACGAACTTCACCGCCGAGCCGGTCCGGGTCCGCGTCCCGGCGACCAGCGCCAACCTGGGCCCGGGCTTCGACGCGCTGGGTCTCGCCCTCGGGCTCTACGACGACGTGGCCGCCGAGGTCGCCTCGGGTGGTGTTCGGGTGATGGTGACCGGGCAGGGCGCCGGTGAGCTGCCCGACGACGACCGGCATTTGGTGGTGCGGGCCATGCGTGCCGCGTTCGACGTGCTCGGGGCCCACCCCGCGGGGCTGAGCGTGGAGTGCGTCAACCGGATCCCCCAGGCACGTGGGCTGGGCTCCTCGTCCGCCGCGATCGTCGCCGGGGTGCTGCTGGCCCGCGCCCTGGTCGTCGATGGGGAGCACCACCTCGACGACGCCGGCGCGCTGCGGCTGGCCGCCGAGATCGAGGGCCACCCCGACAACGTGGCGCCGTGCCTGCTCGGCGGTTTCACGGTGGCCTGGTCCGAGCCGGGCGGCGCCCGGGCGGTCTCCCTGCCGGTCGCCGCAGCGGTGCGGCCCACTGTTTTCGTCCCGGCGGAACGCGGTTTGACAGCGACCGCGCGGGCGGCTTTGCCGGCAACAGTGCCGCACGGTGACGCCGCGTTGACTGCCGGGCGGGCAGCGCTGCTGGTGCACGCGCTCACCACGGACCCGACCCTGCTGCTGCCGGCCACCGTCGACAGACTCCATCAGGATTACCGCGCAGCCGGGATGCCAGGCACATCTGCCCTGGTCAGCGCGTTGCGAGCGGCCGGTGTGGCAGCTGTGGTCAGTGGGGCGGGGCCGACCGTGCTGGCGTTCAGCCAGCCTCCAGCGGGCTTCCCAGTGGGAACAGACTGGGAGATCTGGCAGTTACCGATAGACGTCAGCGGCGCGCGGGTCGCACGGGGTAGACTTGGACACGCCGAGCGGGACCCTGTTGCCGCAGGTCGGAAGAGTTGATTACGCTCTAGACCTAGCACAGCCGCGAAGCACGCGATCTCCTGCGGGGCGGCGCACCCCCGAAGCTCTCGGCGGTCAGCCCGTCTACCCCTGCCAAAGGCCCACGCCGCACCGCAGTTTCCACAGGTCGCCGCAGACGGCGAGACCTGCTCACCGACGTTGGTGAGTCGGGATACCGACCGGCTGCTGTGTCACAGACTCCCGCGACGCGTCCTTGCGAGGCGGGTGCACCGAGGCCGCCCGGCCACCTGAGCTCCGACTCCGGGCAGTCCCGGCCTATCGAGGGAAGGAATCCATTGAGCGACACCACCGACGTGACGTCGGATGTTTCCAACGTCGCTGGCGATGCCACCGCAGCCGCTCCCGCCCGTCGTCGGCGTAGCGGCACCGGTCTGTCGGCGATGCTGCTGCCAGAGCTGCAGAGCCTGGCTGCGTCGCTCGGCATCTCCGGCACGGCTCGCATGCGCAAGGGCGAGCTGATCGCCGCGATTTCCGAGCGGCAGGGCGGCAACGCCGCCGGGACCCCTCGACCACGGGCCGAGGTCGCGGCCGCGGCCGCCCCGACCCGTGAGGGAGTGCGCGCCGAGGTGCGGGAGACCGCCGACCGGCCGGCAGCCGAAGGACGCGGTGCCGAGCAGGCGCCGGCCGAGCCGGCCGCCGAGACCGAGGGCCGTAGCCGTACCCGGCGGAGCCGGACCGCAACGGCAGAGGCCCGTGCCACCGAGGCTCGCCCCGCTGAGGCGCGGGCGACCGAGGCGCGGGCGACTGAGACGCGGGCGACTGAGGCTCGGGCGACTGAGGCTCGGGCGACCGAGACGCGTACCGACGAGGCGGAAGCCGGCGAGCGGGCCGACCGTGGCGAGAACCGCCGCGAGCGGGCCGAGCGTCCGGAGCGTGCCGACCGGACCGAGCGTGCCGACCGTGGCGAGCGGACCGAGCGTGCCGACCGTGGCGAGCGGACCGACCGTGGCGAGCGGACCGAGCGTGCCGACCGTGGCGAGCGGACCGAGCGTGGCGAGCGGACCGAGCGTGCCGACCGTGGCGAGCGGACCGAGCGTGGCGAGCGGACCGAGCGCAACGACCGGGGCGAGCGTGCCGATCGTGGCGAGCGCAACGACCGGACCGAGCGTTCCGACCGGGGTGAGCGGGCCGAGCGCAACGACCGACCCGACCGCGGTGACCGCAACGACCGCAACGACCGTGGTCAGCGTGCCGAGCGGGACAGCGACGACGACGACGAGGGTGGCGGCCGGCGCGGCCGGCGCAGCCGTTTCCGGGACCGTCGCCGCGGGCGCGGCGAGCGCACCGAGACCGGTGCCGACACCGGTGGGCGTGAGCCGCAGGTCAACGAGGACGACGTGCTCGTCCCGGTGGCCGGCATCATCGACGTGCTCGACAACTACGCCTTCGTGCGGACGACCGGTTACCTGGCCGGCCCGAACGACGTGTACGTCTCGATGTCCCAGATCAAGAAGTACGGCCTGCGCCGCGGTGACGCGATCACCGGTGCGGTGCGGGCGGCCCGCGAGGGCGGCAACACCGGCGACCAGCGGCGCGACAAGTACAACCCGCTGATGCGGCTGGACACGATCAACGGGATGGAGCCCGAGGAGGCCCGGCGTCGTCCGGAGTTCTACAAGCTCACCCCGCTCTACCCGCAGGAGCGCCTGCGGCTGGAGACCGAGCCGCACATCCTGACCACCCGGGTCATCGACCTGGTCATGCCGATCGGCAAGGGCCAGCGGGCACTCATCCAGTCTCCGCCCAAGGCGGGTAAGACGATGGTGCTGCAGGCGATCGCGAACGCGATCACCCGCAACAACCCGGAGTGCCACCTGATGGTGGTGCTGGTGGACGAGCGGCCTGAAGAGGTCACCGACATGCAGCGGTCGATCAAGGGCGAGGTCATCGCGGCCACGTTCGACCGTCCGCCGCAGGACCACACCACGGTGGCGGAGCTGGCCATCGAGCGGGCCAAGCGCCTCGTCGAGCTTGGACACGACGTCGTCGTGCTGCTCGACTCGGTGACCCGGCTCGGTCGGTCGTACAACCTGGCGGCGCCGGCCAGCGGTCGGATCATGTCGGGTGGTATCGACTCCACCGCGCTGTACCCGCCGAAGCGCTTCCTCGGCGCGGCCCGCAACATCGAGAACGGCGGGTCGCTGACCATCATCGCCACGGCGTTGGTGGAGACCGGGTCCATGGCGGACACGGTCATCTTCGAGGAGTTCAAGGGCACCGGCAACGCCGAGTTGAAGCTGGACCGGAAGATCGCCGACAAGCGGACCTTCCCGGCCATCGACATCAACCCGTCCGGTACGCGTAAGGAAGAGGTCCTGCTCGCACCGGAAGAGCTGGCCATCATCCACAAGCTCCGGAAGGTGCTGCACTCGCTGGACTCGCAGGCCGCGATGGATCTCCTGCTGGACCGGCTCAAGCAGTCCCGCACGAACATCGAGTTCCTGATGCAGATCGCGAAGTCGACGCCGGGGGAGTAACCATCCCCGGGTGACGATCGAAGGGGCACGGCCATCGCGGCCGTGCCCCTTCGTCATGTTCCCGGGCCCGACACCGGCAGTCGGCGGGAGCCGCAGCGGGCGGGAGATGACGCCCGCGCCGCGCGGTGATGGAATTTTCCTTCGGTTCAGTCGACAGGTATTGAAACTTCTATTCATCGCCGGGTTGACTGTCGTCCATGCGTACCCGCAGACGATCCGCCCGCCGCACCGGCGTCCTGCTGCTGACGCCGGTGCTCGCCCTGGCCCTGTCGCCGCCGGCCACCGCCGCACCCACCATCGACCCGCCCACAGTGGCCCCACCGTCGGTGGCCTCACCCACCATCGCCGAGGACGCGCCGCCCGCGTCCTCCCGCCCGGCCGGCTCGGTCAGCCTGGCCGCCGCTCCGACAGTCGCGACCGCCCCGACCGCCGGCGCTGGTGGTCTGGAGCCGGCCGGCGGGCTGGAGACCACTACTGCCACCCGGCCGGTCGCGCCGGGCGTGCAGCTGACGTCCTTCGACAGGTACGACGCCGAGGGTTGGCTGCGCGCCGACGCGCTCACCACCGACCTGGCCGGCGGCTCCACCGTCGACTACGTCAACTCCGGCGCGGTCAGCCGGGCCGAGCCGCTGCGAAAGGCTGTAGACCAGTCGCACGCGGTCGCCGCCGTCAACGGCGACTTCTTCGACATCAACAACTCCGGTGCCGCCCAGGGCGTCGGCGTCCGCGACGGCGAGCTGATCCAGTCGGGGGTCAGCGGTCACCGCAACGCGGTGGCGGTCACCACGAACGGCCTCGGGCGAGTGATCGAGGTGAACTTCGACGGCAGCGCCACACTGCCCACCGGGCCGGTCCCGCTGACCCAGTTCAACAACATGGTGCAGGCCGACGGCATCGGCGCCTTCACCGAGCTGTGGGGGACGTACTCCCGACAGCGTGCCGTGGAGGGCGCGGCGCGGGTGGTCGAGGTCACAGTGACCAACGGTCGGGTGGCTGCGGTGGGAAGCGTGGCCGGTAGCGGCCCGATCGTCGCGGGCAGCACCGTGCTGCTCGGGCGCGATCTCGGCGCGGACGCGCTGGCCGGCCTGCGCCCCGGTGACCCCGTGACGGTGGCCTGGCGGCCGAAGCCCTCCGACGGCAGCACCCTGCACGCGGCGGTCGGTGGCGGCAACGTCCTGGTCCGCGGCGGCGTCGTGCAGACCATCGCCGACCCGACCCTCGCCCCCCGCACCGCCGTCGGGTTCAGCGCCGACGGTCGAAAAATGATCATGCTGACGGTGGACGGCCGTCAGGTCGACAGCCGCGGGGTGACGCAGACCGAGATGGGCCGGATGATGGCCGAGCTGGGCGCCCATCACGCGCTCAACCTGGATGGTGGCGGATCGTCCACGCTGTTGGCCCGGGAACCGGGCGCGCCCGACGTGCAGCTGGAGAACGGCCCCTCCGACGGCAGCGAGCGGGCCGTGCCCAACGGCCTGGCCATCTACGCCCCTAAGGGCAGTGGGCGACTCACCGGTTACTGGGTCGAGACGGCCAGCGACCCCACCGCCGCCCCGGGCGTCTCACCGGTGCGAGGTGGGCGGCCCGACCGGGTCTTCCCAGGGCTGACCCGCACCCTCACCGCATCCGGCTACGACGAGACGTACGGCCCGGCGGCGGGCGCCCCCACCTGGCGGGTGACCCCGGCGGCACGCGGCCGGGTCGACAGTGACGGCGTCTTCCGCGCCGGCGCACCGGGGGCCAGCACGGTCACCGCCGCACGGGGGCGGGTCACCGGCTCACTGAACCTCACAGTGCTCGGCCCGCTGGCCCGGATCGGCACCACCGAGCCGCGGGTCGGGTTGACCGGTCGGGACGGCAACGCCACGATCGGCGTGGTCGGGTACGACGCCGAGGGCAACACCGCGCCGATCGAGCCGGCCGACCTCACAGTCGACTACGACCGGGACCTGCTGCGGATCACTCCGACCGGGGACGGCAACCTGTCCATCGCCGCGTTGCGGGACACCGGCTCGGGCCTGGTGACCGTTCACGTCGGACGCACGAGCGCTGTCCTGCCGGTCACCGTCGGGCTGACCGACGTGCCGGTCGCCGGTTTCGACGACGCGGCGTCCTGGCGGTTCAGCCAGGCCCGCGCCAGCGGTTCGGTCACGCCGGCGCCCGGACACACCGGCACCGGTCTGCGCATGTCGTACGACTTCAGCCAGTCCACCGGCACGCGGGCCGCGTACGCCGACCCACCCGCCTGGATCGAGGTGCCCGGTCAGCCGCAGGCCTTCGGGATGTGGATCCACGGCAACGGCACCGGGGAGTGGCCCAGTCTGCACCTGCACGACGCCCAGGACACCCAACACGTGCTGCGCGGCCCACTGATCACCTGGACCGGCTGGCGGTACGTGGAGTTCGCGGTGCCGGCCGGGGTGCAGTACCCGGTGCGGGTACGCCGCTTCTACGTGGCCGAGACGAACGCCGCGGCGCAGTACACCAGCGAGGTGATCATCGACGACCTGGTGGCTAAGGTGCCCCCGACTGTCGACGTGCCGCAGGTGGCCCCGCGTACCGATCGGGTGGTGGTCCGCGACGGCACCGTGGACGGCGCGCCGTGGCGGTTCGCGGTGCTCTCCGACGCCCAGTTCGTCGCCGCCGACCCGGACAGCGACCTGGTCGCCCAGGCCCGGCGGACGTTGCGCGAGGTGCGGGCGGCCCGGCCGGACTTCCTGCTGATCAACGGCGACTTCGTGGACACCGCCTACCCGGCCGACTTCGCGCTGGCCCGGCGGATCCTCGACGAGGAGTTGGGCGACGCGCTGCCCTGGTACTACGTGCCCGGCAACCACGAGATCATGGGGGCCCCGATCAGCAACTTCGCTGCCGCGTTCGGCGCCACCTCCCGGGTGTTCGACCACAACGGCACCCGGTTCGTCACGCTGAACTCGTCCACCGGGACGCTGCGCGGCGGCGGCTTCGACCAGGTACGGATGCTTCGGGAGACGCTGGACGCGGCGGCCACCGACCGGCGCGTGGGTTCGGTGGTCGTCCTGCACCACCACCCGCCGCGCGACCCCAGCCCGGCGCAGGCCAGCCAGCTCGGCGACCGCAAGGAGGCAGCGCTGCTGGAGCAGTGGCTGGCCGACTTCCAGCACCGCACCGGCAAGGGCGCGCTGTTCGTGGGCGGGCACGTCGGCACCTTCCACGCCGACCGGGTGGACGGTGTGCCGTACGTGATCAACGGCAACGCGGGCAAGACGCCGTCCACCCCCGCCGATCAGGGCGGCTTCACCGGGTGGACGGAGTTCGGCGTGGATCCGGTGACCCCGGCCGAGGCCGACCGGGCCCGTCGTAACCCGCTCGCCGAGGGCCCGCGCTGGGTGGACGCGGAGTTCCACGCGCACGCCGACCGCCTCACGGTGACCGCCCCGGCCGGCGTCGCGGTCGGCACCCCCGCCGCGGTCACCGCCACGCTGACCCAGCCCGGCGGGCGTACGGTCCCGGTGGTCGCACCGGTCAGCGCCGACTGGTCGGCCTCGCCGGGAGTGCACGTCGGCTCGGCGGCCGGGGTGCGCCAGTGGCACACCGCCCGATTCGACCCGGCCACCGGCACCCTGACCGCACTGCGGCCCGGCGCGCCGATACGCCTGGCGGTCGAGGTCAACGGCGTCCGTGCCGAGGCCACCATCACCGTCACCGGGTGAACTGTCCGGACGGGCCCCCACGCGTGAGGGCCCGTCCGGACACCTCAGAAGTCGCCGTCGGCCACCTGGAAGACGGTGAGGCCGAGGGATCGCCACATCTGGACCACCTGGACGCGGTCGTCGAAGACGCCGGCCACCCGGTAACGGTCTCGGATCTCCCGGTCGTAGATCTCCCGCTTGACGATCGAGTCCTTCCGGGAGTCACCGATGGCCCGCAGGTGCAGGCCCAGGTAGGGCACTCGTACGTGCCGGGCCAGCCACGCCTCGGTGGCCGCGCGGGCGGAGGCGTCCCTCCCGGAGCAGAAGACCACCCCGTAGCCGGCGGCGTGCATCGCCCGGACCGCCGCGATCACCGCCGTGTTCGGCTGGTCCTGGCCCACCCGGGTCATGTCGTACGGGCTGCGGGAGACGGCCAGCGCGACGGTGCCGTCGATGTCCACCAGGACGATCTCCGGTGGCTCGGTCGACGGCGGGTGCACCACGGCGGGGCTGCCGGTGCGGGCCTGCGGCACCGGCAACGGCAGCTCCCGCCCCTGCAGGTACCGCTCGTGCAGCCGGCGGATCGCGTCCGCGCCGACCTGGTCGGCGGCCGGCCGGGCGGCGTCGCGGCGCAGGCACTCGTCAAGCGGCACGTCGGTGAAGTCGTGCACCTCGAAGTCCGCGCCGTGGCGGGCGGCCAGCTCGGCCCAGCCCCGCAGGGTCCGCGCGCGCAGATTGGTGTCGTCCACGCAGACGTCCGCTCTGGCCCGCAGCAGCGCCTCGACCTGAGCCTGCTGTACGGCGGTCACCTGCGCCTCGGCCCACTGGGTGAACAACCGCTCGCCGTGCAACATCCGGCGCAGATCGTCCCGGTTGACCCGCGATACGGACGGCTGGAGCGTGCGGGCGAACGTCGTCTTGCCCGAGGCGGGCAGTCCCCGGGTGGCGATCAGGCGGGTCATGGACGCACCTCCGGCTCGACGGGCGTACCCCGGCCGGGGTACCTGGCGGCGATCCGCCGGGTGCGCGAATGCCCCGCCGGGCGGCGGGAATGCGGACGGGTAGGCACGTGTTGACGATGCCGGACGAGGTGTGCGGCCCGATTACCGGGTCGGCTCAGGCCCATGGCACACTGGTCAATCGGCCACCGGTTCCGGTTCACGCCCGAGCCCGTCGCGTACGGCGCGACGAGCGATGACGGCGACCCGGCGACCACCAACGAGAGGACCGAGGCGATGAAGGCAAACATCCACCCGGAGTACGTGACCACCGAGGTCAGCTGCTCCTGTGGCAACACGTTCACGACCCGCAGCACCGCCAAGGGCGGGGCGATCCACGCCGAGACCTGCAGCGCCTGCCACCCGTTCTACACCGGTAAGCAGCGCGTTCTCGACACCGCCGGCCGGGTCGCGAAGTTCCAGCAGAAGTACGCCAAGGTTCAGGCCAAGAAGGCCAAGTAACTCCTCGTTCGGCGCCCGCGTCCGGTTTTTCACCGGACGCGGGCGCCGTCCGCGTTTTCCTCCAATTCCGCCCGGCCGGTGGCCTTTCGGCCCCGGCCCGGTCGTCGCGCACCGTCGAAGGAGCATCCGCAGCATGAGCAGCGAGCGTCTGGCCGGCCTTCTCGACGAGTACGCGGAACTGGAGAAGCGGCTGGCCGATCCGGCCATCCACGCCGACCAGGCCACCGCGCGCAGGGTCGGTCGCCGGTACGCCGAGCTGGTGCCGCTGCACAAGGCCGCCGACGAGTTGGAGCAGGCCCGCGCCGATCTGGCCGCGGCTCGCGAGCTGGCCGCCGAGGACCCGTCCTTCGCGGCCGAGGCGGACGCCATCGCCGGGTCCCTGCCGGTGCTGGAGGAGCGGCTCGCCGAGCTGCTCATTCCCCGCGACCCGCACGACGCCAAGGACGTGATCGTCGAGATCAAGGCCGGTGAGGGTGGCGAGGAGTCGGCGCTGTTCGCCGGTGACCTGCTGCGGATGTACACCCGCTACGCCGAGCGGCACGGCTGGGTCACCGAGGTGATCGACGCACAGGACTCCGACCTCGGCGGGGTCAAGGACGTCTCCCTGGCGATCAAGACCAAGGGTGTGCCGGACGGCGGCAACGGCGTCTGGTCGCGGCTCAAGTGGGAGGGCGGCGTACACCGGGTGCAGCGTGTCCCGGTGACCGAGTCGCAGGGCCGGATCCACACCAGTGCCGCAGGGGTGCTGGTGCTGCCGGAGGCCGAGGACGTCGACGTCACCATCGACCAGAACGAGCTGCGCATCGACGTGTTCCGCTCGTCCGGCCCGGGTGGCCAGTCGGTGAACACCACCGACTCGGCGGTGCGGATCACCCACCTGCCGACCGGCATCGTCGTCTCCTGCCAGAACGAGAAGTCCCAGTTGCAGAACCGGGAGCAGGCGATGCGGATCCTGCGGGCCCGGCTGCTCGCCGCCGCCCAGGAGCAGGCCGACGCCGCAGCCTCGGACGCGCGCAAGGCCCAGGTGCGCACTGTTGACCGCTCGGAGCGGATCCGCACCTACAACTTCCCGCAGAACCGGATCACCGATCACCGGATCGGCTACACCGCGTACAACCTGGATCTGGCGCTCGGCGGCGAGTTGGACGGGGTACTGGACGCCCTCACCGAGGCCGACCGGGCCGCCCGGCTCGCTGGCGACACCGAGCTGACCCGCCGCTGACCACGGCACTCAAGCTGACCCGCCGCGCTTGATCGACGCCCGCGCCAGCGCCCCCTGGCGGGGGTCAGCTCGCGCGGGGGCGGGTCTTGGCGCGGAGCATCTCGCGGTCGGCCTGCTCGAACGCGACGCTGAGCGCGTCGCGCAGCCCGCTGCCACCGGAGACCTCGGCGAAGCCGATGCTCACCCCGACCGGGGTGCCCGGGACCAACGACTCCCAGTCCTCCAGGCGGACCGCGGCCTCGATCCGGCGGGCCACCTCGGCGGCCTCGGTCATGCCGGTGTCCGGCAGCACCACAACGAATTCGTCACCGCCGTAGCGGGCCACGAAGTCGCCCCGGCGCATCACCCGGTTGATCACACCGGCGATGCGTTGCAGCACCAGGTCGCCTGAGTGGTGCCCGTGCCGGGTGTTCACCGCCTTGAAGCCGTCCAGGTCGCAGACGCCGATCACCACTCGATCGCCGCGGGTGACAACGGCAGTGATGTAGCGCTCCAGCCGGCGGCGGTTGGGCAGCCCGGTGAGCGGGTCGGTCAACGCCTCGCCCTCGAAGCGTGCCGCCTCGCGGCGCATCTCCTCGTGGTCGATGCGGGCGGCGATGCCGTCGATGTAGACGTCGCGCAGCCGGTCGTTGCGCTGCGCGGCGAGCCGGAACGCCAGCCGGTCGGCCCGGTGCGCCGCCAGGTGGTCCCCGGCGCGGGTCAACGCGATGCTGCGCAGCCGGGCCGGCTCGGCCGCCCCGAGCGTCTCGTTGGAGACCTGGACGGTATCCAGTCGCGCGACCGCCTCGATCGGCCTACCGTCGGCGACGGCGAGGCACACCTGCCCGAGCTGACGCAGGTCGCGGGCACGGGCGCTGTCCCCGCCGTGGGTGATCAACCGGGCCGGCTCGGGGCCTTCGGGGGCCACCTGGTCGCCGAGCGCGGCCTGTCGGGCCGCCGCGTAGCCGTACGCGGCGAGGCTGCTCGGGCGTAGCTGGCCAGCCCGCCCGGCGCGGACGAAGCGGGTCAGGTCGGCGGCCACGTCCCGGAGCACCCGCAGACAACCGTCGCTGTCGCCGTTGTGGTCGAGGGCCACGGCGTTGCGCAGCCGGATGCCCGGCGCGGCGAACGTCTCCTCCGGGATCCCGGAGGTCAGCCCGAGCTGCCGGGCCCGCTCGATGGCGCCCAGGGCGTACCCGTGGAAGCTGAGGTAGCTGTAGGCCATGGCCAGGTCGTGCCAACCCCAGGCGGTGTCCCGGTCCGGGTCGGCGACGGCGCCCAGCGCCCGGGCCGCCCGGACGAGGTGCATGACGCACCGGTCCAGTGCGCCCTGGTGGTGCGCGGCGAGCGCGGCCAACGCGTTGAGGTGACCGTGCAGATAGGGCTCGGCGAGGTCACGGACCGCCGCCGACGCCTCTTCGATGGCCCGGGTGAACTCCGCGGTCCGACCGAGATTGATCAGCGCGGAGAGGCGCTGCACCATCGCGTCCGCCCGCGCCGCCGGATCGTTGGTGGTGCGGATCACACGCTCCAGCAGGACGTACGCCTCCGCGGAGCGGCTGGCCTCCTGCAACGCCCGGGCGTGCGTCAGGGCGTCAACCTGGTCATCGACCCGGTCGAGCCAGCCCACCCGCCAACCTCCTGTCGTGCGCGCCTGGGCGCACCTGTTCGTCACGTCGCCCGCGACGCTTCATGATTATGTCGTGAGTACTTTGCCGCAACACCCCCCCGAAGGGACAGGCCCCATCCGGCCGTCCGCCGCGGTGGCCCGAGCGGCCCGCGCGCTCGGCGCCGCCGGGGTCGGCTCGGCCCGGGTGGAGGCCGAGTTGCTGGCGGCGTACGTGCTCGGCGTTCCCCGGGGTCGGTTGGCTCTCGCCGACGACCTCAGTGACGACCAACTGGTGCGGCTCGACGAGTTGACGCGCCGCCGCGCCGCGCGTGAGCCGTTGCAACACCTGACCGGTCGGGCCGGGTTCCGGCACCTGGAGCTGTCGGTCGGCGCTGGTGTCTTCGTGCCCCGGCCGGAGACCGAGCTGTTGGCCGGCTGGGGTGTCGAGCAGGCCCAGGGCCGGCCCGATCCGGTGGTGGTGGACCTGTGCAGCGGTTCGGGCGCGATCGCGCTGGCGGTGGCTCAGGAGCTGCCGGGAGCGCGGGTGATCGCTGTGGAGCGGTCCCCGGCGGCGCTGGTGTGGCTGCGGCGCAACGCGGCGGAGCGGGCCGCGGCGGGGGACCGGCCGATCGAGGTGGTGGAGGCCGACGTGACCGCGCCGGATCTGCTGGCGGATCTGGTGGGCCGGGTGGACGTGCTGCTCTGCAACCCGCCGTACGTGCCGGACGACGTCGTGGTCCCGCCGGAGGTGGCCGGGCACGACCCGGCGGAGGCGGTGTTCGGCGGCGCGGACGGTCTGGTGGTGATCCGGCCGGTCGTCGCCCGGGCGGCGGTGCTGTTGCGCCCGGGGGGTGTGTTCGGCGTCGAGCACGACGACACCCACGGCGCGGCGGTGCCCGAGCTGCTCGCCCAGGACGGCGGCTTCACCGCTGTCGCGGAGCATCTGGACCTCACCGGGCGTCCCCGCTACGCGACCGCGTCCCGACGGGCGGACGGCCAGCACGCCCCGATCGGGCCGGCGTGGCAGACTGACTCCTCGTGATGCTCTACGACTGCCGGTCGCCCGCCGATCGGGACCGCGGCATCGCTGCGGCCATCGAGGCGGTCAAGAACGGCGAGCTGGTCGTTCTCCCGACGGACACCGTGTATGGGATCGGCGCGGACGCGTTCACCCCGTACGCGGTGAAGGCGCTGCTCGATGCCAAGGGCCGGGGTCGGCAGATGCCGCCGCCGGTGCTGATCGGCTCGCGGCACACCCTGGACGGGTTGGTCTTCTCGCTGCCCACCGCCGCCCGGGACCTCGTGGAGGCGTTCTGGCCGGGTGCCCTGACGATCGTGGTCGAGCACTCGCCGAGCCTGCAGTGGGACCTGGGCGACAAGACCGGCACTGTGGCGGTGCGGATGCCACTGCACCCGGTGGCGTTGGAGGTGCTGCGCGAGACCGGCCCGATGGCGGTCTCGTCGGCCAACAAGACCGGCCAGCCGGCCGCGGTCACCGCCGACGAGGCACGTGACCAGCTCAGCTACTCGGTGCGGGCCTACCTGGAGGCCGGGCCCTGCCCGGACCCGGTGCCCAGCACGATCGTGGATCTGACCGGTGAGGTGCCGCAGCTGTTGCGGGCCGGGGCGATCCCGCTGGAGAAGCTGCGCGACGTGGTTCCGGATCTCGTCGACGGTCGGGCGGTCTGAGTGCCCCCGTTCACTGTTCTGCACGTCTGCATGGGCAACATCTGCCGCTCGCCGATGGCGGAGCGGCTGCTGGCCCTGGCGGTGCGGGAGCGGCTGACCCGGCGTTCGCAGGACCCGGCCCAGGCCGAGGAGTTGGTGCACAGCCACAGCGCCGGCACTGGTGGCTGGCACGCGGGCGAGGAGATGAACCCGCCGGCGGCACGGCAGGTCACCGGCCGTGGTGGGGACGTGGCGGGGTTCGCCGCGCGCAAGCTGCGCTCGGACCACATCGACGCCGCCGACCTGGTCCTGACCGCCACCGCCGACCAGCAGGAGTACGTGGTGGCGCTTCGTCCGGACGCTGCGGCCCGCGCGTTCGTGCTGGGCGAGTTCGGCCGGCTGCTGGCCGCTGTGGACGCCGCCGCGCTGCCGCCGGGTGACGCCACCCCGGAGGCCGTGTACGCCCGGGGGATGGCCCTGGTGGCGGCGGCTCACGACGCGCGGCTGGGCGCCTCGGCGCTGACCACCGATGATCTGGACGACCCGTGGGGTCGTGGCGACCAGTGCTTCAGCCGGGTCGCCGACGAGATCGAGGAGACGGTCCACCCGCTGGCCGGCGCGCTGCTGCCCTGAGCGTGGTGCGAGTTTCCTCCGGGTTTGGGGAAAACCCAGGGCTAAAGGGGCGTTCCGGGTCATTCTGAACGGGTCCTAGCGTGACCGGCTCCTGCGGGGAGAGCTGATGATCCGGGCCCAACTCGACAAACTGCTGACCGTGGTGATCGCCGGAGTGCTGGCCGGGTTGGTGCTGGCCGCCGCCGCCCTACCCGCGGCCCTGGTCTTCGGGATCGGCTTCAGCGCCCTGTCGACGCCGTACTCGGAGCTGCCGAACACACTCCGGACGCCACCCACCGCGCAGCGCTCCAACCTCTACGCCAACGACGGCACGACCCTGATCACCTCCTTCTACCAGGAGGACCGGGTGGACGTGCCGCTGCACGAGGTGGCTCCGGTCATGCGCCGGGCGATCGTGGCCGCCGAGGACGTCCGGTTCTACCAGCACAGCGGTGTCGACCTGCGGGGCGTGGTGCGCGCGTTCACAGTCAACAAGCGCGACGGCCGGACCCGGCAGGGCGCCTCCACGCTGACCATGCAGTACGTCCGCAACGTGCTCAGCAACGACCCCCGGCTGACCGAGGCGCAGCGGGACGCCGCCACCGAACTCACCACCGTCCGCAAGCTCCAGGAGATGCGGTACGCGCTCGCGTTGGAGCGGGAACTCGACAAGGACGAGATCCTGACCCGTTACCTCAACATCGCCTACTTCGGCGCCGGGGCGTACGGCATCGCGGCGGCCAGCAAGCGGTACTTCTCCCGCTCCCCGGCCGAGCTGACCCTGGCCCAGGCGGCACTGCTCGCCGGTCTCGTGCGTTCGCCCGACAGCGACGATCCGATAAACGGCGACGCGGACAGCGCTGTGGCCCGGCGGTCGTACGTGTTGGAACGGCTGGTGGAGTCGGGACAGGTGCCGGCGGACGCGGCGGCCGCCGCGCGGGCCGAGCCGCTGCAACTGCGCACCAGCGAGACCCCGAACGACTGCACGGGCGTGCCCGACGCGCACAACGACTGGGGCTTCTTCTGCGACTGGTTCACCCGCTGGTGGAGCAGCCAGCCCGCGTTCGGGGCGACAGCCGACGAGCGGCAGCGCGCGCTGCGCCGGGGCGGCTTCTCCATCGTGTCGTCGCTGGACCCGGGCGTGCAGCGGGCCACCACCGAGCAGGTGTTGAGGATCTATCCGACGACCAGGGCCGAGGCGTTGCCCACCGCGGTGGTGCAACCGGGCACCGGGCGGGTGCTGGCGATGTCGGTGAACCGCGCCTACAGCGTCGCGGGCAACCCGGTCGGGCAGAAGAACCGCCCGAACACCGTCAACCAGTTGATCGCCGGCGGCGGCGCGATCGAGGGGTACCAGGGCGGCTCGACGTTCAAGCTCTTCACCCTGCTGGCCGCGCTGGAATCCGGCCTACCGCTGTCGACCGACTTCGTGGCGCCGACCCAGTTGCTCACCCGCTTCCCGGTGACCGGGGAGGCGAGCTGCGACGGACGGTGGTGCCCGGCGAACGCCAGCCCGTCGTCGATGGACGGCCCCCGCACCATGTGGAGCGCGTTCGGCCGCTCGGTGAACACGTACTTCGCCTGGCTCACCGAAAAGGTCGGCGCCGACCGGGTGGTGGAGATGGCTGAGCGGCTCGGCATCGTGCTGCGAGCCGAGTCCGACGCCAAGCTGGCCCGCTACGGCGCGAAGGACTGGGGTCCGTTCACACTGGGCGTGGCCGCGACCACCCCGTTGGACCTGGCCAGCGCGTACGCCACTGTGGCGGCCGAGGGAACCTGGTGCGCGCCGCTGCCGGTGGTCTCGATCACCGATTCGGGCGGCAGGCCGGTCGACGCCGCCAAGCCGGACTGCCGGCAGGTGCTCGACGCCGACGTGGCGCGGGCAGCGACCGACGCGGCCCGCTGCCCGGTCGGCGACCAGTCGATGTACGGGCGCTGCGACGGCGCCACCGCTCCCGGGTTGCGGGCGAAGCTCGGCCGTCCGGTGGCGGGCAAGACCGGCAGCTCGGAGCGGTACGAGACGGAGACGGTGGTGGCGTTCACGCCGCAACTCGCGGTCGCCTCGATGGCGGCGAACCCGGACGATCCCCGGGACGCGGTCGGTCAGGCGGTGCAGGCCCAGATCGTGAACGCGGTCGGCGAGGTGCTCGCCTTCGCCCTGCGCGACCAACCGGTCCGCGACTTCGTCCCGCCGAGCGGACGAACCGCCTTCCAAGCCCAACCCCAAGCCGGCAACTAACCCCACCCCATCCCACCCCACCCCACCCATCCCGCCGATCTTGCACTTTCTGTCGTGACAAAAGGTGCCGAGACCCCGTAAATCGGCAACACAAAGTGCAAGATCGCCGGGGAGCGGGGAGCGGGGAGCGGGGAGCGGGGAGCGGGGAGCGGGGAGCGGGGAGCGGGGTGCGGGGTGTGGGGTCGGGGTGTGGGGTCGGGGTGTGGTTAGGGGGTTTGTTCGGCGTTGCGGGCTATGTTGCGGGCCATTCCGCCGAAGACCACAGCGTGGAACGGGGCCACCGACTTCCAGTAGGCGTGCCCCGGCAGGCCACGCGGCAGGAAGACGGCGCGTTGCTGGTAGCGGCTACGGCCGTCGTCGGCCGGCACTACCCGCATCTCCAACCAGGCCCGGCCGGGCAGCCGCATCTCGGCGCGCAGTCGCAGCAGCTCGCCCGGGACGATCTCCTCGACCCGCCAGAAGTCCAGCGCCTCGCCGACCTGGAGGCGGTGCGGGTCGCGTCGACCCCGGCGCAGTCCGACCCCGCCGACCAGCCGGTCCAGCCAGCCTCGGATCGACCAGGCGAGGGGGAACGAGTACCAGCCGTGTTCGCCACCGACGCCCTCGACGACCCGCCAGAGCGCCGCTGGTGGGGCGTCCACCGCCCGCTCCCGCACGTCGGTGTAGGCGGTGCCACCGGACCACACCGGGTCGGTGGGCAGTGGCTCGGCGGGCGCGTCCGAGCCGCTCGCTGTGGACCAGCGGGTCTCCACCTGGGCGTCGCGCACCTTGGCCAGCGCCAGCGCCACGGCCTCGTCGAAGCCGGTCAGCCCGCCGGGTGGGTCCGGGATGTAGCGGGCGATGTCGTGTTCGTGGGCTACCGCCTCGTGGATCAGGCTCTCCACCAGCGGGCGGGCGATCTTGTTCGGCACCGGGGTGATCAGCCCGACCCAGTGCGAGGAGAGCGACGGCGTGAGTGGGCGGACCGGCACGATGATCCGCTGGCGCAGCCCGGCCACCCGGGCGTAGCGCTGCATCATTTCGCGGAAGGTCAGCACGTCCGGCCCGCCGACGTCGAAACCCCTGTTGACCTCGGCAGGCAGGTCGGCGCAGCCGGACAGGTAGTGCAGCACGTCGCGGACCGCGATCGGTTGGATCCGGTTGCGGACCCAGCGCGGCGTGATCATGGCGGGCAGCCGCTCGGTCAGGTAACGCAGCATCTCGAACGACGCCGAGCCGGACCCGATGATCACCGCGGCGCGGAGCACCGCCGTGGGCACCCCGCTGCCGAGCAGGATCCGGCCCACCTCGGCGCGGGACCGCAGGTGCGGAGATGGCACCTCCGCGTCGGAAGCCGGCTCCGGGCCGCCCAGGTAGACGATCCGCCGTACGCCGGCCGTCTGCGCCGCCGCCGCGAAGTTGGTCGCCGCCGTCCGGTCGGCCGCCTCGAAGTCGGACCGGCCCAAGGAGTGCACCAGGAAGTACGCGACGTCCACGTCGGCGAACGCGGCGGCCAGCGTCTCCGGTCGACTCAGGTCGCCTTCGACGATGTCGGCCGCCGAGGCCCAGGGCACGTCGCGCAGCCGCACCGCCTTGCGGGCGAGGCAGCGCACGGTGTGTCCGTCGGCGAGCAGCAGCGGTGTCAGCCGCCCGCCGATGTAGCCGGTAGCGCCGGTGACGAGGCATCTCACGGGTTCCAGTGTGCGGCCCCCTAGACTCGTTCGCTGTGGAGACCGAGACGAGCACCTTCTGGGGGCCGGATTTCGCGCAGCTCAGGGCCACCGACCCGGAGATCGCCGGGGTGGTCCTCGGCGAGTTGGACCGGTTGCGCGGCGGCCTGCAGCTCATCGCCAGCGAGAACCTGACCTCGCCGGCGGTGCTGGCCGCGCTCGGCTCGACGCTGACCAACAAGTACGCCGAGGGTTACCCGGGTCGGCGCTACTACGGCGGCTGCGCCGAGGTGGACCGGGCCGAGGAGATCGGCATCGCCCGGGCCAAGGAGCTCTTCGGGGCCGAGCACGCCAACCTCCAGCCGCACTCCGGGGCGAGCGCCAACCTCGCCGCGTACGCCGCGCTGGTGCAGCCGGGGGACACGGTGCTGGCGATGGACCTGCCGCACGGCGGGCACCTCACCCACGGCAGCCGGGTGAACTTCTCCGGCAAGTGGTTCCACCCGGTCGGCTACCCGGTGCGGCCGGACACCGAGCAGATCGACTACGACGAGGTACGGGACCTGGCGCGCGCGCACCGACCCAAGCTGATCATCTGTGGCGCCACCGCGTACCCGCGCCTGATCGACTTCGCGCGGTTCCGGGAGATCGCCGACGAGGTCGGCGCGTACCTGATGGTGGACGCGGCGCACTTCATCGGCCTGGTCGCCGGCCGGGCGATCCCGTCCCCGGTGCCGTACGCCGATGTCGTCTGCGCCACCACCCACAAGGTGCTGCGCGGGCCGCGCGGCGGCATGATCCTGTGCCGCGAGTCGCTGGCCCAGCGGATCGACAAGGCGGTCTTCCCGTTCACCCAGGGCGGCCCGCTGATGCACGCGGTAGCGGCGAAGGCGGTCGCGCTGCGCGAGGCCGCCCAGCCGGAGTTCCAGACGTACGCCCGGCAGGTGGTCAGCAACGCCCAGGCGCTCGCCGCCGGGCTGGCCGACGAGGGGATGCGCCCGGTGTCCGGTGGCACCGACACCCACCTCGCCCTGATCGACCTTCGGGAGCTGGGGGTGACCGGCGCCGAGGCCGAGCGCCGCTGCGACGCCGCGTCGATCACCCTGAACAAGAACGCCATCCCGTACGACCCGCAGCCGCCGATGGTGGCCTCCGGCATCCGGGTGGGCACACCGAGCGTCACCACGCAGGGGATGCGCGAGGGGGAGCTGCGCCAGGTGGCGACCCTGATCGCCCGCGCGGTGCGCACCGATCCCGGCGCTCCGGGCGGGGCCGACGAGTTGACCCGCCTCGGTGCCGAGGTGTCCGAGCTGGTCGCGGCGTTCCCGGCGTACCCCCGTGGCTGAGCCCGGGGTGGTCGAGCCGGACACCGACCGGCGGTGGCGGTTGCGGCACCTGCCGGTGCTGTTGGCCGCGTCGGCGGCGCTCGCCGCGGTCGCGGCGGTGGTCGGTGGGGTGACCGGCGGCGTGACGGGCGCGCTCGGCGCGGCGGCCGGCGTGGGCGTCACGGTGCTCAGCTACACCCTCACCACAGTGGTGCTGGCCCGGGCCGACCAGGTCAACCCGCAGTTGCTGCTGCCGCTCGGCCTGGGCCTGTACGTGTTGAAGTTCAGCCTGCTGGGCGTGGTGCTGGTGGCGGTGGCGTCGACCGGTTGGCCCGGATTGATCCCTCTTTGCCTTGGCATCGTCGCCGGGGTGGCAGTGTGGACAGCGGTGCACCTCTGGTGGCTGACCACGGTGCACGCTCGCCGACCGCGCGGCTGACCTGGCGGTCGTCCCAACCAGCGGACGCGCCGGAATGTGTCGGCCTCCGGTCATTTTCCGACGGGCGGAAGGGGAGTAGCGTGCCCACAGACGACGGCGCCCACGAGAAGCCCACACAACGACGGTTGTGCGGGGGGTGAGGCACAGCCTCGTCTTCCCGGCTGATATCGTTCGCCCCGTCATGGCTGGTGACCAAACCCCCCGTCCCGCCGGTGAACCGGACGATTATCCGTCCGGCGCCGGTCAGGGTTGGACCGCGCTCAGCTACCTCATCGGAGGAATGCTCGTGTGGGGTTTCATCGGCTGGCTGGTCGACCAGTGGCTCGATACCGGTGGCGTCGCCACCGGCATCGGCGTCGTGCTCGGCGTGACCGGGGGGATCATCCTCGTCGTCCGTCGGCTCGGCACGCCTACTTAGGAAGGGACACGGTGTTCGGACAGGCGAACGTTCTGGCAGCGGGCCAGGCGGCATTCCCACCCAGTGTGGACGACTTCTACCTGCCCGCGATCGTGCCCTGGGGTGTGGAGAACGCCCCGTGGTTCACCAAGTTCACGCTGATGATCTGGGTCGCGGTCGGCTTTCTGATCATCTTCTTCCTGGCGACCTATCGGAACCCGAAGTTGGTGCCGACCAAGAAGCAGTGGTTCGCCGAGTCGATCTACGGCTTCGTCCGGAACAACATCTCGGTCGACATGATCGGTCACCAGGGCGTGCGGTTCGCTCCCTACTTCACGACGCTGTTCTGCTTCGTGTTGGTGACGAACGCGTTCGCGATCATTCCGCTCTTCCAGATCTCGCCGAACTCGCACATCGCCTTCCCGGCGATCCTCGCGGTGATCAGCTACGTGCTGTTCAACTACATCGGCATCCGGCACCACGGCTTCGGCAAATACTTCAAGCACGCCCTGATCCCGCCGGCACCGTGGTACATCCTGCCGCTGCTGATCCCGATCGAGGCGTTCTCGACCTTCATCATCCGGCCGTTCTCGCTGGCCGTCCGTCTCTTCGCGAACATGTTCGCCGGCCACATGCTCCTGCTGGTCTTCACGCTCGGCGGCTTCGCGATGCTCAACGCCAACGCCTGGCTGGCGCCGATCTCGGTGGTCTCCTGGGTGATGACAGTGGCGCTGACCCTTCTCGAGGCGCTGGTCATCGTCCTGCAGGCCTACGTCTTCACCGTGCTGAGCGCCAGCTACATCCAGGGCGCGCTCGCCGAAGAGCACTGATCCACGCACCAACCGTTGTCGTCCCGCGTGAGAGTCACGCGTGATAACCAGGAGGAACCACTAATGGATTACGTCGCCGCGGTAGAGGGCAGCACCGCCGCCATCGGCTACGGCCTCGCGGCCATCGGCCCGGGCATCGGCGTTGGCCTGGTCTTCGCCGCCTACATCCAGTCGACCGCCCGGCAGCCCGAGTCGTCGCGCATGACCCTGCCGTACGTCTGGATCGGCTTCGCCGTCATCGAGGCGCTCGCGCTGTTCGGCATCGCCTTCGGCTTCATCTGGGCCGGCTGATTCCGCCCCTTCCGACCGGGAGGTCACCCATGTTGTTCCTCCTCGCCGCCGAGGGTGGTGAGTCAGACCACAACCCGATCATTCCGATCTGGCAAGAGATCGTGGTCGGCACGGTCGCCTTCGCCGTGCTCTGCTTCGTCCTGATGAAGTTCGTCTTCCCGCGCATGGAGCAGACGTTCCAGGCTCGGGTCGACGCCATCGAGGGCGGCATCAAGCGCGCCGAGGCCGCCCAGGCCGAGGCGAACCAGCTGCTCGAGCAGTACCGTGCCCAGCTCGCTGAGGCCCGGACCGACGCCGCCAAGATCCGTGACGACGCGCGGGCCGACGCCGAGGGCATCCGCCAGGACATCCTCGCCAAGGCGCGGGAAGAGTCCGACCGGGTCATCCAGGCGGGCAAGGACGCGCTCGCCGCCGAGCGGGCCACCATCGTGCGCGAGCTGCGCGCGGAGGTCGGCACGATCGCGGTGGACCTGGCCAGCAAGATCGTTGGCGAGTCGCTGGCCGACGAGGCGCGGCGTAAGGGCACCGTCGACCGGTTCCTGAGCGGTCTCGAGAGCACGGGGGCCCGCTGATGCAGGCCGCCAGCCGGGAGTCGTACAAGGTCGCGGCCGAGCGCCTCGACGCGTACGTCCGCGGCGCGGAGCCGTCAGCGGTGGCCTCCACCGCCGACGCCATCCTCTCCGTGGCGACCCTGCTGCGGCGTGAGCCG
Organism: Micromonospora sp. NBC_00362; assembly: GCF_026342155.1. Taxonomy (NCBI): domain Bacteria; kingdom Bacillati; phylum Actinomycetota; class Actinomycetes; order Micromonosporales; family Micromonosporaceae; genus Micromonospora; species Micromonospora sp. NBC_00362. Next base: position 5,730,728 of record NZ_JAPENH010000001.1, read on the forward strand.
CGGCTGCGCCGGGCGCTCTCCGAGCCGTCCCGGTCCGGCGAGGATCGCGGCGCTCTGCTCGGCGACATGCTCGGCGGGCGGATCGGCGCGGACGCGCTCGACCTGCTCGTGTCGCTGGTCGCCGGCCGGTGGTCGGCACCCTCGGAGCTGCTCGACGGCACCGAGCGGCTGGGCGTGGAAGCGCTGCTGGCCAGCGCCGACAAGGCCGGCGAGCTGGGCGAGGTCGAGGACGAGCTGTTCCGCTTCGGTCAGGTAGTGGCCGGTCAGTCGGCGCTGAGCAACACACTCGCCGACCCGGTCGCCCCGGTCGAGCAGCGGGCCACCCTGGCCCGCGAGCTGCTCGCCGACAAGGCCCGTCCGGTCACCGTCCGCCTCGTCGAGGTCGCACTCGGCGGGTATGGGGGGCGCTCCTTCACCGGCGCGCTCACCCGGCTGGTGGAACTCGCCGCCGAGCGACGCGACCGGCAGGTGGCGTACGTGACCGTCGCGGCCCCGTTGAGTGACGAGGACGAGCGCCGGCTGGGTGCGAGCCTCAGCGCGATATACGGTCGAGAGGTCTCCGTCAAGCAGACGGTGGACCCCCACGTCCTGGGTGGCGTGAGCGTGCGGGTCGGCTCCGACCTGTACGACGGCACCATCCTGCGCCGCCTCAACGAGACCCGCAACGCGCTCGCGAAGCGCTGAGCGGCTCCGCCGCCCAGCAATGTGGTGGCTTCGCCGCCCCGGCGCTGAGCGGCTCCGCCGCCCAGCATCGGGGTGACTGGATCGCTCAGTGCCCGGAATGACAGACGCCATTCGGACCGGTCGGTACTAGGTATCCCGGGCCCCTGAATTTTAAGGAAGCAGAGGATGGCCGAGCTGACCATCTCGACGGAGGAGATCCGCGGCGCCCTGGAGCGCTACGTCTCTTCCTACTCGTCCGACGTCTCCCGCGAGGAGGTCGGCACCGTCGCCGACACCGGCGACGGTATCGCCCACGTCGAGGGCCTGCCCTCGACCATGACCAACGAGCTCCTGGAGTTCGAGGACGGCACGCTCGGCGTGGCGTTGAACCTCGACGTCCGGGAGATCGGCGTCGTCGTTCTCGGTGACTCCGCCAAGCTGGAGGAAGGGCAGCGCGTCAAGCGCACCGAGCGGGTTCTCTCCGTTCCGGTCGGCGACGCCTTCCTCGGCCGCGTGGTCAACGCGCTCGGTGAGCCGATCGACGCGCTCGGCGACATCGCCAACGAGGGCTTCCGCGAGCTGGAGCTGCAGGCTCCGAACGTGATGTCCCGGCAGTCCGTCGACGAGCCGCTGCAGACCGGCATCAAGGCCATCGACGCGATGACCCCGATCGGTCGGGGCCAGCGGCAGCTCATCATCGGTGACCGGAAGACCGGTAAGACCACTGTCGCCCTGGACGCCATCCTCAACCAGCGGGACAACTGGCGCACCGGCGACCCGAAGAAGCAGGTTCGCTGCATCTACGTCGCCATCGGCCAGAAGGCCTCCACGATCGCCTCCATCAAGGGGCAGCTCGAGGAGGCGGGCGCGATGGAGTACACCACCATCGTCGCCTCGCCGGCGTCCGACCCGGCTGGCTTCAAGTACCTCGCCCCGTACACCGGCTCGTCCATCGGGCAGCACTGGATGTACGGCGGCAAGCACGTCCTGATCGTCTTCGACGACCTGAGCAAGCAGGCCGAGGCGTACCGCGCCGTGTCGCTGCTGCTGCGTCGCCCGCCGGGCCGTGAGGCGTACCCGGGTGACGTCTTCTACCTGCACTCCCGCCTGCTGGAGCGCTGCGCGAAGCTCTCCGACGAGCTGGGTGGCGGCTCGATGACCGGTCTGCCGATCATCGAGACGAAGGCCAACGACATCTCGGCCTTCATCCCGACCAACGTCATCTCGATCACCGACGGCCAGATCTTCCTGGAGACCGACCTGTTCAACCAGGGCGTCCGTCCGGCGATCAACGTCGGTACCTCGGTCTCCCGGGTCGGTGGCGCCGCGCAGGTGAAGCCGATGAAGAAGGTCGCCGGTTCGCTGCGGCTCAACCTGGCCCAGTACCGCGAGCTGGAGGCGTTCGCCGCCTTCGCCTCCGACCTGGACCGGGCCTCCCGTGCCCAGCTGGACCGCGGTTCGCGCCTGGTCGAGCTGCTCAAGCAGCCGAACTACTCGCCGTTCCCGGTGCAGGAGCAGGTCGTTACGGTCTGGGCCGGCACCGAGGGCAAGCTGGACGACGTCCCGGTGGGCGAGGTCCGCCGCTTCGAGTCGGAGTTCCTCCAGTACCTGCGGCACAAGCACCAGGGTGTGCTGGCCGGCATCGCCGACAACCAGTGGAACGATGACATCATCGGCTCACTGGACAGCGCGATCGCCGAGTTCAAGCAGGTCTTCCTCAACAAGGAGGACGAGCGCAAGGTCAACGACGCGCCGGCCGCGCCGCTTGAGGGCGACGAGAACCGCGAGACGGTGACCCGCTTCCGCGACGGCGCGACCGACCGCCCGGCCGAGAGCTGATCCCGTGGCGGCCCAGGTACGCGTTCTTCGTCAACGGATCCGCTCGGCGAAGTCGATGAAGAAGATCACCAAGGCGATGGAGCTCGTGGCGACGAGCCGGATCGCCAAGGCCCAGGCCCGGGTGCAGGCGTCCCTGCCGTACGCCCAGGCCATCACCGGCGTGCTCACGGCGCTGGCGTCCAACGCGCGGATCGACCACCCGCTGCTCACCCCGCGCGAGCGGGTGCGGCGGGCCGGCGTCCTGTTGGTCACCAGTGACCGTGGCCTGGCCGGCGGTTACAGCTCCAACGCGATCAGGATGGCCGAGTCGCTGATCGCGCGGCTCAGGGCGGACGGCAAGGAGCCGGTGCTCTACGTCATCGGGCGTAAGGGCGTCGGGTTCTACCGGTTCCGCGAGCGGCCGATCGAGGCGAACTGGACCGGCTTCAGCGAGCAGCCGTCGTTCGAGGACGCCCGTACCGTTGGTGAGACGCTGATCAAGGCGTTCACCGCCGGTGCGGACGACGTCGACGGCGGGGCCGGAGCGGACGGGGTGCTCGGCGTCGACGAGTTGCACATCGTCTACACCGAGTTCCACTCGCTCATGACGCAGAACCCGGTCACCAAGGTCATCGGTCCGATGCAGGTGGAGGACCGGCCGCGCTCCGAGGGGTTGCTGCCGGCGTACGAGTTCGAGCCGGAGGCGGAGGCGCTGCTCGACGCGCTCCTGCCGAGGTACATCAACACGCGGATCTACGCGGCGTTGATCGAGTCGGCGGCGAGTGAGTCGGCGGCACGGCGGCGGGCGATGAAGAGCGCCACCGACAACGCCGAAGAGATGATCGAGAAGTACACGCGCGAGATGAACTCGGCTCGCCAGGCCGGGATCACCCAGGAGATCAGCGAGATCGTCGGCGGCGCCAACGCGCTGGCCGCGTCGGGAAGTGAAGTGTGATGACTGCACCAGTAGAGACCAAGACGGCCACGGGTCGCGTGGTCCGGGTCATCGGCCCGGTCGTCGACGCCGAGTTCCCGCGCGACGCGATGCCGCCCCTGTTCAACGCCTTGAACGTGAAGGTGAACCTGTCCGGCGGTGAGAAGACGCTGACCCTGGAGGTTGCCCAGCACCTGGGTGACAACCTGGTCCGTGCCATCTCGATGCAGCCGACCGACGGCCTGGTCCGTGGCGCCGAGGTGCGCGACCGCGGCGAGCCGATCACGGTGCCCGTGGGTGACGCGGTCAAGGGCAAGGTGTTCAACGCGATCGGCGAGGTGCTCAACCTCAAAGAGGGCGAGACGTTCGAGGCCGACGACCGGTGGGGCATCCACCGCAAGGCCCCGGCCTTCGCGGACCTCGAGCCGAAGACCGAGATGCTGGAGACCGGCATCAAGGTCATCGACCTGCTCGCCCCGTACGTCAAGGGCGGCAAGATCGGCCTGTTCGGCGGCGCGGGCGTGGGCAAGACGGTGCTCATCCAGGAGATGATCACCCGGGTTGCCCGCAACTTCGGTGGCACCTCGGTGTTCGCCGGCGTGGGGGAGCGCACCCGTGAGGGCAACGACCTCATCGCCGAGATGACCGAGTCCGGCGTCATCGACAAGACCGCGCTGGTCTACGGCCAGATGGACGAGCCGCCGGGCACCCGGCTTCGGGTGGCGCTCTCCGCGCTGACCATGGCGGAGTACTTCCGGGACGTGAAGAAGCAGGAGGTGCTGCTCTTCATCGACAACATCTTCCGCTTCACGCAGGCCGGTTCGGAGGTGTCCACCCTGCTCGGCCGTATGCCGAGCGCCGTGGGTTACCAGCCGACCCTGGCCGACGAGATGGGCGAACTCCAGGAGCGGATCACCTCCGTCCGGGGCCAGGCCATCACCTCCATGCAGGCGATCTACGTGCCGGCGGACGACTACACCGACCCCGCCCCGGCCACCACGTTCGCCCACCTGGACGCGACCACCAACCTGGAGCGGTCGATCTCCGACAAGGGCATCTACCCGGCCGTGGACCCGCTGGCGTCCTCGTCCCGGATCCTCGCCCCGGAGTTCGTCGGCGCCGAGCACTTCCAGGTTGCCACCGAGGTGAAGCGGATCCTGCAGCGCTACCGCGACCTGCAGGACATCATCGCCATCCTCGGCATCGAGGAGCTCTCCGAGGAAGACAAGATCACCGTGGCTCGCGCCCGGCGGATCGAGCGCTTCCTCTCGCAGAACACCTACGCGGCGGAGCAGTTCACCGGCGTGCCGGGCTCGACGGTCCCGATCAAGGAGACCATCGAGGCGTTCCGCAAGATCAGCGAGGGCGAGTACGACCACTTCCCCGAGCAGGCGTTCTTCATGTGCGGCGGTCTCGAGGACCTGGAGCGCAAGGCTGAGGAGCTGATGAAGAGCTGACCCAGCTCTCATCCGTAGCAAAAAGACTGCCCCGGCAATGCCGGGGCAGTCTTTTGTTCATGTTCGCGTCTTACCATCGTCGCGGTCCGTTACTCGTGGTCGTCACTCCGGAGGGTCCCGAGCTACGGTTCGTTCCGCGCTCACGTGAACGAGCGTTGATCTTTGCAACCTTTCGACGACGTGCGCCCGTCTTCCTCATCGTGGGCGTAACGAACGGAGCTGCTCGTGGGTAAGGCCGGTAACAGTGGCCGCAAGCGGTCCATCTGGCGAGGTGTGCCGCGGTGGGCCAGGATCTGCACGGTGTTCGGCACCGTGCTGACGGTGCTCAGCGGCGCCGTGCTGGTCGGCACCGAGGTGCTCATGGCCCGCTACGAGGGGTCCGTCGGCAAGGCCGACCTCTTCGGCGACCAGGCGGCGGGCGCCCAGGCGAAGAAGAGCGACATCAAGGGTCCGCTGAACATCCTGCTCGTCGGCATCGACCCGCGTACGCCGACGGCCGCGCCGCTGGCCGACTCGATCATGGTGCTGCACGTGCCGGCCTCGATGGACCGGGCCTACCTGTTCTCGCTGCCTCGTGACCTCTACGTGCGGATCCCGGCCTTCAAGAAGGCCGACTTCCCGGGCGAGACCACGAAGATCAACGCCGCGATGTCGTTCGGCAGCAAGGTGCCGGGAGCCAACCCGGACGCGGCACGGGGCTTCGAGTTGCTGGCCACCACAGTGCAGAACCTCACAGGCATCAAGCGCTTCGACGCCGGCGCGATCATCAACTTCACCGGTTTCCAGAAGATCGTCGACGCCATGGGCGGTGTCGACATGTACATCGAGCGCGACGTGAAGTCCGAGCACAAGCAGCCGGACGGCAAGCCGCGGCCGGGCAACACGCGTGGTGAGGGCTACGTCGGCCCGCAGGCGATCTACAAGAAGGGCAACCGGCACCTGAGTGGGTGGCAGGCGCTGGACTACGTCCGGCAGCGCTACCCGAAGAACGGCGTTCCGGATTCCGACTACGGCCGGCAGCGCCACCAGCAGCAGTTCGTCAAGGCCATGGTCGGCCAGGCGTTCAGCGCCGACGTGGTGTCCAACCCGATCAAGCTGGACAAGGTGCTCCGTGCCGCCGGCCAGTCGTTGATCTTCAACGGCCGGGGCAACAGCGTTGTCGACTTCGGGCTCGCCCTGAAGGACATCCGCCCGAACACCATCGAGATGATCAAGCTGCCCGGTGGCGGGGTCTTCGAGGGTAGTAAGTACCTGGGCGAGCAGTTCCAGGACGGTGTTCCGGACTTCTTCACCGCCCTGCACAACGAGCAACTTGACCCGTTCCTGCTGGAGCACCCGGAATTCGTCAACAAGGCCAAGTAGTCAGGTCGGCGTTGTCCCCACCCGCGTTGGGCGCGCCGCGTCGTCAGGCTAGACTTTCGGCAATCCGTAGCCGCAGCAAGGAGACAGCGTGGCACAGCAGCTTCACGTCGAGCTCGTCGCCGTCGAGGAGAAGGTCTGGTCCGGTGACGCCGAGATGGTCGTCGCCCGGACGACCGAAGGCGAGCTCGGTGTCCTGCCGGGGCACGCGCCGCTGCTCGGCCAACTCGCCGAGCCCGGCCAGGTACGCATCAAGCTCGCCGGCGGCGAGCAGGTCGCCTACGAGGTGGCCGGCGGCTTCCTCTCGGTGAGCGCCGACGGTGTCACCGTGCTGGCCGAGAGCGCAACCCCGGTCTCCGCGCAGAGCCGCTGAGCCACACCGGGGATGGAGATCGTCGAAGGATTCGGAATCGGCGTTGTCGTCATCCTCGGCGCGCTTCTGACCCTCTTCGTCCGGCGAGCTCTCGTCACCCGCAGCGGTGGCATCATCCGGCTCAGCGTGCGGGTCTCCACCATGCTCGACGGCCGCGGCTGGTCGCCCGGCTTCGGCCGGTTCGCCGGTGAAGAGCTTCGCTGGTACCGGATGTTCAGCTTCGCGATCCGGCCCAAGCGGGTGCTCTCCCGCAAGGGACTGGCCGTGGAGCGCCGCCGGTTGCCCGAAGGTCAGGAACGGTTCTCCATGCCGGCCGACTGGGTAATCCTCCGCTGTACGAGTAACCACGCACCGGTGGAGATCGCCATGGCGCGATCGACAGTCACCGGTTTTCTCTCCTGGCTCGAGGCCGCCCCTCCGGGGGCGGTCTCGCCGCGTATGGCCTCCCAGGACTGGCCGGCTGCCTGATCGGCTCTTTCTGTGGTTGCTCTTGGCTTCCGTGGTCGCTCTTCTGGGTTTCCGGGGGAGCACGCCCGGCTCCGGGCGGTCAGGCTTGATCCCTGCGCCGGGCGGGCTCCCCGGGAACCCTTCGTTGCCGCTGTGCGTCGATCCGGCGGGCTTTGATCACCTGCCGTTACCGGGGCGGCTGAGTCCCGCCTTCTCGGTGCTGCGCTGCGCGCCGCGCCGCGCTGCGATGCGCGCCGGGCTGCGCGGCTTGCGCGTCGGTCGAGGTGCTGGTCGGCTTGGCTCGCCGAGGAGTCGGCCCTGGCTACGCGTGGTGGCGGGCAGAGTGGGAACCCAGACCTCGACGTGGTGCGAAGCGCCCGACGTTCAGCGCTTGCCGCCCGGCACCCATAGCACGTCTCCTGCCGGATTTGCCGTTCTTGACAGGATAAAGAGCAGATCGGAGAGCCGGTTGAGATACTTTGCCGGGAGCGTGCTGGTTCGTTCCGGATCGTGGCCGACCAGCGCCCACGCTGCCCGTTCGGCACGCCGGGCGACGGTCCGCGCCACGTGCAGCAGTGCCGCACCTGCGGTGCCGCCGGGGAGGATGAAGGAGTCGAGCTTGCTCAGGCGTGCGTTGTACTCGTCGCACCAGCCCTCAAGGCGCTCGACGTACGCCTCGGTGACCCGCAGCGGCGGGTACTTCGGCTCCGGCTCGACCGGGGTGGACAGGTCGGCGCCGACGTCGAACAGGTCGTTCTGCACCGACCCCAGCACACCGCGAAGCTCCTCGTCGAGGTTTCCCAGCGCGAGCGCGACACCGATCGCCGCGTTGCACTCGTCGACATCCGCGTACGCGGCGATCCGTGGATCGGTCTTCGGCACCTGCTCGTTGTTGCTCAGCCTGGTCATGCCGGCGTCGCCGGCCTTGGTGTAGATGCGCGTGAGGTGGACGGCCATGACGCACAGCCTACGGATTCCCGACCTGACGATCCCGGCGCGGCCGGACAGCACCGCCGGCTGGCCGGTGGTGGTGGGTCCCGGCGACGCCGGCGATTCGGCGGTCAACGATGTCGACGTCATCCGGGTACGCGGTGACGGCCGACTGTCCGGCACCGTGCACGTGGTCGGTGCCAAGAACTCGGCGTTGAAGCTGATGGCCGCCGCGCTGCTCGCGCCGGGCCGCAGTGTGATCACCAACGTCCCCCGGATCACCGACATCGCGATCATGGGGGAGGTGCTGCGACGGCTGGGCTGCGACGTCCAGTTCGACGCGGACGACCCGGTCGACCCGATGGTCGTCCGTGGTGGAGTGGCCCGGTCCCGGTCGGTGACGATCGACGTACCCGAGCAGCCGGGCGCGGAGGCCGACTACGACCTGGTCCGACGGCTGCGCGCGTCGATCTGCGTGCTCGGCCCGTTGCTGGCCCGCCGGGGGTACGTGCGGGTGGCCCACCCCGGCGGCGACGCGATCGGGTCGCGGGGGTTGGACATGCACATCTCCGGGCTGACCCGGATGGGCGCGGAGATCTCCGGTGAGCACGGTTTCGTCATCGCCTCCGCCCCGCACGGGCTGCGTGGCGCGGACATCGTGCTGGATTTCCCCAGCGTCGGCGCGACCGAGAACCTGGTGATGGCGGCGGTGCTGGCCCAGGGCACCACGATGATCGACAACGCGGCCCGGGAGCCGGAGATCGTCGACATCTGCACGATGCTCAACCAGATGGGTGCGCGCATCGTCGGCGCGGGCACGTCGACGTTGCGCATCACCGGTGTGCCCGGTCTGCGTCCGGTGCGCCATGCCACGGTGGGGGACCGGATCGTCGCCGGCACCTGGGCGTTCGGCGCGGCGATGACCCGCGGCGACGTGACGGTGACCGGGCTGGACCCGGCCTTCCTGGAGGTCGCCCTGGACAAGGTCGTGGCGGCCGGCGGGCTAGTGGAGACCCGGGGAGACGGCTTCCGCGTACGGATGGACGAGCGGCCCCGGGCGGTGGACGTGGTGACGCTGCCGTACCCCGGCTTCGCCACCGACCTGCTGCCGATGGCGATCGGGCTGGCGGCCGTCAGCGACGGTGCCTCCCTGATCACCGAGAACATCTTCGACGGCCGGTTCATGTTCGCCAACGAGATGATGCGGCTCGGCGCGGACATCAAGACCGACGGGCATCACGCGGTGGTCCGGGGTCGGGAGCGGCTCTCCGGTGCCCCGGTGCGGGCCACCGACATCCGGGCCGGAGCAGGGTTGATCATCGCCGGGCTCTGCGCGGAGGGGGTCACCGAGGTCTCCCACGTGCACCACGTCGACCGGGGCTACCCGGACTTCGTGGCCGACCTGCGTGCGCTCGGGGTGGCGGTCGAGCGGGGCACCACGCCGGAGGAGCCGGCGCTGGAGATCTGAGGCCCCCACGACCCGGCCCGACCGCCACTTAGCCATCGTTCAGGCTCGCCGACTAGGGTGCAGGCAGGCACTCAATCGCAGCGAGGGAGAAGCAGATGGCGGGTCGACTCGCGGTCGTCGGAGCCGGGTTGATGGGTTCCGGCATCGCCCAGGTGGCGGCGCAGGCGGGCTGGCAGGTGACGCTGCGCGACCTGGACGACGCGGCCACCACCCGGGGTCTGGGCGGCATTCGGAAGTCACTGGAGAAGTTCGCCGAGAAGGGCAAGATCGAGGCGTCCGAGGTCGAGGCGACGCTGGCCCGGATCACCCCGACCACCGACCTGGAGGCGGCGGCGGACGCGGACATCGTGGTCGAGGCGGTCTTCGAGCGCCTGGAGATCAAGCACGAGGTGTTCCGCGCCCTGGACAAGATCTGCAAGTCGGACGCGGTGCTCGCCACCAACACCTCGGCCATCCCGGTCACCCAGATCGCCGCGGTGACCGAGCGGCCCGAGGCGGTGGTCGGCACCCACTTCTTCTCCCCGGTGCCGATGATGCAACTCTGCGAGCTGGTACGCGGTTACAAGACCAGCGACGCCACGCTGGACACCGCGCGGGCCTTCGCCGAGGAGATCGGTAAGACGGTCGTCGTGGTCAACCGGGACATCGCCGGCTTCGTCACCACCCGGCTGATCTCCGCCCTGGTGATGGAGGCGGTCAAGCTGGTGGAGTCCGGGGTGGTGTCCGCGGAGGACCTGGACACCGCCTGCCGGCTGGGCTTCGGGCACGCGATGGGCCCGCTGGCCACCACCGACCTGACCGGCGTGGACGTGCTGCTGCACGCCTCGAAGAACATCTACACCGACACCGCCGACGAGAAGTTCTTCCCGCCGGAGCTGCTCCAGCGGATGGTCACCGCCGGTGACCTGGGCCGCAAGACCGGCAAGGGCTTCTACACCTACTGAGACCGGCAGCCGCGGGGGCCCGTTCGCGGGCCCCCCGGTTCAGCTCAACTCGGGCCGGGCGGCGCGGCCAGCGCTCCCGCGACGAAGTCGAGGGCAGCGGGTATGACCGAGCCCCAGTAGCGGAAGTCGTGCCCGCCGTCGGCGTACTCGGCTCGGGCGGCCGGCTCGGGAAGGGCCCGCTCCAGCGCCTGCACGTCGGCGAGGAGGTCGTCCTGGCGACCGCACCAGAGGCCCAGCGGAGTGCCGCGTAGCCGGTCGACACCGGCGAAGACGGCATCACCTGGCGCGACGGCGGGGGAGAAGGCCGCCACCGCCCGGAGTGACCCCGGCCAGGTGGCGGCGAGCAACAGCGAGCCGAAGCCCCCCATGGACCAGCCCCAGGCCGCCAGCCGGGTGGCGTCGAAGCCCCGCTCGGCGCACCAGGCCGGCACCTCCTCACGCACCATCCGCTGCGGGTCGTCCCGGCCGGCGGGGCGCCAGGAGAGGCGGTCGCCGGTCGCTCCGGCGAGCACGAACGGCGGCGCACCCCGACGTACCGCGTCGGTCAGGAAGCGCCCCAGGCCGAGCCCGGGGAAGTCCCGTGCGGTGGTGGACGCGCCGTGCAGCACCAGGCAGACCGGCAACCCCTGACCGTCGCCGTGCCCGTCCGGGACGGCGGTGTAGAAGTCGACCGAGCGGTCACGTGCGGCGGACTGGCGGCTGACCAGTCGCTCGTCGCCGGCCGGCGCGTCCGGGGGAACGGGCCGCGTCGGCGACGGCCGGATCAGGTCGCGGGCCGTCCAGCCGACCCCGACCGCCAGCGCCGTCGCCCCTGCCCCCGCGAGCAGGAGCCCGCGCCGGGTCGGTCGAGCGGCCATCGTCAGAGTCTGGCAGCCCCACGGCGGATCGGGGGCCCCGGAAAGGCGTCAGCCGTCGCGCTTGGTCGTCCAGCGGAAGGTGGTCAGGCAGAGCACCACACCGATCACGCACCACAGGGCCAGCACCACCGCCACCCGGCCCAGCTCGAACGAGCCGCCCGGCTCCTGGGCGCCGAAGCTCTCCGGCAGGAACACCGACCGCAGCCCCTGGCACATCCACTTGAGCGGGAACACCGCCGCCACCTGCTGCATCCAGGTGGGCAGGTCGGTGAAGACGAAGAACACCCCGGAGATGAACTGGAGCACCAGAGCCACCGGGGTGACCACCGCGGAGCCGCTGCGGGCGGTGCGGGCCAGCGACGAGATCGCGATGCCGCACAGGGTGCACGCGGTCACCCCGAGCACGGCGACCCAGCCGAAGGTGAACCACTTCGCGGCGGTGCCCGGCAGGTCGAGGTCGAACAGCGCCACCGCGACGGCCAGCAGCAGGACCGTCTCGGCGATCCCGATCGCCACCACCATGATCACTTTGCCGGCGAACCAGACCCACTTCGGCATCGGCGTGCCCCGGTAGCGCTTGAGCACGCCCCGGTCCCGCTCGATCGGGATCCAGATGCCGAGGTTCTGGAAGCTCACAGTCATCAGGCCGGTCGCGATCATGCCGGTGATGAAGTACTGGGTGAACTTGACCCCGCCGCCGATCGTGCCGTCGAAGATCGACGCGAAGATCAGGATCATGATGATGGGGAAGCCCATCGTGAAGACCACCGACTCCCGGCTGCGCAGGAACTGGGTGATCTCCAGTCGTCCCTGGCGCAGGGCGAGCGCGCCGGCACCCGGCCGTCGGCCGCGAGTCGCGGTGACCGGCGTCGCCGGCTTCGTCGTGGTCGTCATCGCGCGTGTCCGATCATGGTGAGGTAGACGTCCTCCAGGGTCGGCCGGGTCACCGTGAGCCCGGGGACCTCGCCGCCGTAGCGCGCGGCGAGGTCGGCCACAAAGGCCGTCGGCGTCGCGCTCTGCGCGCTGTCCACCGTCCCTTCCGGGGTACGCCAGGAGACCGTCGCGAGGGCCTCCTGCCGATTGCCCAGCCGGTTGGGGGCGGCGACCTCGACCAGCCGGCCGCCGGCGATCACGCCGACCCGGTCGGCGAGGGCCTCGGCCTCGTCGAGGTAGTGGGTGGTGAGCACGATCGTGGTGCCGGCCGCGGCGAGGTCACGGATCAGCTCCCAGAACTCGCGGCGGGCCTCCGGGTCGAAACCGGTGGTCGGCTCGTCGAGGAAGAGCAGCTCGGGACGGCCGATGATGCCCAGGGCCACGTCCAGGCGGCGCTTCTGCCCGCCGGAGAGGGTGTGCGTCCGGGCCTTCGCCTTGTCGGCCAGCCCGACCCGCTCGATCACCTTCTCCGGGTCGTCCGCGTCGGGGTAGAAGCCGGAGAAGTGCCGGATCACCTCGGCCACTGTCAGCTCGTCGAACTCGCCGGTGCCCTGGAGCACGATGCCGACCCGGGAGCGCCAGTCGGCATCCGGTCTGGCCGGATCGGCGCCGAGGACGGTGACCTCGCCGGCGTCCCGGCGGCGGTAACCCTCCAGGATCTCCACCGTCGTGGTCTTGCCGGCGCCGTTCGGGCCGAGCAACGCGAACACCTCGCCGCGGTGGACGTCCAGATCCACGCCCGCCACCGCCACGTTGTCGCCGTACGCCTTGCGCAGCCCCCGGACGGAGATGGCCAGCTCGTCATCCATGCCGTCCAGTGTGCGTCCTGGCCTGGGCCGGGTGGTGCCCGGGGTGTGGCGGTCCACGCCACTGCGGGCGCTTGCCACCCGGACGTCCCCGACATGGACCTGTGTGGTTTTCCACAGCTCCTTTTACTGAACGGTAACTTAGACTCCGGCCATGGATGAGACGGCATTCCCGGGGCGGCTGCCCGAGCGGGACCGCCCGTGGGTGATGCGCACCTACGCCGGCCACTCGTCGGCCGCGGCGACCAACGCCCTCTTCCGCCGCAACCTGGCGAAGGGGCAGACCGGCCTGTCGGTCGCCTTCGACCTGCCCACCCAGACCGGGTACGACCCGGACCACGAACTCGCCGCCGGCGAGGTCGGACGGGTCGGAGTGCCGGTGGCCCACCTCGGTGACATGCGGGCGCTCTTCGACGGTCTTCCGCTCGCCGACACGAACACCTCGATGACCATAAACGCCCCGGCGATGTGGCTGCTCGCTCTGTACGGCACCGTCGGGTTGGAGCAGGGCGCCGACCTGGCCCGCTGCGCCGGCACCACCCAGAACGACATCATCAAGGAGTACCTGTCCCGGGGCACCTACATCTTTCCGCCGGCGGCGTCGCTGCGGCTCACCGCCGACGTGGTGGCGTACACGCTGCGCGAGATGCCCCGGTGGAACCCGGTCAACATCTGCTCGTACCACCTCCAGGAAGCCGGCGCCACGCCCGTGCAGGAGGTCGGCTTCGCGCTGGCCACAGCGGTCGCCGTGCTCGACGCGGTCCGAGACTCCGGCCAGGTCCCGGCCGAGCGGATGGGCGACGTGGTCCAGCGGATCTCGTTCTTCGTCAACGCCGGGGTGCGCTTCGTCGAGGAGATCGCCAAGATGCGCGCGTTCGGTGTGCTCTGGGACGAAATCACCCGGGACCGGTACGGGGTCACCGACGCCAGACAACGGCGGTTCCGCTACGGCGTGCAGGTCAACTCGCTCGGCCTCACCGAGGCGCAGCCGGAGAACAACATCCAGCGCATCGTGCTGGAGATGCTCGGCGTGACGATGTCCCGTGACGCCCGGGCCCGTGCGGTCCAACTGCCCGCCTGGAACGAGGCGCTCGGCCTACCCCGACCGTGGGACCAGCAGTGGTCGCTGCGGATGCAGCAGGTCCTGGCGTACGAGTCGGATCTGCTCGAATATCCCGACCTCTTCGCCGGCTCGCACGTGATGACCGCGCTCGTCGACGAGGTCGTCACCGGGGCGCGGGTCGAGCTGGACAAGGTGCTGGAGCTGGGCGGCGTCGTCGCCGCCGTGGAGACCGGCTACCTCAAGAGCGCGCTTGTCGCGTCGCTGGCCGAGCGCCGTCGGCGGATGGAGTCCGGTGCCGACGTGGTGGTCGGGGTCAACCGGTACACCGAGACCGAACCCTCCCCGCTGACCGCCGCCGGCGCGGACGCCGTCGAGCAGGTCGATCCAGCGGTCGAGGCGGCCGCCGTGGACGGCGTACACCGGTGGCGGGCCGACCGGGACCCGGCCGTCGTCGACGCGGCGCTGGCCCGGTTGCGCGCGGACGCCGCGACCACCACCAACCTGATGCCGGCCACACTGGAGTGTGTGCGGGCCGGGGTGACCACCGGCGAGTGGGCCGGCGCGCTGCGCCAGGTCTTCGGCGAGTACCGGGCGCCGACCGGCCTGGCCGGCGCCACCGGCGGCGGTGGGGAGCCGGGCCTCGTGGCGGTCCGCGAGCGGGTCACCGCCACCGCACGGGAGCTGGGCAGCGGCCGGCTGCGGCTGCTGGTCGGCAAACCGGGCCTGGACGGGCACTCCAACGGCGCGGAGCAGATCGCGGTACGCGCCCGCGACGCCGGCTTCGAGGTCGTCTACCAGGGCATCCGGTTGACCGCGGGGCAGATCGTCGCCGCCGCTGTCGAGGAGGACGTCGACCTGGTCGGGCTCTCCGTGCTCTCCGGGTCGCACCTGGCCGCCGTGCCCGCGGTGCTCGACGGGCTGCGCGCCGCCGGCCGGGCGGACCTGCCGGTGGTGGTGGGCGGCATCATCCCGGCCAGTGACGCGGACACTCTCCGGGCGGCCGGTGTCGCCCGGGTCTTCACCCCGAAGGACTTCGCCCTCACCGGCATCATCGACGACCTGGTGACTGTCATCCGTCGCGCCAACGACCTGCCCTGACCGAGAGCTGCCCCGACAGGTCGCCGACCGGCGTGGGTCAGCGGCCGGCGTAGGTCATGCAGTCGGCCATGTCGTTGTCCGGGCCCACCCTGATCGACGCCGCGTGGCACTCCAACTGCTCGTTGTGCCGGCAGTCGGCGCGCTGGCAGGCGCCCACCTGCGCGATCAGGCTCTCCACGCCACCCCGGACGGGCGACTCGACGAAGGTGTGGCAGTGGGCGTGATCCATGCTGCCGATGGTGATCGCGAACGCGTGGCAGTCACCCGACTGGTTGTACGCGCACGCGGCGACCACGCATTCCTGGACTCGGGGCATCTCCAACGCTGCGGTCATGCCGACCTCCTCTAGGCTCTTGCCCCGATCCTAGGCTTTTGTCGACCAGTGGAACCCCGGTATGGCGGGCCGCCGATCCGCCGCGTCAGACGCGGAAGCCGGCGGCGCGCGCGGCCTCTCGTTCGCGGCGTCGTTCGGATCGACGACGGAAGAACCAGAAGGTGAAGAACGCCAGCCCGACCAGGGCGACGAGCACCAGCACCGGCAGGATGATCGCCACCAGGGAGACCACCACGCTGGTGGCGTCCTCGGCGGTGCTGGCGACCGGGGCGCCGATGCCGGCGGTGGTCGCGTTGATCACCGGGCGGGCCGCGGACTTGAGCAGGTGCACGCCCAACGCCAGCAGTACGCCGGTGACGACCGGCACCCACTGGTGGGACGAGAAGAAGCTCCCCGGGTCGCTGACCGTCACCGTCTCCGACGAGGAGCCGGCGCCGAAGGCAAGGCCACCGGCGGTGGGTCGGACCACTGTCTGCACCACGTCGTTGATGTGGTCGACCACTGGCACCTTGTCCGCCACCATCTCCACGGCGAGCAGCACGGCCATGATGGCGATGACCCAGCCGTTGCCGAGCCAGGTCCAGCCGCTGGGCAGGTCGATCAGGTCGGTGTAACGGCCGAGCAGGCCGAGGATGAGCAGGGGTATGTAGGCGTTCAGCCCCGCCGAGGCGGCGAGACCGGTGCCGGTGAGGACTTCGAACACGATCTCAGCATCGCATCGACGCGCCAGTGCCGCTCGCTGGCGGCCGGTGGGTGCTCGGCTACCCTCGTCGGGTGCGGTTGGTCATTGCGAAGTGCTCGGTGGACTATGTCGGACGGCTCTCGGCTCACCTGCCGCTGGCCACCCGGTTGCTGATGGTGAAGGCGGACGGGTCGGTGTCTATTCACGCCGACGACCGGGCGTACAAGCCGTTGAACTGGATGAGCCCGCCGTGTCGGTTGGAGGAGGCCCCCGGTGTGTGGCGGGTCGTCAACAAGGCTGGCGAGGAGCTGCGGATCACCCTGGAGGAGATCTTCCAGGACACCTCGTACGAGTTGGGTGTGGATCCGGGCCTGCGCAAGGACGGGGTGGAGGCGCACCTCCAGGAGCTGCTGGCCGCCAACCCGGGTGCCCTGGGTGAGGGGTTCACGCTGGTCCGCCGCGAGTACATGACGGCGATCGGCCCGGTCGACCTGCTGTGCCGGGATGCCAACTCGGGCTCGGTCGCCGTCGAGGTCAAGCGGCGTGGCGACATCGACGGGGTGGAGCAGTTGACCCGCTATCTCGAGCTGATGAACCGTGACCCGCTGCTCAGCCCGGTCGTCGGGGTCTTCGCCGCCCAGGAGATCAAGCCGCAGGCCCGGGTGCTCGCCACCGACCGGGGCATCCGGTGTGTGGTAGTGGACTACGACAAGCTGCGCGGCATCGTGAAGGACGAGCTGACCCTCTTCTGACCGGCGCGCTACCCGGTGCGCACCGCGATCAGTGACTTCGGCAGACCGAACACCCGCTCCACCAGCATCGTCGAGTCGGGGAAGTAGTGACGCATCTGCGAGCGGTCCAACAGCTCGGTCCAGAGCACCTGGTGGATGGCGGCGTCGTGGCTGCGGGTCGGCTTGTGCCCCAACGGCCAGCGTTGGGCCAACGCGGTGCGCAGTCGTACCGGCAGGAACTGCATGCCGGGTGCGATCCAGTGTGGCTCGATGGGGAAGTAGCGGTAGGGCGTCTGCACCCAGTGCCGGTCGGCGAGTGAGCGGACGGCGGCGGCGAAGCGAATCCGGCGTTCGTGCCCGCCCACATGCTCCAGCACCGAGTTCGAGAACACCAGGTCGAAGCTGCCCTTGCTGAGGTGCGGGGGCAGGTCGCAGGCGTCGGCCTGCTCGACGTGGGCCCAATCCGGGACGACGGCGGGCGGCTGCTCCAGGTTGACGACTGTCACCCGGGCCGGTCGGACGGTGGCGCGGTGCCAGGTGCCGAGCCGACCGCCGAGGTCGACCACGTGCATGTCGCCGATGTCGGGAAAGGTGCGCGCCAGCCAGTCCGAGCGGTGCCGACGCCGTCGGGCGCTCCACGACTGGTCACTGTCGACAAGGCGGTAGCGCAATCGATTGGGGCCCATTTAACGCAATGTACCGCCGTGACCACGGCGTATAAACATGTGGATACGCCGATCCTTGTTGATGATCGGTTATCCGACACTTACCTCCCGTACATGACCTTGATGGCCTTGACGAGTCGGGCCACGTCGGCGGGGGTGCGCTCGAAGGTCATCGACGGCAGCAGTGACCGGGCACGACGTCGGGTGATCGCCTTGGACCGACCGAACTCACGCAGGCCGTCCTCCCCGTGGATCCGCCCGAAGCCGGAGTCGCCGACACCGCCGAACGGCAGGGTGGACATGCCGGCGAAGGTCAGCGTGGAGTTGATCGACGCCATCCCGGAGCGCAGCCGCCGGGCGGTGGCCACCGCGCGCCGCCGGCCGAAGACCGAACCCCCGAGGCCGTACGACAGGGCGTTGGCGCGGGTGACGGCCTCGTCGGCGTCGCGGACCCGGCTGATGGTCAGCGTGGGGCCGAAGGTCTCCTCGCGGACGGCGGCCGACTCCTCCGGCACGTCCACCAGCACCGTGGGGTGGACGTACGGCGGTTGCACGGCGCTCGGACCGCCGAGCACGGCGCGCCCGCCGGACGTGATGGCGGCGTCGATGTGCCGGCGGATCACGTCGATCTGCTTGGGCATGGTGATCGGGCCGATGTCGGTGCCCTCCGGCCCGACAGTCAGCCGACCGGCACGGGTCACCACCTTGTCGACGAAGGCGTCGAAGACGGCGTCGACCGCGTACACCCGCTCGATGCCGATGCAGGTCTGGCCGGCGTTGGTCATGCCGCCCCAGACACACGCCTCGGCGGCCGCGTCCAGGTCGGCGTCGCTGTCCACGATCATGGCGTCCTTGCCGCCGCCCTCGATGAGCACCGGGGTCAGCGTCTCGGCGCAGGCGGCCATCACCTTTCGGGCGGTGGCGGTGGAGCCGGTGAAGGCCAGCTTGTTGACGCCGGAGCGGCACAGCGCCGCGCCCACGTCGCCCAGCCCGTGCACGGCGGTGAACACCGGCTGCTCGGGCACCACCTCGGCGAAGCTGTCCACCAGCCACTGGCCGACCGCGGGCGTGTACTCGCTCGGCTTGAGCACCACGGCGTTGCCGGCGGCGAGGGCGTACGCGGCGGAGCCGATCGGCGTGAAGACCGGATAGTTCCACGGCCCGATCACGCCGACCACCCCGTACGGCTGGTATTCGAGGTGCCCGGAGAACTCGGCGAGGATGAGCCGGGACCGCACCCGGCGTGGACCGAGCACGCGGCCGGCGTTGCGGGCGGCCCAGTCAATGTGCTCGATCGCGGTGACGATCTCGACGATGGCGTCGGCGATCGGCTTCCCGCCCTCGACGTGCACCAACTCGGCCAACTGCTCGATGCGCTTGGCGAGCAGGGCACGCCACCGCAGCATCCGCTGGCGGCGGCCGGTGAAGCCGAGACCCGCCCACCACTCGCCGGCGGCGCGGGCGCTGTCGACGGCCTGCCGCACGTCGGCGTCGGTGGCGACCGGGAGGCGACCGGCCTCAGCGCCGGTCGCCGGGCTGGTGGAAACCAACTGGCCCGCGTCGATGACCGGAACGCCCGGGATATGCACTGCCGTCATGGCGGAAGTCTAGACCCGAGGATTACTCGCCGGTAGGGTCCCCGATTCGGGGCCGGGAGAGCGGCGTCGCACCAACCCGGCCGATCGTTGATCAGTGCAGGTCAGGGCGTTGGTGACGGATACGGCCCGCCCGAATCGTCGAACGGCAGATGGCCGGGAGGTGACGAGAGGCTGACCGGCCGGTCGGTATTGACGACTACCGTCTGATGGCAAGCTGACGCGCGGAGTGACGGTGCGGGGTGGAGGGCTGACTGTCCATGGAGGAACATCCGGAACTGATGCCGCTGTTGACGGTCGCGGGTGGACCGATGCGCGGCGCGAGCTTTCGTATGCGGGCCGAGATACAGGTGATCGGCCGAGCGCCGAGCGGTCAGGTGGTCATCAACGACCCACACCTGAGCCGTCGCCACGCCGAGGTGTGGTTGGCGCCGGAGGGCCCGTCCCTGCGGGACCTGGGCTCCACCAACGGCACCTGGCTCAACGACCGGCGGATCAGCGAGGTGGAACGCCTCTCCGACGGCGACGTGATCCGGCTGGGTCGTACCGAACTGCGCCTGTTCGACCCCGGGGTGGCGCTCACCGACCCGGTGGGGCTCAGCTTCGGCCCGTCCCGGCGCGACGTCCGACCGACGCTGCCGCTGCCGCTGGCCGCGCCACCGGGCTCGCGTCGCTGATCGCCTGGCGGCCTGCCACACCGGGTGGCTCCGTTGGGTGGCGGTCCGACACCTGGACCGGCGGGGACACCCGTGGCACCATGCCGCGGATGGAGACCGAGCAGCGCATCGTGACGGCGAACGGCATCACCCAGGCGGTACGGGTGGCCGGCCCGCCGGACGGCACATCGGTGCTGCTGATCCACGGCAACTGCTCGTCCGCGATGTTCTGGGAGCCGCTGGTCCGCCGTCTGCCACCGACGCTGCGGGTGGTCGCCCCCGACCTGCGGGGGTACGGCGACTCCGCGACCGCCCCGGTGGACGCCACCCGGGGCCTGCGGGACTTCGCCGACGACGTGGCCGCACTGCTGGACGACCCGACGCTCTTCGCCGCCGACGCGCGCCCGGTGGTGGTCGGGCACTCCCTCGGCGGCGGGGTGGCGATGCGCCTGCTGGTCGACCATCCGCACCGGGTGGGCGGGTTGCTGCTCGCCGCACCGGTCTCCCCGTACGGCTTCGGCGGCACCCGCGACCTGACCGGCACGCCGACCACGGCCGACTTCGCCGGCACCGGCGCCGGCACGGCGAACCCGGACTTCGTCGCCCGCCTCGCGGCCGGTGACCGAAGCGCTGACGCGCCGGCCAGCCCGCGCGCCGTGCTGCGAGCCACCTATGTGGCCGATCCCGCCTCGCTGGGCACTGACGAGGAACTGTTGCTCGACACCGTGCTGTCCACCGCCACCGGGGACGACAACTACCCGGGCACCGCTGTGCCGTCGGAGAACTGGCCGGGCACCGCGCCGGGGGAGCGCGGGGTGCTCAACGCGCTGTCGCCGACCTGGTTCCGGCTCGCCGACGAGCTGGTGGCCGTCGCCGAGAAACCGCCGGTCACCTGGGTACGCGGAGACGTCGACGTCATCGTCTCGGACACCTCGCTCTTCGACCTGGCGTACCTGGGTTCGCTGGATCTCGTGCCCGGCTGGCCCGGCGCGGACGCCTGCCCACCGCAGCCGATGGTCGGGCAGACCCGGGCGGTGCTCGACCGGTACGCGGCGGCCGGCGGCGCGTACCACGAGGTGGTGCTGCCCGGTTGCGGGCACAGCCCGCACCTGGAGCGCCCCGCGGAGTTCGTCGCGGAGTTGTTGGCCCTGACCAGCGTGGCGGCCGGGTAGCGGGTGCCGCTGAGCCGTGGGTGAAATATGCCACGGCGTCTCGACAACTCACCGTCACGTGGCAGACTCGCGCGCATAACCTTAGCGGCCGTTCAGTGGCCGTGCGGAGTCTCTGGGGAGGCCGGTCGTGGCGCGCGAGTTCAGCACCGTTGGTGTGGTGGGGCTGGGCACCATGGGTGCCGGCATCGTCGAGGTCTTCGCCCGCAACGGCATCGACGTGGTGGCAGTGGAAATCTCCGCGCCGGCGCTGGAGCGCGGCCGGGCCACACTGAAGGGCTCCACCGACCGGGCGGTCGCCAAGGGCAAGCTCGCCGAGGCGGACCGCGACGCCCTGCACGAGCGGGTGCACTTCGCTGTCGGGCTGGACGCGCTGCACTCCGTCGACCTGGTCATCGAGGCGGTGCCCGAGCACCTGGACCTCAAGCAGCGGATCTTCGCCGAGCTGGACCGGGTCTGCCGACCGGAGACGGTCCTCGCCACCAACACCTCGTCGTTGAGCGTCACCGAGATCTCGGTCGCCACCAGCCGACCCAACCAGGTGATCGGCATCCACTTCTTCAACCCGGCCCCGGTGATGAAGCTGGTCGAGGTGGTCCGCACTGTCGTCACCGCACCCGAGGTGGTCGCCGACGTTGAGGAGCTCTGCGCCCGGCTCGGCAAGGTCGACGTCACCATCAACGACCGGGCCGGCTTCATCGCCAACGCGCTGCTCTTCGGCTACCTGAACCACGCGGTCGCCATGTTCGAGTCGCACTACGCGACCCGGGAGGACATCGACGCCGCCATGAAGCTCGGCTGCGGCCTGCCGATGGGCCCGCTGGCGTTGATGGACCTGATCGGTCTGGACACCGCGTACGAGATCCTGGACACCATGTACCGGCGCGGCGGGCGGGACCGCCGGCACGCCCCGGTGCCGCTGCTCAAGCAGATGGTGACGGCGGGGCTGCTCGGCCGGAAGTCGGGCCGGGGCTTCTACACCTACGAGCGGCCCGGCTCCCCGGTTGTCGTACCGGACGAGGCGACGCCGTTGGCCACTGACGCCGCGCTCGCCGACGGCGCGCGCGCCATCGCGAAGGTCGGCGTGGTCGGCTCCGGGACCATGGCCACCGGGATCATCGAGGTCTTCGCGAAGGCCGGCTACGAGGTCGTCTCGGTGACCCGTGGCATGGAGAAGTCCGCGAAGGTCTGCGAGGCGGTCAAGACCTCGCTGAACAAGGGCGTCGTGCGGGGCAAGCTCGCCGAGGCCGACCGGGACGCCGCCCTGGGCCGGATCAGCTGGTCCGCCACACTCGACCATCTCGCCGACGTCGACCTGGTGGTCGAGGCGGTCGTCGAGGAGTTGAGCGTCAAGAAGGCCCTCTTCGCCAGCCTCGACGAGATCTGCAAGCCGGGTGTGGTGTTGGCCACCACCACCTCGTCGCTGCCGGTGATCGACGTGGCGATGGCCACCCAGCGGCCGGCCGACGTGGTGGGGCTGCACTTCTTCAACCCGGCCCCGGTCATGCCCTTGGTCGAGGTCGTCCGCACCATCCGCACCTCCCCGGAGGCCACCGCCACCGCCCGCGCCGTCTGCGCCGCGCTCGGCAAGACCGGCGTGGTCTGCGGCGACCGGTCCGGTTTCATCGTCAACGCGCTGCTCTTCCCGTACCTGAACGACGCGGTGAAGATGCTGGAGGCCAGCTACTCGACGGCCGACGACATCGACCACGCCATGAAGTTGGGCTGCGGCTACCCGATGGGCCCGTTCGAGCTGCTCGACGTGGTCGGGTTGGACGTCTCCCTGGCCATCCAGCGCGAGCTGTACCTGGAACTGCGCGAGCCGGGCTTCGCGCCCGCGCCGCTGCTGGAGCACCTGGTCACCGCCGGCTACCTGGGCCGCAAGACCCGCCGCGGCTTCCGCGACCACTCGCACCGCTGACCGGTCGCCCACGACGCGGAGGTCAGCACGGTTTCGGCGGGGCTCCGGGTCGCCGACGACCGTGGCGAGCCGGCCAGCTGGGAGTGACCGTAACCTTGGTGACTGTGAGCCCCCGTCGCAACCGCCCTCGCCGGGACGAGAACGCCAACCTGGACGCCGACCGGGTCCGCCAGGGCGTCGCCTCGGTGCAGCAGTGGACCGACGGCGCCTGGCAGGTACGCGGCATCGGCGCTGGCGCGTCGGTCAAGACGTACCGCTGCCCCGGCTGTAACCAGGAGATCCGGCCCGGGGTGGCGCACCTGGTGGCCTGGCCGGCGGACGGCCTGGGTGACCTGACCGACCGGCGGCACTGGCACAGCGGCTGCTGGCGGGCCCGGGAACGGCGCGGCCCGGCGGTGCAGCGTGGCCGGGGCTCCCCGCGCTACTGAGCGACCTGGGTCACCCTGTTCGTGCCTGGGCGGGCGGCGGCGGCGACTTCGCGACAGACTTGGGCGGTGAGCACAGCGATCCGCGCGTCGTCGATCCTGCCCGGCCGCCGGGAGGACATCGAGCTGCACACCGCCGACGGTCTGCGGCTGGTCGGTGAGCTGGCCCTGCCGGCCGACCGGCCGCCGGTGGCCACCCTGGTCTGCCTGCACCCGCTGCCCACCCACGGCGGAATGATGGACAGCCACGTGTTCCGCAAGGCGGCCTGGCGGCTGCCCGCGCTGGCCGACCTGGCGGTGCTGCGGTTCAACACCCGGGGCACCAGCAGCGTGCGCGGCACCAGCGAGGGAGCCTTCGACGGCGCGGTGGGCGAGCGGTACGACGTGGCCGCCGCCATCGAGTACGCGGAGTTCGCCGAGCTGCCCAACATCTGGCTCGTCGGCTGGTCGTTCGGCACCGACCTGGCGCTGAAGTACGGCTGCGACCCGACGATCGCCGGGGCGATCCTGCTCTCCCCGCCGCTGCGCTTCTCCGCCCCCGAGGACCTGGCCACCTGGGCCAACTCGGGTCGGCCGCTGGTGGCGCTGGTGCCGGAGTTCGACGACTACCTGCGCCCCACCGAGGCGCGGGAGCGGTTCGCCGCCGTGCCACAGGCCGAGGTGGTCGGGGTGCCGGGCGCCAAGCACCTGTGGGTGGGCGACGCGGAGACGGTGCTCGACGAGATCGTCCGGCGGGTCAACCCAGCCGTCGAGGTGCCGCTTCCGACGACCTGGGACGGCCCGACGGAGGCCGGCGACGTCAGCGCGTACGCCGACCGCACCGTGGCCGCCTTCGCCGACACCCCCGTCCCCGGCCCGGCCGCCACCAAGGCGGACTGACCCGCCCGTTTCCGGCCCGGCCGCCGCTCAGCGGCGCTCCTGGCGGGGCAGCACCACCTCGCGCAGGATCAGTTGCAGCGCGGCCACGGTGGGGATGGCGATCAGCGCGCCCACCACACCCAGCAGCGCCACCCCGAGCAGCGCGGCCAGCAGGGCGGCCACCTCGTTGACCTCCACCGAACGCCGCATCACCTTCGGGTAGATGAGGTAGTTCTCCACCTGCTGGTAGATCAGGAAGAAGACCGCGCAGGCGATGCCGGTGGGCAGGTCGGCGGCGAAGCCGACCAGACTCACTATCACCGCGCCCAGGGTTGCGCCGATCTGCGGGATCAGGTCGGTCACCGCGACCACCACTGCCAACGCGAACGGGTACGGCAGGTCGACGATCAGCGCGAAGACGAAGGTGGTCGCGCCGGCCAGCACCGCGATGCTCAGCGCGCCGACCATGTACGAGCCCACCTTGGCCAGGATCTCGTCGCCGATCAGCTGCACCCGCTGCCGCCGCGACCGGGGCACCAACGAGTAGCCCAGCGAACGCAGCTTGTCGAAGTACGCCAGGAAGTAGATGGTCAGCACCAGCACGGTCAGCGTCCGGAACACCGTGCCGAAGATCAGTTGTGCGCCGCCCAGCACCCCGCCGAGCGCCCGTCCGACAGTCTCCGCGTTGGCCGCGCCCTGCACCCGCTCCACCACGTCGTACCGCTCCACCAGGTCATTGACCGTCGGGTTGCGGCGCAACTCGTCGAGCAGGCTCGGGATCTGGTCGATGAACTGCCCCGACTGGGTGACGATCGGCGGGACCAACGCCACCACGCCGCCGCAGAGCAGCAGCACCACCGTCAGGGCGACCCCCGCCACCGCCAGGCCGTGCGGCACACCCCAGCGGCCCAGTCGGACCACCGCCGGGTTGAGGCCGACCGCGAGGAAGAGCGCGATCACCACCAGCACGAGGATGCCGCCGGCATTGCGAATCCCCAGATAGAGGGTGTACGCCAGCAGCACGCCCAGCGCACCGGTGAAGCCGAGCAGGAAGCTGCTGCGGCGCAGTGGCCGCCCCGGTGTGCCGAACTTTCCGGACGGGACCGCCGGCGGCTCCTCCGGGTCGACCCCCGGAACGGGGACCGGCACCGGCGGTGGCGTTGCCGGCGACGATGCCGCCCGCGCCTCCGACGGCTGCGCTTCCGCCGACGGTGGCGTCTCCGCCGACGGTGGCGTCTCCGCCGACGGTGGCGTCTCCGCCGGCTGTGGGGTTTCGGCTGGCGGGGGACCGGGGGTCACGTTCGGCTCATCGCCGGACGGGTCGTGCTGTGGCACCAGGGACCTCCCGGCTCAGGCCGTCGGACGACGGGCGACGGCCACGAACGCCCGCCACGCGGCGGGCGCGAACACCAGCACCGGGCCAGCCGGGTCCTTACTGTCCCGCACCCCCACGACCCCGGGCAGGTTGTCCGCCACCTCGACACACTCTCCGTTGCCGCTACGGCTGGACGTGCGCCAGAACGCGCCGGTCAGGTCCATGAGGTCACAACTTCCTTCATCAGCTCGATCGACTGGCGGCGAGAAAACGCACCGTTTCTGATCATCTCCCAACGCGCCAGCAGCGTAGCCACCTCCTGGTCGCCATCGACCACGAGACCGTCAATCTGATGCTCCATGTGCCCCACCCAACCACCGTCGGCGCCTCGGGCCAGATTGAACGGTCCGGAAAGCGGGACCCACGGCCCCAGTGGCTCGGGTCGTACCCCGTGGTTGTCCGACCCTGCGGCGCGCGGACGCCGCCCATCCCGCTGCGACCCGCGTGGTGCTGCCGGACCGACGGCCGGCCGTGGCCCTGCGCGGACGCCCGGCTGCTGCGAGGCGGAGTTCGACGCGGACCCCACCCACCCCGGACGACGTCCGGGCCCCGCCGAATCCGTGCAGATCTTGGACAGTTTCCGTCACGGCCTGACGGAAACTGTCCAAGATCTGGTGGTGGGGCGGCGCTCAAGGGCGAAAGCTGTTCGGATGCTGCCCGCCGACGACGCCGACGCACTCGACTGGCTCGCCTTCGAGCAGGCGGGCGTGCTGACGACCGCGCAGGTCGCCGGGTTGCTCAGCGAGGGGCGGGTGCGGGGCCGGATTCGCTCCGGTCGGTGGCGGTCGGTCTGCCGCGGGATCCTGCTGGCCGGCAACGGTCGGCTCACCCGCGACCAACAACTCTGGGTGGCGGTGCTGGCGGCCGGGCCGGGGGCGGTGCTCGCCGGGGTGTCCGCCGCTGCCGAAGCCGGGGTACGGGGACTGCGACGCGAGCCGCTGCACGTGCTGGTGCCGGCAGCCCGCCGTGCCGCGCGGACCACCCTGCGTCGACTTCCGATCGACATGCCCGCCGTCCTGGTCCACCGCACGACGGTCCTCCCCGAGGCCCATCTCCAACGTGCCCGCCCACCGCGTACCACGACGGCGCGGGCCCTGGTGGACGCGGCGGGCTGGGCGACCGGCGTGGACGAGGCACAGTCGGTGCTGGCCGCCGGTTGCCAGCAACGCCGGGTGCTGCCCGCGGAGTTGCAGGCGGTGCTCGACGTCCTCCCTCGGGCCCCCCGTCGGCGGCTGATCGGGCAGACCATCAGCGACATCGCGGGCGGCGCACAGGCGCTCTCGGAGATCGACTTCCTGCGGCTGTGCCGCAGGCACCGGCTGCCCGCTCCGGACCTGCAGGAACACCGGGTCGACGCGGCCGGCCGGAACCGCTGGCTGGACGCGTACTGGCGGGAGTGGCGGGTGCAGGTGGAGATCGACGGCGCACACCACATGGACGCCAAGCAATGGGCGGCCGACATGCGTCGGCAGAACGACGTGTGGACCGACGGCGACCGGATTCTGCGCTTCCCGGCCTGGCTGGTCCGCGCCCGCCCGGACGAGGTCGCCGACACCGTCCGCCGCGCCCTCATCGCTGCCGGCTGGACCCCCACCGCGCCCCTGCGCCACCCGACGCAGAAATGAATCTTGGACACTTTCCGTCAGCCGATGACGGAAAGTGTCCAAGATTTCGAAGCTTCGACGGGCGGGTGCCCGTCACTCCTTCTCGATGGTGACCTTGCTGGGCTTGGCGCTGCGCTCGTCGGTGGTCGGCTTGGTGGGTCGCTTGCCGTTCTCACCGGTGCTAGTGATCTTGGTGGGCTTGGCGCCCCGGCCACCCTCGCCCGGAACGGCGGCCACTGTCGGCTCCCCGTCCACCCCGGCGCTCGCCGTGCCGCCGTCCACTGTGGTCACCGGCTCGGCTACCGGCCGGCTCGTGGACTGGCCGGACTCGTCCGCACCGCCGTTCACTGGCTGCCTGGTGTCGGCGGGCTCCGTCTTCAGCCCGGTGCCCGTACCCGGCCCGGAGGCCGCGCCGGCGGCAACGTTCACGCCGTCGTCCCCACCACCGGGCACGCCCTCGCTCGCGCTGGCGTCGCCGGCCGGCGCGGTCGGGCCGTCGATCGGACCGGCCACACTCTGCAACCGCAGCTCCGACATCTGACGCTGGAACTCGTCGGACTCCTGCCGGGCCTTCCAGGTCTCCTGCCGAAGATCCGCCAACTGCTGCTGGGCCTGGGCGATCTCCAACATCACCTGGGCCAACTGCTGACGGCCCGCCGCCGACTCCTGCTGGGTCGCCGCCAGGTGCTGCTGAGTGGTGGCCAGGTGCTGCTGCGTGGTGGCCGCGTACTCCTCGAACTGCCGCCGGGACGCCGCGACATGCTCGTCGGCCTTGCGGCGCTTGTCGCTGGCCTCGGCCTCGGCCTGGCTCAGCAGCTCGGCAGCCTCCGCCTCGGACCGCTGGCGCAGCGCCGCCGCGTCCTGCTCGGCCGCCTGCCGGACGCCGGCCGCGCCCTGCTCGATCTCGTTCTTGCGAGCCGTGTACTCGGTCTCCAGCTCGTTCTTGCGACCGGAGTATTCGGTCTCCAGCTCGTCCCGACGGGTGGTGAACCCGCTCTCCAGCTCCTGCTGACGGCTGACGAGCCCGGCCTCCAGCTCCTGCTGGCGCGCCGCGTGCTGCTTGTCCAGCTCGTCGCGACGCTTGGCGAACTCCTGCTCGGCCGCGGACCGTCGCTGCGCCAGCTCCCGGTCGGCCGCCTCCCGACGGGAGTTGACCTCCTGCTCCACCCCGGCCCGCCACGCGCCCAGCTCCTGCTGGGTCTGCGCCCGGGTGTGCTGCACGTACGCCTCGGTCTCGGTGCGCATTCGCTGCACGTACGCCTCGGTCTCGGCCCGGCTGCGCTTCGCCGACTCGGTGGCCTGCGTCGTCAGCCGCTCGGCCTCCTGCTGTGCCTTGGCGCGGGTGGCCCGCCCGGCCATCGACGCGTCGTCGATGATCTGCTTGGCCTCCTGCTGCGCCTTGGCGTGGGTGGCCCGCCCGGCTTCGGTCGCCGTGTCGGTGAGCCGCTTGGCCTCCTGGAGAGCCTTGGCATGCACCTCCTTGGCGGCATCGCGCAGATCGCTGGCCTCCTGCCGGGCGTTGGCCAGCGTCTCGCGGGCCGTCTCGCGCAGCTTGGTGGCCTCCTGCTGGGCCCGGGTGTGGATCTCCTTGGCGGAATCCCGCAGCTGGGTGGCCTCCTGCTGGGCCTTCGCCAGAGCGTCCTGCGCGGCCTTGCGCAACTGCGCCGACTCGTCCTTTGCCGACCGCAGGGCCGCGTCCGCCTCGGCCCGCTGCGCGGCGCTGTGCCGCTCCTCCTCCGCGCGTCGGGCGGCGAGGGCGATCTCGAAGTCCTTCAGAGCCCGCGCGGCCTGCTCGCGGGCCTCCTCGACGATGTTCTCGGCCGCGGCACGACGGGCCTCGATCTCCCCGTTCGCGTCGCCGAGGATCTGCTCCGCCTGCTCCTCGGCGAGAGTGAGGATCGACTCGACCCGCGGGCCGAGATGCCGGAACGACGCCCGGTCGACCACGTTCATCTGCTTGCGCACCTGGGTCAGGTCGCGCTGGAGAACCTCGACCTGGCCGGCGAGCTTGTGGATCTGTGTATACGCCTGTTCCCGTTCGGAGGCGAGGGTCGCGATCTCGTGCTCAGCACGTGCGACATAACGGTCGACCTGTTTCTTCTCGTACCCCCGCAGAGCGGACTCGAAGCTGGGCTCCGTCGTCACGTCCCCGCCGAGAGCGAACAGTTCCTCGCCGTGCGACATGCCCCCATCCTCACACGCAACGGGCCCTGCTGGGGCGATACGGACGGGCCTTGTGGGAGCTACTTCACTCCGTTGCGGTCAGCGAATACCAGGGGTTAGGAAACGCATACGGCGCGAGGTGGCACCGGTTACCCGGTGTCACCTCGCGCCGTCGATGCCCCGATCTGACGCCTCGCGTCAGCCGGCGGTCTCCGCGGGGACCCGCTCCTGACCGCCATCGGTCTTCTTTGCTGCTTCCGGCTTGGCAGCCGGAGCGGCCTGCGCCGGCATTCCCGGAACGATGCCAGCGAGGCCGGAGAGCATCTGACCCAGCTGCGACGTGACAGCGTCCTTCTGCCGGGTGAGATCCTCGACCTCGCGGCGGGCGGCCTGCGTGGTCAGCTCCGCCTCGGTGCGGGCCTCGGTGAGCAGGCGCTGCGACTCGGCCTTCGCCTCGTTGAGGGTCTTCTCCGAGTGGGCCTTGGCCTTGTCGACCGTCTCGGCGGCGTTGCGCTCCGACTCGACCCGCCGCGCCTCGGCGCGCTGCTCGATCTCCTTGGCCCGCTCCTGCGCGGCCCGGGCACGCTGCTCGGCCTCGCTGACCATCTTCTGGCTCTGGGCGACCTGGGCGGCGTGCCGCTCGGACTCCTCGCGCTCGGCCTTCTCCCGCCGCTCGGCCAACTGGAGCTCCAGGGCCTGCAGGTCCTTGTCGCGCTTGTCCCGCGCGTCGGTGAGCAGCTTGGTCGCCTCGGCGCGCTTCTCCTCAGCCTCGCGGGCGGCCTTCGCCCGCTGCTGGGTGATCTCCCGCTCGGCGGTGGCCCGCAGGGTGGCGACCTCCCGCTCGACTGTCGACTTCAGCTCGGCCACCTCGTGGGCGGTGACCGTACGCAGCTGCTTGGTCTCCCGGTCGGCGTCGGCGCGCAGCGTGTCGGCCTCGCGGCGAGCCTGCACCCGGACCTCGGCGGCCTCGCGCTCGGCGGCCGTACGCAGGTTGCCCGCCTCGCGCTCGGCGCTCGCCTTCATGGCGGCGGCCTCGGCGCGGGCCTTGTCGGTGATCTCGCGGGCCTCGAGGCGGGCGGCGGAGAGGATGCCCTCCGACTCGCGCTTGGCCTCGTTGCGGTGGTCGTTGGCCTGCTCCTCGGCGAGCCGGAGGATCTGCTCGACGCGCGTGCCGAGCCCGGAGAGGGTGGGTCGGCTGTTCTCTTCGAGCTGCTTGTTCGTCTCGGTGAGCTTCTGCTCCAGCGCACTCATGCGCTGCTCGGCCTGGCGGAGCCGACGCTGGGCGTCGTTCATCCGCTGCTCGGCCTCGGCACGGGCCTGCTCGGACTGGGTCAGCGCGGCGGTCATCCG
Source organism: Micromonospora sp. NBC_00362 (assembly GCF_026342155.1). Classification (NCBI taxonomy): domain Bacteria; kingdom Bacillati; phylum Actinomycetota; class Actinomycetes; order Micromonosporales; family Micromonosporaceae; genus Micromonospora; species Micromonospora sp. NBC_00362. The sequence goes on from NZ_JAPENH010000001.1 coordinate 5,761,406, forward strand.
GCCGAGGAAGTCGTCGACCTGATGGGTGTTGTATCCGCGCAGGCCAACGGTGAAATCTGGCTGCGAGTTCGCGTTATCGAAGAACGCGAGAGGGGAGGACTGCTGCTGGGGCATTGGGACATACTGGCAGACGCCCCAGGGTGCTTCGCAAGAGCGGTGCGAAGCTTTCGTGCCCTCTTTACATGGTCAACTCCCGCGATCGGCGAGGTTGGACCAATCGGCGATCTTGGCAGGTCCCGGCGGGTCGGACGCCACGCAGCGTGACGCGGAAAAGGGCCCCGGGGTTACCCCGAGGCCCTTTGTTCGATCCGGGTGGCTTATCCGCTAATGGGGGCGGAAGAACAATGAGCGATCAGCGCAATGGTCATGCGGCGTTCCACCGTCCGGCCGGGACCCGCCTCGGCGCTCCGGACGCCGGTCGGTGACCGCGGGCCGGCGGTGCCGGTCGGTGACCGCGGGCCGGCGGTGCCGGTCAGTGATCCCGGGCCGGCGGTGCCGGTCAGTGACCCCGGAACCGGTTGATCGCGTCCTCGTGTCGGGCCCGCAACTCCCCGTCGCGTACGCCCAGCCCGTCGGTGGGTGCGAGGCAGCGCACGCCGACCTTGCCCTGGTGGGCGTTGCGGTGCACCTCGTACGCGGCCTGGCCGGTCTGCTCCAGCGGGTAGGTGCGGGACACCGTCGGGTGCACCTTGCCGAGCGCGACCAGCCGGTTGGCCTGCCACGCCTCGTGGTAGTTGGCGAAGTGGCTGCCCACGATCCGCTTGAGGTGCATCCACAGGTAGCGGTTGTCGTACTGGTGCAGGAAGCCGCTCGTGGAGGCGCAGGTGACGATGGTCCCACCGCGCCGGGCCACGTAGACGCTGGCGCCGAACGTCTCCCGGCCCGGGTGCTCGAACACGATGTCCGGGTCCTCGCCGCTGGTCAGCTCGCGAATCCGTTCGCCGAAGCGCCGCCACTCGTCCGGGTCCTGCGTCTCCTCGTCCTTCCAGAAGCGGAAGCCCTCCGCGGCCCGGTCGATGACCAGCTCCGCGCCCATCCGGCGGCACAGCTCGGCCTTCTCCGGCGAGGACACCACGCAGACCGGGATCGCGCCGCCGTTGAGTGCCATCTGGGTGGCGTACCCACCGAGGCCGCCGGACGCGCCCCAGATCAGCACGACGTCGCCCTGCTTCATGTTGGCGCCGTGGTGCGAGACGAGCTGCCGGTACGCGGTGGAGTTGACCAGCCCGGGACTGGCCGCCTCCTCCCAGCTCAGGTGCCGCGGCTTGGGCATCAGCTGGTTGGCCTTGACCACCGCCAGCTCGGCCAGCCCGCCGAAGTTGGTCTCGAAGCCCCAGATCCGCTGTTGCGGGTCGAGCATCGTGTCGTCGTGCCCGGCCGCGTCCTCCAACTCGACGGAGAGGCAGTGCGCGACCACCTCGTCGCCGGGGGCCCAGCGGGTCACCCCGGGGCCGATGCGCAGCACCACGCCCGCCGCGTCCGAGCCGACCACGTGGTACGGCAGGTCGTGCCGGCGGGTCAGCTCGGAGACCCGGCCGTAGCGCTCCAGGAACTTGAAGGTGGGTAGCGGCTCGAAGATGCTGGTCCACACCGTGTTGTAGTTGATCGCGCTGGCCATCACCGCGATCAGCGCCTCGCCCGGCGCCAGCTCCGGTGTCGGCACCTCCTGCACGTGCAGGGCCTTGCGGGGGTCCTTGTCCCGGGTGGCCATACCGTCGAACATCCGGGCTTCCTCGGCGCGGACCACCACGCCCCGGTAGCTCTCCGGTACGGGCAGCCCGGCGAGGCCGGCGAGTTCGCGGTCCGGATCGTTCGATTCCTCCGCCGCCATGATCGCTTCGAGGATGTCCTGCACGGTGACCTCCGGTTCATCCGCACCCGCACGGGCCCGGGTGCTGCCATCGTCGGCGCCGGTGGGCACGACCGCCATGTCGGCATTCGACACATCCGGCACCGGTCGCGCTCCTGTGGGGCCGGACGTTACTGAACGGTAGCTAGGCCGGGAAGTCCTCTGTGAAAAACTGCATCCGCCGATGCGTGAAGGTGTCCAGCCACCCCGTCAACCGCGCACTGACGTGCGCGCACCGGGCCCTGCCGGTCGCCACCCCCTGTTGATCAAGAGCTTTCGGTCACTCGAGGGGCCCAGGCTGACGCAAACCTCTTGATCAACCAGGGGGTGGCAGGGCGGGGCAGGGGGTGGCAGGGGGCAGGGCGGGGCAGGGGTGGGTGGGTCAGTGGGGGGTGGCGGCGGGTTGGACCAGTTCGACGAGGACGCCACCGGCGTCCTTGGGGTGGACGAAGTTGATCCGGCTGTCCGCGGTGCCACGCCTCGGAGCGTCGTAGAGAAGGCGCATGCCGCGCTCGCGGAGCGCCGCGCAGGCCGCGTCGATGTCCACCACCGTGTACGCGACCTGCTGCACGCCCGGCCCGTTGCGGTCCAGGAACTTCGCGATCGTCGACTTCGGGGTGAGCGGGGCGAGCAACTGCACGCAGCCCCCCTCGGTGGTCGGCCCGACGGCAAGCATCGCTTCCCGGACGCCCTGCTCGGTGTTGGTCTCCACGTGTACGCAGCGCATCCCGAACGTCCGCTGGTAGAAGTCGATAGCGGCGTCCAGGTCGGCCACGGCGATCCCGACGTGGTCAATCTTGCGAAGTCCGATGTCTGTGACGTAGTCCGCACCGGGCTCGACGGGGGAGTTCTCTGCCATGGCGCTAGTCTGGCCGAACAATCGTTAAGGCGTACAGCTCGGCACCCCCTTCGGAGGCAGGCATGGCTTCGGTGATCGTCAGCGGCGCGCGGACCCCGATGGGCCGGCTGCTGGGCAACCTCAAGGACCTCCCGGCCACGAAGCTCGGCGGGATCGCCATCAAGGCGGCGCTGGAGCGTGCCGGCGTCAGCCCGGACCAGGTCCAGTACGTGATCATGGGGCAGGTGTTGCAGGCCGGCACCGGTCAGATCCCGGCTCGGCAGGCGGCGGTCGAGGCCGGCGTGCCGATGTCCGTGCCGGCGCTGACCATCAACAAGGTCTGCCTCTCCGGCCTGGACGCGATCGCCCTGGCCGACCAGCTGATCCGCGCCGGCGAGTTCGACATCGTGGTGGCCGGCGGCATGGAGTCGATGACCAACGCCCCGCACCTGCTGATGGGCCAGCGCACCGGCTACAAGTACGGCGACGTGGTGGTCAAGGACCACATGGCGCACGACGGGCTCAGCGACGCCTGGGACTGCTGCTCGATGGGCGAGTCGACCGAGCGGCTCGGTGCCAAGCACGGCATCTCCCGCGAGGAGCAGGACGCCTTCGCCGCCGCCAGCCACCAGCGGGCCGCCGCCGCGCAGAAGAACGGCCACTTCGCCGACGAGATTGCCCCGGTGGTCATCCCGCAGCGCAAGGGTGACCCGCTGGTGATCACCGAGGACGAGGGCATCCGTCCGGACACCACAGTCCAGTCGCTGGCCAAGCTGCGCCCCGCCTTCGCCAAGGACGGCACCATCACCGCCGGCAGTTCGTCGCCGATCTCCGACGGCGCCGCCGCGGTGCTCGTGATGAGCAAGGCCAAGGCGAAGGAACTGGGGCTGACCTGGCTGGCCGAGATCGGCGCGCACGGGAACGTTGCGGGCCCGGACAACTCCCTGCACTCGCAGCCGTCCAACGCGATCAACCACGCCCTGAAGAAGGGTGGCCTGAGCGTCGCTGACCTGGATCTCATCGAGATCAACGAGGCGTTCGCGCAGGTCGGCGTCCAGTCCACCCGGGACCTCGGGATCAGCCCGGAGAAGGTCAACGTCAACGGCGGCGCGATCGCGCTGGGGCACCCGATCGGCATGTCCGGCGCGCGCCTCGTCCTCACCCTCGCCCTGGAGCTGAAGCGGCGCGGCGGTGGCACCGGCGCTGCCGCGCTGTGTGGCGGCGGTGGCCAGGGCGACGCGCTGATCATCCACGTGCCGGGCAAGGCCGAGACCAGCCAGTGAGCGCGAGGAGTGAGCCGGTCCTGCGAGCCCCGCGGTCGCGAACGGGGATGGCGCAGTGAGCGAGGCTGAGCACGTCCCGGCAGCGGGCACCACGTCGGTGCGCCGCAGCCGGGACGTACCGCTGCTGGTCGAGCGGGCCCGCACCGGCGACCCCCGCGCGGTGGCTCGCCTGATCACGTTGGTGGAGAACGGTGACGCGCTGTTGCCGGAGATCGCCGCGGCGCTGGCACCGTACGCCGGGCAGGCCCAGGTGGTCGGGCTGACCGGTTCGCCCGGGGTGGGCAAGTCGACCACCACGAACGAGCTGGTCCGCGCGCTGCGGGCGCGTGGGCACCGGGTGGGTGTGCTGGCGGTCGACCCGTCCAGCCCGTTCACCGGCGGAGCGATCCTCGGTGACCGGGTGCGGATGCAGGACCACGCCACCGATCCGGGCGTCTACATCCGGTCGATGTCCAGCCGGGGGCACCTCGGTGGGCTGGCCGCGGCTACGCCGCAGGCGGTTCGGGTGCTGGAGGGCGCCGGCTGCGACGTGGTGCTGGTGGAGACGGTCGGCGTCGGGCAGGCCGAGGTGGAGGTCGCCTCGCTCGCCGACACGACGCTGGTGCTGCTCGCACCCGGGATGGGCGACGCGATCCAGGCGGTCAAGGCCGGCATCCTGGAGATCGCCGACGTGTTCGTGGTCAACAAGGCGGACCGGGACGGCGTCGACGCCACCGTCCGTGACATCCAGGGCATGATCGCGCTCGGTGAGCGCGGGCCGGGGCAGTGGCGGCCCCAGGTGGTCCGGTCGGTCGCCGCGCGGGGCGAGGGCATCGACGACATCGCCGCCGCCATCGACAAGCACCGGGGCTGGCTGGTCGAGCACGGCGAGCTGCGCCGCCGCCAGGAGGCGCGGGCCGCCGCCGAGATCGAGGCGATCGCGCTCGGCACCCTCCGCTCCCGGATCGGCTCGCTGCGCGACGGTACGGAGTTGGCCACGCTCGCCACAAAGGTTGCCGAGGGCGCTACCGACCCGTACACGGCGGCTGACGAGTTGCTCGCCCAGCTCGCGCGCTGACCCCGCGACCCGCCGGCCGGCGCGTCCACCTGGAGGAACCCGATCGGCACCGTCCGGTGCGGACCGACGCCGTCGCCCGTGCGCCGCACGCCCGCAAGCGAAGGTCGCTCCGGTTTTAGTAGGCTCGCCGCGCGTGGCCGCGAGCGGGGCTTCCGCGAAGCGGGCTGACGAGCCGATCGGTCCACAGTGCACCCGGGACCAGGGGAGATGTGATCATGACGGACGCGGTGGAGAACGCCGGCGCAGTGCAGCCCGCGACGGGTGCGGCCCGGGGTGTCACGTCGGTTTCCGACGAGGTCGTGGAGAAGATCGCCGGGGCGGCCGCTCGCGCGGTGCCCGGTGTCGCCGATCTCGGCGGTGACGTGTCGCGCTTCTTCAACAGCGTGCTGGACAAGATCGGCCTGGACGAGGTGGGCGACGCTCGGCGGGGCGTCTCGGCCGACGTGAAGGGCAGCTCGGCCATCATCAACGTGGTCCTGGTGATCGACGCCGGGCACGTCGTGGCCGACGTGACCGAGGCGGTGCGGGCCGCGGTGATCGAAGCCGTGGAGAATTACGGCCTGACTGTCACCCAGGTCAACGTCACTGTGGACGACATCGAGCTGAACCAGCCGGGGGCGGCAGCCGGAGCCTGAGGCGTAGCTGCCCAACAACCTGACGGCTGACTCGGTGGTGTGAGGAGCAGGAGCGACTGTGGACCTGGAAGCAACGCGGGAGCTGACCAGGGCGTCGGTGCCGGCTGGCGGGACGACGCAGGTCGCCGACGAGGTGATCGAGAAGATCGCCGTCGCGGCGGCCCGCGCGGTGCCCGGCGTGGCCGACCTGGGCGGGGACGTCGCCCGGTTCTTCAACGCGGTTCTCGACCGGGTCGGGCTGGACCAGGTGGGTGACGCCCGACGGGGTTGCTCGGCCCACGTGACGGGTGACGCCGCAGTGGTCAACCTGGTGTTGGTGATCCAGGCCGGTCGACAGGTGGCAGAGGTCAGCGGTCAGGTGCGCGCTCGAGTGACCGAGGCGGTCGAGACCTTCGGGCTGCGGGTCGATGAGGTCAACATCCGGGTCGACGACCTGGCGATCAGCGAAACCCCCACCACGCCCCCAGCCTGAACGGTGCGCGGCGCGATCTGACCCGATTTTCACGTCGATCATGTAGTCGTGGTGGCCATCCTGTGGCGACGGCAGGGATTTGTGCACCACCACAACTCCAGGGTCGACGCGGGCGCTCGCCGTTACTCGTCGGTACGGGCCTGACTTAGCGATCGTTCAGGTAGGGGCCTTACACTCGACGTGCAGTCGAGGACCCGAGGAGGAGCCCTGCTCATGGACGCCGACGAGATCGACGCCGGACGGGCGCGCTGGCAGGCCCGGTACGACGCCGCCCGCAAGCGGGACGCGGACTTCACCACGCTCTCCGGAATGCCGGTGGAGCCGGTGTACGGGCCGCCGGAGGGCGCCACCTATCCGGGCTTCGAACGGATCGGATGGCCGGGTGAGTATCCGTACACCAGGGGTTTGTATCCGACCGGCTATCGCGGGCGGACCTGGACGATCCGGCAGTTCGCCGGCTTCGGCAACGCCCAGCAGACCAACGAGCGCTACAAGATGATCCTCGGCGCCGGCGGCGGCGGGCTCTCGGTGGCGTTCGACATGCCGACGCTGATGGGCCGCGACTCGGACGACCCGCAGGCGCTCGGCGAGGTCGGCCACTGCGGCGTGGCCATCGACACCGCCACCGACATGCAGGCGCTCTTCGACGGCATCGACCTGGCCGGCGTGACCACCTCGATGACCATCTCCGGTCCGGCCGTGCCGGTGTTCTGCATGTACCTGGTCGCCGCCGAGCGGCAGGGCGCCGACCTGTCCAAGCTGGACGGCACCCTGCAGACCGACATCTTCAAGGAGTACATCGCGCAGAAGGAGTGGCTCTTCGACCCGGAGCCGCACCTGCGCCTGATCGGCGACCTGATGGAGTACTGCGCCCGGGAGATCCCGCGCTACAAGCCGCTGTCGGTCTCCGGCTACCACATCCGTGAGGCCGGCTCGACCGCCGCGCAGGAGTTGGCGTACACCCTGGCGGACGGCTTCGGCTACGTCGAGCTGGGTCTCTCGCGTGGGCTCGACGTGAACGTGTTCGCGCCGGGGCTGAGCTTCTTCTTCGACTCGCACCTCGACTTCTTCGAGGAGATCGCCAAGTTCCGTGCCGCCCGCCGGATCTGGGCCCGCTGGCTGCGCGACGTCTATGGCGCGACCAGCGAGAAGGCCCTGTGGCTGCGGTTCCACACGCAGACCGCCGGGGTGTCGCTGACCGCGCAGCAGCCGGTAAACAACGTCGTACGGACCGCCGTCGAGGCTCTCGCGGCGGTGCTCGGCGGCACGAACTCGCTGCACACCAACGCGCTGGACGAGACCCTGGCGCTGCCCACCGACGAGTCGGCCGAGATCGCCCTGCGTACCCAGCAGGTGTTGATGGAGGAGACCGGTGTGGTCAACGTGGCCGACCCGCTCGGCGGCTCCTGGTACGTGGAGGCGTTGACCGACAAGATCGAGGCCGAGGCGGAGGAGATCTTCGCCCGGATCCGGCAGCTCGGCGGGGACGGGCCACACCAGATCGGCCCGATGACCTCGGGCATCCTGCGCGGCATCGAGGACGGCTGGTTCACTGGGCACATCGCCGAGTCGGCCTTCGTCTACCAGCAGGCCCTCGAGAAGGGCGACAAGAAGATCGTCGGGGTCAACTGCCACACCGGCACCGTCGCCAAGGAACTGGAGATCCTGCGCATCTCGCACGAGGTGGAGTTGGAGCAGCGCCGAGTGCTCGCCGAGCGCAAGGGCGCGCGGGACGAGTCGGCGGTCCGCGGCGCGGTGACCCGGATGATCGAGGCGAGCCGTACCGACGAGAACATGGTCCCCGCCATGCTCGACGCGGTCCGCGCTGAGGCGACCCTGGGCGAGATCTGCGACGCCCTGCGCGCCGAGTGGGGCACCTACCGGGAGCCAGCCCGCTTCTAACCCCTGCCCGCAACCCCCACCCCGCCGATCTTGCAGTTTCTGCGCCGACATAAGGCATAAATGTGGCGTACCGGCGACAGGATGTGCAAGATCGCGGGGGTGGGGACGGGGGCGTGAGAGTTGCAACGTCGGGGTTGCGGGTGAGCTGAGATCGGGGGCTCACGTGCGAGACTAGGTAACCATGAGCGACCCACGGATCACCTCGTCGATCTTCACCCGCGGCGCGGTCGACCTCAGCACGCTGCGTGGCCCCGCACCAGCAAGTACCCGCCCCGGCACGCCCCCGCAGGGCGGCCCGACCAACGGCGCCCCCGGCGCGCCCACCGCCGGCGGTGACACCGCCATCGTGGACGTCACCGAGGCGACCATCCAGTCCGACGTGCTCGAACGCTCGATGGCCACGCCCGTCGTCGTGTTCTTCGGTGCGGCCGGCTTCCCGGAGAGCGACGAGTTCGCCCCGGTCCTGGAGCGGCTGAACGCCGAGGGCGGCGGCACCTGGGTGTTGGCCCGGGTCGACGTGCAGGAAAATCCCCGAATCGCCCAGATGTTCCGGGTGCAGGGCGTCCCCATGGTCTACGCGGTCGTCGGCGGCCAGCCGGTTGACGCCTTCTCCGGGGTGGTTCCCGAGGCTCAGCTGCGGCAGTGGATCCAGGCCGTCCTCAAGGCCGGTGGCGTGACCGTCGCCGAGCCGGAGGACCCCCGGCTCGACGAGGCGGACGACGCGCTGATGAGCGGCGATCTGGATGCCGCCGAGCAGGCGTACCGGAAGATCCTCGCCGACGCCCCGGCGGACGCCGCGGCGACGGCGGGGCTGGCCCAGGTCGGGGTCGCCCGCCGGGTGGCCGGCGCCGACCCGTCCACCGCGCTGGCCGCCGCCGAGAGCGCCCCCGACGACGTCGCCGCCCAACTGCTGGCGGCCGACATCGAGGTGCTCAGCGGCCTGGCCGAGCAGGCGTACGCCCGGCTCGTCGGTCTGGTCCGGCGCACCGCCGGTGAGGACCGCGAGACTGTTCGCCAGCACCTGGTTTCGCTTTTCTCCATCGCCGGCCCGGACGATCCGGCGGTCGCCTCGGCGCGTCGGGCCCTGGCCAGCGCCCTGTTCTGAGTTCGTAGCACGCCAGCGCGGGCCGGCGTTCCGGCCGGCCCGCCCGACCACCGAGGACGGGAGCTCACGATGCGCCGGATCGCCGTCCTCGACGCGCCGACAAATCTCGGTCTACGGCCGCCGACACCCACGTCGGTCCCGGGTTGTGCCAAGGCACCCGGGGCGCTGCGCGACCACGACCTGCTGGCCCGGCTCCGCGCCCGCGACGCCGGCTGCGTGACCCCCGCCCGGTACGACCCGGGCGACTGGCGACCGGGCGACGGGGTGTGCCACGCCCGGGAGATCGCCGACTACTCGTTGGCCCTCGCCGAACGCATCGGCTCGATCATCGACCGGGGCGAGTTCCCGGTGGTGCTCGGCGGCGACTGCTCAGTGCTCCTCGGCTCGGCCCTGGCCATGCACCGCCTCGGCGAGGCCGTCGGCGGGCGGATCGGGCTGGTCTTCGTCGACGGGCACTCCGACTTCCGGCACCCCGGCAACGCCTCCTACGTCGGCGCCGCCGCCGGCGAGGACCTGGCCCTGGTCACCGGGCGAGGGCAGGCCGACCTGGCCGCGCTGGAGGGCCGCCGGCCCTACTTCCGCGACATCGACGTGGTGGTGCTCGGCATCCGCGCCCAGGACGAATACCGGCTCGACCTCCAGGCGGCCGGGATCACCACCCGACCGGTGCCGGCGCTGCGTGCCGAAGGCGCAGCCCGGACCGCCCAGTGGGCGCACGAGCAACTCGCCGACTGCGCGGGCTACTGGGTGCACATCGACGTGGACGTGCTCGACCCGGCGGTGATGCCCGCCGTGGACGCCCCCGACCCGGGTGGGATCGCCTTCGCCGAGCTGGAGATCCTGCTCGCCGGCCTGGTCGACACCCCGCACTGCCTCGGCGTGGAGCTGACCGTCTTCGACCCCGACTACGACCCGGACGGCTCGTACGCGGCCGAGATCGTCAACACGGTGGTCGCCGGGCTGGCGCCGGTGACCGCCCCGGAAGCGGTGCCGCCCCGACTGCTGTCGGCCCGGCCCACGCCCTCCCCCCGGCGCGGCAACGGCCGGGCCGCGACCGCCACCGAGCGGCTCGACCGTGCCGAGCGTCCCGACCGTGCCGGGCGGCTCGACGGTCTTGCTGGGCTTGACGGGCTCGACCGCACTGAGCGGGTTGCGCGGCGTGATTTCCCCGCTGGCATCGCCCCTGCTGACATCGACCCCGCCGATGTCGGGCCTGCTGCGCTCGGGTCTGCCGATGGCGGGCCTACCGGCGTCGGTGTTCCGGGCGTCGGTCCGTCGGTGAGCGCGGTGCCATACGACGCCCCGGCCGAGGGGGAGTCACCAGGCACTGGCGGCCGGGCCCACTCCGAGCCATCGGGCGTCGCGACCAGTGTCGCGCCCCTGGTCGAGCGCGAACCGGTCGGCCCGCCGGCGTCGGCCGGCCCGGGTCTGCTCCGACGCACCGGCCCGTCGACGCAGAACCCGCCCGAGAGGCACGAAGCCGACAGCGCCTGACCCGTCCCTCGGCCCCGGCGTCGGGCGTTGGCCCCGGGGGAGTGGCCGGACACCGGGGCCCCGGGTGGGGTCAGGGGGTTGGGAGGGCGCGGAGGAAGCGCTCCGCCATCGGAACGGCCGAGGCGGTGCTGGCCCCGCCCTTCTCCACGAAGACGGCGAACGCCACGTCGCCCCGCCAGCCGACGAACCAGGCGTGGGTGTGCGCCGGGTTGTCGTCGTACTCGGCGGTGCCGGTCTTGCCGTACACCTCGCCCGGCACATCCTTGAGCGCGCTGCCGGTGCCGGCGGTGACCACCTCGCGCATCATCGTGCGCAGCGCCGCGACGGACTCCGGCTTGAGCTGCTCGCCGGCCGGGGCCGGCTTGGCCGGCGCCGGGTCGATCAGCAGCTTCGGCTGCTCGAAGCGGCCGCGGGCGACGGCGGCGGTGGCCCCTGCCATGGCGAGCGGGCTGACCAGCGTGGTGCCCTGCCCGAACGACGCGGCGGCCTGCTCAGCCAGGCTGCCGCCCGTCGAGACCTTGCCGGTGAAGGCGTCCGTGCCGAGGTCCCACTGACCCTCCAGGCCCAGCGAGCGACCGGCGGCGGCCAGCCCGTCGCCGCCGAGCTTCGGGGCCAGCGCGGCGAACGCCGTGTTGCAGGACTTGGCGAAGTCGGTGCGGAACGGCACCGAGCCGAGCTCGAAGTTGTCCGAGTTCTTGAAGGACCGGCCGTCCACCGTGAAGGTCTTCTTGCAGTCCACCGGCCCGTCCAGCGTGACCGCGCCCCGGTCCAGTAGGCCCAGCGTGCTGACCATCTTGAAGGTGGAGCCTGGAGGCACCTGGGCGTCGAAGGCCAGATTCTGCCCGGCCGGACCGGGGCCGTTCGCGGCGGCGAGCACGGCGCCGTCGCTGATCCGGACCGCCACCAGGGCGGACCGGCGCGACTCGGCGCGCAGTGCCCCGTCGGCCGCGTTCTGCACGGCGACGTCCAGCGTGGTCTTCAGCGCCTGCCCGGGCTGCGGCTCCCGGCGGAACAGCTCGGCGCCGGTGGGTTCGAGTTTGCCGCCCTCCGCCGGACGCTCGACCACCACTGTCAGCCCGGAGCCGCCGCGCAGTCGTTCGTCGTAGCGGCCCTGTAGCCCGCCGTGCCCGACCAGATCACCGACGACGTACCGGTCGGGGTGTGCGGCGAGGTCGTCGGCCTGCGCCGGGTCGACAGAGCCGAGCAGGGCGCGGGCGAACTCGCGGGTGGGCGCCAGGTCGATCTTGTCGGAGACGAACTTGGTGCCGGGCAGGTCGTAGATCCGGGGCTTGATCTGCCGGTACGCCTCCTCGCGGAGCGACACCACCTCGACGAATGCGCCCGGCTCGGCCTTTGCCACCCGGTCGGGCAGGTCGGCCAGGTCGACGCCGGGGACCAGCGCCGGGCGGATGGCCTTGAACGCCGCGTCGAGGTCCTTGACGAGCTTCTTGATGTCGGTGACCCCGTTGGGCTGCACACCCACCCGGACCACCGGGCGCGGGGTCACCAGCGGCTTTCCGGCGTTGTCCAGCACCGCGGCGCGGGCACCGGGGTCGCGCCGCAGCGCCAACCGGTCGCCCTTGGTGAGCTGCTCGTGCACCACAGTCGGCTCCCAGATCACCTGCCACTGGTCGTCTTCGCCGTGGGCGAGCCGCACCTCCCGGTCGTACGCCCAGCGGGTCTGACCGGGCAGGGCCCACTCCACCTGGACTGTCGTGGTGGCGATGTCCTTCGTGATCTTCGGCTCGCCGCGACGCGTCAGCGTGGGCGGGGTGGCCGCCAGCTCACCGGAGAGGTCCTTGATCTCGCGCGCCACGTCGGCCGACGGCAGTTTCGAGCCGAGTGGGTCGATCAGACCGACCGCCTGGAGGTCACCGCTGCGCCAGCCCGCCAGGAAGGCGTCGACGGCGCGCTGCGGCCCGTCGTCACCGGAACAACCGACCAGGACACCCGCAGCGAGCAGCGCCGTGGTGACGGCGGCGGCGAGCCGGCGGGCGGGGTTCGGCCGGTGGGGCCGGGGGTACGACAAGGGCATGAAGCTGGTCCTTCCGATCTCGGACTGCCCTCGCACGGTAGTACGGGAACGCCGTCCCCAACGTCCCCCAGGCGCTCGGCCGCGCTCAAAGACGGGCCACGCCCGTGTGATGAACATCGCGTGGCGGGGTATCCCGCAGCCGGCCAACCTCGGACCCGCAACGGGTGAAAGGACAAAGTCCCGATCCGGACGTCTGGCCAGTGGTCCGCCGACGAAGGCGCACAACGGCAGGGCCTAGGCTGGGCGGCAGAGTGACCCACAACGCGGTGGGTCGAGGGGAGTGGCACCGATGGACCGGCGTCCGGCGATCAAACCGGAACCCGACCTCCGGCAGGATGACTCCGGCCGGGACGATGACAGCTTCGATTCGGCGACCGACGGGGACGGCTACGGCCGACTCGACACGGGAGTCACCGGGCTGACCGGGTCGAGCATCGACACCATCTACGATCTGGGTCTGCCAGCCGAGGCGCTGGCCGACGACGTGGAGGACGCCGAGCTCGACGAACCAGTCCCCAACGCGGAGCGCCTGGTGGCCCAGGCCGTCGCGCTCGCCGGGGACGACCACGACGCGGCGACACTTGTCGGCCGTTTCTGGAGGTTCGCCCCGGACGAGGAGCTGGTCGGCTTCACGGCGGAAGAGATGCTCGACGCGGCCCGGGCGCACCGGGATCTCGCCCAACAGCGGGTGCCGGGCGAGTTGAAGCTGCGGATCCACGAACCGCACGCCGACCAGCACCACACGGTCGTCGAGATCGTCACCGACGACATGCCGTTCCTGGTCGACTCGGTGACGGCGCTGCTCAACTCGTACCACCTCGACGTGCATCTGCTGGTGCACCCGCTGGTGGTGGTGCGGCGGGAGCCGCTGGGCCGGCTCACCGAGGTCTCCGCGGATGTGGAACCGGATGACGCGATCGCCGGCGACATCATCGAGAGCTGGATGCGGATCGAGATCGACCCGGTCCGGGACGCTGCCGAACGGGACCGGTTGCGTCGAGAGTTGCAGCGGGTGCTCACCGACGTGCGGGAGGCGGTGGAGGACTGGCCGAAGATGCGTCAGCGTGCCCTCGCGCTCGCCGACGAGCTGGCGTCCGCCCGTACCTCCGACAACCGCCCACCGGTGCCGGAAAAGGACATCACCGACTCGGTGGAGCTGCTGCGGTGGCTCGCCCAGGACCACTTCACCTTCCTCGGTTACCGCGAGTACCGGTTGGTGGACGCCGACGGCGGCGACGCCGCCGACCCGGTCGACGGCAAGGCGTTGGAGGCGGTGCTCGGCACCGGTCTGGGCATCCTGCGCTCCGATTCGCCGGATGCGCGGTCGCTGTCCTCGATGACGCCCGAGGCGCACGAGAAGGTGCTGGAGAAGCGCCTTTTGATCATCACCAAGGCCAACTCCCGGGCGACGGTGCACCGCTCGGCGTACCTGGACTACATCGGCTTCAAGATCTTTAACTCCGCCGGTGACGTGATCGGTGAGCGGCGCTTCCTGGGCCTGTTCTCGACGGCCGCCTACCGGACCAGCGTCCGCGAGCTGCCGGTGGTACGCCGCAAGGTGGCCGAGGTGCTGGACCGCTCCGGCCTGAGCCAGCGCAGCCACTCGGGCAAGGATCTGATCCAGATCCTGGAGACCTACCCGCGCGACGAGCTGTTCCAGATCAAGACCGACGACCTGTACCACGCGGTGGTCGGCGTGCTGCGGATGGCCGGCCGGCGGCAGCTCCGGGTGTTCCTGCGCCGGGACGCGTACGGGCGGTTCATCTCCTGCCTGATCTACCTGCCCCGGGACCGGTTCACCACTCAGAACCGGCTGCGCATGCAGGACATCCTGCTGCGTGAGCTGAACGGTGTCGGGGTGGACTACACCACCCGGGTCACCGAGTCGATGCTGGCTCGGGTGCACTTCATCGTTCGTACCGACCCGACGCGGCCACCCGGCGACATCGACGCCGACCTGCTCGCCGAGGAGTTGGCCGACGCGACCCGGCTCTGGGACGACGACTACCGGTTGGTGCTGGAGCGCAAGCTCGGCGACGAGCAGGCCAAGCACCTGTTCACCCGGTACGCCGACGCGTTCCCGGAGGGCTACAAGGACGGGCACACGCCGTACGAGGCGATGAAGGACCTGGCGAAGCTGGAGCTGCTGGAGGAGCCCGGCCAGCTGGAGATGCACCTGTTCCGCAAGCAGTTGGCGCCCCGGCCGGGCACCCGGGTGCCGGGAGCCGACCTGGCCGAGGCGATGGACGTCCGGTTCAAGGTCTACCGGTACGGCGAGCCGATGATGCTCTCCGCAGTGCTGCCGGTGCTGCACTCGCTCGGCGTACGGGTGGTCGACGAGCACCCGTACGAGGTGGACCGCATCGACGGTCGGGTCTACCTGTACGACTTCGGCCTCATGCTGCCCGAGGGGCATCACGAGCTGGCCGAGGTGCGTCCGCACGTGGAGAACGCCTTCGCGGCCGCCTGGCGCGGCGAGGCCGAGGTGGACCGGTTCAACGAGCTGGTGCTGCGCGGCGGGCTGACCTGGCGGCAGGTGGTGGTGCTTCGGGCGTACGCGAAGTACCTGCGGCAGGCCGGCACTGTCTTCTCGCAGGACTACATGGAACAGACCTTCATCGCGTACCCGAAGCTCGCCGCGTTGCTGGTGGAGCTCTTCGAGACCCGGTTCGCGCCGGGCGAGTCGAGCACCGAGCAGCGGCAGCAGCGCAGCGGTGAGCTGGTGGAGACGATCCGGGGCGCGCTGGACGACGTGGCGAGCCTCGACCAGGACCGGATCCTGCGCTCGTACCTGACGCTGATCGAGGCGACCCTGCGGACCAGCTTCTACCAGAAGCGCGCCGACGGGCGGCCGAAGGCGTACGTGGCGTTCAAGCTCGACCCGCAGGCCATTCCGGACCTGCCCGCGCCGCGACCGAAGTTCGAGATCTTCGTCTACTCGCCGCGCTTCGAGGGTGTGCACCTGCGGTTCGGGCCGGTGGCCCGGGGCGGGTTGCGCTGGTCCGACCGCCGGGAGGACTTCCGTACCGAGGTGCTGGGCCTGGTCAAGGCGCAGATGGTGAAGAACACCGTGATCGTGCCGGTCGGTGCCAAGGGCGGCTTCGTGTTGAAGCAGAAGCCGGGTGACCGGGACGAGGCGGTGGCCTGCTACCAGGAGTTCGTCGGCGCGATGCTGGATGTCACCGACAACATCGTCAGCGGGCAGATCGTGCCGCCCGAGGACGTGGTCCGGCACGACGGCGACGATCCGTACCTGGTGGTGGCGGCCGACAAGGGCACCGCGACGTTCTCCGACATCGCCAACGAGATCTCCAAGGCCCACACCTTCTGGATGGGCGACGCGTTCGCGTCCGGCGGATCCGCCGGCTACGACCACAAGAAGATGGGCATCACCGCCCGGGGCGCCTGGGAGTCGGTCAAGCGGCACTTCCGTGAGCTGGGACTGGACACCCAGACCCAGGACTTCACAGTGGTCGGCGTCGGGGACATGTCCGGCGACGTGTTCGGCAACGGAATGCTGCTCTCCGAGCACATTCGGCTGGTGGCCGCCTTCGACCACCGGCACATCTTCCTCGACCCGGAGCCGGACGCCGCCACCTCGTACACGGAGCGTCGACGGCTGTTCGACCTGCCCCGTTCCTCCTGGGAGGACTACAACCCGGAGCTGATTTCGGCAGGTGGCGGCATCTTCCCGCGTACCGCGAAGTCCATCCCGATCACGCCGCAGGTCCGGGCGGCGATCGGCCTGGACGACGACGTCACGCAGTTGTCGCCGCAGGACCTGATGAAGGCGATCGTCACCGCCCCGGTGGACCTGTTCTGGAACGGCGGCATCGGCACCTACGTCAAGGCCTCCACCCAGACCAACGCCGAGGTGGGCGACAAGTCCAACGACGCGATCCGGGTGGACGGGCGCAGCCTGCGCTGCCGGGTGGCGGGTGAGGGCGGCAACCTGGGCTGGACCCAGCTCGGCCGGATCGAGTACGCGTTGACCGGTGGCCGGATCTACACGGACTTCATTGACAACGCGGCCGGTGTGGACACCTCCGACCACGAGGTGAACATCAAGATCCTGCTCAACACGGCGGTGGCCGACGGTGAGCTGACAATGGCCGAGCGGGACGAGCTGCTGGCCGGGATGACCAACGAGGTCGCGGAGCTGGTGCTGCGGGACAACTACGACCAGGCTCGGGCGATCAACAACGCCCAGGCCCAGGCCGCCTCGCTGCTCCCGGTGCACCGCCGGATGATCAACGAGCTGGAGCGTTCGGGCGGGTTGGACCGCGCGTTGGAGGCGCTGCCGCCGGACGAGGAACTGGCGGTTCGCAGCGAGTCCGGGCTGACCGCGCCGGAGTTCGCCGTGCTGCTCGCGTACGTGAAGATCGTCCTGGAGCGGGAGATCCTCACCGAGGGGTTGGCCGACGAGGAGTGGACGACCGACGTCCTGGTGAACTACTTCCCGACGCCGATGCGCGAGCGGTTCGCCGACCGGATGGGCCGGCACCGGCTGCGCCGGGACATCGTCACCACAGTGCTGGTCAACGAGGCGATCAACCGGGGTGGCATCTCGTTCATCTTCCGGGTGGTCGAGGAGACGGCGGCCAGCGCGGCCGACGTGATCCGGGCGTACGTGGTGGTCAGCGAGGTGTTCGGCCTGCGCGACCTGTGGGACGCGGTCGAGGCGCTGGACAACAAGGTGGCGCCCGAGCTGCAGACCAGCGTCTACCTGGACACTCGTCGGCTGCTTGACCGGGCCGTGCGGTGGCTGGTCTCCAACCGGCGTTCGCCGATCGACGTGCCGGCCGAGATCGCCCGGCTGCGCGACGGGGTCACCCGGTTGCTGCCGGGGCTGGAGGAGCTGTTCTACGGCAACGAGCGTCAGGGCATCGCCGCGCACATGGATTCGATGACCGAGCGTGGGCTGCCCCGCGAGCTGGCGGAGCGGGCAACCCGGCTGATGTACAGCTTCGGTCTGATGGACGTGGTGGAGACCGCGAACGCCAGTGGGCGGGACGTCAGCGAGGTGGCCTCGGTCTACTTCGTGCTGTCGGACCTGTTCCGGGTGGACTCGCTGCTGTCGAAGATCTCCCTGCTGCCGCGGGAGGACCGCTGGCA
The DNA here is from genome assembly GCF_026342155.1 of Micromonospora sp. NBC_00362. NCBI lineage: Bacteria > Bacillati > Actinomycetota > Actinomycetes > Micromonosporales > Micromonosporaceae > Micromonospora > Micromonospora sp. NBC_00362. The sequence goes on from NZ_JAPENH010000001.1 coordinate 5,779,191, forward strand.
GACGTTGGCCCGGATGGCGCTGCGGTACGACCTGTACGCAGCGCTGGCCGCGCTCACCGCGGAGGTACTCGACTCCACCCCGGGCGACCTGCCACCGCACGAGCGGGTGCAGCAGTGGGAGCAGTCGAACGCCACATCCATCCACCGGGCCCGACGGGCGATGGGTGAGTTCGACGAGTCGCGGGCGGATCTCGCCGCCCTGTCGGTGCTGCTGCGTCAGATCCGCACCCTGGTGCGGACCTCCGCGGCCGCCTGAGTCAGGTACGACGGACGCGGTCCGGCCGGTCGGGGTGACCCGACCGGCCGGACCGCGTTTCGTTCCGTCGCCGGTCAGGCCGCCAGGGTGGCGAAGACGACGATGTTGTCCGGGTAGCTCTTCGCGGCCTGGTCGAACTGACCGCCGCAGGTGACCACCCGCAGGCTGGGCCGGTCACTCGGCCCGTAGACCAACTCGGTGGGGAAGGCCGTCTTCGGGTACGACTTCACCGAGTCGACAGTGAAGGTGGCCGGCACTCCGTCGGCGCGGCGCACGGTGACGGTGTCGCCGGGGAGGAGAGCGCCGAGGTCGAAGAAGACGGCCGGGCCGAGGACCGCCGAGTCCACGTGCCCGACGATGACCGCGTTACCTGTCTCGCCCGGGCTCGCACCGGGCTCGTACCACCCGGCCTGGTCTGCCTTGTCAAGCGGAGGGACCTGGACGGTGCCGTCCGGGTTGGTACCCAACGACATGATCGTCGCGTCGACGCCGATCCGGGGGATCTCGATGCTGGTCGGTGCCGAACGGGCCAACCCGGCCGCGGCCTGACCGACCGGCTGCCCGTCGACCGGCGGGGCATCGTCGGCGGTGCTCGCCGGCGCCGTCGCCTCGGGGCCGGCCTGGGCCAGCGGCTGCGGCGGCCGGGGAGTGGGCGTGGTCTTCAGGGAGGCGCCGATCATGCCGGCGCCGATCATGGCCAGGGTGACGACGACGGCCGTGCCGGCGGCACGCCACGGTTTCCCGTGACGGCCGCCGGCCGGTGTCGCCGTCACGTCAGACGAGCGAGCCATCGGTCCGCCGACGACGCATCAGCACGATCCCGCCCAGCGCGGCAGCGCCGAGCAGGCCAGCCCCGCCGGTGGCCAGACCCCGGTCGGTACCGGTGCTGACGCCACCGTCACCACCGTCGACACCGCCGTGCGGCAGCACGACGAGCTCGCCCTCGCCGCAGGAGCCCTTGAGCTCGTAGCGACCCGGCTTGGCGTCCTTGTCGACCTTGGCTTCGCCGTAGTAGACGAACTCGCGCTCCTCGTCCCAGTCACGCTCGTCCGAGCCGTGCTCGTCCTTGCCGTAACCGCCACGCTCGTCCGAGCCGTGCTCGTCCTTGCCGTAACCGCCACGCTCGTCCGAGCCGTGCTCGTCCTTGCCGTAACCGCCACGCTCGTCCGAGCCGTGCTCGTCCTTGCCGTAACCGCCACGCTCGTCCGAGCCGTGCTCGTCCTTGTTCTCCCAGCCCTTGTCGGAGCCGTTGTCCGAGCCGTACTCGGAGCCGTGCTCGTCCTTGGAGTCCCAGCCCTTGTCGGAGCCGTTGTCCGAGCCGTACTCGGAGCCGTGCTCGTCCTTGGACTCCCAGCCGTTGTCCGAGCCGTAGTCCGAGCCGTGCTCGTCCTTGGACTCCCAGTCCTTCTTGTCTTCGTCCTTGGAGTCCCAGTCCTTCTTGTCACGGCCCTCTTCGGCGTCCTGGCCGTGCTCCTCGCCCTTCCAGTCCTTGCTGCCCTCGTCGCCGTAGGCGTCGGCGGCAGCGCCGCCACCCTGGCCGCCCTTGCCGTTCTCGTCCTTGTGCTCGTCCTTGCCCTTGTCGTCCTTGCCCTTGTCGTCCTTGCCGTTCTCGTCCTTGCCTTCGTGGTCCTTGCCCTTGTCGTCCTTGCCGTTCTCGTCCTTGCCTTCGTGGTCCTTGCCGTTCTCGTCCTTGCCGTGCTCGTCCTTGCCCTTGTCGTGGTCGGAGGAGTTCTCCTCCTCGCGCCACTCGCGGTCCTCACCCCGGTCTTCATGCGCCGGCTTGAGCTTGACCTTGCCGGTGACCTTGGACCACACGTACGCGTGCTCCTGCCGATCCGGGCAGATCTCGAGGAGCTTGACCTCGTCGCCAGCCTTGACGACGTGCGGCTTGGCGTAGACCTTGCCGTCGTCGTGGCCGTCGGCGAACGCGATCCCCGGTGCGAACACCAGGAGCGACGCGCCGCCGAGCGCGGCGCCCGCAACGACCTTCCCGAGCATCTTCTTAGCCATGACCTGCGTCACTCCATCCCTGTTGTCCTGAGCTCGGCGACAACCGAGCTAAGACCGACGTTAGACCGTTTCATGACTTATGAAGTGAAAGATTCGCGTTTTACCTTTGATCCAAGTAAGAGGTGAAGGGGTGGTACGCGGCTTTCGTTGCGCTGAGCGTCGTGTCAGGCGGCTCGGAGCCCTGTGGGTGTGCCATGGCGTTCCGCGCTTCCCGTGCCGGGCCTGCCCGGTCAACCGGTAGCGGCGGGTCCGAGCGGCGCGTGCCGGTCGGGCGCACTCGGAGGTATCGTCCGAAACGGCTCCGGCAACACATCGAGCCATTGCCATGGAAGCGCTCCCATGCAAGAATCGGCGGACGCGGTTCAGAGAGCCATACCGTGCAGGCAGGGGAGTCGAGGGCACCCGGTTTCACCGGGCGACGCACCCCGCCGCCGATCGACCGGCCGACGCATTGGCCGGGCATCACCACCACCATCGCCCGTCCGGGTCGGGCGCCCCCCAAAGAATCCCGTGGTGCCGACGGCCGTCCGTGCAGGACGCCCATCGGGCCGTCCCGCCGGGCCGTACCTGGGCCCGGTCTCGCCCAAGGAGATCAGTGGCATGAATGTGTGGAGAAGGCTAACCGGCCCACGCCGGGCCCTCGCGCTCGCCGGCGCGGGTGCCCTGGTCGCCGGTGGGCTCGTAACGATTCCGGTTACCGCGGCGCAGGCCGCGACGCAGTGCGACATCGCGTACACGAGCAATGACTGGCCCGGCGGTTTCACCGCGAGCGTCACCATCAAGAACGTCGGCGACGCGCTGAACGGCTGGACGCTGGGCTGGACCTTCGCCAACTCCAGCCAGCGGGTGCAGCAGGGCTGGTCGGCCACGTTCACCCAGTCCGGCAGCCAGGTCACCGCCCGGAGCCTGTCCTACAACGGCACCCTGGCCACCGGCGCGTCGACGAGCATCGGCTTCAACGGCGCGTGGAGCGGCAGCAACCCGAAGCCGACCTCGTTCACCCTGAACGGCGTGGTCTGCAACGGCGGCACCACTCCGCCGACCGACCCGCCCACCGATCCGCCGACCGACCCGCCCACCGATCCGCCGACCGACCCGCCGACGGATCCGCCGACCGACCCGCCCACCAACCCGCCCGGCACCAAGGTCGACAACCCGTACGTCGGGGTGCGCGGCTACGTGAACCCGGAGTGGAAGGCCAAGGCGGACGCCGAGGCCGGCGGAAGCCGCGTCTCCAACAACCCCACCGCCGTCTGGCTGGACCGGATCGCCGCGATCAACGGCACCCCGGACAGCAGCTCCAACGGCGCCTTCGGGGTTCGTCAGCACCTGGACGAGGCGCTGCGCCAGGGCGCCGGTTACATCCAGTTCGTGATCTACAACCTGCCCGGCCGGGACTGCTCCGCGCTCGCCTCCAACGGCGAGCTGGGCCCGGACGAGCTGCCGAAGTACAAGGCCCAGTACATCGACCCGATCGCCGCGATCCAGGGCGAGTCGAAGTACAGCAGCCTGCGGATCATCAACATCATCGAGATCGACTCGCTGCCGAACCTGGTCACCAACACGTCCGATCAGGCCGGCGGCACTGTCATGTGCGACACGGTCAAGGCCAACGGCGCCTACGTCAACGGTGTCGGCTACGCCCTGGCCAAGCTGGGCGCGATCGGCAACGTCTACAACTACATCGACGCAGGCCACCACGGCTGGCTCGGCTGGGACTCCAACTTCGTCCCGACCTCCAACATCCTGAAGACCGCAGCGGTCGCCTCCGGCAGCACTGTCAACAACGTGCACGGGTTCATCACCAACACGGCGAACTACTCGGCGTTGCAGGAGCCGTACTTCAAGGTCACCGACAACGTGAACGGCCAGACGGTGCGGCAGTCCAAGTGGGTCGACTGGAACTTCTACGTCGACGAGCTGTCGTTCGCCCAGGCGTTCCGCAACCAGCTGGTCTCGGTCGGCTTCAACTCCAACATCGGCATGCTTATCGACACGTCCCGTAACGGCTGGGGCGGCTCCGCCCGGCCCACCGGTCCGGGCGCGACGACAAGCGTCGACACGTACGTCAACGGCGGCCGCATCGACCGCCGGGCCCACCTCGGCAACTGGTGCAACCAGGCTGGTGCCGGTCTCGGTGAGCGGCCCCGGGCCACCCCGGCGACGGGCATCGACGCCTACGTCTGGGTGAAGCCGCCGGGTGAGTCGGACGGCTCCAGCAAGGAGATCCCGAACAACGAGGGCAAGGGCTTCGACCGGATGTGCGACCCGACGTACGGCGGTAACGCCCGCAACGGCAACAACCCGTCCGGGGCGCTCGGCGACGCGCCGATCTCCGGTGCGTGGTTCTCCGCCCAGTTCCAGGAGCTCATGCGCAACGCCTACCCGGCGCTCTGATCGGGTAGCTCACGCACCAACCCGCTGCCAGTGGTTGGTGAGGCACTGTTGGCAGCAGGTTCCCCCCGGGTCCCCGGCTCGACCGTCACAGGTCGGGCCGGGGACCCCCCTTAGGGCACTGTGCGTTCGATCGCCGCCCGGCCCTGCTCGGCCAGGTCACGGCGGGCTTTCTCCAGGTTCTCCGGTGTCAGGTCCTGCCCGCGGGCCATCACCAGGTCCTCCGGCTCCCAGGGCTGCTCGCCCCCGGTGCGGATGTTGTCCCCGCCAGCGCCGGTGCCCGTCCCGGTCGCCCCGGTGCCGGCGGCGTACGGGTCGCCGATCAGCTCGTCGGTGTCCGGTGCGAGATCGGCCGGTCGGCTGCGGGGTTCGGCGAAGCCCGGTGTGTCCCGGTCCGGGCCACCTCCGGTCCGCAGTTGCGGCACGGTGGCGTCATCGTCCACCGCCGAGGCCACCTCGGGGCTGTCCTCCAGCGGCGGTTGGCGATCGCGATCGGTCATGGTGCTGCCTCCTGTGTCCGACACGGTGCCTGATTTCCCCCACGTACCCCTTCGTGCCGCGCTCATGCCGCACGGCCCGGCGGTCGGCCGGGCCGTGCTCAATCCGTGCGGTCAGATGCTCAGGCGTCGGGCTGCTGCTCGTTCGGGTCCGGCGCTTCGGCTGGGCGCCACCACTGCCAGAGCAGCATGAGCAGACCGAAGGCGAGCATCGCCAGCCCGGCCCACAGGTTGATCCGAACGCCCTCGGCCTTGTCGATCTCGGCCCGGCTGTCGAAGATGCCGATCAGCGTCACGATGACCCCGTACGCGACGAAGAGGCCACCGATCACCCGGCGGATGTCGAACAGCCGGGCCGCGGCGGAACGCCTCTGCTCCGCCTGCGCCTCGTCGATCAGCGGGTCCTGTGCCGGCTGGCCGTCGTTGCTCATCTGCCGACCCCTTTCCTTAGAAGACCGGGATGTAGAAGAGGGCGGCCAGCGCGACCGCGATCAGACCGAGCAGCACCGGGGAGCGGTACCAGGCGGCGTCCCCCGCGAGCACGTCGCCCTTCAGGTCGACGCCGCCCATGCCGTACACCAACCCGCGCAGTTCCTCGTCCCGCTTGGGTGAGGTGAGCGGGGTGACGATCGCGGCGACCACCACCGCCGTGACGAACGCCAGACCGGCACCCCAGAAGCTCTCCTCCAGGTCGGAGTTGAAATGGATGACCCCGCCCTTGTAGAGCAGGTAGAGGCTCAGCGACACCAGGGTGCCCAGCAGCAGCGACCAGAAGCCGGCCAGCGCGCTCATCCGCTTCCAGAACATGCCGATGATGAACGTGGCGAACAACGGCGCGTTGAAGACGGAGAAGAGCGCCTGGATGTAGTTCATGATGTTGCTGAACCCGGCCGCGATGAACGCGGTGCCGATCCCGATCACCACGGCGGCGACAGTCGCCCACCGGCCGACCCGCAGGTAGTACTCGTCCGACCGGTCACGGCGGATGTACGCCTGCCAGATGTCGTAGGTGAAGACGGTGTTGAAGCCGCTCACGTTGGCCGCCATGCCGGCCATGAACGAGGCGAGCAGGCCGGTGACCGCCACCCCGAGCACGCCGTTGGGGAGCAGGTCGCGCATCAGCAGCGGGATGGCGTTGTTGTACTGCAGGTCGCCGCTCTCCGCGCCGAGGCCCTTCACGGTGACCAGGGCCACCAGGCCGGGGATGACAGTGACCAGGGGGATGAACAGCTTCGGGTACGCGGCGATGATCGGCGTGCGCCGGGCGGCGCTCATGTTCTTGGCCGAGAGGGCCCTCTGCACCTCGGCGAAGTTCGTCGTCCAGTAGCCGAACGACAGCACGAAGCCGAGACCGAAGACGATGCCGATCCAGTGCGCGCCCAGCGGGTTGGCAGTGCTGCCGGTGTCCTGCCACGCGTGCAGGCCCGCCTCGCCGAGTTTGGTGTCGCCGACCGCGTCCATCAGGCCGTTCCACCCGCCGACCTTGACCAGGCCGATCACTGTGACCGGGATGAGGCCGGCCAGGATGACGAAGAACTGGAGCACCTCGTTGTAGATCGCCCCGGACAGGCCGCCGATGGTGATGTACGCCAGCACGATCGCCGCGCCGACCACGATCGCCGTCCAGAGCGGCCAGCCGAGCAGCGCCTGCATGACGAGGGCCAGCGCGTACAGGTTCACGCCGGCGATCAGCACCTGGGCGACGGCGAAGCTGATCGCGTTGAGCAAGTGGGTGGGGCGGTTGAACCGCAGCCGCAGGTACTCCGGCACGCTGCGGACCTTGGAGCCGTAGTAGAAGGGCATCATCACGATGCCCAGGAAGACCATCGCCGGGACCGCGCCGATCCAGTAGTAGTGGACCGTCATCACGCCGTACTGGGCCCCGTTGGCGGCCATTCCGATGATCTCCAACGCGCCCAGGTTCGCCGAGACGAAGGCGAGACCGGTCACCCAGGCGGGCAGGGAGCGGCCGGAGAGGAAGAAGTCGACGCTCGTCCGGATGGCCCGGCGCGCGGCGAAGCCGACCCCGAGGACGGTGACGAAGTACAGCGCCAGGATCAGGTAGTCCAGGCCGTTCATGTTGAGCCGGAGACCGTCGCCGTCCATCCCGTCACCCCTCGTCCCGACGTCCGCGCTGGTTGGTGTGCGCGCGCCCTATTACCCCGTCCGCGCCGTTTCACTCGCGGAGGTCGAGACCGCCGTGTTCGGGCCCTGTCGAGTGGTCTGGCGGGGTTGGCGACTGTCTGCACGCACGAGGGCGCCCCGGCCGGTTTCGGCCGGGGCGCCAGTGGTGGTGCTGTGTACTCAGCGACCGAGTACGCGGTCCAGGAAGTCCCGGTAGTTGCGGACCGCCATCCGCAGTTGCTCGGTGTCGGCCGAGCCGGCGTCCTGCCACCCGCCCAGGGTGCTCTTCTGAGCGGCGAGCGCCGAGGAGAGGGCCTGGATGGCCTCCTCCACCAGTGACTGCGCCTCACCGGCAGCCGCCTGTGGGTCGTCGACGAAACGCAGCTGCACGTCCCGCCAGCGGTCCCGGAAGCCCTGCGCGGTGTCCGTGTCGAGGAGCGTGGCCGGCTCGGCCGCGACCGTCGACCCGGCGGATCGGGACGTTCCGGCGGACTCCAGCGTGGGGCTGGTGTCGTCGCCGGGGACCGGTTCGCCGTCCGCGTCCGGGTCGACCATCTCCGGTGTCGCGCTGCCGTAGCCGGCCGCACCCGCCGCGGCGGCATCCCGGTCGCCGGTCAGATCGACGCGTCGCTCGGGGTCACCGTCAGTGCTCCCCGGCGGAACGACGGTCCGCGCGGACCTGTCCGCGTCGGTGCGGTCGTCGAGATCGGTGCTGTCGTCGACGTCCGCGCTGTCGTCGACATCAGTGTCGCGGCGATGCAGCTCGGCGGTGGGGTCGGCGCGCAGACCCTCCCGCTCGCCGTCCTCGGCGCCGTCGCCCGGCTGGGCGGTCCGCTCGGCCCTCGGGTCCGGCTGATCCTGCGGGTGCGGGCTGGCCAGCGCGGAGGCGGCCACCGCGTCGGCCACCGTGGTGGCGCCGAACGTGGTCGGCAGCGGCCCCGGCTCGTGGAAACCATCCTCGTCGGTGGACCGGTCGTCGCGCCGGTGGCGCGGGTCGGCGTCGTCGGTCAGCTCGTCGTCGGCCGGGTCGTACGCGGCGTCCCGGTCGGTGTCGTTGGCCCGCTCGTGGGCGGCGGTCTGGTCGTCGAAGGTGCCCCGCTCGTCGAGGGCGTCCTCCGGGACGTCGGAGCGGTCGGCCCGGTCGCCGGCCGGGGGTACCGGCACGGGCGCGGACCGGACGGCCTCCGGGTGGTCGTTGCTCACCTGCTGCTCTTCCTGGCGCATCGGTGGCCTCCTCAGCGGCTCGTGGCGTCGTGGTCCGGGTGGTGGCGCTGTTCGGGAGTGTGGTGGCCGACCGGCTCCTCGCCCAGCAGGTCGGCGAAGAGTGCGCGGTAGTGCACGACCGCCTGCCGCAGCTCTTCGGTGTTGGCCTCGCCCCGGGAGTTGCGCAGGTGGATCTCGTGCGCGTCCCGGTAGTTGGTCAGGGTGCGGGCGTGCTCGACGGAGAGGTGGGCGATCTGGTCGGAGAAGTCACCGGTCGGGTAGCCCTGCTCCTCGATGAGCCGGGTGACCAGTTCATCCGCGTCGCCCACGGTCTCGCCGGGGGAGTCGATGAAGCGGACCTGGAGTTCCTCCCAGGCAGCGGCGTACCGGGCCCGGGACTCCGGGGTGAGTGGGGTGAGCGTGAGCTCGGCATGCCGGCGTTCCCGGTCGCGCAGTTCGCGCTCCGCGGCGGACCGGCTGTCCTGTTCCGCCACCACCCGGTCGTACTCCGGTCCGAACCGGTTGCGCAGGGCCCGGCGGTTGTTGAGCGAGCGGGCGGCCACGGCCAGCACCGCGACGATCACCAGCACGACGAGCACGATGACGACTATCTGCGTGGGCGACATGGGCTCCTCCTTCGTCATCTGCTATTCCCTCCGCGCAGTGATCGCCAATCCCGATCCGAGGCACTTTCCTGACGAGGGGCGCAACTACTCACCGGCCAAAACCTGATTCATCCCAGATGAGGCGCATGGGCGGTGGAGACACGGGCGGTAGTGAAACAGCCTCCGATTACGTATCCTGCCCAAGGCGCCCGCGCCGGTGCCCGGCGACGCGGCCGGGCTCGCAGCCGGCAGGCGCGGTGCTCGGCGGCGCCGGCACCCTCCTGCCACCCTGTACGGGCGAGGTCTGATGAAAACCCGCGACTGGCCGATCCGCTCGAAGCTGACCGCGTTGGTCGTCGCGCCGGTGACCGCGCTCCTGGCACTGTGGATCTTCGCGACCACGCTGACCTTCGGTCCCGCACTGAACCTGCTCTCCGCCCGCACCCTGTTGTACGACCTGGGTCGCCCTGGCGAGACAGTCGTCACCGAGCTGCAACGGGAACGTCGACTCTCGGTGGTGCAGCTCGCCGGTAACTCCGAGCTGCCCGCGCTCGCCGAGCAGCGCGGGCGCACCGATCGGGCGATCGCCGAACTGCGCCGCCGGGTGGACGGAGAGCCGCTGCGCGACGCCGCTGACGACCTGCTGGAAACCCGGGTCGACCAGCTGGTCAACACCCTGGCGGCGCTGCCGGACGGGCGGAAGTTCATCGACCAGCGCAAGGTGGACCGCGCCGGCGCCATCGGCCTGTACAGCGGCATGGTCTCGGCGGCCTTCCAGGCGTTCGCCGGCATGGCGACCCTGACCGACCCGGACATCAACCGGCAGGCCCTGGCGCTCACCGCGCTCGGTCGCTCCCGGGAACTGCTCGGCCAGAGCGACGCGCTGCTGGCCGGCGCGCTCACCGCCGGACGGTTCGCCGAGGGGGAGCACACCCAGCTCGTACAGGCCATCGGCAACCAACGGTGGCTCACCGAGAGCGCCGTGGCAGACCTGCCCGCGAGTAGCCGGGTCGCGTACCAACGGTTGACCGAGAGCGAGGCGTTCACGCGGCTGCGCAGCATGCAGGACGCGCTGGTCGTACCGAACCGGTCCGGCCGGCCGACTGTCGACGCGGCGGCCTGGCAGGCCAGCCAGGACGCGGTGCAGCAGCAGTTGCGGGACTTCGAACTGTCCGAGGCCGACGCTCTCGCCGACCGTTCGGTGCCGATGGCTGTCCGCATCCTGGTGCGGCTGGCCGCCGCCGGCGTACTCGGGCTCGTCGCTGTCGTCGTCTCGGTGCTCGTGGCGCTGCGGGTCGGCCGCACCCTGGTCCGCCGGCTCAGCGGCGTCCGCACCGCCGCGCTGGAGCTGGCCGAGCACCGACTGCCCGACGTGGTGGCCCGGCTGCGCCGTGGCGAGCAGGTCGACGTCGCCCGGGAGGCGCCGCCGCTGGAGTACGGCCACGACGAGATCGGCGAGGTCGGGCGCGCCTTCACCGAGGTGCAGCGCACCGCCGTCCAGGCCGCCGTCGACGAGGTCACACTGCGTCGCGGGCTCAACGAGGTCTTCCTCAACATCGCCCGACGGAGCCAGAGCCTGGTGCACCGTCAGTTGCACCTACTGGACCGGATGGAGCGGCGTAGCGAGGACCCGGACGAGCTGGCCGAACTGTTCCAGGTCGACCACCTGGCCACCCGGCTGCGCCGACACGCCGAGGATCTGGTCATCCTCGCCGGCTCCGCGCCCGGCCGGGGCTGGCGGAACCCGGTCGCGATGGTCGACCTGATCCGCGGCGCGATCTCCGAGGTCGAGGCGTACGAACGAGTGGACGTCAAGGCCGTGCAGCCGGCCGGCGTGCTGGGGCGGGCGGTCGGCGACATCATCCACCTGCTCGCCGAGCTGGTCGAGAACGCCACCGCCTTCTCCCCGCCGGACACCCGGGTCACCGTCACCGGGGCCCAGGTTGCCAACGGGTACGCCCTGGAGATCACCGATCAGGGACTGGGCATGTCCGACGCGGCACTGGAGACCGCCAACACGCGACTGGCCAGCTCGCCCGAGTTCGACCCGGCGCAGAGCGCCCGACTCGGCCTGTTCGTGGTGGCCCGGCTGGCGGCCCGGCACGGCGTACGGGTGCGGTTGCGCCCGTCCGGCGAGGGTGGCGTGACCGCCGTGGTGGTGGTCCCCGGCGACCTGGTCACCACCGAGCCGCCGGCCGGCCCCGACCCCGCCACGCTCGGTACCGCTTCGGCCGACCCAAGCCGGCGGTTGGCTCGGACGGCGCGCCGGGGCGCTGTCACCCGTCCCCGTACCCGCCCGCCGACGGCCCCGTCCGCCAGCACGGCCCCGCCCGCCCCACCCACCGGAGCGCCGACCTCGGCCATCCCGCCCGCCAATGGGCGCGACGAGGGATCGGCGACCTCCGACGAGCCGGAGGACGAGCTGGATGGCCTGCCCCGCCGGGTGCGACGTCGTACCCCCGCCGCCCAGCCCCGGTCGACAGTCACCGACACGCCGTCGCCCCGCTCGCCGGAGGAGGTCCGCCAGGTGATGGCGGCGCTCCAGGCCGGCACGGCCCGCGGACGCGCCACCGCCACCACCCCGACGGCGCCAACCGGCCCGACGGCTCAGGCGGCCCCCACCGACCCGCCGACGACCCCCGAACCCCCGACCGTGACTGAGAGGGACGCCTAGTGCGGCATTCGACGAAGCAGAGCGCCGGCCTGGACTGGTTGCTCGACGAACTGGTGCAACGGGTACCGGCCGCCCGCGAGGCGGTGGTGCTCTCCGCCGACGGCCTGCTGCTCGGCTGCTCGGCCGAGCTGGAGCGCTCCGACGCCGAGCACCTCTGCGCGCTGGCCGCCGGCTTCTCCAGCCTCGCCCGAGGCGCCAGCCGCCACGTGGACGGCGGCCCGGTCCGGCAGACAGTGGTGGAGATGGAGGCGGCGTACCTCTTCGTCACCGCCGCCGGGCAGGGTGCCTGCCTGGCCGTGGTGAGCGACGCCGACGCGGACATCGGGCTGGTCGCGTACGAGATGGCGATGCTGGTGATCCGCGTGGGGGAGAGCCTCGCCGCGCCGGCCCGATCGGCAGCGGGTGCCGGAGATGCGGACTGAGCCGCCCGGGCCGCAGCACGAGTGGCTGGACGGTGAAGCCGGCCCGGTGATGCGCCCGTACACGCTCACCGGAGGCCGAGTGCGCTCCGCCGTCGACGATTTCAACCTGGTCGCGTTCGTGTTGGCCGGTTCGGACATCGACGCGACGAGCCATTCGCATCTGCTGCCGGAGCATCGACGGCTGGTCATGTTGGCCCACCGGCCGGTGTCGGTGGCCGAACTGGCGGCCGAGCTGGACCTCGCGGTCGGTGTGGTCCGGGTACTGCTCGGTGATCTCCTCGCCGAGGGCCTGGTAGCGGTGCACGAGCCGCCGGCAGCCGGCATCCTTCCCGACGACGACATCCTCAAGGCGGTGGTCAGTGGACTCCGTGCGCTATGACCAGGTGGGCACCAGCACCACGATCCCACTGGCACTGAAGATCCTCATCGCGGGAGGCTTCGGGGCTGGCAAGACGACGTTGGTGAGCGCCCTGAGCGAGGTCCGTCCGTTGCAGACCGAGGAGGTGCTGACCGGTGCCGGGATCGGCACCGACGACATCTCCGGCGTGGAGGGCAAGTCCACCACCACTGTGGCGATGGACTTCGGCCGAATCACCATCAACGACGACCTTCAGGTCTACCTGTTCGGCACGCCGGGGCAGGACCGGTTCTGGTTCCTCTGGGACGAGCTGGCCTTCGGCGCGCTCGGCGCGGTGGTGCTCGCCGACACCCGGCGGTTGGCCGACTGCTTCCCCTCCATCGACTACTTCGAGCAGCGGGGAATCCCGTTCGTGGTGGGCGTGAACTGTTTCGACGACTCCCGCCGATTCAACCTGGAGACCGTACGCCGAGCGCTCGACCTGGACCCGGAGGTGCCGATGGTGCTCTGCGACGCCCGGGACCGGCAGTCCGGGAAGATGGTGTTGATCTCTCTGGTGGAGCACGTGGCCCGACAGCGCGGCGAGCCGGTGCCGGCGGCCTGAGATCCGGGCCGGAAAGCGGGTTAACGGGCCGGCAACGCGGGCAGCCTCTGGTTGGATCAACGAAGGATGCCGGCGGAGGAGTTGCGCGTGAGCGGTCAGGGTGAGGTCGTCCACATCGGGGGTTACACGGCGCAGAGCGGCGGGCGGGGCAGCGGCATCGTCGCCGCTCGTCGCGACCCGAGGACCGGGGCGCTGACCCCGCTCGGCACTGTGGCGGTCACCCCGTCCCCCTCCTTCCTGGTGCGGCACCCCACCCAGCCGGTGCTCTACGCGGTCAACGAGCTGACGGACGGCGAGATCAGCGCCTGGCGGGTCGGGGCGGACGGCGCGCTGGACCCGATCGGCAGTCGGTCGACCGGCGGCGCCGAGCCCTGCCACCTGGCGGTGCTGCCCGGCGGGGGTCACCTGCTGGCTGCCAACTACGGCAGCGGCAGCATCGCGGTCTTCCCGCTCGACCAGCAGGGCGCGCCCGGCGAGCGCACCGACCTGGTGGTGCACGAGGGGCACGGCCCCGACCCGGAGCGCCAGGACCACGCCCACGCCCACATGGTCTCGCCCGGGTCCGGCCCGGGGCCGATCTTCGGCGTGGATCTCGGCACCGACTCGGTCTACCGGTACGACCTGGACGAGGCGACCGGACGGCTGGTGCCGCGGGCGCCCCGGATGCGTACGAAGCCCGGCACCGGCCCCCGGCACCTGGCCCGGCACCCCGACGGGCGGCGCTGCTACCTCGTCGGTGAGCTGGACGCCTCGGTCACCGCCTACGAGCTGACCCACGACGGCGCGTTGCACCAGCGCGGGCGGGTAGAGGCGAGCGAGCGCGCCGGTCACGTCCAGCCGTCGGAGGTCGCTGTCGCCCCGGACGGCCGGTTCCTCTACGTCGCCAACCGTGGGGTGGGAACCGTGGCGGTGTTCACACTGACCGGGGAGCTGCCCGAGTTGGTGGCCGAAGTGGACACCGGCGGGGAGTGGCCCCGGCACTTCGCCCTCATCGGGGAGCACCTCTACGTCGCCGACGAGCGGGCGGACATGGTGCGGGTGTTCCGGCGCGACGCCGACACCGGTGTCCTGGAGGCGGTTGGCGAGCCGGTGCCGGTGCCGAGCCCGACGTGCGTGCTGCCCTGAACGATGGTTTAGAGACGTGAGGGCGGCACTGGTTTGGCGACGCCGTGAGGCTGCCTCGTCACTCTGTGTTGCGAAAAGGTGGTCAACTGTTTCTCCTCCGTAACTTTAGTCCGAACGGATGTGGCAGAGACGGCACCTAGTACGCAAGATGGTCACCGTGTCAGCAGGCCGCCATCGCATGCGTTCGAAACTCCATCTAGCCGCCGCCGCCGCAACGGCGGGGGTGCTCGTCGTGACGACGGGCGCGTGGTTCGGCTACCAGGAGTTGATCCAGCCCAGCTGCTCGGGAGAGATCCGACTCGCTGTGGCGGTCGCCTCCGAACTCGCGCCAGCGGTGGACGCCGCCGCCTCCCAGTGGGTCAAGGATGGCGCCGCGGTGGGTCCGACCTGCATCCGCGTCGACGTGTCCGCGTCCGACCCGGTCGACGTGGCGGCCGTGGTGGCCGCCAAGCACGGCGCCGTGCTGGCCGGCGTGGGGCAGGCCAGCGGCACCGCGGTCAGCCCCGACGTCTGGGTGCCCGACTCCTCGACGTGGCTGCTGCGGTTGAAGAAGGACGCGACGGCGTTCGCGCCGACCAACGGCCAGTCCATCGCGCGCAGCCCGATCGTCGTCGCGATGCCCGAGCCGATCGCCACCCGGCTGGGCTGGCCGGACAAGAAGTTCACCTGGACCGACCTGCTCAAGCAGGTCACCAACACCGGCGCGCCACTGCGGACCGGGATCGTCGAGCCGACCCGCGACGCGGCGGGCCTGTCCGGTCTGCTCTCGCTGACCGCCGCCGCCAACGGCGCCGGCGGCGACGCCCAGCGCAACACCGTCGGCGCGCTCCGCGCACTGGCCACCGGGCGCTCCTCGCTCCGCAACGACCTGTTGGCCCGCTTCCCGACGGCCAACGACACGACGTCCATCGCCAGTGGTCTCGGCGCGGCGGCGCTGTCCGAAGAAGACGTGATGGCGTACAACAGCAAGAAGCCGCCGGTGCCGCTCGCCGCGCTCTACATGGAGCCGGCGCCGATGCCGCTGGACTACCCGTACGCGGTGCTGCCCGGCATCGAGCCGAGCAAGGCGTCGGCGGCCAAGGTGCTGTTCGAGCTGCTCACCAGCCCGACCTTCCGTGACCGGCTCGCCGCGCAGTCGCTGCGCGCGCCGGACGGCAACTGGGGCGAGGGTTTCAAGGCGCCGCAGGGTGCCCCGAGCCCGTCCGGCGGCGCGCCGACCGCACCGGCGAACGGCGGCACCGCGGCGGGTGGCCTCGACCCGGCCGCCATCCAGCGGGTCGTCTCCAGCTGGTCGATCGCCACCCAGTCCGGTCGGATGCTCGCCGTCATCGACGTCTCCGGCTCGATGAAGGACCCGGTGCCCAGCGCCAACAACCGCAGCCGGGAGGAGGTCACCGTCGACGCGGCCCGTCGCGGCCTCGGCCTCTTCGACGACTCCTGGTCGATCGGCCTGTGGACCTTCTCCACCCAGCTGGTCGGCAACCGGGATTACCGGGAGCTGGTCCCGATCGGGCCGCTCTCCGGCCAGCGGGCCCAGTTGGAGGGCGCGCTCGCCACCGTCAAGCCCTCCAGCGGCGACACCGGCCTCTACGACACCATGCTGGCCGCGTACCAGGCGGTGCAGGAAAACTGGCAGCCCGGCCGGGTCAACTCGATAGTGCTGTTCACCGACGGCAAGAACGAGGACAACAACGGCCTCAACCAGCAGCAGCTGCTCGCCAAGCTCAAGCAGATCGCCGACCCGGAGCGGCCGGTCCAGGTCATCATGATCGGTATCGGCGAGGGCGTCAGCAAGGCAGAGCTGGAGTCGATCACCAAGGTGACCGGTGGCGACGTCTTCGTCACCAAGGACCCGAGCGAGATCGGCAGCATCTTCCTCAGCGCCATCGCACGGCGTCCCCCAGCGCCACGCTGATCCGACGCTCAGACGTCCGAGGGCCTGCCGTACCGTCGATTCGGTGTGGCAGGCCCCTTTCGGCCACCAGTTTGTTGAAGAAAAGTGACGGCAATACGTCGGAAGCAATCGGCAGTCATAGTTGTCAAGGCAGGATGTCGACTGTTCCGGCTTAGTCGGTCCGCCTCCGGTCCGACCCGTCGGCCGGGGCCATCCTGTACAGAGTGGGAGGGCCGGTGAGCGTGGCGACACTGTTGACCCCCGCCACGTCGGCGGAGCCCGATGGTCGACGCGCCGGGTTTGTGGCGCGTGCCGACGAACGGTCCTACGTCCGGGTCCTGGTGGTGCTGGACACCACCATCCTCATCATCGCGCTGCTGATCGGGTACGTCGCGCGTTTCGGTGACGACGAGCCGACCGGCTCGGAGATCCCGTACGTGCTGGTCGCCCCCGGGTTGGTGCTGGCCTGGCTGATCTCGCTCAAGGCGCTCGGCTGCTACGACGACCGGGTGATCGGCTACGGGGCGGACGAGTACCGGCGGGTCAGCTCCGCCAGCCTGCGCCTGGCCGGGGCGATCGCCATCATCGGATACATCGCCGACGTCGGCGTCTCCCGGGGCTTCCTGGGAATCTCCTTCGCGGTCGGCACCGTCGGGCTGGAGGTGGCGCGGTTCGCCGCCCGCAAGCGGCTGCACCGGGCCCGCTCGGTGGGCGCCGGCTGGTCCCGCAAGGTGCTGGTGGTCGGCGACACCGCCCACGTGTTGGAGTTGGTCCACACGCTGCGCCGTGAGCCGTACGCCGGCTACCAGGTGGTGGGCGCCTGCATCCCGGACGCGCTGCTCGCGCCGGTGGCGCAGCGGCTGGGTGACGTGCCGGTGGTGGGGTCGTTCCGGGGTATCCCGGAGGCCGCCACCGCGATCGGCGCGGACACGGTCGCGGTGACCGCCTCCGGTGAGCTGACCGCGACCCGGCTGCGCCGCCTCGGCTGGCAGTTGGAGGGGACCGGCATCGACCTGGTCGTGGCACCCGCGCTGACCGACGTCGCCGGCCCGCGCATCCACACCCGCCCGGTCGCCGGCCTGCCGCTGATCCACGTCGAGGCGCCCGAGTTCCGCGGCGTCCGCAAGCTGGTGAAGGGTTTCGTCGACCGGTCCGTCTCGTCGCTGGCGCTGGCGGTGCTGCTGCCGCTGATCGCGTTCATCGCGCTGGCCATCAAACTGGACAGCCGGGGCCCGGTGCTGTTCCGACAGGTCCGGGTGGGCCGGGGCGGGCAGGAGTTCGGCGTGTTCAAGTTCCGCACGATGGTGGTGAACGCGGACGCGCTGCTCGCCGAGTTGACAGCGCGCAACGAGACCGACGGCCTCATGTTCAAGATGCGCCACGACCCACGGGTGACCCGCGTCGGTCGGCTGCTGCGCAAATGGTCACTGGACGAGCTGCCACAGCTGGTCAACGTGCTGCTGGGGCAGATGAGCCTGGTCGGGCCCCGCCCGCCGCTGCCCTCGGAGGTGGCCCGCTACGACGGTGACGTGGCCCGACGGCTGCTGGTCAAGCCCGGCATGACCGGCCTGTGGCAGGTCAGTGGCCGCTCCGACCTGAGCTGGGAGGACGGCATCCGGCTCGACCTCTACTACGTGGAGAACTGGTCCCTCGCCGCCGACCTCACGATCCTCTGGAAGACCTTCGGAGCGGTGCTGAACGGCCGGGGCGCTTACTGACCACCGGTCACGGTTGCGGGCCGGTCCAGTCCAGGCAGACGACCACCGCGTCGTCGACCAGGTCACCGGCCACGAACGCGCGCAGATCACCGATCAGCGACCGGACGGCGTCCAGGGGTGCCATCGGCCCGGTCCGCCGCAGGAACCGGTCCAGTGCCGTCTCGCCGTAGCGCATGTGCTGACCGGTGGCCTCCACCACGCCGTCACTGACCACGAAGACCCGGTCGCCGCGTTGCAACGGGAACTTCTGCTCGTGATAGTCGGTCGCCTCGAACATGCCCAGCGGGAACTGCGCCTCCAGGGGCTGCTCGGTGACGTCCCCGTCGCGAAGCAGGACCAGCCGGGGCGACCCCGCGTCCACCACTGTCATCATCCCGGAGCGCAGGTCCAACTCCATCAGCAAGGCGGAGAGGTGCTGCTCGCCCCGGTACAGGTCGTAGATGGCCTGATCGGCGAGGGCTGCCTGGTCGGCCAGGCTCAGCCCGGCCCGACGCGCGTTGCGCAGCGCGTGGGTGGCCAGCGAGGTGAGCAGGGAGGCGGCCACCCCCTCACCGGTGCCGTTGATGGTGGACAACCAGACCCGTTCCCCGTCGTCGGACCAGTCGAAGCTGTCGCCGCGCACCGCGTACGCCGGCTCCAACTGCCCGGCCAGGCTGAACGAGGGACGGATCCGGCTGCGGCCGGGGAGCAGATCCCACTGCATCTCGGCGGCCAGGGTGAGGCGTTGGGTGCGCCGGGCCGCCAGATAGACGTCGGTCCCGGCGGAGACCGCCGCCACCTCGTGGGCGAGTGCGGTGGCGATCTCGGCCAGCGCGGCGACGACGTCCTGGTCGTCCGCAACGGGTGACAGGCGCAGCACCCCTCGACGCTCGCCACGCATGGTGACCGGGAACCAGGCGGTGCCGTCGGTCAGTATCGGCGACTGGTGGTCGAAGGCGCGCCAGGCCGGGTGCCCGGGGCTCGTGATCGAATCGTCGTCGCCGAGTGGCAGCAGCTCCGCGAGCCGGTAGTCGACCTGGTAGAGCTCGACGTCGGTGATGCCGTACGACTCGGCGAGCACGTCCCCGATACCACCGACAAGCCGGTCAGCTGGTGTCTCGTTCAGGGCACGTCGTGCCCGATTGACCGGTTCGCTCATCGTCAGTCCTTCACTGAAAGCTCGACCACCAGGAGGTTCGGAGTACTCTCGGGCCACCATGGCCGAACAGAACCGTCCGACGGACCCTGAGACGAGTATGGCTGCCGCGCTGGATGCGGCGGCCGCTGCCCTGCTGGGCATCTGGGAGTCTGCCCGGGAGGGGACCGCGAACCGCGTCTCCGGTGCCCAGTTGCGGGCGGTGATGGTGGTGGAACAGTACGACGGGATCAACCTGCGCCGGCTCGCCACCCGACTCGACATGCTGCTCAGCTCCGCCAGCCGTCTCTGCGACCGGCTGGTCGCCGCCGGCATGCTGGAACGCGAGCCGGGCCGCTTCGACCGGCGGGAGATCTCGCTGCACCTCACCCCGGAGGCCCGCCGGCTGGTCGCCGAGCTGCGGGCCGACCGCCAGGGCCAACTCGCCGCCGTGCTGGCCGGGATGAGCCGGGAGGGCCGCGACGCGCTGCTGCGCGGGATGCGGGAGTTCGACGAGACCGCTCGACGCCAGCAGGCGCAGCACGCGCCGGCGTCGGATGAGTCGACGGGCCAGGGGGACTGGCCGGGCGACCCGGACCGGCCCGGTGGGCGGCCGGATGACTGGTCGGGCGATTCGGATCGGCAGATCCAAACGGGGTGGACGGGTTCGTCGGGCGGTCCGGAACGATCGGTCGGCACCACGAGGGAATGGCCGGCCGGCGGCCCGCCGGTGGCGCGTACCGCCTGATCGAGCCGGCCCGGCGGTCGCCCGTCGGTCACGCCGAGGCGCCCACGGCCAGCATCGCGATGTCGTCGTGGGCCTGCCCGCCCAGCCAGTCGTCGACCGCCCGGAGCACCTGGTCGATCAGCGCCGCCGGCGGTTGCCCGGCCGCCGCCACGAGCGCGGCCCGCAGCCGGGCCTCGCCGAACATCGCCGCGTCACGCGGACCGCGCGCCTCGGTCACCCCATCGGTGTACGCGAGCAGCAGATCGCCCGGATCGAGGTGCACCCGGGTCTCGGCGAACCGTGCGGCCGTCAGCGCCCCCACCGGCATGCCACCGACCGGGACCGGGGTGACAGTGCCGTCGGTGGTGACCAGCAGGGGCGCCGGGTGACCCCCGCCGGCGATGCGGAGGTCCAGCCCGGCCGGCCCCCGGTCCAGGGAACCGAGCAGCAGGGTGGTGAACTGGTTTCGCCGTGCCGCGTCCGGCGCGTCGAGCAGTGCCTGGTTGAGCAGGTGGATCAGCTCCAGCGGGCGTTGCTCGACGAGTCGCAGCGTCTGCAACGACTGGCGGACCCGGCCGGTCAGCACCGCCGCGCCCACGCCCTTGCCGCACACGTCGCCGAGCGCGAACAGGGCGCCGCGGGGGTGCGGAAACACCTCGTAGAAGTCGCCGCCGATGCGCAGGGTGTCGCCCGCTGCCCGGTAACCGCCGGCCAGGCTCACACCGGGCACGACGGGCAGCTCGGGCGGGAGCAGACTGGTCTGCAGCACCCGGGCCAGGTGGGCCTGCTCACCGTGCAGGTCGGCGGTGGCCAGCGCGGCACCCGCGCGGGCGGCGAACTCCCGGGCCAGCTCCACGTCGCGCCTGTCGAAGCCGGCCCGCCCGGCCCGACGGATGAGCAGCAGCGCACCGGCCGACCCGCCAGCGCTGAGCAGCGGGCTGACCAGCACCATGCCGGCGGGGTCGAACTCGGGCGGAAGCAGGTCGGCCACGTCGGTGAGCGGGACGTCCGGCCAGGGGCCCGGCTCGGCCCGGTCGCCGGCCAACGCTTCGGCCAGCCCGGGCACGGAGCTGGTCAGCGCGGGGCTGGCCAGCCCGGTGATCGGGGCAGGCTCGCCGTCGGCGTACCGGATCCATCGGGCGTGTGGCTCGGCCGGCGCGGTCGGTCGGGGCAGTGCCACCGCGACGTCGGCCAGGTAGGGAACGGCGAGCGTGGTGGCGGCCAGGAGGACCTGGTCCCGGTGCAGGGCCAGCGCCAGCCGACTGCCGGCCTGGGCGAGGAACGCGGTGCGGGAGCGTTCGGCGAGCAGGGCCTCGGCGCGGGTGTGCTCCTCGGTGACGTCGCGGACGTACCACGCCCATCGGGAGCCGGCGAGTTGCCGTCGGACGCCGCGCAGTCGCCGGCCGTGGTGGTCGGCGTCGAAGCGGTCAGCGCCGCTGGCGACCGCCCGGGCCAGGGCTGCCACCGGGCAACCGGCCAGTTCGGTGCCGGCGTCGATCTCCGGGATCAACTCGGCCGCCATGGCGTTGACCAGGGTGACCCGACCGGTCCCGTCCGTTGTCAGCACGGCCTCGGCGAGCCCGTCGAGCAGCTCCCGGGCCAACCGTTCGTCGGCCGGCAACGGGGTGCCGCCGGGTTGCTTGGTCGTGGTCACCGCCGGACGCCGGCTCGCGTCTGACGACGTGTGCGCATGCTGCTTCTCGACTCCTCACCGGGGATCGTTGCCTGAGAGCAAGGGTACCGATTCTCCCCGACAGCGGCGCACGGCGCGGGGTGGCGATCAGCCGGCGCGGGCCAGCCAGCCGGCGGGCTGGGCGACGATCCGGCGGGCCACCGAGCCGGCGGCGCCCACCGCGGCGGCCTCCGCGCCGAGCGTCGACGGGCGGACCGTGACCGGCGACCAGGCCGCGGTGAGCACCCGGGCGCCGATCTCGGCGAGGACCGGGGGACACAGCCAGGGTGCGAGCGCCGCGTAACCGCCACCGAGCACCACGGTGTCCAGGTCGAGCAGATTGACGACGCTGGCCACCGCGACGCCGAGCGCCGTTCCGGCGTCGTGCAGCGCCCGCAGCGCATCGGCGTCGCCGGCCTGGGCCAACTCGGCCAACCGGGCCGTCGCGGTGTCCGCGGGAAGCTCCGCCCGGGCCAGCCCGGCGGCGGCCACGATCGCCTCCTGGCCGGCGTACTGCTCCAGGCAGCCCTGCCCGCCGCAGCGGCACGGACGGCCCTCGGGGTGCACCGGAAGGTGCCCTATCTCGCCGCTCCACCCGCGTACGCCGCGAAACAGCGCGCCGTCCAGCACGATGCCGGCGCCGATGCCCACCTCTCCGGAGATGTGCAGGAAGCTGGACGGGCCGGGTGGCTGAGAGTGCAACTCGCCGAGCGCCGCGAGGTTGGCCTCGTTGTCTACCACCAGTGCGGGGATGCCGGGCACCTGCTCGATCAGCGGAGGGTGCTCGGCGAGCAGCGCGGGCACCGGCACGTCACGCCAGCCGAGGTTCGGCGCGAGCCGGACCAGCCCGGCGTCGTCCACCAGGCCGGGCACCGCCAGCGCGGCCCCGACCAGGGTGAGGCCGTCCTCGGCAGCGTCCTCGCGGGCTGCTCCGGCCATCTCGACCAGGCGGGCCAGGGCGTCGGCGGGGGCCACCGGGCGCAGGTCGGCCCGGTGGACGGTGCGGTGCCGGACCTGGCCGGTGAGGTCCACGACGCAGACCGCCAGGTAGTCCACGTTGACCTCCAGGCCGAGCCCGGCCGGCCCCTGATCGGCCAGGACCAGTCCGCGCGCCGGGCGGCCGGCGCCCGAGCGGGGCGCGGGGTCGGACTCACTGACCAGCCGGCCGGCGAGCAGGTCCTCGACCACCGCGGACACTGTGGCTCTGGTCAGGCCGGTCGCTGTCGCCAGGTCGGCCCGGGAGGGAGGTCGGTCGGCCGTGGCGATTCGGCCGAGGACCAGGGCGAGGTTGAGCTCGCGCAGGCTGCCCTGACGGACTGCGCCGGCCGGGGCGTGGGTGAGGCTCACCCCTTGACAGTGCCATAGGGTGGGCAAATAATTCAATCGCTGAACAAATAGCGGACAACACCACCCCGGAGGTCGCTCATGGCACCCCGTCCCACCCCCGCCGACAAGTTCTCCTTCGGGCTCTGGACCGTGGGCTGGCAGGCCCGCGACCCGTTCGGTGACGCCACCCGTCCCGAGCTCGACGCGGTCGAGGCGGTGCACCGGCTCGCCGAGCTGGGCGCGTACGGCATCACCTTCCACGACGACGACCTGATCCCGTTCGGCGTCGACGCGGCCACCCGGGACCAGCACATCGCCCGGTTCCGCAAGGCCCTCGACGAGACCGGCCTGGTGGTGCCGATGGTCACCACCAACCTCTTCACCCACCCGATCTTCAAGGACGGCGGCTTCACCAGCAACGACCGCGACGTCCGCCGCTACGCGCTGCGCAAGGTGCTGCGTCAGGTCGACCTGGCCGCCGAGCTGGGTGCCAGCACCTTCGTCATGTGGGGTGGCCGCGAGGGCTCCGAGTACGACCTCGCCAAGGACGTCCGCGCCGCCCTGGACCGCTACCGCGAGGCCGTGGACCTGCTCACCCAGTACTCCATCGACAAGGGCTACAACCTGCGGTTCGCCCTGGAGCCCAAGCCCAACGAGCCGCGCGGCGACATCCTGCTGCCGACCATCGGGCACGCGCTCGGTTTCATCTCCCAGTTGGCCCACCCGGAGCTGGTCGGCCTCAACCCGGAGGTCGGCCACGAGCAGATGGCCGGGCTCAACTACGCCCACGGCATCGCCCAGGCGCTCTGGCAGGGCAAGCTGTTCCACCTGGACCTCAACGGCCAGCGCGGCATCAAGTACGACCAGGACCTGGTCTTCGGCCACGGTGACCTGATGAACGCGTTCGCCCTGGTGGACCTCCTGGAGAACGGCGGCCCCAACGGCGGGCCGGCCTACGACGGCCCCCGGCACTTCGACTACAAGCCGTCCCGCACCGAGGACATGGACGGGGTGTGGGCCTCCGCGGCGGCCAACATGAGCACCTACCTGCTGCTCAAGGAGCGGGCAGCGGCGTTCCGCGCCGACCCCGAGGTGGTCGAGGCGCTCGCCGCCAGCAAGGTCGGCGAGCTGAGCACGCCGACGCTGGGCGACGGCGAGGGCTACGAGGAGCTCCTGGCCGACCGGTCCGCGTTCGAGGACGTCGACGTGGACGCCGTGGCCGCCCGGGGCTTCGCCTTCGTCCGGCTCAACCAGCTCGCCGTCGAGCACCTGCTCGGCGCTCGCTGAGGCCCCGCCATGCCGTTGGTCGCAGGCGTTGACTCGTCCACCCAGTCCTGCAAGGTGGTGATCCGGGACGCGGAGACCGGCACCCTGCTCCGGCAGGGCCGGGCACCGCACCCGGACGGCACGGAGGTCGACCCGGAAGCCTGGTGGCAGGCGCTGCGTAGCGCCGCCGACCAGGCCGGCGGGTTGGCCGACGTGGCGGCGGTCTCCGTCGCCGGCCAGCAGCACGGCATGGTGTGTCTCGACGAGGACGGCCGGGTGGTCCGCCCGGCGCTGCTGTGGAACGACACCCGATCCGCCGACGCCGCCGCCGACCTCATCGAGGAGGCCGGCGGCGGCTCGGCCGGGAGTCGGTTCTGGGCGGAGGCCACCGGCAGCGTTCCGGTGGCCAGCTTCACCCTCACCAAGCTGCGCTGGCTGGCCACGCACGAGCCGGAGCGGGCAGCCCAGGTGGCGGCCGTCTGCCTGCCACACGACTGGCTGACCTGGCGGCTGGCTGGCGCACCGGGGCTGGACGCGCTGCGTACCGACCGGGGCGACGCCAGCGGCACCAGCTACTGGTCGCCGGCCACCGGTCAATACCGGCTGGACCTGCTGGAGCAGGGCTTCGGCCGGCGGTTGGTGCTGCCCGAGGTGCTCGGTCCGGCGGATTCGGCGGGGAAGCTGTCCGACGTACTGGGTGGGCCGGGCGGCGCGCTGCTGGGCGCGGGCACCGGGGACAACGCCGCCGCCGCGCTCGGTGTCGGCGCCGGGCCCGGTGACGTGATCGTCTCGATCGGCACCTCCGGCACCGTGTTCAGCGTCGCCGACGTGCCCGCCGCTGACGAGAGCGGTGCGGTGGCGGGCTTCGCCGACGCGTCCGGTCGCTTCCTGCCGCTGGTCGCCACGCTCAACGCGGCCCGGGTGCTGGACGCCGCCGCCGCGATGCTCGGGGTCAGCCTCGACGAGCTGGCTGAGTTGGCGCTCTCCGCGCCAGCCGGGGCGGACGGGCTGGTCATGGTGCCCTACCTGGAGGGCGAGCGGACGCCGAACCGACCGCTCGCCACCGGCGCCGTGCACGGCCTGACGCTGCGCACGTCGACCCCCGCGCACCTGGCGCGGGCCGCCGTGGAGGGCTTGCTCTGCGCGCTCGCCGACGGCTTGGACGCGCTGACCGCGCAGGGTGCCACCGCCCGCCGGGTCATCCTGGTCGGCGGCGGGGCCCGGTCGGCAGCGGTGCGGCAGATCGCCCCGCAGGTCTTCGGCTGCCCGGTCGTCGTCCCGCCAGCCGGGGAGTACGTCGCCGACGGTGCCGCCCGGCAGGCCGCCTGGGTCGCCCTGGGCGGCGACGCGCCGCCGGTCTGGGCGGTCGAGGGCACCGAGGAGTACGCGGCGACGGCCGTCCCCGCCGTGCGCGACCAGTACGCCGCGGCGCGCGGGTTGGTGCTCGACCGGCGCTGACAGTCGGGATCGACGCGGGTGGGTGCGGGCCGACGGTGACCGGCACCCACCCGCGTGACGACCTCCTTCACGTGGTCTGGTTGGCTGCCGGTCATGACGGTGACCAGTGGCGGGCCCGGCCTGCGCCCGCACGGTCGGGGCGGTGGGCCGGCGCACCGGCTGTACAGCGTCGTGGTGTTCGTGCTGCTCGCCTCGCTGGACAACGTGGCGATCGGGCTGGTTCCCCCGCTGTACGGCCCGATCTCCGACGCGTTCGACGTGTCCGGTCGGCTGCTCGGTGTGGTCACAGCGGTCAGCTTCCTGGTCAGCGCGGTCGCGGCGGTCGGCTGGGCGTACGTCGGGGACCACACCAACCGCAAGCCACTGCTCATGGTGGGAACGCTGCTCTGGGCGGCGGGCACCGGCGGTAGCGCGCTCGCCGACGGCTACCTGACGTTCCTGGCCGCGCAACTGGTCGCGGCTGTCGGCCTCGGCGCGGTCGGCTCGGTGGGCTTCTCCGTGGTCACCGATCTGATCTCACCGACCCGGCGCGGGCTGGTGATGAGTTTCTGGGGGCTCTCCCAGGGGGTCGGCACCCTCGCGGGCACTCTCGTCGGCGGGCTGCTCGGGGCTGCCGACTGGCGGCGGCCGTTCCTGCTGTTGACCGGCGTCGGCCTGGTCGCCACAGTGGCCTACCTGTTCACGTACGACGTCCGGCGTGGCCAGAGCGAGCCGGAACTGGCCGGCAGGTTGGACGCCGGCGCCGAGTACGACTACCGGATCAGCCGCGCCGACCTGCCACGCATCCTGGCCCGGCGGACCAACCGGTGGCTGATCCTGCAGGGCCTGACCGCGCAGGCCGCGTTCGGCTCGTTGGTCTGGCTGCCGGTGCTCTTCGCCGAACGGGCCGAGGCGCAGGGCTACTCCACCTCGACAGCGGTGGTGGTGGGCAGCGTCTTCGCCACCCTGTTCCAGCTCGGTGGGGTGCTGTCCATCGTGGGCGGGCTGATCGGTGACGCCGTGCAACGGCGTACCCCGCGAGGGCGGGCACTCGTCGCCTCGATCGGCATCCTCGCCGCGCTGCCGTTCTACCTGGTGTTGTTCTTCGTACCGGTGACCATCGACGTGCCGGACGGCGCGAGCGGCGGCGCGGTGGTGGGTGCGGTACTGGCCAGTGTGTTCACCGAGCCGTCGGTCGGGCTGAGCCTGCTCACCGCCATCGTGGCGCTCGCGTTGACCTCGGCCAACTCGCCGAACTGGTTCGCCTTGATCGCCGACGTCAACCCACCGGAGCACCGGGGCACTGTCTACAGCCTGGGCAACCTGGTCAACGGGGTTGGTCGCGCGGCCGGCAACGGGCTGGTCGGGGTGGCCTTCCAGGCCCTGCGGGCGGCATTCCCGCCACCGCTGAACTTCGCCGTCGGGCTGGCCGCGTTCCAGCTCTTCTTCATCCCGACCGGTGTCATGTACTGGCTCGCCTCGCGAACCTCACCGGCGGACATCGACAACGTGCACGACCTGCTGCACACCCGAGCCAACCGCCTCTAACCCCCACTCACCCCCACTCACCCCCGCCCCGCGATCTTGCGCTTACTGTCCCGACACAAGCGGCATAGAACCCATACCGACGACCGAATCTGCAAGATCGGCGCGGCGGCGGCGTGGGTGGCACGTTCGGTGTGCGGTTCCGAGGGCTCAGGCGTCCCGCGCCACTCGAGATCGCGCTACTTCCTGGTTCTCGTTGCCTTCCGGCGGGCCGAGGCCACCGCATCCTGGAATGAGTGCGATCTCGAGGGTGCGGGGCGCGGGCGCACGGCGGGCGGGCATGAATCGTTTACGACATCAGCTCCATAGCGGGCCGGTCCACGCTGATCGGCCCGCCCGCGAGTACCGCGGAACGGGCCGGTCAGCGTTCGGTCAGCCTCGCAGCCAGACGGTCACGTCAGCCGGGAGCGCGCCGTCGTCGTCCAGGGGCGCGCTGGCGGCGAGCACCTCGGCGCCGGCCGGCACCGGCACCGGGGCGGCACCGAAGTTGGTCAGCACTGTCAGCTCACCGTTGCGGAAGCTCAGCACCTCGTCGCCGGAGGACAACCACTCCAGGGTGCCGCGACCCAGCCCGTGGGCACGGCGCAACCGCAGCGCCGTGCGGTACAGCTCGTACGTCGAGCCGGGCACGTCGCGTTGGCGGTCCAGCGCGTACTCCGCCCAGAGCGCGGGCTGCGGCAACCAACTCGCGTCGGTCGGCCCGAAGCCGTACGACGGGGCGTCGGCCTCCCACGGGATCGGCACCCGGCAGCCGTCCCGGCCGCGCTGGGTGTGCCCGCTGCGTGCCCAGGTCGGGTCCTGCCGGGCCTCGTCGGGCAGAGTGGTGTGCTCGGGCAGCCCCAGCTCCTCACCCTGGTACAGGTACGCCGAGCCGGGCAGCGCCAGCATCAGCAGGGTCGCCGCCCGGGCCCGGCGCAGACCGAGTGCGGCGTCCGGCTGCGGGTCGCCGATGCCGATGCCGTTGGGGCGTACGGTGCCGACCGGCAGGCCGAGCCGGGAGGCGTGCCGCACCACGTCGTGGTTGGACAGCACCCAGGTGGTTGGCGCGCCGACCGAGTCGGTCGCCTCCAACGAACGGGTGATCACCGCGTACTGGGCCGGTGCGCTCCAGGCGGCGAGCAGATACTCGAAGTTGAACGCCTGGTGCATCTCGTCCGGGCGGACGTAGCGGGCCAGCCGCTCGGCCGGTTCCACCCAGGCCTCGGCGACCAGCACCCGCTCGCCGGGGTAGCTGTCCAGCACCTGCCGCCACTGCCGGTAGATCTCGTGCACGCCGTCCTGGTCCCACATCGGCGGGCGGGGCTTGTCGATCTCGTTGCCGGAGAGGATCTCCTGCGGCTCCTGCCAGTCCGCCAGGTCGGCCTGCTTGATGAGGCCGTGCGCCACGTCGACCCGGAAGCCGTCCACGCCGCGGTCCAACCAGAAGCGCAGCACGTCCAGGAACTCCGCGTGCACCTCCGGGTTGTCCCAGTTGAGGTCCGGCTGCCCAGTGTCGAACAGGTGCAGGTACCACTGGCCGGGCTGTCCGTCGGCGTCGACAGTCCGGGTCCAGGCCGGACCACCGAAGACGCTCTGCCAGTCGTTCGGCGGCTGGTCGCCGGCCGGACCTCGGCCGTCCCGGAAGATGTACCGCGACCGTTCGGCGCTGCCGGGCGCGGCCGGCAGCGCGGCCTGGAACCAGCGATGCGCCGAGGACGTGTGGTTCGGAACCAGGTCGACGATCACCCGCAGGTTGCGGGCCCGGGCCTCGGCGATCAGCTTGTCCGCGTCGGCGAGGGTGCCGAACAGCGGGTCGATGTCGCGGTAGTCGGCCACGTCGTAGCCGGCGTCGGCCTGCGGCGAGGGGTAGAAGGGGGAGAGCCACACCGCGTCCACGCCCAGCTCGACCAGGTGGTCGAGGCGGGCGGTGATGCCGGGCAGGTCACCGATTCCGTCCCCGTCCGAGTCGGCGAACGAGCGGGGGTAGATCTGGTAGATGGCGGCCTCGGTCCACCAGCCGGTGGCCGGGTGACCGGAGGGGGTCTGCTGCGTCGGATCGGTGTTCAGGGTCGTCTCCCGTGTTGCGGTGTGTGGATTTCAGTGTGCCCGGGGCGGTGCGGTCGAGTCCCGGACCACCAACCGAGTGGGCAGGACCACCGGAGTGTCGCAATCGGCGCCCCGTTGACTGACGATGGGGCCCGGCGGTCGGGCCCCGAGCGGGTCGAGCAACATCTGGGCGGCCAGCCGGCCCTGCTCGGCAGCGGGCTGGGCGACGGTGCTGAGCCCGAGCACACCGGCCAGGTCGTGGTCGTCGATGCCGATCACGCTGACGTCCTGCGGCACCCGCAGTCCGACGTCGCGCAGGGCGGTCAACGCGCCCATCGCCATCTCGTCGCAGGCGGCGACGATCGCCGTCGGTGGCTCGCCGCGGGCCAGTAACTCGGCGGTGGCACGGTTGCCGCCGTCGATGGTGAAGGTGGACTCGATGTCCAGGGTGGGGTCGGGTCGCAGGCCGGCGGAGCGCAGCGCCGACTGGTAACCCCGACGTCGGTCGAGGTGGGTGGTGAAGGCCAACTCGTCGTCCGGGTCGCCGGAGATGTGGGCGATCCGGTGATGGCCGAGGTCGATCAGATGCTTGGTCGCGACCCGCGCGGCAGCCACGTCGTCGATCCGTACGCACGGCCAGTTGGGCACCCTGCTGCCCGAGCTGATGGTGACGCCGGGCAGTTCCAGGGTGGCCAGCGCGGTCAGGTCGGCCGGACGCAGGGGCGTGGCGACCAGCATCATGGCATCGACCCGCTTGTGCAGGTTCGCCGTACGCAGAACCCGCTGGCGGACCTGCTCCCGGCCGCCCAGGTTGTAGAGCAGCAGGTCGTAGCCGGACTGGTGGAGGTATTCCTCGACCGCCTCGACGACGGTGCTGAAGAACCAGCGGGTGATCCGGGGGACCACCACCGCGACAGTGCCGGTCCGGCCGCCGGCGAGCCGGGACGCGCTCGGCGAGACCTCGTAGTCGAGTTGCTCGGCGGCGGCGAGTACCCGGCGTCGGGTGGCGGCCGAGACCGTCGGTAGTCCGCGCAGCGCCCGCGAGACGGTGGCAGTGGACACTCCGGCCAGCCGGGCCACATCATCGATCCTCGTCACGGTTTCCCCCGCTCGGTGCCCGGAGCGTCCGCCGCCGCCCGAGGGGCCAGGCGGCGGCGGACGCCTGGGTCAGCCCTTGACGCTGCCGGCGAGCAGACCTCGCACGAAGAAGCGCTGCAGGGACAGGAACACGATGAGCGGTACGACGATGCTGACGAACGCACCGGCGGTCAGGCGCTGCCACTCGTTGCCGCGGGTGCCGGCCATCTCGGCGAGCCGGACGGTGAGCGGAGCGGTCTCGTCGCCGCCGCCCGCGAAGATCAGCGCGACCAGCAGGTCGTTCCAGACCCAGAGGAACTGGAAGATGCCGAACGCCGCCAGCGCCGGGGTGATCAGCGGCAGCACGATGGTGCGGAAGATCTTCGGGTGGGTGGCCCCGTCGACCCGGGCCGCCTCCATCAGGTCCCCCGGCAGTTGCGAGATGAAGTTGTGCAGCAGGAAGACGGCGAACGGAAGCGCGAAGCAGGTGTGGGCGAACCACACCTGGGCGAACTTCTGCTCGTCGACCAGGTCCCAGGCCGGCATCAGTGTGACGCCGCCGAGGCTGACCCCGGTGGAGAAGAACCTCAGCAGCGGCACCAGGGCCATCTGCAGCGGCACGATCTGCAACGCGAAGATCGCGATGTAGACCCAGTCCCGGCCACGGAAGTTGATCCACGCCAGCGCGTACGCGGCGAGGGCCGCGAAGGCGAGCGGGAAGAGCACCGACGGGATGGTGATCGCCAGCGAGTTGATGAAGGAACCGGCGAGCTGCCCGGAGGACGCCGAGCGCCCGAACAGGACCTGCTCGTAGTTCTCGAAGGTGAACTGCGGGTTGGTGAAGGCCGTCCACCAGCCGGTGGTCTTGATCTCGTCCTCCGGGCGGAGGGAGGAGATGAGCAGACCGAAGGTCGGGATGGTCCAGACCACCGCGATGACGATCGAGACGAGCGTCGCGGTGCGGCTGTTCAATCGCTTGCGGACCCGGCCGACCGCGCTGGTCGGGGTGCCGTCGGTCTTCTGGGTGCCGGCGGCGACGGTGGGCGTTGCGGTGGTCATCTCAGCCCTCCCGCTGTTGACGGAGGTTACGGATCTGGTAGATCACGACCGGGATGACCAGGATGAAGAGGAAGACCGCGAGCGCGGAACCCCGCCCGTTCTCGCTGTACCGGAACGCCTGGTTGTACATCTCGTTGGCGATCACGCTGGTGTCGTAGTTGCCGTTCGTCGAGGTCCGGACGATGTCGAAGACCTTGAGCGTGGCGATCGTGAGGGTCACCATCACGACGATCAGCGCCGGTCGGATGCTCGGCATGGTGATCTGCCAGAACATCTGCCACGGGCTGACACCGTCGAGCCGGGCGGCTTCGACGATGTCGCCGGGGATCGCCTTGATCGCGGCGGAGAGCACCACCATGGCGAAGCCGGCCTGGATCCAGACCATGATGACGATCAGCAGCAGCGTGTTCAGTGGTGATTCGAGCAGCCACTGCTTGGGCTCACCGCCCAGGCTGACCACGATCTGGTTGAGCAGACCGATCTGGTCGCCGTCGCCTCGGTAGGCGTAGACGAACTTCCAGATGATGCTGGCGCCGACGAAGGAGATGGCCATCGGCAGGAAGATCAGTGACTTGGCCACCGCCTCGAACCGGGCCTTGTCCACCATTACGGCGTAGATGAGGCCGAATCCGGTCGCCACCAGCGGGACCAGGAGCACCCAGATCAGGGTATTGATCAGGACCCGGACGATCGCGTCGTCGGAGA
Source organism: Micromonospora sp. NBC_00362 (assembly GCF_026342155.1). Taxonomy (NCBI): domain Bacteria; kingdom Bacillati; phylum Actinomycetota; class Actinomycetes; order Micromonosporales; family Micromonosporaceae; genus Micromonospora; species Micromonospora sp. NBC_00362. The sequence continues at coordinate 5,811,028 of NZ_JAPENH010000001.1, forward strand.
ACATCCAGCCGAAGTTCTCCAACCCGACCCACTCGGTGCTGGTCCTGTTCATCAGGGAGAGCAGCACGGTGCGGATGGCCGGTACGACCAGACCGATGGTGAGCAGCAACAGCGTCGGCAGCAGGAAGAAGAGCGCGAAGATCCCCTCCCGCTGCTTGAGCCGACGGGGAAGTGGAGCACCACTCGCCGAGGCGGCGACGAGCTGCGCCTCCCGTCGCCGGGCGAACCAGGCCGGCACCACGTCGAGCAGCAGTAGGAGACCACCCACCACCAGCACGAAGGCAACCAGCCCGTACATCAGCATGAGGAGCTTCGGCTGCTCATCGGCGAAGTCGAACTCCATCAACCCTCCCTTCCGGGTCCACCTCGGCCGGTGGCCCGGCCCGCGTCAGCGGACCGGGCCACCGTCGGGGATCACTTAGGCCAGCTGCTCTCGATGCCCTGGAGCACCGGGGCGGTCGCCTTGCCGTTCAGCCACTCGACCATGCCCTTCCAGAACGTTCCCGCGCCGACGCCGGCCGGCATCAGGTCGGATCCGTCGAAGCGGAAGGTGCCCGTCTTGTCCTGGAGGATCTGGACGGAGAGCTTGTCGATCGGGCTGGCGACGTTGGCGATGTCCAGCTTGTTGTTCGCCGTGACCCAGTTGCCGAGCTTCGCGCGGCTGTTCACGTACTCCGCCGAGACCAGGTAGGTCTGCACGGCCTGGACCTCGGGACGGTCGGCGTAGCCGACGACGAACTCACCCGCGCCCAGAACCGGCTTGCCCTTGGACGGGTCGATGGCCGGGAAGTAGAAGGCGAACGCGTCGCCGTCCTCGGCCACCTTGGTGCCCTCGGGGAACTGGTTGGCGTAGAACGACGCCTGTCGGTGCATCGCGCACTTGCCGGTGGTCACCGGCAGGCCCGCCTCCTGGAAGGCGGTGGTGGTGATGCTCTTGACGCCGCCGAAGCCGCCGTTCATGTACTTGTCGTTCTTGAGGATGCTGCCGGCGCGGTCGACCGCGTCGACGATCTTCGGGTCGTTGAACGGGATGGCGTGGGTGGTCCACTGGTCGTAGACCTCAGGACCCTGCGTCCGCAGGACCACGTCCTCGATCCAGTCGGTGGCCGGCCAGCCGGTGGCGTCACCGGACTCGACGCCCGCGCACCACGGCTTCGTGCCGCTGGCGGCGATCTTGTCGCTCAGGGCGATGAGCTGGTCCCAGGTGGTCGGGACCTCCCAGCCCTTCTCCTTGAACGTCTTCGGCGAGTACCAGACGAAGGACTTCACGTTGGCGCCGAGCGGCACGCCGTAGAGCGTCCCGTTCACGGTGCCGTACTTCAGCCAGTCGGCCGGCATGTTCTGCTCGGCGAGGGCCTTGGTGTCGGCGCCGAGGGACTTCAGCTTGCCGGCGTCCGCGAAACGCTTCACCAGGCCCGGCTGCGGCACGAAGGCGATGTCGGGGGCGTTGCCACCGTCGACCCGGACGGGGAGCTGCGCCTCGAACTCGCCGCTGCCCTCGTAGTCGATCTCGATGCCGGTGCACTCGGTGAACTGCGACCACGACCGCTCGAGCAGGTCGGCCTCGGCATCACGGATGGACGCGTAGATGGAGACCTTCTTGCCGTCGTGGCCCTGGTACTTGTCGTATGCGGCGCACTCCGCGGAGCCCGCTTTGCTGCTCTTCTTGTCGTCGCCGGTACCGCAGGCGGTGGCGCTGAGCGCCAGCCCGATTACACCGGCGATCACGAAGGCCTGGCGTGGTCTGGTAAAGACCGCCATGCCGTCCTCCTTCCTAGCCGGCGCGGTCGTGCTGGTGACCCGTCGCCGGTCCGATTGGGCGTGCACACATGTAAGCGCTTGCATCCGGCCCGGTCCACCCCCTGTCAGACACGAGCGAGTAACAATCCGGAAACCTGCGGTCTGCCTGGTGGGCGCGCTCCCGGCGACAAGCTGGGGACTCTTTCGAAGATTGACGATATCTGTCAGGCTGGACACCTCGTATCGAAGGTTTTCGACATAGGAGGAGCTGTATGCGAAAGCGGTGGATCAGCCTGCTGGTGACGGGTCTCATCGTCGGGGGAGTCCTGGCGCCAGCCAGCCCGGCGCTGGCCGCGCCGACCTTCAAGGTGCCGTTCCCGTGCGGCCAGTCCTGGTCCGGGCAGACTCGATCGGGTCACAGCCCGGCGAACGCCGTCGACTTCAACCGCACCGACGATCAGGGCGACCCGGTGGTGGCGAGCGCCCCCGGCACCGTCGACCGGGTGACCGACCTCGGTGGCACCAGCTACGGCAAGTACGTCCGGATCAACCACGGCGGCGGTTACAGCACCTACTACGCGCACCTCAACGGCTTCAACGTCTCGGTCGGGCAGACGGTCGGGTACGGCAAGGTGCTCGGCTGGGTCGGCACCACCGGCGGATCGACCGGCCCCCACCTGCACTACGAGCAGCGCCTCAACGGCGCCGACATCCAGGTCCGCTTCAACGGCACTCTCGCGCTGTACTGGGGCACCAAGAGCTACACCAGTAACAACGGGTGCTCCTCGGGCAGCGGCAACGGCACTGTCGACACCAGCGGCACGGCGCTGACCGTCCGCTCCGGCCCCGGCACCGGGTACGCCTCGGTGGGCACCGTCGCCGACGGCGCCCGGGTGACCATCGCCTGCCAGACCAGCGGCACCACTGTCACCGGCACGTACGGCACCAGCTCGATCTGGGACCGGATCGGCTCCGGCCGCTACATCGCCGACGCGTACGTGTACACCGGCTCCGACGGCTACATCCCCGGCGTTCCCCGCTGCTGATCCGGCCACGGTCCCCGGCGGCCACCGCCGCCGGGGACCGGTCGGTCAGTTGTTCAGCTGCCAGATCGACAGGTTCAGCGCGGCGGCGAAGGTGACCCAGGCCCAGTACGGCAGCATCAGCGCCGCCGCCACCCGGGACACCCGGGCGAACAGCACCACTGTGAGCCCGATCGCCAGCCACATCAGCACGATCTCGGCGAACGCCAGCCCGTACTGCCCCGCGCCGAAGAACAGCGGGGTCCAGATCGCGTTGAGCACCAGTTGGGCGGTCCACGCCCAGAGGGCGGGGGAGAAGCCGACCCGCCGCCACACCAGCCAGCCGGCCACCGCGATCAGCGCGTAGAGCAGCGACCAGACCGGGCCGAAGAGCCACGAGGGCGGGGCCCAGCCGGGCTGCCGCAGGTTCGCGTACTCCTCGGTGGTGCCCTGCACGCCCAGCCCGCCGATCGCGGCCGCCACGAAGACCGCCGCCGCGAAACCGGCGAGGGCCCACCACGCTCGCCGCCCGGAGGTGGCCGGTGCCTCCTGAGATGTCTCCATGGTCGAGATATTTCCTCTCGCTGTCGGCTCAAACCGCCGAGCGGGAGGGCGGTTCACGGGGCCGGCCACGCACGAAAAAGCGCCGGGATCGCCACGGCCGGTGCTTCTGTCGGGAGGACGAAGCTCCGGTCGCGGCGACCCCGGCGGGTCCCGGTGTTGAGGCGTACGAGCGCTAATTGAAAATGCTGACACCACCCGGGCCGACCAACAGCCCGACGACGATGAGGACGATGCCCCACAGGATCTGCCGGCGGAACAGCGCGAGGATGCCGGCGACCACGAGTACGACTGCGAGAATCCAGAGAATCAGCTCCATGACCTCTGACTACCCGACTGGCCGATCGGGGAAACCTGGTCGGTGTCGAGTTGATCGCCAACGTGAAAGACGCTGTACGCCTGCTTGATCACCGGGTGCGCGACGTTGCGGACGCGTACCCCGCCGGGGGTCGTGCCGCGCTCGGTCCCGGCGTGCGCGTGCCCATGCACGGCGAGCGCCGTGGGCGCCGAGTCGATCGCCTGCCCCAACTGGTACGACCCCAGGAACGGGTAGATCTCCAACGGCTCGCCGGCCAGCGTGTCCGGCACCGGCGAGTAGTGGGTGAGCGCGACCAGCATGTCGCAGTCCAGCGAGCGCAGCGCCGCACCGAGACGGTCCGCGCTGTCGGTGGTGGTCCGCACGAAGGCCTTCATCTCCGGCTCGCCGAAGTCACTGGCGCACCGACCGGCGAACCCGCCGCCGAAGCCCTTGACGCCGGCGATGCCGAGTCGGCCACCCGCGCAGTCCAGCACGACGCCGTTGCCCTCCAGCACTGTGATGCCCGCGTCCTCCAGCACCTTGACCACCTGTGGCACCTGGTCACACTGGTGGTCGTGGTTGCCCAGCACTGTCACCACGGGTACGGCCAACCCACCGAACTCCTCGGCCACGCAGCGCGCCTCGGCCTCGGTGCCGTGCCGGGTCAGGTCCCCGGCCAGCAGCAGCACGTCGGCGCACTCCGGCAACTCCTCCAGCGCCGGTCGGAACCGGCCGACCACGTCCTCGTCCAGATGCACGTCGCCCACAGCGGCAATCCGGATCACCATGGAACCTCCCTCAGGGCAGTTGCTCGATCTCCGTGGGCGCTTGGGCGCGGATCACCCCGATGTCGCTGGTGACCGGCACGTCCGGAAAGCGCTCGGACACCCGACGCAGGATCTCCTCCCGCCGGTGCGGACTCTCCACCTCGCCGTAGAGCACGAGGGCGCGTTCCCGTCGAACCACTGTGATCCCCTGTTCAGCGACGGCCGGGTCCTCGACGAGCAGCCGTTGGATCTCCGCCTCGACGTACTCGTCCGGTGGCCCGGCGTCGATGTCGCGATGATGGGTCACGATGTCCCCTCTCCTGGCTGGGTGCCGGCGGCCGGCACCACCTCCAGCCGGTCCAGCAGCACCAGGAACGCCTCGGCGTACGGCGAGTGCTGCGTCTCCTTGCGTACCCGTTCCCAGTCGATCTGCTCCCGCAGCGAGCGGGCCAGTGGCAGACCGCGGGCGAAGTCGCAGTAGTGCTGGGAGAAGCTGAGCAGTTTGTGCACCATCAGCTGGGTCGCGGACAGCACCGGCATGCGAATCGCGTCCACCGGTCGGATGACAGTGTCGGCGAACGTCTCCTCGGTGACCGGCGTCTCGATCGGCCGATGGATCAGGTCCACCATCCGGCCGTCGTCGAACACCTTCACCAGCCAGTCCTCCGGGGGATGCTCGGCGACGAAGCCGGCCGCCACCAGGGCCTCCAGTGCCTCGTCCACGTCGGCCTCCCGGATCAGGAAGTCGACGTCGTGATCGCTGGAGTGGCCCCCGTGGGCGTAGACCGCGAAGCTGCCGCCCAGGGCGAACGGAATCTCGGACTGCTTGAGCACGGCGGCGACCTTCTTGAGGGTGTGCACCAGACTCTCGTCTCCGCGCTCAGCCATCTGGTTCCTCCGTCGTCGTGTTGGTGGACCGGCGGTTGGATTTCAAACTCCGGTACCCGGCATTCAGGTCGTCCACACCTGCTGGTGTCTCGGTCGGGCGTCAACAGGGATGAAGCACCACAAACCTCGCGGACCAAGTGCGTGGGTCGGATAACCTGTGGAGAGTGGCCAGATCATCGGGGATGCGACGACGCAAGGCCCGATTGCGCACCGTCGCCCTGATCGGGATCGACGGTTCGGGCAAGACCACGCAGGCACACCGGCTGGCCGACGCGCTGACCGCCGCCGGACGCCCCGCCACCTACCGCCGCAACGCCAGTGGCCGCCGCTGGCTCGGTCGGCTCGCCCAACGCCTCGGCCGGCCGGACGCGCAGCGGCTCGTCGGTCGCGACGGCGTGCTGGCCGTGGAGTCGGTGCTGCGCTGGCTGGCCATCGCCATCGCACTGATCAGCTGTCTGCTCACCGGCCGGACGGCGGTGATGGATCGCTACTCGGCGTGCCAGTACGCGAGCATCCGGGCGCACGGCGGGCAGCGCTGGGAGCGGCTCGCCCGGGCCGGCTACCGGTTGTTCCCGACGCCGCAGGTGACCTTCCTGCTCGCCGTCGACCCGGCGGAGGCGTACCGGCGCATCGAGGAACGCGGCACCGACCACGAGACGATGGGGTGGCTGACCGCCGCCGACACCGCCTACCGGGCACTGCCCGAGTACCCCAGCTTCGTGCTGGTGGACGCGGGCCGCCCGGCCGAGGAGGTGACCGAGCAGATCCAGGCGCACCTGGAGACCTGGCTACCGCCGTCCGCCTCGAGCGGAGAGGACGTCGGTCCGGTGGTGGCTCAGGCCCGCCCGTAGACCGGCACCGTGGCACCACTGGTCGGGGCGGAATCGGCCGACGCGAGGAACCGGATCACCGGCGCGATCTCGGCCGGGGTCACCCAGCGGGAATGGTCGGCGTCGGGCTGGGCCGCCCGGTTCGCCGGGGTGTCGATGACGCTGGGCAACACGGTGTTGCAGCGCACGTTCTGCGACCGGTACTCCACGGCGACCGCGTTGGCGAAGGCCAGCACCGCCGCCTTGGCCGTCGAGTAGCCGGCCGCGCCGCGGAACGGGGTGACCGCCGCGCGGGCCGAGACGCAGACCACCGCGCCGCCGCCGGACGACACCAGGTGCGGGAGCGCTGCCTGGGTGACCAGGTAGGTCGGCCGCAGGTTGACGGTGAGCATCCGCTCGAACTCCTCGACCGGGGTCTCGTGCACCAATCCGCCGCTGGCGTACCCCCCGACGAGGTTGACCACCGCGCGCAGCGGTGCCGCCGGTTCGCCGGCCGCGGCCTCGACCGCCCGCGCCGCGCCCGCCGGCTCGCCCAGGTCCGCGAGCACGCGGACCAGTCCGGCCGTCGCCGGCTCCGACCCGGGCCGGGCTTTCCGATCCGGTACGACCACCCGCCAGCCCGCCTCGACGAACGCGGTGACGACCGCCCCGCCAAGCCCCCCGAACCCCCCGGTCACCAGAACGCTGCCCTGTCCCATGAACCCCACGCTAGTGCCCCCACGCCTCCTTCGGGCCCCTCCGTCGATCATGAAGTTGTTGCCGTGACACGCCGATCCGAGTGGTGACAACTTCATGATCGCGGTCTGCCGTGGGCAGATTGGTGGGGTCGTTCGAGCCTTGAGGGCGCAGGATCGGCGGATGCGGATCCTCATTCTCGGTGGCACCAAGTTCCTCGGCCGGGCGACGGCCCGGCTCGCCCTTGAGCAGGGTCACGAGGTGACCTGCGCGGCCCGGGGTGTGTCCGGCGCCGTGCCGGACGGGGTGCGCTTCGTGGTGGCCGACCGCGATGATCCCGACTCGCTCGTCCCGCTCGCCGCCGACGGCTTCGACGCAGTGGTCGACGTGACCCGCCAGATCAGCCACGCCCGGCACGCGCTCAGCGCGCTCGCCGACCACGTCGGCCACTGGTCGTTCGTGTCGACGATCTCGGTGTACGCGGACCACGCCACCCCGGGTCAGACCGCTGCCGACGCGCCGATCCTGGTACCGGCCCCGCCGGACGTGGACGGTCCGGTCGGCCCGGACCACCGCTGGTACGGCGAGTGCAAGGTGAGCATCGAGGAACTGGTCCGGGAGCGGGTCGGCGTGGACCGTTCGTTCATCTGTCGGGCGGGGCTGATCGTCGGCGCGGAGGATCCGAGCGACCGTTTCCCGTACTGGGTGCGGCGGCTGTCGGCCGGTGGCGAGGTGCTGGCCCCCGGGCAGCCGACTGACCGGGTGCAGTTCGTGGACGTCGCCGATCTGGCACGTTGGCTGTTGCACGCCGCCGGCACCCGCCTCGGCGGCACGTACGACGGCACCGGTCCGGCGATGTCCCGGGCCGATCTGTTGGCCGGGGTGGCCGCCGGGCTTGGCGTCGCCGATCCGGAGTTCACCTGGGTCGACCAGGAGTTCCTGCTGTCCCAGGACGTCCGCGAGTGGTCGGGGGAGCGGGCGCTGCCGCTCTGGGTGCGGCTGCCGGAGACCGCCGGCCTGATGGACCGGGACGTCCGGCCGGCTCTTGAGGCGGGTCTGACGGTCCGTCCGCTGGCCGACACCGTTCGGGCGACAGCGTCCTGGATGGCCGCACACCCGGCGGCCGTCCGGCAGGGTGGACTCGACCCGGCGGATGAGGCGGCGATCCTGGGAAGGTGGCAGGCTGTGCGGGACCGGTGATCCCGGCGATCGAAGTTTCCCCCCACCTCGGACAGTCATAGTTGACGCTCACGCCTGCTGAAAGTAAGTTTCATCCGTGGCGAAGAGTCCGAAGATTTCTGCGAGTCACGAGCCCGGTGGGCTGATCGTCCACATCAGCGGGCTGTTGCCATCGCTGTCGCCCGCCGAGCAGCGGGTCGCCCGGCTGGTCGTGTCCGACCCGGCGGCCGCCGCCCGGCGGACAATCACCGACCTCGCCACCGCGGCCGAGACATCCGAGGCGACAGTCATCCGGTTCTGCCGTTCGGTCGGCATGGACGGTTACCCCCAGCTGCGCATCCGCCTCGCCGCCGAGGCCGCCCGCCGCATCGAGCCGCCAGACGCCCGAGTGGTGGGCGGTGACATCCCGCCCGGTGCCGACCTCGCCCAGATCATCGCCACCATCGCGTTCAACGACGCCCGCGCCGTCGAGGAGACCGCCGAGCAACTCGACCCCGCCATCTGCGAGCAGGTGGTCGAGGCGATCAGCGGTGCCGGCCGGATCGACATCTACGGCGCCGGCGCCAGCGGGTTCGTCGCCTCGGACTTCCAGCAGAAGCTGCACCGCATCGGCCGGATCGCCTTCTACTTCCCGGACGTGCACACCGCGCTGACGTCGGCCGCCCTCCTGGGCCGGGGCGACGTGGCGATCGGCATCTCGCACACCGGCACCACCTCCGACGTGATCGAGGTGCTGGAGCAGGCCCGCACCCGCGGTGCCGCGACAGTGGCGCTGACCAACTTCCCGCGCTCGCCGATCACCGACGTGGCGGACTTCGTGTTGACCACGGCGGCACGGGAGACCACCTACCGCTCCGGCGCGACGGCCAGCCGGCTGGCCCAGCTCACAGTGGTCGACTGCCTCTTCGTCGGGGTGGCCGCCCGCAACCGGGCCCGGGCCCGCAAGGCCCTGGAGGCGACCGCCGAGGCGGTCCAGTCGCACCGGGTGGGTGCCAACCGGAGGCGGGCATGACGGCCGGTGCGGAGATGCCCGCACGGCCCGCTCGCCCCACGGTCCGGGTGGGTGCCCCCACCGAACGGCGTAACCCGCTCAGCGTCGACCTCGACCTGATGTCGACCCGGGACGTGCTCACCGTGATCAACGAGGCGGACCGGCGGGTGCCCGCGGCGGTCGCCGCGGTGCTCGACGAGATCGCCACCACCGTCGACCTGGCGGTCGCGGCGCTACGCGGTGGTCACCGGGTGCACTACTTCGGGGCCGGCACCTCCGGCCGACTGGGCGTGCTCGACGCGGCCGAACTGGCCCCCACCTTCAACTCGCCCCGACACTGGTTCTGCGCGCACCTCGCCGGGGGCCCGGACGCGATGTGGCGGGCCGTCGAGGACGCCGAGGACGACGACCGGGGCGGCGCGGTCGAAGCGGCCAGTTGTGTACGGGCCGGGGACCTGGTGGTTGGTCTGGCGGCAAGCGGACGCACCCCGTACGTCCTCGGGGCGCTTGCCGCGGCCCGCGCCAAGGGCGCCTCGACGGTGCTGCTCTGCGCCAATCCGGAGGCGGAGGCCGCCCGGTCGGTCGACGTGTTCATCGGGGTGGACACCGGACCCGAGGTGGTCACCGGGTCGACCCGGATGAAGGCGGGCACAGCGCAGAAACTGGTCCTCAACACGTTCTCGACCGCCGTCATGGTGCGCCTGGGGCGGGTCTACTCGAACCTCATGATCGATATGGTGGCCACCAACGCGAAACTCCGGGGACGAATGATCTCGATCCTGGTCGAGGCCACCGGTTGCTCGGAGGAGCTCTCCCGGCAGGCCCTCACCGAGGCCGACGGGGACCTGAAGACGGCGCTCGTCGCCCTCGTCTCGGGCGCCGAGATCGACGCCGCCCGTGCCGCGCTGGCCCGCTCGGCCGACCAGGTGCGCGGCGCCCTCGCCCTGCTCGCCTCCTAGCGCCACCCGCATCGGGAAGCGAACCGGCCTTCGGATTGTTCATCTGGCCGGGGGGTAATAACACCCCCGTGAATGAACCGACCGGTGCGCCGGTGCGTATCTGGCAGTGACCAGGATCGCATCGCGGTGGTGACCCGGGTCGCTGTGCCCCCACGGCGGGCGGTGTTGCCATGGTGCGGTAACCCGTACGTGGTGCCCAGTGGCGAGCCACCCGATGGGGTGCTGACAGCAAACATGGACCGTGCTCTCAGCTACTACTCAGGCATTCGTGACACTTTCGACTCACGACGAGGAATCCCCGACACGTCTCATCTGTTGTGTAGGTGTCAGCACCGATGGGCACAGCAGAAGTTACCAGGGGCCGACAGGTGTGGGGAATGGCAAGGAACCGGGCAACCGGCGCGAGCGAGGGGACCGTGGGCAACGTGGACAAGAACATCGGCATGCGAACCGACGAGGTTGCCGAGGAGCGCGACCTGGTCGGCGTCTACCTGCACGAGATCTCCCGGACGCCACTGCTGGACGCCGCCAAGGAGGTCGATCTCTCCAAGGCGATCGAGGCCGGCCTCTACGCCGAGCACCTGCTCGGTGAGGAAGCCGTTCCCGCCGGTGTCGACCGGGCCGACCTGGAGTGGCTGGTCGTCGAGGGCGAGCGGGCGAAGGACCTCTTCATCCGTGCCAACCTCCGACTGGTCGTGTCGATCGCCCGGCGCTACGTGCGCTCGGGGATGCCCATGCTGGACCTGATCCAGGAGGGCAACACCGGCCTCGTCCGGGCGGTCGAGAAGTTCGACTACGAGCGCGGCTACAAGTTCTCCACCTACGCCACCTGGTGGATCCGGCAGGCGATCAGCCGGGCGATCGCCCAGCAGGAGCGCACCGTCCGTCTGCCGGTGCACCTGGTGGAGGACGTCAACCGGATGCGCAACGTGGCCCGGCAGCTGACCCGTGAGTTGGGCAGCGACCCGGAGCCGGAGCAGATCGCCAACGCCCTCGGCGTCACCGTCGAGCGGGTGAACGAGCTGCGCCGCTGGTCGCAGGACACCGTTTCGCTGGACACCCCGGTGGGCGACGACGGCGACACGAACCTCGGTGACCTGGTCGCCGACAGTGACGCGCCGTCGCCGGAGGACATCGTCCTCAGCGGCCTGGAGCGGCAGCGCATCGAAGGGCTGCTCAACCACCTCGACGACCGGTCCGCCGGCATCATGCGGGCCCGCTACGGGCTGGAGGACGGCCGGGAGCACTCGCTCACCGAGGTAGCGTCCCGCTTCTCGCTGTCCCGCGAGCGGATCCGACAGCTGGAGATCCAGGCCCTCGGCCGGCTCCGCGAGCTGGCCCGGGCGGAGGGGCTGCAAGCAGCCTGACCTGGTAGTAATGACGGCGAACGGCCGGCGTCCGATAGGGGGACGCCGGCCGTTCGCCGTTTCCGAGGTGGTTAGCGCACCCGGCCGTAACCCTGGATGGACATCATGTTCATGCCACGCTTGAGCACGTTGCGACCGGCGCTGGGCGCGTCGATCACCTGACCGTCGCCCACGTAGAGGGCGACGTGCCCGAGCCCGCTGTAGAAGACCAGGTCGCCGGGGCGCAGTTCGCCCCGCCCGATGTGGGCGACAGCGCTCCACTGCATCCGGGTGTTGTGCGGCAGGGACTTCCCGGCCGCCCGCCAGGCAGCCGAGGTCAGGCCGGAACAGTCGTAACCGTTCGGCCCGTCGGCCGCCCAGACGTACGGCTTGCCGATCGCGCCGAACGCGTAACGCACCGCCGTTCCGGCAGCACCGGACACGGCGGGCACGTTCTTGGCCTCGCTCGTCGCCGCCCTGGGCTCGGGTCGCTCGGTGGCGGCCCCGTACGCCTGCCGGCGTAGCTCGTACAGCTTGGCCAGGTCCTGCTCGATCTGCTTCTTACCCGCGGCGAGCTGACGAGCCTGTGCGGCCTGCCGGGTCAGCGTCGCGCCCAGGCGTGCCTTCTCGTCGAGCAGCCGCTGCTGGTCGGCAGTGAAGCCGGAGATCCGCTCCTGCCGCTGACGGGTCAACTGCTCGATCGTGCCGAGCCGGTCCAGCAGTGCGGCCGAGCCGCCGGGACGGAGCAATGCGTCCGCGGTGCGCAGACCGCCGCTCTTGTACGCGGTGGAGGCGAGTTCCGCCACGTCGGCTCGGCTCTGCTCGACCTGCTGTTCGAGCGGGCCGATGCGGGTCTGTAATCGGGCCACGGCGGCCTCGTTTGTCTTGATCTCCTCACGCAACTTGTTGTAGGACTCGACGACCCGCTCCAACTCGGCCGAGGACGTCTCGATCCGGCGGGTCAGGTCGGCGGGGGACGGCTCGGCCTGGGCCACCGCCGTCGGGGCGATCAGCGCGGCCGACATGCCGACCAGCGCCACGGTGCGCAGCAGATTTCTCAGGGATGACAAGAGCGGAAGGCCCCTCTCCCACGGCCGTCGGGGCTGCTGACGCCCTCGACGACACCGGCCGGGGCCATCCGGGCGGACGGCACTGGGCCGGACCGGCTCGCCCAACCTAACCCGGGACGGATGTCGCTCGCAGTTGAAGCAGGGGCGAAAGTTGGGAGAGTTGCGGGTCGGGCGCCTGCGCTGGGTGGCGCCATCGTGGCTGATGACACCTGCGAGCGGGGGAACATCGCCCTTTTGGCGGCCTACTGGCGGATATGCGACTTTCGTCGTTCCGGGCGTATGCCGCCGGATTCCTAGCCGCCATAACCGATAAAAGCTGAAATGGATGCGGTTTCTCGGCGATGTCACCCGGTGGTGGCGAGCTGTCGGGACCCGGTAAATGCCCAGGTCGACTGGCGGCGCCGCAACACAATGAAGTCCGGAGCCGGGAATCCCGTCAACAGGCAGCGATGAATCGCCGACGGGGCCACTCGGCCAACCGTCCCCTTCGGGAGGAACCGTGAATCGTGAAGGCGCAAAGACGCGACCCCCGCGAACGGTGCCGGGCGCTCGGTCGACCCTGCTGTACGCGCGGCCCGGCATCATCGTGACCGTCGACAGGTTCACCGTCGGTCGGAACAGTTACCGGATCGCCGACCTGACCCATCTGCGTACCACCCGGGGTCCGCACGACCGGATCGCCGTCCGGGCCGTTGTCATCACCGCCAGCATGCTCGGCGGTGTGGGGGTGCTCCTCGGCTTCACCGGCGGTCTGCACCGCCTCACCGCCGGGGCGTACCTGATCCTCGGCGCGGTGTTCCTGCTCCCGGCCGCTCTCGCCCTGGTCGGCGATCGCTGGCGCCCACCACCGCACGAACTGTGGGGGTGGTACCAGGGCTCGGAGGTGCTGCTGTTCAGCGCCGACGACGAACGGCAGTTCGGCCAGGTCACCCGGTCGCTGCTGCGGGCCCGGGAGGTCAACCGCTACGGCAGTTGGGTCGACCCGCTCGCCGGAGCGGACCCGTGGCGGCCCAACCGATGACCCGACGGCGGTGGGCCGGAGCCGCATTGGGCCCACCGGCCGTCCAGCAAGCTCAGCGGGCGATCGGCTCCGGAGTCCGTGCCTGCTGCGGAGCGGCCACCCAGGCGCTGACCCGGCGCTCGGCGTAGAACGAGACGAACGGCACCGTGCCGGCCAGCATCACCAGCAGCATCCGCTTCAGCGGCCAGTCGGCTCGGCGGCTCAGGTCGAACGCGGCCACCAGGTAGATCATGTAGAGGAAGCCGTGCGCCGGCCCGATGGTCTCCACGACGACCGGGTTGTCGAACGCGTACTTCAGCGGCATGCCGATCACGACCAGCAGGATCAGCACCACGCCCACGATCCAGGCGATCACGCGGTACCGGGTAAGGGCAGCGCCCACCTTCGTCCGTCCTTCCGAGCCCGGCTCAGCCGGGATAGTCACCGGGCCGGGCGCCCGGATTGGCGTTCAACCATGACAGGTAGTGGTTGTAGGCGGCCAGATCGGTGTCCTCGACGACATCGCCGGTGGCCGGTACCCGGGACACGCGCACCGGGCGGCGTACCGCCGGTCGGGACCCGGTGGTGACCGTCGGCGCCGGCTCGACGGCCGGATCCGCGGGCGGCGCGTCGGCCTCCGCCGCCTTGCGGCGGGCCAGCTTCACCTCACGCCACCAGACGTAGACCACGAAGCCGGCGAAGATCGGCCACTCGACCGCGTACCCCCAGCTCAGGCTGTTGCCGGCGGTGGCCCGGCTGATCTGCCACCAGCCCAGCCCGAGAAAGCCCACGACCAGCACGACCATGGCCACGTGGCGTGCGATCCACGCCGGGGTCCAGAGCCGCCTCATGACATTGAGGGTACCGGGGGCGCTACCGGTCTCCGACACCGTGTCGTAGTCGTCGCCTCGCCGGCTTGGTTTGGCATCACCGCGCCTGGGCAATCGTCTAGACGCCAGCCCAAACGAGATCAAGGGGGGCGATCATGACCGGATCGGTACGTGGGGACGGCTTTGCGTCCAGCGGCAGTGCGGATATGAGCCCGGAGCAGCGGGTGCCCGAGTGGGGCGGCGATCAGCTCGGCGACCCGGCCGGCGCTCCCGGCCTCGACGGCGACCTGCTCGGCATCGACCCGACGGAGCTGACCGACGAGGACCTGATCCGCGAGATGCACAGCCTGCACCGCACCCGTCTGGACACGCTGCGGCACGCGGCGGACTCCGCACTCGCGAACCACCTGCGGCGCACGGCGGAGCTGGAGACCGAGTACCTGGCCCGCCACCCGGGTCGCGAGGTCGATCCCAGCCGCCTGCGGGACGCGTGATGCCGGCGCGCGCCGTGCGCGGCATGTCCGCGCCACCCGAGGTGGTCTTCAGCACGGCCACCGACCCCGACCGTGCCTCGGCCTGGCTGCCGGAGCCGCTGCGCGGAGACGGCAGCCCCGCCGCGGAGATCAGTGGTGAGGAGCTGCGCGCCCGCTGGGGCGACGGCGACGCCGACGACTGGTCCGCCGAAATCCGGGTGGAGCCGGCGGATTCCGGTGGTGCCCGGATCCAACTCGACCTCGCCGACGGGTCCGGCGGGCCCGGTCCGGACCAGTTGGCCGACGAGGCGCTCACCAACCTGGCACGCGAGGTCGCCGACAACCTCCAGGCCGGCTGAGCCGGCCGCGCGGGACGTCGTTCCCGCACCACCACGACAGTTGAGGAGATCGGGTGAGCGACACTGGCCTGCGACAGAAGGCGGCCCGGCTGCGCCGGGCGTACGCGCCGCACGAGCACCGGCCGCTCGGCGGCTACCTGGTGGCGATGGGCGCCTACGCCGGGGTGACCGGGGCTCTCGCCGGTCTGGTCAAGGCGACCGGCCGTCCGGTGCCGGAGCGTCCCGCGCCGTCCGACGTGGTGCTGCTCTCCATCGCCACGCACAAACTGAGCCGGTTGCTGTCGAAGGACGCGGTGACCAGCCCGTTGCGGGCGCCGTTCACCCGCTATGACCGTCCGATCGGCAGCGGCGAGGTGATGGAGCAGGTGCGCGACTCGGGCAGCCCCACCCGGCACGCCATCGGCGAGCTGCTGAGCTGCCCGTTCTGCCTGGCGGTCTGGGTGGCCACCGGGCTGACCGGTGGCCTGGTGCTCGCGCCCCGGCTCACCCGCCTGGTGGCCACCGCGCTGACGGCGGTCGCCGCGTCCGACTTCCTCCAGATGGCGTACGCGACGGCTCAACAGGCCGCCGAGGGTGGGCACCAGGACGACGACTGACCAGCGGGACGGGAAAGGGGGCCGGCAGACACCGGCCCCCCTTTTCGCGTACGCCTCAACGTTGCATGCCGGACCAACCGTGCGGCGACTCCGGCTCCCGTTCGTCCTCGTCCGCCCCGGTGATGATGTCCCGATCCACCGCCGTGCGGTCGTGCTCGTTGGCGAAGTCCGGCTCGGGCGTGGTGTCCCTGCCCTTCGGTGGCTGACCCAGCGCCGGCACCTTCTCGTCGTGGTCCTCGTGGTGCGTCATGTCGATGTCCCTCCTGCGGTCATTCACGCGATGGTGCCGCCCAGGTCGCTCAGCCGATGGAACCGCCCAGCAGGTCGCTGGCCTCGTCCACCGCGTACTCGCCCTCGGGAAGCGCGTCGATGCGGGCGAGCAGGTCCGGTGGAAGCTCGGCGGCCACCGCCCGGCGATAGATCTCCGCCTGGGTGACCCGCTCCTGCGCCCGGAAGATGTCGTCGAGCAGGTCGTCGAGGGCCTGGGTGTCCGGCTCGCCGGCCACAGATGCGTCGTCGGTCACGTCGATCAGCTACCCGGGGCGGAATCGGTCAAACGTCACCCCGGTGGCGGCCTGCGCTCTCGGCCGACAGCCCCTCGAATCCTCCTTTGCTCTGCACCCGCCCAGGCGACAGTCACGCTCGGTAGGTGGTGCGCGGGCGGGTGCAGAGCAAAGGGCGGGCGCAGAGCAAAGGGAGGCAACGACGTAGCGGGGGCGAAGGAGGGCGAGGGTGATGTTGCTCGGCCCTCTCGGCCAGGCCGGTCCGTCCGCTGGTGTTCGCCGAATACAGACAGCGCCGCCCCCGGCCTTGTGGGCCGGGGGCGGCGCTGGTGTCGGTGTGCAGGTCGCCTCTCGGCGAGTGGCACTACGCGGCTCCAGCCGGACGGTATTCCGCGAAGGCTATTTAGGTGAGGCCCGGGGACACTGGACACACCGACACCCCAGTCAACGAGCCGACCCCCGCTCGTGTTCCGCGGGCAGCGGTGTCGGCTGTCACACCGTCGTCGGCAGGGTGGCCCGGCGGGCCCGCACGGCCGAGGCGAGGTGGTCGAGCACCTCGGCGGTGTCGTCCCAGCCCAGGCAGGCGTCGGTGACCGACCGGCCGTACTCCAGCTCCCGGGTCGGGTCGAGTTCCTGCCGGCCGGGCAGCAGGAAGGACTCCAGCATCACGCCGGTGATACCCCGCTGGCCGGCGGCCATCTGGGCGGCCACGTCCGCGGCGACCAGCGGCTGGTTGCGGTGGTCCTTGCCGCTGTTGGCGTGACTGGCGTCGATCACCAGCCGCTCCGGCAGGTCGGCGGCGCGGAGCAGGTCGAGTGCCCCGGCGACTGACCCGGCGTCGTAGTTGGGCCGGCCGCCCCCACCGCGCAACACCAGGTGCCCGTCGGTGTTGCCCCGGGTGTGCAGGATCGCCGGGGTGCCGGAGAAGTCGATGCCGGGGAAGACGTGCGGCACCCCGGCGGCGCGGATCGCGTCCACGGCCGTGCCGATGCTGCCGTCCGGGCGGTTCTTCATGCCGATCGGCATGGACAGGCCGGAGGCGAGCTGGCGGTGCACCTGGCTCTCCACGGTGCGGGCACCGATCGCGCCCCAGGCCACCGTGTCCGCGATGTACTGCGGGGTGATCGGGTCGAGGAACTCGCAACCCACCGGCAGGCCGAGGCGGAGCACGTCGAGCAGCAGCGCACGGGCCAGCCGCAGACCGGTGTTGACGTCCCCACTGCCGTCCAGGCCGGGATCGTTGATCAGGCCCTTCCAACCGACAGTCGAGCGCGGCTTCTCGAAGTAGACCCGCATGACGATCAGCAGGTCGTCGGCGAGCCGGTCGGCAGCCGTCCGAAGGCGCTGCGCGTAGTCCAGGGCGGCGGCCGGGTCATGCACCGAGCAGGGGCCGACCACCACCAGCAGGCGGTCGTCCTCGCGGTCCAGCACGCGGCCGACCGCGCGGCGGCCGGTCAACACGGCCGACGCGAGCGGGGCGTCCAGGGGTAACTCGTGGTGCAGCAGGGCGGGCGTGGTCAGCGGCACGACACGGTCGATTCGCTGATCGCTGACCCGATCAGTCTCCGGGGTCGTCACGGTGGGCATCCTTCCGCCGACCGTGCCCGGGGCCGGTGCCCGGGACGAGCCGGCTGCTCGTACGCAAAAGGGCAGGAACGACAGCTCCTGCCCGGCCGGCTCGGTCTGTGGTGACGTCAGTTCATAGTGAAGTCACCGGCGTGCGAGCCGGCTGCCTAAACCATCGATAGGAACGCGTCACCGGGCCAGCGTACCCGACCAAACGGGGTCTCCCGTCCTGTCGTCCCAAGATGCGGGGCGAAGATCGCGTGCCGGGGGCGCGGTCGGGGTAACAGGGGTGCCATGACACACGAGCAGAGCGATCAGGACCGGGTGGAGTCCCGCGCGCACCACCTCCTGCCCGAGGAGAGGGCGGTGGGCAGCGACGACCCGGAGGCGCAGGCGGAGGCCATCCTCGCCGACTCGGACATCCGCGAGGCGGACCAGAACGCCGCCCCGGACACGGTGCTGGAGCGTCGTACCTCGGATCAGACAGTGGTGGCGGTCGAACCGCCGGACTGAGCTGTCGCCCCACGGGCCCGGCGCGACCCCCGGTAGGTCTGGTCTCGCAGCCAGGCCAGCGGACCTGCCACCCGCAGTTCGGGTGGCAGGTTGCGCACCGGGTCGAACGCGAGCGCCGCGTCCTCCTCGGCGCTGAGCTGGGCACCGAGACTGACCTGCCCGACCAGCCGCCACGGCCCCACCGCCGACGCGACCGCGAGCACCAGACGCGGGGTGTCCGTCCGGGTCACGGCGGCCGCCGTGGCCAGGCTGCGACCGAGGTCGGCCGAGTCGGGGTCGGCCAGCGCGGCCAGCCAGAGGCGGCGCCGACCCGCGCGGTAGCACGTGATCGTGCTGTACGTGCCCGTGAAGCGGCGTCGGGGCAGCGGCAGGTTCCGCAGCACCGGGGCCGCGCCGCTGGAGCTGACCAGCAGGTCGAACGGCCGGCCGTCGCCGCGGTGCAGGCGCAGCGCGAGGCCAAGAACGTCCGGCCAACTGCCGGGCGTGGGCGTCCCCTTGGAGAGCCGGATGCTGGTCCGGTACCGGCCGGGGTGGTCCAGCAGAGCGACACCGGTTGGCGGTCCGGGCGTACCCCAGATCACCGTCTCGCCGACGAACGAGCGACCGGCCGGATGCAGCAACCGGCCACGGCGCAGCCGGCCGAGTGCCGTGCTGGCGCGTTCGACGGCGGTGGCGGCCCGGCCGGCGGCCCGGGACGGAGGCGGGGTGACGGTCATTGCTTCCCGGTACCCCGCGCGGCGGCTCCGATGCCGCCCAGGTCGGCTCGCCGACCGACGGCACGTCACCTTTCCGCCTCCGAGATCGGATAGCGTCGGGGGCATGCCCGACAGCGGTTACCCCTGGCCCATTCAGACGTCCCGACTGGACAACGGCCTGCGCGTGGTGGTGAGTGAGGATCGCACCGCGCCCGCCGTGGCCATCAACCTCTGGTACGACGTCGGCTCCCGGCACGAGCCGGCTGGGCAGACCGGTTTCGCCCACCTCTTCGAGCACCTGATGTTCGAGGGTTCGGTGAACGTGGCGAAGACCGAGCACATGAAGCTGATCCAGGGCTCCGGCGGCTCGCTCAACGCCACCACCAACCCGGACCGGACCAACTATTTCGAGACGGTTCCGGCCGAGCACCTGGAGCTGGCGCTCTGGTTGGAGGCCGACCGGATGGGCGGCCTGGTCCCCGCCCTCACCCAGGAGACGCTGGACAACCAGCGGGACGTGGTGAAGAACGAACGCCGGCAGCGCTACGAGAACGTGCCATACGGCGACGCCTGGCTGCGGTTGCTTCCGCTGCTCTACCCGCCGGGGCACCCCTACCACCACGCGACGATCGGTTCGATGGCCGACCTGAACGCCGCCGACCTGGCCACCTTCCAGGCGTTCCACCAGACCTACTACGCGCCGAACAACGCGGTGCTGACCGTGGTCGGCGACGCCACCGCCTCCGACGTGTTCGCGCTCGCCGACAAGTACTTCGGCGCGCTGCCCGCCCGCGACGACATCCCGCCGGCACCGGACGGCCGCAACGTCCCCGCCACCGGGCAGACGGCCGTCGAGTCGGTGAGCGCCGATGTGCCGGCGCCACGGGTCTACATCGCCCACCGCAGCTACCCGTTCGGCAGCCCGGGATACAACGTGATCACCGTGCTCGCCACCATCCTGGGCAGCGGCCGGGGCAGCCGGCTCTACCAGCGCCTCGCCGACGGCGAGCGGATCGCGCAACCGGACCTGGTCGGGGCGTACGGGGTGGACCTCGCACACGCCCCGGCACCGCTGATCGCCACCGCCACCGCCCGCCCCGGGGTGAGCGCCGAGCGGCTGGCCGAAGGGCTGGCCGAGGTCGTCGACGAGCTGGCCACAGTGCCGGTCACCGCCGCCGAGCTAGATCGGGCCAAGGCGTTGCTCAGCACCGGGTGGTGGCGTCAGCTGTCCACCGTCGACGGCCGCGCGGACCTGCTCGGCCGGTACACCACGCAGTTCGGTGACCCGGCCCGCATCGCCGAGCAGTTGCCGGCCCTGCTCGCGGTCACCGCCGAGCAGATCGCCGAGGCAGCCGCCGAGGTGCTCGCCACCGACCGGGTGACCCTGACCTACCTGCCCGAGGAGACCTCATGACGCTGATCGCCGACCGTCCCGGCCCGGGTGCCGCCCGCCCGTACCGGTTCCCGCCGGTGGTCCGCCGCGCCGTGGCCGGTGGTCAGGTCGTCGCCGCGCACCTGCCGGGGCAGAACCTCGCCGTGGCCCTGCTGCTGCTCGACGTGGGCGCGGGCCAGGAGCCGGTCGGCAAGGAGGGGCTGTCCGGTGTGCTGGCCAAGGCGCTGGAGGAGGGGACCGCGCAGCGGGACGCCGCCGCGTACGCGCTCGCCGTCGAGGGGCTCGGCACCGCGTTGTCGACCGGTCTGGACTGGGACTCGTTCCAGGCCAGCGTGGTGATCCCGGTGGACCGGCTGAGCGCGGCCGTGGAACTGCTCGCCGAGGCGGTCCGGACGCCCAGGCTCGACCCCGCCGACGTACGTCGGGTCCGCGACGACGAGGCGACCGCGCTCCGGATGGACTGGGCCAACCCCGGGCCGCGCGCCGATGCCGCGCTGCGGGCCGACCTGTTCGGCGCGCAGAACCGCTGGGGGCGGCCGATGCACGGCGACCCGGAGTCGGTCGCCGGGTTGGACGTGGAGGACGTGACCGTCTTCCACTCGGAGTGGTTCCTGCGCCCCGGCACCCTGATCGTCGCCGGTGACCTGGACCGGATCGACCTGGACGCGCTGGCCGCCGCGGCGTTCGCCGGCACCGGTGGTGGCCCCACCGAACGGGGCGGTCCCATCGAGGTGCCGCTGCACGGCGGTCGGCGGATCATCCTGGTGGACCGACCCGGATCGGTGCAGTCCACGCTGCGGCTGGGCCACCCGTCGCCACACCGGGCGCACCCCGACCACGTGCCGATGACGCTCGCCGGCACTGTGCTCGGCGGGGCGTTCACCTCCCGACTCAACCACCTGCTGCGGGAGGTGCACGGCTACACCTACGGCATCCGGGGCGACTTCGCCGCGTCGCGGCGGTTCGGTCGGTTCGCTGTCAGTTCCGGCGTGCAGACGGCGGTCACCGCGCCGGCCCTGGTCGAGGCGGTGGGCGAGATCACCCGTACCCAGGCCACCGGGGTGACCGAGGAGGAGTTGGAGGTGGCCCGCTCCTGGCGGGCCGGGCAGCTCTCGGTCGAGTTGCAGAGCCCCCGGGCGATCGCCTCCGCGCTGACCACCCTGGTGGTGCACGACCTGCCGGACGACTACCACGCGCGGTTGCGCGAGTCGCTGCTCTCCGCCGACGTGGACCAGGTCTCGGCGGCGGCAGCCACCCACCTGCACCCGGAAGCTCTGACCCTGGTCATCGAGGGCGACGCCGCGGTGATCCGCGACGACCTGCAAGCCACCGCCCTGGGAGATCTCCTCCCCTGACCCGCACCGGACGAACGCCGTTGATCAAGAGGTTTGCGTCATCCGGAGCACGGTTTCTGACGCGAATCTCTTGATCGACAGATGTAGGGCGGGCTGTGAGGTGGGACCCGGGGGGTGGGAAAGGGGTCCCGGTTTCGGGGGTGGGGTCGGTAGCCTCGCGGGCATGAGGATCGGCATTGTGGGGGCCACCGGCCAGGTCGGTGGCGTGATGCGGCAGGTGCTGGCGGAGCGGGAGTTCCCAGCGGAGCAGGTGCGGTTGTTCGCCTCGGCGCGGTCCGCCGGGCGTACGCTGCCGTGGCGCGACGGCGAGGTGACAGTCGAGGACGCCGCGACCGCCGACTATTCCGAGCTGGACATCGTGCTCTTCTCGGCCGGTAAGGGCACCGCTCGCGAGTTGGCGCCCCGGGTCGCCGAGGCCGGCGCCGTGGTGATCGACAACTCGTCGGCGTTCCGGATGGACCCGCAGGTGCCGCTGGTGGTCGCCGAGGTCAACCCGCACGCCGCCCTGGACCGACCCAAGGGCATCATCGCCAACCCGAACTGCACCACGATGGCCGCGATGCCGGTGCTGCGTCCGTTGCACGCCGAGGCCGGCCTGGTCGGCCTGGTCGTCTCCACCTACCAGGCGGTCTCCGGCGCCGGGCTGGCCGGCGTCGCCGAGCTGGACGAGCAGGTCCGTAAGGTGGCCGAGCACGCCGCCGGGCTGGCCTTCGACGGATCGGCCGTGGAGTTCCCCGCGCCCCGTTCGTTCACCCAGCCGATCGCCTTCAACGTCCTCCCGCTGGCCGGTTCGATCGTCGACGACGGCTCGTTCGAGACCGACGAGGAGCAGAAGCTCCGCAACGAGAGCCGCAAGATCCTGGAGATTCCCGACCTGTTGGTCTCCGGCACCTGCGTCCGGGTGCCGGTCTTCACCGGGCACTCGCTCCAGATCAACGCACGGTTCGCTCGGCCGCTCACCCCGCAGCGCGCCCACGAACTGCTGGCCGACGCGCCCGGGGTGGCACTGACCGACGTCCCGACGCCGTTGCAGGCCGCCGGCCAGGACCCGACCTACGTGGGCCGGATCCGCGCCGACGAGACCGTCGAGTACGGGCTGGCGCTGTTCTGCTCCAACGACAACCTGCGCAAGGGCGCCGCGCTGAACGCTGTGCAACTCGCCGAACTGGTCGCCGCAGAGCGCCGCTGACCGACACGAATCGCCGAGAACACCGAGCCCTCGCCGTCCGTCGGCGAGGGCTCGGTGCCATTCCGGGTGGTCGCCCCGCCGTTGCGGGTGGTCGCCCGCGGCGGCCGGCAGGTCGTGCTTGGATGGGTCGGAGACGATCGTCCAACCTGGAGGACACCATGCCGGATGACCGCACCCAGCAGGCGTTGACCGATCTGGTGGCCGGCCGCTCGATGGGCGTGCTCGCCACCATCAAACGAGACGGGCGTCCGCAGCTGTCGACGGTGCTCTACTCCTTCGACCGGGACGCGGGCCTGATCCGGGTCTCGGTCACCGACGGCCGCGCCAAGACCGCCAACCTGCGCCGCGACCCGCGTGCCAGCTTCCACGTGAGCAGCGAGGACGGTTGGGCGTACGCGGTGGTCGAGGGTCGCGCCGAACTCAGCCCGCCGGCGACCGAACTCGGCGACGAGACTGTCGAGGAGTTGGTGGCGCTCTACCGAGGGCTCAGCGGCGAACACCCCGACTGGGACGAGTACCGCCAGGCAATGGTCGACGAGGGGCGGATAGTGCTACGCCTGCACGTCGAGCGGATCTACGGGATGCCGCCCCGAGGCTGACCCGCCCAACGGAGACCGCCCACAGCCGATCAGCCCGGCTCGATCACTGTCACGCCGGGCCAGCGCTGCGCCGGGCGGTGCCGGGCCAACCGCTGCCGCGACCGGTCCACATCCACCCGAGCCGGGTTGTGCCGCCACACCCCGACCAGCAGATCCGTCAGGCCGTACGGGGCGCAGACCGTGAGTCGGCCGTCCGGGTCCAGGCGGACGGCCACGGCTGTCGCGTACTCCGGCCAGGTGGCGACCGCCTCGGCCACGCTTCGGTACGGCTTGATCGGGTCGCCGCCGAACCTGGCCGCGTACCAGGTGTGCACCGCCGCCTGGTTGCGCGCCTGCCACGGCGGCTGCGGCCACATTCCCGCCAGTAGCGCGGTGGCCCGGTCGTCGTCGACGCGGGTCAGCCTCGCCGGGTCGAAGAAGACCACGTCCACGTCGCGGACCCGCGCCGGGTCGAACCCGTGGCCGTATCGCTCGCCCCAGACCAGGTCACGCAGGGCGCCCGCGCCGATCCAGGCGTCCGGCAGCCCGGAATCACGCACCACTGTCAGCGCCCGGGTCAGCCATTCGCTGCCGGCGACCAGGTCCCGCAGCTCCTCCTCGCCCGTCATCATCCGCCCACGGTAGGCAGCGGAGTCGACGTGCGCCGCCGTGGGCGGGTGTGCCGCCCGTCGACGGGTATACCGCGCTGATCTGCCGTTGCGGGACGTCGGGGAGGGGATGGGCGATGGGCGCGGGAACGAGCAGCGACGAGACCCGTCCCGGTGGGCCGCCCCTGCGGCGGGAAACCTCCCGGCTGTTGTCGTTCAGCGACGGGGTCTTCGCCATCATCATCACGCTGCTGGTGCTCGACCTCCAGCCTCCCCGGGTCGGCCGCGGTCAGATGTTGCACGCGCTGGTCGAGCAGTGGCCCGCGTACCTCGCCTATGTCACGTCGTACGTGTACGTGGCGGTGGGCTGGCTGAACCACCGAGCCGCCTTCAACCGGGTGATGAACAGCGGAAAGGCCCTCCAGTGGTACAACCTCGCAGTGCTGTTCAGCACCGCGCTGCTGCCGTTCGCCACCTCGGTCGTCTCGCAGGCCATGCGGGACGGCGACCAGGCCGACCAGCGGACCGGCGTGGTCGTCTACGGTCTGGTCGGCGTGCTGGTCTCGGTGAGCTGGTTGGGGCTGTACCACTACCTCGCCCGGCATCACGATCTGCTGGACCAGACGGTGCCGCTTCGGTTCTTCCCGGCCGAACGGGCCCGGGCCGCGGTCGGCCTCCTGGGGTACGCGCTGGCGATCCTGGTCGGATTCGTGACCAGCCCGCTGTTCGCGCTGGTGATCTTCCTGCTGCTGCCGGTGTTCTACAGCCTGACCAGCAGCGGCCTCTACGAACTTCGACGCCTGCGACACCCGCGCGGATAGGCCGGGGCCGTCGGCGTTACCCCCTCCCGGGCGGCGGGTAGACGGGCCGTGCCGAACACCGAGAGGGGAGCACCATGACAACGGTCGGAGAGTTCATGACGACCCGGTTGGTGACGATGGACGGCAACGACACGCTCATCGCCGCCGCGCAGGAGATGCGCGACAGCGCGATAGGTGATGTGGTGGTGACCGACGGCGACAGCGTCGTTGGCATCGTCACGGACCGGGACATCACGGTCCGAGGTGTCGCGGAGAACATGGACCCGGGCTCGACCCGGTTGAGTCAAATCACCACTCGCGACGTGATCACGGTGAGTCAGTACGACGATGCCGTGGCCGCCGCGGACCTGATGCGGACGTACGCCGTACGCCGACTTCCGGTGATCGACGACGGGCGCCTGATCGGCCTGGTGTCGATGGGTGACCTCGCTGTCGAGCGCGAACCGCAGTCGGTCCTGGCCGACATCAGCGCCGACGACCCGAACAACTGACCCGTCCGCCGCGGCGCGCGCCGGCTCTCCCGTCCGGGAGGGCCGGCGCTGTGGCGTCTCCACCCCTTCGGTGATCAAGAGGTTCGCGTCGCGACACGCCGGAAGCGATGACGCAAAGCTCTTGATCACCGGCGCAGGGCGGGGTGGGTGATCAAGGTCGGGTCACCCGAATTGGGCGAGGTTGGCCGGGGGAGTGGCGGGGACCCGTGCGGGGACGTGCAACGCCGGCCGTCCGTGCGACGCGAGCGCGGTGGGTGGGATCCCCGGCCCGGCAACTGGGAGGAGTGGACCCGATGGTGGACGCGACCACGAGGTTCTTCGAGGACCTGGACCGGCGGGGGTACGAACCCCTGCTGGCCAAGACCTCCGGGACGCTGCGGATCGACCTGCACGAGGGGGCGCAGACCCGGCACTGGCTGCTGAGGATCGACCACGGCCGGCTGAACGTCAGTCAGGAGGACCAGGAGGCCGACACGGTGATCGGCGCGAGCCCGGTCCTCTTCGACGACATCGCCTCGGGGCGCGAGCACGGCCTGGCGGCGCTGTTGCGGGGGGACATGACGGTGTCCGGTGACGCTCGTCTCGTCGTACAGGTGGAGCGGATCTTTCCGGGTTCCCCGGACGCCCGTGGGCCGCGTCGGCGATTCTCCGGGGAGGTGCACTGATGGGGCAGAGCAACACGATCCGGATCCTGGACGGCAACACGTTCGTCGTCTGCGAGGACACCGGTGACATCGAGGCGACGCCGAGCGAGCCCACCGGGCTGTTCTCCATCGACACCCGGTTCCTGTCGACGTGGGTGCTGACGGTCAACGGTGAGCGACTCAACTCGCTCTCCTACGACGACCTGCAGTACTTCGAGTCGCGATTCTTCCTGGTCCCGGGGATGGCCACGCACTACGTGGACGCGAAGCTGTCGATCATCCGGGAGCGCACAGTGGGCGGCAGCTTCTGTGAGCAGTTGACCATCCTCAACCACGACGAGAAGCCCGTCGACCTGGAAGTCCGGATGGACGCGGCGTCGGACTTCGCCGACCTGTTCCAGGTCAAGGACGAGATCCTGAACAAGAAGGGCGAGATCTACACCGAGGTGGAGTCGGACCGGCTGCGGCTCGGGTACCGGCGGGGAAACTTCCAGCGGGAGACGATCATCTCGTCGTCGATGTCGGCCCGCTACGACAGCAAGGGCTTCGCGTACACGGTGCACCTGGAGCCCAACGAGCAGTGGGATGCCTCGATCGACGTGCAGACCCACGCGGTCGGGCCCGGCGGCCGGGACCTGCGGTTCGGGCTGCGCAAACACGGCACCGAGCGGCTCGCCCTCCAGCACGACCTGGAGAAGTGGATCGCCGACGCACCGAAGGTCAACAGTGAGCACGGCCGGGTGGCCAGCACGTACCGGCGCAGTCTGATCGACCTGGCGGCGCTGCGTTTCTCGCCACTGTCGCTGGGCGGCGCCACCCTGCCCGCCGCCGGTCTGCCCTGGTTCATGACCATGTTCGGCCGGGACAGCATCCTCACCTGCCTACAGACGCTGCCGTTCACCCCGCAGTTGTCGAAGACGACGCTACGCATCCTGGCGTCGCTGCAGGGCAGCCGGTTCGACGACTTCCGGGACGAGGACCCGGGGCGCATCCTGCACGAGATGCGCTACGGCGAGACCGCGGCCTTCGAGGAGCAGCCCCACTCGCCGTACTACGGCTCGGTCGACGCGACGCCGCTGTTCATCGTGCTGCTCGACGAGTACGAGCGGTGGAGCGGGGACGTCGCGCTGGTCAAGGAGCTGGAGCAGGAGTCCCGGGCGGCGCTGAGGTGGATCGACAACTACGCCGACCTGGTCGGCACCGGCTACATCTGGTACGAGCGACGCAACACCGACACCGGCCTGGAGAACCAGTGCTGGAAGGACTCCTGGGACTCGATCTCCTACTCCGACGGCACGCTGCCGCCGTTCCCACGGGCCACCTGCGAGGTGCAGGGGTACGCGTACGACGCGAAGGTCCGCGCGGCCCGGTTGGCGCGCGAGTTCTGGGGTGACCCGGAGTTCGCCGACCAGTTGGAGCGGGAGGCGGCAGAGCTGAAGGAACGGTTCAACAGGGACTGGTGGGTGGACGACGGGGAGTACTTCGCCCTGGCCCTGGACCCGGACGGCCGGCAGTGCGACATCCTCAGCTCCAACATCGGCCACCTGCTGTGGAGCGGGATCGTCGAACCCGAGCGGGCGGAGAAGCTCGCCGCGCACCTGGTCGGGCCGCGGCTCTTCTCCGGCTGGGGGGTGCGCACCCTCGCCGAGGGGGAGGCCCGCTACAACCCCATCGGCTACCACAACGGCACGATCTGGCCGTTCGACAACTCGTTCATCGCCTGGGGTCTGCGCCGCTACGGCTTCGCCGAGGAGGCCGCGACCATCGCCAACGGCATCCTGGACGCGGCCACGTACTTCGACGGCCGGTTGCCGGAGGCGTTCGGCGGCTACCCGCGGGAGTTGACCAAGTTCCCGGTGGAGTACCCGACGGCGTGCAGCCCGCAGGCCTGGTCGACTGGTACGCCGCTGTTGCTGCTGCGCACCATGCTCGGTCTGGAGCCGCACGAGGGTCACCTGGCGGTCGAGCCGCGGCTGCCGGTGGGGATGGGTCGCATCGAGGTGCTGGACATCCCCGGTCGTTGGGGGCGGGTGGACGCGTTCGCCCGGGGTCGACTGGACCTGAACAAACTCTCCGACTGACCGGCTGGACCGCCGGGCCGGCGGTGGCGCGCCATCCGCGTCGCCGCCGGTCCCGCCACCCAGCCGATCCCCAGCCGGTCAGGGTAGATTCTGCGAATGCCGGAGCTCGTGTACCCGCCCGTTATCGCCGCCGCCAAGACGCTGTTCCGGGTCCTCGACCTGAAGATCACGATCGAGGGCGCCCACCACGTACCCCGCACGGGCGGGGCGGTGCTGGCCAGCAACCATGTGAGCTACCTCGACTTCATCTTCGCCGGTCTGGGCGCGAACGCGTCGGGTCGGCTGGTCCGCTTCATGGCCAAGGATTCGGTCTTCACGCACAAGATCTCCGGCCCGCTGATGCGCGGGATGCGGCACATTCCGGTGGACCGGCAGGCCGGCGCGGCCTCGTTCCGCGCCGCCGTGGGCGCGCTCAAGCAGGGCGAGGTCGTCGGCGTCTTCCCCGAGGCGACGATCAGCCGGTCGTTCACCGTCAAGGAGCTCAAGAGCGGCACGGTCCGGATGGCCCGCTCGGCCAAGGTGCCTGTGCTGCCTGTCGCGTTGTGGGGCACCCAGCGCCTCTGGACCAAGGGCCGCCCGCGCACCCTGACCCGCCGGCACACGCCGATCACCATCCTGATCGGCGGGCCGATCAACCCGGCGGACTTCCCGGACCCGAACGTGCTGGCCGCCGAGCTGACCTCCCGGCTCAGCGCCCTCGTCGACCGGGCGCAGCGGGATTATCCGGACACCCCGGCAGGCCCGGACGACACCTGGTGGCAGCCCGCGCACCTGGGCGGCAGCGCGCCCACACCGGAGGAGGCCGCCGCTCTGGACGCCGCCGCCGAACACCGCGCCCCCACGCCGTAGTTGGCCGGATCGTTCCGCACCTGGGCACAATGGTGTCTGCCGGCGCGAACGCCGTCCGACCAGGATCGACGTCATGAGCAGAGCAGCACTCGTCGTGATCGACGTGCAAGAGTCCTTCCGCCAGCGCCCGATCTGGGCGTACGGCTCCAACCCCGACATGATCCGCCAGGTCGACCGGCTGGTGACTGCCGCCCGGCAGCGCGGCGACCTGGTGGTGTGGGTCCTGCACTCGGAGCCCGGAACGGGCGGGTTGTTCGACCCCGTCCTCTCCTACGTCCGGCTGATCGACGGGCTGGTCCCCGCCGAGGGTGAGCCGACGCTGGTCAAGACCGCGCACAACGCGTTCACCACGACGAACCTCCAGCAACTGCTCACCCAGGCGGGCATCACCGACATCACCGTCTGCGGCATCCGCACCGAGCAGTGCGTGGAAACCACCGCCCGGGTCGGCGCGGACCTGGGCTACCGGATGACCTTCGTCACCGACGCCACGCTCACCTTCCCCATCCCACACCGGGACCTGCCGGAGACCGCCACGGTCGCGGAGATCCTCGCCGACCCGCGCACCCTGACGAACGAGGAAATCGTGACCCGCACCGAGTACGCGCTGGCTGGCCGCTTCGCGACCATCCGCACCGTGGACGAGGTCACCGGCGTGACCCTCGCCGGCAGCCGGGGCTGACGTCGTGACCCGGGTCGTCTTCCTGCTGGTCCCACAGCTGCACCTGCTGGACCTCGCCGGGCCGGCCCAGGTCTTCTCCAGCGCCGCCGACCTCGGGTACGACTATCGACTGCACTACGTCGCGGAGCGCGAGCAGGTGCCCACGGTGCAGGGCGTACCGCTGGTCGCCGACACCCGGTGGCCCGAGCTGGCCCCGGACGACCTGGTGATCGTGCCCGGTTGGCGGCCGGCGGCGCACGGGCCGCAGGGGCCGGTGTCGCCCGGCGACCTGCGGCGGCTCGCCGAGCACCACGCGGCCGGTGGCACGGTGGCCAGTGTCTGCGCCGGGGCTTACGCGCTCGGGCGGGCCGGGCTGCTCGACGGCCGACGCTGCACCACCCACCACGAGGTGCAGGACGACCTGGCCCGCCGGCACCCGGCGGCCCAGGTCGTCCGCGACGTGCTGTACGTGGTGGACGACCGGGTGGTCACCTCGGCGGGCATCGCCAGTGGCATCGACGTGGCGCTGCATCTGGTGGCGACCCGGCACGGCCCGGCGACCGCCGCGAAGATCGCCCGCACGCTGGTCGTCTACGCCCGCCGCAACGGGCACGAGCCGCAGGCCAGCGCGTTGATGCGGCACCGCTCACACCTGTCCGACTCGGTGCACCGGGTGCAGGATCTGATCGACAGCCGGTACGCCGAGCCCCTGCCGCTGGCCGAACTGGCCGCCGCCGGCGGGGTGGCCGAACGAACCCTCACCCGGATCTTCCGGGCGAGCACCGGCCTCACCCCGCTCGGCTACCAGCAGCTGCTCCGGGTGGAACGGGCCGAGCACCTGATCGGGCACGGCACCACAGTGGAAGCCGCAGCGCGCGCTGTCGGTTTCACCGATGCCCGGATGCTGCGCCGCCTGCGAGCCCGCCCCACGTTGTCGGATCCGGTCTGGAGCGGTAGTAGTCGTCCCGGGAGTGGAACTCCACGGGCAACGAGCCGGGCAGCGTGATCCGGCTGTCCCCGGCGAGCAGACCGGGGCCGGCCCGCAGCAGCAGCACGTCGCGCTCCTGGGCCGAGAGGTCGACCAGTTGTGGACGGTTGAGCCGGAACATGGCCACCGCCCGGCGGACCTGCCGGGCCAGCGCCACGACCTCGGCGGTCGCGCCGCTGAGGGCCAACGCCGGCTGCTGAATGGTGCGCAGCGCGTCGCAGACGATCAGCAACTGCGCCGGAGCGTCCGGCGGGCTCGTGGGCAGCTCCAACCGGGACGGCCACTGCCAGCGGATCTGGCCGCTCATCAGGCCGTTCAGTCGAGCCGGCGGTCGGGCCCGGTGCGTGCCGTCGCCGACCAGCGACAGCTGCGAGCCACTGCCCACCCAGCAGATCCGCTGGTCGGTGACTGTCACGGCAACCGGCTCGGGCAACTGCCAACGGCGTCGCACCTCGCTCGGCCCGAGCAGGTAGCCCGCGACCAGCAGCTGGTGTCGCCCGAGCAACCGCTCGCCGGGAATCGGTCGCAGGTTGTAGCGGCGGTCCAGGGTCGGGCCCACGTCGTCGTCGGGGGCGTCGAACCGGTGAGGACCGATGAAGAAGGGGGACGCGTCGGAATGCATCGTCACGACCTTCCGGTCAGCTGGCTGTGTACTGAAGCCTTCCGGACCGGAGCGCCCCTGTCATGACGCCTGTTAGGGGGTCGGCCGGTCGTGTGTCGCCTGTGACCGGTAGATGCCGATCTCCTCCGGGCGGACGAGACCGTCCTCGATCGCACGGGCGAGTAGTGCCGCCTTTGTGGCGGCTGGCCGCCCCGCCCGGGTGTACTTGATCCGCGCCCGGTCGACGTACTGCTTCACTGTGTGCTCGCTGATCTGCATCCGCCGGGCCACCGACGCCTTGGACATCGACTGGAACCAGAGCAGCAGCGCCTCACGCTCCTTGTCGGACAACATCGGCCGGTCCGGCCGTGGGTCGCCGACCATCGCACCCGCCAGCGCCGGCGGCACGTACGGGCGGTCGCTCGCGGCGGCCAGCACCGTTTCCACGCAGTGTTCCCGGCCCTCGTGCTTGGCCAGGAACGCCACCGCCCCGGCGTCCAGCGCGGCGAGCATCGTCTGCGGGTCGGTGTGCTCCGAATAGACCACCACCCGCCGGCCGGCGGCGCTCAGCTCGGCCAACTTGTCCAATGCCATCCGCCCGTGCAGCCGCAGATCGAGCAGGACGACGTCGGCGTCCGGCGCCGCCCGCAGCACCGCGTCCGGGTCGTCGCCGGTGGCGAGCACCGTCAGACGAGGCTCGGTGGCGAGCCAGGCGCGGACCCCCTCGACGACCACGGGATGGTCGTCGACGATCGCCACCCCGACCGGCCGATCGCCGGTCACCGCCGCCACCGGGTCTGCGCCCATCTGATGTTCCCGTCCCGTTCGTAGAGGTGCTGCACCGGCCCGTCGTCGTGCTCCCCTGGGGGTGGGCCGGTCGACTCCGGCCCATCCCGATCCGGGGTGACCAGGCTGACCACCACCTCGTCCGAGCCGGAGACCACTGTCAGCCGCGCCCATCCCCGGGCGTCGGCGAGGGTGCCGGTGAGCGGGTCGGCCAGCCGACGGCGGACCTCCACCGGCAGCGGCGGTGGGGTGCCGATGGTGACCAGGTCGATCGGTAGGCCGTTGCGTTCCGCCAGGTCGGCGGCGGC
Source organism: Micromonospora sp. NBC_00362 (assembly GCF_026342155.1). NCBI lineage: Bacteria > Bacillati > Actinomycetota > Actinomycetes > Micromonosporales > Micromonosporaceae > Micromonospora > Micromonospora sp. NBC_00362. The sequence continues at coordinate 5,843,242 of NZ_JAPENH010000001.1, forward strand.
TCGTAACTCGTGCAACAGCGGGTCGGGCACATCGTCGGACTCGGCGATCAGCCGGCGCAGCCGGGCGGCGGCCAGCATGCACCGGCGCTGCACCTCGGGGTCGTCCGGGTCGGCCTGGCCGGCGGCCAGGTCCCCGAGGACCCGCCCGGCCGCCGAACTGACCAGAGCGAGCCGGTCCCGGCGCTCCCGAAGGCCCCGCTCGGCGGCATCTCGCTCCGCGGCCATGGCGTGACCGGCGGCCGAGACGGCGGCCCGTTCCCGAGCCAGGCCGACGATGACGGTGCTGCCCACGAAGACCGCCACCGGCAGGGAGAACGTGCCGTAGACGTACATCACGTAACGGGCCACGTCCGCCGGATCGGGGCCGTGCACGAGCACGGCGACCAGGGCGATCAACGCGTGCGTGCCGAGGAGCGCGATCAGCCCCACGACGCGCCGACCCCACACCGCCAGCACGAAGAACCAGCCGAGCGTGCCCCACACCCAGTTGGCGGCGGTGAACAACTGCCGCTCACCGGCCGCGGCGAAGACTGCCGCGTCGACGACCAGCAGCAGCCCGGCCAGCGGCCACGGCGGCAGTGGCGAACCGTGCAGCAGCCGTACCCCGGCCACCGCGCCGGTCACGGCGACCAGGATCCAGGCGCCGAGCACCACCGCCGGCGCGGCGAACTCCGCGCGGGCGGACAGCACCGCCGGCAGCGCGATCGCGACGTGCCAGGCCAACGCGATGGCGACGGCGGCGATCCGGGCACCCCTGTCGGACGCGTGCGCCACGGCGGCCGGTGCGGCGAGCGTCGCGGGGGAGTCCGGTTCCCGGGGCGTCGGAACGCTGGTCCGGTCCGGTGCCTCCGGCGCCTCGGTGGGGTGCGCCGGGGCGTTCAGGTCAGCCGACACCGGGCCACTCCAGCCGAATCCGGGTGCCCGCGCCGACGGCCGAGTGCACGTCGGCCCGGCCACCGACGGTCGCCATCCGGCCGCGGATCGACTCGCGCAACCCGTACCGGTGCGGTGGGACGGTGGCCAGGTCGAAGCCGGGGCCGTCGTCGGCGACCTCGATCACGACGCCGATCGCGTCGCGGGTCAGCCGCAGCGTGGCCCCGGCGCCCGGCGCGTGGCGGACCACGTTGGACAACGCCGCGTAGGCGCTCTCGCTGATCGCGTCGGCCACGCCGACCGGGACGGCGCAGGACGCCAGGTCCAGCCGTACCGCGAGCTCGGGCAGCCGGCCGACCACCAACCGCAACCGCCCGTCGAGTGGCACCGGGCCGTCGCCGGCCACCGGGCCGACGTCGGTGAGCGAGACGAGGGTACGCAGGTCGGCCGCGCAACGGTCCCGGAAGACGGCCGAGGGCCCGGCCACCGCGCCCAGCCCCACCATGGTCAGCGTCCCGAGCACTGTGTCGTGCAGGTCGCGGTTCTGTTGGCGTTCGGCTTCGCGGGCGGCGCGCGCGACCAACGCCTCCCGGGTCATCCGCTGGTGTTCGACGAAGGCGCGGTCCGCCCGGCCGATGCGTCGGCGCATGACCGCCGCCATCATCGCCGTGCAGGCGGTCTGCGCCAGTAGCGTGGCCGCGTGTGCCCTGGCTTCGGTGGGGTTGCCGGCGGCCTGCGCCCCTGTCACGTAGGTGGCTATCACGAGCAGCCCGGCCGGGATCGACCAGCGGGCCGAGGTCGTGGCCTGCGTGTTGATCACCGTGGTGCTGGCCAGCACGGCGATCCAACTGCCCTCGCCGGGCAGCACCTCGGGCGCCACCAACACCGGGATGAGCAGGCAGGTCAGCGCGGTGACCGCCACGTCACCACCGACGAGGCCGGGGCCGATGCCGTGGCGCAACGCGCGGTGCGCGTACCAGAGGGACCAGCCGGTCAGCACTGCCACAGCGGGCAGCAACACCGCCTGCCGCACCGGCGGGGTCTGCACCGACACGGCCACCGCCGCGCCGAACACCCCGCAGCTCAGCCGGAGCAGCGCTGGGAGCGTGGTGAAGATGAGGCCCAGGGCCCCGCCGGCCGGGTTGTCCAGCGTGGGCGGCGGCACGGTTGGGGTGGCAACGGCCGGCATCGGGAAGTGTCCTTCCGACAACGACCCGGTCCGGGTCCACACGGCGTAGATCGACATCGGACAATAGCATGGCGGACCGTGACGGGGTGATCCTATGTGTGCGGAGTGTCGCTAATGTGTCACTCTGTGCTGTGGGGCTGAAGGAGGTCCCAGCGGTTGCCGTAGATATCGATGAATACCGCTACCGAACCGTACGCCTCATGCCGCGGTTCCTCCAGAAAGCGCACGCCGGCCGCCACCATCCGAGCGTGGTCCCGGGCGAAATCCTCCGTATAGAGGAACAGCCCGACCCGGCCGCCGGTCTGGTCGCCGATCCGAGCCTGCTGCTCGGCGCTGCTCGGCCGGGCCAGCAGCACTGCCGTCTCCCGGGCCCCCGCCGGGCGGACCACCACCCAGCGTGAGCCGTCGGGTCGCGCGGTGTCCTCCACCAGCTCGAAACCGAGGGCGCCGACGTAGAAGTCGATCGCCTCGTCGTACTCCCTGACCAGCAGGGTGACAAGTCCCAGATGTGCCATTCGGCCATTCTGCCGGCGGACGCCCCGGGCCCGGCTGGCGACGTCCGCGCCGGTCACCCTCGTCACGCCGCGGGCCGGCCGGCCGGAACCGGACGCGTCTGTCGTCCGTCTCATCCTCGGGTGGAAGGGTGGTGAGCCGGATGCGCTCGTCCCGGACGGTACTGGCGGTGGCACTGCTCGGCATGGCGCTGGGTGGCTGCGGTGGCACGGTGATCGGGCCGAGCGATCCGAGGGCGCCCGGTCCGGCCCAGATCGTCGACGGGTGGACGTCCTGCGCCAAGGCGGCACCCCGGGCCGGCGAGGTGATCACGGCGCCGACCACGGAGACGCCTCCGCCGGCAGTGAAAGAGCCGACGATCGGTCGCATCGACAGCGCATTCACAGCGGTCGCTGCCGTGATCTGCGGGCGGGAGATCCGGCCGGGCCCCAACGGCGGCCAGGAGCAGATCGCCACCGAGCGACGCGCCGAGCAGATCGCACCGCTGCTCACCGCGCTGCGTCTGCCCAGCGAGCAGACCGGCGGTGAGGTCGCCTGCACCCTCGAGATGGTCATCCCGCCGTGGTTGGCCCTGGTGGACGACCGCGGGCGCTGGCTGCGGCCGCACATCCCGACGGACTCCTGCGGCAAGCCTCGCGCCGAGGTGATCGCCGCGTTGGCTGGGCCGCAGTGGACCACAGTGGACACCCGTACCATCCGGCAGATCGAATCCGCGGCGGCCGAGACCGCCGGATGCGCGCAGCAGTGGACGGACATGGTGTGGGTGCGGACCCGCAACGGTAGCCCCGCGCCGCCCGGGCCGGGGCTACCGCCGGCCGCCGGGCGGCTGCGCCTCTGCGTCTACCAGGTGCCCGCGTCGCTCCAGGAAGGCGAGAAACCAGCGGGCGACTTCGTGTACGGCGGTCCGCTGCCAACCGAGCGCCAGGCGGGCGTGCTCCGGGCGCTGTCCAACCGCCGGGCAGTGGTCGACTGTGCCACCCCAGCGACCCGCTTCGCTGTGCTACGCCCGCTCGAAGGTACGGGCCCCGACCGGTACGTGGAACTCGACGGCTGCCGCCGATTCCTGGTCGCGCCAGCGAGCGGCGCTGCGCAGCTCGGCCAGGGCGACGACGCGCTCGTCGCCCTGCTGGGGCCCGTCTGAGCCGGCTCGGCGGGTCCACGACGCCGCCCTGTCGGGGCGGGGAACCACCGGTAGCTACTTCGACAGGGCCCGCTCCAGCTCGCTCTTCGACATCGACGAGCGGCCCTTGATGCCGCGTTGCTTCGCCTCGTTGTACAGCTGCTCCTTGGTGCGACCCTGTGCGCCGCTGTGGGAGCGCTTACCGCCACGGTGCCCGGACGACACGTCGTTGCGGGAGGACCGGCTCGCCGTTCGGGACTCACCCGAGCGGGCCCGTTCCTTGTTGACAGTGCGGGCCGCGATTTCCTTGGCCCGCCCTGAGGAGGCGCCCCGCTGTTGCGCGCTCTCCTTGATGTGCTCGTACTGTCGTTCTCTCTTCGGGCTTGATCCTGCTGGCATCGGTGCCTCCCACCTCCGCTGTCGGGTGCGGTCGAGGCCCGGCTCGTGCGCTTCTGAGCTGACATCGGCACATTCCGAGCCGGGGCGTGGTGTACGCGCTGTCTGAGCACGATGCCCCGCCGGCCGGGGGTCAAACGAGTGCGCCCGAGCCGATCCGGCTGCTTCGGGGACGTTCCACTCCGCGTCGTATAGTTGTCGCCGCAGCCGACGCGTGGGCGTCGGTCAGTCAGCGTCCAGCAGCGGGCGCCCGGGCTCGGTTGGCGAGTCCGTGCGGCGCCCCGTGCTCGCGGTGCGCCATCACCACGCGCGCTGCCGTCGCCTTCCTGCAACCGGTACGCGCCCCGGGCACGAGGACCTTGAAGTCATGGCACAGCAGCCCATTGACCCCAATGCGGCGATCTCCGAACTCGGCCAGATCAAGCTCGGCGAAACCGACCTGTCTGGAGTGTTGACCCAGGTCTCCGAGTTGGCGCGACGGACGATCCCCGGTGCCGAGGAGGTGTCGGTGACGTTGCTGAAGCAGGAGGGTGCGCACACCGCCGCGTTCAGCGGTGACATGGCGCTGCGACTCGACGAACTGCAGTACGAGCATGGTGAGGGTCCGTGCCTGGAGGCGGCCAGAGACTCCGCCGTCGTGTCCGTCCCGGACATGTCCGACGAGGTCCGCTGGCCGCAGTGGGCGGCCGAAGCCGTGCAGGGCGGAGCTCACAGCTCACTGTCGATCGGGTTTCCGATCCAGGAGTCCGTGCTCGGTGCGCTGAACATCTACGGGGCCGAGGCGGGTGCCTTCGACGACGACGCGGTCGCCCTCGCGGAGACGTTCGCGGGATACGCCGCCATCGCCCTCGCCAACGCCCACCTCTACGACACCACCGCCACCCTTGCCGCACAGATGCAGTCGGCCATGGAGAGCCGGGCCGTCATCGAGCAGGCCAAGGGCATCATCATGGGCGAACGCCGCTGCACCCCCGACGAGGCGTTCGCCGTCCTCGCGAAGGTTTCCCAGGACTCCAACCGCAAGCTGCGGGAGGTCGCTGCCGCCCTTGTGGAACGGACCACCCGGACGCCGAGTCTCAAGCGTGATCGCGGTGCGTCCGGCAACCTACCGTAGGCGTCCGGCAACAGTCTGCTGTGCGTTCGGGAGTTGACGGTCCGCCAGCGCAGCGCCGACTGAGGTCGGCCAGAGCCGACGCGACCGAGTGGCGGCCGACTACTCAGGCGGTTATCGTCGAGGTTGGTCAAGCCACGCGCCAATCCTGTTACGGATTTCAACAGGAGGCGTGTGCTCCCATGAATGAGCGTTCCTGGTCTTTCCCGAGCCGCTTCGACGGTATCCCGACGGCAGTCAGCCTCGGGCAGGTCACGCCAGCGGCGCTCGCCAGCAGCAAGCGGGATGGCCGCCTCGACCTCGACTCCTCCGGGCCGTCGTTCCAGGTGACCCGCTACACCGAGCCCACGAACCTGTCCGCGACCATCTCGCCCGACCGGATGGTCGTCGCCCCGGTGGGGTACGTCGACATGGACACGGCGCCACGCCTGGCCACGGCGCTGATGAACGCGATCGACAGCCATCCCGAAGTCTGTTGCGACCTGACCGGCGTCGGTTTCTTCAGCGCCGCGGGCGTGCGCGTACTTCTGCTGGCGCGAGACCGGGCGGACCAGGTCGGCTCCCGCTTCTCGATCCGAGGCGCCGGGGGAATCACCCAGCGGGTGCTGCGGATCACCGGGGTGGAGCGTCTGCTCCTCGGCCCCGAACAAGACGGCGGGCCAGCCGCGCGGCTCGGGTGATCCGCAGCTCGTGCACCACACCCTCGCCAGGGGGCGGTGTCACCAGGTGTCCGGGCGGTCGAGATCGCGGGCCGGCTGGTACCCGCCGAGGATCGCCAAGCCCTCCGCCTCGGTGTAGCCGTTCCCCCGACCCTTGCGGAACGCCTCGACGTGGCAGGGCCTGACCACCATCTCCAGCACGTCCCTGCCTTGTCGGCGGACCCGGTAGGGGCCCGCGACAAGGTCTCCGCGGCGGGCGTCGTCGCCGGCCGGGGCGAGTTGCGCCCGAACGGTCAGCCAACGACCGGATGCGTCACCGACCACCAGAGAGCCCTCGACGAAGGAGTCCCGCGCCGACCGGCCGAGCGTGACCGAGCACTCCAGCAGCCGTCCGTCGGGCGGCAGCGACTCCAGGCGGAACGGCACGACACAGCGGTGGGCGCCATCGAACCGGACCCGGCTCGCCGTACCGGCCGCCTCGTCCCGGGTGGTCGCGTAGATCTCCAACTGGGCCCAGAGCCCGTCGGCGGGTTGCCAGCGGACGAACCACAGCTTCCGGTCGCCGGACGGATCGAACCAGGCGACCCCGGGGCGGTCGCCGACCCGCACCTCGGTCCGTCCCTGCGGTTGCCCCTGCGAGGACAACGTCTGCTGGAGCCCGTCCAGCAAATCTTCGGTACGCGCCAACACGAAACGAGCCTGACCGGTCGGGCCGCGAAACTCGACGCTCTCGATGCCGCGCCCGGTGCGCCACGACGCGGAACTGGCATCGCTCACCAGCGTCTCGGTCGAGAAGTGCACAGTCGCGGGATCGGCACCGACCTCCTCGGGGCGTACGGTCCCACCGCTCTGTGCCTCCGGCAGCATCAACGCCGCGGCCGGCATGATCGGGTCATCGGTGGTTCCGCCGCCCGGAAACACCAGCACCACCGAGGTGAGAGCGGCACACGCCGTCGCCACACCGGCGGCGATCAGTCCTCGTCGCCGCAGTCGCAACCGCCGGCCACGATGACGGGCCCGTTGCACGATCGGCGTCGGATCGATGTCGCCGCCCGCCCGACGCTTGAGCGTGGTGGCGAGCTGCTCGTCGAGGTCACTGAACATCAGAGCTCTCCTGCCCATGCGTGGGTAGCTGCAACCTGCCGCTGACGCAACGTCGCCAGGGCCCGCCTCGCGTGTGTGCGTACCGTGCCTGTCGAACAGGCGAGGATCTCGGCGATCGAGGTGTCGTCGAGATCCTCGTAGTAGCGCAGAACGATCACGGTGCGCTGACGCGCCGGCAGATCACAGACCAGCCGCCACAGTGCGTCGCGCTCGGCGACCCCGGCGGCCTCGTCCACGTCGCCCGCCCGATCGAGCACCGCGGCAACCGAGATCTCGCGGCTGCTGAGCCGACGCCACCACGAGTTGTGGGTGTTGACGAGCATGCGCCGGACGTAGGCATCAGGACGGTCCGTCCGTGAGATGCGACCCCACCGGGCGTACGCCCGCGCGAGGACATCCTGAACCAGATCCTCGGCTCGGTGCTCGTCACCGGTCAGCAGCCGGGCGAGCCGCACCAGCGCCGAAGTGCGAGCGAACGCGTACTCCTCGAACGTCACGCCCTATTAACGCCTCAGGCCGGCCGCTCCGTAGACACCCACCGGGCACTTTGTGCGCCGCAGGCCGGGAGTGCGGCGCACGCGGCGGCGGTGTCGTGGGTCCAGAGGATCACCGCGCCCGCTGGCCTTGGCACCGGCAGGACTTACTCCGTCCTCGGAGAAAATCTATGCGCGAAGCGCTAGACATTCGCGCCGTCGCCAACTAACGTTCCTGTGGTCGAGAGCAGAGCAAACAAAGACGCTGACGTTGCCGCCCCGCACGAGGGCGAAGGAGTGGGGCAGGGATCTTGCAAGTCCTGCTCGGTTCGGCGGCAGACATGTGCCGCAGTTAGGCAGTACGCGTGTGACAGCGGGTGGGGCCAACGCTTGTTCAGGGCTTCACCCGAGGTGAGGAGAGTTCGTCGTACGTGTTGGGGCCATGAAGTCGCGTGGGGCTCGGACACCGACGGATAGCACGGAGTACGACAGAGGAAATCAGAGGCAAGGGAGGGCATTACACCGTTGGATCGCCCGCTGCCAGTCGCAATCGTGGGCTGGGCGCGGACACCGCAGTTTCCCTCGAACGAGAGGTGGTCTCCGGTCACGCTTACGCGATCCTCGCACCCGAAGCCGTCCCTGACGGCTGGTGCGGACAAGACAAGCCGACGTTCTGTCGGTAGATGGTGTTCCTGACCCACAACCCTTGGGCCCCGGTGCTTCCGAGCACCGGGGCCCTCGTGATGGAGGTTCCATGGCTCAACCCGACGACATGCTCGACGATGAGGACTACCCCGCCTACACGATGGGCCGTGCCGCCGAGATCCTCGGCTGCTCGCAGGATTTTCTACGCCGGCTCGGCGAGGCGAAACTGATCGACCCGCAGCGCTCCAGTGGGGGGCACCGCCGCTACTCCCGCTACCAACTGCGCCTTGCCGCGAGGGCTCGGGAGATGTGCGACCAGGGCACCGACATGGCCTCGGCCTGCCGGATCATCATTCTTGAGGACCAACTCGAAGAGGCCCTTCGGCGCAATGAGCGTCACCAGCAGGGCTGAGCACACCGTCCGTGCGGGCCTGCCCCCACGATGAAGCCGAGCGCCACGCGGTCCCGCACCCGGAAGGACTCGGTGAAGCCGAGGCCGGCGTAGAACTCGGCGGCGCGGGAGACGTCCTCGCTGAAGAGGATCACCTGAGGAGTGCCGAACATCGACACGGCCCGACGCCATCAGCGCAGTGGCTTCTCGCTACGCGGGCACGTCCCATGAACTCCCGCAAGCGCGCGTTCGCCCAGCACGACTGCCCCCGCCGCATCCGCGACGGCCACGCACGGCGTTGACGCGCCCGGCTCGACGACGCATCGAGCCGGGCGCGTCAGGTGAGCTATGCCACGAAGCGCGAACGGCGTCGGCGGCCGATCAGGTAGCCCGCGCCGCCGAGGAGCAGGAGCACACCGCCAATGCCGGCCACCGTCGCGGTGTCAGCACCGGTCACGGGCAGCCCACCGCCCTCGCCACCCTCGCCGCCGGGCCCGCCCGGGCTGGCGGAGACGGTAGGAGTCGGTGCGACGCTCGTGGCGCTGGGCGAAGCGCTCGGTGTGGGCTGAGACGTCGGCGTCGGCGTGGGCTGAGACGCGCAGTCAAGCTCACGGGCGGCGTACAGACCGTCATTCAGGTAAGCCAGGTAGGCATCGACGGTCGCCTCCCCGAGCACCTTCTGCGCGGCCGCCTCCACGTTGGTGCCGGCGTCCGTCAACGTGCGAACCACAGTGATCCGTAGAGCCACCGACCAGGCATTCTGTACGCCCGTCTTGAGGAATGCGCGGAGCTCATCCTCGGTGCCCTTCAGCGCATCCTGAATGGCGCCGGGCAGAACGGGCAACTCGTCGGCGTTCGCCGCGGACAGGATCCGGGCGGCCAACACCCGTACCTCCTGCTCGGTGGCCGCTGACGTTCGTCGCACCCTTCCCGTACCCGGAGGAGGCGCAACGGAAAGCGGCCAGGGGAGCCACTGCACCGGTTGCGATATCGAACCTGCTGCTGGCCTTGGTCTACATGGGTCCGCTGGGCAGGTGTACTGGGCGCAGCGGCTTCAAGGCTAGGTAGCGGATCTCCGAGCTGCATGAATGGCTGTACGGGTCGAGGTGATCGACGGGACCCTGCGCGGCAAGCCGCTGACCTGCGGTGGTGGGGGTGCGCCCGGCAGGATTCGAACCTGCGGCCTTGGGATTAGAAGTCCCCTGCTCTATCCGCTGAGCTACGGGCGCGTGTGGCGTGGATGTCGCGCCCAGAGGGTACCGCCGTCCCACTGCCCGACGGCGAAAAGGGTGCCCGCGTCCACGTTGCCGAGCAGAGTCTCACGTCCGCCCCGTGGCGGGCATCCGGGTTACCGCGGACCGGCCTGGCCGTGGACCGTACCTTTGGCTGGTGCTGCTGGATTCCGACGCCGAGAGCGACGTCGCCTACGAGCTGTGCCAGGTCGTCGGTCGCGCCATCCTGCCGTATCGGTCGTCGGGCGACGTCGGTACCGCCTTCTTCTTCCGGGGCGGCGACGACCCGGTGGGGGAGTCGCTGCTGACGGCGGCCGACCTGGTGGGCGGTTCGGGTGGTGAGTTGAGCTTGCGGACGAGCGTCACCGAGCCGGCGGGGGTTGCCCCGGCCGTCATTCTCGAGGCCGAGATCGTGCCCGGTTGGGCCCGCTTTCCGGGCGACGGGGTCGCGGTGTTGCCGACCGCCGGCCTGCACCGGCACGCCGGCGACGGCGGCTGGCGGTGGCGCGTCCAGCCGGTGCCGGCGGGGATCGCCGCCGGGCCCGAGGTCGTCGCCCGCCTCGGCGCCGACGCCAGTTCCGCTTTCGTGCTGGCCCATGGGGTACGCGAAGACGGGTCGCGACCGCTGGAGGTCGCGATCGAGCGGGTGGTCCGCGACGGGGACGCCGTGCTGATCACCACCGAGCTGCCGCTGGGGTACGTCGGCGCGCCGGTCTTCATCGTGCAGGCTGAACCCACCGGTGAGGTCTCCCCGTACTGCCTGGGCCTGGTCCTGCCCGGCGTCGGCGCGCACCCGGTGGCGACCTTCGACCGGATCCGTGCCGTCCTCCCGGCGACGCCCGGCGACATCTGACCTTTCGCGCCGTCCGGCCTGTCAGCCGCCGGGCGTCGCCGCCCCCGCCGGGTCGACCGTCTGCGCGCCGACCGTCTGCGCGTTGGCCGGCGCTGTGTCGGCGGCGGTGGATGCGCCGTCGGCTGGGGCAGCATCGGTCGGCGCCGCGTCGGCCGGGGCGGTGGGGCCGGCGGCGAGGAACGCCTCGGCCCAGCGGCCCACCTCGTCGAACACCTTCTTCCGTACGACGGGGCCGGAGAGCGTGAGATCGTGCAGCCCTCCGTCGAAACGGGCCAGTGTGACGTGGCGACCGAGGCGGGGCGCGTAGCGGACCATGTGCTCGACGTCCAGAACGGCGTCGGCCAGTGTCGCGTTGTCGTGCCACTTGGTGCCCCGGAAGGACCGGGTCGAGCAGGCCAGCAGCACCGGCACCTGGATGTCCAGCCCGGCGCGGAGCCGACGTTGCCCGGTGCGGATCGCGTTCAGCCAGCCGGCCCGGACCGGGAACCCGGCCAGCGGCTTCCACGCCAGGTCGTAGGTCCACTCGCCGCGGTGGTCGGAGTGGATGCTCTCGCCGTACACAGTGCCGAGCCCGAACGGGAGGATGCGGTGCGGCGCCCTGCGGCCCAGCCGGGACGCGGCGGCCGCGAGGGGGCGACGGACCGCCCAGGGGGCGTTCAGATCGAAGAAGGGGCTGTTGAGCACCAGGCCGTCGATGGTGCCGGTGTCGCGGCGGGCATCCGCCCAGAGCGAGATGATCAGGCCGCCGGTGGAGTGGCCCATCACCAGCAGGGTGTCGTGCCCGTCGTCGGCGCGGATGATCTCGGCGGCGGCGTCCAGCTCGGGGAAGTAGTCGCTGATGTCGCGGCAGAAGTTGGGGGTCTGGGCGGGGAGCAGACTGCGGCCGTATTTGCGCAGGTCGAGCGCGTAGAAGTCCCAGCCTCGCTCGGCGAAGAAGTCAGCCAGATGAGTCTGGAAGAAGTAGTCGACGAAGCCGTGCACGTAGAGCACGGCCCGTCCGGTGGGGCGCTCGGCCCGCCGTCGGACCAGTGTCGCGACAACGGGGCCTTCGTCGTCGGTGCCCAGGTCGATCGTCTGCCGCTCGTACGGCGGCCCCAACACGTCCGGTTCCACGAACGCGACGCTACGCCGCCAACCTACCGAGCGGTAGCCCGTCCCCGCCCGCCCCCACTCATCCCGCGATCTTGCACTTTCTGTCCCGACATAAGGGGCAATAGCCGCTGTTCGGGAGCCGAAAGTGCAAGATCGCGGGGTGCGGCGTGGGTCAGGCAGTTTCCGCGTCGGCGCGGAGGGCCGGGTTCTCCGACTCGTCGGGCTCCAACTGCGGCTGGGGGAGGTCGCGCAGGTGCTTGTTGTGCCGGGGCTCCTGGCGGGTCTTGGCATCGTTGAGCCGGCGGCGCAGGTCGTCACGAACGTCATTGAGGGCGGCGTGCAGATCCTCCTCCGCGGAGGTGGTGACGATCTTCTGCCGGCCGGCGATCCAGCACTCCAGTGTGACCTTCTGACCACGCGCCTCCCGGTCCTTCACCGACACCTCCAGCTCGGTGGCGTCAGCGTGGAAGCTGGCGAGCCGGGCGTCGAGGGTGGCGAACTGCTCGGCGATCCAGTTGCGGTCGCCCTGGGAGAACCCGGCGCCCACCCGCAGGCACTCAGCCACGGTGGCCGGGTTCGCCACGGCGCTCATCGCTGCGCCTCGGAAGCGTTCGCGGAGTCGATGGTGGTGATCATCATGGCGCTGACCTCTCGTCGACGTGGAGCTGTCGGTGGTGCGTTGATCAAGTCCTTACCCAGTTCGGGTGGCCTGGGAAACCGTGGACGGCGGGTCGGGCGGGTCGGGCGTACCACATCGGGGCGTGATCAGGGCGTTGTCCACAGGTGCGTTCGTCATCCACAGGCCGAGGATGGGCCCTCGCGACGGGTGCTTTCAGTGTCGATGCTCGGTGTCGAGTCGACTCGCGCTGGCAGGCCCCGATCCCCCTGGAGGGACGATGTTCGACACTTACGTGACAATCGTCGGCAATGTGCTGACCACGCCGGAATGGCGACGTACGACCCAGAGCAACACCCTGGTGGCCAACTTCAAGGTCGCCTCGACCGCCCGCCGCCTCGACCGGGACAGCGGCCGGTGGGTCGACGGCAATTCGCTCCGCGTCCGCGTCAACTGCTGGCGCAAGCTCGCCGAGGGGGTGGCGGCCTCCGTCATGGTCGGCGACCCGGTGGTGGTCTGCGGACGGCTCTACACCCGCGACTGGACCGACGACGCCGGCAACCACCGCACGCTCTACGAGCTGGAGGCGGTCGCCGTCGGCCACGACCTGTCCCGAGGTCGGGCCCGGTTCCTGCGCAACCGGCCGAGCATGACGACCAGCACCGTGGAGGACTCGGAGGCCGAGAGCCGGGTGCACGGTGAGCCCACCGAGCCGGTGCCGGCCGGGCAGGCGCCCGTGCTGCCCGACGACCGTCTGCTGGACGACGACTTCGAGCTGCCCGACTACGCGGAGCTGCGAAGCAGCCCGTTCGGCAATGTCCCGGCGGACGACGACAGCTCCCCGAGCGGCGGGGTCTTCGGTGACGGCGGAGCGATCGCGAGCCGCGGGCAGGCAGGGCAGGCAGGGCAGGCAGGGCAGATCGACGCTCCGCCGGCTCTCGACGACGAGTTGGCCCCTCCGCCCGAGGCGGACGACGACGACAACGCCGACGGTGACGTGGACATCGAGTTGGGGCCGGTGCCCGACGAGGGGCAGCCGGAGCCGGCGCAGCCCGGTCGAGGGCGCCGCGGTCGGGGCCGGATCCCCCAGCCAGCCTGACCGATCACGACGGGGGCGGGGTGGCGGCGCGACAGCGTCGTCACCCCGCGTGACGGGCGTGGGCGCTGGCCTGCCCGTTCACTCCACGGGTTCTCGTTGCCGGTGCGGGACCGTGGGATGGGCTGGTTCACGGAGTGCTCGTCTAGGCTGGCCGGCCGGAGGTGGTGCGGGTGCGACGGACAGCGCCGATGGCGAACGCGGTGGGGCTGCTGGCCGGGTACGCGCTGGACAGGGCGCTCGGCGACCCCCGCCGGTGGCACCCGGTGGCCGGCTTCGGGCAGGCCGCGGGTGCGCTGGAGCGCCGCCTCTACCGCCCGGACCGTACGGCGGGTGCGGCGTTCACCGCGCTGGCCGTCGGCGGGCCGGTGTTGCTCGGGGCGGTCGCCGCGGCGGCTACCCGACACCGGCCGGTGACCCGGGCGGTGCTGGTGGCGGCCGGCACGTGGACAGTGCTGGGCGGCCGCACGCTACGGCACGAGGCGACAGTCATGGGTCGTACGCTGCGTAACGGCGACCTGCCCGCTGCCCGGCGACGCCTCGGTCACCTCTGCGGGCGGGACCCGTCGACGCTGGGCGAGTCGGAGTTGGCCCGTGCGACAGTCGAGTCGGTCGCGGAGAACACCTCCGACGCGGTGGTCGCTCCGCTGCTCTGGGGCGCGGTCGCTGGTCTGCCCGGGCTGCTGGGCTACCGCGCGGCGAACACCCTCGATGCGATGGTCGGGCACCGGTCGACGCGCTACGCGCGGTTCGGCACGCCGGCCGCTCGGCTGGACGACGCGCTCAACCTCGTGCCGTCCCGGCTGACCGGGCTGCTCACCATCGCCGTCGCGCCGGTCGCACACGGGGACCGGCAGCGCGCCTGGCAGGTGTGGCGGCGCGACCGCAACGACCACCCGAGCCCCAACGCCGGTCAGTGCGAGGCGGCGATGGCCGGTGCGCTCGGGGTCCGCCTCGGTGGTCGCAACATCTACTTCGGGCGCTCCGAGGTGCGGCCGTTCCTCGGCGATGGCCCCCGCCCGGAGGCGCGGCACCTGAAGCGGGCCGCCCGGATCTCCGGCGCGGTGGGGCTGGCCGCCGTCGGGTTGGCCGCCGCGTACCCGGTGACGCTCGGTCGGCTGGTCGGCGCGGTGAGCAGGCGTGCACTGGTCGGCGCGGCGCGTCGGCGAGGGCCGGTTGCTGCGGCTGGAGGGCGCGGGCCGGCTGGCGCGGCCGGGGGCGTCGCGGTGCGGCGGGGGAGTGGTCGGTGAGCGGCGGGCTGCTGGTGGCCGGCACGACGTCCGACGCCGGCAAGAGCGTGCTCACCGCCGGCATCTGTCGTTGGCTGCACCGGCAGGGCGTGAAGGTGGCGCCGTACAAGGCGCAGAACATGTCGAACAACTCGGCGGTGGTCGTCGGGCCGGACGGGCGCGGCGGCGAGATCGGGCGCGCCCAGGCCATGCAGGCCGCGGCCTGCGGGCTCGCACCCGACCTGCGGTTCAACCCGGTGCTGCTCAAGCCGGGAAGCGACCTGGCCAGTCAGGTGGTGCTGCTGGGCGAGGCGGTCGACACGATCACCGCGGGCACCTTCCGGCAGTTGCGTCCCCGGCTCGCCGAGACCGCGTACGCCGCACTGACCGAGCTGCGCGAAACGTACGACGTGGTGATCTGCGAGGGTGCCGGCAGCCCTGCGGAGATCAACCTGCGGGCCGGTGACTACGTCAACATGGGGCTGGCCCGGCACGCCAACCTGCCCACCATCGTCGTCGGCGACATCGACCGGGGCGGTGTCTTCGCCTCGATGTTCGGCACAGTGGCCCTGCTCGACCCGGCCGACCAGGCGCTGATCGCCGGATTCGTGATCAACAAGTTCCGGGGCGACCTCGGGCTGCTCCAGCCGGGCCTGGACATGCTGCGTCAGGTCACCGGCCGCCCCACGTACGGGGTGCTGCCCTGGGCACTGGACCTGTGGCTCGACGCGGAGGACTCACTCGCCTACGGCCGGGTGCTGGGCCGACCCGCCGCCCCGCAGGGCAGCGAATGGCTGGACGTGGCCGTCGTCCGCCTACCCCGGATCAGCAACGCCACCGACGTGGAGGCGCTCGCCACCGAGCCGGGCGTCCGGGTACGCCTCACCATCGAACCGGCCGAACTGGCCGCCGCCGACCTTGTCGTCCTACCCGGCTCCAAGTCCACAGTCGCCGACCTCGGGTGGCTGCGCGAAACCGGTCTCGCCGACGCGGTCGCCACCCATGTGGCGGCCGGCAAGCCCCTGCTCGGCCTCTGCGGGGGCTTCCAGATGCTCGGCCGTGCCATCCACGATCCGGTGGAGAGCCGGCAGGGCAGCGTGCCGGGGCTCGGTCTGCTGCCCATCGACATCACCTTCGACCCGCGCAAGACCGTCCGGCAGTCGGTGGGCACCGGCCCCGGTGGCGTCCCGGTGCGTGGCTACGAGATCCACCACGGGTACGTGTCACAGGCCGACCCCGACCTGACCCCGCTGTTGACCAGCGACGACGGTGTCGGAGAGGGGGCAGTGCTCGGCGTGGTGCACGGCACGCACTGGCACGGGGCGTTCGAGTCCGACGAGTTCCGCCGGTGGTTCCTCACCGAGGCGGCTCGCCTGGCCGGCCGCAGCGGGTTCCGGGTCGCGCCGGCCACCAGCTTCGCCGCCGCCCGGGAGCGCTCACTCGACCTGCTCGGCGACCTGGTCGAGGAACACCTGGACACCGATGCCCTCTGGCGTCTCATCGAAGCCGGCCCACCCGCCGACCTGCCCTTCATCCCACCCGGCGCCCCGTCCTGATCGGCGCACCGTCCCTTGGGGAGGGTGAGAGCGCGGACCGCGCATGATCGTGCTCGATCGTTGTTGGAGGGGCCTCGTCCACGCAAGGAGGGGCCTGTTTCCTGGATCGGGCACGATCTTGCACAGACCGACCGGAATGGTACGTGAGGGGCAAGGTCGGGGCTCACTGGCGAATGTCGGCCGGACGGTCGGTGGTGGGCAGGCCGGCGGCGAGCCAGGCGTCTACGCCGCCGATCATGTCGGTGGCCCGGCGCAGGCCGAGGGTCTGCAGGCTGGCGGCTGCCAGGCTGGAGCTGTAACCCTGCCGGCACACCAGGATGATCTCCCGGTCGTACCCGGTGGCCTCCGGGATCCGCCAGGCGCTGGCCGGATCGAGGCGCCACTCCAGCACCGTCCGGTCGATGACGACAGCACCCGGCAGGTCACCCTGTTCGCGGCGCTGTAGTTCGGTACGGGTGTCGACCAGCAACGCGCCGCCGCGGACCGCCTCGACGGTCTGCTGCGGAGTCAGTCGGTGCAGCCCGGCGCGGGCCTGTTCGAGTAGGGCGTCTATACCGGGGCTCATCACGTCTCGGAGCACCACCCGATCATGCCGATTCGGCGGCACCCCGGGCGGGGAACGGGCCGCCCGTCACCCGTCGCCGCACCAAATCCCCCGGACGTGACGATGGCCGGCCAGGGCGGTCAGCCGGACGTGTCAGGGTGGCCCGAGGCGGCCCCGCACCCAGCACGATCGACACGGGCCGACAGGGATGCCGCGACGTCGATGAAACCGAGTCGATCAGCCTGCTCACCAGCGGTGGCGGCATACTTCGGGCATGCACCACGGGAGGCTGTGCTGAACCCGGGAACTGGCGGGCCGACAGTGGCGGTTGTCGAGGCGTACGCCGAATTGGCTCGTCGGGTGCTCGCGGGCCCGGCGCGGCTGGGGCGGACCCGGCTGGTCGCTGTCGACGGGCCGAGCGGCGCGGGTAAGAGCCGGTTCGCCGCGCGGCTCGCGGATGCCCTGGCCGGGCCGCTCGGCGACCGACCGCCGGTGGTGCACACCGACGACCTGCTCGACGGGTGGGACGACCAGGTCACCTTCTGGCCCCGGCTGGACGACGGGGTGCTCGCCCCGCTGCGCGACGGGCAGCCGGGCACCTACCGGCGGTACAGCTGGGTCCGGCAGTGCTTTCTGCCCCGGCCGGTCCCGGTGCCGGTGGCTCCGGTGCTGGTGGTCGAGGGGGTCAGCGCCGCCCGGGCGGCCGTCCGGCCGGAGCTGACGCTGGCCGTGTTCGTCACCGCGCCCGCGTCGCTGCGGCTGGCTCGGGCTGTCGCCCGGGACGGTCCGGAGATCCTGCCCGAGCTGCGCCGCTGGCATGACGGGGAGCGGACGCACTTCGCCGCCGACGAGACCGCGACCCACGCCGACCTGTTGGTCGACGGGGCACCGACACTGCCGCACGACTGGGACCGGTACTACGTGCGGCTTCGCTGAGCGGGGCATGGACGTGGGCCACCGACTGCGGCACGATGCGAAGAGCTACGGCGAACGGGGAGCCCACAATGACGGCAGCGGACGCGCCAGCGCGGCGTCGGATCACCCTCACCGGCATCAGCTCGCGGGCCTGGGAGCATCCGGCCGACCGGGGTGCCCTGGTCGCGCTGCGGGAGCTGCGTGGTTTCGACGACGTGCTGCGGGCGTTCTTCGGGATGTGGAACGAGCGGGGTTTCCGGCTGTCCGTGCTGGCCTCCGGCATCCGGGTCGACCATCGGCAGTACCCGGCGGTGTGGCAGCGCTACACCGAGGCGGCGGCGGTGCTCGACGTGGCCGAGTTGCCCGAGCTGTACGTGACCCAGTCGCCCTGGTTGGGCGCCGAGGCGGTCGGGTTGGAGCGGCCGTTCATCGTGCTGAACTCCGCCTGTGTGCAGCAACTCGACGAGGACGAGCTGCGCTGCCTGCTCGGCCACGAGTTGGGGCACGTGGGCAGCGGGCACGCGGTCTACAAGACCATGCTCATGATCCTCACCCGGTGGGCGGCCAACCTGAGCTGGCTGCCGGTCGGCGCGATCGCGCTGCGCGCCATCATCGCGGCGATGCTGGAGTGGTGGCGCAAGGCGGAACTCTCCGCCGACAGGGCCGGCCTGCTCGCCGGGCAGGACCCGGCCGCCGCGCTGCGACTGCTGATGAAGCTCGCCGGCGGCGGTGACCTGTCCCAGGTCGACACCACCGCCTTCCTGGAGCAGGCCGCCGAGTACGCCGGCGGCGGCGACCTGCGCGACAGCCTGCACAAGATCCGGATGACCGCGTGGAGTACCCACCCGGTGCCGGTGGCGCGGGCGGCGTCGCTGCGCCAGTGGATCGACTCCGGGGCGTACGGGCAGGTTCTGGCCGGGGACTATCCGCGCCGCGAGGACGACAGCTCGACAAGCGTGTCCGAGGAGATCAAGGCGGCTGCCGAGTCGTACCGCGAGGAGTTCAGCAGGTCCACCGACCCACTGGTCGGGTTGCTGCGTCGGCTCGGCGACGGCGCGAGCGACGTCGGCGAGTGGGTGGGCGGCACCGCCGGTCGGGCCCGTTCCTGGATGGACGCCGCCACCGAGGCGGCCGGCCGCGCACATCGCGCCGGGCGGGCCGCCCCGGGCGCGCGGGCCGGCGCCGGCCCCGCGGACAGCGGTGACGGTACGGGCTCCGCCGACACTCCTCGGTAAGGCCGGCATACGATGCCGGTCATGACCTCACCGATCATGTCCGAGTCCGAGGTGCGGGCCGCCGTCGAGCGGGAGATGCCCGGCGTCCGGGCCGACCTGGAGCGCCTCGTCCGCATCCCCGGCATCGCCTTCGAGGGCTTCGACCACTCGCACGTGGAACGCTCCGCCGAGGCGGTCGCCGAGCTGCTGCGCGGCTGTGGCCTGGACGTCGACATCGTGCGATCCGGCGGCCAGCCGGCGGTGATCGGCCGTCGGGCCGCCCCGCCCGGCGCGCCCACAGTGCTGCTCTACGCCCACCACGACGTCCAGCCGGTCGGCGACCGGTCGCTGTGGGAGTCCGACCCGTTCGAGCCGGTGGAACGGGACGGCCGGCTCTACGCCCGGGGCGCGGCCGACGACAAGGCCGGCGTGATGGCGCACGTGGCGGCGCTGCGCGCGTACGGTGACGCGCTGCCGGTCGGCGTGGTCCTCTTCATCGAGGGCGAGGAGGAGTACGGCTCCGATTCGCTGGAGCAACTGCTGGCCGAGCACCGCGACGAGATCACCTCGGACGTCATCGTGATCGCCGACTCCGGCAACTGGGACATCGGCGTACCGGCGTTGACCACCTCGCTGCGGGGCATCGTCAACTGCTTCGTCGAGGTGCGCACGCTGGACCACGCGGTGCACAGCGGCATGTTCGGCGGCGTCGTGCCGGACGCGCTCACCGCGTTGGTCCGGCTGTTGGCGACGCTGCACGACGACGCCGGTGACGTGGCAGTGGACGGCCTGGTCGGCCGGGAGGGCGCCACCGTCGACTACCCGGAGGACCGGGTCCGGGCCGAGGCGGGGCTCGCCGACGGCGTGCAGTTCATCGGCACCGGCCGGATGACCGACCGGCTCTGGACCAAGCCGGCGCTGGCCATTCTGGGGGTCGACGCGCCGTCCACCGGCGAGGCGCCGAACGCCCTGGTCCCGGCCGCGAAGGCGAAGCTCAGCATTCGCCTCGCCCCGGGCGACGACCCCAAGCGGGCGTACGCGGCGGTGCGCGCGCACCTGGAGCAGCGCGCGCCGTGGGGGGCGCAGGTGACCGTCACCTTCGAACACGACGGCGACCCGTGCGTGATCGACGCGTCCGGGCCGATGTTCGACGCCGCCCGTTCGGCTTTCCGGACCGCCTGGGACGGCACCGACCCGGTGGACATCGGCGTAGGCGGCTCGATTCCGTTCATTGCCACCTTCCAGGAGATGTTCCCGAAGGCGGCGATCCTGGTGACCGGCGTGGAGGACCCGCACGCCCGCGCGCACGGCCCGAACGAGAGTCTGCACCTGGGTGAGTTCGCCCGGGTCTGCCTCGCCGAGGCACTGCTTCTGCGCAACGTGGCGGCCGTGAGCAGTTAGGTGTCAGAACGGCAACTTTGGGCCTGATCTGGGAGTTTACGGCGTGTCGGATGGTCAGCTGTTATAGCCTTTCGTACATGAGTACGAACGAGGTGATGGCCCGGTTGGGGGCCGCTGTCAGCGCGCTGGGAGATGTCGATGTCTCCGCGTGGTCCGAGGACACGCTCAACGAACAGCTCGGTGAGCTCTCCGCCGCACTGGTCGCCCTCGACTCGGTGCTCGCCCGGGTCGCCGGCGAGGTCCGCGCCCGAGGCTTGCGCATCGAGGAGCCCATCTCCGCCTAGGCCCTGATCCGTCGTCCGCGTGAGTGGGCGGCACCCTGCCGACACCGCCCGGGCACGGCAATGCCCGGGCGGTGTCGGAGGTGACTGGCAGGATGAGCTGCGTGCGGTTCCTCGATCTGGCAGCGACCTCCGCCGCCGTCGGCGCCACCAGCGGCCGACGGGCCAAGGTGGAGTTGCTCGCTGACGCGCTGCGCCGGCTCGATCCTGGCGAGGTTGAGCCCGGCGCCGGCTATCTCGCCGGTGAGCTGCGCCAACGGCAGACCGGGGTCGGCTACGCGAGCCTGCGTGACCTGCCGCCGCCGGCCGCCGAGCCGACGTTGACGGTGGCCGCCGTGGACGCGGCCATCGCGCAGATCGCCGCGGTGCACGGCTCGGGCTCACAGGCTCGGCGTCGGGCGCTGCTCGGTGCCCTCTACGCGGCGGCCACTGCCGACGAGCAGAGGCTGCTCACCGGCCTGTTCAGTGGCGAGCTGCGGCAGGGCGCCCAGGCCGGCCTGCTCGCGGACGCGGTGGCCCGGGCCGCCGAGGTGCCGGTGGCGGCGGTCCGCCGGGCACTGCTGCTCGCCGGTGATCTCCGGGCCGTGGCGGTGGCCGCGCTGGCCGGAGGGGCCGCCGAGTTGGCCGGGTTCGGTCTACAGGTCGGCCGCCCGCTGGCGCCGATGCTCGCGCAGAGCGCCCCCACTGTCGACGAGGCGCTCGCCGCGACCGGCACGCCGGCGGTGGTCGACGTGAAGCTCGACGGCATCCGCATCCAGGTGCACCGCTCCGGCACCGACATCGCCGTGTTCACCCGCAGCCTCGACGAGATCACCACCCGGGTGCCCGAGGTGGTCGCCGCGGTCCGTGCTCTGCCGGGCCGGGAGTTGGTCCTCGACGGCGAGGCGATCGGCCTGGACGAGACCGGCCGCCCACTGCCGTTCCAGCAGACGTCGAGCCGGGCCGCCCGACGCACCACCCCCAGCACCACCGGGCGCACACCTGTCGCTCCGGCGGTGCTCGCGGCGGCCGCCAGCACGGGTGCGACGGTGCTCACCCCGTACTTCTTCGACCTGCTGCACCTCGACGGCCAGGATCTGATCGACCTTCCCGGCCGGGAACGATGGGCCGCCCTCGCCGGTTCGGTGGATTCGTCGCTGCTGGTCGGCCGGATGGAGGTCGACGGCCCGGAGCAGGCCGCCGCCGCCTTCGCCGCCGCGCTCGACGCCGGGCAGGAGGGCGTGGTGGTCAAGGCGCCGGACGCCCCCTACGACGCTGGCCGGCGCGGTGCCGCCTGGGTCAAGGTGAAACCGCGGCACACCCTCGACCTGGTGGTGCTCGCCGTCGAGTGGGGCAGCGGCCGACGCAAAGGTTGGCTGTCCAACCTGCATCTGGGTGCGCGTGACGCGCGCACCGGCGACTTCGTGATGCTCGGCAAGACGTTCAAGGGGCTCACCGACGAGCTGCTGCGGTGGCAGACCGAGCGGTTCCTCGGCCTCGCCGTGGAACGCGGCGACTGGGTGGTCCGGGTTCGGCCCGAACAGGTGGTGGAGATCGCCTTCGACGGGGTGCAGACGAGTTCGCGCTACCCCGGTGGGATGGCGCTGCGGTTCGCCCGGGTGGTGCGCTATCGCGACGACAAGTCCGCCGCGGAGGCGGACACCATCGACGCGGTCCGCGCCATCCACGCCGGCCGCGTGAGCGGCTGACCGGGCGAGGTCAGGCAGAAGCGGTCGGCGTCGGCTCGGCGGCGCGGTCCAGCGGAGCCGGGGTGGCGCCGATGCCGGCGGCCCGGCGGGCCTCCCGACGGGCCACCCAGCCATAGCCGAAGAGGGCCATCACCGCGAACAACCACCACTGCACGACGTAGCCGAAGTTCTGCCAGTTGTTGGCGTGCCCGACCGGCACCGCCTTGAACACCGGATCGGCCGCCGGGGTCTGCTCGTCGAGCAGCAGATAGGCACCGTAGACCGGGTAGGGAAGCTCGCCGGCCAGCCGCGACACCCCGACCCGCCGGATCTCCAGCAGCCCGTCGCGTCGGGCCACCGCGCCAGCGCCGCTCTCCGTCTCGTGCACCCGGCCGACCACAGTCACGTCGCCGGTCGGCGCGGCCGGCACCGACGGCTGGGCGGTCGCCCCACCGGGCGCCGGTGGGATCCAGCCCCTGTCCACCAGCAGCGCCGTGCCGTCGGCGAGCACCAGCGGCGTGAGCACCTCGAAACCGACCCGGCTGTCCACCGTCCGGCCACGGACCAGCACGGTGTTCGTGGGGTCGTACCGGCCGGTGACGGTGACCCGGGTCCAGACCTTGTCCGCGGCGGGGGCCGGACCGGCCGTCCCCGCGCCGCCAGCGGGAGCGCGCAGCGCGTCGGCGAGCGGCACGGGAGCCATCCGCTGGCCCGCGTCGATCCGCTCGTTGACCTCGGTGCGCCCCCGGTAACGGTCCAGCTGCCAGTTGCCGAGGAACACCATGACGGCGGCCGCGACCAGGGTCAGCGCGAGAGCGCCCAGCCAGCGTGGGCTCAGCAGGAACCGGTACACGGCACCGAGGCTACTCGTATGACCGGCGCCACTGAGCTGGACCGGGCCGGGACCGGGCCGCGGCCGACGCCCGGGGCACTGCCAGGGCCGGGCCGCCCACCCCGGTTGGCGGTGCTCGCGCCTTCAGCCGGGCGGGTATCGTCACGCCGACGGATCGGCCTCGGTCGTCCCGTCGCGTACCCGCCACCGCTCGCGAGGAGTCGATGATGACCGTCGTGCCGCGCCTGGTGCTCAGCGCGCCGTCCTCCGGGCACGGTAAGAACGCGCTGGCGATCGGGCTGCTCGCCGCCCTGGCCGAGCGAGGGGTCGACGTCGCCGGGTTCAAGCTTGGGCCGGACCACGTCGACGCCGCCTACCTCGGCCTCGCCTCCGGTCGGCCGGGCCGGATGATCGACCCCCGACTGGTAGGTCTCGACCGGCTCGCCCCACTGGTGGCGCACGGTGCCGCCGGTGCCGGGCTGGCCGTGGTGCAGGGCAGCATGGGGCTGTACGACTCGGTCGGTGGCCGTCCCGAGCAGGAGTCCACCGCCGCCGCGGCCGCCGCGCTGCGCAGCCCGGTGGTGCTCGTTGTCGACGTGGCCGCGATGGGTCAGTCGGTGGCGGCCCTGGTGCACGGTTTCCGCTCCTACGACGAGCAGTTGTGGCTCGGCGGGGTGATCCTCAACCGGGTGGCGTCGTCGCGACACGAGGGGATGCTGCGCGAGGCGTTGGATGACGTGGGGGTGCCCGTCTACGGCGCGCTGCGTCGACAGGACCTGCCCCCGGTGCTGCCGTCGCGACGGCACGGGGTGGCGCCGGTGGTCGACGAGTCGGCCGACGCCGTCCGTGCGGTCCGCCGGCTGGGCGAGGCCGTCGCCGCCACTGTCGACCTGGAACGGCTGCTCGGGCTGGCCCGCTCCGCTCCGCCGCTGCCGGGGCCGGCCTGGTCTCCCGAGGAGGCCCTCGGCACGTTCACACCCCCGGCGAACCGCCCACTGGTGGCGGTGGCCGGTGGGCCGGGCGGCAGCTTCAGTCACCCGGAGACCAGCGAGTTGCTCCGGGCCGCCGGCGCCGAGGTCGTCGTCGTCGACCCGCTGCGCGACGAGGCGCTGCCGGTCGGTACCCGCGCACTGGTCGTCGGCGGCGCGCTACCCGAGGCGTACGCCGAGCAGTTGTCGGCCAACCGGCGGCTCTGCATCGCGGTGGCCGAGTTGGCGCGGACGGGGCGTCCGGTGATCGCCGAGGGCGCCGGGCTGCTCTGGCTGGCCCGGGAACTGGACGGGCTGCCGATGTGCGGTGTCCTGGACGCGGTCGGCGTCAGCCGTGACGGGGTGGTGGCCGGTTACCGGGAGGCGACCGCCCAGACCGACAGCGTGGTCGCCGCCACCGGCACGGTGCTGGTCGGGCACAAGGCACACCGTGCGGTGCTCACCCCCCGCGCTGGTCAGCGCCCGGCCTGGAGTTGGGACGGCGGCGCGCCGGAAGGCTTCGTCTGGCGCAACGTGCACGCCTCGCAGCTCACAGTGCACTGGGCGAGCCATCCGGCGACGGCGGCCCGGTTGGTCGCCGCGGCGGCGGCCGACCCGACGAGCGAGGTGGTACCAGCACAGCCGGGCGAGGTGTCGGTGTGATCGGCCAGGTGGCGGTGCGCCGGTTCCCGACGTTGACCGTCTCCACCCCGCGTACCGAGGTGCGTCAGCTCACGGCGGCCGACGCGGCGGCGGCCGGGGAGATCTTCGCCGACAAGCTGACCCGGCGTTGGCTGCCGCTGCCCGACGACTCCGGCCCGATCGACGGGCTGGCCTGGTGCACCGACCTGGCCCGGCAGCGGCGCGACAGCGGGGAGGGCGACCACTACGCGGTGCTCCGGCGCGAGGACGACCAGGTGGTGGGCTCGCTGTGGACCCGGCGCACCGACTGGGGCGCCCGCCTCACCGAGATCTCCTACGCGATGGCGGCGCACGCGCGGGGCTTCGGCTTCGCCGCCGAGGCGGTCGACGCGGTGGCCATCGCGCTGATCCTGGAGCACGGCTTCCAGCGGGTCGAGCTGCGGGTGGCTCCCGGCAACCTGGCCTCGCGCCGGGTCGCCGAGAAGGGCGGGTTCAGCTACGAGGGCCTGCTGCGCAACGCCGGGTTCGTCAGCGGCGGCCGGGTGGATCTGGAGTTGTGGTCGTTCGTCGCCGCCGACCTGCGCTGAGCGGCGCGCACCGGCCCGTGACCCGTCAGCCGACGATGGCGTCCGACGGTGGGGTGAACTGGCGGGTCGGGGTGCCCTTCAGGCCGTCGCGCAGGGTCTCCGAAACCGCCTTGATCGGGATCTGGGACTGCCCGTCACCGACCGCGTTGAACGGGTTGTCCGGGTCGGAGATGAAGCTCGCCGCTGCCAACTCCGGGGTGTAGCCCACGAACCAGGCCGACCGGGTGCTGTCGGTCGTACCGGTCTTGCCGGCCACCGGGCGTCCGACTGTGCCGCGCACGCTGTCGGCGGTGGACCAGCCGCCGCAGCTGCCGCGCGCCGGGGTGTCGCCGGTCGGGCAGCGGGCCGCGTCGGTGGCCGCCCGTGCGGCGTCCGCGCTCACCACCTGCCGGCAGCGCGGCTTGGCCACCTCACGGTGCAGACCGCCCGCTGTGGCGTAGGTGGCGGGTGTGCCGTCCCGGTTCATGATGGCTTGCACGGGGATGGCCTCGCAGTAGCGGCCGTCGGCCGCGATCGCGGCGTACGCGTTCGCCATCTCCAGCGGGGTGGCGTCGGAGACTCCCAGGGTGAACGCGCCCCACTTCTTCGCCTTGTCCGGGGACGCGTGGTCCCGGTCGACGTCGGTGCGCCACCGCAGCCCGAGCTGTTCGGCCAACCGGACCGCCCGGTCCGCGCCGACCTTCTCCTCCAGCCAGACGAAGTACGTGTTCACCGACTTGCCGAAGCCGGACCACATGGTCTGCTGGCCGGACATGGCGCCGCTGGCGTTGGAGGGCGCCCACCCGTCGTAGACCTCGGACCGGTAGCGGTGTGGCGCGTTGAACGAGGTGGAGAGGGGCATCCCCGCGTCGAGGGCGGCCAGCATCGGGAACATCTTGAACGTCGAGCCGGCCTGGTAGCCGGCCAGGTCACCGCCGCCGAGCAGTGGTGCCACAGTGTTCGGGTAGTTGGCCTTCACCTTCGGCCCGGCCTCGGGGTTGGAGCTCTGCGGGTTTTCGGCCAGGTCCAGCGAGTACGTCCGGTTCACCGCCATGGCCTTCACCCGCCCGGTGCCCGGCTCGGAGACCACTATGCCGTTGGCGAACGGGCTGCCGGTGGCTTCCTTGGCGCCGACGTTCTTCTCCGCCGCCTCCTGGATCTTCGGGTCGAGGCTGAGCACGATCCGGTAGCCGCCCCGGCGGAGGTTGTCCATCCGTTCCAGCCGGTTCGCGCCGAACGCGGGCTGCGCGCTCCACCAGTTCTTCAGGTAGTCGCAGGCGAAGCCCCAGCTGTTGTACTTCTCCGCCACCGCGGCGCAGTCGTGCGGTGGGGTGGTCAGCTTGAGCCGGATCGGCTCGGACTTGGCGGCGGCGGCCGAGTCGGGGGAGAGGTAGCCGAGTTGGCTCATCCGGTCCAGCACGTAGTTGCGCCGCCCGGTGGCCTCCTTCTGGTCGGAGTCGGCCGGGTCGTACTCGGAGGGGGACTTGACCAGTCCGGCGAGGGTGGCGGCCTCGACCGGGGTGAGGTCCTTCGGGGTCTTGGAGAAGAAGATCTCGCTGGCCGCGTAGATGCCGTACGCCCGGTGCCCGAAGTACGCCGAGTTCAGGTACCGCTCCATGATCTGTTCCTTGCTCATCTCCTTCTCCAGGTCCAGCGCCATCCGCATTTCCTTGACCTTGCGAATGCTGGTCTGCTGGGTGGCTTCCTGGACCTCCTTGGGCGTGGTCGCGCTGTCCCGCAGGGCCATCCGGACGTACTGCATGGTCAGCGTCGACGCGCCCTGGGAGCCGCCGGAGCGGGCGTTGGAGACGAAGGCCCGGGCCACGCCCTTCGGGTCGACGCCGTGGTGCTGGTAGAAGCGGGAGTCCTCGGCGGCCACGATCGCCTGTTGGATGTTCGGCGACATGTCCGACAGCTTGGTGTACTGCCGGTACTCCTCGTAGAACATGGTCAGCACGGTCTTGCCGTCCGGGCCGTAGACGTACGAGGTCTCGGCGGGCAGGGCGGTCTTCAGCACCCGGGTCTTCTGATCCACGGCGTGCGCGGTGGCCTTCGCGCCGAGCCCGGTGAGGGCGACCAGTGGGTACGCGGCGGCGGCGATCACGATTCCGGCGATCAGTCCGGCGCGGAGGAGAGGGACGAGACGACCAGCGGCAGCAAGGGGTCGGTTGCTCACCTGGTCAAGTTATGACATTTCCGATTCGTACATGAGAAGAACTCTTAAACCGCCGGGTGGTGACGCGGCTTACGCCGACATCGACTGTCCCACCGGCCACCTTCCCGGCAGGATCGCGGACATGTCTGATCAGCCGAGCGCTGTCGCCCCACCCACCGGGGTCGAGCCGGACCTCGCTCACCACGGCGACGCGGAGGCCACCGCCGGCCTGATCGACCTCGCCGTCAACGTTCGGCGGGCGCGGCCTCCCGACTGGCTGGCCCACCCGATCGCGGCCACCCTGACCGACCTGGCCCGCTATCCGGACCCGGCACCGGCCCGGGCGGCGGTCGCCGCCCGACACCGCCGTCACCCGAACGAGGTGCTGCTCACCGCCGGCGCCGCCGAGGGTTTCGTGCTGATCGCCCAGGCGCTGCGCGGCGTGCACCGCCCCGTGGTGGTACACCCCCAGTTCACCGAGCCGGAGGCGGCGCTGCGGGCCGCCGGACACCCGGTCGAGCGGGTGCTGCTCGACGCCGCCGACGACTTCCGGCTCGACCCGTCCCGGGTGCCCGCCGACGCCGACCTCGTGATGATCGGCAACCCGACGAACCCGACCTCGGTGCTGCACCCCGCCCAGACGGTGGCCGCGCTGGCCCGCCCCGGCCGGGTGCTGGTGGTCGACGAGGCGTTCGCCGACACCACCATCGCCGCCGGGCACCCCGGCGAACCGGAGTCGCTGGCCGAACGCCGCGATCTGCCCGGCCTGCTCGTGGTGCGCAGCCTCACCAAGACGTGGGGCCTGGCCGGCCTGCGGATCGGCTACCTGCTGGGCGCCGCGGAGCTGCTGTCCCGGCTGGCCGCCGTCCAGCCGCTCTGGGCCGTCTCCACGCCCGCGCTGGCGGCCGCGTCGGCCTGCGCCAGCGCCGTCGCGGTCGACGCCGAACGCGCGATCGCCGCCGACCTCGCCGCCGACCGCGACCACCTGGTAGCGCGCCTCGCCGAACTGCCCGGTGTACGCGTCGTCGGCCGTCCCGCCAGCGCGTTCGTCCTGCTGCGCCTGCCGGGCGCGACAGCGATCCGGGCCGCCCTGCGCGAGCGCGGCTGGGCGGTGCGCCGAGGCGACACGTTCCCCGGCCTCGGCCCGGACTGGCTGCGGGTGGCCGTACGCGACCGAAACACCACCGACGCGTTCATCGACGTGCTGCGCGAGACCATGGAGGCATGATGCTGGAGACCACGATCGCGGCGATCCGCGCGGCGGACGAGGCGGCCATGGCCGCCGCCCGCGAGTTGCACGGCCGGCTGACCAAGCCGGCGGGCTCGCTGGGTGCGCTGGAGGAGCTCTCGGTACGGCTCGCCGGCCTGGCCGGAGTCTGCCCACCACCGCTGCCCGAACCGGCCGCGGTGGCGATCTTCGCCGGCGACCACGGGGTGCACGCCCAGGGGGTCAGTCCCTGGCCGCAGGAGGTCACCGCGCAGATGATCGGCAACTTCTTGGCCGGCGGAGCGGTGGTCAACGCGTTCGCCCGGCAGGCCGGCGCCTCGGTCACCGTCGTCGACGTCGGCGTGGCCACCCCGCTGCCCACCGACCCGGCGGTGCTCGACCCGACGGCCCTCGACCCGGCGGTGCTCGACCCGGCCGTGCCCCGACTGGTTGTCGCGTCCGTCCGCCGGGGCACCCGCGACCTCACGGTGACCACAGCGCTGACCCGGGACGAGGCGCTGGCGGCGGTGCGGACCGGCATCCGGATCGCCGACGAGCTGATCGACGCCGGCGCCGGCATCCTGCTCACCGGGGACATGGGCATCGGCAACACCACCCCGGCCGCAGTGCTCATCGCCGCGTTCACCGGCGAAGACCCGCTCGACACCACAGGCCGGGGCACCGGGGTCGACGACCCGACGTACGCGCGCAAGGTGGCTGTGGTGCGGGCCGCGCTGGCCCGGCACACTCCCGACCCGACCGACCCGCTCGGGGTGCTGGCCGCCGTCGGTGGTCTGGAGCACGCCGCCCTGACCGGGCTGATCCTGGGGGCCGCAGCGCGCCGCACGCCGGTGCTGCTGGACGGTGTGATCGCGGTCTCGGCCGCGCTCGCCGCCGCCGCGTTCGCCCCGGACGCGGTCTGCGCCATGGTCGCCGGCCACCGCTCTGCCGAGCCCGGTGCCACTGTCGCGCTGCGCCACCTCGGCCTCGATCCGCTGATCGACCTGGGGCTGCGCCTCGGCGAGGGCACCGGCGCGCTGCTGGCGTTGCCAGTGGTCACCGGCGCGGTCCGGGTGCTGCACGAGGTGGCCACCTTCGACTCCGCAGGGGTGGCCGAGAAGTGAGCACCCGCGACGAAGAAGCCGTCCGCCTCGGTGGTGCGGCGTGACCTCCAATCCGTACCCCCTGGGTTTGCGGCTGCACGGGCGGCGGGTGGTAGTGGTGGGTGGCGGCGCTGTCGCCACCCGGCGCGTACCCGCGCTGCTGGACGCCGGTGCGGACGTCCTGCTGGTGGCCCCGGAGCTGACTCCGGCGCTGCGCGCGCGGGTCGACGCGGGTCGGCTGCACTGGGTGCCGCGCCGGTTCGCACCCGAGGACCTGGACGGCGCGTGGCTGGTCCACGTGGCGATCGACGACCCGATCGCGGCGGCTTCGGTGAGCGCCGTCGCCGCCGAGCGGCGGATCTTCTGTGTCCGGGCCGACGACCGGACGGCCGCCACCGCCTGGACCCCGGCGGTGACCCGGCACGGCCCGGTCACCGTGGCGGTGTTCGGAGGCGGCGACCCGCGCCGGGCGATGACCGTCCGCGACGCCATCCGTGACCTCCTGGCGGTCCGCCTGGCTCCGGGCGGGATCGCTGGCCGGCCCGACCCTTCGACGGGGATGACCGGTGGGCCGCAGGCCGGGCGGGTGGCGCTGGTTGGGGCGGGGCCGGGGGACCCGGAGCTGATCACCGTGAAGGGTTGGCGGCTACTCACCGAGGCCGACGTGGTGGTCGCCGACCGGCTGGTGCCCGGGCTGCTCCTCGACGAGTTGCGCCCGGACGTCGAGCTGGTGGACGCCTCGAAGATCCCTTACGGCCCGTCCCGGGCCCAGGAGGAGATCAACCAGATCCTGGTCGACCGGGCCCTGGCCGGCGCCTTCGTGGTGCGGCTCAAGGGCGGTGACCCGTACGTCTTCGGCCGCGGCGGCGAGGAGTTGCTGGCCTGCGCGGCCGCCGGCGTGCCGGTGACAGTGGTGCCCGGGGTGACCAGCTCGATCGCCGCGCCGGCAGCGGCTGGCATCCCGGTCACCCATCGGGGGGTGGCGCACGAGTTCACTGTGGTCTCCGGGCACCTGGCACCCGACGCTCCGGCTTCGCTGGTGCGCTGGGACGCCCTCGCCGGTCTGCACGGCACCCTGGTGATCCTGATGGGGTTGAAGAACCTCGCCGCCATCACGGCCACCCTGATCGCCCATGGCCGGTCGCCGCAGACGCCGGCCGCCGTCGTCCAGGAAGCCACGACGGGCACCCAGCGGGTGCTGCGGTCCACGCTGGGCGAGGTGGCCGCCGACCTGCGTGCCGCCGACCTACGCCCACCTGCCGTCGTCGTGGTGGGCGACGTGGTGGGCGCCCTCGACGGCTGACAGCCGACCGGACGCGGGAGGGTGCTGGCAGGGTAGATCTCGGACAGTTTTCGTTACGCGCTAACGGAAACTGTCCCAAGATTGCCAGCTGCGGCGGTTGTCGGTGGCTGTCGACACAATGTCGACCATGCTCACCGTGAAGGATCCGCACGAGACGTGGCGAACGGAACTGCTCACACCCGTCGCGCTGTTGTGCGGGAGTCCCGGCCTGACCAGCACCTTCGAGGACCTTCCCTCGCGATGGCGCGATGCTCCGGTCCGGACCCTGAGGTGCGCGGAAGCGGACAGCTCCTGGGCCGTCCTGGTAACTGTGGTCCGTGGCTATCGCCAGCAGGCGGGCGACTCGCTCGTCGGCAACGAGTTCGGCCGTGACCCGCACACCGCCTACGACCTGGGCTCGCCCGGCGACCTGGTGTACGAGCTGCAGGTGACCGAGGACGACGGGTCCGACGAGCCCGAGCTGTTGGCGTTCCGGCTCTTCGGCGACCCGCAGGCGGCCGGGGCGGAGGTGCTGCGGTGGGCCGGGAGGAAGGCGGCGTGCTCGGTCAGCCCGTCGGTCGAGCGGGCCGAGGCACGACAGCGCCGAGACCGTCGACAGTTCGACAACCGCCAGGCCAGCGCGGCATCGCCACCGGTCCGGTTCGGCGCGGTGTCGGACGAGGCCGCCGCCGACCTCGAGGCCCTCGACCTGTCCGCGTTGTGCTGGCACTTCCCGCGCGGGAACACCGGCGCCTACCTGCGGTCGGCGGTGGTCGCACTGGCCGGCTACGGCGAGCAGCGGCCGCACCTGCGGGGCCGGTGGCTCACCGCACGGGTCGAGGGCGAGGAGTTGGTCGTCGGCATCGACGACCTGATCCCGGCCAACCAGCGGCACCGCTGGGACAACGCCCGCTGGTTGTGGGACCGCCGAGCGGCGAACACCCCGGCACGGCTTCGCTGGCAGGTCGATCGGGTCGAGCAGGCCGCTCCCGCGGTCGCGGCCGTCCGCCGTGGCGCGTTGCCCGAGGCGTTGCTCAACGCCGGTGTGGAGACGGACCCGGAACTCGACGCGTTGCTGACCGGGGTGCCGTACCGGCTCTCCGACGCCGAACTCACACCGACCTGGGTGGCCAACCTGTACCGCGGTCTCGCCGACCTCGCGCCCTGGCGGCTGGACGCGGCGTACCGAGGGTGGCGTGACGCCCGACAGGCACAGGGGCTTCCGGTCCGGGACCCGGTTGTCCTGTTCGGCCTCGGCGGCGTCGGCGCGGCCCGCAAACCGAAGCTCGCGCTCGACCACACCGGCGACGCCCCACTCCTGTGCCTGGTCCACACCGGCAGCAGCGCGCTGCTGCCGTACGCGCACTGGACGGTGCCCGCCGACCTCGCCGCCCACCTGCACGGGTGGCAACCGAGCCTGCCGTACCCGCAGTGACCGACGGGGCCGGAGCGCAAGCGCTCCGGCCCCGTCACACAGACGGCGAACTACTGCTTGAGCATGTTGTCCAGCAGCAGGGCGCAGCGGATCAGACCAAGGTGGCTGTACGCCTGCGGGTGGTTGCCCAGGCCGCGCTCGGCGAGCGGGTCGTACTGCTCGGGGAGCAGCCCGGTCGGGCCGGCGGTCAGCACCATCTGCGCGAACAGTTCCTCCGCGTCGGTGCGGCGGCCGGTGCGCAGGTACGCCTCGATCAGCCACGCCGTGCAGATGTGGAAGCCGCCCTCACGGCCGGGCAGGCCGTCGTCCCAGTGGTAGCGGTAGACGACCGGGCCGCTGCGCAGATCCGCCTCGATCCGCAGGACGGTGGACAGGAAGCGCGGGTCGTCGCCCGGGAGTAGGCCGGAGAGGCCGATCCAGAGCGACGAGGCGTCCATGTCCTCGTCCCCGTACGCGACGCTGTACGCCTCGACGTCGGAGTGCCAGCCGTGCTCCAGCACGTTGGCGCCGATCCGGTCGCGCAGGTCCTTCCACTCGGGCCGGTCCTCGCCGCCGTGCTCGCGCATCACGTGCAGGGCCCGGTCGACTGTCATCCAGCACATCACCTTGGAGAAGACGTGGTGCCGGGGTGGCAGCCGGGCTTCCCAGATGCCGTGGTCGGGCTCGTGCCAGCGGCGGCGGACCGCCTCGACCATGTTCTCCAGGACCCGCCACTCGTCGTCACGGACCGAACCGCGAGCGTCGGCGACGGCCGCGATCAGGTCGGCGATCGGGCCGAAGACGTCCAGCTGCAACTGGTGGTTGGCGAGGTTGCCGACCCGGACCGGCCGGGAGCCGGCGTACCCGGGCAGCGTGTCGATGACCGCCTCGGCGCCCAACTCGTAGCCGTCGATGGTGTAGAGCGGGTGCAGCCGTTCCGGGTGCCCGCCGGTGCGCTCGATGCAGCCGTCCACCCAGCGCAGCAGCGCCTCGGCCTCCTCGACGGAGCCCAGGTCGACAAGTGCGCGGGCGGTCAGCGCGGCGTCGCGCAGCCAGCAGTAGCGGTAGTCCCAGTTGCGGACGCCGCCCAACTCCTCGGGGAGCGAGGTGGTCGCCGCGGCCAGGATCGAGCCGGTGGCTTCGTGGCAGAGCCCGCGCAGGGTGAGGGCGCTGCGCGCGACCAGGTCCCGGGCGGTGGACGGCAGCCGCAGCGAGGCCACCCAGTCCTTCCACGGCTGCTCGGCGGCGGCCTGCCGCTCGTGGATCGGCACCCGGTGGTGCTCCAGGCTGTGCGTGCCGAAGCGCAGCTCCAGCACTACCTGCCCACCGGCGGCGGAGAGGTCGACGATCGCCTTGGCGGTCTCGTACCCCCCGTCGTTGCCGACCTCCCACTCCACACCGGGGGCGTAGAGCGCGACCGGCTCGTTGGAGCCGAGCACCAGCAGACCGTCGCCGATCGGCTGCAACTGCACGGCGACCTGGCCGAACTCCGGCCTCGGCGCGAACTCCACCTTCACCTTGCCGCTGCCGGTCAGCACCCGGACCAGTGTCGAGTCGCCGGTGATGACCGCCGGGCTGTCGTCCGGGGTGGTCTCCCGGGCCGGCTTGTCCAGCCAGTCGGTGACGGTGAGCCCGGACCAGCGAGTCTCCACGGTCATCGTGCCGGAGCGGTAGCGCTGGCCCAGCGGGATGCCGCCACGTTCCGGGGCGATGCTGAAGTGGCCGGCCGGGCTGCCACCGACCAGGTCGGCGAAGATCGCCGCCGAGTCCGGCTTGGGGTGGCAGAGCCAGCTCACCTTGGCCTCGGGGGTGAGCAGAGCGACGGTACGACCGTTGGCCAGCATGGAGTGCCGTTCGATCGGCACCGCCCGCTCACCGAACAGCCAGTGCCGCCGGGTCTCCAGCAGCAGCGCCAGGGCGCGGGCGGCCTCCAGCGGGTCGGCCACCCGGTAGCTGGCCTGGGTGTCGCCGGGGCCGATCTTGATGCCGAGGTCGGGACCGTGCAGGTGGCCGAAGCCGTTCTCGTCGGTGATGTCGTCGCCGATGAACAGCACAGCGCTGGAGGCGAGCTGGGTCCGCAACTGGTCGAGTGCGGTGCCCTTGTGGGTGGCCACCACGGAGAGTTCGATGACCTCCTTGCCCTGGGTCACCGTGACGCCGTCGAAGGTGGCCGGACCGTTGCGGACCGCCTCGATGGCGGCGGCGGCGATCTGCGGGTCGACCCCACGGGTGTGCATCGCGACGCTCGCCGGTTTGCGTTCCAGCCGGATGCCCGGGTGCTGGGCCGCGATCTCACGCAGCGCGTTGCGGACCTGGGTCCGTACGGCTACCAACTCGGGGGAGAGCCGCTCGACGAAGCCGATGTCGAACTCGGAACCGTGGCTGCCGACGAGGTGCACCTCGCTCGGCAGCCGCGAGAGCGCGGCCAGGTCGCGCAGCGCCCGACCGGAAACCACCGCCACTGTGGTCTGCGGTAGCGCGGCGAGCGCGCGGACCGCGGCGACCGACTCGGGCAGTGGGACGGCTGTGCTCGGGTCTTCCACGATCGGCGCCAGCGTGCCGTCATAGTCGCAGGCGACCAGGAGCTGGGGGACCCGGGCGATCCGGCCTATGGCGGAACGCAGCTCAGGGTCCATGACCCCGGTGGCGTTTGCCGCCCCATCGTTGACGGACGTGTTCACTCGGCCTCCGCCTCGGGAACTCCGAGCTCCGAGAGGAAAGACTTGGCCCAGTGGCCCACGTCGTGGGTACGCAGGTGACGTTGCATTGTCCGCATCCGGCGGCGTGCCTCGGTTTTCTCCACGTGCACTGCCCGGAGGAGGGCGTCCTTGACCGCGTCCGGGTCGTGCGGGTTACACAAAAATGCCTGGCGAAGCTCGGTGGCGGCGCCGGCGAACTCACTGAGTACGAGCGCGCCACCCTGGTCGGCACGTGATGCTACGTATTCCTTCGCCACGAGGTTCATTCCGTCTCGCAGCGGGGTCACCATCATCACGTCGGCAGCAACGTACATCGCTGCCAGCTCAGTGCGACTGTACGACTGATGGAGGTAATGGACCGCCGGCACGCCGACCCTGCCGAACTCGCCGTTGATCCGACCGACCTCGCGCTCCACCTTCACCCGTAGTGCCTGGTAGTGCTCCACGCGCTCACGGCTGGGTGTCGCGACCTGAACCATGACCGCGTCGGGAACTGTCAACTTTCCGTCAGCCAGCAGCTCCCGGAAGGCCTTGAGCCGCAACTCGATGCCCTTTGTGTAATCCAGCCGGTCCACGCCCAGGATTATCGTCTTCGGGTCGCCCAGCTCGGCGCGAATCTGCTTGGCCCGGGCCTGGATCGCCGGGTCGGCGGCCATCCGTTCCATTTCCTGGGTGTCGATCGAGATGGGGAAGGCGCCCGCCTTCACCTGCCGACCGTCGACCTGGATCATCTGACCCTCGTAGCGCAGCCCGAGCAGGTGCCGGGCCAGCCGGACGAAGTTCTGCGCGGCCAGCCGCTGCTGGAAACCGACCAGATCGGCGCCGAGCAGACCGCGCAGGATCTCGGTACGGAACGGCATCTGCATGAACAGCTCGATCGGCGGGAACGGGATGTGCAGGAAGAACCCGATCCGCAGGTCCGGGCGGAGCTCACGGAGCATCGCCGGCACCAACTGGAGCTGGTAGTCCTGCACCCAGACCGTCGCGCCCTCGGCCGCCACGTCGGCTGCGGCCTCCGCGAACCGGGCGTTGACCAGGCGGTACGCCTCCCGCCACCGGCGCTTGTAGGCCGGCGTCTCCACCGCGTCGTGGTAGAGCGGCCAGATCGTCGCGTTGGACTGGCCCTCGTAGTAGCGCTCCAACTCCTCGGCGCTGAGCGGGACCGGGTGCAGCCGGATCCCCTCCAGGTCGAACGGCTCGGGGGCGGCGCCGGTGCCACCGGCCCAGCCGACCCAGGTGCCCTTGTGTTCGGCGAGTACGGGATGCAGGGCGGTGACCAGCCCGCCAGGGCTGCGTCGCCACTGCCGGCCCTCGGGTGTGCTCACCTCGTCGACCGGCAGACGGTTCGCCACTACGACAAAGGAGCTACGGACGGTCACGATCGGCCACCTCCGGGTACTGACGGGTCCACCGCGATGAGCGTACTGAGCGTAGCTGCGGCGTCTTGTGCCCCGTGCCGGAGTCTCCTACCCGCCTCGGTGCGACCGAATCCTAGAGGTGATCTTGTCGACAGCCCGCAGGTCGGAGGTCGATGATCGGCCATTCCTTGGGCAGCACCTCGCCGAGCAGCTCCCGCCGGTCCGTCATGATCGGCACGAGGGGGTGGGCGGCGGCGTCCATCGCCAACTGAGCTAGGTCCGTGTGTCCGGCCATCCGGCGCGACCATCCGCCGAGAAACGAGCACATGTTCGGCTCGACAGGTGTTACCCGGATGTGCGGCAACGCGGCGAGCACTTCGAGCATCTCCCACTGATCGGGAGTGGCCTCCTGGTGCGCACGGACGAGGCAGAGTGCCGGCACCAGCACGTGCACGCCATAGTCGGCGGCTTCCGCGATGCGGTGTCCGACATCCCGTTCGGACGAGGAATATGCCAGCAGGGCGGTCGCATCCAGCGCCAAGCCGTAGCCCGTCACCGGGTGGCTCTCGCGCGTGCCGCCAAGACCTCCGCCTGGAGCTGGGCTGCCTGTTCGCGCAGTTCGGGCGTGATGCTCGCCCGCAACTGCTCCATCTCGGCGTGTACCCGCGCGACGCCCTCGTCGGTGATCTCAAAACCCACCCGCCGGAGGATCTCCCGCGTCTTCTCCCCGGCCACCCTCCGGCGCAGAGACTCAGCGACATAGGCGGAGGCGTTCGGCTCGTCGGCCAGCCTGTCGGCAAGCTCATCGGGCAGGCTGATGGTGATCTTCTTGGTCATACCGAAACCGTAATTTGCCTTACCGGCTCTGGCAAGGAGGCGCGCTCGCGTACCCCTGGGGCGGGGTGATGTGGGCGAAGCGCGCCGTACCTGTCAGGATTGACGATGGCGTGCGCGCGGCCGGCTACCGGCCGGCGGCGGCGGGCGGTCCTCGCAGCCCGCGCCGCGCCGCCGATCAGCGACAGCAACCGACGGAGGTAGCCCGCACCGTGGCCCAGTACATCTACGTCCTGGAAAAGGCGCGCAAGGCGCACGGCGACAAGGTCGTGCTCGACAACGTCACGTTGAGCTTCCTGCCGGGAGCCAAGATCGGTGTGCTCGGTCCGAACGGCGCCGGTAAGTCCAGCCTCCTCAAGATCATGGCAGGGCTGGACAAGCCGAGCAACGGCGAGGCCCGACTCATGCCCGGCTACACGGTCGGCATGCTCGCCCAGGAGCCCCCGCTCAACGAGGCCAAGACCGTGCTCGGCAACGTCGAGGAGGCGGTCGCCGAGACCAAGGCCAAGCTGGAGCGGTTCAACAAGATCGCTGAGCAGATGGCCACCGACTACTCCGACGAGCTGATGGAGGAGATGGGCAAGCTCCAGGAGGAGCTTGATCACCTCGACGCCTGGGACATCGACTCCAAGCTCGAACTGGCCATGGACGCGCTGCGCTGCCCGCCGCCGGACGCCGACGTGACCCAACTCTCCGGTGGTGAGCGTCGCCGGGTCGCGCTCTGCAAGCTGCTGCTGGAGGCGCCCGACCTGCTGCTGCTCGACGAGCCCACCAACCACCTGGACGCGGAGAGCGTCTCCTGGCTGGAGCAGCACCTCGCCAAGTACGCCGGCACCGTCATGGCGATCACCCACGACCGGTACTTCCTCGACAACGTGGCCGGCTGGATCCTGGAGCTGGACCGCGGCCGGGCGATCGGGTACGAGGGCAACTACTCCACCTACCTGGAGAAGAAGGCCGCCCGGCTGGCCGTCGAGGGCCGCCGCGACGCCAAGATGAAGAAGCGCCTCACCGAGGAGCTGGAGTGGGTCCGCTCCAACGCCAAGGCCCGGCAGACCAAGTCCAAGGCCCGCCTGGACCGGTACGACGAGATGGCCAACGAGGCGGAGAAGACCCGCAAGCTCGACTTTGAGGAGATCCAGATCCCGCCGGGCCCGCGCCTGGGCAGCACGGTGATCGAGGCGGTCGACCTCAGCAAGGGCTTCGGTGACCGGCTGCTGATCGACAACCTGTCGTTCTCGCTGCCGCGCAACGGCATCGTCGGCATCATCGGCCCCAACGGCGTCGGCAAGACCACCCTGTTCAAGACCATCGTCGGGCTGGAGGAGCCGACCGGCGGCCAGGTCCGGGTCGGTCCCACCGTCTCGCTGTCGTACGTCGACCAGAACCGTGAGGGCCTCAACGGCGACAAGACCGTCTGGGAGGTCGTCTCCGACGGGCTGGACTACCTGATGGTGGGCAAGGTCGAGATGCCGTCGCGGGCGTACATCGCCGCGTTCGGCTTCAAGGGACCGGACCAGCAGAAGCCGACGAAGGTGCTCTCCGGCGGTGAGCGCAACCGGCTCAACCTGGCGCTGACCCTGAAGATCGGCGGCAACGTCATCCTGCTCGACGAGCCGACGAACGACCTGGACGTGGAGACGCTGTCCAGCCTGGAGAACGCGCTACTGGAGTTCCCCGGCTGCGCCGTGGTCATCTCGCACGACCGGATGTTCCTGGACCGCGTCGCCACGCACATCCTGGCCTGGGAGGGCGACGACCAGGACCCGTCCCGGTGGTTCTGGTTCGAGGGCAACTTCGAGGCGTACGAGAAGAACAAGATCGACCGCCTCGGCGCGGAGGCTGCCCGGCCGCACCGGGTGACCTACCGCAAGCTGACCCGCGACTGACCGGCCGAGAAGGTGTCTGACCGCTTCGTCTACCACTGCACACTGCGCTGGTCCGACCTGGACGCGTACGGCCACGTCAACAACTCGCGCTTCCTCACGCTGTACGAGGAGGCGCGGGTGGCGTTGATGTTCGCCGGCGGCCGGGCCTGGGGCGTCGGCTCGTTCGCCGACGGGGTGGTGATCCGCCGGCACGAGGTCGACTACCTGCGCCCGGTCGACTACGCGCTCGGCCGGGCCACCGCGGAGGCGGCGCCCACCGTCCGGATCGAGCTCTGGGTGGAGGAGATCCGGGCCTCCCGGTTCACCGTCGCCTACGAGTTGTACGACGGTGAGGTGCTGGCCAGCCGGGCCCGCTCGGTGCTGGTGCCGTTCGACCTGACCCGCCAGGTGCCCCGGCGGATCACCACCGAGGAACGGGACTTCCTGCTCACGTACGCGCCGCAGGGCTGTGTGGTGTGACCCGGCCGGGCACCGCCGAGCCGGGCCGGACGGCGGCGTCCACCCACGGTGTCGCCGGGGTGGCGGACGCGGGCGCCTTCCTGGCCCGGCTGGTCCGGTTGGATCCGGTCGCGCCGGTCCGGTTGCGGCCGGCCGGCGCACCGGGCCGGGTCGCCCTGTGGGCGCGGCTGCCGTGGCAGGTCCTGGTGGTCCGCACGGTTGCCGGTGGGCCGGCCGACGGCGTCGCTGAGGACGTCACCGTGGCGGCCGCGGAGCTGCTCGCCGAGCTGGAGCGGGGCGGCGTGACCCTGCCGACCCGCCGGGACGCCCAGTGGCGGTGGCCGCTGCCGCCGACGCGGAGCCGCCAGGTGGAGGCGTTGCCCGTTGCCGAGGTGCGACGGATCGCCGACGCGGCGGCGGGCACCCTGCGGACGGCGAGCGAGCAGGGTGTGGCCGGCCGTGCCGTGGGCCAGCGGGCCCTGCGTGACGCGTTGCTCGACCACGTGGCGGTGCTGATCACCCCGGACGGGACGCCCGCCGCGCCGGTCGAGGTGCCGCAGCGGCTGGTGCAGGGTGTGGTCCGGATGGGCTTCCTGGGCGCCGCCAGCGGCTCGGCGGCTGGCGAGGGTGGGGACGCCGTTCAGGTGCGGGTGGCCGGTCGTTGGGTCGGCCTGGTGGGACCGCACGGAGCGGCTTGGTTGCAGAAGGCCACCGATCTTGCCGTGACACCCCTGAACGCTCATCCGAACGGATGACCCCAGATCATTCTTCTGGTCAGGGGCGGTCGTTGGGGGGGTGCTTCAACCCGGCTGTCCGGGTACCGTCCATCCTCGGATCCAACGCACCGTAGGCGACTGGATCCGCTGGGGAGTGAGGTGCGCGAGCGATGCCGTGGTGGTCATGGCGCCCCGGTCCCGCCGACGGCGGCGATCCGGAAACCCGAAGCGGGATCACAGTCGACAACGCGGTCCGGATCGGGCCGCCCAGCCCTCGCCAGCCGGGGGACGACTGCCCGTCCAACGAGCGGCCCGTGCTGACCGAGATGCCCGCCACCGTGGAGCCGGTGAGTCTGCGCCGGGTCTGTGACGCGCTCGATCTGCTCGACGTGCGTTATCTGGCTGACGGCGACGGCAACCTGCTGGCGATGTGGGAGCGGCACGCGGTGCTGGTCACCCTCGAAGGGCCGGAGGACGAGATCCTGGTCATGCGGGCACGTCCGCACGCCACGGTCCCGCCGGACTGGGCCGACCGGGCGTACCGGGTGGTCAACGAGTGGAACCACACCCGCCGGTTCTGCAAGGCGTACATCGGTGACCCGACCGAGCGCGGTCAGCTACCGATCTACGCCGAGCTTCAGGTGCCCCTGGGCGCCGGCACCCACGACGCGCTCCTGGTCGAGATGCTCGACTGCGGCGCGGCGGTCGCCACCAGCTTCGTGGACTGGCTGCACGACGAGGGCGCGCTGCTCTGACGACGCTCCGGATGGGGTGGGTCAGCCGCCGTTGGCCGGGTCGTCCTCGACGTTGACCATGAAGTACGCGGCCCGCTCCAGGTAGTCCCAGAGGGTTGCGGCGATCTCCGGCTCAAGGTCGAGCCGGTCCACGGCGCGGCGCATGTTCCGTAGCCAGGCGTCCCGTTCGGCCGCGCCGATCCGGAACGGCGCGTGGCGCATCCGCAGCCGCGGGTGCCCGCGCTGAGCGGAGTACGTGTTCGGCCCGCCCCAGTACTGCATCAGGAACAGGGTCATCCGGTCCGCGGCCGGGCCCAGGTCCTCCTCCGGGTACATGGGTCGCAGCAGGGGGTCGGTGGCGACGCCGGCGTAGAACTCGTCGACCAGCTTGCGGAAGGTGGGTTCGCCGCCGACCGCTTCGAAGAGGGTCATCGACGCACCGGGACGGTCGGATTCACCTGCGGAAGTCACAGTTCCATCCTGCCAGGTGCGCCCGGCGCCGGCCCGACCCGCACGACGTGCGTCGGATCACGCCGGGTCGACAACCCCGAATGTCGGGCACCCGGCGTTTGTGGGTGGAGGTCGCTTCGGCCGTCAGGTGACAGCGTGCCGGCGGTGGCCGTCACCGGCATGCGGGTCGGACGTGCCTCCCACCGGGCGGTCGCTGGCCGGGTCGCCGAGCCCGGAGGGCGGCGGATCGGCGTTGGCCAACGAGGCGGCAGTGATCGCTTCGTCCACCGTCTGCCGGTCCGGCCAACGCAGCGTGGCGACCGCCATCAGCACCACCCCGGCTGCGCTCCAGACCCCCACCACGATCGGAATGGGGAAACGTTCGGCGAGCAACCCGGTGACCAGCACCGCGAGGCCCTGAATGACCTGGATGCCGGTGGCCATCACCCCGAAGGCGCGGGCTCGGAAGCCGTTGGGCAGCGCCTGGACGAACAACCCGTTGGCCATCGGCATCATGCCGGCGACCGCGAACCCGCAGAGCGAGGCGAGCAGCGCGACCACCAGCGGCGGGGGGTCGAGCAGCACCGGCACGAGCATCAACGGGGCGAGCACCGCGAGTGGCCGCATCAGCTTCAGTCGGCGAGCCGGCCCGAACAGGCGACTCACCAGCAACCCACCGACGATGAAGCCGATCGGATTGGCCACCATGATCGCCGCCTGTGCGGTGCCCGCGCTCAGCGCGCCACGGCCCTCTTCGTTGGCCCAGGCTGCGGCGAGACCCTCGGGAACGATCGAGAAGAGCATCGAACTGAACACCAACACCGCGATGGCCCGCAGCACCGGTGTGCGGAACACCATGCCGAACCCCTGCCGAGTCTCCTGCAGCAGATGGCTGCGGTGCTCCGGGTTCATCATCGCCGGGCGGTCGCGCACACCCAGGCGAACCAGCAGCGCCGAGACACCGAACGTGACCGCGTTGAACAGCAGCGCCGCCTCCGGGTCGACCGCGGCGACAGCGGCGCCGAAGACGTACCCCACGACCTGGGCTGCCTGCCCGACGCTGCTGTTCAGTGACAGCCCCAGCACCAGTCGGTCCCCGGTGAGCAACTGAGCGATCAGCGCGGACTTCGCCGCCTGGCTCGGCGGGTTGGCCAGCGTGGCGGCGAAGATGAGCACCAGCACCGCCTGGTACGGCAGGCCCGGAATGGCGATGAGCAGCATCAGCGCCATCCGGATGAGGTCGCATGCCACCATCACCCGTCGGAACGGGTACCGCTCCGCGAGTGCGGCGAGCACGGGACCGCCGAGCAACCAGGGCAGGAAACTGACAGCGAAGGCAGCCGCGGAGAGCGCGACGGACCGGGTCTGCTGATAGACGAGCAGGGTGACGGCGGCCTTCGCGACATAGTCGCCGATCCAGGAGAGAGCGCCGGCCACGAACACAGCCCGGAACTCGTGCTGGCCGAAGACTTCGCGGAATGTGGCGGGGCCTTCCGCAGAAGGTCGCT
The DNA here is from genome assembly GCF_026342155.1 of Micromonospora sp. NBC_00362. Taxonomy (NCBI): domain Bacteria; kingdom Bacillati; phylum Actinomycetota; class Actinomycetes; order Micromonosporales; family Micromonosporaceae; genus Micromonospora; species Micromonospora sp. NBC_00362. Next base: position 5,886,207 of record NZ_JAPENH010000001.1, read on the forward strand.
CCTCAGGCACCGTCGCCTCCATCGGCCCCGGCTCGGCCGCTCGTGGCAGCCCGGCCGGAAGCGCTCGTCAGATCTACGGATCAGCGAGGATGTGATCACGCTTTGGTGGGAACGCGTGCTCCGGATTCTGCCCGATCGTCTGACAACTAGCTAGGTCGAACGGGTCGTTCGTCGCCTCCCCGACTGAACGAACGGACGATACCCGAGGGGCCGGCCGGATCGCGACCCCTGAATTGCCGGACAGTGTCGGCGGTGTCAGGTGGCACCGCCCTGACCGGTTTCACCTTCCGGCAACGGCCGGGTCGACAGGCCGGGATAGATGCGGGCCGCGGCGATCTGCGCGGTGATCCCCGAATTTTCCAGCGCCTCGGCGAGACGCCGACGCAGTTCCCGGCCCACCGCGAACTGCCCGTCCGCAGTGGTCTTCACCACGGTGCGGATGACCGCGCCGTCCACCGTCACCTGCTCGACACCCAGCACCTCGGGCGCCTCCACGATTTCCGGTGACAGCTCCGGGTCCATTGCGATCGAGGCGGCCGCGGTCCGTAGCACCGCCGTGGCCTCCTCGGTGCTGTTGAAACCGATGGGCAGGTCCACCACCACGAGAGCCCAACCCTGGCTCTTGTTGCCCACCCGGATGATCTCGCCGTTGCGGATGTACCAGAGCACGCCCCGGCCGTCGCGCACCGTGGTGACCCGCAGGCCGACCGACTCGACCACGCCCATCGCCTCGCCCAGGTCGACGTTGTCACCCACGCCGTACTGGTCCTCGATCAGCATGAACAGGCCGGCGATCAGATCCTTCACCAGGCTCTGCGCGCCGAAGCCCAGCGCGACGCCGGCGATCCCCGCGCTGGCCAGCAGCGGCGCCAGGTCGAAGCTGAACTCCCGCAGGATCATCAGTAGCGCGATGCCGAAGACGAAGGCGGTGGTCAGGCTGCGCAGCACCGACCCGATCGCCTCTGCCCGCTGCCTCCGTCGCTCCGGCACGAACTCGGCAGGGTCGACAGCGGCGGTGGGTACCCGTTCGCGCAGCGGCCGCAGCATCGTCGGCACCGCACCGTCGGTGGTCGTTCGCACCAACCGGTTGATGGTCCGGTGCAGCGCCCAGCGGGCCACCATCGCCAGCGCCAGGATCAGCAACACCCGAAGCGGTTTGAGCAGGATCCAGTAGCTTCCCTCGGCGAACCAGGCCGACCTGGTGATGTCGTAGATCCACTCGCAGGAGGTGCTGCCCTGGCAGCTCACCGAGACGGCGTCGGACAGGGCTAGGGGCGTCACGCTGGCGGCACTCACTATGTCTTCGTACCGCAAGGAGCCCGAGCGTCCGCCGCCGACCCACCGACCGGCGGACCGGTCGTTGCGAGCATGGCGACTGGAGAGGCGGAGCGCGCGCGTCGACCCCATGCGCGCAAGGTCCTGGACCGGTTGGGGTGGCAGTCGCGCGGAGCAACCAGGCCGAAGCGGTGCGTTCGGCATCGATTCCGTCCCGGCGCGGGTGATCCGCTTACCAGAAGAGAGATTAGTACGTGCAATCCGGGGTCCGATCAGGGACTATTGGCGCAACGGACGTCGGTGATCGGCCCGGCGTCGACCGTGTGGGCCCCTGTGCCCGGCCCCGGTCGGCGGCGGTCCCCAGCAGCCGCTGAACCGGGAGGGTGAGCGCGATGCCTGACATACGACCCACGGTGGGCTCCGGCGCGTTGGTCCTCAACGCCACCTACGAGCCGCTGTGTGTCGTGTCGGTGCGCCGCGCCGCGATCCTCGTCCTCTCCGCGAAGGCGGTCTGCGTCGCCGACGGTGACGGCATCCTGCACAGCGCCCGGGACGCGCTCCCGGTGCCATCAGTGGTCCGGCTGACGCGCTTCGTCCGGGTGCCGTACCGAACGCATGTCGGGCTGTCCCGCCGGGCGATCTTCGCCCGGGACGGGTGGCGGTGCGCCTACTGCCGGGGGCCGGCAGAGACCATCGACCACGTCTTTCCGCGCAGCCGGGGTGGCCGGCACGCCTGGGAGAACGTGGTCGCCGCGTGTGCCCGGTGCAACCACACCAAGGGCGACAAGACTCCGGCCGAGATGGGGTGGCGGTTACACGCGTTGCCAACCGCCCCGAAGGGCACCGCCTGGCGGGTGCTGGGCCACCGCGCCCCCGACCCCCGCTGGGCCGACTGGCTGGACCTGCGGGAGCCCGAGGCCGCGGCCTGACCCCGCGGCGTGGTCAGGCTCCGGATTGCGGGCGGGTTGCCCGGCGCGCTGCGCGTTCGTGGCGGTCGACAGCTCGGCGGTACGCGATCGCGAGCAGCCGGTCGATCTCGGGCAGCAGGTGCGGACCGGGCATGACGATGCTGGCGAAGCCGTACTGCGCGTAGCCCGGGTGCGGCACGAGGGTGTCCAGTCGGGCGAAGTCGAACTCGTGCCGATGCTCCTCGAACGCCTTGGGCGGGAAGCCGAACAGCCGCTCGAACTCGGCCCGGCCCAGGTCCAGGTTGAGGCGGAAGACGCCGGGGCGGTCAAGCTGTGCGGCCTCGTCGAAGCCGGGCACGTCGTGCTCGACGATGGTGGCGAACGGCTGGCGGCGGTCCGGGCCGACGAAGAAGAACCGGTCACCCCAGGCCGCCTCGGGTGATCCGTTCTCCTCGCTCGCCACGACCTGCTCGACGCCGGGCAGTGCGGCGATCCGATCGACGAGCACGGCCGTGTCGACACCGGTCGGGACGTGCAGGACCGCGTCGGCGTGTTCGATGGTGGCCTGGTCCAGCGGGAAGTAGCGATAGTCGTGGGTCCGCCGCTCGGCCGCTGCGATGTCGGACGTCGGCAGGTAACGGGGAAGGCTGGTCTCCTGCTGGAGTCTGCCCTCGTAGGTGGCGGCGGCGGGCGGCCCGATGCCGAGCGCCGGGCTCGCGCCGAGGCTGCCGGCGATCACCGCGTACCGGTCGCCCAGCAGCGACGCGACGATCGCGCCGGCACCGGCCCAGGACACCTGCGTCTCGGCCAGCGTCATCGTGCTCTGGTGGCGTTGGAGGTGCGTGTTGTGCGCGAAGACCAGTGTGGGCCCGCGGTGTGCCTCGGCCGATCGGATCGCGAGCAGGTTCTCGGCCATCAGCGCGTCCCGGACGGCGGCCAGGCGGGCGAAGCGTTCCTCCTGGGCCAGTGGTGCGGCGGCCGCGGCGTGGTACCGCAGCAACGCGACAGCGGCCGTGGCGTGCACGAATGCCGCCGGCCAGCCCACTGACTTCCCCGGCGCCCGCAGGTACAGCTCGGTCAGCAGGTCGTCGGCGAACACCCGCAGTCGCTGGGCGTCGGTCGAGCGCCCGACCGAACGGCCGGGCTCCCAGATCGCGGCCGTGTCACTCCACCGCGCCTCGTCCCCGATCAGGTCGTCGATCTCGGCAGCCCGGTCCAGGTCGAGGAACCGGCAGACCTGGGTGAGGTGCCAGCGCGGGCTCGGAGCACTCTCCAGCTCCACCGGGGCGTCGAAGCCGTGGAACGTCAGGCGCTCGGCGGCCGACCGTCCGGCGTTCCACTCCCGCATCCGCAGGAGGAGGTCGCGGTTCGCCGGGGCTGCCCCGAAACCGTGGCTGAACCCTTCGGCGAGCGCCCGGTCGAGCGTCACGTCGGCGACGCCCTGCACGAACTCGTCGGCGATCAGCCCGGCCGCCCGGTCGCTCTCCACGGCGATCGAGCGGAAGCCGTGCTCGGTCAGCGACAGAAAAGCCTCGTTGCGGAGTTGGAGGAAGGCGGACTCACCGTGCGTCGGTTCGCCGAGCGCGAGCAGGTCCGGGGTTACCGCCAGCAGGTCGAGAAAAGATGGCATTCCATGAACCGTATCGTTGAACCAGCGGTTGAGACTCACGAGCGGTGGAGCGCGGTGACAGCCCCAAAACCTTCAAACCCACAGGTACGCCGGCCGGTCGACCTCGCGCGCGCCCACGGCCTCTCCGCGCAGGCAGTGCGCAACTACGAACGAGACGGCGTCCTGCCTCCGGCCCAGCGCACCCCGAACGGCTACCGTCGTTTCACCGAGCAGCACGCCAAGGCGCTGCGTGCCTACCTCGCGTTGATCCCGGGCCACGGCTATGCGGCCAGCGGCGAGATCATGCGGGCCGTCAACCGCGGTGAGATCGACACGGCGTTGCGCACCATCGACAAGGGGCACGCCCTGCTCCAGCGCGATCGGGACACCCTGGACGCGGTCGAGGCCGCGGTGGCGACGCTGACCGGAACGAGACCGCAACCGCAGAGCCAGAAAGCCGTGCCGATCAGCGTGGTGGCTCACCGGCTCGGTCTTCAGCCAGCCACGCTGCGCAAGTGGGAGCGGGCCGGGGTGCTGCGACCGGTACGTGATCCGGTGACTCACTACCGGCTCTACCGTCCCGACGACGTCCGGGACGCCGAACTGGCCCACCTGTTGCGCCGCGGCGGGTACCGGCTCGACCACATCGCCGGCGTGCTGCGTCGCGTGCGCGACGCCGGCGGTGCCGAACCGCTCGCCGCGTCGCTGAGCCAGTGGCGGCAACGGCTCACCGAACGAGGCCGGGCCATGCTCACCGGCGCCGCCCGGCTCGCCGATTACGTCGACGCCGGTCAGCCGCCTGAACGCGCCTCGACCAGCGAGGCGAACACCACCACGTTGTCCGCGTAGCCGGTCTCGCCGCCGACCCACTGGCCGCCGCAGGTGATCAGTCGGAGACTCGGGCGGCTGAAGTCGCCGTACACCTCGTCCACCGGCAGTCGGCCCTTGTCGAACTTCTCCACGGAGTTGACCTCGAAGACCGCCACGCGCTGGTCGGTGCGGGTGACCTCGATCTCGTCACCGGAGCGCAGCTCGCGCAGTTTGTGGAAGACCGCCGGTCCGCTGGTGGTGTCGACGTGCCCGACGATCACGGCTGGGCCGTACTGGCCCGGGGTGGGCCCCTGGTCGTACCAGCCGGCCTCCTGGGCGCGGGCCGCGTCCGGCACGGCGATCGTGCCGTCCGGGGCGATGCCCACGTCGTGTACGGGTGCCCGCACGTCGATCTTCTCGATGGCGAGGCTGGTCGGATGGCTGGCCGGCAGCACCGGGAACTTCTTCGGCGGCGGTCGCAGTCCGGCGCTGAGCCGGTCCGGCAGCAGGCTCATGCCGGTGACCTGCTCGACGCCGAGCATCGCCACGATCAGCACCATCAGCGCCGCGATGGCCAGCACCGGGAACCCGGGGCTCGTACCGAACCGGTGTCGGGCCGACGACGGCCCGGCCGGACGCCGCGGCGGCAGCGGGCGGGCGGCCGGATCGGCGGTGGTGACGCTGGCCGACACGGCCTGCCCGGCGATCCGGCGCAGCCGTCCGGAGACGCGGACCACCAGCCGGCCGGACGCGCGCAGCGCCGGCCCGGCCCGGAGGCGGGCGCGGCGATTCGGCCGCGCACGCGCGGATCTGCGGGTCATGGGTGATCCGGCTCAGGAGCCGGCTCCCGGTCGACGTCGGCCGCCGGCCATCCCGAGCACGATCGCGGTGGCCACCAACGCCACGCCACCGAGCACCAGCAGCGAGCCGGCGCCGCGCCCACCGGCCATCCCACCGCCACCGGTCGCCGGGCCCTTGCTGGGTGAGGCCATGTTCAGCACTGTCAGCGTGGTCGACGACGTCTGGCCGTTCTCGCAGCGCAGGTCGACCGGGTAGTCACCGGCCGGCTTGTCCCTCGCGATGGTGACCTGAGCGGTCAGGAAGCCCTTGTCCGGTTTGAGCTGGACGTGCCCGAACGCGTCGGAGTGCACGCTGGACTGGCGGTTGTTGTTGTCGTTGTCGCAGCTCGCCTTGATGCTGACCCGGCTGCCGGCCTGGGCGCTGTTCGGTGTCACCTCGACGAAGACGTTCTCGCCGGCTCGCGCCGGAGCTACCGACAACAGGACGAACGCCCCGACCAGCCCCACCAGTGTCAGTGCGGACGAGAGCGCGCGGTTGATCGTGCGGATTGCCTGCATGATTTCCCCCCAACCGGCGACGACCGCCGGAACCCTCCCCTGGGCACGCGCGCTGCTTTCCCCCTGGCCCAAAGGCAAACCCGCCCCACCCCACCCCACCCACTTTCCGCGATCTTGCACTTTCTGCGGCGACGAACCGGCACTTAGCCGGCATTTCACCAACAGAAACTGCAAGATCGCGGGGGAGAGGTGGGGTGCGGTCAGCGCGGGCGGGGGATGGGGCCGGTGGCGGGCAGGGGGGTGACGGGGTGCCAGTTCAGCGGTGAGGAGAGCACCATCGTGCTCGACGGTTGGCCGTACGGGGCGAGACGGTCGATGACCCCCTCGAACGCGCCGATCGAGCCGGCCGCCACCTTCAGCACGCTGCACGCGTCCCCGGTGATCCGGTGGATCTCCAGGATCTCCGGCCAGTCGGCAACCGCCGGGTCGTGCAGGATGCACCGCGCGCCGTAGCAGGACATCCGGATCAGCGCGACCACGGTACGGCCGGCGCGGCTGAGGTCGACGTGGGCGTGGTAGCCGGTGATGATGCCGGCCTCCTCCAGCCGGCGGACCCGCTCCGCGACCGACGGTGGCGAGAGGTGCACCCGCCGGGACAACTCGCTGAAGGACAGCCGCGCGTCGGCCTGCAACTCGCGCAGCAGCGCCCAGTCCATGTCGTCCACGCTCAGACCTTACTTTCGTGAACCGACTTCGCCTAGTTGCCTTTGGTTTGCCAGGAGAAGGCGGCGAGAGCCGTTGATTCGGCATTCCGTAGGCCGATCCGACCGCGAGATCATGACGTCGGCTAGTCCGGGGGAGGGAGACGAGATGGTGGATCAGACGGAGCGGCGGGCGCCGAACCGCCGTGCCATGGTGCAACCGGTGACCCCCGGGCAGCGTGCCGCGCAGGCGGAGCGCACCGGTGGCGAGCCGACCCTGGAGTTCGCCGACATGGTGCCGTACGACGCGTACGTGCAGGCCAGCGCCCTGCACAAGATGCAGCACCCGCTCAGCAGCGACCCGGGCGAGATGTCCTTCCTGATGGTCAGTCAGATCATGGAGCTGTACTTCGGGCTGACCTGCCACGAGCTGCGGGAGACCCAGCGGCTGATCCGCGCCGACCAGATCTGGGAGTCGTTGGCCCCGCTGGGCCGAGCCAAGCTGCACCTGGAGGGGCTCAACGCCGCCTGGCAGGGCCTGCGCTGGATGAGCCCGGCAGACTTCAACAGGTTCCGCAATCTGCTCGGTGAGGCCTCCGGCTTCCAGTCGGCGATGTACCGGCAGCTGGAGTTCCTGCTCGGGCTGCGCGACCCGACGCTGATCCGCCCGTTCCGCCGGCAGGCCGAGGTGCATGCCGAGCTGAGCGCCGCGCTGACCACCCCGAGCCTCTGGGACGACGTGCTCGCGCTGCTCGCCCGGCACGGCTTCGACCTCCCCGCCGACCTGCTCGACCGGGACGTGGCCGTCGAACACGACCCGGACCCGTTGGTCGAGGCGGCCTGGGTACGGATCTACGACGACGCCAGCCCGGACAATCACCTGCGGCTGCTCGGCGAGGCGCTGAGCGGTGTCGCCGAGGAGTTCGGCGACTGGCGCTGGAACCACGTCAAGGCGGTGCAGCGGACGATGGGCGCCAAGGTCGGCAGCGGAGGCTCCGCCGGCCTGGCGTGGCTGCAGCGCAGCATGGCCCGGGTGGTCTTCCCGGAGCTGTGGTCGGCCCGCACAGCGATGTGACCGGAGAGCGAGACATGCACACCCCAGAACACGAAGCGCATCGCCGTGACGAGGCCGACCCCGGTCACCGGCACCTGTTCCACGTGCCGCCGGCCGACGGTGGCGACCACCCCGAGTCGGCGTACCTGGCCGGCAACTCGCTCGGCCTGCAACCTCGGGCCACCCGCGACGAACTCCTGGCCGACCTGGACGCGTGGGGGCGGCTCGGCGTGGAGGGGCACCTGGAGGCGGAGCGCCCCTGGCTGCCGTACCACGAGTTGTTGACCGGGCCGGCCGCGCGACTGGTCGGCGCCCGGCCCGCGGAGGCCGTGGTGATGAACTCGCTCACCGTCAACCTGCACCTGCTGATGGTGAGTTTCTACCGACCGGCCGGCGCGCGCACCCGCATCGTCATCGAGGACGCCGCGTTCCCCTCGGACAGCTACGCCGTGCGCAGTCAGGCCCGGTTCCACGGCCTGGATCCGGACGACACAGTGGTCCGGTTGCGTCCGCGTGCGGGTGAGGACGCCCTGCGCACCGAGGACGTGACCGACTACCTGGCCGCCGAGGGCGACCGGGTGGCGCTGCTGCTGCTCGGCGGGGTCAACTACCTCACCGGTGAGCTGCTGGACATCCCGGCGATCACGGCTGCCGGCCGGGCCGCCGGCGCGGTGGTCGGTTGGGACCTGGCCCACGCGGTCGGCAACGTGCCGCTGGCCCTGCACGACTGGGACGTCGACTTCGCCGCCTGGTGCTCCTACAAGTACCTGAACTCCGGCCCGGGCGCCCTCGCCGGCGTCTTCGTGCACGAGCGGCACCTCGGCGACGAGAGCCTGCCCCGGTTCGAGGGGTGGTGGAGCACCGCTGCGGCCACCCGGTTCGAGATGACGCCGGTGTCCCGGCCGCCGGCCACAGTGGAGGCCTGGCAGATCTCCAACCCGCCGATCTTCGCGATGGGTCCGGTGCGTACCTCGCTGGAGTTGTTCGACGCGGTGGGGATGACCGCGCTGCGCGCGCGCAGCCAGCGCCTCACCGGCTGGCTGGAGTCACTGTTCGACGAGGTGACAGTCGGCCGGCCGCTGCGGGTGGTCACCCCTCGCGACCCGGCCCGCCGAGGCTGCCAGCTCTCCGTGCGCATCGGTTCCGGCAGCGCCAACGAGGTGACCAAACGCCTACGGTACGAGCACGGGGTCATCGCCGACGCCCGCGAACCCGATGTCGTGCGGTTCGCCCCGGTGCCGCTGTACTCCACGTACCTCGACTGCTGGCGGGCCGCCGCGGCGCTCGCCGCGACGGTGGGGGCGAGCTCATGACCGCGCGGCGCGACGAGATCGCGATCATCGGTGCCGGGCTGGCCGGCTGCCTCGCGGCCTGCTTCCTGGCCCGGCGCGGCTACCCGGTGGCCCTCTACGAGCGCCGCTCCGACCCGCGCGCCGGCACCGCCGAACGCGGTCGCTCGATCAACCTGGCGCTCTCCGAACGCGGCCTGGACGCGTTGCGCCGCATCGGGCTGGCCGAGCAGGTGATGACCGACGCGCTGCCGATGCGCGGCCGGATGATTCACCCGGTCGAGGGCGAGCAGCAGTTCCAGTCCTACAGCGCGGCCGGCGACCGGGCGATCAACTCGATCAGCCGGGGTGCGCTGAACAACGCCCTGCTGGACGAGGCCACCGCGCTGCCCGGCGTGCGGGTCGTGTTCGACCACCGGCTGGTCGGGCTTGACCCGACCGACGGCGCGCTGAGCTTCGAGACCCCGCAGGGCCCGGTCGCGGCGAAGGCGTCGGTCGTGCTGGGCGCCGACGGCGCCGGCTCCGTGGTGCGCGGGCAACTGCTGGCGTACGGGCTGCTGGACGAGAGCGTCGACTTCCTCGACTACGGCTACAAGGAGCTGACGATTCCGCCGCTGGGCGGGGACTTCGCCCTGGAGGAGGACGCGCTGCACATCTGGCCGCGCGGCACCTCGATGATGATCGCGCTGCCGAACCCGGACCGCTCCTTCACCTGCACGCTGTTCTGGCCCAACGACGGTGCCGGCAGCTTCGCCTCGCTGACCAGTCCGGCGGAGATCGAACGGCACTTCACCGAGCACTACCCGGACGTGGTCCCGCTGGCCCCGAACCTCATCGACGACTACCAGCACAACCCGGTGGGCGTGCTCGGCACTGTGCGCTGCACCCCGTGGCAGGTCAACGGGAAGGTCGGCCTGCTCGGCGACGCGGCGCACGCCATCGTGCCGTTCTACGGCCAGGGCGCCAACTGCGCCTTCGAGGACGTGGTGGAGCTGGACCGCTGCCTGGACGAGTGCGCCGACGACTGGTTGGCGGCGCTGCCGCTGTTCCAGCGGCGCCGACAGGAGAACGCCGAGGCCATCGCCACGATGGCGCTGACCAACTTCGTGGAGATGCGGGACAAGGTCGCCTCCCCGGTCTTCCAGGCCCGGCGGCGGGTGGAGCACGCACTGGAACGGGCCCTGCCCGGCCGGTACGTTTCCCAGTACGAGCTGGTGTCGTTCTCCACCACCCCGTACGCGGAGGTTCGCCGTCGGGTGCGCCGACAGCACCGGGTGCTCGGGGCGGTCGTCGGCGGGGCCGCGCTGCTGCTGGTCGGCGCGATCGGTGCGGCACTGAGCCGAGGGAGGCGGGCATGACCGGCAACTGGGATCCGCGGCTGATGGCCGGCCACGCGCCGAGTGGCCCGCAGCGGTTGCGCAACTTCGTCGCCGGCGAGTTCGTCGACGGCGGAAACACGTTCGCCAAGGCCAGCCCGGTCACCGGGGAGCAGGTCTTCGAGGTGGACGAGGCGTCGCTGTCCACGGTGGACGACGCGGTGGCGGCTGCCCGGGCGGCGCTGCGGGGGCCGTGGGGCCGGATGGGCGAGCGCGAGCGCGCCGAGGTGCTGCGCCGCGTCGCCGACGAGCTGGAGCGCCGCTTCGACGACCTGGTGACCGCCGAGGTCGCCGACACCGGCAAGTCCATCGCCCAGGCCCGCACCCTGGACATTCCGCGCGGTGCGGCGAACTTCCGGGCGTTCGCGGAGATCGTCGCGACCGCGCCCACCGAGTCGTTCACGACTGTCACACCGACCGGCGGCCGGGCACTCAACTACGCGCTGCGTAAGCCGGTCGGCGTGGTAGCGGTCATCGTGCCGTGGAACCTGCCACTGCTGCTGCTCACCTGGAAGGTGGCTCCGGCGCTGGCCTGCGGCAATGCCGTCGTGGTCAAGCCCAGCGAGGAGACTCCCGCCTCGGCGACGGTGCTGGCCGAGGTGATGGCCGCCGCTGGCGTACCGGCCGGGGTGTTCAACCTGGTGCACGGCTTCGGGCCGGACTCGGCGGGCGAATTCCTCACCCGCCACCCCGGCGTCGACGCGATCACCTTCACCGGCGAGTCGGCCACCGGCGGCGCGATCATGCGGGCCGCCGCCGACGGAGTGAAGGCGGTGAGCTTCGAACTCGGTGGCAAGAACGCCGGCCTGGTCTTCGCCGACGCCGACCTGGACGCCGCGGTGGCCGGCTCGGTGCGGTCCAGTTTCACCAACGGCGGGCAGGTCTGCCTCTGCACCGAACGCATCTACGTGCAGCGCCCGGTCTTCGAGGAGTTCACCGCCCGGCTGGCGAAGCGGGCCGGCGAACTGGCGTACGGCTGGCCGACAGACGAGGCCACCGCCACCATGCCGCTGATCTCCCACCAGCACCGCGGGAAGGTGCTCAGCGCGTACGAGCTGGCCCGCTCCGAGGGCGCCGAGGTGCTCACCGGTGGCGGCACGCCCACCTTCGGCGACACCCGCGACGGCGGGTCGTACGTGCAGCCGACGGTGCTCACCGGGCTCGGCCCGGACGCCCGCACCAACCGGGAGGAGATCTTCGGCCCGGTGGTGCACGTCGCGCCGTTCGACACCGAGGACGAGGCGTACGCCCTCGCCAACGGCACCGAGTACGGCCTGGCGGCGACCGTGTGGACCCGGGACGTGGGCGTCGCGCACCGGGCCGGCGCCCGGCTCGACGCCGGCATCGTCTGGGTCAACACGTGGTTCCTGCGTGACCTGCGTACCCCGTTCGGCGGGGTGAAGGCGTCCGGGATCGGTCGCGAGGGCGGCGTGCACTCGCTGAACTTCTACTCCGAACTCACGAACGTCTGCGTGGACCTGTCGTGAGCCGTAGCGAGGGAGCGGGCATGGAAGCTGACATCGAGGGCGCCAACCGGGAGCTGGCCGACGCCCGCAGCACCGGCAAGCCGTGCGCGCCGCTTCGGGGCCGGCTGTTGCCGGAGGGCGACGTCGAGGCCGCGTACCGGGTGCAGCAACTCCAGGCGCGGGCCTGGCAGGGCCGCGGCGAACGCCGGGTCGGCGCGAAGATCGGGTTGACCTCGCGGGCCGTGCAGGAGACCTTCGGGGTGTTCCAGCCGGACTTCGGCATGCTGACCGACGCCATGGCGGTCGGCGACGGGGTCGAGGTGCCCATCGACCGGCTGCTCCAGCCCCGCGTGGAGGCGGAGATCGCCTTCGTGCTCGACAAGGATCTTCCCAACCCGCAGCTCACCACCGTCGACCTGATCCGCGCGGTCGACCACGTGTTGCCGGCGATCGAGATCGTCGACTCCCGGATCGCCGCCTGGGACATCTCCATCGTGGACACGGTCGCCGACAACGCCTCCAGCGGGCTCTTCGTGCTCGGCACCACCCCGCGCCGGCTCGCCGACGTGGACCTGCGACTGTGCGGCATGGTGCTGGAGCACGCCGGCGAGCCGGTCTCGGTGGGCGCGGGAGCCGCCTGCCTGGGCAACCCGTTGCACGCCCTGCAGTGGTTGGCGGGCACCCTGGCCCGCGCCGGTGACCCGCTGCGCGCCGGTGACGTGGTGCTCTCCGGGGCGCTCGGCCCGATGGTGCCGGTCACCCCGGGTGCCGCGTACGAGGCCCGGATCTCCGGGCTCGGCTCGGTGCGGACGTGTTTCAGTGATGGAGGCAACCAGTGACCACTAATGTGGCGGTGCTGGGATCGGGAAACATCGGCACCGACCTGATGATCAAGGTGTTGCGCCTGAGCGACAGCCTGCGCATGGTGGCGATGGCCGGCATCGACCCGGCCTCCGACGGCCTGGCGCGCGCTCGCCGGCTCGGCGTCGCCACCACCGCCGACGGCGTGGACGGGCTCGTCGCGTTGCCCGAGTTCGCCGACGTCGAGTTGGTGTTCGACGCCACCTCGGCCGGCGCGCACCGACGCCACGACCAGGTGCTGCGCGCCCACGGCCGCACCGTGGTCGACCTGACCCCGGCCGCGCTCGGCCCGTACGTGGTGCCGCCGGTCAACCTCGACGAGCACCTGCACCAGCCCAACGTCAACATGGTGACCTGTGGCGGGCAGGCGACGGTGCCCATCGTCGCCGCGGTACGCCGGGTCACCCCGGTGGCGTACGGGGAGATCGTCGCGTCGATCGCGTCGAAGTCCGCCGGGCCGGGCACCCGGGCCAACATCGACGAGTTCACCGAGACCACGGCCCGAGCCATCGAGGTGGTGGGCGGTGCCGAGCGGGGCAAGGCGATCATCGTGCTGAACCCGGCGGACCCGCCGCTGCTGATGCGGGACACCGTCTACTGCCTCTGCCCGGACGCCGACGCCGACACCCACGCCATCGCCGCCTCGGTGGCCGAGATGGTGGCGGCCGTGCAGGAGTACGTCCCCGGCTACCGGCTCAAGCAGGACGTGCAGTTCGACCGGGTGCAGGCGTACCTGCCGACGCTCGGGCGGCGGCTCACCGCTCTTCAGGTGTCGGTGTTCCTGGAGGTCTCCGGCGCCGGGCACTACCTGCCCGCGTACGCCGGGAACCTGGACATCATGACCTCGGCCGCGCTGCGCACCGCGGAGCGGCTGGTCGCCCTGCGCTCTTCGGAGGTGGCCGCGCCATGACCGAGCTGTACATCCAGGACGTGACGCTGCGCGACGGCATGCACGCCATCGCCCACCAGTACACGGTCGACCACGTGCGCACCATCGCCGCCGCGTTGGACGCCGCCGGGGTGGCCGCCATCGAGGTGGCGCACGGTGACGGTCTCGCCGGCTCCAGCGTCAACTACGGCCACGGCGCTGCCAGCGACGCGCAGTGGATCTCGGCGGCGGCCGAGGTGCTGACCACCGCGAAACTGACCACCCTGCTGCTGCCGGGCATCGGCACGATCGCCGACCTGAAGGCCGCGAAGGCGTTCGGGGTGACGAGCGTCCGGATCGCCACCCACTGCACGGAGGCGGACATCTCCGCCCAGCACATCTCTTGGGCCCGGGAGAACGGCATGGACGTGGCCGGGTTCCTGATGATGTCGCACATGAACGATCCGGCCGGGCTCGCCGGGCAGGCCAAGCTCATGGAGTCGTACGGGGCGCACTGCGTCTACGTCACCGACTCCGGCGGCCGGCTGCTGATGTCCGACGTGGCGCAGCGGGTCGACGCGTACCGGCAGGTCCTCGCCCCGGAGACGCAGATCGGCATCCACGCCCACCACAACCTGTCGCTCGGGGTGGCCAACAGCGTGCTCGCCGTCGAGCACGGCCGGGTCACCGGGTCCGCGCCGGTCGGCCCCGACGTGGCGCACGGCCGGACGGTCCGCGTCGACGCCTCCCTCGCGGGCATGGGCGCGGGTGCCGGCAACGCCCCGCTGGAGGTCTTCGTCGCGGTCGCCGAGCTGCACGGCTGGAAGCACGGCTGCGACGTGTTCGCGCTGATGGACGCCGCCGACGACATCGTCCGTCCGCTGCAGGACCGGCCGGTCCAGGTGGACCGGGAAACCCTCTCCCTGGGGTACGCCGGGGTCTACTCCAGCTTCCTGCGGCACGCCGAGCGGGCCTCCACGAAGTACGGCGTGGACGTCCGGTCGATCCTGGTCGAGCTGGGCCGCCGCCGGATGGTCGGCGGCCAGGAGGACATGATCGTGGACGTGGCACTCGACCTGGCCGACAAGGAGCAGGCGGTGAGCGCGAGGAGTGAGCCGGGTTTGCGAGCCCCGCAGTCGCGAACGGAAGGTGGCGCAGCATGATTGGCGTGGACATCGTCGGGATCGCCGAGAAGCTGGGCACGGCTGCCGACACGGCCACCGCGATCCCGCAGCTCGCCGCCGAGACCGGCCTCGACGTGGACACCGCGTACGCGGTGCAGGCCGCGCTGCTGCAGCGCCGGCTGAACGCCGGTGAGCGGTTGGTCGGGCTGAAGATGGGGCTGACCAGCAGGGCGAAGATGGCCCAGGTCGGCGTGGACGAGGTGATCTGGGGGCGGCTCACCAACGCGATGCGGGTGCCCGACGGCGGCGCCGTGGATCCCGCCGCGTACATCCATCCCCGGGTCGAGCCGGAGGTGGCGTTCCTGCTGGACCGGCTACCCGAGCCGGGCGAGCCGGTCGGCGACTTCGCCACGGCGGTCCGCGCTGTCGCTCCGGCCATCGAGTTGATCGACTCCCGGTACGCGGACTTCCGTTTCTCGCTGCCGGACGTCGTAGCGGACAACACCTCGGCGGCCGCGTTCGTGATCGGACCGTGGTCGCCGGTGCCGGCGGGGCTGGACAACCTGGGCGTGCTGCTGGAGGTCGACGGGCGGGTGGCGCAGGTCGGCTCGACGGCGGCGATCCTCGGTGATCCGCGCCGGGCCCTCGACGAGGGCATCCGGCTGGCGGGCCGGCACGGGGTGCGGCTGGAGTCCGGCTGGGTCTTCCTGGCCGGTGCCGCCACCGCCGCTGTTCCGCTGCGTCCCGGCGCCCACGTCCGCGCCGTCGTCGAGAAGCTCGGCACCGCCTCGCTGCGGGCGTCGTCATGACCGCCCGGGTGGTGGCCGGGAAGGCCGTTCCACGCGGGGCCTTTCCGCACGTCAAGGTCGCCGGCGGGTTCGTCTTCGTCTCCGGTACGTCGTCGCGGCGTGCGGACAACACCTTCGCCGGTGTCGACGTGGACGGGTTCGGCACCACCAACCTCGACATCCGTGTGCAGACGCGGGCCGTCATCGAGAACGTGCGGGATCTGCTGCGTTCGGTCGGCGCTGACCTCACCGACCTGGTCCAGGTGACGACGTACCTGGTCAACATGAACGACTTCGGTGGTTACAACGAGGTGTGGGCCGAGTTCTTCGACGCCTCCGGACCGACCCGTACGACGGTGGCGGTGCACCAGTTGCCGCACCCGCACCTGCTGATCGAAATCCAGGCCGTGGCCCTTCTTCCCTCGGGAGGTCAGTCGTGAGTGAGATCGCCGAGCCGTTCAGCTTTCCGGGCTGGATCGCCGACAACCAGCACCTGCTGAAGCCCCCGGTGGGCAACAAGGAGATGTTCCCGGGCGGGGACGACTTCATCGTGATGGTGGTGGGCGGGCCCAACCAGCGCACCGACTTCCACGTGGACCCGTACGAGGAGTTCTTCTACCAGGTCAAGGGCAACATGCACATCAACCTGGTCACCTCGGAGGGGCCGCGTACTGTGCACGTGCGCGAGGGGCAGATGTGGATGCTGCCGCGCAACACCCCGCACTCGCCGCAGCGGCCGGAGGCCGGCTCGATCGGTGTGGTCGTCGAGCGGGTCCGCGAGGAGGGCACGCTGGAGACGTTCCAGTGGTACTGCCCGGAGTGCGGCAGCAAGGTGCACGAGGTCGAGTTGCAGGTCCGCGACATCGCCGCCGATCTGCCCCCGGTGTTCCAGGCGTTCTACGCCGACGAGCAGGCACGCACCTGCGCCAACTGCGGCACCCTGCACCCGGGCAAGGGCTGATGCCCGCAGGCGTGGTCGACGTGCACACGCACGTCGTACCGAAGGGTTGGCCGGACCTCGGCGCGGCGTGCGGCGGGTCCGGCTGGCCGTGGTTGCGGGTCGACTCCGAGCGCGCCGCCATGATCATGGTGGGGGAGACGGAGTTCCGCCCGGTTGGCGCCGAGTGCTGGGACGCGTCGCGTCGACTGGCCGACATGGACGCCGACGGCGTGGCCGTGCAGGTGGTTTCGCCCACCCCGGTCTTCTTCAGCTACGACCGCCCGGCCGACCAGGCGGTGAAGGTCGCCCGGATCTTCAACGACCTGACACTGGAGGTCACCGCGGCCGGGGCTGACCGACTGGTGCCGTTCTGCCAGGTGCCGCTCCAGGACCCGGACGCCGCCTGTGCCGAACTGGACCGCAGCCTCGCCGCCGGGCACGTGGGCGTGGAGATCGGCAACCACGTCGGCGACCGGGACCTGGACGACGCCGGGGTGGTCACCTTCCTCCAGCACTGTGCCGAGGTGGGCGCACCCGTCTTCGTTCACCCGTGGGACATGCCTGGCGGGCCGCGACTGGACCGCTGGATGGCCCGTTGGCTCACCGGGATGCCCGCCGAGACGCACCTGTCGGTGCTGGCGATGATCCTCGGCGGCGTCTTCGACCGGGTGCCCGAGACGCTGCGGATCTGTTTCGCGCACGGCGGCGGCAGTTTCCCGTTCTGGCTCGGCCGCGCCGACAACGCCTGGCACCGCCGTGGCGACCTGGTCCGGGGCGCGTCCGCCGGCCCGCCCAGCAGCTACCTCGACCGGTTCAGCGTCGACTCGGTGGTCTTCGCGCCGCCCGCCCTGCGGCTGCTTGTCGACACCCTGGGGGAGGACCGGGTGCTGGTCGGCAGCGACTACCCGTACCCGCTGGGCGAACGGCCGGCCGGCGCTGTGGTTCACGCGGCCGACTTCCTCAGCGACGACCAACGCGACAAACTCCTGTCCGCCAACGCCCTCCGTTTCCTGCACGGCTGAGCGCAGCGCCTCGCCCTCGGCGCGAGGAGATCGTGGACAGTTTCCGTCCGGCGTTGACGAGAACTGTCCAGGATCTGCGGCTCGACCGGCCACGCGTGGGGTGGACGCCCGGTTGGTCCGTTTCCGGTCGCCAGCGCGTGTCGGCTGCGCGAAGGGCCGACGGCCGGCAGGATGGCGGCATGGCCGAGCCGCACGACCTGACCGCGTTGGAGCAGGCCGCCGCGATGACCCGCGGCGAGCTGTCCAGCGTCGACCTGGTCGAGCACTCCCTGCGGCGGGTGGCCGCGCTCGGCGACACCGTGGGCGCGTTCGTCACCGTCACACCGGACCTCGCGCGGCAGGCCGCGCGTGCGGCCGACGCGGTGCCGAACGAGGAGCGCGGCCCGCTGCACGGCGTGCCGACCGCGATCAAGGACCTGACGCTCACCGCCGGAGTCCGCACCACCTTCGGTTCGGCCGCCTTCTTCGACTTCGTCCCGCCGGTCGACGCCGACGTGGTCCGCTTCATCAAGGCCGCCGGTCTGGTCAGCCTGGGCAAGACGACCACCTCCGAGCTGGGCTGTTCGCTCTACTCGGAGGGCCGGGTCGCGCCGCCGGCCCGCAACCCGTGGCAGTTGGCGTACACAGCGGGCGGGTCCAGCGGCGGCGCCGCAGCGGCGGTCGCGGCCGGGCTGGTCCCGGTCGCCCAGGGGTCCGACGGTGGTGGGTCGCTGCGCATCCCGGCGTCGCTCTGCGGCCTGGTCGGCTACAAGCCCAGCCGGGGCCTCGTCTCCGGTGGGCCGATCGGCTCCGGCGCGTTCGGCCTGCCCACCAGCGGCCCGCTCGGGCGGACGGTCACCGACGTCGCCGCACTGCTCGACGTCATGGCCGTCCCGGTCCCCGGCGAGCCCTACCTGCCGCCGCCCGCGCCGCCCGGCGGCTACCTGGCCGTCGCGCGGCGGGCCGAGCCGGGCCCGCTGCGGATCGGTCGGTTCACCACGCCGATGCTCGCCGACGAGCCGGTGCATCCCGACTGCGTGGCCGCCGTGGACCGGGCCGCCGCGCTGCTCACGGCGGCCGGCCACGAGGTGGTCGAGGTGCCGCCGCCGCTCGGGCCGGCGGCGTGGCCGCTGTTCGAGATCCTCTGGTACGTGCTGGCGCTCACCCCGGTGCCACCCCAGCGGGAGGCGGAGCTGCTGCCGTTGACCCGGCTGCTCCGGGCCCGGGGCGCCGAACTCTCCGCCGGCACCCTGGCCGCCACCCTCGGGGAGTTGCAGGCGCAGGTGCGCCTCGGTGCCCGCCGCACCGCCGGCTGCGACCTGCTCCTCTGTCCCACCCTGGCCACCCCGCAGGCGCCCGTCGGCTGGTTCACCGCCGATGCGGACCCGGCCGCCGATTTCGACAGGCAACGCCGATTCTCGCCCTACTGCGCCATCTTCAACGTCACCGGCGATCCCTCCGTCTCCCTGCCACTGGGTACCACTACCGACGGCCTGCCCGTCGGGGTGCTGCTCACCGGTCGGTACGGCGACGACGCGCGGCTTATCGCTACCGCTGCGCAACTGGAGAACTCGAGTGACGGATGGGATCGGCACCCCGCAATCTGGCGGGCCGTCGACTCCGCTAACGTGAATGGTGACGGAGTCGGGCGGTCGGCAGCGTGATCGTCCATCCGACCCGGTTTTTCACTGTCGTCCTTCTTCCGCCTGGGGGCGTTGGGATTGTCTGTTACCGAGACGTTGCTGGTCTTCGTCGGCATCCCGTTGGCCGCTGTGCTGGTCATCGCCGGCCTGTCGTACGCCGGTAGCCGCGGGGGTGCCACCGGCGGTGGCGGTGGCGCCAAGCGCTACCGTCCGGGCCGGCCCTTCGACTTCACTCCGGTCTGGTTCCTGGGCCGACCGGAGCAGCTGGCCGACTCGGCCGGCACCGCGCTGACGGCGGGGGCGCAGGCGCCCGCGCTGACCAGCCACAAGCTTGAGCAGGCCAGCGTCGAGGCGCCGGCCGGTGGAACCGGAGGCGCAAGTGACCGTTGGTGAGAAGCAGACCGGGTCGGAAAATCCGCCCGAGGTGCTCGACGGGCCGTTCTCGACCCGCCAGCTGCTGCGCATCGACGAGGCCCTGCGCCTGGCCGACAGGGGCACCGGCCTGGTCTTCTCGGTCTTCGTCGGTGGTCTCGACGAGCCGATCCGCGAGCACGCCCAGCGGCTGCACCGTCAGCTCGCCGAGCCCGACAAGTCGGTGCTGATCGCCGTGTCACCCAACCAGCGTCAGCTGGAGATCATCACTGGGCGGTACGCCCGCAAGCGCATCCCCGACACGTACGCCAAGCTGGCCGCGCTCTCCATGGTCGGCGCGTTCAGCGGCGGTGACCTGGCCGGCGGCATCATCAACGGCCTCGACCAGCTCGCCAGCCACGCCGGCAAGGGCTGACCCACACACACGACAAAGCCCGGCCCGCTGCGAGCGGGCCGGGCTTTGATCTGTCTGGGGCTGTCTCAGTGCGGCCAGGCGCTCGGGTCCAACCTCATCGTCCACGGCTCGTCCACTGTCACGGCGTCGTCCGGACCAATCGTGCCCAGCCCGCGGGGGTGCGCCTGGTCGCAACACCGTCAGATCGGGGATGAGATTACCGCCGGGGACCTGCACCCCGATTTCCCGGATCACGCGCCAACCGGTGGGCGCCGCCTGGCGAATCGCGTCACGATAACGCCCGGGGCCGGCGCGGGCTCACACCCACGCCGGCCCCGGACAAGCTGCTCAGGCGCTCTGGGCGTCCTTCGCGCGGGCCTTCAGCGCCCGCACCACGCCGTCGCGGCCCTCGGCCACCAGTCGACGCAGCGGGGCGGGGTGCCCGTCGCCGGCCAGCCACGCGTCGGTAGCCGCGACCGTGTCGTCCTCCACCAGGTAGGTCGGGTACGCCAGCTGGGCGAACTCCTGCGCCGGCTCGCTGTCCCGGGTGGCCCACACCTGCCCGACCGCCGCGAAGTACCGCTCCCGGTACGGGGCGACCAGCTCCACCTGCGCCGGGTGGGCGAAGCCCTGCAACAGCGCCCGGTGCCGCCAGTTGGGCAGTGCGTCCGGGCCGGTGAGCAGGGCCCACACGGCGGCCTTGTTCTCGGCCGTCGGCATCAGCGCGTGCGCGTACGCGGCTTCCCGCTCGCCGCTGGCCGTGCGGTCGCTGCTCAGCTCCGCCTCGATCTCGGCGGTGCCGGCGGCGCCGTTGGCCACCAGCGCGGCGAGGACCGACCAGCGCAGCTCGGTGTCGACGGTCAGCCCGGCCGGCATCCCGGTGCCGTCCAGCCAACCGCGCAGCGTGGCCAGGTCTTCCTCGGAGCGGACCGCCGACGTGAACGCACGGGCCCAGGCCAACTGGAACCCGCTGCCGGGCTCGGCGGCGGCGAGTGCGTCGCGGGCGGTACGGGCCAGGTCGGCCCAGCCGGTCGGCGCCCAGGCCGGGTCGGCGTACAGGGTGAGCGCCGTGGTCGCCTGCCGCAGGGTGGCGGTGACCAGGTTGATGTCGGTCTCCGCGGGCAGCCCGCTCAGCGTCAGCGCCACGTAGTCGCGGGCGGACAACTCGGCGTCGCGGATCATGTCCCAGGCGGCGGTCCAGCAGAGCGCGCGGGCCAGCGACGAGTCGAAGCCACCGATGTGCTGCACCACTGTCGCCATCGAGCGCTCGTCGAGGCGCAGCTTGGTGTAGCTGAGGTCGTCGTCGTTGAGCAGCAACACGTCGGCCGCCCGGACGCCGCGCAGCGGGGCCAGATCCGTGTGCTCGCCGGTCACGTCCACCTCGTACCGTTCCCGACGGACCAGCCGCCCGTCGGTCAGGTCGTACAGGCCCACGCCGATGCGGTGGGTCCGCAGCGTCGGGTACGCCGCCGGGGCCTCCTGCCGCACCAGCACCTGCTCGTACGTGCCGTCGGCCCCGATGGTCACCTCCGGACGCAGCGTGTTGACCTGCGCGGTCTCCAACCACTGCGCGGCGAACTTGCGCAGCTCCCGCCCGGATGCGGCCTCCAGCTCGGTGAGCAGGTCGTCGAAGGTGGCGTTGCCCCAGGCGTGCTTGCCGAAGTAGGCCCGCAGCCCGGCCACGAACGGCTCCTCACCCACGTACGCGACGAGCTGCTTGAGCACGCTCGCACCCTTGGCGTAGGTGATGCCGTCGAAGTTGACCTCCACGGCCTCCATGTCCGGCATCTCGGTGTAGACCGGGTGGGTGGAGGAGAGCTGGTCCTGCCGGTAGCCCCAGTTCTTCCGGATGGATAGGAAGGTCGTCCACGCCTCTGCGAACCGGGTCGCGTTGGTGTTGCACCAGTGGCTGGCCCACTCGGCGAACGACTCGTTCAGCCACAGGTCGTTCCACCAGCGCATGGTGACCAGGTCACCGAACCACATGTGGGCCAGTTCGTGCAGGATCGTGTTGGCCCGCTGCTCGTACTCGAAGTCGGTGACCTGCGAGCGGAACAGGTAGTGCGACTCGGCGTGCGTCACGCAGCCGAAGTTCTCCATCGCGCCGGCGTTGAAGTCGGGCACCCAGAGCTGGTCGTACTTCGGCAGCGGGTACCGCACGTCGAACTTCTCGTGGAAGAAGTCGAAGCCCTGCTTGGTGATCAGGAACAGGTCGTCGGAGTCCAGGTACTGTGCCATCGACGCCCGGCAGAACACCCCCAGGTCGATGCCGTCGTGCGCGTCGCGCACCTCGTGGTACGGCCCGGCGCACATTGCCGTGATGTAGGTGCTCATCCGGGGCGACTCGGTGAAGTGCAGCGTCTTGAGCGCCTCACCCGCCGGCTCCTCCCGCTGCACGGGCATGTTGGAGACCGCCCGCCAGTGCGCCGGCACTGTGACGTGCCAGGTGTAGACGCTCTTCAGGTCGGGCTGGTCGAAGCAGGCGAACACCCGCTGCGCGTCGGCCGTCTCGAACTGGCTGTAGAGGTACGTCTCGCCGTCCACCGGGTCGACCGTCCGGTGCAGACCCTGACCGCTGTTGGAGTAACCGAAGTCGGCATCGACCACCAGGACGTTGTCGCTGTCCAACCCGGACAGGGTCAGGCCCTTCTCGGCGGACCAGTCGGAGAGGTCGACAGGCGTGCCGTTCAGCGTCGCGGACCGCACCGAGTCGGCGGCCAGCTCGATGAAGGTGCTCGCGCCCGGTTCGGAGCAGCGGAACCGGACCTCGGTCGTCGACCTGAACGTACGGCCGTCGGCCGCCAGTACGGCACTGGACAGGTCCAGACTGATGTCATACCCCGTCACGTTGAGCAGGCGTGCCCGCTCGGTCGCCTCGACCTGCGTCAGGTTGCGCACTCCCGGCACTGTTCGTCTCCATCCCACATGTCGCCGTACGCCCGGCGGCGCCCGTTCGCCTACCGCTCGTGACGGCTGGCCCGATTCGAGTCTTCCATGTACGGGCAGCCCGCGGTGGCCGAGGTCACGCTCTCATTCGTGTGCCGGTCGATGCGCTGCGGGGTGAAGATTCTCCTGAGACGCCGACCTGTCGGCGCCACCCGTCGTGAAGGGATCTCACAGTGACCGAACGTGTCACCGCCGACATGTGGTTCGACCCGGCCTGCCCGTGGGCGTGGATAACCTCCCGCTGGCTGCTCGAGGTCGAGCAGATCCGGGATGTGGACATCCGCTTCCACGTGATGAGCCTGGCCGTGCTCAACGACGGTCGGGACGAGCTGCCCGAGGACTACAAGGAGTTCCTGAAGACCGCGTGGGGCCCGGTGCGGGTCTGCATCGCCGCCGAGCAGTTGCACGGCAATGACGTGCTGCGCCCGCTCTACACCGCGCTCGGCACCCGGATCCACCTGCAGAAGCAGGAGCGGGGTCCGGAGCTGTACGTGGCCGCGCTCACCGAGGCCGGCCTCGACCCGGCACTGGCCGCGGCCGCCGACAGCACGGACTACGACGAGGCACTTCGGGCCAGCCACGAGGCGGGTATGCGCCCGGTCGGGCAGGACGTGGGCACTCCGGTCGTGCACGCGCCCGGCCCGGACGGCACCCCTGTCGCGTTCTTCGGCCCGGTGATCACTCCGGCTCCGAAGGGGGAGGCCGCCGGCCGGCTCTGGGACGGCGTGCTGCTGGTCGCCGGCACTCCGGGCTTCTACGAGCTCAAGCGCACCCGCGAGCAGAGCCCGATCTTCGACTGAGCGACGACCGTCGCGCCCCCGTCCGTGCGTCGTCAGTGGCGCGGACGGGGGCGTTTCTCGTCGGGTGCCGAGGTCGGCGGAGGGTAGTGGCGTCACCGGGAGGCGGGCGGCGTCGTTTCCCTCGGTGTCCGCCGCAGCGGCCCGCAGGGCCGCACGCCGCAGTTCGTGGAGGCAAATCCCGATGGCCAAGCACCGTGCGTCCGGTGACGATCAGTTGACCCGGCAGGGGGTGATCGAGACTCCCGGCGCGGACTACTGGTCCGTTGACGACTCCCGCTGGCCGACGGTCCGCCCGGACCTGCCCGCCCACCTGGTGGATCTACTCGCGCCGCCCATCGTGGTGGGCGTGGCCCGGGTCCCGGTGACCTCCCGGCTCACCCCGCCCAGGGCGGTCGACCCACTGCCGTCGTCCGTCGACGCGGTGCCGGCCAACGCGCCGGCGCTGGTGCCGTCGTTGGCGGCACCGGCCGAACCGGCTCCGCCGCCGCCGGCGCCGGCTCCTCCGCGCCCGGTGCCGACGCCGCCGTTGAGCCCGCGGCCCGTTCCCACGCCTCCTCCCGACCGTCCCGTGCCGGGGCCGCCCGCGTCGCCTCGCCGCGCCCTGAACACCGGGCCGATCGGGACCGGTCGGCGTGGCAACGGTGGGCCGGTGAGCGCGGGCAAGCACCGCCGGGGCACCTCCGACCGCGCCGGCTGACCGACAGGGGCTCACCGGGCGCTTTCATCTGGTGGACGCCCCGCGGGTCCCCGTCGGCGGCGACACCGTCGCCGGTAGCGTCAGTGGGCATGACGGTCGTGCATCCGATCACCCGGGCCTGGGTCACCACTGGCGGCACCGGCGCGCAAAACTACGACGAGTTCGCCGACGACGCGGAGATCACCGCGATCATCGAGTCGAACCCGCACAGTGCTCTCGGCATCGAGATGCCGCACCGCGCCCCGCAGAGCCTGGGCAAGTCGTTCCTCGACGCGCTGCCGGACGCGGTGGCCCGCTTCGCCGAGGCCAAGGCCGACGGCAGTTACACCCCCGCCGAGCAGGTGGTGGTGCTCTACCGGATCAGCGCGCCCGGCGAGGAGCCGGCGTACGGGCTGTTCGCGATGGTGGACACCGACCAGATCTCCACCCGGGCAGACGAGCCGGGCCTGGTCATCCGCAACGAGGACGTCTTCATCGCCAAGGTGCGCGAGCGGGTGGCGCTGGCCGACGCGCTGGGCCACCTGCTCTCACCCGTACTCCTGCTCCAGACCGGGCGTGGCGACGACCTTCACGCCGCGCTCGCTGCGGCGACCGACACGGCCGGCGCGCCCGCCGCGACGGACACCGACCAGGCGGGGCGCACGCACGCCATCTGGCTGCTCGGCCCCGGCCCGGAGCAGGCCACGCTGACCGCTCTCGCCGGCGGCGGGGACCTGGTCGTCGCGGACGGCAACCACCGCAGCCTGGCCGCCCAGACCGGAGGGCTGCCGCGCTTCCTGGCCGTGGTCACCACCCCAGCGTCGGTGGCCATCCAGCCGTACAACCGGTTGGTCAGCGAGCTGACCACCACCCCGGCCGAGCTGCTCGACCGGCTGCGGGCCGCGGGCGCCGAGGTCGAGCCGATCGACGGCCCGGTCGAGGTGCCGGCGGCCGGCGGCTCCGTGCACCTCCGCCTCGACGGCCAGGGGTACGCGGTGCGCCTGCCCGCCACCGCCTCCGCCCGCCTGGAAAACCTGGACCACGCCCTGGTCGAGCGGCTGGTGCTGCGCGACGCGCTCGGCCTGGACCCGGGCGACAAGCGAATCACCTACGTCGGCGGTGACTACCCGGCGAGCTGGCTCACCGGCGAGGTCGACGCCGGGCGGGCCGAGTTGGCCATCCTGATCGCGCCGGTGACCGTGGCGGATTTCGTCGCCGTCAACCTGGCCAGGGAGAAGATGCCCCGCAAGAGCACCTGGTTCACCCCGAAGGCGCGCGGCGGTCTTGTCGTCGCCGAGCTGCCGCGGTGAGCGTCATCCCCACGACCGTGTGACGAACCCGGCTCGGGGACGCCGCCCCTGTGACGTCCCCGAGCGCGGCCTGACAGACTGCCCGGTATGCGCGTCTACCTGGGATCCGATCACGCCGGTTTCGAGTTGAAGGTGCACCTGGCCAACCACCTGGCCATGCAGGGCTACGACGTGGTCGACGTCGGCCCGCACAGCTACGACCCGGACGACGACTACCCCACGTTCTGCCTGCACACGGGCGACCAGGTGGTGGCCGACGAGACCGGCCTCGGGGTGGTCATCGGTGGCTCCGGCAACGGTGAGCAGATCGCCGCGAACAAGGTCGCCGGGGTTCGCGCCGCGCTGGCCTGGAGCGTCGAGACCGCTCAGTTGGCCCGCCAGCACAACGACGCGAACGTGGTCGCCATCGGTGCCCGCCAGCACACGCTGGACGAGGCGACCGGCATCGTCGAGGCGTTCCTGAACACGCCGTTCTCCGGCAACGAGCGGCACGCTCGTCGGATCGCCCAGGTGGCCGAGTACGAGCGGACCCGGAAGCTGCCCGACCTGCCCTGACGGTGCGGCGCTCAGCGCGGCGAGCGGGGCAGCTCCTCGCGGGGCACCCAGTTTCGCCGGACGACCACCACCCGGGCTTCGGCCTGGGCGAGGTCGTCGTCGGTGGGGCGGGCCGCGTCCCGGGCCCGTAGTGCGGCGCTCAGCCCCACCTGGGACGAGCCGGAACCGACCAACCCGCGCAGCCCTCGCTCGCCGTCGCGCTCGTCGCCGCCCGTGTTCCTGCGTCGCGGCGGCGGCTCGTCACCGTCGTGCACGCCCGGCGTGCTGACCGTCGGGCCGTCCGCACCCGGTCTGGCCGTCTCGGTGTCGCCGTGGTGGCGCAGCCGTCGCCGTCGTCGGTCGGGGTCACCCATCAGCCGACCGTACCCTGGCCGGGTTCGATCCGGCACCGTCGTGGGGCCACGCGTCCCGGCCGGGGTCGGCGACCGATTTGCCGGCTGGCTACCCTCGAATCCAGGCGGTGCTGTTGCCGTCGGTCAGGGGGAGGACGAGATGGCAGACCAGACGCAGCCGTGGGCGGAGCGGACCGTGGAGGTGCCACCGCAGGCCGGCGTCGGGGTGCCGCCGCAGCGTGACGGGTTCCGCCGGGGGGTCGCTCCGGTGGGTGAGCGTCGCACCCCGCGGACGGAGCCGTTCCCGGTGGTCGAGCAGGAGCCGACCGGCACCGGTTGGCCCGGCGAACCGGTGCCCCGCCGCTCGCTCAGCTCGCGGATGGCACAGCTTCGGCTCGGTGGCGAATGGAGCGCGGCGGCGGGCCTCTTCGCGTTCGTGTGTTGGGGGATCTGGGCGCTGTCCGGCCAGGGGAACCTGAGCGGCCCGCTGCTGGTGCTGGTGCTCAGCCTGCTGGTGGCGCTCGGCCTGTTCGCCCTGTTCCGGCTGGTCGGCCGGGTGGTGCTGGAGCGGCAGCTCGGCCGGGTCCGGCGCAGCGCCCGCGGTGCCCACCTGGCGACGGCGGTGTTCCTCGTCGGCCTCGGCGTGGCGTGGCTCCAGCAGACCGAGTGGGTCGTCTCGGCCTGGAACTGGATTTCCTCGAACTGACCGGGCGTGCACGGGCGGGTTGGTCCAGGACCGCCCACCCGTGCACCCGGTCGTCTCCCCACCAGGCAAGGTCGTTGCTTACCCGGCCGGCCGCGGTTCATCCGCAGCCGGCCGCTCCGACCGGTTTCTCCTTCGTGGGCTTGGGTGATTCCGGTGGTGCGGCGGTCAGTGGGTGCCGCCGTGCCCCTCGGCGTCGGCCCGGGGCGACGCGACCCGGGCGGCCGGATCCTCGACGCCGGGCTCGCCGCCGTCCGGGGCGACCGCCCCGTCGTAGTTGTAGAGCGGTCGACCATCGTCGTGCCGCTTGGTGGTCTTGATGTAGCGGTGCATCAGGCCGTCGATCTCCACCTCGACGAGTGCCTCGTTGCCGGTCTCGTGGGTGCTGCCGTCTCGAGGGCCGCCCACCAGGTGGGCAGTGGTGTTCGTGTCCATGCACGGGCCCTACCCACCAGGCATCCGGCGGAAACGGGTGAAATCCGGCCGGGGGTACCGCGCCCCGACGAGGGGACGCGGCACCACCGAGGGATCAGCCGGCGGATTCGGCGGCGGCGTAGTCGCGGGCCACCCGGACCATTTCCACCAGCCCGCCGGCGTACTCCTGGGATTCGCCGTGCGCCTCGTCGAACGGTGGCTGGAAGCCGACGCCCTCCCACTCGTTGGTCGCCGGGTTCCACCGGTCGTTGCCGACCTCGAAGTCCCAGGCGAAGATGCCCAGCTCGTAGTAGAGCTGGTCGGCCGAGTTGCCGGCGGCCGAGTAGAGCACGTCGGCTACGGGTCCGGTCTGCGACGGCCAGGTGACGGTGCCGCGCTCCTGGGCGATGGCGCCGACGATCCGTCGGGCGCTGTCGAGGAACAGCGTCGACTCGTCGATCGACGGTCGCGGCAGGGTCACCCTGCCGTCGGCCCGGTACGCCCCCGGCGGCCACATGAAGTACCCGCCGTAGGAGTGCACGTTCATCGCGAACTTGATGTTCGGGTGGTCCTGTGCGAGCGCGATCACGTTGCCGCTCTCCGCCTCGGACAGCTCGGCGGTGCCCGCGTAGGTGCCGGACAGGCAGTTGGCGCTGGCCCCCACGTAGCCGTCGAAGTACGACCCGACTGTGTAGTTGCGGTTGATGTCGACGCCCCACGAGGTGCGGTTCTTCGGGTCGCGGGCCGCCCCGGTGCAGTGGTTGACGAGGTTCTTGCGCTGGAAGTTGAAGTCGTTGAACGAGTAGTTCGCGCCATCCGGGTTGACCATCGGGATGACGAAGATGTCGACCTGCTCCAGCAGCTCACGGGTGGCCGGGTCGGTCTGGGCGTTGGCCAGCATCCGCTCGGCGAACTCCAGCGTCACCAGCGGGGTGGCCCACTCTCGGGCGTGTTCCTGGGAGTACGCGAGCACTCCGACCCGGGAGCCGTCCCGGTGTACGCCGAGGCGCAGCGCCTGCACCGTCCACGGCCGCGCCGGCACCTCGGTGCCCTGGAGGCCGTCGTCGAGTCGGGTGGGGCCGGCGACGGGCATCGGCAGCCCGGCCGAGCCGTCCTCGACGGTGGCCCGGAACCGGTCCGGTTGACGGGCGTTGATCGCCGCCGCGACCTCGTCGGTGGTGCTCACCGTCTTGCCCGCGGTGTCGGTGGCCAGTGACACGGTGAGGACGCGGTCGCGGTAGCCGACGGTCAGTGGCCGGTTCGCCCGGCCCGGGTCGACAGTCCGCACCTGTACGCCGTTCATGTTCTGGTCGCCGAAGCGAACCGACTCGACCACCAGGGCGGCCACCGCCGGGTCGCCCAGATAGCCGACGGCGTTGCGCCGGTACCCCTGGGTCTTGTTCGGCAGGTCGATCACGTCCACCAGGTCCCGGTACTGGCGGGCCAGTCGCTTGATCCGCGCCTGGATGTCCACCGGCGTCAGGTACGCGTCGATGAAGTCCTTCTGGTAGCCGGCCGGCAGCGGCGGCGGGGAGGCGTTCGGCCAGAGCGTCGGGGTGATCGCCCGACTGACCCCGCCGAGGCTGGAGGTGGCGGTCAGCTGAACCGGTCGGCTCGGCACGGGCTGGGGGAGCGCGTAGTGGTACTGGTACTCACCGGAGTCCTCGAACCGGTACAGCGGGAACGAGCCGGTGGCGCCGTCCGCAGTGCGCCAACTGACGGTGATCTCCACGTCCGGGTCGTCGGTGGCGGTGGTGGCCACCTGGGCCTGCAGGAAGGTTTGTCCGGTAGTGGTCCACCAGTACGCCTGCTGCACCTGCAGGGTGTCCACGGCGGCGGCGGCGGACCGCTGGCCCGCGGCCGGCGCGCGCAGGCCGGCGGCGGTGCGGGCCCGCGCCGCCCGGACGCTGTCGGCGTAGTGCCGGTTGCCGTCCCCGGCGCGCTGCACGATCTGCACGGCCGTCGCGCCCTGCGCGGTCAGGTCGCCGAGCTGCGCGCCGCTGAGCACCAGGTCGGCGGTGATCCGGCCGTCCCGTGCCCGGGGCCGGTTGGCCAGGTCCGCGCCGGTGGCGACGAGCCGGTCCAACTGGGCCTGATCGCGCAGCTGGACTCGGACCACTGCGGTTTCGGTGGCGCTCAGAGCGATCGGGGCGGCCGGGTCGGCGGGTGCGGCCGCTCCGGAAGCCGGATGGGACAACACTGCGCTGAACAGGATCACTGTGGTGGCGGCAGCTGTCCACCGTCGTCGGACGATCATGTGCCCTCCTGTGACGGACGTCGATGTGCTTGGTCCTTACACCAGTGCACGGATCGACACCTGTCAAGGCGTCCTCCGCGCCTTCCCGGCGTTGATCCCGTGACAGGTCCGCGAGATCCGGAGCAACCCCCTGGGGCAGACCCCGCGTGACTAACTCGAAACGGGGATCGGAGGCCTGAATGAGCGATCGCGACGAGGCGTTCGCCGAGTACTTCGCGGCACGGTCCGGTGCCATGCGCGGCACCGCGTACCTGCTGTGCGGCGACTGGCACCGTGCCGAAGACCTGGTCCAGACCACGTTCGTCAAGCTCTACCGGGTCTGGAACCGGATCTCCCGGCACGAGGTGCTCGACAGCTACGTGCGCCGGATCCTGATCCGGACCTTCCTCGACGAGCGCCGCCGCGGCTGGTGGCGGCGCGAACGGGTGGGTGGGGAGGACGCCGAACAGGTGGCCCCGCCCGACTCGCCGGAGAGCCGACTGGTGCTGCTGCAGGCGCTGACCCGGGTGGCACCGCGTCAGCGGGCCGTGCTGGTTCTGCGGTACTGGGAGGACCTGTCGGTCGATGACGTCGCGGCGCTGCTGGAGTGTTCTCCAGGGACGGTGAAGAGCCAGGCGGCACGCGGGCTCGACACCTTGCGCGGCCTCCTGACACCCACCTACAGCGGGATCGAGATCGGGGAGCGATGAACGAGCAGGAGTTGCGCGAGGGGCTGCGCAGCGAGATGGCGGGGACAACCCCACCACCACCATTGAGTACGACGGCCGCGCTCGGCGCGGCACGGCGGACGCACTTCCGGCGACGCGCGCTGTTGGCGTCCCTCGGATCGGCTGCTGTCGTGCTGGCCGTCACCGGCTTCGCGGCCGTCGCCACCCCCGGCGGCCACGTCTACCAACCGGCGGGGCAGGGGCCACTGGCTGCTCCGGACACCAAGGAGCCGTGGCCGACCGGGCCGGACGGGCAACCGCAGGAGGACCGGACCGCGCGGGCCGGGTCCCGGTACGAGCAGGGGGCTCACCTGCTCGGCGAGGCTGTCTCGGTCATACCTTCCGGCTACACCACGCCGGAGGACCCGTCGAGCCAGTCCGCCGAGGAGCGGACGCTGCGGACCCACCAGGCGCAGTTCGAGGACAAGGTGGACGGCGTCGACGTGTGGAGCTACTCGTCCTCGGTGGCCGTGGCGCAGGGCGAGGGCACCGGTCGCGTGATCGTCGAGGTGCACGCCGCCGGCAATCAGCTGCCGACCGAGCCGTGCGACCTGGCCCAGAAATTCTGGGGCATGCGGGGTGGGTGCCAGGTCGAGACCGTCGGAGCCGTGCGGGTCGGCGTGGTGGTCCGACCGAGCGGCGACGATCGGCTCGACCAGTGGTCGGCGTACCGGCACCCGGACGGCGTGGTGGTCTTCGTGGCGCAGGGCGTACGGCTGGACGAGAGCCGGCCGGCGTTGTCGAAGCTGCCGTTCTCCGTGCCGCAGTTGGCGGCTCTCGCCGTCGACGAACGGTTTCATCTGAAGTGACACGGCGACTCGGCCTCGCCGAGTGGGTCCAGGTGCCGCCACCGTGTGTGCGCCTGGGCCCTGCCGTGTGCGCCGTCGCCGACACTGGAGACGGCCCTGTACGCCAAAGCGCCCTCCGACCTGGGCCGGAGGGCGTTGGAGCGGGCGACGAGAATCGAACTCGCGTAGTCAGTTTGGAAGACTGAAGCTCTACCATTGAGCTACGCCCGCGTGCATCCCGCCGAAACGGGACGCGCCCACAGCGTACCCAATGTCGACGCCCGACGCGTAACCGCGTCACCGCCCCGCGGTGCGGCGTCGTCCGCGACCCGGCGGTACGGCGACCCAAGATCCGCACAACATCCGGGATGGAGGGGCCTCGCCGTCCGAGGAGGCCACTACATCCGCGACGTTGTGCGGATCTTGACGTCGCCCTACGGATCTTGGCGGCACCTGGGCGGGGCGGAATGGTAATTTTCGGGTGATGTGCCCGGGTGGGGGATGCCCCGGCACCGACTGAGGCGTGGCGACGGCATAGACTGCACGTCGCCACGGGGTGTGGCGCAGCTTGGTAGCGCACTCGCTTTGGGAGCGAGGGGCCGTGGGTTCAAATCCCGCCACCCCGACTGTCGTCCGCGGGCCGGGCCGCCCCGGGTGCTGCCCAGTGCGGTCCCCGGGCGATGCCGGAGCGTCAGGCCGGCTCGCCTACACTCGATGGGCTGAATCACGCCCAGACTCAACTGAGATCCGTCAAGGAGTACGCCTGTGAAGAGCACCGTCGAGACTCTGAGCCCGACGCGCGTGCGGCTCGCCATCGAGGTGCCGTTCGTCGAGCTCGAGCCGAGCCTCAAGAAGGCGTACCGGGAGATCGGTTCGCAGGTCCAGGTTCCGGGCTTCCGCCGGGGCAAGGTGCCGACCGCGGTGATCGACCAGCGGGTGGGCCGGGGCACCGTCCTCAACGAGGCGGTCCAGGAGGCCATCCCGGAGAACATCCTCGCCGCGGTGCGTGAGCACGACCTGAAGACGCTGGGGCGCCCGGAGGTCGAGATCACCGAGTTCAACGACGGTGATTCGCTGAACTTCACGGCCGAGGTCGACGTCCGCCCGGAGATCACCATCCCGGACGCGAGCACCATCGAGGTGACGGTCGACGAGCTGCAGATCGACGAGAGCGAGATCGACGAGCAGGTGAAGAACCTGCGGGAGCGTTTCGCGACCCTCAAGACCGTCGAGCGGGCCGCCGCCGAGGGCGACTACGTCCAGATCGACCTGAACGCCACCGTCGACGGCGAGGACGTGCCGGGCGGCCAGGCGAGCAACATCTCCCACGAGGTGGGCAGCAAGCAGCTCCTGCCGGGCCTGGACGAGGCAGTGGTCGGCCTCGCCGCCGGTGACGACACCACCTTCACCACCCAGCTGGTCGGCGGCGACTTCGCCGGTCGGGACGCCGACGTGGCGGTGACCGTGCGCACGGTCAAGGAGAAGGAGCTGCCGGAGCTGAACGACGAGTTCGCCCAGATGGCGAGCGAGTTCGACACGATCGAGGAGCTGCGCGGCGACCTGCGGTCCCGGGTCACCCAGGGCAAGCAGGTCGAGCAGATCTACGCCGCTCGGGACAAGGCGCTGGCCCAGCTCGTCGAGGCCGCCGACATTCCGGCCCCGGAGGGTGTCGTCCGCGAGGAGGTCGAGAGCCGCAAGCAGGCGATGGTCGACCAGCTGGAGCGGATCGGCGCCTCGATGGAGGAGTACCTCGCTGCCGAGGACAAGACCGAGGAGCAGATCGACGCCGAGCTGACCGAGGCGGCGACCGAGGGCGTCAAGGTCCAGCTCCTGCTGGACACGCTCGCCGACGCGGAGGACGTGCAGGTCTCCGACGACGAGTTCGGGCACGAGATCGTGCACCGGGCGCAGCGTGCCGGGATGGCCCCGCAGCAGTACTACGACCAGCTGGTGCGCTCCGGCGCGGCCGCCGCGGTCTTCGGCGACGTGCGGCGGGGCAAGGCGCTCGCGGCCGTCATGGAGAAGATCACGATCAAGGACTCGGCCGGCAACGGGATCACCCTCGACGCGCTCCGCGCCGCCAACGAGGCGGAGCACAACCACGACCACTGATCGTCGGGTGCGGCCGCCGTCCGCCGCTGAGCGGCGGACGGCGGCCGTTTCCTTTCCGGGTACGCCCGGGCGGCAAGCACTGCCGGGTACGTCCGGGCGGTAAGCACTGCCGGGTACGCCCGGGCAGCAAGCACTGCCGGGTACGCCCGGAAGCCCGCGCCGCGGGTACCCGACACAGCTGCGCTGAGAGCGAACACTGCCCCGACCGGGACTCTGCCGCCTCGCACAGCGGTTAGTGTCGGGAAAGACGGTACGGAGAGCGAAGGGCTGCCATGACCGACATGCACATCCCCAAGAAGTCGCTCCGGGCGATTGACGCGCGCGGTGGCGACTCCATTGGCAACCTCGACGACTCGGTCTACAACCGGTTGCTCAAGGAACGCATCATCTTCCTGGGCAGTGAGGTGACCGACCAGGTCGCCAACCGCATCTGCGCGCAGCTGCTGCTGCTCGCCGCGGAGGACCCGGACCGCGACATCAACCTGTGGATCAACTCGCCGGGTGGCTCGGTCTACTCCGGCATGGCGATCTACGACACCATGCAGTTCATCGACAACGACGTGTCGACCGTGGCGATGGGCATGGCTGCCTCGATGGGTCAGCTGCTGCTCTGCGCGGGCACCAAGGGCAAGCGGTA
This sequence comes from Micromonospora sp. NBC_00362, assembly GCF_026342155.1. Lineage (NCBI taxonomy): Bacteria > Bacillati > Actinomycetota > Actinomycetes > Micromonosporales > Micromonosporaceae > Micromonospora > Micromonospora sp. NBC_00362. The sequence goes on from NZ_JAPENH010000001.1 coordinate 5,920,221, forward strand.
CGCCCTGCCCCACGCACGGATCATGATGCACCAGCCGTCCGGTGGTCTGGGCGGCACGGCGTCCGACATCGCCATCCAGGCGGAGCAGATGCTCTACACGAAGCGGATGTTCCAGGAGCGGGTCGCGCACCACACCGGCCAGAGCCAGTCGCAGATCGAGGCCGACTCGGACCGGGACCGTTGGTTCACCGCCCAGGAGGCCATGGACTACGGCTTCATCGACAAGGTGATCATCGGGGCCGCACAGGTTCCGGATGGCGCCGGGACCCTGAGCTGAGGAGCTGACGATGACCGATCTGAGCCTGCCGCCCCAGTTCGCGGCCGTGCACAACCGCTACGTGCTGCCGTCGTTCGTCGAGCGCACGTCGTACGGGGTCAAGGAGTCGAACCCGTACAACAAGCTCTTCGAGGACCGGATCATCTTCCTCGGCGTCCAGGTGGACGACGCGTCGGCCAACGACGTGATGGCCCAGCTGCTGACGCTCGAGGGCACCGACCCGGACCGCGACATCATCATGTACATCAACTCGCCGGGCGGTTCGTTCACCGCCATGACGGCGATCTACGACACCATGCAGTACGTCCGTCCGGACATCTCGACGGTCTGCCTCGGGCAGGCGGCGAGCGCGGCGGCGGTGCTGCTGTCGGCGGGCACTCCGGGTAAGCGGATGGCCCTGCCGAACTCGCGGATCATCATCCACCAGCCGGCCACCGAGGGCGGCTACGGGCAGGGCTCGGACATCGAGATCCAGGCCCGGGAGATCCTGCGGATGCGTACGCAGCTGGAGGACATGCTGTCCCGCCACTGCAACCGCCCGATCGAGCAGGTTCGCAAGGACATCGACCGCGACAAGATCATGACGGCCGAGGAGTCCAAGGAGTACGGGCTGGTCGACACGATCCTGACCAGCCGCAAGAAGGGTCTGCTGGCGGCCAACGCCGCCCGCTGAGCTGTACCGGGTCAGAGGTTGGCCGGGGCTCCGTTCCCGGCCGACCTCTGACACACCCGTTTTGGGGGTCGGAGAATGCCCCGCCAGCGGGTAACGTCGGGTCCGTACCGCTTCGCCGGTTGGGCCGGCGGCGCGAACTAAGCCGGGCGGCGCGCAACGTCCGCAGGTCAGGGCCGGGTCTCCGGCCGATGAGTGCAGGGAGAACGTAGGTGGCACGGATCGGTGACGGCGGCGACCTACTGAAATGCTCCTTCTGCGGCAAGTCGCAGAAGCAGGTCAAGAAGCTCATCGCGGGCCCAGGGGTCTACATCTGCGACGAGTGCATCGATCTCTGCAACGAGATCATCGAAGAGGAGCTGGCCGAGTCCGGCGAGGTGAAGTGGGAAGAGCTTCCCAAGCCGATGGAGATCTGCCAGTTCCTCGACACCTACGTCGTGGGTCAGGATCAGGCAAAGAAGGCGCTCGCCGTAGCGGTCTACAACCACTACAAGCGGATTCAGGCCGAGGCGGCTGGCGCGCCGGGCTCCGGCAGTGACGCCGTCGAGCTGGCCAAGTCCAACATCCTGCTGCTCGGTCCGACGGGGTGCGGCAAGACCCACCTGGCGCAGACCCTCGCCCGGATGTTGAACGTCCCGTTCGCCATCGCCGACGCCACAGCGCTGACCGAGGCGGGCTACGTGGGCGAGGACGTCGAGAACATCCTCCTCAAGCTGATCCAGGCCGCCGACTACGACATCAAGCGCGCCGAGACCGGCATCATCTACATCGACGAGGTCGACAAGATCGCCCGCAAGTCGGAGAACCCGTCGATCACCCGGGACGTCTCCGGTGAGGGTGTGCAGCAGGCCCTGCTCAAGATGCTCGAGGGCACTGTGGCAAACGTGCCGCCGCAGGGTGGCCGTAAGCACCCACATCAGGAGTTCATCCAGATCGACACCACGAACGTGTTGTTCATCTGTGGTGGGGCGTTCGCCGGCCTCGACCAGATCATCGAGTCCCGCACCGGGCAGGGCGGCACCGGCTTCGGCGCCCGACTCCGGTCGGTCTCGGACCGGTCGACCGACGACATCTTCAGCCAGGTCATGCCGGAAGACATGCTCAAGTTCGGGCTGATCCCCGAGTTCGTCGGCCGGCTGCCGGTGATCACCAACGTTCGCAGCCTGGACCGCAGCGCCCTCGTTCGGATCCTCACCGAGCCGCGCAACGCCCTGGTCCGGCAATACCAGCGCCTGTTCGAGCTGGACGGTGTCGAGCTCGAGTTCGACGAGCCGGCGCTGGAGGCGATCGCCGATCAGGCGATGCTGCGGGGCACCGGTGCCCGTGGTTTGCGGGCCATCATCGAGGAGGTCCTGCTCTCCGCGATGTACGAGGTGCCGAGCAACCCCGACGCCGCCCGCGTGCTGATCACCCGCGAGGTTGTCCTGGAGAACGTCAACCCGACGATCGTGCCGCGTGAGTTCACCGGGCGCCGGGCTCGGCGCGACCGCGAAGAGAAGTCCGCCTGATCCTTCCCGTGTCACGCCGGTCGTTCGATCCTGAGCGGCCGGCGTGATCGTGTTCGGCGCCGTTTGCCAGTGACCCACCACCCGTGCCGGCCAGACTGTGACGCTGTCCGTCAGAGCCCTCCAGCCGTACCCTTTGCTCATGCGTGTCGCCGTCTGCCAGCTGAACGCCCGGGACGACCGTAAGGCCAATCTGGCGGCCGCGGAGGCCCTACTGGAGCGCGCCGCCGCCGGCGGCGCGGATCTCGCCGTCCTCCCGGAGTACGTCGACTACCTGGGTCCTGCCGCTGGGCTGCCCGAACCGGAGCCGGTCGACGGTGAGGTGGGCAGCTTCTTCGCCGGCGTCGCGCGGCGGCTCGGGATCTGGCTGGTGGCCGGCTCGTTCCACGAGGCCGGCCCGGACCCGGACCACACCTGGAACACCTCGCTGGTCTTCGACCGTTCCGGCAGCCTGGCCGCGAGCTATCGCAAGATCCACTTGTACGACGTGGAGATCCCCGGTCGGGTCTCCTACCGGGAGTCGGCGAGTGTCGCGCGCGGGGTCCAGCCGGTGGTGGTCGACGTCGAGGGGCTGCGGGTCGGCTTGTCGATCTGCTACGACCTGCGCTTCCCGGAGCTGTACCGGCTGCTCGCCGCCGATGGCGGCGCGCAGCTGTTTGTGGTTCCGGCGGCGTTCATGATGCACACCGGCCGGGATCACTGGGAGGTCCTGCTGCGGGCCAGGGCCATCGAGAACCAGTGTTTCGTGGCGGCGGCGGGTCAGACCGGCGACCACGAGCCAGGCCGCACGTGCTTTGGGCGCAGCATGGTGGTCGACCCGTGGGGCACGGTCATCGGCCAGGTGCCGGACGGCCCGGGGCTCTCCGTCGTCGACCTGGACCTGGAGCGGCTCGACACGATCCGCGCCGAGCTGCCCAGCCTGGCCAACCGCCGGCTCTGAACCTCAACCCTCCAGCAGGACGCCGATGACCGCGAACCCGGCGATGGCCGCCGCGGTGACCAGCAGCGCCGTGGTCATCCGGGACCTGCCCCGTCGGGCCAGTCGTCCCACCGAGAGCACAAGTACGACCAGCACTACCGCGCCGATCACCACCTGCCAGAACGGCCCGATGAGGCCGAGTAGCGCCTCCTCGGCGAACACCCTGGCACCGTGCCCGGACTCATCCATGACTGACACTCTGGCACGTCGAGGTGGCCCGCGTCCTCGGCTGCGCCGGGGAGTCGACGCGCTCGCGTCCTCGGCTGCGCTGGCGACCGGTCGGCGCTGTTCACCCGAACCAGTGATGAACCCTGATTTGCCTTCTCCGGGCCGTCCGCGTAACTTTCTCTCTGCACGGGGGAGGCCGGACAAACCGGCCGAGAACGGGCGCCAGGCTCGTGGCGGGAACGCCGAGCGAGACTGAGGATCGGGCGGTGCGGAACACTCCGGAAACGGGGTTGCGAACGCGAAGCCGACCGGGTAGAGTTTCGAAGCCGGCAGGAGCCGGGCGGAGAGCCGCGAAGCGGTGATCGGCCGGTCTGCGGCTTCCCACGACAGAAACGAACGTCGGTAACGACGTGCGTCATCGTGGACTCGAGCAAGCAAGACTATCCGCGTTATCGGGTTGAAGCATGACGAACCGCGAAATATCGGTTTGACACGGCGGAAACGAGCGGGTAACGTAGTAAAAGTGCCTGGCGCTGAAAGCGCCGGGTGTGAGAGCGGGAAATACCCCGGTTGGGGTTCCACGTGGTGGGGCTTCTGGTCGGTGTGTGGTTGTTCTTTGAGAACTCAACAGGGTGCTTGTAAAGCCAGTGCCAATTATGATTTATACCCCGGACTGGTCAGTTTTTGCTGGCTGGTTGGGATTCCTTTGGCAACATTTGTTTGTTGTCAGGATGCTGTTCAACTAATTTTTTGTTGGAGAGTTTGATCCTGGCTCAGGACGAACGCTGGCGGCGTGCTTAACACATGCAAGTCGAGCGGAAAGGCCCTTCGGGGTACTCGAGCGGCGAACGGGTGAGTAACACGTGAGCAACCTGCCCCAAGCTTTGGGATAACCCTCGGAAACGGGGGCTAATACCGAATATTACTTCTGGCCGCATGGCTGGTGGTGGAAAGTTTTTCGGCTTGGGATGGGCTCGCGGCCTATCAGCTTGTTGGTGGGGTGATGGCCTACCAAGGCGACGACGGGTAGCCGGCCTGAGAGGGCGACCGGCCACACTGGGACTGAGACACGGCCCAGACTCCTACGGGAGGCAGCAGTGGGGAATATTGCACAATGGGCGGAAGCCTGATGCAGCGACGCCGCGTGAGGGATGACGGCCTTCGGGTTGTAAACCTCTTTCAGCAGGGACGAAGCGAGAGTGACGGTACCTGCAGAAGAAGCACCGGCCAACTACGTGCCAGCAGCCGCGGTAAGACGTAGGGTGCGAGCGTTGTCCGGATTTATTGGGCGTAAAGAGCTCGTAGGCGGCTTGTCGCGTCGACCGTGAAAACTTGGGGCTCAACCCCAAGCCTGCGGTCGATACGGGCAGGCTAGAGTTCGGTAGGGGAGACTGGAATTCCTGGTGTAGCGGTGAAATGCGCAGATATCAGGAGGAACACCGGTGGCGAAGGCGGGTCTCTGGGCCGATACTGACGCTGAGGAGCGAAAGCGTGGGGAGCGAACAGGATTAGATACCCTGGTAGTCCACGCTGTAAACGTTGGGCGCTAGGTGTGGGGGGCCTCTCCGGTTCCCTGTGCCGCAGCTAACGCATTAAGCGCCCCGCCTGGGGAGTACGGCCGCAAGGCTAAAACTCAAAGGAATTGACGGGGGCCCGCACAAGCGGCGGAGCATGCGGATTAATTCGATGCAACGCGAAGAACCTTACCTGGGTTTGACATGGCCGCAAAACTCACAGAGATGTGAGGTCCTTCGGGGGCGGTCACAGGTGGTGCATGGCTGTCGTCAGCTCGTGTCGTGAGATGTTGGGTTAAGTCCCGCAACGAGCGCAACCCTCGTTCGATGTTGCCAGCGCGTTATGGCGGGGACTCATCGAAGACTGCCGGGGTCAACTCGGAGGAAGGTGGGGATGACGTCAAGTCATCATGCCCCTTATGTCCAGGGCTTCACGCATGCTACAATGGCCGGTACAATGGGCTGCGATACCGCGAGGTGGAGCGAATCCCAAAAAGCCGGTCTCAGTTCGGATCGGGGTCTGCAACTCGACCCCGTGAAGTCGGAGTCGCTAGTAATCGCAGATCAGCAACGCTGCGGTGAATACGTTCCCGGGCCTTGTACACACCGCCCGTCACGTCACGAAAGTCGGCAACACCCGAAGCCGGTGGCCCAACCCTTGTGGAGGGAGCCGTCGAAGGTGGGGCTGGCGATTGGGACGAAGTCGTAACAAGGTAGCCGTACCGGAAGGTGCGGCTGGATCACCTCCTTTCTAAGGAGCACCTTCACCCGAAAGGGTGCAAGGAGCCCGCGGCCCACGAATGTTGGGTCGGGGTGCTCAGATGGCGGAGACACTGGCAAGTTTTTCCTCGGCAACGGCCGGGCTCACTTAGTACAGCCACTCTTCGGGGTGGTGGGAACGGATGGTCTCGGTGCGGCTGAGAAGAAATGTGAGCACCCTGTTGGGTCCTGAAGGAACAACCATTGGTTGTTGTTTCAGAGACGCGCCGGCCTCCTGTGTGGGGGCTGGAAGTCTGCCAGGCATGGCCTGGCCCCACATACCGTTGGTCCTGAGAGGGGCTGGGTTTGGTGTGGGGCGGATCGGGTTGTGGGTTGGTCGTTTGTTGAGAATTGCACAGTGGACGCGAGCATCTTTGTGGTCAAGTTGTCAAGGGCGAACGGTGAATGCCTTGGCACCAGGAGCCGATGAAGGACGTGGGAGGCCGCGATAGGCCTGGGGGAGCTGTCAACCAAGCTGTGATCCCAGGGTGTCCGAATGGGGAAACCTGGCACCAGTCATGTGGTGTCACCCACACCTGAACACATAGGGTGTGTGGAGGGAACGCGGGGAAGTGAAACATCTCAGTACCCGTAGGAAGAGAAAACAATTTAGTGATTCCGTGAGTAGTGGCGAGCGAAAGCGGATCGAGGCTAAACCGGCTGCGTGTGATACCTGTCAGGGGTTGCGTGGTCGGGGTTGTGGGACCCTGCTGAACAAGCTGACACTTGTTCGAGAAGTTACAAAGTCAGTGGCTAGTCGAACAGTCTGGAATGGCTGACCGTAGACGGTGAGAGTCCGGTAGGTGAAAGTTGCTGACCTTCTGTGGGTGTTCCCGAGTAGCGGCGGACCCCTGAAATCTGCCGTGAATCTGCCAGGACCACCTGGTAAGCCTAAATACTTCCTGGTGACCGATAGCGGACAAGTACCGTGAGGGAATGGTGAAAAGTACCCCGGGAGGGGAGTGAAATAGTACCTGAAACCGTTCGCCTACAATCCGTCGGAGCCTTGCGGGGTGACGGCGTGCCTTTTGAAGAATGAGCCTGCGAGTTAGTGGCATGTGGCGAGGTTAACCCGTGTGGGGGAGCCGTAGCGAAAGCGAGTCTGAATAGGGCGATTCAGTCGCGTGTCCTAGACCCGAAGCGGAGTGATCTAGCCATGGGCAGGCTGAAGCGCGGGTAAGACCGCGTGGAGGGCCGAACCCACCAATGTTGAAAAATTGGGGGATGACCTGTGGTTAGGGGTGAAAGGCCAATCAAACTCCGTGATAGCTGGTTCTCCCCGAAATGCATTTAGGTGCAGCGTCGCGTGTTTCTTGCCGGAGGTAGAGCACTGGATGGTCTAGGGGGCCCACAAGCTTACCGAAATCAGCCAAACTCCGAATGCCGGTAAGTGAGAGCGCGGCAGTGAGACTGCGGGGGATAAGCTTCGTAGTCGAGAGGGAAACAGCCCAGATCACCAGCTAAGGCCCCTAAGCGTGTGCTAAGTGGAAAAGGATGTGGGGTCGCATAGACAACCAGGAGGTTGGCTTAGAAGCAGCCACCCTTTAAAGAGTGCGTAATAGCTCACTGGTCAAGTGGTTCCGCGCCGACAATGTAGCGGGGCTCAAGCACACCGCCGAAGCTGTGGCATTCACATTTTATCCTCGCTTGGACTTGATTCCTTGTGCAGGTGTGTGGATGGGTAGGGGAGCGTCGTGCCGCGAGTGAAGCAGCGGGGTGACCCAGTTGTGGACGCGGCACGAGTGAGAATGCAGGCATGAGTAGCGAAAGAAGGGTGAGAAACCCTTCCGCCGGATGACCAAGGGTTCCAGGGCCAGGCTAATCCGCCCTGGGTGAGTCGGGACCTAAGGCGAGGCCGAGAGGCGTAGTCGATGGACAACGGGTTGATATTCCCGTACCCGCGAAAGAGCGTCCCTGATGAACCTCGTTGTGCTAACCACCCGAACTTGGTGAGGTCTTCGGACTGAGCTGAGGGAGCGTGGGAACCTGATGGGTAGTAGTCAAGCGATGGGGTGACGCAGGAAGGTAGCTGAGCCCGGCCGGTGGTTGTGCCGGGGTAAGCGTGTAGGCCGTGTTGTAGGCAAATCCGCAACACATGAAGGCTGAGACGTGATGCCGAGCCGATTCAGGTGAAGTCAGTGATCCTATGCTGCCGAGAAAAGCCTCTAGCGAGTTCTTAGCGGCCCGTACCCCAAACCGACACAGGTGGTCAGGTAGAGAATACCGAGGCGATCGGGCGAACTGTGGTTAAGGAACTCGGCAAATTGCCCCCGTAACTTAGGGAGAAGGGGGGCCGGAGACGTGAAGCCCCGCGCGGGTGGAGCGTTGTATGGCCGCAGAGAGCAGGGGGAAGCGACTGTTTACTAAAAACACAGGTCCATGCGAAGAAGTAATTCGATGTATATGGACTGACGCCTGCCCGGTGCTGGAACGTTAAGGGGACCTGTTAGCTCTTCGGGGCGAAGCGGAGAACTTAAGCGCCAGTAAACGGCGGTGGTAACTATAACCATCCTAAGGTAGCGAAATTCCTTGTCGGGTAAGTTCCGACCTGCACGAATGGCGTAACGACTTCCCCACTGTCTCAACCACAGGCCCGGCGAAATTGCAGTACGAGTAAAGATGCTCGTTACGCGCGGCAGGACGGAAAGACCCCGGGACCTTTACTATAGCTTGACATTGGTACTCGAATTAGCTTGTGTAGGATAGGTGGGAGCCGGTGAAGTCCATACGCCAGTATGGGTGGAGGCAATCTTGAAATACCACTCTGGTTGATTTGGGTATCTAACTTCGGACCGTTATCCGGTTCAGGGACAGTGTCTGGTGGGTAGTTTAACTGGGGCGGTTGCCTCCTAAAAGGTAACGGAGGCGCCCAAAGGTTCCCTCAGCCTGGTTGGCAATCAGGTGTTGAGTGCAAGTACACAAGGGAGCTTGACTGTGAGACTGACAGGTCGAGCAGGGACGAAAGTCGGGACTAGTGATCCGGCACTTGCGAGTGGAAGCGGTGTCGCTCAACGGATAAAAGGTACCCCGGGGATAACAGGCTGATCTTCCCCAAGAGTCCATATCGACGGGATGGTTTGGCACCTCGATGTCGGCTCGTCGCATCCTGGGGCTGTAGCAGGTCCCAAGGGTTGGGCTGTTCGCCCATTAAAGCGGTACGCGAGCTGGGTTTAGAACGTCGTGAGACAGTTCGGTCCCTATCCGCCGTGCGCGTAGGATACTTGAGAAGGGCTGTCCCTAGTACGAGAGGACCGGGACGGACGAACCTCTGGTGTGCCAGTTGTCCTGCCAAGGGCACGGCTGGTTAGCTACGTTCGGAAGGGATAACCGCTGAAAGCATCTAAGCGGGAAGCCTGCTTCAAGATGAGGTATCCCACCCACTTTGTGGGGTAAGGCCCCCAGCTAGACGACTGGGTTGATAGGCCGGAAATGTAAGCCCGGTAACGGGTTCAGTTGACCGGTACTAATAGGCCGAGGACTTGACTACTAAGCTGCTACGCGTCCACTGTGCAACTCTGAACAAGCGAACACCCGTGAGTGTGTGCCGGGGTTGTTTGATATGTTCATAGAGTTACGGCGGTCATGGCGGAGGGGAAACGCCCGGTTACATTCCGAACCCGGAAGCTAAGCCCTCCAGCGCCGATGGTACTGCACTCGTGAGGGTGTGGGAGAGTAGGACGCCGCCGGACAATCTTCCAGATAAGGCCACCCCTAACGGGGTGGCCTTATCTGCGTTTCCCTTTCCTGCGTTTCCGCGCGTGGTTGATCGGCCCGGGCTCCCCGAATGACCGGTGAGGCCGGGTCTGGAGTCCGAGCCGCCCCTGAGGCCGGCAAGGTCACGCTCGATCCTGGTTGTCGTGGCCTCTCCTGCGTTGGGACACCACTACATCCAGGATGTTGCACGATCTTTCAGTCTCGGGTCTGCATACCGTCGCGGAGGTTGCGCAGCAGGCCGCCGGCGTCGCTGACCGACCGGCCCGGGAACATCGCCATGACCACGCTGCCGTGGTCGGCCCAGCCGCACACCGCGAAGTCCCCGCCCTCGCCGCTGGTGCTGCCACACTTCAGCACCCCGCCGAGATCACCCGCGGGCAGCTCCCGCAGACCGTTGACCGCGCCGGTCTCGTCCGACATCAGGCGGAAGAGGCTGTCGAGGTCCCGTTCGGGCTGCCAGAGCAGGGTGGTGCCCCCGAAGATGAGCACCGAGCGCTTGTCGTCGGCCGGGTCGCGGTAGACAGTGCCGAAACTGCTGTCCAGTTCGATGTTCGCCGCCAGGCCGCTGCGCAGATAGTCGGCAGTGCTCTTGGCCCGCTCGCTGTCGTCGCGGGTCAGACCCGCCACCCGATCGGGTGCGGCCAGTTGGGTGTCCTTCTCCTGCGCCACCCGCCAACCACCGACACCGAGCACGCCGGCACCGGCGAGACCGACCACCAGTGCGACCGTCCAACCGATCTTGCGGCGGCGTGACCAGCCGCCGGACCGCTCGTCGGGGTCGCCTCCGGTGTCCCGGGTGCTCAGCTGGATCGGCTCTTCGGTCAGCTCGACCGGCTCGCGGCCGCCGTCGCGCGACCGCTCGGTGAGATGTGCGTCGGACATAGCCGACACCGTACGCGAACGGCAGGTGGCGCACGTCAGGTCTGCGGAAGCCCTCCGTAGACTTGTCCGGTGACCGAGAGACTGGATGCCCGACGCCCCGACGCCCCGACCCTTGCCGGCCAGTACCAGCCCGGTGAGGTAGAGCAGCGACGGTACGAGCAGTGGGTAGCCGGCGGGCACTTCCGGGCCTCCGCCGACAGCGACAAGCCCCCCTTCACCATCGTCATCCCGCCGCCGAACGTCACCGGCTCCCTGCACATGGGCCACGCGTTCGAGCACACGCTGATGGACGCGTTGACCCGGCGTAAGCGGATGCAGGGCTTCGAGGCGCTCTGGCTGCCGGGCATGGACCACGCCGGCATCGCCACCCAGAACCTGGTCGAGCGTCAGCTCGCCGCCGAAGGGCTGTCCCGGCACGATCTCGGCCGGGAGAAGTTCGTCGAGCGGGTCTGGCAGTGGAAGGCCGAGTCCGGTGGCGCCATCCTCGGCCAGATGCGCCGCCTCGGCGACTCCGTCGACTGGGACCGCGAGCGCTTCACCATGGACGCGGGGCTGACCCGCGCCGTCCAGACGATCTTCAAGAAGCTCTTCGACGACGGCCTGATCTACCGGGCGAACCGGATCATCAACTGGTGTCCGCGTTGCCTCACGGCGCTCTCCGACATCGAGGTCGAGCACACCGACGACGACGGCGAGCTGATCTCGATCCGCTACAGCGACGAGGTCGTGGTGGCCACCACCCGGGCTGAGACGATGCTCGGCGACACCGCTGTGGCGGTGCACCCCGACGACGAGCGCTACCAGCACCTGATCGGCACCGAGGTCGAGCTGCCGTTGACCGGCCGCCGCATCCCGATCGTCGCCGACGCGCACGTCGACCCGTCCTTCGGCACCGGCATGGTCAAGGTGACGCCAGCCCACGACCCGAACGACTTCGAGATCGGCCAGCGGCACGACCTGCCCGCGCTGACCGTGATGGACGAGCGCGGTGTGATCACCGTGCCCGGCCCCTTCGAGGGGTTGGACCGGTTCGAGGCGCGACCGGCGATCGTGGCAGCGCTGCGGGAGCAGGGCCTGATCGTCGCCGAGAAGCGCCCGTACGTGCACGCGGTCGGGCACTGCTCGCGGTGCAAGACCACAGTCGAGCCGCGGCTGTCGCTGCAGTGGTTCGTCAACACCGCCCCGCTGGCCCAGGCCGCAGGTGACGCGGTGCGCGACGGTCGGGTGCGCATCGAGCCGGCCGAGCTGGCCAAGCGCTACTTCGCCTGGGTCGACAACATGCACGACTGGTGCATCTCCCGCCAGCTGTGGTGGGGGCACCGCATCCCGGTCTGGTACGGCCCGGCGGGCGAGATCGTCTGCGTCGGCCCCGACGAGGCGCCGCCGACCGGCGAGGGTTGGCACCAGGACGAGGACGTCCTGGACACCTGGTTCTCCAGCGGCCTGTGGCCGTTCTCCACACTGGGCTGGCCCGAGCAAACCCCGGATCTGGCGAAGTTCTACCCGACCAGCGTGCTGGTCACCGGGTACGACATCCTGTTCTTCTGGGTCGCCCGGATGATGATGTTCGGCCTCTACGCGATGGACGGCCGGCCGCCCTTCGACGTGGTCGCGCTACACGGCATGGTCCGTGACCAGTTCGGCAAGAAGATGTCGAAGTCCTTCGGCAACGTGGTCGACCCGCTGGACTGGATCGACCGGTACGGCGCGGACGCCACCCGGTTCACCCTGGCGCGGGGCGCGAACCCCGGCCAGGACGTCCCGGTCAGCGAGGAGTGGTGTCAGGGCTCCCGCAACTTCTGCAACAAGCTCTGGAACGCCACCCGGTTCGCCCTGATGAACGGCGCGCACACCACTGGCGACCTGCCCCCCACCGAGCAGCTCTCCACCGTCGACAGGTGGATCCTGTCCCGGTTGGCGCACGTCACCGCCGAGGTCGACGAGCAGTTCGAGGCGTACGAGTTCGCCAAGGTGTGCGACCTGCTGTACCACTTCGCCTGGGACGACGTCTGTGACTGGTACGTCGAGCTGAGCAAGCCGGTGCTCGCCGAGGGCGGTGAGCGCGCGGAGGCCAGCCGCCGCGTGCTCGGGCACGTGCTCGACCAGCTGCTGCGGCTGCTGCACCCGGTCATCCCGTTCGTCACCGAGGAGCTGTGGCTCGCGCTGACCGGCGGCGAGACGGTGCAGGCCGCCGCCTGGCCGGTGGCCGACCGGTCGCTGGTCGACGACGCCGCCGAGGCCGAGCTGGTCGGCGTGCAGCGGGTGGTCACCGAGATCCGCCGGTTCCGTTCCGACCAGGGGCTGCGCCCCACGCAGCGGGTGGCTGCCCGCCTGGACGGGCTGTCCGGCGCGGGTATCGCTGCCCACGAGCCGCTGATCCGTTCGCTGGTCCGGTTGGATCCGGCCGGTGACGACTTCCAGGCCAGCGCCACGTTGGCCATGCCCGGCGCCGTCGGTGTCGCGTTGGACACCCGGGGGTCGATCGATGTGGGCGCCGAGCGGGCCCGGCTGACGAAGGACCGCGCGGCAGCCGAGAAGGAGGTCGCGCAGGCCCAGGCGAAGCTCGACAACCCTGCCTTCATCGGCAAGGCCCCCGAGCCGGTGGTCGCGAAGATCCGCGACCGGCTCGCCACCGCCGAGGCCGACCTGGTCCGGATCGACGCTGCTCTGGAGACACTGCCCTCGTGACCGACCGTAACGAATTCGCCGCCGTCGAGGCCGAGCTGAACGCCCGTGGTTTCACCCGCATGGTCTTCGAGCTGGACCGGATCGAGTCGCTGCTCGACCTGCTCGGCAGCCCGCAGCGGGCGTACCCGACGATCCACCTGACCGGCACCAACGGCAAGACCTCCACGGCGCGGATGATCGACTCGCTGCTGCGGGCGCACGGGCTGCACACCGGGCGGTACACCAGCCCGCACCTGGAGACCGTCCGGGAGCGGATCAGCCTGGACGGGGAGCCGGTCAGCGAGGAACGGTTCGCGTCGGTGTACCGGGAGATCAAACCGCTGGCCGAGCTGGTCGACGCGCGGTCTGACGAGCCGCTGACGTACTTCGACATGACCACCGCGCTGGCGTTCGCCACCTTCGCCGACGCGCCGGTCGACATCGCGGTGGTCGAGGTGGGCCTCGGCGGGGCCGAGGACGCCACGAACGTCCTCCAGGCCGGGGTCTGCGTGATCACCCCGATCGGGCTAGACCACACCGAGTGGCTCGGTGACACGCTCCAGGACATCGCGCTGGCCAAGGCCGGCATCATCCACCCGGGGGCCACAGTGATCTCGGCGGCCCAGGAGGAGGAGGCCGCCGGTCCCCTCCTCGAACGCTGCGCCGAGGTCGGGGCCACCATCGCCCGGGAGGGCGGCGAGTTCGGCGTGCTGGGTCGGGCGGTCGCGGTCGGCGGTCAGGTGCTCACCCTCCAGGGGCTGGGTGGCGTGTACGACGACGTGTTCATTCCGCTGCACGGTGCCCACCAGGCGCAGAACGCGGCAATGGCGCTCGCCGCCGTGGAGGCGTTCCTGGGTGCGGGGGCTCGACGTCAGCTGGACATCGAGGCGGTCCGGGAGGGCTTCGCGTCGACCAGCTCCCCGGGTCGGCTGGAGCGGGTCCGTAACGCCCCGACCATCCTGCTGGACGGTGCGCACAACCCGCACGGCATGAAGGCCACAGTCACCGCGCTCCAGGAGGAGTTCGCGTTCAGCAAGCTGGTGGCCGTGATCGGCGTACTGGCCGACAAGGACGCGGAAGCGCTGCTGGAGTTGCTGGAGCCGGTGGTCGACCAGGTGGTGGTCACCCGCAACACCTCGCCACGGGCGATGCCGACGGAGGAACTCGCCGCGCTGGCCGCCGAGATCTTCGGCGAGGAGCGGGTGGCCTCGGCCGAGGAGATGCCGGACGCCATCGAGCTGGCGGTGGCGATGGCCGAGGAGGACGTCCCCGGTGAGCTGAGCGGGGTCGGGGTGCTGGTCACGGGGTCCGTGGTGACTGTCGCCGACGCCCGTCGGCTGCTGAAGCGATGACCAGCCCGGAGCGGGACCCGCACCCCACCGAGGACCCGACCGGCCCGCCGGTCGAGCAGCCGGTGGGGGACGAGCCCACGGCCGGGCAGCCGCGACGCTCCGGGTTGCGCAACCCGGAGCGGGCGGTACGGGGTCTCGGTGCTGGCACCCTCAGCCTGGAGGCGCTGGTGCTGCTGCTGGCGATCCAGCCGATCCGGGTGGTCGGCGGTGACCTCGGCGGCGCCGCGATCGGTGCGGTGGTGGCACTGGCGGTGGCAGCAGTGGTGCTCGCCGGCATGATGCGTCGCCAGTGGGCCTGGAACGCCGGCACCGTGCTCCAGGGCCTGCTGTTGCTGGGCGGTCTGCTGCACTGGTCGCTGCTCGGGCTGGGCATCATCTTCGCCCTGGTCTGGGCGTACGCGTTGCACGTTCGCCGCGTCATTCTCGGCTGACGCCGGACCCGGCTGGCGCCGTCCGAAGGCGGGCCGGGTCAGGCGTCGGCGCGTTCGCGCCACTGGGTGAGCGCGACGCCGTGGCCATCCGGGTCGCGGAAGGCCGCCGCCCACCCCTCGAGCTTGGTGCCCCTGTTGACCACCCGGGGCGCGTACGTGAACCGGACGCCCGACCCGCGCAACCGCTCGTACGCCGCCTCGATGTCGCTCACCTCAAGGTTGACGTGCACGAGTCGACGGCTGATGGGCGCCGCCCCGGTCACCTCGCGCAGGACGATCCGGGTCGACCCGGAGGCCAGGACGGCGTTGTGGGCACCCTGGTCGACCTCGCTGAAGCCGAGCACGTCACGGTAGAAACGGAGCGACCGGGGCAGGTCGGTGACCAGGAGGGTGAGGCCCACCCCGCTGATCGGCGCGGCCGGGTCCGCAGCCGAGCCGGCGTCGAACCCGAAGATCGCCTGGTCCAGCTCCTCGTCGGTCACTGTCGCGCGTGCGGCCCCGGCCGGGGAGGGATCGTCCAGCGGAAGATCGAGCGGGTCCAGCGGGTCGGCCGCGCCAGGGCCGGACCGCTGCGCGGGAGGTGGATCGAAGCGCTGCGCGTCGGGCTGGTCGAAGCGTTGCGCGTCGGGCTGGTCGAAGCGCTGCGCGCCGGGCGGTTCGACGGGGTCCTCGGCCGGCGCGGCGGTCGTGCCGCCCGCCTGCGAAGCGTCGAACCGGTCGGCGGCGGGCTCGTCGAAGCGCTCCTCGGCGGGCGGGCGCGGCGCCGGAGTGGTCGCCCGTCGGGGCAGCCCACCGGACTGGGGCTCGACGACGACGCCCTCCAACACCATCGGACCACCCGGGCTCTGGTGAATCACCACGGGCTCGCGCTCCTCGGGCATGACGCCCGGGTCGTCGCGCGGGAGGTCGTCGCGCGAAGGGTCGGTGCGCAGCGGGTCACCGAGCGGGTCACCGAGCGGGTCGCGGAACGGGTCACCGACCGGGTCGCGGAAGTCGTCCCGGAAGTCGTCGTCGGGTGCGCGGTCGGCCCACGGCGGCGCGTCCTGCTGGATCAACAGCTCGTCCATCGCCTCCGCGTCGGCGAACTCCGGCGGAAGATCGGCGACGGCAGCGGCGGTCTCGGCATGGGTCGGCACCTCGTCCCAGAGGACCTTGACGTGCCGCTGGTCGTCCAACGCGACCCGGATCGGCAGGGTCTGGCCCAGCGACGGCCACTTGGAGACCGGCACCCTCGGCTCAATGATCTTCTTGGACCGCGGCGGCAGACCAGGGGCGTCAATCACCAGTTGCAGTTCGCAGCGGCCGAACGCGTACTGGGTGGGTGGTTCGGAGGCGCTGTGCACGTGCCCGACGCCGACGACCCACGTGCGCCCGCCGCCGCGTACGGTCGCCAGCGCGATCGCCAGCACCAGCAGGGCGACCCCGAGGGCCACGATGGCCCAACTCGTCATGCCGAGCCCGAACAGGACGACGAACGTGGCCACGGTGCCCAGCACCGCGCCGATCAGCTTGCGTACCGGCGCGATGGGTCGGTTCCCGCCATTCGCCACAGTGGACCTCCCGGGGTCAGGACCAGGCTAGGCCGGATCGGCCACCGGGGGAAAGACCGGCCGCCGCGCCGGTGCCGGGACCGGGTCGCTAGGCTGACCGTACCGATCCCAAGCGTTCAGCGCGTACAGGAGGAACCCAGCGTGTCCAGCAACAGCCCGGATGAGCGCAGCCTCGTTCTGATCAAGCCCGACGCGGTCCGCCGCGGCCTGGTCGGCGAGGTCCTCTCCCGCTTCGAGCGCAAGGGGCTGCGGATCGACGCGATGGCGCACCGGACGATGGATGCCGCGCTCGCCGACGAGCACTACGCCGAGCACGTCGACAAGGCGTTCTACCCGCCGCTGAAGGACTTCATGACCGGCGGCCCGCTGGTCGCCCTGGTGCTCTCCGGCGACCAGGTCATCGACGTGGTCCGCGGGCTGGTCGGCGCCACCGACGGACGCAAGGCCGCCGCCGGCACCATCCGGGGTGACCTGTCGCTGTCCAACCGGGAGAACCTGGTGCACGCCTCCGACTCGACGGACAGCGCCAAGCGCGAGATCGCGCTCTGGTTCCCCGAGCTGGGCTGACGCCCACCGGGCGGGATCGACCGACGACGCCCGGGTTCATTCGATCGCCGGCACCTTCGCCGGGTTGCCGACCACGTAGATCCCGGTGATCTGTCCGTCGGCCGCGGCGATGGTCAGCGTGTACCGACTGCCGTCCGCGCGGGTGATCAACATCGCCGGTTCGCCGTTGAGCTCGACCGGATCCATCGCCACTCGGTGACGCGGACCGTAGACCCCTGCGTAGAACCGGGCGATCCGGTCGGGGCCGCTGACCGGGTTGAGGGCGGCCCGCGCCCGACCGCCGCCGTCGTTCCACGCTGTGGCGTCGGCGGCCACCAGGTCGGTGAGCCTCGCCAGGTCACCGTCGCGGGCGGCGGCGAGGAACGCGTCCAGCAGCCGCTCCCGCTCGGGACGGCTGGCGGTGAACCGACGCTGCTCCTGCCGTACCCGCGCGGTCGCCCGATGGTGCAGCTGCCGGCAGTCGGCGACGGACCGGTCCAGGATCTCGGCGATCTCCGCGTACGGCAGGTCGAAGGCCGTGTGCAGGACGTACACCGCCCGCTCCGGCGGGGTGAGCCGCTCCAGGACGTGCAGCAACGCGGTGGAGAGCGAGTCGCGTAGCTCCACCCGGTCCAGTGGCCCGAACGGCGAGGGCGCGGTCGGCACCGGCTCGGGCAGCCACGTCCCGACGTACGTCTCGCGGGCCGCCTGCCGGGCCCGCAGCCGGTCCAGGGACAGCCGGGTGACCACCCGGGACAGGTACCGGCGTGGCTCCTCGACCCGGGTCCGGTCCACACCCAGCCAGCGCAGGTACGCCTCCTGGAGCACGTCCTCCGCGTCGTGCCGGCTGCCGAGCAGGCGGTACGCGAGCCCAAGCAGCATGGGCCGGTGCGCCTCAAGCGCACCGGCCGCCTGCGCTGCCGCCTCGGTGGTCACGCCTGGGCCGGAGGCTCCAGCCGCATCGTCACCCCGATCCGATTCCACACGTTGATTGTGGCGATCGCGATGACGAGGTCGGCCAGTTCCTTCTCCGACCAGACCTTCGCGGCGTCATCCCACACCTCGTCCGGCACCCCGTGCTCGCCGAGCCGGGTGACCGCGTCGGTGAGGGCCAGCGCGGCTCGCTCCCGCTCGTCGAAGAAGGGTGCCTCCCGCCAGGTGGCGACAGCGAACAACCGCCGGCTCGACTCGCCGTCGGCGAGCGCGTCCCGGCTGTGCATGTCCACGCAGTACGCGCACCCGTTGATCATCGACGCCCGCAGCTTCACCAGCTCCAGCACTGTGCGGTCGACATTCGTCTGGACGTACTTCTCCAACCCCAAGACGGCCTTGTACGCCTGCGGTGCGACCTCGGCCGGGTTCATCCGTTGCACGACTACCTCCTGATCGGTCCGACGCCTTTACGACGGGTAAGCCGGGGTGGGTCGTGACAACCGGGGCTGTGATCCCGCTCATGCCGGCGAGGTGGCGAGAGTGGTCGGCGGGGCTGGTCAGGCGGCTCTCCCGCCCCTGGGCGGGTTCGCCGTTAGTCGACGGCATGGCGGTGGGCGCGTCGAGTATCGTTGGACCCCGTAAGGCGATGACCCGGCCATCACCGGTGAGCCTCCGGAAGAACAGCCGGGCAACCGGCCCAGTAGAACCGGACGGGTGCGGCCCGTCACAGCCGACAATGAGCGGGCGGTCGATCCTGACCGCCAAGCGGGGTGGTACCGCGGGCCACCCGGGAGCGCCGTTCCAGGCGTACCCGGAGGTTCGTCCTCGCAGACCCACGTTGAGTGAGCTGCATGAGGAGAGCGACCCCCGATGGCCTATCCGTTGCACGACCCGACCGCCGCCGGTGTCCCGGCGAGCCCGGACCTGCCCGCGGTCGAGCGCCGGGTGCTGGAGCACTGGACGGCCGACAAGACCTTCGAAGCCAGCGTCGAGGCCCGCCCCGCCGGCACGGACGGCAAGAACGAGTACGTCTTCTACGACGGCCCGCCGTTCGCCAACGGCCTGCCGCACTACGGTCACCTCTTCACCGGCTACGTCAAGGACGTGGTGCCGCGCTACCAGACGATGCGCGGGCGGCACGTCGAGCGGCGCTTCGGCTGGGACTGCCACGGCCTGCCCGCCGAGGTGGTGGCCGAGAAGCAGCTCGGCATCACCAGCAAGGCGGAGATCATCGACCTGGGCGTGGACCGGTTCAACGAGGCCTGCCGCGCCTCGGTGCTGGAGTTCACCCAGGACTGGGAGCGGTACATCAACCGGCAGGCCCGCTGGGTCGACTTCACCAACGACTACAAGACCCTCGACCTGGACTACATGGAAAGCGTCATGTGGGCCTTCAAGACCCTGCACGACAAGGGTCTGATCTACGAGGGCTTCCGGGTGCTGGCGTACTGCTGGCGCTGTGAGACGCCGCTGTCGAACACCGAGACCCGGATGGACGACGTCTACCGGGACCGGCACGACCCCACCCTGTCGGTGTGGTTCGAGCTGACCGCCGACGAGTCCGCGCCGGAGCTGGTGCGCGGGCCGGTCAAGCTGGGCGTCTGGACCACCACGCCGTGGACCCTGCCGTCGAACCTGGCGCTCGCCGTCGGGCCCGACATCGAGTACGCGGTGCTCGAACGCGACGGCGACCGTTACCTGGTGGGGGCGGCGCGGCTGGCCGCGTACGCCAAGGAGCTGGAGGGCTACGAGCAGGTCGGCACGGTGTACGGCCGGGACCTGGCCGGACGCCGCTACACGCCGCTGTTCGACTTCCTCGTCGAGCAGGCCGGGGAGAACGCCTACCAGGTGCTCGGCGCGGAGTTCGTCACCACCGAGGACGGCACCGGGATCGTGCACCTGGCCCCGGCCTTCGGTGAGGACGACCAGAACGTCTGCAACGCCGCAGGCATCCCCACCATCGTCACCGTGGACGACCACACCCGGTTCACCGCGCTGGTCCAGCCGTACCAGGGTGAGCAGGTCTTCGACGTCAACAAGCCGGTGATCCGGGAACTGAAGGACCGGGGGGTGGTGCTCAAGCAGGACACCTACACCCACTCGTACCCGCACTGCTGGCGTTGCGACACCCCGCTGGTCTACAAGGCGGTGTCGTCGTGGTTCGTCGCGGTGACGCAGTTCCGGGACCGGATGGTCGAGCTGAACCAGGAGATCAACTGGACGCCCGGCCACATCAAGGACGGCTCGTTCGGCAAGTGGCTGGCCAACGCCCGGGACTGGTCGATCAGCCGGAACCGGTTCTGGGGCTCGCCGATCCCGGCGTGGAAGTCCGACGACCCGAACTACCCGCGCCTGGACGTCTACGGTTCGCTGGCCGACATCGAGCGGGACTTCGGCGTACGGCTGACCGACCTGCACCGGCCGGCGGTGGACGACCTGGTCCGCCCCAACCCGGACGACCCGACCGGTCAGTCGATGATGCGCCGGGTGCCGGAGGTGCTGGACTGCTGGTTCGAGTCCGGGTCCATGCCGTTCGCCCAGGTGCACTACCCGTTCGAGAACGCCGACTGGTTCGAGCACCACTACCCGGGTGACTTCATCGTCGAGTACATCGGGCAGACCCGCGGCTGGTTCTACACGATGCACGTGCTGGCCACCGCGCTGTTCGACAGGCCGGCGTTCCGCAACTGCCTGAGCCACGGCATCCTGCTCGGCTCGGACGGGCGCAAGATGTCCAAGAGCCTGCGCAACTACCCGGACGTTTACCACGTCTTCGACGCGTACGGCTCGGACGCCATGCGCTGGATGCTGATGTCCTCGCCGGTGCTGCGCGGTGGGGACATGGCGGTCACCGAGGCGGGCATCCGCGACGCCGTCCGGCAGGTGCTGCTGCCGCTGTGGAACGTGTGGTATTTCTTCACGCTCTACGCCAACGCCGACGGGTACCAGGCGCGGCGGCGCACCGACTCCACCCACCTGCTCGACCGGTACGTGCTGGCGAAGACGAACGAGCTGGTGTCCACTGTCGGCGCGCAGATGGACGCGTACGACATCTCCGGTGCCTGCGCCACCGTCCGGTCCTACCTGGACGCGTTGACCAACTGGTACGTGCGCCGGTCCCGGGACCGGTTCTGGTCCGGTGACGCCAACGCCTTCGACACCCTGTCGACGGTGCTGGAGACCCTCTGCCGGGTGGTGGCGCCGCTCGCGCCGCTGACCGCGGAGGAGATCTGGCGTGGCCTGACCGGGGAGCGTTCGGTGCATCTGACCGACTGGCCGGAGGCGAGCGAGTTCCCGGCCGACCACGACCTGGTCGCCGCGATGGACAACGTGCGGGCGGTCGCCTCGGCGGCGCTGTCGCTGCGCAAGGCCAAGGGGCTGCGGGTGCGACTGCCGCTGTCGAAGCTGACAGTGGCCTCGCCGGCCGCGGAGCAACTGCGGCCGTTCGCCGACCTGGTCGCCGACGAGGTCAACGTGAAGACCGTGGAGTTCAGCGCGGAGCTGTCCGCGTACTGCGAGCAGGTGTTGACTGTGGTCCCCCGGGCGCTCGGCCCACGGGTCGGCAAGCAGGTGCAGCAGGTGATCAAGGCGGTCAAGGCGGGCGAGTGGGAGCTGGTCGACGGTGCCCCGGTGGCCGCCGGCGTCACCCTCGCCGAGGGTGAGTACGAGTTGCGCCTGGTCGCCGCCGACGCCGAGCATTCCGCGCCGCTGCCCGGCGGCGAGGGCGTGGTGGTGCTGGACACCGACGTCACCCCCGAGTTGGCAGCCGAGGGGCTGGCCCGCGACGTGGTGCGGGTGGTGCAGCAGGCCCGCCGGGACGCCGATCTGGACGTCTCGGACCGGATCGTGGTGTTGGTGTCGGCGTCTGACGAGGTACGCGCGGCGGTGTCCGCGTACGTCGACTTCGTCTCCGCGGAGGTGCTGGCCGACTCGGTGGACTTCGCCGAGGGCCCGGGCGGCTCCGCCGTCGAGGGCCGGAACGGCTCCGCCGTCGAGGGTCTGGAGGGCTTCGCTGGCGAGGTCGGCGATGGTGAGCGGGTAACTGTGGTCGTCCGCCGGGTATAACGGACCAGCGCCAGGGTGCGGGCGCCTCACCACCTCCGTCCGGGAGGTGTGGAGGCGTCCGCTACCGTGACACCGCCTGTTCGCACCTGATCTGCCGGAGGACCAGTGCCCCTGCTCTACACCATCGGCAAGCTCACCGTGGCGCCCACGCTGCGGTTGGCGTTCCGCCCGACCGTGGAGGGGCTGGAACACGTGCCGGAGACCGGTGGCGCTGTCTTCGCCGGCAACCACCTCTCGGTGGCCGACGAGTTGTTCCTCGGCACGGTAGTGCCCCGGCACCTGGCGTTCTGGGCCAAGTCGGAATACTTCAAGGGCGCCGGCGTGAAGGGTGCGATCTCCAAGTTCGTCCTCACCGGCCTGGGTGCGATCCCGGTCGAGCGGGCCGGTGGCCGGGCGGCGCTGTCCGCGTTCGACGCGGCGATCCCGGCGCTCAGGGGCGGTGACCTGGTGGTGGTCTACCCGGAGGGCACCCGCTCGCCGGACGGCAAGCTCTACCGGGGGCGGACCGGCGCGGCCCGGCTGGCGATCTCGGCCGGCGTGCCGATCATCCCGGTCGGCATGATCGGCACGGACAAGGCGCAGCCGATCGGTGCCCGGGTGCCCCGGCCGGGCACTGCCAAGATCACGGTTCGATTCGGCAAGCCGCTGGACTTCACCGGCCGACCGGACGACCGCACCTCGCTGCGGCAGATGACCGACGAGCTGATGAGTGAGATCCAGAAGCTCACCGGCCAGGAGTACGTCCCCCGCTACGCCCCGCCGCGCGCCCACCCGGACCCGACCCGCGAGGCCTGACCCCGCCGGGCGCACCCTGCCTGGCCCGTGGCCTCCTGGCCTCCTGGCCTCCTGGCCTCCTGGCCTTCCGGTCGCGAAGCACCCGGTCTCAAAGGCGGTATACCTCTGAGTCATAAATATGACTCAGAGGTATACCGCCTTCTGCCTCGTGGCCTCGGTGCGCCGTGACGCTACGTCACGACTGCCGCCGGTGCGCGTGCCGCTTGGGCCGAGCGCCCCGGGTGCGAATCACCGCGCCCCGGTCAGCCGGTGTCCGGCTCAGCCCCGCTCGGGCTGGACGATCTGGGCGCGCAGGGTGCCCAGCAGGTCGGCACTGTCGGCGACGGAGAGTCGGGTGAAGACGCCGGTGGCGATGCTGCCGTGGTCCACCGACGTGCAGACCACCACGGCACTGCCGTCGGCGCTACCCACCGCGCACCGTTCGTGCCTGCCCCGCACGCCGGTGTCCACGCTCTCCGGGGCATCCAACGCGTATCGGTCGGTGAGCCGGCTGATCTCGGCTTCCGCGTCCGACTCCGGGCTCAGCCGGAAACCGGTGCCGCCGAAGACGGTCACCCGCTTGCCGCTCGTCGTGGCGTAGACGCCGGCGAACGTGTCCTCGGCCAGCCAGTGCTCCTTGCGTACCTCGTTCTCCAACTTCTGGGCGGCCTCGGTGCTGCGGCTGTCCTGCCGCAGGCTGAGGTCGTCCACCTGGACGGGCAGGGCCGCGCGCGCCGGGTACTGGGCCGAGATCGGGAACCCGTAGTAGGCGGGGCAGCCACAGCAGCAGGCCAGGGTGAGCAGCAGCAGCCACGGCCAGCGGCGTCGTCGGCGGGCCGGCGCCGGCCCGTACCCCTTGGGGGCCTGCCAACCGGGCGGCGTCGGCGGTGGCGCTGCGGATCGCCGACCTCGGCGCTGCTTCGGCACCTTCGGCGGCGCGGGTGGTGCGGGTGGCGACATCGGCCGGGCCGGCACCATGGGTCCGACGGCCCGGGGTGCGCTCGGGGCGGCCGGCGGTGGCACCGGGTGCGACCCGGCCGGGGAAACGGGCGGCCCGGGCCACTGCCGGGTGTCCCGCGACGGGGCCGGAGGAGCGGGCGGCCCGGACCACTGCCGGGTGTCCGGCGGCGTCGGATACGACAGCGTGGGCGGTAGCGGGGGCAGTTCGGCGGAGGGCAGGTCCCAGCCGCCGGTGTCCACGCCGGCCCACGGGTCGACAGGGGTCTGGTGCTCCGGCGGCCCGACGGTCACCGGCGGGGGAGGGGTCGGCTCGGCCGACTCGCCCCAGGCGGTTCGGCGGGGCAGCGGCGGCGGTACCGGGGCCGAACCACTCCACCTGGGCGCCGGGACCTCAGCGGTCGCGGCGGGCTCCGGCTGGTCCGAGGGTTCCGGCTGGTCCGGGGCTTCAGGCGGGTCCGGCTGGTCCGGGGGCTCCTGGTGGTCCGGGGGTTCCGGCTGGTCCGGGGGTTCCTGGTGGTCCGGGGGTTCCTGGTGGTCCGAGGGTTCCGGCTGGTCCGAGGGTACGGGTGGGGAGGTCGGCTCGTCGGCGACCGTCCGGTCCCGCTCCGGCTCCGCGCCCGGGGTGCTCCCGTCGGCCGGCCGTGCTCCCGGCTGGGGCTCCGGCATCGCGGCAATCTCCTCTCGCGCCGAACCGAGGTTAATACCGCGCCGCCACCACCGCCGATCGGGCGTGCGCGCGATCGCCGCCGAACGAACGCGTACCCTTGGGCATCATGAGTGCCCCGTCCACGACGCCGCGCGCGGCCGCGACCAACTCCGTGTGGTCCCAGCTCGAGCCGCTGCTACCCCAGATCTCCAAGCCCATCCAGTACGTCGGGGGCGAGTTGGGTGCGGTGACGAAGGACTGGGACTCGGCCACCGTGCGTTGGGCGCTGATGTATCCCGACGCCTACGAGGTGGGCCTGCCCAACCAGGGCGTGCAGATCCTCTACGAGGTGCTCAACGAGCTGCCCGACACCCTCGCCGAGCGGACGTACGCGGTCTGGCCGGACCTGGAGACGCTGATGCGCACGCACGGCGTGCCGCAGTTCACCGTCGACGCGCACCGGGCGGTGCGCGGGTTCGACGTGTTCGGCATCTCCTTCTCCACCGAGCTGGGTTACACCAACATGCTCACCGCGATCGACCTGGCCGGCATCCCGATGCTGGCCGCCGACCGCACCGACGCCGACCCGGTGATCGTGGCCGGCGGGCACGCCGCGTTCAACCCTGAGCCGATCGCCGACTTCATCGACGCAGCGGTGCTCGGCGACGGCGAGGAAGCGGTCCTGGAGATCACCGCGATCGTCCGGGAGTGGAAGGCCGAGGGCTCCCCGGGCGGCCGCGACGAGCTGCTGCTGCGGCTGGCCCGCACCGAGAGCGTCTACGTGCCGCGCTTCTACGACGTCGACTACCTGCCGGACGGCCGGATCCAGCGGGTCGTACCGAACCGGGCTGACGTGCCGTTCCGGGTGCACAAGCGCACGACGATGGACCTGGACGCCTGGCCGTACCCGAAGAAGCCCCTCGTTCCGCTGGCCGAGACGGTGCACGAGCGGTACGCGGTGGAGATCTTCCGGGGCTGCACCCGGGGTTGCCGGTTCTGCCAGGCCGGGATGATCACCCGCCCGGTGCGGGAACGGTCGATCACCACTGTCGCGCAGATGGTCCGCGAGGGCCTGGAGTTCTCCGGCTTCAACGAGGTCGGCCTGCTGTCGCTCTCCTCGGCGGACCACTCCGAGATCGGCGACATGTGCTCGGGCCTCGCCCAGCAGTACGAGGGCACCAACGTCTCGCTGTCGCTGCCCTCGACCCGGGTGGACGCCTTCAACATCGACCTCGCGCAGGAGCTGTCCCGCAACGGGCGGCGTACCGGCCTGACCTTCGCCCCGGAGGGCGGGTCGGAGCGGATCCGCAAGGTCATCAACAAGATGGTGTCGAAGGAAGACCTGATCCGTACGGTCGTCACCGCGTACACCAACGGGTGGCGGCAGGTGAAGCTCTACTTCATGTGCGGCCTGCCCACCGAGACCGACGAGGACGTCCTCGAGATCGCCGAGATGGCCCACGAGGTGATCAGGGCCGGCCGGGCCGCGACCGGCTCCAAGGACATCCGCTGCACCGTTTCCATCGGCGGGTTCGTGCCGAAGCCGCACACCCCGTTCCAGTGGGCAGCGATGGACCGTCCGGAGGTCATCGACCACCGGCTCAAGATCCTCAAGCAGGCCATCAACGCGGACCGGTCGCTGGGCCGGGCCATCGGCTACCGCTACCACGACGGCGAGCCGTCGCTCATCGAAGGGCTGCTCTCCCGGGGTGACCGCCGGGTCGGCTCGGTCATCCGCAAGGTCTGGGAGAACGGCGGCCGGTTCGACGGGTGGAGCGAGCACTTCTCGTACCAGCGCTGGGTGGAGGCCGCGGCCGAGACGCTGCCCGCGTTCGGGGTGGACCTCGACTGGTACACCACCCGTCAGCGCGACGAGCTGGAGGTCCTGCCCTGGGACCACCTCGACTCGGGTCTGGACAAGGACTGGCTCTGGCAGGACTGGCAGGATTCGTTCAGCGAGTTCGAGCAGGACGACTGCCGGTGGACGCCCTGCTTCGACTGCGGCGTCTGCCCGTCGATGGACACCGAGATCCAGATCGGCCCCACCGGCAAGAAGCTTCTGCCGCTCACCCCGCTGGGTGGCAACGGCATGAAGGTCCCGTCGGGCCACTCGCACTCGCACTCGCACCCCTGACCGGGCTGCCTTCGGGCAGCGCCGGTCGGCGGTGACCCACCACCCTCCACATCCGACATGTCACGCCAACGGGTCCGCGTCTCGCGGGCCCGTTGGCGTTGTTCGGGCTCGGCCCGCGCGGTGGCCCGCACCGGACCTTCCGCGAGATCGGCAGCCATCTGTACCACGTGCTGGTGGCTGGGGCTGCCTCGACTAGGTCAGACTCGATACGCTGCGTCTGACATGGACCGACCCGGCGGGTCGGGGACGGGGGAGGAAACGCATGGGCAGCATCCCGCCGCCGAGCATCGGCGATCTGCAAGTCAGCGTCGAGGACCTGGACGCCGCCGCCACGTACGTCGAGCGGCTCAGGCAGTACATCGACGACACCATCAAGTACGAGATGGAACGCATCAAGACGCGGATGAAGGGCGACAGCAACAACGCCCAGACCGTCCCGAACGGCACTCCCTTCGGCGCGTACGAGGACGCCGTCATGCAGTGGCGGGC
The DNA here is from genome assembly GCF_026342155.1 of Micromonospora sp. NBC_00362. Classification (NCBI taxonomy): domain Bacteria; kingdom Bacillati; phylum Actinomycetota; class Actinomycetes; order Micromonosporales; family Micromonosporaceae; genus Micromonospora; species Micromonospora sp. NBC_00362. The sequence goes on from NZ_JAPENH010000001.1 coordinate 5,947,236, forward strand.
CCTGGAGACCTCCACGGCGAACATGGAAGCGCACCTCACGACGCTCTCCCAGAAGCTCGCCGCGCTGAAGGAGGGCACCGAGGAGATCGCCAAGGCGTTCCGCGACACCGAGGCGCGTAACGGCGCCAACGGCAAGGAGATCGAGCGGCTGCTGGAATCGGCGGCGCCGCCGCCCACTGCCAGCGGCGCACCCACCTACCCGTACACGGCCTGAGGGGGACGTCATGGCTGGAGGAACCTGGGAGCGGTGCGTCCGCGAGGTGACGCTCTCCGCGGACCCGGAAACGGTCGGATCGGTCGGAGCGGGCTGGAGCAACCTCTCGAGCGGCCTGCAGCAACTGCGGGACGCGCTCGTCGGTCGATCGTTCGTCGGTCCGATCGCGACGGGCCAGGAGCGCCCGCACGTCGGCGGTCTGCCCGGGATGCTCGCCGGTTGGCAGGGCAGCGGTGGCGATGCGTACCGCGAGCACCTGGGCAAGATCGGCAAGCAGATCGAGGATCTCATCACCGACGCGACGAACGTCAGTGGCGCGTTGACGCGGATCGAGGGCGACATCCGCAAGTCGGTCTCCACGATCCCGATCCCCCTGATGGACGACTTCGGCTTCAACGAGTGGAGCCTGCCCAACGGCACCGAGCTCGACGATGCCCGCGACGGCGAGAGCTCGTCGGGGTTCCTCGCCGCGCTGCGCAAGGACTACCAGAACAACCCCGGCTCGTACGCCGACGGCGCGTTCCGTGACAAGGCCGACGACCTGGAAGCGACGATGAAGGTCGACGGCCAGGCCGGTGACCAGAAGCGGGGCGGCTGGTGGGACACCGGAGCCCACCTGGACAACTGGTACCGGGACAATCAGAACGCGGCGAACACCGCGATGGCGCCGCTGCCCCAGGCTGTCTATACGGAGCGCCCCAAGCTCACCGTCAACAGCCCGGATAAATCGGATATAGAGGACGATATTCGTCGGGACCCCCGGGTCCCGCCCTCGGGGCGACCCGACATCAGTGGTGGCGAATTCGGCGGGAAGCCCGACATCGGTGGTGGCGGCCCCACGATCGGCAGCAGGCCACCGACCATCGGCGACACGGGCGGTCCGACGTCCGCCGTCGACCCGTTCTCCCCGACCAAGCCCGGTGGGCTCGGCGATGGCTCGCCCACCGGCGGCACTGGTCAGTTCACACCCCCGTCGACGGGCTCCGGCTTGCCGGGCTACGCGGACGGTGACGCTGGCTACAGCAGCGGTCTGGCTGGCGCCACGCCGGGCGGGGTCGGCGGCCTGGGCGGCGGCATCGGCGGCGGCGGGGTCGGCAGCGCCGGTCTCGGTGGCGCCGGCGGTGGTTTCGGAGGCGGTGCCGGCGTCGGCTCGGCCGGCGGGATCGGCGGCGGCGCCGGTGGTGGCCTGGGCGGCGGTGCCGGGATCGGCGTGGGCGGCATCCCCGGCATGGTGGGTGGCGGCAACGGAAAGCTGCCGCCGATGACGAGCGCGGCGAACGCGTTGCGCACGGCCCAGGCCGCCGGCGGCGCCGGGATGGCGGGCGGCGCGCGTGGTGCCGGCGTCGGCGGTGCCGGAATGATGGGCGGCGGCATGATGGGCGGCGCGGGTGGTGCCGGGCAGGGTGGCGGCACCGGCTCCGAGCACTCGTCGTGGTTGACTGAGGATGACGATCCGTGGGGCCCTGGTGACGGTGCGTCCCCGGGTGTCCTTCGATGAGGATGGACGGATGAGGGTGAACGTCGGAGGCCTCCGGCCGGTAGTCGCCTGTCTGGTGGCGGGGTTCCTGGTGGTGGGGGCCGCTCAACCGGCGGTCGCCGCCCCCCGTCGGGCCGAGCAGTGGTATCTGGACGAGCTCCGGATCGACCAGGTGCACAAGATCTCGACCGGGCGGGGCGTGGTGGTGGCCGTGGTCGACACCGGCGTCGAGGCCAGCCACCCGGACCTGCGAGGTCAGGTGCTTCCCGGTGGACGCAGCTACGGCGCCTCCGGAGACGGCCGGGCCGATGAGGTCGGGCACGGGACGCACATGGCCGGCATCATCGCGGCGAAACCCAGCCGTGACGGGGTGGACGGCATCGCTCCCGGCGCGAAGATCCTGCCCATCAAGATGCGCAAGGAGGACGGGGTCTACACCGACGCCGGGATTGCCCGGGGCATCCGGATGGCCGTCGACGGTGGGGCCAAAGTGATCAACGTGTCCATTGGTGGCCCCGGCTTCGCCAATCCCGTGCAGAAGAGCGCAATCCAGTACGCGTTGGACCGTGACGTCGTCCTGGTCGCCTCCGCTGGTAACACCGCCCAGGGCCGCACCACAGTGGGCAAGCCCGCCAACACCCCCGGTGTGATCGCGGTGACCGGGACGACCAAGGGCGGCGCGTTCTGGTCCGGCTCCGTCCAGGGGCCGGAGTCGGTGGTCGCCGCTCCCGGCGACAGCGTCTACAACGTCACCAACGAGGGGGGCTACGGCTGGGGTGACGGCACCTCCGACTCCGCTGCGATCGTCTCCGCTCTGGCCGCGTTGATCCGAGCCAAGTACCCGGACCTCAACGCTCCGAGCGTGATCAACCGGATCATCCGGACCGCGCGCGACGCGGGCCCGTCCGGGCGAGATCCGCAGTACGGCTTCGGGGTGATCGACCCGATCAAGGCGCTGACGGCCAACGTGCCAGCGGTCACCGTCAACCCGCTGCTCGACCCGGCCGCGGCGGCGACCGACCCCGGTCCGGCCCGTGCCGAGGGCGCGGACGAGGAGTTCGACGTCACCCAGCACGGCGATCGCGGTGGCCCCACCGACCAGCAGGTCATGGTGATCGGCATCGGCATCGCCGTGGTGCTGGTGTTGCTGCTGGGTCTGGTGGTCTTCCTCATCTGGAACCGCCGTCGGTACCGGCGGGAGGCGGCCCGGGCCGCCGACATCCCGGACGAGGTGCTCGACCGGGCGGCCCAGGGCGCGTACCCGTCGCCTGACGCGAGTTACGCCCCACCGCCGGGCTACCCACCCCCGCCCGGTCATGCCCCTCCTGCCGGATATGCCCCGCCTTCCGGTTATGCCCCGCCCTCGGGCTACACCCCGCCCTCCGGCTACGGCCCGCCGCCCGGCGGGACACCGCCCGCGCCGCCGAGAGAGCGGTAACCCGTCCCGATCAGGGTGGCCGGCTGGTGACCTCTGTGTCGCCGGCCGGCCATCGGCTTTCGCGCCGGGTGGTCACGACCCCGGCGACCGGTTGGTGACCGTCTGTCCGGCGGCTCGGCCGCCCCGGCTGCGTACCGTCACGAGCCCTGCGCCAGGATGGGCGGACACGCAGGTACACCCGAGGAGCCCACGATCGCCAGAAAGCCTCAACCCGAGGGCGGCCAGGCACCGGTCGTCCAGCGCGTCCGCATCCGGTACGCCAAGCGCGGGCCGCTGCGATTCACCTCGCACCGGGACTTCGCCCGGGCGTTCGAGCGCGCGCTACGCCGGGCCGCTGTGCCGGTCGCCTTCTCCCAGGGTTTTCACCCGCACCCGAAGATCTCCTACGCGAGCGCCGCGCCGACCGGGGTGGCGAGCGAGGCGGAGTACCTGGAAATCGCCCTTCAGGCGACCGTCGACCCGGAGGCGTTGCGCGCCGCGTTGGACGCCGCGCTCTCGCCGGGGCTGGACGTCCTGGACGCCGTGATCGCCGAAGGGGGCAACCTGCCGGACCGGATCGAGGCGTCGCACTGGCACATCGAGTTGCCTGAGGTCGACACCGCGGTGCTGCGCGCCGCGGTGGACGCCTTCGTCGCGGCCGAGGAGGTGCTGGTCGAGCGGATGACCAAGCAGGGCCGACGTACTTTCGACGCCCGAGCCGCCGTGATATCGATCGATGTCCAACTGCCTACGCCGACGCCTTCCGGGGCGCCGGCCGTACCGTGTGCGATACTCGAACTGGTCGTGCGGCAGGTCACCCCGTCCGTACGGCCCGATGACGTCCTTTCCGGCCTCCGCGTGGTGGCCGACCTGGAGCCGCCGGTTTCGCCGAGGGTGACACGGCTGGCTCAGGGCACGTTGACCGCGCAGGGTGCGATCGTGGATCCGTTGGATGCGGACCGCGACGGGGCAGCCATCGTTGGGCACTGACCGACGGTCGGTGTTCTGGCAGGCAGACTTCGGCGGTCGCGCACCACGCGCGCCCGGCGGAAACACTTTTGCGGCGACCCTGCGTGGCAGCGCTCACCCGCGCCCGGGCTAGCCAGAACTGGAGAACGTCCATGCTCGAGAACGAGCCCGAGGGCGGCGAACGGACCGGTTCACAGCCGGCCGGTGACACCGCCGACCAGAGCACCACGGCCGACGGCGCCGCCGTCGAGACCTCCACCACGGCTGTCGGTTCGGCCTCGGTGGAACCGGCCGGCGCGGAGAGCGCTCCCGCTGAGGCCGCCGAACCGGCCGCCCCGGTGCGGCGCACCCGGGCGACCCGTCGTCGGGCCGCCCCGCTCAACCAGCCGGAGCAGACCGACGCCCCGATCGAGGCGCCCACCGGTGGCGCCGGCAACGTCGAGTCGCCGCAGGCGGAGGTCTTCGCCCCGGTCTCCGGTGACCTGGACGTCGCACCGAAGACCCCCCGACGCCGCCGCAAGGCCACCCCCGTCGAGACGACCGCCGAGGAGCCGCTGGTCGCCGCCTCTGCGGAGGCGGCCTCGGCCGAGGTGGTGCCGCCGGTCAAGGTGACCCGTACCCGGCGAAAGAAGGCCACGCCGGCGGCCGTCGAGGAGCCGCCCGCCGCCGAGCAGCCGGCCGCCGCCGACGAGCCGCTTGCGGTCGAGGAGCCGGTCGTCGAGGAGCCGGACATCGCCGAGGAGCCGGCGGAGTCCGACCTGCGCGAGGCCGAGGCCGAGTTGAACGACTCCCCGGCCCTTCCGAGCACGTCCGCCGCCGAGCTGGCCTGGAGTAGCGGTGCGCAGGACCGCTCCGGCGAGGTGCCACCGGGTGTGGCCGTCTCCGGTGTGACGGATGAGCCGAACGAGCCGGCCGAGATCGAGCCGGAACAGCCGCGTACCCGTCGTCGACGCGCCGCGCTCTCCGCGCCCACAGTGCTGTTCATGGCACCCCAGCCGGACGCCGTGCCGGTGACCCGACCGGTGGAGCCCGCCGCGGCGACCGAGGAGCCGGCCGTCGAGGAGGCCGCCGAGCCGTCCCGCCGCCGTCGGCGTGGCCGCCGCGAGGTCGAGCCGGTGGAGCCGATCGAGGCCATCGAGGCCGAAGAGGAGCCGACCGACGAGGCCGACGAGGCCGCCGAGGCGGATGAGGACGACGAGGACAGCGCCGCCGCGCGTCGCCGCCGCCGGCGTGGTCGCCGGGGCCGGGGCCGGGGCAAGGGCGGGGCCGACGACGCCGAGGACGAGGAGTCCGAGGAGGCGGCGCAGGCCGACGAGGAAGAGACCGCCGAGGCAGAGGCCGAGGCCGACGAGGACGAGGAGTCCGAGGGCGGGGACGGTCTGACCCGTCGTCGTCGTCGCCGTCGTCGTCGGGGCGCCGGTGACACCGAGGGCGCGGCGGACGACGGTGTGCCGACCGTGGTGAAGATCCGCGAGCCGCGCCGGACCGTCGACGAGGTGCAGGGTGTGTCCGGCTCGACCCGGCTGGAGGCCAAGCGCCAGCGCCGCCGGGACGGTCGGGAGCAGCGCCGTACCCGCCCGCCGATCCTCAGCGAGTCGGAGTTCCTGGCGCGCCGGGAGGCCGTCGACCGGGTGATGGCGGTCCGCCAGCGCGGTGACCGTACCCAGATCGCCGTCCTGGAGGACGGCGTGCTGGTCGAGCACTACGTCACTCGCAACTCCTCCGGGACGATGGCCGGCAACGTGTACCTCGGCAAGGTGCAGAACGTGCTGCCGAGCATGGAGGCCGCGTTCGTCGACGTCGGTCGGGGCCGCAACGCCGTGCTGTACGCCGGTGAGGTCAACTGGGACACCTCCGGGCTGGAGGGGCGGGCCCGCTCGATCGAGCAGGCGCTGCGCTCCGGCGACTCGGTACTGGTCCAGGTCACCAAGGACCCGATCGGGCACAAGGGCGCACGGCTGACCAGCCACATCGCGCTCTCGGGCCGGCACCTGGTCTACGTACCCAACGGCAACGCCTCGGGGATCAGCCGCAAGCTGCCGGACAACGAGCGCAAGCGGCTGCGGGACGTGCTCAAGAAGCTGGTCCCGGACGGCGCGGGCGTGATCGTCCGGACGGCAGCCGAGGGCGCCACCGAGGACGAGCTGGCCCGCGACGTCAAGCGGCTCCAGGCGCAGTGGGAGGACATCCAGGCCAAGGCCGCCGAGGGTGGCGCTCCGGCGCTGCTCTACGGGGAGCCCGACCTGGTCATCCGGGTTGTCCGGGACCTGTTCAACGAGGACTTCCGCGAGCTGGTGATCGAGGGCGAGCAGTCGTACGACGTCGTCGAGTCGTACCTGTCGCACGTCTCCCCGGACCTTGTCGACCGGGTGCGCCGGCACGTCGGCACGAGTGACGTCTTCGCCGAGTACCGGATCGACGAGCAGATCATCAAGGGCCTGGACCGCAAGGTCTTCCTGCCCTCCGGCGGCTCGCTGGTGATCGACCGCACCGAGGCGATGACTGTCGTCGACGTCAATACCGGCAAGTACACCGGCTCCGGGGGCAACCTGGAGGAGACGGTCACCCGCAACAACCTGGAGGCGGCGGAGGAGATCGTCCGTCAGCTCCGGCTGCGGGACATCGGCGGCATCGTCGTGATCGACTTCATCGACATGGTGCTGGAGTCGAACCGTGAGCTGGTGCTGCGCCGGCTCACCGAGTGCCTGGGCCGGGACCGCACCAAGCACCAGGTCACCGAGATCACGTCGCTCGGCCTGGTGCAGATGACCCGTAAGCGGATCGGCGCGGGCCTGCTGGAGGCGTTCAGCGAGACCTGCGAGTGCTGCAAGGGCCGGGGCGTCATCATCCACACCGAGCCGGTGCCGGAGAAGCCGCGTCCCGCCGGTGCGGGGGAGAAGGTCAAGGCTGTCGCCTCGGCGGTGGCTCCCGCTCCGGCTCCGGTGGCCGAGCAGGGTGCCACCTCGTCCCGCCGCAGGGCACGCAAGAACGCCCCGGCCGCGGCCGAGCGGACTGCTGTCGAGGTCGTCGACACCGACACCACGGCCGAGCCGGGCGCCGACTACCAGGACACCATGGGCTACGACCTGTCCCGCTACGAGTCGGACACCGCCGCCGCACCGGCGATCTCCGACGCTCAGCAGGGCGAGTCGGCCCGGCTGGCCGCGGCGGACGATCCGGACGCGCTCGCTGACGGTGAGGGCGACGAGGAGACCACCGAGGGCGGGGGCGGCCGTCGCCGGTCGCGTCGCGGTGGCGCACGTCGGCGGACCCGCCCCTGAGCGCCTGACCGGCCCCGTGTTTGACGAGGTCCCTCTCCCGGCAAAGTGACGGGGGAGGGACCTCGTCGTTGTGGCCACCCGGTCGTCGATCGGCCGTCCCAGGTCAGGAGAAGAAGATGCGCCGTCTGCTCGCGCTCACCGCGCTGCTCACCATGCTCTCCGTCGCGGCCGGCTGCTCCACCGGTGGGACCGCCGAGGGCGCTGGCTCGGCGGCCGCTGGCACCCCTCCCGGCCCGACCGGCATGCCGGCCAGCGGTGGTGTGGCGGGCGGCAACGCCACCGAGGTCTGCGCCGCCGCGCAGGAGGCCAGCACGACCGCCGTCCGGACGTACGTGGGGGAGTTGGGTCGGATGCTCGCGGCGGTGGGCGCCGGGGACAGCCGTACGGCCGAGGCTGCCCGGGTACGGGCCGAGGCGGCGCTGGCGAAGTGGCGGACCGTACTGCGGGAGCAGTCGGAGCGGACCGACGATCCGCAGCTCAAGACGCTGCTCACCGACCTCGGCACCGAGGTTTCCGCTCTCGGTGCCGACGTCGAGTCGATCGACGAGACCGAACTCGACCGGCTCCAGCAGCGCCTCGACCAGCTCTGCGCGCGCTGACCAGGGCGGGCCGGTTTGGGGTCCGGGCTCGCGATGGCGTACTCTTGCCTGCGGCCCACCTTTGGTGTGCCGAGTTCCCGTGTGCCCGCGCCGCCGTGCACTGCTACCCGGCGAGCCGCTGCGGGAACGACCGCCAGCAGCCTCAACGACAGGGAGTCCGCCTCCGATGTACGCGATCGTCAAGACCGGCGGCAAGCAGTACAAGGTCGCCGAGGGCGACGTGATCGAGGTCGAGAAGCTCACCGGTGCCCCCGGTGACGCGGTGAAGCTCACCGCGGTGCTCCTCGTCGACGGTGACGACCTGGTGACCGACGCGGCGAAGCTTGCCGAGGTCGCGGTGTCCGGCGAAATCGCCGCGCACACCAAGGGCCCGAAGATCCGGATCCACAAGTTCAAGAACAAGACTGGCTACCACAAGCGCCAGGGTCACCGTCAGCCGTTGACCCAGGTCAAGGTGACCGGCATCTCCAGCGGGAAGTAGGTCGTCCTCCAATGGCTCACAAAAAGGGTGCGTCCAGCTCGCGTAACGGTCGTGACTCCGCGGCCCAGCGACTCGGCGTGAAGCGCTTCGGTGGTCAGGTCGTCAGCGCCGGTGAGATCATCATCCGGCAGCGTGGCACCAAGTTCCACCCCGGTGACCTGGTCGGCCGTGGCGGCGACGACACGCTGTTCGCGCTGTCCGCCGGTGCGGTCCTGTTCGGCACCAAGCGCGGTCGCAAGACCGTCAGCATCGTTCCGCAGCAGTAGTTCTCGGGCTAAGCGGGCCGCGGACCTCCGGGTCCCGGCCCGCTTAGCCTTTTTAGCGAAGTGCGAGGTTGGACCTCGCTGGAAGGATTGACGCCGTGGCAACGTTCGTTGACCGGGTCGTTCTGCATCTGCAGGCCGGCGATGGCGGGCACGGTTGTGCCTCGATCCACCGCGAGAAGTTCAAGCCCTTCGGTGGGCCGGACGGCGGCAACGGTGGGCACGGGGGCAGTGTGTCCCTGGTGGTCGACCCGCAGGTGACCACGCTGCTCGACTTCCACTTCCACCCGCACGTCAAGGCCGACAACGGCAAGGGCGGCGCCGGCTCGAACCGGGACGGGGCCAACGGCCACAACCTGGTGCTGAAGGTGCCCAACGGCACCGTGGTGCAGACCTCCGACGGCACCGTGCTGGCCGACATGGTCGGCGCCGGCACCACCTTCGAGGTCGCCCGCGGCGGGCGCGGCGGGCGGGGCAACGCCTCGCTGGCCAACGCCAAGCGCAAGGCCCCCGGCTTCGCCGAGCTGGGGGAGCCCGGCGACCAACTCGACATCGTGCTGGAGCTGAAGAGCGTCGCCGATGTGGGCCTGGTGGGCTTCCCGTCCGCCGGCAAGTCGTCGCTGATCTCGGTGATCTCCGCCGCGAAGCCGAAGATCGCCGACTACCCGTTCACCACACTGGTGCCCAACCTCGGCGTGGTCCGGATGGACAACCACACCTTCACCGTCGCGGACGTGCCGGGCCTGATCCCTGGCGCTGCCACCGGTAAGGGTCTGGGCCTGGAGTTCCTGCGGCACATCGAGCGCTGCGCCGTGCTGGTGCACGTCATCGACTCGGCGACCCTGGAGCCCGGCCGAGACCCGGTGGCCGACATCGACGCCATCGAGGCCGAGCTGAGCCAGTACGGCGGCCTGACCGACCGTCCACGGCTGGTCGCCATCAACAAGATCGACGTGCCGGACGGCCGTGACCTCGCCGAGATCGTGCGCCCCGACCTGGAGGAGCGCGGTTACCAGGTGTTCGAGGTCTCCGCGGCCACCCGGGAGGGGCTCAAGGAGCTGACCTACGCGATGGCCGATCTGGTCGACGCAGAGCGTAAGGCCGCTCCGCCCGCCGAGCCGACCCGGATCGTCATCCGCCCGATCGCCGTGGACGACGATGGTTTCACCATCACGGCTGAGGCGGACGGCTCGTTCACGGTGCGCGGTGTCCGGCCGGAGCGCTGGGTCAAGCAGACCAACTTCGACAACGACGAGGCGGTCGGCTACCTGGCTGACCGGCTGGCCCGGCTCGGGGTGGAGGACAAGCTGGCCAAGGCCGGCGCGCAGCCCGGTGATCTGGTCCGGATCGGTGTGCGCGAGTTCGACTGGCAGCCGACGCTCTTCGCCGGTGTGGACTTCAAACCCGGCAACCGGGGCACCGACGTCCGCCTGGAGGAGAAGTCGAACCGGGCCTCCGCCGCGGATCGACTCGCCGCCCGGAAGGCTCGCCGGGTGCGCTCGGCCGACGATCTGGGCGCGGACGCGTCCGACGACGACATCGACGACGAGGACGACGCCGAGTAGTTCGTTGCGCTCCGTGGTGGGGTTGATTTCCGGAAACCTCCCAGAAATCCACGCGTCCTAGCGTGGGGTGATGCTGATCGAGTCCCGGCCTGCCACCGATCCGGAGATCGCCGCCCTGGTCATTGCGCAGCAGCGTGAGCTGCGCGAGGCCGATGGCGGGTTGGACGGGCAGGTCTTCGTCCCCCATGACGACGTCCGCTACCTGGCGGCGGTGGTGAACGGTCGGGCGGTCGCCTGCGGGGGCCTCCAGGCGCTCGATGCCGAGACCGGCGAGGTCAAGCGGATGTACGTCCGGCCCGCGTACCGGGGGCGGGGGATTGGTCGTCAGTTGCTCGCCGCGCTGGAGGAGTGCGCGTTCCGGCAGGGGCACTCGGTGGTCTGCCTGGAGACGGGCACCTACCTGCCGGCCGCTATCGCCTTGTACACGGCGTGTGGCTACCAGCAGATCCCCGTCTACGGCGAGTACGTGGGCAACGCGTACAGCGTCTGTTTCGCCAAGCGGTTGCCGGTCGCGGCCTGACGGTCGCCTCGCCGCTGCCGCGTCGCCTTCTCAGGCGCCGGTGCTGGCGTGCTCGACGGTCACCGGCTTCGACTCCGGCGAGGCGTGTTGGCGCAGCACGATGCTCAGCAGGATCAGCGCGCCGACCGCGAGAAACTCGCTCTGCCAGTTCTGCATGGACTGGAACCAGAAGTCGCTGGTGCCGAGGAACTCCCACACCCCGATCGGCGGTGCCCCGCTCTGGAGCGCCTGCTCCTGGTTGTAGGCGGCGGTGCCGCCGAGCAGGTGACCGACGAACGAACCGGCGAAGATCAGCAGCAGCGCGAGGGAGAGGCTGTTCCGGTAGATCACCAGCGGCAGGCCGCCGACGCGTACCGGCCAGGGTGACTGCGGGGTCGCCCGGCGCTCGTCGTCCTCCGGTCGGTCGGTCTGGTCCATCGGCTTCGACTCGGCCGAGCCCCGCTGCACCAGGTACGCGGTGAGCAGCACGTAACCGCCCATCTGGAGGAACTCGGACTCCCAGTTCTCGAAGACCGCCTCGGCGAAGTGCCCAGTGGTCAGGTACGCCGGCCAGCTCAGCGGCGCGGCCCCGAACTCGGTCAGCTCCTCGTTGTGGGTCTGCCAGCCGAAGACGCTCTGCAACACCAGGAAGACCAGGAACGCTCCCAGCATGGCGACGGCCAGGGCGTTGTCACGCAGCCAACGAGGCATGGTCGCACCTCCTTCGCCGGTCGACTTACCCCTGCGGGCGTGACCGCGAAACCACAAAAGTCCAGTTCAGTGCCGGTCGGCGGGGTTGTCCAGGCGTCCGCCGGTGCCGGCCTGGTTCGACAGCAGCAGCCCGAGCGCGAGCATCCCGAAGCCGAGCGCGAGGTGCAGCCAGTTGTCGGCGTCGTTGACCGGCAGGATGTTCGCCCCGCCCTCCGGGTTGACCGCCTCGATCGCCAGGCCGTACAGCCAGAGGGCGAGGTAGATCGCGCCACCGGCGGCCAGGAAGACGCGGGCACCGGCGACGCTGCGGGCCAGCACCAGGCCGACCAGCCCGAAGAGCAGGTGCACCACGTTGTGCAGGATCGACACCTGGAACAGCCCGAGCAGGTGGGCGTCCGAGTGGTGCCCGGCGAACCGCAGCTCGCCGTAGTCGGTGGTGATGCCGGGGACGAAGCCGAGGACGCCGATCAGCAGGAAGACCCCGGCCACGACCAGTGCGGCCAGCTGGACCCGGGGTCGAGGACCGGCCGCTCGGCCGCCCCGTGCGCCTCGTGCCATCGCTGCCCCCTCCGTGGATCTACCGGCCTCGCGAACCTCACTGTCCGCAGCGGCGACGTGACGCAGCCCGACGATCCTCCATTGTGAAGACCAACCGGTGCGCCGCGCAGATAAATGCACGAAGAGGTATGGAAGCCGAAACGCAGGGTAGGTGAATGGTCAGCGGCGGCGGCAACGCGCCGCATCCCCCCAGCACAACCGCTACGACTTTCTGAGCGGAAGGGAAATCATGACTTACGATCTTTCACCTACGTCTTCCACGTACGGGCAGCAGTCGACCAACGGCGGTGGCGTCCGCGACCAGGCGCGCCAGGTCGGGTCGGAGGCCGCGCAGGCTGGTGGCGCTGTCGCCCAGACCGCCAAGGAGCAGGGCACCGAGGTCGGCCGTGAGGCGGCCCGGCAGGCCCGCAACCTGTACGGCGAGGCCCGCAGCCAGCTCGCCAGCCAGACCGGTGAGCAGCAGCGCCGAGCCGCCGGTGGGCTGCGTTCGCTGGCCGACGAGATGCGTTCGATGGCCGAGCAGGGTGGCCAGGCCGGCCCGGTGACCGAGCTGGCCCGCCAGGCCGCCGACCGGGTGCAGGGTGTCGCCGGTTGGCTTGAGCAGCGCGAGCCCGGCGACCTGATCACCGAGGTACGCGACTACGCGCGGCGTAACCCGGGCACCTTCCTGGTCGGCGCGGCGGTGCTCGGTGTGTTGGCCGGCCGGCTGACCCGTGGCATCTCGGCCGGCGGCGACGACTCCGGCAACGGGTCCTCGACCTTCCGGGGCTCCGGGGCGTACGACCCGGAGCAGACCGCCGTGATCCCGACGCAGCCGCCGGCGCCCCGCGCGGTGCCGGACGCCGTCCCGCCGGGTGGCTACCTCGACCCGACCCCCGGTACGCACACCCCGCCGACGTCCGGTGGCTACACCGACCAGACGCCCGGCACCTACGCCGACCCGGCGTCCGGCGGCTCCTCCGAGCCGGGCCGGGGCGACTACCCGGAGCACTCCGGCACCGGCCAGCCGCTGCCGCCGGTGACCCAGACCGACCCGCTGCCGGGCGTGCCGTCCAGCGGCAGCCCCCGCCCGTGAGCCGCGTAGTCATCCGAAGGGAGGCGACGGCATGAGCATGCCGACGCAGGGGTCCGGACTGGACTCCGGTTACCACCCTGACGCGGGTGCCCCGCACACCGCGTCGGAGGTGAAGGGCAGCTCGCTGGGTGACCTGATGCGTCAGGTCACCACCGACCTGTCGACGCTGATGCGTCAGGAGGTCGAGCTGGCCAAGGCCGAGATCCGGCAGGAGGGCAAGAAGGCCGGCAAGGCCGCGGGCCTTTTCGGCGGTGCCGGCTTCGGCGGCTACATGGTGGCCCTCTTCGTGTCCATCGCCATCTGGCAGTTCCTGGACAACGTCATGGACTCCGGTCTGGCCGCGCTGATCGTGGCCGTGATCTGGGCCGTGGTCGCCGCGGTCCTCTACTCGATGGCCAAGAAGAACGCCCAGCACGTACGCGGGCTCAAGCAGACCAACGACAGCGTGCAGCGGATCCCCGACGCGCTCAAGCCGCACCCGGAGGGAGTAACCCGATGAGCACCGATCCCGATCAGATCCGCCGGGAGATCGAAGCCACCCGTAACAGCCTCAGCTCCGATGTGGACGCGCTGGCGTACAAGGTCAGCCCCAGCCGCATCGTCGACGACCGCAAGCAGCGGGCCCGTTCCGCTCTGCAGAATGTGAGGGACAAGGTCATGGGAACCGCGTCTGACCTCGGCCACGGCACCGGCCAGGCCGCCCACTCGGTGGGTGACCGCGCCTCGTCGGCGGCCTCCAGCGTCAGCGACGCCGCGCACTCGGCGGCGACCACCGTCAGCGACGCCGCGCACAGCGCGCCGCGGGTGATCCGGCAGAGGTCCCAGGGCAACCCTCTCGCCGCCGGCCTGATCGCGTTCGGGGTCGGCTGGCTGGCCTCGTCGCTGATCCCGGCCTCCCGCCGCGAGCAGCAGGCCGCCACCCAGGTGAAGGCCAAGGTCAGCGAGCACAGCGGGGCCGTGAAGGAGAAGCTGGGCGAGGTGGCCAGCGAGCTGCGCGAGCCGGCCCAGCAGGCCGCCGATTCGGTGAAGTCCACCGCTCAGGACGCCGTGCACGCGGTCAAGGACGACACGAAGTCCGCCGCCCACCAGGTCAAGGACCACGCCACTCCCTGACTCACCCCCCAACCCAGCACGACAGCTCGCGGTCACCCACGGGTGCCCGCGAGCTGTCGCGTTCGGCTCAGCGCCGATCTTGCGATTTCGGCCGGAGTTCTGTGGGGCTACCGGCGGTTTTGTCCCGACCGAAAGTGCAAGATCGCGGGGAGGCGTGGGTTGCGCGGGGCGGGGTTGGCAGCTCGGCGGATGCGGGTGTCGCCGTAGCGGACGCCGCCCAGCAGGAGACGTTGGGCGACCGCCAGCCAGCCGCACAGCCCGCGTTCCAGCAGCCAGAGTGGGGCGGCCAGCGCCGTGGCCGGCGGGAACACCCGGGTGCCCCCGGCGCGGCGGCGACCAGTCTCGGCCAGGGCGACGACACCGGCCGCCGCGCCGAGCAGCAGCCTGGGGCGGCGCGACGCGACCGCCGCCGCCAGGGCCGGCAGCACCGCGAGCGCGGTCAGCAGACGAGCCGGCTGAGCCAGATCGTCGTACGCCTGACGGACCCGTTGACCACGGAAATGCGCGGCGTCCGGAGGCAGTCGGCGAACGTACAGCCAGGCCGGAGCGGCCTCGGTGCCGCCGTACCCGCGCACAGTGCGGATCAGCTCCAGGTTCTCGAAGAGCACGTCCGGGTCGTAGCCGCCCATCGCGAGGAAGGTGCTGCGCCGCACGGCAAGGGTGCCCGGGTAGTCCGCCCCGAGCGCCCGGTTGAGCAGCGTGCGGCCGGTGTCCCACCAGGCGTGCCAGGGCAGCGGGTCGAAGTAGTTCTGCGGTCGCACCAGGTCGGCCCGGCCCAGCAGCCGGTCTACCGCGCTCAGCGCGGACTCGTCGTACCGGACGTCGTCGTCGGCGATCACCACGTGCTCGTGGCCGGCCGCGCGGACGCCGGTGTGAACGCCGAGCACCTTGCCGTTGAGCCCACGCTCGCTCGGAGCCGGTGAAAGGTGCCGGACCAGCCCTCGCCACGCCTCGGCGTGCCGGGCGAAGAGGTGCGGAGGTGAGCCGTCGACCACGAGCACCTCCACCCGGTGACCCAGCCAGCGCAGGTAGTCGGTCAGCTCGGTCAGGCCGGTGTCGGTGTGCCAGCGCAGCGGCAGCACGTACGTCATCGGTAGGCGGACCGGCGACGTGCCGGCGCCCTCGCGCTCGACCTCCCACCGGCGGGTGGCGTCTTCAGTAGGGCTGAACGAGGACATGGCAACTCCGTGGCGGCCAGGGTCGCGGTCGGTGTCCAGCAGCATCTGCCCGCATTTCCGTCGATCAAACAGCGGGTCGTTTCGACTGGCGGACGCCGGGTAGCGCTGCCTAAGAGCTGTCCATGCCCGGTTGTCCGGGTGGAGGAGAGAGACGTGATGACCAACAACGGAACCAGGTGGGCGCTGCTCGGTGTCACCGCGGCGACGGCGGTCGGCGTGGGACGGGCGGTGGCCCGCCGTCGGCATCGGCATCAGCCCGAGCGGCAGGACGGTTGGTACGTGGTGCGTCGCGGGGTGACAGTGGACCGGTCCCGGGACGAGGTGATCGGTTTCTGGACCGACCGCGAACGGCTGGACCGCGCGCTGGCCGGGTGGGCCACGTTGCAGCAGCTCGACGAGCGGCGTTGGCGGTGCGTGGCCCGCGACCGGGCCGGCGGGGACACGCAGTGGCAGGCCGAGGTCACCGTCGAGGGGGCGGGCACCCTGCGGTGGCGGGTCGAGGACGGGCCGGTGCCGCAGATGGGACGGATCGAGCTGACCGAAGCCCCCCAGGGCCGGGGCACGGAGATCCGGGCCGAGTTGCGCTACCGCTCCGGTCCGGTGCGGCGGTTGGCCGGCCTGGTCGGCGGTGACGAGCCGGACCTGGCGTTGCGGGACGCGCTGCGGCGGGTGAAGGCGCTCATCGAGTGTGGCCAGGTGGTGGACACCCGGGACGACCCGTCCGGCCGGAGCCCCGCCCAGGAGAAGGCGACCGACACGGTGCGGGAGAAGTTGATGACGGGAGGACGGGCGTGAGGGCGCTCTGCTGGGAAGGCGTCGGCAAGCTGGCGGTCCGGGACGTGCCGGAGCCCCAGATCCGCGCCGAGGGGGACATCATCGTCCGCGTCCGGGCCAGCAGCGTCTGCGGCTCCGACCTGCACCTGATCAACGGGTACCTGCCGGCGATGCGGGAGGGGGACATCCTCGGCCACGAGTTCATGGGCGAGGTGGTGGAGACCGGGCCCGGCGTACGGCGGCACCGGGTCGGCGACCGGGTGGTGGTGGGGTCGGTGGTCGCCTGCGGTGGCTGCTGGTACTGCCGGACCGAGCAGTACTCGCTCTGCGACAACTCCAATCCGCAACCGGTGTTCACCGAGAAGCTGTGGGGGCACTCGCCGGCCGGCATCCTGGGCTACTCGCATGCCGCCGGCGGTTACGCCGGATCACACGCCGAGTACATCCGGGTGCCGTTCGGCGACATCGGCGCCTTCGCCGTACCCGACGGGGTGCCGGACGATTCGGTGGTGTTCGCCTCCGACGCGATGCCCACCGGGTGGATGGCGGCGGACTTCTGCGGGCTCACCGGCGGCGAGGTGGTTGCCGTCTGGGGTGCCGGTGGAGTCGGTCAGATGGCTGCCCGTTCGGCGCAACTCCTGGGCGCCGAGCGGGTCATCATGATCGACCGATTCCCGGATCGGCTCAAGACCGCCACCGAACGGATCGGGGTCGAGACGATCAACTACGCGGAGACCGACGTGCTGGAGGCGCTGCGTGAGCTGACCGCCGGGCGCGGGCCGGACGCCTGCATCGAGGCCGTCGGGATGGAGTCGCACGACGTCGGACCGGCCTACGCGTACGACCGGGTGAAGCAGGCGGCGCGGTTGCAGACCGACCGCCCGACCTCGGTCCGCCAGGCGATCATGGCGTGCCGCAAGGGCGGCACGGTGAGCATCGTCGGTGTATACGCCGGTCTGGTCGACAAGTTTCCGCTCGGCGCGGCAATGAACAAGGCCCTGGTGCTGCGGATGGGGCAGATGCACGCGCAGCGCTACATCCCGATGTTGCTCGACCGGCTGGCCGCCGGCGAGATCGACCCCGGCTATCTGGCCACCCACCCGCTCTCGTTGGAGCAGGGCGCCCAGGGGTACGAACTGTTCGAGAAGAAGGAGGACGGCTGTCTGCGCAGCGTCCTGCATCCCTGACGGTTGGGCGTACCCGCCCCGCCGGTCGCTGGGATCGACGGGGCGGGGTCAGCCGGCGCGGCGCACGTTGGTGATGGTCAGCCCGACGGGCGGCAGCGCTGGCATCCGGTGCAGATCCAGGGCCAGGTTCTGGACGGGAACGTCGTAGCGCATGGTGGTGACGAGGTTGGTGACCGCCCGCTTCATCAGGTCGATGGTGATCCACTCACCGGCGCAGCGGTGCCCGGCCCAGTGGTCGCCGCCGCCCTGCGGGATCAACTCGAACGGGTCCACCCGGCGGTCGGCGAACCGCTCCGGGCGGAACAGCTCCGGTTGCGGCCAGAGCGTCGGGTGGTGGTTGGTGCCGTACAGGTCGAGCAGCACCCGCCGGCCGCGCGGAAAGTGGTGGCCCTGCCAGTCGAACGACCGCCGGACCCGGGCCGCAGCGATCGGAAAGAACGGGTAGTAGCGGCGAACCTCCTGGACGAAGTGCTCGGTGGCCTCGTCGTCGTCACGGACCCGTTCCCGCCAGGCCGGATGGTCGTGCAGGGCGAGCGCGGCGAAGGTCATGTACTGATCGACGGCGACCACCGGGCGCAGCACGTTGAGCAACTCCACAGCCGCGATCCGCCCGGGGAGGAGGGTGCCGAGCCCGTCCCGGTGTTCGGCGATCACGGCGAGGGCGCTACCGGCCGGTGCCGGAGCGAAACCGACCCGGGTCCGTTCGATGAGGTCGGCGAGCCAGCGTTCGGCGCGGTACCGGGACAGCCGTCCCCGCCAGTGCCGGGGTCCCAGCACGGCCGGCGCCTCGATCATGGCGTGCAGCTCGACGGCGCGGCGCTCGACCTGCGACGCGGGCAGCGGCACCCCGGCCCAGGCGCAGACCACCCGGGTCAGCATTCGGCCCAGCTCGTCATAGAGCGACACCGGGCCGGCGCCCTCCCACGCGGCGACCCGGGTCCGCCACTCGTCGTCGAAGAGCTGACCGAGCCGTTGGATCGCCGCCGGTGTCATGATCGACATGAACATGGCCTTGCGGTCGGAGTGCTCCGGCCCGTCCAGTCCCTGCACCCCGCCCCGCCCGGTCAGGGTTCGCTGCACGCGCAGCGGCATCGCTGTGGCGCGTTGGAAGCGGTCGTTGTCGTAGAACAGTTCCGCCGCCGGCCGGCCGCGCAGGCAGATGGTCGGGGCGAGCAGGATCCGGGTCTTGAAGACGTCGCTGCCGTACCGCTCGCAGCGCTCGCCGATGAACCGGTAACCGGCGCGGAGCAGCGCGAGGGTGCTGTCCGGGCTGCGGTCGGCCGGCATGGTCGCCATCGGGTCTCCTTACGCGCAGGTGCGGCTGGTCGCCGTTTACCGGTGCGCTTACCCCCGTCCACGCCGCTGAACCCCGCCCGGCTGGCCCCTCCCAGGGGCGGCGGAACCTGGTTTGCTGCTGGTGGGACGAGCACGGGGAGGGCGAATGCGCGACAACAGATCGCCGCACTGGCGGCAGCGGCGAGCGGCCGGGGCACTCGGCGCAGGCCGCGACGGGCGGTCACTGATCGGGCCGCCGCGGCGGCCCACCCGGCCGCACCGGTTCTTCACAGTGCACCTGGGCTTCACCGCGCCCGGCCCGGCCGAAGCCCGCGAGCTGGCCGTGGCGTACGCGGAGGCACTGAGCCTGCTCCGCTCGGAGGTGGCACTCGGTGCGGCGGCCCTGTCACCGGCGGACGCCTGGCAGCGGGCCGAGCGGCTGTTCTGCGGCGCTGTCGGCCCGGACGGCGAACTTTGCGTCGACGTGGCCGACCATCCGGGCTTCCACCACGCCCCGGGCCCGGGTGGCCTCGGCTGGGGCGACGGCGACGGCCCCGGCGATGGCTGACCCCCAGCCCCGGATTGCCGATCCGGGGGTGTGCCGGCCGACCCGCCAGCGTGGCCGTGCCGGTGTCCCGACCACGGGCACCGGCACGGCGATCCACCACCGACGGGTCGGCGGGCACTGTCAGTCCAGGTCGAACTCGCCGTCCTGCGCGCCGGCCACGAAGGCATCCCACTCGGCCTGGGTGAAGACCAGCACCGGGCCGTTCGGCTCGGCCGAGTTGCGCATCCCGATCAGGTCGTCGACGAAGGCGACCTCGACGGCGCTGTCGGAGGTGTCCCCCTCGGCCCGCTGCCAGACCGCCCGAGAGAGGTCGAAGTCGCCCTTGGGGTGCTGCGCCATGGTTCTTTCCTCCAGTGCCGAGGGTCGTGTGGTGACCGGGTGCCGATCCCCATCGGGCAGGATAAGCGGATGCCGAGCCTGACCCGTGTAGAGGCGACCGCGCGTGGCGCGGCGATTACTGTCGAGTCCTATCAGGTGGACCTCGACCTGACCGGTGACGGTGATCTGTTCCGCTCCCGCGCCGAGATCCGGTTCCGGGCCACCGCCGGCGCCGCGACCTTCGTCGAGGTCACGCCCGCCAAACTGCGTGGCGTACGCCTCAACGACCGCGACCTGGACCCCGCACTGCTCACCGACAACCGGCTGCCGCTCGACGACCTGGCCGAGGAGAACACGCTCGTCGTCGAGGCCGAGATGGCGTACTCCAAGACGGGGGAGGGGATGCACCGCTTCGTCGACCCGGCCGACGGCGAGACCTACCTCTACGCCGAGTCCTTCCTCGACAACGCGCCGCGCATCTTCGCCGCCTTCGACCAGCCCGACCTCAAGGCCCCCTTCACCCTCTCGGTCACCGCGCCGCCGCAGTGGGTCGTCGCCGGCAACGCCGAGCTGGCCGCCAACCCGGCCCCCGGGCGCTGGGAGTTCGCCCCGAGCGAGCCCCTGGCCACATACTTCTTCTCGCTGATCGCCGGGCCGTACCACGTCCGGCGGGCCGAGCACGACGGCATACCGCTGGGCATCTACTGCCGCCGGTCGCTCGCCGATCACCTCGACGCCGACGCCGAGGAGATCTTCACCATCACCCGGCAGTGCCTGGACCGGTTCCACCAGCTCTTCACCGAACGCTACCCGTTCGGCAAGTACGACCAGGCGTTCGTGCCCGAGTTCAACGCCGGCGCGATGGAGAACCCGGGCCTGGTCACCTTCCGCGATGACTACGTGTTCCGTTCGGCGGTCACCGACACCCAGCGCGAGCAGCGGGCGGGCACCATCGCCCACGAGATGGCCCACATGTGGTTCGGTGACCTGGTCACCATGCGCTGGTGGGACGACCTGTGGTTGAACGAGTCCTTCGCCGAGTACCTTGGCACCCGGGTCACCGCCGAGGCGACCCGCTTCGACCAGGCCTGGACCACCTTCGCCATGCGGCGCAAGGCCTGGGGCTACGCCGCCGACCAGCGGCCCTCCACCCACCCGATCGCCCCACAGGAGGTCGTCGACGCCGAGGCGGGCCTGCTCAACTTCGACGGCATCTCGTACGCCAAGGGCGCCAGCGTGCTGCGGCAGCTTGTCGCGTGGCTCGGCGACGAGGCCTTTCTCGCCGGCCTGAACGCGCACTTCGCCGCACACCGCTTCGGCAACGCCACCCTCGCCGACCTGTTGGCGAGCCTCTCCGCCAGCAGCGGGCGGGACCTGTCCGACTGGGCCGAGCTGTGGTTGCGCCGCCCGCAGGTCAACACGCTGCGTGCCGAGGTCGCCGTCGACGCCGACGGTCGCTACACCGAGGTGGCAGTGGTGCAGACCGCGCCCGAGTCTCACCCGGTGCTGCGCCCACACCGGATCGGCGTGGGCCGCTACTCGACTGACGGCATCGGGCGGCGGGACGAGGTGGACATCGACCCGAACGCCGACGGAGGCCGCACCGTGCTCGGTGCGTTGACCGGCGAGTCGGCGGCCCGATTGTTGCTGCTCAACGACGGTGACCTCACCTTCGCGAAGGTACGCCTCGACCCGGCGTCGGTGGACGCCGTCCCGCAGATGCTGCCCGGTCTGACCGACCCGCTGGCGCGAGCGGTGCTCTGGCGCGAGGCACTGGACGCGGTGACCGACGGCGAGCGCCCGGTCACCGGCCTGGTCGACCTGATGGCCGCCGCGCTGCCCGCCGAGACCGAGGTGATCATCGCGGAGGACGTGTTGACACTCAGCCGGTCCTTGGTCGACCGCTACCTCGACCCGCTGACCCGCTCCACGGCGCTGGCCAGGGTCGCCGGGGCATGCCAGCAGTTGCTCGACGGCGCGCCGGCCGGGGAGTCGTTGCAGCTCGCCGCCGCACGGGGTTGGATCGCCGCGACCACCGACGCGGATCTGCTCGTCGGTTGGCTCGCCGGCCGGGACGTGCCGGCCGGTCTGAAGGTCGACGCGGAGCTGCGCTGGGCGGTGCTGCGCCGCCTGGTGGTGCTGGGGGCCGCCGGCGAGGCGGAGATCGCCATCGAGGCCGCCGCCGACAACAGCTCCACGGGCGCGGAACGGGCCGCCCACTGTCGGGCGGCGCTGCCCGACCCGGTGACGAAGCAGGCGACCTGGGAGATCATCCTGCGGGACTCCGAGCTGTCCGGTCGGCTGCTGGAGGCGATCGCCGAGGGGTTCTGGCAACCCGAGCAGGCCGACCTGACCGCCGCGTACGTCGATCGGTACTTCGCGGAGATGCCGGCCGCCGCGCAGCGGCGTACCCCCTGGACGGCTGACCGGGTGGCCGCCCTGGCGTTCCCCCGCTACGCCGTGGCGCAGCCCACCCGGGAGGCCGCCGCGGCGCTGCTGGCCCGCGACGACCTGACCCCCGGCCTGCGCCGGGTGGTGACCGACGCCGACGACGACCTGCGTCGCGCGCTGGTCGCCCGGACGGCGGTGGCCGCCGCCTCGGCCTGACCGCTGCCCGCGCGGTCTGACGCCGTCGGGCGGCCGGCGCGGGTTGGCCCGGCGCGGGCGGCGCGCTGCGGGGTGGCTGGCCGGCCACCCCGCAGCCACGCTCAGCGCAGGGCGGGCTCCGCCGTGACCGGCGCGTCCCAGTCGATGACGTAGCGCTGCTCGTCGGCGACGGTCTTCTCCGGGTCCAGCACCGTGCGCACCATCAGCGGCATCAACAACGGCATCAGCGTCCGCGCGACCGCACCGGGGGCCTTCGCGTGGTTGATGCGGGCCGCGCGGGCCGCGACCTTCTCCACCCGGGTACGACGCAGCCGCACGTACGCGGCGAACGCCGCCTGGGTGTCCGGCAGGTCGCGCAGGCAGCGGGCGAGTTGCACAGCGCTCTCGATGGCCAACGACGCGCCCTGTCCCGAACTGTTCGACGGTGCGTGTGCCGCATCGCCGACCAGCACCATCCGGCCCCGATACCAGTGCGGCACGGGCGGCATGATCTGCAACGACCCGACCACCTGGAGGTCGTCGGCGTTGCTGGTCGCGACCAACTCCCGGCCCGGGTCGTCGTCGCCGTAGGTGGCGCGCAGCGTGTCCAGCCACTGCTCCGCCGGTACCGCCCGGGCCTCGACGAGGCTCATCGGTCGCTGCTGCGGCAGGTTGGCCCCCCACCGGGTGCCGCCGCCGGGCTCCGGCCAGTACAGGTAGTAGCCGCGTCGGCCGAACGCGAACGTCATGGTGCCCGGCTCGGCGTCCACCTCGTGCCGGGCGACCGCCTCGAAGCCGAGCAGCCCGGTGAACCGGGGACCGGGCGCGGCCGGGTCGATGAGACCCCGGACCGTGGAGCGGATGCCGTCCGCGCCGACGAGGATGTCGGCGGTCGCGGTGCTGCCGTCCTCGAAGCGTGCGGTCACGCCGTCGCCGGTCTGCTCGGCGTCGACCAGCCGCTTGCCGTACGCGAACGGCACGCCCTCGGCGAATGCCTGGTCGTGCAGCACCTGGTACAGCTCGGCCCGGTGCACCACGTGCAGCGGCGGCACCCCGGTCAGCGTGGGCATGTCGATGCGGCGGCGGCCGACGGCCAGAGCGCTGCTGTCGATTGGTGTGGCGATCGCCGTCACCGCCTCGTGCGCGCCGACCGTACGCAGAGCCGCCACGCCGTTGGGCGCGAGGGCGAGGGTGCCGCCGATGCCGCTGGCCGTGGTCGGGTACGCCTCGTAGACGGTTGCGGTGATGCCGGCGCGGCGCAGCGCGAGCGCTGTCACCGGCCCGGCGATACCACCGCCGATGACGATCGCGGTTCGTACCGTGGTCATGCTCTCTCCCTGGGTGTGGTCGGTGGCGCGGGCGCGCGGACCTGGTGTGGTCGGCGCGCGGGCGCGCGGACCTGGGAGGGAGCCCGGTTATCCTCGTGATTGCCGCTTCGGGCCGGGTGCCTTCCCAGGCGTCGGTTCGGGGTCAGGGCCCCGGTGAGGTGTTGGCGCACCTCGCCGGGGCCGCTCTTCAGCCGGCGCTGTCGGCGCTGGGCCCCGGGGTGTGGGTGGGTGGGGTGTCGGAGTTGGCGTTCGAGGTGTGCGTTCTTTCGGCCAACTCGGTCAGTTCGGCCGGCATCTCGCCGGTCTCGTGGAAGGCCCGCCAAGTGCTCAACCCGGGGTAGCTCCCCGAGGTCAGCTCCGCGAGCAGTGCCCGCAGCCAGTCGGCCTCCGCGTCCCGCATGGCGAGGTCGTACTCCGACTCCACCAGGAACAGCCGCGGGATCTCTCGCAGGTGCGCGTCGAGGGTCTCGCGGTCCTGGCGGATCGCGGCCTCCAACAGATCGAGTCGTTGCCGCAGCAGGCCGGTGGCCTCGTCCGGGTGCAGCGCGGCGAGCACTGACAACCCGGCCCGGAAGCGGGGATGCTCCGCCATCGGGGTGGAGACCAGCTCGCGGGCCCAGTCGACCAGCTCCGCCCGCCCGGCATCGGTGATCCGGTAGACGGTGCGTTCCGGGCGTCGGCCCTCGCGCACGCTCTCCACCGCCTCGATGAGGTGGTGTTTGTCCAGGTTGCCGATCACCGTGTAGAAGGACCCCCACTTGAACTCCATGTCCTGGTCCTTGCCCCAGGCACGCAGTGCGGTGGCGATCTCGTACGGGTGCATCGGCCGCTGGACCAGCGCGGACAGCACGGCCAGCGCCAGCAGGTTGCCGACCTTGCGCCGCTTCGGCACGATGACCCCCTCGCTCGTCAACGGTTACTCGCCGACGAATATACGCCGACGGTCAGAAGGCTACGACCCCCTACGTGCGGCGCCCCTCGCTTGATTGACTCGGTTTTCATGAACTCGCGGTGTCCGGGTCTCCCAGATGGGCCGACTTTCAGGAAGTCGAGTTGATCACGGTGCCGGGCCGGGACGGTCGGCCACGACGGTCGGCCTACGATCATCGGGTGGAGGAAGATATCCGGCGGATCGGGATCATGGGTGGCACGTTCGACCCGATCCACCACGGGCACCTCGTCGCGGCCAGCGAGGTCGCGGACCGGTTCGGCCTGGACGAGGTGGTCTTCGTGCCCACCGGTCAGCCGTGGCAGAAGGCCGACGAGCCGGTCAGCCCGGCCGAGGACCGGTACCTCATGACCGTCATCGCGACCGCCTCCAACCCCCGCTTCCAGGTCAGCCGGGTGGACATCGACCGTAGTGGGCCGACCTACACGGTCGACACGCTGCGCGACCTTCAGGCTGAATACGGCCCGAAGGTGCAGTTGTTCTTCATCACCGGCGCGGACGCCCTGCAACGCATCCTGTCCTGGAAGGACCTGGACGAGATCTTCGAGTTGGCGCATTTCATCGGCGTGACCCGGCCCGGTTTCCCGCTGAGTGACAAGCACCTCCCGGCGGACACCGTCAGTCTGATCCAGGTGCCCGCGATGTCCATCTCGTCGACCGATTGTCGCGCTCGGGTCGCCCGAGGCGAGCCGGTCTGGTACCTGGTGCCCGACGGTGTGGTGCAGTACATCGCCAAGCGGAGCCTCTATCAGCGCTGAGCGCACCCGTTATGCCCAGGTTCGTGGCGCTAACCGACCAGAACTGGACGATCGGGGTGCCGCCGGGTATGAGACGCTTGGAGGATCGCACGCTTGATCGAAGGAGAACGGTGACGATTTCCGAACGCGCTCACGAGCTGGCTATCGCGGCCGCCCAGGCCGCCGCCGACAAGAAGGCGCAGGACATCACGATCATCGACGTCGGCGACCAGCTCGCCATCACCGACGCGTTCGTGCTCGCCGCTGCCCCCAACGAGCGTCAGGTGCTGGCCATCGTCGACGCCATCGAGGAGAGCCTGCTGGAGCTGCCGGACAAGGCAAAGCCGGTGCGGCGCGAGGGCGAGCGTGGTGGCCGCTGGGTGCTGCTCGACTACGTCGACATCGTGGTGCACGTCCAGCACACCGAGGAGCGCGAGTTCTACGGGCTCGACCGCCTCTGGAAGGACTGCCCCACCATCCCGTTCGTCGATCGCGACCTCGTCGAGGCCGACGCCAGCGGGTCCGCCGCCGCCGAATGACCCGGCTGATCGTCTGGCGGCACGGCAACACCGACTGGAACGCCGCCAACCGCGTTCAGGGGCAGACCGACGTACCCCTCAACGAGCTTGGCCGCGACCAGGCCCGCGCCGCCGCCCCGCTGCTCGCGGGGCTGCGGCCCGACGCCATCGTGGCCAGCGACCTGAGCCGCGCCGCCGACACCGCCGCCGCGCTCGCCGCGCTGACGGGTCTACCGGTACGCACCGACGCCCGGCTGCGCGAGCGGCACTTCGGCCAGTGGCAGGGTCTGCACCTCACCGAGGTCGCCGAGCGCTTCCCCGAGGAGTACGCCCGCTGGCGGGCCGGCGACCCCGACCCGGGCGCGGATCTGGAGCCCCTGCACGACCTCGGGGAGCGGGTCGGCGCCGCGCTAGCGGAGGCGGCCGACGCGGCCCCGGGCGGCACAGTGGTGATCGCCACTCACGGTGGCGGCTCCCGGCAGGGCATCGGTCACCTGCTCGGTTGGGACACTGCCGTGCTGCGCACCGTCGGTTCGCTGGCCAACTGCCACTGGACCGAGCTGCGCCACGACGACGTCCGCGGGTGGCAGTTGCGGGCGCACAACGTCGGCCTGATCACCGCCCCGGTCGCCGTCGACGCGGTCTGAGCACTCGCGCCTCGGCGTTCGGGGCCTCGATCGGCTAGCGTGCCGGGCATGCCCGTCGCGGTTGTCATCGACTCCACCGCCTACCTTCCACCCGAGCTGGTGCAGGCGCACCGGCTGACCGTCGTGCCGTTGACAGTCGTGCTCAACGGCGCGGAAGGGCTGGAGGGGGTGGAGACCCAGCCGGCCGACGCCACACTGGCGCTGAGCGCCCGCCGGGTCAGCGCTACCACCTCCCGCCCGGCGCCCGAGCAGTTCGCCCGGACCTACCGCCGACTGCTTGACGCCGGCGCCGACGGGATCGTCTCGGTGCACATCTCCGCCGCGCTGTCCGGCACGGTGGAGGCCGCCCGGCTCGCCGCCGCCGACCTGGACGGCCGGGTCGAGGTGGTGGACAGCCGCTCGACGGGCATGGGGCTGGGCTTTCCGGCCATCGCCGCCGCCACCGCCGCCGAGGCCGGCGCCGACCTTGCCGCGGTACGCGACGCGGCGCTCGCTGCCACCGCCCGCACCACCGTCTGGTTCTACGTCGACACGTTGGAGTTCCTGCGCCGGGGCGGCCGGATCAACGCGGCCGAGGCGTTGGTCGGCACCGCGCTGTCCGTCAAGCCGATCATGCACATGCCGGACGGGGCGATAGTGCTGCGGGAGAAGGTCCGCACCGCCAGCCGGGGAGTGGCCCGTCTCGTGGACCTGGCCGTCGAGGCGGCCGACGGCGACGACGTGGATCTCGGAGTACACCACCTGGCCGCGCCGCAACGGGCCGAGGCGTTGCGCGCCGCGCTGACTGAGCGGTTCGGTGACCGGCTGCACGACACGTACGTCTCCGAGGCGGGTGCGGTGGTCGCCGCGCACGCCGGGCCGGGCCTGGCCTGCGTGGTCGTCCACCGCCGGCCGGAGGGCTGAGCTGTGCTCACGTCGTGCGTGGTGACCGGAGGCGGTCGCGGTGTCGGCCGGGCCGTGGTGGAGCGACTGCTGGCGACGGGCGCCACCATCGTCGTACTCGAACGCGACGCCGACGCTGTCGACTGGTTGGCCGACCATCCGGCCGCCGATCGGCTCGTCGCGGTGGTCGGCGACGCCGCCGACGAGCAGGTGGCCGAGCGCGCCGCCGAGCTGGCCGACCGCGCCGCGCCGCTGACCGGCTGGGTGAACAACGCGGCGGTCTTCCGCGATGCCACGCTGCACACCGCGTCCGCCGACACGGTGCTGGACCTGATCGGGTTGAACCTGCGCCCGGCCGTGGTGGGCGCCGCTGTCGCCGTCCGCCGCTTCCTGGCCCGCGCCGCCGGCGGCGCGATCGTCAACGTCTCGTCGCACCAGGCCCGCCGACCGGTCTCCGGTGCCCTGCCGTACGCGACGGCGAAGGCCGCGGTGGAAGGGCTGACCCGGGCGCTGGCCGTCGAGTACGGGCGGCACGGCATCCGCGCCAACGCGGTGGCGCTCGGCTCGATCGCCACCGAGCGGCACGCCGAATTCCTCGCCACCCAGGATCCCACCCAGGCCCAGTGGATCGACGCCGAGCTGACCCGGTTGCACCCGGTGGGCCGCATCGGGCGGGCCGAGGAGGTGGCCGAGGCGGTCGCGTACCTGCTGTCGCCCGCGGCGAGCTTCGTCAACGGGGTGACGCTGCCGGTGGACGGCGGACGGGCCGTACTCGGCCTCGACCCAGAGGCCCGCTGACCGCCTAGATCGCTCGCCTTCTAGCTGTCGGCGACGAAGACACCCTGGCCCTGCTGACCGTAGATCAGGTTTCGCTCGTGCAGCTCCTTGACGGCTCGATAGGCCGTGGAGCGTGCCACGTTGTACAGCTCGCCGATCTCGGACACCGACGGCAGTTGTTGGCCAGGCGAGTATTCGCCCGAGCGGATCTTCTGCTCGATGTCATCCGCCACGCGGCGGTAGTGCGGTGGTCTCGTCGGCATGAGCGGCTCTCCTGGACTTCAGCGGAGATCATGTTTCCAGCCTGGGCGTGATCGAGACAAGGCGGGCAACGCAGCAAAGTGGAGATAGTGAGAACGTGACTACACTGAGACAGTGGATGCAGTGAGACAGTGACCGGGTGCTCCTGGACTTCAGCACTCCTGAGGTATCCGGTCTGCCCGCCCTGGCCGGTCCTCTTCGCCGTCCTCGCCGAGTTCTGCATCTCCGGCCTGGCGCGCAATACCTGAGTCGTTGCCTACCGGACCTACGCTGCGCCCATGAGGGCTGCCGGTGTTCGTCGGTGGGTCAACCCGTTGGCCGGGGTGTACCTGGTGGTGTTCACCGTCACCGAGGCGGTCGGGACCGTGGGAGCGACAACCTGGATCCGAGCCGAGGACACCATCATCCCAGCCCTCTTGTTGTGGTGCGTCTCCCTGGCGGTGGCCGTGCGGGTGACCTCGCCCGGGATGCCACCGCACGTGATTCTGCTGGTCCTCGCTTCGCTGGTCAGTGCCTTTCTCATGCTCGTTGTTGCCCAGGGATTCTGGTCGGCTGTGCTCACGCATCGCGGCGAGCGGGTCGTAGCCACTGTCATTTCCCTGCGCGATGACACGGGGAAGGTTCATCGGCTTCACTACACCCTCGCCGATCAGCACAACCAGCGTATTCCCGGGGAATTGGGGCGGTGGCCAGGGAATCCCACTGGGGCTTCGGACAAGCCAGAAGGGGCAGTGGGGCAACGAGTCACTGTGGTGCGTGATCCTCAGGGCCTGGTCGACCCGCGGTTGCCGGAAGAACTCGTCGAAAGCGAGAGCGGGTGGCCCCTCTGGCTGGGCATCTTTGCCATCACCGCTGTGCTCAGCATGCTGGCCGCCGGCCGACGCGCGATCAACGGTGACGGAACGACAGGCTCAAGGCGGCGTCGACCTGCTGGACGCGCTGCTGCCAAGACTGGCACTCGGCCGCGGCGGAAGCGCACGCGGGGAAGGACCGGTCGCCGGATATCCGGTCCGCCGGGCTAGGAGCCTTCGCCACGCCAGGCCCGCCCCCAATCCTGAAACGCAGCTTGGTTCCTCCTCTGGCGTCCGGGGCCGGCCCCGACCAGACCAGACCCAACATGCTGACCCCTTAGCAAATCGATGCTTGATCAGGTAGTTGTCCACAGTGAGGTTGGCCATCCACAGGGCGGTGCCGTCGCACTCCACCGTCTCGGCCGCCGTCATAGCGTCGCGTTGTGTCGCACGACGAGGAGACAGAGGTACGCCAGCGCCTGCGCCGGTTGACGGAGACGGTTGTCGCACCGTTACCCCGGCCCGAGGCGTCGGCGGCGGGCGTACCCCCGTTTGGTGCGCCGTTCGTGGACGCAACCCCGGGTGGCCTGTTGCCGTCCCAGCTCGCGGCATCGGTCGCGGAGCCAGCACCGGACGGCCTTGCGGTCCCGCCCGAGTCGCGGTTGGCCGGCCCGTCGGCGTTCGACCCCGGGCGGCGCGGTGTGCGGGCGTTGGCGGTGGTCGCCGTGGTGGTGGTAGCGGGTGCGGCAGGTTGGGCCTGGCAGGCCCGGCCGCAGTCGGAGCCGGTCGCCCCGCTGGCCAGCGACGCCGCGTCGGCCGCACCGGCGGGTGATCCGAGCGTGTCCAGCTCGGCCGAGCTGGTGGTGGCGGTCGCGGGCAAGGTCCGAAAGCCCGGTTTGGTGCGCCTGCCGGCCGGGTCCCGACTCGCCGACGCGGTGCAGGCGGCCGGCGGCGCGCTCCCGGGGGTCGACGTGGCGCTGCTCAACCCCGCCCGCAAGGTCACCGACGGCGAGCTGATCGTGGTCGGGGTGACGCCACCGCCGGTGCCGGGCGGTGCGGCCGGGCCTGAGGCGGGCGGTGCGGCTCCCGCCGGGCCGCTGAACCTCAACACCGCGACGCTGGCGCAGCTCGACACGCTGCCCGGGGTCGGGCCGGTGCTCGCCCAACGGATCCTCAGCCATCGAGATCAGCACGGCGGGTTCAAGTCCGTTGGCGACCTCCGCCAGGTCGACGGGATCGGCGATGCCCGTTACGAGCAGCTCAAGGACCTGGTGACGGTGTGAGTGGGTTCTCCGTAACCGCTGTCCCACCGGTCGGCGGGGCTCAGTCCGGGTCGCCGGCTGGGTCGGCTCAGGCCGCGCCACCGGTTGGCGGGGCCCGGTCGGAGCCGCCGGATCTGCGACTGGCTGGGCTCGCCGTGGCGGCCTGGCTCACGGCGCTCGCCGGCCTGCACCTTGGCAGCCGCGCCACGTTGCTGGTGGCCGGCACGGGCGCCGGTCTGACGGCAATTGGTGCTGCGCATCTGCTCGGCCGCCTCGGCCGTCCCCGAGCCATGGTGCGGCGCTACGGGTGGGTGGCCGTGGCGGTCGGCCTCGGTGTGGTCTGCGGTGGTGCGGCCACCGCCGCCCGGCTCGCCGTTCGCGACGCGCCGGCGATCCGTGCCCTCGCCGAGCAACGCGCTCCGATCACCGCCGACCTGGTCGTCCGGGACGACCCGCGCCCGATCCGGAGCGCCGGGCGGCCGGGGTTGCTGCTGGTGTCGACCGAGCTGGTCCGGCTCACCGGCCCGGATGGCCGACGGATCCACGCGTCCGTGCGGCTGCTCGTCCTGGCCACCGATCCGGCGTGGCGGGGTCTGCTGCCCGGCCAGCGCCTCACAGTCGACGGCCGGCTCGGCGTTCCGCGCGGCGGCGACCTCACCGCGGCGGTGCTCAGCACCAACGGCCCACCGGACCGGCACGGCGCGCCGTCCTGGGCGCAGCGCGCCGCCGGGACGCTGCGTACCGGCCTGCAACGGGCCTGCGCGCCGCTGCCCGACGACCCCGGTGGGCTGCTGCCCGGTCTGGTGGTGGGCGACACCAGCCGACTGCCACCCGCCGTCGAGGCGGACTTCCAGGCCACCGGGATGACACATCTCAACGCGGTCTCCGGCTCCAACGTCGCGATCGTGGTGGGTGCGGTGTTGTTGCTCGCCCGGTGGTCGCGGGCCGGCCCGTGGCTCGCCGCCGCGCTGTGTGCGGTGGCGCTGGTGGGGTTCGTCATCCTGGTCCGCCCGTCGCCGAGCGTCGTACGGGCCGCCACGATGGGAGCGATCGGGCTCGCCGCGCTCGCCGCCGGTCGACCTCGGGCGGCGCTGCCCGCGCTGGCCGCCGCCGTGACAGTGCTGGTGCTCGTCGACCCCGAGTTGGCCGGGGATCCCGGGTTCGCCCTCTCCGTGCTGGCCACCGGTGGCCTGCTGCTGCTCGCGCCGCGGTGGCGGGACGGATTGCGTCGGCGAGGCGTCCCGCCTGGGCTGGCCGAGGCGCTGGCCGTGCCGGCGGCTGCCCAACTTGCCTGCGGTCCGGTCGTCGCCGGGATCTCCGGCACTGTGAGTTTGGTGGCGGTGCCGGCGAACCTGCTGGCGGTGCCGGCCATCGCACCAGC
The DNA here is from genome assembly GCF_026342155.1 of Micromonospora sp. NBC_00362. Taxonomy (NCBI): domain Bacteria; kingdom Bacillati; phylum Actinomycetota; class Actinomycetes; order Micromonosporales; family Micromonosporaceae; genus Micromonospora; species Micromonospora sp. NBC_00362. The sequence goes on from NZ_JAPENH010000001.1 coordinate 5,978,877, forward strand.
GACAGTGCTGGGCGTGCTGGCGGCCATCGTGTCGCCGATCTGGCCGGCCGGCGCCGAGTTCGTCGCGTGGCTGGCGAGTTGGCCGGCCTGGTGGCTGGTGGTCATCGCCCGACAGGGTGCTCGACTGCCAGGTGGCACCCTGCCGTGGCCGGGCGGCGTGCCCGGTGCCCTGCTGCTGACCGGGCTGACCGTCGCGCTGCTGATCGCGGTGCGCCGGCCACTCGTACGCCGGCTGGTGGCGGTGGTGGGGGTCGCCGCCGTGCTGGGTGCCCTGCCGGTTCGGCTGGTGGCCGCCGGCTGGCCGCCCGCCGGGTGGGTGGTGGTGGCCTGCGCGGTGGGGCAGGGCGACGCCCTGGTGCTCCCGGTCGACCCCGGCCGGGCCGTGGTGGTGGACGCCGGGCCGGAACCGGGTGCGGTGGACGGTTGCCTACGTCGACTCGGCGTACGGGAGGTGCCCCTGCTGGTGATCAGTCACTTCCACGCGGACCACGTGGGCGGGGTGGCCGGGGTGTTCCGGGGGCGACGGGTGGGTGCCGTGCTGACGCCGTCGTCCACCGACCCGGAGAGCGGTCGGGACCTGGTTCGGGCGGCGGCCACCGGCGGGCGGGCCGCGCTGCTGACCACGGTGGCCGGCGCTCGCCACCCGGTGGGCGGGGTCGACCTGCTGGTGCTCGGCCCGCCGTACCCGCTGGCCGGGACCAGGTCCGATCCGAACAACAACTCGCTGGTGCTGCGCGCCACGGTGGCCGGGGTGCGGATCCTGTTGGCGGGCGACGCGGAGACCGAGGAGCAACACGCGATGGTGGCGCGGGCGGCCCCCGGCCAGTTGCGGGCGGACGTGTTGAAGGTCGCGCACCACGGGTCGGCGTACCAGGACCAGGGCTTCCTCGACGCGGTGCGGCCGACGGTGGCGCTCGTGCCGGTGGGCACGGGCAACACCTACGGGCACCCGAGTCCGGCGCTGCTCGCCCAACTGGGCAGAGGCGGGGTGCGGGTGCTGCGCACCGACACGGATGGTGACGTGGCGGCGGTCCGAACGGGCGTCGGTCTGGCGGTAGCCCGGCGAGGTGTGCCAGCGGGCAGGCAGCCCTGACCCCAGACGTGACCCCAGGGCCGCCAGCCCTGACTCCGGCCGGCGGCTCTGACCCCGGCCGGCGGCTCTGACTCGCGGGCCGGCAGCCGGGCGTCGTGGGCCGGCGGCCTGGCCCGCGCTGACCGTCCGGTCGCTGATCGACTCGGGATTGCTGACCTCGGGGGTATCAGCGGCGGTCCGACACCGCGGTTTCCCTGACCCCGTTTGGATCAAGAACGGATCTCCGGTTAATCGGGCGACTTGTGGATTAAACGGAGAATTGAGTTGGATGTCTGGATTTGCGCTGTGTGCGGGCTGCGCCGATCAAGCAGCGAATGAGCAGGCACGATCCCGCCGCAGGCCGTGCGAATATGGGCGGCGTGACCCCCGCCAGCCTCGCCCCCATTCTGCTCGTCCTCGGTGACGAGGAACTGCTCGCCACGCGCGCGGTCACCGAAGCTGTCGCGAAGGTTCGCAGTGTCGACCCCGAGGTGGACGTCCGCGAGTACCAGGCCAGCGCGCTGACCGTCGGCGAGATCGCCGAGATGCTCAGCCCTTCGCTGTTCGGCGGGCGACGGCTGCTGATCCTGCGTTCCGGCCAGGACGCCCGCAAGGACCTGGTCGCCGCGCTGTTGGCGTACGCGAAGAATCCCGACCCGGAGGTCCAACTGCTGGTGCTGCACCTGGGCGCCGCCAAGGGCAAGGCGTTCGCCGACGGTCTGCGGGCGGCCGGCGCGACGGTGGTCCCGGCCGCCAAGCTCAAAGGGCACCGCGACCGGGTGGCCTTCGTCCGCGACGAGATCCGGCGGGCCGGCGGAAAGTGCACCGACGACGCCGCCGAGGCGCTCATCGCCGCGGTCGGCAACGACCTGCGCGAGTTGGCCGCCGCCTGCTCCCAACTGGTCGCCGACACCGATGGGCGAATCAGCGCCGAAACGGTCTCCCGTTACTACCGGGGCCGGGTCGAGGTGACCGGCTTCACGGTGGCGGACGCCACAATGGTCGGCGACGTGCCGGCGGCGCTCGAGGCGCTGCGCTGGGCCCTGCACGTCGGGGTCGACCCGGTGCCCATCGCCGATGCCCTGGCCGACGGGGTGCGCACTGTGGCCAGGGTGGCGTCGGCCGGGCGGGGTAGCGCGTACCAGCTCGCCAGCAGCCTCGGAATGCCCGCCTGGAAGATCGAGCGGGCGCAGCGGCAGGGGCGGGGCTGGACACCGGAGGGCCTGGTCCGGGCCATGCAGGTCGCCGCCGAGTGCAACGCGGCCGTCAAGGGCGGCTCCGACGACCGGGCGTACGCCCTGGAGCGTGCGGTCTTCTCAGTCGCGGCGGCCCGGCAGGGCAGCGCCAGGTGACGGGGGCGAACCGCCCAGCGTGGGCCACCATTCCCGTGGACGAGGAGCGTTACCGGCCGCTCTACGCCCGGCTCCTCGGCCTGCGGTTCGTCAACCCCGGCGGCGTGCTGTGCTTCCTCTTCTTCGAGGGTGCCATCGCCCTGGCGGTGCTACTCGCCCTCGCGGAGTTGGTCAGTTGGTGGGCGGTGTTGGTGCTGCCGGTCGTGGTGGCCGCCATGGTGAAGCTCAACGACATGGTGGCCGCGATCGTGGTCCGCTCCGCCGCGCTCGTGCCCGAGCAGGAACGGGACCGGTTTCGCCGGCAGATGGAACCGGTGGTCGGCCGAGCCCGGGTGGAGTGGATCTCGCACAGCGTTCCCGGTGTGGTGATTACCGCGGACCCGGTGCCACCGCCCCGGCGGGCCAACCCCTCAGACTGACCGCCGACCCGTCAGAGCCCACGCACAGGGACGGCCGGCGGGAGAAACGCTGCCCGCATCCCGCACGGAACGGCCGGCCGCACGGAACGACCGGCCTCTGGACACACGGAAACCCCGGGCCTGGGGCCCGGGGTTTTCCGAATCAGTCTGACGGTGAAGTCGTCAGGCGGAGAGCGACACCACGCGCTTCGCGATCGCGGACTTGCGGTTCGCGGCCTGGTTGGAGTGGATCACGCCCTTGCTGACGGCCTTGTCCAGCTTGCGCGAGGCGTCCAGCATGAGCGCGGTCGCCTTCTCGACGTCACCGGCCTCGGCAGCCTCGTGGAACTTCCGGACGGCGGTCTTCAGCGACGACTTGACCGACTTGTTGCGCAGCCGGGCCTTCTCGTTCTGCCGGTTGCGCTTGATCTGGGACTTGATGTTCGCCACGCGACAGCCTCGTCTTGATAGCTCGGGTTGGTCAGCTTATTGCGCGTGATGACGAACGTGCGTCATCGCTGCGCGAAGAGCCAGGTTACCAGGTCGCCCGGGACGAGCCAAAACGGCTCGGCCTTCGCGCGACGGACCCGGCCCGTCGGGGACCAGGTTACGCCCTCGAACACGGCGGCGGCCCACCGCCAGCCCTGGCGGCAGGCCGGTACGCGTGACCGGGAGTCCAAGCCGCTTCAGGCCGGTCAGCGTCACCGCCAGCCCTGGCGGCGGGCCAGCCAGTCGAGCGACTGCTCGCCGCTCCACCGCTGGTGGGCGGGCAGGTGCGGCGAGGCCGTCGGCGGTGCCGCTGCCGCGCCGGTGAGGTAGTAGCCGGCCAACGCGGCCAGCGTCGCGTCCAGCGCGTCCGGGGGCGCGCCGGCGGTGGCCGGGTGCGCGGCGAAGAGCCGGTCCGCGTCGAGCCCGCTGGCGTACGCGGTGAGCAGCAGACCGGCCAGGTCGAACCAGGCCGGCCCGGAGCAGACCCAGGTCCAGTCGCAGAACCAGGCTCGGCCGTCCGGGCCGATCAGCACGTTGTCGACCCGCAGGTCGCCGTGGATCAGGCCGGTCGCGCCGGCGGCGTACCGGGGGAGGAGGGACTCCAGTTCCACCAGCTCGGGCAGCCGGCCCACCAGCGGCGCGGGCAGTGGTGGGGTCGGTTCCCGACCGGCGGCGACCTCCTCCCACCAGAGGATGTCCGACCGGGCCAGGTCGGCCAGGTGCGGCAGGCCGAGCGCGGTCAGCTCGGCCGGCGGGTCGGCCAGGGCGGCGGCGATCCGCGCGTACCCGGCGAGGGTGGCGTCCAACTCGGCGGGCACCCAGGGCAGGTGCGGGGTGTGCCCGTCGACCGCGTCGGTGCAGAGCACGAACCAGCCGGCCGCGGAGAGGGTCCACCGGGGGCGGGGCGCCGGCAGGTCGGCCGGCAGCCGGTCGAGGATCGCTGCCTCTCGGGCGTACCAGTCGACCAGATGTGGTTGCTCGGCGGCGGGTGCGGCCTTGACGAAGGCCCGACCACCGTCGGCGGTGTCGAGCACGGCGGCGAACCCGCGGGTGAAGCCCGCGCCCGCGACCCGGGCGGTGACCACCGGCGCGCCGAGCCGCTCGGCTATCGCGGCCCGCAGCGCCGCCGGTAACGCCGGCCACGACGGGCGCAGGGCACTCGCGTGGTACGGCACCGGGGGCAGCAGGGGAGGGGACATCCCACCATGCTGCCCCGGGGTACGTGCGCGACGCACGGCGACACTGCCAGACTGCCAAGCCATGAGGACCGAGGACTTCTGGCAGCTGATCGACGAGGCGCGGGCCGGCGGCGGGGGTGAGCCCGGCCCGGTCGCCGCGCGGGCCGTGGCGTTGCTCGCCGAGCGCGACCCCGAGGACATCATCGGGTACGCGCGGCACCAGACGCGGGTGCTGGCCGCCTCGCACAAGGCGGATCTGTGGGGCGCGGCGTACCTGATCAACGGTGGTGCCTCGGCTGAGGGCTTCGAACACTTCCGGGGCTGGCTGATGACCCAGGGTCGGGCCGTCTTCGCCCGCGCGGTCGCCGAACCGGACTCGCTGGCCGAGTTGCCCCAGGTGCGGGCGGCCTCCCTCAGCGGCGAGGAGTTCTCCGCCGAGCAGATGCTCTCGGTGCCGTGGGACGCGTACCGCAAGGCCACCGCCACCGAGTTGCCGGCGGACCGCGACCCGGTGCGGACGCCGGATCTCAACGACTTCTGGGACTTCGACGACGAGGACGAGGCGCGTCGCCGGCTGCCCCGGCTGGCCGCGCTCTTCGTCGAGCCGCCGATGGAGTGAGGGGTCCTCGGGCCGTTCCATCGCCCGCGCAGTGGGCGCACCCCGGCGGCGTGGGAACATAGAGGGGGTCGGCGGCGCGCCGGCCTGTTCACGTCAGCCGACCAGAACGGACCGCTGTGCCACCGAAGCTCGATCCCGGCGCGAACGCCCCTGGTTCCACCGACCCCGGTCGCATCCGGAACTTCGGCATCATCGCCCACATCGACCACGGGAAGTCGACCCTGGCCGACCGGATGTTGCAGCTCACCGGTGTGGTCGACCCCCGGCAGATGCGCGCCCAGTACCTGGACCGGATGGACATCGAGCGCGAGCGTGGCATCACGATCAAGAGCCAGGCCGTTCGCATGCCGTGGACCATCCGTGAGGGTGAGCGGGCTGGCGAGCACGCGGTGCTCAACATGATCGACACCCCGGGGCACGTGGACTTCACCTACGAGGTGTCCCGGTCGCTGGCTGCCTGCGAGGGTGCCGTGCTGCTGGTCGACGCCGCGCAGGGCATCGAGGCGCAGACCCTGGCCAACCTCTACCTGGCTCTCGAGAACGACCTGCGCATCATCCCGGTGCTCAACAAGATCGACCTGCCGGCCGCGCAGCCGGAGAAGTACGCCGAGGAGCTCGCTCACCTCATCGGCGGTGACCCCGCCGACTGCATCCGGGTCTCCGGCAAGACCGGCGAGGGCGTTCCGTACCTGCTCGACGAGATCGTCCGGCAGTTCATCCCACCGGTCGGTGACGCTGTCGCGCCCGCCCGGGCGATGATCTTCGATTCGGTGTACGACGTGTACCGCGGCGTCGTCACGTACGTCCGGGTCATTGACGGCCGGATCAGCGCCCGTGACCGGATCAAGATGATGTCCACCGGTGCGGTGCACGAGTTGCTGGAGATCGGCGTCATCTCGCCCGAGATGGTCAAGGCCGAGGCGCTCGGCGTCGGCGAGGTCGGTTACCTGATCACCGGTGTGAAGGACGTCCGGCAGTCCCGGGTCGGTGACACGGTCACCATCAACAGCCGGCCGGCGGCCGAGGCGTTGGGTGGTTACAAGGACCCGAAGCCGATGGTCTATTCCGGCCTCTATCCGATCGACGGGTCCGACTACCCCAACCTGCGTGAGGCTCTGGACAAGCTCAAGCTCAACGACGCCGCCCTGGACTACGAGCCGGAGACCTCCGGCGCGCTTGGCTTCGGCTTCCGTTGCGGCTTCCTCGGTCTGCTCCACCTGGAGATCATCCGGGAGCGGCTGGAGCGCGAGTACAACCTCGACCTGATCTCCACCGCGCCGAACGTCGTCTACCGGGCGATCACTGACGACGGTGAGGAGATCGTCGTGACCAACCCGAGCGAGTACCCCACCGGCAAGATCGCCGAGGTGTACGAGCCGGTCGTCCGGGCCACAGTGTTGACGCCAAACGACTACGTGGGCGCGGTGATGGAGCTCTGCCAGGGCCGGCGCGGCACCCTGCTCGGCATGGACTACCTCTCCGCCGACCGGGTGGAGCTGCGCTACACGCTGCCCCTGGCGGAGATCATCTACGACTTCTTCGACCAGTTGAAGAGCCGCACCAAGGGCTACGCCTCACTCGACTACGAGCCCTCCGGCGAGCAGGCGTCCGAGCTGGTGAAGGTGGACATCCTGCTGCACGGCGAGCCGGTGGACGCGTTCAGCGCCATCGTGCACAAGGACAAGGCGTACAACTACGGCGTCACCATCGCCGCCAAGCTGCGCACCCTGATCCCGCGTCAGCAGTTCGAGGTGCCGATCCAGGCGGCCATCGGCAGCCGGGTCATCGCCCGGGAGACCATCCGGGCGATCCGCAAGGACGTGCTCGCCAAGTGCTACGGCGGCGACATCAGCCGTAAGCGCAAGCTGCTGGAGAAGCAGAAGGAAGGCAAGAAGCGGATGAAGATGGTCGGCCGGGTCGAGGTGCCGCAGGAGGCCTTCATCGCCGCCCTCTCCTCCGACTCCGGCGACGGCAAGGCCGCCGGCAAGAAGTAGTTAGCGCCGCCGTACGCGCCCGGGTGCCACCCGCACCCGGGCGCGTCGCGTTTCCGGGCGCCTCGCGTGCCTCGCTCGCCCTGGTGCCTCCGGCGCCAGCGTGCCCGAACGTCGTCGCGGAAAACTTTTCTGCCGTTGTGTTGTGGGGCCGACGGGTCGACGAGATGGGCTCCGACCTGTGTGGACGTCCTCGCGCGTCAACCGACGCACCTCCGGAACATCGACGTCTGACGTTGCCGAATGAGGTGAGTCGGTTTGGGCTTTCGGTGGGTCGGGCATTTAGCCGTCACGACAGGAAGCACACAACTCGTGTGTCAGACATTCTTTGAAGGAGGGCGACCGTGGAGTTCACCGTGTGGGGCATCATCACTGCGATCGTTGTTGGTCTCATCGTCGGCGCGCTCGGCCGCCTGGTCGTCCCGGGCCGGCAGAACATGCCGATCTGGCTGCACATGCTGATCGGTATCGGCGCGGCCCTTCTGGGCACCGTCCTGGCGCGGGCCATCGGCATCGCGACTGAGACGAGCGGTATCGACTGGGGCGAGCTGCTGGTGCAGGTAGTGGTGGCCGCGATCGCTGTCGCGCTGGTGGCCGGCGTGGGTGGCCGCCGCCGCGTGACCCGGTAACACCACAGCACCAACTCGTACCACCGCGACACCTCCGATGGGCGCCCGACCGACAGGTCGGGCGCCCATCGGCGTTCTGCCCGCCGCGAGGGCCGTCGCCGGTTCCGCTCGACGTCTCCGGCGGCTGGACCACGGTGATCGGCTCGGCCCGTGCCCGCGACCGGCGGGTAGGCCCGCGGTGGAACCTGCTCTTGTCGACCAAGTCGTGATCGTTTGGTGAGTGAAGTCGGTTTGGATTTTCGGTGGGTAGGGCAATTAACGGTCACGACAGGAAGCACACGCACCGTGTGTCAGACATTCTTTGAAGGAGGGTGGCCGTGGAGCTCACCGTGTGGGGCATCATCACTGCGATCGTTGTTGGTCTCATCGTCGGCGCGCTCGGCCGCCTGGTCGTCCCGGGCCGGCAGAACATGCCGATCTGGCTGCACCTGCTGATCGGTGTCGGCGCCGCGCTGCTGGGCACCGTCCTGGCGCGGGCCATCGGCATCGCGACCGAGACGAGCGGTATCGACTGGGCCGAGCTGCTGGTCCAGGTCGTGGTGGCCGCGATCGCTGTCGCGCTGGTGGCCGGTGTGGGTCGCCGCCGCAGCGTCACCCGATAACGACCCGGCATCATCTGGCGACACAGCACCACAGCTAGGACAGCACTACCCGAAAGAGCGCCCGGCCGAGAGCCGGGCGCTCTTTCGTGCGGGAAGGCCCGACTTTGGCTGGATGTGGGAGTGCCTGTCGTCGGGCCGCTGCGGTACGGTCGCCACGTTTCGGCCAGTCCCGCCCACTGTCGTAAAGGAATTCTCCGTACTAGGGTGCGGCGGAGAAGGTTAGTTCCAAGCGGCGCGAGGGGAGAAGTGGCGTGAACAGGTGGAAGCGGTTGGCCCCGGTCACCGCCATGGTGGCCTCGGCCGCGATGGTGCTGACCGGCTGTGGAGGCTCCAGCGACGACGCGGCTGACGACAGCAAGCTCACGGTCTGGATGATGGGCGAGGGCGGCGACGCGCAGAACTCCTTCCTCGACGGGGTCGAGGCCGAGTTCCGCCAGAAGCACCCCGACACCGATGTGGTCGTGCAGTACATTCCCTGGCTGGAGGCGCCCAAGAAGTTCCAGGCGGCGCTCGCCGGTGGTGAGGGGCCGGACATCACCGAGCTCGGCAACACCGAGACTCAGGGCTGGGCCGCCCAGGAGGCGCTCGCCGACGTGAGTGGTCGGATGGGCGGCTGGGCCGACGGCAAGGATCTGCTGCCCGACCTGGTGCGCAACGCTCAGCTCGACGGCAAGCAGTACGGCGTGCCCTGGTACGCCGGTGTGCGCGCCATCTACTACCGCACCGACTGGTTCGCCGAGGCCGGCGTGCAGCCCCCGAAGAACTGGGACGAGCTGGTCACTGTGGCCAAGGCCGTGCAGGCGAAGAAGAAGGGCACCTACGGCATCGCCCTGCCCGGCAACTCCGAGCTGCCCTTCTACTCCTTCCTCTGGGGCGCCGGCGGCGAGATCGCCAGCAACCAGGGCGGCACCTGGAAGTCCGGCTACACCACGCCCGAGGCGCAGCGGGCCGTCAAGTTCTGGACCGACCTGGTGACCGTGCACAAGGTCGCCCCGCCGGCGGCGGCGAGTTGGAACGAGATCGACGCGCGTACCCAGTTCGCCACCGGCAAGGCCGCGATGGCCTTCGCCGGCAGTTGGCAGCAGGGCGCCATCAAGAAGGACAACCCCGAGATCGAGAAGGTCTGGGGTACGTTCCCGATCCCCGGCCCGGACGGCACGGCGGCACCCGGTTTCGCGGGCGGCTCGGACGTGGCGATCTGGAAGGACAGCCAGCGGCAGGACCTGGCCTGGGACTACCTGACCGTGCTGCTGAACAAGAAGAACGCGCAGAGCTTCGCGAGCAGCCTCGGCTTCTTCCCGGTCTACAAGGACCTGGTCGCCGGTGACGCGTACGCGAACGACAAGGTGATGGCGTCGTTCGCCACCACCATGCAGAACACCAAGCTCACGCCGCTCACCCCGAAGTGGGTGGAGGTCAGCCGGACGAAGACGGTGACCCAGGCGATGAACAGCTCGGTCATGAAGGGTCAGAAGACGGTCGAGAAGGCTACCGCCGACGCGGCCGGTGAGATGGAAGGCATTTTGAACAGCAAGTGATCTCACAGACCACAAGCCCGGAGACGGCCGCCGCGCGGGAGACCCCAGCGCGGCGGCGTCGCCGGGTGGACCGCCTGCCCTACCTGCTGCTCCTGCCCGCCCTGCTGATCATCGGGGTGCTGCTGCTCTGGCCGCTCGGCCAGGTGGTGGTGATGTCCTTCTACCGGCTGAACAGCGTCCGGCAACTGCGCGGCGACCGGGAGTGGCCGTGGGTGGGGCTCGGCAACTACGTCGACATCCTCTCCGACCCGTTCTTCCTGACCGTGCTGCGCAACACCGTTCTGTTCGCCGCGGCCAACGTGCTGCTCACCATGGTGCTCGGCACCCTGGTGGGGCTGCTGCTCAACCGGCTCGGTCGCAAGATGGCCACGTTCGTGGCCAGCTGCGTGATGCTCGCCTGGGCGACCCCGGCGCTGACCGGCACCATCGTCTGGAAGTGGATTTTCGACGACACCAGTGGCCTCGTCACGTGGCTGTTCAACGCGTTGCCGGACGGGCTCTCGAACAGCCTGTTCGGTCGCAGCGACTGGACCGGCTACGGCTGGTTCAACTCGCCGCTGCTCTTCTTCTCCATCCTCACCCTGGTGGTGGTCTGGCACTCGTTCCCGTTCATCGCGGTGAGCGTGCTGGCCGGTCTCAAGAGCGTGCCGAGTGAGCTGCACGAGGCGGCCCGGGTGGACGGCGCCAGCCCGTGGCGGGTCTTCTGGAAGATCACTTTCCCGTTGCTGCGCCCGGTCTTCGGGATCCTGATCGTGCTCTCCACGATCTGGGACTTCAAGGTCTTCACCCAGCAGTTCGTGCTGGCCGGCGGCACCCAGGACCGGCCGACGTTCATGCTCGCCATCTACTCGTACGCCGAAGCCTTCTCCCCGCCGCCCAAGTACGGGCTCGGCGCGGCCATCGCGGTGATCCTCACGCTGATCCTGCTCGTGGTCACCGGCTTCTACGTACGGATGGTGCTCAGGCAGGAGGACGAGTCGTGAAGAAAATCGCCCTCAACGGCGCCGGGCTGCTGGTCGCGCTCTTCGCGGCGTTCCCGGTCTACTGGATGATCTCCACCTCGCTGAAGCCGAGCAACGAGATCTTCTCGGCCACCCCGCAGCCGGTGCCGACTCACCCGACGTTGGCGCACTACCGGGAGATCCTGACCGGCAACCTGATCCCCGGCGTCAGCTTCCTCGACTTCTTCCTCAACAGCGCGCTGGTAGCTGTCTCGACTGTGGTGCTCAGCGGTCTGGTGGCGTTGCTCGCCGCGACCGCTGTGGCCCGGTTCCGCTTCAAGCTGCGGACCAGCTTCCTGATCATGCTGCTCGTGGTGCAGATGATCCCGCTGGAGGCGTTGGTCATCCCGCTGTTCCTGATGATCCAGCGACTCGGGCTCTACAACACCCTGCCCAGCCTGATCCTCACGTACCTCGGCTTCTCGCTGCCGTTCGCGGTCTGGATGCTGCGCGGCTTCGTCGCAGCGGTGCCCAAGGAATTGGAGGAGGCGGCGGCGATCGACGGGGCCAGCCGGGCCCAGATCTTCCGCCGGGTGCTCTTCCCGCTGGTAGCGCCCGGCCTGGTGGCCACCAGCATCTTCTCCTTCATCACCGCGTGGAACGAGCTGATCTTCGCGTTGACGTTCATCAACGACCAGGGCAGCTACACGCTTCCGGTGGCGATGACCTTCTTCTTCGGTCGGGACGACACCAACTGGGGGCCGGTGATGGCCGCGTCCACCCTGTTCACCCTGCCGGTCATCATCTTCTTCCTGCTGGTGCAACGTCGGATGGTCTCCGGCCTGGTGGCCGGCGCCGTCAAGGGCTGACCCCGCCCCGCGTGGGCCGACGTCGGTGCTGACCGCCACTAGGCTGGCGTTCATGACGGGCAGGGTGGCAGCGGTGAACCTCGGCATCGTGACCGAGGCTGGGTGGGCCAGCGACGCGAGCGGTCGCAGCGGCATCGACAAGCGGCCGGTCGACGTCCCGGTGTCGCTGCTCACCGGCGGCCTGGCGGGCGACTTCATCGCCGAGCGACCCCAGCACGGCGGCCCGGACCAGGCGGTCTACGCGTACGCGGAGGAGGACGCCGCCTGGTGGGTGGCCGAACTGGGCCGCGCCATACCGCCCGGCGGCTTCGGCGAGAACCTGACCACCTACGCGGTCGACGTGACGGGTGCGGTGATCGGCGAGCAGTGGCAGGTCGGCTCCGCCCTGCTGCAGGTCACCAAGCCGCGCACGCCCTGCACCACGTTCGCCGGGTTCTGGGGCGTACCGGATCTGATCAAGCGGTTCACCGTCCGGGCATCGCCCGGGGCCTACCTGCGGGTGCTGCGCGAGGGGGAGGTCGGCGCGGGTGACCCGGTCGAGGTGGTGGACCGTCCGGCGCACGGGGTGACCATCGGCGAGGTGTTCCGGGCGACCAGCCTGGAACCGGAGTTGCTGCCCCGGCTGCTCGACGTCGAGGATCTGCCGGCGTCGATCCAGGAGAAGGCCCGCCGCCGCCTCGCCGCCCAGGGCTGACCGACCCCGACGGCATCCGCCGCGACGCCGCGACGAGCACCGACGGTGTCGGCCGCGACGAGCACCGGCGGGCTCGGCGAATCCGACCCGGAAGAACCCGATGACCGGTCCAGCGCCGGACTTGCCCGTATTGTCCCCACGGAGGGCGTGCGGCGGGGACCGGGTGGAGCGCGATGTCGATGGCGACGGACGGTGGTGCCGCAGGGGCGTCACCCCCCGATCCGGGCCTGGAGCGTCCGGCGTTCCTGGAGCTGTTCTTCGACCTCGTCTACGTTTTCGCGCTGGTCACCTTGGCGACGGTGCTGGCCGAGAACCTGACCTGGGCGGGCGTCGCAGAGACGCTGGTGCTGCTGCTCGGGTTCACGATGATCTGGGCGCTGACGGTGTGGACGGCGGACAGCGTCGACCTGACCCGCCCGGCTGGGCAGGGGCTGTTCATCTGGGTGGCGGCGGCCAGCCTGCTGTTGGCCGCGCTCGCGGCCGATGCGTACGGCGATCACCGGCTGCTCTTCGCCACCACGTACGTGGTCATCCACCTCAGTACCGCGGCCTACTACATCCTTGTCGTCTCGCTCAGGAGGCCGCCGCGTCGCAGCATCCGGATCCTGATCTGGGAGGCCGTCGCCGGCGTCGGCTGGATCGGCGGGGCGCTCGTCGGCGGCTCGGGGCAGCTGGCGATCTGGGTGCTCGCTGTCATCGTCGAGTACGGCGCAGCGGCGTTGGGCTGGCCGGTGCCCGGGATCGGCCGCTCACGACCGCGCGACTGGCGGCTGGTCGGCGCGCGGGTGGCCGAGCGTTACCGGCAGTTCGTCATCGTCGCGCTCGGTGTCTCGATCTTCGTGACCGGCACGACCTTCAGCATGAGCGAGTACACGATGGAGCGAGCCTGGGCTCTCCTCGTGGTGTTCACCACCATCGTGTTGATGTGGCGGATCTACATCTACCGCGCCGGTGAGCTGCTGACCGACGCGATCGCCCGGTCGTCCTATCCGGCGCTGCTCACCCAGTCCGCCGCGGTCACCCATTTGATCATGGTGGCCGGAATCGTCGGCGCGGCGGTCACCAGCCGGCTCGTGGTGAGCCGCCCGTTGGGCGAGACCCCGCCCTCGTGGGCCGCGGTGATCCTCGGCGGACCCGCGTTGTACCTGGTCGGCCGGGGCGTCCTCGACTTCACAGTGTTCGGGCGGATCTCGCGGTCCCGGGTGGCCGGGCTGGCGCTGCTGGCGTGCGTGGCGCCGGCCACGCCCCTGCTGCCGCCGGTGCTGATCGCCCTGCTCGCCATGGCGGTGCTGCTCCTGATCGCCGTGGCGAACCTGGTGAGCACCCGGCGACACGCGCGTACACCGGCACCGCCGATGCTGCGGTGACTCTGTCCGGGGGCCGTCGACGGCGCTTCATCGCGATGGCGCGGCGGCCCCGACCAGGCGGCTACGCGCGGCCATCCCCTCGCCGACAAGGGTGACCAGGAGGACCAGGTTGGCCAGCACCAGGGCGGCCAGCGGCGGAAGCAGGAGTGTGGCGGGCGCCATCAGGGCACACAACACCACGATCGCCAGCACTCGGGACCAGAGGGTCCGGCCGGTCACCACCGCGTCGAACAGGACGCTGCCGAGCAGGAACAGAACCGGTCCGCCGAGGGTGGCGACAATCAGCTCGGCCGGGGCGCTACCGAACGGCCGGTCGATGACCAGCGAGGTGCTGGTCGAGACCAACACCACCCCGGCGACCATGACCAGATGGCTGTACGAGGTGGAGGTGCCGGAGCGGACGCGTTCCACAGTCGCGACGCTCGGTGGTGCCAGGATCCGCTGGACCCGCTGGAAGTAGAGCTGGAACAGCAGAACCGCGCTGACGAACGCGACAGCGCCGGTAGCCACCGCGCCGGCAGTGAATCCGCTGCCGGCCAGCCCCGTGCCGGTGCTCAGGATCAACTCGCCGAGCGCGACGATGAAGATCGCCCGGTGCCGCTCGGAGAGGTGCACCCCGGTGAAGATCTGGCTGGTGAGCTCGGTACGCCCCAGTCTCGGCGTCGGCCAACCGATCCGGGCGGAGCCGAGGTCGACAGCCACCGCGAGCGACCAGAGCACCAGTCGGGCGGTCTCGTCCGCGAACACCCCGGCCACCCAGGGCGTCACTGTGACGCCGAACCAGAAGAACACCCGGATGCTCCTGGCCTGGATCGGCCGGTTCACCCGGGTGCCGGGGATCAGGACGGCGTCGCGGACCAGGTGAATGGCGAAGTAGGCCGCTACGAAGAGCCAGCCGTACCGACCGAAGGCGTACGGAGTCGCGATCGCCATCAGCAGGGTGCCGAGCATGACCAGCAGGGTGGTCGCCTGGATGATCGGAAGTCGGGGGTTGAACAGGTCGGTGAGCCACGCGGTCAGCACCCAGACCCACCAGGCGGCCAGCAGCAGGACGGCGGTCTGCGCCGCGCCCCGGATGGTCAGGTCCTCGGCAAGGCTGGCAGCGAGCCGGGAGAACATGAAGATGTAGACGAGGTCGAAGAAGAGTTCCAGGAAGGTCGGGTATTGCGGCTCGCCGCGGCGGCGGAGGATCCGGGGGAGCGGAGCGGATGTCACTGCGCTGCCTCCTGTGCCACCCCACGCCCTGGGCACCACGCCCCGACCTGCGCACCCGCCACGCTACCGACAGGGCGGTTCCCGGTGGCCGGAACGGGCTCGGCCCGAGCGGTCGGTCCGCGGACGTGCAACGGCCCCCTGTCAACGCTGGGCGTCGGCAGGGGGCCGTCCTACGAGCAGTGGATCAGCGGAGCCAGGGGATGTTGCGGTCGAGCAGACCGCGCTCCTTGAGCTCCTTGCGCAGCGGGATCTCGTCGTCGACGTACCCGTCCCAGTTGATGCCCCAGTAGTTGGCGGTGTGGGTGCCCTCACCGATCAGCTGGCGCTGAACGGGGGTGCGGTTGCGGTACCACTCGCCGTCCACGTCGGGGTGCAGCTCGTCCAGGGGACGGATCCACCGGTAGGTGTACCCGACGAAGAGCATCTTGCGGGTGATGGTCGACAGGTTCGTCGACCGCGAGTGCCACTGCCGGCGGTCGAAGATGAAGGCGTCGCCCGGGTTGGCGGTGATCTCCACCGTGCCCTCCGGGTCGGGGTTCTGCACGGTGAGGTCCGCCGGCCGGGGCAGCGAGTTCTTCAGGTGGCTGCCCGGGATGACCTTGGTGGCGCCGCGGCCGGTCTCGGAGAGGTCCGACAGGACGTACGCGACCTTCAGCGAGAACATCGGCCGGGGCAGGTTCGGGTCCATCGTCTCCGGGTCGGAGTTCTGCCGGTACCCGTCCTGGTGCCAACCCCAGTACGGCTTCTCCGGCTCGGCGGCCGGCGGGGTGACGTCCAGGTGGTTGTGGTGGGTGTAGATGTTCCAGCCGGCCAGCCCCCACATGTACGGGAAGGCGACCGGGTGGGTCAGCAGCTCACCGAAGAGCTCGTCGCGCTCCAGGAAGCCCAGCAGGTGCAGGGTGCCGTCCTTCTTGGTGGTGCCCTTGGCCTGCTCCTCCGCGTAGACGCGGTCGACCGCCGCCTCCAGCGCCGCCCGGTGGTCCTCCGTCAGGACGTTGCGCAGCAGGAGGAAGCCCTGCTCGTGGAACTCCTTGCGGTCAGTGTCGCTGATCGGTTCGTAACCGGTCCGGTCGCCGTAATCGAACACCGCGTCGTACCCCTCCCCATGAGGTGAAACCTTTTCTGGCACAGGCCGCCGATCGTAACGCGGCGGTCCAGGCCTCGGGGAGGGTGTCGTGCGGGATTGGGCCACGGCGGGACCCCACGCAGCGAGAGAATCGCACAGAGTGAGATCCGAGTGATCAATAGTGCGATTAGGTGCGCTTTGCCCGATTGTGCGGTGACTGCCGGTTAAGAGATCCGGGTCGATCAGCCCTCGTTGAACACCTCGGCCACCACCTGGCCGGCGGGGTTCTGCCGGCCGTCCACCCGGCCCCACGAGCCGTCGCGGGCGGTCCACTCCAGGTCGCCGAAGCGAACCCGCTTCACGCCGTGGTCCTGGGCGTGCGAGACCAGCCAGTGCGCGTACCGCCAGCCGTCGCGCTGGTCACCCGGAGTCACCGCCAACCCGGTCGGGTCGGTCGGGTCGGTGCCCTTCAGCCCCCAGTCCAGCACCAGGTTGCGGGTCAGTTGCGCGGCCGCCGCCGCCCCGTGCATCGCCGGGGTGCGCCCCACCGAGCAGGCGACAGCGCCGCTGGCGTCGCCGAGCAGAGCCCGGCTGAGCACCTCGGAGTCGTCGGCCCATTTCTGGTACGCCTCGGGGAACGCCGAGCGCTGCACCCGCTGGGCGGCGTCGGTGACCCGCATCTCCTCCCAGCCGCGCACCTTCTTCAGGGCCGCGTAGAACCGGTTGGCCGCGTAACGCGGGTCGCGGATCTGCGCCGGAGTGCCCCAGCCCTGGCTTGGCCGCTGCTGGAACAGGCCGACCGAGTCGCGGTCGCCGGCGGCGAGGTTGCGCAGCCCGGACTCCTGGTACGCGGTGGCTAGCGCGACCACGACGGCCCGCTCGGGCATTCCGCGCTTCGCGCCGATCGCCGCGATGGTCGCCGCGTTGGCCATCTGGTCGGCGTCCAGCGCGACCCGTCCGTCGGCCTGCACCGTGCACTTGCGTGCCATCAGTGGCAACGTCAGATTGTCGCCGACCTGCCGTACGACGAGCCAGATCGCGATCACGGCGATGAGGATGAGCGCCACTCCACCCGCCACGGTTGCCCGAGTTCGCACCCACACCCCCAGATCGACAGTTCGCCAAGCGTACGTCCCCGCAGGCCCTCCGCGGGTCGTCCGAGCGGTTCGGGCCCAGCCTGGCCGACTCCGACCGATTCGGGGCGGCTCCGCTGTCGCGTACCGGTTGGCGACGTTCCCGCTCAGCTCGCGATCTCACCTGCCGCGTCGTTGCGGCATCAGCCCGTGGTGCAGGGGTGTCGCGCGCGTCACCGGGTAAGCGATATCGGGAAGCGATTGACCGGTCAAGGACTTGAGTCGGTTGACATGTCAATCCGACCTACCACCGCATAGCCGGACGTGTTGGTCGCCGAACGAGGAGGATTTCCATGGGAACGCTCGATGGCAAGGTCGTGCTGATCACCGGCACCGGCGGTGGTCTGGGGCGCGTCGCGGCACTGACCTTCGCCCGCGAGGGCGCGAAGGTCGTCGGGGCAGACCTCCAGGTCGCCGGTAACGACGAGACTGTCGAACTCGTCCGCAGCGCCGGCGGCGAGATGACCGGCATCGCGCCGGTCGACCTCACCGACCCCGAGCAGGTACGCAAGCTCGTCGACGACGCCGCAGCCGCCTACGGCGGGCTCGACGTGGTCTACAACAACGCAGCCGCGCTCCGCTTCGGCCCGATGCCCGACTTCTCCGTGGAGGACTGGCGCTACACCATCACCGGGGAACTCGACATTCCGTACTTCGTGTCGAAGTTCGCCTGGCCGCACCTGGTCCGGCGCGGTGGCGGCGTCATCATCAGCGCCGCCTCCATGGCCGGGTTGATCGGCGGCCACGTCCCGCCGATGGTCGGTCACACCGCCGCGAACGCCGGCATCATCGGCATGACGCGACAGCTCGCGCTCGAAGGCGCGCCCCACGGCATCCGCGCGGTGGCGATCAGCCCCGGGCCCACACTCACTCCGGCCAGCGAACGCGACCTCGGTGACAACCAGGAGGCGCGGGACGCCATCACCGCCAAGACGCTCCTCAAGCGCTTCGCGCGCCCCGAGGAGGTCGTCGAGCTGGTGGTCTTCCTCGCGTCCGATCGGGCGTCGTACATCACCGGGGCGAACTACCCGGTCGACGGCGGCGCGACCGCCTGGTGACCCGGCAGGAAACGGGGCGCCGCCGAACGACGGCGGCGCCCCGATCGTCAGTCGTCGAGAGCGGGCACCCAGCGCGCCGGTCGCTTCTCGCGGAACGCCATGACCCCCTCACGCCCCTCGTCCGACAGGAAGTAACCGGTCGAGACGGCGGAGAGCCGGGCCAGATCGGCGCGCAGCTCGGCCGTACCCGGTCGGCGCAGCAGCTCCTTCGCGCCGGCCAGTGCCCCGGGCGCGCCGCGCACCAGCGAGTCGCAGTAGCCCCGTACCGCGTCGTCCAACCCGTCCGCCGGGACCGAGGCCGTCACCAGCCCGATCTCGGCGGCCCGGCGCCCGTCGAAGGTGTCGCCGGTCAGGTACAGCTCGGCGGCGGCGCGCGGGTGCAGCCGGGGCAACACGGTCGCCGAGATGACTGCCGGGATCACCCCGATGCGTACCTCGGTGAACGCGAACGTCGCCTCGTCGGCGCAGACCGCCAGGTCGGCGGCGGCGATCAGGCCCAGCCCACCGGCCCGCGCCGGCCCGCCGACCCGGGCCAGCACCGGCTTCCGGCACTCCCAGAGCGCCGCGAGCACGTCACCCAGCATCCCGGCCGGCACCGTCCCGCTGGCGTACGCCGCGGCGGTCTCCTTCAGGTCCGCGCCGGAGCAGAAGACCGGGCCGGTGTGGTCGAGCACGATCACGCGGACCGCCTCGTCGGCGACAGCATCCGCCAGCCCGGCCAGCAGTTGGGTCATCAGGCCGGTGGAGAGCGCGTTGCGGTTGTGCGGGCTGTCCAGGGTGAGGGTGGTCACCCCACGGGCCGTGGCGACCCGCACGAGGACGTCGGGAGAGGTCATGCCGGGCACACTAGTGGCCATGCCCGGCGTCCTTCCAGATGGTGAGACCGTCCCCGTCGACGGATCGTTGCCCGCCACCGCCACCACGGCGGTCGGCGCGCGCGGCTTCGGCGTGTACGTGCACGTCCCGTTCTGCGCCAGCCGCTGCGGATACTGCGACTTCAACACCTACACGGCGTCCGAGCTGGGTGGCGGCGCGAGCCGCGAGGGGTACGCGGACACGGTCCTGGCCGAGCTGAAGCTCGCCGGCCGGGTGCTCGGCGACACCCCGCCGCCCCGGGTCGACACCGTCTTCGTGGGCGGCGGCACGCCCACCCTGCTCCCCGCCGACGACCTGGCCCGCATCCTCGACGGCATCGACCGCACCTGGGGGCTGGCCGCCGACGCCGAGGTGACCACCGAGGCCAACCCCGAGTCGGTCACCCCGGAATCGTTGAAGCTGCTGCGGGCCGCCGGCTACACCCGGATCTCGCTGGGCATGCAGTCCGCCTCCCCGGGGGTGCTGGCGATCCTGGACCGCAAACACAGCGCCGGCCGGGCCACCGCCGCAGCCCTGGAGGCGCGCGACGCCGGGTTCGAGCACGTCAACCTGGACCTGATCTACGGCACCCCCGGGGAGCGGGCCGAGGACTTCGCCGCCTCGCTGGAGCAGGTGGTCGCCGCCGGGGTGGACCACGTCAGCGCGTACGCCCTGATCGTCGAGGACGGCACCCGGCTCGCCGCCCGGATGCGACGCGGCGAACTGGCGTACCCCAGTGACGACGTGGCCGCCGACCGCTACCTGGCCGCGGAGGCCGCGCTCGACGCGGCCGGGCTCTCCTGGTACGAGGTCTCCAACTGGGCCCGCACCGAGGAGGCCCGCTGCCGGCACAACCTGCTCTACTGGACCGGCGCGGACTGGTGGGGGCTGGGGCCGGGGGCGCACAGCCACGTCGGTGGGGTGCGCTGGTGGAACGTGAAGCACCCCTCGGCGTACGCCCAGCGGTTGGCAGCCGGCGCGTCTCCCGGTCTGGCCCGGGAGGTGCTCACCGTCGACGAGGCGCACATGGAGGACGTGATGCTCCGGCTGCGGCTGGCCAGCGGCCTCCCGTTGGCGGTGCTCGACGCCACCGGCCGGGCCGGCGCCGAACGGGCGCTGGCCGGCGGTCTCCTGGCCGCCGACGAGTACGCCGCCGGCCGGGCGGTGCTCACACTGCGCGGGCGGCTGCTCGCCGACGCGGTGGTCCGCGACCTGCTGCCCTGACTGGCCCACCGCCCCCCGGACCGGGACAGCGGTGAACCGGGCCGGCCGGGGGAGCGGCCGGCCTGGTTCACTTGATGAAGTTGGCGGTCATCGGGTAGCGGTACGGGGTGCCCTCGTTGGCCTTGATGCCGGCGATGATCCCGAACAGGATCTGGATCACCACGACGGCGATGCTGGGCAGGAAGAGCAGGCACCAGCTCACGAAGAGCAGCACGAACGCGATGATCGACCAGAGGATCTGGAAGTTCAGGGCGGCGAGGGCGTGCGCCCGGACGGTCGGCGACTGCTGGCCGCGGGCCAGGTAGGCGATCAGCGGGGCGACGAAGCCCAGCGGACCGAAGCTGACCAGCGCGCCGAGCGCGCCGCCGAAGTGCGCGACCAGCGCCCAGGTCTTGTCCTCGTTGGTGGCGTAGCCGCCGCCGGGGCCGCCGTAGGCCCCACCGGCCGGGTAGCCGCCGGGCGGGGGATAGCCCCCCGCCGGGGGGTAGCCGCCTGCCGGAGGGTAGCCGCCTGACGGCGGTTGGTCACCGGTGGGCGGCGGATAGCCACCGGGCGGGGGATACCCGGCCGGGCCGGGTGCCCCGGACAGTGGTGCGGTGGGCGGCTCGGCCGACGGGAACGGGCCTGGGGAGGTGGGCTCCGGCGGGTAGTTGCCGGGGTCGCCCGACCCGGGAGGGCGAGGAGGTTCAGTCATGGATGTCACGGTAGGTGCCAGTGGCAACGCCGCACCAGAGCGACACCGCCTGGCAGTGTGGGCCGATCGGCCTGACAGGGTGGTGTGGGCCGCACCGAAGGGTGGCCGTTGATCATCGCGTCGGCGGGCCTGCCGACGTAGACTGGCACTCGTTACAGTCGAGTGCCAGGACGGCCCGGCCGGCCCAGAGCGCCGGCGGCCGACGTGCGACAGGAGGTGCGGAGGATGGGTCTCGACGACCGGAAACTCGCAGTGCTCCGCGCCATCGTCGAAGACTACGTCTCCACCCAGGAGCCGGTCGGCAGCAAGGCGCTGGTCGAGCGGCACCAGCTCGGGGTCTCCCCGGCCACGGTCCGCAACGACATGGCCGTGCTGGAGGAGGAGGGCTACATCCGGCAGCCGCACACCAGCGCCGGCCGGGTGCCCACCGACCGTGGCTACCGCCTCTTCGTCGACCGGTTGTCCCGGGTCAAGCCGCTCAGCCCGGCCGAGCGCCGGGCCATCGAGCGCTTCCTGGTCGGCGCTGTCGACCTCGACGACGTGGTGCACCGCACGGTGCGGTTGCTCGCCCAGCTGACCCGGCAGGTCGCCGTCGTGCAGTACCCGAGCCTGGCCCGCTCCTCGGTGCGTCACCTGGAGCTGGTGCCGATCTCCACCACCCGGCTGATGCTCGTCATGATCGCCGACACCGGGCGGGTGGAGCAGCGCCTCGTCGAGCTGCCCGGGCCGGTGCCCGCCGACGACGTCACCGACCTGCGCCGACTGATCAACGAGAAGCTCGCCAACGCCCGGCTGTCCGAGACACCGCCGCTGGTGCAGGCGCTGGTCGAGGAAGCGCCGACCGGCCTGCGTCCGACAATGACCACGCTCGCCACAGTCCTGCTGGAGACGCTCGTCGAGCGGCACGAGGAGCGGATCGCGCTCGCCGGCACCGCGAACCTCACCCGGGGTGGCCTGCTCGACTTCCAGGGCTCCCTGCGGCCGATCCTCGAAGCTCTGGAGGAGGAGGTCGTGCTGCTCAAACTCATCGGTGAGACCGAGCCGAGCACGACCCGGGTGCTGATCGGCGACGAGAACGAGTTCGACAACCTGCGCGCCGCCTCGGTGGTCAGCACCGGGTACGGCCCGGGCACCACAATTGTGGGCGGCCTGGGGGTGCTGGGGCCCACCCGGATGGACTACCCCGGCAACATCGCCACGGTGCGCGCCGTGGCACGCTACGTGGGCGAGTTGCTGGCCCAGAACTGATTGGTCAGGGCCGACGCGGCCGGCTGCGGCCGCCGACCGGCGCAACGCGAGACGAACATGAGGACACGGAACGCAGTGGCCAGGGACTACTACGGCATTCTCGGTGTGAGCCGGGAAGCCTCCGATGACGAGATCAAGCGCGCCTACCGCAAGTTGGCGCGCCAGTTCCACCCGGACGTCAATCCGGACCCGGAGGCTCAGGAGAAGTTCAAGGACATCAACGCCGCGTACGAGGTCCTCTCGGACGACCGGAAGCGGCAGATCGTCGACCTGGGTGGCGACCCGCTCGCCCCTGGTGGTGGCGGCGCCGGTGGCCCGGGTGGGCCCGGAGGCGCCGGCCCGTTCGTCGGTTTCCAGGACATCATGGACGCGTTCTTCGGCGGTGCCGGAGGTGGCGCGCGTGGCCCACGGCCGCGTACCCGCCCGGGCGCCGACGCGATCCTGCGGCTCGAACTCGACCTGCACGAGACGGCCTTCGGCGTCGAGGCGCCGATCACCGTCGACACCGCTGTGCTCTGCACCACCTGCTCCGGCGCCGGCACTGCCGCCGGCACGCACCTGGCGACCTGCGAGGCGTGCGGCGGTCGGGGCGAGGTGCAGTCGGTGCAGCGCACCTTCCTCGGCCAGGTGGTCTCCGCCCGGCCGTGCACCGTGTGCCAGGGCTACGGCACCACCATCCCGCACCCCTGCCCCACTTGCGCCGGCGACGGCCGGGTGCGGACCCGCCGCTCGCTGACCGTCAAGATCCCGGCCGGCGTCGAGGACGGCATGCGGATCCGGCTGGCCCAGCAGGGCGAGGTGGGCCCCGGCGGCGGCACCGCCGGCGATCTCTACGTGGAGATCCACGAGCGCCCGCACGACGTGTACTCCCGCAAGGGCGACGACCTGCACTGCCGGGTCACGGTGCCGATGACGGCGGCGGCCCTGGGCACCCGGCTGACCATCAAGACGCTGGACAGCGAGGAGACCGTCGACGTCAAGGCCGGCACCCAGCCGGCCAGCACGCTGCGACTGCGCGCCCGGGGCGTGCCGCACCTGCGCGGCACCGGCCGAGGCGACCTCTACGTGCACCTGGACGTGCGGACGCCGACCAAGCTCGACCCGGACCAGGAGAAGATGCTGCGCGACTTCGCCAAGACCCGTGGTGAGGAGGTCGCCGAGCTGTCCAAGCAGGGCGGCTTCTTCTCCCGGATGCGCGACGCGTTCAACGGGCACGCCTGAGGTGTCCGCGCCGCTGTTCCTGGTGGAGGCGCTGCCCACCGGTGACGCGCTGACACTGGACGGCCCGGAGGGGCACCACGCCGCCACAGTGCAGCGACTGCGCGTCGGCGAGGAGTTGCTGCTCGCCGACGGTCGGGGTGGCACGGCCGCCGGCGTGGTCACGGCCGTCGGCCGGGGCAGCCTGGAGGTCAGCATCACCTCCCGGGGGTACGCGGACGCGCCCGTACCCCGTTTGGTGACAGTGCAGGGCATCGCCAAGGGCGACAGGGGCGAGCTCGCCGTGCAGGCGATGACCGAGGTCGGGGTGGACGAGATCGTGCCCTGGGCGGCCTCGCGTTCGGTGACCCAGTGGCGCGGTGACCGGGGCGTACGCGCCCGGGAGAAGTGGGTGGCCACCGCCCGGGAGGCGGCCAAGCAGGCCCGCCGGCCGTGGCTGCCGGTGGTGGCCGGTGCGCCGGACGAGTCCACCGCCACCGTTGCCTGTCGGATCGCCGGCGCCGCCGCCGGGTTCGTGCTGCACGAGGAGGCCGACGAGCGGCTCACCACCGCCGAGCTGCCCTCCACCGGTGAGATCGTGCTGGTGATCGGCCCGGAGGGTGGCATCGCCCCGGCCGAGCTGACCGCCTTCGCCGAGGCCGGCGGGCGACCCGTACGCCTCGGGCCGGCCGTGCTGCGCACCTCCACCGCCGGGGTGGCGGCCCTCAGCGTGCTCGCCACCCGCCTCGGCCGCTGGTGACAGCGGGCCCCGGGCTCGTTCAGGGCCGGGGAAAGACCGGCACCACCTCTTCCTCGGGCCCCAGGTCCAGCCCGGCCGGCCCGATGATCTGCGGGTCCGGTGCGCCGACCACCTCGGGGTCCTTGCCGGTGTAGTCGAAACGGTGCAGCACGTGCCGCATCGCCTCGAGCCGGGCCCGCTTCTTGTCGTTGCTCTTCACCACCGTCCACGGCGCGTCGGCCGTGTCGGTCCAGAAGAACATCGCCTCCTTGGCCTCGGTGTACTCGTCCCACCGATCGAGTGAGGCGATGTCCATCGGGGACAGCTTCCACTGCCGGACCGGGTCGACCTGGCGGATCGCGAACCGGGTGCGCTGCTCGTTCTGGGAGACGGAGAACCAGAACTTGACCAGCCGGATGCCCGAGCGCACCAGCATCCGTTCCAGCTCCGGGGCCTGCCGCAGGAACTCCAGGTACTCCTTGCGGCTACAGAAGCCCATCACCCGCTCCACGCCGGCCCGGTTGTACCAGGAACGGTCGAACAGCACGATCTCACCTGCCGCCGGCAGGTGCGCCAGCCACCGCTGGAAGTACCACTGGGCGGCTTCCCGCTCGTCCGGCTTGGCGGGCGCCACCACCGACGCGCCACGCGGGTTGAGGTGCTCCATGAAGCGTTTGATGGTGCCGCCCTTGCCGGCCGCGTCCCGGCCCTCGAAGAGGATCACCAAACGCTCGCCGGACTCCTTGATCCAGTCCTGGAGTTTCAGCAGCTCGATCTGGAGCAGCCGCTTGTCGCGGTCGTACTCCTCGCGGTCCAGTCGCTCGTCGTACGGGTAGTCCTCGCGCCAGGTCTCGACGGGGGTGCCGTCGGGGCGGAGCAAGACAGGGTCGTCGTCGTGGCCATCGGCCACCCGGTAGTCGGCGGTGAGGTCCAGCAACGCGGAGTCGGCCATGTCGGTGGGACTTACCCTCCCGCGAACCGCGAACCACCTCCCCGGTCGGGTGATCTGCCGAACGCGTCGACCTCAGCTGCGCAGGTAGGAGGCGCCGTTGAGGTCGACGATGGTGCCGGAGGCCCACTCGGACTGCGGCGAGGCCAGCCAGTGCACGGCGGCGGCGATCTCCTCCGGTTGGCCGACCCGGTCGAACGGGCTCTGCGCCCGGATGGCCGCGCCCCGCTCGCCGCGCAGGTGCTCGGTGGTCATGTCGGTCGCCACGAAGCCCGGCGCGACGGTGGCGACAGTGATGCCGTACGGCGCGAGCGCCACGGCGAGCGACTGGCCCAGCGCGTTCAGCCCCGCCTTGCTGGCGCCGTACGCCGGCTGCTCCGGTTCGCCGCGGAACGCGCCACGGGACGAGACGTTGACGATCCTCCCGCCGCGTTCGCGCATGTGCTGGGCGGCGCACCAGGTGACGTTGCCGGCGCCGGTCAGGTTGGTCTCCATGACCTGCCGCCAGCGCTGCTGCCACTCCTCGTACGAGGCGCCGAAGATCGGGTGCGGGTCGTCGCGGTCGCCGTACGTCCCGGCGTTGTTGACGAGCACGTCGAGCCCGCCGAGCAGTTCGGCGGCGCGGTCCACCATGACCCGGACCGCGCCCGGATCGGTGAGGTCGGCGCGGACCACGACGTGCCCGGTGCCCGGCAGTTGCGCGCGCAGTTCCTCGGCCGCGTCGGCGGAGTCGCGGTGGTGGATGGCCACCCGGTCGCCGCCGACTGCGAACGCCGTCGCCACCGCGCGGCCGATCCCGCGCGAGGCCCCGGTCACGAGTACCGCCCGATCCGTCATGCCGGCCATCCTGCCTCAGCCGTGTCTTCCCCTTCGAACGGGCCGGCGGCGCATGCTGCGCCGGAGCGCCCCGGCCCGTTGGTCCTTACACTGCCCCGATGGGATCCGACTGCCTGTTCTGCCGCATCGTCGCCGGGGAGATCCCGGCCACAGTGGTCCGGGAGACCGAGACCACGCTCGCCTTCCGCGACATCGACCCGAAGGCGCCGGTGCACGTCCTGGTCATTCCGAAGGAGCACTACGCCGACGTCGCCACGCTCGCCCAGGGCGACCCGGCGCTGGCGGCCGACGTGCTGGCGACGTCCGCCGCCGTGGCCGAGGACGAGGGGCTGCTCGGCGACGGTTTCCGGCTGATGTTCAACACCGGCGCGTACGGCGGGCAGGAGGTCTTCCACGTGCACGCGCACCTGCTCGGCGGTGCGCCGCTCGGCCCGATGCTCGCCCGGGACCTCGCGTGAGCGAGCGCAGCGAGCGAACCAGAAGGCTCAGTGGGGCGCCGCACGCCGACGCGCAGCGAAGCGGAGCGGGGGCATGACCGCAGATGCGGCGCCCGGCTCCGGGGTGAACGAGCACCTGGACCGGTTGGTCCGGCGGGTGCAGGCCGACGCCCGGGTGCCGGCGGTGTCCGCGGCACTGCACCGGGCCGACCGACCGCTCTGGAGCTGCACTGTCGGCGAGACCGGCACCGCCGGCCCTCTGGACGCGGGCACCCAGTTCCGGATCGGCTCGATCACCAAGACGTTCACAGCGGTGCTGGTCCTGCAGTGCCGCGACGACGGGCTGCTGGACCTGGACGACCCGGTGGGCCGGCACCTGGACCTTCCGGCGCACGGCGAGCTGACAGTGCGCCGGTTGCTGTCGCACACCGGTGGCCTGCAACGCGAGCCGTTCGGCGATGTGTGGGACAGCCTGCGCGCACCGGACGACCGCCAACTTGTCGCCGAGCTGGACCGGGCCGAGCGGGTGCTGCCGACCGGCCGGCGGTTCCACTACTCGAACCTGGGCGTGGCCGTGCTCGGTCAACTCGTCGCCCGGCTCCGGGGTGGCAGCTGGGCGCAGGCGCTCACCGAGCGGATCCTGACGCCACTGGGGCTGACCGACACCACTGTGACCCCACGGCCGACGGCGGCCACCGGGTTCCTGGTCGACGCGTACTCCGACGAGGCGCACCCGGAACCGCCGACCGACTTCGGCGCGGTCGGCCCGGCCGCCCAGCTCTGGAGCACCGCCACCGACATGGCCCGCTGGGCGGCGTTCCTGGCCGACCCGGCGGCGCTGGACCCGACCGGCGCGGTCCTCGCCCCGGCCACCCTGGACGAGATGCGCTGGCCGCTGACCACCACCGACGAGACGCTCTGGGGCGCGGGCTTCGGGCTCGGGCTGATCCTGATCCCGCAGGGGGAGCGGGTGATGCACGTGGGGCACGACGGGGCGATGCCCGGGTTCCTCGCCGGGGCGTACGGCCGTCGCGGCGGTGACGGCACACCCGGGGCGATGGGTGCCGCGGTGCTCGGCTCGTCCGGCACGGCGAGCGAATTGTTCGATCTGTCGCACCGGCTGCTCGCCGTGGCGGTCGAGCACGACCCGGCCGAGATCGAGCCCTGGCGGCCCGGCGCACCCGCACCGGCGGCCCTGCGGGGTGCTCTCGGCCGCTGGTGGGGAGAGGGCTCCGAGTACGTCTTCTCCTGGCACGACGGCACCCTGCGGGCGCGCGGGGTCGGTGACCCGGCCGGACGTCCGCCGGCGATCTTCACCCCGCTGCCGGACCAGCCGGACGTGTTCCGGGTGGTCTCCGGCCGGGAGGTCGGGGAGCTGCTGCGGCTGACCCGGGACGAGGCCGGCGCTGTGGTCCGGATGCACTGGGCGACGTACCGGTTCACCCGCCACCAGGAGACCTTCGACAGGTACGACTTCCGGGCCGGGAGTTGATCGCGGCCAGCGGAAATGGGCGCGATGCGGCCCGCGTTGAACCGATACGATGGGTGTAACGTCCGCACGCCAGGCCAGGAGGCCGGCGCCGAGATCGAGAGCAGGTGGCGCAGGGCCCTTCGGCCCAACCTATGACCGGCACCCCACCTCCCGGCCCGCCCCGGGTGCAGACCAGGATCACCGTGCCCGACCCGAAGATCATGGTCAATCTGCTCGGCGCAGGCGACGAGATCCTCAGACTCGTCGAACGCTCGGTCACCAGTGACGTGCACGTCCGCGGCAACGAGATCACCATCACCGGTGACCCCGCGGACAACGCCCTCGCCGAGCGGGTCTTCAGCGAGCTCCTCGAACTCATCGAGAAAGGCGAGACCCTGACCAGTGACGCCGTCCGGCGTACCGTCGGCATGCTCGAGCAGGGCAGCGCCGAGCGGCCCGCCGAGGTCCTGACACTCAACATCCTCTCCCGGCGCGGGCGCACCATCCGCCCCAAGACGCTCGGGCAGAAGAAGTACGTCGACGCGATCGACACCCACACCATCGTCTTCGGCATCGGCCCGGCCGGCACCGGAAAGACCTACCTGGCGATGGCGAAGGCCGTCCAGGCGTTGCAGGCCAAGCAGGTCAACCGGATCATCCTCACCCGGCCGGCGGTCGAGGCTGGCGAGCGACTGGGCTTCCTGCCCGGCACGCTCAACGAGAAGATCGACCCGTACCTGCGCCCGCTCTACGACGCGCTGCACGACATGCTCGACCCGGAGACCATCCCGAAGCTGATGGCCGCCGGCACGATCGAGGTCGCCCCCCTCGCCTACATGCGGGGTCGGACGCTCAACGACGCGTTCATCATCCTGGACGAGGCGCAGAACACCACGCCCGAGCAGATGAAGATGTTCCTCACCCGACTCGGCTTCAACTCCAAGATCGTCGTGACCGGTGACATCACCCAGGTGGACCTTCCCGGCGGGACGAGCAGCGGCCTGCGGGTGGTTCGGGAGATCCTGGAAAACGTCGAGGACGTGCACTTCTCCCAGTTGTCCAGCTCTGACGTGGTCCGCCACCAGCTGGTCGGGGAGATCGTCGACGCGTACGCCCGCTGGGACGCCGAGCGGGAGAACCAGCAGGCGCAGGGCGTTCACGCCGTGCCTGGGCGACCCGCCCAGGGCGGCCGGGCCGCCCGCCGCCGCTAAAGCAGAGGAAAGCAGTTGTCCATCGAGATCGCCAACGAGTCCGGTGTCGACGTCGACACCGACGCCGTGCTCGCCGTCGCCCGGCACGCCCTCGACGAGATGGGGGTCAACCCCCTCGCCGAGCTGTCAGTGCTGCTGGTCGACATCGACTACATGACCGAGCTGAACCACCGCTGGATGGGTGGCGACGGCCCGACCGACGTGCTCGCCTTCCCCATGGACGAGGGCAGCGTCGACCACGGCCCGGGTGAGTCGGCGCCGGCCGGCGGCGAGCCCGCACTGCTCGGCGACATCGTGCTCTGCCCGGAGGTGGCGGCCAAGCAGGCCGCGACCGCCGGGCACGCGCCGGCCGACGAGCTGCACCTGCTCACCGTGCACGGTGTGCTGCACCTGCTCGGCTACGACCACGCCGAGCCGGAGGAGGAGCGGGAGATGTTCGCACTCCAGGCTCGGCTGCTGGCGAGCTGGCGGTCGACCCGCACCCAGTGATGTCCACTCCTCCGTTACTCGCGGCCGGCGCCACCGCCGGCCTTCCCGACTTTCAGCTGATCGTCTTCGCGGCCGGTCTGGTGGTGCTGGCCGGCCTGATCGCGATGACCGAGGCGGCCCTCGCCGCTGTGTCACCGGCCCGAGCCGCCGAGCTGGCCCGCGACGGCGTGCGCGGCGCCCGTACCCTCCAGGTCGTGGCCGGCGACGTCGTCCGGCACCTCAACCTGCTCCTGCTGTTGCGGCTGCTTGCCGAGCTGACCGCCACCACGCTGGTGGCGCTCGTGGCGGTGGACAGCTTCGGCGCCGGCTGGCGGGCCGCGCTGGTGACCGCCGGCGCGATGACGGTGGTCAGCTTCGTGGTCGTGGGCGTCGCCCCGCGCACCATCGGCCGGCAGCACGCCTACGCCGTGGGTCGTGCGGTGGCGCCCCTGGTCCGCTGGTTGGGCCGGGCGCTCAACCCGCTCGCGTCGCTGCTGATCCTGATCGGCAACGCGGTCACCCCGGGGCGCGGCTTCCGGGAAGGCCCGTTCGCCACCCAGGTGGAGCTGCGGGAGCTGGTCGACCTGGCCGAGCAGCGCGGCGTGGTCGAGCACGGCGAACGCCAGATGATCCACTCCGTCTTCGCGCTCGGCGACACCATCGCCCGTGAGGTGATGGTGCCGCGTACCGAGATGGTGTGGATCGAGGAGGGCAAGACGCTCGCGCAGGCGCTGGCGCTCTTCCTGCGCTCCGGTTTCTCCCGCATCCCGGTGATCGGCGAGAGCGTGGACGACGTGCTGGGGGTGCTCTACCTCAAGGACCTGATCCGGCGCTCCCGGGGCGGTGACCCGGAGGCCGAGCAGCTGCCGGTGGCCGAGCTGATGCGCCCGGCTACCTTCGTACCGGAGTCCAAGCCGGTCGACGACCTGCTGTCCGAGATGCAGGCGGCCCGCAACCACCTGGTCATCGTGGTCGACGAGTACGGCGGCACGGGCGGTCTGGTCACCATCGAGGACATCCTCGAGGAGATCGTCGGTGAGATCACCGACGAGTACGATGTCGAGCGCCCGCCCGTCGAACGTCTGGCGGACTCCTCGGTGCGGGTGACCGCTCGCCTGCCGGTGGAGAATCTCGGCGAGATGTTCGAGACCGACCTGCCCACCGACGAGGTGGAGACGGTCGGCGGTCTGCTCGCCCAGTCGCTGGGGCGGGTGCCGATCCCGGGCGCCGAGGCCGAGGTCGCCGGTCTCCGTCTGGTCGCCGAGGGCACCACCGGCCGGCGCAACCGGATCGACACCGTCCTGGTCAGTCGGGTGGAACCGGGCGACGAGCAGGACACCGCGGGGCGCGGCGCGCACGCCGGCCCGGGGGACGACACTGACAACTATCGAGACGACGAGAGGCAACCCGCCGATGCCTGACACACCCGCCGCGCCTGCCGCCCGGCCCACCCCCACCGCGTCGGGCGCCCTGAGCGCCGAGGACGGCAAGCTCGTCGTCCTGGCCCGGGGAGCCCGCGCGCGGGTCGGTGCCGTGGAGGGCGCCGCGGTTCGCGACCAGGACGGCCGGACGTATGCGGCGGCCAGTGTCGCGCTGCCGTCGTTGACGCTCACCGCGTTGCAGCTGGCGGTCGCTTCGGCCGTGGCGGCCGGGGCGACTCGGTTGGAGGCGGCGGTGGTGGTGACCGAGGCGTCGACGCTGGATGGTGCCGGGCACGCTGCGGTACGCGACCTCGCGGCGGACGCACCGGTCCACGTGGCCGCTCCGGACGGCACTGTCCTCGGCACGGTGACCCAGTGAGCCCGGTGCAGGATCCGGAGGCGCGTCCGTACCGGGCCGGGTTCGGCTGCTTCGTCGGTCGCCCCAACGCTGGCAAGTCGACGCTGACGAACGCCATCGTCGGCACCAAGATCGCCATCACCTCGAACAAGCCGCAGACCACGCGGCACGTCATCCGGGCGGTGCTGCACCGACCGGAGTCGCAGCTGGTCCTCGTCGACACGCCGGGCCTGCACCGCCCCCGTACGCTGCTCGGCGAACGTCTCAACGACCTGGTCCGGTCCACCTGGACCGAGGTCGACGTGATCGGCCTGTGCATCCCCGCCGACGAGCCGGTCGGGCGCGGTGACCGGTTCATCACCGGCGAGTTGGCCGAGTTGAAGGCGACAGTGCTGGCGGTGGTCACCAAGACCGATCTGGTGGACAAGCGTCGCCTGGCCGAGCAGCTGCTGGCGGTCAGCAAGATGGGGGAGTTCGCCGAGATCGTGCCGGTGAGCGCGGTGTCCGGGCACCAGGTGGACACCCTCGTCGACGTGATGACCAAGTACCTGCCACCGTCGCCGCAGCTCTACCCGGACGACATGCTCACCGACGACCCGGAACAGGTGCTGGTCGCCGAGCTGATCCGGGAGGCCGCCCTGGAGGGGGTCCGCGACGAGCTGCCGCACTCCATCGCCGTGGTGGTGGAGGAGATGATCCCCGAGGGTCAGGTCATGAAGATCTACGCCGACCTGTACGTGGAGCGGCCCAGCCAGAAGGCCATCGTGCTCGGGCACAAGGCGAGTCGGCTCAAGGAGGTCGGCACCAACGCCCGCAAGCAGATCGAGGAGCTGCTCGGCGGTCGGGTCTACCTCGACCTGCACGTGCGGGTCGCGAAGGATTGGCAGCGCGACCCGAGGCAACTGCGCAAGCTGGGCTTCTGACCCACCTCGTCGACCGTGCCCGACCGGCGGCACTATCGCCCTCGGTCGGGCCGCCGGGGATGTTCACGCTCGGTTGAGATGGCTGTCGTTTGGTGCGGGCGCCACGCAGGGTAGGAAAGTTCTACCCCGCGTCCCCGACCGAGATGCAGGCTGATGCGCAACAGGTACCTCGACCTCCTCCGTGCCCTGGCCATCGTTCGAGTGGTGGTCTACCACGTCACCGGATGGGCGACCCTCACCCTCGTCTTCCCCGCCATGTCGGTGATGTTCGCGCTGGCAGGCTCGCTGATGGCCGCGTCGCTGACCCGGGTCGGGCCGGCGGCGGTCGGGCGTCGGCTGCGTCGACTGCTGCCGTCGCTGTGGGTGCTCGCTGTGGTCTTCGTGCCGGCCATGCTGTTCAGCGGGTTGTCGGTGACCCCTCGGGTGCTGCTGTGGCTGTTCCCGATCACTGACCCGCCGGCCAATCACTGGGGCGCGCTGGCGCTGAGCATCATCTGGTACCTGCGCGACTATCTCTGGTTCGTGCTCGCCTCGCCGGTCGCGCTCTGGCTGTTCCGGCGTGCCCCGCTGATGACCCTGCTCGCCCCGTACGTCCTGCTGGTGACGATCGAGGTGGGGATCTACCCGGCGCCGCCGGTGCTGCGCGAGTTCGGGCTCTACTTCGGTGCGTGGCTGCTCGGCTTCGCCCACCAGGCCGGGATGCTGCGCCGACTCTCCGGCCGGGTGTTGTACCCGGTGGCGCTCGCCCTCGCCGTGGGCGGCGGCGCCTGGATCGTCGCGCATCCCGGGCCGCGCGGGTACGACCTGAACGACAACCCCCTGGGCAACGCCCTCTGGTCGGCCGCGTTCATCCTGATCGTGCTGGGCCGGGCGCCGGCCGGGGTGGCCTGGCTGAGCCGGAGCCGACCGGCCGACCGGGCGGTGACAGTGCTCAACCGGCGGGCGCTCACCGTCTACCTCTGGCACATGCCGTTCGTGGTGGCGCTCACTCCGCTGGTCGACGTGGTGGGCTGGTCCCACCAGGACCCGGTGGGCCTGGCCATCCGGGTGCTGCTGGTCTTCGCTCTGGTGGGGCTGGTCACCCTGGCCGTCGGCTGGGTCGAGGACGTCGCGGCCCGCCGCCGTCCGGAGCTGATCCCTGGTGGTCCGGTGGAGTCCGCCGACGCGGCGGCCCGGTCGGGTGCCGACTCCAGGGCCCGACCGGGTGCCGACGCTGCTGACGCTACCGGGGCGACCGTCGGACGAGCTGTGGCGCCGGCGCAGCGCACGGCCGGGGCCAACGTCGAGATCAGCGCTGGCTGATCGTGAGGTTGCCGCTGTTTGCCGAACCGTCGAGCACCAGGGACGCCGCCGGGTTGTCGGTGACGGTGACGGTCTTGTCGCCGGAGTCGGCGCTGGACCGGACCCGGTAACTGCCCTGCGGCACCACAAGCGTGACGTCACCGCTGGAGGCGTGGACCCGGGCCGAGGCGGGCTTGTCCAGCTCGACGTTGACATTGCCCGAGCTGGCCTCGGCGTCGACAGTGCCGCCCAACCGGCGTGCGCTGATGTCTCCGGACGAGGCGCGCAGGCGTACCGCCGCGGCGGCCTCACTCACCTCGATGTTGCCGGAACGGGCCTCCACCCCGACCGCGCCCGACGCACCGGAGATCCGCACGTCGCCCGAGCGCACCTGCAGCTCCACGGTGCCGACCCGACTCAGCTCGACGTTGCCGGAGCTGGTCTCGCCCTGCACCGCCACACCCTCCGGCACCGTCACCTCGTACGAGACACTGCACCGTGAGCCACAGTCGGTGTCCAGCACCAGCTCGCTGCCCTTGATTTCGTAGCGGGTGTTGTCCGGTTCGCCGCCCTGGTAGCGAACCACTCGCTTGATCCGCACCTCGGACGCCGGGCCGGTGCCGCGGACCACCACGTCGCCCGAGCCCCCGGAGAGCCGGACCGTGGTGATCCGTACCGCCTCGGTGTTGTCGTAGTCGAGCCGACGGAACGACAGGTTGTCGCACCCGGTGAGCACGATGAGCGTGGTGGCGAGCCCTAGCGCGACGGGAGCGGCGACGCGACGACGGCGGGGGGTGGTGGTCAGGTGCAGTGCCATGACCAGCACGCTACGACCGAGCACGAGGTGGCCGCATCGGGGTTCATCCGCGCTTGCACCCCGAACCAACCCTGATTTCACACCCCGAGGGAGAATGGTCCGATGGCCGGGTATCGCCGACAGCTCTACCGCGACGACGCGGTGGTGCTGCGTGTGCAGAAGCTCGGCGAGTCCGACCGGATCATCACCCTGCTCACCCGCCGGCACGGCCGGCTGCGGGCTGTGGCTCGAGGGATCCGCCGCACCACCAGCAAGTTCGGTGCCCGGCTGGAGCCGTTCGGCCACGTCGACCTCCAGCTCGCCGGTGACCCGAAGGGCAACCACGGCAGTTCTCTGCACACGGTCAGCCAGGTCGAGGGCATCGACCTGTACGGCAAGCGGTTCCTGGGCGACTATCCGCGCTACACGGCGGCCAGCGCGATCGCCGAGACCGCCGAGCGGCTGACCCCGGTGGAACGGGAGCCGTCGCTGCGGCTGTTCCAGCTCACCATCGGCGCGCTGAAGGCGCTGTCCCGGGGTGAGCACGCCACCACCCTGGTGCTCGACGCGTACCTGCTGCGCGGGATGTCCCTGGCCGGCTGGGCGCCGGCGCTGGTCGCCTGTGCGGTCTGCGGGACGCCCGGGCGGCACCGGGCGTTCTCGGTGCCGGCCGGCGGCGCGGTCTGTCCGGATTGTCGGCCACCCGGAGCGGCTCATCCCGCCCCGGCCACCATCGATCTGATGTCCGCGTTGACCTCCGGCGACTGGGTGATCGCCGACGCCACCGACGCCGCCGTACGTCGGGAGTGCAGTGGGCTTGTCGCGGCTCACCTGCAGTGGCACCTGGAGCGCGCGCTACGCTCGCTGCCGCTGGTCGACCGGGGTTCCTCGGCGGCCGGCACGGCCCCGCAGCCGGAGGGCACCGGGGCCGTGGTGCTCCGGCCACGCGGCGACGTCGAGGCCGGGGCGGACGGCGCGAACAGGGAGTGACCGAGTGATCCGATCGAAGAAGGCCGGCCGGCGCGAGCCGACGCCGCCGGTGCCACACCCGTCCGGGGCCCGCCCCCCGGCGCTGCCCACCGAGGCGGTGCCGAAGCACGTGGCGGTGGTGATGGACGGCAACGGCCGCTGGGCCAAGGACCGCGGGCTGCCCCGCACCAAGGGGCACGAGGCGGGGGAGCACAGCCTCTTCGACACCATCGAGGGCGCCATCGAGATGGGCATCCCGTACCTGTCGGCGTACGCGTTCTCCACTGAGAACTGGCGGCGCTCGCCCGACGAGGTCCGGTTCCTGATGGGGTTCAACCGGGACGTGATCCGTCGCCGCCGTGACCAGTTGGTCGACCTGGGCGTACGGGTGGTGTGGTCGGGCCGGCCCGGTCGGCTGTGGAAGAGCGTCATCTCCGAGTTGCAGACCGCCGAGGAGATGTCCCGCGACAACTCGACGCTGACCCTCCAGTTCTGCGTCAACTACGGCGGGCACGCCGAGATCGGTGACGCCGCCGCCGCGATCGCGCGGGACGTGGCGGCCGGCCGGCTGGATCCGGCGAAGGTCACCGAGAAGACCGTGGCGAAGTACCTCTACCACCCGGAGATCCCGGAGGTGGACCTGTTCCTGCGCCCCTCCGGGGAGGAGCGGATCTCCAACTTCCTGCTCTGGCAGACCGCGTACGCCGAGTTGGTCTTCCTGGACACGCTCTGGCCCGACTTCGACCGTCGCCACCTCTGGTACGCGTGCGAGTTGTACGCCCAGCGGGACCGACGCTTCGGCGGCGCGCTGCCCAACCCGGTCGCCCCGGTTATCTGAGCCGACGCGCTTACCCGCACGTCACTCTGGGTATCAGAGACGTCAGAAGTCACTGACGGAGGTGAACCCACATGATCCAGAAGCGCATTGCCCAGTGGGCGGTGATGGCGATCGCGGTGCCGCTGGCCGCGGCCGGTGCCCGCCGGCTCAGCCACACCCTGGAGGCCCGGCGTGGTCCCTCCGGGGCGACCCGGTTGCTGACCAAGGGTGCGGACCTGATCCGTCCGCAGAAGGCCAAGCGCCGCCGCTTCTTCTGACCACCCCAACTGTCCCCGGCGCCCTCCGCACCCCTCGTGCGGGGGGCGCCGCCGCATCCCTCCCGCCCCGCCCCGCTCCGCATCCGCGCTCCGCCCCGCCCCGCTCCGCCCGTCGATCATGGAGTGGTGATGGCCGGATTGGGGGCATTTGTGACTTATGTTCATCACCACAACTCGATGATCGAAGCGACCCGGGGTCGGGCGCGCGGCCGGTGGGCGGGTTGGGGTGAGTGCGCTCGTTTCGGGGTCCTGCGCAAGGGCGGCGGGTAGGGTCCGGAGGTGGTGGGACGACGGCGGTTGGGGGGCAGATGCGCGATCTCCGCTTTAAGATGATCATGGCGTTGAACGCCGCCGACCTGGGCGACCCGATGTGCGAGCAGGTGGCCGAGATCTGTGCCGAGATCGCCGAGCAGCACTGCGCCGAGTTTGGCCACACACCTCAGCTGCGCACCGGTGAGATCGCCGAACTGGCCACCGGTGAGCCGGCCCTGACCTGGGCGCCGTCGACCCCCGACGCCGGGCAGCGTGCGTGGTGACCGCGCCCGCTGTCGACATCCGTCGTGCCGATGATCGCTTCGCCACTCGGATCTCCTGGCTGGACTCCAAGCACTCCTTCTCGTTCTCCCGGCACTACGACCCGGCCAACACCCACCACGGCCTGCTGCTGGTCAACAACGACGACGTGGTCCGACCCGGCGCTGGCTTCGAGACCCACCCGCACCAGGACATGGAGATCGTGACCTGGGTGCTGCGCGGTTCCCTGGTGCACCAGGACTCCACCGGGCACTCCGGAGTGATCTACCCGGGCCTGGCCCAGCGGATGAGCGCCGGCACCGGCATCCTGCACTCGGAGAAGAACGACGCCTGGCGGCTCAACAACCAGGAGCCGCACACCGACCCGGTGCACTTCGTGCAGATGTGGGTGCTCCCCGACGAGCAGGGCGTCGACCCCGGCTACGAGCAGCTCGAGATCGAGGACGAGCTGCTCCGCGGGGGCCTGGTGCCGATCGCCTCCGGAATGGACCGCTACGACGGCGCGTCCGCGATCCGGATCCGCAACCGGTACACGACACTGCACGCCGCCCGTCTCGCCCTCGGCGACGAGGTCACCATCCCGGACGCGCCCTACGTGCACGTCTACGTGCCCGACGGCACTGTGACCCTGGAGGGCAGCGGTCCGCTCGGCAGCGGCGACGCGGCCCGGCTCACCATGACCGGTGGCCGACGGGTGACCGCCGACGAACCGGCCGAGATCCTCGTCTGGGAGATGCACGCCACTGTCGCCTGACCGTCACCCGCGCGGCCTCACCCATGATCTCGCCCGAACAGGGATGTAGTGGCCTCCCCATCGGGGGAGACCACTACATCAAGGATCGAGCAGGATCACCGTGGCGCGCAGGGCGCCACCCCGGCTACGCCGGCGACTCGGTGCGGTCGGCGGCCCAGGTGGTGTGGAACGAGCCCTCGCGGTCCACCCGCTGGTAGGTGTGCGCGCCGAAGTTGTCCCGCAGACCCTGGATCAGCGCGGCGGGCAGCCGCTCCGCGCGCAACGCGTCGAAGTACGCCAACGACGACGAGAACGCGGGCGTCGGCACACCGGCCCGGGTCGCGTCGGCCACCACCCGCCGCCAGCTCGGCACGCCAGCGCTGACCGCCTCGGCGAAGTACGGCGCCACCAGCAGCGTCGGCAGGTCCGGCTGCTCGTCGTACGCCTCACGGATCCGGTTGAGGAAGCGGGCCCGGATGATGCAGCCGCCCCGCCAGATCGTCGCGGTGCCGCCAAGGTCGATGTCCCAGTTGTATTCCTGGCTGCCCGCGCGAATGTGGTCGAAGCCCTGCGCGTACGCGACGATCTTGGAGGCGAGCAGCGCCCGGCGGACGTCCTCGACGAACGTGTCGCGGTCGGTGACCTGCCACTTGTCACCCGCGTCGGGGAACGCCCGGCGGGCCGCCTCACGCTGGTCGACGTGCCCGGAGAGCGAACGGGCGAAGGTCGCCTCGGCGATCCCGGTGATCGGGATGCCCAGGTCCAGGGCACTCTGCACGGTCCACCGACCGGTGCCCTTCTGCTCGGCCCGGTCCTGCACGATGTCCACGAACGACCGGCCGGTCGCCGCGTCGGTGTGCGCGAGCACGTCGGCGGTGATCTCGATGAGGAACGACTCCAGCTCGCCGTTGTTCCACTCTCGGAAGATCTCCGCGATTTCGGCCGGCGTCGCGTCCAGGCCTGCCCGGAGCAGGTCGTACGCCTCGGCGATGAGCTGCATGTCGGCGTACTCGATGCCGTTGTGCACCATCTTGACGAAGTGCCCGGCGCCGTCCGGCCCGACGTGCGTACAGCACGGCACGCCGTCCACCTGGGCGGCGATCTTCTCGAACATCGGGCCGAGCTTCGCGTACGACTCGGTGGAGCCGCCCGGCATGATGCTCGGCCCACGCAGCGCGCCCTCCTCGCCACCGGAGACGCCGGTGCCGCTGAAGTGCAGCCCCTGCGCCCGCAGCGCCTCTTCACGACGACGAGTGTCGGCGAAGTGGGCGTTGCCACAGTCGACGATGATGTCGCCCTCGTCGAGCAGAGGCACCAACTCGTCGATCACCGCGTCGGTGGGCGCGCCGGCCTTCACCATGACGATGACCGCGCGGGGTCGTTCCAGTGACGCCACGAAATCGGCCATCGTCTCGCCCGGCAGGAACGTGCCCTCGTCGCCGTGCTCGGCGACCAGGCTGCGGGTGCGCTCCGGCGAGCGGTTGTGCACTGCCACCGTGAAGCCGTTGCGGGCCAGGTTGCGGGCCACATTGCGACCCATCACCGCCAGCCCGGTCACACCGATTTGTGCCCTCGCCTGATCAGCCATTCGTGCCGCCACCTCTCGTCACACCACTATCAGCGCTTGGAAACTTACCGTGATGTGAGCCGATACGGACCAGTGATCGACGTCCCGTTACTGCACGTGATGTGGACATCGCCGCTGGCGGCTCGGGCTATCGACACTGGTCGGCGAGCCCCGCACAGGGAAACGTGTCGTCATCCGGCGCCGCGCGCGTCAGCCTTCGGCGAGACGGGCTTCGATTCGGGCGATCTTCCCGGTCAGCGCGTCGGTGACCCCGGGCCGGACGTCGGCCTTGAGCACCACACTCACCCGGGGCGCCCGCGCGGCGACCACGTCGACCGCCTGCTTCACCACCGCCATCACCTCGTCCCACTCGCCCTCGACGGTGGTGAACATGGCATCGGTCCGGTTGGGCAGGCCGGACGCACGGACCACCCGCACCGCCTCGGCGACCAGGTCACCCACGGAGTCGTCGCCGCCGAGCGGGGTGATCGAGAACGCGATCAGCATGTGCCGATCCTGTCAGTAAAAACGGATGCGCGTCGGTCGGGCGGTGGCTACGGTACGAACATGCGTAACTGACGCCCCACTTCCGAGCCGGCCCGCCGTCCCGCGTCGCGGTCCGCGCGCTCCCGGGCGTCCCGCATTCCCTCCCCGCCGTTCGGCGGCGATGGCCCTGCCTGGCCCCGGTGAGCAGTCCCTTCCCCACTCGACCGTCGCGCAACGGCGGTCACCAGCCGATCCGACCGACCGCCGCAGCGCGGGACCGGCCGTGCCGGTCGGCAATGAAGGAGGCCCGGATGCCTGCCAGGCGTAACCCGAAGAAGACCCGTACCCCGAGAGCGACGCCGCTCGGCGTCGACCCGGCGGCCGGCAACGGCCCGTTCCCACCCACCCGCCCCGACCTGGACCTCACGGTCGAACCGGTCCTGCCGGCGGTGCTGGTGGAACCGGCCCTGCCGGCCGAGCCGGCCCTGCCGGCGGTGCTGGTGGAGCCGGCATCTGGCCTGGGCGAGGTGGCGCCGCCGGTCGATGTGCCGGCAGCGGTCGACGCGCCGACGGTGGGAGATCTGCCCAAGCCAGCCGCACGACCGAAGGCGCCGACAGCAGGGCCACCGCAGGGTGGCGGCAACCGCTCCGGCGGCCGCAGCCAGCAGGCCGGCCAGGCCCGCCGCTACGCCTTCCGCCGCAGCTGATCGAGCCGCCCACCCCGCCCCGCCCGCCCGAGGCCGCCCGGCCCCGCCGCGCCCCACCCCGCCCCGGATCGCCCGGCCTAACCCACCCTGCCCCGGGCCGCCCGGCCCCGCTGCGCCCCGTGATCTTGCACTTCCTGTCCTCGCACAAACGGTATATCGGGATGAACCAACGACAGAAGTCGCAAGATCGGCGTAGGCGGGCGAGGGCGGGGGCGCTGGGCGCGGGGTGGTGACAGCAACATCAGGGATGTAGTGGCCTCCATGGCGAGCGAGGCCACTACATCCCTGATGTTGTGTGGATCTTGGCCCAGCGGGGCCCAGCGGGGCCCAGCGGGGCCCAGCGGGGCCCAGCGGGGGGTGGGCGGGGTCAGCTGATCAGGGGGCGGAAGGCGCCTAGGAGGATGCTTGTGGTCAGGGCGGCTCCGGCCAGCACGAACGCCCCGGCGATGAGGAGGGCGTCGGCGCGGGTGAAGTGCTGCCGCCGGGCGACGGTACGCGGGGTGCCGGCGTCGAATCCGCGGGCGTCCATCGCCACGGCCAGCCGGGTGCCCCGGCGGATCGCCCCGACCAGCAGGGCGAACGCGGTGGAGGCGAACAGCCGCAGCTTGGCCACCGGATCGCGGCCGGCGTCCACCCCGCGCGCCCGGCGGGCCATGGTGATCATCTGCCACTCCTGGCCGAGCAGCGGCACCAACCGGAACGCGGCCAGCGCCCCGATGGCGAAGCGGGCCGGCGCCTTCGCGTTCTGGACCAACGCGTCGGCCAGGTCGGTGGGGTCGGTGGTCGCGAAGACGATCACACCGGGCAGCGCCACCGCGAACACCCGAAGCACCAGGCCGAGCGCGGTGAGCAGCACGACGGTGCTCACCAACACCGGCCCGGCGTCCAGCAGGACCCGGCCGGACCGGTCGGCGGCGAACAGCACCAGGGTGACCAGGATGCCGGCGGCGCTGAGCAGTAGGCGCACCGGAGAAACCAGTGGGGCCCGGCCGCGGCTGGGGTCCGTTCCCGGATTCGCGGGGCAGCGGGGCGTCGGCCGCCGTGCTAGAAACTCTCCGACGTGGCACGGGCGGGGCGTGCCGCGCGAACGGGGAGCGGTCTGGTGGAACAACAGGAGGCGGCCGGAGATCTCAACTCCGAACTGCTGGCCAGCGACGTGTGGACCGACGAGATGCTGGCCGGCGCCGGCATACCGATGGTGGATGTCCCGTTCGTGACGGTCGGCGGCGGGATCGGCTCCTTCGTCACTGTGGACTACCTCCGCATCGCCGGAGTGGCTGCCGACCGGATCCGGGTGCTGTCCAACATCGACCATCCCTGGCAGACGTACGAATATCTGACCCGGGTGTCGCAGATTCCGCGCCACGAGCGGATCCGCTCCGACTCGTCCTCCCGGCCCGACAACATCTGGGGCTTCCCGTCGTACGCGGTGGCGGAGGCCTGGCAGGAGCGCAGCCTTCGGCCGCTGCTGCACGTGCTGGGTGAGCCGCTGTTCACCGACTACTGGACGCCCCGGGCCGGGCAGGTGTTCGCCGGCCTGGAGCGGGAGGCGGAGCGGATCGGATACCGGGACATGCTGGTCGACGGCGTGGTGCGGATGGTCCGGCGGCGTGCCGGGGGCGGCTACTTCACCATCCTCACTCCGCCGGCCGGCAGCTCGTCGACCCGGCGGGTTGCCTACCGGTCCCGATTCGTGCACCTCGCGGTCGGCTATCCCGGCCTGCGTTTCCTGCCGGACCTGCAGCAGTTCCGCGAGACCCACCAGGATTTCGAGCACGTGGTCAACGCCTACGAGCCGCACGAGCACGTGTACGAGGTGCTCAAGACCCGGCCGGGCACCGTGCTGGTCCGGGGCGGCGGCATCGTCGCGTCCCGGGTGCTGCAGCGCCTGATGGACGACCGGGAACGGCACGGTCTGGGTACCGAGATCGAGCACCTGTTCCGCACCTATGTCAGCGGCGCGCACGGGCCGCACCCGTGGCTGCGCCGCCGGGGCGGCGACGGATGGGCGTACCAGGGGTTCAACTATCCCAAGTCGGTGTGGGGCGGCCAGCTCAAGGCCCGGATGCGCCGCCTCGAGGGCGCGGACCGGGCCGCCGCGTACGCCGCGATGGGCGGCACCAACACGCCGAAGCGCCGCCGCTGGCAGGAACAGATGCGCGCCGGCCGGAAGGGCGGCTGGTACCGCACCTGGCAGGGCACGGTCGACCAGGTGGAACCGACCGCCGACGGCCGGATCGCCAGCCGGGTCACCGGCGACGCCGGCACGAGGACGCTGCTCGCGGACTACGTCATCGACTGCACCGGCTTGGAGGCCGACATCGCCGAGCACCGAGTCATCGCGGACCTGCTCGAACATGGCGGCGCCGGCCGCAACCCGGTCGGCCGCCTCGACGTGGAGCGGCACTTCGAGGTACGCGGGACAGCGAGCGGCGACGGTGCCCTCTACGCCTCGGGCACGGC
Source organism: Micromonospora sp. NBC_00362 (assembly GCF_026342155.1). Taxonomy (NCBI): domain Bacteria; kingdom Bacillati; phylum Actinomycetota; class Actinomycetes; order Micromonosporales; family Micromonosporaceae; genus Micromonospora; species Micromonospora sp. NBC_00362. The sequence goes on from NZ_JAPENH010000001.1 coordinate 6,021,751, forward strand.
TACCCTCGGCGGCTACTTCCCCGGCGTGGACACCTTCCTGGGGTTGCAGATCGCAGCCCAGGAGATCGCCGACGACCTGGCGCGCCGAGGCTTCGGCGCCCGCCTCGGGCCGGTGCGCTCCACCCTGGAGTGGGTGCGGTGGATGCGTGGCCGGCCTGCCGGTCAGAAGGGCTGAGACGATGGTGCCCACCCTCGCCGGACGGATCCAGACCCGGCTCGTGCTCCTGGCGGTCGTCGGCTCACTCGTGACCGCGATCGTGACCCCGCTGCTGCCCTCCGGTGTCGGCTACCGGGACACCTTCGGGGTGCTGCTCGCCGTCGCCGTCCTCGGCGTCGGCTGGGAGCTGGTCTACCACCTGCTCATGCAGTTCCGCTGGGAAAAGGACTGGCCGCTGCTGTTCGGTCTGGGCACGGGGGTGCCCGAGGCGGCGCTGATCTGGCTGCTGCTCGACCACCACGCGCTGCCGGGGCTCGCCGGGCCACCTCCGCTCGGTGCGTTCCTGCTGCACTTCTCGGCGGTCTGGCTGGCGGTCTGGCTGGTCGCCAACGGCCCGATGCGGGTGCCGTTCCTGCGCTGGCGCTTCTTCGGCGGGCGGCTCGGGTGAGCGGCCGGGAGCCGGACCCGGCCGTGCCGTTCACCGCGGTGCTGCTCGTCGCCGGCGCCACCGAGGTGGTCGCGACGACGGCCGGTGAGCCGACGGTCGTGCTGCCGGCGATGGTCGAGGGCGTGGACTGCCGGAACGGCCACTTCAACGACCCCGGGCTGCGCTACTGCCAACGCTGCGGCATCGCCATGCATCAGCAGACGCTCGCCACCCGGCTGGCGCCGCGGCCGCCACTCGGCGTGCTGCTCACCGACGATGGGGTCACCTTCCGGCTGGACACGGACTATGTCGTCGGGCGCCGTCCGGAGCAGCATCCGGACGTCCGGGCCCGGCGGGCGCGGCAGGTCCGGCTCACCGGCGAGATCTCCGGAGTCTCCCGCCTGCACTTGCGGATCCAGCTGCGCGGCTGGCAGGTGGCGGTGGTGGACCTAGGCTCCGCCAACGGCACCATGCTGCGCGAGGCAGCGGACGCCGACACCCGGCGGGTGCCCGCCGGCGAGCCGGTCGTGATCCGGCCCGGCACCCAGATCGAGTTCGCCGCACGGTGGCTGCGGTACGAATCCCACCGGAACCCCTGAGGAAGCCCGTGCGCGGCATCGCCGACTACACCTTCATCCGCCCGCTCGGCTCAGGTAACCACGGGACCTTCTACCTGGCGAACCGGCCGGCCCGGCTCCCGATCCCGGCCGACCTGGTCGCCGTCAAGGTGCTGCACGCCGAGTCCGAGGAGACGGCGTTCCGGCGGGCGACCCGAGAGCTCGCCGCGTTCGCCGCGGTCAGGTCCCCGTGCCTGGTCGACCTGTACGACGCGGGTCAGCACGACGGCTTCTTCTACTACTCGACCGAATACCTGCCGGACGGCTCGCTAGCCCAGCCCGCCGTACCGGTCGACCGGTCGACCGCGCTGCGGGCGCTCGCCGACGCGGCCCGGGCGCTGTCGGCCCTGCACGCTGCGGGCATCGCGCATCGCGACATCAAGCCGGGGAACGTGCTCCTGCGCGACGGTGGCGGTCGGCTGGCCGACCTCGGCCTCTCGCAGATCTTCACCGAGGGCGCCACCATCACCGGGATGGGGTCGGCCGACTCGGTCGAGTACGTCGACCCGGCGGTGCTCCTCGGCGACCCCGCCGGACCCGACGGTGACGTCTGGTCCCTCGGCGCGACCGTGCACCGGGTGCTCGCCGCCAGCGGCGTCCACGGCGAGTTGCCCCCGGGAAACGCGCTGCTCGCCCTGCGGGCGGTGCTCGCGCGGCCGCCCCGCGTCGACCCCGACCTGCCGGACGCGCTGCGCGGGCTGGTGGCGGACTGCCTGGCGCCCGCGGGCGACCGTCCCACCGCGGCGCAGGTCGCGGCCCGGCTCGACGGGATCGCCGCGGAGAACGAGGCGTGACCGCGCACGCGGTCGGCCAACTCCTGCTCGCCCTGGCCGTCGTGATTGCGCTCGCCCGCCTGCTCGGGGCGGCGGCGAAGCGCCTCGGGCAGCCGCCGGTGGTGGGCGAGATCGTGGCCGGTGTGCTGCTCGGTCCGACCATCTTCGGCGCCGAGCTGAGCGGGCGGCTGTTCCCCACCGAGATCCGGCCCGCCCTGTCCGGGCTCGCGAACGTCGGTCTCGTGCTGTTCATGTTCATCATCGGCTACGAGCTGGACCAGTCCCTGGTGCGGGGCCGGCTGCGGGCGGCGGCTGCGGTCTCGCTGGGATCGATCGTCGTGCCACTTGGCCTCGGCGTCGGTCTGGCCGGGTGGTTGGCGGGGCGGCACGACGTCGACCGGGTGGTGCCGTTCGCGTTGTTCCTCGGCGCCGCGATGGCGGTCACCGCCTTTCCGGTGCTGGCGCGGATCCTCGCCGATCGGGGGATGGTCCGGACGGAGTTGGGCGGGCTGGCGCTTGCGAGCGCCGCCGTCGACGACGTGGTCGCCTGGTGCCTGCTGGCCGGGGTCGTCGCGGTGGGCGGTGCGGAGGCCGGATTCCCGTGGCAGGTGCTGCTCGTGGCACCGTACCTGCTGGTGATGTTCGGCTGGGTGCGGCCGATGCTGCGCCGGTTGACGGTCGTCCGGGCACGTGCCGGCCGACTCACCCCGGACGTGCTCGGTGTCATCCTGGTCGGCCTGCTGCTGTCCTGCTACGCCACGGAGCTGCTCGGCCTGCACGCCATCTTCGGTGCCTTCGTCTTCGGCGCGATCATGCCGCGGGTGGACGGTGCGGCGCTGCGGGAGGAGATCCTGGAGCGCCTGGAGCAGGTCTCCGTGCTGCTTCTGCTCCCGGTCTTCTTCGTGATCGCCGGGCTCCAGGTCGACCTGTCCCGGATCGGTCTCTCCGGTGTGGTGGACCTCGCCCTCATCCTCGTCACGGCGATCGGCGGCAAGTTCGTCGGCGCGTACCTCGGCGCCCGCTCGCAGCGGGTCGCCCGACGGCCGGCGGGGGCGCTCGCGGCCCTGATGAACACCCGTGGCCTCACCGAGATCGTCATCCTCACCGTGGGTCTGCAGCTCGGCATCCTCAACCCTGAGTTGTTCTCGCTGATGGTGGTCATGGCCCTGGTCACCACCGTGATGGCCGGGCCACTGCTCAATGTGATCTATCCCCGTCGCCTGGTGGACCGGGACATCGCCCAGGCACAGCGGGCCGCGCTCGGTGGGCCCGACACCCACCGGGTGCTGGTGGTCGTGCCGGAGGGTGAGCGGGCGGCCGAACTGACCGCGCTCGCGGTCGACCTGGCCGGATCCCGAAGACCCGCCGAGGTGGTGCTGAACCGCCTGCTGCCGTACCCGGTAGCCGCCGTGGAGGTCGGTGCGGGCCTGCACACGGAGCTGGCGGGGATGACCGCCGCGATGGGGGAGCTGGCCCGGTTGGCCGAGTCGGTCCGCAGCGCGGGTCTCGGCGCACCGGTGCTGGTGCGGTATGCGACCGACCCCCGAGGTGAGCTGGCGGGCGAGGTGGCGACGGCGCAGCCGGCCGTGGTGCTGTCCACCCAGCCCGCCGACGTGGACGTGCCCGACGCGGTGTGGGTCACGGCGCACCGGTTGCCGGCCCGCCCCTGGCCCGCCGTGGCGGTCGCCGCGGGCGGCGCCGACGGGCCGGCTGCGCTGCGGGTGGCCGCCCAGCTCGCGGCGGGCGCGGGGGTGCCGCTGGTGGTGGAGCCGGTCGGTTCCGGCGGCGGGGCCCGGCGGGCCAACGCGGCGGTTCGCGCGCTGGTCCGGCAGGGGGTGACCGTGGACACTGGCGGGGAGGCGCCGACGGGGGTCCTACGGATTGCCGGCCGCGACGCCGCCTCCGACGGGGCGCACCTCACCGTCCAGGGTGGAAGGTCGGTGGACGCCGCCGCTGGGCAGTGGTTGGTTCCGCCGCGGTCCCGGGATGAGCGGGACGGGTGCGATACTGAGCCGGCTCCCGGCGCGGACCGGGCGTGAGGCACGGAAGTGGGACGGGATGACGGGCGATACCACCGAAGACCTCCAGCCGCTGCGCCCTGGCGATCCCCGGCACCTCGGGACGTGCCGGCTTCTCGGCCGGCTCGGCGAAGGTGGGATGGGCACCGTCTTTCTGGCGGAGCAGCCGGGTGGCCGACGGGTGGCGGTCAAGGTGATCCGCACCGACCGCTCCGACGACGCCGAGTTCCGGCGGCGCTTCCGGGGCGAGGTGAAGCGGGCCCGGCAGGTTCCTCCCTTCTGCACGGCCGAGGTGCTCGACGCGGACCCCGATCATGAGCCGCCCTACCTCGTCGTCGAATACGTCGACGGACCGAGCCTGGCTGCCGTCGTGGCGGAGCGGGGGCCGCTGACCGCTGGCAACCTGCACGGCCTGGCGATCGGCGTGGCGACGGCGCTGACCGCCATCCATGGTGCCGGCGTGATCCACCGCGACCTCAAGCCGAGCAATGTGCTGCTGCCGCCGGGCAGCCCGAAGGTGATCGACTTTGGCATCGCCCGGGCGGTTGAGGGCAGCGCCGTAACCCGGACCGACCAGGTGGTCGGGACGGTCGCGTACATGGCGCCGGAGCGGTTCGATCCGGCCGGCAGTGGGACGCTGACCGCCGCGGCCGACGTGTTTGCCTGGGGCGCGGTCGTCGCGTTCGCCGGTACGGGTCGGACCCCGTTCGCAGCGGACACGCCGCAGGCCACCGCGGTGCGTATCCTCACCCAGGAGCCGGGCCTGGACGGGTTGACCGGCCCGTTGCGCACACTGGTGGAGCAGGCGCTGGCGAAGGATCCGGCGGGCCGGCCCGGTGCGCGGGAGTTGCTGGACCGGTTGCTGACGGTCGCTCCGCGGCCGGAGACCGGCTCCGCCGAAGTGACGGCCGACCAGTCCGCGCTGCTCGCCGCCGTCGAGCAGGCGCAGGCGGCGACCGACCAGCGTCCCCTCCTCGAGACCGAGCTCGCCGGTCGGCGGCACACCACCCACGGGTCCGTGGTCGCGTCCGGTGCCCCTGCCACGCCGCCTGCGGACGACGACGCCACCACCCGGTGGGGTGTCTCGTCCGCCACCCCGACGCCGAGGCCGACCTCCGTCGCGAGGCCGGCGGACGCCCTACCCGCCTCCGCGCCCCCGCCCGTGACCTCCGCGCCCGCGATGAGCCCGCCCGCGCCGACTCCCCGGCGGTGGCCGTTCGTCGCCGCCACGGTGCTCTCCGCCCTGGCGCTGGTCGCCGCGCTGGCCGGCGTCGGCGTGCTGACCGGGGTGCTGCGGGGAGGCCCGGGCGAGCCGCTCGGCCTCGCCGCGACGCCGTCCGTCGGGCCGTCCGTCGGGCCGTCCGTCGGGCCGTCCGGCGCGACGCCGGCACTGCCGTCGGTGGTGATCCGGGATCCGCTCACCGTCACCAACTACTGGCGGACCCGCACCGACGAGAAGAACCGGGTCAGCTGCGCGTTCGACGGGGCGTACGTGGTGACGAAACGGTCCGAGGGTCCGTACCGCTGCCTGGGGCCGCAGCAGTCCTTCGCCGACTTTCAGGTCGAGGTGGACGTGGCGTTGCGGCGGCCCGGCAGTTGCGCCGGCATCTGGTTCCGCTTCACCGACCTGACGGGTGGGCACGCGCTGCGGGTCTGCCCGGACGGATATCACCTCGTGGCGCACGGAGTGGACAGCCCGAACGCGGTCACCCCGGCGGGCACCTTCCCCTACCCGGCTGGGCAGCTGGCACTGGGCCGGACGATCCAGGTGGGCATCGTCGCCAGGGGCGGGCAGCTGCGGTTCCTCCGGGAAGGTGTGGAGATCGGCGCGGCCCGGGACGGCGCCCCGGTGCCGGGCCGGGTGGTGCTCGGCATCTTCCGCGACCCGGGCCGGGACGAGCCCGCAGAGCCGCCGTACGAGGTGGCCTTCCGCGACGTCGAGATCCGGCAGCTCGACTGAACGTCCGGTCAGTGCTGCCCGGCGCAGCAGGGCGGCGGGTCCGGCACCTCGCACGGGGCGATGCCGGCGGCCCGGTACGGCGTGGCCATCAGCATCAGCTCGCCGGCCTGCCACTGCGGCCGGACGAAGTCCCGGGTCTGCACCACGGTCTCCCGTCCGGCCGGCGGCGCGCCCAACACGATCACCCGCTGGATGGCGCTGGCGTCGAGCAGCTCGGCGACGGTCAGCGTCCCGACCAGACGGTCGACCCCGGGATAGCGCACCGCCCGACCCGAACGGCGGGTGGCGTGCTCCATGGCCGCATGGTCGGCGGCCTGTCTCAGCTCGGCGGGGCTCGCCGGCAGCCCGGCCAGCCGGTCGTCGGACAGGTCGCTGCCCAGGCTCAGGGCACGTGTGGATGCGGTGCCCAGGACAGGTGGGTGCAGGCCACCAGGTCGGGCAGGTCGAGCGGGGGTACGTGCTCGGCCAGCCAGTGCTCGGCCTCCCGTACGGTCCGGTGGCCCAGGCTCAGCCCGACGATCACCGGTTCAGCGCCCAGGCGTAGCAGCCCGACCCGTACGCGCGGCAGTGCTCGGCGACCGGGGCGGAGCGGTCCAGCGCCGGGAGTCCGTCGGTGGCGGCCGTCTGGTCGTGGTCATCGCGGGGAGCCGGTCCGTGTCCCATGTGCTGCTCCAGTCGCGTTCGCGGCGCCCTCAGCCGAGCAGCGGGCGGAACGTGCCGAGCAGCACGCTGACCGTCAGCGCCGCCCCGGCCAGCGCCGCTGCACCGGCGACCAGCAGCCCGTCGGCCGCCGTGAAGTGCTGGTGGCGGGCGACGGTACGGGGTGTTCCGGCGTCGAAGCCACGGGCGTCCATCGCCACCGCCAGTCGGGTGCCTCGGCGGATCGCCCCCACCAGCAGCGCGAACGCGGTGGAGGCGAAGAGCCGCAGCTTCGCCACCGGGTTGCGTCCCGCGTCGACGCCCCGCGCGCGTCGGGCCATGCTGATCATCTGCCACTCCTGACCGAGCAGCGGCACCAGCCGGAACGCCGCCAGCGCCCCGATGGCGAACCGGGCCGGCGCCTTCGCGTTCTGGACCAACGCGTCGGCCAGGTCGGTGGGGTCGGTGGTCGCGAAGACGATCACACCGGGCAGGGCCACCGCGAACACCCGCAGCACCAGGCCGAGCGCGGTGAGCAGGACGCCGGTGCTCACCAGCACCGGTCCCACGTCCAGCAGGACCCGACCGGACCGGTCGGCCGCGAACAGCACCAGGGTGACCAGGATGCCGGCGGCACTGAGCAGCAGCGGCCAGGCCCGTCGGGCCAGCACCCGGTAGCGGATGCCGAACAGCGGCAGGACGGCCAGTTCGAGGGCGATGGCGATCGCCGGGGCCACCGGGTCCAGGGTCGCCAGCAGTGTGAACGAGAAGACCAGTGCGGCGGCTACCTTCGCCACCGGGTTGCGGCGGGCCAAGGGCGCGTTCGGCGCGGCGACCGGCTCGATGCTGATCATCGGTGGTCGTCCGGGGCCCGGTGCAGGGTGACGGTGCGGTCGGCGAGCGCGGCGACGAAGTCCGCGTCGTGGGTGACAGTGACCACGCCGTGCCCGGCGTCGCGCAGGTCGGCGAAGAGGTCGACCAGCTCCCGCCAGGTCCGCCGGTCCTGGCCGAAGGTGGGTTCGTCGCAGATCAGCAGGCGTGGCGCGGTGGCCAGGGCGGTCGCCACACTCAGCCGCCGCGCCTCACCACCGGAGAGGGTGTACGGGTTGGCGGCGGCGAGTCGGGCCAGCCGCAGCCGGTCCAGCAGCCCGGCCACCGTCTCGTTGACGGCTGCCTCGGGTTGACCGGTGCGGCGCGGACCCAGCGCCAGTTCGTCGAAGACCGTGCTGGTGACGAACTGGTGCTCGGGATCCTGGAAGACCGACCCGATCCGTCGGGCCAGCGCGGGCGCCCGCCATCGGTGCGGGGGAGTGCGGTGGTCCGCGCCGGCCAACTCGGCGGATGCCGTGACCCGTCCGCTGCCCGGCCGGAGCAGACCGCCGAGCAGCAACGCCAGCGTGGACTTGCCGGCACCGTTCGGTCCGCGTACGGCGAGTGCCTCACCGGCGCGTACCGCCAGGTCGGTGGAGCCCAGCCGGGGCGGCAGGCCGAGCCGGTCGGCGGTGAGCAACAGCTCCCCGGGGCCGGCGGTGGCCGGCCGGGGCGCGATGGGGTGACCGGGCACCCAGACCCCCTCGGCGGCCAGGGCGGCGCCGTGGGCGGCGAAGACCGCCTCTGGTGTGCCGTCCGCGCGGACGCCGCCACCCGGTTCCAGGACGACCACCCGGTCGACGAGCGGCAGTGCCTCGGCGACCCGGTGCTCGACCAGGATCAGCGTGGTGTCGGCGTCCAGTGCGCCGGCCACCGCGTGTCGGACCAGCTCGGCCCCGGCCGGGTCGAGGTTGGCGGTCGGCTCGTCGAGCAGCAGCAGGGCGGGGCGTAGGGCCAGCGCGCCGGCCAGGGCGAGGCGTTGCTGCTCGCCGCCGGAGAGCGCCGCCGTGTGGCGGTCGCGGGAGTACGGGAAGCCGACCCGGTGCAGCGCCTCGTCCACGCGGGGCCAGATCTCGTCGGCCGGCACTCCCCGGTTCTCCAGCCCGAACGCGACGTCGTCGCCGCAGCGCGCCATCACCAGTTGGGTCTCCGGGTCCTGGAAGACGATGCCGACCCGTTCCCGCCCCTTGCGTGGGTCGAGCCCGTCGATCTCGACGGTGCCCTCCTGCTCGCCGGAGTCCTCGGGGAGCAGCCCGGCCAACGCGCTGAGCACTGTGCTCTTGCCGGCCCCGGAGGGCCCGAGAAGCAAAACCCGCTCCCCAGCCTCAACCCGCAGGTCAACCCCGCGAACGGCCCAGGCGCGCCGCCCAGCGTGCCGCCACCCGAACCCCCGCAGCAGTACCCCGCTCACCGAACCCCCTTCCGGTCCGCGCTCTCGTCCGTTGATCAAGAGGTTTGCGTCAGGAAGTCGCCTTCCGCTGACGCAAACCTCTTGATCAACGCCATTGGGTGGGGGGTTAGATCAGGGCTCGGTTTCGGCCTGCGGGGAAGCGGTCCAGGACGCCGGTGTTTGCCAGGGCGTTTGTCAGCAGCCAGCCGCCCAGGCCGGCGATCACTGTGGCGCTGACGATGGTGAGCAGCGCGTACGGGATGCGGTAGTCGGTCAGCGCGTAGTCGACGTTCCAGACGAAGAAGTCGAACAGCGCGGCGCTGAGGCCGGTCAGCGCGCCCGCGAACACAGCGGTCGGCAGCCGGAACGACCGGTACCGGAAGGCGGCGAAGGCCAGCTCGGCGCCGATGCCCTGCACGATGCCCTGCGGGATGACCGTGCCGGCCCACTGGCTGCCCAGCAGCGCGGACAGGACCGCGGCCACCGTCTCGCAGTAGAGCGCGGCGCCGGGCTTGCGGATGACCAGCCCACCGATCACCGCCGGCATCAGCCAGACGCCGTAGAGCAGCGTCTGCGCCGGCGGGAAGAAGGCGAACGCACCCTCGGTGGCGCTCCAGACCAGGCCCCAGGCCCAGAAGATGACGCCGAAGGCGACAGCGATCACCGAGGCGACCACGATGTCGATGGTGCGCCAACGGTGTGTGTCAGTGGTGGAATTCATGTGTTGCTCCCAGTTCGTGAGTGCGAACCAGGAGAAGACGCACGCCGCGTCCGGTGGCACCGGACTGCGGCGCGGCTGGAGGTCGACCGAACTCCCTGCGCTGGCATTACCCAGATCAGGTTCGAGGGTCTGCGGGCGTGCCCGCACTCTCAGCGCTGTGCGCTCCCCTGTCGGATATGAAGTTGTCTCGCTGACGCTAACACCGACAGGTGTCGCGGGCCCAGCAGGGCATCCGCCTGACCTGCGGGAGCGACCGGCCGACCGCCGGCTGGGTACGCTTCTGATCATGCGGGTTGACGCGCGAGGCTTCACGTTCGAGGTGACCGTCGGCGGTCCGACGGACGGCGTACCCGTCCTGCTGCTGCACGGTTTCCCTCAGCACAGCGGCGAGTGGGACGACGTGGTGCCGGCGCTGCACGCGGGTGGGCTGCGCACCTATGCGCTGGACCAGCGCGGATACTCACCCGGCGCCCGGCCCACGGCGGTGGCCGACTACCGGATCCCCGAACTCGTCACCGATGTGGTGGCGGTGCTCGACGCGCTCGGGCTGGACGCCGTCCACCTGGTCGGCCACGACTGGGGCGCGATAGTGGCCTGGGCCGTCGCCGCCCGGCACCCCGAGCGGGTCCACACGCTGACCGCGGTGTCCGTACCGCATCCGGCGGCCATGGCGCACGCCCTGAGCACCGACGCCCAACAGAAGGCCCGCTCGTCGTACATCGCGCTGTTCCGCAAGCCCGACAAGGCGGAGAAGGTGCTGTTGGCATGGCACGCCACCGCGTTGCGCAAGCTGCTCGGCGGGGTGGGCGACACGGCCCGGGTGAACCGGTACGCCGACCCGATGCGGGAGCCGGGGGCGCTCACGGCCGCGCTGAACTGGTACCGGGCGATGTCCCGCGCCGATCTGGCCGGCGTCGGCCCGGTCGCGGTGCCCACCACGTACGTCTGGAGTGACCGGGACGTCGCCATCGGCCGGACCGCCGCCGAGGCGTGCGCGCAGAACGTCACAGGCGACTACCGCTTCGTGCAACTGCCCGCTGTGAGTCACTGGATCCCGGACGCGGCGCCGGCCCCGCTCGCCGAGGCGATCCTGGCCCGAGCCGCCGGGACGGCCTGAGCCGTGCGGGTCCGCGAGGGAGAGTCATCGTGACGACGGACGCCAGCGGGCCGGGCAGCCGACGCTCGATCGCCGCGCAGCTGCGCGTGCTGGGCGTACGCCCCGGCGCGACGCTGCTGGTGCACGCGTCGCTGCGTCCGCTGGGCTTCGTCAGCGGCGGCCCGCACGCGGTGGTGCTCGCCCTGCGCGACGCGCTCGGCCCGGACGGCACGATCGTCGTGCCCACCCATACGCCCGACAACAGCGACCCCGCGCAGTGGCGCAACCCGCCGGTGCCGGCGGGCTGGTGGCCGCTGATCCGCTCGGAGATGCCGGGCTTCGACCCGGCGGTCACCCCGAGCCGGTACATGGGTGCGCTCGCCGAGACGGTCCGCGGCTGGCCCGGCGCGCTGCGCAGCTCCCATCCGCACGTGTCGTTCGCCGCGCTCGGTCCGGCCGCCGAACAGGTGGTGGCCGGGCACACCCTGGCGGACATGCTCGGCGAGGGCTCCCCGCTGGCCCGCCTCTACGATCTCGACGCCGACGTGTTGCTGCTCGGCGTGGACCACTCGGTGAGCACCTCACTGCACCTGGCCGAGTACCGCAGCCCGGGCTCGCCCCGGGAGCGGATCGGCGCCGCAGTGCGTACCGCCGACGGTGGTCGGGAGTGGGTGTGGTGGCAGGACGTACGACTCGACGCGGACGACTTCGCCGCGTTGGGGGAGGAGCTGGAGGCCACCGGGGCGGTTCGCACCGCACCGGTCGGCACCGGGTCCGGCAGGTTGATGCGCCAGCGGGCGGCTGTCGACTTCGCGGTTCGCTGGCTGGCCCGTAATCGAACGACGGAGGACGTATGACGGTGAGCGCCGAGGACTACCTGGCAGTGGTGACCGAGACCATCGGCCGGGTGGCCGCCAGTCAGCGGGAGGCGGTGGGGCGGGCCGCCGACCTGATCGCCGAGGCCGTCCGAGCCGCCGGCGTGGTGCACGCGTTCGGCACCGGGCACTCGGAGGCCCTCGCCATGGAGATCGCCGGACGGGCGGGTGGTCTGGTGCCGACCAACCGGATCGCGCTACGCGACCTGGTGCTGCTCGGCGGCGAACCGGCCGACCGGCTGGGCCCACTGCTGGAACGGGACCCGGCCGTCGCGCACCGCCTCTACGAGCTGGCCCCGGTGCGTCCCACCGACGTCTTCGTGCTCGCCTCGAACTCCGGGGTCAACGGCGCGATGGTGGAGTTCGCCACGCTGGTAAAGGAACACGGCCACGGCTTGGTGGCGATCACCTCGGCGCAGCACTCCGGGCGGATGACCTCCCGGCACCCGTCCGGGCGCAAGCTGAGCGACCTCGCCGACGTGGTGCTCGACAACGGCGCGCCGTACGGCGACGCGACGCTGCCCCTGCCCGGCGGCGGCGCGGTCGGCGCGGTCTCCTCGATCACCGCGGCGCTGCTGGCGCAGCAGGTGACAGTGGAGGTGGTGGCGCGGTTGCTGGCGGCGGGGGAGCGGCCCCCGGTCTACCTCTCGGCGAACATCCCGGACGGCGACGCGCACAACAACGAGCTGGAAGCGCGGTACGCGGGCCGGATCCGACGCGGGTCCTGACACGGCGCTGGCGGCTGACGTGTGTCGCCGCGATGAACGGCAGATGTCGTGAACCAGTTTCGCGCTCGGCCGGGTGGGGCATTGGCGTTGCTGCCGGCGGCTGGGACCGCCGGCAGTAGCGTCTCACCGGAGGTAGCGCGTGTCCAAGGAGACCGAGAAGCAGCGCTGGCAGCGCAACTTCGCCGACCTGCTGCAGGAGTTGCGGGTCGCGCAGACCGGCGTGCAGATCCTCTTCGCCTTCCTGCTCACCCTGCCGTTCAGTAACGGGTTCACCGAGACGACGGAGTTCCAGCGCGACGTCTACATCGTGGCGTTGCTCGCGGCGGCCGCCGCCACCGCGATGATCATCTCGCCGGTGGCGTTCCACAGGGCGTTGTTCCGGCAGGGGCGCAAGCCGGAGCTGGTCCGTTTCGCCCACCGGATGGCCACCGGTGGCCTCGCCTTCATGCTGATCGCGATGGTCAGCGCGGTGCTGCTGATCACCGACTTCGTGCTGGACCGGCCGATCGCCTTCGTGCTCAGCGCCCTGACCGGAATCTGGTTCCTCACGTTCTGGGTGGCCCTACCGTTCGCCCGACGCAACTGGGGCGAGGACGACATCGACGACGATGACGACGACCCGGACGACGTCGACGGTCGCTGACCGCGCCGATCTTCACGCAGCGCTACCCCTGGGTAACAACCAGGGGTAGCGTGGCGGTAGTCGCGCACGTCGACGCAGCCGCACCGAGCTTCGAGGGGGCAGCCGTGACCACGACGCAGGATGGCCGACCGGCACCGGAAGGCCCCGACTCCGAAACCACAGCCGGTGCGGCCGCGCCGCTGCCCGCGGAAGCCGGGCAGGTCACCGAGAAGGAGGCCCGGCAGGTCGCCGAGGCCGCCCGGGAGTCCACCTGGGACCGACCCAGCTTCGGCAAGGAGCTGTTCCTCGGCCGGTTCCGGCTCGACCTGATCGACCCGTGGCCCCGATCCGATCCGGACGACGTGGCTCGCGCGGAGGAGTTCCTTGGTCGGTTCCGCGCCTTCCTGGCCTCCGAGGTGGATGGTGAGGCCATCGAGCGGGACGCGTCGATACCCGACTCGGTGTTCCACGGCCTGGCCGACCTCGGCGCGTTCGGCATGAAGATCGACCGGAAGTACGGCGGGCTCGGGCTGAGCAACCTGCACTACTGCCGGGCGCTCATGCTGGCCGGCTCGGTCAGCCCGGCCATCGGCGCGCTGCTCTCGGCGCACCAGTCGATCGGGGTGCCGCAGCCACTGAAGATGTTCGGCACCGCCGAGCAGAAGCAACGCTTCCTGCCCCGGCTCGCCGCCGGCGAGGTGTCCGCCTTCCTGCTCACCGAGCCGGACGTCGGCTCCGACCCGGCCCGGCTGGCCACCATCGCGGAGCCGACCGAGGACGGCACCGGTTACCGGCTCAACGGGGTGAAGCTCTGGGCCACCAACGGCATCGTGGCCACCCTGCTGGTGGTGATGGCCCGGGTGCCGGCCACGCAGGGACGTCGGGGCGGGATCACCGCGTTCGTGGTGGACGGCGACAGCCCCGGCATCACCGTCGAGCGGCGCAACGAGTTCATCGGCCTGCGCGGCCTGGAGAACAGCCTGACCCGGTTCCACGACGTGATCGTCCCCGCCGAGAACGTCATCGGTGGCGAGGGCAAGGGGCTGAAGATCGCCCTGACCACTCTGAACACCGGTCGACTCTCACTGCCGGCCATGTGCGTGGGCGCCGGCAAGTGGGCGTTGAACGTGGCCCGGGGGTGGGCCGCCGACCGGGTCCAGTGGGGACGGCCGGTGGGCGAACACGAGGCTGTCGCGCAGAAGCTCTCCTTCATCGCCGCCACCACGTACGGCATGGAGACCATGCTCGACCTCTGCTGCCTGCTCGCCGACGACGACCGCAACGACATCCGGATCGAGGCGGCACTGGTCAAGCTGTACGCCAGCGAGATGGCCTGGAAGATCGCCGACGAGCTGATCCAGATCCGGGGCGGGCGCGGCTACGAGACGGCCGACTCACTGGCCGCCCGGGGTGAACGCCCGGCCGCCGTCGAGCAGATGCTGCGTGACCTGCGGATCAACCGGATCTTCGAGGGCTCCACCGAGATCATGCACCTGCTGATCGCGCGGGAGGCCGTCGACGCCCACCTGTCGGTGGCCGGCGACATCATCGACCCGGACGCGGGGTTGGGCCGCAAGGCCCGAGCCGGCGCGCGAGCGGGCGCCTTCTACGCGAAGTGGCTGCCCACCCTCGCCGTCGGTCGGGGGCAGAGCCCTTCGGCGTACGCCGAGTTCGGCCCGCTCGCCGCGCACCTGCGTCAGGTGGAGCGTTCGTCGCGCAAGCTGGCCCGGTCGACGTTCTACGCGATGTCCCGCTGGCAGGGAAAGATGGAGCGTAAGCAGGCGTTCCTCGGTCGGGTGGTGGACATCGGCGCCGAGTTGTTCGCGATGTCCGCGGTCTGCGTCCGGGCCAGCGCCGAACGGGACAGCCGCCCGGAGAACGTCGAACTGGCCGACCTGTTCTGCCGGCAGGCGCGGGTGCGGGTGGATGCCCTGTTCGCCGCACTCTGGGACAACACCGACTCGGTCGACACCGCCGCCGCGAAGCGCATCCTCGCCGGCCGCTACGCGGGCCTGGAGGAGGGCGTGCTCACCCCGTCCGAGGAGCTGCCCTGGGTGGCCGGCTGGTCGCCCGGCCCGTCCACCTCCGAGGACGTCCGCCGCCGCATCCCCCCAAAGCCGTGAACCGCGCAGGGCGGCCTGCCGCCACGAGGGTTGGTCGCCACGAGGGCTGGTCGCCGGCGTCGGTCAGCGGTGCGGGTCGGCGGTGCACGGTCAGCGGGAGACCGCCCAGGCCAGCACTCCCGCCAGGATCAGACCGTTGAGCCCGGCCAGGGCCAGGTACGCCGCGGGTGGGATCTTCTTGCCCCGGCGGAGGAAGTAGACCAGGACTGCGGCGTAGCCGAGCAGCAGGACGGCGATGACGACGAGGAAGTAGAACACCCGACGACTTTAACGACACCCTCGTCGAGCTGAGCCTGCGCCCGGCCGGCCCGACCTCTGCCTGCTCCGCGATCTTGCACTTGCTGTCCCGACACAAGGGGCATTCCACCCATGTCGGCAACCGAAACTGCAAGATCGGCGCGACGGGGCGGGTCGGGGCGCGACGGGCGCGACGGGGCGCGACCTTAGCGGCCCCGGGCGCGGAGGCCTAGTTGGCGCAGCTCCAAGGCGGCCAGGGCATCGACTGTCGCGTCGTCGCCGCGCCGCCACGCCTCGGCGACGTCCGGACCGATCCGGGTCAGTTTGCCCAGTGGCTGGGTGGCCAGCGCGCGCAGGGCGAGCAGGTCCCGGCCGGCCGGCCCGGCGGCCAGCTTCGTCGCCGATCCGGCCCGGCGCATCCAGCGGACCCGCAGCGGCAGCCAGCCGAACAGCACGATGCCGAGCGGGAAGATCAGGACCGCGATGGCGAGGGCGAGGGCGAGTTGGTCGACCAGGTGCTGCTGGTCGCGGCCGGCGTCGGCGAGCCCCCGGGCCGCGTCGGCGGCCCGCTGGAAGGGTGCGGTCAGCTCGTCGCCGACCAGCGGGACGCGGCGAACCTTGCCGCCCGCGTCGGCGAGGTTGTCGGCGAGCCCGCTGCCGGCGCCCTCCAGCTTCTGCCCCGGCACGGCGAGCTTCTGCACCAGGTCGTGCAGCCACAGCGCGCCGCGGATCGCCACGTACACCCAGGCGACGACGAGCAGGTCGGTGAGCAACTGACGGGCGGCGGTCGGGAACCGATCGGCATAGATTTTCACGCCGGCCAGCGTGCCACGAACGGACGCGGCGGGGCACCCGTCGGATCAGCCGCCAGATTCGACGTGAACGATACGGCTACCTGCAAGGGTGCCGACAGATACCGATAGAAGCGATTCACCGGACACGTTCGGCGAGCCTCAGTTCAGTCAGGTAGCGCTTGACGACTTGGCCCCCGTAGTTGACGTCGATGAGCCGCGCGATGGAGTTCAGCAATGCGCTCTGCTGCACGTCCGGCAAGGCACGGTGGCCGGAGTAGGTCAACAGCAGATCCAGGTAGTCCGCTGTCGAGTACGGCAACTCCCACTCGTATCGGTAGAAGCTCGCAGGCCCGAATCGCTCCGACGAGGTCAGCTCCCGATCGTCCTCCGGAATGTCTTGAGCACCTTCAAGACGCAGGCCCGGCGGGGTCGACGGATCGAAGCGCTCGTAAAGCTTCTGAATCTCGACGAAGAACGCCTCGGTCCAGGTGCCACCGGCGATGTGGTGGGTTCCCACGGTGGCCAGCAGACCACCGAGACGCAAGGCGTCAGCAGACTTCGACACCCGCACGGCCGGATCGATCCAGTGGAACGCCGTCGCGGAGAGGACCACGTCGAACGGTTCCGCAGGCAAGGACCACTCCTCGAACGCTGCCGTCACCACCTCCACCGAGTCGGAGCCGGCAAGGTTTCGCCGAGCCACAGCAGCCATGTCTGCGCCCAACTCGACGGCCACGATCCGGTAGCCCCGTTCCGCCAGCGGCACGGTCGCCTGCCCAGTGCCACAGCCGATCTCCAACACCCTTGCACCGGGCGCTACGCCGGCCGCAGCGAGATCATCGAACATCTGTGCCGGGTACCGCGGCCGCGCACGGTCATACCGTTCAGCGTCCTCGTTGAAAGTCTCTCGCAGCCTTACGTAGTCATTGCTCTCGCTCACCCAGCGAGAGTACGAGTGCCGCTCCTACGGCAGGCGCCCAATTCTCAATGCCTGGCTCGCCGGGTCAGCGGACGCAGGTGGGGCAGGTGCCGAAGATCTCCAGGGTGTGGCTGACGTCGGCGTAGCCGTGCTGTGCGGCGACCCGATCGGCCCAGCTCTCCACGGCCGGGCCGGCCACCTCGACCGTACGCCCGCACACCCGGCAGACCAGGTGATGGTGATGCCCCTCGCTGCACCGGCGGTAGAGGTGCTCGCCGCCCGGCGGACGCATCACGTCGATCTCACCGGCGTCGGCGAGCCCCTGGAGGGTGCGGTAGACGGTGGTCAAACCGACCCGTTCGCCGCGCTGCCGCAGCATCGCGTGCAGGTCCTGGGCGCTGTGGAAGCCCTCCATCTCGCCCAGCAGCGCGCTCACCGCCGAACGCTGCCGGGTGTTGCGCACCGCGGCGCTGCTCTCGCTCATGATCCCTCCCCGGCGTGGCTTACCGCGTCCGCCACGATGTGCGCGACGTGCTCGTCGACCAGGCTGTAGGCGATCTCCCGGCCTCTGCGGGAGCCGCGCACCACGCCCGCTCCGCGCAACACCCGCAGGTGCTGGGAGACCAGTGGTTGCGCCGCGCCGAGCTTCTCCACCAACTCGTGCACACACCGCTCGCCGCCGGCCAGTTCACTGACGATGGCCAGCCGAATGGGAGCGGACAGGGCGCGGAGCAGCTCGCTGGCCCCGTCGAACCCGTCGTAGCCCGTCGCGCTGGTCATCCTGCAACGGTAACCAATACCACCGAGGTCACGCTGACCAGGCTCAGCTCAGCACGACCTCGTGGGGTTCCGGTGTCGGTGCGGCGGTCGGCGTCGTCCGGCGGCGCACGGCCCGCCAGACAGCGCCGGCCACGGCCACCACCAGGAACGACGCGATCGCCACCAGCACCACCGAGGCGCCCGGCGCGGTGTCCGCCGTGGCCGCCACCCAGACACCGGAACCGGCGGCGAAGAGCCCGAGCGCCATCGCGGCGGCCATCGTGCTGCGGAAGCCCCTGGTGACCTGCTGCGCGGTCGCGACCGGCACCACCATCAACGCGCTGATCAGCAGCACGCCCACGGCCCGCATGGCGATGGTCACTGTGACTGCTGTGGCGACAGCGATCAGCAGGTTCAGCGTGCGGACCGGCAGGCCGGAGACCCGCGCGTACTCCTCGTCGTGACTGACCGCGAAGAGCGCCGGCCGCAACGCGATCATCGTGACCAGGATCGCCGCGCCGAGCACCGCGATGGTGGTCAGGTCGGCGGGCGAGATGGTGGTCAGCGACCCGAACAGGTAGGCGTTGAGGTTCGCGCTGGTCGCGTCGGAGAGGCCAACCAGGAGTACGCCGCCCGCGATGCCGCCGTAGAAGAGCAGGGCCAGAGCCAGGTCACCGGAGGTACGCCCACGGGCCCGGACGATCTCGATGGCGATCGCGCCGATGGTGGCGGCGATCACCGCGACCAGCACCGGTGAGCGGTTGAGCAGCAACCCCGCCCCGACGCCGGTCAGCGCCACGTGCCCCACACCATCACCGATCAGCGCCAGCCGACGCTGCACCAGGTAGATGCCGAGCGCCGGAGCGGCCAGGCCGATCACCAGCGCGCCGATCAGGGCGCGCTGCATGTAGGGGTACTGGAAGAGTTCCATGGGTCAGTTGCTCCACAGCCCGGCGGGCTCGTCGTAGCAGTGCGGGTGCACGTGGTCGTGGTCGGGCTCCGCGTGGTGGCCGGCCGGGTCCGGCACCGCGCCGTCGTGGGCGATGCGGCCCTCGTGGACGACGACGGCCCGGCTGATCACCGGTCGCAGCGGGCCCAGCTCGTGGGCGACGAGAAGCACCGTTCCGCCGTCGCCGACGAAGTCGCGCAGCGCGCCGGCGAACGCCTCCTGGCTGGCCGCGTCCACCCCGGCGGTGGGCTCGTCGAGAACCAGCAGCTCCGGCTGGCCGGCCAGGGCGCGGGCGATCAGGGTGCGCTGCTGCTGGCCGCCGGAGAGCGTGGACACGGGGTCACCGGCCCGGTCGGCGAGCCCGACAGCGCCCAACGCGGCGTCGACGGCGGACCGGTCGGCTCGACCCGGCGGACGCAGCACCCCCCGACGGGCCAGTCGGCCGGAGGCCACCACCTCGCGGACGGTGGCCGGTACGCCGCCGCCGGCGCCCAGGCGCTGCGGGACGTACCCGATGCGTGCCCACTGCCGGAACCGGCGCAACGGCCGGTCGAAGAGGGTGACCGAGCCGGCGCTGATCGGGACCAGCCCGAGCACGGCGCGGATCAGTGTGGACTTGCCCGAGCCGTTGGCGCCGAGGATCGCGACCACCTCGCCGGCGGTCACGGTGAGCGAGATGTCCCGGAGCACGGGGCGGCCGTCGTAGCCGACCACCCCGTGCTCGACGGTGATGACAGGTGAGGTCACGAGCAGCTCAAGGCCGTCTGCAGGGTCCGCAGGTTGGTGCGCATCACCGAAAGGTAGTCCCCGTCGCTGCCGGCGGCGAGCCCTTCGATCGGGTCGAGCACAGCGGTCTTCGCGCCGACCTGACCGGCGATGGTCTCGGCCACCTTCGGGCTGACCAGTGTCTCGAAGAAGATCGTGGTGGCCTGGTGCTCCTTCGCCTCCTCGATCACGTGCGCGAGGCGCTGCGGCGAGGGCTCGACGTCCGGGCTCAGCCCGGTGATGCCGACCTGGTCGAGCTGGTATCGGTCGGCGAGGTAGCCGAACGCCGCGTGGCTGGTCACGATCTCCCGCCGCTGGCAGGTCGCCAGACCGTGCTTGAACTCGCCGTCCAGGGTCGTCAGGTCGGCGCGCAGGGCGGCCGCCCGGGAGGTGTAGTCGGCGGCGTGGTCCGGGTCGGCCTTGCCGAGCCGCTGGGCAAGCTGGTCGCCGATGCCGGCCAGCCGGGTCGGGTCGAGCCAGACGTGCGGGTCCTTGCCGCCGCTCTCCTCGGCGTGCCCTTCCTCGCCCTCGTGGTCGTGCCCGCCGGCGGACGCGTCCAACAGCGGCTGCACGCTGGTCACGTCGAACGCCCGGTCGCCGCCGTTCTGGGCCACTGCGTCGTCCACCGCCGGCTGGAACCCCTTGAGGTAGACGATCAGCTCCGCGTCGCTGACCTCACCGACCTGGCTCGGGTTGAGTTCCAGGTCGTGCGGCTCGGCGCCGGGCTTGGCCAGGTTGGTCACCCGGACCGCGTCGCCGCCGATCCGTTCGGCCAGGAACTGGAGGGGATAGAACGCGGCCACCACGTCGACTCGCTGGGGGTCGGCGCCGGCGCCGGCGCCGGTGGAGCAGCCGGCCCCGGCGCCCAGGGCGAGGAGGGCGGTCGCGGCGGCCAGGACACGGTACGTGGCGCGGTTGGTCATGTCGTCAACTGTCCGTGGCAACGATAATGATTGTCAAAAACGCATGATTGCATGTCAGAGGAGCTTCGCGAGGCCCACAGCCACCAGCAGGGTGAGCATCACCAGTCGGATCAGCCGGGTCTGCGGCGCCTGAATCGCCCAGGTCGTCGCCAACAGGGCGATCAGGACCCCGGCGAGCGCGAGCGTGAGCAGCCCGCCGATCACTCCGGGCGTGAAGAACGCCACCAGCACCACCACCAGGGTGAGCAGGAACACCGACGTCGGGTTCGCCCCGGCCAACCGGGCGAGCAGAGGGCGCTGCGTACGCTGCATCCCACAGACTCTACGAGGAGGAACCCCCGGTGCTGGTGACCAACCGGTTCGTGGTCGACGTCGATGCCGCCGACGGCTTCACCGAACGGGCGCACGCCGCCCTCACCGCGCTGGCCGCCCGGCCCGGTTACCTGCGCGGTCAACTGGTCCGGGCGCTGGACGACCCCCGGCACTGGTCACTGGTCACCGAATGGGAGTCGGTCGGCACGTACCGGCGGGCGCTGGGCGCCTTCGAGGTCAAGGTCAGCGCCGTGCCGCTGCTCGCCGAGTCCGTCGACGAGCCCTCCGCCTACGAGGCGCTGGCCACCGCCGCCCCCGGTGGGGCCGTGGTCGTCGCCGACAGTGATCGGGCTGCGGGTCCTTACCGCTGAGCCGGCGGACACTACGCTGCTCCTATGACCGCACCCGCCCCGCCACCCGGTCCCGGGGTGGCTCCGCCGTTCGCCGCGCCGCCCACCGAGGGCCGCCGGACTCGGCTCTGGATCGGCCTCGGCGTCGGCGCGCTCGCCGTGGTGCTCTGCTGCGGCGGGGGTGGCGCCGCCGTCGTCGGCCTGGCCGTCAGCGGAGTTCAGGCGATCCGGGAACAGGCCCGCACCGTGACCGGCGACTACTACCAGGCGCTGGTCGAGCGAAACTACGGGCGGGCGTACGACCAGCTCTGCGACGACGCGCAGCGGCGTGAGTCCCGACCGGAGTTCGAGCGGCGCGCTGCCGCCGAACCGCAGGTGACAGCGTTTCGGGTGGGTGAGGTGGACACCACCTACCTGACCGTGCCGGTCGACGTGACCCTCGACGGCGGCGACCGGGATCGGCAACAGGTCAGCCTCGGGCAGGACGGGCAGACCGGCGGCGTGGAGGTCTGCGAGGTCAGCTGACCCGTCCCCGGTATTCTGCTGGGCTCGGGGGGACGGTGGTCGTACCGTTGTCCCGAACCGACCGTTCCATCCACATCTCGCCCCCGCCGACCGCCAGCCGGCGTAGGAGGAAACATGCCAGCCGACCGTATCGACGCCGTCGTCAGCCTCGC
The DNA here is from genome assembly GCF_026342155.1 of Micromonospora sp. NBC_00362. Taxonomy (NCBI): domain Bacteria; kingdom Bacillati; phylum Actinomycetota; class Actinomycetes; order Micromonosporales; family Micromonosporaceae; genus Micromonospora; species Micromonospora sp. NBC_00362. The sequence continues at coordinate 6,043,452 of NZ_JAPENH010000001.1, forward strand.
CAAGCGCCGAGGCTTCGTCTTCCCCTCCAGTGAGATCTACGGGGGCACCCGATCGGCGTGGGACTACGGCCCGCTCGGCGTGGAGCTCAAGGAGAACGTCCGCCGGCAGTGGTGGAAGACGATGGTCCAGCAGCGCGACGACGTCGTCGGCCTGGACTCCGCGGTGATCCTGTCCCGCAAGGTGTGGGAGGCGTCCGGCCACATCGCCGAGTTCGTCGACCCGCTCACCGAGTGCCAGTTCTGTCACAAGCGGTTCCGGGCCGACCACCTGGAAGAGGCGTACGCCGAGAAGCACGGCAAGCCGCTCACCTCGCTGGCCGAGCTGAACTGCCCCAACTGCGGCAACAAGGGCACCTTCACCGAGCCGAAGATGTTCAACGGCCTGATGAAGACCTACCTGGGCCCGGTGGAGAGCGACGAGGGGCTGCACTACCTGCGCCCGGAGACCGCGCAGGGCATCTTCGTCAACTACAAGAACGTCGAGACGGTCGCCCGCAAGAAGCCCCCGTTCGGCATCGCGCAGACCGGTAAGTCGTTCCGCAACGAGATCACCCCGGGCAACTTCATCTTCCGGACCCGCGAGTTCGAGCAGATGGAGATGGAGTTCTTCGTCGAGCCGGGCACCGACGAGCAGTGGCACGAGTACTGGCTCCAGGAGCGCTGGAACTGGTACCTCGACCTCGGCCTCGCGGCGGACAATCTGCGTCTGTTCGAGCACCCCAAGGAGAAGCTGTCGCACTACTCGAAGCGGACTGTGGACATCGAGTACCGCTTCCAGTTCGGTGGCACCGAGTTCGCCGAGCTTGAGGGTGTCGCCAACCGCACCGACTTCGACCTCTCCACGCACAGCAAGCACTCCGGCGTCGACCTGTCGTACTTCGACCAGAGCAAGAGTGAGCGCTGGATGCCGTACGTCATCGAGCCGGCCGCGGGTCTGACCCGCGCGGTGCTCGCCTTCCTGTTGGAGGCGTACGACGAGGACGAGGCGCCGAACACCAAGGGCGGCGTGGACAAGCGCACCGTGATGCGGTTCGACCCGAGGCTCGCCCCGGTCAAGGTCGCGGTGCTGCCGCTGTCCCGCAACGAGGCGCTGTCGCCCAAGGCCAAGGACCTCGCGACGCTGCTGCGCAAGCGCTGGGTGGTGGAGTTCGACGACTCCCAGGCGATCGGGCGTCGCTACCGCCGGCAGGACGAGATCGGCACCCCGTTCTGCGTCACAGTCGACTTCGACACGCTTGACGACAACGCGGTGACCGTGCGCAACCGGGACACCATGGCCCAGGAGCGCGTCTCCCTGGACCAGGTCGAGCGCTACCTGATCGAGCGTCTCCCCGGCTGCTGAGACTCTGCGCACGGGGCCTCGGCCGACGCGATAAGCGCCGGTCGGGGCCCCGTACACTTGTCCGGTGACTGCCTCGACCGTGCCCGCGCTGCGCCCGCTGACTCTCGGCCAGCACCAGGTGTGGCCGCCGGTAGTCCTCGCGCCGATGGCCGGGATCACCAACATCGGGTTCCGTCGGCTCTGCCGCGAGCAGGGTGGCGGCATCTACGTCTGCGAGATGATCACCACGCGCGCGCTGGTCGAGCGCAACCCGAAGACGCTGCGCATGATCGCGTTTGGCGACGACGAGAAGCCCCGCAGTCTCCAGCTCTACGGCACCGATCCGGAGATCACCGCCGCCGCCGTGCGGATCGTCGTCGAGCGCAACCTGGCCGATCACATCGACCTCAACTTCGGCTGCCCGGTCCCCAAGGTCACCCGACGTGGCGGCGGCGCGGCACTGCCGTGGCGGCGACGGCTCTTCGCGCGACTCGTGCGGGCCGCGGTGGCCGCCGCGTCACCGGCCGGGGTGCCGGTCACCGTCAAGATGCGCAAGGGCATCGACGACGACCACCTGACGTACGTCGAAGCCGGGCTCGCCGCCCAGGAGGCCGGCGTGGCCGCGGTGGCCCTGCACGGGCGCACGGCGGCGCAGCGCTATTCGGGCACCGCCGACTGGGACGCGATCGCCACCCTGAAGCAGGCCCTCGATGTGCCGGTGCTCGGCAACGGCGACATCTGGGAGGCCGACGACGCGCTGCGCATGGTGGCCCACACCGGCGTCGACGGTGTGGTCATCGGGCGCGGCTGCCTGGGCCGACCGTGGCTCTTCGCCGACCTGGAGGCCGCCTTCAACGGTCGAGCGGAGCGGCGGCTGCCCACCCTCGGCGAGGTGGCGGTGACCATGCGCCGACACGCCGAGCTGCTTGTCGACCAGTTCTCAGCCGGCGCCCGCAACCCGACCCGCGGTGAACGGGACGGCTGCACCGACTTCCGCAAGCACGTCGCCTGGTACCTCAAGGGCTTCCCGGTCGGCGGCGAGCTGCGGCGCTCGCTGGCGATGATCGAAAGTCTGGCCCAGCTCGACGACCTGCTCGGCAAGCTCGACCCGGCGGAGCCGTTCCCGATGGCCGCCCTCGGGCAGCCGCGCGGGCGTACCAACTCGCCCGGCAAGGTCTCCCTGCCGGAGGGCTGGCTGGCCAGCCGGGACGACGACACGGTCCCCGAGGGCGCCGAGATGGACGACTCCGGCGGCTGAGCCCCTGGCCGGTCGGGTGGAGGCGCCCCGCGACCGTCCCTCCGGAACGCGGGCTCGAAGCGAAGTCCGTGCCGGCGCTCCGGTCACCCCCGAGCCCTCGGGCCGCGGCGCTCGGTCTTTCCTCGACACTCTGGGCAGAGGCTGGGCACTCAACGCTCCCCGCAGAGGCTGGGCAGATGAGTGTGGCGTCCTATCGAGCTGATGTCGTGAACGAATCACCAGCTCGACTCGGTCGGCCATGCCCCTGATTCGTCTACGACATCAGCTCCAAAGGACCCGTGACGCAGTCCGTGGGGTGGTCCGGTGGGTGGCTTGCCGAGGGCGGGTGGACAACGACCCGGTCATGCCGAAGGGCCGGGCCCCGTGGTGGGGTCCGGCCCTTCGGTGTGTGCGGGTGGTGTGGGGGTCAGCTGGTGGCGTAGCCGCGGGTGGCGATCCAGTCGGCGAGGTGCTCGACGCTGATCTGGTAGGCGGCTTGGTTGGGGTCGGCGGAGTCGGCGATGGTGACGGTGTTGCCGTTGTCGTGGTAGCCGACGACGCTGATGTAGTGCCCGCCCTCGTAGGAGTGGGTGACACCGTCGGTGTCGGTGCTGGTGCCGGCGATGTTGGCGACCACGGCCCGGCCGTCGTCGACGGTCTTGACGATGTCGGCGCGCAGCTTGTCGGTCTGCGTGGCGTCGGCGTCGGGGGTGCTGATCTCCACCGACCGGTAGGCGTCAGCCTTGCCGGTTTCCTTGTTCAGGACGGGGGTGATGTCGTTGATGGAGTTGGTGCCGGCCTCGGTGGTGCCCATTTCCTTGGCCATGTCGTCGACGTTGATGTTCTTACCTTGCACACTCAGGGCGTTACGGGTCGCGGCGGGCCCGCAGTAGTAGAAGTTCGGCTGGGCTTCGTAGCGCACGCCGAGTTCCCGCTCGCCGTGGCCCTTGCGGTCGGTCTGGGTTTGCGTGGCCGGCTTGCCGCTGGTGGGGGCGGCGAAGGCGGTGGTGACGGGGCCGGCGATGGCGCCTCCGGTGAAGGCGAGGCCGGCGGCGGTCAGGGCGGTCTTACGGATCAGATCGGTACGCATGATGGCGTGCTCCTCTGCATCGGGGGTGTGCCCGCACGGCACTCAACAGGGGGGTGGTGCGACCGTGCGGGAAAGCTTGTGCCCGGCGACCCGCAACAAGGGGTCGGCGTCGGGACAGGGTGTAACCATCCGCGGTGGCGGGTCATTCCGCCTACCCGTCGGCCGGTCGTGGTGCTCGGCCGGACGGGGGGTGTAACCGGGGCGGCTTGGCGGGTGTTCCCGGCGGCTGCCGCGCCCCACGACCCGAGAGTCGCGGTGGCATGCCAGGTATAACGACCCGGCCCGGCCGCCGATTCCGCCGTAGGGGTGGCCCCGACCACCCGACACCGACCGTCAAACCCGACAATCAGCCCGCCAGGCCGGCCCGCTGAAACGGACACGGCGCCAACGGCGGGGTGATCGACTCGGGTTCCTGAAAGTCGCGGAGTCCCGGAGCCGGGGATGCCCCGACTTCATGAAAGCCGAGTGGATCATGCCCGTCTGCGCCGGCCTGCGCCCCGGACCGGCCTGCGCCCCGGACCGCGGCCTGCGGCCCGGACCGGCCCGACCCACTGGGCAGAGGGCGGGTGGAACCGGTCCAACGCGGGGGTCAGGGCTTGGCGGTGTCGGGTTGGGGTGTGGTGCGTTGTGTCGGGATGGTCGGTGCGGTGGGCCAGGGGATCTCGGGCGCGTGGTGGAAGGTGATCCCGGCCGTCGTCCAGCGCGGGCCCTGGCCGGCCAGGCGGTCGCGGAAGCCGGCCCAGTCGTGGCTTGCCCGGGGTGACCAGCCCAACTCGGCGATGGCCGGGAGGCGGGGCAGGAGCAGCAGTTCGATGTCGGCCAGCGAGGTGACCGATTCGGTCCAGAGCGGGGCCTCCACACCGAGAACCGCCTCGGCGGGTACGTCGGCGACGTGCGTACCCGGATCCCAGTCGTACGCCTTTCGCACGTCGATGAGGCCGGCCCAGTCGTGCCCGATCGGGGTGTCCGGGGCGTACTTCATGTCCAGGTAGGCGTGGTTGCCGGGGGAGACGATCAGGCGGGCGCCCCTGCGTACGGCGTCGACGGTGGTGGGGTCTTCGCCGTTCGTGCCCCACCACTGCAGGACCCGCCCGTCGAGGTGGGCGGCCGGCGCGAGTTGGTGCCAGCCGACGACGGTCTTGCCGAGGTCGGCCACGATGCGCTGGACCCGCTCGACGAAACCGGTGTAGACCTCGCCCTTCACCTTGAACGCCTCGTCGCCGCCGATGTGCAGCCAGGGGCCGGGAGTGAGCGCGGCCACCTCGCCCAGCACGTCGGCGACGAAGTCGTACGTCCGCTCGTCGGCCGGGTCGACGTAGCTGAAGCCGACCTCGGTGCCGGTGTACGGCGGTGGCGCGGTCTTGTCCGGTGCCAGCTCCGGGTACGCGACCAGCGCCGAGTTGGTGTGCCCCGGGAGGTCGATCTCGGGAACGACTGTGATGTGGCGGGCGGCCGCGTAGGAGACGATCCGCGCGTAGTCGGCCTTCGTGTAGTGCCCGCCGGGGCCGCCGCCGACCTCGGTCGTCCCGCCGACGGTGGTCAACTTCGGCCAGGAGTCGACGGCGATCCGCCAGCCCTGGTCGTCGGTGAGGTGCAGGTGCAGGTGGTTGAGCTTGTAGCGGGCCAGGTGGTCGACCACCCGCAGCACGTCCTCGACGGCGAAGAAGTGCCGCGCGACGTCAAGCATCGCCCCCCGGTAGGAGAACCGGGGTGCGTCGGTGATGGTCCCACCCGGCAACGCCCAGCGTGCGGTGACCGGGCTGGGGCTCTCGATCCCCGCTGGCAGCAGTTGGCGCAGCGTCTGTACGCCGTAGAAGAGGCCGGCTGCGGTGGCTGCGGTGACGCGTACCCCGTCGGTGGCGACGTCCAGGCGGTAGCCCTCCACGCCGAGGTCGGCGCTGTAGCCCTCCGCACCGAGGTCGGCGCTGCCGTCGAGCACCAGCGCGATGGCACCGGCGGGCTCTGGCCTGGTGGCGTCGGTGACCGGCAGCGGGTAGCCGGTTGCCGGACGCAGGAGCTGGGCGAGCTGCTCGGCGACGGCCAACGCGGCGGGGTCGGCGCTGGCCACGATGACCGCGTCGGCCGGGAGCGCCCAGTCGGCGGTCGGGTCCGGCTGGACGTGCTGGGGGGCGGGCACGACGTCGGCCAGCCGGTGCGGGGCCGCCGGGGCGAGCAACGTGCTCGCGGTCTGCTCGGCCGTGCGGGCCAGCGTGGCCGCGTCCGGTTCCTCCGCCGACAGCGGTGTGGGGACGGCGGTGGGGCCGGGGGAGGGGATGGTCGACACGGCGGCGACTCCGGGGGTGTATTCGCGTCGGTTATGGCAAAAGTGAGGTTCACCGGCTGGCGTGGCGTCAAGCGTACGACGCTCGGCCGGGATGCGTGATGGTGCGCATGGAAGCGTTCCCAAAAACCGGTACGAACACGGATAGTCGTGATGGCTGTGCCAATTGTCACCGAACGGTCCCAGGTCACTCGATGTTCGCTTAACCTTCGCCCACCGATCGACGTTGACCCCGGGATTACCGGCGGTCCGTCCCGGGGAAGAAGAAAACTGAACCTTCGTTAAGTGTCAATCCGGCGCGTGTGTTGTGGAGGCTCTGGTGGCAGCGCAAGAGACCGTCGATCACAAGTACGTCTACGACTTCTCCGAAGGCAACAAGGAACTCAAGGAGCTGCTCGGCGGCAAGGGGGCAAACCTCGCCGAGATGACCAACCTGGGCCTGCCCGTACCGCCCGGCTTCACCATCACCACCGAGGCGTGCCAGGCGTACCTCGCGACGGGACGGGAACCGGACGGGCTCGCCGGTCAGATCGAGGCGCACCTCGAATCGCTGGAGCGCGCGATGGGCAAACGCCTCGGTGACCCGCAGGACCCACTGCTGGTCTCCGTCCGCTCCGGTGCCAAGTTCTCCATGCCCGGCATGATGGAGACCGTTCTCAACGTCGGTCTCAACGACCAGAGCGTGGTCGGGCTCTCCGCACAGGCGGGACAGAACGACAGGTTCGCCTGGGACTCCTACCGGCGACTCATCCAGATGTTCGGCAAGACCGTCTGTGAGGTGCCGGGCGAGGAGTTCGAGCACGCGCTCGACGAGGCCAAGCACGCCAAGGGCACCCACAACGACCTGGATCTGGACGCCGACGACCTGCGTGGGCTGGTCGACGCGTACAAGAAGATCTTCTTGAAGCACACCGGCCGGGAGTTCCCGCAGCAGCCACGCGAACAGCTCGACCTGGCCATCCGGGCGGTCTTCGAGTCGTGGAACGCCGAGCGCGCGGTGCTCTACCGCCGCCAGGAGCGCATTCCGGCCGACCTGGGCACCGCTGTCAACGTGGTGACAATGGTCTTCGGCAACCTCGGCCCGGATTCCGGCACCGGGGTCGCGTTCACCCGTGACCCGGCCAGCGGCGCGCAGGGCATCTACGGCGACTACCTGGCCAACGCTCAGGGTGAGGACGTGGTCGCCGGCATCCGCAACACGGTGCCGTTGCAGGAGTTGGAGCAGCTCGACAAGACCTCCTACGACGAGCTGCTCGGCATCATGGCCCGGCTGGAGGAGCACTACAAGGACCTGTGCGACATCGAGTTCACCATCGAACGTGGCAAGCTGTGGATGTTGCAGACGCGGGTCGGCAAGCGGACGGCCGCCGCCGCGTTCGTCATCGCCGGGCAACTCGTCGACGAGGGCCTGATCGACCTGGACGAGGCGCTGCATCGGGTCAACGGCGCGCAACTGGCCCAGCTGATGTTCCCGCGCTTCCAGCTCGACCACGAGTTCCAGCCGGTCGCCAAGGGCATCGGCGCATCGCCCGGCGCGGCCTCCGGCACTGTGGTCTTCACCTCCGCCCGAGCCGTCGAGCTGGCCGCCGAGGGCAAGTCGGTGATCCTTGTGCGCCGGGAGACCAACCCGGACGACCTGAACGGCATGATCGCCGCCCAGGGCATCCTCACCTCGCGCGGCGGCAAGACCAGCCACGCCGCTGTGGTGGCCCGGGGCATGGGCAAGACCTGCGTCTCCGGCGCCGACGAGATCGAGGTGAACGTCCCGGCGAAGCGGTTCACAGTGGCCGGGCAGACCGTCACCGAGGGCGACGTCGTGTCCATCGACGGCACCACCGGCAAGGTCTATCTCGGCGAGGTGCCGGTCATGCCCTCCGAGGTCGTGCAGTACTTCGAGGGCAGCCTCGACCCCGAGCACATCGACAACGCGCTGGTCCGGGCCGTACACCGGATCATGACGCACGCCGACGGGAAGCGGCGGCTCGCGGTCCGCACGAACGCCGACACCGGCGCGGACGCCGCCCGGGCCCGGCGCTTCGGCGCCGAGGGCATCGGGCTGTGCCGCACCGAGCACATGTTCCTCGGCGACCGGCGGGAGTTGGTCGAGCGGCTGATCCTGGCCCGGGCCCCGGGTGAGCGGGAGGCGGCGCTGGCGGCGCTGCTGCCGTTGCAGCGGGCCGACTTCGAGGAGATCTTCCGCGAGATGGACGGCCTGCCGGTCACCGTCCGGCTCATCGACCCGCCGTTGCACGAGTTCCTGCCGCCGTTGGAGCAGCTCGCCGTCAACGTGGCGGTCGCCCAGGAACGCGGCGAGGACGTGGCCAAGGAGGAGGCGCTGCTCGCCGCCGTCCGGCGGATGCACGAGGAAAACCCGATGCTCGGGCTGCGGGGCGTACGCCTCGGCCTGGTCATCCCCGGCCTGTTCGCGATGCAGGTCCGGGCCATCGCCGAGGCGGCTGTCAGTTGCGCCCGCAACGGGGGCGTGGCCAAGCCGGAGATCATGGTGCCGCTGGTCGGGGCCGTCCAGGAGTTGGAGACGGTACGCGCCGAGGCCGAGAAGATCATCGCTGAGGTGGTCGGGGACAGCGGCGTCGAGGTGCTGATCGGCACCATGATCGAGGTGCCCCGGGCGGCGCTGACCGCCGGGCAGATCGCCGAGGCCGCCGAGTTCTTCTCCTTCGGCACCAACGACCTGACCCAGATGGGCTGGGGCTTCTCCCGCGACGACGTCGAGGGCGCGTTCTTCTGGCGCTACCTGGAGTTGGGCATCTTCGGCATCTCGCCGTTCGAGTCGATCGATCGCGACGGCGTCGGTCGGCTGGTGCGGATCGCCGCCGAGGAGGGTCGGGCCGCCCGGCCTGGGCTGAAGCTCGGTGTCTGCGGTGAGCACGGCGGCGACCCGGACTCGGTGCACTTCTTCCACGAGGTCGGCCTGGACTACGTGTCCTGTTCTCCGTTCCGGGTGCCGGTGGCCCGGCTGGAGGCCGGCCGGGCGGTGGTGGAGACCGGCGGGTCGGACAGCCGCTGACGCACGTCGGCGGCGGCCTGATCACCCGGCCGCCGCCGGCGCTCAGATCGGCGGACGACGCCAGGTGGGTCGGGACGAGCGGCGTAACTGCGCCGGCAGGGTCGCCATCGGGGTCCGCGTGGCCAGCGGGGCGTGCGCGTCCGGTACGGGGGTCGCGCCGATGCCTCCGCCGCGAACGTCCAGGAACGACCCGGCGCGGCGGGCCACCGCTCGCGCCTCCTCGTGCAGCGCCTCCAGGTCGCCCGCCGCCGACATGGTGACGAGGGTCAGCAGGGCGCTGCGCCCGGCCGGATAGGTGACCACGCAGCCTGCTGTGGTGCACACGACCGACTCCCGGAACTCACCCTGCCGGACGGTGTCGGCCACCCGGTGCCCCAGCCCGAAACTCGCGGCGGCGAGCGCGGCGAGATGGGTGGCGTCGGTGCTGGGCAGGTCACTGGAGATGAGCAGGCCGTCGGTGCCCGCGAGCACCGTGCCGGCGATGTCGGGTCGGCGCTGGCGCAGCAGCCGAAGCTCCGTTCCCATCACCGTGTCTGCGTCCACGAGCGTTACCCCTCACCGGTCGGCTCTGCGTGTCAGTCGGCTGGTTACGTTCCGCGCTGGGAACGCTACCGCTGGCGACTTCCGGCCGCGAGCCCGTAACCCTCGGCGATCGGTCGGCAACTGGGGGCCAATCGGTGGTTGTGTGCCCTTCATCGATGCGTCGTGAGCCTGTCGAGCAGTGGTGGCGGGCGTAATCTTGGCTCGCTCGCACACGGCCGATTGGGCGCCGCGTCGAACGGGAAGAGGTGACTGCATGACCAGTGTCTGGGAGAGCCTGACTGTGGACGCCCGCGATCCGGCCCGACTGGCCCGTTGGTGGGCCGAGGCGCTCGGCTATCAGGTCGTCACCGAGACTCCGAGCGGCGTGGAGATCCGCCAGTCCCCGGACCAGGTGCCCGCCCTGTTCTTCGGCCCGGTGAGCGAGGGCAAGGAGCGCAAGAACCGGCTGCACCTCGACCTGCGCCCCGCCAATCAGGAGGCTGAGGTCGAGCGCCTGGTCGACATGGGCGCCCGGCACGTCGACATCGGTCAGGGCGACGTCGAGTGGACGGTGCTGGCCGACCCCGAGGGCAACGAGTTCTGCGTGCTGCGTGAGCGCGAGGAGTGAGCCGGTCTTGCGAGCCCCGCAGTCGCGAACAACGGCTGTTGCGTGAGCGCGAGGACTGAGCCGGGGGCGGCGGATGCGCGGTTGGTCGACGAGCCGCCCAAGGACACCGGACATCGCCGGTCGCCGTACGAGCGCGACCGGGCCCGGGTGCTGCACTCGGCGGCGTTTCGCCGGCTGGCCACAAAGACCCAGGTGCACACCGCCGGCACTGACGACTTCCTGCGTACGCGGCTGACCCACTCGTTGGAGGTGGCCCAGATCGCCCGGGAGATGGGTGCCCGGCTGGGCTGCGACCCGGACGTGGTGGACGTCGCGGGGCTCGCGCACGACCTCGGGCACCCGCCGTTCGGGCACAACGGCGAGGCTGCGCTGGACCTGCTCGCCACGCCATGCGGCGGCTTCGAGGGCAACGCGCAGACCCTGCGGGTGTTGACCCGCCTGGAGGCGAAGGTGCTCGCCCCGGACGGGTCGTCCGCCGGGCTGAACCTGACCCGGGCGTCGCTGGACGCGATCGGCAAGTACCCCTGGGCGCGCCGGCCGGGGGAGCGCAAGTTCGGGGTGTACGCCGACGACGCGGCCGTCTTCGACTGGATCCGTGCCGGCGCGCCCGGCGACCGGCGCTGCCTGGAGGCCCAGGTGATGGACTGGGCCGACGACGTCGCGTACTCGGTGCACGACGTGGAGGACGGCATCCACGGCGGCTATGTCACGTTGCACCCGCTGCTCACCGACGCCGACGAGCGGGCCGCGCTTTGCGCCGACGTGGCCGCCGCCTATTCCGGGGAGTCCGCGACGGACCTGGCCGAGGTGCTCGTCGACCTGCTGGCCGGTCCGCTGCTCGCCCCGTTCACCGGGTACGACGGCAGCCATCGCGCGCAGGTCGCGTTGAAGGCCACCACCAGCGGGGTGACCGGGCTGTTCGTGTCCGCGGCGGTGGCGGCGACGGAGGAGCGCTTCGGGCCGGGCCCGCACCGCCGCTACGCCGCCGACCTGGTGGTGCCCCGACTGGTACGGGCGCAGTGCGCGCTGCTCAAGGGCATCGCGCTGCGGTACGTGATGCGTCGCAGTGGCTTCCGGGGCCGCTACGAGCGGCAGCGGACGATGCTGGCGGAGGTGGTCGCGGCGCTGGTCCGGCGTGCACCGGAAGGGCTCGACCCGATCTTCGCCCCGCTGTGGCGGGCCGCCCCCGACGACAGGGCCAGACTCCGGGTGGTGATCGACCAGGTGGCCTCGCTCACCGACCCGGCGGCGGTGACCTGGCACACCCGCCTGGTCGGCAAGGGGACACCCCCGACCGACCGCGAGCCAGCTTAGGCTAACCTAACTGGCATGACGGAACGCTCCAGGAACGTCACAACGGCCCAGGTGCTGCGCACCGAGCGGCCCACCCCGCACCTGATCCGGCTCGTCCTCGGTGGGGACGAACTGGTCGGCCTGCCGGTGGGCGAGTTCACCGACCACTACATCAAGGTGGTGTTCCCTCAGTCGGGGGTCGCGTACCCGCAGCCGTTGGACCTCGCCGCGATCCGCCGGGACCTGCCCCGGGAGCAGTGGCCCCGGCTGCGCGCGTACACGGTGCGGCGCTGGGATCCGCTGGCCGGGGAGCTGACCGTCGACGTGGTACACCACGGCGACGAGGGGTTGGCCGGCCCGTGGGCCGCCGCGCTGCGTCCCGGCGATCCGGTGCACTTCGTCGGCCCCGGCGGCGCGTACGCCCCGAACCCGGACGCGGACTGGCACCTGCTGGTCGGTGACGAGAGCGCCCTGCCGGCGATCGCCGCCGCGCTGGAGCGCCTCCCGCTGGGCGCCCCGGCCCACGTCTTCGTGGAGATCGCCGACCCGGCGGAGGAGCAGAAGCTACTCAGCCCCGGGGCGGTCGAGCTGACCTGGTTGCATCGCGGCGACCGCCCGGTGGGCGAGGCGCTGGTCGAGGCGGTGCGGGCGTTGGACTTCCCGGCCGGCCAGGTGCACGCGTTCGTGCACGGCGAGGCCGCCTTCGTCCGGGAGCTGCGCCGGCTGCTGCGCCGCGAGCGGGGAATTCCCCTCGACCGGCTCTCCATCTCCGGCTACTGGCGGCGCGGCATGGACGACGAGGGCTGGCGCTCCACCAAGGCCGACTGGAACCAGCAGGTGGCGGCCGAGGAGACGGCCATCCCGGAGCCCGCCGCGGCGGCCTGAGCGCCGCTCACCCCTCGGGTGTGTGGTTTGCCTCGCCGGCCTTGGCCAGTCGCCGGCTGACCAGGACGGCGTACCCGACGACCGCCAGGGAGAGCAGCGACAGCATCAGTCTCGGTTGGTGCACCGTCGCGGTGATCAGCGAGACCGAGACCACCCCGTAGACGGCGATCGCCAACCGGGCGCCGCTCGGCCGTGTCCACAGCCAGTACAGGGCAAGACCACATAGCGTCCAGATCACCATCGATGCGCCCAGCAGCAGCCGCAGCTCCAGCGGCAGGTGGTTCGCGTTGTCGTCGACCAGCCGGACCACCTGCCCGAGCGACCAGCCGAGCAGCAGCAGCGCACCGCCCAGCGGAATGTGCAGGTAGGTGTACGCCTGCCCGCCGCGCAGCCGGCTCTGGAGCAGCCGGGTGGTGACGAAGGTGGTGTAGACCCACCAGACCGCCGCCGGGATCAGGAAGGCCAACGCGGCGGTGAGGATCATGTGGGGCGGGGGGTGGTCCGGCACGGCGAAGAGCAGGCTGGCCAGCGCGCTACCCAGCACGATGATCGTGAACTGGCCGATCCGTTCCGGCAGGTGCCTGTTGTCCACCGGCCAGCGGTTGAGCCAGCGCACCCCGACCCAGGGCGTGGCCAGCTCGATGACCATCGCGACGATCCACAGGACCGGGCGCAGCTCGGTGGGCACTGTCAGCGACACCAGCCAGATCAACCAGCCCGACCCGAAGCCGATCAGGTAGACAGTCGTCACCATCCGGGCCTTCGCGCTGGTCGGCCAGGCACGCAGGTACAGCAGGAGCAGCACACCCCGCACGATCAGGTACCCGACCGGCAGGAGCACGCTCTCCGGGACCTCGTCGACCCCGAGGGTCATCGCGCCCGCGCCGACCAACGCGACAAGCACCAGCAGCCGGTGCAACGCGTCGTCCGGATCGAACCGGGTGTCGTAGTACACCTGCCCCATCCAGGCCCACTGGATCACCACGAAGAGCCCGATCACGGCCAGCACCGCCCTCGGCGACGGGGCCGGTTCGTTGCCCAGCCGGGTCACCACCGCCGCCAGCGCGTACACGAAGATGAGGTCGAGGAAGAGTTCCAGCCAGGTGGCGTGCCGGTGGCCGGCCTCGTCCGTCTGCGGGGTCTGCCCGGGTAGCCCCATCCGAGCGGCCAGCCATCTCGGCAGGCGGGGGGCTTCGGTCCGTACCCGGCGCATCTGGTCATGGTCCCCGTGCGGACCCGGCCTGCGGGCCGGAACCGCCCAGCCGGCAGCGGTCGCCGCCACACCGGCGTCCCCCGGCCGGCGTGTCGTCCGTCGGGCAGGGCAGGATGTACGGCGAGGGGGTGGCGCATGGCTGGGCGGATCCGGGACGAGGACATCGCACTGGTCCGGGAACGCACCTCGATCGGGGATGTGATCTCCGAGACGGTCACCCTGAAGTCCGCCGGCGGCGGCAACCTCAAGGGTCTGTGCCCGTTCCACGACGAGAAGAGTCCGTCGTTCAACGTGTCCCCGGCCCGCAACGTCTGGTACTGCTTCGGCTGCGGGGCCGGCGGGGACGCGATCAAGTTCCTGATGGACGCCGACCACCTCAGCTTCGTGGAGTCCGTCGAGCGGCTGGCCGGCCGCGCCGGCATCCAACTGCGCTACATCGAGGACGACAAGGGCACCCCGCGCCCCCGCCCGCAGCAGGGTCAGCGGCAGCGACTGGTCGCCGCGCACGCCGCAGCCGTCGAGTTCTACAGCGCGCAACTGAGCACCGCCGGCGCCCGGCCGGCACGGGAGTTCCTGGCGCGACGGGGCTTCGACAGGGCCGCCGCCGAGCGCTACGGCTGTGGTTTCGCGCCGGAGGGTTGGGACCCGCTCACCAAGCACCTGCGCCAGCAGGGCTTCACCCACCAGGAGTTGGTCACCGCCGGGCTGTCCCGGGAGTCCCGTTCCGGCACCCTGATCGACCGGTTCCGTCGCCGGCTGCTCTGGCCGATCCGCGACCTCGCCGGTGACGTGATCGGCTTCGGTGCGCGCAAGCTCTTCGACGACGACGACGGCCCGAAGTACCTGAACACCCCCGAAACGCCGATCTACAAGAAGTCGCACGTGCTCTACGGCATCGACCAGGCCAAGCGGGAGATCGCCAAGCAGGGTCGGGCGGTGATCGTCGAGGGTTACACCGATGTGATGGCCTGTCACCTGGCCGGGGTGACCACGGCGGTGGCGACCTGCGGCACTGCCTTCGCCGCGGACCACATCTCCGTCCTGCGTCGGCTCCTGTTCGACAGCGACGAGGTGGCCGGCGAGATCATCTTCACCTTCGACGGTGACGCCGCCGGGCAGAAGGCCGCGCTGCGCGCCTTCGAAGACGACCAGCGCTTCGTCGGGCGCACGTTCATCGCGGTCAGCCCGGACAACATGGACCCGTGCGACCTGCGGCTGGCCAAGGGCGACCTGGCGGTGCGTGACCTGGTCGCCCGCCGCGAGCCGCTCGTCGACTTCGCGCTGCGACACGTGATCAGCCGCTTCGACCTGGACACCGTCGACGGCCGGGTCGAGGCGATGCGCCACGCCGCGCCGCTGGTCGCGCGACTGAAGGACCGGGAGAAGCGCCCGGAGTACGTCCGCAAGCTGGCCATGGACCTCGGCATGGAGATCGAGCCGGTGCAGCGGGCGGTGCTCGCCGCCGCCAACACCCCGCCGCCCAGCGCCCGCGACGCCGCCCCCGCAGCCCGGCCAACCTCGGCCCGTCCCGAGCCGGCGGTGGACAGCCCGCAGTCGATGGTCGAGCGGGAGGCGCTCAAACTCGCCCTCCAGCAACCGGTCCTGGCCGGGCCGATGTTCGACGCGGTCGAGGCCACCGAATACCGCCACCCGGTGCACGTCGCGGTCCGTACTGCCATCGCGGCGGCCGGTGGTGCCGCGTCGGCGACCGGCGGCGCGGTCTGGATCGAGTCGGTCCGCGACGCCTGCGACGACCTGGCGGCCGCGGCGCTGGTCGGTGAGTTGGCAGTCGAACCACTGCGGATCGACGGTGAACCGGACCCGCGCTACGTGTCGATCACCATGGCCCGCGTGCAGTTCGGGTCGGTGACCGCCCGGGTCCGGGACCTCAAGTCACGCATCCAGCGGATCAACCCGGTCAACAACAAGGACGAGTACTTCGCCGCCTTCGGTGAGCTGCTGTCCCTGGAGCAGCACGCCCGAGCGTTGCGCGAGCAGGCCGCGGGAGGCCTCTAGATGGGACTGTTCAGCCGCAAGCCGAAGCTGCCGCCGGCCGACCGGCCGCCGCTGACCGCCGACGAGCGGGTGTTGGCCTGGGCCGCCGCCGGCAACGGCGAGGGCGACGGGGTGGTGGTCGCCACCAACCTCGGGTTGTGGTTGCCCGGTCGAGGGCACCGGTTCGGGTGGCACACCATCCTCAAGGCGGTCTGGTCCGGCCGGGAGCTGACGGTCACCCCCGCCGAGCCGCTCGTCGAGCGGGACGGCTACGCGGTGGTCGCCGACGGTCCGGCCGAGACGTACCTGCTGCTCGACCCGGGGGAGTTGCCGCACCAGGTGCGGGCCCGGGTGACCCGTTCGGTCGCGTACACCGAGCACCAGCCGGTGCCCGGCGGCGCGGCGCGCGTCGCGGCCCGGCGCGTGGCCGGGGTCGACGGTCTGACCTGGACGGTCCGACTCGACCCCGGCACTCCGGCGGACGACGAGGCGCTGCTCGCCGAGATCGACCGGCTGGTCGGTGTGGCCCGCGCCGCCACCGCGCCGGCCGACGTCTGACCGGCCGGGTCAGTTCGCGCCGAGGTCCTTGAGCGCCTTCTCGGCGCCGCGGTGCAGCGGCACCGGGTCGGTCTTGCGGGCGGTCTCCAGCGAGATGCCCCGGGCCGCCGGGTTCGCCTGGGCCAGCGTGTCCCGCTTGTCGAAGACCGTCCGGGTGATCGCGCAGGCGACGTTGGCGTCCAGGTCCTTGCGGACCAACAACACGTTGGGTACGACGATCGTCGGGGTGTCGGTTGCCGTCCGGTACGCGTCCCGGCCGATCGTCCCGGCCTGGTAGGCGGGGCTCAACGCTGTCATCTTCGGCAGCAACGGCGAGATGTCGACGAACTTCACCGAGTCGCCGGCAGTGGTGAACAGGTCGGTGAGGCCCCCGGTGGGCAGACCGCCGGACCAGAAGAAGCCGTCGACGCTGCCGTCCTTGATCCCCTCGACGGTCTTGGTCAGGTCCAGTCGCTGCGCCCGGATGTCAGTTGCCGGGTCGAGGCCGGCGGCCTCCAACAGCCGGTTGGCGATCACCTCGGTGCCGGACTTCGGTGAGCCGGTGGAGATCCGCTTGCCCCGCATGTCGGCCACCGAGGTGATCCCGGAGTCGTTGCGGACCACCACCTGGGTGTAGTTGTCGTAGATGCGGCTCAGCGCCTGCACCGGCTGCGGCGCGGTGAAGCTGCCCTTGCCCTGCACCGCGTTGACCGCCGTGTCGAACAGCGAGAACGCCACGTCGTACTGGCCACCGACCAGTTGCTCGACGTTCTGCACCGAGGCGCCGGTCTCGGCGGCGGTGCCGGTGAGCTTGCCGCCGGTCGCCCCGGACAACTGCCCGGCCAGGGCGTTGCCGACCACGTAGTAGACGCCTGTCGCGTTGCCGGTGGCGATGCCGACGCGGGTCTCCTTCGTCACCTCGCAGGTGACCTCGCTGGCCGTGTCGTCTTTTGCCGCGCCGCCCTGCTGACCTCCGCAACCCGCGGCACCGACCGTGACGAGGGCGAGCACGCTCAGGCCGGCCGCGAGCCGTACGTCGATTCGTCTCACAGTTGTTCCTCCACAGGATTGGCTGGTGATCCGGACGATGACCGGTTGGCGGCGCCGCGTCGGATGAACACGCCCGCCGCCGCGACGACGGCCAGCGCCACGCCGACAGTGACCGGCACGGGTTCGAGCCAGAGCAGAATCACGCCGGCGAGGGCACCCAGGACCCGTTCCGGGGCGCCGGCCGGGCCCACGCCGGGCAGCCAGCCACCGGCGGCGACGGCGAGCACCGCCACGCTGAGCGCTGTGACTGCGGCGGCGAAGGCGATCCGCTGGACGCCGCCGATGCCGAGCAGACCGAGCCCGGCCGGCGTGATGACGAACGCGATCGGGGTCAGGTACGCCGGCAGCGCGTACCGCAGGGTCTGCCACATGGTCGGCACCAGCCGGCCGCCGGTGACCGCCGCGGCGGCCACCGCGGCGAGCGCTGTCGGCGGGGACACCTCGGACAGCACCGCGAAGTAGAAGACGAACATCGCCGCCGCCGGCGCGGTGACACCCAGGTCGAGCAGGGCCGGACCGACGATCACCCAACCGATCACGAACGACGCGGTGACCGGCACGGCCAGGCCCAGCAGGCTGAGCGCGACGGCGGCGAGCAGCGCGGTGAGCACCAGCACCAGCGTCGGGTCCGACGTGGCCGCCTGCGCCCCACCGATCAGCAACGCCGCCGCCTGCGGCCCGAGACCGGTCTTCGTCGTGGTCGCTGTGATGATGCCGGCGGCGGCGCAGACAGCGGTGACGGCGAGGACGCCTCGTACGCCGGTGACGAGCGCTGTCACCAGCCGGCCCGGGGTGAGTCGGTGCGCGCGGTCCTCGTTCTTGGGAGCCAGGAACGACAACGCGACGGTGAGCACGATGGCGAAGACGACAGCCCTCGTCGCTGACACACCGATCGCGAGGAACACGATGATGGCGATCAGCGAGGCGAAGTGGTAGCCGAACCGGGCCAGCAGCCGCCACGGCGAGCCGACGTCGATCACCACGGGGCGTACGCCGGAGCGGCGGGCGTCGATCTCCACGGCGAGCAGGATGCCGAGGTAGTAGAGCACAGTCGGTACCGTTGCCCAGCCCAGCACCTGGAGGTACGAGACGCCCAGGTACTCGGCGATGATGAACGCCGCCGCGCCCAGAGTCGGCGGGGAGAGGATGGCGCCCACCCCGGCCGCGGCCAGCATGCCGCCGGCCCGCTCCGGCGGATAGCCGGCGCGGCGCAGCAGCGGCCAGGTGACCGCGCCGATGCTCACCGTCGTCGCCGCGCCGGAGCCGGAGACGGTGCCGAGCAGGAAACCCGAGGCCACCGCCGTCCGGCCGGCGGCGGTGCGCGAACGTCGGAACGCCGCGGCCGACAGCTCGACGAAGAACCGCCCGGCCCCGGACAACTCCAGCACCGCGCCGTAGATGGTGAACAGCACGATGTACGAGGCGGCCACGTCGAGTGGCGTGCCGTAGAAGCCGCTGTCGGAGTTGTAGAACGCGTCGACAAGCTGACTGAAGTCGAGCCCGGCGTGCGCTACCGGCCAGGACTGCGGCAACAACCCGCCGTAGTAGCCGTAGCCCAGGAACAGCAGGCAGACCGCGGGCAGGATCCAACCGGTGGTCCGTCGACACGCTTCGAGCAGCAGGAGCAGCAGGACGGTGCCCAGCACCAGATCCGTCGGCGCCAGCAGGCCCTGCCGGTCGAGGAACGCGTTGTAGCCGCCGCCACCGCTGCCGATTTGGATCGGCAGGACCGGGTAGAGACAGGCCGCGACCGCCAGGACGACCAGGACCCAGTCGGTCACCGTGGGCCCCGACGACGACAGTGCCGGGATCCGCCTGTCGCTGCCGGTGGCGTCGGCGCGGTTGGTGCGTCGTCGACGGGCGCGCAGGCGGGCCGGTAGCCGCAGGTCGGCCGGGTAGGCGAGGAAGACCAACGGGAGTACGCCGGCCAGGAAGATGATCAGGTAGTACTTGCTGCCCTGCGACAGAGGGCGGAACACCTGCCACAGGGCGAGGGCACCGACCGCCAGCGCCGCCATGGTGAGGAGCCGACCTGCCGGCCCGGAGAGCACCCGTCCCGGTTTCTCGTCCTCGAACTGGGCGGCCAGGTCCCGAGTCGCCCGCTCGGCGACGCTCGGGTCGGGCGTGCCCGGGTCGGGCGTGCCCGGGTCGGGCTTACTCGCGCCGGGCTCTGTCGGCTCGGCTTCCGGTCGTGGCCGGGGTGGCCCGCCGTCGGGGCTCGCTGCGGACCCACCGGCGGGAGAGTTGGCTGGTAGGGCAGGTGAAGGCGAACCATCGGGCGAGCTGATGGGCGACACAAAAGGACGATACACGTCGATTGGCTGACGGGTGGGGCATCGATCGGCGTTTCGCCGCCCGTGGTTGGGGCGACCGGAGGGTCGCGGGCGTGGTCGCCCTGCGCGGTGCGCGTCGC
Source organism: Micromonospora sp. NBC_00362 (assembly GCF_026342155.1). Lineage (NCBI taxonomy): Bacteria > Bacillati > Actinomycetota > Actinomycetes > Micromonosporales > Micromonosporaceae > Micromonospora > Micromonospora sp. NBC_00362. Next base: position 6,062,945 of record NZ_JAPENH010000001.1, read on the forward strand.
AGGTCCTGGCACGTCCAGCGTATTTGCGTGGAGGGCTGTCGGACTCGGCGGTTAGGGTCGGGCGGTGACTTCGGAGCGACCACTGATTCAGGCTCGCGGGCTGGTGAAGCGGTTCGGCGATTTCACCGCCGTGGACGGCATCGACGTCGAGGTTCGCCAGGGTGAGGCGTTCGGCTTCCTCGGGCCCAACGGCGCGGGCAAGTCGTCGACCATGCGGATGGTCGGCTGCATCTCCCCACCCAGCGGGGGTGAGCTGCGCATCCTCGACATGGATCCGGTGGCTGACGGGCCGGCGATCCGGGCGCGTCTCGGGGTGTGCCCCCAGCTTGACAATCTCGATCCGGAGTTGACCGTCCGGGAGAACCTGACCGTCTACGCCCGCTACTTCGGCATCTCCCGCCGGGCGGCCCGGGAGCGCGCCGCCGAGCTGCTCGACTTCGTCCAGCTCACCGAGCGGGCCGACAGCAAGGTCGAGCCGCTCTCCGGTGGCATGAAGCGTCGGCTGACCATCGCCCGCGCGCTGGTGAACGATCCGGAGATCGTGCTGCTCGACGAGCCGACCACCGGGCTGGACCCGCAGGCCCGGCACCTGGTGTGGGAGCGGCTGTTCCGGCTCAAGCAGCAGGGCGTCACGTTGGTGCTCACCACGCACTACATGGACGAGGCCGAGCAGCTCTGTGACCGTCTGGTGGTGATGGACAGCGGCCGGATCGTCGCGGAGGGCTCGCCCCGGGCGCTGATCGAGCAGCACTCGACCCGTGAGGTGGTCGAGTTGCGCTTCGCCGCCGAGTCGCAGGAACCGTTCGCCGGCAAGCTCGACGGGCTGGGGGAGCGGGTCGAGGTGTTGCCCGACCGGGTCCTGCTCTACGTTCCCGACGGCGACGCGGCGGTCGCCGAGGTCACCGCGTTGGGGCTTCAGCCGGCGAACGTGCTGGTCCGGCGCAGCGGCCTGGAGGACGTCTTCCTGCACCTGACCGGCCGCACCCTGGTCGACTGACCGGCCCGAATGATCCACTCGGCTTCCGGAAAGTCGGGGTGACACGGCGAAGTGGACAGTCCGACTTCCTGAAACCCGAGTCGATCAAGCACCAGCCAGGACCGTAGGGTGACGGCGGTCTGTCGTAAACCGGGGGAGTTTCATGTCTGATCTGGTGATCGCCAACCGACGTCAGGCCGGGCTGACCGCCCTCTACCTGGGCATCTTCGCGATGGTCTGGTTCAGTGTGCCGGCGGCGGAGCAACCGCTGCGTGGCCTGCTCGTGGTGGGCAGCATCGTCGCACTGCTCACCGCCGTGCTGGGCGGTGTGCTGTCCTCCCGCCTGCGGGGTGCCGGCAGCCCGCGAGACCGGGCCGCCGACCGCCCGTACCTGCTCATCGTCGTGGCCGAGTTCGCCGCCGCCGGGCTGGGTGCAGCCGTGCTGGTCGCGGCCAACTGGTCCGAGTACGTTCCGGTGCTGGTCTGCCTGGTGGTCGGTCTGCACTTCTTCCCGCTCGCCCCGCTCCTGCGGGATCCGTTGCTTCGCCCGCTCGGTGCCGCGCTCTGCCTGGTGGCGGTGGCGGGCCTCGTCACCGGCCTCGCCTCGGCGGTCTCGGCCGGCCTGGTGGTCGGCATCGGCGCGGGAGTGCTGCTGCTCGCCTACGCCGTGCAGGCGCTGGTCCGCGCGTACCGACCGGCCTGACCGGCTGCCAACGAATCGCCGTTCAACGGGCTCTGGCCCAGGTGATGAATCGGTCGGTCAGTCGGTCGTGACCGGCCTGGCCGGGGAGGTCCCCGGTCGCTTCGTACAGCAACGTGGCGAGGTAGATGAGCAGGCCGATCCGGTCCTCGCGGTACTCGCCCAGCAGCGCCAGGCGGGCCGGCGAGCAGGGCCACGCCGCGCCGCAGACCCGGCAGCGCCAGGATGGGCGTGCCGCCACGTGTGGGCGGTACCGCGGCATCAGAGCCCGCCGCCGTGATGAGCCGACCCTGTCAGTCGCACGAGGGAACCTCCATCGGGTGGGTGGGAGCGCCCCGGATCGGGGGTCACGGGGCGCTCCCGGCCTGGTTCCGCCCGCCGTCTGGATCCCGTGAGCGGTTCCGCTGCGTGACAGTCTGGTGAAGACCCGACTACGGTGGGAGGTTCCGCACGCCGACGACCAGCGCGTACGGCGATCGGCCCGGCACGGTACGGGAATGTACGGAGGGTGTCCGTGGAGAGTTCGTCCATGCTGGAGCACTTCGCCGAGGAGTTGCGACTGGCCCGGGCCGCCAACGGGATGTCACAGGCCGCGCTGGCCGAGGCGTTGAGCTATTCCGGGGCGCTTGTCGCCAAGGTGGAGACATCCGAGCGCCGGCCAAGTCTGGACTTCGCCCGCCGGTGTGACGCGGTGTTCGCAGCCGACGGGCGGTTCGAACGCATCCAGCGGCGGATCAGCCGGGAGGCAGTGGTGCCGTGGTTCCGCGACTGGGCCGGCATCGAGCAGGAAACCACAGCGCTGCGCTCGTTCGAGCCGCTGTGTGTGCCAGGACTCTTGCAGACCGAGGGGTACGCCCGCGCGCTACTGACCGGTGGCGGCTTGTTCGCGGCGGACGAGGTCGAGCAGCAGGTGGCAACCCGGCTGGACCGTCAGAGACTGCTCACCCGAGACCGGCCTCCGCTGCTCACTGCCGTGATCGACGAGCACGTGCTGCGCCGATCTGTCGGTGGGCCGGAAGTCATGCGCGAGCAAGTTCAGCACCTCGTGAAGCTCGGCACGGCGTTCCCGAGGGTCCGAATCCAGGTAGTGCCGACTCCCGCCGGTGCTTACGCTGGGCTCGGAGGGCCGTTCGTGATCGCAAGCTTGTCGCAGGGGGAGGACCTTGTCTACCTCGCTGGACAGCGTCACGGGCAGGTCATCGACCGCGCCGATTACGTCCGTCAGATGGTCGAGGTGTGGGAGTCGATCCGGGGTGAGGCACTATCGCACGGGCAGTCCCTCGATCTCATGGCGGAAGTGGCGGAGACATGGATTTAACCGGTGCCCGGTGGCGCAAGAGCATTCGTAGCGGCCCGGATGGCGGCAACTGCGTGGAGGTTGCCAGCAACCTGCCTGGGCTGGTGGCCGTCCGCGACTCCAAGGACCCGACCGGCCCCGCGCTGGTCTTTCCGCCCGACGCGTGGCGCACGTTCGTGAAGTCCGACGCCGTTGGCCGGTAGATAGCGGCCACGCGTCTAGATCAACTCGGTCTTCAGGAAGTCGGGCCGTTGGGGCGGCTCCGACACCGCGACTTTCAGGAAGCCGAGTCGATCAAGGGCGACGCCGCGACCGGGCGACGCCGCGACCGGGCGACGCCGCGACCGGGCGACGCCGCGACCGGGCGACGCCGCGACCGGGCGACGCCGCGACCGGGCGACGCCGCGACCGGGCGACGCCGCGACCGGGCGACGCCGCGACCGGGCGACGCCGCGACCGGGCGACGCCGCGACCGGGCGACGCCGCGACCGGGCGACGCCGCGACCGGGCGACGCCGCGACCGGGCGACGCCGCGCCCGGGCGCCGCCGCGACCGGGCGACGCCGCGACCGGGCGACGCCGCGACCGGGCGACGCCGCGACCGGGCGACGCCGCGACCGGGCGACGCCGCGACCGGGCGACGCCGCGACCGGGCGACGCCGCGACCGGGCGACGCCGCGACCGGGCGACGCCGCGACCGGGCGACGCCGCGACCGGGCGACGCCGCGACCGGGCGACGCCGCGACCGGGCGACGCCGCGACCGGGCGACGCCGCGACCGGGCGACGCCGCGACCGGGCGACGCCGCGACCGGGCGACGCCGCGACCGGGCGACGCCGCGACCGGGCGACGCCGCGACCGGGCGACGCCGCGACCGGGCGACGCCGCGAAACCAGGGCGGCGCGGGGAAACCGGGGCGACACGTCGGCGGGGTCGTCGTAGGGTGACCGGCGGTCTGTCGTACCCCGGGGGTAGACAGGTCGTGGTGGTCGGCGCGGTGGGCGGGGTGATCGGGTGAGTGTGGCGGGATCGGCGCGGTTCCCATGGGTGCCGGCGTACGCGGTGTTCGAGCACTACCTGGTGGGTCTGCGGCGCACCTGGCGGGCCGGGGTGTTCTCCTCGTTCCTGCTGCCGGTCCTGACCGTCCTCGGCTTTGGGTTCGGCGTCGGCGCCTACATCGACCAGGGCGTCGGTGGGGTGCGTTACCTCGACTGGCTGGTCCCGGGGCTGATCGCCTCGACAGCGCTCCAGGTGACAGTCGGTGACTCGACCTGGCCGGTGTTCAGCAACTTCCAATGGGTCAAGACCTACTTCGCGCAGGGCGCGTCACCGCTGCGGGTCAGTGACATCGTGGCCGGGCACCTGGCCTTCGTGCTGTTCCGGGTGCTCACCACTATCGTGGCGTTCCTGCTGGTCACCGGGCTGTTCGGGGCGTTGCGGTCGCCGTGGGCGGTGGTCACCCTGCCGGTGGTGGCGTTGCTCGGGCTGGCCGTCGCCGCGCCGACCTTCGCGTACGCCGCGTCGGTGTCGAGCGACAACTGGCTCGCGATGCTGTTCCGGTTCGCGGTCATCCCGATGACGCTCTTCGCCGGGGTGTTCTTCCCGGTCGAGTCGTTGCCCGACGCGCTGCGGTGGCTGGCGTACGTGACGCCGTTGTGGCACGGCGTGGACCTGTGCCGCGCGGCCACGCTCGGCGTCGCCCCACAGTGGTCGATCGTCGGGCACCTGCTCTACCTGGCCGCCTGGGCGGTCGCCGGCTGGTTGCTGGCGGTGCGCGCGTTCCGTCGCAAGCTCGTCGTCTGAACAGCGACCCGTCCCCTGAACAGCAACCCGAAGAGCAAGCAGAGAGGGTGCCGTGGTCACGCTGATCCTGCCCCGGCTGGTCGACGTCTCCGCCGCGTCCCGGCGGTCGGCGTCGGTGTTCGAGCGCAACGTCGCGGCGCTGAAGCCGGCCTACTGGCTGCTGCTGCTCTCCGGCTTCGTGGAGCCGCTGCTCTACCTGCTGTCCATCGGGGTGGGCGTCGGCGCGCTGGTCGGCGACCTGCCGTTGCCCGGCGGGCGGCTGGTCTCGTACGCCGAGTTCGTGGCCCCGGCGATGCTCGCCTCCTCGGCGATGACCGGGGCGATCTCGGAGACCACATTCAACTTCTTCGGCAAGATGAAGTACATGAAGCTGTACGACGGGGTGATCGCCACCCCGGTACGGCCGTTCGAGATCGCCGTGGGCGAGTTGGGTTGGGCGATGCTGCGGGGGAGCGCCTACTCGGCGGCGTTCCTCGGTGTGATGGTCGCGCTGGAGTTGACAAGCGTCACCCGCGCGCTGACCGCCTTCCCGGCCGCGGTGCTTGTCGGCTTCGCGTTCGGTGCGCTCGGCATGGCGATCTCCACCTTCATGCGCAGTTGGCAGGATTTCGACCTGATGGCCTCCGCGCAGTTCACGCTCTTCCTCTTCTCCGGCACCTTCGTTCCGGCGCAGGCCTACCCGACAGTGCTGCACTGGCTCGTCGAGGTCACCCCGCTGTACCGGTCGGTGCACCTGATCCGCAGGCTCGCGCTGGGCGGTGATGGCTGGCTCTGGCTGCTCGACGTGATCTACCTGCTGGCGATGATGGCGGTCGGCTTGCTGGTGGCCTCCCGTCGAATGGCGAGGTTGCTCTACAAGTAGGGGTTATCCGCGCCCGTCGACGGGGCATGTCCGGAGGTGACACCGCCGACCAGGAGGAGGGGCGATGGCCTCGGACGAGTCTTCCGCCCAGCGTGAGCGTGATCCGGCCACCACGCCGGTCGGGCCCGACGCGGGCCCGGACAGCCCCACCGACCTGCCCGGCAGTGGCTGGAAGGCGGCGATGCGCCGGACGATCACCGAATTCCAGGACGACAGCCTGACCGACTGGGCGGCGGCACTGACCTACTACGGGGTGCTGTCCATCTTCCCCGGGCTGCTGGTGCTGATCTCCCTGCTCGGCCTGCTCGGCGAGAGCGCCACCGAGGGCGTCAAGGACACCGTCAACCAGGCCGTGCCGAACGACAGCATTCAGCAGATCATCGAGGGCGCGATCAATACCGCCCAGCAGAACGGCGGCCTGGCCAGCATCGCGGCGATCATCGGTCTGGTGGCCGCGTTCTGGTCCGCGTCCGGCTACATCGGTGCGTTCATGCGTGCGTCAAACACGATCTACGACGTGCCGGAAGGCCGGCCGATCTGGAAGACGCTGCCGATCCGGGCCGGTGTGACAGCGGTGATCGGCGTGCTGCTGCTGGTCTGCGCGGTGATCGTGGTCTTCACCGGCCGCCTCGCCGAGTCGGTCGGTGACGTGATCGGGCTCGGCTCGACGGCGGTAGCGGTGTGGGACATCGCGAAGTGGCCGGTGCTGCTGATCCTGGTCAGCCTGATGTTCGCGATCCTCTACTGGGCCTCGCCGAACGCGCGGCACGGCGGCTTCCGCTGGGTCAGCCCGGGCGGGGTGTTGGCCGTGGTGATCTGGCTGGTGATCTCCGGCCTGTTCGCCTTCTACGTGAGCAACTTCGGTTCGTACGACAAGACGTACGGGACCCTGGCCGGGGTGATCATCTTCCTGGTGTGGCTCTGGCTGAGCAACATCGCGATCCTGCTGGGCGCGGAGTTCGACGCCGAGCTGGAGCGTGGCCGCGCCATCTCGGCCGGTCACGCGGTGGACGACGAGCCGTACGTCGAGCTGCGCGACGACCGCAAGCTCAAGAAGAAGCGCAACCAGCGCGGTTCGGTCGGTTGAGGCGACGCGTCAGTGGCTGCCGGACCCGTGCCGGCCCGGCAGCCCCTGACGCGCCTATTGTGGATCCGACCGTCAGCTACAGGCTGTGGTGAGGCACCAGCCGTTTAGCGTGACTACCTGCAGGTCGTTCACCTTGTGCCAACCGGGGTAATATTTGTTACCCACGCTGTCGTAGTAAATGTAACCGCTGGGCACCTGGAATCCGTCGGTGTCCCGGAATTCGTAGTAGTACCTCGAGTCGGATGCGCTGCCCTGGCCAGCCGGCAGCCACATCGTCTTGCTGTTGGTCGGCCAGTTTCCCGAGAGCTTGATGGATCGGCCGAGCCGGTTCTTCACCTCGCCGCAGAAGATCCCCGCGGTGCAGTTCCCGAGGGTGCCGAAGTCACCCTCAGCAGCGCTGGAAGCGGCCTGCCGGACGGGTGCCGCGGCCACAACGGCGACGTCGGAGCTGGTCGAGGACGGCGCCGCCTGGGCTGCCGATGGGGAGAATAGCGCGACGAACGCTACTGCGGACACGGCCGCGACAAAGCGCGTCGGTCGATTCATTGGGGTCCTTCCCGTCGGGGTGTTCGGGCACGCCAGAACGGAAGGTCATCGCGATTGGAGAATTGCGGTGCGCGACTCGCCCCGTAGCTGGCGATGCCCAGGAACGTTAACGACCATGTAGACGACTGTCAACGTCCTTTGCAATTGCGGAGACGGTGGCGCGGACGATTCGGGTGGGCTGCGGACGTCCGTCTCGGTGGCGTAATCGCTGCTTGAGCGCATCGATACCGATTGACACCGATGGTGGGCCGATGGGCGCCGACGCACCTCGGTCGGGAGCGCGTGGAGGTCGGCGTCGCCGCGGTGGGGTCGGGGCGGGCTCACCCGGTCGGTGGGTGCCGGTACGACGACGGTTCACAGCGAAGCCGGCCCATCCCCGCGCAAGCGCGACCGAAACTTCTGTCCGTTTGAGCAAAAGTTAGCGTCGGAACAGCCGAAGCTCTGGACAGGCGATGCGACCGCTCTTACTGTGTCGGACACAACACATCGACATTGCGTCGATGTGAACGCTGCCAAAGTAGAGGGGGACCCGGGTGCGCACCGTCGACCCCCTACACGTGCGCCTGTTGCGGCTGCTCCGCGACGAGGGCGCCGTGTCCCGGGCCGAGCTGGGCGACCGGCTCCAGATGCCGCGTCCGCGCATGCTGGCCGAGCTGGACCGCCTGGTGACGCTGGGTTATGTGGCCGAGGCCGGGCTCGCCGCATCCCGAGGTGGGCGTCGCTCGACTCTCGTCGAGCTGAACCCGAAGCTGCGCTTCGCCGCCGTCGACCTCGGTGCCAGTTCGATGGACGTCGAGGTGGTCAACGGCCGCCTCGAACCGGTGGCCCACTACGCCGAGACTGCCGACATCCGCAACGGCCCGAAGGTGACCCTGCAACGGGTCAACGAACTTCTGCACAAGGCCCGGGTCGACGGCGCGTACGAGCGACTGGACGCGGTCGGCATCGGCGTACCCGGCCCGGTCAGCTTCCGCGACGGCGTTCCGGTGTCACCACCGATCATGCCGGGCTGGGACCGGTTCCCGGTGCGTGAGCTGCTCAGCCGGGAGCACGGCTGCCCGGCGGTGGTCGACAACGACGTCAACATCATGGCGATCGGCGAGCGGCACGGTGGGGTCGCCCACTCGGTGGACGACTTCCTCTTCGTGAAAATCGGCACCGGCATCGGGTGCGGCATCTACCTCACCGGCGAGGTCTACCGGGGCACCGACGGCTGTGCCGGCGACATCGGCCACATCCAGGTCGACTCGCACGGTCCGATGTGCTCCTGCGGCAACGTCGGTTGCCTGGAGGCGCTGTTCAGCGGCGCCGCGCTGGCCAAGGACGCCGCGGCCGCCGCCCGCAGTGGGACGTCGCCGGCGCTGGCCGAACGGCTGGCGCTGCGCGGTGTCGTCACCGCGCTGGACGTCGCCGAGGGCGCTGTCGAGGGCGACGTGACCTGCATCCAGTTGATCCGGGACGGCGGACGGCGCGTCGGCGGAGTGCTCGCCGGCCTGGTCAGCTTCACCAACCCTTCCATGATCGTGATCGGCGGAGGGCTGGCCCAGCTGGGCCACATCCTGCTCGCCGAGATCCGCAGTGTGGTCTACCGCCGGTCACTGCCGCTGGCGACCGGCAACCTTCCCGTCGTCCTGTCCGAGCTGGGCGGCCGCGCCGGTGTCACCGGCGCGGCGGTCCTCGCGAGCGACGTCGCCTTCGGGGAAGCCGCATGAAGCTGTTCGAGATTCCGTCGTGAGCGAGGAGGAGACTGTGGCTCTGCCCGAGGATGACCCCGCCACCGCGTCGGCCGAGGCCGTCGCCGAGGCGCCGCTGGTCGAGGCTCCCGCCGACACCGTCGCGGGCGAGGTGGTCCTGCGCCTCACCGATCTGGTGAAGACCTTCCCCGGCGTACGCGCGCTCGACGGCGTGCAGCTGGAGGTGCGTGCCGGCGAGGTGCACTGCCTGCTCGGGCAGAACGGCGCCGGCAAGTCCACCCTCATCAAGGTGCTCGCCGGGGTGCACCAACCGGATTCCGGGCAGGTGGAGTGGCGCGGTGAGCCGGCCACGTTCGCCAACCCGCAGGCCGCCATGAAGGCGGGCATCGCCACGATCTACCAGGAGCTCGACCTCGTCGAGGATCTGTCGGTGGCGGAGAACGCGTTCCTCGGGCACGAGTACCGCAACTTCGGTTTCGTCCGGCGCGGCCGGATGGCCCGGCACACCCGGCAGATCCTCGGCCGGCTCGGCCACGGTGAGATTCCGCCGGGGCGGATGGTCCGGTCCCTGCCGGCGGCCGGCAAGCAGATCGTCAGCATGGCGCGGGCGCTGTCACACGAGGCCCGACTGATCATCATGGACGAGCCGAGCGCGGTGCTGGCCCACGACGAGGTCGGCAACCTGTTCCGGATCATCCGAGAGCTGACCGCGCAGGGCATCGCCGTCATCTACATCTCCCACCGCTTGGAGGAGATCCGCGAGATCGGCGACCGGGTCACCGTCCTCAAGGACGGCCGGACCACGGCGGCGAACCTGCCGGCGCGCGACACCCCGACCCGCGACCTGGTGAGCCGGATGACCGGCCGCACCATCGAGTACGTCTTCCCGGACCGGCCGACCGACGACACCGCGGGCGCCGACCTGCTCCAGGTGCAGGGGTTGACCCGCACGGGCGAATTCGCCGACGTGTCGCTGAACGTGCGTGCCGGAGAGATCGTGGGCATCGCGGGGCTGGTCGGCTCCGGTCGCTCCGAGCTGCTGGAGACGATCTACGGTGCCCGCCTCCCGGAGGCCGGCACCGTGCAGATGGACGGGAAGGTCCTCCGGCCCGGCGTCGGCGCGGCGGTTCGCGCCGGCATGGGAATGGCCCCGGAGGAACGCAAGAGCCAGGCGCTGCTGCTCGGCGAGCCGATCTACCGCAACGTCACGCTGGCCACCTTCGGCCGGTACGCGCGGCTCGGCTTCACCAACGCCGCCAAGGAACGCGCCGAGGCGGACCGGATCGCGGAGACCCTGGAGCTGCGGCCCCGGGACGTCGACCGGCCGGTACGCACGCTGTCCGGCGGAAACCAGCAGAAGGTGGTGGTCGGGCGTTGGCTGCTCGGCGGCACCAAGTTGCTGCTTCTCGACGAGCCGACCCGGGGCGTGGACGTGGGCGCCCGGGCCGAGCTCTACCAGGTCATCCGGGCATTGGCCGCTCAGGGCGTGGGGGTGCTGCTGGTCTCCAGCGAGGTGCCCGAGGTGCTGGGTCTGGCCGACCGGGTGCTGGTGATGCGGGAAGGGCGGGTCGTCCGCGAAGCCGCGGCCGGCGAACTCGACGAGAACACTGTGCTTGACCTCGTGATGGCGGGGTCCTTGATGGAAGGCGCACCGGCATGAGCGACGCGACTCCCACTCCCACCGCGACACCGGAGCGCCCGCAGCTTCCGGCGCAGTCGCCGCCGGTGGACCCGGCGGAGACGGCGGTGGCCAATAACAAGGCAGGATCCGGGGGCAAGCTCTCCTGGTGGCGCGGTGACGGTGGCGACGGCGCCAAGCGCAACCTCGGTCTGATCGGGGTGCTGGCCGCGCTCATCGTGGTCGGCGCGGTCACCAAGCCCGACCTGTACGGCGACCCGAACTGGGTCTGGAACAACGTCCTGGCCATTCTCCAGTTGGCCTCGGTCGTCGGCGTGGTCACCGTCGGGATGACCTTCGTGATCATCGGTGGCGGCATCGACCTGTCGGTCGGCGCGATCGTCGCACTGGCCGGGGTCTGGTGCACCACAGTGGCCACCCAGAGCTACGGCGCCGGCGGCATGATCTTCGCCGCCCTCGCTGTCGGCATCTGCGTCGGCCTCGTCAACGGTGTGCTCATCTCGTACGGGCGGCTGGTGCCCTTCATCGCGACGCTCGCGATGCTGGTGGCCGCGCGAGGGCTCGCGGCGTCGATCTCCAACAAGCAGACCCAGGTGTCGAGCAGCACCTTCATCAACGACATCGCCGCGCGCAAGGTGATCGGGATCCCGATCCTGGTCTACATCCTCGGCGCTGTCGTGCTGGCCGGTTGGGTGGTGCTCAACCGCACGACCTTCGGCCGGCGGACCATCGCCGTCGGTGGCAACCCGGAGGCGGCCCGGCTGGCGGGCATCAACGTCCGGCGACACACCATGCTGCTCTACGCGCTCTCCGGTCTCTGCTGCGGTATCGCCGCCATCATGCTCACCTCGCAGGCGACCTCGGCGCAGGCGGCGATGGCCAACCTGTACGAGTTGGACGCGATCGCCGCGGCGATCATCGGCGGGACGCTGCTCAGCGGCGGCCGGGGCACGATCGTCGGCTCGCTGCTCGGCGTCATCATCTTCGCCACCATCACGAACCTCTTCGCCATCAACGGCCTCTCCATCGAGGCGCAGAACATGGTCAAGGGCGGCATCATCGTCGCCGCCGTCCTGGTCCAGCAGTTCCAGTTCAAGTCAGTCACTCGGCTCCTCGCGCGGAACAGGGTCACCACCGCAACCTGACGCACCGCACCGTTGTCCTGGCGACGTCGAGAACGTTCGACGCTGGCCGGGCCTCGCACACCCTCAATAGGTCAAATCCCGCTCCCAGGAGGTCATTCATGACCCAGCACAGTCGCGACCTGTCGCGCCGCCGGTTGCTCTTCGGTGGAGCCGCAGTGGGCGCTGCCACCCTTCTCACTGCCTGCACCAGCAACGAGACCCCGGCCGCCAGCACCCAGACCAAGGCCGCCGGAAACACCGAAGGCAACAACGCCCCGGGCAAGAAGGTCGTCATCGGCTTCTCCGCCCCGGCCGCCGACCACGGCTGGATGGGCGCGATCCACGCCAACGCCAAGGCCCAGGCCGCTGCCTACTCGGACGTGGAGTTCAAGGAGGTCGACGGCGGGTCGAACTCCGAGGCCCAGCGCTCCACGCTCGGCACCCTGATCGCCCAGAAGCCGGACATCATCGTCGTGCTGCCGCACGACGGCAAGGAGGTCAACGCCGTTGCCCTCCAGGCGATGCAGGCGGGCATCCCGATCGTGAACCTCGACCGGGCGTTCCCCGACGCGCTGGCCTCGCGGCTGGTCATCAAGGGCGACAACTACGGCATGGGCGTCTCGGCCGGGCACTACATCGGCAAGATCCTCAAGGACAAGGGCGTCGCCAACCCGGTCATCGGTGAGATCGCCGGCCTGGAGATCCCGCTGACCGTCGAGCGCAGCGAGGGGTTCAAGGCCGCCCTGGCGACCTACGGGTTCACGGTGCGGAACCGACGTTCGGCCGAGTTCACCTCGGACAGCGGTCAGCGTGAGGCGTCCCAGCTGCTCCAGGCGCTGCCGAAGATCGACGCCATCTGGAACCACGACGACGACCAGGGCATCGGTGTGCTCGCGGCCATCAAGCAGGCCAACCGGTCGGAGTTCTTCATGGTCGGCGGCGCGGGCTCCAAGCTCGCGATCGACGCCATCAAGGCCGACAACACCGTGCTGAAGGCCACTGTCACCTACAACCCGTCGATGGCCTCCTCGGCGGTCTCGCTCGCGCGGCTCATCGCGCAGGGTCGGGGCCTGGGCGACCTGACGGAGCTGCAGGTGCCCAAGGAAGTGACCCTGGCCTCGGAGACGATCACCAAGGAGAACGCGAGCAGCTACGACAAGCTCGGGTTCTGACATACCGGGGGGAGACCCACCTTGTCCACGACAGACAAAGAACTGCGGGTCGGCATGGTCGGCTACGCGTTCATGGGCGCCGCGCACTCACAGGCGTGGCGCACCGTGAACCGTGTCTTCGACCTGCCGGCGCGGGCCCGGATGGCGTTGATCTGCGGCCGAGACACAGCGAAGGTGGCTGACGCCGCCGACACACTCGGCTGGGACGCGTACACCACCGACTGGCGCGACCTGATCAACCGGGACGACATCGACGTTGTCGACATCTGCACCCCGGGCGACAGTCACGCCGAGATCGCTCTCGCCGCGTTGGCCGCAGGCAAGCACGTTCTGTGCGAAAAGCCATTGGCCAACTCGGTGGAGGAGGCACGGGCGATGACCGCTGCGGCGGACGTCGCCCGGGCCTCCGGAGTGCGATCGATGTGCGGGTTCAACTACCGCCGGGTCCCCGCGGTCACGATGATGCGCCAGTTGGTCGCCGACGGACGGCTCGGGGTGATTCGACACGTCCGTGCGACGTACCTGCAGGACTGGATCGTGGACCCGCAGTTCCCGCTGGTCTGGCGGTTGCAGAAGGACAGGGCGGGCTCCGGCGCGCTCGGTGACATCGGCGCGCACATCATCGACCTGACCCAGTTCGTCACGGGTCAGCGGATCAGCGGCGTCAGCGCGGTCACCGAGACCTTCGTCAAGGAGCGGCCGTTGCCGGCCGAGTCGAGCGGTCTGGCGGCCTCGGTGGACGGCCACACGGCGCCCACCGGGACTGTCACCGTCGACGACGCCGCGGTCTTCGTGGCGCGGCTCGACGGTGGCGCCCTGGCCACGTACGAGGCGAGTCGGTTCGCGACCGGCCGTAAGAACGCGCTGCGCGTCGAGATCAACGGCTCGCTGGGCAGCGTGGTCTTCGACCTGGAGCGACTCAACGAGTTGGAGTTCTACGACGCGACCCGCCCGGCCGTGGAGCAGGGCTTCAGCCGCATCCTGGTGACCGAGGGCGAGCACCCGTACATGTCGGCGTGGTGGCCCCCGGGCCACATCATCGGCTACGAGCACTCGTTCACGCACGAGATGCGCGATTTCATCGAGGCGGTCGCCACCGGTGTCGACCCGACTCCCTCCTTCGCCGACGCGTTGCAGGTCCAGCTGGTGCTGGACGCGGTGGCCCGCTCGGCGGAGCTCGGCTCCTCCTGGGCCGAGGTGGAACCGACGCTGACAGCGGCGGCCGTCTGACCATTGACCATCCGCGACGGCGGTGTTCGCACCGCCATCGCCCGACCGGCTTTCCGAAGTCGACCGGCGAGGGACCAGCCACGGATTGCGCCCCGTGGCCGGGACAGAGGTCGGCTTCGGAGAGCGTGCAGCCGGGCCTCACGGCCCGGTGGCGCACGAGCAGGACGGTCGTCCGGTGCGACCGGACCGGGATTCCCCGGCCGCACCGGAGGACCGCCACCACCGGGAAAGTTCCGGAGCACCTGATAGCACCGCCCGTCGCGGCGGCCTGAGACGCCCGGCCGGGGCATGCCCATGCCCCGACCGGCCGGATGCGGGGGAGGCAGGGTCGAGACGCCGACCCGACCCTGCCTACCAGCCCCGTCTGCTCGCACCTGCCGGGATCCGGTCCGGCGTCGTCGCCGCCGACGCCGACGTCGGAAGCCGGTGCTGTTCCGGTGTGGGGCGGGCGGACGGGGCCCATCCACCCGGCCCGAAACTTTCCGAAACTGGGCCGTATCTTTCCGAAACATATTCTGATATTCCTATATTTAGCGGTACCGACGGTTCCTCGTGAATGGGGAAGGAGCACCATGCGAACAGGTGTCTGGCTGGTAGGAGCGCGCGGTTCCGTCGCGACCACCAGCATCGTCGGGGGGCTCGCGCTGCGGGCCGGCCTGGCCGGGCCGACCGGCTGCGTCACCGAGCTTCCCGAGCTACGCGGCCCGGCCCTGCCGGCCTTCGCCGATCTGGTCTTCGGCGGACACGACCTGGCCACCACTCCGCTGTGCAAGCGCGCCGAGGCCCTCGCCGACGCCGGTGTCATCCCCTGGCGACTGGTCGCCGCGCTCCGCGACGAGCTGGGCGTGGTCGAGCAGGAACTGCGCCCCGCGCCGGTCGGTGACACCCAGGCAGACCGGGCCGAGGCCGTGGTCCGCGACCTGACCAGCTTCCGCGAGCGGCACGACCTGGACCGGGTGGTGGTGGTCAACGTGTCCGCCACCGAGCCGGCCCCTGACCCGCACCCCGCGCACGCCGACCCGGCCGCGCTACGCGCCGCCCTCGACGGCCCGGACGAGGTGCTGCCGGTCAGCTCCCTCTACGCGTACGCCGCAGTGCTCGCCGGCTGCCCGTACGTCGACTTCACCCCGTCCACCGGGCTGCGGCTGCCGGCGCTGGCCGCGCTGGCCGAGGAGGCCCGACTGCCGTACGCCGGGCACGACGGCAAGACCGGGGAAACCCTGGTCAAGTCGGTGCTCGCGCCGATGTTCGCGATGCGCAACCTGGCCGTGGGCTCCTGGTCCGGGGTCAACCTGCTCGGCGGTGGCGACGGCGCCACCCTCGCCGACCCGGCCGCGAACGCGGCCAAGGTGCAGAGCAAGCAGCGGGTGCTCGGCGAGACGCTGGGCTACGTCCCGCAGGGCGGCACCCGCATCGAGTACGTCGAGGAGCTGGGCGACTTCAAGACCGCCTGGGATCTGATCACCTTCAGCGGATTCCTCGGCACCGGCATGCGGATGGAGTTCACCTGGCACGGCTGTGACTCGGCGCTGGCCGCGCCGCTGGTCCTCGACCTGGCCCGACTCACCGCCGCCGCACACGCCGCCGGGCAGGTGGGGCCGCTGGCCGACCTGGGCTTCTTCTTCAAGGACCCGCTGGGCACGCCCACCCACTCGCTGGGCGAGCAGTGGGCCCGGCTGACCGCCTTCACCCGGCAACTGAACGACGGCGGAGACGGTGACCATGACAACGTTGGCTGATCTGGCCGAGCTGGTCCGGGCCCCGGCCGCGCTCTCGGTGCCCGGTGACGTGATCGCCGGGGCCGCGGCGGCCGGCGCGTTGAGCCCGCGTACCCCCGCCCTGGCCGGCGCTTCGGTGCTGCTCTACTGGGCCGGCATGGCCGCCAACGACTGGGCCGACCGGCGTCTGGACGCCGAGGAGCGGCCCGAGCGGCCGATCCCGAGCGGGCGGGTCACCCCGGCCGCCGCTGTCGGTCTCGCGGCGGGCCTCACGGCCGCTGGCGTGGGCCTGGCCGCCGCCGCGGGCGGTCGCCGCGCCGTCGCGCTGGCCGTGCCGCTGGCCGCCACCATCTGGGGGTACGACCTGCTGGCCAAGAACACCGCGGCCGGCCCGGCCGTGATGGCCGCCTGCCGAGGGTTGGACGTGCTGCTCGGCGCGTCCGGCGGCCGGATGACCCGGGCGTTGCCGGCGGCGGCCACCGTCGCCGCGCACACCTGGACGGTCACCGCGCTGTCCCGCCGGGAGGTCACCGGCGCCGACGCCACCCTGCCGATGCGGACCCTCGCTGGCACCGCGTTGGTCGCCGTCAGTGCCGCCGTCGCCGTGCCGGGCGCCCGACGCGCGGCCCTCCGCACGACGAACCAGGCCGGGGCCACCGACCGGGCCGACACCGTCGACGAGACCGGTGCGCGCACGGGTCGCAGCCGGTCGGCCACCATCGCGGCGGTGCTGCCCGCAGTGCTGGCCGGTTGGTACGCCGCCCGGTACGGCGCGGCCCAGGCCGAGGTCGTCCGGGACCCGTCGGCGGGGCGGGTCCGCGCTGCCGTCGGCGCCGGGATCACCGGGTTGCCGGCCCTCCAGGGCGCTCTCACCGCACGGGGTGGAGCGGGTCTGCTCGGGGTGGCCGTCGCGGCGGCCGCGCCGCTGGGTCGACGGCTGGCCCGGAAGGTCTCCCCGACATGAGCGTCCCCGAGCCCCGGCCCGGTGCGTCGGCCGCCGACGCCACCACGCTGCGCCTCGGGTACGGCACGAACGGCTTCGCCAACCACCGCCTCGACGACGCGCTCGCCGTCATCGCCGACCTCGGCTACGACGGGGTGGCGCTCACCCTGGACCACGACCACCTGGACCCGTTCGCGCCCGGGCTCACCCGCCGGGTCGCCGCCGTCGGTCGACGGTTGGAGTCGCTGGGCCTGGCGGTGGTCATCGAGACCGGTGCCCGCTACCTGCTCGACCCGTGGCAGAAGCACGCACCGACGTTGCTGCACGACGACCCGACCCGGCGGATCGAGTTCCTACGCCGGGCCGTGCGGATCGGCGCCGACCTGGGCGCGGAGGCGGTCTCGTTCTGGGCCGGTGTTCGACCCGAGGCGGTGTCACAGCAGTGCGCCTGGGACCGGCTGGTGGCCGGCTGCGCCACGGTGGTCGACGCGGCCGACACCGCTGGCGTCACACTCGGCTTCGAACCGGAGCCGGGCATGCTGGTGCAGGACATCGCCGACTGGCGTCGGCTGTACGCCGCACTCGACAATCCGGCCCGGTTCGGCATCACCCTCGACATCGGCCACTGCCGGTGCCTGGAGCCCTGGCCGGTGCCGCAGTGCGTCGCCGAGGTGGCCGACCACCTGGTCAACGTGCAGATAGACGACATGCGCCGAGGCGTGCACGAGCACCTGGAGTTCGGCGTCGGCGAGATCGACTTCCCGCCGGTGCTGGCCGCGCTGCGCGACGCCGGCTACCGCGGCCTGGTCGCCGTCGAGTTGCCCCGCGACTCGCACGCCGCACCCGCCGTGGCGGCCCGGTCGATCGAGTTCCTGCGTGCCGCCGCGGCCACCGAATACGACCCTGCCCGCACCCTTTGCTCTGCACCCGCCGAGGCGACACCCGCCGAGGCGACACCCGCCGAAGAGGCCCCGGTGCATATGTAGGTGCAGAGCAAAGGGTGGCGACGGGGCACCGGGGAGCAGCACAAGGGAGGAGACGGGATGACACCGGATTCACTACGGGCCGCGCTGGGAGGCGTACCCGATCCCGAATGGCTGGACACGGCCCTGCGCCGGGTCAGCACCGAGCCCACCGCGATCACCCGGCTCTTTCCCGCCGTCGGCCGACGCTGCGGTCGGGCCGCGCTGCCCGACGCCCCCGGCTGGACCGCCGACGACGCGGCCCGGGTGCTGCTGCTCACCAGCCTGCCCGGCGAGCACGCGACGTACGCCGAGCGCCTCTACCAACACGGTGACGCGGCCGAGCGACGAGCGGTGCTGCGCGCCCTGCCGCTGCTGCCGATCGGCGCCGACGGGGTTGCGTTGCTGCACGACGCGATCCGGACCAACGACACCCGGCTGGTCGCCGCCGCGCTCGGCCCGTACGCCCGGCACCTCGACCAGGCCGCCTGGCGGCAGGCGGTGCTCAAGTGCGTGTTCAGCGGGGTCCCGCTGGCCACCGTGGCCGACCTGGACACCCGGGCCGACGGCGAGCTGACCGCGATGCTGGCCGCGCTGGCCGCCGAACGGCACGCCGCCGGCCGGGAGTTGCCCGCCGATGCCAACGACCTGCTCCACCGGCTCACCGCCGCACTGCCCCGGGAGGCGTGAATGCGCATCTTCGACCCCCACATCCACATGACCTCACGCACCACCGACGACTACGAACGGATGGCCGCCGCTGGGGTGCGCGCCGTGGTCGAACCGGCGTTCTGGCTGGGCCAGCCCCGCACCAGCGCCGCCTCGTTCACCGACTACTTCGACTCGTTGATCGGTTGGGAGCCGTTCCGGGCCGGGCAGTTCGGGGTGCGCCACTTCGCCACCATCGCGCTGAACCCCAAGGAGGCCAACGACCCGCGCTGCCGGCCGGTCCTCGACCTGCTGCCCCGCTACCTGGACAAGGACGCGGTGGTGGCGGTCGGCGAGATCGGGTACGACTCGATGACGCCCGAGGAGGACGAGGCGTTCGCGGCACAGCTCGCGCTCGCTGTGGCGTACGACCTGCCGGCGCTGGTGCACACCCCGCACCGGGACAAGGCGCGCGGCTGCGAGCGGACCCTCGCCGTGGTCGCCGAGTCCGGCATCGACGCGGGCCGGGTGGTCGTCGACCACCTCAACGAGGTGACAGTGAAGCTGGTCCGCGACAGCGGCTGCTGGCTGGGTTTCTCCATCTACCCGGACACCAAGATGACCCCGCAGCGAATGGTGGAGTTGCTGCGGGAGTACGGCACGGAACGGATGCTGGTCAACTCGGCAGCCGACTGGGGGCGGTCCGACCCGCTGCTGACCCGAGCCACCGGCGAGGCGATGCTCGCGGCCGGCTTCAGCGACGACGACGTCGACACGGTGCTGTGGCGAAACCCGGTGGAGTTCTACGGGCAGTCGGGGCGACTGGACCTCAGCGACCTGGAGACAGCCGCCGCAGTGGACCCGCAGACCGGCAACTCGATCCTGCGCGGCGGTAGCTGATGCGGCTGCGACATGCCGGCGGTGAGACCGTCCACCTGGGCTACTGCACCAACGTGCACCCGGCCGAGGACCTGGCCGGCATCCTCGGTCAACTGGACACCTACGCGGTGCCGGTCCGCGAGACGCTCGGCAGCGACCTGCTAGGGCTCGGGCTGTGGCTGGCCGCCCCGGTCGCCGCCGAGCTGGCCGCCGACCCGACGCTACGCCGCCGGTTGCGCACCGAGCTGGACGCGCGCGGCCTGGAGGTGGTCACCCTCAACGGCTTCCCGTACGCGGCCTTCCAGGCCCCGGTGGTCAAGCAGGACGTGTACCACCCGGACTGGACCACCGAGCAGCGCCTGACCTACACCCTCAACCTGGCCCGGGTGCTCGCCGACCTGCTGCCCGACGACGCCGCCCGAGGTTCGATCTCCACGCTGCCGCTGGCCTGGCGTCATCCGTGGGACGCCGGCCGGGCCGACACGGCCCGACGCCGGTTGGACCAGCTGGCCGCCGGCCTGGCCGACGTGCAGCGGGACACCGGCCGTGAGGTGCGGATCGCCTTCGAGCCGGAGCCCGGCTGTGTGGTGGAGAGCACCGGTCAGGCGGCTGAGCTGCTGTCCGGGATGGACACCGACCGGCTGGGTGTCTGCCTCGACCTGGCCCACCTGGCCTGCGCCTGGGAGGAGCCGGCCGAAGCGCTGCAACGACTGCGGGCGGCCGGGCTGCCGGTGGTGAAGGTGCAGGTCTCGGCCGCTGTCGAGGCCGCCGACCCGGAGGGCGGGGCCGAGGCGTTGCGCCGCTGGGTGGAGCCGCGCTTCCTGCACCAGACCCGGGGCGCCGGTTGCGCCGGTCTGGCCGACCCGGCCGACCCGACGTACGCGGCCGACGACCTGGACGAGGCGCTGGACCGGGCGTTGCCGGGCCCGTGGCGGGTGCACTACCACGTGCCGCTGCACGCCCCACCCGAGGAGCCGCTCGGCTCGACCCTGCCGGTGCTCCGCGCGGCCCTGAGAGCGCTCTTCGACGGCCCGGCCGCCGGCTGCGACCACCTCGACGTCGAGACGTACACCTGGGGGGTGCTGCCGGCCGCACGACGGCCCGGCACCGACGCGGAGCTGGCCGCCGGCATCGCCGCGGAGCTGGCCTTCGCCCGGGACGAACTGGTCGGCCTCGGCCTGACCGCAGAACGATCCGTGAGCATGGGAGTGACGCGATGAGTCGGCGACTGGTGGTCCTCGACGTGGTGGGGTTGACGCCCCGACTACTGGCGCACATGCCTCGACTGCGCGGGGTGGCCGACGGCGGCTTCCGGGCCGAGCTGGGCACAGTGCTGCCCGCCGTCACCTGCTCGGTGCAGTCCACCTTCCTCACCGGCGAGCAGCCCAGCGGGCACGGGATCGTCGGCAACGGGTGGTATTTCCGGGAGCTGGGCGAGGTGCTGCTGTGGCGGCAGCACAACGCGCTGGTCGGCGGGGACAAGCTCTGGCAGGCCGCCCGTCGGGCCGAACCCGGTTACACGGTGGCCAACGTCTGCTGGTGGTACGCCATGGGCGCCGACGTCAACTGGACGGTGACGCCCCGCCCGGTCTACTACGCCGACGGGCGCAAGGAACCGGACTGCTACACCGACCCGCCGGAGCTGCACGACGCGCTCACCGGGCGGCTGGGCACCTTCCCGCTCTTCACCTACTGGGGGCCGACCGCCGGGTTGCCGTCGTCGCGGTGGATCTGCCAGGCGGCCGAGCAGATCCTCGCCGACGTGTCACCGGACCTGACCCTTGTCTACGTTCCGCACCTGGACTACGACCTGCAACGCTTCGGTCCCTCGTCGGCCGAGGCCGCCGCGGCGGCGGCCGAGTTGGACACGGTGCTCGGCCCGCTCCTGGACGCCGCCCGGGCCCGGGACGCCACAGTGGTGGTGTTGTCGGAGTACGGCATCACCGACGTGTCCCGGCCGGTGGACGTCAACCGGTTGCTGCGCGCCGAGGGCCTGTTGCGGGTGCACACCCAGGCGGGCATGGAGTACCTCGACCCGTGGACGTCGAAGGCGTTCGCTGTCGCCGACCACCAGATCGCGCACGTCTACGTCAAGGATCCGGCCGACGTGCCGGCGGTGGCGAAGCTCTGCGCGGGTCTGCCCGGGGTGGCCGAGGTGCTCGACGCCGAGGGCAAGGCGGCACACGGGCTGGACCATCCGCGCGCCGGTGAGCTGGTGCTGGTGGCCGAGCCGGACGCCTGGTTCACCTACTACTACTGGCTGGACGACGCCCAGGCACCGGACTTCGCCAGGCTCGTGGAAATTCACCGGAAGCCGGGCTACGACCCGGCGGAGCTGTTCTTCGACCCGGCCAACCCCGGTGCCGCGAAGGCCCGGGCCGGCGTCGCCCTGGCCCGCAAGAAGCTCGGCATGCGGTACCTGATGAGCGCTGTCGGCCTCGATTCCGGCGCGCGGGCGGTGCGGGGCTCGCACGGGCGGCTGCCGGACGACCCGGCGGACGGCCCGGTGCTGCTCTGCTCCGATCCGACCGCGGCGCGGGACAAGATCGCGGCGACCGAGGTCAAGGCGCTGCTGCTGGAGCTGGCCGGGCTGAGCCCCGGCGGCGCGGTCGGGTCGGGGGAGGGCTCATGACGGTCACCGTCGTGCCCACCGACGCCAGCGAGCTGCGGGCGCGTTTCGACGCGGAGCTGGCCGGGTTTCTCAGCCGGCAGGGCCCGGACTGGCCGGACGGGGCCCCGCGCGGCGTGTTCACCGCGCTGCAACGGTTCGTGCTGGCCGGTGGCAAACGGCTACGACCGCTGTTCTGCTACTGGGGTTGGCGCGGCGCGGGGGCGGCCGACGGCACCCCGATCGTGGTGGCGGCGGCGGCCCTGGAGCTGTTCCACGCGTTCGCGCTGATCCACGACGACATCCTGGACGGCAGCGACCGCCGTCGGGGTGAGCCGTCGGTGCACCGGCTCTTCGCCGACCTGCACGCCCGCTCGTCGTGGCGCGGTGACCCCGAGGCGTACGGCCGCAACACCGCCCTGCTCTGCGGGGACCTCTGCGCGGCCTGGTCGGATCAGATGTTCCACGAGTGCGGGCTGAGCACCGAGCAGGTGCACCGGGGGTACGGCGTGTTCGCGCTGATGCGTACCGAGGTGATCGCGGGGGAGTACCTGGATCTGGTCTCGGGTGTGGGTGACGGCTCGGTGGCCAGCGCGCTCACAGTGATCCGGATGAAGGCCGCCCGGTACACGGTCACCCGGCCGTTGCAGATCGGTGCTGCCCTGGCCGGCGCGGGGCCGGAGCTGATCGCCGCGTTGGGCGAGTTCGGTGACCCGCTGGGTGACGCGTTCCAGCTCCGCGACGATGTCCTGGGCGTGTTCGGTGACCCGGCGGTCACCGGTAAGTCGGTCCTGGACGACCTGCGTGAGGGCAAGCCCACTGTCATGATGGCGCTGGCCCGCAGCGCCGCCGACCGGCCGCAGACCATCCGGCTGCGGGAGCTGTTCGGCAACCCGGCGTTGGACGCCGAGGGCGCGGCGGAGCTGCGCGACATCATCGAGGCGACCGGCGCGCGGGAGCGGATCGAGCAGATGATCCGGGTCCGGACCGAGGCCGCGCTGTCCGCCCTACAGAACGCCATGGTGGCCGACGAGGCCCGCGCGGCCCTGGTTGCGCTGGCCGGGCAGACGATCGACCGACGCGCCTGACCGGCGACTTTCGATCAAATCGACAAAAGTTGATGCTGAACCGCCGGAAGGTATGGACACATCGACACGTGCGACTTAGTGTCGTGACCAACACGACAATGTTTCGTCGAGGTGAACCGGCGGCGCGGTAACCCATCGACCCCCCCACCACCGCTACGGCATCCGGCGCGACGGCGCGCGCCCGGCCTGGCAGTCACACGTCAGGAAGGGACAGCACAAATGTCCATGAAGGACGCTCCCAGACAACGGTCCCGACGATGGTTCTCCGCCGGATCCGCGCTGCTGCTGGCGGTCGCCGCCGGCACGGTCACCTTCGCCGCCGGCTCGGCCCCCGCCCAGGCACACACGATCGTCGCCAGCGACTTCCAACAGGTCGAGCTGGCTCGCGGCGTGACCGACATGGGTGAGCCGATGTCGCTGGCGGTGCTCCCGGACCGCTCGGTCCTGCACACCGCCCGCAACGGCACCCTGCGCCGCACCGACGCCAACGGCACCACCTCAGTGATCGGCACCGTGTCGGTCTACCAGCACGACGAGGAGGGGTTGCAGGGCGTCGGGATCGACCCGGGCTTCGCCAGCAACCGCTACATCTACCTCTACTACGCCCCGCCGCTCTCCACCCCCGGCGGCGACGCGCCGGCCACCGGCACCGACTTCTCGGCCTGGAACGGCGTCAACCGGCTCTCCCGGTTCACCCTCAACTCGGACTTCACGCTCAACCAGTCCAGCAAGGTCGACGTGCTCGACGTCCCGGCCAGCCGGGGTGTGTGTTGCCACGTCGGTGGCGACATCGACTTCGACGCCGCCGGCAACCTCTACCTGTCCACCGGCGACGACACCAACCCGTTCGAGTCGTCGGGCTACTCGCCGCTGGACGAGCGGACCAACCGCAACCCCGCGTACGACGCGCAGCGCAGCGCCGGCAACACCAACGACCTGCGCGGCAAGATCCTGCGGATCAAGGTGAACGCCAACGGCACGTACTCCATCCCGTCGGGCAACCTGTTCGCCCCCGGCACGGCCCAGACCCGGCCGGAGATCTACGCGATGGGGTTCCGCAACCCGTTCCGGATCAGCGTGGACAAGGCCACCGGCGTGGTCTACGTCGGTGACTACGGGCCGGACGCCGGCTCCACCAGCTCCACCCGCGGGCCGTCCGGCCAGGTGGAGTTCAACCGGGTCGCGGCACCGGGCAACTATGGCTGGCCGTACTGCACCGGCACCAACACCAGCACCGAGACGTACAACGAGTTCGACTTCGCGACCAGCGCCAGCGGCGCGAAGTACAACTGCACCGGCGGGCCGACAAACAACTCGTTCCGCAACACCGGCCGGACCACCCTGCCGCCGGCCCAGCCGGCCTGGATCCGGTACGCCGGCGACGCCGGCACCCCGACCGAGTTCGGCGGCGGCTCCGAGTCGCCGATGGGCGGCCCGGTCTACCGGTACAACGCCTCGTCGACCTCCACCACCAAGTTCCCGCAGTCGTTCGACGGGCAGTTCTTCGCCACCGAGTTCGGCCGGGGCTGGATCAAGCCGATCCACGTCAACTCCGACGGCTCCCGGGGCACCATCGACACCTTCCCCTGGGTCGGCAAGCAGGTGATGGACTCGGCGTTCGGCCCGGACGGCGCGTACTACGTGCTCGACTACGGCACCGGCTACTTCAACGGTGACGCCAACTCGGCGCTCTACCGCTTCGACTACGTCGGCGGCGGAAACCGGGCGCCCACCGCGAAGGCCAGCGCCAACCGCACCTCCGGCGCGGCTCCGCTCGCTGTGACGTTCTCCTCGGCCGGCTCGACCGACCCCGAGGGCGGCGCGTTGACCTACGCGTGGGCGTTCGGTGACGGGACCACCTCGACCGCCGCCAACCCGACGAAGACCTACAGCGCCAACGGCACCTACACCGCCACGCTGACGGTGCGCGACCCGCAGGGCGCCACCGGCAGCAGCAGCGTGCAGATCAGCGTCGGCAACACCGCGCCCACCGTCACGATCAACAACCCGGGCAACGGTCAGCTGTTCGGCTTCGGTGACACGGTGGCATACAGCATCACCGTGACCGACCCGGAGGACGGCACCATCGACTGCACGAAGGTCAAGATGACCTACGTGCTCGGCCACGACCAGCACGGGCACCAGATCACCTCGAAGACCGGCTGCTCGGGCTCGATCACCATCCCGGTCGACGGTGAGCACGACGACGCGGCGAACATCTTCGCGATCTTCGACGCCGAGTACACCGACGCCGGTGGGCTGACCACGCACACCCAGCACACGCTGCCGCCGCGGCACCGCCAGGCCGAGTTCTACGGCACCTCGTCGGGGGTCAACGTGTTCAGCAAGACCCCGGCCGAGGGTGGCAAGACCGTCGGCGACATCAACAACGGCGACTGGATCGCGTTCCAGCCGTACCGGCTGGGCAACGTGACCTCGTTCAACGCCCGGGTCTCCTCGGCGGGCGCCGGTGGCACCCTCCAGGTCCGGGCCGGCTCGGCCACCGGCACCGTGCTCGGCTCGGCCACGGTCCCGGTGACCGGCGGCTGGGAAACCTTCACCACTGTCACCGGGACGATCACCAACCCGCCGACCGGCACGACGACGCTCTACCTGACCTTCGCCGGGTCGGGCACCGGGGCGCTCTACGACCTGGACGCCTTCACCTTCGTCACCGGGACGCCCCCGGCCGGTGGGGCCGGGGCGATCAAGGGCCTCGGCGGCAAGTGCCTGGACGTGCGCAACGCCGCCACCGCCGACGGCACGCAGATCCAGATCTACACCTGCAACGGCAGTGCCGCGCAGACCTGGGCGGTCACCCCCAACTCCACGATCAAGTCGTTGGGCAAGTGCCTTGACGTGTCGGGCGGCGCCACCGCCGACGGCACCAAGATCCAGCTCTGGACCTGCAACGGGACCGCCGCGCAGAACTGGGCCGCCCAGGCCGACGGCACGCTTCGCAACACGTCGTCGGGCAAGTGCCTGGACGTCTCCGCCAACAGCTCCGCTGACAGCACGGTGGTCCACCTCTGGACCTGCACCGCCGCCGCCAACCAAAAGTGGACCCTGCCCTGAGCTGGCGGGAGGGGCCCCTCGACAACGCCTAGTGTGAGGCGAGGGGCCCCTCCTAACCGCAATTAGGAGAGCGATATGCGCAGACGCCTGCGACCCGTCCTCGGTGCGGCCATGGCCGCACTCGCCGTCATCGCCTGCACCACCCCGGCCACCCCGGCCAGCGCCGCCGACGCCCCGTACGACGTGCTGGTCTTCTCCAAGACCGCTGGTTTCCGGCACGACGCGATCCCGGTCGGCATCCAGACCATCCGCGACCTGGGCGCGGGGAACAACTTCACAGTCACCGCGACCGAGGACGCCGCCGCGTTCACCACGAGCAACCTCAACCAGTACGAGGCGGTCGTCTTCCTCAACACCACCGGCGACGTGCTCAACGCCAGCCAGCAGACCGCCTTCGAGTCGTACATCGGCTCCGGCCGCGGATACGTGGGTGTGCACGCCGCAGCCGACACCGAGTACGACTGGCCGTTCTACGGCAACCTCGTGGGGGCGTGGTTCGCCTCGCACCCCGCGATCCAGCAGGCCAACATGAAGGTGGAGGACCGGGGCCACGCGGCCACCGCTCACCTGCCGCAGACCTGGACCCGCACCGACGAGTGGTACAACTACCGCACCAACGCCCGGTCGAGCGCCCACGTGCTGGCCACCCTCGACGAGTCGTCGTACTCCGGCGGCGGGATGGGCGCCGACCACCCGCTGAGCTGGTGCAAGAGCTACAGCGGCGGCCGGTCCTTCTACACCGGCGCGGGGCACACCCAGGCGTCGTACGCGGAGGCGGGGTTCCGGAACCACCTGCTCGGCGGCATCCGGTACGCCTCGGGTCGGAGCAAGGCCGACTGCCGGCCCGAGACCGGCTACACCCCGCTGTTCAACGGCTCGACGGCCGGTTGGTCACAGGCCGGTCCGGGCAGCTTCACCAACACCGACGCCACCCTGACCTCGGTCGGCGGCATGGGGCTGTACTGGTACAACGCCAAGCAGTTCACCAACTACTCGCTGAAGATGGACTGGAAGCTGGCCGGTGACGACAACTCCGGCATCTTCATCGGGTTCCCGCCGTCGAGTGACCCCTGGTCGGCGGTCGACAACGGGTACGAGATCCAGATCGACGCCACCGACGCGGCCGACCGCACCACCGGCGCGGTCTACACCTACAAGTCCGCCGACATCGCCGCCCGTGACGCGGCGCTGAACGCGGCGGGGGAGTGGAACACGTACGAGCTGCTGGTCGAGGGCGAGCGGCTGCAGATCTTCCTCAACGGGGTGAAGATCAACGACTTCACCAACACCAACCCGGTCCGCTCGCTGGCCGGTCACATCGGTATCCAGAACCACGGCACCGGTGACGACGCCTCCTTCCGCAACATCCGGATCAAGGAGCTGGGCACCACGCCGCCGCCCACCGGCACGATCCAGGCCGAGGCGTTCAGCTCGGCCAACGGTGTCTCCGCGTTCACCAAGGCGGGCGCCAACGGTGGGCAGACCGTCGGCTACATCGATCCGGGTGACTGGGCCGCGTACAACGGGGTCAACCTGGCCGGGGTCACGTCGTTCACGGCCCGGGTCGTCTCCGGCGGCGCGGGTGGCGCCATCCAGGTGCGTACCGGTTCGGCCACCGGCCCGGTGCTCGGCACTGTCGCGGTGCCCAACACCGGCAGTTGGACGACCTACGCCAACGTCTCCACGGCGCTGTCCAACGTCCCGTCCAGTACCCAGAACCTCTACCTCACCTTCACCGGTAGCGGCACGGGGCTCTTCGACCTGGACGACTTCACCCTGGTGAAGGGCGGCGGCACCGGTGTCGGCCCGATCAAGGGTCTCGCCGGCAAGTGCCTGGACGTGCGCAACGCCGCCACCGCCGACGGCACCCAGATCCAGCTCTACACCTGCAACGGCAGCACGGCGCAGACCTGGACCGTGACGCCGAACTCGACGATCAAGGCGCTCGGCAAGTGCCTGGACGTCTCCGGCAGCGGCACCGCCGACGGCACCAAGATCCAGCTCTGGACCTGCAACGGCAGCGGCGCGCAGAACTGGGCTGCCGCGTCCGACGGCACCCTGCGCAACACGTCGTCGGGCAAGTGCCTGGACGTCTCCGGCAACAACTCCGCCGACAGCACCATCGTGCACCTCTGGACCTGCCTCAACGCGGCCAACCAGAAGTGGACCCTGCCCTGACCGACTGACCCGGAGGGGCCGCGGCTCACGTCGTCGGCCCCTCCGGCCCAGCCGGCCTGACCGCCGACGTGTCCGGTCGACGTCCCCCGCCGACCGGTCGCATCGTCGAAGCGCGACGAGCGGTGTCTCCAACGAGCGTGATGCCTCTGAGTCATCTCGATGACTCAGAGGCATCACGCTCGTACCGCTTCGTCCGCCGGGTCGCCATCCCGCCGGACGCCGCATGCGGGGTTGTCGGGGAGGCCGAGCCCCGGTAGAGGGCTGGGCTCCGCGCCGCCGCCGGGGCACTCGGATGCGGGCACACCGCGTGGACGCCGCCGACCGGCTCACAGCGGCCTGCCGTACCTTGACCTGCATGGGGTTGTTCGCGCAGTGGCGTGGGACGGTGCTGGCGCGAGGCCATCAGCTGCTCGGTGCGCTGGGCCGGGCCGACGAGCCCGACGACCCGTCCGTGCCGGCGCCCAGCCTGAACCGCCTCGACGCGCTGGTGGAGGGCTTCACCGCCGGTCAACCGGTGCGCTGGACCATGGCCGGGCAACCCCGGCCGCTGCCCGGCCCGGTCGACGTGGTGGCGTACCGGATCATCGAGGAAGCGCTGACCAACGCGTGCCGGCACGCGCCGGGCGCGCCGGTCGGGGTCCGCCTGCGCTACGACGCCGCGGGCATCACCATCGAGGTCCGCGACGAGGGCACCGGTCCCGCTCCGTCCGGTGGCGGCACCCAGGGCGCCGGTCGGGGTCTGCTCGGGGTACGCAGGCGCGCCGAGCGGCTCGGCGGCACGTTCTCGGCCGGCCCGCGCGCCGGTGGCGGCTTCACCGTACGGGCTGTCCTGCCCGCGCCCGAGGAAATGATCGGATGATCGGCCGACCGCGGGGCTTCCCCGATGGGGCACTGCGGAAATAGGGTGGGGGTCGGCGACCGTGCTGGTGGCCGGTGACCCGGTGGGAGGCGCAACCCGCCGGGCTCAGGTGTGTTCCGCACCCACCGGTGACCGCTCGGGTGCCGTGCACGTCCGGTCACCCTCGCCCCGGTCCGCACAAGGAATCCCCATCACATCAGGGGAGAAGGACAATGGCGCGACCCATCACGCTCTTCACCGGCCAGTGGGCCGATCTTCCGTTCGAGGAGGTCTGCCGGCTCGCCTCCGAGTGGGGCTACGACGGTCTGGAGATCGCCTGCTGGGGCGACCACTTCGAGGTCGACAAGGCGCTCGCCGACGACTCGTACGTCGAGCGCAAGCGGGAGACCCTCGCGAAGCACAACCTTGAGGTCTTCACGATCTCCAACCACCTCGTTGGTCAGGCGGTCTGCGACCACCCGATCGACGAGCGGCACCAGGACATCCTGCCCGGCCGCATCTGGGGCGACGGGGAGCCCGAGGGTGTTCGTCAGCGGGCCGCCGAGGAGATCAAGGACACCGCGCGGGCGGCGGCGAAGCTCGGGGTGAAGACGGTCGTCGGCTTCACCGGTTCGTCGATCTGGCACACCCTCGCGATGTTCCCGCCGGTGCCGCCGTCGATGATCGAGCGCGGCTACCAGGACTTCGCCGACCGCTGGAACCCCATCCTCGACGTGTTCGACGAGGTGGGAGTGCGGTTCGCGCACGAGGTGCACCCCAGCGAGATCGCGTACGACTACTGGACGACGAAGCGGACGCTGGAGGCGATCGGCAACCGGCCCGCGTTCGGGCTGAACTGGGACCCGTCGCACTTCGTGTGGCAGGAGCTGGACCCGGTGAACTTCATCTTCGACTTCGCCGACCGGATCTACCACGTGGACTGCAAGGACGCGAAGGTGCGTACCGGCGATGGCCGGCGTGGCCGGCTCGCCTCGCACCTGCCCTGGGCCGACCTGCGGCGTGGTTGGGACTTCGTCTCCACCGGCCACGGCGACGTGCCCTGGGAGGACTGCTTCCGCGCGTTGAACGCGATTGGCTACACCGGCCCGATCTCGGTCGAGTGGGAAGACGCCGGAATGGACCGGCTGGTCGGCGCCCCGGAGGCGTTGCAGTTCGTCCGCCGGCTCGCCTTCGACGCACCGAGCGCCGCCTTCGACGCGGCGTTCAGCAGCAAGGACTGACCGCACGTCGGACAGACCACGGGCCGGTCGCCCTGCGGCGACCGGCCCGTCGACGTGCGATTGGTCAGAGCGTGCTGGCGTTCGTGCCCGAGCCGGACGGCTTGGTGCGGGGGTTCGTGGACGACGGCGACCCGGAGGTCGTGCCGACCGTGCTGGTGCCCGCCTTGGCGCCCACTGTGGCGGGCGTGCCGGCGAACGCGTCGTCGGCGGCGGTCAGCTCCTGCTTGCCGGTGCTGCCGTTGGTGGTGCCCAGCTTCTCGCCCAGTTTGGTCTGGCCGAGCTTGTCCTTGCCCTCGCTGTAGAGCTTGTTGGCCTGGGCCTGCGCGACCCCGGCCGCCTCCTGGACGGTCGGGTGGTCGAGCACCTTGCGGCCCTTGACCACGAGCTCTTCGTACTTTTCCCGGCCGGCACGGGCGCCCAGGACGAATCCCGCAGCCAGCCCGCCAAGAAACATGATCTTTCCGCGCATGGCGGCTCCTTCCGTACCTGACGCGCCGTCACCCCGGCGAGTTGCCCCGTCGGAAGGCGACCTGTTCGCGCCTGCGTCCTCTGTCCGCAGCTAACTACCCATCCTGCTCTCCGCTCAAGCATTGTTGTGCCGGGATGGCGATTTACCCCTATTGTCAATGCGACGGCGGGGAGGCAACCCACTGGACCACCACCGGGGGATGTCCTGTACTCTTGTCCCGTCGCAAGGCGTCGGGGAGATCCGAAGTCGGGCGGAGCACGATCCCCTGTAGCTCAATTGGCAGAGCAGCCGGCTGTTAACCGGCAGGTTATTGGTTCGAGTCCAATCGGGGGAGCTTTTCCACGTACGCCCGTCAGCCACCGGCCGACGGGCGTTTTCGTCTGTGTGACCCGGTTTCACCCACCATCGACCTGCTTGCCCGGCAGGATGGTCGATGTCGACTGAGGCTACCGCTGCGTCGATTGATGCGTCGATCCTTGGGGTGAGTGCGGATGTCCGGACGAGGCGGCAAGGCCACGCTGATCGCGGTGGCGGTCGTGCTGGCCTGGTTGGTGATCGGCGGCGTGTCCGGCCCGTACGCGGGACGCCTCAGCGAGGTCGCCACCAACGACAACGCCGCCTTCCTGCCCACCGACGCCGAGGCGACCCGCGCCCAGGACCTCGCCGGCGAATTCGTCGACCGGCAGACCATCCCGGCTCTCGTCGTCTACGAACGGCCCTCCGGGATCACCGACGCGGACCGGCAACGGGTCAGCGCCGACGCCGCCCGGTTCGCCCAGATCCCCGGCGTGGTCACCCCACTGCCCCCGCCCATCCCGAGCGACGACGGCCAGGCACTCCAGGTCGTCGTACCGGTGGACGACGCCGAGGGCGAGGAGATCGGCACAGTCGTCGAGAAACTGCGCGACATCACCGGCGGCGACCGCGACGGCCTCACAGTGGACGTCTCCGGCCCGGCCGGTCTGCTCGCCGACCTGATCGAGGTCTTCTCCGCCATCGACGGACCACTGCTGCTGGTCACCCTGGTCGTGGTGCTGGTCATCCTGCTGATCGTCTACCGCAGCCCGGTCCTCTGGATCTTCCCGCTGCTCGCCGCCGGCATGTCGTACGCCCTCGCCTCCGTCTTCGTCTACCTGCTCGCCGACGCGGACGTGGTCAAGCTCAACGGGCAGGCCCAGGGCATCCTCACAGTGCTGGTCTTCGGCGCCGGCACCGACTACGCGTTGCTGCTGATCGCCCGCTACCGGGAGGAACTGCACCGGCACGACCGCCCGTGGGACGCCATGAAGACCGCCTGGAAGGGCGCCGCGCCGGCCATCATCGCCTCCGGCGGCACCGTCATCGTCAGCCTGCTCTGCCTGCTGCTGTCAAGCCTCAACTCCAACCGGGCGCTCGGCCCGGTCGCCGCCATCGGCATCGCCGCCACCCTGCTGGTGATGCTCACCTTCCTACCCGCGCTGCTGGTGCTCGGCGGACGGTGGGCGTTCTGGCCCCGCCGACCCCGAGCCGACCAGGCCGACCCGCGGGCCGAACACGGCATCTGGAACCGCATCGCCGGCTTCGTGGCCCGGCACGCCCGCCCGATCTGGCTGACCACCGCCGCCGTGCTGGCCCTGCTGA
Organism: Micromonospora sp. NBC_00362; assembly: GCF_026342155.1. Classification (NCBI taxonomy): domain Bacteria; kingdom Bacillati; phylum Actinomycetota; class Actinomycetes; order Micromonosporales; family Micromonosporaceae; genus Micromonospora; species Micromonospora sp. NBC_00362. The sequence goes on from NZ_JAPENH010000001.1 coordinate 6,095,340, forward strand.
CCCTCGGCCTCACCCAGCTCGGCGCCACCACCCTCGGCCAGTCCGACCTGTTCACCCAGCGCACCGACTCGATCGACGGCCAGGAGGTGATCGCCCGGCACTACCCGGCCGGCACCGGCAGCCCGGCCACCATCTTCACCACCGAGCAGACCGCCCGACAGGTCGCCCAGGTGGCGAAGGACGTACCCGGCGTCGCCGACGTCCGCCCCCTTCCCTCCGGCCCGCAGACCGGTCCACCCGAGGCGAACGCCGCCCCGAAGGTCGTCGACGGGCGGGTGCAACTGGAGGCGACCCTGGCCGACCCACCCGACAGCGACGGCGCCGAGCGGACCATCCGCGAGCTGCGGGTGGCCGTACACCAGGTGCCCGGCGCGGACGCTGTGGTCGGCGGCTTCACCGCGATCAACGTGGACACCTCCGACGCCGCGAAGCGCGACCAGAACGTCATCATCCCGGTGGTGCTGGTGGTCATCGCTGTCATCCTGGCCCTGCTGCTGCGCGCGCTGCTCGCCCCGCTGCTGCTGATCGCCACGGTTCTGCTCAGCTTCGCGGCGACCCTCGGCCTGTGCGCGCTGCTGTTCCGCCACGTCTTCGGCTTCCCCGGCGTGGACTCGTCGTTCCCGCTGTTCGCGTTCGTCTTCCTGGTCGCGCTCGGCATCGACTACAACATCTTCCTGATGAGCCGCGTCCGCGAAGAGTCGGTCAAGCGTGGCACCCGCGCCGGAGTGCTCGCCGGCCTCGCCGTCACCGGCGGGGTGATCACCTCCGCCGGCATCGTGCTCGCCGCGACGTTCTCCGCCCTCGCCGTCCTGCCACTGGTGGTGCTCGTCGAGTTGGGTACGGCGGTCGCGATCGGGGTACTGATCGACACCATCATCGTCCGGTCGCTGCTGGTGCCCGCACTCGCGTACGACATCGGGCCGAAGATCTGGTGGCCGGGCCGGTTGTCCCGGGCGAACGGTGAGCGGGAGGCGCGCGGTGCTGGCTGAAACCGATGTGGTCATCGTCGGCGGCGGCCTGGCCGGCCTCGCCGCCGCCCGCCGGCTGCACCGCGCCGGCGTGCCCTGGCGGCTGGTGGAGGCCGAGGGTCGGCTCGGCGGTCGGGTCGCCACCGACGTAGTCGACGGTCACCTCATCGACAGGGGTTTCCAGGTGCTCAACACCGCCTACCCCCGGCTCGGCACACTGCTCGACACCGACCAGCTCGACCTCGGCTACTTCACCTCCGGTGTGCTGGTCCGCAAGGGCGACACACTGCTGCGCCTGGTCAACCCGCTGCGCGAACCGACAGGTGGGCCCGGCACCGCGCTCGCCGACGTCGGCTCCCTGCTCGACCGGCTGCGCTTCGCCGCGCTCGCCACCGGCTGCGCCACACTCCCCGCGTCCCGGCTGCTCGCCGCGCCGGAAACCACCAGCGAGACGGCGCTGCGTCGCGCCGGCCTGTCCGACGCCATCATCGAGGAGCTGCTGCGACCGTTCCTGTCCGGTGTGTTCATCGACCGGGAACTCTCCACCTCCAGTCACGTGCTGGCGATGGTGCTGCGCTCCTTCGCCCGCGGCCGGATCGGCCTGCCCGCCGAAGGGATGGCCGCGCTGCCCCGGGCCATCGCCGCGCCGCTGCCCGCCGACCTGCTCGACCTGGACACCCCGGTCGCGGAGGTCACCCCCGGCCGGGTCCGCACCCAGGCCGGCGACATCCGCTGCCGCGCCGTCGTGGTCGCCGTCGACCCGCCCGCCGCGGCCGCGCTGCTGCCAGCCCTGGCGACGGTACGCATGCACAGCTACACCACCTACTACCACAGCGCTCCCGAGCCGCCGCTCACCGAACCGATCCTGCTCGTCGACGGCGACCGCCGCGAACTCGTCGCCAACACCGTGGTGCTCAGCAACGCCGCCGCGACGTACGCGCCCGCCGGACGGCACCTCATCGCTACCTCGGTGGTCGGCCCGACGGCCCCACCCGAGCCGACCATCCGGGCCGAGTTGACCCGGCTGTACGGCCGCTCCACCGCCGACTGGACCCACCTCACCACGGTCGCCATCCCCGAGGCGTTACCCGCCGCACCGCCGCCGCAGGGACGTCTGCGCAAGCCGGTGGCGCTGGGGGAGGGCCTGTTCGTGGCCGGTGACCACCGGGACAGCCCATCGATCCAGGGTGCCCTCACCAGCGGCTGGCGCGCCGCCGACGCCGTGCTGGACGAGCTGCGCGCCGGCTGACAGGCGTACCCGAGCACGCTGTTATATTCCTGTTGCCCATCGTGCTGGCGCAGGCGTGGGCACCGGCCGGCTCGATGCTGGCTGCTGACCGCCGAGCGGGATAAGATCCGGCGCGGTGTTCGGGGCGGTAGCTCAGCCGGTTAGAGCAGGGGACTCATAATCCCTCGGTCGCGGGTTCGAGTCCCGCCCGCCCCACCAGCCGTTTTCCCTGGTCAGCGGCGCTGTCGACGACCCGGACGCACCGCATCGAGGTCCGGACCGACACCCGCAGTCCGATCGCGTGCGATCTTGGTCGCGCGGCGCTCATCCCGCTGGCGCACTGAGCCCGCAGCCGCACGGCCCGCCGCCCCGCCTCACGGAGCTGGCCGAGGTCGCCGCCTGTCCGCTCGATCGCGTCAGTGGTCACGAGGTCGTCGGGGCGCGGCCCCGACGGGCTGCTCCCGGAAGCACGCCGGGCGGGATGATGCCGAACCAGGCTCCGACGGCGGCCATCGAGGCGACGACGTACGCCGCCCACCACCCGAGCAGCGCCCACGTACCCTGGAAGACGGCGCCGGGCAGGCAGGGCAGGACGGGCAGGAGAAAGAGGTAGACCAGACGGCCGTGCGAGAGGCTGTTCTCCTTCGGCAGCCTCCGGGCCTTGCGGAACGGAATGAGTCTGACTCCGTAGGGACGACGGCGAAGCGTGAAACTCGCCGGCCAGAGCCGCCCGTACCCGGCCACGTCGACTACGCTGACGCCGGACCCGTGCCGGACCGTGGCCTGACGCGGCCTGGTCAGCTCGCGCAACCACGGTTCCCAGACGACGCGTTGGTGCAGGACACGGCCGTCCCGGCCGCTCACCGTCAGCCACACGGCGTATCCCTTGGGACTGGCGTCGATCCCGCCGGCGGCGCTCACGGCGCCCGCCGCAGCGGTGACCCGCCCCGCACTTCCCGGCTGCGGCGACTGCGCCAGATGCGCGGTCACCATGACGCGCTTCGCGGGAGCACGAGCGGCACCCCACCACTGCAAAAGGCGGATGAGCCAGGACAGCACCAGAAGGGCTCCCGAAGCCAGCGCCACGAGGATGACGACCTCTCCGTGCTCGACCCGCGGGTCGGTACCCAGCCGGTACCCCAGCGCGATGAGGGCGGCCAACGCGACGACGCTGCCGATCACGACCATCGGCGCGCGAGCACGCCGATTCGCCAAGGCCGCCGCACTTCCGTTGCTGGCCACCGCGTCGTCCTTCCCGTCCGGCCCTCCGGACGTCGCCCCGACGCTAGCAACGCCGAGCAAGGCTGACATTGCGCGTCCGTTCCAGATTTCACCTCGTACGGCGGTCGCAGGCTGCGGTGCGGTGCGGTGCCGTGCACATCCGCGGTTCCTAGCGAGGGCCATCGAGATCTCGCAAGTCTTGACGGAACCCGCTGTCGTCCAACAAGAGATGCGCGACAGATCTCCGCCAGTTGAAGTGCGACAGGCTCCATCGAACTAGAGCAGCAGGCCCTCGGGCGTGGACGCACGAATCTGTCAATGATCGGATGCCTGGCCACTACAACGAACACTGGCTTGGAACCGTGGCCGGACTACCCTCATTGGCGTGCCCATTGATGATCTTCCGTTGCCTCCCGCGTTCGAGGCGGTCACGGCCTGGGCCGGTCCTGGGCGGGTGGTGCGTGCTACCGAGCTGGACGTGGCGACGTGGCGGCTTCCCGAGCCGCAGAAGGCCGCGCTGGTCTCCTCTGGCGTACCGCTGATCGATGACCTCGTGAGTGCGGTGTCGTTCCACGCAGAGCCGACGATGTACCGGTTGGCGAATGCCGATGACCTGGACTGGGTGTACGGTGCCGCGCCGGGGACCGGTGAGGTGCAGATCTGGTCGCCGGACGGCAGCACCGGGTTCGTCAACTCGACGATCACCCACTGGCTGTGTTCGCTGCACCTGGTTGGTAGCTGGCTGACCGGCTCGACCGTCATCGACCGCTGGGACGAAGACGGACAGGCCGAAGAAGAAGCACTCGCGGAGCTCGCCGACCTGTTGGAGCGGATCAAGGCCCTTGACCCGCCCGCGTTCGGGGACGGCGACCATACGACCCACTTCTGGCCCGGAGTGCTCGACCGGTGGCTCTACTGATCGACGCGGGCAGCGATCAGGGCCGCTTCAGGGGTCTCACCACGTCTCGCCACAGCATGCCCGTCATTGCCTGCCGACCAGCCAGGTCACGTGGCATCAATCCGCCGGCGTACAACATCATCGTTCCGGTGAGCCCGAGGACCACGGCGGGAAGCAGGAAGGCTGCCATGAGTGCGGTGAGTGCCATTGTCAAGACCGGAACCTCAACGAGAGTCGATGCCGCTGTCAGTCCGCCCAACACCAGGGCGACCGGATGGCAGCGAAAGGCCCACACAAGGAGCCAGTAGGCCCGGGTGCGACGCAGCGGCACAGCGTTCCTCTGGGGCACGGCTACGACCTACCCTCTGTGCCAGAGCATGACTGCTGCGTTCGCGATTCCAAGGCCCTCGATGTCGGGACGCTGAGGTTTGCACCCGCAGCATGGGACGCGTTCGTCGACACGATCAAGACGAAAGCCGGCCGCCCCTGACCTGGCAGGACGGTGGCATGGTTCCTGGCACCCGCGAACTGGCGCACCGGTGCGCTGAGTGTCAGCGTGTCCGGCTGACGGACGAGACCCTCGGGTCTGCGGAGTAGTTGCGGGCGACGTCGGCGGCGTCGTCAGCGGTGGCGCCGGGATCGAACAGCACCTCCATGCAGGGCGCTTGCGGCCCTTCTGAGCCGAAGCCCGCAACCACGTGGTTCGGGTCGAAGCGGTGGTTCTCGCGCACCAACTCCTCAGCGGACTGCCCCTCCCGCACGCACACCACCGCCTCGGGCTGACTGCCACCCCAGGCCAGTGCTGGAGCCGACACGCCGATGGTGAGCACCAGTGCCGTCCCCACGCCGATCACCGTCGTCCGGCCGAGCCCTGGCCGGCTGGTCGGCGAGATCACCGCCGCCAGGGCGGACAGCGCGTACACCCAGAGAGCCCGCTTGTCGGCCGAGTCATGGAGAGCCAACGCGACGACGCCGGCTCCGATGGTCTGCGCGATCAGGCTGATCAGCCGGAACCCTGGCCAGTCGACCAACGCCGCAGGTATCGCGGCAAGCGCGCCAAGCAACAGGAGGAGCATGACAAGCCCGTACGCACCCCATTCACGGCGCGCGTCCAGGACGAGCAACACCAGGGCAACCAGTTGTCCGCAGACGATAAGAGGCGGGCGGAGGTGCGCCAGGACCCGTGCGACCATTCGAAGACCCTACGTGATGTGACCGACTTCGATGGGGGTGCAAATCCGGCCCGACAGGCGGCGGTGACGTGATGGAGGGGCAGGACATGGTTCGAGGCACCCGCGACGAGCTGCTCGGGCGCTTGGCTGAGGCGGTTGGCTCCGTCACGGTCGCCCACTCGACGCGGGTCGCCGTCGACGGGCCGCCCGCCGCCGGCAAGACCACTCTCGCCGACCCGCTCTCCGACGTCCTGGCGGCCGGTGAGTGACAGCGCTTACGGGTGGTCCACATACTCGCCGAACGGCTCGATGGACCCATCCCAACCGTTCCAACCCTGTTGGGTGACCTGCCCGTCCGCGTAGGTGTACGACCAGCGGGCGCCGTCCTCGCCCTCGATCTGGACGGTTCCGGAGCGAACGAACGGCGCGATCGCGACGTAGAAGGCCGTTGTCTGGTTCGACCACTTGGGGTCGCCCTCGTCGTCGTACCCGAACTCGATCCAGTCTCCGTCGCGGACGATCGTGGCCCTGGCCGGATCCCCCAGGTCGACCAAGGTGCCATCCGACGGAAACTCACCCGGCCGGTACCAACCACCTCGTCCTGCCAGGGCGGCCAGGACGGCGGCGACCGCGGCGGCGTCCTCCGACTCCGGGAGGTTCAGACGGCCTGAGGGCATCACCGTGTATCCCACGTCGCGCACCCTACAACGGTCGATGTCCACCACACCCCGGTCAGGATCTGGTTGGACGGCTGTCGCGGAGACGGAACCGGCCAGGGAGGTCGCAGCAGCCTTCGGCGTGGAGGTCGAAGGTGGGGGCGTTGAGCGTGGACGGCGTGAAGTAGGACGGGTCGAGGTGGTAGGTCAGTCTGGTGCCGGTGCCACCTGGTGCGTCGAAATCGTGGACTGGGCCGGCGGGGCGTAGGCCGGCGAGGTCCTGATGCCGGGCGTGGCCCGCGTGCCAGGTCTCGATCCTGGTGTGGGTGCTCACGGCGGCGGCTGCGGCGTGGACCATGCGGTAGGAGGTCAGGAGGGATCCGGCGGTGTACTCACTCACGGGTCCACGGTGTCCGAACCGGTCAGGAAAGAGAAGGTCGGGCTACGAGTCGCCCTGACTCTGCGCGCGGGTGCGCTGAATGCTGCCGACCTCGCCTTTGATCGGCAGCCAGTAGAAGGGGATGAACGCGATGACCACTACGAGGCCCACTACCGGATGAAGGGCGCCGAGAGCTGTCCCGACGACGATCCAGAACGGCGCGGGGCGGAAGCGTCTGCTGATCGCCCGGGCGGTGTCGTTGTCGGTGGTGGAGGTCAGCAGGCGACGGCCGTGCCTGGCGTACTCCCAGATCACGTTGAAGAGGATGGCGGCCACCACGTAGGTGGCCCCGTAGAAGATGAGTGCGGTGCGCTTGCCGTGGCCGGACTCGAACGCGTGGGCAAGGAGGGACGAGGCGAACGGCAGGAACGCGATCACCATCAGCAGCAGGGTGTTGAGCAGGAGCAGCATGCGGTCGGCCGAGCGGATGTGGTCGAACATGACGTGGTGGTTCACCCACATCTGCCCGATCAGCAGGAAGGTAATGGCGTACGCCACGTATGAGGGCCACAGTTCGATGAGGCCGCGGAGCAGGTGCTCGGTGTCCTCCGGCGGCTGGATCTCCAGGACGAGCAGGGTGACGGCGATGGCGATGACCGCGTCGCTGAAGGTGACTGCCCGCTTCGGATCTCGCTCCGCACCGATCGGGTTGCTGGATCTGGGCGCGCCCGTCGTGGAGGCGCCGCGAGCCGCGCGGAACCAGCGCATGAGCCTCCCCCACTGTGAGAGCACCCGGTCACGCACCGCGGGCGGGGCTGCCCACGGTGGTCATCCACGAGCCTTCCGGTGCCGCGGGTTCCCGCCGTCTCATGAACCAAACCGGCTTGCGGCTGCCGTACCAGTCCCTGCTGCCGTCACCGATCCCTCATCCGTTGCCGGCCACCATGCCTGCGCGTGCCACGGGCTCAGCTCGGCAGCTCGCGGGTCGGGCAGCGTCTTCCGGAGAAACTCCTCGTCCAACGGGTCGACGACACGCCGCAACTCGCGGGAGGCGGCCGTTGGCAGTCGGCGCATCGCGTCGCCCAGGACGTCTCGCTGGTACAACACATCGCAACCCGGACAGGAGCAGTCATCCCCTAGATCCAGCCACCGTCCCGAGCGTCGAATGGCACGACGGTAGCCGGCCAGCGCTGTCGCTACCGGAACGAAACCCGGATGGGTGCCTTCGAGCCTGGCGATCGCCGCGTTCGCGCCGTTCGACAGACCATCGATGGGGCGGAGCTTGCCCGCATTCCGCCCGGCCGACTTCAACAGTGCGCGCAGCGCACCAGGTGACCTACGCGCCATGGACCTTTCGGGGCTGAGTCATGACGAGCACCTTGCCACACCACGGCCAGGGCATGCCAACCCATTCGCGCTGTGGTGACGCTGGCTGGGTGAGCCGGCTTCAGCCGATGTTGATCAGCAACACCTGGTCGTCGCGAAGGTCGGAAATGCTGTCGCGTAACAGCCTCAGCGTGTCCAGACCGGCCGCGCCGCTCTCCTCGAAGTCAATCCCCATCTCCTCGAAGTGGGCAACCAACTCCTCCTCGCGGTGCTGGGCGGGGTCGAGCTGATCCGGTAACCCTGGTGCTGGAGTGATGAGGGTGGTCAGGCCGTACGCGCTGTTGATGGCCTCCGACTCGGCATTGAGCTTCGACTGGTCAAGGTCGATGCCGCGCTCCTCCAGATAGGTCAGCACGTAGAGCATGCAGTAGCCGGACCAGTCGTACTCCTGCCGCGCCTTGCTCCCGTGCTCGGCCAGGTACGTGTGGAACGACGACGGCGACGTGCGGGCCACGCGGGCCAGCTCGGTGATGCTGCCCCTGGGGACCACTGTCAGTGAGGCGATAGCAGACAACGCATCCTCCGTCGGTTCGGTTCAGGAGAGCACGCGGTAGGTGACGTGCAGGACCGTGCTCGCCGCCCGCGCCGCCAGTTGTTCGAGGTTCAGCGGCGGGACGCCCTCGAACAGCCGCACGCCGGCGCCGAGGGTGATCGGCACGATGTGCAGCCGCAGCTCGTCGACCAGACCGGCGGCGAGGTACTGGTTGATGGTGGTCGCGCCGCCGTGGATCAAGATGTCGCCGCCCCCGGCGGCCGCGCGCGCCCGCGCGAGCGCCGACTCGATCCCGTCGGTGACGAAGTGGAAAGTGGTGCCGCCCTCCATCGGCTGCGGCTCCCGTGCGTGGTGGGTGAGCACGAACACCGGCTTGTGGAACGGTGGGTTCTCACCCCACCAGCCGTTCCACTGCCGATCCCATGCACCGCGCACGGGGCCGAACATGTTGCGGCCCATGACGACCGCTGAGGCGGTGTTGCTCAGGTCGAGCTCGGCCTGGTTCTCCTCGGCGTCGTCGAACATCCAGGAGTGCAGCCCACGGCCCCAGCCGTCACCGCCGTCGTCGCCGAACGGGCGTTCCTCGGTCTGGTTCAGCCCGGCCGAGTACCCGTCGGCGGAGATGGTCTGGTCGGCGATCACCTTGCCGTCACGTGTGGTCACTGCGCTCACCTATCGGGGGGACGGGGACGGTTGGACGTTCCGGCCATCGACTGTCGACACCGGCACGACGGGGTCGCCGGCCGTCGGACGGTCGGGCTGCGCTCGAAGGAACAGGAAGAGCAGCGCGGCGGCCATCGCCACGGGGGCCAGGGCGCACGCGACACTCACCACCACCACCGTGACCCGAGAGCTGAGGTCGGTCCCGGTCTCGCGTTTCGGGAAGGCATACACGCCGACCAGGAGGAGGACGAGCCACAGGGGCACCAGCAGGGGAGCGAGAGCGGGCCAGACGGGCCAGACCGGCTCGACGACGATGCCCCGGCCCAGGACCGTCCAGGTGAGGGCGACGCCCGGGAGGAGGCCAACCGTCACCAGGGTGCAGACCAGCAGGCGTACGGGTCGACGTCGCCGTGCCACCCACCCGAACAGCGCCGCGCCGGCTGCGGCGCCGGCGAGGGTGCCAGCGACCGTGCTGGGTAGGAACGTGCCGGGCGGGGCCGGTGCGATGGTCAGCTCTGTCCCGCTCGCAGAGTATTCGAGCGCTACCGTCAGCCCGTCGCGCTCGGCCCGCCAGCCGTCGCACAGGTAGCCAGGAACGCGGCGGAGCCCCTGCCACCCCTGCGTCCCGGCGCTGCGCCGGAACTGCTCGGAGAGCCCACAGTCGTCACCATCGTGGTACCAGAAGGACTCCCGGCCGGAGCCCAGGTCGTCGGCAGCGAGGTGGACGCCCCACCGGTAGCCATGCACGACCCGGCCCGAATCGCCCGGCGCCGCACCGGGAAGCAACTGCGCTGCCAGACTTTGCGCCTGGTCGCCGCTGGGCGGCGTGACACCACGACCGCCGTACCAGGCACCGAGGCTCAGGCCGACCGTACCCAGCAACACCGCACCGAGCAGCACCATCGCGACGCGCCGCAGCCGATGGCCCACCGGCGTACCTCCCTGCAGTAGTGCGCTAGACGGTAGCTCCCGGAGTCCGTTCCTGGTGCCCCGTGGATCGTGTCCATTACGCGACGAATAGATCGAGTTTGCTGGGCTGGGGACGTTAGTTTGATTCGGTGATGTCGATGGTTGGTACGGGCGTGCGGGTCAGGCTGCTCGGGCCGGTGGAGGTGGTCGTCGCCGGCAGTCCGCAGGCGGTGAACGGCGTGCGCCGCAAGGCGGTTCTGGCCACGTTGGCGCTGCACGCGGGGCGTGTCGTCAGTGTCGACCGGCTCATCGACGTGGTCTGGGGCGACCAGCTACCGGCCACGGCGGCGAACACGTTGCAGCGCCACGTCTCCTACCTACGCGGGGTGCTCGGCGAGCCCGGGTCGATAGTGGCGCGTCAGCCCGGATACCTGCTCGACACCGGGCCGGACTCCACTGATGTCCAGGCCGCCGAGCGCCTCATCGAGTTGGCCCGGCGCGCGACGGACCGCAACGAGCAGGTGACGCACCTGACGGCCGCCGTCGCACTGTGGCGAGGTCCACCGCTGGCCGACGTGGCCGGGTCGGCCTGGCTTGAGGAGCAGGCCGAACACCTGGCACGCCTACGGTTGGAGGCCGAACGATCGCTCGCCGAGGCCCGGCTGTCCGTCGGTGAGCACGCCGGCCTCGTACCCGGGTTGGAACGGCTGGTCCGACAGCACCCCTTCGACGAGCACCTGCACGCGCAGCTGATGCTCGCCCTGTACCGCGACGGCCGCCAGGGCGAGGCGGTCGCCACGTACCGGCGGCTGCGCGACAACCTGCGGGAGAACCTCGGCCTCGATCCGGGTCCGCGGCTACGCGACCTGGAGTGCGCCATCCTGCGCCAGGACAGCGCTATCGCCGCACCGGCCGCGGCGGCCTCGACGCGGGTCGCGGCGCAACTGCCTCCCCCCGTACCCACGTTCACCGGTCGCGACGCGGAACTGGCCGCCCTCGACGCGCTGGTCGGCCGGGGCGGCGCCGTCGTGGTGTCCGGGACCGCCGGCGTCGGCAAGACCGCCCTCGCCGTGCACTGGGCGCACCGCGCTGCGGAGCGCTTCCCCGACGGGCAGCTGTACGTCAACCTGCGCGGTTTCGACCCGGCGGCCACACCGACCGAACCGGCGCGTGCGCTGCACGGCTTCCTGGAGGCGCTCGGTGTTCCGGTGGCCCGGATGCCCGGCGACCCGGACGCGATGGCGAGCCTGTACCGCACGACTGTGGCGGGCAAGCGACTGCTGGTGGTGCTGGACAACGCCCGCGACGCGGAACAGGTCCGGCCGCTGCTGCCCGGCTCACCGGACTGCCTCGCCATCGTCACCAGCCGCGACCAGCTCATTCCGCTGGTCGTCACCGAGAGCGCCCACCCCGTGCCCCTCGACCTGTTGAGCCCCGGCGAGGCCCGCGACATGCTGGTCCGCCGGCTCGGGGAGCGTCAGGTCGCCGCCGAACCCGCCGCGGCCGACACCATCGCCGACCGTTGCGCGCGGCTGCCCATCGCCCTGGCCATCGTGGCCGCCAGAGCCGCCACCAACAGGCACTTCTCGTTGGCCGCCGTAGCCGGCGAACTGGGTGACCTGGACGCCTTCCGCGCAGGCGACGAGGCCACCGACGTACGGGCGGTCTTCTCCTGGTCGTGCCGGACGCTGAGCCCACCCGCGGCCCGGCTGTTCCGGCTGCTGAGCCTGCATCCCGGCCCGGACGTCTCCGCCCCGGCCGTGGCCAGCCTGGCCGGCGTCGACGGTCGGGCGACAGGCCCGCTGCTCACCGAGTTGACCCGGGCGAATCTTTTCACCGAGCACACGTACGGGCGCTACGCGTTCCACGACCTGCTGCGCGCGTACGCCGCCAGCCTCGCCGACGAGGCCGAGCCGCCGGCCGAGCGTCGGGCCGCCATCCACCGACTGCTCGACCACTGCCTGCACACCGCCCACGCCGCCGACCTGGCACTGCACCCGCACTTCAGCACGATCAGCCTGCCGCCGCCCGGCGCGGGCGTGACGCCGGAGCGCCCCAGGAGCCGGTCGGCCGCCGCGGCGTGGTTCACCACCGAGGTCCCCGTCCTGCTCGCGGCGGTGCCGCTCGCGGCGCGGTCCGGGTTCGAGGGACACGCCTGGCGGCTCGCCTGGGCCATGGCCGGCTTCCTGCACCGGCAGGGGCACTGGCAGGACTGGCTCGGCACGCAACAGATCGCTCTGGCCGCCGCGTCCCGCATCGGGGACCAGGCGGGGCAGGGCCACGCGCACCGCAGCCTCGGTCTCGCCTGCTCCCGACTCCGACGGTACGACGAGGCCGACGACCACCTGCGGCGCGCACTCGACCTGTTCACCGACGTCGGCGACGACGCCGGACGGGCGCACACCTGCCTGAACCTTGGTCAACTGGCCGAGCGGCAGGGGCAGCACCAGCAGGCGCTGCGCCACTCCCGGCGGGCGCTGGCCCTGTTCCGGGGGACCGGAAACCGGGCCGGTCAGGGGTACACCCTCAACGCTGTCGGTTGGCAGGAAGCGCTGCTCGGCAACTACCAGCACGCGCTTGAATCGTGCGGCGAGGCGCTGCGGATGTTGCAGGAGGTGGACGACGTCCAGGGGCAGGCCGACACCTGGGACAGCCTCGGCCACGCCCACCACCAGCTCGGCGACGATCGGCGAGCGATCGCCTGCTACGAGCACGCCCTGGACCTCTTCACGCAGGTGAACGACCGGTACGCCGAAGCCAGCACGTACGTCAATCTTGGCGGCAGCCACCGGGCGCTCGGCGACCTCGCCGCCACCCGTGCCGCGTGGCGCCGGGCCTTGACCATCCTCGACGAGCTCGGCGATGCCGACGCCGACTCGATCCGCGCCGACCTCGACCAGCTCGACGCCACACGGCTGCACTGACGTACCCCGCTTTCAGCGCCGTTTCCGGGCCGCTTCAGCGCAGCCCGCCACTCTTCGGACACCAGTTTCTTCCGCACCAGGAATGGAGCGTTCGATGAGTCGTTTGGCACACCGCCTCGCGGTGATCGGGGTGGTCAGCGGGACGGTGCTGGCCATGTCCTCCGCCGCAGTGGCCCGGACGGAGAAGCCGCCGCAGAAGGGCGCCGACTGCGTGGTCCAGCACGTCGACGAGCGCGGGAAGATCCTCCGCACCGAGACCGCACCCGAGGGCCGGGAGCACACCCCGTTCCGCTGCGTCGCCGGGAAGTGGACGTTCGCCTGGGCGCCCTTCGGAGCGGACGACATGATCACGGCCGACGAGATCCAGATCGAGCCATCCGGTGCCGTCTCGGTCCGGCGGTTCACCGGCCCCGCCCTCGGCAACGACCTCACGGTGGGCGAGATCGCTGGCATCGCCCAGGCCGTCAGCGGCAGCCGGGAGGTGTTGGTCGACCGCGCGATCGTGGCCGTCGACGACGGCAAGGAGCGGACCCCGGAGCAGGTCGCGGCGCTGCTGGCAGGCAAGGACGACACCGGCGTACGGGTGCTGGACATCATCGAGAAGCCCCATGCCGCCATGTCGACGAAGGACGTCATCGACGAGGCCGGCGGCACACCCGAGACGACAGTCGTCTACTTCAGCATCTGGGGCGCGATCAAAGCGGTGTTCGCCTGGATCGTGGACACGATCGGCGAGATCGGTGAGTGGATCGACGACCACTGCGACGCGGGTTCCCCCAACGACTTTGGCGACGTGATCACGTGTCAGTGGTAGCCCGTCCCACCCCGCCGACACCGATCACCGAGATGAGGACAGGATGACAACTCTGCGGGACATCACCAGGCGCGCCACCATCGTCACGACCGCCCTGATCGTCGGGCTGACCGCTTCGTACGCCCCGTCGCAGGCCGCCGAGGGGGAGGCCCGCACGACGATCACCGACCAACCCGGTGCCCCGGGCACCATGCTCCAACAGTTCGAGGACCTCACCGGCCGACCCGTCGGCGACCTGGACAAGGTGCTGGCCGTCGACACCGGCGGGCGGAACCTCACCGGCGACCAACTCGAAGCACTCGCCGCCGGTAGGGAGGTCGACGGGGTCACTGTCGTCGGCACGATTCCGGGCAGCCGGGACGTCCTCGGCACCACAATGGCCGACCTCGCCGACGGGACGTACGACGGCAGCGGCGACAGCGGGACGGCGACGTCCCTGCTCTTCGCCTCGTCCAACCCCGGCGGCCCCGAGTGGTGCCTGACCATGTGCGTCGCGTCGGGCAAGACCATCTGGCAGTGCCTGCTGTCGCGCCGGACGGGCGAGCTGATCCTCACCCTCGACCTCGCCGGCGCCACCACGGTCGGTGGGACGAAGGCTGCCTTCGAGAAGGCCAAGGGCGTCGCCGTCGACGGCCCAGACACGGTGGACACGTTGATCGGTGATCGTGAGCCCTCGGCGGACGAGATCAGGACGCTCCTCGACGGCAAGGACATCGAGTCGATGCGCCGGGTGGCGACAGTGGCCGGGCCGGACCCCGGTTGGGCGCTGGCCGACATCGCCGAGAAGTCCGGCGTCGTGTACTCGAAGAACAGAGGCCACCTCTTCACTTTCACCTTTCCGGTCCTCGGCAAGGTCCTCGTGTGGTGCGACTCGAAGGATGGCGGGAAGACCTGGAAGTGCTCGGCCCTTTGATGGGGTTCTCACGGGTAGACCGTCAATGGTCCCGCTCCGCATCGACCTCGCCGGTCGGTGCGGAGCGGGACCGCTCGTCAGCTTGCGGCCGGGCGGCAGCGTGCGATCCTCCACTCAACCCCGGAGGCCACAGGTGGCGTCTCACTCTGCGTCCGCACTGAGACGCGAGGTGGACGCGACCTGGAGGTGGCGTGAGTCGGCACGAGGACGACGAAGAGTTTCGGCTGTTCGTCCAACGACAGTGGGGATCGCTGCTCCGAACGGCCTACCTGCTGACCGGTGACCGGGGGACAGCCGAGGACCTGACGCAGTCGGCGTTGGAGAAGACCCATCGGCGCTGGGGTCGGGTGCTGCGCAGGGACGCGCCCGAGGTCTACGTACGCCGGGCGATGGTGAACACGGCGATCTCCTGGCGGCGTCGGCGGCGGCCGTTGGAGGTGCCGCTGCTGACCTCCGACAGCCAGCCGACGCATGACGCGTACGTGCAGGTGGAGCAGCGCCAACTACTCCTCGCCGCGTTGCGGCGATTACCGCCCAGGACGCAGGCGGTGCTGGTGCTGCGCTACTTCGAGGATCTCAGCGAGGCGGACACCGCCAAGGTTCTCGGCTGCTCCGTCGGGGCGGTGAAGAGCCAGGCGTCGCGCGGGTTGGCCCGGCTGCGGAGCGACTTCGCCGCCCCACCCGCCGCTCAGTCCCCGGTACGGCTCGAGGAGGAACTGGCATGACGGGAAGCTTCGCCAATTCGACGCTCGGTCCCGCGCTGCGGCAGGCCGCGCACGGCGTCGACGTACCCGAGGATCCCTGGCCCGGGTTCGCCCGCCGGGAGCGACGGCACCAGCGGACGCGGCTGATCCGCACGGCGTTGGCCGCCGCGGTCGGGGTCGCGCTCGTCGGGGTCCAGACCAACGTGGTTCCGCTGCCCGGATGGGCACCGGGCATCGCTGTCGCCGCCACTCCGACGGCGCTGCTCGACGCGCCACCGCGGGGCGCGCTCGCCGGGGACCGGGCCTGGCTGGACACGCTCCGGACGCGGATCAGCGCGGACCCGCCGGTGCGGATCGACGCTCCGGTGGGTGCCTGGAAGATCGGCGACCGCGACCGGATCCGTCTGATCTACGGCAGTGACCAGGCGGGCCATCGGGTCGCGCTGGTAGCGGTGCCGCTGCGGTACGGCCTGCTGACCAGGGAAGCGCTGGTCTGGTACGTGGGTCCGGCCGGGGCCGGTGCCCAGCAGATGCGGTACGGCGGCCACAGCGAGGGTGACGACGACCCGGTGCTGACGTTGATGCGGGCCTACCCCGACCGGGCTGGGTTCGCGGTCGCGGTCGGTCCGCCCGAATCCACAGTGATGATCAGTGGCGACCCTCGGTACACGCCCAGGGGGACTGTGGAGTACCAGGACATTGCCAGGGCGGACGGAGTCGGAGTCGGTTTCGCGGTGCTGCCGCCCGAACCCCTGCCGCACGAACCCGTTGTCCGGGTCAGCCGCGGCGATCGGGTGTTCTTCCAGGGTGGTCTGGGCGGCGGCCCGTACGCCGCGCTCGACCCGACCGGGCCGGAGATGGACGCCCTGCTCATCGCCGCTCGCCAACCCGCCCGCGGCACGCCGCTCGACGACGTCAACCTCCGCACCTTCGTCCAGACGGCACTTCAGGACAGCCACCTTCCAGCCGCCGGCACGACGGTGCGGGTGCGGTGGTCGGGCCGCGAGCACGGCCAGGCCGCCGCGTTGCTCACCGTGCAGCCGGCCGGCGGTGGGGTGATCGCGTACGCCATGCACGGCGACGATCGGACCGGCTGGTGGACCGACCTGCGGCTGCTGTTGCCGGCCGAGGGCGCCGACAAGCGACCGATCGGCTGGCGGGTCCGGACCGAGGACGGCGCCCGTCCCGCCACGGGCGAGGTGCGGGTGATCGCCCCGCCGGACGCGGCCCGGGTCACTGTGACGGTCGGCGGCGCACCGCCAGCCACTGTCGCCCTCGACGCGTCGAACGCCGGCACCACCCGGGTACCAGCGGACCAGGCGGCCACTCTCACCGCGTACGGCAGGGACGGCGGCGTCCTCGGGACCACCCCGCTGCCGCCGGTGGAAAAGGTCAGTGACGCGGGAGGTCTGCCGGGCGACAGCCCGGCCACCCGGGTGACACCCTGACGCAGCGGCCGAGCCGTCCGAGGACGGCTCGGCCCGCGTCGGCCTCTAGGATCGACAGCCTTGATGGCGACGGCCTGCGGGAGCGCATGGTGACAAGCGAGGCGGAACGGCCGCTCGACCGGCTCACCGAGCGGGCCGAAGCCGTCCTCGTCGACTTCGACGGTCCGATCTGCCGCCTGTTCGGCTCCAAGGCCGCGCCGCGCATCGCCGCCGACCTTCGTCAGCTGATCGTCGGCCGGGGCATCGTCCTGCCCGACGAGCTGCGCGACGGGGACGACCCGTTGGAGCTGTTCCGCGCGACAGCTGTGTTCGCGCCCGAGCTGGTGGGCGTCGTCGGTGCGGCCCTGGCGGCGGCGGAGGTCGAGGCGGCGGCGTCCGCGGAGACCACGATCGGAGCCTTCGACGTGGTCGGGGCGTGCCTGGCGACCGGGCGCCCCCTCGCCATCGTCAGCAACAACTCCGCCGCTGCCATCGACGCCTATCTCGGACGCCGCGACCGGGCCCGCTACTTCGCCGCCGTCATCGGCCGGGGTGAGCACCCCGATCTGCTGAAGCCCAACCCGATGCCCGTTGTGCGGGCCCTGCAAGAGCTGAAGGTCGCACCCGATGCCGCTGTGCTGGTCGGTGACTCGGTCACCGACGTGGAAGCCGCCCGAGCAGCCGGTGTCGCCTGCATCGGGTACGCCAACAAACCCGGCAAGGCCGAACGTCTCGCCGCCGCCGGCGCCGACGCGATCGTCACCGACATGACCGACCTGGCGGGGGTCCTCGCTCGTACGCGCAGGCCGGTCAGCCTGCTGCAGTGGGTCGACTCGGGCGGCGGGCCGCTCGTCGCCGTGCCGACGACGGCGCTCGGCGAGTGGAGGGGCGCGTCAGACGACGACGATGACTCCTGGGGCGACTACGACCGGGCCTGCCGGGTCGACGGTTACGTGGGGGTGCTTGACGTCGGTGCCGTCCAGGCGCTCGTTCTGGCCGACGAGCCGGCGTCCACCACGTACCTCCCGGACCGGCGGATCTTCGTGCGGTGGCTCTACGCCGCCTCCGAGGCAGATGTCGTCCGCCTCGTTCCCCGGGCGGTCAGGATCGCCCGCTGGGAGGACGCGGGTACGTGGACGACCAGCGGGCCGGCCGAGTTGTTCGACTCCGGCTACACCGGCGACGGGCTGGAGCACACCACCCACCTCACCGTGGACCTGGCTCGTGGCACCTACCTGATCCGCACCGCTTTCGTGCAACCCGACAAGAGGACGGCGCTGATGCTGGTCCACCTGGTCGAGCAGACGCAGCCGGTCTGAGTGCCCGAACAGGTCCGAACAGGCCGGTGAGCAGCCCGGACGGGCGCGTGGCTGTTCGGAACAAGCACCGACCGTAGTGGATACCTAACTGGCGGCAATACGCTGACGTCCAATCACCCGGACGCCGGCGAACGACATGGGTGATGAATTCGCCGACATGTGGGGGCCTTCAACGTTCGGTCAGCGCTGTCGCCTGTTCAAGCGGCGACACACACCCCTGGAGAGGGAGACATCATGCGAATCCGTCGTGTTATCTACGCAGCGGCCATCGGGGCCATCGTTGCGGCCACCTGGATGGCCGCGCCGGCTCAGGCCGGTTGGGGTCACGGCTGGTAATCGGCTTCGGGCGAATGCGGGCGGGCCGGCGCCCAGCGGGACTCCGGCCCGCCCGACACCCACACGGCCGGACTTCTGTCGCCTCGCGGCGGGTCCTCGCACCTCGATGAGCCGCTGGAAGGTGGGTGGCCCCAGCTATGAGTCGAGTCGGGGCTCGCACAGGCGCTGGGCGTCCTCCTGCCAGGCGCTTCCGACGAGAGCGACGGGGTAGCGCGCCTCTCTGAGCCGCTTGTCCTCGGTCTCGACGGAGAACCGCACCGACAACGGCTCCAGCTCGAACGCCGTCGCGCACTCCAATTGCAGTTCGACGGGGATCTGGCCGGTGCCACCCGGGCGAACCTGCCGGGCCTGGCCCATACTCCGTACCTGGACGCCCGGCCTTTCTGCCTGGGCCGCGCGGATCGTGATCGGCGCGGGGCCGGTGTTGATCAGTGTCAGCTGCCCGTTCAACAGGACGGTTCCCCTGCTGTTGAAGCCTCCCGAGAAGCCCGACTCAGGTAGCGCCACGAGCGAGACCACAGTGGACTGCTCGCGCTGTGCCCGAGAGTCGCGCAACTCGCCGACACCGATGCCGCCGAGCACCACACCGATCGCGAAGGCGGCGACGAGTGAAAGGAGTATCTTCCGTTTGTTCGCGATGTTCCCGTGGATGCTGCCACTCCGTTGGGCCGGCTCAGGACCGTGTTCGTCGAGATCGATCACCACATGTTCCGCCGCCATTGCGACAGCCTAGGGGCTGGCACATGTCCGGTCAGGAAGCGGCTGTGCGGACCTCTGACACGATGTGATGCATGGATGGGGAGCAGCGGGAGCGTGCCGTCTTCATCGCTGAAGCCGAGTTGCTCGAGCAGCGGCACGACTCCTGGGCTTCACTCCAACGGAGGCAAGCCGCGTTCTGGCAACGCTGGAGCACCCTGACCACTGTCTCGTCGGCGGTCCTCGCCGGCGCGTCGGGGGCGGCCGGGCTGGCCTCCGCCGAGTTGGGCACGGCGGCCGCGATCGCGGCCCTGGTGGCCGCCGGCCTCGCCTCGGTGGCCAGCAGTTCCGGGGCCGCCCACCGCAGCGAAGTGGCGTTCACCTCCGCTGCGGCCAACCAGGCCCTGGCCGACCAGGCCAGGGCCTTCCGGACCATCTGGGCGCCACACCAACCGCTGACCGATGTGCGAGCCCGGTTTGCCGAACTCTCCCATCAACGCGATCAGGCGGTCACCAGCGCGGCGTTGAAGTTGGGCAGGCGGTCGTTGATGCGGTATCTCCAGAGGACCGCGCCCTCGGTCAACCCGCGAGGACACTGACGCCGCCGCCCGCCTGGGTTGGCTCACTGCCGGAGCACCGGAGCCGGGCGTCGTGCCTCAGCCACCTGTCAGGACGCTGCCGTACGGATCTCCGAGCGGGTCGGGACGACGCGGTGACGGCGGACCGGGTACAGGACCGGGTGCGCGATGCTCCAGGCGGCGCCCGCGCAGACGAACTCCTTGTAGCGGGCCGCCAGCTTCCCGGTGAGCTGGGCCGGCCTGGCCCGGTCGTCGGCGGTCACGTACTGGATGATGCCGTCGCGGCGGCCGAGGCTGATGCACTGGTTGAAGTAGCGCAGCGGGGCCTTGGGGAACTTCGCCCGACCGGTCAGGCGTGCGGCGATGGCGTCGGCGGCCTGCCAGGCCATCGGGATGCCCGAGGCGCAGGACATCCGCAGTGGCTTGCCGCCCGGTCCTTCGGCGATCGCGGCGTCGCCCACCGCGTACACCTCGGGGTGCGAGACCGACCGCATGCTGGAGTCGACGATGATCTGTCCGGTCGCCGCGACCGTCAGGGTCGTGGCGGCGGCGATGGGGTGCACGGCGAAGCCGGTCGTCCACACCGTCACCTGGGCCGGAATCTCCCGACCGTCGCGGGTGACCGCACCGGCCGCCTCGACCCGCGCGATGTCGGTGTGCTCGTGCACCGTGATGCCGAGCCGGTCGCAGACGCCACGCAGGTGCTGCTGCGCCTTGCCGTTGAGCCAGTCGCCGAGACCCCCGCGCGCGGCGAGCGCGACATCGAGGTCCGGCCGGGTCTCCGCGATCTCGGTGACCGCTTCCAGGCCGGTGAGGCCGCCGCCGACGACGAGCACGGTCCCGCCGGCCGCGAGGTGGGCGAGGCGGTCGCGCAACCGCAGCGCCGAGGGCCTGCCGGCGATGTCGTACGCGTGCTCGGCGACCCCGGGGACGCCGTGGTCGGCGGCAACGCTGCCGAGGGCGTAGACGAGCGTGTCGTACGCGATCTCGTCGGTGCCGTTGTCGTCGGCGAGCGCGACGGTCCTGCGGTCGACGTCGACGGCGGTGACCCGCGCCCGTCGAGGGTTGACGCCGGTGCCGGCGTAGACCTTGCTCAGTGGGCGTGGTGTGAGGTTCTGTCCGGTGGCGAGTTGGTGCATGCGGACCCGCTCGACGAAGTCCGCGTCGGCGTTGACGAGGGTGATCTCGGTGTCGTCCCGGTGCAGCCGCTTGGCGAGGCGCCCGGCGGCCATGGCTCCGGCGTAACCCGCTCCGAGGACGACGATGCGGTGCTTCATGGTGGCACTCCTGTCTCGGTGATGGTCGCTTCCTGAACCGGACAGCGACGCGATTCCTGACAGGAGTTGGCTATGAGCTGGATCACCAGACGCGGAGGGTGGGCTCCTCGTGCTCCGAGGCGGACCACTGCCGGGTGGCGCGGACGAGCTTGTCGGGGTTGACCTGGTTGTGGATGGCCGTGACACCCTCGGGCGTCACCTGCACCGACATCACGCCGATGACCCGATCGTCGATCACGACCACCACGGCCGGAGCGCCGTTGGCGGTGGTGACGTACATGGCGGGGCTGCCACCGACCAGGTCCCGTTTGACGTCGGCGGGCTTGAACAGGCCACGCAGGAACTTCGCCACCGCCAGCGCGCCGACGATGGGCGCGGACCGGGCCGGGATCTTGCCGCCGCCGTCGGCGGTGCTCGTCGCGTCATCGGTCAGCAACTCCACCAGCCGCTGAATCTCGCCGTTGTTGGCCGCCGTGAGGAACTCCGCGACGACCTTCCGGGCGGTGGCCAGGTCGACCTCCGCGCGGGACCGTTCGGCGGCGACGTGCTGCTTGGCGCGCCGGTAGGTCTGCTGGCAGTTCGACTCGGTCATGCCGAGGATCTCGGCGATCTCACCGTGCGAGTAGCCGAAGGCCTCCCGCAGCACGTACACCGCGCGTTCGTTCGGCGACAAGCGCTCCAGCAGGGTGAGCACCGCCATCGAGACCGACTCGCGTTGCTCGGCGGTGTCGAGCGGGCCGAGCATCCGGTCCCCGGCGAGGACCGGCTCGGGCAGCCACGTGCCCACATAGGTCTCCCGCCTGGCCCGCGCCGAGGTCAGCTGGTTGAGGCACACGTTGGTGAGGACCTTCGTCAGCCACGCCTCGGGCGTCTCGACGTGCTCCCGGTTGGCGCCCTGCCAGCGGAGGAAGGTGTCCTGGACGGCGTCCTCCGCGTCGCTGGCCGAGCCCAGCAGGCGATAGGCGATCGCCTCCAGGCGGGCCCTGGAGTGCTCGAACACCTCGACCTCGTCCGGACTGAGCGGCATGACTAGACAGTATCCAGGCGGACGGCGGACGGCGGACGGCGGACGGCGGACGGCGGACGGCGGACGGCGGACGGTTCAGGGTTGGGTCGTGCTGGGGCCGGAGACCCGGCTCGGCTTCCGCCGACCCACGTAGAAGATCAGCCCGGCCAGCAGCAGCACGAGCACCAGCGGCACCAGCACGGGAGCGAGGGCCGGCCACACCGGCCACGTCGGTTCGGCCAATCCATTCGCCAACAGGCCCTGCCAGGTGAGGACGACGCCCGGGAGGAGAACGATCGTCACCAGCGTGCCCACCAGTCGGGGTACGGGTGGACGTCGCCGTCCCGCCAGCCAGAACAGCGCCGCCCCGGCCGCGGCACCCAGGACGGTGGCGATGAGGGTGACGGTGACGTAGCCGTCGGGCGCGGTTGGCACGAACCTCAGGACCGCCATGCGGTCCACCTGGGTGAGCGTGGCTGTCAGCCCGTCCCGTTCGGCCCGCCAGCCATCGCATGGCGTGCCAGTGACCCGATGGTTGCCCTGCCAACCCAGTGCGGTGGCGTTGCGCCGTACCAATTCGGAGTGCCTGCATTCGTCAGCTATAGCGTCGACGTAGTGGTATTCCGCGTACGCCGAGCCGAAGTCGTCGGGGCCCAGGGCACCGTGGACGTAGTTGAGGCCGACGCTCGAACCGACTGACTCGGTGCCGGGAAGCAACTCCGCCGCCATGCTCTGTACCCGGTCGAAGTTGACTGGCACGGTGCCGCGGCCGGCGTACCAGGAGCCGAGGCTCAGGCCGGCGGTGCCGAACAGCGCCGCGCCGAGCAGCACCATCGCGACCTGCCGTAGTCGATCTCGCACCGATGGACCCCTTCCCTGGTGCGGGGGAGCGTAGCCGAGCGCAACCAGCTCTGGATGTCCCGCGGGAGGGGCCGGGAGTGCGCTGTGGTCGTACCCTTGCCGCGGTGACGTCCGATCCGTTGCGCCGAGCCCTCACCGCACCCGCGGACCCGCCGCTACGGCCCCTGCCCGACCAGGTCGTCGCCCTACTGGAGGCCCTGGACGCGCCGCCGCGCCTAGCCGCGCACCTGCGGGCCGTGCACGACGTGGCCGCGCAGCTCACCGACGCGATGGCGCACCGGTTCCCGCAACTCCCGTTCGACAGCGAGGCGGTGCTCTTCGGCGCCGCCACCCACGACATCGGCAAGGTCCGGCACCCGGAGGAGTTGTCCGGGCCCGGTTCCGCGCACGAGCCCGCCGGTTACGAGCTGCTGCTCCAGCACGGCGTCGCCGAGTCGTCGGCCCGGTTCGCGCGCGACCACGCGTCCTGGCACCAGGACGGCGTCGGCGTCGACGACCTGCTGGTCAGCGTGGCCGACAAGGTGTGGAAGGGAAAGCGGGTCACGGACCTGGAAGAGTTGCTCGTGGACCGGCTGGCCCACGCCACCGGCCGGGAGCGCTGGTCGGTCTTCCTCGACCTGGACGACATCCTCGACCGGATCGCCGCCGACGCGGACCGTCGACTCGCCTTCCAGGCGACCCATCCGGTACGCGGGTGACCCGGGTCAGCGGCTCGCCGGACCCGTTCCCACCGATCGGCGTGGTGGGCGCGCGGTCGGTGTTTCGTCGTACGGCGTCGACCGGTCGTGGAGGCTGGCCACCACCGCTGCGGTCAGGCAGATCGCCGCGGCTGTCATGAGCGGCGGGCGGGCGCCGAGGTGGACGGCAGCGGAGCCGAGCGGGATCGCCACGACGAGCGGTCCGAACATCGCGGTGTTGGCCGTCGCGGAGACCCGTCCCAGCAGCGCCGACGGCGTGTGGGTCTGCACGGCGGTGACCGCCGCGACCAGGGTCCAGGGCAGCCCGACGCCGGCCACCATCGCCCCGACGACAGTGGCCGGCCACCACGGCAGGCAGCGCGCCAGGCAGCCGATCGCGAACAGTGCCGTTCCGACGACACCGACGGCAGCGGGACCTCTTGTCGCGATGAGCCGGCCGACGATCAGGCCACCGAGAATGGAACCGGCGCCCTGCGCGCCGGCCAGCACGCCCAGGAACGTCGTCGGCAGGCGCAGATCGGTCACGACGATCGCGTAGATGCCCGCCGTCGTGAAGCCGGACATGGCGATCGACACCGCGGCGAGCACGACCGGTAGCCCTGTTGCTCGCTTCCCGAACAGGACCACCAACCCGGTACGCGGGCCGTCGCCGCGTTCGGTGGGCCGCTCGGCGGGCGTCCGGCTCAGGCGAAGAAGCGCGTACAGGGTGGCGACCAGGACCGGCGCGGCCGCACTGAGGACGGCGACCGCGTGGCCGCCCCGCCACGCGTAGAGGCCGGCCCCGGCCACTGGAGCGACGAGCTTCATGCCCTCCTGTGCGCTGGAGCGCCATCCGTTGACATCGCCGAGTTCGGTCGGCGCGAGTGCCGACGGCAGCAGCGCCGTCTCACCGGCGTCGATCAGCACGTAGCTGACGCCGTAGGCGCACGAGACGGCGAAGATGAGCCACGTCTGCCCCGGCCCGCGCACCGCGAGCAGTGCCAGCAGGGCGGCGGCCAACATGAGGTTGACGGCGATGACCAGTGGCCGCCGGGGTGCCCGGTCGAGCAGACCGCCCAGCCACGGGCCGGCGAGGACCGGGGCGTACACGCAGAGCCCGGCGAGGGCGGCGAGGCTGGTGGAGCCGGTGAGGTCCAGGATCCAGATGCCGGCGACCACTGACATGGCGCTGCTGCCGAAGCCGGACAGCAGGGAGATCGCCACGAACAGGCCCGCGTTGCGGCGCATGAGCCCTCCGAGTTGAGTCGAGGAGACTCACATCCTCAAGCTTGAGCGAGACACAGGCTCCTGCTCGTCCAGCCGGGCGCGGGTAGCGCGGACCTCCGCCAACCGAGCCAGCTCCGACGTCATCTGTCAACGTTACATTGACACTGTCCCAGACTCGGCGCTGATCGTCCTGGGCGCCCGGACCATGAACACGTCCACCGGATCCTCGGTGTCCACTGTGAAGCCGTGCCGCTCGTACAGCCTCCGGGCCGGGCTGCCCCGCAGGACGTTCAGCCGCACCGGCGTGCCGAGGCGGTCGCACCGGTCCAGCAGGTCGCGCAGCACGGCAGTGCCGATGCCACTGCCCTGTAGTCGCGGGGCCAGGTAGAAGTGCTCCAGCCAGTGGGCGTCCGCGTCGGGCCGCAACGCCACGCAGCCGGCGAACGCGCCGTCCACCTCGACGACCCAGGTGTACGCCGGTGCGAAACCGTCCCGCAGGCGCTGCCGCACCCGCTGTTCGTCGTACCGCCCGAGCCGCTCCAGATCGACCCGCAGCACCACCGCCCGCAACTCGGCCACCGCCTCGACGTCCGCCGCCGAGGCCGGCCGAAGCTCCCAGTCCGCCATGATCAATAAGCTAGCGCGGCCCGGTGTCCTAGCAGCGGGGCCTGTCGTATCGTTCTCCGATGGTGCAGCCGGTGTGGGCGAACGGTGACGCGTACGAGGCGTACGTGGGTCGGTGGAGCCGCCTGGTCGCTGTGGAGTTCCTGCGCGGGTTGGCCGTTGCGCCGGGGCGGCACTGGCTCGACGTGGGGAGCGGCACCGGGGCGCTGACCTCGACGATCCTCAGCCACCACGATCCCGCCGAGATAACCGGCATCGACCCGTCGGAGGGTTTCGTCGCTGTAGCGCGTACCCGGGTCACCGACCCCCGGGCGGTCTTCCGGGTCGGTGACGCGCGGGCGCTGCCGCTGCCCGATCGCGTCGCGGACGTGGTGGTCAGCGGATTGACGCTCAACTTCGTGCCGGAGCCCGCGCGGGCGGTGGCGGAGTTCGCCCGGGTGGCCCGGCCGGCCGGGGTGGTGGCCGCCTACGTCTGGGACTACGCCGAGGGGATGGCGATGATGCGGCACTTCTGGGCCGCCGCCGCACAGCTCGACAGGGCCTCGGCGAAGCTGGACGAGGGGAACCGCACCACTGTGTGCCAGCCCGACGCGCTCCGCACGCTGTGGGAGCGGGCTGGGTTGCGGGACGTGTCGGTCTGGCCGGTGGACGTACCGACGACCTTCACCGACTTCGCCGACTACTGGACGCCGTTCCTCGGCGGTCAGGGGTCGGCGCCGGGGTACGTCGCGACGTTGGCCGAATCCGACCGGGCCGCGCTGCGGGAGTCGCTGGCCACCCGGCTGCCGGTCGAGCCGGACGGCTCGATCCGGCTCACCGCGCGGGCCTGGGCCGTACGCGGCACACCGCCCGAGTAACAGTCGCGCCGAGCCGTTCCGGGCTCTTGTCGCAATTCGGACAAGACGGCAAAGCCCCTGGTAGAGCACCCTTGGGGCAGGTGGAGGTAGACGGGTGGCGGGCCACATCCCGATCCTCCGGCCCGGTGGGGACAACATCGTCCGCACCGGTGTCGCCCTCACCCAGCCCGGCCTCGAAGCCGTGGCGGTCACGGCACAGCCGCCGTGCCGATCGCGCGTACGACAGGCCGTGGCTGTCACCGACACCCCTGCGGGCGCCCGCAGCGGTGCCTCCGCCCATCGGGACAAGGACGTCAGTACCACCGGCAGTCAGGCAGCGCCGTCCGCCGGTCGTGCCTACCGTCCCCGTGCCCCGCCGGCCTTTCGCACTGTGGACCCCGCCGGGTCCGACGTCGCTGAACCGCGCGTCGGAGCCCTGGCGACCGAGCAAGAAAGGGCCCGACATGGCCGCTCCCACTGCAACCGCAGCCCTGAACGCATCCGTCTTCGCGCCGGGTGACCAGATGCTGCTGACAGTCACCTACTCCGACGCCGACACCAAACCGCTGACCGTCACCATCGTGGTCACCGACGCGCAGGGCAACAGCAGCGCGCCGGTCAAGGTCACGGCGGTCATCGACCCGCTCAGCGTGAGCGTCACCGACAACTCCGGACGTACCTGGACCCGGGTTTCCGACAACGGCTCCGTGGCCGTGTATCGGTCGGTGGCGTGATGCCCCGGGTAACCGTCCAGGTCCGCGACGCCGCCGGCAACACCGCGACGGCGACCGCCGACTACAGCCTGGGCCAACCAGTGCTCGGCGGCTACTACCTCTCCGGCGGCGCCGATCCGACCGCCGACATGGCCGGCGGCAACTTCCGGTCACTCACCCAGTACCGCAGCCTCGCCGACGGCTACATCTTCCCCGGCTACAACCGGCCCTGGCTGGTCAGCCTGGGCAAGGCCGGTGTGCAGATGAACATGGTCCTGGAGCTGAAGCACTACGGCGCTCCGAACTACGGACCGCAGAGCTTCACGGTGGACGGCACCAGCTACACGGTGCCGGCGCCGACGATGACCATCCAGCAGCGGCCCGGCGCGACCTGGCCGAAGGCGTACGGGTACGGCCAGGTGATCAAGGGGCAGTGTGACGGGTTGCTGGCCCGTGCCCTGTCGCAGTACCGGACGCTCGGTTTCGGGGTGAACATCCAGCTCGCCTCGGAACTGGACACCGATCACGAGTTCGGCACCACCGAGGACGGCAAGGCGTACACCTGGGCCGAGTCGGACGCTCGGGCGGTGCAGGCGATGAACTACATCCTGACGTGGTTCAAGGCGCGGACGCTGCCGGCCGGGACGACCTTCTCGGTGGGGCTGGGCGGCTTCGACCGGGCCTGCTTTCAGCGCACCCACCCGGAGTCGCTGATGTCCCGCCTCGACTATCTCCAGTGGAACGCGTACGGCACCAACGCCAGCCACACGGCGCTGGCCCGGTTTCGGCGTACCAAGGACTGGGCGGTCGCGGATCTCGGCCCGGTGGCGCTGTCCCGACCGGTGATCATCGCCGAGTGGGGGGTCAGGTCGGCCGAGATCCCGGACCAGGCGGCCTGGATCGCCACGGTGCCGGCGGCGATCGCTCAGCTCAACGCCGAGCGTGGGCCACGGATCGTGCGCACCAACTACTTCAACTCCGGATGGGGCACCCTGACGCCGAAGGCCGTCGGGTTGGCCGCGCTCCGCGAGGCGTACGCCAAGCGGCCGTACGTCTGAGCGGGTTCCGGCGGCTCCGGGCTCCGGGGCCGCCGGGACCGCACCGGTCAGCCCTCGCCGAGCCGTTCGGCGTACGCGTCGCGCAGCTCGGGCCAGCCGTAGTCCTTGGCCTCCGCGCCGCGGATCGGGCCGACCGGGTCGCCGTCGAGCAACCGGTCGGCCACGTCGAGGCAGAGGTGCCAGCCGGCCGCGACCATCGGCAGCAGGCCCCGGTCGGCGACTGTGTGCCGCAGGGTGAGCCGGGTGCCGCTGCCCAGCGGGCTCAACTCCCAGCGCAGCAGGTCGTCGCCCCAGGTGTACTCCAGCAGGTGCGGCGGCTCGGCCCTGCGTACCGTCGCCGGGTCCTCCTGGGTCGTCTCGCCGTCGACGAGGGTGAGCACGGCGGTGCCGGCGTGGCCGAGATCGCGGTCGGCGAGGAACGGCGCCCACTGCGCGAGCTGGTCCGGGTCGGTCAGCGCCGCCCAGACGGTGGCTGGCGGATGCCGTAGGTCGCGGACGAAGACCAGTGTCGCGCCGTCGTCGGCGCGCACGTCGGCGGGTGGGCTCGGGCGGAACGCGTCGCGGTCCATTTACTGCTCCTGACTGTCGAGGTGCCGTTCCAGGGCGTCCAGGTGTCGGGCCCAGAGCCGCCGGTACGGGGAGAGCCAGCCGTCGACGTCCCGCAGCGGGCCGGGGTCGAGGCGGTAGATCCGCTGTCGGGCGGCCGTCCGGCAGGTGACGAAGCCGGCGTCGCGAAGCACCCGCAGGTGTTTGGAGACGGCTGGCTGGCTGACTCCGAGCCCGTCGACCAGCTCGCCGACGCTGCGTTCGGCGTCGCGGAGCTGATCGAGGATCCGGCGCCGGGTGGGCTCGGCGAGGACGGTGAAGGCGTCGGTGGACACCTGCCCAATATGCCTCCTCCGTCATATGACTGTCAAAGCATACGACGACAGCGGCCGTCCCGACGCGGCACCGCCCATCGGCTCCCTATGCTCGGATCATGGAACTTCGGATCTTCACCGAGCCCCAGCAGGGTGCCAGCTACGACCAGTTGCTCGCCGTCGCCCGCTGCGCGGAGGACGCCGGCTACGGCGCGTTCTTCCGGTCCGACCACTACCTGATGATGGGTGACGTGAGCGGCGAGCCCGGCCCCACCGACGCGTGGACCACGCTCGCCGGCCTGGCCCGGGAGACCAGCCGCATCCGGCTCGGCACGCTGATGACCGCCGCCACCTTCCGGCTGCCCGGCCCGCTGGCGATCACAGTCGCGCAGGTCGACCAGATGAGCGGCGGCCGGGTGGAGCTGGGCATCGGCACCGGCTGGTACGCCGAGGAGCACAGCGCGTACGGCATCCCGTTCCCACCGCTGGCCGAGCGGTTCGACCGGCTGGAGGAGCAACTCGCCGTCATCACCGGGCTCTGGGCCACACCGCCGGGGGAGCGGTTCGACCACGACGGTAGGTACTACCCGGTCCGGGACTCGCCCGCCCTGCCCAAGCCCGTGCAGCCGCGTCCTCCGATCCTGCTCGGCGGGACGGGCCCGAAGCGCACCCCTCGGCTGGCCGCCCGCTACGCGGACGAGTTCAACCTGCCGTTCGCCTCGGTGCCGGACACCGCGGCGCAGTTCGACAGGGTCCGCGCGGCCTGCGCCGAGATCGGCCGGGACCCGGCCGGGATGGTCTGGTCCAACGCCCTGGTGCTCTGCTGCGGGCGCGACGACGCCGAGGTGGCCCGCCGGGCCGCCGCCATCGGCCGGGAACCGGACGAGCTGCGGGCAAACGGCCTGGCCGGGACGCCCGCCGAGGTGCTGGACACCATCGGCCGGTACGCCGAGATCGGCAGCGAGCGGCTCTACCTCCAGGTGCTGGACCTCAGCGACCTGGAGCACCTGGAGCTGGTCGCCAGCGAGGTGATGGCGAAGCTCTGAGTCGACCGCGCCCCCGGGTCAGGCCCGGTGCACGCCCGTCCCGACCGCGTTCGGGTCGCCCAGCACGGTGTCCAGACGCCCGTCGCGGTCACTGTCCACGTAGGTGATGTCCGGGATCCCGTCACCGTCCGCGTCGATCTGGACGACGTCGGCGACGCCGTCACCGTCGAGGTCGGTGACCACCTCCACCGAGCCGTCCAGGTGACGCGTCACGATCGACTGTGCGCCACCGGCGCGCGGCGGCGGGCCGGGTGCCGGCACCGGCGTCGGGGCGGGCGCGGGCGCCGGTGTCGGTCGAGGCCCGGGGGTGGGCGACGGGTGGCTCGGCAACCCGCCGGCCGGCGGCGCGCTGGCCTGCTCGACCTCGGTGCCGGTGGGGTCCAGTTCCTCCTCGGAGGGGAAGACGTCACCTCGTGCGGCCGGATCGCGGTAGCTGCTCATGGGCGTAGGGTTCCCCGACGACGACGAGAACAACCGTGCCCGATCGACCGGTGTCCTTGGTGCCCGGTCTGGCGGAAGATGTCGGGACCGACGCCACGGTCATGAAACGGGGGTCCGAGCGTGGAATTGCGCCGGAATCGGGGGGCCCGTGCGCTCGCCCTGGTCTGCGTACTCGGTGGAGTGCTGCTGTTGGTCTATCGCAGCGAGGGCGCCCTGCTGCGGACGATCATCGCGGTGGGGGCGATCGCGCTCGGCGCGGTGGCACTGGTCAGCGCGATGCGGCCGTTCCGGTTCAGGATCCACTCCGACGGGCTCAGCATCCGGCGGCCCGGCCTGCGTCGGGAGATCGGGTGGGCCGAGGTCGACGTGCTGGTCCTCGACGAGCCGTCCCGACGCGACGGCCATCCGGAGCCGCCGCGACTGCTGTTGGTGCCTGTGCCGGGTGTGACGATCGAGCCGGTGACCGCCCGTCACCCGCTCGACGGCCGAGCGGCCGTCGAGTTGCTCGTCCTCGACCAGGTCCGTGAGCAGCCCGAGCAGGTGTCCGCTGCGCTCACCCAATACGCCGGC
This sequence comes from Micromonospora sp. NBC_00362, assembly GCF_026342155.1. Taxonomy (NCBI): domain Bacteria; kingdom Bacillati; phylum Actinomycetota; class Actinomycetes; order Micromonosporales; family Micromonosporaceae; genus Micromonospora; species Micromonospora sp. NBC_00362. The sequence goes on from NZ_JAPENH010000001.1 coordinate 6,126,220, forward strand.
GGCCGTTTCGTCGACCTGCTCGCGCTGCGTCGCGCCGCCTTCGAGACCCCGGACCTCCCGGTCGGCCTGCGTGGCTACCAGATGGACCGGGTCGACCGGTTGATCCGACGCGGCCAGGACGCGCTGATGTCCGGGGACGCGTCAGCCCGGCAGGCGGCCCGGGGAGAGATCGAACGGGCCACCACTGCCGGTCTGCCGATCGCCCAACGTGGTTACAGCACCATCCAGACGGATACGGTTCTGGACGCCCTCGTCACCGCGTTGGCCGACCACCAGAGCACCGATCGGGAGACCGCCACATGACCGCGCAGGGATCGCACGCCGCGTCGACCACCGAGGTTCCGCGCCGCAACTGGGCCGGCAACGTGCGGTACGCCGCGAAGGCGTTCCACCGCCCCACCTCGATCGAGGAACTACGCCAGCTCGTCGCCGGCAGCAGCCGGATCCGGGCGGTGGGCAGCGGGCACTCCTTCAACCGTCTCGGCGACACCGACGGTGACCTGGTCAGCCTCGCCGGGCTGCTCCCGGTCGTCGAGGTGGACCACGAGCGGGGACAGGTCACCGTGAGCGGCGCGCTGCGCTACGGCGACCTCGCCCGACAGCTGCACACCCAGGGGTACGCGCTGGCGAACCTCGCCTCGCTGCCGCACATCTCGGTGGCCGGTGCGGTGGCCACCGCCACCCACGGCTCCGGCCAGACCCACGGCAACCTGGCCAGCGCTGTCGCCGGCCTGGAACTGGTCACCGCCGACGGCGATCTGCTCCGGGTCGACCGCGACACCGACACGTTCGCCGGCATGGTGGTCGGGCTCGGCGCGCTCGGCCTGGTCACCCGCGTGACCCTGGACGTCGTGCCGACCTTCGCGCTGCGCCAGTACGTACGCCTCGACCTGGACCGGACGGCGTTGGACGAGGCGCTCGGCTCGGCGTACAGCGTGAGTGTCTTCACCGACTTCCGTACGCCCCGGCTGCGCGAGGTGTGGCGCAAGCAGTTGGCCGACCAGCCGCCGCCATCGGCGGACTGGCTGGGCACCACAGCGGCCGACCAGCCCCGGCACCCGGTGCTCGGGATGCCGGCGGAGAACTGCACCCCGCAGCTCGGTGAGCCGGGCCCGTGGCACGAGCGGCTGCCGCACTTCAAGCTCGGCTTCACCCCGAGCAGCGGCGACGAACTGCAGTCCGAGTACCACGTCGCCCGTACGGCGGCGGCGGACGCGCTCGCCGCGCTGGACGACCTGGCGGACCTGATCGCCCCGGTGCTGCTGGTGTCCGAACTGCGGACGGTGGCGGCCGACGAGCTGTGGCTCAGCCCGAACTACCGGCGGGACAGCTTCGTGCTGCACTTCACCTGGGTCGACGACACCGCGGCGGTGCTGCCCGTGGTGGCCGCCGTGGAGGAGCGGCTGGCGCCCTTCGCTGCCCGCCCACACTGGGGCAAGGTCTTCGTCACCGACCCGGCGGAGCTGTCCGCCCGCTACCCGAGGTACGCCGACTTCGCCGCGCTCGTGGCGGACCTGGACCCGAAGGGCACGTTCCGCACCGACGCCCTGGACCGCTACTTCCCCCGGTGACCGAGCGCGTGCCATAGCGCTGTGGCATGGGGCGGCTGGGATTGGTGGGGTGGAAGACCCCGGACAGACACTGATGTCTGTCGATGAGTCTCATCGTCCGGTCCCCGTCCCGGGACCGTCGGCTCCACCCCTCGGAGCGAGACATGCAGCCCGTTCCCGCCATCACCCCCGAACCAGTCACCCGCCACCCCCGCCGCCCCCGCCGCGGTCTGCGGTGGGCGCTCGCCCTGGCCGTGCTCGGCGCCGGACTGGGCGCAGCGCCCGCCGCCCACGCCGCCGCCAGCCCGTACGAGCGCGGCCCGGCCCCCACAGTGGCCAGCATCGAGGCCAGTCGAGGCGCGTTCGCCATCGCCCAGAGCACCGTCGCCGCCTCCAGCGTCAGCGGATTCCGGGGCGGAACGATCTACTACCCGACCAGCACCGCCGAGGGCACCTTCGGCGCTGTCGCGATCTCACCCGGCTACACCGCCACCCAGTCCAGCGTGGCCTGGCTGGGGCCGCGCCTCGCCTCGCAGGGCTTCGTGGTGATCACGATCGACACGTTGTCCCGTTACGACCAGCCGGCCAGCCGGGGCACGCAACTGCTCGCAGCCCTGGACTACCTCACCAACACCAGCGGCGTGCGTACCCGGATCGACCGCAACCGGCTCGCCGTGATGGGGCACTCGATGGGCGGCGGCGGCAGCCTCTCGGCGGCGAACTCACGACCGCAGCTTCAGGCCGCGATCCCGCTGACCGGCTGGCACACCGTCAAGAACTGGTCCGGCGTACGGGTGCCGACGCTTGTGGTCGGCGCGGAGAACGACTCGGTGGCGCCGGTCTCGTCGCACTCCGAGCCCTTCTACACCAGCCTGCCGTCCACGCTGGACAAGGCGTACCTGGAACTCAACAACGCCAGCCACTCCGCGCCCACCTCGACGAACGTGACGGTCGCCAAGTACAGCATCTCCTGGCTGAAGCGCTTCGTGGACGACGACACCCGCTACGACCAGTTCCTCTGCCCCCCACCCCCCGCCTCGTCAACCATCCAGGAGTACCGCAACACCTGCCCCCACTCCTAACCCCCCTTACCTTCGTTGATCATGAAGTTATTGCCACCCGGCGCGGCGTGTCGGCGCAATAACTTCATGATCACCGGGAGGGGTGGGGGTGTGGGTGTGGGTCACCGGGAGGGGGAGGGGGTGGGGGTGCGGAGGGTGCTGCGTTGGACGGCGCGGCTGATGTCGCTGGGGGAGACTATGCCGGTCAGGTGGCCGTCCTCGGTCACCACCAGGGCTCGGCCGTCGGCGCACTCGGAGAGCCGGGGGAGCAGGTCGTTGAGCTGTTCACCGGGCTGGGCCAACACCAGCTCGTCGGCTCGACAGGCCACCTCGGCCAGCGTGGTCGACGCCCGCCGCTCCGGCGGCACGCCCCGCACCCGGTCGACGGTGACCAGGCCGGTCGGCCGGCCGTCCTCGGTCAGCGGCAGCGCCGAATGCCGGTACGCGAACAGGTAGTTGTCGACGAAGTCGGCGACAGTCATCTGCGCCGAGGCGGTCTGCGGTTGCGGGGTCATCACATCGCCCACTCGAATCCCGCGCAGCGCGGTGCCGGTGCGGGCCTGCCGCTCCTCCATGCCGGCCGCTCCGATCAGGAACCAGCCGATCAGCGCCAGCCAGAGCCCGCCGAAACCGACACCGGACAGGAACTGCCACAACCCCAGGCCGATCAGCAGCACACCAAGCACCCAGCCGGCCCGGGCGGCGACCACCGACGCGCGGGTCCGGTCACCGGTGGCCTTCCAGACCGCGGCGCGCAGCAACCGGCCACCGTCCAGGGGCGCGGCCGGCAGCACGTTGAAGACGGCCAGCAGCACGTTGATCCCCGCCAGCCAGGCCACCGCCCCGAACAGCAGCCCGCCCTGCCCGGCCAGCGCGAGCAGCGCCGCGATGGCACCGAAGAACGCCCCGATCAGCAGGCTGACCAGCGGGCCGACGCCCGCGATCCGCAGCTCCGCGCCCGGGTCACGCGGCTCGCCCCGCAACTCGGCGACGCCGCCGAACAGCCACAGCGTGATGCCGTCGACCTCCAGCCCGTTGCGCTTGGCCACCACCGCGTGCGACACCTCGTGGGCGAGCAGGCCGACGAAGAAGACCACCGCCGCGGCCAGCCCCGCGATCAGGTACGCCACCGACGAGCGGTCGGGGTACGAACGGGGGAACTGGTTCGCGGCCAACCCCCACGCGATCAACGCGAAGATGACCAGCACGCTCCAGTTGACGCCGACCGGCACTCCCGCGACCCGGCCAAGCCGGAAACTGGCCCTCATCCCACCGAGATACCCCGCCAGACCGTGGGCATGCCCACCTGACCCAAGCTGGACCCGTGTCGCCGGATGTCCCGGTGAGCGGTATACCTCTGAGTCATAAGAATGCCCCCGAGGTATACCGCCTTCGATCGACCTGGCCACTCGGCCCCGCACCCAGTGCGCCGAGGTGGTCGTACGGCGGCCGGCTGAGGTGGTGGGTGGCCCCGACCAGGGGCCGGTCGACCTCCGAACCGAGCTCCGATCAGCGGCGGGGGGTTTCGCTGGCGATGGTCATCTCCCGGGGCAGGGCCGCCGCGCGCAGCGCCCAGTCCAGCGCGTAGTCGGCGATCTTCTCCCAGCCGTCCTGGCCGACGGTGAAGTGTGAGCGGCCGGCGAACTGCTCGTACGCGGTGAGGGCCCGGGACTTCTGGTAGAGCCCGGCGTTGGCGCGGACCACCGACGCCGGCACCACGTGGTCGACCTCGCCGGCCATCAGCAGCAGCGGCGCCCTGTCGTTGCGACCGACGTCGACGCGGGCCGGCGAGCGCGGGTCGAGGTTGGCGAACGCGCCCTCGAAGAAGACCCGCCCGGCGCCGGGGACTGCGTAGCGCCGCCAGGCCCGGTCGGAGTCCTCGCGGCTCATCGTGTTGCCGAAGGCGTAGGCGAAGTCGTCAGGGGTGAACGGGACGGCCTTGCCGCGGTTGGCGGGGCTGCGCAGGATGGGAAAGCCCGAGCGCAGCTGACTCAGCGGCACCTTGAGCACGCCCTTCACCGCAGCGGGGTGCACTCCCACCACTGCCGCGCCGAGACCCCGGTCGGCGAGGACCTGGGCGAACAGGCCGCCGAACGAGTGCCCCATGATGATCGGCGGTCGGGGCAGCGCCCGGATGATCCGGTCGTAGTGCGCCACGATCGTGGCCATGCTCTGCTCGGCGATCGGGGCGGGGTCGTCGCGCAACTCCTCCACGGAACGGTCCATGCCGGGCCAGGCGGGGGCGATGACGTGCATGCCGCGCTCGGTGTACCGCCGGGTCCACCCCTCCCAGCTGCGCGGCGTCATCCAGAGCCCGTGGATCAGTACGACAGTGTCGACCTGACCCTGCGAGTTGGCACCCATCGCGTCCTCCCGGTGTCGCGGCTCGGCCCGGCGGTTACCCGCTGTGCCCGTCCGGAATCCGGCCGCCCTGACAAATGTCACGGTCGGAGCGTGACGACCGCTCCGGGCATCGGGGTACGCGCCGCCGGAGCATCAGTGGCATGACCAGTACGCATCCGGCTGTCGAGTTGGACGGCCTCACCAAGAGCTTCGGCGCGGTCACCGCTGTCGACGGGTTGAGCCTACGGGTGCAGCCCGGCGAGGTGGTGGCGTTCCTCGGCCCGAACGGCGCGGGCAAGACCACCACCATCGACATGCTGCTCGGGCTGTCCCGCCCGGACACGGGCACCGTCCGCGTCCTCGGCGGCACCCCGGACGACGCGGTGGCCCGAGGTCGGGTCGCCGCCGTGCTCCAGACCGGCGGGCTGCTCAAGGACCTCACAGTGGGCGAGACGGTACGGATGACGGCCCACTTCTACCGGCACACCCGCCCGGCGGCGGAGGTGCTGGAGCGGGCCGGTATCACCGACATCGCCGACCGGGTGGTCGGGCGCTGCTCGGGCGGTCAGCAGCAACGACTGCGCTTCGCGCTGGCCCTGCTGCCCGACCCGGACCTGATGGTGCTCGACGAGCCGACCACCGGCATGGACGTCGAGGGTCGGCGGGACTTCTGGCAGGCCCTGCGCCGTGACGCCCGGCGCGGACGGACCGTCATCTTCGCCACCCACTACCTCGACGAGGCGGACGCGTACGCCGACCGGATCGTGCTGGTCCGGCAGGGGCGCATCGTCGCCGACGGCACCACCGCGGAGATCAAGAACTTGGCCGCCGGCCGTACCGTGCGGGCCACCCTGCCCGGTGCCGACCAGGCCGCGCTCGCCGCCCTGCCCGGCGTGGACGCAGTGGAGGTGCGCGGCGACAGCGTGCTGGTGCGGACCGGCGACTCCGACGCCGTCGCCCGGCACCTGCTGACCCGGACGGCAGCCCGGGATGTCGAGATCACCTCCCGCAACCTCGAGGACGCCTTCCTCGCCCTGACCACAGCGCAGAGCGGAGCCTGAGATGACCACCTCCACCCCCACCCGCGCCGCTGTCACCGAGCCGGACCGTCGGTTGCCCGCGCTGGGCGGGTTCGCTCCCGGCGCCCTGGGCATCGAGCTGCGCCGGGTGCTGCGAAACCGCCGCACCCTCGCCTTCACGCTGATCATGCCGGGCGTCTTCTTCCTCATCTTCGGCCTGCCGCAGGGCGGGCAGTCACTGGACAACGGTCGGCCGGTGACGGCGTACGTGATGATCAGCTTGGCCGTCTACGCGGCGATGGTGGCCACCACCAGCGTCGGTGGCGCGGTGGCCACCGAGCGGGCGTTGGGCTGGAGCCGGCAACTGCGGCTCACCCCGCTGCGCCCGGCGGCGTACGTGGCGACCAAGCTGATCACCGCGATGAGTCTCGGTCTGCTCGCTGTGGTCATCGAGTTCCTGGTGGGCGCCGTGGCCGGCGTCCGCGTCCCGGCGTACGTCTGGTTGCTGTCCGGGCTCGCCGCCTGGGTCGGCTCGCTGGTCTTCGCCGCGTTCGGTCTCTTCATCGGCTACCTGGCGCCGGCCGAGAACGTCATGCAGATCATCGGCCCCGTCCTGGCCGTGCTGGCCATGTTCGGTGGGCTGTTCGTCCCGGTCGAGGTGCTGCCGGACGTGCTCCAGCAGGTCGCGACGTTCACCCCGGTGTACGGCATGGGCGTGTTGGCCCGCGCCCCACTGACCGGCGACGGGGTGAGCATGGCGGCGGTGGCGAACCTCGTCGTCTGGGCGTTGCTCTTCGGCGTCGGCGCGGCCCGGCTGTTCCGCCGGGACACCGCGCGGGTCTGACCGGCAGCGACAGCTAGCGTGAACCCGATGGACCTCTCGACCGGGCAGCCCTGGCCGGTGAGCCGCCACTGGCGGGTCACCGGCTGGCTGCTGGCCGCCGTCTGGCTGTTCTTCCTCAACGTGCCGCTCGCCACCGCGCTGCACCAGCCGGAGCCGTGGCGGCGGGTCCTCGGTGTGGTGGCCCTGGTCGTCTTCGGCATCGGTTACGTGCTGCTGTTCCAGTGGGCCCGCAAGCTGCGCCAGTCAATGCTGCCGATTCCGACGGGCCGGGCGCGGGTCGGGCTGGCGCTGCTGCTCGCGGTGGGCCTGGCCAGCCTTCCGGGCACCGAAGGGGACTGGCTGGCCACCCTGGTCTACGTGGCCGCGGCGGCGGTGTTCCTGCTGCCGCCGTGGGAGGCGCTGGCCGCCGTGGTGCTCTGCGCGGTGACCCCCGTGCTGGCCTCCTGGCTGGTGCCGGGATGGGAGGCGGAGAACGGCATCGTCTTCGCGGTGCTGCTCGCCTCGTTCGCCATGTTCGGGGTGTCGCGGCTGGCGCAGCGCAACAGCGAACTCCGCGCCGCCCAACAGGAGATCGGTCGGCTCGCGGTCGCCGAGGAGCGGTCCCGCGCCGCCCGGGACCTGCACGACATCCTCGGGCACTCGCTGACAGTGGTGGCGATCAAGGCCGAGTTGGCCGGGCGTCTGATCGAGGTCGACCGGGAGCGGGCCGCCGCCGAGATCGCCGAGGTGGAGGCGCTGGCCCGGGCCGCGCTGGCCGACGTACGACAGACGGTCGGGGCGTACCGCGAGGTCAGTCTCGCCGCGGAGCTGGCCGGCGCACGCTCCGCGCTGGCCGCGGCGGGCATAGCGGCGGACGTGTCGGCCGAGGTGCCGGATCTGCCGGAGGAGTGGGACCGGTTGTTCGGCTGGGCGGTACGGGAAGGGGTGACGAACGTGGTCCGGCACAGCGGGGCTCGGTGCTGCGTGATCCGGGTCCACCCGGATCGGGTCGAGATCAGTGACGACGGCCGTGGCCCGTCCACTCCCGACCCGAGCGGGCACGGGCTGGTGGGCCTGCGGGAGCGGGCGCGGCGGCTGGACGCGGTGGTGACGGTCGGCCGTCGGCCGGCGGGTGACGGCTTTCTGCTGCGGGTGCACGCGCCGGGGGAGGCTCGGTGAGCGGCGGGTCCACGCCGATCCGGCTGTTGCTCGCCGACGACCAGGCGCTGGTCCGGGGCGCGCTGGCCGCCCTGCTCTCGCTGGAGGAGGACCTGACGGTGGTCGCCGAGGTCGGCCGGGGCGACGAGGTGGTGCCCGAGGCTCGACGCAGCGCTCCCGACGTCGCCCTGCTGGACGTGGAGATGCCCGGCCTGGACGGGATCGCCGCCACCGCGGCGTTGCGGGCCGCGCTGCCGACCTGTCGGGTGCTGGTGGTGACCACCTTCGGTCGACCCGGCTACCTGCGCCGGGCGATGGAGGCCGGTGCGAGCGGTTTCGTCGTCAAGGACACCCCGGCCCGGCAGCTCGCCGACGCGGTCCGCCGGGTGCACGCCGGACTGCGGGTGGTCGACCCGACCTTGGCCGCGGAGACGCTGGCCGCCGGGGTCAGCCCGCTGACCGAGCGGGAGACCGAGGTGCTGCGGACCGCGCGGGGCGGTGGCAGCGCCGCCGACCTGGCCAGGGCGTTGCACCTTTCCGAGGGGACGGTACGCAACCACCTGTCCGCGGCGATCGGTAAGACCGGTGCCCGCAACCGGGCCGACGCGATCCGGGTCGCCGAGCAGAACGGCTGGCTGCTCGGCGAGTGACGCTGCCGGCCGGCGGTCAGGCGGTCGGCGGCGGGGCGGCCAGTTCGTCGACCACGACGACGCTGCTGCCGGGACGGACCTCGGCGAGCAGTTCCCGCTGACCGCTGCGGGTCAGCCGGATACAGCCGTTTGTGGTGTTCTCGCCCAGCTCGCCGTCATGGTGCCAGGTGTGCACCCCGATGTGCGCGCCGCGCAGCCCGGACGGCACCGACTCCGGGTCGTCGGGCACCGAACCGAGGGCGTAGATGTCCACCCCGCCGTAGACCTCCTCCGGCGGTGGGGTGCGGCCCAGGATGAAGGTCCGCCCCAGTGGAGTCTCCTGGCCCGACTGGCCGAGGCTGACCTCCCAGGTGCGTACCGCCTTGCCGGCCCGGTACCAGGTGAGCCGGTGGACCTTGCGTTCCACGACGATCTGGTCGCGCAGCGGCACCGTCTCGAACCCGCCGGGCGGCAGCCAGGCGAGCTGACGGTTGGCCGAGGGCAGCAGGACGGCCGTCCAGCCGGCGCGCCGCTGGGCGATCGGCATTGTCAGCTCGACACCGCGGATGGTCGGTTCGAGGAAGGCGCGCGGCCGACCGCCGGGCGCGTCGTACGCGGCGATCCGTCTGGTCGGGTGCACGCCGTCGGTCAGCGGTGTGACGTCCATGGTGTCCGGGTCGGCGGGGAACCCTCCGGGTGCGGGGTCGTAGTCGACCACCGGCAGCCCGTCCGGGGCGGGCGCGGCCGGGGGGATCGACTCCTCCGGGCTCTGGTCCACACTGCTCGGAGTCGGGTCGGCTACCACCACGTTGCGGTCGTCCGGGGCCGTCGAGCTGGGGGTGAGGGCCTGGCCGACCAGCAGCGCGGTCACCAGCAGCGCGGGTACGCCGATCGCGGCGGCCACCCAGACGCCGCGACGACGGTACGGAGTCTTTCGGTCAAACGGCACGAAACCACTCTATGGTGGCTGATGCTTCGGGGCCCCCGGTTCGGCGAGACCCGCCGTCCGGAGGCCCCTGTCGAATCAGATTCGCGCGCCGATGTGGATGGCCACTGCGTCGTGCGCCGGCACGTTCGCCGCGAACCAGCCGCTACCGTCCACCGTGATCACCGGTCCGCTACACGTGCCGCCCGCGTAGGTGCCGTGGACGACGTCGCAGTATCGACCGGCGGGCAGCCCCGTGTAGTAGGAGCGACCGTTCACAGCGGCGTCCTCGTCGTTGACGGTGAGGAAGCCCTTGCCGCTGCGGCTGAACGCGATGTGGTTGTTGCCGTTGTCGTACCAGTTGGCCACGCCGGCGCCCTCGGTGGCGTTGCGGAAGCCGACCATGTTGGCGATCACCGGCCAGCGGTGTTCGCACTCCCAGCCGGAGTAGCAGGTGGTGTTGAGCGTCTTGTTGGCGCCGTCCGACGGTGGGCCGGCGTCCCGGTTGCTGAAGGTGTAGCTGGACATGACGGTCGGGGAGCCGTACGGCCAGGCCAGCATGAAGGCGTTCGCCAGCGCGTAGATGCCCCGGTCGCGGTAGGTCAGCACCCCACCGGAGTCGCGTTGGGTGTCGTGGTTGTCGACGAACACCGAGGCCGGGCCGGTGGGCAGGTGCCCCCAGCCCTCACCGAAGTTGCGCAGGTACGCCAACCGCTCGGAGCGGAACACCCGGGCCAGGTCCTTGCCGTAGCGGAACTCGTGCACGTCACCGTTGCCGGTGTACTCGGTCGGCTGCACCGGCTCGCCGGCGCCGTGGATGACCTCCTGCACGATGTACGCGGAGCGGGACAGCTTGCCCCTGATGGCGGCGATGTCGGCGGCCGGCATGTGCTTGCTGGCGTCCATCCGGAAGCCGTCGACGCCGAGCGAGAGCAGGTCGTTGAGGTACGAGGCGATCTTCGTGCGGACGTAGTCCGATTCGGTCTTCAGGTCCGACAGGTTGACCAGCTCGCAGTTCTGCACCTCGTACCGGTCGTTGTAGTTGGCGATGTCGTCGCCGCCGTTGCGCCCGCAGTGGTGGAAGTCCTGGGTCTGGTAGATGCCCGGGTAGTCGTAGTGCGAGTAGGACGAGCCGGCCCAGCCGGTGCCGCCGTTGTCCTGACCGGACATGTGGTTGATCACCGCGTCGACGATCACCTTGACCCCGGCCGCGTGGCAGGTGTTCACCATCGACTGGAACTGGGCCCGGGTGCCCTTACGGGACTCGATCCGATAGCTGACCGGCTGGTACGCCAGCCACCACTGGTTGCCCCGCACGTGCTCCTGCGGGGGCGAGACCTGAACGAAGCCGTAGCCCTTGGGGCCGAGGGTGCTCTGGCACTCGCTGGCCACTGAGGGCCAGTTCCACTCGAAGAGCTGGACGATGACCTTCTTGCCGCCGGACGGGGCGGCGACGGCCGGGGGTGCCGTCACTGCGGTGGGGACGAGCAGGCTGGCGATCAGGCCGAGGGCGAGGAGCGCCGAGCCGCGTCGACGTCGGTGCATGGGGACTCCTGACGGGAGCGGGAGCGGGGGGTGGTGGTGCGGTGGGGGAGTGCCGGCTTGCCGAAATCTTGCAAGCTTGGCTGAAATTTGCTGAAAGGTTACAAGCGTGTTGCAGCGACTGTCAACGCATGGACGTTCGTCGCTGTCCAGATCGGTGGGTGGGAGCGGGTACAACGCACGGCCGCGCCCCTCGGTTCGATTTCGGCCCAGAAATTTCCGTCGGCGGGTGATCCGCGCGCCCCGCCGGTCCGTACTGGATGGGGGAGCAGGGGTCGGCCGGTGGTACGCCGCCGCGAGACGATCGAGGAGCAGATGGCCCGGGCACAGCAGGACAAGAAGGCGGCGACGGTCCGGACCAGCGCCAGCAGTCGGGGGGTGCGTACCCCGTCGCGGTCGGCGAGCGCACTGCTGATCGCGTCGGTGCTCGCCGCGCTCTGGGCGGCGATCATGCTGACCGGCGTCGGTCAGACGGCGTACGCGTACGGCTTCTTCTTCACCGAGTTCTTCGCCGGGGTGGTCTCCCTGGTGGCGTTGAGCCTCACCGTGATGCTGGGCCTGCTCGCCACCGACCGGCTGGTGCTGCGAATCTCGCACCGGGTGTTGATGCAGTCGGCGCACCGGGCCACCGGGGTGCTGGGCGTGGCCGGGCTCGGCTTCCACGTCCTCACCAAGATCGCCACCGGGCGGGCGGCGGCGACCGACGCGCTGGTGCCGTTCGTCGGCGGCCGGGGGCTCTACGTCGGGCTCGGCACCGTGGCCGCGCTGCTGATGGTCAGCGTGATCTGGACCGGCATCATCAGGGCCCGCTTCGCCGGCGTCGGTCCGAAGTGGCTGTGGCGCACGCTGCACTCCACCGCGTACCTGGCCTGGCCGTTCGCTGTCTTTCACGGCCTCAACGCCGGTCGGGCCGCAGCGCCCTGGGTGTTGTTCAGCTACCTCGGCTGCATCCTGCTGGTGGTGCTGGCCCTGCTGGTCCGGTTCTCGGTCACCATCGGTCGGCGCAGCCGCGAGCAGCACCAGGCAGCGGTCCGCAACGCGGTGATGGCAGGCCGGGCCGAGGAGGCGAAGACCGCCCGATCGCTGCTGGCCGGGTTGGGTCGGCGCAGCAAGGCCGCCGACAAGCGTCCCGCCTGGGCGGAGACCACCACCGCCACCTGGGCCGCGCCGGCCGCGCGACGTGACCCCGAACGGTTCACCGTCCCGGTGGTGCCCGAGCCCGGTTCTCTCGTCGAGCCGACCCGGCCGAGCCGACGTCGGCGGGAGGAGGAGCCGGCGGCCCGCCGCGACACCGAACGGTCCTCGCGCAGCCGGCGGACCGAGGAGACCACCACCAGCCGATCGGCCCGCCGCAGCGTGGAGGACACCGGCACGTTCCGACGCGACGAGGAGGAGTTGGAGCCGGTGAGCCGGCGACGCGCCTCCCGCACTCGGGACGAGGACGTACCGACCGGCCGGCGACGCGCCGACGAGGTCACCTCGGAGCGGTCCCGTCGCCGCTCCCGCGACGAGGACGACGGCAGCCGTTACTCGGCGCCGCCGCAGCCGACCCTCGCCGAGCCCGAGGAGCCGTGGGACAGTCCACGCCGGTGGCAGGCCGACGACCCCATCTCCGCCGGCCCGATCTCCGTGGAGCCGATCTCCGCCGGCCCGGTCTCCAGCAGCCCGATCTCGTCGGCGCCGCGCAGCGGCAGCGGCCGGCACAGCGCGGATGACGACCTGCCCGAGGAGCCGGACTACTGGCGCCCGCCGGCCCGGTACGTGCCGGACGAGGTGGCGCCGCCCGTCGACGACACCCCGACCCTTGTCGACCTGGCGTCCCGCCGTGCTCGACGGGCAGCCGGCGAGGGCAAGTCCAAGCGCCGCAAGGCCAGCGCCGACGCTGTGGACGGGGCGTACTGGGCCGGGCTGCGGGGTGAGGCGAAGTGATGCGCACCGCCGTGCCACCGGTCGCCTGCGTCGGCGAACCGCGGCTCACCGCCGGCTTCGCCGAGTACGGCCGTCTCGACCTGCTCGCGCACGAGGAGGTGCACGGACCGATCGGCCCGATGGAGCCGGCGCAGCTGCTCCAACTCGCCGAGGGCATGCAGCTCAAGGGCAAGGGCGGAGCGGGTTTCCCATTCGCCCGCAAACTGCGCGCGGTGCTGGAGTCCTGCGAGCGGCAGGACCTCGCCGCCGTGGTGGTCGTCAACGCCACCGAGGGGGAACCGGCCAGCTGGAAGGACAAGGTGCTGCTGACCCGCGCCCCGCACCTGGTCCTGGACGGGGCGGCGCTGGCCGCGTACGCGCTGGACGCCGACGAGATCGTGATCGGCGTGGCGGACGACGGGGTCGGCCGGGACTCGCTGATGGATGCGCTCGAAGAGCGCCGGATGCCGGTGCAGACGACGATCGTCACAGTGCCGCACCGGTTCATCTCCGGCGAGGGCGGCGCACTGGTCAACGGGATCAACGGGCTGCCGCACATCCCGCCGGGCACCAAGAAGCGCTCCAGCGACTCCGGGGTCAGCGGCCTGCCCACCCTGCTGTCCAACGCCGAGACGTACGCCCAGCTCGCCATCGGCGCCCGACTGGGCCCGTACGAGTACGCGGCGCTCGGCACCGACGACGAGCCGGGCACCGTGCTGCTCACCGTGACCGGCGCGGCGGGCCGACCGGCGGTGGTGGAGTGCACCGCCGGCATGCCGCTGCGCGACGTCCTCGACCTGTGCGAGGTGCCAGCCACCCAGGGCATCCTGATGGGCGGCTACCACGGCAAGTGGATCACCCCGGAGGCGGCGGAGACGGCCGAGGTCTCCCGCAAGGGCCTGGCCGCTGTCGGCGGCACCCTCGGGGCGGGCATCATCATCCCGCTCGGTGTCGACACCTGCCCGCTCGGTGAGGCCGCCCAGGTGGTGCGCTACCTGGCCGGTGAGTCCGCCGGCCAGTGCGGGCCGTGCAAGATGGGCCTGCCGGACCTGGCCCGCGCCGTGGACCTGGCCGTCGCCGGCAGCCAACCGGCGGACGTGGTGCGCGCCGCCGCCGGCGAGGTGAAGGGCCGGGGCGCGTGCAGCCACCCGGACGGCACCGCCCGCTTCGCGCTCTCCGCGATCGAGGTCTTCGCCGAGGACCTGCGACTGCACAGCACCGGCGACGGCTGTGGCCGACGGGTCAAGGGCGTGATGGGGCTGCCGGGCGCACCCGACGCGAACCCGCAGAAGCTCACACTGGACTGGTCCCGCTGCGACGGGCACGGCCTCTGCGCGCACGTCGTACCGGACTTCATCCGGCTCGACGCGAACGGATATCCCGCCTTCCCGGCCACCCCCGTGCCGACCTGGCTGCGCGAGGGCGCGCTGAAGGCGGTCAAGGTCTGCCCGGAGTTGGCCCTCCGACTCGCCAAGGCCGAATAGCGAAGCCTCAGGCCCAGCAGGGGTCCCTTCCGGACCGGAACGGAGAAGCGGATGCGGATCAGCAGGGCGTGGACAGGGGCCGGGCGGCTTCGCCGTGCCACCACCGCCGGAGCGCTCGTGGTGGCGCTGTTCGGCGTTGCCGCCTGTACCGGCACCGCGCCGGGTGGGCCCGCCGCCGCCGGATCGGCCCCGGCCCCGGCCTCGACCGGCACCCCGCCCCCGCCGGCCGACGCCGCGCCCACCCCGGCCAGCGGATCACCCGCGGCGCAGGTCCCGGACGTGCTGCGCTTCACCGGGACCACCCTCGGTGGTGCCGCGTTCGACGCGGCACGACTCGCCGGCAAACCAGTGGTGCTGTGGTTCTGGGCGCCGTGGTGCGCCACCTGTGCCAGCCAGGCCTGGACCGTGGCCGAGATCGAACCCCGGTACCGGGACACCGTGCCAATCGTCGGCGTCGCCGGGCTGGGCGAGCGGAAGGCCATGAAGGAGTTCGTCACCGAGTTCGACCTCGGCGCGACGCCGCAGATCGAGGACACCACTGGCGCGCTCTGGAAGCGGTTCAAGGTGACCGAGCAGAGCATCTTCGTGATCATCGACCGGAACGGCACTGTCGTCCACCACGGCTTCCTCGACGGTGAGGCGCTCACCGCCAAGGTCGCCGCACTGGCCGGGGCGTGACCGCCACACTGCTGCTCGCGCTGACCGCCGGCATGCTCGGCGCGGTCAACCCGTGCGGCTTCGCGTTGCTGCCCGCGTACCTCTCGCTGTTGGTCGCCGGGTCGGACACCCGCGGCGCGGTCGGCCGCGCGCTCACCGCGGCGGCCGGGCTGACAGTGGGGTACGTGCTGGTGTTCGGCGCGTTCGGCCTGGCGCTCGCGCCGCTGGCCGGCTGGCTGCGGCCCCGGCTGCCGTGGCTGACGGTGGCGCTCGGCGTGCTGCTGCTGGTGGCCGGCTGCTGGTTGCTCGCCGGTCGGCGGCTGCCCGCCCCCGGCTGGTCCGCCCGGGCGCCTCGGCTGACCCGGTCCTGGCCCTCGATGGCGCTGTTCGGCGCGGCGTACGCGCTGGCGTCGCTCGGCTGCGCCATCGCGCCGTTCCTGGCCATCGTGGTGACCAGCCTCCAGGCCGGCTCGACCGCTCAGGGGTTGGCGCTGTTCGGCGCGTACGCCCTCGGGATGGGGCTGGTGGTCGCGGTCGCCGCGCTCGGCGTGGCGCTGCTGCGCGACGGCCTGGTGGCCCGGCTGCGCGTCGCCGGCGCGCTGGTGCCCCGCCTCAGTGGCCTGGTGCTGCTGCTCACCGGCGGATACGTCGCCTGGTACGGCTGGTACGAGCTACGGCTGGCAGCCGGCCGCCGCGACGCCCTCAAAGACCCGGTAATCCAAGCGGCGTCCCACCTACAACAAACCCTGGCCACCACCCTGGACGTCATCGGCCCGGCACTGCTCGGAGCCGCCCTAGCGGCACTCCTCCTCACCGCAGCCCTGGTGAGGCGCCCCCGCGCCAACCCTGTCGATCATGAAGTTATTGCCCTGACACGCCGAGGCGAGGGGCAATAACTTCATGATCAACGCCGGGAACGGGCGGGGTTAGCGGGGGGTTAGGCGGTCGGTGTTTAGGCGATCTTGGAGGACCTTGGGGACCAGGACGCTGCCGTCGGCCTGCTGGTACTGCTCCAGGATGGCCGGGAAAAGCCGGCTGGTGGCCAGCGCCGACCCGTTGAGGGTGTGCACGAAGCGGGTCTGCTTGCCGCCCGGCTCGCGGTAACGGATGGCCGCCCGACGAGCCTGGTAGTCGCCGGCCCAGGAGACCGACGACACCTCCTTGTACTTGCCGGTGCTCGGCATCCACACCTCGATGTCGAGGGTCTTCTTCATCGAGGCGCTGGCGTCACCGGCCGAGAGCAACGTGCGCTGGTAGTGCAGACCCAGCCCTTCGACCAGGCTCTCGGCGTGGGCGAGCATCTCCTCCAGCGCCGCGTCGGCCTGCTCCGGCAGGGTGAACTGGAAGATCTCCACCTTGTTGAACTGGTGCCCCCGCACCGTGCCGCGCTCGTCCGAGTGCGAACCGGCCGACTCCCGCCGGTAGCACGGGGTGTACGCGAACGCCTTCAGCGGCAGCTTCGGGGTCTCCAGGATCTCGTCCTGGTACGCGCCGAGGATCGCCGTCTCCGACGTGGGCAGCAGGAACTGGCCACGCGGGGCGGACGCCGAGTCCAGGTGGTAGACGTCGTCGTAGAACTTGGGGAACTGCCCGGCGGCGAAGCCGGCCGAGTCCAGCAGCAGGTGCGGCGGAAGCAGGAACTCGTAGCCGGCCTTGATGTGCTGGTCGACGAAGTAGTTGAGCAGCGCCCACTCCAGCCGGGCACCGACCCCGGTGTACATCCAGAAACCGGACCCACCGAGCTTGACCCCGCGCTCGTAGTCGACAAGGCCCAACGCGCGGCTCAGCTCCACGTGGTCGCGGACCTTCTCGATCACCGGCGGCTCGCCGAAGGTCTTCACCACCCGGTTGGCTTCCTTGCCGCCGGCCACGACATCGTCGCTGGGCAGGTTGGGCAGCTCACTCATCGCGTCGCGCAGCCGGGCCTGCACCTCGTCCAGCTGGGACTCCAGCTCGGCGAGCTGCTGACGCTCCGCCTCCGGCGCGGCGGCCTGCGGCTCCTCGCCGGCCCGCTTCGCCTGCGCGTACGCCCGGGCCTCGGCCTTGCGGCGCTGCCGCTCGGCGTCGATCTCCGTGATCAGGGCGCGGCGTTCCTGGTCGAGCCGCTGGATCTCGTCCAGGGCACGGGTGACCTCGGCGGGATCCAGACGCTTCGCCAGCGCGGTCGCCACCGCCTCGCGATCCTTCCGGATCAACTCCATGTCGAGCATGCTGCTCCGTACGCCTCCGTCCGGGGTCACAGGTGAACCACCAGATGCTACCGTCGCGGGCTTTTCGTCCCGGGACGGGGAGTGCTGGCCGCCCGCTCAGAGCCGGATCGGCATGAGCACCGAGTAGGTGTCCGCGTCGTCCGGTCGGCGTACGGCCAGCGGGGCGATCGGCCCATCCAGCTCCAGCACCAGTTGCGGCGCGCCGGCCGCGTTCAGCGCGTCCAGCAGGTAACCGCCGTCCACCCCGACCCGCAGCGCGTCAGTGCCCAGGTCGGCGGCGGGAAGCAGCCGCAGCCGGCCCTGGTGATCGACGCCGAGCACTGTCACCTCCCGGGTCGTGCCGTCGTGGTCGAGGGCGACAGTGGGGGCCGCCGGGTCGGCCAGCTCGGCGCGCAGCGCTGCCACGTCCACCGGGATCCGGCGCGCGCTCGGCCGCTCACCGACGGACTTGCGCAGCAGCCGGTGGTAGTCCGGGAAGTCGTACGGCAGGGCGACGCCGGTCACCGTGCGGTCGGCCACCCGCACCCGCAGGTCCGCGCCCGCCACTGTCAGCCGTACCGGCCAGGTGTCGGCGGTGTCGAGCAGTGGCCGGAGCTGGTCGACGAGGGCCACCGGCACGAACACCCGCACCGGCGGCCCGTCGACGTCGGCCCCGGCCCGAGCCAGCGCGAGCCGGTACCGATCGGTGGCGACGAGCCGGACGCCGTCGGACTCCACGTCGAACAGCACACCGGCGAGCATCGGCAACTCCGGATCGACACCGACGGCGAAGCGCACCGCGTCGAGCGCGGCGGCCAGGGCGGCGGGGGCGACCAGAAGTGTGGTGGCGGTCGGCGGGGCCGCGTCGACCAGGGCCCGGAGCCGGTCGACCTCGCGGCGGGCGTCGCTGAGCCCGTCGGCCAGCCGGCGCAGGTGCGCGTCGAGCAGGTGGTGCACCCCCGCCGGCTCGGCGCGCACCGCTGCGGCGATCTCCGGCACCGGCATGCCGATCCGACGCAGCCCGGCCACCAGCCGGGCCGGGGCGATCTGCCCCTCGGCGTACCAGCGGTAGCCGGTCACCGGGTCGACCACTGTCGGCTCCAGCACCCCCGCCGAGTCGTAGAAGCGCAGTGCGCTGACGGTCAGGCCGCTGGCCCGGGCCAGCTCGCCGATGCTGTGCAGGTCGCTCACGCTGGGCATCCTGCCCCCTCGACCCGGTTGAGGGTCAAGCCGCGGGCTCCCGCGTCTCCTGCTTGAGCACCCGGAAGGTGAGGCCGGCCCGGACCAGCCGGTCGAGCAGCGCGTCACCCATCGCGGCGACCGGGGTGAGCTGGCCGGCGGTCGGCGGCAGCTCGTCGAGCGCCAGGCACAGCGCCGACTCGGCCAGCATCTTCGCCGTCTCGTCGTAGCCGGGGTCGCCGCCGGCGACCTCGGTGACCACCCGCTGCCCGCCGCCGGTGCCGACGAACCGGACCCGGAACCAGGACGAGGCCCGCTGCTGCGCGGTGGGCCCCTGCCCGGACGCCAGCCGGCCGAGCAGCCAGCGCCGGCTGGGCGGCAGCTTCACCAGCCCGATCAGCGCGCCGAGCCCGGCCGCGCCGGCCAGCACCGTGGGCAGCCGCTTCACCGCGGCGAAGTGCCGGTAGCGGAAGTCCGGGCCGTATTCAGGGCGGGCAGTGGCCGAGCGGCGGACCACCTGCGGGTCGATCGTCGGCAGCGGCACGGTCCAGATGCCCAGCTCCGCCGAGCGGGCCAGCCGGCCGGGCACCGCCCGGACCCGCCGGTCGGTGGGGCGTGGCTCGACCGCCCGGCGGTCTCGGGCGGCCCGGCTGGCCTGCCCGGTACGGGAGAACGCGTTGAGCGCCGAGTGGTAGGTGCCGGCGGAGAACCGGCCGCCGGCGCGCACGTACCCGTCCACGGTGATCGGGACGTCGGCGGGCAACTGCTTGACGGTGAACCAGACGCCCAGGTCGTGCGGGATGGAGTCGAAGCCGCAGGCGTGCACCAGCCGCGCGCCGGTGCGTGTCGCCTCGGCGTGGTGACGCACGTACATGAGGTCGACGAACTCCGGCTCGCCGGTAATGTCCAGGTAGTCGGTGCCGGACCGGGCGCAGGCCCCGACCAGCGGCTCCCCGTGGTGGATGTACGGGCCGACCGTGCTGGCCACCACCCGGGCGCTCTCCGCCACCGCCCGCAGGGAGTCGGCGTCGGTCACGTCGGCGGTGAGCAGCGGCAGGTCGGCCAGGCTCGGGTCGATAGCGGCCAGCCGATCCCGTACGGCGGCGAGGCGCTGCGGGTTGCGCCCGGCCAACGCCCAGCGCAGCTCGGCCGGCGCGTGCCGAGCCAGGTATTCGGCGGTCAGGCCGCCGGTGAACCCGGTCGCCCCGAACAGCACCACGTCGTACGTTCGCTCGCCAGTCATCCTCAGAGTCTGCCATTCGTGGTCGCCGATCAGCGATCACGAGGAGGCGGTCACGGCGTGAACACGGTGCGTACGCAGCCGTCGGCCCGGTCCCGGAACAGCGCGTACCCCTCGGGGCCCCGCGCCAACGGCAGCCGGTGGGTGGCCAGGTGTTCGGTCCGCAGCTCGTCGCGGGCCATCCGGTCCAGCAGCATCGGCACGTCCCGCAGATCCGGCCGACCGGCGCCGCGCAGCGTGAGTCGCCGCTCGGTCAGCGCACCCAACGGGAACGCGTCGACGAACCCTCCCGCCGTGCCGAGCACCACCACCACGCCGCTCTTGCGACACGCGTGCACGGCCTCCCGCAGCGCGTCCGGTCGGTCGGGGTGCTGCCCCGCGAACCGGTCCGCCCTCGACCGGGCCGGCGGCGGGCCGACCGCCACCACGCACACGTCGGGCCCGCGCCCACCGCTACGGTCGCGCAGTTCCGCCGCGACGTCGGTACGGCGGTAGTCGAGCGGCTCGGCGTCGGAGTGCCGCTCGGCCATCCGCAACCGCTCCTCGTGCCGGTCCACCACCAGCACCCGGGCGGCGCCGCGCAGCACCGCCGCCCGGGCGGTCAACTGACCCACCGCCCCGGCGCCCCAGATCGCCACCACGTCGCCGGGGCGTACCGCACCCAACTCGGTGGCCAGCCACCCGGTGGGCGCCACGTCGGCGGCGAACACCGCCCGGTCGTCGTCGACGACGTCCGGCACCCGGAAGGCGCTCACGTCGGCGTACGGCACCCGCACGTACTCGGCGTGGCCGCCCGCGAAACCTCCCGCCGCGCGGGGCCGGCCGAAACAGCCGGCGTCGGAGCGGGCCCAGTCGGGATCGGCGCTGGGAAGGTCGGCCTGGGCGTTGTCGCAGCAGGAGTGCAGGCCCTGGCGGCAGTACCAGCAGCCACCGCAGGCCACGCTCGCGCCGACGACCACCCGATCGCCGGCGCGGTGTCGGCGGACTCCGGGCCCGACCTCCACCACCTCGCCCAGGAACTCCGCGCCGAGCACGTCGCCGGGCCGCAGCAGCGGGTGCCGGCCGGCCAGCAGCGGCAGGTCACCTCCGCAGGTGGCGCTGCGCCGGACCCGAACGATGACGTCACGCTCGTTGCGCAGCTCCGGGTCGGGGACCTCGCGTACGGCCAGTTCGCCGGCGGCCACCCAACACAGCGCTCTCACCCGTGGACCTCGGGGCGGTCCAGCGCGGACCGGTCCGCGCGGAGCACCTCACCGGCCTCCACCCGTTGCTTGATCTGGCGCAGGGTCCGGCGGACCAGCAGACCCGGGTCGTCGCCGACCAGATGCGCGGCCAGCCCGGTGGGCGGGCTGACGCCGGCCAGCGGCCGGGCGGCCAACTCGGTGCCCCGGTCGCCGGGCGCCGCGCGCACCCGCACCTCGACCGCCCCGTCCAGGCGGCGCAGCGGCTCCGGCCAACGGCCCTCCGGCAGCACCTGCTCCGGCGGCCGGTCGACGGTCACCACCTCCCACCGGGCCGGCGCGGCTGCGTCGCCGTCCGCGCCTTGTCGGGCAACCCGACGGGGTACGCGCAGCAGCCGCGCCGCCCCGGCCAGCACCACGCCGCCGAGGGCTGGTCCCGCCCGCGCCAGCCGTCCCATCGGTACCACCCGTCCTCCCGGTTCACGTCCCCCGATCGTCTGTCGCTCCCGGGTGAAGCGCGCTCGCCCGGAAGGGGTGAACCCGCCCGTGCCGGGTAACCGCTCGCCGACCGGGGGCGGAGCGCGTGGTGGGGGTGGGGCTGGGTGCCGGAACAGGATCACGTACGCGTCGAACCGGCACCTGGGCCACCGCTGTTGGCGTCCCGGCTGACGCCGGCTGTGCCGCCGGAGCCGGTGGTCGCCCGGCCCCGCCTGCTGCGCCGGTTGGACGAGGGCAGCGCGGGACCGGTCACCCTGGTGGCCGCCCCCGCCGGCTGGGGCAAGACCACACTGCTCGCCTCCTGGATGCGGCTGGGCGGCGCGCCACCCGACGTGGAGCCGGGCGCGATACTGCCGGACTCCGGCGACCTGTCGGTCTCCCCGGCCGACGACCCGGTCTCGGCGTGGATGTCGGTGGAGGCCGGCGACGACTCCGACCGGCTCTGGGCGTACCTCGCCGCGGCGCTGCGCTCGGCGATCGGGTCGTCGGAGGGCGGCCCGGTGCCCGACCGGCCGCCGCGCCCCGACCAGCTGGAGGCGCTGGCCGCCACGCTCGCCGCCGCCGACCGGCCGGTCCTGCTGATCCTGGACGACCTGCACCGGGTCGCCGACCCCGCGGCGTTGACCGGCCTGGAGTTCCTGCTGCGGCACGCCGGGCGGCGGCTCCGTCTGGTGATCGGCGCGCGGGCCGGACTGCACCTGCCACTGCACCGACTCCGCCTCGCCGGCGAGCTGACCGAGATCGGCCCGGACGAGCTGGCGTTCACCGACGACGAGGTGGCCGACCTGCTCACCGCCCACGCCGCCGCGCTGCCGGCGACCGCCGTGCACCGGCTGCGGGAGCGCACCGGCGGCTGGCCGGCCGCGCTGCGCATCGCCGCCCTCGCGGTACGCGGTCAGGCCGACCCGGAACGCTGGGTGGGGCAGTTCGGCGGAGACCAACCGGAGATCGCCGGCTACCTGCGGGAGGAGGTGCTGGCGACGCTCGACCCGGCCGAGGAGGATCTGCTGCGCCGGACCGCCGTCGTCGACACCGTCTGCGCCGACCTGGCCGAGGCGCTGACCGGCCGCGCCGACGCCGGGCAGGTGCTGGCCGACCTGGCCGGGACCGGTGGTCTGCTGCACCGGGAGGACACCCGGCCGCCCTGGTACCGGTACGACTCCCTGCTCGCCGACCTGCTCCGCGCCGACCTCGCCCGGTTGCCCACCGAGGAGCTACGTGAGCTGCACGTCCGGGCCGCCGACTGGTACGCGGGTGACGGCCGGCCCGCCGACGCTCTGCGGCACGCCCTGGCCGCCGGCCGCTGGGACCTGGCCGGTGACCTGTTCGTCGCGCACTGGCCGGAGCTGACCCGCTACGACAGGGACCCGGTGCGCGCCCCGGCACCCACGCCGCCGCCAGCGGAGGTGATCCGCGCCGACCCGGAGGTGGCGTTGGCCTGCGCCGCCGAGCGCGCGTACGCCGGTGACCTGCCGGCCGCCACCGGTCACCTGCGGGCCGCCGCCGGGCACGCGGTGGGCCTGCCGGTGCCGCGTCGGGACCGGTTCCTGCGGTTGGTCACCGCGTTGGAGCTGACAGTGGCCCGGCTCGCCGACGACCGCACCGAGGTCCGGGGCGCCGCCGCTCGCCTACTGCGCACCCGCCCGGCGGAAGCCACGCCGACCCGGCTGCCGACCGGGGCGACCGGTTCCGCCCCGACGGCCGGTGGTGGCGGGGCCGCCGACGACCTGGACCTGCGGGCGTTCACGGGCACCGCGCTGGGGCTGGTCGAGTTGGCCGACGGGGCGCTGCCCACCGCCCGGTTCGTCCGGGCCCGGGCGGCCGCTCGGGAAGCCGGCCGGCCGCGTACCGAGCTGGTCGCCGCGAGCCGCGCCGCGCTGCTGCTCGCGGTGCGCGGCGAACTGCGGGCAGCCGAGCAGGCGGCCAGGGACGCGCTCGGCATGCCGCCCTGTCGGGGCTGGTCCTGTCGGCTCGACTGCGGTCACGCGTACCTGGCTCTCGCCGTGGTGGCACTGCTGCGCGACCAGCCCGAGGAGGCTACGGCGAACCTCGCCCTCGCCCTCCCGGCGCTCGACGTGACCGGCGGCTGGGCCGGCGACCCCGAGGTGGACGGCGACTTGCTGTCCGCCGCCTCCGACCAACCGGTGGCGGCGGCGGTGGCCGCGCTGTGCCGGGCCCAGCTACGCCACGACTCCGGTGACCCGGCGACCGGCCAGCGCCTGCTCGTCCGGGCCCGGGAGGCGCTGGCCGACCGGCCGTCCGCCGACGAGCTGGCCGCTCTGCTGCGGGCCGCCGAGGCCGAACTGCGGGCCGCGCGGGGCGACCTGGACTCCGCCCGCGACCTGCTGGCCGACGCCGCCGACGAGGGGGCCGAGCCGGTGCTCGCCGTCACGTTGGCGAAGGTGCAGCTGCGGGCCGGCGACGCCGCCACCGCCGAGCGGACCCTGCCGGACTGGCAGACGCCAGATGCCACTGCCTGGCCGCTACCGGTACGCCTGGACGCCGGTCTGCTCGACGCGGTGCTGGCCCAGCGCGCCGGGGACGGTCGTCGGGCGGGTCGGATCCTGGAGCAGACGCTGGACCTGGCCGGCCCGCAGGGCTGCCGTCGGGTCTTCACCCGCGCCGAACCGCAGGTGCGGGACCTGCTGGCAGCGCACCTGGACGCGGGCACCGCGCACTTCACTCTGGTCGGTGACCTGGTGCGGGGCGCGGGACAGGGCGCCGTTGGGCCGGCCACCGGGGCGAGGGGCGCGCTCGACGAGCCGCTCACCGAGCGGGAGCTGACCATCCTGCGCTACCTGCAGAGCATCCTGTCCAACGTGGAGATCGCCGGCGAGTTGTCCCTCTCGGTCAACACGGTGAAGACCCACGTCCGCAACATCTACCGCAAACTCGACGCGACCCGCCGGCGCGAGGCGGTCCGGCGGGCGCGCGAGTTGCGGCTGATCTGAGCGGGTCAGGCGTTGGCGGCGGCGTCCGCGGCCGTCAGCAGGTCGGGCAGGTCGTACCCGCCGTCGTGCCGGATGCCGTTGACGAACAGGGTCGGGGTGCCGTTCACCCCGCTGCGGATGCCGCCGACGAAGTCCCGGCGCACCCGGTCCGCGTGCGCACGGTTCTCCACCTCGGCGTTCAACTCGTCCGGCGGCAATCCGACCTGCTCGACGCCGAGCGAGAGGTGCACCGGGTCGAGCTGGTCCTGATGCTCGTAGAGCCAGTCGTGCATCTCCCAGAACCGGCCGCGAACCCCGGCGGCCTCGGCCGTCTCGGCGGCCCGTTCGGCGTACGGGTGCACGTTGGCGATCGGGAAGTAGCGGTAGACCAGCCGTACGGTGTCGGCCCGCTGCCGCAGCAACTCGTGCAGGTTCGGGTACGCGGCACCGCAGAACTGGCACTGGAAGTCGCCGTACTCGACGATGGTCACCGCCGCGTCGGCCGGCCCCCGGATGTGGTCGTCGGAGGTCACCGGGTCTCGAAGTCGGGCGGTGACCTGCAGTGGCGTGCTCATTCGGCCATCACCTTCCGGTCGGCGGCGAGTTGGTCCAGCGCGTCGAAGATGCCGTCGGCGCCGGGGTTGACGTCGGGCGGCGACAGGTAGCTCCAGGTCACCTTCCCGGTCGGGTCCAGCACCACGAGCGCGCGGGCCGCCTCACCGTTCGGCATGTACGCGCCGTAGCTGCGGGCCACCTCGCCCTTGGGCTCGAAATCGGCCAGCAGGGGGAACTCGATGCCCCGGCTCTCCGCGAACGCCCGGTGTGACCAGATGCCGTCCACCGACACCCCGAGGACCACCGCCTGGTACTGGGCGAACACGGGTGCCGCCGACTGGTAGAGCGACATCTGGTCACCGCAGACCGGGCTCCAGTCGGCGGGGTAGAAGGCGAGCACGACCGGCCGGCCACGGAACTGCTCGGGCCCCAGCAGAGCCCCGTCCGGGGTGGCCGGCAGGGTGAAACCGGGCGCGGTGCGCCCCGGTTGGATCAGCCCGTTCGGATCACTCATGCCACCAGCCTGCTCCCGGGGTGGGTGAGACGGGCTCACCCACCCCGGGTGGTTCCGCGCGCGTTCAGCGCCCGCTCAGCGCAGCACCGGGGCGACAGCGATGTGGTTCTGCACCTCCCGGATGCCCGGCGCGGACCAGGCCACCTGCTCGACCTCGGCCCGTTCGGGCATCGAATGCACCAACCCGGCGAGTATCGCGGTGTCGCCGTGCACCCGGACGCTGATCCGTTCGGCCTCGGTCGCTCCGGCCCGGGCGAGGGCGTCGACGATCCGGTCGGCCAGGTTGCGGGCGTCCGGCGCGGTGGCCGGTCGGACGGTGATGCCGTTGCTCACCCCGCGTACGCCGGTCAGCCGGGCCACCGCGCGTTCGGCGGCTCGACGTTGGTACTCCCACTCGACGTCGCCGTGCAGCGTCACCCAGCCGGCTGAGACGGTGACCTGGAGCTTCTCGATGGGCACGAACGCGTCCCACTCCAGTCCGTGGCTGGCCGCGGCGGCCAGGTCGCTGTCGGCGCGCTCGGTGCCGTTGGTGAGCTGTACGGCCACGTCGTTGGCGACCGCCCGGACCGAGGCGACCCGGTGGGTGGCCCGTTCGGCGGCCCACTTCTTGGCGTAGCTGTCCACGCGGCCGGTCAGGGTGACGACGCCCTCGGCGACGGTCACGCCGATCTCGTGCGGCTGCACCCGCGGTTCCCAGGTCAGCTCGTCGAGCACGGCGGACTGGATGTCCTGGTCGGTGCGGTTGATCTCCGCGATGGCCATCTGTCCCTCCTCCGCTGTTCCGATGGCGGACCGGGTGCTGGCCGCGGCCGGAGGTCCGCCGTGTGCGATCCTGCCGCCGCTCCGGGTGAGCCGCCCTCGCCCGGACCGGGTGACGGCGCGGCTCGACCTGGGCGGGACGGGCGGGAACGGCTGACGAACATCGATGATGGGAGCGCTTCCAAAGCGAGCCAATTTCGGTTACGGTAATCGCGTTCCTCGATCGCGGGAGCCGTCGCGTCGGGTGGTGGAGCCAGGGCAGCTCCGCCCGTCCCGTCGTCGTGCTCACCCCGTCGTCGTTGCTCGTCCCCCGGGCCACGGCGTCACCCAGGCGATCGAACCCCGTCCCCCGGGGCTCCATCCCGAGAGGAACCGCAGATGCGGAGAAGTCTCGCCGGCACGATCGTGTCCGTGCTGGCCGCCGCCACAGCCGTCGTGGTGGTCCCGTTCACCGCCGCTGGGTCGGCCCCCACCCCGGCCGCGGCGGAGGCGTACACCTGGCGGAACGTCCCGGTGGGCGGTGGCGGCTTCGTACCCGGCATCGTCTTCAACCCCACCGAGAAGAACCTCATCTACGCGCGCACCGACATCGGCGGGGCGTACCGCTGGGAACAGACCAGCCAGTCCTGGACGCCGCTGCTCGACTGGGTCGGCGCCGACCGGTGGGGCTACAACGGCGTGGTCAGCATCGCCACCGACCCGGTCCAGACCAACCGGGTGTACGCGGCGGTCGGCATGTACACAAACGGCTGGGACCCGAACAACGGCGCGATCCTGCGATCGACCGACAAGGGCGCCACCTGGCAGGCCACCGAGTTGCCGTTCAAGAACGGCGGCAACATGCCGGGCCGGGGAATGGGGGAGCGGCTCGCCGTCGACCCCAACCGGAACAGCGTCGTGTACTACGGCGCCGAGGGCGGCAACGGGCTCTGGCGCAGCACCGACCACGGCGTGACCTGGGCCCGCGTCGCCGCCTTCCCCAACGTCGGCAACTACCGGGCGGACCCCGGCGACCCGAACGGCTACAACGGGCAGAACCAGGGCCTGACCTGGGTCAGTTTCGACAAGAGCACCGGCACCGCCGGCTCCACCACGCAGACCATCTACGTGGGCGTGGCGGACAAGGAGAACCCGGTCTACCGCAGCACCGACGGCGGCGTCACCTGGGCGCGCATCCCCGGTCAGCCCACCGGCTACCTGGCCCACAAGGGGGTCGTCGACCCGGTCGGCGGTCACCTCTACATCGCCACCAGCGACACCGGCGGCCCGTACGACGGCGGCAAGGGCGACGTCTGGAAGTTCACCCGGTCGACCGGGGCCTGGACGCGGATCAGCCCGGTGCCCTCCACCAGCGCCGACGCCTACTTCGGCTACAGCGGGCTGACCATCGATCGGCTTCGCCCGAACACCCTGCTGGTGGCCACCCAGGTCTCCTGGTGGCCGGACGCCATCTTCTTCCGCAGCACCGACGGCGGGGCGACCTGGACGCGGATCTGGGAGTTCAGCAACTACCCGGAGAGGTCCCGCCGCTACACCATGGACATCAGTTCGGTGCCCTGGTTGACCTTCGGTCTCCACCGGGCACCTCCGGAGGACGCGCCCAAGCTCGGCTGGATGAACGAGTCGGTGGAGATCGACCCGCACGACTCCAACCGCATGATGTACGGCACCGGTGCCACCATCTACGGCACCACCGACCTGACCAAGTGGGACACCGGTGGTCAGTTCACCCTCCGGCCCATGGTCCGGGGGCTTGAGGAGACCGCCGTCCTCGACCTGATCAGCCCGCCGAGCGGCGCACCCCTGATCAGCGCGCTCGGCGACGTCGGCGGCTTCCGGCACACCGACCTGGACGCGATTCCGTCGATGCTGTTCACCCAGCCGGTGTTCACGACCACCACCAGCCTCGACTACGCCGAGAGCAAACCCGCGGTGCTGGTGCGCGCCGGCAACTTCACCGACGCCGACCGGCCCAACGACAGCCACGTCGCCTTCTCCACCGACGGCGGCGCCACCTGGTTCCAGGGCACCGAACCGTCCGGGGTCAACCTCGGTGGCACGGTGGCCGCAGCGGCCGACGGCAGCCGCTTCGTCTGGGCGCCCGGTGACGCGGGCCAACGCGTCGTCCACTCGGTCGGTTTCGGCAACTCCTGGGCAGCGTCGACCGGCATCCCGGCGAACGCCACTATCGAGTCCGACCGGGTCGACCCCACCCGGTTCTACGGCTTCAGCGGCGGGCGTTTCTACCTGAGCACCGACGGCGGGGCCAGCTTCACCCCGACCGCGACGACCGGGCTGCCCAACGCCGACGTGCGGTTCAAGGCGCTGCCGGGCCGGGCCGGCGAACTGTGGCTGGCGGGGCCGGGTGGTCTGTGGCGCTCCACCGACGCCGGCGCCAGCTTCACCAGGCTGGACGGCGTCAGCGCCTCCGGCAACGTCGGTTTCGGCAAGGCGGCACCTGGGCGGACCAACCCCGCGGTCTTCCTCTACGGCACCGTGAACGGTCAACCGGGCGTGCACCGTTCCGACGACGCCGGCGCGACCTGGGTACGCGTCAACGATGACGGCCACCAGTACGGCAATCCGACCGAGGCGCTGACCGGCGACCCGCGTGTCCACGGTCGGGTCTACCTCGGCACCAACGGTCGCGGCATCCTGGTCGCCGAGCGCAGCGGGGGCGAGCCCCCGACCACGCCGCCCCCGACCACACCACCCCCGACTACTCCGCCGCCCACCACGCCGCCCCCGACCACGCCGCCCCCGACCACTCCGCCGCCGTCCGCCGGCTGCGCGGCGACCTACCGGGTGACCGGCTCCTGGTCCGGCGGTTTCCAGGCCGAGCTGGTGGTCCGCAACGTCGGAAGCGCCCCCATCGCCGGCTGGACGCTGGGCTGGACCTTCACCGACGGCCAGCGGATCGACCAGCTCTGGAGCGGCACCCACACCCAGACCGGAGCCGCCGTGTCGGTCCGGGACACGGGCTGGAACGGCGCGCTCGCCGCCGGGGCCAGCACCACCGCCGGCTTCCTCGGCTCGTGGGCCGGTAGCAACACGTCCCCGGCCGTCATCACCTGCACGAGCCGCTGAGCGGGTGATCCGGGTCGGGACCCCGGATCACCACCAAGCACCGGTCCGCCGGGCCGCCTGAGGGGTCCGGCACCCGGCGGACCGGGTCCACCCCCGGCGCCACAGCGGGCCCCGCTCGACCTGAAGTCGATCGGGGCCCGCTGTGGCGCTGACGTTCAGATGGCGGGGGAGTTGGGACGGTCGACGTCGACGAACTCCACGTCGTCGACCGCTTGGTCGTCCCGGCTGCCGGCGGCCCGCGCGGCGGAGCCGACGGCCCAGCCGACCGCCGCGCCGACGAGCGCGGCGCCGATCAGGAGCGTCCAGGGCAGTGCCGGCTGGCGGCCGGCGAGCGCGTCGAAGGCCAACGAGGCGCGGCGTCGCGCCTCGTCGGCGGCGGATCCCACCAGGTCACCCGCCCCGTCGGCGAGATCGCTGCTGTTCTGGCGGGCCGAGCGGGCGGTGTCCCGCACGCTGTCTCCGGCGTAGCTGACGGCTGAGAGCAGGTGCTCCCATGCCTGATCCGCGATCCGCTCCGGCTTGCTGCGACGGTCCAGCAGGTTGGTTCCGAACATCGTGGTTACCTCCTCGGGTGCCGAAGCCGCCGGCCACTTCGGACTTCGGCGTCTTTCCAGCGCGTCACGGTGTCGCCTACCCCGCAGTGCCCCGCGTCAGCCGGACGCAAACCCCGACCTCCGCGGAGCACCCGGTAACTCGGCGCTCCGGAACTCGGCGCGCCGCCGAATCAGCGCACCGCTGACACGGCGACACCTCGGGCGAAGTCGTCGTCATCGTCGTCATCGTCGCCTCCGCCACCGAAACCGCAGGCCAGGACGAGGGCGAGCAGAACACCGACGCCGGCCAGCCCGGCAAGTCGCTTGATCATCGAAGATCCTCTCCGTCGCGGGGTGTCCCGGCCGATGCTAGGGCGCGTGGGCAACCGGGGGCGCGGGTCGCGCCGGTCGGCGGTGGGCGACACGCCGACGGCACACGGGGCAGGCGTACGTCATGGGCCGGTTGTCGGGCGCGCCGGGCCGGGACCGCTACCCTGGTTCGGCGGCGGGCCGGTCACGACCGATCGCCGGTGCTCAGATAACGAAAAGTCTTGAGTAAACAGATACTGAAAAGTGCGGATATGGGTGGCTTTGTGGGCCCGGATCCGCGAATTGCTCATCCCGAGGGGTGGCGACCGAGGCCGTCGGAGGAATACTCTCGGTCGCGGCCCGCGTACTGATGAGGCGCCCGGGGGACGGGCGGGTGGAGGTGCTCGCGTGAGCCTGTCGATCGTGAAGTCGGTTCTGTCCGGTGGTGTCGTGGAGATCGCCCCACGGGGTGAGATCGACGTCGACACAGCGTACGAGGTGCGCGAAGCGATCGCAGAGGTGCTGGCCAAGGGCCGCCCTCTACGTATCGAACTCAACATGAGGTTGGTCACCTTCATCGACTCGGTCGGCATCAGCGCCATGGTCGCCGGCTTCCAGACAGCCGAGGTCAGCGACGTCAAGCTGGTGGTCACCGAGCCGAGCCGGTTCGTGCACCGGCAGCTCTGGGTGACCGGCCTGCTCGGCCTCTTCGGCGCCCCGGAGCCCTACTTCGCTGGCGCTGCCACCCCCGAGGTGCTGCCCGGCGCCTGAGCGCGCCGGGCTGCCCGTCAGGGCTGCTCGTCCAGGCCGGTCAGGTCGACGTCGGTCGCCTCGGTGACCGCTCGGACGGCCGTCACCGACGCGTACCCGGCGGCCAGCAACGCCACGTCCGTGCCCGGCTGTGCGGCCTGCCCCGGCTCCTCCAGCGAGGTACGGACGAACCCGTGGCCGGATTCGGCCACCGTCATCTGCACCTGACCGAAGCTGGCCAGGGTGCCGCGCCGCACCCCGCGCAGTTGCCCGTGCGGCAGGTCCGGGGTGTTCACGTTGAGCACGCTCTCCAGGGGCGCGGAGGTCAAGCGGGGGAGCAGGTCCAGGGCCACCCGCGCGGCGGTGCCCCAGTGCCGCTCGGCGTCGCGTACCCGGGCTGCGGCGTCCACGGCGGCGCCACCGCTCGCGGCCGTCGCCTCACCGGCGGAGAGCACGTCCAGGGAGACCGCCATCGCCCGGCAGCCGTTGGTGGCGGCGGTGAAGGCGGCACCCACCGTCCCGGAGTGCAGCACCGCCCGGCCGGCGTTGGCGCCCCGGTTGACCCCGGAAAGCACCACCGACGGCGGCGGGCCGAACGCCCCGTGCAGGGCGATCAGCGTGATGAAGCCCGGTGACCCGGCGACCCCGTACGCCGGCACACCCGCCAGGTCCGGCAGCGGATGGTCGTTCACGACGACTCGCCCGTCGCGCTCCATGGCGCTCATCGCGGCGCTGGTGCCGCTCGCCTCCTCCATCGGCGCGGCCACCACGACGTCCAGGCCCCGCTGCCGGGCGGCCCAGGCCAGCGCCTGGATGCCCGGCGCCGCGATCCCATCGTCGTTGGTGATCAACACCCGCAGTGTCATCGCTCGACCACCCGGCCGGCCAGCTCGTCCGGGGTGGTCCGCTCCTGTTGCCGGCTGTCCGCCGGCACCAGCCGGACCCGGTCCACCAGGCCGGTGATCGAGTCCAGCCGTCCGGTGCCCAGGCCATGCCGGGTCACGTTCAGTGCGCCGGCGGCGGCGCCGGTGCGGATGGCGGTCCGAATGTCCCCGCCCCTGGCCACGACGGCCGCCACTCCGGCCGTCATCGAGTCACCCGCGCCGCGCGGGTCGGCGGCCTCCAGCCGGGGCATCTCGACCTGGAACAGCTCCCCCTCGATGAGCGCCAACGCCGGCTGGTCGGCGCGGCTCACCACCACCGTCTCGGCGCCGCCCGCGTGCAGCTCGTACATGGCCCGGGTCAGCTCCTCGGTGTCGTCGCTGCGGGCGCGGCCGTCGCGGATCAACTCCTCGTGACTCACCTTGAGGAAGAACACACCGCTCTCCAGCACCGAAGCGAGGTGATCGCCGGAGAGGTCGACCACCACCCGGCCGCCGTTCGCGCCGAGGTCGGCGGCGAAGCGTCGGTACAGGTCGGCCGGTACGAGCCACGGTTCGTTCGGCCCACTGAGGATGCTCACCGAGGCCTGCAGGCCCTCGCCGAGGGCGAGGTTGTACAGCTCGTCGATCTCGTGCCGGCTCAGCGGCTGCCCGGGCACGTCGGCGATCTCCTGCCGGGAGCCGTCGCGGCGATCGTGCACGTACCCGCCGCTGCCCGAGTCACGGACCACCACCTTGAGGTCCACGCCCTCACTGACCAGCAGTGGCTCCAGCACCTGGCCGATCTCACCGCCGAGGGCGGCGCAGAGCACCACGTCGACTCCGAGGGAGATCACCATCCGGGCCTGCCAGACGCCCTGCCCGCCAGGGTGCAGGTGCAGCTCGGGGTGGTCGTTGGGCTGGTCCACGGTCACCGTCAGCTGTGGAGTGGGCGCGAAGACCATCACGTGCCCACTCATCGGTCGTCGCCGTTCATGCTGGCCGCCCTCCGGCATCTTCGGGGAAGATTTCGCACTAACCGACCTTAATGGCGCAGGTGGTGGCAGGTCGTCGCATCGGCCGGGTCCGGCGCGGCGCCGAGGGCCCGGGGGCGTTGCCAGCCAGACATCGGTACGGGACGATCGAGCGACAAACGACGGCGGGAGACGGTGTGCGCAGCAGCGATACCTTCAGCTACACCGTCCAGGCCCGGTGCTCACCCGCCGAGGCGGCAGCGTTGCTCAGCGACCTGACCCGGCAGGGCGAGCTGCACCCGCTGATCGTCCGGGTCCGCCGGGTGCCGCCGCGGCCTGGCGCCCAGGCCAGCTACACGATCAACGACCGGTTGGCGGCCGGTCCGCTGCGCTTCCGGACCACCTACCACGCGGACGTGCTGATCAGCGAGGCCGACGAGATCGTCATGGTGGCCCGCCAGTGGCCGGCCACCACAGTGCGCAACCACACCCGGCTACGCGCCGAGCCGGACGGCCTGGTCCGCATCGACGTGGAGATCACCCTGACCGCGCCGACGCCGCTGTTCCGCTACGCGTTCCGCCAGGCCCAGGCCGCTCACCTAGCCCTAGCCACCCGGCTGGGCGCGGCCCTCGACCGCACCGGCACCCCGCCAAACCCGACCTGACCCGCGTCGCCCCGCCCCGCCCGCCGCCCCGCCGCCCCGCCGCGTCGATCTTGTAGTTTCGGTTGTCTATATCGGCGTAATGCCCCATATGTCGGGACAGTAAGTGCAAGATCGCGGAGCTGGGCAGGTCGCTTGCGCTTGGTGCGACGTGCTCAGCGGGCGTGGTGTCTAGATCGTGGTTGCGGCGCGATCACGGCTGGTGCGGGCCGGTCGGGTGGCGGGACGCCGGCCCCAGGGCTTGTAGGTGGACAGCACCGTCGCGATGATCATCAGGCTGGTCGACACCGCCGGCGCGATGACCAGGTCGGCGCGATCCCGGGCGGGCAGGGCGGCGCCGACCGCTCCGGCGTGGCGCAGGTTCGGGGTGAGCAGGAACAGCACCAGCCCGACCATCACCGTGGTGAGCACGAGCTTGACCAGCACCCAGCGGTGGCGCAGCAGGCCCCACGGGGTGAGCAGCGAGCTGGCGACCCCGATCAGCCAGACCAGGACGCTCAGCGGCGCGAACAGCACAGTGCCGACCAGGGCCGTGACCGGATAGACCACAGCCGGGTCGGCGCCCCGCTGGACGGCGATGCCGAGGGTGAGCAGCACCAGGTCGGCGCCGAGCCAGCCGAGCGAGGTGACGAGATGCAGGGTGAGCAGCGCCTTGCGGGTGGTGGGTCGGATCCGAGGCATACCGCGATGCTTCCCGCCGACCGCTGCCGGGTCGTCCGACGATCGACGACATCACGGGTACGCCCGGCGACGTAGCCCCGCCCCGGACACACGTGATGCCTGTGAGCCAACCCATGACTCACAGGCATCACGACGCGTGGGTCAGTAGACCGACAGGTGTACGTGGTTGGTGTGGTCGGTCGACGGGGTGCCCTGCGCCCCGCTGTACGACTTCCACCCGCTGCTGGGCAGCCAGATCTGCCTGTACCAGATCACGTAGAGCACGGCGAGCCGGTCGGCGTTGCGGATGAAGTACGCCGCCAGGTTGTTGCCGTACGTCTTGTCGCCGCCGGTGGCGTTCCCGCCGAAGCCGCCCTTCTGCGCCGCGAAGTCGCAGGCCCGGCCCTTCGGGTGTTCGCCGGAGCCGCTGGGGCGGTGGCACGAGACGTAGCGGGTGAATCCGGCGGCCTTGGCCTGGTTGAGCGCGTGCAGGGTGCGCGGGGTGATGCAGCCGTTGGCCGGCGTGGGGTCGTTGACGCTGCACGACTCGGAGGGCCAGGAGCCGTCGGAGTTGCGCGGTGCGGCCTTCGCGTTGGCGCTGGAGGTGCCCCGGTTGGAGCCGCCGTCGGCGGTGGTCTGCGGTTTGGGTGTGGTGGCCACTGTCAGGGCCCGTTCGGCCTGCTCCTTGCGCTTGGCCATCACCGCGACCTGCTTGCGTTGTTCGTTGATTTCGCCGTCCAGGGCGACCCGGGTGCGGTTGGCCTTGTCCTTGCTGTCCAGCAGGTCGCGCAGCACCCGGTCCTCGTTGGCCGCCACCGCGTCCAGCGCGGCCGCCCGGTCCATGAAGCCTTCCGGAGTGTTGCTGTTGAGCAGCGCCGACATCGCACCGAGCCGGCCGGTGCGGTAGGCCACCTCGGCGATCTCGCCGACCTTGCCGTTGCGCTGGTCGATCTCACCCTCGATGGTCGTCAGCTGGGTGGCGAGTTGCTTCTGCCGTTGCACCGAGGTGTCCAGGGCGCGCTTCGCGTCCAGGTAGCCCTTGCTGGCCGCCTCGAGTTGGGCCCGCAACGCCGGGGTGCCGCCCTCCTCGTCGGAGTCGGGTGCGGCGGCCCGCAGGCCGGTCGGGGGAGCGGCCGAGGCGGTGCCGGCCGGAAGCGCGACGCCGAGGGCGAACATCGCGACGATCAGGGCCGCCAGTCGGGCGGCGGGTGGTCGTGCTGGTGCCACTGCGCATGTCCTTCCGTCAGCCGCCGACCGGGTTAGCTGACGGGTTCGGGACGGAAGATCCCTACCGCTGACGCGGATACACCCCAGGAACATGGTTCCCCGGTTCGCCCAGTTGGGCGATTAGGCGGCGACCGCCACCGGCGCCGGGAGGGCGCCGCCTGGTGGAGGCCGGGACCGAGCCTACCGGTGCGGGTGGGGCCGCTGCAGCCGATGTGACGGACGGTGCGTGCGTCACGACGGAAAATTACGGATCCGTCACCATTCGATGGAGCCACAGGCTCCAGAAGCGGCGCCGGGCTCAATCTGCAACGTCGCGTGCTCGATGCGGAAGTCGTCGTGCAGGGCCGTACGCGCCGCGGTGAGCACCGCGCCGACCTCCGCGCCGGGTGCCATGGTCAGGTGGGCGGAGGCCACCTCCATGCCCGAGGTGAGCGTCCAGACGTGCAGGTCGTGCACCTCGACGACACCGGGAACGGCGGCGAGCCGGTCGTGCACGGCGGTCACCTGGAGGTGCTCCGGGGCGGCCTGCACCAGGATGCGGATGGCGGCGCGGGCCAGCCGCCAGGTGCGCGGCAGGATGAAGACGCCGATGGCGACCGCGACCAGGGGGTCGGCCCACCACCAGTCGGTGACGGTGATGAGCAGCGCCGCGCCGATGACGCCGAGCGAGCCGAGCAGGTCACCGAGCACCTCCAGGTAGGCGCCCTGGAAGTTGATGCTCTCCCGGGCCCCGGCGCGCAGCAGCGCGAAGGCGGCGATGTTCGCGAGCAGGCCGAGCACGGCCACCGCGAGCATCGGGCCGGCGATGACCTGGTGCGGGTCGCCGAAACGGCGGATCGCCTCGATCACCACGTAGATCGCGACGCCGGAGAGTAGGACGGCGTTGGCCAGCGCGGCGAGCACCTCGAGCCGGTAGAGCCCGAAGGTGCGCTGCGGGTCGCCGGTCGCCCGCCGGGTCGCCGTGATGGCGGCGAGCGCCATCCCGATGCCGAGCACGTCGGTGAACATGTGCCCGGCGTCGGAGAGCAGGGCGAGCGAGCCGGTGTGCAGGGCGGCCACCGCCTCGACCACCATCAGGGTGGCGAGCAACCCGAACGCCGCCCAGAGTCGACCTCGGTGCTGGTGTGCGGCATTGGCGACGGACCCATGGTGGTGGTCATGACCTGCGCCCACGAGAACCACCTTCCGCCGCTGGTCGGGACCCGGTCAAATGTATGCTCACATCGCTATGTGTGCAAGTGTACGGGCAGCGCCGTCCGCTGGTGGCGCTCCGCACACGTCAGCCGGTCGGGTCGATGGTGGTGAGACGCTGGGTGGCCCGGGAAAGCGCCACGTACAGGGTGCGCACCCCGGCACCCGGATCTGCCCGGATCTCGCTCGGGGCGACCAGCACCACCCCGTCGTACTCCATGCCCTTGGCCTCCAGGCTGGTCACCACCTGCAACCTCGGCGCGCCGAGCGCGCCCAGCCACCCCGCGACCTCGTCCCGGCGGGGGACCGGCGTGATCACCCCGACCGTGCCCTCCACCTCGGCCAGCAGGCCGGCGGCGGCCTCCACCGTCGCGGTCTCCAACCCCGTCGCGGGCACCACCAGCTCCACCGGCTCGACCCCGGTGGAGCGGACGGCGGTCGGCAGCGGCAGGTCCGGGTAGAGCCGACGGATCTCCGCCGCCGCCACCGCGAAGATCTCCGCCGAGTTGCGGTAGTTGGTGGTGAGCGTGAAGTCGTGTCGCTTGCGCCGGCCCAGCGCCTGGTCGCGGGCCCGGTCCAGCTCCTCCGGATCGCCGGTCCACGCGGTCTGTGCGGGGTCGCCCACCACGGTCCAGGAGGCCAGTCGGCCGCGTCGACCGATCATCCGCCACTGCATCGGCGAGACGTCCTGCGCCTCGTCCACCACCACGTGCGCGTACTCCCGGTAGTCCTCCGGGCGTTCCCGGGCCGCCGCGCGGGCGGCCCGCTGCCGTTCGCCGAGGGTGCTCAGCTCACGGACGCCGCCGGCGAGCTGGAACGGATCGCGTCGCGCGCGGGCCGGCTGCGCGGGCTTACCGAGCAACGCGTCCAACTCGTCAAGCAGCGCCACGTCGGCGATGGTCAGCCCGGCCGAGTCCAGGTTCCGGTACGCGGCGTTGAGCAGCCGGATCTCCGCCGAGGAGAGGATCCCCCCGGCGTACCGGCGCAGCCGGTCCGGCTGCGCCAGCCAGCCGAGCACGTGCCGGGGGTGCAGCCGAGGCCACCACGCCTTGAGGAACTCCCGGAACTCCGACCGTTCGGCGATCTCCGCCTCGAAGGCCGGTTGCTCCGGCAGCCGACCGCTGCTCAGCTCACGGGCCTGCGCCCAGAGCGCGGCGAACACCCCGTCGAAACCGGCCCGGCGCACCTCGTTGCGTCGTGCGCCGCGTTGCAGCGCGCGATCCCGGATTCGGTCCAGCGCGGCCCGGTCCAACCGCAGCAGCGTGCCGCGGTAGAGCAGCCGCAGCTCACCCGGGCCGCCCGGCACCGCGTCGCGGGCCGCCCGCTCCAACACCCGGCGCATCCGCAGCGAGCCCTTCACCGCCGCCACCTCGGGCGGGTCGGGGCGGGTGGCGGTCATCCCCGGGAAGAGGGTGCCCAGCGAGTGCAGGGTCGCGGTGTCCTCACCGAGCGACGGCAGCACGGAACCGATGTACTCGACGAAGACCGACGACGGGCCGACCACCAGGATGCCGCCGCCGGCGTAGCGGCTGCGGTCGGAGTACAGCAGGAACGCGGCCCGGTGCAGGGCGACAGCGGTCTTGCCCGTGCCGGGGCCGCCCGCGACGATCGTCACGCCGGAACCGGGCGAGCGGATCGCCTCGTCCTGCTCCCGCTGGATGGTCGCCACGATGTCGCGCATGCCCCGGCCGGTGGCCTTGGACAGGGTGGCCAGCAACGCGCCGTCACCGACGACAGTCATCCCCTCCGGGGCGGCCGTCGGGTCCAGCAGGTCGTCCTCGATCCGGGTGACCCGCTCGGCGCGGGACTGGATGGTGCGGCGCCGCACCACGTCCAGCGGCTGTGCCGGGGTGGCCTGGTAGAAGGCGGCTGCGGCCGGCGCGCGCCAGTCGACGACGAGCGTGACAGCGTTCTCGTCGCGGATCCCCAGTCGCCCGACGTGCAGCACCTGACGGTCGCGCAGGTCCAGCCGACCGAAGACCAGCCCCTCGTGCTCGGCGTCCAGGGTGTGCCGTCGCTGCGCCGCGTGGAAGACCATCGCGTCGCGCTCGACCAGGGCGCCGTGCGTGCCCACCCGAGCCATCCGGTAGCCGTCACGCTCGGCGCGGACGGCCGACTGCCGCAGTTCGGCCAGTCGGGCGTACACCCGGTCGAGGTGTCGTTGCTCGACGGCGATCTCCTGCTCCAGGCCGGTCTGGTCGGTCAACGCACGCTCCTTCAGAGGTCGCCGGCAGGCGGCGGGAACCGCGCGGGCCAACCGAGAAGAGTACGGCCCTGGGCCCGACCCGCCGCGCCCGAGGTGCGCGAACGTGCTCAGGCACCCGCCTCGGCGGGGGCCGTGCCACGGTGAGTCGGCTGCGGTGCGCCACGGTGAGTCGGCGGCGATTCGGCGAGCACCCGTCGCAGCACGCCGCCGAGCGCGGCGTTGACCTCGTCCGGACGCTCCATCATCAGCATGTGCCCGGCACCCGGGCAGACGGTCAGCTCGGTGGCCGGCAGGGCCCCCGCGATCGACTCGGCGCACGGCGGTGGGGTCAGCCGGTCCCGGTCGCCGACCAGGGCGGCGGCCGGCAGGTGGGCCAACGCGGCGAGGGTGTCCAGTCGGTGCTGGGTGCCGATGGAGGCGCGGAACCCGCCGATCGAGCGCAGCGAGGCCCGAGCCACCGCCGACGTCACCAGGCGGATGTCGGCCGGCTCGCAGCGGTCACCGAAGAGCATCCACCGGATGCTCGGTTGCAGCGCGTTCAGCAGCGCCCGGGGCGCACGCCACGAGCCACACCGGGCCAGCACCCCGGCGCCGGTCGTCTCGGCCAACCGGATCAACCGGGCGATCCGCGGCGAGAGCCCGTAGACGGTGTGCGTGTGCCCCTCGGCGGTGGTCGAGACGAAGACCAGGCCGGCGGTACGGGCGGCGAAGTGCGCGGGGTGGCGGTGCGCGTACTCCATGATCGTCATGCCGCCCATCGAGTGCCCGACCAGCACCACCGGGCCGGTCGGCGCGACCGCGTCGATCACCGCGGCCAGGTCGTCACCCAACTGGGCGACTGTGGCAGTGGGCAGCGCCATGCAACTCGACCGACCGTGCCCCCGTGCGTCGTAGGCGACCACCCGCACCGCATCGCCGAACGGCGGTGCCGTGAGCGCGTCGACCTGCCGGTGCCAGGCACGCCCGTCCAGCGTCCAGCCGTGCAGCAGGATGGCGGTGACCTGGGCGTCCGTCGGACCCGTCGCCTCGACGTTGAGCCGTACGCCGTCCGGCAGACCGACCTCGAACCGCTCCGGCATCGCCACACCTCCCCAGGGCCGCCCAGTACCACCAGCACCTCCGATACCCGGCGGTAACACCGGCTACCCGCCATGACACCACGCCAATCGCGCTGTGCCGAAGATTCCCGACCTCGCCCGTGCCGGACGGCGGCGGGCCAAGCTGGACGGCATGGGGTCGTCGGGAGCGCCCATGGGTGCGACGTCGGGGCAGGGGCGGCAGGCCGGCGGCACACCCCGCGCCGCGCTGGCCGACCTGCTCGCCGGCAATCGGCGGTTCGTCAGCGGCCAGCCGGTGCACGGACACGACGTCACGGCCGCCGCCGCAGCCTCCGGCGACCAGCAGCCGTACGCGGTGGTGCTGGGCTGCATCGACTCCCGGGTGCCGCTGGAGGCGATCTTCGACCAGACCTTCGGGGCGATCTGCGTGATCCGTACCGGGGGGCACGTGCTCGATCGCGCGGTCTGCGGCTCGATCGAGTACGTGGTCGGCCAGCTCGGCGTACCGCTGGTGATGGTCCTCGGCCACGAGCGGTGCGGCGCGGTGCAGGCCACCGTGGAGGCGCTGCGCACCGGGCAGCGTCCCGGCGGGTCGCTGGCGCACCTGGTGGACGAGATCGCCCCGGCGGTCACCGAGGCGGGGCTGGACGATCCGGCGGTGCAGCCGCTGGCGATCCGTCGGCACGTCCGGCGCACGGTGCGCACCCTGCGCGAGGACTACCTACTGGCCGGGCCGGTGGCCGCCGGTCGGGTGGCAGTGGTCGGCGGCCTCTACGACCTGGCCAGCGGCGAGGTCGCCCTGCTCGATCCAGGCTGACCTGCCGCCGGACATGCGGAACCGCCCGCCGGGAAGTCCCAGCGGGCGGTTTCGTTGGTGCGGTGGGGGAGGGCTCAGCCCTCGAAGACGCCGGCCGCGACCAGGCGCTTCTCGGTGGCCTCCCAGCCGTCACCCGGGTGGGTGACAGCCAGGTTGTTGATCTCCGCCCGGATCTTGGCGGCGTGGCCGGCGGCGGCCAGAACGCGGATCTCCTCGACGAAGGCGTCGGAGTCCGTGCGCAGGTGCGCGGTCTTGCCGTTGGTCAGGTTCCGCACGTAGGCGTGCTTGCCGCCGTTGAGCGGGATGAGGTACTTGAACTCGCCCAGCACGCTGAGGGCGCCACCCTGGCCAGCCTGGCCGGCCCGGACGGACGCGCGCGCGGTCTTAGAGGTGTTGCTCGCCACGGAGGTACTCCTTGCAAGACGTACGGGAGGACTGGACGTCCGGGGGCTGTGTGCGGGTCGTACGTGACTCGACCCGCGAAGGTGTAACGCGGCATAAGCCGCCGGTGGAACTGTACAGGACCACGACATCATGCTGGTCGTCGCGGTGTCCTGAGAGGCAACGGCGACCACCCGTCCGGCTATTCCACCCGGCGTTTTTTCCGATTCCCTGGCGCACCACGCGTCACAAGAGTCATCATGTGTTGCAGCAGCCACCTGGGTGGACGAGGTCGTAGGGGAAGACGCACCTCGCTCTCCCGGGAGGTCACCGTGCCAACGCGTGGCGTCGTATACGTCCATTCGACCCCGCTCGCCGTGTGCTCACACGTCGAGTGGGCGATCGCGCGCGTCCTAGCCGCGCCGGTCAACCTGCAGTGGACGGCTCAGCCCGTCGACCCCGGCGCACGCCGGGCCGAGTGCGGGTGGACCGGTCGTCCGGGGACGGGCGCCGAGCTGGCTGTTGCCCTCCGGCAGTGGCCCATGATCCGTTTCGAGGTCACCGAGGAGCCGAGTCCCGGTGCCGACGGTGAGCGGTTCATGTACGTGCCAGCCCGTGGCCTGTTCCGGGCAACTGTCGGCGTGGCCGGCGACATCCAGCTCGGCGAGGACCGCCTTCGGGCGCTGATGGCGACCTCCCGGGCCCCTGAGGCGCTGGCGCACGCCCTCGACAAGGCGCTCGGCACCGCGTGGGACGCTGACCTGGAGCCCTACCGGTACGCCGGCGACGGTGCCCCGGTGACCTTGCTCACTCGGGTCGGCTGACCCGGTCGGCGGGCCGCTGGCCGTGGGCCGTCGCACCGGTGACGACCGGTAAGGTCAAGTTGCCCCGATAAGGGAGAAGCTGGTGGGATGGGCGGCGTGTCGAATCGCCCGTGGCGCGCCAGTGTCGCTGTCGCCGCCCTGACCGCCCTGCTCGTCTCCGGCTGCTCAGGTGACCCGGAGCGCCCCACGCCGACGCCCAGCCCGGTCGCCACGTCCGCGGGCCCGAGCGTCCCGGCGGCGCCGCCGGCCAGCGACCCCGCCGGCCGCGCCGCCGCGCTGGTGGCGACGCTGTCCGACGAAGATCTGGTCGGCCAAGTGCTGATGCCGTACGCCTACGGCGACTCGGCGACGAAGGTCTCCGCCGGCTCGGCGGCCGGTAACCAGGCCCTCGCCGGGGTGGACACCCCCGCCGACATGATCGCCAAGTACCGACTGGGTGGTCTGATCCTGGTCGGCTTCAGCGCCGACGACCCGACAAAGGGCAACCAGGAAACCACCAACGTCGACAACCCCAAGCAGGTCCACGAACTCACCACCGGGCTGCGGACCGCCGCCGGTCGGCTCGCCGCCGGTTCGGCGCCGCTGCTCATCGGCACCGACCAGGAGTACGGCGTCGTCACCCGCGTGACCGACGGGGTCACAGTGCTGCCCAGCGCCCTCGCGGCCGGCGCGGCCGGTGACCCGAAGCTCACCGAGGCCGCCTGGCGGGCCGCCGGCGCCGAGTTGGCCGCGATGGGCATCAACATCGACTTCGCTCCGGTGGCCGACGTGCTGGCCACCCGCAGCGCCGTGATCGGCTCCCGGTCGTACGGCGCCGACCCGAAGCAGGCCGCGGCGCAGGTGGGCGGCGCGGTCCGCGGCCTCCAGGCGGTCGGGGTCGCGGCCACCCTGAAGCACTTCCCCGGGCATGGCCACAGCGCCGACGACTCGCACAAGGACCTTCCGGTGCTCACCCAGTCCGCCGCGGCGTTGCGGAGCGGCGCGTGGCCGCCGTTCACCGCCGGGATGGACGCGGGCGCGATGGCAGTGATGTCCGGTCACCTGGACGCGCGCACGATCGACCCGGGGACCCCGGCGACGTTCTCGCACAAGCTGCTCACCGATGTCCTGCGCGGCCAACTCGGCTTCAAGGGCGTGGTGATCACCGACGGGATGAACATGCCGCCCGCGATGCGCTGGGCTCCCGGCGAGGCGGCGGTCCGGGCGCTCAACGCCGGTAACGACCTCATCCTGATGACCCCGAACGTCGGTCAGGCGTACGACGGGCTGCTCGCCGCGCTGCGCGGCGGATCGCTGCCCCGGACCCGGCTGGTCGAGGCGGTCACCCGAGTGCTGACCATGAAGTTCAAGCTCGCGGAGTTGCCGGCGGCGCAGATGTCCACCCTCAACACCCCGGCGCACCGGGCGGCGGCCGACGCGCTGGCCGCCGCCGCCGTCACGGTGCTGCGCGGCGCCTGCGGCAAGGCGGTACGCGGGCCGGTCACCGTCACCTCGTCCGGCGGTCGGGACGGCACCCGGGCCGCGCTCACCGCCGCGTTGACCGCCGCCGGGGTGCAGGTCAAGCCCAGCGGCGGCACCATCGTGCACCTGGTGGGATACGGCGACGGCGCCAAGGACCTGAGTCCCGACGCGGCGATCACCGTCGCCATGGACACGCCGTACGTGCTGGGCGACGCGAAGTCACCGACGCTGTTGGCCACGTACTCCTCCAGCCGTGCCTCGATGACCGCCCTGGCCGCCGTGCTCGCCGGCAAGGCCCGGCCGGGTGGCCGGTCCCCGGTGGCCGTTCCCGGACTGCCCGCGACGACCTGTGGCACCTGACCGATCGGACGCCGACGGCTCAGCGCCCACCTCACTCGCTCTTCGCGAGCCCTCGCACCGCGAGCCGGTACGCCGGCAGCACGTCCGCCCGCTCGGTGATCAGCCCCTCGCTGACAGTGAAGACCAGCGTCTGCCCCGCCGACTGGACGGCCAGCGCCCAGTTTCGCGACTCCTCCTCGGTCAGCGGACTGGTGGCGAGCCAG
The DNA here is from genome assembly GCF_026342155.1 of Micromonospora sp. NBC_00362. Lineage (NCBI taxonomy): Bacteria > Bacillati > Actinomycetota > Actinomycetes > Micromonosporales > Micromonosporaceae > Micromonospora > Micromonospora sp. NBC_00362. The sequence goes on from NZ_JAPENH010000001.1 coordinate 6,169,927, forward strand.
GTCGTCTCGGTGGCGTCGAAGCCGCCGGCGCGGAGGTCGCGGAACTGTTGACCGGCGACCGTCTCGCCGGCCCCGGCGGCGAAACTCTGCAGCGCGGCGCGCGGCGTGACGGTCGGCGAGTCCGCCGCCCAGATCCGCAGGAATCCGCCGCCGGCTGAGCGGCCATCCACCTCGCAGCGCACGGTGCTGCCGCCGCGCTTGGTGAGCGCCTCGCCGACCTGTTCGGCCAGCTCACCCTTGGGAGGCTCGATCGCCTTCGCCGCCCACCCGTCGGCCAGCGGAAACGTCACCGGTACCGGGCAGGGGGAACTGGTGCCGCCGGGCGAGGCCGGGGTCGTCTCGTCGTACCAGGGCTCGCCAGTGGCCTGTGGGGCCGGGCCGCCGGCCGCGGGCCCGGCGGGAGCGGCAGCGTCGTCGCCGCAGCCGGCCAGCAGGCCGAGGGTGAGCGCCGTCGACACGGCGACCAGGGTGCGAGTGTCCATCGTGGTGATCCCCGTCAGTCGATCTTCAGTCGGCCCATCTAAGCCGTGCGGTCTCTCGACGTCAATCGGGATCGTGGGCCCGCGCGACGGAAATCGGGTCGCCCCCGCGCCGGTCGGTCTGACAGCCTCAGCCCATGGGAGCGGCAGCAGGATTCCGGCACGAGCAACGGGCGGACGGCACTGTGGTGATCACCCACCATGGCCGGGTCGCCGGCACGCTGCGTGGCGCTCGGGCCGCGGAGTTCCTGGCCGAGGTCGACGACGACCCGCAGTTGGTGATGGCCCGCTGGACCGGCAACTACCGCCACGGCAACGAGCGCACCGCGAAGCAGCACCCCCGCAACCGAGGCTGAACGACGAAAGGGCCCCTCCTCTCGACGAGGAGGGGCCCTTTCGCGGGATCTCAGGGGCGGGCGAAGACCAGCGCCACGTTGTGGCCGCCGAAGCCGAACGCGTTGTTCAACGCGGCCGGGATCTCCATGTGGCGGGCCTTGTGCGCGGCGACATCCAGGGTGAGGCCTGGCTCCGGGTCGTCGAGGTTGATCGTCGGAGGGACGACACTGTCGCGGATCGCCAGGATGGTGGCGATCGACTCCAGCGCACCGGCAGCACCGAGCAGGTGACCGGTCATCGACTTCGTCGCGGACAGCACCGGGTGGTCGCCGAGCGCCTTGTGCAGCCCACCGATCTCCAGCATGTCCCCGACCGGAGTCGAGGTGGCGTGCGCGTTGACGTGCACGATGTCCCGCTTGGCCACGTCCGCGTCGGCGATCGCCTTGGCGATGGCCCGGATGGCGCCCTCGCCCTCGGCGTGCGGCTGCACGATGTCGTACGCGTCGGAGGTGATGCCGGCGCCGGCGAGGCGCGCGTACACCCGGGCGCCCCGGGCCGCGGCGTGCTCGGCCCGCTCCAGCACCACGATGCCGGCGCCCTCGCCGAGGACGAAGCCGTCCCGGCCCCGGTCCCACGGGCGGGAGGCCCGCTCCGGGTCGTCGTTGCGGGTGGACATGGCCCGCATCGAGCTGAAGCCGGCGATCGGCAGGGGGTGGATGACCGCCTCGGTGCCGCCGGCCACCACCACGTCGGCCCGGCCGGAGCGGATGATGTCCAGGCCGAGGGCGATCGCCTCGGCGCCGGTGGCGCAGGCGCTGGCCACCGAGTGCACGCCGGCCTTGGCGCCCAGCTCCAGCCCGACCCAGGCGGCCGGACCGTTCGGCATCAGCATCGGGATGGTGTGCGGGGAGACCCGCCGTGGCCCGGACGCCTCCAGGATGTCGTCCTGGGCGAGCAGGGTGGTGGCACCGCCGATGCCGGAGCCGACGCTGACTGCCAACCGCTCCCCGTCGAGGTCGGAACCGGCGAGGCCGGCGTCCGCCCAGGCCTGCTGCGCCGCGATGATCGCGATCGCCTCGGAACGATCCAGGCGGCGCAGGCGGACCCGGTCCAGCACCTCGGACGGCTCCACGGCCAGTTGGGCGGCGATCCGGACCGGCAGTTGCTCGGCCCACTCCTGGGTGAGGGCACTCACCCCGGAGCGGCCGGCGAGCATGGCGTCCCAGGTCGACGCGACGTCCCCGCCAAGCGGGGTCGTCGCGCCGAGCCCGGTGACGACGACGTCTGGACGACTCATGATCAGGACTGCGCCGCGATGTAGCTGACAGCGTCGCCGACGGTCTTGAGGTTCTGCACCTCGTTGTCCGGGATCTTGACGCCGAACTTCTCCTCGGCCGCGACAACGACCTCAACCATGGAGAGCGAGTCGACGTCGAGGTCGTCGGTGAAGGACTTCCCCTCGGCCACGTCGTCCGGGTTCACCCCGGCAACCTCTTCGAGGATCTCGGCGAGGCCGGTGGTGATCTCGTCACGGGTCATTGCGGTTGGTTCCTTTCATCGGGGTTCTCCGGCGGTCGGCGTCGCCGACCGCCACTCCTGGACGCGTACGCGCCCGAGGGGGTCATCAGGGGCAGCGGACGACCTGACCGGCGTAGGTCAGGCCACCGCCGAAGCCGAACAGCAGCACCGGTGCGCCCGAGGGCACCTCCCGGCGCTCGACCAGCTTGGACAGGGCCAGCGGCACGCTCGCCGCGGAGGTGTTGCCGGACTCGACGATGTCCTTCGCGATGATCGCGTCGGGGATGTTGAGCCGCTTGGCGATGCCGTCGATGATCCTGGCGTTGGCCTGGTGCGGCACGAACGCGGCCAGCTCCGACGGGTCGACCCCGGCCCGCTCGCAGGCCTGCAGCGCGAGCGGCGCGATAGCGGTGGTGGCCCAGCGGAACACCGCCTGCCCCTCCTGCTGGATGTACGGGCGCCAACCCTCGATGCGGACCGCGTCGCTCTTGTCCGGCACCGAACCCCAGACGACTGGGCCGATCCCGGTCGGCTCGTCGTCGGCGGTGGCGGAGACCACAGCGGCACCGGCGCCGTCCGCGAAGATGATGCAGGTGGAACGGTCGGTCCAGTCGGTGAAGTCGGACAGCTTCTCCGCGCCGATGACGATCGCGTTGCGCGACGCCCCGGCCCGGATGGCGTGGTCGACGGTGCCCAGCGCGTACGCGAAGCCCGAGCAGGCGGTGTTGAGGTCGAACGCGCCGGGGGCGGTGATGCCCAGCTTGGCGGCGACCCGGCAGGCCACGTTGGGGCTGCGATCGATGGAGGAGCAGGTGGCGACCACTACCAGGTCGATGTCGGCGGCGGTCAGGCCCGAGTTGGCCAGCGCCTTGCCGGCAGCCGCGGCGGCCATGTCGGCGACCGTCTCAGTGTCGGCGATCCGCCGGCTGACGATGCCGACCCGGTCGCGAATCCACTCGTCGTTGGTGTCGACGAGCTGGGCGATGTCGTCGTTGGTCACCACCCGGGAGGGCTGGTAGTGCCCCATCGAGACGATGCGACTGCCAGTCATGAACGACCTCCGATACGGGCGATCAGGTCCCGTGCGGCCGGCAGGTCGTCCGGGGTGTTGAGGGTGACGATCTCCGGGGCGCCGTCGCCCTTGAGTTCCCGCTTGACCAGGCCGGCGAGGGTGCCGGCCGGGGGCAGCTCGATCACGCCGGTGACCCCGAGGTCGGCCAGCGTACGCATGCACAGGTCCCAGCGCACCGGCGCGGTGACCTGACGAACGAGGCGCTGCACCATGGCCGCGCCGTTGTCGACGGCGGTGCCGTCGAGGTTCGACAGCAGGGTCCGGGCCGGGTCGGCGGGGGTGATCCCGGCGGCCTCCGCGGCGAGCGCGGTCTCGGCCGGAGCCATGTACGGGGTGTGGAACGCGCCGGCCACCTGGAGCCGGATGATCCGGGTCCGTGCGGGCGGCGCGGCGGCGAGCTTGTCGAGCCCGTCCAGGGCGCCCGCGGCGACGATCTGCCCAGCGCCGTTGCGGTTGGCCGGGTAGAGCCCGTTCGCCTCGATCGCGGCGATCACCTCGTCGGGGTCACCACCGAGAACCGCGGCCATTCCGGTCGGCTCCAGCGCGCACGCGGCGGCCATCTCCCGGCCGCGGACACCGGCCAGGGTGATCGCGGCGTCGGCCGTCAGCACACCGGCCAGGGCAGCCGCACCCAACTCGCCGACGCTGTGGCCGGCGGTGAGCGCGACGCCGTCCAGCGGCAGGTGTTCGGCCGCGAGCAACGCCGCCGCGACCAGCAACGGCTGGGTGCGGGCGGTGTCCTTGATCTCGTCGGCGTCGGCCTTGGTGCCCAGGTGCAGCAGGTCGACCCCGGCCAACGCCGACCAGTCGCGCAGTCGCGCCTCGGTGCCGGTCAGGTCGAGCCAGGGGGTCAGGAAGCCGGGTTTCTGAGAACCCTGGCCGGGACTAAGTACGGCGAGCACGTCTATGACTCTCCCGGATAAAGGCGGGTAACGCGGTGCCGCCTTCGACCAAACCACACTAGGACCTTTGGAGGGTTCCTACAAAGATCGGCGGGGATCATCCTCGGTTTGGGCGGATTTCCGGGTAGCCGGGGTCATTGTCTGAGTCGGGACCGGCGAGGCCAGCGGGGCGACCGGATCCAACCGACCCACGGTCAGCGCCACCTGAAGGGCGAACGCGTCGCGCGGCGACAGTGGCGAGAACCCGGTGACCTCGGCGATCCGGCGCAACCGGTAGCGCACCGTGTTCGGGTGCACGAACAGTGCCCGCGCCGCGCTCTCCAGTGTGCCACCGGCGGCCAGGAAGGCGTCCAGGGTCGCCAGCAGTTCCCCTCCGGCGCGCACCAGCGTCGCGTACACATCGTGACGCAGCCGCCGACGGGCCTCGGCGTCGCCGGCGAGGGCCCGCTCCGGCAGCAGGTCCGCGGCCGGCACCGGCCGGGGCGCGCTCGGCCAGGCCGGTGCGGCCCGAAAGCCGGACAGCGCGGCCCGCGCCGACTCGGTCGCCTCGTCGAGGCTCGGTACGGCCGGACCGACCACCACCGGGCCGTCCCCGAACGCGCTCAGCAGCTTCGCGGTGGCGGTCAGTGGGTCAGGTGCGCCACCCAGCACGATCACCAGCCGGTCGCCGTGGACGCCGCCGATCACCTCCACGCCGATCCGGCGGGCCTGCCGGTAGACCACGTGCAGCACCGCGGAGACCTCGCCGCCGGGCGACCGACCGACAGCCACCGCCACCGGCGGCGCGTCCGCCCAGCCGAGCGCGGCGGCCCGACTGGCCAGGACGTCCGGCGAGTCACCGCGCAACAGCGCGTCGACCAGCAGCGCCTGCAACCGGGCGTCCCAGGCGCCGCGCGACTCGGCGGCCCGCGCGTACACCCGGGCGGCGGAGAACGCGATCTCCCGGGAGAAGCGCAGCACCGCCTCGCGTAGCTGCTGCTCCTCGCCCTCGGCGGCCAGGTGCGACACCTGCTCCTCGACCACGTCGATCGTCACCTTGATCAACGCCACGGTCTGCTGGAGGGTGATCGACCGGGCCAGCGCCTGCGGGGCGGCGGCGAAGACCTCGTCCGAGACCTCCTGGGTGCTGTCCGTCGTGCCGCCGCCCTCGCGCAGCCACTGCACCAGCGACCTCGCGCCCGCCTGGGCCACCAGCATCACCCAGGAACGCTGGTCGGCCGGCAACGCCCGGAACCAGGGCAGCGTCTCGTCCATCCGGGCCACGCTGGAGGTGGCCAACGCCCCCGCCGATCGTTCGATCCGACGCAGCGTGGCCGACAGTTCCCCACCGCCCGGCGTGCTCACCGCCCTAGCCTGACACGTCGTGAGCAGGCCAACCACGCCGGCACCGGTCAGCGGGCCGCCGCAAGGACGGTTCGACCGGCGCCCTTGACCGACGCGTTGAGCACCCGATCGGTGCTGTGGAGGAAGCACCACACGCCGAGCGTGCCCGCCTGCCACTCCGGCTCGCCCTCGGGCGCGAGCGCCAACGGCTCGAAACGGCGCCCCAGAGTCCTCTCCGGCAGTCCGACATGACTGGCGATGGTCGACAGGCACCCCGCGTCCACGATCTCGTCGGTCACCTTCTCGACGTCCGGCCCGGCCCGCCAGATGCCGACGAACTCGGTGGTGTGCGGTCCGACGCACGAGGCTGGCGGCAGATTGACAAGGCCATCGGAGGTTTCCTCCGGCTCGGTGAAGCAGCTCAGCCGCAGCGGCGAGTCACCGGTCAGGGCGCCGCTCAGGCTGTTTGCCCGGGGATTCGGGAACCACCGGTCCACCGCATGCATCTCCAGCAGGTCGCAGCGGTACCACCGTTCGCCCGCCTCCCAGCGCGCCGCCGACGGGATCAGCACCCGCATCGCCAGCCGTGACTCGCGCCATTCGCCACCCAGGAAGAAGTCGGCCTCGGCGTCGCACGACTCGTACACCCGCCCGCTGCCCTCGGTGCCGGCCGCCGGTGGCGCCGACGCGGCGGCGTCCGCGCCGCCGAACCGGCCGACCAGGAAGGTCTCCGTCTCGTGCTTCGACGAGCAGGGGATCGGCGTGTACGCCTCAGGGCTGCGCTCGTCGGAGGCGGCGGCGTGACAAACCCCTGCCTCAGGTGCGAAGAGCGGTGCCGACTCGTCGGCGAGGATGACGTCACAACCGCCCGTCCCCACGATCAGCGCCGTCAGGATCGTCGTCCCCCACCACCGTCGCACGGTTTCCCCATTCTGAGCGGCCGGCATCGACGCCGGTGGCGCGCAGCGTACGGCAGCGGGGCGGCACCCTCCTGTCCAGAGTGGACAGAAACCGGTTCACGGTTGTGGGGGAGCGGGCAGCCCCAGCTCCTGGGCCAGGATCGCGGCCTGCACCCGGCTACGCAGGCTCAGCTTCGCCAGGATCCGGCTCACATGTGTCTTGGTGGTGCTCTCCGCCAGCACCAGCCGATCGGCGATCTGCTGGTTGGACAGGCCCAGGCCGAGGCAGGCCAGCACGTCGCGCTCGCGTGGGGTGAGGGTGTCCAGCGCGGCCCGGGTGGCCGCGGACGCGCCCGGCGTGGTGGCCGCGAAGGCGGTGATCAACCGGCGGGTCACCGCGGGGGCGATGAAGCCGTCGCCACGCGCCACCGTCCGCACCGCCGCCACCAGGCCGTCGGCGTCGGTGTCCTTCAGCAGGAAACCGGCCGCACCGGCACGCAACGCGCCGAAGACGTACTCGTCGAGGTCGAAGGTGGTGAGCACCAGCACGTCGGCGAGCCCGTCGGCGACGATGGCCCGGGTCGCGGAGATCCCGTCCCGGCGGGGCATGCGGACGTCCAGGACCGCCACGTCCGGGCGCGACTCCCGACACAACCGCACCGCCTCGTCGCCGTCGCCTGCCTCGCCGACCACCTCGATGCCCGGCGAGCCACCCAGGATCAGGGCCAGCCCCGCCCGCACCGCTGGCTGGTCGTCCGCGAGCACCACCCGTACCGTCGCCGTGCCCGCGTGGCCTGACGGCCCGGTCACCCGACCTCCCCGGTGGGCAGGGCGGCCCGGACCAGCCAGCGACCATCCTGCGGCCCCGCGGTGATCCGACCGGCCAGCAGCGTGGTCCGCTCCCGCATGCCGATCAGCCCGGCCCCGGCGCCCGGCAGACCGACCCCGTGCCGGCGCACCGGGTTCTCCACAGTCAGCACCACCTCCGCCGACCCGTACGCGATCGTCAGGTCGGCCTCACCCGTGCCGTGCTTGAGCGCGTTGGTCAACGACTCCTGCACGATCCGGTACGCGGCCAGGTCCACCGCCACCGGCAGCGGCCCCGGCGTGCCGTCGGTGCGGACCCGCACCGCCAGGCCGGCGGCCCGGATCCGGTCGACCAGCCCGTCCGCCTCGGCCAGCCGGGCGCTGATCACCTCCGGCACGGTCGGGTCGTCACCCGATGGCGCCGAACCACCGGTGGCCCCCGGCTCGCGCAGCACCTCGATCATCTGACGCATCTCCGCCAGCCCCTGCACGCTGCTCTCCCGGATCACCCGCAACGCCGACTCGACCTGGCCGCGATCCAACCCGGGCACGGACAGCACGGCGGTGGCGTGGATGGCCACCGCGCTGAGGTGGTTCGCGACCACGTCGTGCAGCTCCCGGGCCATCCTGGCCCGCTCGGCGCTGACCGCCTGCCGACGGTCCAACTCGACCAACCGGGCGGTCTGCTCGGCCCGCGCCCGCTCGGCGGCGGCCTGGTCGCGGTACTGCCGCACACTGATGCCGGTCAGGACCGGCAGCACCCCGGCGAGCACCACCAGCACCCCGAGCGCCGCGCCGCGCCACTGGCCGTACCCGAGCACGCCGACGACCACCCCGACCAGGCTCAGCGCCACGGTGATCCGCAGCAACCACCGCCACAGCCGGGGCGGGCCGTACACGCAGGCGTCGTAGAGCACCTGCGTGTAGACCAGGACCGTGCCCAGCGAACTGCCCAGCGCCGTGTCGACCACCAGCGCGCCGGTCCCCACGGCCAGGCTGGCGCGTGGTGCGACCCGCCGTAGGCCGACGGCGACGCAGACCGCCACCAGCGGCGGCAGGAACAGCGCCGACGGCACGTTCCCGTCCGGACGGACCTGCGGTTGCCAACCCAGGGCGTGCAGCACCAGGCCACCGGCCAGTGACGCGCCGGCCAGCACGAGGTCGCGGCCGAGGGTGCCGGAGTCGAGCCACGGTGGCGCACGCATGCCCCGATCCCACCACAGCCGTCGTCCGCCGAACTCCCACCGGGGGAGGACCTCGACCGCACCGCCATGCGCCGAAAGGGGTACGCGGACCCTTACCGACCGCCGGTGGGCCCTCGACCGTGACTCGCCGGGTGAACTGCGCGAAAAGAAGGTGTGAACTGCGTAACCGGCCCCCGCGCTCAGCGGCCTCTTCGAGGACCGACCGGTCCGGACCCCGGGTACGCTGCGCGCGGCCCGTCGGTCCCGGCCAGTACGGTGACAGGGCACCTCGGGGAGAGCACCCGGGGGCGAGGCGAGCGTGAGGAGACCGGGGATGGCGCACGGGGAGGCCGAACACGGCTGCGCCCAGGGCGAGCCCTGCCGGCCGGGGCACCACGACCCGCAGGCGGCTGGCAAGCACCGCCGGCCGGTCGGCGGCGCACCAGCGCACCCGGTCGAGCCACTGCACGGGCGCGTCGATGACGAACCCGTGCTGCCGCGTCAGCGCTCTGCCGAGCCCGCCGGTCTCGCCGAGCCCGACGCGGACGTTCCCGCTGGTTGCCTCAGCGAACTTCCCGGCTGGGCCGGGGCGCACCGGCACGGCGCGGTCCGACCGAGGCCGCGGGCCACCCGCCGGGAGCGCCCACCGCGCCGCTGGTGCTGAGCACCGCCGACGCACTCGCTGATCAGCGAGTGCGTCGGGTCAGCGAGTGCGTCGGCTCAGCGACTGCGTCGGCTCAGCGCGTGCGTGGGCTCAGCGCGTGCGCCGACGGATCAGCAGGGCGATCCCGGCGAGGCCGACCGTGATGGTCAGCATCACGCCGACGTTGAGCAGCAGCAGGTGTTGCAGGTCGCCGAGCGCCTCGTCGAGGTCCTTCGCCGGGTCGAGCGTGTCCTCCGGGAGAACTCGCTCGCCGCCGCCCGCGCCGCCACTGACCGTGTCGAACTGCCGCTCCAGCGGCACACCGGCGGCGCGCAGGGTCTCGGACATGCTGAGCCGACCCAGGAACCAGCCGGCGCTGGTCTTGCGGCCGTCCGGCTGCTTCGCCGGCCGGAAGACGCGAGGGCCGCCGATCGCCTTGGGATAGAGGTCGTAGGTCTGCTTCGGCGTCTCGCCGGCGAGCACCACGACAGTGTATTTCGGACCGAGGTTGGCTGCCTTCGGACCGGTCGGCATGCCGGTGCGAGCGAGGAAGTTGACCTGGTCGATGACCGCGCCCACGAGGGCGGGCTCCGTGTCCGCGTGCAACCGCAGCGGCGCGGACAGCCCCGTGCCGGTGATGTCCACTCCGGCGGGTGCCGGCTTCGGTGCCGCCGAGGCCGAGCTGGCGGTGCCTAGCGACAGCAGTGCCACCGCCAGCGTGCCCGCCAACACGGCGGCCAACCGCCTCATGTGTCGGACCATCCCGCCTCCTCGCCCCGTTCGATGGATGGCTTCGTCGTGACGTCTGGACCGATCTGCCGGTGCGGCATCGACCGGATGGTCGCGTCCACTCCTACAGACTCCGCAGAACGTCGATGAGTTGCAGCTTTCGGAACAGTAATTGGAACTATCTGCGATCTCTGCTCGACTAATGAGGAGCCGTTTGATCAGCGGGCGGATCGTACCCTTACGGAGGGGTTCATGGGGGGCAGGGTTACACGTACGGTGCGGGTCATGCCAGTGGTGCTCGGCGTGGCGTTCGGTGTGTCGTTTCTGGTGCCGGCGACTCCGGCCGCCGCCCACAACCAGCTGACCGGCAGCAACCCGCGCGACGGCGCCCGCGTGGCGTCGGCGCCCGCCCGGGTCGAGCTGCGGTTCCTCGCCAAGCCGTCACCAACTACGACGAAGATCACAATAACCGGACCGGACAATGTGGTCGCTGGCGGGACTCCCGCCTTCGACGGCAGTCGAGTGCGGGTGCCGTTCAAGCCGGCCGCCGCCGGGCTCTACATCGTCGGCTACCAGCTCGCGTCGTCCGACGGGCACCCGGTGAAGGGCGAGGTGCGGTTCACCCTCACCACCGGTACCGCCGCCGATCCGTCCGCCTCGCCGTCGGCCGCCGCCAGCACCAACCCGGCCGGCTCGCCCTCGGCCGCCGCGTCGGCCGTCGGCGTACCCTCCGCCGGGCCCGCGTCGGCGACCCCCGGCGGTTCGACGGCCTCCACGGTGCCGGCGGCGTCGGAGCGGTCCGACTCCGGCGGTCGCTGGTGGATCTGGGCGCTCGGCGGCCTGTTGCTGCTCGCCGCACTCGGGGCCGGTCTCGTGTTCCGCCGCCAGCGACGAGCTCGGTAACCCTCTGATCCTCGCCGCTCCCGGTGGGCAGCGTGCGCATCATCCTTTGCTCTGCACCCGCGGATGCGACGGCGGCGGTCGGCGGCGGTCGGCGGCGGTCGGCGACCGGTGCAAATTGGGGTGCAGAGCAAAGGCAGGGCGAAGCGGAGCTAGGCCGGCGACGTCTTCTTGACGAGCTGACGAGCTGACGGGCGACAGTCAGACCAGGCGCAGGCGGGCGGCGCGCATCCGGGTCAGGGTGCGCTCGCGACCGAGCACCTCCAGCGACTCGAACAGCGGCAGACCGACGGTGCGGCCGGTGACAGCGACCCGTACCGGTGCCTGCGTCTTGCCGAGCTTGAGGCCCCGCTCGGCGCCGACCGCCTCCAGCGTCGACTTCAACGACTCGGCGTCCCAGGAGTCCAGCGCCTCGAACGCCGCGACGGCGTCGTCCAGCAGCTCGGCGGAACCGTCCTTCATCGTCTTGGTCCAGGCGGCCTCATCGATCAGCGGCGAGGCCAGGAAGAGGAAGTCGACGTTCGGCACGATCTCGCTGAGAACCGCGATCCGCGTCTGGGCCAGCGGCGCCACGGCGGCGAACGCGTCGGCGTCGAACTCCTCCGGCTGCCAGGGCGGCGGCGCGATGGTCCCGGTGCCGGTCAGCCACGGCTGGCAGGCGTCGACGAACTCGGCCACCGGCAGCGCGCGGATGTACTCGCCGTTGAACGCCCGCAGCTTCTTCTCGTCGAAGAACGCCGAGGAGAGGTTGACCTCGTCCAGCCGGAACTCGTCCTCGATGACCGACCAGGGAACGATCTCCCGGTCGCCGGAGGGGGCCCAGCCGAGCAGCATGAGGTAGTTGCGCATCGCGCCGGCGAGGTAACCCTCATCGCGGTACGCCTCCAGGGCGACCTTGTCCCGGCGCTTGGAGAGCTTCTGCCGCTTCTCGTTGACCACCACCGGCACGTGCGCCCAGATCGGCGGCTTGACCCCGAGGGCTTCCCAGAGCAACTGCTGCTTGGGGGTGTTGGGCAGGTGCTCCTCGGCCCGGATCACGTGAGTGATGCCCATCGTCATGTCGTCGACGACGTTGGCCAGCAGGAAGACCGGCGAGCCGTCGCCCCGGGCGATGACAAAGTCCTCGATGAGCTTGTTCTCGAAGGTGGGCTCACCACGGATCAGGTCGACCACAACCGTCGCGCCCTCGTCGGGCGTACGGAAGCGCAGGGCGTGTCCGGGGCCGGGGGCGAGGCCACGGTCGCGGTGGTAGCCGTCGTAGCCCTGGTACTGCGAGCCGGTGCGGGCCTGCACGTCCTCGCGGGTGCAGTCGCAGTAGTAGGCGCGGCCCGACTCGTGCAGGCGCGCTGCGGCGGCCCGGTGCTCGCCGGCGTTCGCCGACTGGAAGTACGGGCCTTCGTAGCTGCCCCGGGAGATCCCGATCCAGTCCAGCGCGGAGAGGATGCCCTCGGTCCACTCGGGCTTGTTGCGCGCCGCGTCGGTGTCCTCGATGCGCAGCACGAACACGCCGCCCTGCTGCTTGGCGTAGATCCAGTTCTGCAGCGCCGAGCGGGCGCCGCCGACGTGGAACATACCGGTCGGGGAAGGGGCGAAGCGCACACGTACTGTCACGTCCCCCAGCCTACGGCGGTACGCGACTGCTTTCCGCCACCGCCCCCTTGCTCAGGGGACGGAGCGGATCTTGACGACCAGCGCGCTGCCGAGCAGGGTGACCACTGCGGTGACCGCGTAGAGCGTGGGATAGCCGCCCAGGTACACCACGAGCGGGGCGGAGAGCGCCGGGCCGAGCACCTGGGGTGCCGAGTTGGCGATGTTGATGACCCCCAGGTCCTTGGCCCGGTCGGTGGCCCGGGGCAGCACCTGGGTGATCAACGCGGCGTCCACCGAGAGGTAGACGCCGTAGCCGGCGCCGAGCAGCAGCGCGGCGACGATCGCCATCGGCCAGACCGGCGCGACAGCGAGCAGCAGCGCCGCCACCGCCATGATCAGCCCGGAGACGATCACGTAGATCTTGCGCCGGCCGGAACGGTCGGACATCCGGCCGGCGATCACAGCGGTCAGCATCATGCCGAGCGTGTAGAGCAGGATCAGGATCAGCAGGCCGCCCTCGGGGTCGGGGTGGCGCACCCCGTCGCTGAGGAAGTACAGCAGGTAGAGGGTGCCCAGCGCGTTTCCCAGCTGGACCAGGAACCGGGTGATCCAGGCCCAGGCGAAATCCGGGTGCCGGCGGGGGCTGATCCACATCGAGGCGAGCAGCGCCCGCGTCCGGATCGCCGGGCGATGGGTACGCGGCAGCGGTTCGTCGGGGGTGAACAGCGCGAACGGCAGTGACAGCAGCAGGATGGCCACGGCGATGGCCAGGTAGCCGGCGGCGTTGCCGGTGACCACGGCGGTGACCAGCACCGCGCCGAGCACCAACCCGAGCGCCTGCGGGATGCCCACCCACCCCGAGACGCCACCGCGCTGCCGCACCGGCACCCGGTCCGGGATGGCGGCGGTGAGGCTGGCCAGCATCGCGTTGAAGCAGACCTGCGCGGCGACCCAGCCAAGGGCGACGCCGAGGATGGTCCGTTGCTGGGCCAGCAGCACCAGGGCCGCCGCGCCGAGCACGGCCCCGCCCGCCGTCCAGACGTGCCGACGGCCGAACTCGCGGCCGGCGATCCGCAGGCAGGTCCGGTCGGAGAACGCGCCGGCCAGGGGGTTGGCCAGCACCGCTGCCAGCGCACCGAGGCCGGTGACCACTGCCAGCATGTTCTCCTTGTCGCCGGGCGCGATCTGCTCGATCTGCTGCGGCAGCAGCACCTGGATGGGCGTGAAGAACGCCATCCACACGCCGAGGTTGGCCGCGAAGATCAAACCGATCCAGCCGCGCCGCACCGGCACCGTCGGCTCGGCGAGCGCCGCCGGCAGCGACGCCGGCGTCGGGTCGAGGGTGGTCACCGCGCCGACCCCGGCCGGCTGGCCGCGATCACGTCGCGCAACCAGGTGTACGACGACTTCGGCGTACGGGTCTGGGTGGCGTAGTCGACGTGCACCAGACCGAAGCGCTTGGTGAAGCCCTCGGCCCACTCCCAGTTGTCCAGCAGCGACCAGACGAAGTACCCGCGGACGTCCACCCCGTCGTCGACGGCGGCCCGGACCGCCCGCAGGTGCCCGTCGAGGTAGGCGATCCGCTCCGGGTCGGCCACCTGCCCGTCGGCGTCGGGCGCGTCGTCGTACGCGCAGCCGCTCTCGGTGATCTCGATGGGCGGCAGCGCGTCGCCGTAGGTGTCGCGCAGCCAGCCGAGCAGCTCGCGCAGCCCGTCGGGGGCCACCGGCCAGTCGAAGGCGGTGCGTGGGTAGCCGTCCAGCGGCACGAGGTCGAACGGCAGTGGTGAACCCTCCTCGGCAGCCCGTACCCCGGTGGGGTTGTAGTAGTTGACTCCGAGCACGTCGATCGGCGCGCCGATCGTGTCGAGGTCGCCGGGGTGGATGACGCTCGGGTCGAATCCGGGCAGATCCGGGTAGCCGCGGCCGAGCAGCGGGTCGGTGAAGAGCCGGTTGTGCAGGGCCTCGTACGTCGCCCCGGCGGCCCGGTCGGCGTCGCGGTCACCGAGCACCCGCACCGGCGAGTAGTTGTTGGCGATCGCCACCGGGCTGGCGCTGTGGGCCCGCAGCGCGGCGACCGCGAGCCCGTGCCCGAGCAGTTGGTGGTGGGCGACCGGGAAGGCGTCGAACAGCAGCGCCCGGCCGGGGGCGTGTTCGCCCATGCCGTAGCCGAGGCTCATGTGGATGAACGGCTCGTTGAGGGTGATCCAGAGCCGGACCCGGTCGCCGAGCCGGGCGGCGGTCTTCTCGGCGTACTCGGCGAAGCGGGCGGCGGTGTCGCGGTGCAGCCAGCCGCCGGCGTCTTCGAGGGGTTGCGGCAGGTCCCAGTGGTAGAGGGTGGCCACCGGGTCGACGCCGGCGGCCAACAACTCGTCCACCAGGCGGTCGTAGAAGTCCAGGCCGGCCGGGTTGGCCGGACCGGATCCGGTGGGCTGGACCCGGGGCCAGGCGATGGAGAACCGGTACGCGGAGACGCCCAGGCCGGCCAGCAGCGCGACGTCCTCGGTGTGCCGGTGGTAGTGGTCGCAGGCCACCTCGCCGCTGCTGCCGTCGCTGATCCGCCCGGGGGAGTGCGCGAACGTGTCCCAGATGGACGGACCGCGCCCGTCGGCGGTGGTGGCGCCCTCGATCTGGTGGGCCGATGTGGAGACGCCCCAGCGGAAGCCGGTGGGGAACTGGGGCATCGGTGCTGTCGACATGCGCCCTCCCGGTCAACGTGAAACGTGTTCGGGACTTTAGAGCGCTCTCGATGAATGCGCCATAGGCCGGCCTGACGCATTCCGCAATGGTTGATCGGCGTGTCTTTTTCCGAACCCGTCCAGGTAAGTCCGATTTAGCGCATAGAGTGCCGATATCGTGGGATGTCCTCACCGGAGGAAAGACGGAAATGATCCTCGTGGAACGCAGTGCGCACGTGGCGGCGCCAATTGAAGTGGTCTGGGATGTCGTGCAGCGGGCCGAGCAGTTGCCGGCCTGGCTGGCCGGGGTCCGAGCGGCCGAAGTGCTCTCGGGAGAGGGCTTCGGGCGGCGACAACTCGTCCAGGCAGGGCGTGGCTCGGCGCATGAGGCCGAGGTGATCGCCTACCAGGAGCCGACGCTGATCGGCTGGCGGGAACGGGCCAAGGGTGCTGGATCTCGGGCGGAGGCGCGCACCGAGATCTACGTCCAGCTCACCGGAGACGAGGAGGAGGGCGGGACGATCGTGCGCCTCATCGTGGTCCGCTGGCCGGCCGGCCCGGTCAAGGCGGCCATGCTGCGCCTCGGACTGCGTCGGGTCGGCGCCGACCTGGAGGACTCGCTGGCCCGGCTCACCGACCTGGCCGCCGTCGGCTGACGAGCGCCCATCCTCCCGGCGTCACCCGCGACGGCGGTGGTCCGGATCCCCGCCAGGGCTCCCGGACCACCGCCGCTCCGTACACCGAAAAGGGCCCGGCGCGGATGCGCCGGGCCCTCCTCAGTGGTGCTGGATCAGCTGTCGCCGCCGGTCTCGCCGACCGGTGCGGCGTTGACATCGTCGATCGCGTACTTCTTGGCGGCCTCGGCCGGCACCGTGGTCGCCACCGCGCCGCTGCGGGCGAGCTGCCGCAGCGTGGCCACCACGATCGACTCCGCGTCGACGTGGAAGTGCCGGCGCAGCGCGTGCCGGGTGTCCGACATGCCGAAACCGTCGGTGCCGAGCGACGTGTAGTCGCCGGGTACCCAGCGGGCGATCAGATCCGGTACCGCGCGCATGAAGTCGCTGACCGCGATCTTCGGCCCGTCCGCCTCGGCCAGCTTCTGCTGGATGTACGGAACCTTCGCCTCGGCGCCCGGGTTGAGGAGGTTGTACTCCTCGGTCTCCACCGCGTCGCGGCGCAGCTCGGTCCAGGAGGTCACCGACCAGACATCGGCGCCCACCCCCCAGTCCTGGGCGAGGAGCTGCTGGGCCTTGAGCGCCCACTGCATCCCGGTGCCCGAGGCGAGCAGGTTGGCCTTCGGACCGTCGACCTGCGGTGCCGGCGAGTAGCGGTAGATGCCCTTGAGCAGGCCCTCCACGTCCACGTCGGCCGGCTCGGCCGGCTGCAGCGTCGGCTCGTTGTAGACCGTCAGGTAGTAGAAGACGTTCTCCTGCGCGTCCCCGTACATCCGGTGCAGACCCTGCTCCAGGATGTGCGCGATCTCGTACGCGAACGCCGGGTCGTACGCCACCACGGCCGGGTTGGTGGCGGCGATCAGCAGCGAGTGCCCGTCCTCGTGCTGAAGGCCCTCACCGTTGAGCGTGGTCCGACCCGCCGTGGCGCCGAGCAGGAAGCCCCTGGCCATCTGGTCGGCCGCTGCCCACAGCCCGTCGGCGGTCCGCTGGAACCCGAACATCGAGTAGAAGATGTACATCGGGATCATCGGCTCGTCGTGCGTGGCGTACGCCGAGCCGGCCGCGGTGAACGAGGCCACCGAACCGGCCTCGTTGATCCCCTCGTGCAGGATCTGCCCGGAGGTCGACTCCTTGTACGACAGGAACAGCTCGCGGTCGACCGAGGTGTAGCGCTGGCCGTGCGGCGAGTAGATCTTCGCGGTCGGGAAGATCGAGTCGAGACCGAAGGTGCGGGCCTCGTCCGGGATGATCGGCACCCAACGCTTGCCGAACTCCTTGTCCTTCATCACGTCCTTGAGCAGACGGACGAAGGCCTGCGTGGTGGCCACCTTCTGCTTGCCCGAGCCGCGCTTGACGTCGGCGAACCGCTCCGGGCCGGGGATGGCCAGCCGCTTCGTGCTGGTGCGCCGGGACGGCAGGTACCCGCCGAGCTGCTCGCGCCGCTCCTTGAGGTACGCCAGCTCCTCGGACTTCTCGCCCGGGTGGAAGTACGGCGGCAGGTAGGGGTTGTCCTCCAGCGCCGAGTCCGGGATGTCCAGGTAGAGCCGGTCGCGGAAGGTCTTCAGGTCCTCCAGCGTCAGCTTCTTCATCTGGTGGGTCGCGTTGCGGCCCTCGAAGTGCGAACCGAGGGTCCAACCCTTGATCGTCTTCGCCAGGATGACAGTGGGCTGACCGGTGTGCTCGGTGGCCGCCTTGTAGGCCGCGTAGAGCTTGCGGTAGTCGTGCCCACCCCGCTTGAGGTTCCAGATCTCGTCGTCGCTGAGCGGCTCGACCATCTTGCGGGTCCGTGCGTCACGGCCGAAGAAGTGTTCCCGCACGTACGCGCCGGACTCCGCCTTGTAGGTCTGGTAGTCGCCGTCGGTCGTGGTGTTCATCAGGTTGACCAACGCGCCGTCGGTGTCCGCGGCGAGCAGCGGGTCCCACTCACGGCCCCAGACGACCTTGATCACGTTCCAGCCGGCACCCCGGAAGAACGCCTCCAGCTCCTGCATGACCTTGCCGTTGCCCCGGACCGGGCCGTCCAGCCGCTGCAGGTTGCAGTTGATCACGAAGGTGAGGTTGTCCAGTTCCTCGCGGGCGGCGACGCCGATCGCGCCGAGCGTCTCCGGCTCGTCCATCTCGCCGTCGCCGAGGAACGCCCAGACGTGCTGCTGGGAGGTGTCCTTGATGCCGCGGTGCTGCAGGTACCTGTTGAAGCGGGCCTGGTAGATCGCGTTCAGACCGCCGAGGCCCATCGAGACGGTGGGGAACTCCCAGAAGTCCGGCATCAGCCGAGGGTGCGGGTACGAGGGCAGCCCACCACCGGGGTGCGACAGCTCCTGGCGGAACCCGTCGAGCTGGTGCTCGCTGAGCCGCCCCTCCAGGAACGCCCTCGCGTACATGCCGGGGGAGGCGTGGCCCTGGTAGAAGATCTGGTCGCCACCGCCCGGGTGGTTCTTGCCCCGGAAGAAGTGGTTGAAGCCCACCTCGTAGAGCGAGGCCGAGCTGGCGAAGGTGGAGATGTGCCCGCCGACGCCGATCTCCGGGCGTTGCGCCCGGTGCACCAGCATGGCGGCGTTCCACCGGACGTACGCCCGGATTCGCCGCTCGACGTGCTCGTCACCCGGGAACCAGGGCTCGCGCTCCGACGGGATGGTGTTGATGTAATCGGTGGTGGTCAGGGGCGGAACCCCGACCTGGCGCTCACGGGCCCGCTCCAGCAGGCGCAGCATGACGTAGCGGGCGCGTTTGGCCCCGCGTTCGTCGATGACACCGTCAAGCGACTCGACCCATTCGCTGGTCTCTTCAGGGTCGATGTCCGGAAGCTGGCTCGGTAGGCCGTCGCTGATCACCGGGCGCTTGCGTTCCGTAGCCACAGGCGTTCCCTCGGTTGTGTGTGGGATAGGTCTCTAGCGCCATCCTGCCCCCTGGTGGCACCCGTCGTCACGTCTAGGTGCCCCCGACGCGATGCTGAACACAGGTACTCGCCGGTAACTTAGCGCGACGACCGTGTGGAACCTGAGCGGTTTGACCGCCGGTCCTACCGTTACCGCCATGAACGGACGCCGTGTCGCGGTCGCCGCGATCATGATCGTTGTCGGGGTGGTCGGCCTGGTCATCGGCGCGGTCGCCCTCGCCTCCGGCAACCTGCCGATGGTCGGACTGGTGGCCCTCGGCGCCCTGGTGGCGGTGCTCGGCGCGGGCCTGCTGCGGGACGCGATCCGCGCTGCCCGCCGGAGCGGCCAGTCCGGACGTCGTCGCCCTCGTTCGGACTCGGACGGCGGCGGGTACGGCTTCTACCCGATGCCCGCCGGGGATGCCGGCAGCGGGCACGTCGGCCGTCAGCGTGACGGTGACCACGACAGCTCCGACGGTACGGAGCCGGCCGGCGGCAGCGGCGACTCCGGGGGAGGCTGGTCCGGATGGGGCTGGTCCGGCGGTGACTCCGGTGGCGGCTGGTCCGGTGGCGGCGACTCGGGTGGCGGTGGCGGCAGTTCCTGACCGCACACTGCGGCAGAATGCGACGTATGCGCAGCGACGTGATCACCGTCCAGACCGGGTCCCGGCCGACCGTCCGGGACATCACCGCCGAGGCCCAGCAGTTCGTCTCGGGCGAGGGCGACGGCCTGCTGCACGTCTTCGTGCCGCACGCCACCGCCGGCCTGGCGATCATCGAGACCGGGTCGGGGTCCGACGACGACCTGCTCAGCGCCGTGGACGACCTGCTCCCCACCGAGGACCGCTGGCGGCACCGACACGGCTCGCCCGGCCACGGCCGCGACCACGTGCTGCCGGCGTTCATCCCGCCGTACGCCACGCTGCCGGTGCTCGGCGGTCGACTGGCGCTGGGCACCTGGCAGTCGATCTGCCTCGTCGACACCAACGGCGACAACCCGACCCGCCAAGTCCGCTTCTCCTTCCTCCCCGCCTAACCCCGCCCCTCTCCCGGCGATCTTGCACTTACTGTCCCGACACAAGGGACATCCCACTCATCTGGACAACCGAAACTGCAAGATCGGCGTAGCAGGTGCGCGGGTTGGCCCGTCCTGGCCTGATCGGTGAGCTGGCAGTGACGGGCTGTTGCGTACGATGTGGTCGTGACGCGGCAGGTGGGTTCAGCGGTGGGCGGTCCGGTGGATCGGACCGGTCTCGCCGTCGATGTGGTGCGGCGGATGGCGCACGTCACCGCCGCGTTGCGACACCGGCAGGATTCCGCGTTCGCCGATCTGGGGCTCACCCCGGCGGCGGCCCGGGCGCTGCGGGAGTTGGACCCGGACCACCCGCTGCCGGCCCGGGATCTCGCCGGTCAGTTGGGTTGTGACCGGTCGAACGTGACGGTGTTGGTCGACAAGTTGGAGCAGGCCGGGCTGGTCGAGCGCCGCACCGACCCGACGGACCGGCGGCAGAAGACGCTGGTGGTGACCGAGGAGGGTCGCGCCGTGCGAGCCCGGGTGATCGAGGTGATGTCCGACTCCCGACTCCTGTCCGGGCTGAGCGACCAGGAGCTGAGCACCCTTCGTGACCTGGTCTGGAAGGTGTCCGACGGCGGCTGTCCGGAGTCCCTCGGGCCGGAGTGAGCGCACCCCTGCCGGCCGTGTCCCACTGGGCGAGCAGGCCTTCCGTCGGTAATGCTGTCCGACGTGACCACCCCGCAAGATCTCGACGACCGGTTCCGGGAGACGCTGGCGGCGCTGCCTGCCGCCGAGCGGCGGCGTGACCCCGCCGACCCGGTCACCGACGACGCCCCGCTGACCGGCGCGCAGGTGCTCGACCTGTTCGACGCCCAGGTGACCAGCCGGCAGCTCGACCTGGCCGGCCGCTGGTTGCGCAGCTTCGGGGAGGGTTTCTACACCATCGGCTCGGCCGGGCACGAGGGCAACGCCGCTGTCGCTGCCGCGCTGCGTCCCACCGATCCGGCTCTGCTGCACTACCGCTCGGGCGCGTTCTACTGTCTGCGCGCCGCCCAGGTCGCCGCCGACCCGACGCTGGCCACCGACTCCCAGCCGTCCGCCGACCCGACGCGGACCGCCGAGCCCGACCAGGACACCGGCCGGACTCGGACCGCCGATCCCGACCAGGACGCCGGCCGGACTCGGACCGCCGATCCCGACCAGGACGCCGAGCGAGCGCGGACCATTGGCTCCGAGCGGTCCTCCGACAGTGAGTCGACAGACGGCGACGCATCGACCCGCGAACCCGAGCCGACCGCCGATCCGCAGGGGTCCGAATCGGAGTCAGCCGGTACCGAACCGAACGGGGTGGCCAACGGGTTCGCGGCGTACGCCGACGCGGCCCGGGACGTGCTGCGCGGGATGGTCGCGTCCAGCCTCGAACCGATCGCCGGGGGGCGGCACAAGGTGTTCGGCCGGGCCGACCTGGCCATCGTGCCGACCACCTCCACCATCGCCTCGCACCTGCCCCGCGCGGTCGGAATGGGACTGGCAGTGGAGCGGCTGCGCCGGCTGGACAGCGCCGGACGGCGTACCGGGGCCGGGGTGCGGGTCGGCAGCGGCGCGGGGGCCACGCACGCACCCTGGCCACCGGACGCCATAGTGGTCTGCTCCTTCGGCGACGCCTCGGTCAACCACGCCAGCGCCACAGCAGCCTTCAACACCGCCGGGTGGTACGACCACGCGGGTCTGCGGATCCCGGTGCTCTTCGTCTGCGAGGACAACGGGCTGGGCATCAGCGTCCGCTCGCCGGAGGGCTGGGTCGAGGCGACCCTGCGGGCCAAGCCGGGCATCCGCTACTTCAGCGCGGACGGAGCCGACCCGGTGCGGACGTACGAGGTGGCGGCGGAGGCCGCGGCCTGGGTACGCCGCAACCGCCGGCCGGCGGCGCTGCACCTGCGCACCGTACGGCTGATGGGGCACGCCGGGGCGGACGCGGAGTCGGCGTACCGGAGTTCGGCCGAGCTGGCCGAGGACCTGGACCGGGACCCGGTGGCCGCCACCGCGCGGCTGCTTGTCGACGCGGGCGTGGCGACCGGCGAGGAGTTGCTGGCCCGGTACGACGAGACCGGCTGGCAGGTGCGCCGACTGGCCGAGGAGGTGCTGGGCGAGCCGAAGCTGGCCTCCGCTGCCGACGTGGTGTCGGCGCTGGCCCCACGTCGTCCGGTGCGGGTGGCGCGGGCGGTGGCCGACGCCGCGGCGCGGGCCAGCGGGCTGGGCGCGGGCGCCCGGGCGGAGGCGTTCGGCGGCAAGCCGCCGGAGCTGGCCGGGCCGATGACCCTGGCGCAGAGCATCAACGCCGCGCTCGCCGACGGGATGCTCGACCATCCGCAGATGGCGCTCTTCGGTGAGGACGTGGCCGCCAAGGGCGGCGTGTACGGGGTGACGAAGGGGCTGCGCGACCGGTTCGGGGCGGCCCGGGTCTTCGACACCCTGCTGGACGAGACGTCGGTGCTCGGGCTGGGCCTCGGCGCCGGGCTGGCCGGGATGCTGCCGGTGCCGGAGATCCAGTACCTGGCGTACCTGCACAACGCCGAGGACCAGCTGCGCGGTGAGGCGGCCACCATGCGGTTCTTCTCGCAGGGGGCGTTCCGCAACCCGATGGTGGTGCGGGTGGCGGGCCTGGCGTACCAGGAGGGGTTCGGCGGGCACTTCCACAACGACAACTCGGTGGCCGTACTCCGGGATGTGCCCGGCCTGGTGGTCGCGGTGCCGGCGCGGCCGGACGATGCCGCGCCCATGCTGCGGACCTGTCTGGCCAGCGCGGCGGTGGACGGCAGTGTCTGCGTGTTCCTGGAACCGATCGCGCTCTATCACACCCGCGACCTGTACACGGAGGGTGACGGGGAGTGGTTGGCCGGATATCCGGAGCCGGGCGGCTGGGTGGCCGGGCACGTGCCGATCGGGCGGGCCCGGGTCTACCGGGTCGGCTCGGCGGACGACCTCACCATCATCACCTTCGGTAACGGGGTACGGATGTCGCTGCGGGCCGCCGCAGTCCTCGCCGAGGAGGGGGTGGGCACCCGCGTGGTGGATCTGCGGTGGCTGGCTCCGCTGCCGGTGGCCGACATCATCAGGGAGTCCTCGGCGACCGGTCGGGTGCTGGTGGTGGACGAGACGCGCCGCTCCGGCGGGGTCGGCGAGGGCGTGATCGCCGCCCTGGTCGACGCCGGATATGTCGGTGCCGCACGTCGAGTGGCGGGAGTTGACTCGTTTGTACCATTAGGTCCGGCAGCGCGTCACGTACTGGTCTCCGCTGAAGCCATTACCGACGGTGCCCGTACGCTGCTGGCACGGTAAATTCCGTTCCACCCGGTGCGCCACTTGCGCGAAGACCAACAACTGTGTGGACTTTGCCTGACGGCGTCGCACCGACGCCGCGAGCAGGGACGAGATGAGGAGGCACGCGACAGTGAGCGCGACCGCTGGTCAGGCCGCCGACGGGGTACGCAGCCTGGCGGACCGGTTCGGAATCGAACCGGGGATGGTCGTCATGGAGATGGGGTACGACGACGACGTCGACCAGGATCTCCGAGACGCCCTGACCGACCGCTGTGGAGATCTGGTCGACGAGGACACCGACGAGGTGGTCGACGCGGTGCTGGTCTGGTACCGGGACGGCGACGGTGACCTTTTCGAGCTGCTCGTCGATGCCCTCGGCCCGCTGGCCGACAACGGCGTCGTGTGGCTGCTCACCCCGAAGGCGGGGCGTGAGGGGCACGTCGAGCCGAGCGAGGTCGCGGAGTCCGCGCCCACCGCCGGCCTCCAGCAGACCTCGACCGTCAACGCCGGCCGGGACTGGAGCGGCGCCCGTCTGGTGCTGCGTCGAGGGGCCAAGGCCAAGAAGTAGCCAGCGCCGCTCCGCTCGCCCGACGGTCCGCCCACCGCCGGGTAGCAGGCTGACGCCGTCACCCGACTCGACGCGAGGGGAGTTCGCATGCCCATCGAGGTTGGTGCCGAAGCACCCGACTTCGTGCTCAAGGACCAGAACAACCAGGAGGTCCGCCTCTCGGACTTCCGGGGCAGGCGCGCCGTGCTGCTGGTCTTCTACCCGCTCGCCTTCACCGGCACCTGCCAGGGCGAGTTGGGCGAGGTGCGCGACAACCTCGGCGAGTACGTGAACGACGACGTCCAGGTGCTGACCGTCAGCGTCGACTCGGCCTACAGCCACAAGATCTGGGCCGACCGTGAGGGCTACCAGTTCCCGATGCTCGCCGACTTCTGGCCGCACGGCGCCGTCGCCCAGGCGTACGGGGTCTTCAACGACGTGGCCGGCTTCGCCAACCGGGGCACCTTCGTCATCGACAAGACCGGCGTGGTCCGCTTCGCCGAGATGAACGGCCCGGGCGAGGCCCGCGACCAGCAGGGCTGGCGCAAGGCCATCGCCGAAGCGACAAACTGACCGGGGTACGCCGTGCGCCCGGGTCGGTGGCGGGCAGGTAAGCTTGCCAGCCACCGGCCCGCCACGGGCGATCCGGGCGCGTAGCTCAGTGGGAGAGCACTCGCCTTACAAGCGAGGGGTCGCAGGTTCGAAACCTGCCGCGCCCACCCTTCAGCACGACGTCGCCGCCCACGAGGACCCGCCCCGGCACGAGCCAGTCAGGCGAGGGTCGACGGGTCAGCTGGTGAAGCCGCCGTCCACGTTTACCACCGCACCGGTCACGTAGCCGGCTTCGGGGCTGGCCAGGTGCGCGACGGTGGCCGCGATATCCGCGGGGCGCGCGTACCGGCCGACGGCGGTGAACCCGGTGATCGCCGCCGCGTTCGGTCCGTCCGCCGGGTTGGCGTCGGTGTCCGTCGGCCCGGGGTTGACCAGGTTGACGGTGATGGCCCGTGGGCCCAGTTCACGGGCCAGGCCCCGGGTCAGCCCGACCAGAGCGGTCTTGCTCATCGCGTACAGCGTCAGCCCGGGAAAGACCGCCCGTTCACCGACGTTGCTGCCGATGCTGATGATCCGTCCGCCGTCGCCCAGGTGCCGCAGTGCCGCCCGCGCGGCGACATACGGTGCCCGGATGTTGACCGCGATGGTCTGTTCCACCTCTGCCGAGCCGAGCTCGTCCAGGGCGCCGACCAGGAACACCGCGGCGTTGTTCACCAGGATGTCCAACCGGCCCAGTTCGGCGGCCACCCGGTCGACCGCATCCCGCACGGCGGCCGGGTCGGCGCCGTCCGCCTGGATCGCCAGCGCTCTGCGGCCCAGCGCTTCGATCTGCTTCACCACTATCGCGGCCCGCGCGGCGTCCTGCCGGTAGGTCAGCGCCACGTCGGCCCCGTCCTGTGCCAGGCGCAGCGCGATGCCGGCACCGATGCCCCGGGAACCCCCGGTAACCAGGGCGACCTTCTCGTTGAGTGTCGTCGTCATGCGAACGATCATCTGTCCGCGCCGCCCTCCCGTCTGGCGGCCATCGGACGTCTCGCTCCGACCTCAAGGTCCGATTCCCGCGATCCTCGACGGCCTGCCGACCCGGCGGGCCGCCATGATCCGCGCAACGTCACAGCTCCTGCTGCCTCCCGAGGCGACGAGACAGCAGGATCACCGAAGTTGCGCGGATCTTGCGAGGTGGGGGAGGGTGGGGCGGGCGATTCGGGGAGCGTGTGTAGTGGAACTGGCGGGCATTGGCGCGGTGCTGTTCGACATGGACGGCACCCTTGTCGACTCCGACGCCGCAGTGGAGCGGGCCTGGGAGCGGTGGGCTGCCGAGTACGCCGTCGACCCGACGGCGGCGTTGGCGATCGCGCACGGCAGCCCGGCCGACCGGACCATCCGCCGGCTGCTGCCCACGCTCGACGCCGCCGAGGTCGTTGTTGCCGCGGCTCGACAGCTCGCGTTGCAGTACGACGACCTGTCCGACGTGACGGCCACCCCCGGGGCGCACGAGCTGCTGAACACGCTGGCCCGGATGGCGTTGCCCTGGGCGGTGGTGACCAGCGCCGACACACGGCTCGCCGAGGCACGGCTCGGTGCCGCCGGCATCAAGGCGCCGGTCCTCGTCACGGTGGAGGACGTCAGCGTCGGCAAGCCGGACCCGGAGGGCTACCTGCGGGGCGCGGCGCTGCTGGGCGTACCCGTGGGGCGGTGCCTGGTCGTCGAGGACGCCGAGGTCGGCCTGCGGGCCGGTCGGGCGGCCGGGGCGATGACCGCCGCGCTGAAGGGCCTCGACGGCGACCTGCGTCTACGCGACCTGGCCCAACTGGCGCACCACCTGGAGTCGACGCCGTCGGCACCCTGACCACTGTCAACCAGTGCGCCCTTGAGTCAGGCGAACCGCGGTCAGGGCGATCAGCAGCAGTGTGACGCCGAAGAGCAGGGCGTTGAGGGCGACGGTGGGGTATCCGAGTCGGGGTACGTCGAGGAACGGGTAGAGGTAGCGGCCCTCGGCCCCGCCGACGGCGCCCCGAACCAGGATCACCGTCAGCCACAGCAGCGGGTAGCCGAGCAGGCTGACCGCGTACGCCGGGCGCAGCGCGGCCCGAGGTCGGTGGTTGAGCCACTCGACGGCGGCCAGCGGCGGCACCACGGCGTGCAGCAGCAGGTTGGCGGCGTCGGAGACCAGCCCCCTAGCCTCGGGGGTCGCCACCATGGCGTAGCCGCTCCACGGGTTGGCCAGTACGAGGACGAAGACCACCGCGGTGCCGACGAGGTAGACGGTGAGCGCGGTGCGTACCCGGTCACCGCACCCGACCAGCAGCACCACCAGGTAGGCCAGGTCGACCTGCACAGTGAAGTAGAAGAGCAGCTCGACGGGCTCCTCGCGGGCGGCGATTCCGGCGAGCACCAGCCCGACGGCGAGCACGAGCGCGGTGCTCACCCGCAGGACCCGGTCGCCACCGGCGGACGCTATCACCGCCGCATCGATGGACGCCACGACGAGAAGCGACGCGCAATTCACGGCGCCGGGTCGACTGGTCGTTCCGGCCTGGCCCCCGCCTCACCTCGCCGTGCCTTGGGGATGGCACCTCCCGCCGGGCCGACGGGGGGCAGCGAGGCGTACAGCTTGACCAACTCGGCCAGGTAGCGCTCCGCGGACCAGTCCGTCGCCGCCGCCCGGCCGTCCCGGATCACGGCCCCGCGCAACTCCCGTTCGGTCAGCAGCCGGCTGAGCAGCGCCCCGAACGCTGCCGGACTGGGATCGGCGACCGGTCGGGTGGTGCCGGTGCCGGGCCGTTCGGCGAGCAGAGTGTCCACCATGGCCACCGGCAGTCCGTACGCCTCGGCCTCGGCGAGCACCAGGCCCTGCGTGTCGGTGGTGGAGGTGAACGCGAGCACATCCGCCGCCCGGTAGTGGGCGCCGACCCGGTGGCGTGGCACCGGACGGAGCAGGTGCAGCGCGCCGCTGACGCCGTACCGGCGGGCCATCCGGCGGACCGTGAGCCGGTGCCGCCGGGCCCCGAGCAGCACCAGTCGGGCGGCCGGCAGCTCGCGGCGGACCTGGGCGAACGCGGCCAGCAACAACTCCGGGTTCTTCTCCGGTGTGGCCCGTCCCACAGCGAGCAGCACCGGCGCGTCCGCCGGGATGCCGAGCCGGGCCCGCAGCCGCCGCCGATCGTCGGCGTCGGCGTGCGGTGCGGCGGCCGGGGTCGGCAGGACCACGATCGGGGTACGCCCCGCCATCGTCGCCATCATCGCCGCGGTCTTCGCCGACGGAGCGATCAGGACAGTGGTGTGGGCCAGGAGGGTTCGCCCGAGCGCCGCCAGCCGGGCCTGTCGACCCGGTCCGGGATGGGCGAGCGCCCACAGGTCGAACGCCCGCCAGCGCAGACCCAACCGCAGGCCGGCGTACGCGGCCCCGATCGGGATCTCCGGGTAGTGCGCGGCGTACGCGACGAGGTCGGTGTGCCAGGTCAGTACGGTCGGTACGCCCCGGGTGGCGGCCCAGCGCAGCCCGGCGACGCCGAGTGGGCCGGTGGTGTGCACGTGCACCACGTCGACCGGTGTGCTGGGCGGCCGGGGCAGCGCCAACCGGTACGGCCGGGTCGGCACCGACAGCGAGGGCACCTCACCCGGTCGGCGGCGACACCGGGACAGTGGGCCGGGGCAGTGCAGCACGACCCGGTGCCCGGCGGCGCGCAGCAGCGCCACTGTGGTGCCGACCGAGGTGGCCACCCCCTCCGGGTTGGTGAGGTGGCTGTCGCTGACGTGGGCGATCCGCACGCTGCCATCGTCGCCCGCCCGCGCACCCCCGGCCGTCGCGTCCGCCCCGGGCCGGGCCGGGAAACAGTTGGCGTGGCCGGACGGGTTCTGCTGCACTACCCGCTCGCGACGATGAACGGGGAGACGCTGTGGAGTTGACGTTGACGCCGATGACGGCACAGGAGTTGGCCCGCCTGCTCGAATCACTGGAGCAGGGGTACGCCGAGGACCTGGTGGCGCATCGGGGGCTGACCCCGGAGGCGGCCCTCGACCGGTCGGTCACCCAGATCCGGGAGTCTCTGCCGGCGGGCGCGGCCACCGAGGGCGCCCTGCTGCGGGTGGGCCGGGTCGGCGACACCGAGGTCGGCTGGATCTGGGTGACACTGCCGACGGCCGCCGCCCCGAACCAGGCCTGGATCCACAACATCGAGGTGCACGAGGAGCACCGGGGACACGGGCACGCGCGGCGGATGATCCAGCTCATCGAGGCGGAACTCGCCCACCTCGGCGTGGCCGAGCTGGGTCTGAACGTCTTCGGCACGAACACCGTGGCGATCGGCCTCTACCGCAGTCTGGGCTTCGAGGTCACCTCGCAGCAGATGGCGAAGCGCCTCACCCCGGCGGGCTGAGCTGCCGGCGGCCCCGGGGACGGGTCCCTTCGGCAGGACTGTTCACCTGCCCAGCGGGAAACCGGCGCGGACCGCACCTGGGGAGGAGCGACGGATGACGCACGGCGCCGGACTGACCATCGGTGTGCTCGGCTCGTACGGTGGGCGAAACCTCGGCGACGAGGCGATCCTCACCGGCCTGCTCACCGATCTGCGTACGCAGGAACCGAACGCCCGGATCATCGTCTTCTCTCGGAATCCGGAGCACACCCGGGCCGCCCATCCGGACGTCGAAGCGGTGCCCTGGGAGGGCGTGAGCCGTACCGACTCGGCCCTGGTCCTGGCCCAGCTCGACCTGCTCATCCTGGGCGGCGGCGGCATCCTGTACGACAGGGAGGCCCGCCGTTACCTGCGGGTGGTCCGGGTGGCCCAGGAACGCGGCCTGCCGCTGATCACGTACGCGGTGGGGGTCGGGCCGCTCAGCGACGGGGTGGACACCGGCATGGTCCGGGAGACGCTCTCCAGCGCGACCCAGGTGACCGTCCGGGACCAGGAGTCCCGGATGGTGCTGGAGGAGGCCGGCCTGCTGAACCCGATCACTGTCACCGCGGATCCGGCGTTCCTTCTGCAACCGGAGGAGTTTCCGGCCCACCTGCTGGCCGAGGAGGGTGTGCCGGTCGGCAAGCGCCTCGTCGGGATCAGCGTGCGGGAGCCGGGCCGGGCCGCCGAACGCCTCGACGTGGACGGCTACCACCGGCTGCTGGCCCAGATCGGTGACTTCCTGGTGCACCGGATCGACGCGTACGTGCTGTTCGTGCCGATGGAGCGCGACGACATCCGGCACTCCCACGGGGTGCTGTCGCACATGGTCGCCGCCGAGCGAGGTCGCATCCTGCACGGCACCTACTCTCCGCAGCAGGTGCTGGGGCTGATGCGCCACTTCGACCTGGCCGTCGGCATGCGCCTGCACTTCCTGATCTTCGCGGCGATGGTCGGTACGCCGTTCCTGCCCCTGCCGTACGCCGGCAAGGTCTTCGACCTGGCCCAACGGCTCGGCGTGCCGGCGCTACGCGGCGTGGAGCGGGAGGTCGAGGGCCCGCTGCTGGCCGAGGTCGACCGACTCTGGGACGAGCGGGAGCAACGCGCCGAGGCCACCGCACGACGGGTGGCGGAGGTGTGCGACCAGGCGCGGGGCACCTCGGAGGTCACCCGCGGCGTGTTGGAGAGCCTGCGAAGCCAGGCGCTCACCCGCGTCTGAGCGGGCGGTCACACCGCCGGGCCGGTCCACCGGTAGCACCACTCGCGGGCCTCCTCGCGGGCGGTCTCCAACTCGTAGATCTGCGCGTCGGCCAGCCCACCGGAGCCGAGGTGATGGTGGGTCAGCGGCGGACGGCCGTTGCTGTCCAGTTCGACGGTGATGGTCTGCCCGTCCGCCGTGCCGCCGACGAGAAGGATCTGCACGGATGAAGCCATGCGCCCATCCTGCCCGGCCCAGCGCCAGCCCGCAGCGGATAGCGGGGCAGCGGGGCGCCCGGCCCGTGGCTAGGGTCGGCGGATGGAGCAGACGATCGATCCCACGCTCGGTCCGGTGCTCGCCCGCACCGGCGACGAACGCGCCGTCCTGACCTCGTTCCTCGACTTCCACAGGGCCGTTGTGCTGCGCAAACTGCGCGGTCTCTCCGACGCCGACGCCCGACGCCGGCTGGTGCCGTCGGCGACCACGCTCGCCGGGCTGGTCAAGCACCTGACGCTGGTCGAGCGGAACTGGTTCCCGACCCTGTTGGCTCCCGAGCCCGACGACGTCTACCTGACCTCCGAGGAGGACGCGGTCGCCAGCTTCACGCTGGGCGACCAGGAAAGCACCGTCATGCTCACCGAGGCATACGAGCGGGCCTGTGCCCGCTCCCGGGCGGTCGCCGCGAGCATCGACCTCGACCACGTGGTGCCGCACCCGCAGCTCGGTGAGGTGTCGCTGCGCTGGATTCTGGTGCACATGATCGAGGAGACGGCCCGGCACGCGGGCCACGCCGACATCCTGCGCGAGCTGACCGACGGCGAGGCCGGCGCGCTCTGAGCCCCCTGGTCGCCGCACGCCGCCGGTCGTCAACCGGTGGGCAACAGGCCCGGCGGGTACTCCATCCCGTCGTGCGTACAGGCCGCGGCGGCAACCCGCGCCGCGTACCGGGCGGCACGCGTCAGTGGCTCACCGCGTAACCGGGCGGCGATCAGGCCGGCCGCGAAGGCGTCGCCCGCCCCGTTGCTGTCCACCACCGGCTTTTCCGGGGCGGCGGGTGGCACGGGCACCGCGGTGCCGTCACCCGGGTACAGCTCGGCGCCGTCCGCGCCGCGGGTCACCACCACCGTCCGGGGCGCCAGCGTGCCGGCGAGCGACGGGGCCCGGCCGCCCAACCGCACCCCGCTCAGCAGAATGAGGTCGGCGACCTGCGCGAACGGCTGATGGTAGGTGTTCTCGCCGTCCCAGTCGTGCAGGTCGGTGGAGAGCGCCGCGCCCGCCGGAACGGCAGCCCGCACGGCGGACAGCAACGGCACTGTCCAGTCCATGATCGAGAGGTGGACGTGCCGGGCGTCGCGGACCAGTGCGGCCAACTCGGCGGCGGAGAATGGTGGACCACCCTGCCACGGGCGCGGGTCGTACAGCGACGTGCGCCGCCCGCCCGGATCCACCAGGTTCACCGACCGGCGGGTGCCGCCCCGGTGCTCGGCCAGCAGCGCCGGCACCTCGGCCCGGGTCAACGCCGCCCGGACCAGCTCACCGGCCGGATCGGCACCGATGGTGTCGACAACCAGTACGCGCAGGCCGAGCGCCCGGGCGGCCAAGGCCACCCCGGCACCGGTGTTGCCGATCCGCAGCTCGATCGGCTCGACGGTGTGGGAATCGGCAGCCGGGAGGGGCAGCGCGGGCACCCGAACCCGTACGTCCACCCCAAGCCCGCCAAGAACCAGCAGATCGATCACGAAGCGACGCTAGCCCGTCACCCCTCCCACCTCCAGCCCTCCGCGATCTTGCGTTTTCTGCGGCGACAAAAGGTGCACAGTTCGCAGAACGACGACACAAACTGCAAGATCGCGCAGGTGGGCCGGTGGGTGCGGACGCCTGGTCGGGCGGGCCGCCTATTCTGGGGGCGGGCGGCGACTAGGGGGAGCAGGTGCTGGTCATCCACGGGCTGTGGTTGCCTGGCGGCAGCTCGACCGGCGGCCTCGCCGTCTGGGCCGAGGACAGCGCCGCACCGATTCCCGCTGCGCGTTCGGGCCGGCCAGCCCGGGAACGCCCGCATCCGTTCGCCGCCGGGCACACCGACCTGGCCGCCGTCCTCGCCGACGCCGCCGAGCCGAGCCGGCCGGACACCGCGCTCATCACCCTGCCCACGCTGGCGGGCGCGCCGACCGACTCACCCGAGCTGATCAGGACCACCGTCGCACCTGCGGCCCGTGGCCGGCTCACGCTGGCCGGGTGGCGGGTGCCCACACTGGTGTACGCCCCGGACGACGCCCTGTCGCTGCTGCGAGCCCTGGACGACATCCCGGCGGTGTCCGGGGCCACAGTGCGGCACCTCGCCGAGCTGGCCGACTTCGCCGCCGACCTGGTGACCCGTGGCCGCGTCCTCCCCGGCGTGCGCACGACGACGGTCGACCAGACGCGCGGCGCTGGCGCGACGGCGGGTGACTGGATGCCCGGCGCTGGCGCGACGGCGGCGTCGGGCGGTGCCGGGCAGGTGCCGGCGCAGGCGGTCTGGCGTCCGCTGCTGACCGGCACCGACGCCGCCTGGGCGCGCTCGCTGGCGCTGGCCCTGCCACCAGCCGCCCGAGCCGCCGTCCTGCTGCCGCCCGCTGCCGCGCTGCCGTCCACCGCCGCGCTGCCGTCCTCCGCCGCCGCTGCTCAGGGGTCTACCGGGAGCGCCGTCACCTCCGCTGCGGGGACCGTCGGCTCGGGCGGGCCTGAGCTGACCGCTGCCGCCCTGGTCGCGGATGCGCTGGACGCGTTGACCGACGCCGCCGCGCGGGCCGCGCTGGCGACCACCACGCTGGCCCGAGGGCTGCGCCCGGGTGGTCCGGCGCCGGCCTGGCTGGCCGCCCTCGCCGGCCCGCAGCGGGACTTCACCATCGACCCGGCCGGGCTGTCCACTCTCTCCGCCGAACTGGACGCCTGGCAGCGCGACGCCGCCGGTGGCCCGGTGCGGGCCAGTTTCCGCCTTGTGGAACCGGCCCCCGACGAGGTCACCGAACCGATCCTTGCCACCCGAGCGGTGCCCGCCGGCGGCGCGCCGGTGCCGGTGTCCGCCGATGGTGCGTCGGTGCCCGCCGACAGCGCGCCGGTGCCCGCCGACGGCGCGTCGGTGCCCGCCGACAGCGCGCCGGTGTCGGTCGGGTCGATCGGTGCCGGGCGCTGGCGGTTGGAGTTCGGGTTGCAGGCCGCGGACGAACCCGGCCTGCACGTCGACGCCGGGGACATCTGGCGAGCGCCGCAGACCCTCGGCGGCCTGGTCGGTCGGACGACCAGCCCGCAGGAGACGCTCCTCGCCGAGCTGGGCCGGGCCAGCCGGCTCTGGCCGGACCTGGACGTCGCCCTGCGCACCGCCGCCCCGGAGGTGATGGAACTCGACGTCGAGGGGGCGCACCGTTTCCTCAGTGCGGGCGCACCGGTGCTGCACGCAGCGGGTTTCGGGGTGCTGCTGCCGTCCTGGTGGCAGCGGCCGTCGGCGCGACTGGGCGCCCGCTTGCGAGCGCGCAGCCGCACCGCGCCGGGCACTGTGGGTGGCGCCGATGCCGGTGTCGGCCTGGACGCCCTGGTCGACTACCGCTGGGAGATCGCGCTCGGTGACCACCCGCTCTCCGCCGAGGAGTTGGCGGCGCTGGCCGAGACGAAGACCCCGCTGGTGCGGCTCCGCGGCCGGTGGGTGGAACTGGACCCGGGGCGGCTCGCGGCAGGGCTGCGTCTGCTCCGCTCCGCGGGTGAGCTGACCGTCGCCGACCTGCTCCGACTCGGGCTGGCCGACGGCGAGGCCACCGGCGAGCTGCCGGTGCTGGAGGTGACCGCCGACGGGGCGCTGGGCGACCTGCTCGCCGGCGCGGTCGAGCGGCGGCTCACCCCGCTGGACCCGCCACCGGGCTTTCGGGGGACGCTGCGGCCGTACCAGCAGCGAGGGCTGGCCTGGCTGGCCTTCCTGCGCTCACTCGGTCTGGGTGGTGTGCTCGCCGACGACATGGGGCTGGGCAAGACTGTGCAACTGCTCGCGCTGCTCGCCGGGGACCCACCGGAGGCCGGGCCGACGCTGCTGGTCTGTCCGATGTCGCTGGTCGGCAACTGGCAGCGGGAGGCGGCCCGGTTCACCCCGGAGTTGCGGGTCCACGTACACCATGGCGCCGAGCGGGCGCGGGGGGCGGAGTTCACAGCGGCCGCGCACGGCACGGACCTGGTCCTCACCACCTACTCGGTGGCCGCCCGCGACGCCGCCGACCTGGCCGGCATCGACTGGCACCGGGTGGTGGTGGACGAGGCGCAGGCGATCAAGAACGCGTCGACCCGGCAGGCCGAGGCGGTTCGCGCGCTGCCCGCCCGGCAGCGGGTGGCGGTGACCGGTACACCGGTGGAGAACCGCCTCGCCGACCTCTGGTCGATCATGCAGTTCGCCAATCCGGGTCTGCTCGGGCCGGCCGCGACGTTCCGCAAACGGTTCGCCGAGCCGATCGAGCGGCACGGCGACGCCGAGGCCGCCGAGCGGCTCCGCCGGATCACCGGCCCGTTCGTGTTGCGCCGGCTCAAGACCGACTCGTCGATCATCTCCGACCTGCCGGAGAAGCTGGAGATGGAGGTGCTCTGCAACCTCACCGCTGAGCAGGCAGCCCTGTACCAGGTGGTGGTCGACGACATGCTCGCCCGGATCGAGACCAGCGACGGCATCGAACGACGCGGCCTGGTGCTGGCCACCATGACCCGACTCAAGCAGGTGTGCAACCACCCCGCCCAGTTGCTGCGTGACGGCTCACCGCTGGAGGGCCGCTCCGGCAAGCTGGCTCGGCTCACCGAGATCCTGGAGGAGGTGCTGGCGGCGGGGGAGCGGGCACTGCTCTTCACCCAGTACGCCGAGTTCGGTGCGATGTTGCGGGGTCACCTGTCGGCACGGTTCGGCCGGGAGGTGCTGTTCCTGCACGGTGGCCTCGGCAAGGCCGAGCGGGACGCCCTGGTGCAGCGTTTCCAGTCGGCGGAGGGCCCGCCGCTGTTCGTCCTCTCCCTCAAGGCCGGCGGCACCGGGCTGACCCTGACCGCGGCGAACCACGTGGTGCATGTGGACCGGTGGTGGAACCCGGCGGTCGAGGACCAGGCCACCGACCGGGCGTTCCGGATCGGGCAGCGCCGACGGGTGCAGGTGCGCAAGTTCGTGTGCGCCGGCACTGTCGAGGAGAAGGTGGCCGCGATGATCGCCGACAAGCGGAGCCTCGCCCAACGGGTGGTCGGCACCGGCGAGCAGTGGATCACCGAGTTGTCCACCGGCCAGCTGCGGGACCTGTTCGCCCTGGAAGCCGGCGCGGTGGTCGAGTGACGGATTTCGCCGACTACGGGCGCCCACGTCGGGTCGACGGGGGCCTGCGGGCACGCAGTGCCCGGGGCGCGATCGGCCGGTCCTGGTGGTCGCGGCGTTTCCTGGAGGTGCTGGAGTCGTTCGCGCTCGGCACCCGGCTGACCCGGGGCCGGTCGTACGCGCGGGCCGGTCAGGTGCTCACGCTCGACATCACACCCGGGCGGGTCAACGCGGTGGTGCAGGGCTCCCGGCCGCAGCCTTACCAGGTGTCGATCGCGCTGAAGCCGTTCCGGGCGGCTCTCTGGTCCCGAATCGAGGACGAGCTGGCCGGGCAGGCGTTCTTCAGCGCCCGGCTGCTCGCCGGGGACCTCCCCGAGGAGTTGGAGGAGCTGTTCGCCGCCGTCGGCGCGCCGCTCTTCCCGGCGGCCGTGGACGAGTTGACCCAGCGCTGCAACTGCCCCGACTTCGCGGTGCCGTGCAAGCACCTCGCGGCGACGTTCTACCTGCTGGCCGAGGCGTTCGACGCGGACCCGTTCGAGCTGCTGCACTGGCGAGGTCGGTCCCGGGCGGAGTTGCTCGACGCGCTCCGCGCCCGGCGGGCCGCGAGCACCGGTGTCACCCCACCGTCCGCACCGGTCGGCTCACCGTCCGGACCGGACGGTGCGGTGTCGACAGTGGACGTCGTCGCCCCGGTCGGTGCCGCTCGGGCGCTCGCCGGGCTGTCGGCGACGCCGCTGGCGGATACGGCGGACCGGTTCTGGTCAGCACCGGTGCCGCTGCCGGATCGTCCGCCCCGACTGGTGACCGGCACCGACCTGCTGCTGCGCCAGCTCGGAGCGCCGGCCCCGGCC
The DNA here is from genome assembly GCF_026342155.1 of Micromonospora sp. NBC_00362. Classification (NCBI taxonomy): domain Bacteria; kingdom Bacillati; phylum Actinomycetota; class Actinomycetes; order Micromonosporales; family Micromonosporaceae; genus Micromonospora; species Micromonospora sp. NBC_00362. Next base: position 6,205,716 of record NZ_JAPENH010000001.1, read on the forward strand.
ATCGGTGGGCCGGGACTGCTCGAACGGTTGCGCCGCGCGTACCGGGCGTTCGGTCCGGCCGACAGGTGAGCTGTCACGTCCACCGGTGGGGCCGTCCCGTTGAGCGGTTGAACAGTCACGTCCAGCGGCGGCGGAACCGCCACATGATCGCGGCGTTGGCCACCAGCACCACCGCGCAGATCGCGCCGGTGAGTCGACCGGCGAACACGGCTATCGCCGGCAGCGACGCCCACAGCACGATGGTCAACAACATCAGGTAGCGGCCCCTGCGGGCTCGGGCCCTGTGGTCCAGCCGGTTGAAGAAGGCCGGGTCACTTTCCCGGAGCTGACGGGTGATCTGGTCGAATCTGCGCTGATCCTCTTTGCTGAGCATGGCGCTGCCTTCCCCTCACGCGTTCAGCGGTTCGGCGGCATACCCGCTGCGGTGGCGGCTCACGCTCACCCGCTGCTGCTACTTTTCCTCCACGCGAGCGCGCTTCATGTCCGGCTTACCTGAACCTTAAGTTTGCCTTTGGTGGTGAACGACGCCGAAACTGTCGCGTACGGCGGCGTGGTCCGATCCGTGCTCGGCTGCCGCGCGTACGCCCTGCTGGGAAGGTCTGCGGGCAGGTCCATCCCATCGCCCACCGCCGAGGTCGCGCTGAGCGCTGTCTTAAGTGCCCCCACGAGTGGGTTCCGGCCACCTTGAAGGGCCCTGGGGCCTTGGTTACCTTGCCGTAGCAACCCCCTCAGGCAACAGTCGCCGCACCTGCCGCACCTGCCCGGTAGCAGCTTCCGGCGCTCATCAGAAATCGGGATTGGTACATGGCCGACCAGAATGTGCCACCACGTCGACCGCGGGACGACCGCGGTTGGGACGGACATCAGCACCCCAGCGCTGACGGCTACGGCGACCCCCACACGCCCGCGCCCTACGGCTACGACTCGCCCCACCCCTACCAGGGCGGCTACGCCGCGCCGGCCGACCCGCGTGAGCAGTACGCCGGGCAGCCCGCGCCCGCCCCGCGCGGTCCGCAGTGGGTCGGCCCGGAGGGCCTCGGCCGTCCGGCCCCGGCACGCCCGGCCGGCACCGGACTGCCCACCCTCGACGATGACAACGAGCCGGGTCGCAAGGTCGGCCGACGGAAGGCGATGGTGGCCCTCGGCGGCACCGCCGCCGTCGTCGCCGGTGGCGCGGCGCTCGCCATGACCCCGCAGATCCGTGGCCTCTTCGGCGACGAGGCGGCGGCGGGCGACGCGACCGGCAGCACGGTGACCGACGGCACCGCGGCGCGGCCCAGCGGCCAGCAGCCCAGCACCGTGCGTACCTACACCGAGCAGAACGAAAGCTACATGGGTTCGCGGGCCGGTGAGGCGCTGAAGAAGAACGCGCCGGCCGGTGGTCGCACCTTCTCCGGCCCGGCAGCGGCCGCGGCGGCGACCAAGGTGACAGTGAAGACCGTGCTGGCCAAGGACCCGATCCTGCACCTGGCCCGGCGCGCCACCTTCGGCGCGACGCCGGCTGTGGTCGCCGACATCAAGCGCGACGGCATGGACGCCTGGATCCGCGCCCAGCTGGACCCGGAGAAGTTGGAGCCGAGCAAGGGTGAGCTGAAGCTCGCCGAGCTGCCGACCCAGAAGCTCTCCGTGCAGCAGCTGCGTGACCAGCGGGACAAGCTCAACGAGCAGGACGCGCACCCGGAGCGGGAGATGGTCGACGCCACCATCGCCCGGCAGATCTGGTCCAAGCGCCAGCTGTTCGAGGTGATGGTCGACTTCTGGAACGACTTCCTGCACGTCGCCGCGGACTTCGACGGCGGCGAGGTGTACCGCAGCTCGTTCGACCAGGACGTCGTGCGCAAGCACGCGCTGGGCAGCTACCCGGAGATGCTGGTCGCCGCGAACAAGCACCCGGCGCTGCTGATCTACCTGAACCAGAAGGACTCCCGCAAGGACGCGATCAACGAGAACCTCGCCCGGGAGAACCTCGAGCTCTACTCGGTCGGCGTCGACGGCGGCTACAAGGAGCCGGACGTCCGGCAGGCCGCCATGTTGCAGACCGGCCGCGGTGTGGACGACAAGGGCAAGTACGTCTTCCGCCCCGAACAGCACTACGTCGGCAAGGTGAAGATCCTGGGCTTCACCCACGCGAACAACTCGGCCGACCCGAAGAAGGCCGAAGCGGCGATCGACGCGTACATCACCTACATCGCGACGCACCCGTCGACAGCGAAGTACGTGGCGCAGAGCCTGGCCACCCGGTTCGTCTCGGACACCCCGCCGAAGTCCCTCGTGGACCGGCTGGCGAAGACGTACACCACGAACAAGGGCATGATCAAGCCGGTCCTGATGACGCTGTTCTGCTCGTCGGAGTTCTGGGCCGGTGTGGGTCAGAAGGTGCGCCGGCCGATGGAGTACCTGGTCGCCACGTACCGCACCCTGGGCGTCTCGCCGGAGGCGTCGCCGAAGCACAACAACGGCGACAGCAAGCGCACCGCGTACGCCCGGGGGCTGCGCCAGATCCACGACAAGATGCGCGAGTTGGGTCAGTCCCCGATGGGTCATCCGACCCCGGACGGCTACCCGGACGTCTACGTCGCGTGGACCTCGGCCGGCACGATGGTCAACGGCTGGAACGAGGCGGGCGAGATCCTCGGCGGCTACCGCACCACCTTCACGTACACGGCGCCGGAGAAGCTGGTCGCCAAGCCACCGGCGACGGCCGGGGCGTACGTGGACGCGCTCTCCCTGCGGCTGGTGGGCCAGAAGTTGAGCACGCGGGAGAAGAACCTCATCCTCGGCGTGGCCGGTGTGGCGGCGACCACCAAGGTCGACGCCACGTTCAACGGGGCCATCACCGCCGTCGCGCGGGCGATCCTCGCTTCCCCCCAGCACCACCTCCGGTGAGGCACCCGATGGAGAAGACTGTGTACAACTCTTTCCCCCTGCACCCCGAATGCCCCGACGTGCGACGGCTGGCCGACAACCCGGCCGAGGCGTTGCTGCGCGCCGAGGCGGACATCGTCGCCGCCGAGAACGCCGCCGAGTTCGACAGGTACCGCACCCTGGAGGACCTGGAGGAGGCCCAGCAGGACGGTCGCGGCGTGACCCGGCGGACCTTCGTCGCCGGTGCCGCGGCCACCGCCACCGCGCTGGCCACCGCCCAGTTCGTCACCACTTCGGCGTCGTTCGCGGCGACCAAGACCGGCACCCTGATCCACGTCTTCCTCTACGGCGGGCTGGACGGCCTGAGCCTGATCGCGCCGGACAACGACGCGGTGCTCAACAAGGCCCGGCCCGACCTGCTGCTCGGCAACGACTCGCTGTCCCTGGGCCGCGGCTTCAAGCTGACCAGCGCGTTCAAGCCGTTGGAGAAGTGGCTCACGGCCGGTCAGTTGGGCTTCATCCCGGCGGTCTCCGACGAGCGGCTGTCCCGCAGCCACTTCCAGGCCGCCGACGCCTGCAACCTGGGCGGGCTGCCCAACGAGACCGGCGGCCGGGGTTGGCTCGACGGTCTGGTCGACAACCTGGGCAAGGGCACCGCGTTCCGCAGCGTCGGCATCGGCAGCACGCTGCCGCGTTCGCTGGTCGGCAACAACGGCGCGCTGTCGCTGAACAACGTCGGCTCCCTGCGGCTCAACGGTGACGAGCGGTTCCGGGCCGCCACCGAGAAGGCCATCAAGGGCCTCTTCACCGGGATCAACCACCCGGTCGAGGAAGCCGTGCAGGAGGGCATGGGCGCGCTGGCCACCGCCCAGAAGCTTGCCGCCAAGCCGTACCAGCCCGCCGAGGGCGTCAAGTACGAGGGCGTCGGCAACGCGTTCCAGCAACTCGCCCAGTTGATCAAGGGCGGCGCCAACGTCCGGGTCGCCACCGTCGGCATGGGCGGCTACGACACCCACGAGAACCAGGGCACCCGCGAGGGTGGCCAACTGCACCGCCGGCTCAACGAGCTGGCCAGCGCGATGGCCGCCTTCTTCACCGACCTCGGCCCGAAGGCCGCCGACGTGACGATCATGGTGTCCAGCGAGTTCGGCCGTCGGGTCGGCTCCAACAACAACGGCACCGACCACGGGCACGGCGGCGTGGTCACCCTGCTGTCCGGCAAGAAGCTGGCCGGTTCGCTGCTGGGCACCTGGAACGGTCTGGACAAGCTGGACTCCGGTGACGTGCCGGAGTACAACAACATGTTCAACGTCTACGGCGCCGTGGCGCAGGGCCGGTTCGGGCTCACCAACGCGGAGGTCGACAAGGTCTTCCCCCGCCAGAAGTACGCCCCGATGAAGCTGTACGCGTGACGCATTCGCACACCCACGCCGCCGGCCGTCGTACCGGGACCTCGTCCCGGCACGGCGGCCGGTCGGCTGCACCCGTACCCCCGCAGATCCCGGACCGGCGCGGACCCGGCGGCCGACGGCTGCTGGGTGTGCTGCTCCTGGTCGGCCTGCTCGCCAGCGTGCTGCCCTGGTGGCTGGGCACCCCGGCCGGATCGCTGCGGACCACCGCGGCAACAGTCACCTCGGCCGGCCGGATCACCGGCCTGGTCGCCGGCTACCTGCTGTTGGTGCAGGTGCTGATGATGAGCCGACTGCCGGTGCTGGAACGGTGGATCGGCGGCGAGCACATGGCCCGCTGGCACCGGGACATCGGCGCCACCCTGCTGGTCACCGTGCTGGCACACATGTCGCTGATCCTGGTCGGCTACGCCGACCTGCGTAAGCAGTCGATCCTCGCCGAGGTCGGCACGTTGCTCGGCGACTACGAGGACATGGTCTCGGCGTTCGTCGCCACCGGCATCATGATGCTCGTCGGGTTCAGCAGCATCCGGGCGATCCGGCGGGCGTTGCCCTACGAGATGTGGCACCTGCTGCACCTGTCCAGCTACCTGATCCTGCTGCTCGGCTTCGGCCACCAGTTCGCCCACGGCGCGCAGCTCTACCGGCCCGGCCCGGTGCGCACCGGCTGGATCGCGCTCTACGTGCTGGTGGTCGCCGCCCTGCTCTGGGGCCGCGTGATCGCGCCGCTGGCGTTCAACCTGCGCTACAAGCTGCGGGTCGCCGACGTGGTCGCCGAGAGCCCCGACACCATCTCCATCTACCTCACCGGGGAGCGGCTCGGCCGGCTGGCGATGCTCGGCGGCCAACACTTCCGCTGGCGGTTCCTCACCCGGGGCTGCTGGTGGCAGTCGCACCCGTTCTCCGTCTCCGCCGCCGCCAACGGCCGCTGGCTGCGGGTCACCGTGAAGGTGGTCGGCACCCACACCGCCGACCTGCGCGACCTGGAACCGGGCACCCGGGTCTGGGCCGAAGGCCCGTCGGGCACCTTCACCGCCGCGCACCGGCTCGGTGAGCGGGCGCTGCTGATCGCCGGCGGCAGCGGCATCACCCCGATCCGGGCCATGCTGGAAGAGTTGCCGCCGGGCGCGGCGCTGATCTACCGTGCCCGCACGCCGGCCGACGTGCTGCTCAGCCGCGAGTTGGACTGGCTGGCCCAGGAACGCCACACCTCCGTCTGGTACGTCATCGGCTCCCGCGACGACCCCGGCCCCCGCCAGTTGATGAGCCCGGACGGGCTGCGGCAACTGGTGCCCGACGTGGCCCGCCGCGACGTCTACCTGTGCGGGCCACCCGGTCTGGTGGAACAGTCGGTGCGGGCGCTGCGGCGGGCCGGCGTGCCCCGACGGCAGATCCACCTGGCCACGTTCGAGCTGTAGGAAGGGCATCCCCATGCGTCGCGCGCTCCTCGCGATCACCGGCCTGGCCGCCAGCACCACCGCGCTCGTGGTGTTCAAGGGCTCGCCAGGCACCAGCCAGGTCGCCCAGAACCTGCCGACAGCGCAGCCGGTCAACCCCTCCGGGGCGGGCACCGACCCCGGTGCCCTCGCGGATGCGCCGGGCACCGACCCGGCCGGCGGCACGCCGACGTCATCGGCAAGCGCCAAGCCGTCGACGTCGCCCAAGCCCGGCAAGACCACCGCGCGCCCGTCGGGCACCAAGACGACGAAGGCACCCAGCGCTCCGCGGACCACCACCAAGGCACCCCAGTCGACCACCCGGCGGATCGACGGAAACGGCTTCGACGCGGTTGAGGGCAGCCAGAAGTACGGGTACGTGCTGGTGCAGATCGTCGTCTCGGGTAACCGGATCGTCGACGCCGTCGCGCTGTCGCTGCCCAGCGGGGGTGAATCCGACATCCACAGTGGCGACGTTCGTACCGCCTACGACGGCAGCGGCGCCGAGGTGGTGCAGAAGCAGAGCGCCAACCTCAACACCGTCTCCGGTGCCACAGCCACCAGCGACGCCTACAAGAAGTCCCTGCGGTCCGCCATCGAGAAGGCATTCTGACGTGCGGGCCACGCTGACCCGACCCGGGCTGTGCCGGGTCGAACAGATCATGGGTACGACGATCACCCTGGACCTCGCCGACGATCTGCCACCGGCGACAGCGCGCGAGCTGGCGGACGAGGTCTTCGCCTGGATGCACGAGGTGGACACGCGGTTCAGCACCTACAAGCCGGACAGCGAGGCGTGCCGCTTCGACCGGGGTGAGGTGCTGCTCTCCGAGGCGTCAGCGGACCTGCGGTACGTGCTGGAGACCTGCGCCGACCTGTGGGGCGCCACCGACGGGTTCTTCGACGCGTACGCCACCGGTCGGCTCGACCCGTCCGGCTACGTCAAGGGCTGGGCCGCTCAGGTCGCCTCGGACCGCCTCGTCGCGGCCGGGGCCGTCAACCACTGCGTGAACGCCGGCGGCGACGTACGGGTGCGGGGCCTGTCGCCGTCCGGGGAGCCGTGGCGTATCGGCATCCGGCACCCGTGGGACGCGATGGCGGCCTGCCTGGTGCTCAGCGGGACCGACCTGGCAGTGGCCACGTCCGGCGTGTACGAGCGGGGCCGGCACGTGCTGGACCCGCGCCGGGGGGCACCGGCCAGTGGGCTGCGCTCGGTGACGGTGGTCGGCACCGACCTCGGGGTGGCCGACGCGTACGCCACCGCCGCCCTCGCCATGGGCACCCCCGGCCTCAACTGGCTGGCCCGCCTGGACGACCACACCCACGCGGCGATAACCGACAACGCCCGCCAATACCACTCCGCCAACCTCCCCCTAACCGACTAGCCCCCCCCGCGCCCCCCGCGCGCCCCTCCGCTCCCCGCGATCTTGCAGTTTCGGTTGCTGGCTTGTCCCGTTATGTAGAGATTGTCGGGACAGAATGTGCAAGATCGACGGGAGTTTGGGGTGGGGGTCGCGGCGACCCGACTAGCGGAGGGGGCGGTGGGTGCCGGCTGGGCGGGAGCCGGTGGGGCGTGGGCGGCCGGGGCGGGACCCGGACGGCCGGGTGCCGGCCCAGCGGCGCCCCGGGTGGCTGCGCCGGGGCGGCTCGGTGCCGCCGGGGTGAGGCGCTCTGTCGTTTGTGGACATCGTTCCCCCGTTCGTGGCGCGCGTTCGCACCGTCCCCCTGTCAACGAGGACCGACGCCTCGGCGACGCTGTCGGGCACCGGATCGAATCGTCGACCGGGCCGGCTTCACATGCCTCGTCGGGGCAGCGGCAGGTGACCGGGGAGCAGGTCGGGGGCGAGCGTCACCCCGGCGGCGCGTAGCGCCCCGATCAACGTGTTCTGCACGAGGTACGAATCCGGAAGCTGCCAGCGTGCCTGCTCCGGGGCGACCGCCCAGCGGACAGTGCCCTCCGGCAGCCGGGTGGGCGGCGCGGGGATCCACGAGCCCGGCCCGTGCCGGACCACGTGGAAGCAGTGCTCCAACTCCGGCCGGAGCGGGTCGCCGGGGCGGACGAGGAACATCCACCGCCCGGTGGGCGTGACCAGCACCGGTCCGCGTACGCCGGTGCCGGCCGGGTGGATCTGGACCGCGTCGAGCACGTGTCGGCCGAGGTGGGCGGGCACCTCCAGCACGTCGAAGGCTCGGCCGGTGGGCAGCAGCACCCCGTGTGGTCGGCTCCGCCACCAGGTCGCCACCCGGGCCGGGTCGGCGCTGGCGGCCAGTTCCCAGTTCTCCAGGGCGGGGTGGCAGCCCACTGTGGGACAGCCGGCCCGCCCGCAGACGAAGCGGCTGCGGGCCAGACAGGCACCCGGGGTGACTTCCCAGCCGTGTACCGCGTACCGGATGGCGACCCGGCGCAGCCGGACCCGTTCCAGCGGCGACAGTTCGGCAACGCGCGGTACGACATTCCCCCACATGTGTGCCAACTCCTCTCGTCGGGCCCGGCGTTCGCCAGGTCGCATGTCGAGCACCGTCACTGCCGTAACCCACGATCGTTGAGGTTGACGAACGGCTCGTGCAACTTGCACGAAAAGTACGAGGACCAGCTGTACGGCTGACGTACATCCTGTGCGACCAGCGAAAACCTGAAAATGAACGGCAGTCGCCGCACCCGCGGACATCGCCCCGACTCGATTGGTCGTCGGTGGCAGGGGAGGATGGGGAGATGGACGAGCTACCCATAGGACGGCGAGTGGCCTACTGGCGGGGGCGACGCAAGATGTCGCAGCAGGTCTTCGCGGACCGGCTGGGCAAGTCCAAGAGCTGGGTGGACAAGGTCGAACGCGGCGTCCGACGGCTGGACAAGTTCTCCGTCCTCTACGAGATCGCCGACATCCTCCAGATGGACGTGCAGCTGCTGATGGGCAAGGACCCGGAGCGGCGAGCCGACGCCCTCAACTGCATCGACCAGGTCGAGGTGCAGGAGATCCGGGCGGCGCTGGAACGCTACGACTCGATGAGCGCGTACTTCGACGCGGCCCCGTACCCGCCGCCGATGGACGACATGCGCAAGGCCGTCAACCACGCCTGGCTCACCTACCAGTACGGCCGCTACGGGATGCTCACCCGGGCGCTGCCGAAGCTGCTGCGCGACGCCCAGGCGGCCGACGCCGCCTACGGCGGTGAGCAGGCCGCCGAGGCGGCCCACCTGCTCGGCCAGGTCTACCAGATCGCCTCCTCGGTGCTGCGCAAGCTCGGCGAGTGTGAGCTCGCCTGGTTGGCCGCGGACCGGTCGATGGCGGTGGCCCAGCGGGCCGACGATCCGCTGCTCGCCGGGATCGCCACCACCCGGGTGTGCAACGCCCTGGTCGCGATGGGCCGGGCCCGCCCCGCGCTGGAGCTGAACGTCCAGATCGCCAACCGGTTGGCACCGGGTGGCAGCAACGAGGTCTCGCCGGCCCGCCTCTCCGTCTACGGGATGCTGCTGCTCCAGGGGGCGATGGCCGCGTCCCGCATCGGTGACTCGGCCAGCGTCGACGACCTGATCAACTGCGCGCAGGAGGCCGCCACCCTGCTCGGCGGCGACCACAACCACTACTGGACGTCGTTCGGCCCGACGAACGTCGAACTGCACCGGGCCGCCGCCGCTGTGGAGCTGGGCGACGGGGGGCGGGCCGTGGAGGTGCACCAGCTGCGCATCGCGGAGCCCTCCTTCAACGCGCTGCTGCCCGAGCGTCGCGCCCACCACCTGCTCGACATCGCCCGCGGGTACGCCCAGATAGGTGACGTGGCGAACGCGGGCGAGATGCTGCTGCTCGGTGATCGGCTCGCCCCGTCGGAGATCCGCTGCCGGCCGATCGCGCACGAGGTGATGTCCGACATCCTCCGTCGCACACGTGGTGCGCCGCCTTCTCCGGTAGCGGAGTTGGCTGAGCACATGGGAGTAGGGGTATGAGCGCGGAGCCGGTCTGATGGCCGGTGCAGCGCACAACAACGGGCACCGCGAGGTGCTCTACGTCATCGCCTGCGGTTCGCCGCTGGCCCGGCACGTCGGCCGTCTGGTCGACCTCGCCCAACAGGACGGTTGGGACGTCTGCGTGGTCACCACGCCGGACGGCGCGAAGTTCGTCGACCAGTCGGCCCTGATTCGGCAGACCGGCCACCCGGTGCGGACGCACTACAAGAACCCCGGTGACCCGGACGTGCTGCCACCCGCCGACGCCATGATCGTCTGCCCGGCCACCGTCAACACCGTCAACAAGTGGGCGGCCGGGATCACCGACACGCTCGCGCTCGGGCTGTTGGTCGAGGCGCAGGGCAAGGGCGTCCCCATCGTGGCGGTGCCGTACACCAACGCGGCGATGGCCTGCCACCCGGCGTTTCGTGCCGGGGTGGCCCGGTTGGCCGAGTGGGGTGTCACAGTGCTGTTCGGCGACGATGTGATCGCTCTGCATCCGCCCGGAACGGGGGAACAGCACCTGCACGCCTTCCCCTGGGCGATGCCGCTGGCCGCGTTGCAGACCGTTTCCTGGAGCGCCGCCTAGCGCATCCGGCAGATCTTCCACACGACGCGGCCGGGCCAGGTGTCACCGCCCAGCGGCCCCGACGCCGGTAAGCTGGCCCGCCGTGAGCACAAGCGGATCCGCCCCCACAGTCAGCGACGTGGTGGCCGCGCTGGAACGGCGCTTTCCGCCGGTCTGGGCGGAGGAGTGGGACCGGGTGGGCCTGGTGCTCGGTGAGCCGGCAACCCCGGTCCGCCGGGTGCTCTGCGTGGTCGACGTGGTGCCCGAGACTGTCGACGAAGCCCTCGCCGCCGACGCGGACATGATCGTCGCGCATCACCCGCTGCTGCTGCGCGGGGTGTCGTCGGTCGCCGCGACCACCTTCAAGGGGCGGATCATCCACCGGTTGATCCGGGCCGGGGTGGCGCTCTACGCGGCGCACACCAACGCCGACGTGGCCTCCCCGGGCGTCTCCGACGCCCTCGCCGCCCGCTTCGGGCTCACCGGTCTGCGCCCACTTCAACGACCCGCGCCCGGCTCGCCCGCCCACGGCGACGACAGGGGGTTCGGCCGGATCGGCGAACTGCCCGAGCCGATGACCCTCGCCGAGCTGACCCGGCACGCGGCAGCGGTGCTCCCCGTCACGTCCTGGGGAGTTCGCGCGGCGGGGGATCCCGGGCGTATGGTTCGTACCCTCGCCGTCAGCGGCGGGTCGGGGGACAGCTTCCTCGGCGCCGCGACCGCCGCCGGGGTGGACGCGTTCCTCACCGCCGACCTGCGGCACCACCCGGCCGGCGAGCACCTCGCCGCCGATGGTCCCGCCCTGATCGACGCCGCCCACTGGGCGACCGAACGACCGTGGCTGGACGACCTGGCCGCCTTCCTCCGGGAGGCGCTGGACGTCGAGACGCTGGTGTCCGACCTGGACACCGACCCGTGGACCGTGCACGCCGCCGCACCCGCTGTGGACGACAAGGAGCCCGACCGTGAAGGCTGACCCCAAGGTGCAGCGCCGCCTGCTCGACCTCCAGGCGATCGACACCAACCTCGCCCAGCTCGCCCACCGCAGGCGAACGCTTGCCGAGCGGGCCGAGCTGGAGTCGCTGGCTCGGGAGCTGTCGTCGATGGAGGACGAGCGGGTTCGCGCCCAGGTGGCTGTGGACGACCTGGACCGGGACATCGCCCGGTTGGAGAAGGACGTCGAGCAGGTCCGGGCCCGCAAGGAGAAGGACGAGAACCGGCTTGCCGCCGGCACCGGCCCGGCCCGTGAGCTGGAGGCGCTCCAGCACGAGCTGGTCTCGCTCAAGCGCCGCCAGGGCGACCTGGAGGACGCCGAGCTGGAGCTGATGGAGCAGCGGGAGACCGCGCAGGGCGTACTGGACGGCGTGGAGCAGCGGCTGGCCGAGACCCGGGACAAGCGGGCCGCTACCGAGCAGCGCCGCGACGAGGCGCTGGCCGAGATCGCCAAGGAGGAGGAGTTCAAGCGGGGCGCCCGTCAGCCGCTCGCCGCCGACCTCCCCAGCGACCTGGTCAACCTGTACGACAAGATCCGCGAGGACACCGGGTTGGGCGCCGCGCTGCTCACCGGGGGCCGCTGCGGCGGGTGCCGCCTGGACCTGTCCGGCGCCGACCTGGCCCGGATCCGCAAGGCCGCCCCCGACGACGTGGTCCGCTGCGAGGACTGCCGACGGATCATGGTCCGCACCAACGAGTCGGGCCTGTAGGTCGTGGCGCCGCGCGTGGTCTCCATGGAGGCCGACGGTGGGTCCCGGGGCAATCCCGGCCCCGCCGGTTACGGCGCTGTGGTCCGCGACCCGGAGACCGGCGAGGTGCTCGCCGAGCGCTCCGAGTCGCTCGGGACCGCCACCAACAACGTCGCCGAGTACCAGGGCCTGATCGCCGGGTTGACCGCCGCCGCCGAGTTGGGCGCCGCCGAGGTGGACGTCCGGATGGACTCCAAGCTGGTGGTCGAGCAGATGTGCGGCCGGTGGCAGATCAAGCACCCCGGCCTGCGGCCTCTCGCCGCCCAGGCCGCCGCGCTGGTGGGCCGGTTCGCAGCGGTCCGGTTCAGCTGGATTCCGCGCGAGCAGAACCGGCACGCCGACGCCCTCGCCAACGCCGCCATGGACGCCGCAGCGGGTCGTCCCCCGGCGACCGCGGCCCCCGCCCGTCCCGCGACGACTGGGGCCGCCGGCCAGCCCTCGACCCCGATCATCGGCAGCGACCCGGCGACCGCGCCGGCCTCCTGGGAGCCACGGCCGACCTTCACCGCCACCCGGCTCATCCTGGTCCGGCACGGCGAGACCGCCTACACCGAGCAGCGGCGCTACTCCGGGCGCGGCGACGTGCCGCTCTCCGAGCGTGGCCGGGCCCAGGCCCGCGCCACCGGCACTCGGGTCGCCGGGTTGGCCCCGTCCGTCGCGGCCGTGCTCAGCTCACCGTTGTCCCGGTGTACGGCCACCGCGGCGTCGATCGCCGAGGCGCTCGGCGGGGACGTGCCGGTCCGCACCGAGGACGACCTGATCGAGTGCGACTTCGGCCAGTGGGAGGGGCGCACCTTCGCCGAGGTGCGCCAGCAGTGGCCGGGGGAGATGGACGCCTGGCTCGCGTCACCCCGGATCGCGCCGCCGGACGGGGAGTCGTTCACCCAGGTCGCCGAACGCGCGCACCGGGTCATCTCGGGGCTGCTCACCGCGTACCCCGGTGAGACAGTGGTGGTCGTCTCGCACGTCTCGCCGATCAAGCTGATGCTGCGCGACGCCCTCGCGGCCGGCGACGGTTTCCTGCACCGGCTCTTCCTGGACGCGGCCGGCATCTCGGTGCTCGACATGTGGCCCGACGGCGGCGTGGCAGTGCGCACTGTCAACGACACCGCCCACCTCGCCACCCTCGACTGAGCCGCCACACCCTTCGTTGGTAACGGCCGGTCGGCCGCGCCGTTCGGCGCAGCCGGCCGGCCGTTCGGCGCAGCACCCTCCGAACGGGTCAGGTGACCGCCATCACAGAGTCGTAGCCTCCGGCCGTTACATCGAGAGCCACGACTCCCCGGAGGTGTGTCAGATGGCTGCACCCGAACCGGAGGCGCCGCCCACGGCGCCGACCAGGGCGAAGGACCACAGCCCCTGGAACTGGTTGCTCTTCATCCCCATCGTGGTGCCGCTGATCCCGGCGTTCTTCAATGGCGACTCGCCCCGGGTCTTCGGCTTCCCGCGCTTCTACTGGCTGCAACTGGCCTTCATCCTGCTCGGCGTCGGCACCACCACGTTGGTCTACCAGATGACGAAGAAGCGGGGAGGCCGCTGATGTGGCGCGACCATCTCACCGAGATCATCGTCTTCTCCCTGCTGTTCCTCCTGGTCAGCGTGATGGGCTTCGTGGCCGCCCGGTGGCGGGCACCGAAGGACATGGCGCACCTGGACGAGTGGGGGCTGGGCGGGCGCAGCTTCGGCGGCTGGATCACCTGGTTCCTGGTCGGCGGTGACCTCTACACCGCGTACACCTTCGTGGCGGTGCCGGCGTTGATGTTCGGTGCCGGCGCGGCCGGGTTCTTCGCCGTGCCGTACACCATCGTCATCTACCCGCTGGTCTTCCTGGTGCTGGTGCGGCTCTGGTCGGTGTCGCACCGGCACGGGTTCGTCACGCCTGCCGACTTCGTCCGCAACCGGTTCGACTCGCCGGTGCTGGCGCTGCTGATCGCCATCACCGGCATCGTCGCCACCATGCCGTACATCGCGTTGCAGCTGATCGGCATCGAGGCGGTGCTCAAGACGATGGGCGTCACCGGCGACAACGCGCTGGCCCGGCACCTGCCGATCATCATCGCGTTCGCCATCCTGGCCGCGTACACGTACCAGTCGGGGCTGCGCGCGCCCGCGTTGATCGCGTTCGTCAAGGACAGCCTGATCTACATCGTGATCCTGGTGGCGGTCATCTACCTGCCGTACAAGCTGGGCGGCTGGGGTGACATCTTCGCCGCCGCGGACGCGAAGTTCGACGCCTCACCCAACCCGAACGACGGCATCCTGCTCAACGGCAACAACCAGCTCCAGTACGTGACACTGGCGCTCGGCTCGGCGTTGGCGCTCTTCCTCTACCCGCACAGCATCACCGGTGTGCTGGCCAGCAGGAACCGCGACGTGATCAAGCGGAACATGTCGGCGCTGCCCGCGTACAGCCTGCTGCTCGGGTTGATCGCGCTGCTCGGCTACATGGCCATCGCGGCCGGCGTGAAGCCGCTGCCCGGCAACTCGGCCGGCTCGGTGGACAACAACACCATCGTCCCGCTGCTGTTCGACCAGCAGTTCCCGGACTGGTTCGCCGGTGTCGCGTACGCGGCGATCGGCATCGGCGCGCTGGTGCCCGCGGCGATCATGTCGATCGCGGCGGCGAACCTGTTCACCCGCAACATCTACAAGGAGTACCTGAAGCGCGACGCCTCCCCGGCCCAGGAGGCGAACGTCTCGAAGATCACCTCACTGGTGGTGAAGGTCGGCGCGGTGGCCTGCATCGTCTTCCTCGACCCGCAGTTCTCCATCGACCTCCAGCTGATCGGTGGCGTGATCATCCTGCAGACGCTACCGGCGGTGGCGCTGGGCCTCTACACCCGTTGGTTCCACCGCACCGGCCTGATCGTCGGCTGGGTGGCCGGCATGGGGCTGGGCATGTGGATGCTCTACCAGGTGGCCAGCCCGACCCGGAAGCACTTTGGCGGCTCGGCGTTCCCGCTGTCGGAGTTCGGGTTCGACACCACCCGGACGATCTACGTCGGCATCGTGGCGGTGGCGGTCAACCTGGCCGTGGCGGCGCTGGTGACGCTCGCGCTGCGGGCCGCGAAGGTCGAGGAAGGAGTCGACGGCACCGAGCCGGACGACTACTTCGCCGACGAGGGCGACCCACGGGTCACCCCGGGCCCCGACCGCGACGCCGACTCGGCCCGCGAGCCGGTCGCGTGACCTCAGGTACGCCCGGGCGCCGACGTCGGTCGGTGCCCGGGCGTACCTGTTCCGCCGTGGCGGCCGTGGGGTGTCTCCGCCGGCAGCCGCTTGCTCAGGTTGCGCGGGATCGGCTGTCGAGCTGATGTCGTAGACGATTCAGGCGCCGCCTGGCCTCGCCGATGGCCGTGGCGGGGCCTGGTGGCCGTGGCGGGGCCTGGTGGGCTGTGGCGGGGCTTGATGGCCGTGGCGGGGCCTGGTGGGCTGGCGGCTCCGGCGGGCCGGGCGGTTTTGCCGGCTTCGCCGCCAAGATCATGCTCGATCATTGTTGTAGTGGTGTCGGACCGCGCGGAATGCCACTACAACAAGGATCTTGCGCGATCTTGGCGGTGGACGGGGCTGTCGCGACCTGGTTCGCCGCGCAGCGTGGTGGTGGCCGGCGGATGCGCATTCGGCGACGGGAGCCACGCCACTGGCTGGGTTAGCGGGGGCGGTTGCGGTTTATCAGGGCCTGGTTGAGGCGGCCCAGTAGGGCGGCCAGGGTGGCGCGGTCCTCGGTGGTCCAGTCGGCCAGCATGTCGCCGTAGAGCCGGGTGCGGGCGGCCTGGACGGCGGCCATCCGTTGCAGACCGGCCGGGGTGGGGGAGATGACGGTGCCGCGGCCGTCGGACGGGTCCGGGGTGCGGGTGATGAGGCCGTCGCGCTGAAGCGCTGACACCTGTCGGGTGACTGTCGAGCCGTCCAGGTTGAGTCGGGCGGCGAGCGCGGAGACGTTCTGCGGGCCGGCGTCGGCCAGGTGGCGCAGGATGACGTACGCCGCGCGGTCCAGCACCCGGTGCTCGGCGGTGCCGGTGGCCCGCCGGGTGGCCTCGCCGAAGCGCATCAGCAGGGCCACCTCGGTCTCGATCCGGCCGAGGGTGCTCTCGTCGTGGTCGTCGCTCATAGCTGTATGATACAGAATAAGTACCTGTACGATACAGCTATCTGAGGAGTCGGAGTGGATCGGCGTTCCGAACCGAACCGCAGTGCCATCTACGCCACCACGCTGGTGGCCTTCCTCGCCATCGCCGGCATCGCCGTCGTCGACCCGATCCTGCCGGCCATCGGCGAGGCGATCGGGGTCACCGCCTGGCAGGTCGAGCTGCTGTTCACCGCGTACATCGCGGTCATGGCCCTTGGCATGATCCCGGCGACCCTGGCCAGCGGCCGGTTCGGCTTCAAGCCGGTGCTCATCACCGGCGTCTCAGTGGTCGGCCTGGCCGCAATCCTCGCCTCGTTCAGCGACAACATCGTGCAGCTCTCCGTGCTGCGCGGCGTCTGGGGGCTGGGCAACGCGATGTTCTTCGCCACCGCCATGGTGGTCCTGGTCAACCTGGCCGTCGACCGGGAATGGGTGGTGGGCCTCTTCGAGACCGCCCTCGGCCTCGGCTTCGCCGTCGGACCGCTGATCGGTGGCCTGCTCGGCGAGGTCAGCTGGCGGCTGCCGTTCTTCGTCTGCGGCGTCTTCATGGTCCTCGCCCTCGGCGTGGCCTCCCGCAAACTCCGCGAGCCCACCAACCGCCAAGCCCCGGTACGCGTCGGCCAGATCTTCGCCACCTACCGCCGGCCGGCGTTCATCGCCCTCTGCGTGGTCACCGCCGCGTACAACTTCGTGTTCTTCGTGGTGCTCGGCTACACGCCGCTCTTCCTCGGCCTGGAGGTCATCCCGCTGGGGCTCGCGTTCACCGGCTGGGGGCTCGGCCTGGCCGCCGGCATCTTGGTGATCGGCCACCGGCTGGCCCACCGCATCGGCGCGGTACAGACCGTCGGCGTCGCCATCGTCGGGCTGCTGGTCTGCATGGTCCTCTTCGCCACCTCCACCAGCACCGCCGAGGCGCTCGTGGTGCTGGTGCTCGCCGGACTCTGCATGGGACTGGCCAACGCCAACCTCACCGACCTGGCGCTCGGCCTCGGCTCCAGCGACCGGCGCGTCGCCACCGGCGCGTTCAACCTGGTTCGCTGGGGCGCCGCCGCGCCGGCACCGATCATCTCCGGCAAGCTCGCCGAGCAGTCGCTGTCGCTGCCGTTCTGGGTCGGCTTCGGAGTGCTCGCCGTCGGCGTGCTCGTCTACCTGGCCTTCGCCCACCTGATGGCCGCCGGCTACGGCGAACGCGTCCTCTGGTCCCGCTGGAACCGCGCCGCCGCCGACACCGAACACGAGCCCGTCGGCGAGACCTACTGAGCGGCGGCAGGTGGGGTCAGTTCAGGGCGCGCCAGAGCAGGTAGAGGCCGATCGTCGTACCGAACACCACGATCACCGTCTTGAGCACCACCGCCGGCAGCCGGCGGACGAGCCTGGCGCCCGCGTACCCCCCAATGAGGGTGGCGGGCGCGACCACCGCGACGGCCGCCCAGTTCAAGGGGCCGAACAGGGCGAACACCACGAGCGTCGTCAACCCCACCACCGCGGAGAGCAGGTTCTTGATCGCGCTCACCCGGGCCAGTGTCGCGTCCAGCACCAGGGCCAGCCCGGCCACCAGCATCACCCCGAGCGCCGCGCCGAAGTACCCGCCGTACACCGCGCCGAGCGCGACCATCGTCTGCACCGCGACAGTCCGCCGACGCGGCGACAGGTCCCGGGGGTGACCGACCAGGCGGCGCAGCGGGTCCTGGAAGGCCAGGACCGCTGTCGCGCCGAGGACCAGAAAGGGTACGACCAGCTCGAACGCGCGGGCCGGAGTGGCCAGCAGCAGCAACGCCCCGAGAATCGTGCCCACGATGGTGGTAGGCACGAGCGTGGCCAACGCGCGGGGGCGCGGCAGGTCCTGCCGGCTGCCCGCCACGCTGGCCAGGTACCCGGGGAAGACGGCGACGGAGTTGCTGACGTTCGCCGGCACCGGGGGCAACCCGATCGCGATCATCGCCGGAAAGGTGATCAACGAACCGCCACCGGCCACCGCGTTGACAGTGCCAGCGGCGAGACCGGCGGCGAGCAGCAGCGCGGCGTGGGAGAGATCCATGACGACCCGAGGCTAGTACGCCGCCCGTGCGCTCAACCTTTCGGGACGCCGTCGCGTCATTGCGGGTGACGGACGACGAGAGGAATGACACGTGCCTGGTCACGACGGGGGGTCGGCTGGTGGATGACGCGGACTTCCGCGAGTTCGTCGAGCTTCGCTATCCCGACCTGCTGCGCACCGCGTACCTGCTCACCGGCAGCAGGGACGCGGCGCAGGATCTCGTGCACGAGGCGCTGCTGAAGGTGATGCGGCACTGGCGTCGCGTCGACGAGCCGATGGCGTACGTCCGCCGGGCGATGGTCAACGAACGCAACAGCCGGTGGCGGCGGCTCGGACTGCGCGAACTGCTGATCTCGGTCATCCCGGACCGAGCGGCCGCGGATGCCACCGAGGCGGTCGTCGTCCGTGACGAACTGCTCGCCGCACTGGACCGGCTGCCGATCCGGATGCGCACCGTGCTTGTGCTGCGGTACTGGGAGGACCTGTCGGAGGCGACGGTGGCCGAGGCGATGGGCTGTTCGGTGGGGACGGTGAAGAGTCAGTCCGCGCGAGGGCTGGCCCGGCTGCGGAACGTGCTCAGCAGCCCGGGCCACCGCTCCGCAACGGTGTCGAACAAGCTGGTGGGGGAGCGGGCATGAGCGTCGACGAGCTGCGCGTACGGCTGGCGGCGATCGCCGAGACGGTGGTACCCGACGCCGACCCGTACACCCGATTGGTGCGGCAGGCCCGACGGCGCCGGTGGCACCGCGTCGTTGGCCGTGGCGGTGCGGTGGCCGCGCTCCTGGCGACGGCGCTGGTCGGCCCGACGGTGCTCGGCGTCGGCGGGCACTCCGACGGACCTCACGACCCGTCGCTCGTCCTGCACGGCTCCCCGGTCGACTCACCGTGGACCTGGCGACTGATCAACTCACCGACCCGGGGGAGCCTCGCGGACGACCGGGATTTCGCCGCCCAGGTGACCCGCCTCTTCGACCGTGAGCGGGACAGCCTCCATGTCTCTGCGGACCTGCCCGACGTGAAGCTGCTCTACGCGGACGACTCCGCCGGCTACCGGCGGGTGGTGCTCGCCTTCCATTCCGACACCCACGCGGCGCTGGTGACCCGGCAGGCCCCCGTCGGGGCGTCACCGCGCAGTCTGCTGGCCGCCGATGGCGAGGCCAATGACCGCATCAACCCGTTCACCGTGCTCACCGGCAGGTCGGGCCTGCCCGGCGACCAGGAGCAGTGGGTGCTAGGTCTCGGACCGACCGGTTGCGACGTGTCGTACAGCCGCTCCGCGTCGGTCTCCGGGGGCGAGGTGCGCCGAAACTGGGAGCCGTCCTCCGACGGCGACTGGCTGTTGCTCGACCAGCGGTCCACCCGAACCGGTGCGCAGCCCGGCTGGTGGCGGGTCCGATGCGACGGACAGGTACGCGAGCAGCGGCCGATCGCCCCCTTGCTCGCAGCGACCGGCGAGACTCCTGCCGACCCCGACCTGCCGCCGGACGCCCGACCGTCACCGGCCCCGACGATCGCGGATTGGCGGGTGCCCCGGGACGCCGGCCGGGCGTACCGGACGTTGACCCAGATCAGCGATCTCACTGCGCCCCAGCCGGTGATCAGGTGGGCCGGGCGGCTCGACCCCGACGACGAGACCGAATCGGTGCTCGTCGGCCGGCCGGGCGCCGGACCGCTGCTGTTGCAGATCGGAGTGGGCGAAAGACTCTCCCTGCCGCTGACGGCCGTCGACCGGGAGGAGGCCCACGATGACACGGAGACGCCGACGACCGGCGGACAGCAGGCCGAACTGGTCGCCACCGGAATTGCTTCTACCGACGACCTGGCGGCGGTGCGGGTGACCGCCCGCTCCGGGAGCCGCACCGTGCCGACCGACCGCCTGCTGGTCGTGCCGGTGGGAAAGGCCGCCCGGGTCGAGGCGGTCGCGGGCGGCCAGGTGCGTGCGGGCGCCCCGGTACGCGGCGGCGCCGCGCTGCTGACCCTGCCGGTCGGAAGCACCGTCACCCTGCGGGTGCTCGACGGCACCGGTGGCCTGCTCACCTCCACGCAATTAAGCGAACCTGCCGGCGGTGAGCGGATCTTCGGGGAGCTGCTGGTGTCGGACTGGTAACGGGGCACGCCGCAGCCGGGGCGGAAATGGAGGTAGGCCCGGGCTCGTTAGGATGAGAGCGCGACGGACGAGTCGACCGGGCGGCCGCGTCGGCGGGCTTCGGCCCGCCGCCGAGGAACGTCCGGACTCCACAGGGCAGGGTGGTTGTTAACGGCAACCCGGGGCGACCCGCGGGACAGTGCCACAGAAAACAGACCGCCGACCCCAACGGGGACGGTAAGGGTGAAACGGTGGGGTAAGAGCCCACCAGCACCCCGGGTGACCGGGGTGGCTCGGTAAACCCCACCCGGAGCAAGGCCAAGCAAGGGCCGTCACCGCAAGATGACGACCCGGCGCAGACGCTTGAGGGCTGCCCGCCCGATGTCTGCGGGTAGGCCGCTGGAGCCTGCCGGCAACGGCAGGCCGAGATGGATGGCCGCCGCCGGCGCAAACCCCTCGGGGTACGCGCCGCGCACAGAATCCGGCGTACAGGTCGACTCGTCCGTCGCCCACCAGCTCAGAGACTCGATCATGGCTCTGAGCTGGTTCTATGTTCGGGTGTCGATGGTGGTTCATGGTCAATATTGGGCGGCGTTTGGCACCCTGACGACGCCCTGGCGCACTGGAGGCGCCCTGACCGCCGGCTCAGTCGGGCTTGCCTCCGTCTGGGGCGCAATCCCGTGGTGAGGGCTTTCGGGGTCGCGTTTCGGGGTCTGAGTCGATGCCTGGCGGCTGAGGGGAGAGCCGGGCACGTCCTGGCGGTGGAGTTGGTGCCGTGACCCGGTGACCCGGTGGCAAGCCAGTCCTGGGGTTGGACTGGCGCGGCAGCCGGAAACCCCGACCATCCGACCAGAGCAGCCGCGCCGGCTTCCGTCACGGCTCGTTGGGGCTGGTTCCTGTCTTCGGTGGGGCGGCAAACAGAGGAATTCGGCAGGTGCGTCGCCGCACGTCATCACAGCCTGTCCCGCCAGGGGACATACACGACCCAACCATCCTGCTAAGCCGCGTGAATCCCCGGAAACGGCGTGGCGGTGGTCAACCGGCTCCACACGGGGCTGCGGCCCTAGCCTGGCGAAGCGAACGCCGGTTGCCTGTCGGGATGTAGTCACTTGATCTATCGCTCCGCGCACGTCTCCTCTACCCTGCGTGAAACAACAGGCAGAAGCTTCTGACCCGAAGGAGCACTCCTTGTCAGGTCCTTACCCGGCTGAGGCGGACCTGGCCTTGGTCCCTCCGGAACCCTTGGGTGTTGCCCTTGTAGTACCAGCTCAGCAAGGCCCACGGTTCAGTCCTGAAGCTCAGCTCTTCATCTACACGTCCGCGATGTGGGAGGAGTTTATCCATGAATGGGCGAGAACCCTTCCATATCGCAAAGTGCGTCGATTCGGTGGAGCAAATGACCACGGCGTGGACATTGCAGGGTTCGAATCGGCAGCTGGTTTTGGTGGAGAATGGGACTGCTTTCAATGTAAGCATTACGCTAATGCGTTGATGCCGACTGATGCTTGGCCGGAGATATACAAGATTCTGCGGTATGCGGAAGCTGGCTACTACTCTTTACCGAGGACGTACTATTTCATGGCACCTCGGGGGCTGGGTCCATCGCTTGAGCAAATGATTCTGAGGCCCGGCGAACTGAAGGATGCGTTCTTGAATGTCCTCGGCGAAGGGAAAGTCGGAACACCTAATGAAAGAGCCAAGGTTGCCGCCTACGCGCAGACGGTAGACTTTTCCATTTTCCAATCAGCCACACCTATCGAACTACTCCAGCAACATCAAAAGTCTCCACAACATATAGTTAGATTCGCCGTTCCACTCCCGTTCGCGCCGCCCCCTGAGCTGCCACCATCCGCGCCGGCCGCTGACGAAACAAATTACTTGGAACAACTTTTCGATGTCTATGCCGAGAAGTTCGGCACCAGTGCCAGAACCATTGAGGCCCTAGTCGAGCATGCAAAAGCGCATGCCCACCTGCGCAGCCAGCGTGAATATTTCTATTGCGCCGAAACATTTCGTATTTTCTATCGCGACAAAGTGCCTTCGAGGACGTTCGAAAACCTGCAAGATCAATTACATGAAGGTGTGAAGGAAATTCATGACGACGATCACAGCACCGGCTACGATCGCCTTCAAAAAGTGCTTAGCGCTTCTCAGCAGATAAACCTAACGACGAATGCCTTAATCACGGTGTGGCAAGCTCGCGACAAGAAGGGGATTTGTCATCAGCTAGCCAATGAGGATCGGCTGAGGTGGTGCCAGTGAACATTACGCCGCCCCTCAACAGTCCACTCGAAGTTGGTCTGCGCGTGGTCTTCCTGCTGTCTAGCGCCTTCCCGCTATCTTTTGATCTCGACGCGCTTGCACAACTCGACCATGCTCTTCTTCATACCGGGCAGAATGATGGACCGGCAAGCATTCACCCGGAGCTTCCTGGCTCGATTGGAGAACTGGCTATTAAGCGAGATCTCGTGAAGTCAGGTATAGATGCAATGATGCGCGCCGGACTTGTAGTAGCGAAACCAACGAACGCGGGCTTCGCCTTCCAGGCGTCAGAGAACGCGCCGCCCTTCGTCTCTGTTCTGAGTTCGAGGTATGCGGAGAGCCTACGTGCGAGAGCTGACTGGGTGATTGACCAGCTACCACGACAAGACGAGGCGTCTAAGGAGCCTCAATTGAGAGCTCTGGTTAATCACTGGATTTCTGGAGCGCGACGGCAAGCAATGGAGGCGGGGGATGACTAGCATAAGGATCAACAAGCTCGCCGCAATCGGCCCAGATCTAGAATCCGCTGAACTTGACCTGGGCCGAGGTCTTACCGTCGTCTACGGTGCCTCGAATACGGGCAAGACCTATGTCTTCGACCTTATAAACTACCTGCTAGGCGCATCCAACCTCAAGCATATAGACGAATCGGCAGGCTACGACACGGGCCTGTTGTCCTTGCTGACACCAAGGAGTCCGGAGGGTTTGGTTCTAGAAAGATCCATAGAGCAGAGCAAGAGTGCAGCGAAATTTCGTGTTTACGAAGGGCTTCAGCGTAGTGGACGTCCACGTGTGCTGTCGCCACGTCATCAAAAAACTGGCAACGATATCTCGACCCTGTTCCTTGCCGAGATGGGAATCGGCGAGAGTTGGGTTCGGTCAAACGATCGAAACGAGACTGTCTCACTGACTCTCCGCCTACTATCACGCCTCTTTTTAGTGAGTGAGACTGACATTGTCTCTGAGGCGCCACCGGCATTAAGTGGTCAGTTTATCTCAAAGACCACTGAGCGGTCAGTGCTCAAGTTCGTACTGCAAGGGAACGATGACTCTGACCTTCCCCGAACGACGAAGGCTGCGACAGCCGAGCGCCAGCGGAACCAAGGACGACTAGCCGCTATGGAGCAGATTGTTGGTGAGTTGCGGCAAGCTTTAGGTGATTGGGAGAGCAGTTCCGACGCACAGGCCCGACTGGTAAGGCTAGAGCAGTCAATCGAGGGTATCTCTAACTCTCTCGACGGCCACCTAGAGGAGCAGGCTCGGCTAAAAGATGAGATCCGCCAGCTGCAGCGCCAGTACGAGGAACAGCGGCATCGGGTCACGGAAATTGCAGACCTCCTTAGCAACTTTCGGCTCTTGCTGCAGAAATACGACTCTGACCTCGAGCGATTGGGAATGCTTGAGGAGGCTGGCACGCTTTTAGGCTACTTTGATGTCGGCGACTGCGTTTTTTGCGGCTCAACTCCTGAGAATCAATCCACTGCTGCCCATCGTGCCGAAGATAGAACACTGTTTGCCGACGCGGTGCGCGCTGAACAAAGTAAGACGCTGGGCTTGCGAGTAGACCTTGCCTTAGCGATCCAGGACTTGGGAGCAGAGCGGGAGAGCGGACTTAGAGCTCTTGCCGTTCTGGAAGCTCAAGTCGAGGGTGTGCGTGACGCCGCAAGAGCCCTAGACGATCGCCTGTCCCCCCAACGAGGTGAGCTGAGGGAGCTTGTTGCAGCGAAGGGTGATCTTGAGCGAAGAATAGCGGCTCATGAGCAAATTGAGCACATAGAGACTTTGAAGGTGAGTCTAGGAAGCGTAGACGAGCCGGCGTCAGTTCCGGCAACAGCTCTCGGCGGGGGCGTAGCCCAAGAATTTGGAGAGCTGCTCTTCGGAATCCTCGAAGATTGGCGGGTTCCAGAACTGCGGCACGTGTCTTTCGACGCGGAATCATGTGATATCAGTATGAATGGCATACCCCGCTCGTCACACGGCAAGGGCATGCGCGCTATTCTTCATGCGGCATTTACCGTTGGTCTAGCTCAATGGTGCATCGTGCGCAATCTTCCGCACCCCGGCTTCGTAGTTCTGGACTCGCCCCTTGTTACTTACAAGGAGCCAGAAAGCGCGGAGGACGAAAGAATTATGGGTAACGATGTGGCTACTCATTTCTTCCGATATATGGCCTCCAGGTTCCTCGGGCAAGCTGTCATACTGGAGAATGTGGCACCGCCGTCTGAGATTAGCGAAGAGGCAACAGTTTATGAGTTCACCAAGAGTCGGCACGGCAGGTACGGCTTCTTTCCCGTTGTTCCGGTGCGGGAGCTCGCAAGTTCGGGGGCAGTTTAACCTCGCGGGCGTTGGGCGGAGATCAAAAACCGCATGTCCTACCGAAAAGCCGCGCGAAACTGGCAACCACCGACGATTTGCGCCCTTTCCCGGCGCAGGCACTCCTGCTTAGAGCGTTCCCTCCGACGCACCCTTAGTCAGACTGTTGGCCGTCGCTACCTATGTAGTTGAAGCGGCTGCCGGGCGCCGTCTCAACCGGGCAAATTCCGATCATGGTCGAAAGTCGGCCCAGCTGCGCCCAAGGCGCCGCGCCGGCTACTGGGCGTGGAGCGTGGGAGATGGGCTGCGTCATGGTCCCGCGGCCGAAGGTCCTATCGGACTTACGTTCCCGCTCGAGGTGGTCGGTAGATCCTCACGACTTTGGCGACAGCTCCGCTTCGCCGGTGACGTCTTGCCGTTCGATCACACCCGATCCTGCTTCGATGCCGATTGCCTCGCCCGAGACCGTAGACGCCTGGATGCGGCCTGGGACGGACTGAAGACGGCCTTGGTGGAGGCTCAGGGGACCTCGAACTTCCCCGGTGTCCGTCTCGTCCTGAGGGCCGTCCGCCGGCTTGGCGAGCCTTCTGCGCGGTGCCACCGGTTGTTGATCGGCGTTGACTTGGGGCGGCTGCGTACGCTCAGCTCCGTGTGGTGGCGCAAGGTTTTCCTCACCGTCTGGTTGATGGTGGCGGTGGCGTGTCTTCTGGTTGCCTGGTGGCTGGACGACTGGTTTCCGTCTTTTAGTACAGACCGTCCGGTGGCCGCGAATGTAGCAGCCGGGCTGCTTGTCGTTCCGGTGGAGTTCTTCGCTGCTTATGTCGTAATCGAGGCTGCGGTGCGCCGCAACCGAGAGCGCCGGTGGGCGGCGGTCGCGCAGGAGTTGACGGGGGCAATCGGCCAAAAGTGGGACAACCTGAGGGAGTTGCTACTCGGCCTATTTTGGGTCGAGCAAGCGGAGTTGGTGGTCGGGCGGATTGTTGCGGCCGAGCGGGTGTGGCAGAAGTTGGAACATCAGGAACGGGCACTGGCCGAGCGGTTCGAGGCGGGATTGCCGGTGGAGTGGGATCTACCCAACGACCTCGACGAGGTTCTCGGCGGTATCGCCGAGGTGTGGTTTGTCATGTGGGCGGCCGGGTCGCCTCAGGATCGCCAGGCGTGGCAGCGTCGGCTCATCGCTGTGCTGCTTCCTCGGCTGGGAGTGGACGACCCGCAGGTGACTGCTTCGGCCCGGCGGCTGGTCGACACACTTAGTGACTTTGACGACCTACTTACTAGCTTGTCGGACCGCAACGCGTTCATATCCGAGGAGCCGTGGCCCTGGGAGATGGCCGAAGGTGAGGTAACACCTTTGGTGGTGGGCCTCGCCCAGGGACAGTTGGCGGATCTCGCCGCGTTGCGGCAGGTGGTTGAGCTCGCGGGAGAGTCGGTGCGCCGAGGCGATCACCTGATGTGTCTACTGCACGAGCGAGGCCGATGACATTAGCGGTGGACCTTTGAGCCTAGGCGGAGATGTTGAAGCCACCGCATGACCTACCATCCCAATGCTGGGGCAGCTGCCCGCAAATTGATCAACCGGCGCACCTCCTACAACAAGAGCTGGCATCTCGCCGTGCTCGCGGCCGGTATCACGCCGACCCTAGTCACCGGGATACGTTAAGGCCGCCCGGAAACTTGGGCGACGAACGCGGCCCAGGTGGCGGGGGCGAATGCAAGGGTCGGTCCGGCGGCGTCCTTCGAGTCGCGCACGGCGACAACACCGGGCAGGTTGCTTGCCACCTCGACGCAGTTCCCGCCGCTCGCGCCGCTGCGGGTGGACTTGCGCCACCGGGCGTTACTGAGGTCCATGATGGCTCTCAACTTCCTTCAGCAGGTCGATGGACTGCCGGCGCGGTAGAGCCTCGTTCCGGACGCTCTCCCACCTTGCCTGAAGCGTAGCTACATCATCGTCCTTGTCGATGACGTCCCCGCCAAGCTGGTTTTCGAGGTGTCCAACCCACACGCCCTCGCTGGACCGAGCCAGCGCGAACGGTCCGGACAGCCCGATGTGCAGGCCGCTGCCGATCGGGATGACGTGGACGTGAACGTGCGGAAGCTCGGCCATCGCGACCAGGTGAGCCACCTGCTGGGCCATGATGCCGCCCAGACCATCACCGGTACGCCGGATTGCGGCTTCGTCCAGCACGGCGACGAACTGCGGCCGACGCTCGCCGGTCAGGATCGCCTGCCGGCTCATGCGCCCCTGCACGCGCTGCTCAACCTCGTCATCGGTGAGGCTTTCGACTGTCCGCAGGACGGTGCGGGCGTAGTGCTCCACCTGGAGCAGGCCGGGGATCAGGTTGGGCTCGAAGTAGCGAAGCTGTGTCGCTTCGCGCTCAGCGTCCAGCCAGGGCAGGAACCACGACGGTGCTCCGAACTTCGTCGCCAGGCGTTCGAAGAGCCCGCCGTTGTTGAGCCCTCGATCGGCACCCTTGATGAAGTCGATCGTCAGCGCTCGCGTGCCGCTCTCCACGGCGCTGACGTGTGAGGCGCTGAAGCCCGCAGCGCGGCCGAACGACTCTTGCGTCATGCCGGAAGCCCCGCGGGCGCGGCGGATCTCGCCAACGATGAACGCCGATAACGGCCCTGGTACGTCAGCCATACAACGCCCCTCAACTCAAAGATCGACTACCCGAGGTGCCACACGTTGGGAGGCTGTCAGGCCAGGTCAGCCCGGACATCGGCAGCACCTTCCGAGCGTAATGGTTTCCACAGCAGAGTGTCACCAGGCGGCGCGGCTGGCAGGCCCACGAGATCCGACGGTCGTGTTCGTAGCGGGGCCGCTCCCGGCGGGCGAGCACTCACGGGAGCGGCCCCTTCCCAACGGCACCAAGGGGAGACCGTGCCCGACGACAAACCCGGGAAGATGAAGGCCGGCGACGTGATCCTCTTGACCGCCGCGGCGAGCGTGCAGTTCCTGCGCCCGATCTTCGTACGCGTCATCCGCGAGTTGCCCGAGCGGCACACGTACGACGGATGGGTCTGGATTGAGGGTTACCAGCTGAACGCGGCGGGCGACGCTGTGGCGCGGCGCGAGTTGTACGTGATGCGCGCGGGCGTGCGGTTGCAGGACCTGCCCGTCAAACAGCCCAGGCCCGCCAAACGCCGCCGGAATCCGGTGCGGGTCGGGTGACCGCGCGCCCTCGCCCCCACCTGCCGATGCGTCCAGCGTGGCTGTGCCGCAACTGCGCCGCGCCCTGGCCGTGCAGCCCGGCGCAGCTCGCCCTCGTGACCGAGTTCTACGGTCACTCGATCGCGCTGGCGTTCTACCTGGCCGCGTCGATGCAGGAGGCAACCGACGACATGTACGGCCTGGGTCTGCGTCCGGACCTGCCGGCGATGCACGCCAGGTTCCTCGGCTGGTTGTCCCTGGCCCGCCGACCTCGCCGACACTAAATCCAGCCCAACCAAACGAACCGGCCGGGCGGGGTTGCCCCCACCCGGCCGTCCGGATCTCTAGAAACGTCAGTGCTTCTTGAACACTGGCATGGTGTCCAGCGTGGTGGTGATGTTCTGCGTGGTGCCGCCCCGGTACGTCTTCCCGGTGAAGATGTCGGTCCAGCTGTTGCCCGGCGGGAACCACACCGACGTGGTGGCGGTGGTGCCGGGCGTCGTCACGGGTGCCACCAGGTAGTCCGGGCCGTAGAGGTACTGGGAACCGGCGGTGGCGTAGGCGGCCTGCTCATTCGGGTACGCCAGGTACATCGAGCGGACGATTGGCGTACCGGTGCGGGTGGCCTCCTTGGCGGCGGCGTAGGTGTACGGAAGCAGCTTCTTCCGCAGGTTAAGGAACTTCTTGGCCGACGCGTTCGCCTCCGGGCCGTACTGCCAGGGCAGCCGGTCGCTGTGGTTGGAGTGCAGCCTGTCGATCGGCTGGAACGTGCCGAACTGCACCCACCGGGCGTAGAGGTCGTCGGGCAGCTTGGTGCTGCCCGGTTCGCTGCCCGGCTCCTGGAGGCCGCCGGTGTGCCCGCCGATGTCGTGGCTGACCGCGGCCAGCCCGGTCGCTGCCGACTCGCCCGGCGTGTAGCCGACCTCCATCTGCAGGGTGGACCAGTCGGAGGTGGTGTCGCCGGTGAAGTGCAGCGTGGTGCGCTTGTCGGCCCACGGTCCGGTCGACACCGGGGTCGGGCTGCTGTAGCCGCCGGCCTGCAACGAGCCGTACGCCCGGGAGAACGCGAAGCCGGTCTTGTCGGCGTACTGCTGGTTGATCCACGCGTCGGCGGTCACCCCGGCGAGGGAGGACTTCGTGTTGTCGCAGCACCAGTCCAGCCACCACAGGTCCGGGCCCTTGGTGCCCTTCGGGATCATCCCGTCGTGCAGCTGCATGTAGGCCTTGAGCTGGTCCGGGTCGCCGAAGTCGAACGCGTAGCAGTCGGGGCCGCCGTTGCAGCCGACGCGTTGGAGCTTGCCCTTCGCGGTGGCCTGCGCCTGCGCGAACTTCGGGTCCGAGCCGAGGATGCTCGGGTGGATGTTGATGCCGGTGTGCAGGCCCTGCTTCTTGGCCCAGTCGAAGAACGCCTTCGGGTCGGGGATGCGGGTGGGGTCGATGCTCCAGCCGTTCCACTTGTCCGGCGCCTTGACGTCGGTGTCGAGGACGAGCACGTCAAGCGGGACACCCTCGGCCTTGGCCCGGGTCACCAGGTTCTGGAACTCGGTGGCGGTGCGGTCGTAGTACTCGGAGTACCACACCCCGTACGCCCACTTGGGCAGCAGTTTCGTGGGCCCGGTCAGGGTCGACAGGTCCTTCAGAGCCTTAGTGAAGTCCTGCCCGTACGCGAAGACGTAGCCGTCCTGCTCGGCGGCGGGCCGGGGCTTGGTGGTGCTCAGCGCCGAGGCCGAGTCGTCGAGCAGGTACCAGCCGTCCTGGTAGAGCAGGCCCGGAGCGGTGAGGGCGGGACCGGTCACGCCGTCCAGGCCCCGGCGGTAGCCGCCGAGCGGCGCGTGCGGGGCGAGCAGCGGGGAGGCCTTGCTCGTGATGGCGACCGTGTCCACGTTGACGTTGCAGCTGGCGTCAGTGGGGCACCCCAGCGTCACGGTGTTGGTGCCCTTGTTGAGGTGGACCGGGACGGA
Organism: Micromonospora sp. NBC_00362; assembly: GCF_026342155.1. Taxonomy (NCBI): domain Bacteria; kingdom Bacillati; phylum Actinomycetota; class Actinomycetes; order Micromonosporales; family Micromonosporaceae; genus Micromonospora; species Micromonospora sp. NBC_00362. The sequence continues at coordinate 6,235,619 of NZ_JAPENH010000001.1, forward strand.
AACGGTGTTCCAGTAGTCCCATCCGCTGGTCGGCGGAAGGGTCGCCATGACCGGCGCCGCGGTTCCCGCGGTGACCGACATGGTGCGCGTCTGGCTCGGCTGGGCGCCGGCCTGACCGTTGGCATAGCGGATCTGCACCTGGTAGTCACCGGCGGACGGAACATCAGTCACTGTGAGCGTGTCGGCGGACGTGGTGCTTTCCAGGCCGGCCAGGAATCCCGTACCGGAAGCGCCGTTGTGGTCGTTCGCGGGCCTCGCGCCGCCGGTCAGCGCGCCGGTCTCGGCCTCTGCCAGCGAGCCGAACCGCAGGGGCTGTGGCTCGGGCGGGGTCGGCGCCGGGAACGAATCACCCGGGTTGACCACCGCGAGGCTGTCGACGTTCACGTTGCCGGAGTCGTTGGAACCCCGTACGACGCTGATCTCGTGCCGGCCCGCGGTGAGGTCGACCGGCACGGTGGCCAGGCCCCAGGTGTCCCAGTTCGCGGTGGGCGGCAGCGTCAGCGTGTGGCCGGCGTCGCCGTCGACCTGGACAGTCAGGGTGCGGTCCACGTTCTGGCCGTCGCCGCCGGTGCTGTTGGCATAGCGGACGGCGAGCTGCTTCGTGCCGCCCTCGGGAGCGTCCAGCGCGAACGTGATCGAGTCGCCGGACGAGGCGAAGCCGGCCGCGAAGCCGCGTCCGGTGAATCCCTGGTGGTCGGTGGCCACGCCGGGGCCGTTCAACTGCAGCGATTCGGCCTCGCAGAGCGCGCCGAACGCGCAGGTCGGGGCGGTGTGGCCGGCCCAGGGTTGGCCCTGCACGACCTGCTTGCCGGTCTTGAGCTGCACGGTGAGGTTGTCGGCGGTGAACGCGCCCGAGCCGACCCGGTAACGCAGCGTCATCGCGCCGGTGTCGATGGTGAGCCAGCCGTTGTCGACGTGCTTCGTGAAACGCGTGCGGGGGAAATCGTCGCGCCCGATGGCGTTGAACGTGGCGGCGTCGGTGAACCTGCCGTCCTTCTGGTACTCGGTGCGGATCAGGGTCGGGGACAGCACTTCGAAGCGTGCGCCACCCGACCGTACGGCTCCGTCTTGCGCCCGGTGGCGGCTCGCCTGGGCCGGCGCGGACGGAGCGAGCGCCAGCCCCGTGATGAGAATGCCGACGGCGGCGGCTGCTGTCGCGCTGCGGCGGGGTGAGTTCCGATAGAGCAAGATGCGCTCCTCGTCTCAAATGGAGGAAATGAGTCGATGACAACGCTGTCACTCGCTCGAAACGCATGTCAACGGGCCTCGGAGGGTGTCCCTTCTCTCTTTCGTCACAGTCCGTACTCGTCCGACAGGCGTCGCTCCGCACGGTGACGAAGGCGGGTCGCCGGGCCGCGGGCTACCCCACGACCACCGGCTCAGACGTACGGGTTCCAAGGCTCGGGCTGTTCGGCGTCCCAGCCCAGCCTGTCGAGTGCACGCAGGACCGCGCCCGCGCGGGGAGTCCAGAAGAGCAGGATCTGGTCGCGTCCCTCGACGTCGAAAGAGACGGCGGTCGCCGACAGCGGGAACCGTCGGTAGAACGGATGGTGCGCCAGCGCCGCCACGTTGAACTGCTCCAGGGTGTCCGATCCGGAACGCGACGTGAAGGTCAGCGTCCTGTCGTCGGCGTGCAGCGTCACTGTCGGCCAGGCCATCCGTCGGACGGCCCTGAGGGGGTTGCCTCGGGTGACGTCGAGGCGGTCAACGTAGGTGAGCCCGCCGCGCGCATCGAAGGTCTCCGAAATCATCGTCGGATGGTACGAGGGGCGTCGCTGACCGTTGTTGACACGTACCCGGAAACAGGTTCGGCTGGTTGTCGGATTGGGACCCTCGCTGGTCGTCTGGTTGGTGGAGGCGCATACCCGCCTCGTCCCGTTGACCGCCGTTGGAGGAACGATGAAGTACGTGCTGATGTTCGTCGACACGCCGCAGTTCGCCGCCGACCTGGCCGCCATGGATGAGCCCGAGCGGAACCGGGCCTACGCCCGCGTGCAGCAGTGGTTCGCCGACCACCATGACAAGATCACTCATCATGCCTACCTGATGCCGCCGGACACCGCCACCACTCTGCGGCTGGACCGGGGCGAGCCGCTGGTTTCCGATGGTCCGTTCGTGGAAGGTAAGGAGATCGTCAGCGGCTACGCCGAGATCGAGGTGGCCAACCTTGACGAGGCATTGCGGGTCGCCAAGTCCTGGCCAGCCTGTCCGGTGGTGGAGATTCGCCCCATCGCCGGATGAGCCAACCGACGTACGCTGAGCTGGCCCGCGTGGTCCGCGATCACGCGGGCCAGCTCGCCGCGTCCCTGGTGCATCTGGTCGGTGACTTCAGCGCCGCCGAGGACCTCGTTCAGGACGCCATCGAGGCTGCGCTGACCCACTGGCCGGTCGAAGGGATTCCTGACCGGCCAGCTGCGTGGATGTACACCGTGGCCCGTCGCCGCGGTCTGGATCAGCTCCGCCGCGAGCAGCGCCACCGCCGGAAGATGGCGTTGGTGGCGTGGCCGGTCGAGCCGCCAGCGGACGACCGGCTTCGGCTGATCTTCACCTGCTGCCATCCGGCTCTGCCCCGGGCCGCCCAGGTCGCCCTCACCTTGCGGGTGGTCTGCGGTCTGACCACCGCGCAGATCGCCCGAGCGTTCCTCGTCCCGGAGAGCACCGTCGGGCAGCGCATCACCCGAGCCAAACGGAAAATCAGCGACGCGGCCATCCCGTACCGGATCCCGTCGGCCGACGATCTCGGCTCGCGGCTCACCGAGGTCCTTGCAGTCATCTACCTGCTCTTCAACGAGGGCTACCTGTCCACGGGCGGTGACCAGGCCCAAGCTCGCGACCTGACCGACGACGCCGAGTTCCTCGCCGCTCTGCTGCATCAGCTCATGCCCACCGAACCGGAGGTCGCCGGTTTGCTAGCGCTTATCCGGCTGCACCGAGCCCGAACCAGCGCCCGCTTCGACCGGCACGATGAGATCATCCAGCTCCAGCACCAAGACCGATCTCTCTGGAACCTGCGCGCCATCGCCGCCGCCGGCCGGCTGATCGCCCAAGCAGCTACGCAGAAAAGGCCAGGCCCGTACCAGCTGCAAGCCGCCATCGTCGCCTGCCACGCCGAGGCCACCAGCTGGGAGGAGACCGACTGGACCCAGATCACAGTGCTCTACGACCTGCTGCTGCGCCTGGCACCGTCACCGGTCACCCGGCTCCACCGGGCAATCGCGCTGCGCTACGTCAGCGGAGCATCAGTCGCGCTCGCCGAAGTCGATGCCCTGGCCAGGGAACTGGACGACTACCACCTGTTCCACGCCACCCGAGCCGAGCTGCTCCGCGACCTAGGCGCCACCGCCCGGGCCCGGACGGCCGACGAACGCGCCCTCGCCCTCGCCACCAACCCTGCCGAACGGTCCCTCCTGCGCCACCGCCTCAACTGGGCCTGAACTGGTATGCCGTCGCCCCGTGCCGGTTCACATCGTTTGTCGCGACGCCGGCTTGACCTCGTGCTGGACGATGAGCTGGTGAAGGTACGGCGACCGTACTTCGACCGTCTCGTCCCCCTGGTGTTCGGGATGCTGCTGCTCGCCGGAGCTGTCGGTATCGCGTACGGATTAATGGACATCGCCTGGGTCGGCCTGTTCCTGAGCGCGGCGGCTGTGGCGCTCGGCCTGGCGACAGGTGGCCGGCTGGTGCGCGACGCGGTGGTGCCGTTTCGCGTCGATGTCGACTCGCACGGCTTGTCGGTGCGGATTCCGAAGCTCAACCGCCATCTGCTGTGGGACGAGGTTGCCGCGGTCGTGCTCGCCGACGCGCCCGCGACCGCCGACGCGCCCGGGACCGCCGACGCGCCCGCGACCGCCGTCCGACGCATGCTGCGGGGTCCACGTCTGCTCCTGGTGCCTGCGGCCGGGGTGAGCCTGGGCGTCCCGCTGACCGAGAAGAGCCCGGTGGACGGCCAAGCGGCCGTCGAACTGTTCGAACTCGGTGAGGTGGCCTACAAGGAGGACCAGTTCACGCGGGACCTGGCGCTGCTGGCGGGTGAGCGCTTCCACCCCCTGTTCCGGCCACCGATCCCGCCGACCAGCGGTGTTCCCCTGCGGCACTTTCCGGACCAGACCGACCGTGCCCGGCTCAAGCGGTGGCTGGACCGGCGCAGGGCCCTGCTGTTCGTCGGCTGGTACCTGCTCGTCCTCGTCCCGTTGCTGTCGCTCACCATCGTGGCGACACAGCACAACGAGCTGCTCGGCGGCATCGTGTTGGTCGTGTCCCTGGTGGTGGTCGGCATCGTCACCACTGTCGTTCGGCACTTCACCGAGAGTTGCCGGGACCTGCTCGACGACGAAGCGAGGATCGACGGCACCGACCTCGTCATCGGTGCTGGTCCGGAGTCGCCCCGGATCAGCCTGGTGTCCGGGATCGTCACGGTGCGGCAACCGGGGCAGCTCAAGGGCTTCGGCGAAGCGTGGGTGCTGGCCCGCTCGGCAGACGAGGAACCTCCCGTTCCCGTGCTGCTCCTCGCTGATCCGCGTACCGGACTGCTTCGCGATCGGGACGACCTGCGTGCCGTGGAGGCGGTCCTGCGTGACTCCGCCGACGAACGGGACCGCGCCGCAGGTCGGCAACTCGACGAACTGGCGTCGCAGGCACCGACATCCGTCGCCTCGCCCGCCAGGCCATCAGAGGGAGCCCAGCCGGCCCGCGTGCACACGACAGCCCTGTGGCAGGCGTCGAAGGGGGTGGGACGCGCTGTCGTGCTGCTCGGCGTCGTGGTCACAGTGATGATCGCGGGCGGCTGGGTGGTCGAGGAAACGACAGTCGTGGGGCCCGCCCTGATCGTCAGCGCCATCGGCATGTTCGTCGTGTGGATCGTCTACGCGGTGTACCGCGTAGTGGTGCTGCTCAGGGCGCTACTGATGCTTGTCGCGCGCGTGTTCCGCTGAGGCGGGTTTCCCGTCGCGCGGCAAGGCTGGCGATCGTGCCGCCACGGCTCGATCAGCAGCGGGGGCGGTCGAGTGGAGCGGCGGCACCCGCGAGCGCCTCGACTGTCGCCGTCGGCGCGACCGACTCCGTCGGCGTCGGTGCGGGCGCGACGGTGGGGCTCGGCGGGGCCGAGGGCGAGTTGCTGGGCGTGGGGGATGCGCTGGCGAGGGTGGCAGTGCTGCGTTGCACCTGCTTGGTGACCATGCGGATGCCGGTGGCGGTCGCCTGGCGTCCGTACACGTCGGTGACCTTGATGCTGTACGGCCCGGGGCCGATCCCGCCCTCGATGGTCCAGTGGTTGTCGCTCTGCCGGGCGGCCTTGCGGAAGCCGCCGCCCGGTCCCTTCGCCTCGACCGAGCGGAGCGGGTTGCCGTGATTGCCGACCTGCACCGCGAACCAGTACTTCGAGGCGCCGCCCTTCATCCGGAAGGTGAGGCCTCCGTCGAGCGGCGGGTTCACCACCGCCCGGTACGTCACGCGTGCGATGCCCTGCGACCGGTCCGCGATCCTGGTGAACGCCTCGGTGGACAGGTCGATCTTGCTGGGTCCGCAGCCGCCGCACTGGTCCATCACCATGACCCGGACCTTGCCCTTCGGGCCGCTCACCTCCAGGTAGCTGCCGCAGGCCGCCGATCCGGAGTACTGGGATGGCCCGAGGGCCACGTAGAGGCGGTCCGCCGGCGGACCCGGGAAGGAACAGTTGCCACCCGAGCGGCCCGCGTCGTAGAAGCTGGCGGTTCCCTTGTGGATGGCGTTGCCCGACGGCGGCGCGGCACAGGCCGGGGTGGCGCCACCACGGACGGCGAGGGTGATGCCCAGGACGGCGGCCAGGGCGGTGACCCCGGCACCGGCCAACCAGTGTCTGACCCGCCGACTCGACCGAGGCGTGCCGTCGTCGGCCGCCGGGATGTCGTTGTCGGGAGCCGTGCCTGGTGCCGTCACGGCGCCTGATGTTGCCGCACCGTGCTGTGGCAGCGCAAAGCCGTCCCACCGATCGTCACTCGCCGGATCGGCGGGGGCGCAGTCCGTTGAGGGCGGTGGCGACGACGAGATCGGCGTACTCGGCGGTGAGCGGCCCGCTGCGGTGCAACCAGCGGTTGAGCACCGGCCCCCAGATCATGTCCACCGCCACGCCGAGGTCGACGTCGTCGGCGATCTGACCGGCCTGCTGGGCGCTGCGCAGGCGCTGTCGTTTCGCCTCCTTCAACGGCCCGTCCAACCGTTCGGCGTACGCCGCGGCCAGCTCGGGGTCGAGTGCGATCTCGGTGGCCAGCGCGCGCATCGGTTGCTCGTACCGGGGGTCGTTCATCTCCTCGACCGTCGCGCGCAGCACCACTGTCAGGTCCGCCGCCAGGTCGCCGGTGTCCGGCAGCGCCGGCGGCCCATCCTCGGTGGCCTCGCTGAGCATGAGGAAGGCGTCGAAGATGACAGCGCCCTTCGACGGCCACCAGCGGTAGATGGTCTGTTTGCCGACGCCGGCCCGCGCGGCGATGCCCTCGATGCTGAGCTTCGCGTACCCCGTTTCCTGGAGCAGGTCGAAGGCCGCGGTGAGGATGGCGCGTCGGGAGGTCTCTCTCCGGCGGGCCGTGTTGGGCGTCATGGGCAGAACGATACCAGCGGACGAGACGAACCGTCTCGTCTTGACGGCGGCGACGTCACGGGCCTAGTCTCGGTCCATCGCGAGACGGACCGTCTCGTCTTGAAACGCTGGGAGAACACATGCGTACCTGGTTCATCACCGGTGCCAGCCGCGGCCTGGGCCGCGCCTTCGCCGACGCCGCACTCGACCGGGGTGACCGGGTGGTCGCCGCCGCCCGGACCATCGCCACTACCGACTTCGACGAGAAGTACGCCGACCGGCTGCTGGCCCTGACCCTCGACGTGACCGACCGCGCGGCGGTCATCGCCGCCGTGAACACCGCCGTCGCGCACTTCGGCCGGCTCGACATCGTCGTCAACAACGCCGGAACCCTGTCCATGGGCATGATCGAAGAGTTCACCGAGGCCGAGGCGCGCGCCCAGTTCGAGGTCAACCTCTTCGGCGCGCTCTGGGTCAGTCAGGCAGTGCTGCCGCACCTGCGCGCCCAACGGTCCGGCCACATCGTGCAGGTCTCCAGCATCGCCGCGCTCGGCGGCTTCCCCAGCACCGGCCTCTACAGCGCGAGCAAGTTCGCCCTGGAGGGCATGAGCGAGGCCCTGGCGATGGAGGCGGCGGCCTTCGACATCAGGCTCAGCATCGTGCAGCCGGGCGGATACTGGACCGACCTCTACACCAACCTGCGCGCCACCACCCCGATGGACGCCTACGCGCCACTGCGTGCCGAGCTGGAGCGCCAGTGGGCGGAAGGCTCGATCGACAGCGAACCGCGGCTCGCCGCCGAGGCGCTCCTGCAACTGGTCGACAGCGACGAGCCGCCGCTGCGGCTCCTGCTCGGCAGCATGGTTTACGACCTGGCGTTCGACATCGCCCGCCGACGGATGGACACCTGGGCGGGCTGGGAGCAGGTCAGCCGCGCCGCCGAACACGCCGTCGCGGCCCCCGAACGCTCATAACTGGCCCGTCCGGGATGGGCCACGAGCGGGACTCGTCCGCGTTCATTCGCCCCAGTCCCGATGATGATCGGCTGCGCCGACAGTCCGGCAGTGCTCCATGGCAGCCTGTCTTCCCGGGCGATCGCCCTTGGTGTAGCGGGAAACGCGTCCGGGAAAGACGACGACGTGATCATCGCCGGCCTCGAAATCCGCGTGCCAACCCTGATCGCTTATTAGGAAAGTTCAGACATTCCGCTACTCAGCCGACGTTGAGCCAGGCAGGTCGTGTCAGCCGACTCGGACGACGTGTAGCGACGGCAGCACCGATTCATGGCCGAGGGGTGAGCTACCTGCTTTGATTGCCGCATGTCACTGGAACCGTCTGACTCCACCGTTGCGCCTTGGTACGGATCAGGCACCTTCTGGGCCATCGCGGCCGTCGTGGTGGCGGTAGTGGCCATCGCCGTAGGGGCGTGGGCAGCTTTCCGCTCGGCCAACCCCCGCCGCGTCCTCTACATCACCATGCCGTCGGCAGTGTCTCTGCTCCGGTCAGAGCCCGAGATCAGCGAGGGAATTGAGGTGCTCCACAAGGGAAGGCCGCTGAGCCAGCCCTACCTGGTCACGGTAGAGGTGCTCAGCCGGAGCAGCCGCGACATCCCGCGGCCCGCCTTCGGGGCTCAGCCGCTCAACTTGGATGTCGGAGCACCGGTGATCGAACTGCTGGATTCATGGTCCCACTCTGGGAGATCGGCCGTTCCCGTGCCAGCGTTGACCGTGACGTCAACGGGCCTCCACGTCGGGCCGGCACTCCTCACCCGTCGGCACCACCTTGGCTACATACTGCTTGTCGACGGCCCACCGCAGCTCCAGGTGATGGCGGAGATGGCGGACATCGATATTCGCGGGAGGGCCGACCCTGACCGCGAGGGCGGGTGGGTGAAGCCTACCTTTGCAATAATCATGATCTCGCTAGGTGCGGCTGTCTTTGATCAATTGGGGGCAGTGATGACGTTGCCCCTTCTCCTCATCGCCCTAAGCGTCTATTTCTCTCTCACCCCCGAGTCCTTGCTGAGTCGTCTGCGGCGGCGAGTGACCAAACCCGACCGCCGCTAGCATCGGGCACGAAGCGCACGGCTGAAGGAGAACCGCCGTGATGGTCGGTGTGTCGACCAATGTCCGGATCGCCGCCGAGTAAGTGGCAAACTTCGCCAACCATCGCGGTCAGCCAACAGTAGGCTCCGAGATATGGCGGCGGCGTGCCCATCGTTGGCACATAAGTCCGGGCAGAGCCTTTCACCCATGATTTCTCCTCGCGAGGCGCACACCTAGACGGAGAGGAAACACGCATGGCTGTCAAAACCAAGACTCGTCCCGGCACCACGGAGATTCGGCCGTTCTCGGTCGACATTCCTCAGGCCGACCTTGATGACCTCAAGAGGCGCATCAAGGCCGCCCGCTGGCCGGACAAGGAAACGGTGGACGACCAGTCGCAGGGCGTGCCACTCGCGACCATTCAGGCCGTCGCCCGCTATTGGGAGAAAGAGTACGACTGGCGCAAGGTCGAGGCACGGCTGAATGCCGTACCGCAGTTCATGACCACCATCGACGGGGTGGACATCCACTTCATCCACGTGCGCTCGAAGCACGAGGACGCGCTGCCGCTCATCGTCACCCACGGATGGCCGGGCTCGGTGATCGAGCAGATGAAGATCATCGAGCCGCTCACCGACCCGACGGCGCACGGCGGGAGCGCGTCGGACGCCTTCCACCTGGTGATCCCGTCGCTGCCCGGCCACGGCTTCTCCGGCAAACCGACCGAGTCGGGGTGGAACCCGCAGAAGATCGCGACCGCCTGGACGGAGCTGATGAAGCGGCTCGGCTACAACCGGTTCGTCGCGCAGGGCGGAGACTGGGGTGCGGTCATCGTCGACCAGATGGGCATCCAGGCGCCTCCGGAACTGCTCGGCATCCACACCAACATGCCCGGTGCGATCCCACCGGAGATCGACCTGCTGTTCCAGGGCGACACCACCGGCGCGAACAACGCCATGGGCTCGCTGCCATCCGGGCTTTCCGACGACGAAATGCGTGCCGCCGAGGAAGCCAACTACGTCTGGAAGCACGTCGCCTACGCCCTCATGATGGCGACACGTCCGCAGACGCTGACCGGGCTGGCGGATTCTCCGGTCGGTCTGGCGTCCTTCCTGCTCGACCACGACGCGAAGAGTCTGGCCCTGATCGCGCAGGTGTTCGACGGGGCCCAAGCGGGCCTCACCCGCGACGACATCCTGGACAACATCTCGCTCTACTGGTTGACGAACACCGCGGTCTCCGCGTCCCGTCTGTACGCGGAGAACAAGCTGTCGTTCTTCGCCGCCAAGGGCGTTAACGTCCCGGTCGCCGTGAGCGTCTTCCCCGACGAGCTGTACGAGGCGCCGCAGAGCTGGGCCGAGCAGGCGTACTCCAACCTCATCTACTACAACAAGCTCGACGTGGGCGGGCACTTCGCGGCCTGGGAACAGCCGAAGATCTTCTCCGAGGAGCTTCGCACCGCCTTCCGGTCACTGCGCTAGATGGCCGTGCACGTGCCCCCGCTCAACGGGGCGGCCGAGTGGCTCAACGCCGAGCCACTCGGCCCCGCCGACCTGGGTGGGCGCGTCGTCCTGGTCAATTTCTGGACGCTGACCTGCATCAACTGGCTGCGCCAGGAGCCGTACGTGCGTGCCTGGTCGCAGGCCTACCGCGATGACGGGCTGGTCGTCATCGGTGTGCACACCCCGGAGTTCGCGTTCGAGCACGACGTCGACTGGGTGCGGCGGGCGGTGGCGGCCCGGTCGATCGACTACCCGGTGGCGGTCGACAACGACTACGCGATCTGGAGTGCGTTCGACAACCACTACTGGCCGGCGCTCTACTTCGTCGACACCGACGGCGTCATCCGTGACGAGCACTTCGGCGAGGGACGCTACGAGCAGTCCGAGCGGGTGCTCCAGCAACTGCTCGGCATCGAGCGGGAACCCGTACCCGTCAAGGGGCTCGGCCCGGAGGCGGAGGCCGACTGGGCCAACCTGCGCACGCCCGAGACGTACCTCGGTTTCGGTCGCGGCGAACACTTCGCGTCGCCCAACGACCCCGCGCTCGACGAACGCCGCGCCTACCAGGTGCCGCAGAGCCTCGGCCTCAACCAGTGGGCGTTGGCGGGGGAGTGGACGATCAGGTCGGAGAACGTCGTGCTGGACCGGGCCGGTGGCGGCATCGCCTTCCGGTTCCACGCCCGCGACGCGCATCTCGTGCTGGCCCCCGGGGCGGGAGCGTCGATCCCGTTCCGCGTGCTGCTCGACGGTGACGCCCCCGGCCCGGCACACGGCGTCGACATCGACGAGGCCGGCAACGGCGTGCTCCAGGACGGCCGGCTCTACCAGCTCGTCCGCCAGGACGGCGCGGTCCGGGAGCGAACCCTGGAGATCACGTTCGACCAGCCCGGCGCCGAGGCGTACGCCTTCACCTTCGGCTGACGCGCAGATCGACAGTGCGCACCGTGCCGGAGACCGGTGAGAAGCTGCGTACCTGAGCGCCGGGACGCAAACGGCTGTCGGTCGCGTACCGGTCGGCGAGGGCCTTCTCCGCGGCCTCGTCGCCGTCGTCGGCTTCGAGCAGCAGGGCGGCGATCTCGTCGGCGAGCGTGAGGTCGGCGTTGGCGAGGTCGTCGGTCATCGCGCCGAAGCTGTCCCACAGCAGCAACTCGTCCTTCTGCCGATGGGCCAGCTCGTGCAGGACGTAGGTGTAGATGAACCAGGCGCCGTGGACGGGCACGTCGGGGGCCACGCCGTAGACGTTCGGATCGATCGTCCCGGCCCGGTACGCCGACCACACCCGCGCTGCCGAGTCGAAGAGCCCCGCCGTCGGGTCGATGTCGTAGCCGTCGAACCGCCGGTCGTCGGCCGGGTCGAGCTCCGGGTCGGCCCAGACCCAGCGTTCGCCGTTCCAGTACTCCAGCAGCACGTGATCGTGGTGCCAGCCGGGGGTGAAGTAGGAGGCGAAGCCGATCCGGCTGCGGCTGGGAATGCCGTGCTGGCGGAGGATCGCGACCGATAGCAGTGTGTGGTCCCGGCAGCAGCCGGCCACCCGGTCCACGGCCGGGCGCGCAACGCTCAGCGGCAGGGGAAAGCGGGACTGGTCGGTGTCGAGGATGCGGTCCACCCAGCGGCGGTTCACCTCGTCCAGCCGGTCGACGGGCAGCTCGACGCCGCCGGCCCGGTAGTGGACGATCACGTTGCGGGCGGTCGCCGCCACTGTGGGGACGTCGGACGCCACGGCGTCGAGGAGCCCGCCGTGCCGACCGGGGTCGCTGTAGGGGGAGTGTCCACGGTAGAAATCGAGGTCCATGGGGGCAGTCTCCGGTCCGCCACCGTGTCAGGGTCAAGGCGCCTTTTCGGATAGTGTCGACTGCTGTGATGACGCCCGAGATCACCATCGCCACCCCGGCGGACCGCGATGCGGTGGTTGGTACCCTGGTCGCCGCGTTCGTCAAGGATCCGATCCTGCGGTGCCTCTTCCCCGACGAGGAGACCTATCCGCGGTACGCCGCCACCTTCTTCGGGCACCTCTTCGACAAGCGGGTGCACCAGTCGTCGATCTGGACGCTCGGTGGGGGTGCGTCGGTCGCCATCTGGGAGCCACCGGCGGGGTCGCTGACCGGGTCACCGGCGGGCGGGCTCGCCGCTCACTACCCCGCTGACGTGCTGGCCCGCGTCCAGGGCTACGACGACGCCGTGCACGCCGCCCTGCCGACGTTCCCGTTCTGGTACCTCGGCGTCCTGGGCACCCACCCCGACAGCGCCGGACGCGGTTGGGGCCGTGCCGTCATGCGGGCCGGCCTGGCCCGTGCCGCCGCCGAGGGCCTGCCGGCGATCCTGGAGACCAGCAACCCGGGCAACGTCGAGCTGTACCGCCGGGCCGGCTGGGAGGTGGCGGGCTTCCTGCCGGAGCCCGTGCCCACCTGGATCATGCAGCAGCCGCCGCGCTGAACACGCTGATCGCGCGCCTCCTACGCTCGGCGGCGTGCACACCACCCCCTCCAGCCCCATCGACGTGCCACAGATCTTTCCGGCGGTTGCGCCGTTGGCGCGGACGACCGTCCGGTTGCATCCCCGTCCGGGTTCGCCGACAGCGGAGCAGAGTTCGGTAGGCGGCCCGCTGCTGTGGCCGGCCGACGAAGCCTGGCCGATGTGCGACGGGCCGGAGCCGGGCGACCATTACCTCGACTATCCGGGTGAGCCGGCGGCACCGCTGGTGCCGGTGGCGCAGTTGCTGGCCGAGGACGTGCCCGAAGTGCCGTTCCCGGCCGGCACGGACGTCCTACAGGTGTTGTGGTGCCCATTCGACCACGACCCGTGGACGTCACCTCGCCCTTCACTGCGGTGGCGTCGCCGCGCCGATATCGGCGCCCGACTTCACGACATGCCCGTACCGGATGTGGAGTCAGATCCAGCGCACGTCCCCGACCCGTGCGTGCTCGACCCGGAGCGGGTCACCGAGTACCCATCCTGGGACCTCCCGCGTGCCGTGTGGCCGCAGATCGAGGACACGATGAAGCGGGTGGCGCAGGAGACCGGTTGGGAGTACGAAACCGATCTGGCGGTCGCCTCGGGGATCAAGGTCGGCGGTTACCCCGGCTGGACCCAGTCTCCGGACTGGCCGGTCTGCGGGTGCGGCTCGTTCATGGACCATCTGCTGACGGTCGCGAGCTGGGAGTTCAGCCGCGGTGACGAAAAGCGGTGGATTCCGGTAGAGGATCGTCCGGCGATGTCCGGTTGGGAGACGGCCACCACCGACGATCATCCGTGGTCGACGATCCAGAACCCCACCGGGCTCATGCTGGGCGACGTCGGCGGGATCTACCTCTTCGTCTGCACCGCCTGCCCCACCAGGCCGTTCGAGTACCGCTTCGACTGTTCCTGACGAACCCGGGTGGTCACTGGCAGGCTCACATCCTCGGCCCACGGCCCAATCTTGGACACTTTCCGTTAACTGATAACGGAAACTGTCCAAGATCTACGCGCGACCGCCGTCGACGTGAGGTCATCAGGCGGCGAAGATTCGCGCGTAGATCTCGTCGATGACGTCGTTCTTCGCGAGGCTGTAGTCGCGGGGCCGGTGCGCGTTGTCCCGTGCGAGGCGGCGCTTGGTCGCGGCGTACCGCTCCCGGTCGTGCGGATGCGCGCGCAGCCAGTCGCGGAAGAGCCGGTGCCGGATCGGCTCCGGCGCACCCTGGGGCCAGACGTGCAGGTTGACGTCCTCGGCGGGGCTGAGAAGCATCCGGTGCCCGTGCCACCAGGGTTCCCGAAGGACGAGCCGGTACCCGAGCCGTTCCAGGGCGGGGAGATAGGCGTCCTCCTGGGCGGTGTCCTCGATAACGACGGACTCCCACGTCCGCGGCGGCTCGCCCACCAGGCCGGCGTCGACCTGGTCGGGGGTGCCGTGGAAGCGCTGCACGACGTCCTGCGGATACTCGGCCACGTCAACCTCCTTGGGAAGCAAAGTCCGCCAGGCTACGACACGGGCTATCGGTGCCGCCGTACCCGACCGATGCGGGCATCGGATGTCGGGTGGGCGACCGACCCCGCGACCTAACGTCGGTGCTCGAAAGGGAAGGAGGCCCGGGTGCTGGATCGGCTCAACGAGGCCATGGCGTACATCGAGCGTCACCTCGACCAGAAGATCGAGGTGGCCGAGCTGGCGCGGATCGCGCTGACGTCGGAGTACCACTTCCGGCGGCTGTTCTCCGCACTGGCCGGAATGCCGCTGTCGGAGTACATCCGGCGGCGTCGGCTCACCGTCGCCGGTGCGGACGTGCTGGCGGGGGAGCGGACGTTGCTCGACGTCGCCGTGCACTACGGCTACGGCTCGGCGGAGGCGTTCGCCAGGGCGTTCCACGCCGTGCACGGCGTGGGGCCCGGAGAAGCCCGGCGTACGGGCGCGGCGCTGCGCGCCCAGCCCCGGATGTCCTTCCGACTCACAGTCGAAGGGAGTGGCAGCATGGAGTACCGGATCGTCGACAAGGACGCATTCGCACTGGTGGGGCGCAAGGCCCGGGTCCCGTTGGTGCACGAGGGGATGAACCCGGCGATCGTCGCGTTCATCCGGAGCATCGACAAGGAGACGACCGAACGGATCGAGGCGCTCTCCGATCAGGAGCCGAAGGGGATCGTCAACGTCAGCGACAACCTCGCCGACAGCCGCCAGGAGGGCACCGAGCTGGACTACTGGCACGGGGTGGTGACCGCAGCCGAGCCGCCGGAGGACCTGGACGCGCTGCCGGTGCAGGCCGGGTCGTGGGCGGTGTTCACCACCTCCGGCGCGTTTCCGCAGGCGGTGCAGTACCTGTGGCGTGACGTGTTCACCCAGTGGTTTCCGTCCAACCCGTACCGCAGCCGACCTGGACCGGAGATCAGCCGGGTCCGCGTGTCGGCGGACGGCACCCAGGCGGACGCCGAGCTGTGGATTCCCGTCGAACGGGTACCCACCCCTATGTAGAGTTCCGATACAGTGGTCACATGCGGATGACCATTCCGGTCGCGAAGGTGCTCGCGGCGCTGCTCGCCGAGCCCGACGAGCAGCGCTACGGGCTCGACCTGATGCGATTGACCGGCCTGCCCAGCGGCACCCTCTACCCGGTGCTGCACCGGTTGCAGGGGGCCGGCTGGCTGGCCGCCGACTGGGAGGCGATCGATCCCGTAGCGGCCGGGCGGCCGGCCCGCCGCTACTACCGACTGACCGCCGTCGGGGTGACGCAGGCTCGGCAGGCGCTCGCCGACCTGCGGGCCGCGATCCCCGACGGTGGCCGTCGCCCGTGGGGCGGCACCGAGCCCACCGGAGCGCCGGCGTGGTGACCCGCCGTGCCGCCGAGCTGCTGCTGGAGTTGGCCGCGCGCCGTTGGCCGGCCGGCGTTCGCGACGACCTGCGCCGCGAGTGGGCCGCCGAGCTGCACGTCCTCGCCGAAAGCGGTCACCGGACGAGGATGCTGGGCTTCGCGGTGAGCCTGGCCGTCAGTCGCACCGGCGCCCCGATCGTCGACCGCCGCCTGATGCGCGGTCGGATCGGCCGCACCGTCGCCGCTCTACTGCTGTCCCCGATCGCCTGCGTCGGGATCGTGGCCCTCGGTGTGTTGGCGCTGTTCTTCGTCGACTCGTTGCTGGTGCGGGCGAGTTGGGTGGAGCGGGCGCAGAGGCCGATCTGGGCGGCGTTCACCATCGTGCTGGCGATCGTGCTGGCGGTGTTCGCCGCCCGCTGGGCCCGGCACAACGCACTTGACGGCCCACTTCGTATCGCGCTCGGCGTGGTGCTCCCGGTCGGTGCGGCCGTCATCCTGTTCGTGTACGTCGTCAACTTCAGGTACGTCGTCAACGCCGAGGGCCTGGCCGACGCCGTACCCGGTCTGCTGCTCTGGTCGGCCGGCCTGACGCTCACGCTCTGGGCCGCGGCGAGCCTCGCCGCCCGGGGTCGCGTCCGCACCGCCTGGTGGGTGGGCGTCCTCGGCGCACTCGTCGCCGCGGACCTCGCGGTGATCCTCGTCATCGTCGACGCGTACCCCGCCGGATTCGGCGCTGGGCCGACGATCGAGGCACGGGAGCGCGTCGACCCGATCTCCGCGCCGCTGTGGCTCTTCGCCTGCTGGACGGACTGGAACTTCGGCCTGCCCCGGCCGATCGAGTGGGAGATCTTCCTGATCACCAACCGGGTGTTGATAGAGCCCATGCTCTACCTGGCCTGCACGCCGTACGCGCTCGCGTACACCATCCGGGCGGCCCGGTCCTCGCCCGACGCGCCGGTCGCTCTGGCCCAGACGCGCAGCGCCACGGGCTGGGCATACACGGCGAGCGGAAAGCCCCACCTGGGCACCCGAGCGGCGAACGGGTGAGGAAAACGGGAGCGACCATCGGAGCGCCGGCATGGTGACCCGCCGGATCGCCGAGCTGTTGCTGAAGTTGGCCGCGCGCCGTTGGCCGACCGACGTCCGCGACGACCTGCGCCGCGAGTGGGCCGCCGAGCTGCACGTCCTCGCCGAGAGCGGTCGCTGGACGACGATGGTCGGCTTCGCCATGAGCCTGGCCGTCAGCCGGGCCGGTGCCCCGCTCGTCGACCGCAGCATGATGCATCGGCGGGCCCGCCGTACCGCCGCCGCCCTGCTACTGGCCCCGCTCGCCTGCGCCACGATCGTGGTCGTCAGCGCGCTGGTCATGAGTCAGGTCCACAACGTGCTGTCGATACGGGTGAGCTGGTCGACAGCGGCGCAGTTGCCGCTCTGGTCGACGCTGACAGTCGGCTTCGCGGTGCTGTTGGCGAGGTACACGTCACGGTCGGCCCGGCACTCCGCACTTCGGGGCCCGCTGCGCATCGCGCTCGGCGTGGTGCTCCCCGTCGGTGTGGCCGCACTCGGGCTCATGTCCGTCGTCAACGGCAGTGTCTTCGGCAGGTTCGTACCCGGTCTGCTGCTCTGGTTGGCTGGCCTGACGCTGGCCCTGTGGGCTGCGGCGAACCTCGCCGCCCGGGGTCGGGTTGGCGTCGCCTGGTTGGTCGGCCTCCTCGGCGCGCTCGTCGCGGCCGACCTGGCAGTGATTCTCTTCGTGCTCCAGACCATTCCGGGGCCCGGCACCGTCCCGGCCGACGCGATGACACCGGACAGCGTCGACCGGATCTCCGCGCCGCTGTGGCTCCTGGTCTGCTGGACCGACTGGAACTTCGGCCTGCCCCGCCCCACGTCGTGGGAGATCTTCCTGATCACCGACCAGTTGTTGCTGGAGCCGATGTTCTACCTGGCCTGCACGCCGTACGCGCTCGCGTACACCATCCGGGCGGCCCGGTCGGCGCCCGCCGAGACGGTCGCGCTCGCGCCGACCCCGGTGTGAACCTCAGTCGGGTACGTCGTCCCACGTCGTACCCGGCTCCAGGTAACCGGCCAGCTGGTTCTCGCGCAACGCGTACGCGATGACCAGCAGGGCGTGCTTGTCCAGCTCGGGCAGCCGGTCCAGCGGGAACCACCGCACGGCCAGCGACTCGTCGTCGTTGACGCGGGCGGTGCCGGCCACCAACCGGCACAGGAACCCCAGGTTCAGGTATTCGCAGCGGTCGCCATTCGGGTACGTGTGCGGGTGCGACACGGCGCTGGACATCCGCACCGGCGCCACCTCCAGGCCCGTCTCCTCGCGCACCTCACGGACGAGCGCGGTGGCCGGCTGCTCGCCCGGCTCGACGAAACCGCTGACCACCGACCAGCGCCCGTCGTCGGCACGCTGGCCGAGCAGCAGCTCACCGGCGTCGTTGCGGACCACCGCGCTGACGCTCGGCAGCCAGAGCAGGTCATGGCCGACGTGCTTGCGCAGCCCCACGATGTAGTCCGGTGTCGCCATCCGGCGATCATAGGCCGCTGCCGCTCTGCCCAACGCCGCCCGCGGGTGCGCGTCCGGCGTCAGCCCGACCAGCTGACGGTACGGCGGAAGCGGTCGTACTCCTTGCCGAGTTCGGCGTCGATCCGTTCCATCCGGGCTTCGGTGAGCACCACCGAGGGATCCTGCCATCCGCGCCCGGCGAGCATCTGGCGGCGCAGTCCGGTCGGTGGGTGAGCGGCGAACAGCGACGCCTCGTCGCGGACCGACAGCTGCCGCAGCAACGGCAACCGGTCCGTCCTGGCCGCACGGGACTCGGCCAGCGCCGAGCGCCACCGGTCCGGGCCATGCCCCGCCCGGCTCTCCCGACGCACCGCCAGCGCCAACGACTCGGTGGCGAGCAGGGTGTCGAGGAAATCGGTAGCGGCGGTCGTGCCGGCCACCCGGGCGGCCAGTTCGTCGGCGAGGTACTCGGCGCGCTGACTGTCCCGCAGTGCCACAGTCACCAACAGCAGGTACGCGACGAACAGCACCCGCGACACCACCCACTGGAACGCGCGGCCCACCGCGTCGCCCAGCATCTCCACCAGCCCCGCCCCGACGCTGGTCCGCACCGGCCGGAACAGGTCGGCGGCCGAGCCGAGCATGGTGAACGCGGGCTGGGTGAACAGGCCCCGGCGCGGGTCACCGTTGACGAAGTGACCGAGTTCGTGGCCGAGCAACGCCACCCGGCCACCGGCGGGAAGCGAACCCCACAGCGGAAGTCCGAGACCGAGCACCTTCCGCCGCCGCAACCCGACAGTGCCCGCGTACGCGTTGATGGTGTCGTCCACGCCCACCACGTCCGGCGCAGGCGCCCCGACCGCAGCGGCCACCTCGTCGATCAGGTCGAACAGCTCCGGCGCCTGGTCGCGGGTGAGCACCTCCAGTTCCGGGTCGAGGCGACCGAACCGGGGCCGCAACGCGATCGCCAGACCGACCATCGCCACACCCGGCACGATCGCCAGGTTGGGAAACGGGAACGCCACGATCAGCCAACCACCGACGACCGCGAGCGCGAGCACCGCGGCGATCAGGAGCAACGAGGCTGCTGCGGTGAGCGTCCGGGCGGCGTCGGACCCGTTGGTGCCCAACGGTCGCCCAACCAGTTCGGTGAACTGCCGCCTGGTCGCCCGGAACGCCATTCGGTAGGTCCACCGGTCGACCCAACTCCACCCGAACTCGCGTTGGCGACGTGCCTGGTCATAGGCGTCCAGATTCCATTCACAGCTGGGACACCAGGGCACCGCGTCGCGTACCGATGCCGTCGTCGCCGCACACCCCGGGCACGCCCCCGCGCCGGTCACCGTATTGATCACGAGCGCAGATCATGCCTCAGCCCTGGATCGCACCGGAACTGACTGTTCGTCCGACCCTATTTCCGCGTTCCGCCCCGACGAACGCAATGCATATCTACTGTGGAGATCGTCGGCGACTTGTGCGATCCGGTGGCGGCCGGCCGGTTCGCGGTGCACAGTGATTCCCATGAGCGACAGCGGACGTGGTGGGCAGTTCTACTGGTGCACCCGGCATCACCGGGTCGAGACGGACACCAACGTGTGTCCGGCGAAGCACGTTCTCGGCCCGTACGACTCGGCGGCCGACGCGGAGAACGCCCTGCAACGAGTGCAGGAGCGGAACGAGGCGTGGGATGCCGAGGACGCTCGTTGGGCCGGGGACGACAGATAGGCGGCGCGGGACGGCTCGCGCCGAGGTATTTCGTGCTCCGCGAGGACGCACGCGAGAGCACGTCCCCCGAGGAGGGAACCACGATGGCCGAAGCACAGCAGGCCACCAAGCGCCCGGCCGCCCGACGCACCACCGCGAAGAAGACCGCCGCGGCGGAGCGGAACACGGCGGCGAGCCGGACCACCCCCGTGCGCAAGTCCACCGCGGCTGCCGCGAAGGCACCGGCCCGCAAGGCCGCCGGCGGGGCGGGCCGCGCACCGGCCAGGAAGACCACCACGGCGGCCACGAAGGCCCCCGCGAAGAAGGCCACGACCAGGACCACCGCCGCGGCCAAGAAGGCCCCCGCGAAGGCCTCGACCACCACCCGCAAGACGACCACCGCCGCCAAGCGGGCCCCGGCGTCCGCCGCGCGCAAGACCACCACCGCCGCGCGCAAGACCACCACCGCCGCGAAGAAGACCACCGGCACGGCGAAGAAGACGGTGAGCGCGGCGAAGAAGACCACCGCCAGCGCGGCGAGAAAGACCACCACCGCCGCCAAGGCCCCGGCGAAGAAGACCACCACCGCCGCCAAGGCCTCGGCGCGCAAGACCACCACCGCCGCGAAGGCCCCGGCGCGCAAGACCACCAGCGCGGCGAAGGCCCCGGCGCGGAAGGTGGCGACCAAGGCGTCCGCCGCCAAGAAGACAGCGACGAAGAAGACGGCCGCTGCGAAGAAGACCGCGTCGACCCGCCCCAGCGGTGGCGCGCGCAAGGCTCCGGCCAAGAAGGCCCCGGCCGCGAAGGCGACGGGTACCTCGTCGACCACCGCCCGCAAGGCGGCGGCGAAGAAGGCCCCGGCGAAGAAGACCGTCGCGGCCAAGGCGCCGGCCCGCAAGGTGACAGCCCGCAAGTCTCCGGCCAGCCCGGTCGCCGCCCGAGCCACCGCACCCAGGGGGGCCCGCAGCGCCGCCCGCAAGGCGACCGGCTGAGCGCGGAGCATCCCCTCACCGGTCGGATTTCCGGCCGGTCACCGGAAGCGGATCACCCGTGGCGCTGTCAGGATTGACCCGTGGTCATCCGACGCGTACTCGCGCCCCGCATCGACTTCGGCGCGTTGCGCCGCGAGCTCGGCCTGCCCGAGGAGTTTCCGGCCGACGCCCAGCGTGAAGCCGACGAGGCGGCTGCGGCACCGCCGCAGCCGCCCGTCGACCGCACGGACATACCGTTCGTCACTCTCGACCCGGCCACCTCGCGGGATCTGGACCAGGCGATGCACCTCAGCCGCCGCCCCGACGGGGGCTACCGGGTGCGGTACGCGATCGCCGACGTCGCCGCGCACGTCAGACCGGGTGGGGCGTTGGAGGCGGAGACCTGGCGGCGGGGGCAGACCATCTACCTGCCCGACGGCAACGTGCCGCTGCACCCGCACACCCTCAGCGAGGGTGCGGCGAGTCTGCTGCCCGACGACGACCGGGCAGCTGTGGTCTGGACCATCGACCTGGACGCCGACGGCGGCACCGTGGCCGTCGAGCTGGAACGCGCCCTGGTCCGCAGCCGCGCCAAACTCGACTACAGCGGAGTGCAGGCGGCAGCCGAGGCCGGGCGGCTACCCGACCCGATCGCGCTGCTGCCGGAGATCGGCGACCGACTGACCGCGCGAGGGCTGAGCCGGGGCGCCATCAACCTGCCGCTGCCCGAGCAGGATCTGGAGCCCGACGGTGAGGGCTGGCGGCTGGTGCTGCGCGCGCCGGTGCCGATGGAAGAACACAACGCGCAGATCTCCCTGCTGACCGGGATGGCTGCCGCCGACATCATGCTGGCCGGCCGGGTGGGTCTGCTACGGACGATGCCGGCGCCCAAGCCGGAGGCGGTGCAGCGGCTCCGGGCCGCCGCCGCGCCGCTGGGCGTGCACTGGCCGGACGACGTGGGCCCGGGACAGGTCATCGCCGGTCTGGACGCCGCCCAGCCACGCGCCGCCGCGTTCATCGACCAGGCGGCCGAGCTGATGCGCGGTGCCGCGTACACATCCTTCGACGGGGAGCTGCCGGAGCAGCCGGAACATGGTGGCGTGGCGGCCGCGTACGCCCACGTGACGGCGCCGTTGCGGCGGCTGGCCGACCGGTACGCCACCGAGGTCTGCCTGGCCCTGCACGCCGGCCAGGCGGTGCCCGACTGGGCCCGCGCCGCGCTGCCCCGGCTGCCCGAGGTGATGGCGAGCACCGACCGGGTCGCCTCGGCGGCCGCTCGTGGTGCCGTCGAGTTGGCCGAGGCGGCGGTGCTGGAGCACCGGGTGGGCGAGACCTTCGACGCGGCCGTCCTAGACGTCGACGCCCCGCCCAACGGCAAGTCCCGGCCCCGACCGCCCGGTGGCACCGTCGCGCTGGACGCCCCGCCGGTACGCGCCCGCTGCCTCGGCCAACTGCCGCTCGGCGAACGGGTCCGGGTCCGCCTGGTCACCGCCGACCCGGCGGCCCGTACCGTCCTGTTCGAGCTGGCCTGACCGGGCCGCCGTCGCTGGCCCAATCCTCGCCCGGGGGTGCGGTCGCTCGCGGTAGCGGGGATTCTCACAGCGCTCGGCGCTGCTGCCGGACGAGCGGTTTGCGAGGATGAGGCCATGGCATACGACGCGAGCACGCTGCCCGACGTGTCCGGGCTGACTGTCGGCATCATCGGCGGCACCGGCGACCAGGGGCGGGGCCTCGCCTACCGCTTCGCGCGGGCCGGCCAGACGGTGCTGATCGGGTCCCGGTCGGCTGAGCGGGCCGCCGAGTCCGCGGCGGAGATCGCCGCCCTGCCCGGGGTGCCGGCCGGCGGCAGCGTCACCGGTGCGGCAAACGACGAGGTGGCCCGACGCAGCGACGTGGTGATCATCGCGGTGCCGTGGGACGGGCACGCCGCCACCGTCGCCGCCCTCGCCGAGCCGCTCGCCGGCCGGATCGTCGTCGACTGCGTCAACCCGCTCGGCTTCGACAAGCAGGGCCCGTACGCGCTGACCGTCGCCGAGGGCAGCGCCGTGCAGCAGGCCGCCGCGCTGCTGCCCGACGCCCGGGTCTGCGCCGCGTTCAACCACGTCAGCGCTCCGCTGCTGGCCGACCCCGAGGTCGACCGGATCGACCTGGACGTGCTGATCTGCACCGAGGACCGCGAGCTGGTCGACATCGTCGGCGCGCTGGCCGCCCGGATCCCGGGCATGCGGGGCATCTACGCCGGCCGGTTGCGCAACGCCCACCAGATCGAGGCGTTCACCGCCAACCTGATCGCCATCAACAAGCGCTACAAGGCGCACGCCGGCCTCCGCGTCACCGACCTCTGACACTCGATATCGGGGTGTCCCGGTGCTGCCAGGACACCCCGATATCGGCAGGACCGAGTCGCTGGCTAGAAGGTGTGTTCGGCGGCGGGGAACTCGCCGCCGCGGACCTCGTCGGCGAAACGGCGGGTGGCGTCGGTGAGAGCGCCGGCCAGATCCGCGTACCGCTTGACGAAACGGGGCGCCTTGCCCGTCCGCAGGCCGGCCATGTCCTGCCAGACCAGCACCTGCGCATCGGTGTCCGGGCCCGCGCCGATGCCCACAGTGGGAATCGGCAGCTCGTGGGTGATCCGCTTGGCCACCTCGCCGGGCACCATCTCCAACACCACGGCGAACGCGCCCGCCTCCGCCACAGCCCGTGCGTCGGCCAGCACCTCGTCGGCGGCGTCGCCGCGACCCTGCACCCGGTAGCCGCCCAGTGTGTGCTCGCTCTGCGGGGTGAAACCGATGTGCGCCATCACCGGGATGCCGGCGCCGACGATCGCGGCGATCTGCGCGGCGTTGCGGCGGCCACCCTCCAACTTCACCGCGTGACAGCCACCCTCCTTCATGAACCGGACGGCGGTGCGCAGCGCCTGGGCCGGACCTTCCTCGTACGAGCCGAACGGCAGGTCACCGACGACCAGCGCCTGCCGGGTCGCCCGCACCACGGCCCGAACCAGCGGAAGCAGCTCGTCGGCGGTGATCGGCAGGGTGGTCTCGTAGCCGAACACGTTGTTCGCGGCCGAGTCGCCGACCAGCAGCACCGGAACACCGGCCTGGTCGAAGATCGACGCCGTGTACTGGTCGTACGAGGTGAGCATCGGCCACCGCTCGCCGCGCTCCTTGGCGGCCATCAGGTCGCGGGTGCGGACCCGTCGGGTGGCCGGGCCGCCGTACAACGCGGTCACCTCGTGCGGAGTGGACTCCACCATCTCTGTCTCCCTTCCTCGAGGCCGCCTGCGCGGTCCCCGGGTTCCGTCGCGATCGTCGCACCGCGAGACGGGCTGACGGCAGGGCCCAGTGCAAGATGTCACTCCACCAGCGCGGGGCCGCCCCCACCTGGCCAACCGGGACCGCGCCGCGCGGTCACCGCGAGGCGGCGCCGGGCCGCGCCACCGACCCGGCACCCCCAGGGGTACGGCTCAGCCGTGCTCGCGCCACCGGCTGGTGATCGGCAGACGGCGGTCCCGGCCGAACGCCTTCATGGAGATCTTCGTGCCCGGCGCCGACTGCCGTCGCTTGTACTCGGCGGTATCCACCAGCCGCAGCACCTTGTCCACGATCGCCGGGTCGTGACCCGACTCGACCAGCCCGTCGCGGCCGAGGTCACCGTCGACGTAGCCGATCAGGATCGGGTCCAGGACGTCGTAGTCGGGCAGGCTGTCGCTGTCGAGCTGCCCCGGGCTCAGCTCGGCGCTCGGCGGCTTGCCGATCGAGTTCTCCGGGATCGGGGCGGTCTCACCGCGCCGGGCCGCGTCCCTGTTGCGCCACTTCGCGAGCCGCCAGATCAGCGTCTTCCACACGTCCTTGACCGGGTTGAAGCCGCCCACCGAGTCGCCGTACAGGGTGGAGTAGCCGACCGCCAGCTCACTCTTGTTGCCGGTGGTCAGCACCAGGTGGCCCTCCTGGTTCGACAGCGCCATCAGGATCACGCCACGGACCCGGGCCTGCAGGTTCTCCACTGCCACGCCGGACAGCGACAGGTTGGCCAAAAAGCCGTCGACCATCGGCTGGATCGGCTCGACGCGGTAGTCCAGGCCGGTGCGCTTGGCCAGGTCGGCGGCGTCCTCCCGGGAGTGCTCCGAGGAGTGCTGGCTGGGCAGCGACACCCCGACCACCCGGTCCGGCCCGAGCGCGTCGACGGCGAGCGCGGCCACCACCGCCGAGTCGATGCCGCCGGACAGGCCGAGCACCACCGACGGGAACCGGTTCTTGTTGACGTAGTCACGCAGACCCAGCACCAGCGCCTGCCACACCTCGGCCTCGTCGGCCACCGGCTCGATCAGCCCGCCGGTGGCGGCCGGGCCGGACGGCGTGGGCGGAATGCCGTCCAGCGTGCTGTGCACGATCCGCATGCCGTCCGCGACGGTCTCCGTGGTCGTCGCGGCGCTCGCGGCCGGCAACTCGACGTCGTGCACGAGCAGGTGCTCGACGAACTGCGGTGCCCGGGTGAGCAGCTCACCGTCGGCGCTCACGATCATCGAGTCGCCCTCGAAGACCAGCTCGTCCTGGCCGCCGATCATGTTGACGTACGCGATGGCGGCGCCCGCCTCGGCGGCCCGGCGGCGAACCAGCGGCAGCCGGATGTCGTCCTTGTTCAGCTCGTACGGCGAGCCGTTGATGTTGACGACCAGGCCGACGCCGGCCATCCGGGCGGCGGCGAACGGACCGCCGGCCTGCCACAGGTCCTCGCAGATGGTCAGCGCGACGTCCACGCCGCCGATCCGCACCACTGTCAGCGCGTCACCGGAGACGAAGTACCGGTCTTCGTCGAAGACCCCGTAGTTGGGCAGGTGGTGCTTGAAGTAGCGGGCGGCCACGACGCCCCGGTGCAGCAGCGCGGCGGCGTTACGGGCACCCCGGCCCGGCTCGGCGTCCCCGCTGACCTGCGGCGGGCCGTCGGCGTCCAGGTAGCCGACCACGACCGGCAACTCGCCGAGACCGTCGGCGGCCAGGTCGGCGGCCAGCCGCTCCACGGCGGCCCGGGACGCGGCCACGAAGGAACGCCGGAAGACGAGGTCCTCGACCGGGTACCCGGTCAGCATCATCTCCGGGAAGAGCACCAGCTGGGCACCGGCATCGGCGGCCTGGCGAGTCCAGCTGCGGACCAGGTCGGCGTTTCCGGCGAGGTCGCCGACGCTCGGGTTGACCTGGGACAGGGCGAGACGCAGGGTGGGCATGCCTTCATC
Organism: Micromonospora sp. NBC_00362; assembly: GCF_026342155.1. NCBI lineage: Bacteria > Bacillati > Actinomycetota > Actinomycetes > Micromonosporales > Micromonosporaceae > Micromonospora > Micromonospora sp. NBC_00362. The sequence goes on from NZ_JAPENH010000001.1 coordinate 6,261,418, forward strand.
TTGCCCCAGCCTCGTCGCGACAATCCGTACCCTCCGACGAGATTGCCGCCACCCGCCCGCGACCGGCGTCCGAGAGGCCGCGGCGGCAGGAGCTCGGCCGTCGTGGAGGCGGTCTCGGCGGCACGGCGCTGGCCCGCGCTCGCCGGGCGGGACACGAGAGGACGGCCGGCGGCAGTTCGCGTAACGTCTGCGTAACCAGGCCCGGGAACACTGGGCGATCAGGCCGGGTACAGCCCGGCCAAGGCGGACAAAAAGTGTCGCGAGGGGTTGGGGAAGTGGACCGTCAGCAGGAGTTCGTCCTCCGCACGCTGGAAGAGCGGGACATCCGGTTCGTCCGGCTGTGGTTCACCGACGTTCTGGGCACGCTCAAGAGCGTTTCGGTGGCACCCGCCGAGCTCGAGGCGGCCTTCGAGGAAGGCATCGGCTTCGACGGCTCGGCGATCGAGGGCTTCGCCCGGGTCTTCGAATCGGACATGGTGGCCATGCCCGACCCGACCACCTTCCAGGTCTTCCCCTTCGAGGGCGGCGTCAGCGGCGAGAGCGCCCGGATGTTCTGCGACATCCTGCTGCCCGACGGCGGGCCGTCCTGGGCAGACCCCCGGCACGTGCTGCGCCGCGCGCTGTCCAAGGCAGCCGAGAAGGGCTTCACCTTCTACACCCACCCCGAGATCGAGTTCTTCCTGCTCGAGAACGGTCCGCAGGACGGCTCGGTGCCCACCCCGGTCGACACCGGCGGCTACTTCGAGCACACCACCCACGCCGTCGCCCGGGACTTCCGCCGTCAGGGCGTCCTGGCGCTGGAACGGATCGGCATCTCGGTGGAGTTCAGCCACCACGAGGTCGCGCCCGGCCAGCAGGAGATCGACCTGCGCTACGCCGACGCGCTGACCACCGCCGACAACATCATGACCTTCCGGCACGTGGTCAAGGAGGTGGCACTCTCCACCGGTGTGCAGGCCAGCTTCATGCCGAAGCCGTTCACCGACCAGCCGGGCAGCGGGATGCACACCCACCTGTCGCTGTTCGAGGGGGAGCGCAACGCCTTCCACGACAGCGGCGACCCGATGAAGCTGTCCAAGGTGGCGAAGTCGTTCATCGCCGGCCTGCTGGTGCACGCCCGCGAGTACACGGCTGTCACCAACCAGTGGGTCAACTCGTACAAGCGGCTCTTCCCGCAGCACCTGCCCGACCGGATCACCGAGAGCCCGGCGTACGTCTGCTGGGGTCACCTCAACCGGTCCGCGCTGGTCCGGGTTCCCGCGTACGGCAAGCCCAACTCGGCCCGGGTCGAGGTCCGCTCGCTGGACTCGGCGGCCAACCCGTACCTCGCCTTCGCGGTGCTGCTCGGCGCCGGCCTCAAGGGCATCGAGGAGGGGTACGAGCTGCCGCCGGGCGCCGAGGACGACGTCTGGTCGCTGACCAGCGCGGAGCGGCGCGCCATGGGCTACGAGGCGCTGCCGGAGAACCTCGCCGAGGCGATCGACGTGATGGCCGGCTCGGAACTGGTCGCCGAGGTGCTCGGCGAACACGTCTTCGACTTCTTCCTGCGCAACAAGCGGGCCGAGTGGGAGCAGTACCGCCGTGAGGTCACCCCGTACGAGCGGCAGCGCTACCTGGCCCTGTAGACGCGGGGGCTGACGCCGTTGCGCGCTGCCGCTATCGTCTCGATCACCGCGCCGGTACCCTCCGGGCGGAGAGTCGGGAGGCAAGTCGGTGCTGGAGGATCTGTTCAGCGGTGCCTGGCAGAGCGTCGTGTTCGGGATCGTCGGCGTCGGCCTCATGGCCGCCGGCTTCGGGCTCGTCGACCTGCTCACCCCGGGCCGGTTGCGAGACCTGATCTGGGTCGAGCGCAACGCCAACGCGGGGTTGCTGCTCGCCGCCAACCAGCTCGGCATCGCCGGGATCGTCTTCACCGCGATCCTCACCAGCTACAGCGACTTCGGCAAGGGGCTCGCCTCCACCGTGGTCTTCGGACTGGTCGGGTTGGCGATCATGGCGCTGGCCTTCGTGGTGCTGGACCTGCTCACCCCCGGCAAGCTTGGCGAGGTCATCTGCTCGCCCGAGCCGCACCCGGCCGCCCGGGTCAGCGCCGCCACCCACTTCGGGGCCGCGCTGATCGTCTGCGCCTGCATCGCCTGAGCCGGTTGTCCGCGTCGACGCGCGGGTGGTCGTCTGCGGCGCTGTCTCAGTCGTCCGCGTTGCCGTGCGGGCGGGCGCCGGTGGGCGTCGTACCCCGGCCGTAGCGTGCCGGGCATGAACCGCACTGATCGCCTGTACGCGCTGGTCGAGGAGCTACGGGCGGTGTCACCGCGGCCGCGCAGCGCCCGTTGGCTGGCCGCGCGCTTCGAGGTGAGCAGCCGGACCATCGAACGGGACCTGGGCGCGTTGCAGGAGGCCGGTGTGCCGATCTGGGCCGAGCCCGGGCGCACCGGCGGCTACGTCCTGGACCGCGCCCGCACCCTGCCGCCGGTCAACCTGACCGCCGCCGAGGCGGTGGCGATGGCAGTGGCGCTGCACCGGCTCGCCGGCTCGCCGTTCGCCGGGCCGGCCGCCACCGCGCTGCGCAAGCTGGTGGCGGTGCTGCCGGCCGCCGACGCCGCCGAGGCACACCGCCTCGCCGGCCGGGTGCACCTGATCGGCGACGGGCCGGCCGCGCCCGTCCCGGCCACCGTCGCCGACGCGGTCACCGCGCGGCGGGTGCTGCGCATCCGGTACGCCGACCGCGCCGGCGCCGACTCGACCCGTGACGTCGAGCCACTCGGCTACCTCGGCAACTCCCGACACTGGTACCTGGTCGCCTGGTGCCGCCTGCGCGACGAACTGCGGTGCTTCCGCACCGACCGGATCCGGAGCGTCTGGGCGCTGCCCGACGTGGTGGCCCGGGAGCTACGCCTGACGGATCTCGACATCCCGCACGAGCGGGTCCGCCCGCTGAGCCTGGTGTGAGACGAGTTCGGCGCGGCGGCCTGGTAGCCCTCGTCGCGGGGAACCCCGCCGGGTGATCCGGAAACACCGACAGGACGCTGTCGCCAACGGCCCCGAGACTGCTCCAGACGACGGCCGAACGGCCGGCACGAAATTCTGGAGGCAGTAGATGTCCAGGTCCACCACGCCCATCACCTGGTTCGAGATCGGCACCGACCGGCCCGAGGACGCGGAGCGGTTCTACGGGGAGCTGTTCGGCTGGACCTTCGAGGAGCAGGGCTCGACCAACGGCGGGTCCTACCGCGTGACCGAGGCCGGCGGCGACACCGGGATCGGCGGGGCGATCCGGGCGACCGACGGCACGTCGCCGAACTACACGGTGTTCTACGCCGAAGTCGCCGACGTGGCGGAGACCTGCCGGCAGGCCGAAGCTGCCGGCGGCCGGGTCCTGGTGCCAGCGCGTACGGCACCGAGCGGTCTCACGTTGGCCCACCTACTCGACCCGGCCGGCAACCACCTGGGCGTGTTCACGCCCCCACCCCCGCAGCCCTGACCCCATTCCCGGGGCCGCGCTGATGCCCGGCTGGCCTGGCCGTGGGATCGGCACGACAGAGCGGCCCGGGCCTGCCCCGGGCACGACAGGCCAAGGCCGGCCCCGGCCTGCTGGTGCCTGCCGGGGCCGGGCTCGCCGGACTACTTGCCGGGCGTACCAGCGCCGTGGTGGCCGCCCGGACCGCGGTGGCCGCCGGGGCCGGGGAAGACGCCGGCCTCGACGGCCTTGGTGATGGCGTCGGCCTGCTCCTGGGTGAGCTTGCCGTCCTTGACGGCCTGGTCCAGGCGCTGCGTGAGCGCGGCCTGCCGGTCCTCGGCGGACGGGCGCTGCGGGCGGTCGGTCGGGCGGTGCTGCTCGCGGATCTTCTCCAGTGCGGCGGTCACCTTGTCGGTGGGCACGCCCAGCTCCTTGGCGAGCGCCTCGGCGAACTCGCCCTGCCGGTCGGCCTTCGCACCCGGGGCCCCGCCGGGAGCCGGGGCGGTGCTGGCGCTCGGTGTCGGCGTGGCGGTGTCGGCGGCGAACGCGATCGTCGGGGCCGCGATCCCGACGCCGAGGACGCCGGCGGTGGCCAGGCCGGCCAGCAGGTGCTTCCTACGGATGGTGCGGGACATGCTGTCCTCCAGAGGTTCGGTCATCCTGCGCTGTCATCACCGACAGTGACCGGGGAGTCTGGGTGGGAGCCGTGGCGACCCTGTCAGCGAGCTGACAATCAGGGCCGGCGGTGGGCGAAATCGGTTGTGTGGTCGCTGGCCGAGCGGTCAGGGTGGACGATCCACCGACGGAAGGACACCACGGTATGACCGTCGAGATTCGGGAGATTCCACTCGTCGAGGCGGGCGCCGGGCCGTACGGCATCACGCCTGGCCCGGACGGCGCGCTGTGGCTGACGCTGGCCCATGCCGGCGGCATCGCCCGGTTGTCGCCCGACGGCGCGGTCCGGACCTACCCGCTGGATCCGGCCGGCGGTCGCCCGTTGATCATCACGGCCGGGCCGGACGGGGCGCTCTGGTTCACCCGCTCGGGAGACGACCGGATCGGTCGGATCACCGTCGACGGTGAGCAGCGCACCATCGCCCTGCCGGCCGGCACCGGGCCGGGTGGCATCGCGGCGGGGCCTGATGGCGCGCTCTGGTACGCCGGGATGACCTCCGACACCATCGGCCGGGTGGGGACCGACGGCACCCACACGGCATTCCCGCTGCCGGTGACCGGGGGATTCGCCTCGATGATCACTGCTGGCGCGGACCAGGCGCTCTGGTTCACCCTCAACCAGGCCAATGCCATCGGCCGGATCGACCTCGACGGCAGGGTGACGCTGCATCCATTACCGACCGCGAACGCGGGCCCGGTCGGCATCACACTGGGCGACGACGGCGTCATCTGGTTCGTGGAGATCGCCGCCGGTCAGCTTGGCCGGATCGACCCGGACGGCGAGATCGTCGAGTTCCCGCTGCCGGACCGGACCGCCCGCCCGCACGCGATCGTGGCCGACCCGGACGGCGGCGCGTGGTTCACCGAGTGGGGTGCCAACCGGATCGGTCACCTCGACCCCACCGGACGGATCGAGGGCCACGCCCTACCCACTCCCAACGCCGAACCGCACGGCATCACCCGCACCCCCACCGGCATCTGGGCCGCCCTGGAAATCGGCGCAGTAGCCCACCTAACCCCACCCACCTTCTGACCGACCCCCGCCCGACCCCACCAACCCGCCGATCTCCCTCCCCCTCCCCCCGCCCCCGCTCTGGTTGATCAAGAGATTTGCGTCAGGATCCGCCCCGAACATGACGCAAACCTCTTGATCACCGGGGGGAGCTGGGGGAGGGGCGCGGGGCGGGAGGGGGCGGGGCGGGTGGGGGTTAGTGGACTGCTGGGGTTGCGGTGAGGGTGGCGGTGTCGGTGTCGAGGGTGGCGGTTGTGCCTACCGGGACTGTGAGCTGGTTGGGGCCGTGGCCGATGGGGAGGCCGCCGAGGACCGGTACGCCCAGGTCGCCGAGGCGTTCGGTGAGCACGTCGACGATTGTGGTGTCCCAGCCGTCGCCGCAGTCGGTGAACTGCCCGACCGCCACCCCGGCCAGTCCGTCCAGCGCGCCGGCCCGACGTAGGTGGGTGAGCATCCGGTCGACCTTGTACGGGGGCTCCTGCACGTCCTCGATCAACAGCACCGCACCGGTCAGGTCGGGTAGGTCCGGCGTGCCGATCGAGGCGGCGATCATGCACAGGTTGCCGCCGAGCAGGGTGCCGGTGGCGCGACCCGGTACGCGTACGCCGAAGGTCTCCTCGGTGGGGACCGCGGTGATCGACACCGGTTCGGTGGTCATCAGCGCCGCGTGCAGGGATTCGGCGGAGCGCAGTGGCGTCCGCTCGTCGCGCCAGGCCGCCCCGGGGCCGTGCACCCCGGCCAGGCGGGCGCCCCGCCACAGTGCGAACTGCAACGCGGTGATGTCCGAGAAGCCGGCCACCACCTTCGGGTCGCGGCGGACGGCGGCCATGTCGATGGCGTCCACGACCCGCTGGGCGCCGTAGCCGCCGCGAGTGCAGATCACCCCGCGCACGTCCGGGTCGGCGAAGGCCGCGTTCAGGTCGGCGGCGCGCAGGTCGTCGGTGCCGGCGAGGTAGCCGTGGCGGGCGTACGCGTTCGGCGCCGGCACCGGGCGTAGACCCCAGCCGGTGAGCAGTTCCATGCCCCGGGCCACCCGCTCCGGCGAGGTCGGCCCGGACGGCGACACCAGTAGCACCGTGTCACCCGGGCGCAGCATGGGCGGGCGTACGGCGGTGGTGTCCTCGCTGATCACAACCGCAGAGCCTAATCACCCCGACCATGGCCGGGCCGCCACCCAGCGGGCGGGCCCGTGCCGGGGGGTGGTGCCGTGCGGCGTACCGGCTAGCCTCGACCTGTGGCAACCGCGCTGGTGATCGAGAACGACCCGACGGACGACGCGCGCCGGCTGGGTGAGTGGCTGACCGAGGCTGGGCTGGAGCTGTGGGTGGTGCGCCCGCACGCCGGCGACGAGCTCCCCGCCGACCTGGAGGGGTACGCGGCGCTGGTGGTGCTCGGCGGCGACCAACAGGCGTACCCGTTGCCGGACGGCTCGCCCGGCGCTCCCTGGTTTCCCGCAGTGGAGGGCCTGCTGCGCAAGGCCGTCCGGTACCGGGTGCCGACCCTGGCGGTCTGCCTGGGCGCGCAGCTGCTCGCCACCGCGCACGCCGGGTTGGTGGAGCGCAGCCCGTCCGGGCCGGAAATCGGCCCCGGCGTGGTCGGCCGGCGCGACGCCGCCGAGAACGACCCGTTGTTCCGGTACGTGCCGTTGATCCCGGACGTGCTCCAGTGGCACGCCGACGAGATCACCGAGCTGCCTCGGGGCGCGACCCTGCTGGCCGCCTCCACCCGCTACCCGCATCAGGCGTTCCGCCTCGGTGACCGGGCCTGGGGGTTGCAGTTCCACATCGAGTGCGACGCCGCGATGATCGCCGACTGGGCCACCGACTCGGCGCAACTCGCCGAGCTGGGCTATGACCCGGAGCTGGTGGTCGCGGCCTGTGCCTCGGTGCTGCCCGACGTCGAGGAGGTCTGGCAGCCGTTCGCCGCCCGGTTCGCCGCGCTGGCCCTCGGCGAGTTGGACGACAGCACGACGCGGCGCGGCCTGCCGTTGCTCGGGCACTGATGAGCCGGCCGACCAGGGCACCGGGCCGGCTCGCCCGGTACGGCTTCGGCACCGCCGAAGGCGACGGCGGCGCGCGCGCCGCGGACCTGCTCGGCCCGGAGGGGCTGCGGCTGTGGCGGCCGGCCGAGCAGGAGCCGGTCGACGAGGCCGCCGCGGAGTTGCTCGCCGCGCTGTCCCGGGCCGCCGACCCGGACCTGGCGCTGCGCCAACTGCACCGCATCGTGGAGGCCGAGGGCCGCAGCATCGAAGGCGGCGCCGGAAGCCGGGCCGCCGACGGCCGCACCGCCGAAGGCGGCGCCGAATCGCCGCTGCTGGCGGACGTGCACGCCGATCCCGGGCTACGGCGGCGGTTGATCGCCGTGCTCGGCGCGTCGGCGGCGCTCGGCGACCACCTGGTGGCCCACCCCGAGCACTACCGGGCGCTGCGGACCGCCCCGGACGGGCTCGCCCCGATCGCCGAGGGGCGGCTGGAGCCGGCCGACGGCGGCAACGCGGTGGCGGCGCTGCGGACCGCGTACCGCCTGGCGTTGTTGCGGATCGCGGCGGCCGACCTGACCGGCGGTCGCGGCCTGGAACAGACGATGGCGGCGCTCTCCGCGCTGGCCGACGCGACGCTCTCCGCGGCGTACGAGATCGCTGTCGCGGAGCTGGCGGAGGGGACCGAGCGGCCCCGGCTCGCGGTGGTGGCGATGGGAAAGTGCGGCGGCGGCGAACTGAACTACGTCTCCGACGTGGACGTCATCTTCGTCGCCGCCGAGGACGCCGACCTGTCCGCCGCGACACTGGTGGCGACCCGGTTGATCTACATCTGCGGGCTGGTCGCCTGGCCGGTGGACGCCGCGCTGCGCCCCGAGGGCAGCCGCGGCCCGCTGGTGCGGACCCTCGCCAGCCACCTTGCCTACTACCGGCGGTGGGCGCGCACCTGGGAGTTCCAGGCGCTGCTCAAGGCCCGCCCGGCAGCCGGTGACTTGCCGCTGGCCCAGGAGTGGATCGACCAGCTCGCGCCGCTGGTCTGGCGGGCGGCCGAGCGACCCGAGGCGGTCGAGGACGTCCGCGCCATGCGCCGCCGGATCATCGACCACATCCCGCCGAAGGAGCTGGAGCGCGAGATCAAGCGCGGTCCCGGCGGGCTGCGCGACATCGAGTTCGCCGTCCAGTTGCTGCAACTCGTGCACGGTCGCGGCGACGAGACGCTGCGCCCGCCGGGCACCATCCCGGCGTTGCGCGCGCTCGTCGCCGGCGGCTACGTCGGTCGGGCCGACGGCGAGGCCCTGCTGCGCGGCTACCGCTTCCTGCGCGGCGTCGAGCACCGGCTGCAACTCCAGGGCCTGCGTCGTACGCACACGGTGCCCGCCGAGCCGGGCGCGCTGCGCTGGCTCGCCGCCGCGCTGGGTTTCACTGCCGCGCCGGGGCGCAGCGCCGTGGAGAGCTTCCGGGCCGAGTGGGTCACCCACGCCACCGAGGTACGCCGACTGCACGCCAAACTGCTCTACCGGCCGCTGCTGGAGTCGGTGGCCCGAGTGCCGGCCGACGGGTTGCGGCTCACCCCGGAGGCGGCCAGGAACCGCCTGGAGATCCTCGGCTTCGCCGACCCGGCCGGGGCGTTGCGTCACCTCCAGGCGCTCACCGGCGGGGTGAGCCGCACGGCGGCCATCCAGCGCACCCTGCTGCCGGTGCTGCTCAGCGAGTTCGCCGACGCGCCGGAGCCGGACCGGGGGCTGCTCAACTACCGCAAGGTCTCCGACAAGCTGGGCAGCACCCCCTGGTATCTGCGGCTGCTGCGCGACGGCGGCCCGGTCGCCCGTCGGCTGGCCCGGGTCCTCGCCCTGTCCCGGTACGTGGCCGACCTGCTCGCCCGCGACCCGGAGGCGCTGCGGCTGCTGGCCGAGGAGAACGAGCTGGCGCCACGCGCGCCCGAGGTGCTGCGGGAGGGGTTCCTGGCGGCGGCGGCCCGGCACACCGACCCGGTCGAGGCCACCAGCGCGGTGCGCGCGCTGCGACGTCGCGAACTGGTCCGGGTGGCCTGCGCCGACGTGCTCTGCCGGGCCGGCGCGCTCGCGCCCAGCCCCACCCGGGCGGACGGCGCGAACCGGCCCGCCCGCGGGCTGTCCGACATCACCGCTGTCGGTACGGCGCTCGCCGACGTCACCGACGCCACACTGGCCGCCGCGCTGCGGGCCGCTCAGGCCAGCCAGCCGGCACCGGCGGGGCTGCGGTTCGCGGTGATCGGCATGGGCCGGCTCGGCGGGTACGAGTCGAACTACCTCTCCGACGCCGACGTGCTCTTCGTCTACGACCCGCCGCCGGGCACCAGCGAGAGCGCCGCCAGCGCCGCCGCGCACGCCGTCGCCGAGGAACTGCGCCGACTGCTCGGCGTGCCCGCCCCCGACCCGCCGCTGGGCGTCGACGCCGACCTGCGGCCGGAGGGCCGCCAGGGTCCGCTGGTCCGCAGCCTCGCCGCGTATGCGCAGTACTACGCCCGCTGGTCGCGGGTGTGGGAGGCGCAGGCGCTGCTGCGTGCCCGGTTCGTCTGCGGCGACGCCGAGCTGGGCGCCGAGTTCGAGGCGATGATCGAGCCGGTGCGCTATCCGGCCGACGGGCTGACCCGCGAGCAGGTCGTCGAGATCCGGCGGATCAAGGCCCGGGTGGAGACCGAACGGCTGCCCCGGGGCGCCGACCCGGCAACCCACACCAAGCTGGGGCGCGGTGGGCTCGCCGACGTGGAGTGGGCGGTGCAACTCGTCCAGCTCCGGCACGCCGGCGCGAACCCGGCGCTGCGCGGCACGCGTACCCTCGACGCCCTCGCGGCGGCCGAGCGGGCCGGCCTGATCGACCCGGCGGACGCCGCCGAGATGGCCGCCGGTTGGGCCCTGGCCGCGCAGGTCCGCAACGCGTTGATGCTGGTCCGGGGCCGGGCCGGCGACCAACTGCCCCGGCACGGCGTGGAGTTGGCCGGCGTGGCCCGGCTACTCGGCCGAGACGACCCGGGGGAGTTCCTCGACGAGTACCTGCGCACCGGCCGCCGCTCCCGCGCCGCTGCCGAACGGGTCCTCGATGCCTGACGCGTCGCCGCCCCCAGTCGGGCGGAGCGTCACGGGTTGGGCGGCGGCGACCGGTGTGGCGGTGCTGCTCGCCGTCGCGTTCCTCCTCGCGCCGCCGATGGGCACCGACCTCGCCGCCCAGGTGGCCCGCGCCGAGTTCACCGAGCGGTACGGGGCCGCGCCGGTCGACTTCGGCTGGTACGGCGGCGTCAACCAGTACGGCTACAGCCTCTTCACGGCCAGGTTCGGCGCGCTGATCGGGGTGCGTCCGCTGGGGGCGGTCGCCGCCGTGGTCGGTGCTGCCGCGCTGGGTTGGCTGTTCACCCGTAACCGGGCCCGCCGACCACTGCTGGCCGGCGTCCTCGGCGCTGTGGTGCTGGTCGCCAACCTGGCTAGCGGTCGCATCACCTTCGCGGTCGGGCTGGCGTTCGGGCTGCTGGCGCTCTGCGCGGTCAGCGCGCAACGCCCACCGCGTTGGCTCCGGTTGACGCTCGCCGCCGTCTGCGCCGCCCTGGCGACGGCGGCCAGCCCGGTCGCCGGCCTGTTCACCGGGCTGGCCGGCGCGGCGCTGCTGCTGAGCGCGCTGCGCACCGGTGACGGGCCGGGCCGCCCGCTGCCCGGAGGCTGGCGAGCCGAGCGACCACTGGTCGAGGGGTTCGTCCTGGCCGTGGCACCCGCCGTCACGCTCGCCCCGATGGCGTTCGTCTTCGGCAACGGCGGCACCCAGCCGTACTCGGCCGAGTCGATGCGCATCAACGTCGCGCTCGCGGTGCTGGTGGCGGTCGTGCTGCCGCGTCGCCGCCGGGTACTGCGCGTCGGCGCGGTGCTCACCGTGCTGCTCCTGATCGGGGCGTACTACGTGCCCAGCCCGATCGGTTCCAACGCGCTACGGCTGCCGATGCTGTTCGCAGTGCCCGTGCTGGCCGGATACGCCGCGTTGCCGGGACCGTGGCTGGCCGGGCTGCTCGCCGCGACCGTCTGGTGGCAGTCCCCGGTGATGACGAGCGACGTGACCCGGGCCGGCGCCCCGGAGAGCGCCGAAGGCTTCTACCAGCCGCTCGTCGCCGAACTCGACAGGCGGCAGCCGGTCGGGCGGGTCGAGGTGGTGCCGCTGCGCGACCACTGGGAGTCCGCGTACCTGCCGCCGACGGTGCCACTGGCCCGAGGTTGGGAACGCCAGGTCGACAGCGACCGCAACGCGCTGTTCTACGACGGCAACCTGAACGCGCAGACGTACGAGCAGTGGTTACGGCACGAGGCGGTGAGCTACGTGGTGCTCGCCCCCGACGCACCCGCCGACCGGTGGGGCCGCGACGAGGCCGCGCTGATCCGCGCCGGCCTGCCGTACCTGCGGGAGGTCTGGCGAGACGCCACCTGGCAGATGTACGCAGTGGTCGATCCGACCCCGCTGGTCGGTGCCCCGGGTCACCTCGTCGCCGCCGACCGCGGCGCGGTCCGCCTGACCGCCACGCCCGGGGACGTGCCGGTCCGGGTGCGCTGGTCACGCTGGCTCACTCTGAACGGCCCGGACGGTTGTCTGCGACCGGGCGCGGACGGGTGGACCGAGGTACGGGTCCGCGCCGCCGGCGACTACTCGATCTCCAGTGGGCTGGCACCGGCGCGCCACTGCTGACAGTGCCTGCCGTCGGCCTCCCACCGACGGGCTGGCAGCATGTCCGGCGTGCCCTCCCACCTCGCGCGCTGGACCGGCCTGGCCGGCTCGATGCTGCTCGCGCTCTCCGCTTTCCTCGGCGGCGCGTTTCCCAGCGGCCCCCTGCGCAGCACCCCGGTCAGCATCTGGCAGGGGCCCAACGGCCCGCTGATCCTCGCCGCCTGGGCGGTCGGCACCGGCCTGATGGCGTACGCCTGGTGGGCGCTGCGTGACGGGGGGCCCTCGACGCGGTGGGCACTGGTCACCGTCGGGCTCTGGCTGCTGCCGTTGCTGATCGCGCCGCCCTTCGGCAGCCGGGACGTGTACGCGTACACCTGCCAGGGCGCCAGCTTCGCCGGCGGCATCAGCCCGTACGAACAGGGCGTCTCCGCGCTGCCCTGCCCGTGGCTGGACACGGTGTCGGTCATCTGGCGCGACACCCCGGCGCCGTACGGGCCGCTGTTCGTGCTCATCGCGGGCGCCGTGGTGAAGGCCACCGGTTCGCTGACCGCCAGCATCGTGCTGTTCCGTGCGCTGTCGCTGGTCGGCGTGGCCGTCGCCGCGTGGGCCCTGCCGGCGCTGGCGCGTCGGGCCGGTGTGCCGGCGAAGCGGGCGGTGTGGCTGGCGTTGGGTTCCCCGCTGGTCGCCGCGCACCTGATCGGTGGCCCCCACAACGAGGCGCTGATGCTCGCCGCGTTGGTCGGTGGGCTGGCAGTGGTGGCGACGCACCCGGGCCGACGCGGAATGCTGCTGGTCGGCGGGCTGCTCCTCGGACTCGCGGTGGCGATCAAGGTGACCGCCGTGGTGGTGGTGCCGTTCGCCGCACTGGCGGCCACCGCCGGGCCGTACCGGATCCGCACGCTGATCCGTGACGGCGGCTGGGTGGTCGGCGGCACCGTCGCCACCGTTGTCGGTGTGACAGTCGCCGGTGGGCTGGACTTCGCCTGGGTCGGCGGACTGTCCCAGAGTGGCGCCGCCATCGCCTGGACGTCCCCGTCGACAGCAGTGGGCCAGACGGCCGGGTACGTCGCGGCGCTGTTCGGCGGTCACATCGACGCGCTGCCGGTCACCCGCGGGATCGCCGTGGTCCTCCTGGCCGTACTGCTCGTCTGGCTCTGGTGGCGGGCCCGCACCCGCGACCCGCTGTACCACGCAGGCCTCGCGCTCGCCCTCACCGTCGCGCTCGCCCCCGTCGTGCACCCCTGGTACTGGACCTGGCCGCTGTTCGTCCTGGCGGCCACCGCCCAACGGACCAGATGGTTCATCGTGGTCGCAGTGGTCGCGTCCTTCCTGGTCCTGCCCGACGGCACCGGGTTTCCCCGGTACACCAAGACGGTCGGGGCGCCGCTGATGACGCTGTTGGTGATCGTGCTGGTCATCCGGTTGGTACGGTCGGCTCGGGCGGCCCGTCAGCCGGTCGCCGTCGATTGAGGGAAGGTGCGCCGGTGACCGCTCCCGGCCCGCCTGTTCCGCCGCCGCCTGTGACGTCGGCGTCATCGGGTGCCCGGTACGCGGGCCTGGCCGGCGCGGTTCTGCTCGCCGTGGCCGGATACCTCGGCGGGGCGCTGCCCGACGCCCCGCTGGGCGCGACACCCGCGTCGATCTGGCGAACCCCGGACGGCCCGGCGACGCTGACCTGCTGGCTGGCCGGCACCGTGCTGCTGGTCGGGGCGTGGTGGTCACTGCGCGAGGGTGCGCCGTCGACCCGTTGGGCGTACGTCACCGCCGGGCTGTGGGCGCTACCGCTGCTGGTCGCGCCGCCGCTGGGCAGCCGGGACGTCTACTCGTACGCCTGCCAGGGCTGGACGTACGCGCACGGCGTCGACCCGTACACAGTGGGGGTGGCGGCGGCGGGCTGCCCCTGGCTGGACACCGTGGCGCCGATCTGGCGGGACACCCCGGCACCGTACGGGCCGGTGTTCGTCCTGCTCGCGGCCCTCGCCGTCGGTCTCGGCGGCGGGCTCACCGGCACCATCGTGGCGCTGCGCGTGATCGCCGTGGCGGGGCTGCTGCTGGCCGCGCTCTGCCTGCCCGCTCTGGCGCGGGCGGCCGGGGTGCCGGCCCGGCAGGGGCGGGGAGCGCCGACCGGCTGGGCGGCCGGGGTGCCGGCCCGGCGCGCGGTCTGGTTGGCGCTGGCCGGTCCGCTGGTCGGCGTCCACCTGGTGGCCGGCGCGCACAACGACGCCGTGATGCTGGGCCTGCTGCTGTGTGGACTGCTGGTCGTGGTCCGTCGACCAGGTCGGCCGGCGGCGCTGCTGCTGGCCGGAGCGCTGCTCGGGCTGGCGGTCACTGTGAAGGCCAGCGCCGTGGTGGTGGTGCCGTTCGCCGTGCTGGCCGGGATGCCCGACCAGTACACCGTTCGGGCGTTGGTACGCCACTGTGGTTGGCTGGCCGGTGGGCTGCTCGCCGCGCTGCTGGTCACCTCGGCGGTGTCCGGCCTCGGCTTCGGTTGGGTGGGCGGGCTGACCCACAGCGGCGACTCGGAGCAGTGGACGTCACCACCCACCGCCGTGGGCTTCGTCGTGGACTACGTCGGCGCGCTGGTCGGCCGGGACCCGCAGGCGGTGCCGGTCCTCCGAGCGGTCGCGCTGCTGCTGCTCGTCGGGGTGCTGGTAGTGCTCTGGTGGCGGGCCTGGCAGACCCTGCGCGGGCTGAACGAGGTGGGGTGTTCGGGAGTGGCGCGGTCCCGGGTGGCGCTGCGCGGCGCGGCGTTGGCGCTGGTCGCCACCGTCGTCCTGTCCCCAGTCTTCCACCCCTGGTACGCGACCTGGCCGCTGGCGCTGCTGGCGCTCACCGCCGCCCGTACGACGTGGTTCGTGCTGCCCACCGCGGCGGCAGCCTTCCTGGCCCTGCCCGACGGCACCAACCTGGCCCGCGTCACCAAGGCACCCGGTGCACTGGCGATGACCGCCCTGCTCCTGACCGTGCTCGCCCGCACCCTGCGCACCCGGCGCATCGCCCGCGCCGCCCGCCGCCGTTGATCATGAGATTGATGGGACAATCTGGACGGAACGCCTCGCCAGCCTCAGGATCGTCATCGTCTTGCGGTCAAGATCGTGCTCGAACGTGGATGTAGTGGTGTCCGACGCGATCGAGGCCACTACATCCAGGATCGAGCACGATCTTGAGGCGGGACGAAGGGGGTCAGGTTCGCGCGCCGCAGGTGGGGCAGGGCTGGCCCGAGGGCTGAGGGCTGGAGGTCCGGCGGGAGCGGAACACGACGGCCAGGAACAGTGCGGCCGGACCGGCGAGCGCGACGGCGACAGCGGTCACGGCCAGTTCCGCGAAGGTGATGGCGCCGTATGCCGGGCCGAAGCTGTCCGCCAGGCTGGGCACCGCCAGGAAGCCGGCGGGGGTGAGCAGTGTGACGAGCGCCCAGCCGCCCCGGGTGTCCCCGCCCAGTGCCAGACCCATGGCCAGCAGAGCCCCGACGACCAGCAACAGTCCGCCGACGGTGGGCAGGAAGACTTCCAGGGTGGCGCCGTAGTAGCTGCCGACCGCATCCAAGCCCACCAGGAATTCCGTCGCCACCACCGCCGACAGCGCGGACAGCGCCGGCGCGAGGCGGGTCGCCCGGGATGCTCGGTCGGGCAGGGCGAGCCCCAGCAGGCCCAGGGCCACCTGCGGCAGCAGCACCATCAGCGGCGGTCGGAGTGCGTCGAGCGCCGCGGCCACCGGTGGCAGCGCGATCGTGACCAGGAGCGCGAGGGTGATGGCCCACCGGGCGACCCGGCTCGGCGCGACGGCGATCACCGCCGCCGCCAGCAGCCATGCCGCCCACGCGACGACGCCGAGCGAGACGAACGGGCCGACGTGGGGGAGGCCCCACTCCACGGGTGGCGGATGCAGCTCCGCCGTACCCCAGACGCCGGCGAGGGCGCTCGCGGTGACCAGGGCGAGCAGCGCCGCGAGGCGTACCCCGGGGATCAGGTCGGTGATGCCCGCGGCCCGCAGTCGCTGGCGGAGGCCCCCGCGCAGCAGGTCCGCGGCGTCCACCGGCGCCGGCCAGCGTTGGTCGGGGGCGGCCAGGTCGAGGTAGGTACCGACGATTTCGGCGCCTCGGGCACGCCGGTAGTCGGCGGGGTACGCGCGCAGCAGCCGGAGGTATCGGCGTTCCAGGTCGTTCATGCCAAGCCTCCGGCCGTACGCGGGGTGGTCGGGAGGGCGGCGCGGGTCCGCTTGGACAGCCGGGTGGTGGCGGCTTCGACGTTGCGGCGCAGCCGCTCGGTCTCGGTGCTCAACGTGGTCTCGCCGCCGGGGGAGAGGCGGTAGTAGCGGCGCAGTCGGCCGTCCACCACCTCTTCCCTGTCGACCTCGACGAGGCCGGCGTCGACCAGCCGGTCGAGCGCCCCGTAGAGCGTTCCAGGGCGTAGCGACACCCGGTTGTCGGAGAGGGCGGCGACCTCGCCGATCAGCCCGTAGCCGTGCATCGGCTGGCCGGCCAGCGCGGTGAGGATCAGGAAGGTCGGTTCGCGCAGTGGTGTGTCCACCGAAGCAATATATCGGACGCGAAGGTATGCCGGGGGGCGGCGCACAGCGAGCCGGGCCGGCTCCGCGGTGAGCGGAGCCGGCCCGGCCGGTGTTCCAGCGACTGCTCAGCAGTCGTCGTGCGTCTGACTGCTCAGCAGTCGTAGTACATGGCGAACTAACTGCGCGTGGCGGCTGACCTGGGAGAGTGGCATCGATCAAGCCGCTGGGCAGCCCGTACGCCGTATATCAACTTCCATCGTTATCCAGTGTTTCCAGGCGGCATCTGTACCCCTCGTGTACCTAATGATCATGGGTTGGGGTTGTGTGCGAGGGGTTCGGAAGAGGGCCGGTGGTGCATCCCGTCGCGCAGGCTCCGCCCTGCCGGGCCGCGCCGACCTGGTCCAGGTGGAGCGCCCCGCCGGACGAACGACCTGGACCAGGTCGGCGCGGTCTGGTGGCCTCCGGTGTGCGACGGGTACCCGGTCGCGGCCGGGGCATCCCAGAGTCGCCGAGGGTTCGGGGCGAGTAGCCCCGGCCGCCGGAGGCCATTCCCGGGTCGTAGGGCCGGAGGCCCTACCCGCCGGAGGCACCGCTGTCAGAGTCAGCGGCCGACTGCTCGGACTCCGGTTCGCTGAGCCAGCCGTAGTCATAGTCAGCACGGTCCCAGCAGGCGGTCATCCAGTCGCGCTTGCGCTGGGACGATGTGCGCCACTCGTAGCGAAGCCCTGCGGCGAGGTTATGCCGCCTGCCCGGGTCGAGCAGGCCCGGCAAGTTGTGGCAGATGTCGGCCAACTCGTGGATCTGGGCGTGGCGCTTAATCAGCGCTTCCGTCGACTGGTCCTCGACCAGGCGAGCAGACAGGGTGCGAATCCACAGGAAGGTGAGACGGAGCAGCTCGGCAACGGCAGCTTCGGTCGCTTCCTGCGGTGGATCATCCATCGACATGGCGGGTGGCCTCCGTCGGGACAGTACCAACCGGCTCGTCCGTAGCCTGGAGAGCTGTAGGCCCCGGCGTCACCGTTGATCGGATGCCGCCGGGGTTTCGGCGTGTCCGCTGGCCTCGCCGAGGCCACTGCCGGTCCGCGCCGGGAGCGAAGCGGCAAGGCGCGGACGGCCGGCGAAAGTGGCCGGCGAGCGGCCCGCAGGGCCGCCTTGAAGACGTATGGAAAGTTCTCACCGGCGAGAATTCAGGCGGAACGCCGCGGTCGAGGAGGCTGGACGGTCTACGACTGCCCGACGAGGAGATCCTCAGAGACCAACATCAGCCGCTGGACTTGGTGCCCCACCGGCAGCAGCTACCCGGATAAGCGCTCGCACAAGTATCCCAGCGTCTTCCTCGCCCTTCCACGTCACTACCTCGACATGTCGGTTCGCCTCGTCGGCGTTGTAGGCCTCGACCTCGGGGGAAAGGGGAGCGTTAGTGACGATGAGGAGGCCACGCGAACTTTCGCTGTACCACTCCAGTTTCCGGACGTCTTGCATTCTCAGCGGACCTCGCTCGCGGTACTTGACCTCGACGTTCGCCGTGCCCATGCCCGTGCGAACCGTGAGGTCAGGGCCATAGTCCAGCGAGTGCCGTTCAACCGTGGCGTTCGCAACCGCAATCTGGAATGCCAGAGCCACCTTCGAGGTGTAGAGCTCGCTTCGGTAGCGCGGCGACTGAAAGATCCGAGGTTCGATGATCGAAGCCGCCTCAACAATCCCAGCCGCTATTTCTGGGCTCTCCTCCTGCCGGGCCTGCTCCATCGCCTTCTCGACTCGGCGACGACGACGCTCAAGCTCTACGCCACTATCTGCGCTACCGACCCGAATCAGAGGTGTGCCTTGCAGGCCCATCAGCAGAAAGGCCGCGCCGATGATGACAAGAACTGCGGATCCGGCTTGGTTGTCAGTAGCGAAGACAGCCCAGGCGCCGCCCCCGGCAGCGACCAGTCCGAGCGCGGATGCTCCAAGCCGCTCCCAACGGCCCAGAGGTACTGCCTCGAACTGGTCCTCGGACGAGTTCGGCAAGCCATCAGCCGGAGTCTGCTCGGTCACGCGATCAGGTTAGTTCTTCCCCGCAAGGGCAGGCGGACGCAACGCTGACGCAGGGGCCACCGGGGCGAGCTGAGCCGGACCTGTCCCCGTCCGGGGAGGATGGACGGTCTGACGACTGCCCGACGAGGAGACTCGCCTGAACTTAGGCAGACTGATCAGGTAGCACCTCGAACACCGAGACTCGGCTTAGATTCGAACGATTACCTCGGCGTGTGAGGTCACCCCGCACCGACACGGAATGACCTCGGTCGTGCGCTGTGATTGCGTGCAGGTAGTCCTGCTCCGTAAGTTCTACCCATACTCGCCACAGTCGTTCACTGGTGTCGCCCTCCATCACACCCGCAATACTCACCTCGCCTGAGCCGAGGCTGCTTTCGCGATGAAGGCGGACGACATTGCCGATGATGCGAATGTCTTCTTCCGGGAGGTTGGCTCGCATTTCCTTCGCGGCTTGAGCAAGCACCTGAACTTCTGGCGGGTCAAAGCGGATCGAAGGAGTGGGCTCGACAGGGCGAGAAATAGCCCACTGAAACGAGAGCTGGAAGGGCCTCTCTTCCTCGCCCGCCAAACCTGCCAAAGATTCGCAGAGGTTGGCCGTAACTCCGTCATTAACACCCGAAGTGAAAGCGTCTAACCCTTGGTCCTGATGCACGACGAGCTGTGCTGCACTGAGCGCTCTGCTCGTTGCTCTGTAGAGAAACTGCGATACGCGACGAGGGAACGGTTGCGAATGGTATTGAACGTCAGGATCGTCGAAAGGGAGAATCTCCTGTCCGACGCGGGGTGGTAACGGTACTTCCACGGACCATATGTAGCTGCCCTCGTAGCTAGGACCGAGCCTCACGCCGCGCATGAACTCAAGGGCGTCTGCTGGCTTTCTCGCGGGCTGTACCGCGCGGCGAAAAGGGCTTGCAACTCCGACTGCGGCAGCTAGTACCCACTGTCGAATATTTTCGAGAGTTTTCGAGGCGTCGTTAATGGGTATTGTTCCTGCTGGGGAATTAGGCATGGTGCGAACGTACTGAACGTCGGCGGCAGCCGTAGAGATGTCTCGGAATATCTCCAGCTGCGAGCGTTCTTCGACGTCTTCGAGCAGGTGTAGAAGCTGACGAATGAAACCCGCGTAGCCCTTCATTCGGCTATTGGTCGGAACTAACGCCTCCAACCGTTCGTCCCCGACTCCCAGTTGCCAGACGGTTCCGCCCGGCGCAGAGTCCGGCTCCCAACCTCGGCTGCGCAAGTAGAGAGCGATCTGCGAGGGGTCGCGGGCAGTGAGGGCATCGGTGTCTACGATTTCGACATCCATCAGGCCGCCTCCCTCTTCTGTCCCTCTGGGCAAACCAGGTTAACCAGCGTTTCAACGGTCAAGAGGTTATCTCTAGGTACATAAACCGTTTTTGAGGATTTAACTGTCAGTTCTGAAGCGGGTGTCTCGTCCATGAGAGAAACCCAGTATGCCGCGTGATGAAAGTGAAGGCAATCGTGAGATGCCAGCGTGTAGCCGTCCTTCTCGGGCGGCACGATCACCAGAAAAAGATAACGGGGGAGTGGGAGGTCGATCCCCACAGTCCCGACCAGGTCGGCGTAGTTGTGAAGGCTCAGTGGATATCGGAAGTGATCGCCGTCGGAGTTGGGTGTCGACCAAGACTTAACTTGCGCTTCGATCGCCGGGTAACGGAAGGAGCCGCGCCGCCCTGGGATGCTGATCTGGATGTCAGTGCCGTCGACGTCGAGGCTCTTGGTAGACGTTGTGAGGCCAGCCGCGCAGGCTAAGCCGCGGACGAAGGCCTCGCCGTACTGCCCTTGCCAGACCTCGCTGTTAAGCCACATGTGCGGTGCCCCCCGGGGCGCATCACAGACGGTGATCGGTGGTACGCCTCACTGTAGCGACATGTCGTGGTGTGGATCTAGACCCTGTCCGCCAGCGATCTAAAGAGGACGGTGCGTGGCATCCAGCCAAACGGTCAGATAGAAATGCACCCAAGCTGGTGTTCGCTCTGTATGCGTGCACCCTCGGAGGGGAGTTGAGGCCAAGCCAGGTCAGCGCCGCAAGCGCTCAGGAGGCTGCCCCGGTACGTAGGTGCGTTGAGCGTTCAACGCAGGCAGAATGGCGGACGTGACGAGCCCTGATCCCGACGCGGAGTGGTGGACGACCTCGGACGTCGCTGCGTACCTCGGGGTGCGGGTTGGCACGGTGGCGACGTACCGGAAGCGGGGGCAGATGCCTGCGCCCGATCTGACGCTTGGACGGACGCACGTGTGGCGACCGGCGCACATTGTCAACTGGCACGAGGCGCGGCCACGACCCGGTGTCGGCGGCAGGTCGCGGGCTGAGGTTCAACCGCCCTCGGGCGATGACGCTGAACGCTAGGCGCTCGGGCCGGCCTTGACCGCTCGCAACTCGTCCGCGAAGTCCCGCGTCTCTGGCGCGTCCGGGTACTGCTTGGCCAGCACTGACGACAGGTCCGTGGCCACCATGGCGAGCGATGGCAGTGACCGCCGGTTCCCGCTGAGCGCCTGGCGGCCGAGGTCGACGGCGCGATCCAAGTCGCCCGCTCGTGCGGCCACGACACCAAGGGTGATCTGTGCTTCCGCCACTCTCATGGGCTTTCGCACTGTGCCGCTGCTGTCCGTGGATGAGCGGATCACCTCGTCCGCGTAGACCTCAGCAAGCCCGTTCTCGCCGACGATTCGGTAGCAGTCCATCGCGTAGAAGTCGAACTTGGCCGGGTCGACGACGAAGTGGTGATCCAGGTTCTCCGGGTACGGCAGTCCTTCAAGGATGCGGCGGCCCTGGTCTAGGGCAAGCTCGACTTGACGCCGGTCGCCCATTCGCGCCCATGCTTTCGCCCGTTGGGCAGCTAGTTGGACTGCCACGCTTTGGCGCGGCGCGGCTGCCTCGCCTGCTTCGGCGGCAGCGACTACGCCGCGAAAATCACCTGCGGTCAGCGCGTACCACGCCCGCATCTCCTGCGCCCAACCGATGACGTTCACGTCCCCGGACTCTTCCCCGAGCTGCAACGCCGCCCTACGGGTCGCCTCGGCTTCGGTGCGTCGACCCATGTCGTACTCGACGCAACCCACCAGGAGGGCGACCGTTCCCGCCAAGGTAAGCAGCTCTCTGTGCTGGGCGAGCGTGAGACGAGCGTCGAGAAGTGCCGTCATGCGGCGCAGCCACGCGTGTCCCTCGACTCGCAGGTCTGCCGAGTCGGTGTAGGGATACTCGCTGCACAGCCTGTCGGCGGTGATCCTCAGCCCTTCGAGGGTCGCTTGGGACACATCCGACGCGCGCATGCGAGTGACGATTTCGAGGGTGTCCAGGCCAGTGCCAGCCATCAAAGTCTTGTCGACGTCGTCGCGGCCACGTCGTGGGAAGAACGCAGCGGTGACGGTGCCGAACGTAACCGCGATGAGGCCCTTGTAGAAGTCGTCTGGCTCGGCGTCGCCGGCCTCCCAGCGCTTCCAGTTTCGGAGAAGGCTGCCGCTCGACGGCAGCTCAGACGAAGCGTGCGCCCGGAGGGCTTCGACCGCCTCAGCTTGCGACCACCCTCGGGCGGCCCGCTCGTTCCGGATACGCCGAGCCCACAGAGGCCGGCCCTCGCCCGCGCTTCCCGTGTCTCCCATGAGCCCAGTATGGCCCCGCTAAGGGGGTGACAGGGAAGGGGACATCGGCCTGACCCCGCAGTGACACCTGTCGTTCGATGAGTACCTGAGTGATCGTCATATCTACAAGTTCCGCTGCCGAAAATCGCCGACCCGGAGGGCTGGCGATCAAGGGTGCGGTGTCGTAGCGTCCCAATTACTAACTCGGTTAGTACTTGGGCCACGGAGGGGAGTCGAGGCATGGCCAAACGATTGTTCGGTGAGCGCCCGGTGGGCGCGGTGACGTTGGTGGAGACGCCGGTGTCGCGGTCGTACGCGCAGAAGGCTCGGGTGGCGTTCCTCGTCGTGGCGGCGTCCGTCGCCCTGGTGGTGGCCGCTACCGCGTCGGTGACGGTGCCGCTGGCGCTCGCGGTGGTGATCGGGCTGTTGTCCGGCGCGGTGTGCGGCCTGGTGGTCGCCGCCGTGGTCCGGGTGTGGCCGGCGCTACGGGTGCTGTGGTGGTGGGCGTTCGAGATCGTCACTGCGGTCACGCTCTTCGTCGGCATGGCGTACCTGTCCCGGGCGACGCACCCGGCGGTGCCGCTGGTGCTCCTGGCCGTGGTGCTGGGTGTCGTCTTCGGTGTCGGCCGGCTTCGTCGGCGGGTGTCGGCGTGGGTGTGGTGCGTGGTGGTGCGGCACCGGCTGCGGCTGTGCTTCGCGGAGTTCATCCGCTCGACGTCGCGGCTGCACCCGGGTCGGTTGCCGCTGATCCTGTGGGCGCGGCCGACGCCGGCCGGGGAGCGGGCGTGGGTGTGGCTGCGGCCGGGCCTGGACCTGATGGACCTGGACGGCAAGGCGGACAAGCTCGCGGTGGCCTGCTGGGCGGGTGAGGCGCGGATGGTTCGTGCGTCGGCCCGGCATGCCGCGCTGGTGCGGGTCGACATCACCCGTCGTGACCCGCTGACCGGCCTGGTGGCCTCGCCGCTGTCGACCTGGGTGGCGTGGATGCGCGACGAGGACGCCCCGGTATCGCCGGCCATGCCGCCGCTGGGCCTGGACCTGCTGGACGTGCCAGCGCCGGCACCGGAGCAACGCAACCCGCGCCGTTGACCGCCAAAACTCGCACAAGATGTCTGACCCGTACCCGTGTCGCCGCGTTCAACGGCACACATACCTCGGAAACCGATCCAAGGAGGATCTGTAATGGCAAACGACACGACCGTGACGGTGGTCGGCAACCTGACCGCCGACCCGGAACTGCGGTTCACCCCGGCCGGGGTGGCGCTGGTGAAGTTCACCGTGGCGTCCACGCCTCGGGTGTTCGACCGCGCCTCGGGTGAGTACCGCGACGGTGACCCGCTGTTCCTGACCTGCACCGCGTGGCGGGACCTGGCGGAGCACATCGCCGAGTCCCTGGCCAAGGGCACCCGCGTGGTGGTGGCCGGTCGGCTGCGGCTGTCGCGGTGGGAGAACGAGGAGGGCGAGAAGCGTTCCGCGTACGGCCTGGACGTGGATGAGGTCGGCCCGTCGCTGCGGTTCGCCACGGCGACGGTGAAGAAGACGTCCCGGACCCGCTCCGGTGGGGACGGGTTCACCCCGGAAGCGCCGGCGGATGACCCCTGGTCGACCGCTGCGCCGGCGGCGGCCTGAGCGGGCCAGTGATGTCGACGCTGACCGCTTCTCCGGCACCGGGTGGCATGCCCGCCGACCCGACTGTGTCGATTTTCGACCCGGTGCATGTCGGGGTGGACGAGTTCGGCCACCCGGTGCAGGTCCCGCTGATCTACCGCAATCTGTTGATCGGTGGGGAACCGGGCGGCGGCAAGTCGACCCTGCTGAACCTGATCGTGGCTCACGCCGCCCTGTCGCTGGACTGCCGGCTGTGCCTGCTGGATGGCAAGCAGGTCGAGTTGGGCCAGTGGAAGAGCTGCGCCGACGTGTTCGTCGGCCCGGACATCATGCATGCCCTGGCCACGTTGCGGCGGATGCAGATCGTGATGGACAACCGGTACGCCTACCTGGAAGTTGAGGGCCGCCGGAAGACCCAACGCGATGACGTGTTCAGCCCGATCCTGGTCGCCATCGATGAGATCGCCTACTTCTCGGCCACCGTCGGGGACAAGAAGACCCGGGAGGACTTCGCGGGTCTGCTGCGGGACCTGGTGGCTCGGGGCCGGGCGGTCGGCATCATCGTCGTCGCGGCGACGCAACGCCCGTCTTCCGACATCATCCCGACGAGCCTGCGGGACCTGTTCGCCTGGCGGTGCGCCTTCCGGTGCACCACCAACGTGTCCTCCGACATCGTGCTGGGGCACGGGTGGGCAGACCGCGGCTGGTCGTCCAACACGATCAGCCCGACCAATCCCGGCGTGGGCCTGCTCATCGCCGAGGGCGGCATCCCGCAACTGATCAAAGCCGCGTACCTCGATGACGCGGCCTGTGCCCGGATCGCGACCTACGCCGCCCGCATGCGGGCTGACCGCAAGGGGCGTGCGGCATGAGTATCCGTATCCGACCCCGGCCGGCCACGTCGCCAACCTGGCCGACCACCGACGACCACCTTCACCCGGACTGGTGCGCCCGTGGCCACCTCTGCGGGATGGGCGAGCACCGAGCCCAGCCGGTGACCCTGCGGGTTCCCGGTCGCGGCGTGGTGGTCCTGACCCGGGTGCTGGCCGCCGACGGCAGCCAGCACGCCGAGATCCGCACCCGCATCAGCCTCGCGGCCGGCGACACCAACGCCAGGGCGCACCTGATGCGGATCGTCACCGAGTTCGACGCGGCCCTGCGGCGGATGGTCCGCCCCCAGCGCCGAACCCCATAGAAACGGGCCGGCAGCACCGGGATCAGCCCTGAGAAAGCACCCCGGACGCCGCCGACCCGCCCCATCAACAGCCCGGAAGGAGCTGCCGTCATGCACGCTACCCAAAACACGGTCGCCGAGCAGGTGACCACCCCGGCCCGCACGCTGCGGGACGCCGTCCTGTACCTGTCCCGCCACGGCTGGACGCAGGGCGCCTACTACGACGCCACGTCGGGGTCGTTCACGCCCCCGGCTTGTCTGGTCGGCGCAATCGGCATCGTCTGCTACGGCGGACCCGTCGACGCCCCGGCCCACATGTTCGAAGCCCCGGAGTTCGCTGACTTCGAGGCGGCGTTGACCTACCTGGACTGGTACTTGGCCCTCCGGTTCGCCGACAGCCAGTACTACGAGAGGCTCGACAACGCCTACGACTTCAACGACGCCAAGGGCCAGACAGCCGACGCTGTCATCGCCGTCCTCAATGCGGCGGCCGACGCGTGGGACCGCACCAATGGCACGCCAACCAAGGATGGTTGCCGCTGCGGGGACTCTGACTGCGCGGACGTCATGCCGCGTAATCAGGACCGCTCTGGCTGCTGCCAGTACTGCGGCTTCTACGACTGCGATGTCTGCGGTTGGAGCGCCACTGCCGGTGGTGCGGCATGAACAAGAAAACCGTCAAGCCCGGCTTGACGCGCACCCGCACCAAGCGCGCCAAGCGGTCCGTGGAAACCACCGAGTTCGACGCGTTCGTGCGGCGCATCCTGCGGGCGTATGCCCGTCGGGTCGCTGCCGGCGACATCGAGGCGCTGCGGTCACTCGCGGCGCTGTCCACCGACGTGGACGCCATGACGCGGCTCGCCGTCACCGGTCTGCGGCAGGCTCCGTACCGGTACTCCTGGGCGGAGATCGCCGACCGGCTGGGCGTGTCCCGGCAGGCGGTACAGATGCGCTACGGCGATCGCGCCGATCGTGTCGCCCTGGACGAGCGGCTCATCCGCGCCGGCCTCGGCGTCACGGTGGCGATCCTCGCGAAGGTGTTCGCTGATCACTACCCCGGTAGCCCGGCACCGTCACTGTGCCCCGGCTGCGGCTTCCGCTACCCCGACGGGGTGACGGACTGCCCGACCAACGCCACAGTCCGCCCGCTGCTGTACCGGCGGCGCGGCGAAGACAAGCAGGCGCTGTCCGTGCTGACGCCTGACCAGTTCGCCGACCTGCACAACCTCAAGACCGCCCGGAGCAACCGGACGGCATCCCGCAGGGCGGCCCAACCCACTTCGCTGCCTTCCGGTGAGGAACCGACCCTGTTCGGCCTCGCTGACGGGAGGGCCACGGCGTGACCACCAACCCGAATCCAACCTCTACCCGGCTGGTGGCCGGTGAGCCCCGGTTGGCGTCGATCGCCTCGTGGGCGGTGCTGGCCGCGTCGTTCGGCCTGTCCTCCTCCACCTGGATCGCGCTGGCCGAACTCGCCGGCTTCACCGCCCGCCTTACAGTCCCCGGCACCTCGGTCAGCCTCGCCCTGGCCTGGCTGATGCCCATCGCGGTCGACGGCTACGTGGTCGTCGCCCTGGTGCTGTGGATGGCCCCCGTACCCGCACAGGTCGCCGCATTCGCCAAGAAGAACACCTACGGTGCTGCCGGCATCGGCATCGCTGCCCAGTCGGCGTACCACCTGCTGTCCACCTTCTCCACCGGAGTCGAGGTGTGGCGTGTGGTCCTGGCCGCGATCGTCGGGGCACTGCCCCCGGCCGTCGCCGGCCTGGCCGTGCACATGCGCGCCCTGCTCCGCCGGGGAAGCGGTCGAACTCTGACCGCCGCCACCGGCACCGCACCAGCGTCCCCGGCACCCGCCAAGACGCCAGCCCCAACCGTCACCGTTCCCGCCGTCCCGGCACCGACGCCCGGCCGGCCCGAGCTGCCCATCATGCCCACCATCGACCCCGCCGAACCGGCACCGATGCCGGCCCAGCCCGAGATCCCGACCCCGGCCCAGGTCGCCACCCGGATCACCGCACCGCGACCGGCCCCCACCCCGGAGCCGTCGACGCCTGCACCCGATGCGACTGCCCGCCCCGCCCGTCCCCGACCGAGCAAGCCTGATGTCACCCCGGCACCGATGTTGGCACCGTCCACCACTGACACTCCTGTCACCGCGTCTGACGCTGCCCAACTTCCCCTGCCGATCGTGGCCCCGGACCTGCTCGCCCGAGCGACCCGCGTCGCGAAGCAGTACCGCACCGAGCACGGCACGCCGATCACCCCGGGCCAACTGGCCGTCCGCCTCAAGGTGACCTCGGATGAGGCCACGCAAGCCCTCGCGGTCCTGGACCTCGACCCCAACACCGACAACCGACCCGTCCGACCCGCCAACGGCCACCCTATGAAGGCGACCCGTTGACCGTCTCGACGCTGACCGTCGTACCCGAAGCACCTGCTTCGGGTACGGCCCCGTGCGCCGAGCCGACCGCCCCGCCCTGGTACGCCACCTCCGCCGACATCCGACGGCAGGCCGCTGCCCGGCTGACGCAACCCGACTTCGCCGGTTGGCTGCGCCACGTCCGCCCGGCCGCTGGCTGCACCCGCCCGGTCCGCCTGGTCGGCACCATGGCCACCGTCGAGGCCGCCACCGGCCGTCTGCTCTCGGAGCGGTCAACGGCCGACATGCCCGACGGCGTCATCTACAAGCCGTGCGGCAACCGCCGCGCCGCCGTGTGCCCGACCTGCTCCAAGCTCTACCAACGCGACGCCTACCAGGTGGTGCGGGCCGGCCTGGTCGGCGGCAAGGGCGTGCCCGAGCAGGTGGCGCACCACCCGGCGGTGTTCCCGACCTTCACCGCCCCGTCCTTCGGCGAGGTGCACACCCGGTTCGTCAAGCGGCACACCTGCACCCGCCGGACCTCCTGCGACTGCCGACCCGAACCCTGCCACGCCCGCCGGGATCTGACGGTCTGCCCGCATGGCGTGCGGCTGGTCTGCTTCGCCCGCCACGAGGACACCGACGCCCGGTTGGGCACACCGCTGTGCCTCGACTGCTACGACCACGACGCGCAAGCGGTCTGGAACCTCACGGCCGGGGAACTGTGGCGGCGCACCACCATCGCCATCAACCGCTACATGCACCGGCTGGCCACCGCTCGTGGCATCCCCGACATCCCCGTGACCTCACCGCGTACCGGTAAGACCCGGTGGGTGTCCCCGGTGCGGCTGTCGTTCGGCAAGGCCGCCGAGATGCAACGACGCGGCGTCGTGCACTTCCATGCCATCATCCGGCTGGACGGCCGCGACCTCGACGACCCGGACGCCATCGTGCCGGCCCCGCCGCAGCTCGACGCCGCCGACCTGGTGGCCGCCGTCGACCACGCCGCCGCCACCGTCGGCTTCACCACCCCGGACCACCCTGCCCGCCCGGGCGGCTGGACGATCGCCTGGGGCACTCAGGTGCTGACCAAGGTGATCACGGTGGCCGGCCGGGGCGAAGTGACCGACGCGCAGGTTGCCGCGTACCTGGCCAAGTACGCCACCAAGTCGACCGAGGTGACCGGCCACGCCTCGAATCGGCTGACCGGCGACACCATCGACATCTACGCCGACCCGGCCGGCAGCCACGCCGAACGCCTCATAGACGCGTGCTGGATGCTCGGCACGCCCCGCGATTGGCGACGGCTGCGCCGCTGGGCGCACATGCTCGGCTTCGGCGGCCACTTCCTCACCAAGTCCCGCCGCTACTCGATCACCTTCGCCCTGCTGCGCAACCAACGCGTCGTGTTCCGCCGCACCCAGAGCAGCGGGCCGGAGCAAGCCGTGGCCGGGACCGAGCCGGCGACGCTGGTGGTCAACTTCCTGCAATTCGTGGGCGCCGGTTGGCACACCACGGCTGACGCGCTGCTCGCCAACGCCTCCGCCGCTATGGCCCGAGAGCACCAGGACGCGGCACGCGAGTACCTACAGACCCTCGTTGCCTGACGCGCGATTCAGCGTCAAGCCCACCTTGACACCAAACCGGCCGACCATCGGCCATCGCAGTCGTGGAATGGAGCACTGGACTGATGAGCACCCAAAGGCAGACAAGCGCTGTCGACCGGCTGTGGACGGTGGAGGATGTCTCCGCCTTCCTCGGCGTGCCGGTGGGCACCCTGTACCAATGGCGGCACCGCCGTTTCGGGCCACCGGCGGCCAAGGTCGGACGGCACCTGAGGTACGACCCGCAGGACGTGCGGTCCTGGGTCGCGGAGCAGGCGGCGTAGGCCATGCCCGTTGACGACCTGTGGTACCTGAACTCGCGTGGACCCGACGGGACGCGGCTGCCGTCGAGACGGCACGGGCGGGGCAAGCGGTGGCGGGTCCGCTGGACGGACAACCTCGGCGAGACGCGTACGCAGTTGTTCGAGCGGAAGGTGGATGCCGACCGCCACGACGCCAACGTGCGTGCCGACCTGAGCCGGGGTCAGTACATCGATGACCGGGCGGGCCGCATCACCGTTGCGGCCCTCGCCGAGCTGTGGCGAGCCGCCCAGCTCCACACCGACAGCACAACCGTCCTGGTGGAGCACGCTGTCCGGCTCCACGTGCTGCCGAGGTTGGGCCAACAGCAGATCAAGGACGTCCGACCGAGCCATATCCAAGGGTGGGTGAAGGACCGGTCGGGTGTCCTGGCCCCGAGCACGCTGCGGGTGGTCTACACCTACCTCAGGTCGATGTTCGCCATGGCCGTACGGGATCGCCTGATCCCTACCAACCCGTGCGACAAGGGCATCCGGCTGCCGTCGATCGACCGGGGGAACAGAGTCATTCCATCGGCGGACCAAGTCCACGACCTGGCGCTTACGCTGCCGCCTCGGCTGGCCGCAACGGTGTACCTCGCAGCCGGCTGCGGTCTGCGCCTGGGGGAGATCCTCGGCTTGGAGGTGGACGACATCGATTTCGACGCGCGAGAGGTGCATGTCCGTCGCCAACTCAAGGTGCTCAAGGGCCGTCAGCCGTTCCTCGGCCCGGTCAAGACGAAGACCAGCGCCCGGACTGTGGAGCTACCCGAGGTCGTCGCGGCGGCGCTGCGCCTGCACCTTGCCGACGGCTGCGACGCGGTCGAACTCGACGACGACACGGATCGTCGCCGGCCGGTGCGCCGGCCCGCACGCCTGCTATTCCGAGGTGTCGGCGGCGAGCCGGTCAATGCAGCGACCTTCTCCCGGACATGGTCGACCGCTCGGGCGGCGGTCGGCCTTCCCGCGCGGTGGGGGATCCACGGACTGCGGCACTACTACGCCACAGTGCTGATCCACGCAGGCGCGTCGGTGAAGACGGTCCAGCTTTCGCTCGGGCACAGCACGCCGACCGTCACGCTGAACACGTACGTACACGAGTGGCCGGACGTGGTCGACCGGACCCGCCTGCTCGTCGACAGCGCGCTCGGCGGACGCCAAACGGCGGCCATGCCGGCTGGGAGCCGAGCATGACCGCCGCTTGTCAGTCTGTACCCAACCTGTACCCAAGATCAGTAGTGATCCTGTTCGTGCAGGTCGGAGCCTTGATCAGGCTCAGCAGTCGTAGTACATGGCGAACTCGTGCGGGGTCGGGCGCAGGCGCACCGGGTCGACCTCGTTGGCGCGCTTCCAGTCGACCCAGGTGGAGATCAGGTCGGGGGTGAAGACGCCACCGTCGAGCAGGTAGTCGTGGTCGGCCTCCAGCGAGTCGAGCACTGCCGACAGCGAGCCCGGCACCTGCTTGACGTCGCCCCACTCCTCCGGCGGGAGGTCGTAGAGGTCCTTGTCGATCGGCGTCGGCGGCTCGATCTTGCTCTTGATGCCGTCGAGGCCGGCCATCATCATGGCCGAGAAGGCCAGGTAGACGTTGGCCGACGGGTCCGGGACGCGGAACTCGACGCGCTTGGCCTTCGGGTTCGCGCCGGTCACCGGGATGCGGGTGCAGGCGGACCGGTTGCGCTGCGAGTAGACCAGGTTGACCGGCGCCTCGAAGCCCGGCACCAGACGACGGTACGAGTTGATCGTCGGGTTGGTGAAGGCCAGCAGCGACGGCGCGTGGTGCAGCAGACCGCCGATGTACCAGCGGGCCATGTCGGACAGGCCGGCGTAGCCGGTCTCGTCGTAGAACAGCGGCTCACCGTTGAGCCAGAGGCTCTGGTGGGTGTGCATGCCGGAGCCGTTGTCGCCGAACAGCGGCTTGGGCATGAACGTCGCGGTCTTGCCGTTGGCCCAGGCCTCGTTCTTCACGATGTACTTGAAGAGCTGGAGCTGGTCACCGGCGTGCAGCAGGGTGGAGAACCGGTAGTTGATTTCGGACTGGCCGGCGGTGCCCACCTCGTGGTGCGAGCGCTCCACGTTGAAGCCGGTGTCGACCAGGCGGCGCACGATCGAGTCACGCAGGTCGGCGTAGTGGTCGACCGGCGGGACGGGGAAGTAGCCGCCCTTGTACGCGGTCTTGTAACCGCGGTTGCCGCCCGGCTCTTCGCGGCCGGTGTTCCAGGCGCCCTCGATCGAGTCGATGTAGTAGAACGACTGATGCGCCGAGGTCTCGTGGCGGATCGAGTCGAAGATGTAGAACTCCGCCTCGGCGCCGAAGTAGGCGGTGTCGGCGATGCCGCTCGCCGCCAGGTACGCCTCGGCCTTCTTCGCCACGTTACGCGGGTCGCGGCTGTAGGCCTCGCGGGTGAACGGGTCGTGGATGAAGAAGTTGAGCGCGAGCGTCTTCTGCGCGCGGAACGGGTCGATGAACGCGGTGGCGACATCCGGGAGCAGGAGCATGTCCGACTCGTGGATCGCCTGGAAACCGCGGATCGACGAACCGTCGAACGCGAGGCCGTCGGTGAAGAGGTCGTCGTTGACGGACTCGACCGGCAGATTGAAGTGCTGCATCACGCCGGGCAGGTCACAGAAACGAACGTCGACGAACTTCACGTCCTCGTTCTTGAGGTATCGCAGCAGTTCCTCGGGATTGGCGAACACACATCCTCCTGGCACGTCCACGGGGTGGCTAGGCTTCTGGCGACGCTAGGGCCGGGGGGTTGCCCGGCCGTGTCTCCGTTGTTTCTGCCGTGTTACGTCCCTCGCGGAGCGTCAGCGACGCCCCGGTCCGCGCCTCGGCCCGCCAGGAACGCCGTACCGACTGTGCCAGTGTAATGACATCTGATGCCTTTGGCCTGAATCGGCACACAGCGGCGGTGGCACCCGGCAAGCCCTCATCCCGGCGCGGATACCCTTGACCGCTGTGACCAACCCGCACCTTCCGGCAGCGCCGGCCACCGATCCCACGTTCACCGCGCCGAGCCTCGGTCGGCGGTTCGGGGCGCTGATCATCGACTGGGTGCTCTGCCTGCTGGTGTCCAACTTCTTCGCCGACCCGGTACGCGACGGCTGGGCCCCGGTGCTGGTGCTCGTCCTGGAGTACGGCATCTTCCTCGGCCTGTTCGCCCAGACGCCGGGCATGTACATCACCAGGATCCGCTGTGTGACCTGGCACGACGGTGGCCGGATCGGCGTGCTCCGGGGGCTGATCCGTGGCCTGCTGCTTGCCCTCGTCGTCCCCGCACTGATCATGGACGAGCACCGGCGCGGCCTGCACGACCGAATCGCCGGCTCGGTCATCGTCGACGCCCCCCGCGGCTGAGGCCGACCCCGCCAAGGCCGGTCCGGGGCCGCGCGACCCCGCAACCCGCAAGATCGCGCTGATCGCGCTGATCGCGCTGATCGCGCTGATCGCACTCGATCCTGGATGTAGTGGCATCCTCCGCGCCCGAGGCCACTGCATCCAGGATCGAGCACGATCATGGCGAGGGCGAGGGCGAGGGCAAGGGCAAGGGCAAGGGCAAGGGCAAGGGCGACGGCGACGGCGACGGGCAAGGGCGGGCGGAGCGTCGGGGGTGGGCACCTCAGGGTGTACGTGAAAAGAGCCGGACCCGCACGGGTCCGGCTCTTACGCGTACACCTGGGGTCAGCGGCCCCGCGACTGGCGGAAGGCGCCTGGCGGCCGCATGTTCTTCGGGATCGCGCCCTTGGGCATCTGTGGCCGGGCGGTGAGCGCCTTGAGTCGCTTGTCCAGCGAGTTGACGTCCTTGCCGGAGAGGGCGCGGGGCAGGCGCAGCAGCGTCGTCCGCAACTTGCGGATCGGCAGCTCGCCTTCTTCCTGCCCGATCACGTAGTCGTGCAGGGGAGCGGAGCCGATCACCTTGGACAGCCGCCGCTTCTCCTGGCCCAGCAGGCCGCGCACCCGCTGCGGGTTGCCCTCGGCCAGCAGGATCACGCCCGGGCGGCCGATCACCAGGTGGACCATGTCCATCTGGGTCGTCGAGCTGACCGCCGGGGTCACCCGCCAGTCGCCGCGCATGTTCTCCATGATCTGCGCCGCCGCGCCGGGTTGCCCCTCGGCGGCGTTCATCATCGCCTTGTTGGACCGCAGGTTGAGCACGATCAGCACCGCGAGCAGGACGAACAGGATGCCGATCGGCAGCCAGATCCAGCTCCAGAGGATGACCGCGACCACGGTGAGCGCGAGCGGGATGAGCACCGCGGCGGCGACCAGCGGCGCGAACCACCGGTCCTGCTTGGCGGTGAACTGGAACACCATCCCGATCTGCTTCAGCCGCTGGCCGAACGAGACCTTCTCCTGGGGCTTTGCCATGCCGCAGAGTCTAGTGGTCGCCGCCGGCCCGGTTGATCCGCGTCCGGGTGCCGGGGCAGCTGAGTACCTTACGTCGCCGTACGCGCCCGGACAGGACGGGTAAGGGGGCTGTGGGCGGCGAAGATGAGGCGCCATGCCCATGCCCGGGTGGGGCCTTCGCGCGAAGAGTCGTCAGCAGAAGACGACGACGCCACGAAGGAGCCCGACATGTTCGGCAACGACGCAGATTTCCTGCTCACACTGCACCGTACCCACGCCGCCGAGCTGCGCGCCGACGCGGCCGCGGACCGGCTCGCCCGGTCGCTGTCGCGTCCGGTCAGCCGAGGGTGGTTGGGCCGGCGCAGGCAGGCCGGTCGCACCAGCGACGCCCGCCGGTGACCGCGCCCACGGCGCCCGCCACGCCCAGCGCGCCCGCCACGCCCACGGCGCCCGGCGGGCTGACCGCTCGACCCGATCCGGCCCCGCCGCCCGGCCACCGGCCGATCGGCGGGGCCGGCGGGACGGGCCGCCATGGCATGCTCGAACACGTGACCGTACGCGCCGCCAGCTCAGTCCTCGTCGGGCGCCACCGCGAGACTGCGGCGTTGCGAGACGCGCTGGGCCGGGCGCGGGCCGGCGAGCCGACCACGGTGCTGGTCGGCGGCGAGGCGGGTGTGGGTAAGACCCGGCTGCTGGAGGAGTTCGCGGGCTGGGCCACCGACGGCGCGTCGCGGGTGCTCGTCGGCCAGTGCCTGGAGTTGGGCGAGGCGGGTCTGCCGTTCGCGCCGTTCGCCGCCGCGTTGCGCGCGGTGCTCCGCGCCGACGGCCCCGAGGTCTTCGCCGGCTACGAGGCCGAGTTCGCTCCGCTCCTGCCGGAGCTGGGCCGCGCCTCCGCGGCGCTGACCACCCCGCGCGCGGTCCCGCTCAGCGACGCCCCGCGCGGCTACCTGTTCGACCTGGTCGCCGAGCTGTTCCAGCGGCTGGCCGATGCTCGCCCGCTGGTCCTGATCATCGAGGACCTGCACTGGGCCGACCGCTCCACCCGCGACCTCATCGGCTTCCTCGTCCGGGCGGCGAGGCCGGGCCGGCTGCTGCTGGTCTGCACCTACCGCACCGACGAGTTGCAGCGCGGGCACCCGCTGCGCCCGTTCCTCGCCGAGCTGGATCGGGCCCGGGGTGTGGAGCGGGTCGAGCTGGCTCGCCTGGACCGCGACGGCACCGCCGCGATCCTCGCCGACCTGCTCGGCGCCGAGCCGCTCGCCCGCGCCGTCGACGACGTCCACGACCGCACCCAGGGCAACCCCTTCTTCATCGAGGAGTTGGCGGTCGCCGGTGACCCGATCGGCTGCGCGGCGCTGCCTGAGACGCTGCGTGACCTACTGCTGGCCCGGGTGGACCGGCTCCCCGAGCCGGCCCAGCGGGTGTTGCGGATCGCGGCCGCCGGCGGCACCCGATTCGCCCATGACCTGCTCGCCGAGGTCGCCGGGCTGCCCGAAACCGAGTTGGAGGACGCGTTACGCGCTGCCGTCGCCGCCCAGTTGGTGGTGGCCGACCGGGACGGTGACTACGAGTTCCGACACGCGCTGGTCCGCGAGGCCGTACACGACGAGTTGTTGCCCGGTGAACACGCCCGGCTGCACGCCCGCTTCGCCGCCGCCATCGAGGCCCAGCCGCATCTGGTCGCCGCCGGCCGCGCCCCGGCCGAGATCGCCCACCACTGGCACGCCGCACACGACCACCCGCGTGCCCTCGTCGCCGCACGAGCCGCGGCGTGCGCCGCCGCCGACCGCTACGCGTACGCCGAGCAGCGCCGACTGCTGGAGCGGGCGCTGGAGTTGTGGGAACTGGTACCGGACGCCGCCGACCTGCTCGGCATGGACCACCTGGCGTTGCTGGAGCAGACCCTCGACGCCGCGGTCACCGCAGGCGACTTCAGCCGGGCCATCACGCTGACCCGGGCCGGGCTGGCCGAGGTGGACGCCGACGCCACGCCGCTGCGCGCCGCCCGCCTGCTGGACCAGCGCGGTCGACTGATGGCCCTGCTCGGCAAGAGCGACGGCAGCCGCGAGCTGGATGAGGCGTACCGGCTGGCGGCCGGTGGCCCGCCCGGCGGGGAGCGGGTCCGGCTGCTCGCCGACATCGCCACCCACCTGGTCAAGATCGACCCACAGAAGGCGGCCCGGGTGGCAGCCGAGGCCGCCACCGACGCCGAGGCGCTCGGAGAACACGTGGCCCTGCTGTCGACGCGGATCGCGTTGCTCTGTCACGGCGAGCGGGACCTGACCGGCGGGCTGGCCGAGCTGGGCCGGGCGGCCGCCGCCGCCCGTGCGGCGGGCGACGCGCCGACCCTGGTGCTCGCCATGGTGTTCGAGTCGGACATGCTCTGCGAGCTGGGCCGCTACGCCGAATCGGCGCAGGCCGCCGAGGCCGGCGTGGCCGAGGCGCGACGGGTGGGGATCAGCCGCTCCACCGGGGCGTACCTGCTCTCCAACCGGGCCGAGGCGCTCATCGCGCTGGGTCGGTGGGACGAGGCCGAGGCGGTCTGCGCGGAGGCCGCCCGGATCGACCTGTCCGGTGTCACAGGTCTGCACTGGCTGCAGTTGGGCGCCGGGCTGCGGCTGGCCCGCGCCCATCCGGGCGCCGACGAACTGGTCGACCGGGCGCTCACCTTCCTCAATCGACCGTACCTGTGGCCGAACCACCGCCTGCCCCTGCACGAGCTGGCGATCGAGGCGGCGCTGGCCGCGGACGACAAGGTCGAGGCGGTACGGGCGGCCCGCGTCGCCGTGGCCGACGAGAGCCTGCCACAGCTGCCCCGGGAAGGGTGGCCGGTGCTCAGCGCCGTCGCGCGTACCGCCGCCCGGGTGGGTGACCGGGAGTTGGCGGCGGCGATCGGGGCGCTCGCCACCGACCTGCCGGCGCGACACCCGGCGGCCCGCGCGCACGCCGCCCAGGTCACCGCGCTGCTCGCGGTCGGCGACCAGGCACTGCCGGCCTGGCGTGCGGCGGTCGACGCGTGGCGGGCCGATGGGCAGCCCCACCCGTTGGGCAGGGCGTTGCTGGCACTGGCCGAGGCGACCGCCGCCGCCGGGGAACGTGACGAGGCGGCGGCAGCGGTCACCGAGGCCACCGAGATCGGCCGGCGGCTGGGCGCGACCCCGCTGGTCGAGGCGGCCGCCACCCTGGCGCGGCGGGTCGGCCTGCGCGCCGGGGGCGGGGCCGGCGCGGACCTGCTGACCGCTCGGGAGCGGGAGGTGCTGCGCCTGGTCGCCGAGGGGCACAGCAACAGCCGGATCGCCGAGCGGCTGTTCATCTCGCCGAAGACGGCAAGCGTGCACGTCTCCCGGATCATCGCGAAGCTGGGTGTCACCAACCGGGTGGAGGCCGCCGCCCTGGCCCACCGCCTCGGCCTGCTCACCGAGACCGCCGCGCCGCGCTGACGCGCGCCGAGGCCAGCGAGCCGCGCACACGCGCGCCGAGGCCGCCGAGCCGCGCTGACGCGCGCCGAGACCGCCGAGCCGCGCACACGCGCGCCGCCGAGGTCAGCGCGGCAGGTAGATGCGCCAGCCCTCGATGGTGACCAGGTCGAGGCCGCCGGGCGTGACTCGCTGCCGCTCGTCGAGCACCTCCGCCAGGGGTGAGCCGGCCGGCGCGACCCAGGCCGGTGCCGCCGCGCTGTCCACCTCCCGCCGGTACGCGGGGTAGCGGTCGAAACCGGGGCGCAGACTGTCGTCGACGACCGCGCAGACCACCTGCTCCGCGCTGGCGAAGGTGAGCCGGTTGCAGGTCCAGTAGCCGGCGCGCACGTGCCGTACGCCGAGCTGACGCAGGGTGCTCACCAACTCGGTGTGCCGGGCCTCGGCGGCCCGGGTCGCCGGTACGGTCTCCGCTGCCCGCCAGGTGGCGTGGGCCGCAGTGCCCAGCGTGGCGGCGAGCAGCACCGCCGCGAGCGACCGGGCCAGCGTCGACCCGACGCCGCGCCGGCCGGTCGCCGCCGGACGCCGCCCGTGCCGGGCCACCGTCCACACCGGCCAGAGCAGCGCCGGCAGGGAGATGAGCAGGCAGGACAGGTAGCGGGAACTCTCCACCGGGGTGAGCCCGGCGGAACTGCTGACCGTGTACGCGCCGAGGGTGGCCACCGCGGCCAGCACGAGCGCCAGGCGTGCCGCCGCCGCCACCCGCGGCGACACCGCGTCGGGGCCGACAGCGGCAGAGCCAGCAGGGTCGGGGTCGGGGGCGCGCAGGGCACGCCAGGCGGTGGCGGCGGCGATGACCAGCAGCAGTGGCAGGGCGAGCGCCCACCACAGTTGCCAGGCGGCGCACTGGCCGGGAGCGCAGAAACCCATGCCCAGCGGCGGGCCGAGCACCAGGCCGCCGTGCAGCCGGTCCGGCCAGCCCGCGCTGGCGTTCGCACCGCTGGCCGCGAGCACGGCGTGCAGCGGGTTACGCCCGGCCAGCAGGCTGTGCAACAGCAGTGGGGCCGCCCCCAGCACGGCCGCCGCCGCGAGCAGCGCCCCGGGGGCACCCCGCAGCTCCCGGCGGCAGAACCCGACGAGGACCGCGCCGGTCGTCGCGACGTACGGCAACACGAGCGGGTCGACCCAGAGCATCAGCCCGGCCAGGAGCCCCCACGCGGCCCAGCGCGCCAGCCGCCAGCCGGGTCGCCCGGTGCCGGCCGTCGGCCCGTCGGGTCGCCCAGCGCCGGCCGATCGCCGCCCCGGTCGACCGGTGGCCAGATCCACTGCGAGCAGGGCCAGCGCGGCCCCGGCCGCGTTCATCTCGGGGTAGCCGCCGCCGGCGATCAGCTGGTTCTTGACGATCCGGTCGGAACCGAGGGCCAGCAGCGCCACCATCAGCAGCCCGAACCATCGGTCCCCGGTCAGCCGCAGCGTCAACCGCCAGGCCAGCAGCAGGAACAGCGCGTACAGGGCCAGCGTGGGCAACCGCAGCCCGAGCAGCGACGGCCCACCGGCGAGGGCGAACACCGGCGCGGCCAGGTACGCCTCCAGCGTGCCCATGTACTGCTGGCCGTAGAACCAGACCGGAAAGCCCTCACCCCGGGCGATGTGCAGCGCGGCCAACCCCATGGTGGCCTCGTCGCTGTTGGTCGGCGGGGCGGCGTGCAGCAGCAGCCAGAGCCGATGACCCACCCCGGCGAGCACTGCCAACCCGGTGAGCCAACCGACCAGGCCGGGGCGTGCGCCGGGTCGCCGGCGGGGCGAGTCCGCGCCGCGCGGCTGCTCGCGTACGCCGACGGTCATCACAGGATCATGACACCCGGGCGCCGAACGGCCGCGCGGCGCTGCCCGCGACGTCAGCTGGCGGTGGCGACCGAGGCGGCGGCGCGGGCGTCGATGGCCTGCTTGTAGAGCCGACCGGCCCGGTACGACGAGCGCACCAGCGGCCCGCTCATCACCCCGGCGAAGCCGATCTCCTCGGCCTCCTCGCGCAGCTCCACGAACTCCTCCGGCTTGACCCAGCGGGTCACCGGGTGGTGCCGGGGCGAGGGGCGCAGGTACTGGGTGATGGTGATCAGCTCGCAGCCGGCCTCGTGCAGGTCGCGCAGCGCCTGCGAGACCTCGGCCCGCTCCTCGCCCATGCCCAGGATGAGGTTGCTCTTGGTGACCAGGCCGTCGGCGCGGGCCTGGCGGATCACGTCCAGCGAGCGGTCGTAGCGGAACGCCGGCCGGATGCGCTTGAAGATGCGCGGCACGGTCTCCACGTTGTGGGCCAGCACCTCGGGACGGGAGCTGAAGACCTCGGCCAACTGCTCGGGGACGGCGTTGAAGTCCGGGATCAGCAGCTCGACGCCGCAGCCGGGCTGCAGGGCGTGGATCTGACGGACGGTCTCGGCGTACAGCCAGGCGCCGCCGTCGGGCAGGTCGTCACGGGCGACACCGGTGATGGTGGCGTACCGCAGCCCCATCGAGACCACCGACTCGGCGACGCGACGCGGCTCGTCGGCGTCGAACTCGGCCGGCTTGCCGGTGTCGATCTGGCAGAAGTCGCAGCGCCGGGTGCACTGGTCACCACCGATGAGGAAGGTGGCCTCCCGGTCTTCCCAACACTCGTAGATGTTGGGGCAGCCGGCCTCCTGGCAGACGGTGTGCAGCCCTTCGCGCGAGACGAGCCCGCGCAGCTGGGTGTACTCCGGGCCCATCTTGGCCTTGACCTTGATCCATGGCGGTTTGCGCTCGATCGGCGTCTCGGCGTTGCGCGCCTCGATCCGCAGCAGGCGCCGCCCCTCGGGGGCCGCCGTTGCGGTGCGCGCTGCCTGGCCGGTCGTCGGCGCGGAGTGCTCGATCGTCACGAAAATGAGCCTACGCCGGACGGCAGGTGTCTATGTGCGTCAGGCGACCGGCGTCACGCCCCAAACGTTGTGACGCCGGACACCGGCCGGCCGGAAAAGGGCGTCACAGACCGGGGAATCGGGTGCTACGGTCGCCGGCAACAGCGACGACGGAGCCGAGTAGCCCCCGACCCGCCAGTGCAGAGAGCCGCCGGTGCTGAGAGGCGGTCTGGCACCGGGGCGCGAAGACCCTCCCGAGCTGCGGGAAGAACGGCCGCGGGTCACCCGCGCCCAGTAGAGCCCGCCCGGCTGGCCCCGGTCATCAGGCGACGAACGAGGCCCCCGTTCCGGCGGGGGCGAAGGTGTGGTGGCACCGCGAGGTTCCCGCTCGCCCACACCTCCCTGGGGCTGATGCGACGCTTTCGCCACCCCAGGGCGGCGACGGCGTGGCGATCGACCGAGGAGCAGTCCGCCATGCAACGAACCCTGTCCCAGCAACTGCCCGCCAGAATCGGCACGACAGTGCGGATCGCCGGCTGGGTGCACCGCCGCCGACTGCTCAAGTCGGTGGCCTTCCTGATCGTGCGGGACGCCACCGGCCTGGCCCAGGTGGTCGTCACCGACCCGGCCGTCCGCGCCGAGCTGGAGAAACTCACCGAGGAGACGGTCGTCGAGGTCACCGCGACGGCCACCGCGAACGGCACGGCGCCCGCCGGGGTCGAGCTGACCGACCCGACGGTACGTCTCCTCGGGCCGCCCGCCGTGCCGCCACCGTTCGACCTGTACCGGCCGGCGCTCACCGCGAGCCTGCCCACCCAGCTCGACAACGCTCCCACCGCGCTGCGGCACCCCACCCGGTCGGCCGCGCTGCGGATCTCGGCGGCCGCGGTGGCCGGGTTCCGGACCGCACTCGACGCCCAGGACTTCGTGGAGGTCCACACGCCGAAGGTGGTCAGCTCCAGCACCGAGAGCGGGGCGAACGTGTTCTCGCTGGACTGGTTTGGCCGACCCGCGTACCTGGCCCAGTCGCCGCAGTTCTACAAGCAACTGATGGTCGGCGTCTTCGAACGTGTCTACGAGGTGGGGCCGGTCTTCCGGGCCGAACCGCACGACACCGTCCGGCACCTCGCCCAGTACACGTCGCTCGACGCGGAGTTGGGCTTCATCGCCGACCACCGGGACGTGATGCGGGTGCTGCGCGACACGGTGGCCGGGATGCTGGACGCGGTGAGCGGGCGGGCCGGCAGCGCCCTGGCGACGCTCGGCGTCACGCCGCCGCAGGTGCCGGCGGAGATCCCGGCGGTGCACTTCACCGAGGCGCTGACGATCGCCGAGGCGCCCGCCGACGAGCCGGACCTCGCGCCGGCCCACGAACGGGCGCTGGGCCAGTGGGCACTGCGCGAACACGGGTCGGACTTCCTCTTCGTCACCGGCTATCCGATGGCGAAGCGGCCCTTCTACACCCACCCGGACCCGGCGCGGCCCGCGTACTCGAACGGTTTTGACCTGCTCTTTCGGGGTCTGGAGCTGGTCACCGGCGGGCAGCGGCTGCACCGGCACGCCGACTACCTGGCGGCGTTGGCGGCCCGGGGTGAGCCGGTCGAGCCGTACGTCGGCTACCTGGACGCGTTCCGGCACGGCATGCCACCGCACGGTGGCTTCGCCATCGGCCTGGAACGGTTCGTGGCCCGGCTGGTCGGCGCGGCAAACATCCGGGAGGTCACCGCGTTCCCGCGTGACCTGCACCGACTGACGCCGTGAGCGAGGCGGCCCCCGGCGTCGCCGCCCGGGGGCCGCCGCTCAGACCTTGATGAGGGTGGAGAGCCGGCGCTCGACCACCGGCAGCACGTCGGCGACGCTGATCGGGCGGCCCAGTTCGGCGGTGAGCGAGGTGACGCCCGCGTCCCGGATGCCGCACGGCACGATCCGGTCGAAGTACGTCAGGTCGCAGTCGCAGTTGATCGAGAAGCCGTGCAGGGTGACGCCCCGGGCCACCCGGATGCCGATGGCCGCCACCTTGCGGGCCGGCCCCCGGTCGTCCTCGGGCACCCAGACGCCGCTGCGCCCCTCGACCCGGCCGGCGGTCAGCCCGAACTCGGCGCACACGTCGATGAGCAGCTCTTCGGTTCGGCGCACGTAGGCGACCACGTCCACCGGGTCGGGCAGGCGCAGGATCGGGTAACCGACGAGCTGACCCGGCCCATGCCAGGTGATCTTGCCGCCACGGTCCACGTCGACGACCGGAGTGCCGTCCATGGGCCGGTCCCACGGTTCGGTGCGCTTGCCCGCGGTGTAGACGCTCGGGTGCTCCAGCAGCAGCACCATGTCGCCGCGCTCGCCAGCCACCACCGACTCGTGCAGGCGCCGCTGCTCGTCCCAGGCGGCCTGGTAGTCGAGCAGGCCGGCGCGGACGGCCGTCAGGCCGGGGGTCGTCGTCGTCACGGCAACAAGCCTAGCCCCGCGACCGGCGATCTTCCCTGGTGAGCCGCCTCACCAGGGATCTCGTCGTGGGCCTATCGATCGGCAGGCGGGATGCGCCAGAGCCAGACGTCGTCGACCCGTTGCGGCTCGCCGAACAGGGCGGTGCCGGTACGCAGCAGCGCCTTCTCGTCGACCTCGAACTTCGCGCCGTGCACCTCGTCGGCGAGCACCACCGTCTCGATGCGCCAGTGCCGCAGGTCCGACTGGACCTCCCGGATCGTCCCGTCGGTGACGATGGGGACCAGCCCGGTGCGGCCGGCCTGGTCCATCAACGCGCTCAACGTGCGCGGCACCGGACCGATCCGGCCCCGCCCGTCCGGCCCGCCGGGGCCGAGGAAGAAGCCGCCCGGGATGGCGAACTCGCCCTGGCGGTGCGACAACGCGTACGCCTGCCAGCGCTGGCCGTCCGGGTAGATGTCCACAGTCAGCGGCACCGGGGTCAGCACCCCGTCGGGCGACACGTAGTCCCGCCACGTCCCGGAGGTGATGAAGCGCGGGATCGGCTCCCGCTCGTCGGTCAGCAGTGGGGTGGGCAGCAGCGGCACCAGGGCCACCGCGAAACCCAGCAGCCAGGCCAGTTCCGTGGAGCGGTGCCGGGGTGGTGCGGCGCGCAACTGGTCGACGACGTACGCCAGCAACAGCCCGACCACCGGCGCGACCACCAGCGCCAGCCGGGCCGGCAGCGCGGCGTTCACCACCGGCAGTTGTCCGACCAGGTCGAACGGCATGGGTAGATCGGTGCGTCGGCCGTCGACCTTGGCGACCGGCCCGAAGGAGAGCACCGTGAAGATCAGCGCGAGCGCGCCCAGGGCCCAGAGGGTGGCCCGGCGGTGCCTGTCGGCCCGCCGCCAGAGCACGACGAAACAGATCACTGTGAGCACCAGCAGCGGGATGCCGAAGAACGAGTTCTCCTCCGTCGGGTTCGGCGCCAGCGAGGTGCCCAACCCGGCCTCGCCGGCCAGCGAGCGGCGCGGGAAGGCAGCGAACGCCGCGATGTCCTCCGAGTGGATCACCGGGTCGAAGCCGGTGCCGTGGAACCGTTGTGGCCCGGCGAAGTGCAACCACAGGGGGTACGACAGCAGCACGCCGGCGACCACTGCGGTCACCCCGAGCCCGCGCAGGAAGGTGGGCAGCGCGGCGCGGGCCTCCACCCGGTTGGCCGGGTGCAGCGCCCAGATGGCGACGAACACCCCCAGCGCCAGCGCGGTGAAGAAGAGCCCTTCGGCGGCGATCGAGAAGGCCACAGCGACCAGCACGCCGAGGATCACCCCGTCCCGAAGCCAGTGCCCGGCGCGGCGTAGCGCGAACAGCCGCCAGATCAGCAGCGGCACCAGCCAACCGGCGGTCCAGTTCAGGTGCGCGTTGGCGTGCGACACCATGCCCGGGGAGTAGGCGATGAACAGGGCGCCGACCCCGGCGGCCAGCTGGCTGTGGACCAGGTGCCGGGAGAGCAGCCAGTACCAGACCAGCGCGGTGGCGAGCAGGTTCAGGGTGAGGATCACCAGGAACGTCGCCGGCGGCCCGATCAGGTACGTGAGCGGCGCGAAGACCACCGCGTACACGGTGATCGTCGTGTTGACCGCGAGGTTCACGCCGTCCGGGACGTTGATCAGGTAGGTGAAGAGCGGGTTGTCCCAGTGGGTGACCGCGTGCCCACCGAAGGCCAACAGCCATTCGAAGAGCGCCTGGTCGCTGGAGTTGACGGTGATGGTGCGGCCGTTCGGGTCCCGCCACAGCCCACTGGTCACCCAGACGGCGAGCGCGAGCGCCACCAGCACGACGATCAGGTCGGCCCGGCGGTCCCGGACGGTGCGCGGCGGCGACACGGGTGCGGGCCCGGTGGCCAGCGACGGGGAGGACGGCACGCAGCGGACGTTACCAACCGGACCTGGACGGGCCGGTCAGACCTGCAAGGACGGGACCGTTGGGGACGGATTCGACCCGCCACGTCGACGGTCTGACGTACACAGCGTCCGTCGTGAATGTGTGAGTGTGCCCCATGTCATAGCTGCGATACATCGTCGTAACGTCACGGCAACTCGACAGTGACCCAGTTCACAGTCTGCCCCTCAGGAGGCCGTCGTGCGCCGCTCCTCGTCCACCCTCACCCGGCTGCTCGGTGCGGTCGCCGGCCTCGCCCTCGCCGTCGCGGGCGCGGTCGCCGTCGCCGCACCCGCTCAGGCCGCCACCCTCACCCAGGTCACCGGGTTCGGCTCCAACCCCGGCAACCTCGCCATGTACGCCTATCGGCCGGACGGCCTGCCGGCCAACTCCCCAGCCGTCGTCCTGCTGCACGGCTGCACCCAGAACGCCTCCGGCTACTTCGCCAACTCCGGCTGGCAGAAGTACGCCGACCAGTGGAAGTTCGCCCTGATCGTCGCCCAACAACCCTCCGGCAACAACGCCAACTCCTGCTTCAACTTCTTCGAGGCGGGGGACACCACACGAGGCCAGGGTGAGGCGCTGTCGATCAAGCAGATGGTCGACCACGCCAAGACGAACTAC
The DNA here is from genome assembly GCF_026342155.1 of Micromonospora sp. NBC_00362. NCBI lineage: Bacteria > Bacillati > Actinomycetota > Actinomycetes > Micromonosporales > Micromonosporaceae > Micromonospora > Micromonospora sp. NBC_00362. The sequence goes on from NZ_JAPENH010000001.1 coordinate 6,306,036, forward strand.
GGGGTGAACGGCTCGCGGGTCTACGTCAGCGGGCTCTCCGCGGGCGGGGCGATGAGCGCTGTCATGCTGGCCACCTACCCGGACGTCTTCGCCGCCGGATCGATCATCGCGGGGATCCCGTACCGCTGCGCCACCAGCATGGTCAACGCGTTCAGCTGCATGAACCCGGGTGCGGACAAGACCCCGGCCGCGTGGGGCGACCTGGTCCGCGGCGCGTACTCCGGCTACACCGGCCCGCGCCCCCGGGTGGCCATCTGGCACGGCACCTCGGACTACACGGTCACCCCGCTCAACGGCACCGAGTCCCGCGACCAGTGGACCAACGTGCGCGGCGTGTCGCAGACCCCGACCAGCACCTCGTCGCTGCCCGGCAACACCAACCTCGAGGTGTACGGCAACGACGACGTGCGCCTCTACCGGATCTCCGGGATGGGCCACGGTACCCCGGTCGACCCGGGCTCGGCGGCCGAGCAGTGCGGCACCGCTGGCGCGTACTTCCTGGACACCATCTGCTCGACGTACCGTGACGCGCTCTTCTTCGGTCTGAACGGCGGCGGGACCAACCCGACCCCGACCCCGACGGCCACCCCCACGCCGACCCCGACGGCCACTCCGACCACACCGCCGACCTGTGTGACGGCCAGCAACTACGCGCACGTGGCGGCTGGTCGCGCGTACCAGTCCGGCGGCTACGCCTACGCCAACGGCTCCAACCAGCGGATGGGCCTCTACAACACCTTCTACACCAGCGCCCTCAAGCAGACCGCCCCCAACCACTGGGTGGTCGGCTGCTGAGTCCCACCCTCCTTGCCCCTGTTGATCAAGAGGTTTGCGTCATCCGGAAGCCGGAATCTGACGCAAACCTCTTGATCAACGGGGTTGTCGGCGGGGGCTCAGGTTGGGCGGGCCAGGACCGGCGCTAGCGGATCCAGCGCGTCGCTGCGGACCACGAACCGGGTCACCCCCCAGCGCCGTTCGTGTTCGGCGACCGCCGTGACGATCTCGTCCACAGTGCCGATCAGTACGAACGGGGTGGCCAGTAGTTCGGCGGCCGTCATGCCGTTGCGGCGGGCCTGTTCCGCAGCGGCAGCCTCCGCGTCGTCGGTGACCAGCACCGTCTGCACCAGCGCCTCCAGCGCCGGCGGGTCGGTTCGGCCGGCCGCGCCGGCGGCCACGCAGGCCACCTGCGCCTCGATCTGGTCGGCCCGCCAGCGCGCCTCATGCTGGTGGCCGTCGGCGAGGGTACGTCCGAACCCGGTCAGCCCGACCACGTCGGCGTGCGCGCCGGCCCAGCGCAGCAGCGTCGAGTTCGCCGTACCCATCGTCAGCGGGATCCGGTCCTGCACCGGCCGGGGTTCGCGCAGCACCGCCTCGCGCATCGTCAGCTCGGCCGAGTCGACGGTGACCGAGGCGTCGTCGAGCAGGGCGCGGACCGCCTCGGCGACGGCCACGCAACGGCGGACCCGGCCGGCCACGTCGGGGCGTTCCCGGCCCACCGCGCGCCACTCCGCCGGGGTGTGACCGGCGCCGACGCCGAGCCGGGCCCGACCGCCGGAGATCAGATCGAGGGTGGCCACGTCGGCCGCGAGCAGCATCGGTTCCCGTACGCCGAGGTTCGACACGTACGAGCCGAGCCCGATCGTCGAGGTGACCGGGGCGGCGGCGGCCAGCGCCACGAACGGTGACGTCACGTCGCCGGGGTGGTCCGCGGCGAGCAGAGCGTCGAAGCCGACGCTCTCGGCCCGGCGGGCCAGCTCGGCCCAGCTCGCCGCGTCGGTTGGGGTGGCCTGGAGGGAGAAGGTCGCCATCGGTCCAGCATCGGCCCACGCTGGCCCACCGGCGACCCGCCGACAGCCGATTCTGCCAAGGGCCGAACCACCCCCGGGCGAACCCTGTCGATCATGAAGTTGTTGTTACGACACGCCGGGGCGAACGGCAATAACTTCATGATCAACGCGAACGGGGGCGGGACCGGGACCGGGTCAGGGGGTTGGGGTTAGGGCTGTTTGGAGGGCTTGGGGGAGGGTGGGGTGCTGGTAGGGGTAGGCGGCTCTCGCCAGGACTCCGGGGAGGACTCGGGTGCTGGTGAGGGCCTCGTGGGAGAAGCCGCCGAGGACCACCTTGAGCGCCAGCGCGGGGATCGGGATGATCGCCGGCCGGTGTAGTTGCCGGGCCAGCTCGCGGGTGAACTCGGCGTTGGTGACCGGGTTCGGCCCCACCACGTTGACCGGGCCGGCGATGTCGTCGCGGTCGAGCAGGAAGCGTGTCGCGTCCAGCCAGTCAGCCATCGAGATCCACGGCAGCCACTGCCGGCCACTGCCCAGCCGGCCGGCGATGCCCAGCTTGAACGGCAGCAGTTGTGGCTTCAGTAGCCCGCCCTCGCGGTGCAGCGGCAGACCGGTACGCAGCCGGACCACGCGTACCCCGGCGTCCTCGGCCGGCCGGGTCGCGGCCTCCCACACCCGGCAGACGTCGGCCAGGAAGCCCTCGCCGGCCGGCGCGTCCTCCTCGACCGCGCGGTCGCCCGTGTTGCCGTACCAGCCGACGGCCGATGAGTTGAGCAGCACCCGGGGTCGGTCCGCGGCGGGGAGCCCGGCGATGGTGGTCGCCAGCGTGGTGGTGGTGTCCACCCGACTGGTGCGGATCAACCGCCGGTAGTCGTCGTTCCAGCGTTTGTCGCCGACACCCGCGCCGGCCAGGTTGACCACGGCGTCGGCCTCGGCGACCACGGCCGGGTCGAGCTGCCCGGCAGCAGGGTCCCACCGCCGCTCCTGCGGCCCGCCCGGCGCTCGACGGACCAACCGGGTGACCTCGTGCCCGTCGCTGACGAGCAGGTCGGCCAGCCGGGTGCCAAGGAAGCCGGACGCGCCGGCCAGAAGGATCCGCATACCCCCATCTTCGTCCAGAACGCCACCGGTGGATGCGTGGGGCTGCCAAAGGTGGGGGCGTTTCGGCGAACGAACGTGCGCGGAACCCTTGTGCGGCCTGAAAGCGCAGGTCAACGGCTGTTCCGGGTACCGAAAAAGGCTGTCGCGCGCATTCGGTGCCGGTCGCGTTTCCGCAGGTCAGAGCGAACGTGAATGCAATGTTCGCGATTGCTTGCGGCATCGATCTGGCTGACCATGAGCCATCCGAGAGCGCCCCGGAATGGCGGGGTCGGCTCACCGTGCCCACCGTCGGGCGACACCTGAGGAGGAACCATGCCGATCCTGGTGACCGGAGCGACCGGAACCGTCGGAGGCAGCCTGGTCCGGCAACTGGTGGCCGCCGGCCACGACGTACGCGCACTGACCCGCGATCCCACCTCGCCGGCGGCCACCGCGCTGCCCGGCCAGGTGGAGGTGATGGCCGGCGACTTCGCCAGGCCCCACACGCTGGTCCCGGCGCTGCGCGGCGTGCCGCGGATGCATCTGGTCGCGATGGACGGGTACGGGCCGCTGAGCACCGGTGCGGAGATTCTGGAGCTGGCCCGTCAGGCCGGCGTCCGCCGGGTCACCCACCTCGGCCACAACGATCCGAGCCGGGCCGACGACGACCCGCTCGAGGCGCCCCACCGGCCGCTGCACCGGGCCGTCGAGAACTCGGGCCTGGAATGGACGCACGTCTTCCCGGGCGAGTTCATGGCGAACACCCGCGAGTGGGCGGCCGGCATCCGCGCCGAGGGGGTGGTGCGGGCGCCGTTCGGGGACTGGAACAGCGCGCTGGTCCACGAGGCGGACATCGCCGCGGTCATCGTGGCCGCGCTGACCGAGGACGGCCACGCCGGCCGGGTGTACCAACCTACGGGGCCCGAGCCGGTCCGTCGCCGGGACGCGGTCCGGATGATCGGCGAGGCGATCGGCCGTCCGGTGCGCTTCGACGAACTGACCCCGGAGCAGGCCCGCGAGCACTGGAAGGACCACTATCCCGTTGAGGTGATCGAGTGGTTCCTGGAGATGGGGCGCTATCTCGACGGCAACGCCTGGGTCGCCCCGGACGTCGAGCAGGTGACCGGACGCCCCGGGCGCACGTTCCGGCAGTGGGCCGCCGAGCACGCTGACGACTTCCGGTGACAACGCCCGGGGCGTGGACCGGCCCGGCGGTCAGGCCGCGTGGGCCGGGCGCAGGTCGGCGAGCAGTCGCTCCACCTCGGCGTACGACTCGGGGCTCAGCGGGCCGAGCGTCAGGGTGGCCAGGTTCTCGTCGGCCTGGGCCACCGTGCGCAGGCCGGGAATCGGCACGGTACGGGGGCTGCGCGCCAGCAGCCAGCCGAGCGCGCCCTGTGCGAGGGTGCGCCCGTCGGCGGTGAGCGCAGCGCGGACCTGATCGACCCGGCTCGCCCAGCGCGGCGTCGGCCGGCCGTCGGTGAACCACTCCAGCCACTCCGGTGCCCGTCCGCGCACGTCGTCCGCCCCGACCGCCCGGGTCGACCCGGTGAGCAGCCCCATCGCCAACGGACCACGGTTGAGGCTGGCCAGGTCGTGCTTGTCGCAGACCGCCAGCACCGCCGCGTTGTCGCGCAGCACCGACTCGTCGTGCTGGATCGCTGCGCAGTGCGCGCCGGCGACCGCGAACGCCTCCGCCGAGGCCGGGTCGTCGGTGCTCCAGCCGTACGCCCGGATCTTGCCCTGGTCGACCAGGGCCTCCAGGGTGTCGACCAGATCGAGCGCGGCGGGCACCGGCAGTGCGTTGATGTGCAGTTGGTAGAGGTCGACGTAGTCGGTGCCGAGGCGGCGGAGCGAGTCTTCCAGGCTGCGCACCGCGAAGGCCGGGCTGGCGTCGGTGCCAAGCGCCCGCCGCGTGTTCTCCTCGCTGACGTTGCCGAACTTGGTGGCGATCACCACGCTGTCCCGTCGCCCGGCCACTGCTCGACCGAGGATCCGCTCGCTGTGCCCGGCGCCGTAGTTGCTGGCGGTGTCGAACAGCGTCACCCCGAGATCGAGCGCCCGGTGGATGGTGCGAATCGACTCGTCGTCGTCCACCTCACCCCAACCGAACGGCTGCCCGTCGTCACCCCAGAGGGGGCCGCCGATGGCCCAGCACCCCATTCCGATCGCGCTCACAGTGATGCCGCTGCGTCCCAGCGTCCGTGTCGTCGTCATGGTCACCAGCCTCCAACCTGGAGCGCGCTCCAGGTCAAGCACTAGCATCTCGCGACATGAGCGGTTACGCCCCCTCGGAGGCCGCCCGCCGCAGCGGCTTCAGCCTGGACACCCTGCGGTACTACGAGAAGATTGGCCTGCTCGCGGACGTGGAGCGTACGGCGGGCGGGCAGCGGGTCTTCACCGACGACGACCTCGGCTGGCTGGTGCTGTTCCGCTGCCTGCGCGACACCGGGATGCCGATCGCGCAGATGCGCCGCTACGCGCAACTGGCCCGCGACGGTGAGCACACCACCGACGAGCGGCACGAGTTGCTGTGCCACCACGCGGCGCGGGTCGAGGAGCAGATGCGCCTGCTCCAGCGCCAGTACGACCACCTGCGGGAGAAGATCCGCTTCTACGAGCGACTGCCCGGCACGGCACCGGGGTCGGAGCCCGGCTAGGGCCTGTTTCATGAGACTGGCCGGCCTGCGGCGGGCCCGAACGACGACCGGCGGCGTTGCGGTTTCGTCCGGATACCACACCGGTATCCGAACGAAACCGCGCCTTGCCGGATCGCCGCCCGGACTCCGCCTCGGCTCGACCGCCCTGTTGAAATAGGCCCTAGGAGGGACCGGGCGCGGTCAGGCCGAGTAGTTCCTCGGTGGTACCGGTTCGACCGGTGAGCGCGTTCAGGGCGGTGACCAGCCGCTTCTCCTCGTAGCGGAAGTGCGACTCCAGCAGGGCGGCCAGCCCGCCCAGTTCGGCGCGCACCTGGTCGACCGGCACCGCCGCGTCGCCGCCCAGCAGTGCCTCGACCCGTTCCAGGATTCCCGCCACCACCTCGTGATCGGTGATCAGGTTGTCGATGACCGGGCGCAGCTCGGGGGCTTCCTCGGCCAGCAACCGGAACGCGCCCGCGTCCTCACCGCTGTGGTGTCGGCCCAGCGCGGCGCAGAAGGTCAGGCAGTGTGCCCGCAGGTCCCGGGACGGGCTGTCGAGGCTTGCCTGGAGCCGGGCCAGTTCCGCGCTGAGCCAGAGGTGAATCTCGATCATCTGATTGCCGACGGCGGCGAGCCGGCCGGCCGGTGAACCGGTTGGGTGCACGTTTCGTCCCATGCTGTCCCCGCGCCTCCATGCCCACGGCGGCCTTCGGGCCGGGTGCACTGCGACGCTGCGCCGAAGTCTAGGGCCGGCCGGTCATGCCGACAAACCCGGGAAACGCCGCGGTCACGGCGTGGTCGGTTCGTCGGTCTCCCGGACGTCGTGCCAGCGCGCCCGCCAGGCGGCCTCATGGGCCTCGTGGCTGGTCCGCTCCTGGAAGACGGCGGCCCGCAGGGCGTGCCGGGACTGCGCCATCACCATCACCTCGACGGCCACCAGCGCCACGCAGATCACTGTCGCGAGGGTGAGCGCGCCCAGCGCTGGCAGGTGCTGGCCGACCGGAAGGGCCGCCGTGAGCACCACTATGACGCCGACGCGGGTCCACGTGACGGTGTGCAGGGTGCGTAGCTGGAAGAGCAGGTTGACGGCGAAATAACAGATCAACCCGCCGAAGAGCATCGGCACCGCCGGCCCCTCGACCTTCTCGGCGATCCCGCCGGCCGGGTCGGTGATCTTGTGCAGGACCTCCTCGTTGCCAATCGAGAAGAGGATCACCCCGGCGATCATCGGCAGGTAGAGATACGCGTACGCGTCGCGGGCCATCGCCACCCGGGGAGCGCCCTCCGCCGCGTGCAGGGCGATCCGGGCGGCCGGCCCGATGAAGTCGAAGTGCGCCCACCAGAGGGCTGCGGTGACCACGATGCCGAGCGCGGCGGCGGCCACCGCCGGCCAGGTGACCGGCTTGCCGAGCAGGTTGCCGCCGACGCCCGTCGAGATGATCGACTCGCCCAGCGCGATGATCAGGATGAGGTCGTAGCGCTCGGTCCAGTGCTCGGCGCTGGTCACCCCCCAGCCCCAGGTCCCGACGATGAAGCCGGTGGCGTACTGCACCACCACCACGGTGATCCACAGCCCGTCGCGGACCAGGGCGGCGCGGTCGGGGTCGCTGATCTGCGGCGGGATGAGCGCGGCGGCCAGCAGCAGCACGATGCTCACCGCCAGCTCCGGCGCGAACCGCCGCAGCTGCCGCCGCTCCTGCGGGCTGTCCCGCACCACATGCTGATAGAGGATCATGTGTACGGCCCGGACCACGACGTAGCTGATGGCCACCAGCATCGGGCCGGCGGCGCTCCCCTTCGGGTCGTTGAACGCCTGCGGCAGCGCCAGCGCGAACGCGAACAGGGCGACCATCGCGATCACCATGAGCACCGGGACGTAGCCCTCGCCGAGCCGGACCCGGGTGGCGACCAGGCTGTGCACCACCCAGATCCACCAGAGCACGGCGAGCACCAGGCCGGCGTGCACCAGTTGCCGACCGGAGATGTTCGCGGCGGTGGCCCGGGTGATGATGAAGAACGAGAAGACGAAGACCAGGTCGAAGAAGACCTCGAACTTGTCCACCCGGGCGCCCGGGGCGATCGGGACGGCCGGTCCCAACTGTCCACCCCGCCGGTAGCCGCCCACGATCCCACTCTGGCAGCGTCCGGGCTGCTCGGAGGCCCGAACGGCGATGGCGGCGGGGCCCCGCGTTACCTCCGGCCCGGGTCGGGGAAACAGCGGGGCCACGGCCTCTCGCAGCGGGCCGGTCGGTCCGCTCACCCCGGACAAGGATGGACAATGACGACCAACAACCCGATCACCACTTCGTTCGCCCATCACTCCACGGCCATGGACGTGATCCGGGGCGTGGACCTCGTCGGGCGGCGGGCGATCGTCACCGGCGGGTCCTCCGGGATCGGCGTGGAGACCGCCCGCGCCCTGGCCAGCGCCGGCGCGGAGGTGACCCTGGCCGTTCGCAACCCCGACGCGGGTCAGCAGGCCGCCAACGACATCACCGCCACCACCGGCAACGACCGCGTCCTGGTGGCCCCGCTCGACCTCGCCGACCAGGGTTCGGTCGCCGACTTCGTGGCCAACTGGGACGGCCCGCTGCACATCCTGGTCAACAACGCCGGCATCATGGCCGCACCTCTGTCCCGCACCCCGCAGGGTTGGGAGATGCAGTTCGCCACCAACCACCTGGGGCACTTCGCGCTCGCCACCGGGCTGCGCCCGGCACTCGCCGCCGGCGACGGGGCCAGGATCGTCTCGGTCAGCTCCGCCGCCCACCTGCGCTCACCGGTGGTCTTCGAGGACATCCAGTACGACAAGCGGGAGTACGAGCCGTGGCAGGCGTACGGGCAGTCCAAGACGGCCAACGTGCTGTTCGCCGTGGAGGCCACCCGGCGCTGGGCCGACGACGGCATCCTCACCAACTCGCTGATGCCCGGCGCGATCCGGACCAACCTCCAGCGCTACGTGAGCGAGGAGGAGTTGGACCGGCTGCGCGCCGGCAACGCGGCGTCCTGGAAGACGGTCGAGCAGGGTGCCGCCACCTCAGTGCTGGTCGCCGCCTCGCCGCTGCTCGACGGCGTGGGCGGGCGCTACTTCGAGGACTGTCAGCAGGCCGCCCCCGCCCAGCCCGGTGGGCGGACGGGTGTCGCCGACTACGCGCTGGACCCGGATGCCGCCGAGCGGCTCTGGAAGGTCTCGACCGCGCTGCTCAAGAGCTGAGGACCGCAGACGAGAGGGCGCCCCGGTCGACGACCGGGGCGCCCTCTCGGCGTTAGCGGGCAGATCAGGCCAGGCCCAGCTCCGAATCGAAGTTGCCGGCCTCCAGCCGCTCCTTGACCGCGGTCAGGAAGCGGGCCGCGTCGGCGCCGTCGATCAGCCGGTGGTCGTAGGACATGGCCAGGTAGACCATCGACCGGACCGCGATGACCTCGCCCAGCTCCGGGTCGTTGACAACGACCGGACGCTTCACCACGGCACCCGTGCCGAGCATCGCCGACTGCGGCGACGGCACGATCGGAGTGTCGAACAGCGCGCCCCGGCTGCCCGTGTTGGTCAGCGTGAAGGTCGCCCCGGCCATCTCGTCCGGGGTGATCTTGTTGGCCCGGGTGCGCTCGGCCAGGTCGGCGATCCGCTTGGCGATGCCGCCCATGTTGAGGTCACCGGCGTTGTGGATGACCGGCACGAGCAGCCCACGCTCGGTGTCCACGGCGATGCCGAGGTGCTCGGCGGCCGGGTAGGTGATCGTGCCGCCGTCCAGGTCCATGCTGGCCTGGATGATCGGGTGGGTCTGCAGCGCCTCGATGGCGGCGAGGGCGAAGAACGGCAGGAAGGACAACTTCACGCCGTGCTTGGCCTGGAACGAGTCCTTCGCCTGAACCCGCAGCTTGGCGACCTTGGTGACGTCGACCTCGACGACGGTGGTCAGCTGCGCCGTCTCGTGCAGCGACTGCTGCATCCGCTTGGCGATCGTCGCCCGGATCCGCGGCAGCTTCTCCGTGGTGCCCCGCTTGGAACTCGGCTGGGGCTTCGCGGCCGGCTTGGCCGGGGGCGCGGCGGCGGCGGGAGCGGCAGCCGGAGCCGGAGCGGCCTTGGCGGCCTTCGCCTTCTCGGCGGCCTCCAGCACGTCCTGCTTGCGGATCCGACCACCCACGCCGGTGCCGTTGAGCGCGGACAGGTCGACGCCGTGCTCACTGGCCAGCTTGCGCACCAGCGGGGTCACGTAACCGGCGGCCTCCTCGCCGGCACCCGGCGCCGGGGCGGACGGGCGGGCCGGCGCCGAAGTCGACGCGGCCGGCTGCGCGGCCTGCTCGGTCTTCGCCGGCTGCGCCGAGCTCTCGGTCTCCGCGGCGGGCTCGCTGTACGAGGCGCCCTGCGTCGGCTCCTCGACCTTCGGCTCCGGCTTCGGCTCGGCCTTCGGCGCCGGCTTGGCCTCCGCCTTCGGCTCGGGCTTCGGCTCGGGCTGTGCCGGGGCGGGGGCACCGCCGGCAGCGCCGATGATCGCCAGGTCGGCGCCGACCGCTGCGGTCTCGTCCTCGGCGACCTTGATCTCCAGCACCGTGCCGGCGACCGGCGACGGGATCTCGGTGTCCACCTTGTCGGTGGAGACCTCCAGCAGCGGCTCGTCGACCTCGATGGTCTCGCCGACCTGCTTCAGCCAGCGGGTGACAGTACCCTCGGTGACGCTCTCGCCCAGGGCGGGCATCTTCACCGCGGTGCCCTCGCCCGACGAGGCGGCGGCCGGAGCCGGCGCCTCTGCCGGGGCCTCGTCCTGGGCCACCTCGTCGGCGGTGCCCTCGGCGGCGGCCGTCGGCTCGGCGGCCGGCTCGACCGACTCGGCCGGGGCCTGCTCCTGCGGGGCGGCCTCGCCACCGCCGGTCGACTCGCCCTCACCGGCGATGACGGCCAGCTCGCTGCCGACCTCGGCGGTCTCGTCCTCGCCGACCACGATCCGGCTCAGCACGCCGGCAGCGGGTGACGGGATCTCGGTGTCGACCTTGTCGGTGGAGACCTCGAGCAGGGGCTCGTCGACCTCTACCGTGTCGCCCTCCTGCTTGAGCCAGCGAGTGACGGTGCCCTCGGTGACGCTCTCGCCGAGCCGGGGCATGGTGACCGATACCGGCATTTTCTGAGACTCCTTCATTCCCCTGGTGGGATCTTCGCCCGTCGCCGGACGCCGCGGTTGTGGATGATCAGGCGTGCGCGTGCAGCGGCTTGCCGGCGAGGGCCAGGTGCGCCTCGCCCAGGGCCTCGTTCTGGGTGGGGTGGGCGTGCACGAGCTGGGCGACCTCCGCCGGGTAGGCCTCCCAGTTGTAGATGAGCTGCGCCTCACCGATCAGCTCACCCACCCGGGCGCCGATCATGTGTACGCCGACCACCGGGCCGTCCTCGACCCGGACCAGCTTCACGAAGCCGGTGGTCTTGAGGATCTGGCTCTTACCGTTGCCACCCAGGTTGTAGTTGTACGTCTTGACCTTGTCGGCGCCGTACTGCTCCTTGGCCTTGGCCTCGGTGAGACCCACCGACGCCAGCTCCGGGTCGCAGTAGGTGACGCGCGGGATGCCGACCTCGTCGATCACGGCGGGGGTCTGCCCGGCGATCTCCTCGGCCACGAAGATGCCCTGCTGGAAGCCCCGGTGCGCGAGCTGGAGGCCGGGCACGATGTCGCCGACCGCGTAGACGTTCGGCACGCTGGTGCGCAGCCGCTCGTCGGTCAGCACGTAGCCGCGGTCCATCTTGACGCCCTGCTCCTCGTACCCGAGGTTGGCGGTGTTCGGGCCGCGACCCACGGCGACCAGCAGCAGCTCGGCCTCGACGGTCTCGCCGCCGGAGATGGTCAGCTTGACGCCGCTCTCGGTCTTCTCGACCTTCTCGAACGGCTTGCCGACCTTGAAGTTGATCTTCCGCTTGCGGAACGCCCGCTCCAGCGCCTTGGACGACTCCTCGTCCTCGGCGGCGACCAGTCGGGGCAGCGCCTCGACGATCGTCACGTCGACGCCGAAGGACTTCCACACGCTGGCGAACTCGACGCCGATCACGCCGCCACCGAGCACGATCACCGACGACGGCACCCGGTCCATCGTGAGAGCGTGGTCGCTGGTGATGATCCGCTCGCCGTCGACATCCAGGCCGGGCAGGCTCTTCGCGTACGAGCCGGAGGCCAGGACGATGTTGCGGCCGGTGTAGCGCTTGCCGTCCACCTCGACCACGTTCTTGCCGACCAGCTTGCCGGCGCCCTCGACGATCGTGATGCCCTTGTTGCCCTTCAACATGCCCTGCAGGCCCTTGTACAGGCGGGCGATCACGCCGTCCTTGTACGAGTTGACCCCGGCCATGTCGATGCCGATCAGCTCGGCCTTCACACCGAACTGCTCCGACTCGCGGGCCTGGTCGGCGATCTCGGCGGCGTGCAGCAGGGCCTTCGTCGGGATGCAGCCGTTGTGCAGGCAGGTGCCGCCGAGTTTGCCCTTCTCGACCAGCGCGACCTTCAGGCCCAGCTGGACGGCGCGCAGCGCGGTCGCGTAGCCGCCGCTGCCACCTCCGAGAATGACAATGTCGAAGGTCGCTTCGTTCGGCTCGCTCACGTCCAACTCCCAGGTCGCGTCGCTGCATCGGGGGTCACAGAGGTGTAACAGGGACACACCCCACCTCGGTCATCTTGTCACCACTGGGCACAGGGTGCGTACCGAGGTGCCCAACGACACGTCATCGACACGTACCCTTGGCACCGTCGTCGATGACGCAACGTGGGGGAGAGATCCGGTGGGCTTGTTCCGGCGCCGCAAACAGGCGGCTGTGCCGAGCCATGACCGCGCCGCCAGTCGCGGCGATCTGGACCATTTGGAGAACTTCATCCGGAGTCGGCGCGGCGTCGAGGCGTACATCGAGCCCCGTACGACGGTGACGGAGACCACCGTCATCCTGATCGCCGACGACGGGGAGTGGACCCGTCGGCGCATCGACGGCCCGGACGGCGCCCGGCGCTTCGCGTACCGGATGGGCATCCCGGTGTACGACGTCCGGCTGATGGGCTACCCACAGCGGATGCGCGACTTCAACGAGCGCCGCAAACGTCGCCCCGAGCGACACTGAGCAACGCGAAAGGGGCCCCCTGAGCAGGGGGCCCCTTTCGCATGTCCGTCAGCCGTTGGCGGCGACATCCTCGACGAGCTGCACCAGCGTGCGGACCGGAACGCCGGTGCCGCCCTTGGTCCAGTAGCCGGTCGGCTCGCCCGAGTGGTAGCCCGGACCGGCGATGTCGATGTGCGCCCAGGCCACGTCGTCGGTCACGAACTCGCGCAGGAACACGCCGCCCTGCAGCATGTGACCGGCGCGGTCCATCCCGGCGTTGACCTGCGAGATGTCCGCCACATCCGACTCCATGCCCTTACGGACGTCGTCGGGCAGCGGCATCGGCCAGGCCGGCTCGCCGACGGCGTCGCCGACCACCTTCACCCGGTCGCACAGCTGCGGGGTGCCCATCACGCCGGCCATCCGCTTGCCCAGCGCGATGACCTGGCCACCGGTCAGCGTCGAGGTCTCGAACAGGTAGTCGGTGCCGTCCGCGCAGGCGCGGGCGATGGCGTCGCCCAGGATCATCCGGCCCTCGGCGTCGGTGTTGAGCACCTCGACCCGCTTGCCGTTGAACATGGTGATCACGTCGCCCGGCCGGTAGCTGGTGCCCGACGGCATGTTCTCCGCCATCGGCAGGTACGCGCTGACCGCCACCGTCGGCTTCAGCGCGGCGATCGCCAGCATGGCCGCGCCCACCGCGGCAGCGCCCGCCATGTCGGACTTCATCTCCCACATGCCCTGCGCCGGCTTGATCGAGATGCCGCCGGTGTCGAAGGTGATGCCCTTGCCGACCAGCGCTACCCGCTTGCCGTTGCCGCCGTCCTGCGGGGTGTAGGTCAGCTTCACCAGCCGCGGCGGAGCCTCCGAGCCCTGCCCGACCGCGACAATGCCGCCGTACCCGCCAGCGGCCAGCGCCGCCTCGTCCAGCACCTCGACGCCGAGGCCCGCCTCGCGCGCCGCGCTGGCTACCGCGTCGGCGAACGACGGCGGACGCAGCTCGTTCGGCGCCGTGTTCACCCAGTCCCGGCTGAGCCGGACCGCGCCCGCCACCGCCTGCGCCCGGGCAACCTCCGCCTGGGCTCCCGCGTCGCCGGCGTCCGGCACCGCGATGAGCACCTCGGCCACCGGCTCGCGCCGGGTCGGCTGGGGCCGGGTCTTGTAACCGGCGAACCGGTACCCGCCGAGCAGCGCGCCCTCGGCGACCGCGCGCAGCTCGGCCGACGCGTCCGCGTCGTCCGGCAGCGGCAGCGCCAACGCGACCCGGGGTGCGCCGGCCAGGGCCCGGATCGCCGCACCGGCGGCCCGGCGCAGCGTCTCCGGGGCCGGGGCGGCGCCCGACGGCTCCGGGCCGAGCCCGACCGCGGTGACCAGCGGGGCGGTTACGGTGCCCAGCGTGGCCAGCTTGATGACCTCACCCGGCCCGCCGGTCGCGCCGAGCAGCGCGAGGGTCTCGGTCAGCTTGCCGTCGAACGCGGCCGCGATGCTCTCCGCGCCGCTGGCGAGCAGCAGGGTGCCGGCGAGGCCGCTGGTGGCGCCCTGCTCTCCGGTCTGGCTGTGCACGCCGATCACGATCGCGTCGACGGCGAGCTCGGCCGGGTCGGTGTCGACCAGGCTCAGGTTGGTGGTGCGGGGTGAAGTCACTGAAGCTACTCCGGGCGGGCCGGGCCGGTCGCGGCGTCGCGTACCAGCGGTGAAGGTCTCCGGCGGAACCTACCCGCCGGACGTCATGGCTGTCCCGCCGACAGCGCCAGCGGGCTCCCGCCGATGCTAACCAGCGACGTTGCCCCCGGTAAGTTGCCACCCATGACCGACGTGACCTCCGACGCCGCCGCGACCCGGCTGCGCCGTTCCCCGCTGCACGAGCGGCACACCGCCGCCGGAGCCAAGTTCGCCCCCTTCGGGGGCTGGGAGATGCCCCTGGAGTACGCCGGCGGCGGAGTGCTCAAGGAGCACACCGCCGTGCGTACGGCGGTCGGGGTCTTCGACGTGTCACACCTGGGCAAGGCCCGGGTGAGCGGCCCCGGCGCGGCCGACTTCGTGAACTCCTGCCTCAGCAACGACCTGGGCCGGATCGGCCCGGGCCGGGCGCAGTACACGCTCTGCTGCGACGACGCCAGCGGTGGCGTGGTGGACGACATCATCGCCTACCTGTACGCCGACGACCACGTCTTCCTCATCCCGAACGCGGCGAACACCGCCGAGGTGGTGCGCCGGTTGCGCGCCGCCGCTCCCGAGCAGGTGACAGTCACCGACGAGCACGAGGCGTACGCGGTGCTGGCCGTGCAGGGCCCCCGCTCGGCCGAGTTGCTGGCCGCCCTGGACCTGCCCACCGAACACGGCTACATGAGCTTCTCCGCAGCCAGCCTGGCCGGGGTGGAGCTGACCGTCTGCCGTACCGGCTACACGGGTGAGCTGGGCTACGAGCTGGTGGTGCCGGCGGAGCACGCGGTCGCCGTCTGGGATGCGCTCTTCGCCGCCGGCGCGGCGTTCGAGCTGCGCGCCTGCGGGCTGGCCGCCCGGGACACGCTGCGCACCGAGATGGGGTACCCGCTGCACGGGCAGGACCTCTCCCTGGACATCAGCCCGGTGCAGGCCCGCTCCGGCTGGGCCGTCGGCTGGGACAAGCCGGCCTTCTGGGGCCGCGACACGCTGCTCGCCGAGAAGGCCGCCGGCCCCCGGCGTACGCTGCGCGGCCTGGTGGCAGTCGACCGGGCCATCCCCCGCCCCGGCATGACGCTGCACGTGGGTGACACCCAGGTGGGTGTGGTGACCAGCGGCACCTTCTCCCCAACCCGCAAACAGGGCATAGCGCTGGCCCTGCTGAACACCAACGCCAACCTCACCGACGGCGACGAGGTAGAGATCGACATCCGAGGCCGCCGAGCCCCCCTGAAGCTGACGAAGCCCCCCTTCGTAACCCCCTCAGTGAAGTAACCCCACCGCCTTGCCCCGGTGATCAAGAGGTTTGCGTCAAGTTCGGACGGGATTCTGACGCAAACCTCTTGATCAACTAGGCCAGGGGGTTAGCGGGAGGGGGTTGGGGGTTCGCCTGAGTCCAGGACCGCTTGGGTCCAGCCGCCCTCTATGACGCCTGTCGCGTCCAGGACGGCCCAGTCGACAACGTCGGACGCCTCCACTACCACTGGGGCGCCGATGCGCACGCTCTCGTCGGTGTTGGCGTCGCTGGCGCTCACGCCGACGATGCGTTCCGGGGTCTCCCACGAGGTGACGCCCGCCCAGACGTACTCCGGCCCGTCGTCTCCGGGCAGGCCGTACTTCACCACCAGTTGCGACTCGGCGGGGAGCTGGCCGGCGACGAACCGGGCCCGCGCGTCATCCAGCGCGGCCCGGGCGGTGGCGACCGCACGGCTCATCGCGTCACCGGAGCGGGCGTAGCGCACGTCCGGCTGGATCCCGGAGAACAGTGTCGCGCAGGCGACGGCGTAGTAGCGCCCGTCCGGGCCGGGGTGCCCGGCAGGCGGACGCAGGCTGAGGAACGAGTCGGCCTCCGGGTCGGTCGCCGGGTCCAGTTCGAGGCGGAGCAGCACCGGAGCGGTGGCGCCGTGCTGCTCCGGGTTGCCGTACGCCACCGCGATGTCGTGCCCGGTGACAGTGGCCAGCACCGGGAGCTGCACGAACGCCGGCACCTCCTCGCCGGTGAGCCCGTCGGTCCAGTCCCGCAGCAGTCGGCGGGCCGCCCCGGTCATCACCGCACCCCAGGCGCGGGTGAGGTGGTCGGGCACCCCCTGGGTCTGCAACTCCAGCAGACCGAAGCGGCGCAGCCCCTTGGTGGTGAACCACAGGCCCTCGTTGTCCGAGGAGTACGGCACCAGCACCCAGTCGACAAGTCGGATGCGGCCCTGCTCGTCGGGGAGGGAGCGCAGCGCGGTCGCCGGGTCGAGGAACTGGAGGCCGAAGACGTCCACCACGTCGCTGTCGACGGATTCCGCCACGGCGGCCGCGACCGCCCGGGCGGCCCACTCGTGCGCGGGTGGCCAACCGGGCCGGTACTCGGCCTGTACGACCACCAGGTGCGTCGCCGCCGCCAGCCGGTCCAGCTGCTCCTTGGTGGCACCGAACGCGGTGAGCAGGTCCGGTGGCAGCTCGGGGAACTCGGCGATAGGCCGGGTGTCGACGCTCATCAGCGGGCTGTCGAGCATCTGCCGGGCCAGCCCGTGCACCGGCTCGGCCAGCCGGCCGGTCAGGGCCGCCACCGCTGTCTTCGCACTGACCTTCGGTAGCCCCGCCATCGGCACCAGGTAGGTCGCGCTGAGCGACTCCGGCACCGGTACGGGCAGGAAGTCGTCCGTGATGAGCATTGTGGGATCCCCCGGTGGCCGCGCCGGTGTTGTCGAGCCGAACGCTACCCGGCCCGCCGGGCCCGGTTCAGCCGGACAGCACCAGACCCAGGTAGACCAGCGTGGTGACCACCTCGACGGTCGCCCCGAGGACGTCGCCGGTGATCCCGCCGAGGCGGCGTACCACGTGGTTGAGCAGCGGTAGCGCGACGGCGATCGCGGCGACGACGGCCAGCGGCCCCTGCCACGGTCGGTCCGGCACCGCGGGCACCGCCAGCAGCACGACGGCGACCGCGCCGGCGGCCACCGCCACCGGGCCGACCGTGCCGGCGACGAGCGCGCCCAGCCCGTCGGGCCGGGCCGCCGGCACGCCCCGCCGGCAGGCCACAGTGACACCGAGCCGCCCGGCCGCGGTCGCCGCTACCACCGCCGCGAGGCACGCCGGCCAGGACCGACCGGCGAGGTCGGCGAGCGCCGCGGCCTGCACCAGGAGTACGACCACCAGGGCGACCACTCCGAACGGGCCGACGTCCGGCTTCTTCATGATCTCCAGGGCGGCAGCGCCCCGCCGGTACGAGCCGAGCGCGTCCACTGTGTCGGCCAGCCCGTCCAGGTGCAGCCCTCGGCTGAGCAGTGCGGCGACGCCGACTGTCACACCGGCCGCCACCAGCGGTGGGGCGAGCGCCCCGGCCAGCAGCAGCACACCGGCCAGCACTGCGCCGAGCAGCGCGCCGACCACCGGGGCGAGGGCCATCGCCGTGCCGGCGACCGGGCGGTCGATGCGCCCGGCCCGCACCGGCAGCGTGGTGAACGTGGTGACCGCCAGCCGGGCCCCCGCGAGCAGCCGTGGCTCAGCCGGCACGCCAGCCCGACGCCGGCTGCTCGTCCGCCCCGGTGCTGGCCGGGCCCGGCCCGGCCGGCTCCGGCTCGGCGAAGTCGGGCTCGGTCGAGTCGGGCTCGGTGAGATCCGAGTCGGCGTAGCTCGGGTCGGTGGACTCCGGCTCGTCGGCGACCGGTTCGGTGTCGTCGGTGCCGGCCAGCGACGGGTGCACCGGCAGCGCGGCGGACAGCGCCAACACCGAGCGCAGCAGCGGCAGCGCGACGAGCGCGTTCGCGCCCTCGCCGAGATCCATCCGCAGGTCGAGCAGCGGGGTGAGGCCCAGCACGTCGGCGGCGAGTCGTACGGCCGGGTGCCCGCCGTGGTCGGCCAGCAGGCACCAGTGCCGGGCCTGCCCGGCCAGGTCGCGGCTCACCATGCCGGCGGCCAACCCGACCGGCCCGTCGAGCAGTACCGGCACCCGGCGGGCGGTGGCGCCGAGCAGCACGCCGGTGGCCACCGCCACGTCGCCGCCGCCCAGCTCGGCCAGGATGTCCTTGGCGCCGCGCGACGAGCGTCTGGTGCGGTGCAGCGCGTCGCGCACCGCCGCGCAGCGGATCATCCACGCCGCGTCGTCGATCTCGCCGGAGTCGGTGATCACCCGGCCCAACACGGCGGGCGGCTCCGCGCCCGCTGTCGCCGCGAGCACCGCCGCGGCCGCCGCCTCGGTGCCGGCGCCGCACGCGCCGAGCACCAGCAGTTGTACGCCGGCGTCGGCGGCCTGCTCGGCCAACCGCCAGCCGTAGCGCAGCGCGGACTCCACCTGCTCCGGCGCGAGGGCCGGTTGGTCTTCGATCGGCGCGGAGGCAGGAGTGTCCACCACCTGGAGACTCGCGCCGCTCTCGGCGGCCAGCCGCGCCAACGCGCCCTGGCCGGCGCGGGCCTGCGCGGCGCGGCGCGCCGACTCACCGGCGACGGTGCCGGCCGCCGCCCCGCCGGCGTGGTCGCCGTGCAGCAGCAGCACCCGCACCGAGCCCCAGGGGGCGGGGGTCGAGGTGCCCTGGGTGGTGGCGGCGAAGCCCACCACCCGGTCCAGCACGCCCAGCCCGGCGCCCGGTACGTCAAGGGTGGTCAGCCGGTCGACCGCCTGCGGGCCGGCGTACTCGTCGGGCATCGGCAGCTCCATGCCGGGCTGAATGACCAGCCCGGTGGACACCATCGGCAGCGCCATTGTCGGCGCGGCCCACGGGTTGCCCGGCTCCGCGGTCGGGGCGGCCGGTGGCGTGGGGGTCAGCACGTCGGGCAGCTGAACCTCGGGGGTGGGCTCGGCGTCGGCCAGGCTGGCCACGATCGGTGCGGTGGCGGCGGCCGTCGGCGCGGTCACTGTGGCGGGAACGGACGGTTCGGTAGCGGTGGCGGCCGGCTTGAGCCAGACCGGCTGACCGGCGACGACCAGTACGACCGCGTCGCAGGCGTCGGCGACCGCGCGGTTGGCCGCGCCCAAGGCGTCGGTGAACGCCCGGCCCAGCGGGGTGGTCGGCACCAGCGACAGCCCCACCTCGGGGCTCACCAGCACCACCCGCGCGGCGCACCCGCGGATCGCCTCGGCCAGCTCGGCGATGGTGGCCACGTCGTCGGCGGGCTGGTGATCCGGGTCGAGCAGCACCGTCACCCAGCCGCCCAGGTCGTCGACGAGCAGCATCTCGTTGGGCTCGGCGGACTCCAGCACGTCGGCTAGCCGGCGTGGGTCCTCGGTGGTCTCCTCGGTGGTCCAGCTTCCCGGCCGTCGGGCCCGATGCGCCGCCAGCCGGGTCGCCCACTCGGTGTCCTCCGGGTCGCCCTCGGGCGCGGTGGCGACGTAGCGGACCACCGGCGCGTCGGTGACCAGGGACTCGGCGAACTCGGACTTGCCGGACCGGATACCGCCGAGCACCAGGACCGTGTTCCACCCGTCTACGGACATGCCCGTACCTTAAGGCCGCCCAGGGTTGTGGTGCCTGCCGGCCCGTCGTTCAGTCGCAGTGTTCGAACCCGCTGCCGTAACTGACCCCGCCGGTGGAGCCGCCCCACTTGACGCACGTCCCAGCGGCGGTGGCCCGCACCGGTCCGGCGTAGTAGTCGAAGGACCCGCTGTCGGTGCTGCGTGCCCGCCCCTGCACCTCCAGGTACGCCGAGGCGGCCGACTTCGCACCGACCGCGGCGTCCTTGAGGGTCACCACGCAGTTGGTGCCGTTGCCCGAGTGGTACAGCAGGAAGACCCGGCCCTTGCGCTGCCCGTCCCCGCCGGTCAGCGTCGCCGAGTCGATCACCTGGTAGCCGCTGCCGCACGCCTGTGCGGCCGTGTACGGGTTGGGCCGGCTCGACGGGGTGCGGGTGGGCGTCGGTCGGCTGCTGGCCGTACCGGTCGGTGTGCTGCCCGGCGTCGTGGTGCGCGGGTCCGGCGCGTTGGTCGGCGCGTCGGGCTGTCCGCCGGAGACGGTCGGTGCGGCGGACGCGGTGCGGCTGGTACTCGGCGCGCCGCTCGGTGCGGGTCCCGAGGTGCTCGCACCTCCGTCGTCGAGTGCGCCGCCGTCCGGGGCCGCCGCCGACTCGCCGGCCAGCGCGGGTGGATGGTCCGCCCCACCCGGCTCCCCGTCGGGCACCAGGGCCGCCACGGCCATGGCGATCAGCGCCACGAGAGCGCCCGCGCCGACCCCGATCAGCAGTTGGCGGCGCCGGCCGGACGACCCCGTCCGCAACACGTCCTCCCGGGTCGACCCCGGCCCGCTCACCGGCGAGGCCGCGAAGCCGGCCGGCGTGCGCACGGCGGCAGCCCCGACCGGCGCGGGCTGCCCGACCGGCGTCGGTCCGGCCGAGAGCGGCGGTGCGGCCGGCGGCACGGGGGCCGGTGCGGCCTGCGGGGCGGGGGGTGTGGCAGCCGGCGTGACCGGAACGGCCGCGGGCGTCCCCGGGGTGGGGGCGGCCAGCGCCCACGGTGGGCGGGCCGAGACCGGAATGCTGGCCAGTGTCGCGTCGCGGGCGTCGGCGGCGGCAGCGGCCAACTCGGCGGCGCTGCCGAACCGGTCCTCCGGACGCTTGGCCAGCGCGCGGCTCACCACGGCGGCGACCGCCGGTGGGGTGTCCGCTGGCAGCGGCGCCGGGTCCTCCTGCGCGTGCCGCAGCGCCACCGCGAGGGGGTTGTCACCGTGGAAGGGCGGCTGCCCGGCAAGGCAGAAGTACGCCACAGCGCCGAGCGCGTAGATGTCGGTGGCGGCCGAGACCGGCTGCCCGGTGGCCTGCTCGGGAGACATGTACGAGGCGGTGCCGAGCACCATGTTCGCGGCGGTGAGCCCAGCCATGGTGCGGGACCGGGCGATGCCGAAGTCGACGAGCACCACGGTGCCGTCGGCCTTGACCAGCAGGTTGCCCGGCTTCACGTCCCGGTGCACGATGCCGGCGAGGTGGGCGGTGTGCAGCGCGTCGGCGGCCTGGGCCAGCACCGACATGGCGGTGGCCGGGTCCAGCCGCCCGACCGCGCGCACTCGGGCGGACAGCGGCTCGCCGTCGACGTACTCCATCACCAGGTAGTCGACCTGGCTGCCGTCGTCGAGCGCGGCCTGCCCCACGTCGTGCACCGGCACCACTCCGGGGTGCCGCAGCGCGGCCAGCATCCGCGCCTCGGCCCGGAAGCGGGCGGTGAACTCCGGATCGGCGACCAGCGACGGCAGCAGAACCTTCACGGCGACCTCGCGTTCCAGCAGCACGTCAGTGCCGCGCCAGACCGCGCCCATCCCACCCGTCGCCACCCGCTCGCCCAGCCGGTATCGGTCGCCGAGCAGCACTCCCCGTGTCAGCACCGAGCCACCGTACCGGCCGGCGTCGATTGGATTGATCCACCCCGTGGGGCTCTGCCGGGGCGAGCGAGCGGCCGTTGCGCGTCGGGCCGACTACGCTGGCGAGGGTTCGTCCCACGGGGACTTCAGCGGCGAGGGGAGACGCGGCATGGCGTGGAGCTGGCGGTACGAGGGCACGGACGGCAAGACGGTCGAGGGGCCGGCGGAGTCGTTCAGCAGCCAGGCCGACGCCGAATCCTGGATCGGTCAGACCTGGCGGGAGCTCGCGGCGTCCGGCGTCACCTCGGTCGCGCTCGTCGAGGACGACCGGGTGGAGTACCGGATGAGCCTGCTGCCCACGGCCGAGTGATGGCCTACGACCGCCCGGGCGGTGACGGGCTGGTCCTCGGCGTGCCCAAGGCGGCGTTCCGGCCCAGCCCGGTCTTCCTCGGCCTGGTCGCGCTCTTCGCGGTCAGCGGGGTGCTGACCTGGAACGGGTACGGCAGCGTCCGGTTCAACGTGTTCCTCTTCGTGGTGTCCGGCTGGCTGGTGTCGCTCTGCCTGCACGAGTACGCCCACGCGGTGGTGGCCTACCGGGCCGGCGACCGGGACATCGCCCATCGCGGCTACCTGACGCTCAACCCGTTGAAGTACACCCACCCGTTGCTGTCGATAGTGCTGCCGGTGGTGGTGGTGCTGCTCGGCGGCATCGGCCTGCCCGGTGGCGCGGTCTGGGTGGACCGGCACGCCATCCCGGGTCGACTGCGGCACACCCTGGTCAGCCTCGCCGGCCCGGCGACAAACGTGCTGTTCACGCTGGTGTTGGTGGCGGCGGTGCGGCTCGGCACCCAGTCGGGTGGTCCGGTGGAGTTCTGGGCCGGGGTGGCGCTGCTCGCCTTCCTCCAGCTCACCGCGAGCTTCCTGAACCTGCTGCCGGTGCCTGGCCTGGATGGCGGCAACATGATCCAGCCGTGGCTCAACCCGCAGTGGCGCAAGATGTACGACCTGTTCGCGCCGTACGGCTTCATCCTGCTCTTCGCGCTGCTGTGGAACCCGCGCATCGGCGGCTGGTTCTTCGACGCTGTCTTCGCGGTCGGTGACCTGCTCGGTCTGCCGTCGTGGCTCTACGCCACCGGCCTGGAGCTGATTCGCTTCTGGCGGTGACCGGCGACCGGGCAGAGTTGACCTGAATCGGCTACCAGACGGACCTGACCTGACCCGGCCCGGTCGGCGCGAGGGTTTCGCGCCGGCCGGGCCGGAACGGCGTCAGGGACGCTGCGCGGGGGACTCGGTCTTCGCCGGGTCCCGCTCGGTGACCGGCCCGACGATGTCGTCGATCGCCTTGAGCAGGTCGGCGTCGAGCTTCACCCCGGCCGCCTTCACGTTGTCGTGCACCTGCTCGGGGCGGGACGCGCCGATGATCGCCGACGAGACGTTCGGGTTCTGCAGGACCCACGCCACGGCGAGCTGGGCCATGCTCAGCCCGGCCTGCTCGGCGATTGGCTTGAGCTGCTGCACCCGGGTGAGCACGTCGTCGTTCATGAACCGGGAGATGAAGCCCGCACCGGACTTCTCGTCGGTGGCGCGGGAACCGGCCGGCGGCGGCTGCCCCGGCAGGTACTTGCCGGAGAGCACACCCTGCGCCATCGGCGACCAGACGATCTGCCCGATGCCCAGCTCCTCACTGGCCGGCACCACCTCGGTCTCGATGACCCGCCAGAGCATCGAGTACTGAGGTTGGTTGGAGACCAGCGGGATGTGCAGCTCCCGGGCGAGCGGGTGCGCGGCGCGCAGCTGCTCGGCGGTCCACTCGGAGACCCCGATGTAGTGCGCCTTGCCGGAGTGGACGACGTCGGCGAACGCCTCCATCGTCTCCTCCAGCGGCGTGCTGTAGTCGTACCGGTGGGCCTGGTAGAGGTCCACGTAGTCGGTACGCAGCCGGCGCAGCGAGCCGTTGATCGACTCCATGATGTGCTTGCGGGACAGGCCACGGTCGTTGCGGCCCGGACCGGTCGGCCAGTAGACCTTGGTGAAGATCTCCAGGCCCTCCCGGCGCTCGTTCTCCAGCGCCCGGCCGAGCACGTCCTCTGCTCGGGTGCCGGCGTACACGTCGGCGGTGTCGAAGGTCGTGATCCCCGCGTCGAGTGCGGCCCGGACGCAGGCGAACGCGGCGTCCTCCTCGACCTGCGACCCGTGGGTGATCCAGTTGCCGTACGAGATCTCGCTGACCATCAGGCCGGAACGGCCCAGGTGTCGGAATTCCATGTACCGACCCTAACTCCAGTGGATCAAGACTGACGACCGGTGACTCAGAGCACCGGGTTGGCGTCGGTGAGTAGCCGGTCGATCTCCTCCAGCACCTCGGCGCGATCGCGGTGCACCGGATCGATGAGCGGCACGCCGCGCCGGTCCAGCGCGCCCCACCGCCCGTTGTCGCTCTCGATCAGGAACGCCACGGGGTGGATGACCAGCATCGGGTGCGCTGCCGGCACCAGTACCGTGCCGGTGCGGTCCACCACGCCCCGCCGTCCCGCGACGTCGACCACGGCGAGCCCTTCGTCGGTGAAACCGTCGATCTGCTGGCCGTCGGCCAACTCGGTGACGAAGCCGTGGTAGCGGGTGGGCACGATGACCCGACCGGTCCGGTCGACAGCCCCCCACCCCTCGCGCCGCACCGCGGCCAGCCCACGCCGGAACGGTCGTACCTCGGCGAAGTTGGGCGCGACCTGCACCGCCCCGGTCGCGTCGATCGCCGTCCAACCACCCTCGCCGACCACCCAGGCCAGGCCGTCGCTGAACGGCTGCGCGGCCCGGAAGGACGGCGGGATCACCGTCGTACCGAGCAGGTTGATCAGCGACCAGCGGTCGGTGTCCGGCCGGCGAACCCAGGCCAACCCGTCGTGGAAGGGCTGCGCCTCGGCGTACCGGGCGGGGACGACCACATCGCCGTCCTGGCTGGTGTAACCCCACAGCGACCCGTCCCGGTCCGGCAACGGGGGTCGGTCCCGGTCGAGCACCTCGTCCCGACCCCGGGGGTACGCCCCGAAACCATCGGCCTCGGCCCGGATGGTGACCGCGTCGAGGGCCACCCGGACCCGGTCCAACAGTTCGGCGTCGCCCGCGCCGCGCAGGTCGAGCGCCTTCTCGAAGTGTTCGCAGGCCTCCATGAGTCGTCCCTGGTCGTAACACGACCGCCCGGCGTGCTCGTGCAGCGCGGCCCGCAGCCGGTCGGGCAACTCGACCGAGTTGGCCTGGGCGAAGAGTTGGTCGGCCTCGGCGAAGTCGCCGCGCCAGCGCAGCACGTGGGCCAGCCGGGCCTGGGCCAGCGCGGTCCGGCGCAGCTCGCCGGTGGCCTCGGCGTAGGTGAGGGCGAGCCGACCGTCGGCCAGCGCGTCGTCCAGGTCGCCGAGAATCCGCGAGGCCACCGCCCGCAGGCTGAGCAGCCGGGCCCGGGCCCGGTTGTCGACCGCCGATCCCAACTTCTCGGTCAGCCGCCGCCGGATGGCCCGCAGGTCGTCCGGCTCCGTCAGTTCCTCGCGCAGGGTGACCGGGTCCAACCGCCACCGGTACGCGGCCAGCACCTGCTCCGGGTCGCCCGGGTCGGCCAGCGACGGGCGGGTCAGCACCGGCGGTGCCTCGTCGGGTGGCGCGGACACCGGCCCGTTCTCCCCGTCCGAGCCGATCCTCGGGCCGGGCACGGCCGACGCGGGTGGCCCGGAGGTCGGCACTACCGACGCTGGTGGCCCGGATGTTGGCACCACCGACGCGGGTGGCCCGGACGTCGGCACCACCGACGCTGGCGGCCCGGACGTCGGCACTACCGACGCTGGTGGCCCGGAGACGGGCGCTGCGGTGGGCGGTGGTGTCGAGGCCGGTGGCGCGGAGACGGGCGCCGGCGGCGCGGAGACCGGTGCTACGGGGTACGGCTGCGCCGAGGCGGGTGGTGCGGACACCGGGGCTGGGGTCGGCGCTGGCGGCGCGGAGATGGGCGCGATGGGGATGGGTGGCGCGGAGACGGGCGCTGCGGCGAGTGATGGCGGCGCGGAGACGGGCGCTGGCGGCGCGGAGACGGGTGCCGCGGGCGGTGCCGATACCGGCGGTGCCGGAGGAGCGGAGACCGGCGTGACCGAGGCGGGCGGTGCGGAGACGGGCGGGCTCGTGTCGTCCGCAGACGTGACGTGCGGTGCCGCGTCGCTCCGCCACTCGTCGATTCGCGAACCATCCGCCGGGTCCGCGTTCGGATCGTCTATCGCGTCCGTCGGCTCGTCGGGTGTCGCGAGTTCGTCCGTCGGGGTGTGCTCGACCGGGTAGGTGTCGTCGCTGGGCGAAGCGGTGAGGGGCTGCTGGCCGGCCTCACCCTCGGCTTCGGGGTCGGCTTCGGTCCGCTGATGGGGCATCGCGACGACAGGTGCGCCAGAGACGGGCTGGTCGCCGTGCAACGTTCCCGTGTCGAAAGCGGGCCGCGGATCGTCGTCCAGGTCGTCCGCCCAGATCCGAGGGGCACCGGAAACGGGGTGGGCGGGCGGTGCGGAGACCGGGTCGAACGCGTCGTCTGCTGTCGACCCGCTGGCCTGCTCGTCGGTCACGTCGAGGTGGGTGTCGGCCGCAGACGCCGACGTCTGCGCGTCCGGTTCGATCGGTGTCGCGGAGAGGTCGGGGTCGCCGGTCATCGACTCGTCGTCGACCGGGTCGACGGACCGCTGGTCGGTCGCGGGCTCGGCCTGGTCGGATTCGGCGGGCTGAGCGGGGCTGAACCACGCTTCCGGCCCGCGCGTGCCCGGAACGTCGTCCGGCTCGTGAACGGGCCCCACCGGCTCTTCCGAGGGCGGCGGGGGTACGTAGCGGCGCGGCGTGCCGGGGGCCGGCGGGAGCACCGGCGCCGGTGGCTGCGACGCCGCCGGAGCCGGAACCGCGGGCGTCGGGTCGGCCGGGGTCGGGTCGGGGCGGGTCGCCGGTGGCGGCGGTGCCTGCCAGGTGGGTGGCGGGGCCACCGACGGGCGCGCGTCCGCCGTCGGGGCCAGTCGCTCCGGCGAGTACGGGCGCTGCTGCGCGGCCGGGCGTTCCGGCGCGGCCGGGCGATCGGCGGGGTGCGGCCGCTCCCCGTGGGGCGAGCGGTCCGGGGAGGTCGGGCGGCGGTCGGTCGGTGGGGTGCCGGCCAACGGGTCGCCGACCCGACGGCGGTCCGGGCCCGGCTCCTCGCCGCGCCGCTGGTCCACCGGACGGTCCCCGCTGTCCGGGCCGGGGTAACGCGGCGGCGGGGCGGGATGCGCGCCAGACGCCGGCGGCGGTTCGGCCAGCGGCCGGCGTCCCGATGCTGGCTCGGCAGCCGAGCGCTCGTCGGCGCCGGGCGGGTCCACGGGCGCGGGCAGGTACTCCAGCCGCAGGCGCGCGGCGGGCGGCCCCGAGACGGGCCGGTCGGAGGCGGGGGAGACCGGAGCGGCCGACACCGGCCGGTCCCAGCCGGGCGCGGCGGGAGAGACGGGTGCCGGTGACACCGGCCGATCTGGGGAGACCGGGGCGGCTGACACCGGCCGGTCCCAGCCGCGGGTGGCGCGGGAGTCGGACGCTGGTGACACCGGCCGATCCGGCGAGGCGGGGGAGACCGGGACGGCCGACAGCGGTCGGTCCCAACCGGGCGAGACGGGGGCCGACGACACCGGTCGCTCCGGGGAGACCGGTGGGACCGGCATGGCACGGCTGGGCGCGGGCGGCGCCGAGGCGGCCGGGCGTACCGGTCGATCGTCGTACCGCGCCGGGGTGGCCGCCGGGCGATCGTCGGGCCGGGACGGCGTGGTCGTCGGCCGTTCGGACCGGGCGGCCGGCCGCGACGCGATGCCCGGCTCTGCGCCGCGGTACGGGTCCGCGGTGCGGTGCGGATCGGGACTGCGGTGCGGGTCGGGACCGCGGTGCGGGTCAGAACCGCGGTGCGGATCGGGATCGCGGTGCGGATCGGTGCGTTGCGGGTCCGCGGTGCGGTGGGGGTCTCCGGTGCGGGGTGGATCGGTGCGGTGCCCCGGTTCCCGGGTGCGGTCCGGGGTGCGGTCCTGGCGCACCGGACCCGGTGCTGGCCAGGGCAGACTGCCGTCCGAGCGCTGGCCCGGCTGTGGCCGGGGCTCGCGGTACGCGTCCTCACGAGGCGCGTCCTCGCGGTACCCGTTGTCGCGGTAGGTGTCCGGGCGGGCCTGCTCGCGGGGCCGCCGGTCCGGGTACGCCTCGGCGCGGGCCGCCGCCTCACGGGGCTGCTGCCGGTGCGGGTCGGTGTCGGGCCGTCGCCGGTCGTCGTCGAGGCGAGGCTGGTCGGGCAGGTCCGGCTCGGGGCGACGCCGTCGTCCCCCGTTGGGGGAGGGTGCGGCGCCGATCCCCTCGTCCGGGCGGTAGCGCGGCTCTGGGCGGCGCGGGTCGTCGGTGGCCCGGTCCGGGTACCCGTCGGCGCGGTATCGCGCGCGGCCGTCCACGGGTGCCCACGGGTCGACCCCGTCGGCGACGCGGCCGTCGTGGTCGCGGGTCGGTCGGACGCCGTACCCGTCGCCGGTGTGCCGTTCGTAACCTGCGGCCGGTCGTTCCGGTGCGCCGCGCCGACGTGGTGTGTCGTCCGACTCGGGCACCCAGCCGGGTTCGGGCCGGGGCGCGGGGGAGACCGGCGGAGAGCCCCGGTAACCCCGATCCCGCTCGGTGGGCTCCTGCCGGGGACGGCGGCTGTCGTACCGCTCGGGGGTGGGCTGGTCCCGGTGCCAGGCGGCTTCCCGCGCCGGCCCCCGCTCGTCGGCGGGGCGCCGGTCGGACCAGGCGGTACGTCGGTCCGACTCGGGCGAGCGGCGGTCATCGCGGCGGGGTGGCTCGGGCAGCGGACGACGGTACGGCTCGTGGTCGTAGTGGCGGGAGTCGGCGTTGTCGGGCCGGCCGTAGGTGTCCGCCGAGAGCTCGTCGCTGCGGAGTCGGCTGTAGGCCGATGCCTCACCCGGCTCGTCGTCCACCCAGGAACGGCCGTGCGGTGCCTGTTCGGCCGGTGGTTCGTCGGACCAGGACCGGCCGAGGTAGGTGCCGTCCGGGCGGGTGGGCGCCAGCGGCGGCACCTCGGCGCGACCGGACACCGTCGCGCGGCCGCGCGGTGGCGGCTGGTGCGGCATGCCGATGTCGCCGGCGTACCGCTGGCCGGGGAACTGGGGGTGCCACTCGGTGGTCGGCTCGACCACCCAGGACGGTTCGTTCGGATCTGACCACCGGTCGGTGTAGCGGCCGTTCATCCGTCGAGCCCGTCGCCACACCCGGCCGCTGGGCCGATTCTCGCCGGGGGTGAGGTGTCCGCAGCCGTCGTCGGGTGACCGCTGGGCGTCCGGTCGCCGCCTGCCACGCCCCGGTGGCCGGCTCGCGTCCGCTCGCTCACGCGTTGTCACCTCGTTGCAAATTGTCGCGCTGGGGCCGCCCGTGCCGGTCAGATCGCTGCTCCGGCAGGCCGTGGCTGCGGATGGAGGGTAACGGCGTGGGCTCGCTCACCGCCACTGTGGCACCGCCCACCGGCGCAAACGTTATCCCATTGGTTTCGGACATTTGGTCCTATAAGCGAATCTGCTGTCCGACCATACCGCACTCGACGGCAACCCGGCTGCGGCGGGATCGCCGTCCTCGTTCAGGGGTGCTCCATGATGAGGACGGCGAACGTACCGGGAGCGAGCGCCTCGTAACGGTGCGGGGCGTCGCCGGGGAACGTGGCGTAGTCACCGGGTTCGAGGTCGACAGGTGCCGCCTCGGGCCCCACCCGCAGCCGGCCGGCAGCGACCACCACGTGCTCGATGCTGCGCGGGGTGTGTCCGTGCCCGGCTCGGACCGCGCCCGGCTCCAACCTGATCAGGTAGACGTCCCGGCGCAGGTGCGCCGCACCGGCGCTGAGCAGCGTTCCGCTGAAGTCGGCCCGTTCCGAGCGCACGCGCGGCCCGTCCCCGGCGCGGATGACCCGTACGCCGTCGTCGACGGGCTCCACCAGCCGGCTGAACGGCACACCGAGTGCGACGCCCAGCGCCCAGAGCGTCTCCACACTCGGGTTTCCGGTGCCCGACTCCAGCTGGGAGAGGGTCGACTTGGCCACCCCCGCCCGGCGGGCCAGCTCGGTCAGCGAGATGCCGACCCGTTCCCGCTCCCGGCGCAGAGCCGCGGCGATGGTGGCCAGGGGAGCAGCCGGTTCCGAAGGCATGCCTTCGCTCCATTGGTCAAATGTTCGGTCTGTCGAACAACGACCCGTTCAGCATGATGAACGCACGACGAGATCCGCGCAGTTACGGCGAAACTGCTGCCTCGGAGATGTCTGAGGCAGCAGTTTCGCTGATGTCGCGCGGATCTTGGAGATGCGGGAGTGGAGCCGGGGGTCAGACCTTGTCGCCCAGTTTGACCTGGGGCGCCGGAGCGCGCATCCGGCGGAAGGTGATCGACCGCATGACCGCGTAGAGGAAGAGCGAGCCCATCCGCTGGTCGGTCTTCGGGAAGCGTTCCCGGACCAGCTTGCTGATCTTGCGGCAGATCAGCACCGAGTCGACGACCACACCCAGCGCCAGCGCGCCCCAGAGCACGTTGGAGATCAGTCGGACCAGCGGCGGCATGGCGGCGTTCGACCCGACCAGCACGATCAGCGCGCCGCCGAAGAACCAGGTGCCGACGGTACGCCGGGAGTCGACCACGTTGCGGGCCAGCAGCCGCTCCGGGCCACGGTCGCGGGGGCCACCCTCACGGCGGAACTCCGACGCCGCCTCGGCGCGCAGTTGACGGCGACGCTCCCGCTCCTCCTCCTTGGTGAGGGGGCGAGTGGGGCCGGCCGGGCGACGGCCGACGGTCGGCCGCTTGGGCGTCTCCCGACCCTTGGCTGGGGTGTAACCCCGGGAACGCTCAGCGGTCTCCTCGGGGGTCACCGAGGTGACGGCCTCGTCGACGAGGTCGGTGGACTTGCGGCGAAAGAGCGACGGCACGCGGCAAGGGTAGCCAACGGTCCGCGCCCTGTGCACATCGCGGTACAGCGGCCGACGGCTCCAGGTCGCAGCGCGACCTGGAGCCGTCATATCCGAACGATGGGTGAGCGAGGTTACGGACGCTCGGCGTGCGCGCCCAGATCGGCGAGCTTCGCCTCGAAGTCCTCGTAGCCCCGGTTGATCAGATCCACGCCGTACACCCGGGAGGTGCCCTCGGCCGCGAGCGCGGCGATCAGGTGGCTGAACCCGGCCCGCAGATCCGGGATGACCAGGTCGGCGGCGTGCAGCTTGCTCGGCCCGGCGATCACCGCGGAGTGCTTGAAGTTGCGCCGGCCGAAGCGGCACGGGGTGCCGCCGAGGCAGTCCCGGTAGACCTGGATGTTGGCGCCCATCGAGTTGAGGGCCTCGGTGTAGCCCAGCCGCTGCTCGTAGACCGTCTCGTGGACGATCGACAGGCCGCGGGCCTGGGTCAGCGCCACGACCAGCGGCTGCTGCCAGTCGGTCATGAAACCGGGGTGCACGTCGGTCTCCAGCGCCACCGCGTTCAGCTCGCCACCCGGGTGCCAGAAGCGGATGCCGCCCTCTTGACCGGGGTCGCCCAGCTTCGGCGCGCGGGCGTCGGTGACCTCGTACTCGCCGCCGACCGAGCGGAAGATGTTCAGGAAGGTCATCATGTCGGCCTGCTGCGCGCCCAGCACCTCGACGTGACCACGGGTCGCCAGGGCGGCGGCCGCCCAGCTCGCCGCCTCGATGCGGTCCGGGATCGGCCGGTGGGTGTAGCCGTGCAGCTTGGGCACGCCCTGGATCTCGATCACCCGGTCGGTGTGGACCTTGATGATCGCGCCCATCTTCTGCAGGATGCAGATCAGGTCGATGATCTCCGGCTCCACGGCGGCGTTGCGCAGCTCGGTGACGCCCTCGGCCATCACGGCGGTCAGCAGCACCTGCTCGGTGGCGCCGACGCTCGGGTACGGCAGCGCGAACTTGGTGCCGTGCAGCCCGTTCGGCGCGGACAGGTGCAGACCCTCGGGCCGCTTCTCGACAGTGGCGCCGAACTCGCGCAGCGCCTGGAGGTGGAAGTCGATCGGGCGCGGGCCGATGTGGCAGCCACCCAGATCCGGGATGAACGCGTGCCCGAGGCGGTGCAGCAGCGGGCCGCAGAACAGGATCGGGATCCGGCTGGAACCGGCGTGCACGTTGATCTGGTCGGTGCTGGCGCTCTCCACGTTCGCCGGGTCGAAGACGAGCTCGCCGTCCTCGGTGCCGTCGGTGACCTTGACGCCGTGCAGGCCGAGCAGACCTCGCACCACCTCGACATCGCGGATCTTGGGCACGTCGAACAGCCGGCTCGGGCTGTCGCCGAGCAACGCGGCGACCATCGCCTTCGATACCAGGTTCTTCGCGCCGCGCACGCGGATCCGCCCTTCGAGCGGAGTACCTCCGTGCACAACCAGGACGTCGTCGGTCAACGCAACCTCCAGCGCGTCGGTGCTGCCGTGTTGATGGTGGGGAGCCTGAACGTTGTCGCTACCCCGGATGCGGCCATGTCGAAACGGCCCGCGTGTGTCGTCGCTTGGGCAGCATAGCCCTCGGTGACGAAAAAGGACTCGGTCACATCGGCGTGTGTGGCATTAATCGGTGATCCGGCACTTTTGCGTACCAAGAGCGCTACGGATCGTGATCAGGACACCGTCGGCGGCGGAGTGTCCGCGCCGGGCAGCGCGAGCATCTGATCAAGCGCCACCCGCGCGTGGTGCGCGGTGTCGGTGTCGACAGTGATCTGGTTGACGACCCGGCCCGCGACCAGCTCCTCCAGGGCCCAGACCAGGTGCGGCAGATCGATCCGGTTCATCGTCGAGCAGTAGCAGACGGCCTTGTCCAGGAACATGATCTGCTTGTCCGGGTGCGCCAGCGCGAGCCGGCGCACCAGGTTCAACTCGGTGCCGAGCGCCCACGCCGAGCCGGCCGGGGCCGCCTCGATGGTCTTGATGATGTACTCGGTGGACCCGACGTGGTCGGAGGCCGTGACCACCTCGTGCCGGCACTCCGGGTGGACCAGGACGTTGACCCCGGGCACCCGCTCCCGTACGTCGTTGACGCTCTCCAGGGTGAACCGGCCGTGCACCGAGCAGTGCCCCCGCCACAGGATCATCTTGGCGTCGCGCAGCTGTTCCGGGGTGAGCCCGCCACCGGGCTTGTGCGGGTCGTAGAGCACGCAGTCGTCCAGCGACAGACCCATCTCCAACACCGCGGTGTTACGGCCCAGGTGCTGATCCGGCAGGAAGAGCACCTTCGACCCCTGCTCGAAGGCCCAGTCCAGGGCGCGCTTGGCGTTGGACGAGGTGCAGACCACGCCGCCGTTGCGGCCCACGAAGCCCTTGATGTCGGCCGAGGAGTTCATGTACGTCACCGGCACTGTGTCGCCGGCGATGCCCAGCTCGGTCAGCGTGTCCCACGCGGCCTCGACCTGGCCCAGCACCGCCATGTCCGCCATCGAGCAACCCGCCGCGAGGTCGGGCAGGATCACCCGCTGGGTGTCGGTGGTGAGGATGTCGGCGCTCTCGGCCATGAAGTGCACGCCGCAGAAGACGATGTACTCCGCGTCCGGGCGGGCCGCGGCCTCCCGGGCCAGCTTGAACGAGTCACCCGTCACGTCGGCGAACTGGATCACCTCGTCGCGCTGGTAGTGGTGCCCCAGCACGAAGACCTTGCTGCCCAGCTTCGCCTTCGCGGCGGTGGCGCGGGCCACCAGATCCGGATCGCTGGGCGCCGGTAGGTCGCCCGGACACTCGACGCCGCGCTCGGTGTCGGGGTCGCTGCCCCGGCCGAGCAGCAGCAGAGCCGTCGCCGTGTTGGAGGGTTCCACCCAGGTCGAAGTCACGTAGCCCATGGTCCCACAGCGCGAGCGCGACGCAGCCTCGCTCGGTGTGGGCTGCCACACTGCTCGGCATGCGCGTGCTGCTCTGCCCGGACAAGTTCGCCGGCACCCTGTCCGCACCGGAGGTGGCCGCCGCCGTCGCCGCCGGTTGGCGCACCGTCACCGACGGAGACGATCTGCTGATCCGGCCCCTCGCCGACGGCGGACCGGGCTTCGTGGAGGTGCTCGCCGAGGCCCTCGGCGGCCGGCGGGTGCAGGTGCCGACCGTCGATCCGCTGGGCCGTCCGGCGGCCGGTGAGATCCTGCTCACCGCCGACGGCGCGACCGCCTACCTGGAGAGCGCGCAGGCGTGTGGTCTGCACCTGCTCTCCGCGGCCGAGCGCGACCCGAAGGCCACCACCTCGTACGGGCTGGGTCTGCTGGTGGCCGCCGCTGTGGAGAGCGGTGCCCGCACCGTGGTGATCGGGCTGGGCGGCTCCGGCACCAACGACGCCGGCGCCGGAATGCTCGCCGCGCTGGGCGTGACCCCCCTCGACCAGGGTGGCGCCGCGCTGCCGTACGGCGGGGCCGCGCTCGCCGCGGTCGACGCGTTGGACGGCGCTCCCCGGCTACGCGGTGTCCGGCTGGTAGCGGCCACCGACGTGGACAACCCCCTGCTCGGCCTGCACGGGGCCAGCAACGTGTTCGGGCCGCAGAAGGGCGCCGACCGCGCCGACGTGTTGCTGCTCGACGCGGCCCTGGAGCGTTTCGCGGCGGTGCTGGAACGGGACCTGGCCGGCTGCCCGGCGGTGCT
Organism: Micromonospora sp. NBC_00362; assembly: GCF_026342155.1. Lineage (NCBI taxonomy): Bacteria > Bacillati > Actinomycetota > Actinomycetes > Micromonosporales > Micromonosporaceae > Micromonospora > Micromonospora sp. NBC_00362. The sequence goes on from NZ_JAPENH010000001.1 coordinate 6,340,157, forward strand.
GGGCGCGCTGCCCGGGGGCGGGGCCGCCGGTGGCATCGGCGCGGCGCTCCTCGCCCTGGGCGGCGACTGCGAGTCGGGGATCGGCCTGGTCACCCGCGCCACCCGACTCGACACCGCGCTGGACACCGCCGACCTGGTGATCACGGGTGAGGGGTCGTTCGACCACCAGTCGTTGCGCGGCAAGGTCGTCGCCGGGGTGGCAGGCGCCGCCCGTGACCGGGGAGTGCCCTGCGTGGTGGTGGCCGGGCAGGTGAGCACCGGTCGGCGGGAGGCCGCCTCGGCCGGGGTGACCGACGCGTACAGCCTGGTGGAGCACTTCGGCGGCGAGGAGGGCGGCGGGCTCGACGCGGCGCTGAGCCGGCCCGCGGAGGGGCTGCGCGAGCTGGGCGCCCGACTGGCCCGGCAGTGGAGCCGCTGAGCCTCCCGACCGCCCGTCAGTCCGCCCCGACCGAGGGCCTACCTGCGGCGGGGGTCACGCCACGCGGGTGAGCCCGGCCAAGGCGGCGTACGATCGGGTGAGGACCACAACCGGGAATCACTGGACGACGCGCGACGTTGGCCAGTGCGTCCGGACCCAAACCGCGCAGGGAGACTTCCACGTGACCACGCCAGCGCAGACCGAGTCGACCGAGGCCAAGGCCCCTACTTCCGTCGTCCTCACCGACGTCGCGGCGCAGAAGGTCAAGGCCCTGATCGAGCAGGAGGGCCGCGACGACCTGCGGCTCCGCGTCGCCGTGCAGCCGGGCGGCTGCTCCGGCCTGCGGTACCAGCTCTTCTTCGACGAGCGTTCGCTCGACGGTGACGTCGTGACCGACTTCGGTGGTGTCGAGGTCGTCGTCGACCGGATGAGCGCCCCGTACCTTTCCGGCGCGACGATCGACTTCGCCGACCGGATCGACGCCCAGGGTTTCACCATCGACAACCCCAACGCGGGCAGCTCCTGCGCCTGCGGTGACTCGTTCAACTGAGTCACACCACACACCAGCGACGATGGGGCCGTTCTTCGGGACGGCCCCATCGGCGTATTTGTCGGCGGTCGCACCCGTCCGGGAGCGGTCCCGAAGGGGGTCGTGGCGGCCTGGTTGCCGTTGTCCGACCGAGCGGTGACCATCGGGTTGCCGTCCCGGTAGGCTGACCGCGCCCTGCTCCCGACCCCGAGGGTTGACATGAAGATCGCCGTCACCGGCTCGATCGCCACCGATCACCTGATGAGCTTCCCCGGTCGCTTCGCCGACCAGCTCATCGCCGATCAACTGCACAAGGTGTCCCTCTCCTTCCTGGTGGACGACCTGGTGCTCCGCCGCGGCGGGGTGGCGGCGAACATCTCCTTCGGGATGGGTCAGCTCGGGCTGCGCCCGGTGCTGCTCGGGGCGGTCGGCGCCGACTTCGCCGACTACCGCTCCTGGCTGGAGCGCCACGGCGTGGACTGCGACTCGGTGCACATCAGCGAGGTGGCGCACACCGCCCGCTTCGTCTGCACCACCGACACCGACATGTGCCAGATCGCGTCGTTCTACGCCGGTGCGATGAGCGAGGCCCGCAACATCGAGCTGGCCCCGGTCGCCGACCGGCTGGGCGGTCTGGACCTGGTGCTGGTCGGCGCGAACGACCCCGAGGCGATGCTGCGCCACTCGGCCGAGTGCCGCACCCGCGGGTACGCCTTCGCCGCCGACCCGTCCCAGCAGCTCGCCCGGATGCCCGGCGAGGACGTGGTGGCGCTGATCGAGGGCGCCGAGTACCTGATGACCAACGACTACGAGAAGTCGCTGCTGCAGAGCAAGGCGCAGCTCAGCGACGACCAACTGCTGGACCTGGTCAAGGTGCGGGTCACCACGCTGGGCAAGCACGGTGTGGAGATCGCCGGTCGCGGCATCGACCCGATCCACGTACCGATCGCGCGGGAGATCCGCGCGGTCGACCCGACCGGCGTCGGCGACGGCTTCCGGGCCGGCTTCTTCACCGCACTCTCCTGGGGTCTCGGCCTGGAACGCGCCGCCCAGGTCGGCTCGCTGCTGGCCACGCTGGTCCTGGAGACCGTCGGCACCCAGGAGTACGACGTCCGCCGCGACCTGTTCGTCAAGCGGCTCGCCGAGTCCTACGGCGACACCGCAGCGGAAGAGGTCCGCCCCCACCTCCTCCCGGCGTAACCCCGCCCCCACCCTGGCGATCTTGCACTTTCTGTCGCCGTCTTGCGGCTTCTGCACCCCTTTGTCCACGCAGAAACTGCAAGATCGCGGGGGTGGCCGGGGTAGCGCCGGGGTAGCGCCGGGTTAGTGGGTGCGGCGGATGTCGTGGGCGGGGCCGTCTGGGCCGTTGACGGACCCTAGGAACTCCTGGCCGCGCATCCGGCACCAGGCGGGGATGTCGACCGCCGCCGCCGGGTCGTCGGCCAGCACCCGGACCACAGTGCCGACCGGCACCTCGGGCATCCGCCGCGCCGCCGCGATCACCGGCAGCGGACAGCGCTGCCCCCGGCAGTCGACCACCTCGTCCGGCGTCGTCACAACCCCACGACCCCGGCCTCGGCCCGCAGCCCGGCGACGATCCCCGGCAGCTCGGTCAGGAACCGTTCCACGTCCGCCTCGGTCGTCTCCCGGTGCAGGCTGACCCGCACGTTGCCGTGCGAGAGCACCCCCATCGCCTCCAGCACGTGCGACGGACGCAACGTGGACGAGGTGCAGGACGAGCCGGACGACACGGCGAAGCCCCGCCGGTCCAGGGCGTGCAGCAGCGCCTCCCCGTCGACGTACAGGCAGGAGAAGGTCACCAGGTGGGGGAGCCGGAGCACCGGGTCGCCGACCACCTCCACGTCGGGCACCTCCGCCGCTACCCGCTCCCGGATCCGGTCCACCAGGGCGGCCAACCGGGTCGCCTCGGCCGCCGCGTCGGCCGCCGCCGCCCGCAGGCTCGCCGCCGCCGCCACGACCGCGGGCAGGTTCACCACTCCGGGGGTACGTCCGCTCTCCCGCTCGTCGGCCGGCCAGGGTGACTCCCAGCGAACGCCCTTCCGGACCGCCAGCACCCCCACGCCGGGTGGCCCACCCCACTTGTGGGCGCTCGCCGTGAGCACCGACCAGCCGGCCGGCAGGGGCACCCGGCCCACCGACTGCGCCGCGTCCACGTACAGCGGCACACCCACGTCGGCGCACGCGGCCGCCGCCTCGGCGACGGGCTGCACCGTCCCCACCTCGTGACTGGCGGTAATCAACGCGGCCAGCGCGACCCACGGGGCCCGAACGGCTGTCGACCACGCGGTCAGGTCCAGCCGGCCCAACCGGTCGACCGGCACCGCGGTGGCCGTCCCGCCCGCGTTGACGTGCCGTTCCGCCGCGTGCAGCACCGCCGAGTGCTCGATCGCCGAGTGCACCAGCGTCGACCCGACCCGGCGCCGCCCCACCAGGCCGCCGAGCACCGCGCCGTGGGCTGCGGTCGTACCACTGGGGGTGAAGGAGACCTCGTCGGCGCGGACGCCGAGCGTCAGCGCGGTGGCCTCGCGGGCGGCGTCGAGTAGTTGCCGGGCCCGGCGGGCCTGCGTGTACAGCTTGCCCGGGTCGGCCCAGCCGTCGTCGAGGGCGGCCAGCAGGGCCTGCCGCGCGACCGGGTGCATCGGCGCGGCGGTCGCCGCGTCCAGGTAGACCGGGGATGCGCTCACAGACCTGCCTTCGTTCGCGGTCGCGGGGCTCGCGACCCCGGCTCGTTCCTCGCGCTCACAGACCAAACGCTATCGCGGCGGTATGCCTAGGATCCCCCCGATGGGGGTCGGACAGTGACCCCACCACGGCCGAGTCCGTCATGGTCGAGTAATCTGCGACCGTCGGTGACGCCTTTGCCGCGGGTGCTGAGGAAAGACGCACCGCGGCGCGCTAGGGAGGCAGGACCAGGTGGTCGCAAGGAGTTCGGAGGTACGGCCGTCGGCCGTACGGCACAGCGCTTCCCCAGGGGTTGGTGGACGCCGGGGGCGTGGTGCTGGTCGCCTGGCCGGGCTCGGTCTCGGTGGCGTGGCGTTGCTGGTTCTGCTCACGGGCTGTGACGTGGGTCAGACGTTCCACGGCTTCGGCTGGCCGCAGGGCGGCATCTCGCCGGAGTCCAAGCGGATGTACGACCTGTGGATCGCCTCCTGCATCGCCGCGCTCGCGGTCGGCGTCTTCGTGTGGGGCCTGATCTTCTGGTGCGTCGTGCGCTACCGCAAGCGTGGCAACGCGCTGCCGGTGCAGACCCGCTACAACATGCCGATGGAGTTCCTCTACACCATCGCGCCGATCCTGATCGTCTCCGTGCTCTTCTACTACACGGCGATCGTGCAGACCGACGTCGACAAGTTGTCGAAGAACCCGGACGTCACTGTCGAGGTCGTCGCGTTCAAGTGGAACTGGCAGTTCAACTACCGGGACGGCCAGGGCACTGAAGCCCGCACCACCGCGTCGACGCTCGGCACCAGTGAGGTCATCCCGGTGCTGGTGCTGCCGACCAACCGGTCCATCCGGTTCGAGGAGACCAGCCGCGACGTCATCCACTCGTTCTGGGTGCCCGAGCTGCTCTTCAAGCGGGACGTCATGCCGGGCAAGATCCGCAACGTGTTCGAGGTCTCGAGCCTGGACGCCGAGGGCGCCTACGTCGGGCGCTGCGCCGAACTGTGCGGCAGCTACCACGCGTTCATGAACTTCGAGCTGCGGGTGGTCTCGCCGGAGAAGTACGACCAGTTCCTCGCGGCCAAGCAGAGCGGCAAGTCGACCCAGGATGCGCTGTCCGCGATCGGTGAGCAGCCGTACGCGACGACCACGCAGCCGTTCGACACGCGGCGGACGCAGGACAACTTCAACCCGGACGACGTTCCGGCCCGCACGGGAAGCTGAGGCAGCCGCATGAAGACCGAGTGGCGTATCTTCCTGATCATCGCCGGGTTCCTCTTCGGCGCCACCATCCTCTACGGCGCCTGGACGAACGGTGCGTCGGGCGGCATCGAGTGGGTCGGCACCGTCGCCCTGCTGCTGTCGTTCCTGCTCTGCTCGATGTGCGGTGGCTTCTTCTGGTTCGTCTCCCGCCGCATCGACCTGCGCCCGGAGGACCGCCCGGACGCCGAGATCGCCGACGGCGCCGGTGAGGTCGGCTTCTTCAGCCCGGGCAGCTACTGGCCGTTCGGTCTGGCGCTGGCCGCCGCGATCGCCGCGCTCGGCATGGTGTTCTGGCAGTACTGGCTGATCGGCGCCGGTCTGCTGGCCGTCGTCTTCTCCGCCTGTGGGCTCCTGTTCGAGTACTACAGCGGCACCCGGCGTACCGCCGAGCACTGATCCGCCCGGTCGCCGTCGCGACCGACCCGGCACGACGAAGGCCCGTTCCCCGGAAGGGGAGCGGGCCTTCGGTCATGTTCTACCCCGCCGAGAGTGGCGCGGCGGTCAGGCGGCGCGGCGGGCGGGCTGGCGGCGGCGGGTGGCCAGCCGGGTGACCGGGAAGGCGAACGTGCCGACCACGATTGCGGCGCCGCAGTCGGTGCAGATCAGCTCTGGACAGTCGGTGCCGTGGCTGTCGACGCAGGGCGGCGCCTCGAACAGCGCCACGCCCTCGCAGACGTCGCAGTAGAGCTCGCGATGCGACACGGGCGTCTCCTCTCGGATACCAGGCGGACCGCCCCCGGATGCGACAACGACGCACCGACGGCAGCAGAGAACTACTCACCTGTAGTTTCCCAGACGGGTCCGACAAATCTCCGCGCACGGTCGCCCCCTGGTCGGCATCCGCGCGACGTCCACGAATCCGCCCGCGGACGACGCCGGCGATTCGGGTGGTGGTGAGGTCAGGCGGCGGCGGTCTCGATCCAGCGGTCCAGGGTCGCGGCGGCCGCGCCGGAGTCGATCGACTCGGCCGCGCGGGCCAGGCCGGCGCGGAGCGCCTCGGTCAGGTCGCCGTCCAGCGGGCCCTGGGTGGCCAGCGCCGCCGCCGCGTTGACCAGGACCGCGTCCCGGACCGGGCCCGTCTCGCCGGCCAGCAGGCGACGGGCCACGCCAGCGTTGTACGCGGCGTCACCGCCCCGCAGATCGGCGAGGGTGGACCGGGGTACCCCCAGGTCGGTCGCGTCCAGCACGACCTCGCGTACGGTGCCGCCCTGGGCCGCCCAGATCCGGGTGGGCGCGGCGGTGGTGAACTCGTCCAGCCCGTCCTCGCCGCGCATCACGATCGCCGAGTCGCCACGGGCCGCGAACACGCTGGCCATCACCGGGGCCATCCGCAGGTCGAAGCAGCCGACCGCGCCGGCCCGGGGGCGGGCCGGGTTGGTCAGCGGGCCGAGGAAGTTGAAGAAGGTGGGCACGCCCACCTCGCGGCGGACCGGGCCGGCGTGCCGCATCCCGGGGTGGAAGCGGGCCGCGAAGCAGAACCCGATGCCGGCCTCCTCGACACAGCGGGCAACCTGCTCCGGCCCGAGATCGAGCGGGATGCCGAGGAACTCCAGCAGGTCGGCGGTGCCGCACAGGGAGGAGGCGGCCCGGTTGCCGTGCTTCACGACACGGACGCCCGTGCCGGCGACCACCAGCGCCGTCATCGTGGAGATGTTCACCGTGTGGGCGAGGTCACCGCCGGTGCCGACCACGTCGAGCGCGGTACGGCGCAGCTCCTCGGGGAGCGCCACCGGGACCGCGCGTCCGAGCATCGCCTCCACCAGGCCGGCCAGCTCGGCGGCGGTCTCCCCCTTGGCCCGCAGCGCCACGGCGAAGGCGGCGATCTGCGCCGCGCTCGCCGAGCCGGTCATGATCTCGTCCATCGCCCAGGCGGTGTCGGCGGTGGAGAGTTCGTCACCGCGCAGCAGCGCGTTGAGCAGGTGCGGCCAGGTCCGATCGCCCATGGCGGGCCTCCCGAGCATGCGAAGTGCGGGTGGGCTGGAACCGGCGCCGAGGAGATCCGGCGCCGTGGGGGTGCCGGAGGAGCGTGAGACGTCAGGCGGGTGCGTGCGTCCGCAGCAACTCGGCCACCGTGCCGCCGGTGGTCACCGGGTCGAGCGGGTGCACCAGCGTCGCGTCGACCTCGGCGTACGCGGCGAGCCATCGGTCGGCGGCGCGGGCGATCACCAGGCAGGTCGGGGGAGCGTCGTCCCGGTCGTCCTTGACCTGCCGCGCGATGCCGATGCCGCCGCCCGGGCTGGCCTCACCGTCGAGCAGCAGCAGGTCGATCTCGTAGTCGTCGACCAGCCGGATCGTCTCCGCGTAGGTCGACGCCTCGACGAACTCGATCTGCAGACCGGGAGCGGGCCGGGTGCCGACGGCCATCCGCATCCGATCACGGACCTGCGGGTCGTCGCTGTAGAGCAACACGGTGCAAAGACGATCGGTCATGCCGGAACTCCCACCTCGTAGCTGCCCGCAGATCGTACCGGTCGGCGTGACGTAGCCGACATCCCGCCCGGCGTCGCGCGTCGGGGCGTACCGTCCGGGCAGCTCAGGCGGGCGCGGCGTCGGCGGCGCGTTCGCGGGCCTCCTGGCGGTCCAGCTCGCGGTCCACCCGGCGGGCCTCCCGTTCGGACTGCTTGACCCACTGCACCACCAGCACCGCGAGCATCGTCACACTGACGAACTCGCCACCGGCCCAGAGGATGCCGCCGGCGACCACCTGGTCCTGCCACGGGTCGACCCAACCGAGGTTGAGCGACGGGTACCAGTCACCGCCGAAGAGCGTGCTGCTCTGCATGATGGTGAGGCCGAGCACTGTGTGGAACGGCACGGAGAGCAGCATCAGCAGCGCACGCGCCGGGTACGGCCAGCGGCCGGGCAGCGGGTCGAGGCCGAGCAGCGGCCAGAAGAACACGCAGCCGGTCATGATGAAGTGCGCGTGCACCAGCTCGTGCGCCCAGGCGTGTTCGAGGGTGTAGCGGTACAGATCACTGAAGTACAGCACGAACGGGTTGACCACGAAGATGGCGAACGCCACCAGCGGGAAGCTGTAGACCCGGGCGACGCGGCTGTGCACGATCGCGAGCAGGCGCTTGCGTGGCGCGACCGGCAGGGTGCGCAGGGCCAGGGTCATCGGCGCGCCCAGCGCCAGGAAGATCGGCGCCACCATGGAGAGCACCATGTGCTGGATCATGTGCACGGACAGCAGCGCGGTGTCGTACGCGTGCAGCCCGCTGACCGTGACGAGCGCGATGCCGCCCAGGCCGGGGCCGAGGAAGAACACGGTTCGGGCGATCGGCCAACGGTCGCCCCGTAGGCGTAGCCGGTACACGCCGTAGAGGTACAGGCCGGCGGCGAGCACCAGGCCGAGGGCCAGCCAGCTGTCCAGCCGGGTCTCGGTCAGCACCGCGCCGACGGTGAACGGCGGCGGGGCCGAGGTGGCGGCGAAGATCGGATCGACGTGCAGCACGCTTTTCAGGCTAGGCCAGGCGAACCGGACCCTGACGCTCGGGCCACGGAAGGCGCGGGTTTGCCACCCCGCTGATCGGCGGCCCCGGTCAGGGGCAATAATGACGGCGTGACTGCGGCCCCAGCCATTGACAAGAGCCGGATCCACTCTCTGACCCGACCAAACATGGTCAGCGTCGGGACGATCGTGTGGCTCTCCAGCGAACTCATGTTCTTCGCGGCGCTGTTCGCGATGTACTTCTCCATCCGCGCGGCTGCGCCGGAGCAATGGGAGAAGCACACCGAGGCGCTGAACATCCCGTACGCGACCACCTTCACGGTGATCCTGGTGCTGTCCTCGGTGACGTGCCAGCTCGGCGTCTTCGCGGCGGAGAAGGGTGACGTGCACGCGCTGCGGCGCTGGTTCACCGTCACCTTCGTGATGGGCCTGATCTTCGTCCTCGGCCAGCTGAACGAGTACCGGCACCTGGTCGCCGACGGCATCAAGATCAACGAAGACGGGTACGGGTCGGTGTTCTACCTGACCACCGGCTTCCACGGCCTGCACGTGACCGGTGGTCTGATCGCCTTCATCATCTTCATGGTCCGTACGACCATGGGCCGGTTCACTCCGGCGCAGGCGACGTCGGCGATCGTCGTGTCGTACTACTGGCACTTCGTCGACGTCGTGTGGATCGGGCTGTACGCCATGATCTACTGGCTCCAGTGATCTTGCGCGTCACATTCCGCGCTGCTGCTCCGTCCCCTGAGACAGGTCCAACCGGTTAAGGACACCGCTCATGACTTCTGACAACGACCGCCGACGCGGTCTGCTCGCGCGGTTGCGCGAGCGGCCCGCCGCGCGCAGCAGGGGCCGCCGCCGGCTGGGCGCCGCGGTCCGGCTGATCGCCGCGCTGATGCTCGCCGGTGGCGCGTACACCGTCTTCGCCCCGGGCGCCCAGGCGCAGGACAACCCGCAGCTGACCGGCGCCGCCGCCGAGGGCAAGGCGCTGTTCGACGTGAGCTGCGTGACCTGCCACGGCCGCAACGCCCAGGGCGTCGAGGGCCGCGGGCCGAGCCTGATCGGCGTCGGCGCGGCGTCGGTCGAGTTCCAGGTCAGCTCCGGGCGGATGCCGCTGGCCCGCCAGGAGGCCCAGGCGCACCGCAAGCCCCCGGTCTTCACCGACGAGCAGACCCGTCAGCTGGCCCAGTACGTCCAGGAGCTCGGCGGCGGCCCGGTCGTGCCCGAGGGCGACGACCTCCGCGAGGACGGCAACATCGCCGCCGGCGGTGAGCTGTTCCGGATCAACTGCTCGCAGTGCCACGCCTTCGGTGGCGGCGGTGGTGCGCTCTCCTCGGGCAAGTTCGCCCCGAGCCTGCACCCCGCGACCGACCGCCAGATCTACGCGGCGATGTTGAGCGGCCCGCAGAACATGCCGGTGTTCGGCGACAACCAGCTCCGGCCGGAGCAGAAGGCCGACATCATCGCCTACATCCAGGAGACGCTGAAGCACGACCAGGACCCGGGTGGGTTGAACCTCGGGCGGTACGGCCCGTCCACCGAGGGCCTGGCGATCTTCCTGGTTGGCATCGTGGCGCTCGTCTTCGCTAGCCTGTGGATTGCGGGTAAGTCGTGATCGAGCAGGCCATCCGATTCAGTGCTGTGGTGCCGCTCGGCGCCACCCGTAGCGAGGTGACGGCATGAGCACCCACCCCGAGCACCGGGCCTCACAGGGTCCGGAGCCGCTCGATGTGAACGACCCCAAGCTGACCCGGTTCGACATCGTTCGTGAGGGCGCGCGTCGGGACGACATCGAGATCGTCCACTACGAGCCACAGGTGCTGCCGGGCACCAAGGCCGAGCGTCGGCTGACCCGGGTGGTCGCCGGTTTCTTCCTGATCACCGGCCTGGCCGCGACCGCCTTCCTGGCCATCTACATCTGGTGGCCCTGGCAGTACGAGGCGGGCCGGGGCGGCGACAAGTTCTACACCCCGCTGCTCGGCTTCACCCTCGGCGTGGCGCTGCTCGCCGTCGGCTTCGGCATCCTGACCTGGGGCAAGAAGCTGCTGCCCAAGGAGGTCTCGATCCAGGACCGGCACGAGGGCCAGGTGGACTCCGACGGCCGCACCATCACCGGCCAGACCATGCTCTACATGGCGGACGAGCTGGGCGTGAAGCGTCGTCCTCTGCTCGGCATCTCGCTGTTGGCCGGTCTCGCGCCGGTCGCCGCGGTCGCCGCGGCGCCGCTGGTCGGCGGCCTGATCTCGCAGCCGCACAAGAACAACCAGATGTTCACCACCGGGTTCGGCACGTCCGAGGGCGGCGAGCGGATCCGCCTGGTCCGCGAGGACGGCCGTCCGGTCCGCCCGGCGGACGTCAGCACCGGTGGCCAGATCACCGTCTTCCCCGGCATCGACCATGGTGTGAGCAACAAGCACGCCGACTCGCCGACGCTGCTGATCCACCTCCGCGACTCGGACGCACAGGAATCGCGCCGGGCCAACGAGAAGATCGGCCATGGCGACTACATGTGGGGCAACTACGCGGCGTTCTCCAAGATCTGCACGCACGCGGGATGCCCGGCCAGCCTGTACGAGCAGCAGACCAACCGGCTGCTCTGCCCGTGCCACCAGTCCCAGTTCCTGATCACCGACAACGCCCGGCCAGTCTTCGGCCCCGCCAGCCGGCGGCTGCCGCAGCTGCCGATCGAGGTGGACTCCGAGGGCTTCTTCGTGGCGAAGTCCGACTACACCGAGACCGTCGGGCCTGATTTCTGGGAGCGGCCATGAAGCGTCGAAAGTTTGACCTTGCGGCGACGCCGGGCAAGGCCGCGGTGGGAGTGGACGACCGCTTCCAGGTGGCCACCCCGCTGCGCAGGCTGCTGAACAAGGTCTTCCCGGACCACTGGTCCTTCCTGCTCGGCGAGATCGCGCTGTTCTCGTTCATCGTGCTGTTGCTGACCGGTGTGTTCCTCACCTTCTTCTACGAGCCGGCGATGACCGAGGTGGTCTACGACGGCAGCTTCGCACCGCTGCAGGGCACCCCGATGTCCGCCGCGTACGCCTCCAGCCTGGACATCTCGTTCGACGTCCGCGGCGGTCTGGTGATGCGGCAGATGCACCACTGGGCGGCGCTGCTGTTCATGGCCGCGATCGTCGTGCACATGCTGCGGGTCTTCTTCACCGGCGCCTTCCGCAAGCCGCGCGAGACCAACTGGATCATCGGCTCGCTGCTGTTCTGGGTCGGCTTCCTGGCCGGCTTCACCGGCTACTCGCTGCCGGACGACGGCCTGTCCGGCACCGGCCTGCGGATCGCCTCGGCGATCATGCTGTCCATCCCGGTGATCGGCTCCTGGGTCACCTCGTCGGTCTTCGCCGGCGAATTCCCTGGCACGATCATCATCAGCCGGTTCTTCATCGCCCACGTGCTGCTCATCCCGGGTCTGCTGGTCGCGCTGATCAGCGTCCACCTGGGTCTGGTCTTCAAGCAGAAGCACACGCAGTGGCCCGGCCCCGGCCGGACCAACAACAACGTGGTCGGCGAGCGGATGTTCCCGCGGTACGCGCTGAAGCAGGGCGGCTTCTTCATGGTCGTCTTCGGCGTCATCGCGCTGATGGGCGGTCTGTTCCAGATCAACCCGATCTGGTTGTTCGGCCCGTACGAGGCGTGGGTGGTCTCGGCCGCCAGCCAGCCCGACTGGTACGTCATGTTCCTCGACGGGTCGACCCGACTCATGCCGGCCTGGGAAATCAACATCCCGCTCGGCGACGGGTACGTCATCCCGCCGCTGTTCTGGCCGACTGTCGTGCTGCCCGGCATCCTGGTGGGCCTGTCGACGATGTACCCGTTCCTGGAAGCCCGGCACCTCAAGGACCGCAAGAGCCACAACCTGCTCGAGCGTCCCCGGGACGCTCCGGCCCGGACCGCCGTCGGCGCCATGGCCGTCTCGTTCTACATCGTGCTGACGCTCTCGGGCGCCAACGACGTGATCGCGGACAAGTTCCAGATCAGCCTGAACGCGATGACCTGGGCGGGCCGCATCGGCCTGCTGGTGGTCCCGCCGCTGGCGTACTACGTCACCTACCGGCTCTGCCTGGGTCTGCAGCAGCACGACCGGGAGGTGCTGGCGCACGGCGTGGAGACCGGCATCATCCGGCGCATGCCGGACGGTCGGTTCGTCGAGGTGCACCAGCCGCTCAGCGCGTCCAACGGTCACGCTGACGGTCACGGCCAGCTGGACTACGTCGGCTGGGTAGTGCCGAAGAAGATGAACCGGCTGGGGGCCCTCGGCCCGGCCATCCGGGGCTTCTTCTACCCGATCGAGAAGCCGGTCGAGGCACCGGTCTCGCCGGGGCACCCGCCGGTCGAGGCCCGACCCGAGCGCGAGGAGATCGGCAGCGGCGAAAGCCGCCGCTGACCGCCCAGTTACACGGTTACGGAGCGCCCGCCGGATTCCGGCGGGCGCTCCGTCGTATCCACACCCCCCGTCCCATCCGACCAGGAGTCGGACGCCCCTGATGGGACCGGTCGACCCCGCGCGACGGGCGATCGCAGGAATAACCACGGTGAGCCGGGTATCCGTGCGGTCCAACGTCTCAAGGGGGGGAAGCATGTTGGGTATCAAACGCCTCGGCCTGTTGGCCGCGCTGGTACTTGTCGGTGTCGCGCCGGCTGCGGCCGCGCAGGCCGCGGCACAGCCGTCAACGCAGGACACCCAGTACCTGCAGGCGGTACACCAGGTCAACCTGTTCGAGATCACCGCTGGTGACCTGGCTCAGCAGAAGGGTCAGGACCAGGGGGTCAAGGACCTGGGCGCGATGCTGAAGACCGACCACACCCAGCTGGACCAGACGGTGCAGCAGACCGCGTCGCAGCTCGGGGTGGAACTGCCGAACGAGCCCAGTGCCGATCAGCAGGCGGTCATCGACAAGCTGAACAACGCCAGCGGCGCGGAGTTCGACCGGCTCTGGGTGACCAGTGAGCTGGCCGGCCACGTCCAGGCCATCCAGGCCACCCAGACGGAGATCTCGCAGGGCTCCGAGCAGTCGGTGGTCCAGTTGGCGCAGACGGCGCTTCCGACGCTGCAGACGCACTACGACGAGTTGGTGGCGCTCGCCAACAAGCTGGGCATCCCGGTTCCGCAGACCAGCGCCAGCGGTACGCCCAGCCCGGGCGGCACCGGCACTGAGTCCCCGGCTCCGGGCGGCACTGTCACCGAGTCGCCGGCTCCGGGCGGCACCGGCACCGAGTCGCCGGCTCCCGGCGGCGGCAGCACCGAGGTACCGGCTCCCAGCGAGAGCTGACGTAGCCACAGCAGACGGCCGGTCCACCCTCGTGGTGGGCCGGCCGCCCTGTGCGCGCTACGCGCCGCCGTGGGGCCCGGCGCGTGCCCCGCAACGGCGAGCCGGTCAGTCGGCGCTGGCCAGACCGATCGCGAACGCCTCCTCCAGGTCGTGCTGCGAGTACGCCCGGAAGGCGATGTGGGACTCGGTGTTGAGCACGCCCGGGACCTTGGAGATGCTGCCCGCGATGACCTGGGCGATCTGGTCGAACTCGCGGACCCGGACGATGGCGATGAGGTCGACGTGCCCGGCCACCGAGTAGACCTCGCTGACACCGGGAAGGTTGGCCAGGTTCTCCGCCACCTCGGGGATCGCATCGGTGGCGCAGTCGATCAGCACGATCGCGGTGATCACGGGGCATTTCTCCGTTCGTCGGCGTCGTCGCCCATGCTAGATGTTCCGCCCCCGGACCGGAGGCGGGAGCCGTCAGGGCTCAGCCCTGGGCGGGGCAGGGCACGGTCAGGTCGCTCCCGGCCCGGATCACGTTCCGCAGCCGCTCGTCGGCCCGTACGGTCGCGCCCGGCCACACCACGGTGCGGAACACGTCACCGTCCACCCGCGCGCCCGCGCCGACGACCGACTCCACACAGTGGCCGGTCACCGTCGCGGACTCCTCGACGAGAACGCCGCCGGCCGCGGCGTGCAGGTTGGCCGACAGGTAGTCGGCCGGGGTGCCGGTGTCGAAGAAGGTGCCCGGGTACGGCACCACCGTCAGAGCGCCCGCGGCCTCGGCCGGACGCCACACGGCGCGAACCAGGTCCGAGAAGACGACAGGCAGGTCCCGGACCAGCCGCCAGGGCAGCAGCGAGAACCCGGTGAAGCAGTGCCCGGCGAAGGTGCCCGGCGCCGCCGGGTCCGCGGCGGGCTGGCCGAGCAGACGTACGGTGTGCCCGTCCCAGCCGTCGAGCAGGGCGGCCACGTCCGGGCCCGGGGGAGCAGCCGGGTCGGCGAGGTACGCGTCGGCGTTGCCGACCAGCACCGGCCGCCCGTCGATCCAGTCCCGCAGGTTGGCCACCCCGCCCGCGGTGCCCAGCGGGTCGCCCGGCTCCACCGACAGGTGTGCGCGGTCGCCGACGTGCGCCACCACCTGATCGCCGAGGTAGCAGGCGTTCACCGCCACCCGATCGGGACCGGTCAGGCCCAGGCCGGCCAGCCGCGCCAACGCCCGATCCAGCAGGGCGACGTTGCCTACCGGGCAGAGCGCCTTGGGCAGCCGTTCGGTGAGCGGGCGAAGCCGCGTGCCCTCGCCGGCGGCCAGCACCACCGCGCACAGCTCCGCCGGCACCCCGGCCGCCCCGGTCACGGGGTGTCGTCGGGCACCGGCGGCGGGAACTGCCCGGCCAACGGCCCGATGTCGTAGTAGGCGAGCAGCCGGGCCGTCGGCCAGGTCAGCTTGGGCAGGTCGTCCAGGGGGTGCCAGGCGGCCTCGAACACCTCCCCGCCGTCGACGGTCAGCTCGGTGCTGGACGCCGGAACCTCGGCCTCGAAGACCATGTCCACCCAGCCCTTGGCGTGCACGATCGCGTTCGGCACCGCCGGGCGCAGCCGCGACGGTGGGAGCCGGACGCCGGACTCCTCGAACAGCTCACGGGCCGCGCCCACCACCGGGGCCTCACCCCGATTGAGCAGGCCGGCGGGGAGTGACCAACCCTTGCCGGGCGGCTGGCGCAGCATCAGCAACCGACCCGCGCCCGTCGCCTCGGTGTCCCGGACCAGGGTCACCGCGCCAACGATGTACTTGGGCACGGCCAGCCGGACCAGCTGCCGACGCACCGGCAGCGGCAGCCGGTAGAAGGCCTGGTAGAAGAGGGCCCGACCGGTGGCGCGGGAGCGGGGGATCATGACTCCAGGCTAGTGGTCACGAATGTCCCTCGGTCGCGCTGGGGCCTGGCGGGTCACTGTCGATGGTCGACCAGGTCGATGAGCTGGCGGACCACGGTGTCCGGTTCGATCACCCGGTCGAAGACCGCTACCAACAGGGTCTCCAGGTCGGGGTAGCCCAACTCCTCCGAAAGGCGCAGCAGTGGCAGGTCACTGGCGAGGCCCCGGTTGTGCTGGCGCAGGGCGAGCCCGATGGTGGCCCGACCGAGGCGTACCTTGTCGCTGATCGTGATGCCGGGCTCGGTGTGCTCGGCGAACCACCTGTTGATCTGCATCTGCGCGTGCGGCGACTTGACGAAGGTCAGCCACTCCCGCCGGGGGCCGCGCGGCGCCACACCGGCCTCGAAGCCGTTGTCGCCGTCGTTCTCGGTGAAGATCTCCACCACGTCGCCCTCGTCCAGCTCCGAACTGAGCGGGGCCAGCCGACCGTTGATGCGTGCGGCGAGGCAGTGGTCGCCCCGGTCGTTGCCCAGCTCGTACGCGAGGTCGACAGGCGTGGCACCGGCCGGCAGCACGACCTGCCGTCCGTCGGCGAACACCTGGATCTGCCCCTCGGCCAGGTCGCAGCGCAGCGACTCGTAGAACTGTGCCGGATCGGCGGCGTCCGGCTCCCAGTCGAGCACCCGCCGCAGCCAGTCCAACTGTTCGGCACGGGCCGCGGCGGTGCTGCCGGAGCGGGGGAACCGGAAGTCGGCAGCGATGCCGTACTCGGCCGAGCGGTGCATCTCCTCGGTGCGGATCAGCACCTCCACCGTGCGGTCCTGAGGGCCGCAGACGCTGGTGTGCAGCGAACGGTAGAGGTTGTTCTTCGGTGAGGCGATGAAGTCCTTGAAACGGCCGGGCACCGGTCGCCAGGTGCCGTGGATCGCGCCCAGCGCGGCGTAACAGTCGGTGGCCGGGCCGTCGACCACCACCACGATGCGGGGCAGGTCGTACGGGGCGGTGTGGCCGCCGGCGATGGTGTCCTTCCAGATCGAGTAGAGGTGCCGGGGACGGGGGCTGACCTCGGCGTCGACCCGGCTGCGGCGCAGCGCCACCCGGGTCCGGGTGACGACCGAGTCGAGGTAGGAATCCCAGCCCGGCCGATCGTGCACGTGCCGGGCCAGCCGGGCGTGCTCGTCGGGCTCGAGGTGCAGCAGCACCACGTCGTCCAGCTCGCGTTTGAGCGTCTGGATGCCCAGCCGATCACAGAGCGGGACCAGCACCTCCTGGGTCTTGCGGGCGATCCGTTCCCGCGACGACGCGGAGCGCACTCCGAGCGTCCGCATGTTGTGCAGCCGGTCGGCCAGCTTGATGATCAGCACCCGGACGTCCTTGGCGGCCGCGACGATCATCTTGCGGACCGTCTCCGCCTCGGCGGCCTTGCCGTAGAACGCCTTGTCGAACTTGGTCACCCCGTCGACCAGGTGGGCCACCTCGCCGCCGAAGTCCTCGGAGAGCGCCTGGAGGGTGTAGCGAGTGTCCTCCACGGTGTCGTGCAGCAGCGCCGCGACCAGGGTGGTGGTGTCCATCCCCAGCTCGGCGCAGATCTGCGCCACCGCGAGGGGATGGGTGATGTACGGCTCCCCGCTCTTGCGGAACTGCCCGCGGTGCATGTTTTCCGCGATCGTGTAGGCACGGCGCAACACCGCGGGGTCGGTGCCGGCGTGGATGCCCCGGTGGGTGCGGACCAGTTGGGTGACCGGGTCCGAGTCGGTGGTCGGCCAGCTGAGCAGCGACCGCAGCCGGCGGGCGAGCGGCAGCTCACCCGGCTGTGTCGGCAGGGCGCCCCCCAGGGCGGCGCCGTGTCCGGCGTCGACGTCCACGAGGGACACCTCCTCACCCCGGCTCCGCACCGCCGGGACCCGGCGGGGGAGCAGGCCCACGAATCGGGCAGGACTGCACTTCTCTAACAGCCTAAGCGAGTCAACGTAGTCCGATCGGTCAGTTGGTCATGAGCGTTCGGTCGAGAGTTGGTGGGACGCGCCGCTCTCGGCCTTCGCCAGCAGGTCACGGAAGCGGCCCGCGCCACTCGCCGGAGAGGACCAACCGGAGGACATCTCGACGAGTCGGGTCTCCGGTCGTTCCAACCAGGACAGGATCCGCTCGGACTCCTCGGCGGTGGCGGCCGGCACCGGACCGTGCCCACCCGACACCGTCTCGGCGGTGGCCCGGATCGTGGTCAACGTGGGACGCGGGTGCACGCCCGGCGGGGACACCCCCGCGCCGGCCAGTCTGCCGTGCCGGACCAGCGCCAACTCCCAGCCGCCCCGAGCAGCCGGCCGGGCCGCGGCCAACTCGACGATCCCGGTCAGCGCGGCCAGCCGCTGCATCCGCACTGTGGCCCGCAGCACGGCGGCCAGCCGGAACCGCACCACGGCGGCCTCCTCGTAGCGCTGGTCGCGGGAGAGCACGTCGATCCGTGCGAGCAGCGCGTCCACCACCGGCTGCGGATCGCTGGCCGTCGCGGTGCGGAAGGGCGCGGCGGCCCTGTCGTCGTACTCCTCGGGCGTGATCTTGTGTTCGCAGGGCGCCGGGCAGCGACCCAGCTCGGCCAGCGCGCAGGCTGGCGTGACGGTGCGTAGGGAGAGCCGGTGCGTGCACTGGCGCAGCGGCACCGCGTCGTGGAAACCGGCGGCGGCCAGCTCGGCGGCCCGCCGGGAGGTGAACGGCCCGAGGTACGCGGTGTCGGTGGGGGAGAGGTCGCGGACGATCGACAGCCGAGGGTACGGACCGTCGGTCAGCTTGAGCCAGACCATTCGTTCCGGGTATTTGGACCGGCGGTTGTACGGCGGGGCGTGCGCGGCGATCAACCGCAGCTCACGGACCTCAGCCTCCAACGAGTGGGCGCACTCCACCGCCTCCACCCGCTCGGCCGCGCCCAGCATCTCGGAGATCCGGGCGCGCTTCTCGCCGGCGGTGAAGTAGCTGCGCACCCGGGTGGCGATGTCGACCGAGGTGCCCACGTAGAGCGGCCGGTCGTCGGCGGCCCGGAAGATGTAGACGCCGGGGACCTTGGGCAGCCCTTCGGCCAGGTGCCGTTTGCGGCGCTGGGTCGGGGAGACAGCGCGGGCGAACTCGATGGCGTCGCCGACCGTGTCCACCCGGTGCCCGCCGAGCCGACCGATCAGCCCGTGCAGCACGTCGACAGTGGCCTTCGCGTCGTCCAACGCCCGGTGGGTGGGCTGGGTGGCGGTGCGGAAGTAGGCGGCCAGGGTGCCAAGCTTGCGGTTGGGCACCTCGTCGCGGGTCAGCACCCGGCGGGCGAGTGCCGCCGTGTCCAGGACCCGGGGGTTGGGCCAGCGGTAGCCGTGCTTGGCGCAGGCGGCCTTGAGGAAGCCCACGTCGTACGGGGCGTTGTGGGCCACCAGCACCGCGTCGTCGATGAACTCCAGGAAGCTCGGCAGCACCTGCTCGATCGGTGGCGCCGGCACCAGCATGGCCTGGGTGATGCCGGTCAGCACCGTGATGAACGGCGGAATCGGCTGGCCCGGGTTGACCAGGGTCGCCAGCACCCCCAACTGCTCGCCACCGCGCACCTTGACCGCGCCGATCTCGGTGATGCCGCCGCCGTCCGGCGCGCCGCCGGTGGTCTCCAGGTCGACCACCACGAACGTCGTCGCGTAGAGCGGCAGCGCCGGGTCCACCCCGCCCACCGCCGGGTCGAGACCGGCCAGTGACTCCTGGACGTACTCCGCCTGTGCCATCGGCGGCACGCTAGCGCCCCGGTCCGACACTCCCGTCGCAGCCGTCCCATCCGTCACCATGGGGCTAGGATGAGAGATCGGCTCACTCACCGGGCGGTGGGCCCGGTCGCGGTGGGAGACTTGCCACATGCCCCTCACCGAGCCGTACGACGACCACCTCCCGCAGGAGGATCCGGTCGCGCTCGACGGGGCCCTGGGCAACCCGGACGACAACGTAGTCACCGACACCTCTGGCGCATCAGGCCCGACGACGACTGGTGACGGCCCCGCCGCCGAGCCGGAGCCGACCCTGCCCGAGTCGGTCCGGCAGCGGATCGTGACGCTGACCGCCGCGGTGCTGCCCACCCTTCCCACCGACGAGGTCCCGGTGCCGTTGCGCCGGGTGGCCAAGTTCGCCCCCAACCGACGCGCCCGACTCGGCGCGCCGGTCATCGCCGCCCAGCTGACCGCCGACCCGCTGTTCCGGCAGCGGGTCACCGCACGGGTCCTGGCCGACGCCGGCGACCTCGGCGCGGCAGTGGTCGAGGGCACCGCACCGGCCGCCGCCGACCCGGTCGAGGTGGCCGCGCTGGCCTACCTGGCCCGGCCCCGTGGCTGGCGGGAGCTGATCGACGCCAGCGGCGCGGCAGTGCGCGCCGAGGCGGACAGCGCGGTCGTCGCCGAGTTGGTCCGCGAGGCCGAGCAGCGGGCCACCCGGGCCGAGCACGACCGCGCGGTGGCCCGGGTCGAGGCCGAGAAGCTCCGCGACGAGTTGGCCCGCGTCCGCGAGGAGCTGGGTCAGCTCCGCGAGGAGTCCCGACAGGTGGCCCGCACCCTGCGGGAGACCCAGGCCCGCGAGCGGAAGGCCACCGAACTGCTGGCCACCGAGCGAGGCCGGGCCGCCCGCGCCAGCGCCGACGTGGACGCCGAACTCCGCCGCGCCCGGGCCCGGCTGGCCGAGGCCGAGGCCGCCGCCGGGGTGGCCCGGGCCAGCGCCAAGGAGGCCCGCTCGGTCGACGACGCCCGGCTCTGGCTGCTCCTGGAGACCATCGGCCAGGCCGCCGTCGGGCTGCGCCGGGAGCTGGCGCTCGACCCGGTGGACAAACTCCCCGCCGACTTCGTCGCCGACGCGTTCGCCGAGCAGCCGGGCACCGCCCCGGCCGGCCCCGCCGCCCGCGCCCGCGACACCGACGACCCGGCCCGGCTCGACCAGTTGCTCGCCCTGCCCCGGGCGCACCTGGTGGTGGACGGCTACAACGTCACCAAGCGTGGCTTCGGCGAGATGTCCCTGGAGCAGCAGCGCAAGCGCCTGATCACCGGGCTGGGCGGGATCGCCGCGCAGACCGGCGACGAGGTCACTGTGGTCTTCGACGGCGCCGAGCGGATGCACGGGCTGCCGCCCGCGCCGCGCGGCGTACGGGTGCTCTTCTCCCGCAAGGGTGAGACCGCCGACGAGCTGATCCGGCGACTGGTCCGTGCCGAGCCGGCGGGCCGGCCGGTGGTAGTGGTCTCGTCGGACCGCGAGGTCGCCGACGGGGTACGCCGGCACGGCGCCTACCCGCTGGGCGCGGACTCGCTGCTACGGCGGCTCGCCCGCTCCTGACCGCAGCGGGCCGACCCGTCGACGGGCCGGGTCCCGGCGAGGGTTGGGTGAGCCCGGCCGGCGCGCCCCACGTCGCGCTGTGCCTCAACCTGTCCCACCCCGGCGCTAGCATCGCCGCGACCGCCGAGGGATGGGAGTCGCCATGGCACAGGACGACGTCAAGGACTTCGTCGACCGGGACCTGCGAGGTGCCCGGTTCAACAGGTCGACGCTGGCCGGTGCGGTGATGCGCGGCGTCGATGTGGATGCTCTGGACATCGACGCGCCGTGGCTGGCCGAGGGCACGTTCCTGATCAACGGCGTCGATGTCGTACCGCTGGTCGAGGCCGAACTCAACAGGCGGTTTCCCGGTCGCGACCTCCGGCACGCCGACAATCCGGACGACCTCCGGGTGGCGTGGGCGGCACTCGAACGGGCCTGGGCGGCGGCGGTCGACCGGGCTGTGTCCATGCCCGAGGGTGCTGTCGACGTCTCGATCGACGGGGAGTGGTCGTTCGCGCAGACACTGCGCCACCTCGCGTTCGCCGCCGACACCTGGTTGGGCAAGTCGATCCTGCGCCTGCCGCAGCCCTTCCACCCGCTCGGGCAACCCCATGCCGAGTACGAGACGGAGGGCTTCGACGTGTCGATCTTCGCCGTCGAGCAGCCGACGTTCGCCGCGACCGTCGAGCTGCGGGCCGAGCGGCAGGCGATGGTGCGCGACTTTCTCGTGGCCGTCACACCGGAGCTGCTCGCCGAGACTCGGCCGGCCGCCTGGTGGCCCGAGAAGCAGGTGTCGGTCCTGCACTGCCTTCACGTCATCTTCGGCGAGGAGTGGCAGCACCTCCGCTTCGCCTTGCGTGACCTCGACGCGCAGGGCTGAGACCTCGCCCCAACGGCCGCTCGGCCGCTCGGCGGCTCCGGCCATGCCGACGCTCCGGCGTTCGACCGCTCGGCATGGCCGGCGCTCGGGGCGGCCGCCGGTCAGGTGGCCGGTAGTCGCCGGGCCAGCTCACGACGCAGTGTGTCGGGGCCCGGCGTCATCCAGTTGAGCCGGACGACCAGCTCGTAGGGGCCGCGTCCGGGCGTCGACCACTGCCCGGGTCGCATGGGGGGCCGGGTCTGCTCCGGGTCGCGTGGCGTGACCACCAGCCGCGGATCCAGGCGGCCTCGGACCTGGGCGCTGGTCATGTTGACCCAGTCGATGCTGAGCCCGGTGCCGTTCGGTCCGGTCAGGTGCAGCGTCTCGTCGGTCAGCCGCAGCGGCAGACGAGGCTGCCGGCGCAGTTGCCAGTTGAGGACGAGCGCGACGACGGCGCCGATCCAGCCGAACCGCAGCGGTGCCTGCCACCAGGGCTCGTCGAACAGCGCCGCGTAGGCGGCCAGCAGAGCCGCGGCGCCCAGCACAGCGACGACCTTGGCGCGGCGGTGTCGGCGAGGGGAGTACCGGAAGTCCACGACGGACGAAGCATCGAGGTCGGCCACCGTCGCCCAGTGCCCGGGTGGCCGGTCGGCCAAACGACGCCCCTCCGTCGGTTGACGGCATGAGTTCGTCGGGTTCCTCGGTGTCGGGGTTCCGGCCGGGTGGGATACCCCGATATCGCTGATCTGGAGTGGATCTAGCCCTGAAACGGGCGGTCGGACGGGGTTCCTGTCGTACCCGGTGGTTAGTGTCGATGTCACCGACGGTGCTCGGTCGGCGACGAAAGGGCGTCGACCGAGCGCCGAGAGCCGATCAGGAGGCACGATGCTCATCGACTGCGACGGGTGCGCGAAGCGGGCCGACGGCTGTTCCGGCTGCCCGCTGACCGCCCTGTTCGACGAGACGTCCCCGGCGGCCGGGTTGGTCGCCGCCGAGGTCGAAGCCATCGAGGTGTTCGCCCGGGCTGGCTTCGACGTGGAGGTGCTGGCCGCGCCCGCGCGCCCGGAGGCAGCTCGCCGTCGTGCCACCCGCCGCGTCGCCTGAGCGCGGCACCGCGCCCGGAAGCGGGCTTCTCGCGGGCCATAGGATGAGCGGTCACGGCAGGAGGAGCGGCGCGATGAACGGGGAACAACGGGCGGTGACGCGGTGACCCCGCGCGGCTGGGCGCTGCTGACCCTGGCCGGGCTCACCCTCGCGCTGGTCGTGCTGGCCGCGCTGCTCATCCCGTGGCACCGCCCGCCGGCACCCCGGGCCGACCAACTCGCCGCGCTGCGCGACCTTCCGGCCGAGCAGGTGGCCAGGGGGCGGGAGTTCCGGGCCGCGCTGCGTCCCGGTGGCTATGCCGCACTCGCCGTCGGGCTGCTGATCGCCCTCGCGCTCGGGTTGACCCCGCTGGGCAGTCGCCTGGTCGAGCTGGTGGGCAGGCCGTTCGGTGGGCACTGGGCAGCACAGGCTGTGCTCGGCGGGCTGGCGGTGGTGCTCGTCGCCGACCTGGTGACGCTCCCGTTCGCCGCCTGGCGGCAGAGCGTGCTCACCCGCTACGGGTTGAGCACCAACGGCTGGAGCGGCTGGGCGGTCGACCTGCTCAAGTCGTACGCCGTCAGCGCGGTGATCGGCGCGGTGGCGCTGTTCGGCTTCTACGCGGTCATCCGGCTCGCGCCGCGCTGGTGGTGGGCGTTCGGTGCGGCCGGCGCGGCGGTGCTGGTGGTGCTGCTGTCGTTCGTGCTGCCGGTGCTGGTGGAGCCGGTGTTCAACCGGTTCACCCCGATGGAGCAGGGCCCGTTGCGCACCGAGCTGATGAGCATGGCCGCCCGCGACGGGGTGCCGGTGCGTGACGTGCTGGTCGCCGATGCCTCCCGGCGCACCAGGGCGGTCAACGCGTACGTCTCCGGTCTCGGGCCGACCCGACGGGTGGTCGTCTACGACACGCTGCTGCGGGAGGCGACCCCGGCCGAGGTGACCGCCGTCGTGGCGCACGAGTTGGGGCACGCGAAGGACTCCGACGTGGCGGCCGGCACGCTGACCGGGGCGCTGGGCGCCGCGGCCGCCGTGGTGGCGCTCTACCTGCTCGGCTCGTGGGGGCCGCTGCTGCGGCTGGCCGGTGTCGACTCGGTGGCCCAACCGCGTGCGTTCCCACTGCTGGTCGCCCTGGTCACGGTGGCCGGGCTGGTTGCCGCTCCGGTGCAGGCGCTGATGTCCCGACGGGTGGAGGCGCGGGCCGATGCGCACGCGCTCGCGCTCACCAACGACCCCGAGTCCTTCGAGTCGATGCAGCGCCGGCTCGGCTCGGTCAACCTCGGCGACCCCGACCCGCCCCGCTGGGAATACCTCTATTCGGCCTCACATCCGTCGACAGTGGAGCGGATGGCCGCCGCCCGCGCGTACGCCCGGGAGGCCGGCCGATGAACCGCACCCTGCTGATCACCAATGACTTTCCGCCCCGCCCGGGTGGGATCCAGTCGTTCGTGCACAACCTCGCGGTCCGTCAACCGGCCGGCTCGGTGGTCGTCTACGCGTCGAGCTGGCGCGGGGCCGCGAAGTTCGACGCCGACCAGCCGTTCGAGGTGATCCGGGAGCGTACCCGGGTGTTGTTGCCGACCCCGTTGATCGCTCGCAGGGCGGCCCGGTTGGCTCGCTCGTACGACTGCGACACCGTGTGGTTCGGCGCGGCGGCCCCGTTGGGCCTGCTCGCGGCCGGCCTGCGGCGTCGGGCCGGCATCCGCCGGGTGGTGGCGCAGACCCACGGGCACGAGGTCGGTTGGGCGGCGGTGCCGGCTGCCCGGCCGGCGCTGCGGCGCATCGGTCGGGGTGTGGACGTGACCACCTATCTCGGCGAGTACACCCGCAGCCGGTTGGCCCGGGTGCTGGACGGGGTGACCGAGCTGCGCCGCCTCGCGCCCGGGGTCGACGTGGACACCTACCACCCGAGCGTGGACGGTGAACAGGTCCGGGCCCGGCTGGGGTTGACCGACCGGCCGGTGGTCGTCTGTGTGTCCCGGCTGGTGCCGCGCAAGGGTCAGGACACCCTGATCCGGGCCCTGCCGGAGATCCGCCGCCAGGTGCCCGACGCGGCGCTGCTGATCGTCGGTGGCGGGCCGTACCGGGCGACCCTGGAGAAGCTGGCCCGCCAGACCGGTGTGGAACGGGATGTGGTGTTCACCGGCACCGTGCCGTCGGTGGAGTTGCCGGCGCACTACGCGGCCGGTGACGTCTACGCGATGCCGTGCCGCACCCGCAACCGCGGCCTCGACGTCGAAGGGCTGGGCATCGTCTACCTGGAGGCATCCGCGACCGGCCTGCCGGTGGTGGCAGGTGATTCCGGTGGCGCGCCGGACGCGGTCCGGGAGGGGGAGACCGGCTACGTCGTCCGCGGTCGGGACGTCGCCCAGCTTGCCGACCGGGTCGCCCGGCTGCTCGCCGACCGGGACCTGGCCCGTCAGCTGGGCGCGGCTGGCCGGGCGTGGGTGGAACGGGAGTGGCGCTGGGAGGCGCAGGCGGAACGCATGGCGGCACTGCTCGCCGGCTGATCGCCGCCGTCGTTCAGCTCTCCCGGGCGGGCGCGTAGTGCGGCACGTACTCCTGGCCGGTGAGTTTCTGGATCGCCGCCATCACCTCGTCGGTGACCGTCCGGATGTCGCGTGGCCCGTTGATCCGCTCGGCGACCGGGATCGGCGGGCCGAACCGCAGGGCGATCGGGTGTCGACGGGGCAGCCGCGCGTCGACAGGCAGCACCTCGGCGGTGCCGGTCACGCCGACCGGGATGATCGGCACTTCGGCGTCGCGGGCCAGCCGGGTCATCCCGACCCGGCCCCGGTAGAGCCGCCCGTCCGGGGAGCGGGTGCCCTCCGGGTAGACGGCGACCAGGCCGCCGGCGCGCAGCACCGGTACGGCGGCGTCGAGGGCGCGCAGGGCGGCCCGGCCGTCGGCGCGGTCGACCGGGATGGCACCCATGCCGGCGACGATCCGCCGGTTCAGCCAGCCGCCCGGACCCCGCCCGTTGAAGTACTCGACCTTCGCCCAGAAGGTGACGTGTCGGGGCGTCGCGGTGACGAGGAACAGCTCGTCGGCGACGGACAGGTGATTGCCGGCGAGGATCGCGCCGCCGTGTCGGGGCAGATGCTCCAGCCCTTCCACCCGGGGCCGCCAGCCAAACCGCAGCGCGGTGCCGACGGTCAGCTTGGTGACGTCGTACAGCAGGGGCACGTGTCCTCCGGGGTCGAGTTTCAGGCGGGCGCGGGGCCGAGGTGGGCCTCCAACGCGGCGCGCAGCAGGGCGTCGTCGTCGGTGGCTCCGGTGGCCAGCGGCAGGCTGCCCCAGGCCCAGAGTTGGGCGATGCCGTGCAGGTTCGCCCAGAGCGCGCCGGCCAGCACCGCCGCGGGCGCGTCGGTGGGCCGGCGCGCCTGCGCCACCAGGTCGGCCAGGACGGCGAACAGCGGCAGGCTCGTCTCGCGCAGCCGCAGTCGGCCGCTGTCCAGTAGGTCGTGGCGGAACATCATCTCGAACATGCCACGGTGGTCCGCCGCGAAGTCCAGGTACGTCCGGGCCAGCGCGGTCAATCGGGTACGCGGGTCCGGGCCGAGGTCACGCAGCGTTCGCTCGACCCGGGCGGTGAGGTCGGCGAAGCCCTCCCGGGCGATGGCGGAGAGCAGGTCGACGTGGGTGGGGAAGTAGCGGCGCGGTGCGCCGTGCGAGACCCCGGCACGGCGGGCGATCTCCCGCAGCGACACCGCCGACTGGCCCTCGCGCAGCACCAGGTCAACACCGGCGGCCACCAACCGAGCGCGCAGCCCCGTCTCGTCCGCGCTCATAGACAGTGTCTACCAGCTTCCGTAGACGCCGTCTACCTCGGCGGTGGGGCCGCAGTTTGGGGGGAGTGGGCGGGCCCGAGGGTCAGCGGATGCGGGCCAGGATGCGATCGGCGGGGGCCGGGCGGCCGAAGTGCCAGCCCTGCGCTGCGTCACAGCCGATCGCGCGTAGCCGCTCGGCCTGCCCGGCGGTCTCCACACCTTCGGCGGTGACGGTCAGGTCCAGCGCGTGCGCCAGCGAGACCAGCGAGGCGAGGATCCGCTCGTCGGTGCGGCCGACGGAGGGCGAGCGCAGGCCGGCCACGAACTCCCCGGCCACCTTCAGCTCGGTCACCGGCAGGTCCCGCAGGTACGCCAGGTTGCTGTAGCCGGTGCCGAAGTCGTCGATGGCGATGCGTACCCCGAGGTCGGCAAGGACCCGCAGGGCGCGGACCGGCTCCTCGGCGGTGCTCATCATCGTGCTCTCGGTGATCTCCAGTTGGAGCCGTTCCGGTGGCAGGCCGGTCTGCCGCAGCAGCGCGCGGACCTCCTGCACCAACCCGGGCCGGTGCACCTGCCGTACCGCCAGGTTGACGCTGACGAAGGGCGCGGTGACACCCCCGGCCGACCACGCCTCGGCCTCGCGGCACGCCTCGGCCAACACCCAACCGCCCAGCTGGACGATCAGGCCGGTCTCCTCGGCCAACCCGATGAAGCTGTCCGGGCGTAGCACCCCCAACTCGGGGTGCCGCCAGCGGACCAGCGCCTCCACGCCGACCAGGCTGCCGTCGCGCAGCGAGGTCAGTGGCTGGTAGTCGAGGTAGAACTCGCCCCGCTCCAACGCCGCCGGGATGGCCGCGGAGAGCGCGTAGCGGGCCAGTTCACGTTGGTTGCGCTCGGCGTCGTAGAGCGCCCAGCGCGCCCCACCGGCGGACTTCGCCCAGTGCAGGGTGCTGTCGGCGGCCCGCATCAGGTCGGTCGGGTTGGCCCCGGCCACCTGGCGCTCGACGATGCCGATGCTCGCCGAGATCTGCAGCTCGTGCCCGTCGACCAGCGCCGGTGTGCGTACCGCGGCGAGCGCGGTCTCGGCCACCGCCACCATGTCGTCGGTGCCGGCGGTGTGTTCCACCAGGATGACGAACTCGTCGCCACCGAGCCGGGCCACCAGGTGCTCGCCCATGGCCTTGCGCAGCCGCTCGGCCACAGTGGCCAGCAGCAGGTCGCCGATCTGGTGCCCCAGCGTGTCGTTGACCACCTTGAAGCGGTCCAGGTCCAGGAAGCACACCCCGACCCGCTGCGCGCCCCGGCCCGGCTCGTTGAGCGCCGCGGCGAGCCGTTCGGTGAACAGCGTCCGGTTGGGCAGACCGGTGAGCGGGTCGTGGGTGGCCTGATGCCGGAACCGGGCCTCGCTGGCCCGCAGCGCCCGCTCGGCCTGCGTACGGGCCCGCATGGCGGCGCGGCGGATCGACTCCTGCTCGTCGAGCGTCCGGTCGCGCAGCGCGCGGGCGTAGCCGGTCGCCACGGCCGCCAGCAGCCGGGCCATCCGGTCCTCGACGTCCTCGGCCACCAGGCCCAGGTCGCGCACCAGGCGGAGCTGGATGACCTCGACGGTACGACCCAGCCCTTCGGCGGAGGCGATGTGCGCGGCGACCAACTCGGCGCCGACCCGGTGCCCGGCACGCAGGTCGAACGGCTCGGTGAGCAACGCCCCGGCCAGTTGCCCGGTGAGCCGGTCCAGCAGGGACTCCAACTGGGCCTGGGTCATCGGTAGGTAGCTGGTACCGGAGACCGCCTTCGCCCAGGCCCGGGCGAACGTCCCCGGGTAGGGGTTCGCCCGGGGCGACTCAGTCACCGAGGCGCCCGACGCCGCCCATGAAGACCGCCCGCTCGGCGTCCTCCGCGCTCTCCGGAGTGTCCGGTCGCCACTCGGGCACCCAGACCACGCCGGGGTCGAGCAGCTCGAAGCCGTCGAAGAGCGCGGTCAGCTCGGCGCGGCTGCGCACCGACAGCGGGTTGTCGGTGCGCCGGTAGACCCGCTCCGCCTCGGCGCGTTCGTCCTCGCTGCGCCCGTCGTCGCTGGCCTGCGACAGCACCAGGTAGCTGCCGGGCGCCAACGCGTCCCGCAGCGTCCGCAGCAGCTCCGCCGGCCGGTCCTCGTCGGGGACGAAGTGCAGGACGGCCACCACCATCACGGCCACCGGTTGGCTCAGGTCGAGCAGCTTGCGGACGTCCGGATGGGCCAGGATCGCCTCCGGGTTACGCAGGTCCTCCTGCACGACCGCGGCCTGCTCGTTGCCGGCGAGGATCTCACGGCTGTGCGCCACCGCCACCGGGTCGACGTCCACATAGACCACTCGCGACTGCGGGTCGAGCTGCTGGGCGATCTCGTGCACGTTGCCGACCGTCGGGATGCCCGAACCGATGTCCAGGAACTGCCGGATCCCGGCGTCGGCGAGGTGGTGCACGGCACGGCGCAGGAACGCCCGGTTGGCCTGGGCCATCAACGGTGCCTCGGGCACCGCGGCGACCATGGCCTGCGCCGCGGCCCGGTCGGCGGCGAAGTTGTGTGAGCCGCCGAGGTAGTAGTCGTACATCCGCGCGACGCTCGGGCGCTCGATGTCGATGGTGTCGGGTGCCCAGTCCGGCCGCTGCATGCGTTTCACCCCTCGAATCCGCGACGCGAGCATCGTCGCCCGCGCGGGTATTGTGCACCCGCCACGCACGCCAGACCATAGCGCGCCGAAGGTTGCCCGCCGACGTCGGTCGATGCGCGACGGTCCGCGCCGGCCGAAGCTGGCGCGGACCGTCGGTCGCGTCGTCCCGCTGAACGAGCGGGAGGCAGGTCAGAACTTCGGCGCGTCCGGTGCCTCGAGCAGGCCCAGCCGGAGCGCGGTCATCAGGGCCTGAGCCCGGTTGGCCGCGCCGAGCTTCTCGTAGAGCTTCGAGATGTGCGTCTTCGCCGTGGACTCGCTGACGAACAGCTGCTTGGCGATGCCCGCCACGCTCATCCCGTCGGCGAGCAGCCGCAGCACCTGCCCCTCCCGGGGAGACAACTGCGGGCCGGACGGGGCGAGCCGGCGCTTCATCGCCTCGGCCAGGTCGGCCGCGGTGAACGCGCTGGGGGAGGAGGCGGCGTGCCGTGCGGCGGCCACCACCTCGTCGGCCGGGGCGGTCTTCGGCACGAAGGCGCTCGCGCCGGCCTCCAGGGCGCCGAAGAGCTGGTCGTCGCCGGCGTACATGGTCAGCACCACGATGCCCATCGACGCGCTGGACTTCCGCAGTGCGCGGGTGGCCTCCAGGCCGCTGCCGTCGGGCAGCCGCAGATCCATGATCACCACGTCCGGCTGCAAGGCGCCGGCCTGGCGTACTCCCTCCGCCGCCGTGGCCGCCTCACCGACGACCTCGAACTGGCGGTCCCGCTCGAAGGCGTGCCGCAAACCCTTGCGAATCAGGTCATGATCGTCGACAAGGAGGACCTTGGTACGGGTGGCCGGTATCGGACTTGTGGTCATCCTCGGGTTACTCCCCTTCTGGTGCTGCGCTGCCGCGCACGTTATCGCGCCGGGCCGAGGTGCCGAGAACCACCGCCACAGTCGTGCCGCTGGGTTGCCGCGGCCTGATCTCCAACCGGCCCCGGATACGTTCCGCCCTCTCGGCCATGATCGCAAGACCGTACCGCCCGTCCGGGCGCTGGTCAGCCATCCCCTGACCGTCATCCGACACTTCTATTTGCGCGTACGGGGGGTCGACCTCACACGTGACCCACAAATTCGACGCCCCGGCGTGCTTGCGCGCGTTGGTCACCGCCTCCTGCGCGATGCGCAGCAACTCGGCTTCGGTGGCGGCCGGCAGCCGGGCGGTGGACTCGTCCAGCGAGAGGTGCACCCGCAGCCCGCCGGACGCGCCCACTGTGCGCGCGTACTCGGCGATCGCCGCGGCCAACCCACCCTGCCGGTCCACCTCGCTGCGCAGCTCGAAGAGGCTCAGCCGCAGCTCCTGGATCACCCGCGTCACCTCCCCGCGTAGCGTACGCAGGGCCTCGGCGGTCTCGTCGGCGTCGTCGAAGACGGTGGCCAGGGCGTTGTCGATGCCGTAGCCGACCATCACCAGTTCCTGGGCCACCCCGTCGTGGATCTCCCGGGCCAGCCGCTGCCGCTCCTCGTTGGTGGCCAGCGAGCGCACCTCGTCGAAGAGCAGCGCCGCCTCCAGCCGCAGTGCGGCCGGTCGGGTCAGTGCTGTCACCCGGGACACCACCGGCGGTGGGTACGCGTGCGCGGCATCGGCCTCCAGCACCACCAGCCCCACAGTGCGCACCCCGGCGACCAGCGGAATGATCAGCGCGGACACGTCGCCACCGCGGTGCGAGCGGGACTGCGACCTGGCGGCAGTGGTGGCCTGCTGGGTGGCCCAGGCGTCGGCGATCGCCGAGTCCGCGTCCAGCGTCGTCTCCCAGTCAACCCGGTCGACGCCGGCCTGGGCGAGCACCACGAGCCGACCTCCGCCGCTGGCCGACAGCACCGCGCCCCGGTCCGCGCGGGCCACGGTGCGCAGTTCCTCCAGCAGGTGCTCGGAGATGCCGCCCGGATCCAGGGTCGCCCCGGGCAGCTGCCGGGCCACAGTCCGCAGCTGGGTCAGCAGCCGGGTCGCCTCGGCGTACGGCTGGGGTTTGCCCTCACCGCGGACCGCCATCACCCGGTGTAGCGTGCCGGCGGCGTAGAGCCCCAGCGCCGCCAGGATCAGCCACTGCGCGCAGACCGCGAGGTAACCCAGTTGGCCGAGCTGGAGATCACCGTCGACCCGGGTCAGCGCGCCGCTGAGCAGCAGGGTCGCGGCGGTGACCACGAGCAGCGCGGCGCCCTCCGGGAAGCGGCGGCGCAGCGCGGTGACGGTCACCGGGACCGCCAGGTAGGGCAGCACCGCCGAGGCGCCCAGGCCGTCGACTGTGCCACCGATGGACGCCACAGCGGCGACGTGGCTCGCGGCCAGCCCCAGCACCACCACCTCGGCCACCCGGCTCAGCGGGCCGACCAGCCGGTGCTGCGGTGCCAGCAGCGACGGCAGCCCGGCCACCGCCAGCAGCGCGATCCACCAGAGCTGGGTGACGTCGCGGGTGGCGAACAGGGTCAGGATGGCGATCAGCGCCAGCATCACCACGCGGGCGGCCGCGGCGAGGGGATGCGGGTGCGGGGCGGTGGCTGTGGATGCGGGCACGTGACGGATGGTAGTCAGCCTCGGTAGATATCGGCGATCTCCGCCGCGTACGTCTTGTGGACAACCTGGCGCTTGACCTTGAGCGACGGGGTCAGCTCGCCGGTCGCCTCGGTGAAGTCGTGGGGCAGGACCCGGAACACCTTGATCGCCTCGGCCTTCGACACGGCCTGGTTCGCGGCGTCGATCGCGGCCTGGATCTCCTTGCGGAGGCCCTCGTGCTCGCGCAGCTGCTCGATGGTGGTGTCGAGGGGCATGCCGGCGCTCTCCAGCCAGGTCGGCAGCGCCTCCTCGTCGACGGTGACCAGTGCCGCGATGAACGGCTTCCGGTCGCCGACCACGACACACTGGCTGATCAGCGGGTGCGCCCGGACCAGGTCCTCCAGTACCGCCGGGGCGACGTTCTTGCCGCCGGCGGTGACGATCAGCTCCTTCTTGCGGCCGGTGATGCTCAGGTAGCCGTCGGAGTCGAGCTGGCCCAGGTCGCCGGTGCGGAACCAGCCGTCGGCGCTGATCGTCTCGGCGGTCGCTGTCTCGTTGCGCCAGTAGCCCTGGAAGACCAGCTCGCCGGAGATCAGGATCTCGCCGTCGTCCTCGATCCGCACTGTCACGCCGGGCAGCGGACGGCCGACGCTGCCCATCCGGGTGCCGCTGGGCAGGTTCGCGGCGGCGGCGGGCGAGGTCTCGGTGAGGCCGTAGCCCTCCAGGACCGTCACGCCGATGCCCCGGAAGAAGTGGCCGAGCCGGGCGCCGAGGGGCGCGCCGCCGGAGATCGCGTCCCGGCACCGTCCGCCGAGCGCGGCGCGCAGCTTGCGGTAGACCAGCCGGTCGAAGACCACGTGCTGGGCGCGCAGCGCCAGGCCGGGGCCGCCCGGGGTCTCCAGCGCCTCGCTGTACGCGATGGCGACCTGCTCGGCGCGGGCGAAGATGCCGCCCTTGCCGTCCGCCTCGGCCTTCTGCTTGGCGGCGTTGTAGACCTTCTCGAAGACCCGGGGTACGGAGAGCACGAAGGTCGGCCGGAACGCCTGTAGCTCGGCGACCAGGTTCTTGGTGTCGGCGCAGTGCGCCATGGTGGCTCGCGCCTGAACGACGCCGATCTGGATGAGTCGGGCGAAGGCGTGCGCCAGCGGGAGGAAGAGCAGGGTGCTCGCGCCGGCGTTGAACAGGTTCGGCAGCACCGGCACCGCGTTGGCGATGTCGGCGTACATGTTGCGGTGGGTGAGCACGCAGCCCTTGGGCCGGCCGGTGGTGCCGCTGGTGTAGATGATCGTGGCCAGGTCGCCGGCGCGGACGGCCTTGCGCCGCCGCTCGACCTCGGCCAGCTCGACGGTGGCACCGGTGGTGACCAGCTCGTCGACCCCGCCGCTGTCGATCTGCCAGACCTGGCCCAGCTCCGGCAGTCGATGCCGGACACCGGCGATCAGGGCGGCGTGGGCCTCGCTCTCCACCACGACGGCGACCGCGTTGGAGTCCTCGAGGATCCACGCGGCCTGCTCGGCGCTGGACGTCTCGTAGATAGGCACCGTCACGGCACCGACGGTCCAGATGGCGTAGTCGAGCAGCGTCCACTCGTAGCGGGTGCGGCTCATCAGCCCGACCCGGACACCGGGCTCGATGCCGGCGGCGATCAGCCCGCGGGCCACGGCGGCCACCTCGTCGCGGAACTGGAGGCAGGTCACCTCGGTCCATTCGGTGACGGTGCCGTCGGCGCGCGGGGTGGGGCGGGCGAACTGGACGGTGTCGGGCGCGACTTCGGCGTTGTCCCAGACCGGATCGGTGAGGTTGGCCGCGTCGCCAACGGTGACGATCGGCGGGACGGAGAACTCGCGCACCTGCACTCCTTCGTGCTCGCACTGGTTGGGCCGGCCGCCGCCGTGGCGTCGGCATGTGTCGAAACCTACCCGGCGGGCGGTCGGGGTGAGACAACCAGGAGGCGGGTAGCCTCCCCCCATGGCGGACTCCTCCACCCAGTCGATCATCATCGGCGTCGCACCGGATCGGGTGACGGCGGTCATCTGCGACTTCGCGCGCTACCCGGAGTGGACCGACGCGGTGCGTCGCGCCGAGGTCGTCGAGGAGTACGAGGACGGCTACCCCAGTCAGGTGCGTTTCACCATCGACGCCGGGGTGATGGCCGACGAGTACGTGCTCGCCTACGAGTACGCCGAGGACCTGTCCCGGATCGAGTGGCACCTGGTCGCCCCCTCGAAGATGCAGAAGGCCCAGCGTGGTTCGTACGACCTGGTGGGTAACCCGGACGGCAGCACGACGGTGACCTACACGCTGGAGGTCGACCTGTCGGTCGGCATGCTCGGGATGTTTCGGCGCAAAGCCGAAAAGATGATCATGGACACCGCGTTGAAGCAGCTCAAGCGCCGGGTAGAAGCAACCGGTGCGGCGCAGTGACGTGTCCGGTGGCACGGTAGAGGAGCCGACGGTGGGTGGAACGGATCCGGGTTCGGCCCGGGAAGAGGCGGAGCGACTGGTCGCCACCCTGCTGGCGGGGGCGCGACTGGCCTCCGCAGGCTCGGCGGGCGGCGCGTTCGGCTCGTTGGGCGGGATGCTGTCCGGTGTCCTCGGTCACAGCGCGGGCCCGGACGCCCGCTCCGGCGCCGGTGGTGCTTTCGCCACCGGTTCGGCCGAATGCTGCGTCTGCCCGGTCTGTCGAGGCATCGCCGCGTTGCGGGACCCGAGTCCGGAATTCGCCGAACGGCTCGCGACCGGCGCCGGTGACCTCGCCGCGGGCGTCGCCAGCCTGCTCCGCGCGTTCTCCCCGCCGGAACCGTCCGCGCCGAGCCCCGCCGAGCCGGCCGCCGAGCCGACCACCCCGCCCTCGCCGGCACCCGCCGCGAGCAGCGACGGCGTGCTCCCCGAGGCACCCCCGAGCGCCCCGCCCACAGCGGCAGTCGACAACCACGTGTGGCGCGATGCCACCCGTACCGGGCATGATTCTCAGCCGGCGCCGGAGCGGGATGTCTGGTCGGTCGCCACCCGGACGGCGGACCCACTCGCCCCGGCCGCCGTACCACCCGTCGACGAGGCCGGGACGGCGACCGTACCGGCACCGACCACCCGTCCCGTGGTGCCCGCCTCGCGGGTGCCCGATGACGCCGACGCGGAAGCATCGGGCGACGGCGCCTGAGCGCGGGACCTTCCGACCCGGACCGGCACTGGGCCGGAACCTGGGCCGGACAGCACAGCAGAGGGGGGCGGTAGCGGTGACGCTGACCATCGGAGTCGACGTCGGTGGCACGAAGGTGGCCGGCGGTGTCGTGGACGACACCGGCACGGTCCTCGTGCAGACCCGACGGGACACTCCCGCCGATGACGTGGCCAAGACCCGCGACGTCATCATCGAGTTGGTCGGCGAGCTGGCTGCCGGGCGGACCATCGAGGCCGTCGGCATCGGCGCGGCCGGTTGGATCGACGCCAGCCGTTCGACAGTGCTCTTCGCCCCCAACCTGGCCTGGCGTGACGAACCGCTGCGCGAGTACGTCAGCGAGGCCGTCGGGCTGCCCGTCATCGTGGAGAACGACGGGAACGTCGCCGCGTGGGCCGAGTTCCGCTACGGCGCGGCCCGCGACGCCGACGACTCGATGATCATGTTCACCATCGGCACCGGTGTGGGTGGCGGCATCGTCCTCGGTGGCGACCTGATGCGCGGCGCGCACGGCATCGCCGCGGAGTTGGGCCACATGCTTGCCGTGCCGGACGGGCACCAGTGCGGCTGCGGCCGGCTGGGCTGCATCGAGCAGTACGCCAGCGGCAGCGCCCTGGTGCGGTTCGCCCGTGCCGGCGCCCGGCAGGAGCCCAACCGGGCCACCGCCCTGCTGAAGCTGGCCGGCGGTGAGGCCGAGGCGATCACCGGCCCGATGGTGACCGCCGCCGCGCAGGGCGGCGACCCGGTCTCCGCCGAGGCGTTCGCCCAGATCGGCCGGTGGCTGGGCACCAGCCTCGCCGACATGGCACAGATCCTCGACCCGCAGACCCTGGTGGTCGGCGGTGGCGTGATCGACGCCGGTGACCTGCTGCTCGGTCCCACCCGCCGCTCGTACCTCGACGCGCTCGCCCAGCGCGGTCGCCTGCCGGTGGCCGAGGTGCTCCCGGCGGAGCTGGGCAACAGCGCCGGGGTGATCGGCGCCGCTGACCTGGCCCGCCGGATCTGAGGCGGTCCGGGATGGGCGTGCCACTGCGCGTGGTGTCGTACAACATCCACAGCCAGCGCGACGACACCGCCGCGCTGGCTGCGGTGGTCCGGGCCGCGACGCCGGACGTGGTGATCGTGCAGGAGGGGCCGCGCCGGTTCCGGTGGCGGCAGAAGTCCGCCACGTTGGCCGAGTCGTTCGGCCTGGTGGTGGCCGCCGGTGGGCTGCCCGCCCTGGGCAACCTGCTGCTGACCAGTCTGCGGGTCCAGGTGCTGGGCACCCGATGCCAGCGTTTCCCGCTGACCCCCGGTCGGCACCTGCGCGGGGCCGCGTACGCCGACTGCCGGGTCGGTGACGCCCGGTTCACCCTCGCCGGCTCGCACCTGTCCACCGACCCGGCCGAGCGGCCCTCCCAGGCCACCGAGCTCAAGCGTGGCCTGGACGCGGCGACCAGCCCGGTGCTGGCCGGGGCGGACCTCAACGAGGGTCCGGACGGGCCCGCCTGGGCCACCGTGTCGCGCGGGTTGACCGACGCGGCGGTGGCGGCCGACCGGGCCGAGCGGCTCACCTACTCCTGCGCCGACCCGCGCCGACGTATCGACGCGCTCTTCGTCGACCCGCGGATCACAGTTGTCGACTACGACGTGGTGGACACCCCGCAGACCCGTCGGGCCAGCGACCACTTCCCGGTCCTGGTCGACCTGCTGCTACCCGCCACCGGCTGACCCCCGACCCCGGCCCGACCGTCGGCGCATCCGGCCCCAGGACTGGACATCCGGCCCGGTTGTGGAGAGGATTTCGCGGCGACCGGCACGCCTGCCGTACCAAAAGGAGATGTCCCCGGTGTCCACCTCCACCGACCACGGCCGGCCCGACCCGGAGGCGACCTCGCCCGCGGCGAACAGCGAGGGCCGCCCGGTCTCCGACCGGGGCGACACGGTCTGCGTCATCGGGGCCGGGGCCAGCGGCCTGACGGCCATCAAGAACCTGCGTGAGCACGGTTTCGGCGTGGACTGCTACGAGCGGGAGACGGGCGTCGGCGGCGCCTGGAACTGGCGGCACGACCGCAGCCCCGTGTACGCCAGCACCCACCTGATCTCGTCGAAGCCGTTCACCCAGTTCCCCGACTTCCCGATGCCGGACTCCTGGCCCGACTACCCGCACCACAGTCAGCTGCTGTCCTACTTCGAGCGCTACGCCGACCACTTCGACCTGCGATCACACATCTGGTTCGGCACCGAGGTGATCCGGGTCCAGCCCGTCGAGGGCGACCGGTGGGACGTGACCACCCGCTCCACCGGCGGGTACGGCCCCGAGCGCACCGCCCGGTACGCCGCCGTGGTGATCGCCAACGGCCACAACTGGTCGCCGAAGCTGCCCCGCTACGAGGGCCTCGAACAGTTCCGCGGCGAGATCATGCACGCCTCGTCCTACAAGGACCCGGCGCAGCTGCGCGGCAAGCGGGTGCTGGTCGTCGGCGCCGGCAACACCGGCTGCGACATCGCCGTCGAGGCTGCCCAGCAGGCATCGCGCTGCTGGCACTCCACCCGCCGGGGTTACTGGTACGCGCCGAAGTTCGTGCTCGGTCGCCCCGCCGACCAGGTCAACGACAGCCTGTTGGCGCTGCGGGTGCCGCTGCGGGTGCGGCAGTGGCTCTACCACTGGACGCTGCGGCTGACCGTCGGCGACCTGACCCGCTTCGGCCTGCCCAAGCCCGACCACCGGGTGTACGAGACGCACCCGATCGCGAACAGTCAGCTCGTCTACTACGTGGGCCACGGCGGGATCGGCCCGGTGCCGGACGTCGCCCGGTTCCACCCGTACGCGGTGGAGTTGGCCGACGGCCGCGAGATCGACCCCGAGGTGGTCGTCTTCGCCACCGGTTACCTGCCGCGCTTCGAGTTCCTCGACGCGTCGGTGTTCGGAGACAGCGCGGGCGCGGGTCGTCCCACGCTGTGGCTCAACGCGTTCACCCCGGGGCATCCGACCCTGGCCGTCGCCGGCCTGCTGCAACCGGACTCCGGGCTGTTCACCCTGTCGCACTGGCAGACGGTGCTGTTCGCCCGGCTGCTACAGGCCCGTCGGGACCGGCCGGAACGGGCCACGGCGTTCGCGCAGCGGGTACGGGACCGGGCGGGGGAGCGGTACTCCGGGCCGGTCAAGGACAGCAGCCGGCACTGGTTCGAGGTTGGGCACGCCGACTATCTGCGCGCCATCCAACGCGCCCTGGTCGAGCTGGAGGGCAAGTGAGCGCGAGGAGTGAGCTTGCGAGCCCCGCAGTCGCGAACGAAAGGCTGGCACGGTGAGCGCGAGTAGCGAGCTGCGGATCATGCGGGGCCGGGAGTGGTCCCGGCCGGTGCGGCCGGCCCGGCGGGAGGTGCTCAGCGCCGTCCCCGAGCTGGAGCAGGGGCGTCCGCCGCTGCTGTTCGTACCCGGGTTCGGGCATGGCGCGTGGGCGTTCGCCGAGCACTGGTTGGGTCACGTGGCGTCGCGAGGGTTCCCGGCGTACGCGGTGAGCCTGCGGGGGCACGGTGGCAGCGAGCCGGCGCCGGAGGCGACGCTGCGGGCGTACGCCC
Organism: Micromonospora sp. NBC_00362; assembly: GCF_026342155.1. Lineage (NCBI taxonomy): Bacteria > Bacillati > Actinomycetota > Actinomycetes > Micromonosporales > Micromonosporaceae > Micromonospora > Micromonospora sp. NBC_00362. The sequence continues at coordinate 6,378,587 of NZ_JAPENH010000001.1, forward strand.
ACGATGTGGTCCAGGTGGCCGCGAGCCTGCCTCGGCAGGCGGTGCTGGTGGGGCACGGCGCCGGAGCCCTGGTGGTGGCGCACGCGTTGGCCCGCTACCCGGCGCGGGGCGCGGTGCTGGTGGCGCCGGTCTTCGGCGGCTGGGGAGTGCTCGGCGCGGCGTTGCGCCGCAACCCGGCGGGCACGTTGCCGGCGGTGTTCGGCGGGCCGTTGCGGCTCAACCGGGGGCAGTTGTTCAGCCGCGAGTTGCCCGACGAGGAGGCCCGGCGGTATGTCGGACGCCTCGGTCGGGCGGGTCGGCGGGCCCAGTGGGCGCTGCTGGGTGAGCCGGAGGCCGAGCCGGCCGTTGGCGCGCCCCCGGTGTTGGTGCTGGGTAGCCCGGACGACCGGGTGGTGCCGGCGTCGACGTTGACCCGGGTGGCCCGCCGGTACGGGTCGGCCCCGCTGCTCTTTCCCGGAATGGGCCACGACCTGATGCTGGACGCGCGGTGGGCGGAGCCGATCGACGCGATCCTGGACTGGCTGGAGAAGGAGCCGGTGGCGCACTGACCAGCCGGGCCGCCGGCGGTCAGCCGCCGGCCTGGTGGACGGCCGGGCTGCCGGCCGGGGTGGCCGGTCGGGGCACCCGAGCGGCACCGTCGGAACCGGTGTCGGTGCTGGTCAGGCGACTGATCAGGCCGCCGCCCTCGTCCAGCGCGCGAAGGTAGGAGCGGGCCCAGGCTCGGATGTCGTGTTTGTGCAGGTGGGCGCGCATGCCGCGCATCCGCTGGGTGGTGTCGGCCGGGTCGGCCCGCAGCGCCGCGCGCAGGCCCTGCTTGAGCCCTTCCAGGTCGTGCGGGTTGACCAGGTACGCCTGGGACAGCTCGGCGGCGGTGCCGGCGAACTCGCTGAGCAGCAGCGCGCCGGTGTCGTCGACCCGCGCGGCCACGTACTCCTTGGCGACCAGGTTCATTCCGTCGCGCAACGGGGTCACCGCCATCACGTCGGCGACCCGGTAGAGCGCGGCCAGCTCGGCCCGGTCGAAGGGCTGGGTGAGGTAGTGGATCGCCGGCTCACCGACCCGGCCGAACTCGCCGTTGATCCGGCCGACTTCGCGTTCGATGCGCTCACGGAGGATCTGGTACTGGCCGACGCGTTCCCGGCTCGGCATGGCGACCTGCACCAGCACCGTGTCGCGGACCTTGACGTCGCCGCTGGCGAGCAACTCGCTGTACGCCTTGAGGCGCTGCTCGATGCCCTTCGTGTAGTCCATCCGGTCCACGCTGAGGACGACCTGCCGGGGATCGCCGAGGTCCTGACGGAGCCGGTGGGCCCGGGCGGCCACGTCCGGACGGTCGGCGAGCGCTGCCATCTCGGCGGTGTCGATGGAGACCGGGAACGCGCCGATGCGGACGACCCGGTCGTCGACGCCGATCCGCCGGTCGGTGGCCGGCAGGTCCAGCACCCGGGTCACCAACTGGGCGAAGTTGTGCGCCGCCTGCACCCGCTGGAAGCCGACCAGGTCGGCGCCGAGCATGCCGCGCAGCAGTTCGGCCCGGCGGGGCAGTTGCATGAACAGCTCCGGCGGCGGGAACGGCACGTGCAGGAAGAAGCCGATGCGCAGGTCCGGGCGGAGCGCGCGCAGCAGACCGGGGACCAGTTGCAGGTGGTAGTCCTGCACCCAGACCACCCCGCCCTGCTCGGCCACCTCCGCTGTCGCCTCGGCGAAGCGCTGGTTGACCCGCTGGTACGCCTCCCACCACCGGCGGTGGTGCTGCGGCTGCTCGACGGAGTCGTGGTAGAGCGGCCAGAGGGTGGCGTTGGCGAACCCCTCGTAGTGGTCGCGCAGGTCTTCCGGGCTGAGCGCGACGGTGTGCATCCGCACGCCGTCGACGTCCGGCAGGGCGGGGGCAGGCCCGGTGCCACCGGCCCAGCCGACCCAGGTCGCCGGGGTGTGCCTCAGGAGCGGGTGCAGCGCGCTGACCAACCCGCCCGGGCTGCGCCGCCACTCGCAGGCCCCGTCGGGGGCCTGATTGTCGTCGATGGGGAGGCGGTTGGCCACCACCACGAGAGAACTCTGTCGCATCTCGGGCATTCCGATCAGCAGAGGACTGACCGCCGCGAGCAAGGAAAAACCGGTCAGTCAGCGGGGGAAGTGACGTACAGCGGTATTCCTACTGACAGTAAGTTACACCACTGTTACGCCCCCGGCGGGGCGCTGCTGTCCCGGGATGCGGGCCGACCCTCAGACGACCGCGCCGTTGTCCGGGTCGTCCTCGTCCTCGTCGCCGGGACGCAGCCGCCAGATCAGCGTGACGAAGCCGGCCAGGATGCCGGTGAACCCGAACAGCGTGACCGCGGAGCGGTCGATCGGGAGCAGCCAGGGGAAGAGGAACAGCACGAACCCGACGACCACCCCGAGCACGCCGATCACCGCGTACTTGCTGACCCGCGGCAGCGGCGGCGGTGGCGGCGGGTGGTAGCCCTCGTCGTCCTCGTCGTCGGGCAGGTCGGCGCCGAAGGTGTCCAACCCGTCCAGCAGCGACGGCTCGTCCGGTCGGGTGCCCCGCCCCACGGAAATCCCGGAGATGTCCGTCGCGGACGGCAGCCGGCGAACGTCGGTGGCGGTCGGACCGGGTTCGTCGGCGCCGGAGCGGGTCAGCGGCCCGGAGGTCGGCTCGTCCCGGCCGTCCCGTTCGTCCACGTCCTCCGAGGCCGGCCACGGGTGGTCACCGGGCGTGGAGGTGGTGTGGAAGCCCGCCACGATCCGCGCCCACTCGGCGTCGATGTCCGGTTCGTCGCGAGCCGGCGGCTGCTCCGGAGTGGTCTCGTCGGCGAGTTGGGTCAGGTAGTCCCGGGCGGTGGTCAGGTGCGAGCGGTCGACGTAGAGCCGGTCGACCGGCCGGGCCGGCACCGTGGTGGTGCGGGTGACCGGGTTGAGGTCGGCCGAAGGCTGGAGGTAGGCGGCGATCCCGCCGGCGGCCAGCACGTCGAGCAGGTGCTCACCGACGCGCGGATCGACGTCGCCGACGACGGCGTACTCGTTCGCGTCGAGCCCGTTGTCCCGCCGTCCCCGGCGGGCCCCACCCGCTGACACCCGGACATCCCCCTTAACGCGCCTTCCGGCGCGGCCACCCCTGCCCTTCGGCGCCATCCGCACGCCGTGCTCTGAATCGTGACACGTCAGGGCATGGTTCCGGGAGTGCGTTGTGTCGCGTCTTCCAAAGTCACGGCTGCTTCCGCAGGTCGCGGCGGGGCTCCTTTGTCCGTTCTTGCGCGACAAGTGCGATCTCGGTGATCGCGGGAAGGCTCGATGCCTCGGCCCCCGAACGTCGTCCGTTGTGGTGAGAGCGCTCGCTTCGTAGGCTCGGCGGCGACGACGGCTGGCGCTGTCGCGGGCACACCACGGGAAAGGACGCCGGTGCTCTACTGGCTGCTGAAGTACGTCATCCTCGGTCCGCTGCTCAAGCTGATCTTCCGCCCGCAGGTGGAGGGCCTGCACAACGTGCCGGCGACCGGCCCGGTGATCCTGGCGAGCAACCACCTCTCCTTCTCCGACTCGATCTTCACACCGTTGATCACCGCGCGGAAGGTCACCTTCGTCGCCAAGGCCGAGTACTTCACCGGCAAGGGAATCAAGGGCTGGTTGACCAAGATGTTCTTCGTCGGCACCGGCACGATTCCGGTGGACCGCTCCGGTGGCCGGGCCGCGCGCGCCGCCTTGGACACCCAGTTGCAGGTGCTGCGGGCCGGGGGAGTGGCCGGCATCTACCCCGAGGGCACCCGCTCACCGGACGGCCGGCTCTACCGGGGCAAGACCGGGGTGGCCCGGCTCGCCCTGGAGAGCGGCGCGGTGGTGGTGCCGGTGGCGATGCTCAACGCCGACGAGATCCAGCCGCCGGGCAAGCTCATCCCCAAGATCGACCGGGTGCGGATCCGGTTCGGGGCGCCGCTGGACTTCTCCCGCTACGCCGGGTTGGCCGGCGACCGGTTCGTCGAGCGCGCGGTCACCGACGAGATCATGTACGAGTTGATGGAGCTCTCCGGTCGGGAGTACGTCGACGTCTACGCCCAGAAGCTCAAGCAGCCCGTCCCGGCACCGCTGGCCGCCTGACCGCCGCCGGGCCGGCCCTCTCGGCGGTCAGGGCAGGTGGAGCAGGGCGGGGGCGTGGTGGCGGGTGGCGAAGTCGTGCAGGCGGGCGCGAGTCGCCGCGGCGGCGGGTGGGTCGGTCTCGGCCAACGGGCGGATCGCCAGCGCCAGCGTGATGACCTCGTCGGTCACGTCGGTCATCCGGGCGTAGCTCGCCGCCGCCGAGCGCAGCAGGTTCGCCGCCGTCGAGGCGTCCCCGGCGTGCCGGGCCAGCGTGGCGTCGGCGACCTGACCGGCGGCCCGAGCCCACGGGGTCGTCCGGGGCGCCCGGTCGAGCAACTGCCGGACCAGCCGGGCCGCGTCCGCGCCGAGCACCCCGGCGACGTGCCCGACGGCCGGCACCCACTCCGCGAACGGAATCATCCGGGTCCGTTGCCAGTCCTCGTCCAGTTCGGTGAGCAGCGCCATCGCCTCGTCACGGCGGCCCTGCACCGCCCGGCAGAGGGCGGCGTGCGCCAGGGTGGAGCGCAGCACCCGGTGGAAACCGGTGCGCCGCGCCGCGACCAGCGCCTGCTCGACCAGATCCCCACCCGATGCGGCCGGCCCCGCAGTTTCGTCGGGCCGGTCGGGGCCGGCCAGCTCGGCTCCGGCCAGCCCGCGCATCCAACCCGAGACGGCCACGATGTGCAGATCCCACTCCGCGGTCGGCCGTCGGGTCGACTCCGCCGCCATCGCCAGCGCCGCCGTCCAGTCACCCGCGTAGTACGACCGGGCCCACTGGTCGGCGAAGCTGGTGGCGAGGCTGTGCTCGCCGCCCAGGTCGAGGGTGAGCTGCTCGTCGACCAACCGGGCCGAGCCGGCCAGGTCGCCCTCCTCCTGCAACGCCCAGGCCAGGTTCTGCACCGCCCGACGCCGACTGGTCAGCCGTTCCACCCGGCAGTGCTCGGTCACCTCCGCCAGCTCCGGGAACGCCGAGGCGGAGCCGGCCAGGTAGCGCGCCACGGCCAGGGTGATCCGCGCGTTGGCCTGGACCTCGCGCAGCTGGAGCCGCTCGGCGAGGGACGCTGCCGCCCGCGCCGCGGTGCACGCCGGCTCGGTCTCCGCGTTGAGCATGTGCACCCGGGCCAGCTCGAGCAGGGCGCCCGCCTTCTCCTGACTGTCCGGTAGGTCCCCGTAGATGCCGATCGCCTGGTCCAGGCAGCGCAACGTCGCCGACCGGTCGGCCCGACTCCAGGCGGCGGTGGCGAGCAGCGTCCAGGCGCGCGCCGCCCCCGTCCGGTCGCCGCTCGTGGCGAGCCGCTCGGCCAGCCGGGTGAGGGTGTCAGTGCCCCCCGCCACCAGGAAGGCGTCCCCGTCCCGATAGAACGCCAGCTCGGCGTCGAACAGCTCCAGCGCCGGGTCCGGCCCGACGTCCAGGGCCAGCGCCCGGCCGACCAGCGCGGCGGCGGTGTCCAACGCGTGCAACTCGTACGCGCGGCGGGCCGCCCGGTGCAGCGCGGCCCGCGCCGACGGGGCGTAGGGGGCGGTGTCCAGCCCGACCGTCCGGGCGATCTCGTGGGCCGCCCAGCGATGGTTGGCCAGCACCTCGGCCAGGTCGTACTGCCGGCCGTCGGTGAGCTGTGCCATCCAGTCGGCGGTGCGTTGGTGGCGCAGCACCCGTTCGGCCCTGGGCAGCCGCTGGTAGCAGACGTCGCGCACCAGGATGTGCCGGAACCGGTACTCGGACTGACCGGGCATCGTCGACGTGCTCTGCTCGTACACCAGGTCGCGACGTTGCAGGCGGTCCAGCGCACGCTCCACCCACTCCACCGGCCGGCCCAACGCCATCGCCACCGGCGCGGCCCAGAACACCACGCCGACCACGGCGGCGGCCTGGAGCACCGCCCGGTCGGCCGGGTCCAGCAGGTCGAGCCGGTTGGCGATGACCGCCTGCACGGTGCGGGGCATCTCCGCGCCACCGTCGAGGTCGAGGCGGGCGGCCGAACCGACCGCGTCGAGCAGGCCGCCGTCCAGCAGCATCCGGGCGTACTCCTGGGCGTAGAGCGGGTTGCCGTCGGCGAACTCGATCAGCGGGGTACGCGAGCTGGACGGCAGCGTCGCCTGCCCGAGGAGCAGCGAGTAGAGCGCGTCGATGTCGGTGTCGTGCATCGGCGGCACCGAGATGGACATCGCGCCACTGATCGTGCCGGTCCAGGCCGGGTTCCGTTCCCGCAGCTCCGGTCGGGCCGTCGCGACGACAAGCAGCGGTACGCCGCGCGCTGACGCGCCCAACTGCTCGACGAAGGCGAGCATCGCCTGGTCGGCCCAGTGCATGTCCTCGAAGACCAGCACTGTCGGGCCGGTGGTCGCCAGGGCGAGCAGGAACCGCCGCCAGGCGGCCTCGGTCTCGACAGGGGTGAGCCGTTCACCGGGTACGCCGATCAGCGGCCCGAGCGCCTCGGCCAGCCGGATCGCGTGCGGGTCGGCGAGTTGCCCCAGCCGGGACCGCAGCCGCTCGCGCAGCGCAACCGGGTCGTCGACCTCCGGCACGCCCACCCAGGTCTTCACGATGTCCGACAGGGCGGCCCAGGTGACGTTCTCGCCGAACGGCGGGCACTGGCCGACGAGCCAGGTGATCGGCGTGCCGGGCAGGCTGCCGGCGTGCCGGGCCAGCTCGCGCAACAGCCGGCTCTTGCCCACACCGGCCGGGCCGAACACCGTCACCAGTTGGGAGGTCCGCTCGGTGACCATCCGGTGCAGCGCGTTGACCAGCAGGCCGCGTTCATGCTCCCGGTCCACCATCGGGGTCAGTTCGGCGCCGCGCGGGTCCCGATGTGGTCGCACCTGGACGGCCAGCCAGATCCGGCTGACCGCGGACCGGCCGCGCAGGGTGACCGGTGGTTGGTCGGCGTACTCCATCTCGTTTCGGGTGGCCGACCAGGTGCTCTCGTCGACGACGACACCGCCCGGCGGGGCGAACCCCTGGAGGCGGGAAGCGGTGTTGACCACGTCCCCGGTCACGAAGGCCTGCCCCCCGTCTCGGGTGGCGGAGAGGTCGACCAGGGCCTCGCCGGTCGCGATGCCGACCCGGAAGCTCAGCGGCGGCTGCGGACCGGCGGGCTGGCGGGCCAGGTTCCGTTGCAGCTCCAGCCCGGCGCGGACACATCGCAACGCGTCGTTGTCGGTGGCCACCGGCGCGCCGAACAGCGCCATCGCCGCGTCGCCGATGTACTTCTCGACCACCCCGCCGTACTGGTGCACGATCCGGCGCACCGTGGCGAAGTAGGTCTGCTGCAGACCGCGGGCCTGCTCCGGGTCGGCCCGCTCCGCGTAGCTGGTGAAGTCCACGATGTCGACGAAGAGCACGCTGACCTGACGCCGGTCCTCCTGCACCGCGACGGCGTTGTCCCGCAGCGGCTGACCACAGCTGGTGCAGAAGTTGACCTCGGTGCTGTTGGCATGGCCGCAGTGCGCACAGTTGACCCCGAGCGGCTGGCCACACCCGCCGCAGAAGCGGTCGTCCGGCCCGGCCGCGCGTGCGCAGTGTCCACACTTGAGGTCGATGTTCAGCTCCGTGGGCGAAAGAGGTCAGTATCGCGGCCGGTCGGCCCAGTCGGGTACCCGACGTGCGGACGGGCAACGGCATCGATCGGTCGGGGTTAGTGTTCCGTACCAGGAAGTTTCATGTCAGGGAGAGTGCCGTGCAGGTACGACTGTCCGCCTCGTGGACCGATCCGGGTGGCACGCTGTGGGCGCCGGGGGACACGATCGACGTCGATGCGGTCACTCTCGCCGAACTGGAGGAGCAGGGCATGGTGGAAGAGCCTGAGGGTCAGTCGGGCGGGTCGGGGGAGACCACGACCACCTCGTCGAGCACGTCCACGGCTGGTAAGCCGACCGATCCGAAGAAGATCGGTCCGGGGCCGGGCGCGCCGCCGGCCGACAGCACGGAGAACTGATCGCCCGGGTGCGGTCGGCGGGCCATCGGTCCACCGGCCGCACCTGTCTGTCCTAAGCGTTCGCTGATGCCGGTTGCCAGTGGCGGCCGGCATCAGCCGTGGGTACGGGTGGGCCGGCGACCGGTGACGGACGTCCACACCGGAGCCCGGGTCGGTGACGAGGCCGGCGCGGGCCGGTCGGTCAGCGGTCGGCCATGCCGGCGCGGCGGCGCAGCGCGGCCACGTCGGTCACCACGATCCGGCGGCCCTCGGTACGCAGCCAGCCACGGCTGGCGAACGAGCCGATCGCCTGGTTGACGCTCTGCCGGGAACCACCGGCCATCTCGGCCAGTTGGCTCTGGTTGAGCTCGATCGTGATCATCGGTGCCTGGCTCTCGCCGGCCAACCGCACCAGCGTCTTCGCGACCCGACCGGGCAGGTCGAGGAAGACGTGATCGGCGTTCTGCTCGGTGAGTCGGCGGATCAGCCCGCCCAGTGAGCGCATCACCGCGTCCAGGATGCGGGGGTTGGAGTGCACCAACTCCATGAACGCACCCCGCGAGAGCGCGAGCGCCGCGCAGTCCTCGATGGCCTCCGCCGAGGCGGACCGGGTGGACGCGTCGAGCAGGGAGACCTCACCGAGCACGTCCGGTGGACGGATAACCGACAGCACGGCCCGCTCGCCGGTGGGAGCGGTGCGAAAGACCGCCACCGCGCCGCGGCGCAGCACGATCAGCGACTCGCCGGGGTCGTTCTCCACGAAGAGCAGCTGACCCTTGCGGTAGGTGCGCGGAACGGCGGCGGCGATGACACGCTGCCGCACCTCGGGCTCCAGCCCGGCGAACATCTCGACACCCGTGAGCGCGTCACCCGGCTCCGGCAGGCGAACCTCCACGGCCCAACCCCTCCCCCGGTCATGGACCACAACTCGCTCACCGGGCGAACCTGATGGGCCCCGACAAGGTGAACTGACACCGATTCGGCGTCCGGTAGCGGTACACATCAGATCATGACGGTCCGGTCGCTTGCTGTACACCCCTCGAAGCACTTCCGTGACCGTCACGAGCTGCGACGTGCCGTTCACGAGGTGTCGTCGGAGTTCGGTCGACCTCCGGACGGGCCCCGCCGGGCGCGGCCGTGCGGCGGTGGGCGAGGATGCCCGGAATGGTCTACCGCTATTTCTACGACTGCGAGTTCATCGAGGACGGCACGACCGTCGACCTCGTCTCGATCGGTGTCGTCGACGAGTACGGCCGCGAGTTCTACGCGGTCTCCACCGAGTTCGACGACTCCCGCGCCGTGCCCTGGGTCCGACGCAACGTGCTGGACAAGCTGCCCTCCCCGGCGGACCGGGCGTGGCGCTCGCGTGAGCGCATTCGCGACGACCTGTACGACTTCCTGATGGAGCCGATCCGGGACCGGCCGGGGGAGCAGCTGGAGCTGTGGGCCTGGTTCGCCGCGTACGACCACGTGGTGCTCGCCCAGCTCTGGGGCGCGATGCCGGCGCTGCCCCGGGAGATTCCCCGCTACACCAAGGAACTGCGGCAGCTCTGGGACGACCGGGGCCGGCCGCCCCTGCCGGAGGCGGACGCGGCCCGGCACGACGCTCTGGTCGATGCCCGGCACAATCTGGCCCGCTGGCGGGCGATGACCGCTCGTTGAGTGGTGGCCACGCCGCCGCAGGTTTTGACCGGTTCTGTCCCGGGCAACGGTTCGACCAGCCGAGCCGAGGGAGATAGCCATGAGCGACCAGCCCAGCAGCGCCGCGGAGGCACGCGCCCGGGTCACCGGCCTGGCCCGGGCCGCGCGCATCTGCATGCTCACCACTACTGCTCTGGACGGGCGGCAGGTGAGTCGACCGATGGCCCTCCAGGAGGCCGAGTTCGACGGCGAGTTGTGGTTCTTCGCCTACGCCGACTCGGCCAAGATCCGCCAGATCCGGGTGAACCCGGAGGTCAACGTCGCCTTCTCCGACCAGAAGCACAACGCGTGGGTGTCGATCTCCGGCACCGCCACCGAGGGGTTCGACCGGGCCCGGGCCGAGCGGCTGTGGAGCCCGCTGCTCAAGGCGTGGTTCCCCGACGGGCTGGACACCTCCGGTCTCACGCTGATCAAGGTGCACGCCAGCTCCGCCGAGTACTGGGACTCGCCGAACAGCACGGTGGTGAACCTGCTCGACTACGCGAGGGCCGCGGTCACCGGCCGGCCACCGAAGGTCGGCGAGAGCCACGAGGTGACCTACTGACCGGGGGTGGGTGCCCGGGGCGCGCTGTCGTCGTACTGGCGGGCCGACTACAGTTCGCAGTGACGGCCCGCCCCGGGCCGGCAACGGCGCCGATGGTCTGACCTGACACATACCCTGGGGCATATCGGGCTTTACCTGATGCTCCAGGAGGATGAGCGGATCATGCGTATCGGCGTGCTCACCGGCGGCGGCGACTGCCCCGGTCTCAACGCGGTCATCCGGGCGGTGGTCCGCAAGGGCGTCGCCACTTACGGTCACGAGTTCGTGGGCTTCCGGGACGGCTGGAAGGGCCCGCTCGAGGGTCTGTCCCGCCCGCTGGACATTGCCGACGTTCGCGGCATTCTGCCCCGCGGCGGCACCATCCTCGGCTCGTCCCGTACCAACCCGTTCAAGATCGAGAACGGCGTCGAGCGGATCAAGGACAACCTCGCCGCCCAGGGCGTGGACGCGCTGATCGCGATCGGCGGCGAGGACACCCTCGGCGTTGCCACCAAGCTCTACGAGCTGGGCGTGCACGTCGTCGGCGTGCCGAAGACGATCGACAACGACCTCGGCGCCACCGACTACACCTTCGGCTTCGACACCGCTGTCAACATCGCGATGGAGGCCATCGACCGGCTGCACACCACAGCGGAGAGCCACCACCGCACCCTGGTCGTCGAGGTGATGGGCCGGCACGCCGGCTGGATCGCCCTGCACGCCGGCCTGGCCGGCGGCGCCAACGTGATCCTGCTACCCGAGCGTCAGTTCGACGTCGAGCAGGTGGCCGGCTACGTCGAGAAGCGCTTCCAGCACCAGTACGCCCCGATCGTCGTGGTCGCCGAGGGCGCCCAGCCGCTCGACGGCCAGATGGTCCTCGCCAACCAGGAGCTCGACTCGTTCGGCCACGTCCGCCTCGGCGGCATCGGCCAGTGGCTCGCCGAGCAGCTGGAGGCCAAGACCGGCAAGGAGGCCCGCACCGTGGTGCTGGGCCACATCCAGCGCGGTGGCACCCCGACCGCCTTCGACCGGGTGCTCGCCACCCGCCTGGGCCTGCAGGCCATCGACGCCGTCAACGACGGCGACTGGGGCAAGATGGTCGCGATGCAGAGCACCGACATCGTCCGGGTGCCCCTCGCCGAGGCCACCCGCGAGCTGAAGACCGTGCCGCTGGAGCGGTACGCCGAGGCCGAGGTGTTCTTCGGCAGCTGATCGATCGTCGGCGGCGCGGCGGGCCTGCGGGTCCGCCGCGCCGCGACCCGATGCGAGGGGGTACGGGCCGACATGTCCGCCGGAGTGCACACTGTCGCGGTGATCGGCGCGGGCAAGATCGGTGAGCTGATGCTCTCCGGGCTGCTGCGCTCAGGATGGCCGGTGGACCGGCTGCTGGCCACCGCCCGCCGACCCGCTCGCGCGGAGGAGTTGTCCGCCCGGTACGGCGTACGGGTGGTCGACAACCTCACCGCTGTGGACGAGGCCGCTGTGCTCGCGGTCTCGGTCAAGCCGCAGGACGCCGCCGCGCTCCTCGACGAGATCGGCCCCAAGGTGCCGGCCGACAAGCTCGTCATCTCGCTCTGCGCGGGGCTGCCTACCAGCTTCTTCAGCCGCCGGTTGCCCGAGGGCACCCCGGTGGTGCGGGTGATGACGAACACCCCGGCGCTGGTCGACGAGGCGATGACCGCGATCTCCGCCGGCGCGCACGCCACCGGGGCGCACCTCACGCTTGCCGAGGAGATGTTCAAGCCGCTCGGCCAGACGATCCGGGTGCCCGAGTCGCAGCAGGACGCCGTCACCGCGCTCTCCGGCTCCGGCCCGGCCTACTTCTACCTGCTGGTCGAAGCCATGATCGACGCGGGGATCCTGCTCGGGCTGCCCCGTCAGGTGGCGCACGAGTTGATCGTGCAGACGGCGATCGGGTCGGCGGTGATGCTGCGCGACTCCGGCGAGCACCCGGTCAAGCTGCGCGAGGCGGTCACCTCGCCGGCCGGCACCACCATCTCCGCGATTCGTGAGCTGGAGAAGCACGGCGTACGCGCGGCGCTGCTCGCCGCGCTGGAGGCCGCCCGGGATCGCGCCCGCGAGCTGGCGGCACAGGCCGACTGAGCGGTCGGGGCGCGTCGCGGGGCCGTGTGTGCCGCATACTGGCTCGGTGTTCACACTTGCCCAGGCCCGGCACCTGGTGGCCACCCTGCAACCGCGCGTCGACGAGTTGATCCGGGTCCGGGCCGACCTGGCCGAGCTGCGCGTCGACCTGGCCGACCACGGCGTGAGCGCGCTCGGCGGGCTGGCCGAGGTCAAGGCACTGGAAGCTCGACTGCACGCCGTCGTCGACGAGTTGCACCAGCACGACATCCAGGTCAAGGGCATCGCCCCGGTGCTGCTCGACTTCCCCGGCGAGCGGGCCGGCCGCGCCGTGCTCTGGTGCTGGCTGGAGGGCGACTCCGACGTGCGCTGGTACCACCGGGCCGAGTGCGGCTTCGCCGGCCGCCGTCCCCTCTGACTCAGCCTGCGGCGGACGTCGGCAGGACCGGGTCGGGGGCCTCGGTCACCGCGAACACCACCACGTTGTCGACGTAGTGGCCCCGCCGCCGGTCGAAGTCGCCCCCGCAGGTGACCAGGCGCAGCTCCGCCCCGGGCGTCGGGCCGTAGACCACGGCAGTCGGAAACTGGTCCTTGCGGGTACGCAGCGACCCGGTCACCCGGAACGGCAACCGCTGCCCGCCGCGCCACACCTCCACCAGGTCCCCGGGCCGTAGCTCGCCGAGCCGGGCGAAGACAGCCGGGCCGCGTCGTGAGTCCAGGTGCCCGGCGAGTACGGCCGGACCGGTGTCGCCCGGGGCCGGGCCGCCGCCGTACCAGCCAGCGGTGTGGAAGTCGGTCGGCGGAATCAGCACGCCAGCGCGGTCCAGACCCAGCACGGTGAGCGGTGAGTCGACGTCGATGCGCGGTACGCGTACCCGCGTGGGTGGACCGTGTGGCGTGGGCGCGGCGGCCACCGACGGGCAGTCGTCGCCGCAGCCGGGGTGCCAGGCCGCCACCGGCGGTGGCGAGCCGGTGGTGGCCAGCCCGACCCCGGTGCCGGCGGCCAGGCAGACCGCCGCGCCGGCCGCGACCAGCGCGGCCAGCGGTATCCGGCGCTCACGGTGCCGCCGGATCGACGGGTCCGGCCCGGCGCTCACCAGGTGGTGCGCCGCCGCCGGCGCCAGAGCAGCAGGGCCACCGCGCCGGCCGCCGCGGCCAGACCGCCGGCCACCACTGGGTACGCGGCGAGCCCGGCCCCGGCGGTGCCACCGGCGCCGGTGTCCACCCCGCCGGCCGGCACGACGGTGCCGCCCTCGGCGTCGCGGCGCAGCTCGGCGGTGAGCCCGCCCTGTTTCGCGTCGAGCACCAGCAGCGAGTAGACGGCGCCGCCGGTGAGCCGCACCTCGGCGTCGGTGCTCGGCCCGCCGGCGCCCGTCAGCTTCAGCCGCCAACTGCCCGGCTCGACCTGCTGGTAGTCGGTAGTGGTGGCGAACTGCACCCCGTCGGCGATCATCGGGCCGTCGGCGGCGGCCACGTCGAGCACCGGGGTCCGCACCGACGCCTGCACGACCCGCACCTTGGCGCGGCCGTCGGTGGGGGCGCTGAGATCGTCGGTGAGCACCCGCAGGCCGAGGTCGGCGTGCCGGCCGACACCGGCCACAGTGAAGGCGTTCCCGCTGGTCACCGCGACCTCGGTGGTGAGCACCGGGGGGTCGCTGGCGGGGGCGCCGGCCTCGCGCATGGCCACCGCGTACCGGCCCGGCGCTAGTTCCAGGTAGTCGGAGACCACGCCGTAACCGACCCCGGGGAAGACCTGCGGCTTCGCAGCGCCCGGCGCGGCCAGGTAGACGTCCACCGCCGGGGTGTCCGGGGAGAGGTGCGCGAGTCGGACGTATCCGACGGTGTCCGCGCCGGTCGCGGCGTTGGCCGGAATCGGAACGGCGGCGGTGGCGAGGGCGGTGCCGAGCAGGAGCGCGCCGGAGCCGGCCAGCAGCCGGCGGGGCACGGTACGGAGCGTGTGCATGTCGCCTCCGGGGGGCACGTTCGGTGAGCGGGTGGCAACCCAGAGAACAGGGTCCCGTGAACAGGACTGTGGCGCAAGTTGCCACAGCGATGTTTCTGCCGGCTGTCGCTACCGAAGCCCCGCGTCTGCCGCTGCGGGTCCCACACGGACCAAGACGCTCGCCTATCCTCGGGCGATGCGGGATCGCCGGGTGGCGCTGGCGTGGGCGGCCTTCGTCGTCGTCGCGCTGGTGTCCTGTGTGCTCGTTCTACATCGGCCGGATCGCCTCTCCGACCTGCACATCTACTACGGCGCGCTGTCCGACCTGCGCGCCGGCAAGCCGCTGTACGGGTATGAGGCGGAGAACGGCGGTCCGTTCACCTATCCGCCGTTCGCCGCTCTCGTGCTGTGGCCGATCACCTTCGTCAGCGAGGGCGTACTCCAGGGGATCTGGCTGGTGGCGACGTGCGCGGCGGTCGTCGCCATCGCCGGGTCGGTGGGTGTCGCGCTGACCACCCGACGTTCCCGGCGCCCGCTCGTCGTGGCGCTGGCGGCCACCGCGCTGATGCTGTCCGCGCCGGTGCAGAGCAACCTACGCTTCGGGCAGGTCAGCATCTTCATCGTGTTGATGGCAGTGCTCGACGGGCTGGGCGTCGTCCCACCCCGACTGCGCGGGACGCTGGTCGGGGTGGCCGCGGCGATCAAGCTCACCCCGCTGCTGTTCGTGGTCTACTTCCTCGCCGTCGGGCGCTACCGAGACGCCGGCCGGTCGGTGGCAGCGTTCGTGGCCTGCGCGGGGCTCGCCGCGATCGTGCTGCCCCGCGAGAGTTGGTCCTACTGGACCGAGACCGTGCGGCAGACCTCGCGCATCGGCAATCTGTCCTCGTTGGGCAACCAGTCAGTGCACGGAATGTTGCTGCGCGTCGGCGTCGACGAGAGGGCGCTGCCAGTGCTCTGGGCCGCCCTGGTGGCACTGATCTGCGTGGCGGCGCTGCTCCGGGCCCGGCAGTTGACGCGGCAGGGCTGCCCCGGGCACGCCGCCGTGCTCGTCGGCTGCGCCACGGTGGCCGCGTCCCCGGTCTCCTGGACCCACCACCAGGTGTGGCCGGTGCTCGCCGCGATGCTGCTGATCGGCGCGTCCGGCGTCACCCAGCGGGTCGCCGGCGTGGCGCTGCTCGCCGCCATGGTCGTCTCGTTGGGCGCGGTGCTCAGCCCGATCTCGACGCGGCCGGGGGTGCAGTTCCTCTTCGAGAACGCCCGTGCCGTCGGGGTGTGCGTCCTGTGCCTCGTCGGTTTCGGCGGTGTCGCCGTCGCCGCCCACCGTACGAGCAGACGACCGGCCGCCGGCCGTGCCTGGCTGCGGGTGGGCGTCACGGCCACGGTGGCGGTCGCGTTCTTCGCCGTGCAGCCGCTGCCGGCCGGAGCCGACCCCACCTTCAAGGCGTACACCCTCGACGACGTGGTCAACCCGCGATACTTCTTCGTCTGCCGTGGTCCGGCCGAATGCGCCGCCTACGCCACCGACGTGCCGGTCACCTTCGGCACCCGCGCCGAGAAGACCAAGGTCCGGGTCAACGGCGTGGTCTCCCCGCAGGTGACCCGCCTGGAGTACTACTCCGCACCGGGTGGAGCACCCAGGGCCATCCCGCTGCTCGCCGCGTACCCGGGTTCGCGTACCTTCTCGTTCCGGTCAGCGACGATGGCCCACGGTCGGCTCGTCGCGTACGCCTCGGACGGGCAGCAGATTGCCAGCTACGACGACGAACTCGCCGCCGCCCTCCGTACGACCACCCGGTAGGAGGTTGGACGAGGTGTCAGACGGTGTACGGGTCCATGCGCCTAGGTCTCGGGGCGACAGGACCTGGGTCGACCTGGTCACGAATCCGCAGGGCCTCCGGGAGATTTTTCCGGAAGGGCCTCCGTCACTGAGTGGGGTCAGCCTGCACGGGTTGGTCGTCGAGCGTGAGGGACCTACTCTTCGGCTCAGACTGGACCTGCCCGCCTACCCGGCCAACCCGCCAGCCAAATGGCTTCGCGCCGGATTCAACACGGTTCAGGTCGAACTTCTCTTCGGCGGCGTCAGTGAGCTGCGGCTGGTCGGCATCTCCACCGAACTGGTCGCCGACCTGGAGATTCGAGCCGCAAGCGGGGTGAGCCTCGACGTTCGCTCCGCGTCGATGGTCGTATCGGCGTTCGCGGCTTCGGTCACGGTGTCCGAGCTGGTGGCGTACACGGACAGACAGTGGGCGGGAAGCTGACCGTTAGGCGGCTCGCCGCCGCCCTCCGTACGACCACCCGGTAGGTGATCGCCGGCTGGGCGGCGGCTGGCCTTGCTCAGCGGGTGGCGGCGGCCAGGGCGGCGCGCAGCTTCGCGGCGTCGCCCGGGGCCGGGTGCTCCCAGTCGGTCGGGCTGGCGGAGTAGAGCGTGCCGTACGCCGGGGTGTCCGGCTGGTACCGCCACCCCTCGGCCAGCGGGCCGACGTCCACCGCGTCGTAGCCGATCCGGTCCAGGAAGGCGGTCACCTCGGCCTTCGCGGCGGCGTCGTCACCGGCGATCGCGAGGGCGCTGCGGTCGGCCGCACCGGTTGGCCGGGGGAGGGCGGCCAGGCCCTTGAAGTTGATGTTGTTGAAGACCTTGACCACCCGCGAGTCCGGCAGGTGGCGCTGGAGCAACTCGCTGCTGGTGGTCTCGCCGGAGTCCAGCTCCGGGAAGGTGCCATCACGCTGCGGGTAGTAGTTGTTGGTGTCGAGAACGACCTTGCCGGCCAGCGGTTCCACTGGCACCGCGCGGTACGCCTTCAGCGGCACACTGACCATCACCAGGTCACCGACCTGCGCCGCGTCCTGCGTGGTGCCGGCGCTGGCGTGCTCGCCCAGGGTCTCCACCAGGTCGGTGAGGGTCTCCGGGCCCCGCGAGTTGCTCAGCACCACGTCGTAGCCGGCGTCGACGGCCAGCCGGGCCACGGTGCCGCCGATGTTGCCACTGCCGATCAGTCCCACAGTTGTCATGCTCGTTCCCAACTTCGTTCACCCACGACGCATTCCCAACCAGACTGGTGGGTTATTCCGATTGCCCGCTGCCGGGTAGCTGCGCAGGCTGCTCGCGACCTTCGCCGTCGCGGCGGGTGCCTGGTGGCGCGCGAGCCCGTCCTGCACAACGTACTGCTCGCGCTGGTCGCCGACCGGCTCTCCGGGGACGTGCCACTCTCCGGTGGTGAGCGGTTCGGGCGGGTGGTCGATGTGGACCGCCGGTCGTCCTGCGATGCCGGCCCCGCAAGATCGCGCTCGATCCGGGATGTAGTGGCATCCGACAGTTGGCAGGCCACTACATCCATGTTCGAGCGTGATCAAGGCGGTGCGGCGAGCGCCCGGGGCGTCAGGAGGTGGGGAGGGTCTTCTCGATGGCCGCGCGCAGGTCGTCGGAGTCGGGCGCGACAGTGGGGGCGAAGCGGGCGGCGACCGAGCCGTCCGGGGCCACCAGGAACTTCTCGAAGTTCCAGCGCACGTCACCGGTGTGCCCGTCGGCGTCCGGGGTGTCCACGAGCGCGGCGTAGAGCGGGTGCCGGTCGGGGCCGTTGACGTCGACCTTCTCGGTCAACGGGAAGGTGACCCCGTAGTTGACCTGGCAGAAGTCGCTGATCTCGGCGGCGCTGCCCGGCTCCTGCCCGGCGAACTGGTTGCACGGCACGCCGAGCACCACGAGGCCCCGGTCGGCGTAGGAGTCGGCGAGCGTCTGGAGGCCGGCGTACTGCGGGGTGAGGCCGCAGCGGGAGGCCACGTTGACGACCAGCAACGCCTTGCCGCGGTGGCGGGCCAGGTCGGCGGGGCCGCCGTTGAGGGCGTCGATCGGGATGTCGAAGACGGTCATGGGCCGAGGCTACGCGCCGGCCGGGTGTCGACCCGGGGTGGGCGCAGCGTACGCACTCCGTGCACCAGGAGAAATCGAAACATGCGCATCTTGACGAACTGATGACGGCGTGAGTACCGTCTCACCATCTCTTTTGGAAAGTTTCCTAACAGTTCGGGAGACGCCTCATGAAAAGATCGCTCCGCCGGGCCCTCTGGGCCGGTGCCGTGGTCGCCGTGACCGTCGCAGCGGTGCCGGTGACCACCGCGTTCGGCGCCGGCACTGTCACCACCACCTTCACCAAGGCGCAGGACTGGGGGACCGGTCACGAGACGAGGGTGACCGTCACCAACGGCTCCAGCGCCACCGTCACCACCTGGCGCATCGAGTTCGACCTGCCGTCGGGCACCACCATCAGCAGCGCGTGGGACGCCGACGTCACCAGCAGCGGCAACCACTACGTCGCGGTCAAGAAGAGCTGGGCCGGCGGCATCGCCCCCGGCGCCTCGTTCAGCTGGGGCTACAACGGCAGCGGCGCCTACAAGGCACCACTGAACTGCACCATCAACGGTGCCGCGTGCGGCGGCGGGACGACCCCGCCGACCACCACTCCGCCGACCACCACCCCACCGACGACGACGCCGCCCACCACCCCTCCGCCCACCACGCCACCGCCGACCACCAACCCGCCGAACCCGGGCGGCAAGAAGATCGTCGGTTACTTCGCCGAGTGGGGCGTCTACGGGCGCAACTACCACGTCAAGAACATCCAGACCAGCGGCTCGGCCGCCAAGCTGACCCACATCCTGTACGCCTTCGGCAACACCACCGGTGGCCGGTGTGCCATCGGTGACAGCTACGCCGACTACGAGAAGGCGTACACGGCTGCGGAGAGCGTGGACGGCGTCGCCGACACGTGGGACCAGCCGCTGCGCGGCAGCTTCAACCAGTTGCGCAAGCTCAAGCAGCTGAACCCGCACCTCAAGGTGATCTGGTCGTTCGGTGGCTGGACCTGGTCCGGTGGCTTCACCCAGGCCGCGCAGAACCCGGCCGCGTTCGCCGAGAGCTGCTACAACCTGGTCGAGGACCCGCGCTGGGCGGACGTCTTCGACGGCATCGACGTCGACTGGGAGTACCCGAACGCCTGCGGTCTGACCTGTGACACCAGCGGCCCGAACGCGTTCAAGAACGTGATCAGCGCGTTGCGGTCGAAGTTCGGGTCCAGCGCCCTGGTCACCGCGGCCATCACCGCGGACGGCAGCAACGGCGGCAAGATCGATGCCACCGACTACGCCGGCGCCATCGGCAACCTCAACTGGCTGATGCCGATGACCTACGACTACTTCGGCGCCTTCGCCGCACAGGGTCCGACGGCACCGCACTCCCCGCTCACCTCGTACACCGGCATCCCGCAGCAGGGCTTCAACTCCGACGCGGCGATCCAGAAGCTCAAGAGCAAGGGCGTCCCGGCCAACAAGCTGCTGCTCGGCATCGGTTTCTACGGTCGGGGCTGGACCGGTGTCACCCAGGCCGCTCCGGGTGGCAGCGCCACCGGCGCGGCGCCGGGCACCTACGAGGCCGGCATCGAGGACTACAAGGTCCTCAAGAACACCTGCCCGGCCACCGGCACGATCGCCGGCACCGCGTACGCCAAGTGCGGCAGCAACTGGTGGAGCTACGACACCCCGTCGACCATCAACGGCAAGATGACGTACGCGAACAACCAGGGCCTCGGTGGCGCGTTCTTCTGGGAGCTCTCCGGTGACACGAGCAACGGCGAGCTGATCGGCGCCATCAAGGGCGGTCTCGGCTGAGCCGAGGGCCGACGCACCACCCACACGGCGGGAAGGGGCCCGCACCGTCCCTTCCCGCCCGTGACACAGCGGCCCGGCCGACGCCCAGCGTCGACCGGGCCGCCGCCATTGGGCTCGGTCAGCCGGATGTGGCAGACTCGCGGCTCGGCACGTCTCGATCTCACCGCCGACGGAGGTGATCATGCGCCCGACGCACCGCAGGCTCGCGGCGACCGCCGCCGGGCTGATGCTGCTGCCGGTCGCCCTCATCGGTTGCGGGATCGGCGACAAGGACGAGGAGAAGTCCGCCGCCAAGCCGGCCCGAGCCCCCGCCGACGAGGCCGCCACCCGCTCCCGTGAGCGCGTGCAGGCGTACCTCGACGCGATGGCGGCCAAGGACGTCGCCGCCGGCCGTAGCCAGCTCTGCGCTCTGCTGCACGACGGCTTCGACCTGGGCGCCACCGGCCCCAACGGTGACTTCGCCGATCACTTCCAGGTGCCGGAGGCGGCCATCACGGACATCCGGTCCGGTCCGCTCGGGCAGGAAGTCCGCGTCTCGGTCTCGGTCGCGGTCGGCAAGCGCACCGTCACCCGGCCACTGGTCTTCACCGTCACCCGGGACGGCAGCGACTGGTGCATCGCCGCCGAAGCGCCGGGTGAGCCGGCCGCCCCGACGCCGGCCGGCGTCGCCCCTACCCCCGCGTCCTGACCAGCGCCCGGCAGATTGATCTCCCATCTGCCGGAACCGTCCCCCTCGCCGCCCGGTCACCCCGACCGTCGCCGTACGCTTTCTGTCATGCGCCATGAGTGGCATCAGCTGAGCCATCCCGCGGTGGGCAGCCCGGGCCTGCAGACCAGCCGACCGACCATCGACTCCGCCGAGGACGCCGCGCTCGGTCTGGACCGATGGCGGGAGCTGCCCCGCGAGCAGGTCCCGCCGTGGTCCGACCCGGCTGCCGTGGCCGCGGTCTGCAAGGTCCTCGACACCGTGCCGTCGGTCGTCGCGCCCTACGAGGTGGACCAGCTCCGGCAGAAGCTCGCCCTGGTCTGCGAGGGCAAGGCCTTCCTGCTGCAGGGTGGTGACTGCGCCGAGACGTTCGTGGACAACACCGAGAGCCACCTGCTGGCCAACGCCCGCACCCTGCTCCAGATGGCGATCGTGCTCACCTACGGCGCGTCGCTGCCGGTGGTCAAGGTCGCCCGGGTCGCCGGGCAGTACACGAAGCCCCGCTCGCTGCCGACCGACGCCCGCGGCCTGCCCGCGTACCGCGGCGACATGATCAACTCACTGGAGGCCGACCCGGCCGCCCGGGTCGCCGACCCGCAACGCATGATCCGCGCGTACGCCAACTCGGCGGCGGCGATGAACATGCTCCGGGCGTACCTCGCCGGCGGGCTGGCCGACCTGCACGCCGTACACGACTGGAACAAGGGCTTCGTGAAGAACTCCCCGGCGGGGGAGCGTTACGAGGCGATCGCCCGGGAGATCGACCGGGCGCTGGCCTTCATCCGGGCCTGCGGCATGACCGACGACGAGGCGCTGCGCACCGTCACGCTCTACTGCTCCCACGAGGCCCTGGCCCTGGAGTACGACCGGGCGCTCACCCGGGTCTCCGACCGTCGGGCGTACGGGCTCTCCGGGCACTTCCTGTGGATCGGCGAGCGCACCCGGCAGATCAGCGGGGCGCACATCGACTTCATCTCCCGGATCGCCAACCCGATCGGCGTCAAGCTCGGCCCGACCACCTCCCCGGACGAGGCGATCGAGTTGTGCGAGAAGCTCAACCCGGACAACATCCCCGGCCGGCTCACACTGATCAGCCGGATGGGCAACCACCGGGTACGCGAGGCGCTGCCGCCGATCGTCGCCAAGGTCACCGCCGCCGGGGCCAAGGTGGTCTGGCAGTGCGACCCGATGCACGGCAACACGCACGAGTCGTCGAACGGCTACAAGACCCGGCACTTCGACCGCATCGTCGACGAGGTGCTCGGCTACTTCGAGGTGCACCGGGGGCTGGACACCCACCCCGGCGGCCTGCACGTCGAGTTGACCGGCGAGGACGTCACCGAGTGCCTCGGCGGCGCCCAGGGGATCGAGGATCTCGACCTGCCCGACCGGTACGAGACCGCCTGCGACCCGCGTCTGAACACCCAGCAGTCGTTGGAGTTGGCCTTCCTCGTAGCGGAAATGCTGCGGGGCTGAGCTTGCGAGCCCGCAGCCGGCAAGTCAGAGGATGACAATGGCTGACGTGGGGAGCGAGCTTGCGAGCCCGCAGTCGGCAGTTGAAAGGATGACAGTGCCTGATCTGTTCGTGGACCTGCGGTCCGACACGGTGACCCGACCCACCGCCGGGATGCGGGAGGCGATGGCCGCCGCCGAGGTCGGTGACGACGTCTACGGCGAGGACCCGAGCGTCAACGCGCTGGAGGCCGAGGTCGCCGCGTTGTTCGGGCACGAGGCGGCGCTGTTCGCCCCGAGTGGTTCGATGGCGAACCAGATCGCCCTGCAACTGCTGGTGTCGCCCGGCGACGAGTTGCTCTGCGACGCCGACGCGCACGTGGTCACGTACGAGATCGGCGCCGCGGCCGCGTACGGCGGGATCTCCTCGCGGACCTGGCCCGCCGTGGGCGCGGACATCGACCCGGAGATGGTGGCCGGGATGATCCGGCCGGATGGTTACTTCGCCGTCCCCACCCGCGCGGTCGCCGTCGAGCAGACCCACAATCGCGGCGGCGGCGGGGTGATTCCGCTGGCGACCCTGCGGGATCTGCGCGGGGTCGCTGACGAGGCGGGGGTCGCACTGCACTGTGACGGCGCCCGGATCTGGCACGCGCACGTCGCCGACCAGGTGCCGCTGATCGAGTACGGCCGGCTCTTCGACACGCTGTCGGTATGCCTCTCCAAGGGCCTCGGCGCGCCGGTCGGTTCGCTGGTGATCGGCAGCGCGGAGAAGATCGAACGTGCCCGGCTGATCCGCAAGCGGATGGGCGGGGGCATGCGCCAGGCCGGCATTCTCGCCGCCGCCGGCCGGTACGCGCTCGCGCACCACATCGACAGGTTGGCCGACGACCACGCGAAGGCCGCCCGGCTCGCCGAGGCGGTCGCGCCGTTCGGTGTGCTCGCCACCACGGTCCGTACCAACCTTGTCGCGCTGGACCTCACCAAGCACACCCTGGACGCGCGGGCGCTGGCCGCCGCGGCGCGGGCCGAGGGCGTACTGATCTCGGTGCTCGGCCCCCGTACCGCCCGCCTGGTCACCCACCTGGGCCTCAGCGACGCGGACGTCGACCGCGCCCTGGCAGCCCTACCCCGAATCCTCGCCGCAGCCTGAACCCCTGTTCACCTCGGTGATCAAGAGGTTCGCGTCAGATTCCGGTCGCCGGGTGACGCAAACCTCTTGATCAACGAGGTTGGGGTCAGGGGTGGGACAGGCGGGTGAGGGTGGCGATGTCGGCGGCGTGGCCCACGTGCTTCTCGCTGGGGGTTTCCACGACGGTCGGGACGCCAGCGGTCGCCGGGTGCGCCATCAGCTCGGCGAAGGCCGGCTCGCCGATGCTGCCCTTGCCGATGTTCTCGTGCCGATCCCGGGTGGAGCCGCACAGATCCTTCGAGTCGTTGGCGTGGACCAGCCGCAGCCGGTCCGCACCGACGGTGGCCACCAGGGTGTCCAGGGTCGCCGTCATGCCGCCCTCGGCCGCCAGGTCGTGGCCGGCCGCCCAGGCGTGGCAGGTGTCGAAGCAGACCCCGAGCATGGGGTGGCCGTCCACCGCGTCCAGGTAGGGGCCGAGCTGCTCCACCCGGGAGGCCAGTGACCGGCCACCGCCGGCGCTCGGCTCGACCAGCAACATCGGCCCACCAGCGTCGGCAGCCCAGTCGAGCAGCGGCAGCAACACTTCGCGGACCTGTCCCATCGCCGCCTCGGCGTGCCCCTCGTCCACCGAACTGCCCGCGTGGAACACCACCCCGCGCGCGCCGATCGCCACGCCCCGACGCAACGCGTGCGCCAGCGTCTCGGCCGACTTCTCGACAGTGGCCGGGGTGGGTGAGCCGAGGTTGACCAGCAGCGCGGCGTGGATGAACGCGGGAATGCCCCGCTCGGCGCAACCGTCGCGGAACAGCGCGTCCTGCACCGGGTCGCCGTTGGGCAGTGCCCAGCCTCGCGAGTTGGAGACGTAGACCTGCACCACCTGTGCACCGGTCGCGTCGGCGTACGGCAGGGCGGCCTTCGCCAGCCCACCCGAGGTCGGAGTGTGCGTGCCCACAGGGCGCGCGGGGATCGTCGGCATCAGAAGCACGTGAGGGTGACCGGGGTGCCGGGCGCCACCTGCGAATTCTCGCCCGGGAGCTGGATTCGGACCACGGCGTTCGGGTTGATCGCCATCGTCACCGGGAAGCCCTGACCCTCCAACGCCTGCTTGGCCTGCTGGCACGGCAGGTCGATCACCCGCGGCATGGCGACCAGCGGTGGCCCCTTGCTGACGTCCAGCTTGACCTCGGTGCCCTTCTCCACGCCAGCGCCATCGGCCGGGCTCTGGCCGAGGATCTCGTCCCTCGGTTTGTCGGAGTCCTTGTAGGTCTCCTTCAGCACCAGGTTGAGCTGGGCCAGGGTCGTCCGGGCGTCGGTCAGGCTCTTGCCCACCAGGTTCGGCACCGTCACCGGCGCCCTGCCACGGCTCAGAATGAGGGTGACCTTCGCACCGGGTTTGACCTCGGTGCCCACCTTGGGGGAGCTGTCCACCACGACCCCGGCCGGCAGGCTGTCGTCATAACGGGGGGTGCCCTTGGCCACCACCAGCTTCACGTTGACCAGGTCCGCCTCGGCGAGCTCGAACTCCTTGCCGATCACGTCCGGTACGGGGAAACGCTCCGGACCGAGGGAGAGGGTCAGGGTGATGGTGCCACCCTTGACGATCTTGGCAGCGGACGCCGGGCTCTGCTCCAGCACGCTGTCCTTCGGGGCCTTCTCATCGAAGCGCGGCTCAGCGTACGTGAGGAGGAGCCCGGAGCGGTCGGCCCGCGACTGCGCCTCGGCCTTGCTCAGGCTCACCAACTGCGGAGCGTCCGTGTAGCGGCCGACACCGAACCACCAACCCCCGATCGCGGCCACCAGGCCCAGCGTCACCACCACGGCCGCGACGGCCAGGCGGCCACGGGGGTTGCTCAGCACCGTGCTGCGCAGCGCGGCGAGCCGGGCGCCCAGGCCCTCCGCCGGCTCCGGGGCGGCCCGACGCCGCCCCGGCCCCTGGCTGCTGGCGCCCTCGGGCAGTCGTGCCCACGACGGGCG
The DNA here is from genome assembly GCF_026342155.1 of Micromonospora sp. NBC_00362. Classification (NCBI taxonomy): domain Bacteria; kingdom Bacillati; phylum Actinomycetota; class Actinomycetes; order Micromonosporales; family Micromonosporaceae; genus Micromonospora; species Micromonospora sp. NBC_00362. The sequence goes on from NZ_JAPENH010000001.1 coordinate 6,403,745, forward strand.
GTTGGGCGGCTGGACCGTCGCGACCATCATCGTCGGCTGGGAGAGCGACGGTGCGTCACTGATCGGGCGGAGCACGGCGGTGTGGCTGTTGGCGTCGCCCAGGCGATCCCGGGCCACCTGCACCTCGGCCAACAACGCGCCGGCGTCCGCGGGCCGGGCTCCCGGATCGCGGCGGGTGGCCCGCTGCACCAGGTCGTCGAGGACCGACGGGAGGCCCGGCACCAGCGTCGAGGGCGTCGGCACGTCCCGGTCGACGTGCTGCCAGGCGACGTCCACCGGGCGGTCCCCGTCGTACGGCACCCGACCGGTGAGCATCTCGAACAGCACGATGCCGGCCGAGTAGACGTCGGTGCGCGGATCGGCGCGGCCCTCGGTGACCAGCTCCGGGGCGACGTACGCCACGGTGGCCATCAGCTGGTTGCCCTGCTCCTCGTCGGCGCTCGCCTCGACCGCCCGGGCCAGCCCGAAGTCGGCCACCTTCACGACGCTGTCGACCAGGTTGGCGACGCCACCGGTAGGCGCCTCCGCGACCAGCACGTTCTCCGGTTTGACGTCGCGGTGCACGAGGCCGGCCCGGTGCGCGGCGGCGATCGCGGCGAGCATCTGCTCGGCGATGGCCAGTGCCTCGTCCGGGTTGAGCCGGCGTCGCTCGGCCAGCACGTCACGCAGCGTGCGACCCCGGACGTACTCCATCACCAGGTACGGAAGGCCGGCGTGCGTGCCCTGGTCGTAGACCGCCACCACGTTCGGGTGGGTCAGCCGGGCGATGGTCTTCGCCTCGTCGGTGAACCGGGCCACGAAGTTGGCGATCCGGGCCCGTGCCTCGCTGGCCTGGGTCGGGTGAATGATCTTGACAGCGACGGTGCGCTCAAGGCGTTCGTCGGTGGCGGTGTACACGGTCGCCATGCCACCACGGGCCACGCGACCGCGAATGCGGTAGCGCCCGTCGATCAGCGAGCCCAGCAACGTGTCGGCGACCTGAGTGTCCATCGGCAGGCAGTCTATGTGTCCAGAGGGTGAGGGATGAACAGGATGCTACAGCCGTATGCCGAACCGGGTCCGTCCCGCCGGGTTCCCCATCCCTTGTCCGCTGGTCAGCGGCGATCAGGGAAGGGGGCGCAGATGGGTCGCCCGGGGTGCCGGTGGCCCGTCGCGGCGGCGGCGTGGCAGGGTGGTCGGGTGACCGAACCCGTACCCGACCAGGCCGCGCCCGGCCTGGAGCTCGCCGGCCCCACCGACCCGGCCGACTGGTTGACCCTGCCCGACGTCGCCGAACGCCTCGACGTGTCGATCAGCAAGGTGCACCAGATGATCCGTGACCGCGAGTTGTTGGCGGTCCGCCGCGACGGCGTCCGCCGGATCCCAGCGGACCTGGTCGCCAACCAGACAGTGCTCAAGCACCTGCCCGGCGTGCTCAATCTGCTCGCCGACAACGGCTACGACGACGAGGCTGTCCTGCGCTGGCTCTACGAGCCGGACGACACCCTCCCCGGCGCCACCCCCGCTGCCGCCCTCTCCGGCGACCAGGCCCGAGAGGTGAAACGCCGAGCCCAAGCCCAAGGCTTCTAACCCCGGCCCCGCCCCCCGGCCCTCCCGGACCCCGCCCCCCCCGGACCCGGCCCCCGGACCCGGCCCCCCGCCTCGGTTGATCATGAAGTTATTGCCAGCCCGCTTGGCGTGTCGTGGCAATAACTTCATGATCAACGCCGGCGGGCGGGGGCGGGGGCGGGAGGAGGGTGGGGGTGGGGCAGGGTGGGGGGTTAGTCGGATCGGCGGGTTGCGACTATGGCCAGGTCTACCAGGGCTTGGCGGGCCTCGGTGTCGAGGCCGACGGCGGTCAGGGCGGCCAGGGCGGCGTCGGTGAGTGTGACGATCCGCTGTTCGGTACGGGCCAGCGCCCCGCTCCCCGAGATCACCTCGCGGAGCCGAGCCACCCCGTGCTCGTCCAGCTCCGGGTCGCCGAGCCGGCCGAGCAGCAGCTCGCGGCCCGCGTCGTCGGTGGCCTCCACGGTCGCCGCCACCAGGTAGGTGCGCTTGCCCTCGCGTAGATCGTCGCCGGCCGGTTTGCCGGTCAGCGACGGGTCGCCGAAGACCCCCAGCACGTCGTCGCGGAGCTGGAACGCCTCGCCCAGCGGCAGCCCGTACGCCGAGTAGGCCGTCCGCACGTCCTCCGGCGCGTCGGCCAGCGCGGCGCCGAGCAGCATCGGACGCTCGACGGTGTATTTCGCGGACTTGTACCGGGCGACCTTGCTGGCCCGCTCCACCGAGGTGTCCCCGGTGACCTGTGTGAGCACGTCGAGGTACTGCCCGACGGTGACCTCGGTGCGCATCTCGTCGAAGACCGGCCGGGCCCGGGCCAACGACCACAGGTCCAGGCCGGCGGAGTGCAGCAGCTCGTCCGACCAGACCAGGCACAGGTCACCGAGCAGGATGGCCGCGGCGTCGCCGAAACCGTCCGCGTCGCCGCCCCAGCCGGCCTCCCGATGTCGGGTGGCGAACCGTCGGTGTACCGCGGGCTCGCCGCGACGGGTGTCGGAACGGTCCATCAGGTCGTCGTGGATCAGGGCGCTGGCCTGGACGAATTCCAGTGCGGCCAGGGCGGTCAGCACCTGGTCGCCGTCCAGCCCGCCGGCTCCCCGGAACCCCCAGTACGCGAATGCGGGACGCAGCCGCTTGCCGCCGCCGAGCACGAACGCCTCGATCGCCTCGGCCACCGGACCCAGCGCGTCGTCCACGGCGGCGAGCCGGACCCGTTGGCCGGCCAGGAACTCGGTGAGAGCCTTGTCGACCCGCTGCCGCAGGCCGGCGCGGTCGACGGGGGACACGGGAGCAGCGTGGGTCACGCCCCGACGCTAGCCGGTCGCCCGTGCTCGTGCTCCACCGCCACGCGTAGTCCCGCCGGTGCGGCCGGGCCCCGTCCGCCTGGCCGGTCGCGCGCCGGCCGCCGTGGCGCGGCCCGGCCCGGTGGCCCGCGTCGAGCCGGCCCGACGGGTGGCCGCGGCAGCCTCGGCGAGCACCACCAGCGGCACGTCCAGGACGACGGCGAGCCAGCCGAGCCAGAACCCGCCCGGCACGCGACGCTGTCGTTCCCACCGGGAAATCTCGTGCCGACTGAGCGTCGGCACCCCGGCGGCGGCACACAACTCGGCGGCGGCTCGCTGTTGGCTCAAGCCCCGCTCCAGTCGGCACCGAGCCAGCAGCGGCCCGAGCTGCGCGGGGCGCGGCGATGCGAGCGGGATCATCTGTCCTCCTGGCGGGCGTCGGTGCGGTGGCGACCCACCCGCCCGACCGGACGGGACCGGCGCCACCGCTCGGTTGCTGACCCCCGCGCGGGACCCGGGCCACCCCCGCCGCCCCTCCCGCACCGTCCCTTCCTACCTCGGAGGTACGACGCCTTTCCGCCGTCGGGTCGGGGAGCGCGGTGCGACATCGCCCGCCGGCTCACGACAGACCGGGCGACGCCGCCCACGGGCTCACGGCAGACCGGGCGACGCCGCTCCCGGGCTCACGGCAGACCGGGGCGACACCGCCCACCGGACCGGCGACGCCGGCCGCTGGATGGGAAGGGCCTGGGTCCTGGTGCCATCGACCGCTAGAGTCGGGTCGTGGCGCTTGGTCTTCCCTCGACACTCCCCAATCCGCAGCCGGCGATCGGGGAGCTCATCCGTGAGCGCCAGCCGACCTTCTCGTTCGAGTTCTTCCCGCCCAAGACCGAGGCGGGGGAGCAGCTGCTCTGGCAGGCCATCCGCGAGTTGGAGTCGCTGCGCCCGTCGTTCGTGTCGATCACGTACGGGGCCGGCGGCTCGACCCGGGACACCACAGTGGCGGTGACCGAGCGGATCGCCACCGAGACCACTCTGCTGCCGATGGCCCACCTCACCGCGGTCAACCACTCCGTCGCCGAGCTGCGGCACGTGGTCGGTCGGCTCGCCGGGGTTGGGGTGCGCAACGTGCTGGCCGTTCGTGGTGACCCCCCGGGCAACCCGGGCGGTGAGTGGATCCGTCACCCCGAGGGCGTGGACTACGCCGAGGACCTGGTCCGGCTGGTGCGCGACGCCGGCGACTTCAGCGTCGGCGTGGCCGCCTTCCCGTACAAGCACCCGCGCTCGCCCGACGTGGCCACCGACACCGCCCAGTTCGTCCGCAAGTGTCGGGCCGGCGCGGAGTTCGCGGTCACCCAGATGTTCTTCGACGCCGACGACTACCTGCGGCTACGTGACCGGGTGGCCGCTGCCGGCTGTGACACCCCGATCCTGGCCGGCGTGATGCCGGTGACCCAGTTCAGCACCATCGAGCGGTCAGTGCAGCTGTCCGGTGCGCCGTTCCCACCGGCGTTGGCGGCCCGCTTCGAACGCGTCGCCGACGACCCGGACGCCGTCCGTCGGCTCGGCATCGAGCAGGCCAGCGAGATGTGCCGCCGACTGCTGGACGAAGGCGTGCCGGGAATCCACTTCATCACCCTCAACCGGTCCACTGCGACCCGCGAGGTCTGGCAGAACCTGAAGGCCGGCGCCCGCGTGTGAACGATGCGCCTGCGACACCTGTTGCCCGGCACGACGGTTGATCCGTGGTGGGCACACAGCTGAACTGGGATCAGTACGCCACGGCGTGGGCGCGGTTGCACGGCGGGTTCGACCCGCGGGTCGCGGCGCCGGTGGTGCGCGCCTGGCTGCGATTCGCGTACCACGTCGGATATGTGCTGGGTCGGCTGCGGGTCAGCCCCACCGCGGTCACCGTGGCCGGGGTGCTGCTCTGCTTCTGCGTACCGTTGCTGGTGGGCCGGCCGGGGGACGGACCGTTCCTCGGCGCGCTGTTCGTGCTGCTCGCCGCCGTGGCGGACAGCGTGGACGGCGCGGTGGCGGTCGCCACCGGCCGCACCACCCGGCTCGGCTACGTCTACGACTCGGTCGCCGACCGGCTCGGTGAGGTGGCGTGGCTGCTGGCCTTCTGGCTGGTGGGCGCGCCGGGTGGGCTGGTCGTCGCGGGCGGCGCGCTGTCCTGGTTGCACGAGTACGTCCGGGCGCGGGCGGTTGCCGCCGGCATGCGGGAGATCGGCGCGGTGACAGTGGGGGAACGCCCCACCCGGGTCTCGGTGGCGTTGGCCGGCCTGCTGGTCGCCGGGCTGGCCGGGCTGATCGAGCCGGACCTGGCCGCCGGCACCATCACCATGGCGACAGCGGTCTGGGTGCTGCTGGCCGGTTTCGGCCTGGGGCAACTGCTCTCCAGCATCCGCCGCGCACTGCTCGACGCCGACTGACCGGGCCAGCCCGACGCCGACCGAGACAGACGCTGGCTGAGCGGGCCGAACAGGCGCCGGCCGGAGCAGGCCGGGTCTACCAGGCGGGGCCGATCTCGTCGGCGACGATCTGCGCGGAGAGGGTCACCATCGGCAACCCGCCGCCCGGGTGGGTGGAGCCACCCACCAGCCACAGCCCGTTCGCCGGGCCCCGGTTCGCCGGGCGGAGCAGCCCACCGGCGGTGCCGTAGATCGAGCCACCTGGCGCGCCGGTCGCCACGTCCAGGTCGGCCGGGGTGCGGATCTCGCGGAACAGCAGCCGGTCGCGCACGTCCACGCCGCGCCGCGCCAGCACGTCCAGGATCCGATCGGCGTACGCGTCGGCCAGCCCCGGGCGTCGCCAGTCGACAGCGCCCGCCGCGGTGCCCTGCCGGGCGGCGTTGACCAGCACGAACCACGCCTCGTGTCCGGCTGGGCAGACCATCGGGTCGTCGGCCACTGTGACGAACACCGCCGGGTCGGCCGCCGGCCGGGCCCGTACACCCCGCCCGGGGTCACCGAAGACCGCGTCGAACTCGGCGTCGTAGTCGGCCGGGAAGAAGACGTTGTGGTGGGCCAGCCCGGTGCTGCCGGAGACGCCGAGCAGCAGCACGAAGCCGGCGAGGCTGCGGTCGGTCAGCGCGGCCAGCCGACGCGGGTGCGGCAGCAGGTCACGGTAGACGGTGAGCGCGTCCACGTTGGCCACCACCACGTCGGCGGGCACCGGGGTGGTGACGCCGGCGAGGCGTACCCCATGGACCCGGCCGCCGGTGGCGTCGATCCGGGTGACAGTGGTGTCGGTCTGCACGACCACGCCGAGGTCCAGGCAGCGGGTCAGCAGCGCGTCGGCGAGCGTGCCCAGCCCACCGCGCAGGTACCAGCCGCCGAAGGCCAACTCGGCGTAGGGGACCGCGACCAGCGCCGCCGGCGCCCGACGTGGGTCGGCGCCGGTGTAGGTGGCGTACCGGTCCAGCATCATCCGCAGCCGCGGGTCGGACAGGTGCCGGCGGCCCAGGCCGCGCAGGCTGCGGCCCGGGGCGATGGCAGCCAGGTCCCCGACGCGCCAGGCCAGCGACGCGAGGTCGCGGGGAGAGTCGACGGTACGACGCAGGATGTCCCGTGAGGAGGCCTGCCACACCCGCGCCGCCCGCCGCCACAGCCGCTGCCAGTCGGCTGCCGCCCGGTCACCGAACGCGGCCCCGATCCGGGCGGTGAACTCCGCCGGGTCGGCGCACGAGTCCAGGGTCGGGCCACCGTCGGGGAAGACGTGCCGGACGATCGGGTCCAGTGGGACGAGGTCCAGGTATTCGTCGAGCTTCGCCCCGGTCGCCTCGAACAGGTCGTGGAAGACCTCGGGCAGGGTGAGCAGGCTCGGCCCGGTGTCGAAGTGGAACGACCCGGCCGGGGTGTCGTGCGCGTACCGGCCGAGCTTGCCGCCGACAGTGTCGGCCCGCTCGAAGACGGTCACCTGGTGCCCGGTAGCGGCCAGCCGGGCGGCGGTGGCGAGGCCACCCACCCCGGCGCCGACGACCACGATCCGCGCCATGCCGCGTCCTCCCTAGCTGACCGGGCGGCCCCGCCAGGTCAGGCGGCGTCGCTTTCGCAGATGGTACGACCGCAGGGTCAGCCAACCGAGGACCACGACCGACACGGGGTGTGCGAGCGCGTCGGGCCACCACCGGCCACCGGTCGCGCGGGCGGTGAGCACCCGTCCGGCCACCCCGAGCACGTACGCGGCCAGGCCCACGGCGGCCACCCTCGGTGCGCCGGCCGCCGCACCCGTCAGCGCGATCAGTGGTGGGGCGGTGTAGAGCAGCAGCAGCGCCGCCACCACGGCCGCCGCGGCGCCCGGGTGCCCGAACGACGCCCAGAGCGACTTCGAGTACCCGTCGCGCAGTTGCGGCCAGTCGTCGTACATCCGGCAGGTGGCCAGCCGGGAGCCGTCGGCCAGGGCGATCCGCCCACCGGCCCGCTTGACCGCCCGGGCCAGCTCGACGTCCTCCAGGATCTTGTCGGCGACCGCGGCGTGCCCGCCGGCCGCGGTGTAGCCGGCCCGGTCCACCACCAGGAACTGCCCGCCCGCCGCGGCCAGCGACGGCCGCGACGAGCGCTCCATCGCGCGCAGCGGCAGGAAGGTCAGCCAGAGCCACTGCAACAGCGGCTGCACCAACCGGTCGCCGGCCGTCGCCACCACGATCCGGGGGTACGGCGACAGCAGCGTCGCCCGGGCCGCGCGCAACTCGGTGACGGCAGCGGCCACGGCGTGCGGGGCGAGCACCACGTCGGCGTCGACGAAGGCCAGCGCGGTGGCGTCCGGGTCGGCCCGGGTGGCCAGCTGCCAGCAGGCGTGCGGCTTGCCCAGCCAGCCCGGCGGTGGGGCGACCCCGGTGAGCAGCGTGACCCGGGGGTCGTCGCCGGCCACCGCGCGGACCACGTCGGCGGTGCCGTCGGTGGACCCGTCGTCGAGGACCACGACGCGCAGCCCGGGTACGCCGCGCTGGGCCAGCAGGGCGCGCAGGCAGGGCGTTACCCGGGTGGCCTCGTCGCGCAGCGGCAGCAGCACGGTGACGGGCTCGTCGACGTCGTCGGGCCGGTCGGTGGGTCGGCGCAGCCACCGGGTGGCGTTGAGCCAGGTGTGCCCGGTCAACGTGGCGACGGCGACGAGCAGGGCGAGCAGAACGGTCATCGGGTCGCGTCGACGCCGGGGCGGTGTGTCTGGGGATCCGCCGGCCGGAGGTGACTGTCGCGCCGGGCGCGGAGCACTGTCACCGCCAGGGGTACGGCGGTCACCGACATCCCGGCGGCGCCCCAGAGCGCCGAGGCGGGCAGGTCGAGGAAGACGGCGTGGGCCAGGATGCTGGAGAAGTACGTCCACAGGTAGAGCGCGACCATCGGGTCGTCCCGCCGGTCGGTGTGTTCGACTGCCGGCCCGGCCAGCGGGCGCAGCGCGCTCATCATCAGCACCGCGAAGAGCAGCCAGCCCAGGTAGTTGCTGATCGGGATGCCGGCCAGGCCGGGCAGGGCCGGGGTGGCGTCGCGCCAGACCCAGTAGCCCTCGGCCACCATCTGCGGGTCGAGGAAGAGGTCCCAGGCGGCCAGCCCCACGGTGGCCAGCGCGATCCGCCCCACCCAGCGACCCACCGTCGGCCCGCTGCCGCCGGCTGTCGACCCGCTGCCGCCGGCCGTTGCGGCCCCGCCGCCGGTCAGTCGGACCGCTGCCAGCCAGGCCGGCCAGGCCATCCAGGTCCAGGCCAGCGGAATGATCAGTGGCACGCCGGCCAGCTTGGGGCCCAGCTCTCCGGAGTAGTCGTAGCTGCCGAACGGCACGCCGGTGGCCACCCCGATCGCCTCGATCGCGAACCCGCCGCCGGTCGCCACCGCGACCAGCGCCGCCGCCACCCGTGGGCCCCGGCTGAGCAGCGCGTGGCCGACAGAGAGCAGCCAACCGAGGACGACGGTGGCCACTGTGAGCCCGGCCCGGGTGGCGCCGGTGGTGAGCGGGTAGCAGATCTGGGCGAGCACCAGGACGGCGAGCAGCGTCCAGGAGATCCGCCGGGTCATGACGCCGGTGGCTCGAGCGGCAGATCCCGACCGAGTACGCCGAACGGTCGCTCGTCGCCGGGGAAGTGGAAGTCGCGCAGCACGTCGACGAAGCCGAACCGTCGGTACAACCGCCACGCCCGCGAGGTCTGCTCGTCGGCCTCCGGGGTGGACAGCAGCACTGTGTCGCCCTCCGCCATGCCGAGCAGCGCGCGTAGCTGACCGGCGCCCAGGCCGTGCCCCTGCGCCGGTGGCCGGACGTGCAGCTCGACCACCTCGAAGCAGTGGGTGAGCCAGCGCGTGCGGGTCGGGGCGTCCAGCGCCCGGTGCACCTGGTCGTGCCACCACTGACCGGAGGCGCCCAGGTAGCCGTAGCCGAAGCCGGCGAGGTGACCCTCGCTGGTCAGGCTGGCGACCGCCCGGAAACCCGGCCGGCGGACGTGGGTGGCGATGTAACCGCGCCGGGCCTCCAGCAGGTCGGTGCGGTACCCCATCGCCTCGCCGTAGACGGCCACCACGTCGTCCAGCCGCCGGACGAGATCGTCCGGCGTCCAGCGCACCAACCTCATGCCCGTCCACCCTTCACCGTTTCCGGGCCGCCGTCGGCGGCCCATCCGAGCACCGACCGGTCGCCGACCACGTCGCGCACCTCGAACCGGGCGAACAGCTCCTCGGCGTACCAGCCCGCGGTGGGGGTTCGCATGATCGCCGCCCGATGCTCCGGGTGACGGTACGCGAACGCCACCAGGTCCGTCGGGTCGCGCCACACGCTCACCGTGCCCTGCCAACCCAACGGGGCCTCTCCGACTCCGAACCGGGCCAGCAGCCCGGGCGCGTCGCGCAGGGCGGCGGCCACCGGCGGGATCGCCCGCCAGAAGGTGGCCGCCCGGCGGGCCCGCAGCCGGGCCCGGGTCAGTGCCAGCACCGGGCCGGTGACTCGGCCGCCCGACGGGTCGCCGAACGGCCGCTGGCCGGACCACTCGCCCCGGCTGGTCAGCGGGCGGAGGTCGATTCGGGCCTGGGCGTGGGCGATGCGCGCCCAGGCCCGCCCGACCGGCGAGTCGTCGAAGCCGGCCGCCGCGGCGGGAGAGTCCCAGACGGTCAGCGCTGCCCACCGGGTCAGGTCGGCGTCCCGCGGCCCGAAGTCGGTGCCGGTCCCGGTGCCCAGCAGCTTGCCGAACCGAACGCCGGGGAGGGCCCGCAACCGGCGGGGGTCCACAGCCATCCGGGTCAGCGCCCGGGGCAGCGCGCCGGGGGAGGTCCGCCACACGTGCAGCGTGACCAGCTCCGGAGCCGCGCTGACGTCGCCGCTGGGCCCGCTGGTTCGCTCGCTCCGCTCGCTCACGCCACCTCGGCCGGGGTGCCGGCGGTGACCCGCAACAGCTCGGGGTAGGTGGTCGGGAAGACCGCCTGGGGTACGCCACCAGCGGCCCAGATCTCCGCGTACGCCGCCAGCGCCGTGTCCACCAGGGTGCGCAGTGGGTGCGGGTGCCCGAGTGGGGCGACCCCGCCGATCGGCTGCCCGGTGTGGGCCCGGACGAACTCCGGGGTGGCCCGGCGCAGTCGGGTGACGCCGATCGATGCCGCCAGGCCGGCGGTGTCGACCCGGTGTGCGCCGGAGGTGAGGACGAGCAGCGGGGTGTCGTCCGCGTCGAAGATCAGTGAGTTGGCGATCTGGCCGACCTCGACGCCGAGCGCCTCGGCGGCCGCCGCGGCGGTGTGCACCGCGTCGGGCAGCAGACGGACCATGCTGGGCTCACCGGCGCCGTCGAGAGTGCCGGCGGCGGTGAGCGCGTCCTGCACCGCCCGTACGTTCGGGTGTGGCTGCATCCCGCCATTCTTCCGGGTCCGCTGGTGGCCGGTTCAGCCGGCCGGCGCGCTCGGCGCGTCACACGTTGCATTTTCGTCGGAGGGGAGGTGTACTGTCAGCAGCAGTTAGAACGAGTGTTCGATTGCCTCGAACGCCCGTTCCAACCAGCCGGAGCGCGGCGTTTCGCGGCGCCACCTCCGGGCGGTGCGGCTCCGCGGGCCGCACCTGGGTTTCCGGGCAGTCGCGAGCCTGGTCCCAACAGGCAGGAGCGTTGCCCGCCGCCCACGACCCCCGGGCGGCGGGCGACGCACCCGCCGGTCCGCCGGCCGGGTGTGGTGTGGGGAAGCATCCACACCCGGCCGGCCACACCCGGTGCGTCTTCCTCCGCACCACCCCGACCTCGGCGTCTCGTCGGCGGCATCAGCCGCCGCGGTGACGTCTCGGCCACGTGGAGGAGAGACACCCATGCCGACCAACCCGGCTCAGGCACCGACGGTGCCGGCGCACGTGCTGCCGCACCGCACCCCCGCCCAACTCCTCACGTTGGCCCGCCGTGGGCTGGTCGAGGCCGGCCAGACCCGACCTGACGGTCTGCGCTACGCGGCTGCCCACCTGGCCGCCCTGCGCGCGGCGGCGGCCCTGCTCGCCGCCCGGGCCCGACCCGCGCCGAGTCGACGCAACCGGATCACCAGCGTCTGGGTTCTCCTCTGCGCCGTCGCTCCGGAGCTCGACGAGTGGTCCCGGTTCTTCGCCGCGGGGGCCAGCAAGCGCGCCGCCGCCGAGGCCGGCATCCCCCGGGTGGTCAGCGCCCGGGAGGCCGACGATCTGCTCCGCGCCGCCGAACAGTTCGTCACTGTGGTGGAAACCGCGCTCGGCGTGGCCCACCAACCGGCCCTGGACGGCCTCGCCGCCTGATCCCGCCTGCCACCGGCCGCCCTACCGGGGGGAGCCGGGCGGCCGGTGGCACGGCGTGCCGGTCCTGATCTGATCCACAGCAACGACGGGGGAGTTGGTCCAATGGCGGGCCGCATGGTGGTCGGTTCCGCCGCGCTGGCCGATCTGGTGCGCCCGGCGAGCGCATCCGACCCGGTCGGTGGCCACCGGGTGCTGCCGGTGGTGCCCGAGCTGACCGGTCTGCTGCCCAACCGGGGCCTGCGCCGGGGCAGCACCATAGCGGTCGCCGCCGGTCAGCCCCGCCGCAGCGGTGGCACCTCGCTGATGCTGGCCCTGCTCGCCGAGGCGTCCCGGGCCGGCTCGTGGTGCGCCGTGGTCGGGGTGCCGACGTTCGGCGCGGGCGCGGCGGCTGAGCTGGGCATCGCCCTGGACCGGCTGGCCCTGGTGCCGAACCCCGGCCCCGAGTGGGCCACAGTGGTCGCCGCGCTGATCGACGGGGTGGACGTCGTGGTCACCGCCGTGCCGGCCTCGGTCTCCGCCTCGGTCGCCACCCGGTTGGCCGCTCGGGCCCGGCAGCGCGGCAGCGTGCTCGTCCCGTACGGCCGGTGGGACGGCGCGGACGTGACGCTGCAGGTGGTCCGGGGAGTCTGGGAGGGTCTCGGGCTGGGCCGGGGGCGGTTGCGCCGCCGGGAGATCACCGTCTCGGCGCGCGGGCGCGGCGCGGCCGCCCGGCCCAAGGAGATCAAGGTCTGGCTCCCGGGGGACGAGCTGACCCGGGTGATCCCTCGTGCGCTGCCGTCGCCCGCGGGCCGATCGGCCGCGCCACTCGCGCTGGTCGGTCGGGGGTGACCGGCGCGCCGGCACGCACGCTGCTGCTGTGGTGCCCGGACTGGCCGGTGCTCGCCGCCGAGATCGTCGACGGGGTGCCGGCGACCGGCCCGGTCGCCGTGCTGCACGCCAATCGGGTGGTCGCCTGCTCCGAGCGGGCCCGCGCCGAGGGGGTGCGTCGAGGGCTGCGCAAGCGGGAGGCGCAGGGGCGCTGCCCGCAGCTCACCGTCGTGGAGTACGACCCCGGCCGGGACGCCCGTGCGTTCGAGCCGGTGGTCGCCGCGGTGGAGGAACTGGTAGCCGGCGTCGAGGTGGTCCGCCCGGGTGCCTGCGCGGTGGCCGCCCGGGGGCCGGGCCGTTACCTCGGCGGCGAGGAGGCGGCCGCTGAGCGGATCATCGAGCACGTGGCGCAGTCGTGCCTGGTGGAGAGCCAGGTCGGCATCGCCGACGGGGTGTTCGCGGCCGGGTTGGCCGCTCGCGCTGGCCGGGTGGTGGCACCGGGTGGGACACCGGAGTTCCTGGCCGGGTTGCCGGTCGAGGCGCTCGGCCGGTCGGCGCTGGCCGACCTACTGCGTCGGCTGGGGGTACGCACCCTCGGCGACTTCGCCGCCCTGCCGGCCGGCGACGTGCTGGCCCGGTTCGGGTTCGACGGTGCGCTGGCCCACCGGCTGGCCGCCGGGCGGGACCACCGCCCGCTCGCCGTCCGGCGGCCGCCGGCCGACCTGACGGTGACCGCGGAGCACGACGAGCCGATCGACCGGGTCGACGCGGCGGCGTTCGTGGCCCGGGCGCTGGCCGAGCGGCTGCACGAACGGTTGGCCGGGCACGGGCTGGCCTGCACCCGGCTCGGCATCGAGGCGGTGACCGAGCACGGGCAGGAGCTGCACCGGGTGTGGCGGCACGATGGCCTGCTCACCGCCGCGGCCATCGCCGACCGGGTGCGCTGGCAGCTCGACGGATGGCTCTCCGGCAGCAACGGCCGTGCCGGCGCCCGGCCGGCCCGACCAACGGCCGGCATCATCCGGCTGCGACTGATCCCGGACGGCGTGATCGCCCAGGCCGGTCTGCAGGCCGGCCTCTGGGGGGAGACCGGCGAGGAACGGGAACGCGCGCACCGGGCGTTGAGCCGGGTGCAGGGCATCCTCGGCCCGGAAGCGGTGGTCACCGCTGTGCTCGGTGGTGGGCGCTCCCCGGCCGACCAGGTGCGACTGGTGCCGTGGGGCGACGAACGCGTCCCCGCCCGTCCTGGCCCGCCGGCCGATGCCGGCGCCGATCCGGCCACCGGCCGGGGTGCAGTCGGGGCTCCGCCGTGGCCGGGCCGGCTGCCGGCACCCGCGCCGGCGGTGGTGCTGCCCAGTCCGCTCGCGGCGACGGTGCACGACGCCGCCGGTGAGCCGGTGGTGATCAGCGCGCGGTTGGCGGTGAGCGCCCCACCGGCTCGGCTGGTGGTCGGCACCGGCCAGCCGGCGGAGATCGTGGGCTGGGCCGGCCCGTGGCCGGTGGACGAGCGGTGGTGGGCGCCGGTCGAGGCCCGCCGCCGGGCCCGGTTCCAGGTCAGCCTGGCCGACGGTGCCGCCCTGCTGCTGGCCGTCGAGGCCGGGCAGTGGTTGGTGGAGGCGATCTATGACTGAGCCGGTGCTCCCCGGGTCGCAGGTGGAGGCTCGATGAGCTTCCACAACCCGAACATGCCCTGGTCGGAGCTGGAGCGGGTGCTCTCCGGGCGGGCCAGTGGCGGCTCCGGCCGGTCGGGCGGCGGTCGGTCGCGTGAGGAGCGGCACCTGCACGTGGTGGATCCGCTCGCCGTGGACGCCGATGGCGGCGACTCCCCGGCCTGGAGCCGCCGCCGCGAGCAGTACCAGCCACCGGAGCTGACCCGCCCCGACGGTGTGGTGCCCTACGCGGAACTGCACGCGCACACCAACTTCAGCTTCCTCGACGGCGCGAGCCACCCGGAGGAGCTGGCCGAGGAGGCGGCCCGGCTGGGGCTCACCGCGCTCGCTGTCACCGACCACGACGGCTTCTACGGGGTGGTCCGCTTCGCCGAGGCGGCTCGTACGCTGGGCCTGCCGACCATCTTCGGCGCGGAGCTGTCCCTCGGCCTGCCCGGCCCGCAGAACGGCGAGCCCGACCCGCACGGCGCGCACCTGCTGGTGCTCGCGCACGGCCACGAGGGGTACGCCCGGCTGGCCACCACCATCGCCCGCGCCCAACTGCGCGGCGGGGAGAAGGGCCGCCCGGACTACGGGGACCTGGAGGAGGTCGCCGCCGAGCTGCGTGACCATGTGCTGGTGCTGACCGGCTGCCGCAAGGGGCACGTGCCGGGGGCGCTGCTCACCGAGGGGGTGGACGCGGCGGCCCGCGAGTTGGACCGGCTGACAGCGCTCTTCGGCGCGGAGACGGTGGCAGTGGAGCTGACCGACCACGGCCATCCCATCGACGCCGACCGTAACGACGCGCTCGCCGAGCTGGCCGCCGCGGCCGGGTTGCCGACGGTGGCCAGCAACAACGTGCACTACGCGAGCCCTGGCCGGCGTCGACTGGCCACCACCGTCGCCGCGGTCCGGGCCCGCCGCAGCCTGGACGAGATCGACGGCTGGTTGCCCGCGGCGGCCACCGCCCACCTGCGCAGCGGCGCGGAGATGGCGGCCCGGTTCGCCGCGTACCCGGGTGCGGTGGCGCGGGCCGCCGAGTTCGGCACCGAGTTGGCCTTCGACCTCCAGCTCGTCGCGCCGCAGCTACCGGCGTACCCGGTGCCGCCGGGGCACACCGAGATGAGCTGGCTGCGGAAGCTGACAGCCGACGGGGCGCACGAGCGCTACGGGCCGCCGCAGGCGCACCCGACGGCGTACGCGCAGCTCGACCACGAACTGAACATGATCGAGGAGTTGGGTTTTCCCGGCTACTTCCTGGTGGTCTACGACATCGTCACGTTCTGCCGTGACCAGGACATCTACTGCCAGGGTCGGGGTTCGGCGGCCAACTCGGCGGTCTGCTACGCGTTGCGGATCACCAATGTGGACGCGGTCCGGCACCAACTGCTCTTCGAGCGGTTCCTCGCCCCGGAACGGGACGGCCCACCCGACATCGACGTGGACATCGAGTCCGACCGGCGGGAGGAGGTGATCCAGCACGTCTACACCCGTTACGGCCGGGAGCACGCCGCCCAGGTCGCCAACGTCATCTCCTACCGACCCCGGTCGGCGGTGCGGGACGTGGCCAAGGCGTTCGGCTACTCCCCGGGGCAGCAGGACGCCTGGAGCAAGCAGATCGACAGGTGGGGCTCGGTCGCCACTGTCGATGTCGAGAACATCCCCGAGCAGGTGGTGGAGTACGCCAACGAGTTGCAGACGTTCCCGCGGCACCTGGGCATCCACTCCGGCGGCATGGTGATCTGTGACCGGCCGGTGATCGAGGTCTGCCCGGTGGAGTGGGGGCGGATGCCCGGGCGCAGCGTCCTGCAATGGGACAAGGACGACTGCGCCGCGGTGGGCCTGGTCAAGTTCGACCTGCTCGGCTTGGGCATGCTCTCCGCCCTGCACTACGGCTACGACATGATCGGGTCCCGGCTCGACCTGGGCGACATGACCCTGGACGACCCGGAGGTCTACGACATGCTCTGCCGGGCCGACTCGGTTGGGGTGTTCCAGGTGGAGAGCCGGGCCCAGATGGCCACCCTGCCCCGGCTCAAGCCCCGCGAGTTCTACGACCTGGTGGTCGAGGTGGCGCTGATCCGTCCCGGCCCGATCCAGGGCGGTTCGGTGCACCCGTTCATCCGCCGCAAGAACGGCCAGGAGCCGGTGACCTTCGCGCATCCGCTGATGCGCAACGCCCTGGAGAAGACCCTGGGTGTGCCGTTGTTCCAGGAGCAGTTGATGCAGCTCGCCATCGACCTGGCCGGCTTCGACGCGGCCGAGGCCGACCAGTTGCGCCGGGCGATGGGCGCCAAACGGTCGGTCGAGCGGATGACCAGGATCGCCGACCGGCTCTATGCCGGGATGGCCGAGCGGGGCATCACCGGTGAGCTGGCCGACGACGTCTACCGCAAACTCACCGCGTTCGCCAGCTACGGCTTCCCGGAGAGCCACGCGATGAGCTTCGCCTACCTGGTCTACGCCAGCTCCTGGCTCAAGCGTTACCACCCCGCGCCGTTCCTGGCCGCGCTGCTCAACGCCCAGCCGATGGGTTTCTATTCGCCGCAGACCCTTGTCGACGACGCCCGCCGGCACGGGGTGGAGGTCCGTCGTCCGGACATCAACGCCAGCGGGGCGCTGGCGGTGCTGGAGTCCACCCCGGAGACCCGGTGGGGCAGCGGGCCGGGGGAGCCGCCGCACGCCTGGGGGCTGGGCGGCCCCGCCGTCCGGCTCGGCCTGTCCAGTGTGCGGACCCTCGGCGCCGATGTGGCCGAGCGGATCGAGGCCGAACGGGCCGCCGACGGGCCGTACCGGGACATGCCGGATGTGGCCCGGCGGCTCGGTCTCACCGCCGCGCAGCTGGAGGCGTTGGCCACCGCGGACGCCTTCGCCTGTTTCGGGCTGTCCCGGCGGCAGGCGCTGTGGGCCGCTGGCGCGGCGGCCCAGGACCGGCCGGGTCGGCTGCCCGGCACTGTGACCGGCGCGGCGGCGCCCACGCTGCCCGGGATGGAGGCGGTGGACCGGCTGGTCGCCGACGTGTGGGCCACCGGGTTGTCGCCGGAGAGTCACCCCGCCCGGTTCATCCGGGGTCAGCTCGACGTGCTCGGCGCGATGCCGATCGCCCGGCTCGGCCGGGTGGAGCCGGGGCAGCGGATCCGGGTCGGTGGCATCGTCACCCACCGGCAACGCCCGGCGACGGCGGGCGGGGTCACCTTCCTCAACCTGGAGGACGAGACGGGGATGCTCAACGTCACCTGTTCGCCGGGGTTGTGGCAGCGCTACCGGCGGGTGGCGCGGACCAGCGCCGCGCTGGTGGTCCGGGGGCGGTTGCAGCGGCACGAGGGGGTGACCAACCTGGTCGCCGACCGGCTGGACGCCATCGAGCCACCGGTCAGCCCCGCATCCCGCGACTTCCGCTGATTCAGTGATCCACATTACGGTTTCCCGAACCGTCGAGCGGGAGACTCGTCCCGAGCGGGCAGAGCGGCCCGTGATTCGTGAGGGGGAACGACAGTGACGGGAAATCACGCGTACACCGGTGGAATCGCCAACGCCCGGCGGACCCGACTGGGCACCGGCTGGGTGCCGTCGCACCTCGCCGACCCCCGCGAGTACGAGGTGACGAACGGTCCGGTGGCCAACGAGCGCCGGTCCCGGGCGGAGGACGAGGCCGAGGGCACCGAGGCCTGACCGACCGCCGACCACGCACCGATCGGGCGTGTGGTGGGCGCCCCCGCCACACGCCCGCACCACCACCGGGCCGGGTGACTAGGCTCGACCGGGTGGAGCAGACCCGAGGCCGGTTCGCCGAGCCGCCGCTGACACCCCGTACCGCCGTGATCTGGTCGGTGCTCCGCGCCGAGCTGGACCGGCGCGGCGACGCCGAGCTCACAGTCCTGGACGTGGGCGGCGGCACCGGCGGTTTCGCCGTTCCGCTGGCCCGCGCCGGGCATCGGGTCACCGTCGTCGACGCCAGCCCCGACGCGCTCGCCGCGCTCACCCGCCGCGCCGCCGAGGCCGGGGTGGCCGACCGGATCGCCGCCGTGCAGGGCGACGGTGACGCCCTCGCCGGGCTGGTCGAGCCGGCCGGCGTCGACCTGGTGCTCTGCCACGCCGTCCTGGAGGTGGTCGACGACCCGGTGCCGGTGGTGACCGCGCTCGCCACCGCGCTGCGTCCGGGCGGGGCGGCAAGTGTGCTCGTGGCCGGCCGGGCCGCCGCCGTGCTGGGCCGCGCGATGAACGGCCACCTCGACGTCGCGACCACGCTGGCCGCCGATTCGGCCGGCACCGCCGGACCACGGGACACGCTGCGCCGACGCTACGACGCCCCCGGCGCCGCCGCGCTGCTCGGCGCCGCCGGGCTGGTGGTCGAGGAGATCCACGGGGTACGCGTGCTGGCCGACCTGCTGCCGGCCGCTGTCGCCGACGGGCAGTCCGCCGCCGTGGTCGAGCTGGAACGTGCGCTGGCCGCCCAACCGCCGTACCGGGACCTGGCCGCCCAACTGCACCTGTTCGCCCGCCGGCCGGCATGATCGCCGAGGCTGGCGCCCAGCCCGCGCCGCTGGAGATCCTCGGGCCGGGCCACGGCGGCGGCCGCCTCGCCGACGTGCTGCCCAGCGCGCTGGCCGTGCTCGGGGTGCCCGGCTCGACCGACCCGCTCGGGCTCCGGCCCGCGCTGGGCGGCGTACGCCGGATCGCCGTGCTGCTCGTCGACGGGCTCGGCTGGTACCAGCTACCTACCGCGGCGCCGTACGCGCCGACCCTCGCCGGGCTCGCCGCGACGGTGGCTCGGCCGCTCATCGCCGGTTTCCCGTCCACCACCCCGACCAGCCTGGTGTCACTGGGCACCGGTGTCGCGCCGGGCGCGCACGGGGTGCTCGGCTTCACAGTGCGGGTGCCTGGCACCGATCGGGTGCTCACCCACACCGATTGGGCCGCCGATCCGTCGCCGCTGCGCTGGCAGCCGGTGCCCACCCAGTTGGAGCGGGCCCGCGCCGCCGGCGTGACGACGACCGTGGTGAGTCGGCCGGAGTTCGGCGGCAGCGGGTTGACACTGGCCGCCAACCGGGGTGGCGACTTCCGGGGCGCCACCGGCGGGGACGCGGTGGCCACCGCCATGCTGGCCGCGCTGGCCGCCGGCACCGGGCCCACACTGGTCTCCGGCTATCACGCCGACCTGGACCGGCACGGCCACGTCAGCGGCGTCGACTCGGCACCCTGGCGGGTCGCCGCCACCGAGGTGGACGCCCTGGTCGCCCGACTGGTCGACGGGCTGCCGCCGGACGCGGCGCTGCTGGTGACCGCCGACCACGGGCAGCTCGACATCCCTGCCGCGCACCGCTTCGACCTGGACACCGATCCGCGACTGCGCGCCGGTGTGCGGCTGGTGGCCGGCGAGGCCCGGGTGCGCTACCTGCACGTCGAGCCGGGTGCTGTCGACGACGTGCGGGCCGCCTGGTCGGAGGTGCTGGGCGTCGCGGCCCGGGTACGCACTCGCGACGAGGTGGTGGCCACCGGCTGGTTCGGGCCGGTGCCCGAGGAGCACCTGGGCCGGGTCGGCGACGTGGTGGTGACCTGCAACGACACGTACGCGGTCATGGCCAGTCGCACCGAGCGGCCGATGGCGTCGAAGTTGGTGGCCTACCACGGGTCGGACACCGCCGCGGAGCTGACAGTGCCGCTGCTGGTCGTGCGGGGCTGACCCGGGGACGGTTCGGCCGGCCGGCCGATGGTGGTGTCGTACCCCGGGGTTAACCTGCCGGGATGGGCCGCAGCCAGTCGTTGCCCCGGGGCGACGATCCGCGCTTCGGGCCGGACGCCGACGACTCGGCCAGCCCGATCCTGCACGTCGACATGGACGCCTTCTTCGCCGCCGTCGAGGTGCGCCGCCGTCCCGAGTTGCGCGGCCGGCCGGTGGTCGTCGGCGGTGTCGGCCCGCGCGGGGTGGTCAGCTCGGCCAGCTACGAGGCCCGCCGGTACGGCGTCCGCAGCGCGATGCCGACCAGTCAGGCCCGGGCCCGCTGCCCTCACGCGGTCTACCTGCCGCCGGACTTCTCCGCCTACACGGCCGCCTCCCGGGCCGTCATGCAGATCTTCCGGGACGTCACGCCGCTGGTCGAGCCGCTCTCCCTCGACGAGGCGTTCCTCGACGTGACCGGCGCCCGTCGGCTGTTCGGCTCTCCGGCCACCATCGCCCGGCTGATCCGTCGCCGGGTCGCCGACGAGCAGGCGCTGACCTGCTCGGTCGGGGTGGCGCCGACCAAGTTCGTGGCCAAGCTGGGCTCCACCCGCGCCAAGCCGGACGGCCTGCTGGTCGTGCCCCCGGGGCAGGTGCTCGACTTCCTGCACCCGTTGCCGGTGGACGCCCTGTGGGGGGTGGGGGAGCGCGCCGCCGAGGCGCTACGCCGGCTTGGCCTGACCACCGTCGGGGACCTCGCCGAGGCGCCGGTGGGCATGCTCCGCCGGGCCGTCGGTGCCGCCTCGGCCTCCCACCTGCACGAGTTGGCCTGGGGGCGCGACCCGCGCGGGGTCAGCCCCGAGCACGTCGACAAGTCGATCGGCGCCGAGGTGACCTTCGACGTCGACGTGGCCGACCCGTTGGAGATCCGCCGTGCGTTGCTCGCGCTCAGCGCGAAGGTCGGTGTCCGGCTGCGCGGCTCCGGGCAGGTCGGGCGCACCGTCTCACTCAAGGTCCGGTTGGCCGACTTCCGCACCGTCAGCCGATCTCGCACCCTCGACGTGCCCACCGACACCGCCCGCGAGATGTTCGACACGGTTTGGGCGCTCTATACCGCGCTGGACCCGGCCGAGCGGATCCGACTCGTCGGTGTCCGGGTGGAAGGGCTCGCCCCGGCGCAGGGCGCTCACCGGCAGCTCACCCTCGGCGCGCCCGAGCATGGCTGGCGCGAAGCGGAAGCTGCCGCGGACGCCGCCGCTGCCCGTTTCGGGCGGTCCGTCATAGGTCCGGCCAGTCTGATGGCCGACCGTGATCCCCGTCGAAACGAAAATCCACCCCGCCCATAGGTCGTCCCGCTTTCCGACGCGCGACCCCCCTCGTAGACTTGCGGGTAAGCAGCCGGTTGGCTGCCACGGTCTGTCGGCCCGAGTGGGCCCGACCAACGTGACCGGGGAGGAGTGCCGTGCCGCTCTCGGAGCACGAGCAGCGGCTGTTCGAGCAGATCGAGCGGTCGCTTGCCGAGGACCCCAAATTCGCCTCGGCCGTGCGCGCCAGCGATCCGCGCTTCCATGCGCGGCGTCGCCTGCTCGTCGCCGCCGGCGTCATCATCGCTGGCTTGGCTCTACTGGTCTATGGCGCGGTGATCAAGACTCCACCACTGGCGGTGGCGGGCTTCGTCGTCATGCTGGCGTCGGCCGCGTTCGCGGTGCAGTCGCACCGGCGGGCGCAGTCACCCGACCTGCACGTGGTGGGCGGCACGACGAGTCGTCGTCGTCCCCGCGGTGGCCGATCCGGTCGCCGGTCGTCAATCCTGGACCGCATGGAGGACAGGTGGCGGCAGCGCCCGGAGGGGCACCGCTGAGCCGGTCCCGCCGCTGAGGCGGGCCGTACGCCGCGACGAGCGGTCGCCGGGCAACAGCCCCCGGCGACCTCCGTCGTATCCGCGCGCCCTCTACCGCTGCCCGCCCTCTCCCGCAAGATCGTGCTCGATCCTGGAAGTAGTGGCATCGTGTGCGAGGGGAAGGGCCTCCTCCCTGGATCGAGCACGACCTTGGGTGGTCCGGGACACCGCGAC
Source organism: Micromonospora sp. NBC_00362 (assembly GCF_026342155.1). NCBI lineage: Bacteria > Bacillati > Actinomycetota > Actinomycetes > Micromonosporales > Micromonosporaceae > Micromonospora > Micromonospora sp. NBC_00362. The sequence goes on from NZ_JAPENH010000001.1 coordinate 6,425,474, forward strand.
GTCACCGCACCACAGCGCAGACCCGATGTCGCCTCAGCCGAGGCCCCACTCGGACCGCGCGGTCTTCGACCTCGCGTCAACACGGTCCCGCTGCGCCTGACCCGCGTCGCCACCCCAGAGCGCCCATGATCACTTGATGATGAGTAGCTACCAGAAGCGGTCTGCAACTACTGGTCATCAAGTGATCATGGGCGGCGCCGGGTAGGTGGTGGCGGAGTGGGTGGGTCGGGTTTCGGTCAGCGAGCGGCCCGGTCGGCCAGCAGCCGTCGGGGGTTCCACCGCAGCAGTCGGTACCGGGCCTGCCCGGTGAGCGCCACCATCCGGCCGGACCTGTCCGCCGTTGTGGTGCGCCAACGCAGCAGCACCGAGGGCGGCAGCACGGCGGCGAGCAGGCGGGTCCGTCGGTCCGCCCGTGCCGCGAGTGCCGCACGGACCGCGCGTAGCGCCGGCAGCAACCGCTCACCGGTCAGCGGATCCCGCGCGTAGCGGGCCCGCTCCTCTGCCCGGCCCAACAGCCGCACGGACCCGATCGCGTCATCATCGTCGAGGGAGTCCCGGACAAGCCGGTCCGCGGTCGCCCTGGGCGTCTCGGTCAGATCGACCGGAACCCGGAAGTCCACAAGCGTGTCGAGCAGCTCCGCCCAGGCGGCGTGCGCGTCCGCGCGGGCCCGGTCGGCGTCCGCGCTGACCACCACCGGACGTGCCCCCGGCTCGCTGTCGCCGTCGACCCTCGCGGAGGGCATCGCCACGCTCGCCGCGCGGCCACTGCGTCGGCGCCGCAGGGCCATCCGGCGCAGCGCGGGCACCGCGAGCAACAGCAGCAGGGCCACCAGGCCCGCTGCCCACCACGGCCAGACCGGTGGCTGCTCGTTCGGGGTCGTCCCGCCGAGAGAGAGCCCGTCGTCGGTGTCCTGGTCGGCGTTGTCCGGGCCGGTCGGCGCCGTCGAGGCATCCGGGTCAGTCGGGGCGCTCGTAGCGCCGCTGCTCGGGCTGGGCTCCTCCGGCGCGTCAGTGTCCGGTGCCCAGGCCGACCGGGTGGAGCCGGGCACACCGTACGCCGGGGTGGCGTCGAACGGCACCCAACCAGCCCCGTCGAAGTAGACCTCGGTCCAGGCGTGCAGGTTGAGATTCGTCAGCGTGAAGGTGTCACCGTCGCGCTTGCTGCCGTTGGTGAACCCGAACGCCACCCGGGCCGGAATGCCGGCCGAGCGGACCAGCCAGGCCATCGCGGCGGCGTACTGCTGGCAGTAGCCGACCTTGTTGGTCAGAAAGTTGACGATGTCCTGACCGCTGCTGCCGCTCTCGGTGCTCAACCGGTAGCTGAAGCCGTTGTCCGCCGAGAAGTGCTGGTAGATCGACAGCACCTTGTCGTAGTCGGTGCGCTTGCCCTGGATCAGCCCCTTGACCAGCTCCTCCACCTCGGGCACCGGCCCGGGGGTGGCGGTCATCTGTCGGCGTACGGGGTGCTCGGTCGGCAGCGGCTTCGCGGCTCGCAACGCGTCGGGCGTAAAGGTCGAGCGGACGTAGTCGAAGGAGTACTTCCGACCGCGGGAGTTCTCCCGGTTGGAGAAGACGACCTGCTGGTTGGTGTCGTAGAGCCAGTTGTCGCTGAGGTCGTCGGCGCTGGTCGGTTCGGCGTACACGGGCATCAGCGACATGCTCAGGCTCTTGGTGACCTCGACGGTCGCCTGGTAGGTGGTCTGCCGCACGCCTGGGCCGGCCCGGTCGGCCGGGTTCGGTAGGTCTTTGTTGACCGACCGGCCGCTGGGGTTGCGCGCCTGGAAACCAGCGGGGCGCAGCTCGTCGGCGACCGCGTAGCGCAGGTAGAACGGGTTCTGCTCGGACGTCTTCACCTTTACCAGGTCGGCCACCTGGGACTGGTTGAGCTGACCGGCGAGCGAGGCGAACAGGTCGATCCGACCCGACGTGCCGCCCGAGCCGGACCCGTTGCCGGTGCCGTTACCCGGCCCTCGGCTGAGCGAGTCGAGCAGCCCGCTGGTCATGCCGGGCACCGCCAGCGGCAGCACCACAGCCAGGGCCACCCCGACCGCCGCGAGCCGACGGCCGGCGGACGCCAGCGGAGAGGCCTCCCACACGTCGACGTCGCGGCCATCACCGGTGAACCGGCGTCCGAAGCGGCGCACCCGGTCGACATTGTCGGTGACCAGCAGCCAGAGGTAACCGGCGGCGCCCACCACGAACGGCACCGCGGGGACGCTGTCCACGTAGACGGCGACCGGCACCGAGTAGATGGCGAGCATCGGCAGCCCCGCCAGCGCGGGCCGACGCAGGCCCACGGCCAGCACGTCCACCAGCACGGCGACCCCGCCGACACCGAGCACGGCGATGAACAGCAGCGGATCGGTGTCCGGGACCTCGACCCCGTACGAGCGCATGTCCTGCATGGAGCCGGCGAGCAGGTCGCCGAAGTACGCGAGCGTGCCCGGGGTGGGCAGGATCGCGAACAGCTCCTGGCCGCTGGGGAACAACCAGGTCAGGGCGAGCGTCAGGCCGGCCAGCATGCCCAGCACCTGACCCCACAAGGGTGCCCGGGCGAGGCGGGTCAGCGCGGCCACCCCGGCCACCACGGCGACCGCGATGATGGACTCGATCAACCACGTCCAGCCCTGGAAGATGGCCGACAGCGGCGCGGCGGCCAGCAGCGTGGCAGCGGCCGCCACCATGCCGATGTTCCGACTGCTGATCATGAGGGGAGCCTTCCGTTCATCGCACACCGCCGGCGACCGTCTCGGCCAGCGCGGCTCGCAGGGCGAACCCCTGGGCACCCCGACCGACCTGCGGCCACAGCGCCGGCAGCCGGCCGCCGTGGTCGACGCCGACCACCCGCCAGCCACTCTGCAACATGGCGAGGACGGCGGCGGCGTGGGCGTGCTCCGCCTCGGCCCGCGCCTTCTCCGGCAGGCTGAGCCAGGTGGAGCTGTTCAGGAGGAAGCCGACGCAGGTGGCGCCGTTGCCCCGCAGCCCGGCCAGCAGCTCCGCCTCGGCGATGCTCACAGTGCCGAACAGGCCGATGATGAGACCGCCGTCGGCGCGTTGGCGGACCCGCTGCACGAGGCCGGTGACCTCGGCGCGCTGATCCAGTCGGACCTCCGCGAGGTGATCGAGCAGCGCGCCGTCGCCGCCGGCCTCCGAGGCGTCCACATCTGCCCCCGAGCCGGTGACCAGGCGCAACTTGTAACCGGCCTGCCGCAGGTGGACGGCGATGCTCGCGGCGGCCGAGACCGACCACTCGAAACTGGCCGTCGGCCCCTCGCCCCGGTGGCCGTACGCCCGGGTGTCCAGGACGACTGTGGCCCGGCTCTCCCACGGTTGCTCCTCGCGGCGCACCATCAGCTCACCGGTGCGGGCGGTGGACTTCCAGTGCACCCGGCGCAGGTCGTCGCCGCGCCGGTACTCCCGGGTCGCGGCGTCGTCCTCACCGTGCACCGCCACCGAGCGGGCCCGGCTGTCGCCGCTGCCCGCGTACTCCCCGGGGAGCCGGACCGACGGCAGCGGGGTGACCTGCGGGATGACCGTCAGGTGGTCGGTGCTGGGGAAGGAGCGGGTGAGTTCACAGAGGCCGAACGGGTCGGTCATCCGGACGACCAGCGGGCCCACGTCGTAGCGGCCCCGCACGTCGGCCCGCACCGTGTACGCCACGGAGCTGGCCTGGTGCGCGCCGAGCCGCTCCAACACCACCCGGGGCCGGCTGCCCAACGCGTAGGGCAGCCGGTCCTCCAGGAGCAGGGTGCCGGTCGGCAGCCGGGAGAGGTTCTGTAGGCGCAGCACCACCCGGGAGTTGGCGCCGACCGGAACCCGGTGCGGGTCCAGGGAACGGTTGCAGGCCAGCTTGTAGCGGCTCCGCCCGACGTAGGCGGCGGCCAGCAACGGCAGGATGGCCAACAGCACAGCCACCCGGAGCAGGTCCTTCTCGCCGAGGATGCCGGCGGAGATCGCCGCCGCGACCGCAGCGGCGAGGAAGGACCGCCCGCGGGTGGTCAGCCCGCGTAGCCCGGCACGCACGTCATGGCCTCCGCGGCTCGTAGGGCGCGCGACCGTTGCCGGTGGCGGGGGGCCGGGTGTCGTACGGGTTGCGCTGCCGGTCGTGTGGCAGCGGCAGGCGGTGCACCAGCTCGGAGACGATCGCGTCGGTGGTGCGCCGGGCGAGCTGCGCGTCGGCGGTCGGGATGATCCGGTGGGCGAGCACCGGAACCGCCAGGGCCTGCAGATCGTCGGGGAGGACGTAGTCGCGGCCCTCCAGGGCGGCGACCGCCCGGGCGGTGCGCAACAGCTGCAGGGTCGCCCGGGGGGACGCGCCGAGCCGCAGGTCGGGGGCCTCGCGGGTGGCGGTGACCAGGTCGATGGCGTACTGCTTGACCGCGTCCGCCACGTGCACCTGGCGGACGGTGGCGATCAGCTGCCGGACGATGGCCGCGTCGGAGACCGCGCGCAGCTCGTGCAGCGGGTCGGTGGCGCCGTGCCCGTCGAGCATGGCCAGCTCGGCGTGGGAGTCCGGGTAACCCATCGCGATGCGGGCGGTGAACCGGTCGCGCTGCGCCTCCGGCAGCGGGTAGGTCCCCTCCATCTCGATCGGGTTCTGGGTGGCGATCACCATGAACGGGGTCTGGAGCTGGTACGTCACCCCGTCGACGGTGACCTGCCGTTCCTCCATGCACTCCAGCAACGCCGACTGGGTCTTCGGCGAGGCCCGGTTGATCTCGTCGCCGACCACCAGGTTGGCGAACACGGCGCCGGGGCGGAACTCGAAGTCGTGCGTCTCCTGGTTGTAGACGCTGACCCCGGTGACGTCGCTGGGCAGCAGGTCGGGGGTGAACTGGATCCGTCGCACCGTGCAGTCGATGGACCGCGCGAGGGCCTTGGCAAGCTTGGTCTTGCCGACACCCGGGACGTCTTCGATCAGGAGGTGACCCTCGGCGAGCAGGACGGCCAGGGCGAGCCGCACTGTGGCGGTCTTACCCTCGATGACCTGCTCGATGTTGGCCACGATGGCCTCGCTGGCGGCGCGGAACTCGTCGTGCGGCAACAGGCCGCCCACCTCGTCCCAGGTCTGTTGTGTCACGGGCCTCCTCCTCGTCGCCGTCACGGCAGCTCTCTAGAGAGCACCTGGACCCGCCGTTGGGTTCGCGACGTCGAGCCTCGTTTGCCGCAGGAATCTCACTAGTCTCTCAGGCTAACCATGTTTGTCGTTATCGCCGACCCCCGCAGGTAGTCCGTCGGTTACGCACCGATATTCGCCAGCTCGGGGGAACGGGTTCGACAACGCCCGGGGGCCGGCAGGGCGATCCGTGGAAGAGGTACACTGCGGGGCATGGCCGGAGTCTTCCTGCTTCTTACCGGGCCGTGCTGATGCGCTGAACCCAGCGACAGCACGGCGGCCCCTCCTGCGCGAGGGGCTTTTTTGTGCCCGCCGCCGGCCCGGCCCGGTGGTGCCGAGACGAAGCGAAGCGAAGCGAGGAGAGACGATGAGTGAGGCAGCCGCACCGGCGGGCGACATTCCCCCGTTCCGGTACACCGCGGCCCTGGCCGACGAGATCGAGATTCGTTGGCAGGACATCTGGGCGCGCGAGGGCACCTTCCACGCACCGAACCCGACCGGCCCGTTTGCCGACCCGACCCACCCACGCGCCGGCGCGGAGAAGCTGTACGTGCTGGACATGTTCCCGTACCCCTCCGGAGCGGGCCTGCACGTCGGCCACCCGCTGGGCTACATCGGCACCGACTGCTACGCCCGCTACCAGCGGATGGCCGGCCGCAACGTGCTGCACGCGATGGGCTTCGACGCGTTCGGGCTGCCCGCCGAGCAGTACGCGGTGCAGACCGGCACCCACCCCCGCACCACCACCGTCGCGAACATCGAGCGGTACAAGGCGCAGCTGCGCCGGCTGGGGCTGGCGCACGACGAGCGCCGCTCGGTGGCCACCATCGACACCGACTTCTACCGCTGGACCCAGTGGATCTTCCTGCAGATCTTCAACTCCTGGTACGACAGCGACGCCAACCGGGCCCGTCCGATCGCCGAGCTGATCGCCGAGTTCGAGGGCGGTAACCGGCCCACCCCGGACGGCCGCGCCTGGGCCGAGCTGAGCGTCGCCGAGCGCCGCCAGGTCGTCGACGACCACCGCCTGGCGTACGTCTCGCAGGCGCCGGTGAACTGGTGCCCGGGGCTGGGCACCGTGCTGGCCAACGAGGAGGTCACCGCCGACGGCCGTTCCGAGCGGGGCAACTTCCCGGTCTTCAAGCGCAACCTGAAGCAGTGGATGATGCGGATCACCGCGTACGGTGACCGGCTGCTGGACGACCTGGACAGCCTGGACTGGCCCGAGCCGATCAAGCTGATGCAGCGCAACTGGATCGGCCGCTCTACCGGCGCCCACATCGACTTCCCGACCAGCGCGGCGCCGGTGCGGGTGTTCACGACCCGCCCGGACACCGTCTTCGGCGCCACCTACATGGTGCTGGCGCCCGAGCACGAGCTGGTCGACACGCTGGCGCCGGCCAGCTGGCCGGACGGGACGAGGGACGCCTGGACCGGCGGGCACGCCAGCCCCCGGGAGGCCGTCGAGGCGTACCGCAAGGCGGCGGCTGCCAAGACCGACGTCGAGCGGCAGTCCGACAGCAAGGAGAAGACCGGCGTCTTCATCGGCGCGTACGCCACCAACCCGGTCACCGGTGGGCAGATCCCGATCTTCATCGCCGACTACGTGCTGGCCGGCTACGGCACCGGCGCGATCATGGCGGTGCCGGCGCAGGACGAGCGGGACTGGGCGTTCGCCGAGGTCTTCGAGCTGCCCATCGTCCGTACCGTGCAGCCGGCGGAGGGCTTCGACGGCAAGGCGTACACCGGGGACGGCCCGGCGATCAACAGCGCCGCGCCCGAGCGCGGCCTGGACCTGAACGGCCTGGGGGTCGCCGACGCCAAGGCGGCGATCATCGCCTGGCTGGAGGCGAACGGGCACGGCACCGGCGCGGTGACCTACCGGCTGCGCGACTGGCTGTTCTCCCGGCAGCGTTACTGGGGCGAACCGTTCCCGATCGTCTACGACGAGACCGGTGCGGCCATCGCCCTGCCGGAGGAGATGCTGCCGGTCGAGCTGCCGGAGGTCGACGACTTCTCCCCGAAGACGTTCGAGGCCGACGACGCCAACAGCAACCCGGAGACCCCGCTGTCCCGGCGGCGCGACTGGGTCGAGGTCGAACTGGACCTGGGTGACGGGCCGAAGCGCTACACCCGGGAAACCAACGTGATGCCGCAGTGGGCCGGCTCCTGCTGGTACGAGCTGCGCTACCTGGACCCGACGAACAGCGAGCGGTTCGTCGACGCGGAGAACGAGCGGTACTGGATGGGTCCGCGCGCCGACGGTGACTGCGGGGGCACCGACCTGTACGTCGGAGGCGCCGAGCACGCCGTGTTGCACCTGCTGTACGCGCGCTTCTGGCACAAGGTGTTGTTCGACCTGGGGCACGTGTCGTCGTTCGAGCCGTTCCGCAAGCTGTTCAACCAGGGCATGATCCAGGCGTACGCGTACACCGACTCGCGCGGCAGCTACGTGCAGGCGGAGGAGGTCTTCGAGCGCGACGGCGCCTACTACCTGGGTGACCTGGCGGTCAACCGCGAGTACGGCAAGATGGGCAAGTCACTGAAGAACGTGGTGACCCCCGACGACATGTGCGCCGCCTACGGTGCGGACACCTTCCGGGTGTACGAGATGTCGATGGGCCCGCTGGAGGTCTCCCGCCCGTGGGAGACCCGGGCTGTGGTCGGCTCGTACCGGTTCCTGCAGCGGGTGTGGCGGGCCGTCGTCGACGAGCAGACCGGTGCCCTGCGGATCACCGAGGACCCGGCCGACGAGGCGACCCGTCGGCTGCTGCACAAGGTGATCGACGGGGTCCGTGGCGACATGGACGGCATCCGGTTCAACACCGCTATCGCCAAGCTGATCGAGCTGACCAACGGGCTGACCCGACTGTCGGCAACGCCCCGCGAGGTGGCCGAGCCGCTGGTGCTGATGGTGGCGCCGTTCGCCCCGCACGTGGCCGAGGAGCTGTGGCGCAAGCTGGGCCACGACACCTCGCTGACGTACGCGGACTTCCCGACCGCCGACCCGACGCTGCTGGTGGCCGACACGGTTACCTACCCGGTGCAGGTCAACGGCAAGGTCCGTGGTCGCGTCGAGGTCCCGGCCGACGCCTCCGAGGAGAGCGTCCGCGCGGCGGCCCTGGACGCGGTGGCGGCAACTTTGAACGGCAAGGAACCGCGCAAGGTCATCGTGGTCAAGGGCCGGATGGTCTCGGTCGTCGCCTGACGGCGAGCGATACGCACCGTGACGTCCACGGAGGTGGGCACCGCGTTGAGCGTTATGACTCAGAGGCATATTTATGCCTCTGAGTCATAACGTTCTCCGGCGCATCTCCGCCGGCCGCCGCACAGCCGGCTCGTGCAGTCGCCGGATCAGCCAGACCAGCCGCCCGGCGTTGCGCTCCGGTGGTCACGGGCAGGGCGGCAGTGGCGGTAGTCGGTCCGGGCGCAGCAGCGAGTACGCATGCTGCTGTGCGGGGTCCGAGTTGTTGTCCGGGTCCACCAGCAGCGCCTCGCCCGAGGCGACCGCGTGGGCGTGATCGGCGGTCAGCCGCACGTACGACCCGGTTCGCAGGTCGGCCACGTACCAACCCAGGTGGTACTGGAAGATCACCAGGTCCCCGACGGCAGTGGGCGTGGCAACCGTGTGGAAGGGGTCGACGGTCGGGGGCCTGGTGCCCGGTGGCAACGAGGTAGCGGCGGCCGTGGCCGGCGGAGAAGTCACCCGGAACGCGCGGACCGGTGCCGCCCAGTCCGGTCGCCAGACGGTAAGGGTGCGCTCGTCGCGGGACACCCAGGCAGTGGTCCGGCCGTCGGTGGTCACGTCGACCGTGGTGCCCGGTCCCGGGCTCGGCTGCGGCGCGGACCCAGCCTTACCGTCCGGACCGACAGCGTTCAGGCGACCCGTGGCCCGATCGAACCAGAGCAGGTCGGCGCCGTGGAACCCGACACCGCCCACCGGGCCGGTGGCCACCGTGCGGACCGTCCCGGCAGCCAGGTCGTGCAGGGTCAGCTCGTTCCGGTCCTCGCCGAGGATCCTGGTGACGGCGAGCTTCCCGTCGCGCAACGGGGGCCGGAAGAGGAAGTCCGCGGTGCCCAGCACCTGCCGTGGTGCGGTCCCCGACTCCGCATCCCAGGCAAACAGTTCGGAGCCGCCGCCACCGTGGGGTGCCGCTCGCATGAGGCTGCTGCGCGCGTACACCAGCCAGCGCCCGTCGAAGACGCCCCACAGGGGGAAGGTGAACATGTCTGGCATGGTGGCCACCTCCCGCCGTCGGCCGTCCTTCTCCTGCCAGACCAGCGTCATCGAGCCGCCGCGCTGCACAGTGGCGAACGCGGAGCGACCATCCGGCGCCGGGGTGAGCGCCGCCCATCGTTCCCCGGGCTCCTGGGGAAGGCGACTGTCACGGATCGCGTCCTGCCAGCTCGGCGGCATGGCGACCGGGCAGAAGTCGGCCAGCGGTGGGGCGGTCACCCGTGTCGCGGGCGGTGCCTCGGCAGTGGCGGGCGGCGACGATGCGGCCGGTGGGTCGCCCGGCGTGCACGCCGCGAGCAGCGCCGCGGCGAGGGCCGCGACGAGGGCGATGGCTCGGGAACCGATCCTGGCTCGAGGCAAGGGCATCATGGCCGCAGACGCTAGATCGCGCCGGCGCTGCCCGATGCCCTGCCGGCGGGATCGTCGTCCGGCCGTTACCACCGCGGAACCGACAGGATCCTGTCATCGACCGTCCGCAGGTGGCAGGGGGTCCGCTCGGCTCTCCGCAGCGGGTCAGACCGGCATGGAGCGGCGGCGGCGTTCGGCGCGCCACCACTGGTGGATGAGCACCAGGCTGGCGATCAGACCGAGGCTGGCCGGGGCGGCCGCGTACCAGTTGACGTGCCCCGGGGAGCTGACCGCCGCGCCGATCGCCGCGTAGCCGAAGGCGGTCGGCGCGGACGCGATCACGCTGCCGGCCAGGAACGGCAGCACCCGGGCGCCGGTCGTGCCGTAGCCATAGCTGACCAGGCCGAAGCCGGCGATCGGCAGCAGTCGGACGGTGACCACACCGAGCACGCTCTGCCGGGCGAACCAGCCGTCGAGGCGGGCCAGGCGACCGCGGACCCGCTCGGCGACGAACTCCCGACCGAGCAACCGGCCGACAGTGAACCCGATCGCCGCCGCCACCAGCGCGGCGCCCAGGGCGTACGCGGCACCTTCCAGCGGACCGAAGATCGCACCTGCGGCGAGCGTGATGAAGGTCCGGGGCACCAGCGCGACAAGCAACAGCGCACCACCGAGGATCGCCGCCACCGGGGCGAGGTCGCCGAGCCGGTCGGCGACCAGAGGCAACTGCGCCGGATCCGGCCGGGGCACCAGCAGCAGCAGTAACCCACACCCGCCGATCAGCAGCACGAGCAGGGCGAACCGGGCGGCCGACGGCTGCCGGAGCAGCCGCCGGACGGCGCGGATCATGCCCGGGCGGCGGCCACCGCGGAGCGGCGCTCGTTGCGGAGCCGGTCCGACCAGGTGTCGTCCAACGGCGGGAGTTGGTGTGCCCCGGTGGCCCAGCGCAGCAGCAGGTCGGCCAGGGCCGGGTTGCGGGCCAGCGCCGGACCGTGCGAGTAGGTGCCGAGCAACTTGCCGCGCCACGCGCCCTCGGTGGCACCGTTGTTGCCCACGCCGGCGGTGACCCTTGCCAGCGGGGAAACCTCCGGGCCGAGGTGGGTGCGGCCGCCGTGGTTCTCGAAACCGGTCAGCGGGGGCAGGCCCAGCCGGGGGTCGATCTCCCCGGCCAGCTCACCCACGGCTCGGCTCTCACCCCGGTCGGACTGCAGGTCGAGCAGCTCCAGCCCGCGGCACTGGACACCCTTGGCGAAGAACGAGGTGCCGAGCAGTTGGTAGCCGGCGCAGACGCCGAACACGACCGAGCCCTGGGCGACCGCGCGGTGCAGGCCGCCGTCGGCGAGCAGCCGCTGGGCGCCGAGCGCCTGCGGGCCGTCCTCGCCGCCGCCGACCAGGTAGATGTCGGCGGTCGCGGGCAGCCGCTGATCGGAGCGGACCTCCAGCACCTCGACCGGCATCCCACGCTGACGGGCGCGACGGGCGAGGATCAGGGCGTTGCCCCGGTCTCCGTAGGTGGAGAGCAGGTCGGGGTAGATCCAGACGATGCGCAGACTCTCAGATGACACGGTCCAACTCCGCTCGGATGTCCTGGAACGCGGTGTAGTTCGCGATGACCTCCAGCCGGCCGGGCGGGACCGACCGGAGTGCGTCGTCGAACGTGCGGACGTGCTGGAACGGCACGTCGTTGACGTCCAGTCGAACCGCCAGGTCGTATGCCCGGTCGCCGGTGATCAACACCTGCCGGCCGCGGAGCGGGGCGAAGTCGACGTCGTACAGCCAGGAGGTGTCCAGACCGTCGGGGTCGCGCGCGTTGATGGAGAGCAGGGTCGGCGCGTCGTCGGCCATGTCGAACGCCTCCAGCCAACTGGCCGGGTTTTTGGCCAGCAGCAGCCGGATGTTGCGCCCGTCCTTGTCGACCTGTGCGTAGCGGCCGGCCACCGACGTGACGATGCCGAGGCGGGACACCGCGTCGACAGGGCGTACGCCGAACTCGGCGGCCACCGCCAGCGCGGTCGCCGCGTTGCCGAGGTTGACCTTGCCGGGCAGTTGGAGCGAGACCTTGTGCCAGGCGCCGGTGGGGTCGAGCACGCCCTCGTCCTCGACGACCCAGTGCGGCTCCGGTCGGCGTAGCGGGCAGCCAGTGCACCACCACTGCTCGCCGGAGCGCTGGATGGTGGAGCCGCACTCCGGGCAGACCCAGGAGTCGTCGTGCCAGCGTTGGCCGGCACTGAACCACGTCACGTGCGGCGGGTTGATGCCCCGGGTGGGGTCGCCTGGTGGGGTGGCGGCCCACACCACCAGTGGGTCGTCGGCGTTGGCCACGACCCGTACGTTGGTGTGCCGGACCAGCGCCGCGCGCCAGAGCTGCGCCATCATGGCGACCTCCTTGGCGCGGTCGAGCTGGTCGCGGGAGAGGTTCAGCAGCGCGACCACGTGCGGCTCGGTCGCCTCCAGCACCTGGGCCAGGTAGTGCTCGTCGACCTCCAGCACCGCGTACGGGGTGCTGCCGGCCTTGGCCAGCGCCGAGGTGTGCCCGCTGGGCATGTTGGCGCCGAACGAGTTGGTGGCGACCCGGCCGAGCACGCCGACAGCGGCGGAGGTCAACCGGGTGGTGGTGGTCTTGCCGTTGGTGCCGGAGACGAGCGCGATAGCGCGCCCGGCCGACAGGTGGGCCAGCAGGTCCGGGTCGATCTTCAGGCCGATCCACCCGCCGATCACCGAACCGTCGCCACGGCCGGCGGCCCGGGAGAGCGCCGCGGCGGTCCGTGACACGGAGCTGGCCACCTTGGCCCGTAGGGGCATTTTCGCGTCCGTCACGCGAGCGAGGTTACCGGACCGCCGGCCCCACCAGATCGCCGCCGACTGTGAACCGTTCGGCCGTGGTGGCTGCGCGGGCGGCCGGGTCGGCGTCCCCCGGACGGAGTCGATCTATGTCGGAAAGCGGACCACGCCGAGGGGCGGCCGGAGCCCTCCACTCCGCTCCACCCCTCGTGACGTGCGGTTTTGTCGCCGGGTCAGGCGCGCCACGCGGGCGTATTTGGTTGCGGGTGGAGGGAAGTGGAGTAGAGTGGGGACCAATGGTGAGGCCGGGAGGGCTCACCGGCCCGGGGGGTCAGCGGCGCCGCGAACGCCGCTCAGGGGCGAGGGGGTTGGGCCGATGTTTCTCGGCACCCACACTCCGCGCCTGGACGAAAAGGGCCGGTTGATCCTTCCGGCCAAGTTCCGGGATGAGCTGGCGGGGGGTGTCGTGGTCACCAAAGGGCAGGAGCGCTGCCTCTACGTCTTCCCGACCCCTGAGTTCCAGCGGATCGCGGAGCAGTTGCGCGCACAGCCGATGACCCACAAGGCGGCCCGGGCCTACAGCCGGGTCTTCTTTGCCAGCGCGCACGACGAGGTTCCGGACAAGCAGGGCCGGGTGACCATTCCGGCTCACCTGCGGGCCTATGCCGCGCTGGACCGCGAGTTGGTGGTGATCGGCGCGAGCACGCGGGTGGAGATCTGGGACAAGGTCGCCTGGGAGACCTACCTCGCCGAGAGCGAAGACGACTTCGCCGACATCGAGGAGGGGGTGCTGCCCGGCGGTCTGTAGGGCGGTAACGGCGCCCGACGTACTGCGAGATCTCCAGCCGCTTTCGAGTTCCTGGCATCACTTCCCCGGTGCCAGGCGCACGATCCAGTCATTGGGCGACGGTCCGGTGTCAGGCGGGAGCGGATGGGGATCTGGCGGTACGACGGCAGCGCCGTCCGACGACAGGCGCACGAGAAGAACGGACGTTTCAACCAGTGGGGGTCATCATGGGGGAGTTGCGCGGCACGCACGTGCCGGTGCTGCTCGAGCGGTGTCTCGAGCTGCTGGCCCCCGCGCTGGGTCGAGGCGGCCGGACGGTCTACGTCGACGCGACGCTCGGTCTCGCCGGGCACGCGGAGGCGGTGCTCGAGGCGCATCCGGAGACGGTCCTGATCGGGCTCGACCGGGACACCGAGGCGCTCGCTCACGCGCGGGTCCGGCTGGCGCGGTTCGCCGATCGGGTGCACCTGGAGCACGCCGTCTACGACGAGTTGCCGGACGTGCTCGACCGGCTGGGCTATCCGGCCATCGACGGCATCCTGTTCGACCTGGGTGTCTCGTCGTTGCAGTTGGACGCGCCCGACCGCGGGTTCGCGTACGCCCAGGACGCGCCGTTGGACATGCGGATGGACCAGACCCGGGGGGTGACCGCCGAAGAGGTGGTCAACACGTACGCCCATCCGGACCTGGCCCGGGTGCTGCGGGTCTACGGCGAGGAGAAGTTCGCCGGTCGGATCGCCTCGGCGATCATCCGGCAGCGGGAGCGGGCCCGGATCACCTCGTCCGCGTTGCTTGCGGAGCTGGTTCGGGACTCCATTCCGGCACCAGCCCGACGAACGGGTGGGCACCCGGCAAAGAGAACGTTTCAGGCTTTACGGATCGAGGTAAACAGAGAGCTGGCAGCGCTGGAGACAGCGTTGCCATCCGCACTCGACGCACTGACCGTGGGCGGTCGCATGGTGGTCCTGTCCTACCACTCGCTGGAGGACAGGCTCACCAAGGCGGCCCTCACGGACCGGGTCCGCAGTAAGGGCCCGATTGACCTCCCGGTCGAGCTTCCCGGGTCCGGTCCGACGTTCCGGCTGCTCAGCCGGGGCGCCGAACTGCCGGGGGAGGCGGAGGTCGCCGCGAACCCGCGGGCCGCCTCGGTGCGGCTGCGGGCCGCGGAGCGACTCGACCCGAACGCGACAGAGCAGGGGCGGACCGACCGCGAACGGTCTCGCCGACGGGTGAAGGGAATGCACCAACCGGGCACGGGGTCCGCCTGATCCGTGGGGGGTCAGGGGCACCGGGACGGCTAGAGGGACGGACGTTGAGGGGGAGGGGACATGAGCATTGACAAGCGCGACCGCCGGGACGTCACCGGCGGCGGGCAGCGCGCACCGCGGTCGGGGGGCCGGATCGCGGCGGAGCGGGCTCCGCGCCTCGGAAACGGTACGCCACGCATCGATCGAACGAATCGGCAGGGGGAGACTCGCGCCCGGGGGGCGCGCGAGTTCCCGACTCAGGGCACGGCCGCGCTGCGACCGGTCGAGAAGGCCGCCAGCGCGACCAGCGCCCGGCCGCCGCGGCTGCGGGTGGCGCCGCCACCGCCGATCTCGGTGCCGCGTGCGCCGTTCGCGGCGCTGATCGTGGTGCTGGTGGTCGGTGGGGTGCTGGGCATCCTGGCGGTCAACACCAAGATCAATGAGAACGCGTTCCGGCTGGAGCGGTTGCAGCAGCAGCAGGCTCGACTGGACCTGGAGAAGCAGCAACTGGACAAGCAGATCGCCGACGCCGAGGCACCGGGCAACCTGACCGCCAACGCGAAGCGGCTGGGCCTGGTCGACGCCGGCGAGCCGGGCTACATCCGGCTGCCGGACGGCAAGACCATCGGTGTGCCGCAGCCGGCGAACGGCCAGCCGTCGGTGACCAGCCAGGGTGCGGGAGGCTGACCGGTGCCACCAAGGTCGGACGAGCCGCGCCGGGACCCTACGGGGTCCCGGCGCGGTTCTGCACGTGATGCCGGGCCCGTCGACGGCGAGCCGCGCACCGGTGAGCCGGGCATCGGGGGCATCTCCGGCGCCCGGGCGTACACCCCGAGGGGTCGGACCGTCCGCGAGGAGCGCGGCACGCCGGCGCGCGGTCAGGGCGCCGAGCAGCGGCGTACGCCGCGCAGCACCCGGTCCGGTGACCCGTTCCGGCCGGCGTTGCAGGTGCTCGACGGCGGTCGGGCCGCCGCCCGGTCCGG
Organism: Micromonospora sp. NBC_00362; assembly: GCF_026342155.1. Taxonomy (NCBI): domain Bacteria; kingdom Bacillati; phylum Actinomycetota; class Actinomycetes; order Micromonosporales; family Micromonosporaceae; genus Micromonospora; species Micromonospora sp. NBC_00362. Next base: position 6,440,973 of record NZ_JAPENH010000001.1, read on the forward strand.
CCGGCGCGACGCTCCGGCGGCCGGACGCGGTGGGGTGGTGCGCACCGTCGCGCCGCGAGCCCCCCGTGGCCCGGGTGGGGACGAGCCGCCGCCGCGCCGCCGGACCACGCCACGCGCGCCGCGGCGCACCGACCGACCGGCGGCCCGGCGGCCGTCGCGCAAGCCACGACGCCCGCCGAAGCTGGCCGACTCGCGGCTGCGGCTGCGGCTGGGCACCGTGCTCGCCCTGACGCTCTTCGCCACCATCGGGATCCGGCTGATCTTCCTCCAGGCGGTCGACGCTCCGGCGTACGCCGGGGGCGGCATCGTCGACCGGCTCCGCACTGTCGAGCTGCCGGCGCCGCGGGGCGGGATCTACGACAGCACCGGCGCGCCGCTGGCCCGCAGTGTCGAGGCGCGGTACGTGTACGCCGACCCGACCGAGGTGGAGGACTCCGCCGCCGTCGCCAAGGCGCTCTCGCCGCTGCTCGGCATCCCGGTGTCGAAGCTGATGGAGTTGATGAAGCCGCGCAAGCTCGAGAACGGCAAGTCGTCCACGTTCGCCTACCTGGCCCGGGGCGTGGAGATCCCGACCGCCAAGCGCGTGCAGGCGCTGGAGCTGCCCGGCATCGGGGTGCACCGTGACGAGCGTCGCGAGGTGCCCGGCGGTGACCTGGCGGCCAACCTGATCGGCTTCACCAGCCAGGACATGGACGGGTTGGAGGGGCTGGAGGCCCGCTACGACGACGTGCTCGCCGGCCAGGACGGCAAGCGCGTGTACGAGGCCGGCCTCGGCGACCTCGCCGCGCCCATCCCGGGTGGCTACAGCCGGACCACTCCCGCCAAGCCGGGTAGTTCGCTCGCCCTCACCCTCAACCGCGACCTGCAGTTCCGGACGCAGCAGATCCTCAGCGCGGGCATGGCCCAGGCGCCGGGCGGCACCGGCGCCGCCGTGGTCATGGAGATTCCCACCGGCGCGGTGCTGGCCCAGGCCAGCAACCCCACCTACGACGCGGCGAAGCCGACGCCCAGCGACCCGGTCGCCCGGGAGGACGCCGCGACCAGCTTCGTGGTCGACCCCGGCTCGGTGCACAAGGCGATCACCTACGGCGCGGCGTTGCAGGAGGGAGTGATCACGTCGGACACCACGTTGCCGATCGCCAACAGCATCAAGAAGGGCGACACCTGGTTCTCCGACACGCACCCCGCCAACGGCAAACGGATGAGCGTGCCGGGGATGCTCGCCTTCTCGTCGAACGTCGGCACGATCACCATCGCCGACGAGCTCGGTCCGGACCGGCTGATCGACTACCAGAAGCGGTTCGGGCTGGGAAAGCCCACCGGCGAGGGGATGCCCGGGGAGGCCAGCGGGCGACTGCTGCCGGCCGACGAGTGGAGCGAATCCTCGCAGGGGTCGGTGCCGATCGGGCACAGCGTCGACGCCACCCCGCTGCAGATGGCCGCCGCGTACGCCGCCATCGCCAACAACGGCACGTACGTGCAGCCGCACCTGGTCAAGGAGGTGATCGGCCCGGACGGCAAGCGCACCCCCGGGCCGGCCCCGGTGACCCGGTCGGTGCTCAGCCCGCAGAACGCCGCGGCCCTGCGCACCATGCTGGAGGCGGTCACCACCGTCGACCACGCCACCGGCGTCACCGCCGCTGTCCCCGGTTACCGGGTCGCCGGCAAGACCGGCACCGGGTGGCGACTGGTGAACGGCAAGAAGCAGCCCGGCGAGGTGTCCTCGTTCATCGGGATGGCCCCCGCTGAGAACCCCCGGTACGTGATCGCCGTCTTCGTCTACGCGCCCAACGGTGGGGGCGCGGCGATCGCCAATCCGGCGTTCCGCGACATGATGCAGTTCACTCTGCGTCACTACCGGGTGCCGCCGTCGACCGGCGGATCCGCGCCCAAGTTCGTGGTCTATCCGCGCTGAGCAGCAACGGCGGGACATCATCGGTGAGTGCCGACGAACCACCGGGGCGGCTGTGCGGCCGGAACCGGACGACCGGGTAGGGTCTGACGCCGTGCCCGGCAATCCACGTCCACGTACCGTGACCGGAGTCCGGCTCGGTGATCTCGCCGTCCGGCTCGCCGTCGACCTTCCGGCGGACGCCGCCGCGGTGGTCGTCTCCGGGGTCACCCACGCCAGCCAGGAGGTTCGCCCCGGCGACCTCTACGCGGCGCTGCCCGGTGCCCGTCGGCACGGTGCGGAGTTCGCCACCGGCGCCGTCGAGGCGGGTGCCGTGGCGCTGCTGACCGATCCGGCCGGCGCGGAGTTGGCGGCGGGAACCGGCCTGCCCACCCTGGTGGTGCCCGACCCGCGCGCCGTGCTCGGCGAGCTGGCCTCGGCCGTCTACGGCGACCCGACCGCCGATCTCACAGTGATCGGGGTGACCGGCACCGCGGGCAAGACGTCCACCGCGTACCTGATCGAGTCGGGGCTGCGGGCCGCCGGGCACACCACCGGGCTGGTCGGGACCGTGGAGACCCGGCTCGGTGATCTGGTGATCGACAGTGTCCGCACCACCCCCGAGGCGACCGACCTGCACGCCATGTTGGCCACCGCCCGCGAGCGGGGGGTCACCGCCGTGGTCATGGAGGTCTCCAGCCACGCGCTGGCCATGGGCCGGGTGGGCGGTGTGCGGTTCGCCGTCGGTGGTTACACCAACTTCGGCTCCGACCACCTGGACTTCCACGCCGACAGCGACGACTACTTCGCCGCGAAGGCCCAGCTCTTCGACGGGCGCTGCGCGGTCGAGGTGCTCAACCACGACGACCCGGCGTTGAAGCCGCTGCTCAAGCCGACCACTGTCACCTACTCGGCGGCCGGTGAGCAGGGCGCGACCTGGTGGGCCGACGGGGTGGGCGGCGAGGGGTACGCGCAGCGGTTCACCGCGCACGGCCCGAACGGCGTGGCAGTGTCCGCCGGTGTCGCGCTGCCCGGCCGGCACAACGTGGCCAACGCGCTGCTGGCCATCGCCGCACTCGTCGGGGCCGGGGTGGACCCGGTGACCGCGGCGACAGGTGTGGCCGCCTGCGGAGGCGTCCCGGGCCGGCTGGAGCTGGTCGACGTGGCCGCGCCGGTGCGCGGGGTGGTCGACTACGCCCACAAGTCTGACGCGATAGTGGCAGCGCTGGCCGCGCTGCGTGAGTTGAGTGCCGGCCGACTGATCTGTGTGATCGGCGCCGGTGGGGACCGGGACCGGGGCAAGCGGCCGGTGATGGGCGCCGCCGCGGCGGAGGGAGCCGACGTGGTGCTGGTGACCGACGACAACCCGCGCACCGAGGACCCGGGGGAGATCCGCGCCGAGGTGCTGGCCGGGGCGTACCGGGCCGGCACCGCCGCTCGGATCATCGAGGTGGCGGGCCGCCGTGCCGCGATCGACGAGGCGGTGCGGCTGGCCGAGCCGGGCGACGTGATCGCGCTGCTCGGCAAGGGCCATGAGCGCGGCCAGGAGGTGGCGGGCCAGGTGCTCCCGTTCGACGACAGCATCGAGTTGGCCGAGGCGCTGCGGGCCCGCTTCGGGGACCTGGCGGGTCAGCGGTGATCACGCTGAGCCTGGCCGAGGTGGCCGCGGCGGTCGACGGGCGGCTGGTGGCAGCCGACCCGGCCGCCACCGTCACCGGATCGGTGGAGTTCGACTCGCGCAAGGTGGGGCCCGGTTCGCTCTTCGTGGCCTTCCCGGGAGAGAAGGTCGACGGGCACGACTACGCGGCGACGGCGATCCAGGCCGGCGCGGTGGCGGTGCTCGGCAGCCGAGAGGTGCCCGGGGTGCCGATGGTGCTGGTCGACGACGCCCTGACGGCGATGGGCCGACTGGCCCGCGCGGCGGTGGACCGGCTGCCCGGGCTGACCGTGATCGGAGTGACCGGCTCGTCCGGCAAGACCACCACGAAGGACCTGATCGGTCAGCTCACCGCCCGACTCGGGGCCACCGTGGCGCCACCCGGCTCGTTCAACAACGAGCTGGGACACCCGTACACCGCCCTGCGGGCCGACCCGGACACCCGCTACCTGGTGATGGAGAAGGGCGCGCGCGGGGTCGGGCACGTGCGGTACCTGTGCGAGCTGGTGCCGCCCCGGATCTCCGTGGTGCTCAACGTCGGCACGTCGCACATCGGCGAGTTCGGCTCGCAGGACGCCATCGCCCTGGCCAAGGGCGAGCTGGTGGAGGCGCTGCCGCCGGACGGGCTGGCAGTGCTGAACGCCGACGACCCCCGGGTGGACGCGATGTCGAGCCGCACCCAGGCCCGGGTGGTCCGCTACGGCGAGGCGCCCGATGCCGACGTGCGCGCCGAGGACGTCACGCTCGACGAGCGGGGGCACCCGTCGTACACACTGGTCACCCCGGAGGGGCGCGCGCCGGTGCGGCTGCGGCTGGCCGGCCGCCACCAGGTCGGGAACACGCTCGCGGCGGCGGCGGTCGCCCGGGAGCTGGGCATGCCACTGACCGAGCTGGCCACGGCCCTCGGCGAGCTGGGGCTGGTCTCGACCCGACGGATGGACGTCTTCGACCGCCCCGACGGGGTGACAGTGATCGACGACTCGTACAACGCCAACCCGGCCTCGATGGCGGTCGCGGTGCGGGCGCTGGCCAGCATGGGTCAGGGGCGGCGTACCGTCGCGGTGCTTGGTTACATGGCCGAGCTGGGCCCGTTCGAGTACGACGGCCACGCCGAGGTCGGCCAACTCGCGGCCGAGCTGGGTGTCGACCGGCTGCTCGTGGTGGGTGAGCCGGCCGCGCCGATCCACGAAGGCGCGACAGCTGTAGCAAACTGGGGAGGAGAGTCGGTGCTGCTCACCGATCAGGCGGCGGCCGTCGAGGTGCTGCGGAGCGAACTACGACCGGGTGATGTCGTCCTGGTCAAGGGCTCCCGGTACCGCACCTGGGAGGTGGCCGACGCCCTGCGCGCCGACGCCGGTGGGGAGCCGACCCGATGAGGGCGGTCATCGTCGCCATCGGGGTGGCCTTCCTCGTCTCGCTCTTCTGCACCCCGATCGCGATCAAGGTGTTCACCCGGCTCAAGGCCGGTCAGCCGATCCGGTCCGACGGCCCCGCCATGCACCAGGGCAAGAAGGGCACGCCCACGATGGGTGGCGTGGTCTTCATCCTGGCCACTGTGATCGCGTACGTGGCCGGGCACCTTGCCCTGACCACCCTGCCGGACCAGCAGATCGCCCAGGTGGAGCCGACCATCACGGCGCTGGTGCTGCTGGGGCTGATGGTCTTCTCCGGCGCTGTGGGTTTCCTCGACGACTTCCTCAAGGTGCGCAAGCGCAACAGCGCCGGGCTGAACAAGCGCGGCAAGTTGCTCGGCCAGATCCTGGTCGGTGCGGTCTTCGGGGTGATCGCGCTGTGGTTCCCGAGCACGATGACAAACGGTTCGGGCCTGGCGACCAACACCGAGACGGTGGGCAGCACCACGCTGAGCTTCATCCGGGACATCGACTTCCTGGAGGTCAGCAAGGTCGGCGCGGTGATCATCTTCATCTTCGTGGTGATGGCCGCGACGAACGGCGTCAACCTCACCGACGGCCTGGACGGTCTGGCCACCGGCGCGTCGGTCATGGTGCTCGCCGCGTACGCGCTGATCGCGTTCTGGCAGTACCGGCACTGGTGTGCCGACCCGAACTACACCCAGCCGTACTGCTACGAGGTTCGCGACCCGCTGGAGATCGCGCTGATCGCCGGGGCGGCGGCGGGGGCCTGTGTGGGCTTCCTCTGGTGGAACACCTCCCCGGCGCGGATCTTCATGGGCGACACCGGGGCGCTGGGGCTGGGCGGTCTGATCGCCGGCATGGCGATGTCCACCCGCACCATCCTGTTGCTGCCGATCATCGGTGGGCTCTTCGTGATCATCACGATGTCCGTGGTGATCCAGATCATCTCCTTCAAGACCACCGGTAAACGGGTGTTCCGAATGTCTCCGCTCCAGCACCACTTCGAGCTGGCCGGCTGGAGCGAGGTCAACATCGTGGTGCGCTTCTGGATCATCGCTGGCATCGGCGTCGCCATCGCCCTGGGCCTGTTCTACAGCGAGTTCCTCGCCAACATGACCTGATCCGCAGGGCCTGCCCGCCCCGCGCCCACCCCCTCATCCGTCGATCTTGCACTTTCGGATGGCGAAACGTCCCTTTGTGGGTGTTTTGCCGGCACGGAAAGTGCAAGATCGACGCGGGAAGACGGCGTGGGGCGGCGTGGGGGCGGCGGGAGGGCGGCGCGGGGACGGGTTCGACACGCCCGGTGGGGCGTTGTGGGGCGGTGGGGCGTGTTCAACGGTGATGATGTCGGGGTGGGGGAGGACATCGGCACTGAGGGCAGGACAGGCGGGCGGGCGCGTCGGTCGCCGGGCGCGTCGGGACGTACACCGTTGGCCACCGGGGCGCGCGGCCCGGAACCCGGCGCGGCGGCCCGCGAATCCGGGCCGGGGGCGCGGGAGCCCGGGCCGGCGGGACGCGAGCCGGAGGCCGTGGCGTCGACCCCGTTGCGCGGCATCGACGCGGCCGGAGGGCTCGCCGCGCTGCGCGGCCTGCTGGACCGGCCGCTGACCTCGTACTTCCTGCTGCTGTCCTGCGCCGGCCTGCTGCTGCTGATCGGGCTGACCATGGTCTTCTCGGCGACCAGCGTGAAGGACTACGCCGAGGACGGCAACGCCTCGGCCTCGGTGACCAAGCAGGCCATCTTCGCGGTGATCGGCATCGGCGCGTTCTGGGTCTGCCAGCGCCTGCCGGCCAGCACCTACCGATCGCTGGGCCGGCCGCTGCTGTTCACCTCGGTCGCCCTGCTGGTGGTGCTCAACCTGCTGGTCGCCTACGCCAGGCTGACCCATCAGGACTCAGGGCGGATCGGGCCGGTCGAGGCGCGGCTGAACTGGCTGTTCGTCGGCGGGATCCAGCTTCAGCCATCCGAGCTGGCCAAGTTCGCGATGGTGCTCTGGGGTGCCCACCTGGTCGCCCGTAAGGGTGCCGCGCTGGGTTGGTGGCGCGAACTGGCCACCCCGCTCTTCCCGGTGGTCGGCCTGCTCTTCGTCCTGGTCGGTTACAACGACACCGGCACGATGCTCTGTCTGCTGGCCCTGGTCGTGGGCCTGCTCTGGGCCGCCGGGGTGCGGATGCGGGTCTTCGGCGCCCTCGCCACGGCCGGTCTGATCGGGATCGGCCTGCTCGTCGCTGTGGCCTCGCTGGGCGCCGGCTCCGGCGAGCGCGGCGCTGACAACTACCGCCTCGCCCGGCTGGACATGTTCTTCAACCCACCAGACCCGGAGACCTGCAAACTCAACGACTGCCTCCAGTTCTACCAGGGACGGCTGGCCATCGAGCACGGCGGCTGGTTCGGTGTCGGGCTCGGCAAGGGCAGCCTGAAGTGGGACTGGCTCCCCGAGGCGCACAACGACTTCATCTTCGCGATCATCGCCGAGGAGTTGGGCGTGATCGGGTGCGTCGTGGTGCTCAGCCTGTTCGCGGTCATCGCGTACACCGGGTTCCGGATCGCCCGGCGGGTCGACGACCCGTTCCGCCGGCTCGCCGCGACCGCCGTGACCACCTGGCTGGTCAGCCAAGCCGTGATCAACATCGGTGGGGTGGTCGGGCTGCTGCCGATCACCGGTCTGCCGCTGCCGTTCATCTCCGACGGCGGAAGTGCCCTGGTGGTGACGTTGGCCGGCATCGGCATGCTGGCGTCCTTCGCCCGCGCCGAACCCGATGCGGCCAGAGCACTGCATGCCCGTCCGCCGGCCCGGTGGGTCCGACTACTCTGGGCCCCGTTGCCGCCGCTTCCCGGCCGGCGTCGCCGACCGGCGACGCCACCCGCTGGCCGAGGGTCCGTGCCCCGGTCCCGCGAGCGGCGCCATGACGATCAGGCCGCGCCGCGCGAGGTCCGACAGGACCGCAGCCGCAAGGGTACGGCGAGCGAGAGGAGACGCTGATGGGTCCGCTGCGTTCGGTGGTGCTCGCGGGAGGTGGCACCGGGGGGCACGTCTACCCGCTGCTCGCCTTCGCCGACTGCCTGCGCCGACACGACCCGGGCGTCCGGATCACCTGCCTCGGCACACCCCGGGGCATGGAGAACGACCTGATCCCGCCGCAGGGCTACGACCTGCGGCAGATCCCGGCGTACCAGCTGCCCCGCTCGGTCAACATGAACCTGGTCCGCACCCCGGGCCGGATGTGGACCGCGGCGCGCGCCGCGGGCAAGGTGATCGACGAGGTGCGCGCCGACGTGGTCGTCGGCTTCGGCGGGTACGTCTCGGTGCCGGCCTACCTGGCCGCGTGGCGTCGTGAGCTGCCCATGGTGATCCACGAGGTGAACGTGCCGCCAGGCGTTGCCAACAAGCTGGGCATGAAGTTCACCAAGAACGTGGCCGTCGGCTTCCCCAACCAGCCGAGCCAGGCCGAGTCGCTGCGGGACGCCACAGTCGTCGGTGTGCCGCTGCGCCGCAGCATCGCCGGTCTGGACCGGTACGCGCTGCGCAACGCCGCCCGCGCCCACTTCGGGCTTCGCCCGGACCTGCCGGTGCTCTTCGTGTCCGGCGGCTCGTCCGGCGCCCGTTCGATCAACCTGGCGGTCTCCGGGGCGGCCAAGGAGTTGGCCCGCAACGGCGTGCAGGTGCTGCACGTGATGGGTGCCCGCAACGAGCCGGTGCCGATCCCCACCGACCTGCCGGTGCCGTACGTGACGCTGCCGTACCTGTCCGAGATGGAGCTGGGCTACGCCGCCGCCGACCTGATGCTGGCCCGGGGCGGGGCGATGACCGTCGCCGAGGTGTCCGCGATCGGGCTGCCCACGATCTACGTGCCGTACCCGCACAGCAACCAGGAGCAGCGGCGCAACGCGCTGCCGGTGGTGGAGGCCGGCGGTGGTCTGTTGGTCGACGACGCGGAGCTCACCCCGGACTGGCTGGAGCGCACGGTCATCCCCCTCATCCGCGACCCACAGCGGCTCTACAACATGGGTGCCGCCGCCGGGTCGTACGGCCGGCGCGACGGCGACGAGGCGCTGCGGTCCTTCGTGCTGGCGGCGGTGGCCCGATGACCGCGCAGTTCACCCCGGCCGGCACGCTCACCGCCGAGGACCTGGGCGCCGTCCACCTGATCGGAGTGGGTGGGGTGGGCATGCTCGGCGTGGCCCGGCTGCTGCTCACCCGCGGCATCCGGGTCTCCGGCAGTGACCTGCGGGAGTGGCCCTCGCTGGCCGGCCTGCGGGCGCTCGGCGGCACCATCCACCTCAGCCACGAGGTGACCAACCTGGACGGCGTCGACACCGTCGTCTACTCGTCGGCCATCCCCCAGGACCACCTGGAGCTGGTCGAGGCGCGTCGGCGCGGCCTGCGGGTGCTGCACCGCTCGGAGGCGCTCGCCGCGGCGATGACCGGCCGTCGGGCGGTGGCCGTCGCCGGCACGCACGGCAAGACCACCACCACGTCGATGGTGACGATGGTGCTCCAGCAGGCAGGTGTGGACCCGTCCTTCGTGATCGGTGGGGAGATCTCCGAGGTCGGCTCGGGCGCCCACCACGGCACCGGCGAGCATTTCGTGGTCGAGGCGGACGAGAGCGACCGCTCGTTCCTCATCTACCGCCCGTACGTCTCGATCATCACGAACGTCGAGGCGGACCACCTGAACACCTACGGCGACTACGCGACGCTGGAGGCGGCGTTCGTGGAGTTCGCCCGCCTCACCGACCCGGACGGGTTCATCATCACCTGCGCCGACGACCCGGGCGGTCGACGGTTGGCCGAGAGTCTGCGGTCCGAGGGGCGACGGGTGTTCACCTACGGCGAGGCTGCCGACGCCGACCTGCGGTTGACCGAGATGGTGTCCTCCGCGCGCGGGGTGCGCTACCTGGCCGCTATCGACGGCCGGTCGCTGGGCGAGTTCCGGCTGCCGGTGCCGGGACGGCACATGGGGCTGAACAGCGCCGCCGCGGTGCTGGCCGCGTACCTGCTGGAACTGCCGCTGGAGGCGGCGGAGGCCGCGCTGGCGGTCTTCCCCGGGGTGCGACGGCGCTTCGAGCGCAAGGGTGTCGCGGACGGCGTGCTGGTCTACGACGAGTACGCCTACCACCCGACCTCGATGACCCTGGCGAACCAGACGTTGCGCGAGGTCGCCGGGGACGGCCGGCTGATCGTTGTCTTCCAGCCGTACCGGCTGTACCGCACCCGCGACAACCAGGCGGAGATCGCCGAGGCGCTGGCCATCGCCGACGAGGTGGTGCTCCTGGAGGTCTTCGGGCCGGGTGAGTTGCGTCAGCCCGGCGAGGGCTCGGCGGCGCTGATCGCGGCGGTGGATCTGCCCGCCGACCGCAAGGTCTTCGTGGAGTCGTGGGAGCAGGCGCCGGTCGAGGTGGCCCGTCGCGCCCGCTCCGGGGACGTGGTGGTCACCATGGGCGCCCCGCCGATCTCGCTGATGGGCGACGAGCTGCTGGCCGCCCTGGGTGAGCGTTCGGCCGGCTCGACACCGACCGCGACCGTCGACCCGGTGGCCACCACCCCGGCGATCGGTGATCCGGTGCCGGGTGGGGCGACGGCCGGCGGCGACGGCGCGGCTCTCGGTGGCACCGCCGTGCCCGGCGGCTCGGCGCCCGCGGCCGGATGAGTCCCGGTCCGGCTCGAGGGCGGACCAGCGCCGCCGACGGTGGCGCCCCGCGCCGCGGTCCGGCCCGGCGGTGGCAGTTGGTCCGGGCGGGCCGCGACGCGGTACCGCCCTCGACCCGCCGGTTCATGGCTCGTGCCCGGCAGCGTCGCATGCGTGCGGCGCTGCCGTGGGCGGTGGCCGCCGGGGTGCTCGCCCTGGCCGGGCTGGTCGCGTGGACGGTGCTCGGCACTGGGCTGTTCGGTGTGCGGGAGGTGCGCGTGGAGGGTGCCGACCTGGTCACTCCGGTGCAGGTGCACGACGCGGTCGGGGTGCCGGACGGTGTGCCGCTGGCCCGGGTGGACCTGGCCGCCGTCGCCCGTCGGGTCGGCGCGCTGCCGGCGGTGGAACGGGCCACCGTCTCCCGGGACTGGCCCGGCGCGCTGGTGGTGCGGGTGACCGAGCGGACCGCTGTGGCGATGGTGCCGCAGGGCGAGGTGTTCGCCCTGATCGACCGGAGCGGAGTGGCGTTTCGGACGGTGGAGCGACGCCCCGCCGACCTGCCACAGGTGACTGTGGCCCGACCGGCCGCCGACGACCCGGGCACCCGGGCCGCGCTGGAGGTGCTCGTCGCGCTGACGCCGCAGCTACGCGCGGAGCTGGTGGACGTGAACGTGGCGGGTCTGGCCCGGATCAGTCTGCGGTTGCGAGGCGACCGGACGGTGGTCTGGGGCGACGCCACCCGGGGTACGGACAAGGCTCGGGTGGCCACCGCGCTGCTCGACGAGGACACCGACCGCATCGACGTGAGCGCGCCGGATGTGGTGACCTTTCGTTGACCGGTGAGCGTGCGCGGACGTGACCCGTGGCGCTCCGCGCGGCGACACGCCGTCCGGGTCCTTGGCTCATCGCGTAGTGGCGCTTACGTTGCCTCGAAGAGCTTCAGTGGTTGACATAACTGTAAGCCTCTAGTAGAGGGTTAGGGTTTACCCCTGATCCTCGTTGGTGACAGCTGTCGTCGGCCGCTGGTCTGGCCACGCCGTAACCGGTCGGCCGAAGCCAATCTCGAAGGAAAGGACCGGAGATGACACCTCCGCACAACTACCTGGCGGTCATCAAGGTCGTCGGCATCGGGGGTGGCGGCGTCAACGCCGTCAACCGGATGATCGAGGTTGGGCTCAAGGGCGTCGAGTTCATCGCGATCAACACCGATGCGCAGGCGCTGCTGATGAGCGACGCCGACGTCAAGCTCGACGTCGGTCGGGAGCTGACCCGTGGCCTGGGGGCCGGTGCCAACCCGGACGTCGGGAAGAACGCCGCCGAGGACCACCGCGACGAGATCGAAGAGGTGCTCAAGGGCGCCGACATGGTCTTCGTGACCTGCGGCGAGGGCGGCGGCACCGGCACCGGCGGCGCGCCGGTGGTGGCCAACATCGCCCGCAAGCTCGGCGCGCTGACCATCGGCGTGGTGACCCGGCCGTTCTCCTTCGAGGGCAAGCGTCGCCAGGTGCAGGCCGAGACGGGGATAGACGAACTCCGCAACCAGTGCGACACGCTGATCGTCATCCCGAACGACCGGCTGCTGGCCCTGGGCGACCGCAACATCAGCATGATGGACGCGTTCCGCACCGCCGACCAGGTGCTGCTCTCGGGTGTGCAGGGCATCACCGACCTGATCACCACCCCGGGTCTGATCAACCTGGACTTCGCCGACGTCAAGAGCGTGATGAGCGGCGCCGGCAGCGCGTTGATGGGCATCGGCAGCGCCCGCGGCGAGAACCGCGCGGTCGAGGCGGCCGAGGCGGCCATCTCCAGCCCGCTTCTGGAGCAGAGCATGGACGGCGCGCGGGGCGTGCTGCTGTCCATCGCTGGCGGCTCCGACCTGGGCCTGTTTGAGATCAATGACGCCGCCCAGCTGGTCACCGACGCGGCCCACCCGGACGCCAACATCATCTTCGGCGCGGTCATCGACGACGCGCTCGGTGACGAGGTGCGGGTGACCGTCATCGCGGCGGGCTTCGACGGCGGCACGCCCGCGTACAAGGCGGCCGAGCCGACCCGCAAGTCCAACACCAACCAGCCGGCACCGCAGAGCAGCCCGGCGCCGACGCCGGCCACCAACCCGACTCCGGCCCAGTCGCCGCGTCGCGTGCTCTTCGATGACGTGGACGTTCCCGACTTCCTCAAGAACGGGTCCTGAGCACCGCCGATGACCGACAGCTCAGCCACGGTACGTCCAGATCGGCACGCCGAACTCGCCGCCGGTCTGGCTCAGGTTCGGTCCCGGGTCGATGACGCCTGCGCGCAGGCCGGCCGGGACCGTGCCGAGGTAACCATGATCGCGGTGACGAAGACCTACCCGGCCAGCGACGTGTTGGCGCTGGCTGGGCTCGGGGTGACCGACATGGGGGAGAACCGCGACCAGGAGGCAGCCGGCAAGGCCGCCGAGGTGGCTGCCGCCGGGGTGCGTCCCCGCTGGCACTTCATCGGCCAGTTGCAGCGCAACAAGGCCCGCTCGGTGGTCCGCTACGCCGACGTGGTGCACTCCGTCGACAGTGTCCGGCTGGCCCGGGCGTTGGCCACCGCGACCGCCGACCGGCAGGAGCCGCTCGACGCTCTGGTCCAGGTGAGCATCGACGGCGACGCGGCCCGGGGCGGAGCCCTGCCCGGCTCGGCGGATCCGGCCGCCGGCCTGGAGCCGGTGGCCGAGGCGGTGGCCGACGCGCCGGGGTTGCGTCTGGTCGGTCTCATGGCGGTCGCTCCGCTGGGCTGGGAGCCGGAGCGGGCGTTCGCCCGGCTCGCGGAGGTCGCCGACGCGTTTCGGGCCGTCCATCCGGGAGCCACCGCGCTGTCCGCCGGTATGAGCGGAGATTTCGACATCGCGATCCGTTACGGCGCGACACATGTCCGCGTCGGTAGCGCGTTGCTCGGAATGCGTCCCACGCTGCGGTAGCCTGACCGCGAGACAAGCAAATTACATCAGTGTTGTTTCAGGGGCGGGCGTCTCCTAGTCGGGGGTAGTGGCGCGCGACGCGAATCGCGCGCCTGGGGGATTGCCGTTCCGGTCCGATGGGCATGGTTGTCCACTCGCGACGGGCGACATGGCACGGGGGCGCGTGCCGCACGGCGGACGGAAGGGCGCGGGATGGGTGCACTGCGCAAGGCGGGGGTCTGGCTCGGTCTGGTCGAAGAAGACGACGAGCGGGCCTACGACGACGGTGGCTACGACAAGGGTGGCTACCGCGACTCGCGTTACCGGCAGAGCCGGTACGCCGAGGAGTTCGCCGACGACGACGAGGATGACGCCGAGGAGCCGCCGGCTCCCCGGCCGCGCGACAGTGGGCGGGGTCGACTCTCCGAGCGGTCGAGCGGGCGGTTGAGCGAGTCCGAGCGCGGGGACGGCGAGCGGCCGGAGCGGATCGAGCGGTCCAGCGTCCGGTCGATCACCCGGTCGTCGGCGGGCGACACCTCCGGTGCGCTGACCTACCACACTCGGGACAACCTGGCCCTCGCGCCGCAGGTCACGTCGCGTGAGCGGGCCCTGCCCGAGGAGGAGCAGCGTTACCAGATCACCACGCTGCACCCCACCACCTACCGGGAGGCGCGCACGATCGGCGAGCACTTCCGCGACGGCGTCCCGGTGATCATCAATCTCACCGAGATGGATGAGGCCGATGCCCGCCGTCTGGTGGACTTCGCCGCCGGACTGGCGTTCGGCCTGCGCGGTACGATCGAGCGCGTGACCAATCGGGTGTTCCTGCTCTCACCGGCTAACGTCCAGGTCACCGCAGAGGACAAAGCCAAGATCGCTGAGGGCGGCTTTTTCAGTCTGAGTTGATCCCGCCCGACCCGAGGGACGTCGCTGACCGTGTTGTCGATCTTACTGCAAGTGCTGTATCTGATCCTTTATGTCTTCCTGCTCCTTCTTCTGTCCCGGTTCGTGTTGAGCGCCGTCCTGCAGTACGGCCGTCGCTGGCAACCGGGGCGTGGAGCATCGGCAGGATTGGAATCCGTGTGGAGCGTCACTGATCCCCCTCTCAACGCGTTGAGGCGTGTGATCCCTCCGCTGCGAATTGGTACCGTGAGCATCGACCTGGCCTCCCTTGTGCTCCTGGTTATCCTGTTCGTGCTGATGGAGTTCGTGTTAGGGCCGTCGATCAGGGCATCTGCCTGATGACCGACGCGCTTTCGCGGCCGCAACTGACCCGAGGAGTTTCGATGCCGCTGACCCCGGCCGACGTCCACAACGTCGCCTTCAAAAAGCCGCCGATCGGCAAACGGGGGTATGACGAGGAGGAGGTCGACGCCTTCCTCGATGAGGTCGAGCGCGAGCTCGCCCGTCTCATCGAGGAAAACAACGAGCTGCGCGCCCAGGTGGAGCGCGGCGGCCGTGGCGGTGCCCCCGCCGGCCCCGGCGGCGACGCCCGACTGGCGGCGGAGCTCAACGATGTCAAGGCCCAACTGGACCGGGTGCAGCGCGACAAGTCGGCGGCCGAGCAGGCTGCCCGCGCGATGCAGGCCGAGCTGGAGCAGGTCCGCGCGACCGGCGGCCCGGCCGGCGGCGTCACCGGTGACGGTGAGCAGCAGGCCCTGCGCGTGCTGATGATGGCCCAGCGCACCGCCGACGACCACGTGTCCGACGCTCGCCGCGAGGCCGACTCGCTGTTGTCCGAGGCTCGCAGCAAGGCCGAGGAGGTGACCCGGGAGGCGCGCGCCAAGGCTGACGCCCTTGAGCGGGACGCCCGCCAGCGGCACCAGGAGGCCATGGGCGGCCTGGACGCCAAGCGCACGGCTCTGCAGAAGCACATCGAGGAGCTCAAGCAGTTCGAGCGCGAGTACCGCACCCGGCTCAAGGCGTACCTGGAGAGCCAGCTGCGTGACCTCGACGGTCGTGGCCAGGGCCTCGAGGCCGAGATGACCCGCTCCGAAGCCGGCCGGGTCGCTGGCGGCAACGGGCTGGCCGCAGCAGGTCTCGCTGGTTCGTACGGCGGCGGCGGGCGTTCCGGCGCCCTCGAAGCCGGACGCTGAGCACCGGCCGGCGATCGCTGTCCGCCAATGGTGACGGTCGCCGGCCCGGCCTGGACGGTTCGACGCGGCGGGGGTGAGCCGTGATAGTCGCAAGTCTCCTACTCATCCTCGTCGCGGTGGTGCTACTGGTGCTCGGCCTGGCCGGTGGTTCCAGCTTCTTGTTGGTCATCTCCATCGCGGCCAGTCTGCTGGCCGCCGTGGCGTTGGTGGTGGGCGCCCGCCAGGCAGCCGCCAACCGCGCCATGGCGGATCCCGGCCGGACCGACCGACGGCACCCCGACGCACCCCACACGGCCAGCCAGGCCACACCGGGTGTCGCGTACGGGCCGCCGCTGGTCGAGCCGGAGGTGCCGGTCCAGCACGTGCCCACGACGTTTGGTACCGGCGGCACCGGGTGGCGGCAACCACCCGAGCCGCCGGTCGACCATGCGCCGCCGGTCGACCATGCGACGCCGGTCGACCATGCGACGCCGTTGGTGAGTGCGGCGGACGAGGCACCCGCGCGGGCCCGGCCGGTCAGCCCGGCGTCGCCGTTCGCGGCGTCGACCGACGACGTGTTCGACCCGGCGGTCGCGGCGGTCGACGAGCCGGCCGCCCAGCAGCTCACGGCCGCCGAGGCGGCCCGGGTGGCCCGACTGCTCGACGCCGTCGAGGTCGTCGACGGCCGCCCCCGTTACCACCTGGACGGCTGTCCCCACCTGATCGGCTGGCAGCCCGAGACGTTGCCGGTCGCCGAGGCCGTGGAACTCGGCTTCACCCCGTGCGCGCACTGCGCGCCGGCGACCGCTCTCCTCGCCGACGCCCGGCCGATCTGAAGCGTTGCCGGTGCCCGCGCAGGACACGCTCACCGTGGCGGTACGGGTGAAGCCCGGCGCCTCCCGCGACCGGGTGGGTGGCCGGTTCGACGGCCCGCACGGGCCCGCCCTCGTGATCGCGGTCCACGACCCGGCCGTCGACGGTCGGGCAACCGAGGCCGCCCGCCGGGCGTTGGCCGGCGCGTTGGGCGTCCGACCGGCAGCGGTGTCACTGCGTGCCGGCGCGGCCAGCCGGGACAAGCTCTTCCTCGTCGATCGGCCCAGCCCGGAGTTGCCCGAGGTGCTGCGCCGCCTGCGCGACGGATCCGCCGAGTGAGGACAGCCCAGGCAAGGCAGCCGTGACGCCCGGGTTGGACATCGCGCTGCTGCTCGGTGCGGCAGTGCTGCTGGTAGCTGTCGGTGCTGTGCGACTCTCCACCCGGCTCGGTGTGCCCAGCCTCCTGGTCTACCTGGCCCTGGGCGTGGCGATCGGCGAGGGCGGGCTGGGCATCCGTTTCGACGACGTCGAGCTGACCCGGACTCTCGGCTTCTGCGCGCTGATCGTGATCATCGCGGAGGGCGGCCTCACCGCCCGGTGGACCACGCTGCGCCCGGTGCTCGGGCTGGCCTCCGCGCTCTCCACTGTCGGCGTGATCGTCAGCATCGTGGTGGTCGGCGTGGCCGTGCACCTGCTGCTGGGGCTGGACTGGCGGTTGGCGCTGCTCTACGGCGCGGTGCTCTCGTCCACCGACGCGGCGGCCGTCTTCGCCACCCTGCGCCGGCTGCGGTTGCCGCCCCGGCTGGTGGCAACCCTGGAGGCCGAGTCGGGGATGAACGACGCCCCGGTGGTGCTGCTGGTGGTGCTGCTGTCCCACAAGGGTTTCGCGCACCCGTGGTGGTACGAGGCCGCGCTGGTCTGTTACGAGCTGGGCGTCGGCGTGGCGGTGGGCGTCGCCGCTGGTGTCGCCGGCACCTGGGCGCTGCGTCGGGCGGCGCTGCCCTCGGCCGGGCTCTACCCGATCGCCGCGGTGGGCATCACCGTGCTGGCGTACGCGGCGGGGGCCGTTCTGCACGCCTCGGGCTTCCTCGCCGTCTATGTGGCCGGGGTGCTGCTCGGCAATGCCCGCCTGTCGCACCGGCAGGCGATCCTCGGTTTCGCGGACGGGCTGGCCTGGCTAGCCCAGATCGGATTGTTCGTGCTGCTCGGGTTGCTGGCCTCGCCGGGCCGGCTGGACGCGGCGGTGCTGCCCGCTGTGGTCGCGGGGCTGGCTCTGGTGCTCCTGGCCCGGCCGTTGTCGGTGGCCGTGTCGGCCTTGCCGTTCCGGGTCGGCCTACGAGAACAGGCGTTCCTGTCCTGGGCCGGGCTGCGCGGGGCGGTGCCGATCGTGCTGGCCACCATTCCGCTGTCCGAACGGGTGCCCGGCGCGGAGCGGCTCTTCGATGTGGTCTTCGTGCTGGTGGTGATCTTCACGCTGGTGCAGACCGGGACGCTGGGGCCGTTCGCCCGCCGGTTGCGGGTGACAGCGCCGGCCGAGGCCGCCGAGATCCACGTGGAGACCGCGCCGCTGGAGCGAATGCGGGCGGACCTGCTCCAGGTGGAGGTGCCAACGGGCTCGCGGCTGGCCGGCGTGCACGTCGACGAGCTGCGCCTTCCGCTGGGCGCGTCGGTGACCCTGGTGCTGCGCGACGGCGTGGGCTTCGTGCCCGCGCCGGACACCCGGTTGAAGACCGGCGACAGTCTGCTGATCGTGGCGACCGCCGGGGTGCGGGACGCGGCGGAACGGCGGTTGCGGGCGGTCAGTCGGCGGGGTCGTCTGGCCCGATGGTTTGGTGAGTACGGGGATGAGGTGCCCAACTGATCTGCTAGCGTTCCCTTTGCCCCAGTTAGGCAGGGCTAGGGGCTGTTAGACGGAGCGACGGTGCGGCACGTTGTCGGACGCCTGTACGTTCCGTATTCTTGCCAATCTCCGGAGTGCGCGGCCATCGTCGCCGTGCGCCCCTTTTCGTACATAGGGGACGCCTTGGTCGGCGCCCCCTGACCAGGCGCCGCGGACCGCGCGGCTCCCCGGCCGAGGGAGCGACCCATGGCGAAGCCATCCGACACCAGGACCGCCGGGCGCAAGCCGGCAGCGAAGGCCACCCGCAGCACCGCGGAGACCGAGAAGATCCGGGCGGCGCTGGCGGCGCGGCGGGACGAGCTTCGCGCCGAGTACGATCAGACGCTGAGTGAGATCACCGAGCTGCAGCGCGATCGGCTGACCGACTCGGCCGGGGACGACCAGGCCGATACGGGCACCAAGACGCTCGAGCGGGAGCAGGAGATCTCTCTCGCCAACAGCATTCTGGAACGGATCACGCAGGTGGAGCGCGCGCTGGAGCGCCTCGACGAGGGTGGTTACGGCTGGTGCGAGCGGTGCGGCAACCCGATCCCGGTCGAGCGCCTCGCCGCCTTCCCGTCGGCCACCCTGTGTGTGACGTGCAAGCAGCTGGAGGAGCGGCGCTGAGGTCCGTTCCCCGGCGGCGATGAGACGGTGAGCGATCACCGCCAAGACTGTCGATGGGGAGCGCATGACCGCAGTACCGTCCGCCGAACCCGGCCGCACCGATCCGGGCGGCGGGACCCGCCGGCCCCGGGCCGTCGCGATTCTCGCCGGAGTCGCCCTGGTGGCCTTGGTGGCCGACCTGGTCACCAAGCACCTCGCGCTGGCCGCGCTGACCGACCGGGAGCCGGTCCGCCTGCTCGGCGGGTTCGTCTACCTGAGCCTGACCCGCAACAGCGGCGCGGCCTGGAGCATCGGCGCGGACCACACCTGGGTCTTCCCACTGATCACCATCGGTGTGGTCGGCTGGATCGTCTGGATGGCACTGCGGCTGCGCTCGCTGCCCTGGGCGGTCTCGCTCGGCCTGGTGCTGGGTGGCGCGTTGGGCAACCTCGTCGACCGGATCTTCCGGGCGCCGTCCCCGTTCCACGGGCACGTGGTCGACATGATCAGCCTCTTCGACCCGTACGGTCAGGTCTGGCCGGTGTTCAACCTGGCGGACAGTTCGCTGGTCTGCGGTGTGCTGCTGGCCGTCCTGTTGGAGCTGACCGGCCGCCAACGTGACGGCCGACGGGCGGGGCGCGACGGCGACCCGGCCACCACGGACGCCACGTCGGGCGCCGAGCAGCGGGAGCGGGCATGACCTCCGCGTTCGCCGCTGGCGGCGACCACCGTTCCCTTCCGGTTCCGGACGGCCTCGACGGCATGCGCCTGGACCAGGCCGTGTCCCGCCTGTTCGGGCTCTCCCGCACCGCCGCCGCGGCCCTTGTCGACGCCGGGGACGCGCTGGTCGACGGCTCCGCCCGGCCCAACTCGCACAAGGTGAAGGCCGGCTCCTGGCTGGACGTCACGCTGCCCGCTCCGGTGGCACCGCCGACAGTGGTGCCGCAGGCGGTGCCCGGCCTGCGGGTGGTCTACGCCGACGACGACATCGTCGTGGTCGACAAGCCGGTAGGGGTGGCCGCGCACCCGAGCCCCGGGTGGACCGGGCCGACGGTGATCGGCGCGCTCGCCGCGATCGGGCACCGCATCTCCACCAGTGGCGCCGCCGAGCGCCAGGGCGTGGTGCACCGACTCGACGTGGGCACCACCGGGATCATGGTGGTGGCCAAGAGCGAGCAGGCGTACACGGCGTTGAAGCGGGCCTTCAAGTACCGCGAGGTCGACAAGGGTTACCACGCGGTGGTGCAGGGTCACCTGGACCCGCTGCGGGGCACCGTCGACGCGCCGATCGACAGGCACCCCACCCACGACTACCGCTGGGCGGTGGTCTCCGGCGGCAAGCCGAGCATCACCCACTACGACACACTGGAGGCGTTCCCGGCGGCGAGTCTGGTCGACGTCCGGCTGGAGACCGGCCGGACCCACCAGATCCGGGTGCACTTCTCCACACTGCGGCACCCCTGCGTGGGTGACCTCACCTACGGCGCCGATCCGACCCTCTCGGCCCGTCTCGGCCTGGCCCGACAGTGGCTGCACGCCCGCGAACTGAGCTTTTTGCACCCCCGAACGGGGGACGAGGTCCGGTTCGTCAGCGACTACCCTGACGACCTGGACCGTGCGCTTCAGATCCTGCGTGACTGAGCGGCGACCGCCCGACACCGTTCCACAGAGGGGATCCCGCCCGTGCGCGCCGGCAACCTGCTGCGGCAGCTGGACCAGCGCTTGCTGCCGCCGCTGACCCGGGCCGTGGCCCGGCTGGGCGACCGGTCGGCGCGCTCCGGCGTGCTCAGCTGGGCCGCGGTCCTCTCCGCGGCGGCGGTGTTGGGCACCGCCGTCTGGGCCGTCGACGACACTCCGGTCGGCGACCGGACGGTCGGCGAGGTGACCCGGGTCGGCGTTGCCGACGGCGACTCCGTCCCCGGCTACCTGCGGTCCGCCGCGGCCGACCTGGCCGCGCTGCCCGCGTCGCCGCCGGCCGCCGAGGGCGGGACGTACGCGCTGGTCACGCTCGACGCGTACCTTCCTCCGCAGCGGCTGGCGACGGTGCTCGGCGACGTCGGGGTCTCGACAGTCTTCGGGCGGGTTCCGCTGCCCGGCCGGCAGACCGAGATCGTCAAGATCCCCGCGCTGCGAGTGCCCGACGACGTGGTCGCCGGAATGGAACAGGTGGCGGCGCGCAAGGAGACCGAGGCTGCCGACTATCGGGCCAGGGCCGCCGCGGTCGACGGCGACGGGGTGGGCGAGCGGGAGTTGCGGGAGCAGTACGTTGGCGGCGCCGAGGTGGCCGCCGCCGAGGCGGCCGCGTACCGCACCGGCTGCGCCTGCGTCTACGCGGCGGTGGTTCGCGCGACGCCGGTGGCGCTGCGTGGTGTCGCGGCCCGGCCGGATGTACGGGCGGTCGACCCGGCCCCCGAGGTGTACCGGCTGGACCGGACGGTCTTCACGCCGCCGCTGCCCGAGCAGCGTGACGTGGTGCGTCCGCCGGCCGACACCGGGCCGAGCCCCGCACCGACCCGGTCCGAGCGGCCAGCACCGATGATCAGCGCACCGGCGCCGTCGACCCCAGTGGGCGAATCGTCGGAACCCGCACCAGTCGTGACGATTCCGTCACCCGAACCGTCGAAGCCGGAGCCCACCGAGTCGGCAGCGCCGAGTGTCACCACCTCGCCGGACGCCACCCTCGCCGAGCCGTCGCCGCCATCGCCGTCGTCGTGATCTGCGCCGGCTGGTGTGCGCTCTGAGGTGTGGTCCGAATAGGGTTGGGTTCGTAGCCTGTCAGACAGAGATCGATGGCGCTGGGAGGGCGGGCCGTGGAGGGCAGTGAGACCGGCTGGGGCCGGCCGGCCGAACCAGCGCCGCGGTGGCGCGCGCTGTTGGACCGTGCCCGGCTGGGCGGTCGCGGCGCGGAGCAGACCGAGCCGGAGCGGCGCGGCGAGGAACCGCCGCCGGACCCGCTGCCACGGCGTGCGGCCCCCAACGGCTACGCCGGGCGGGCACCCGCCATCGGGCATCCGGCCGACCTGTCGTACGGCGCGGAGCCTGCTTACCGGGCCGAGGCGACCTACCGGGTCGACCCCGCCTACCGGGCCGAGCCGGACTACCGGGCCGAGCCCGCGTATCGGACCGAGCCGGGTTATCGGGCCGAGCCGGACTATCGAGCGGAGCCCGCGTACCGGACCGAGCAGCCGGACTACCGCGCCGAGCCGGACCATCGGGCTGAGCCGGGCTACCGGGCCGAGCCGGGCTACCGTGCCGAGCCGGACTATCGTGCCGAGCCGGGCTACCGCGCCGAGCCGGACTATCGTGCCGAGCCGGGCTACCGTGCCGAGCCGGGCTACCTCGCCCCGCCCGGCTATCGGGCCGAGCCCGACTACCGGGCCGAGCCCGACTACCGGGCCGAGCCGACGTATCGGGCCGAGCCCGAGCCGCCGGCACGCGACCCCGACCCGGTCCCGTCGCGCTACGCGTTGCTGGACAACGGCTACCGACCGGGCGACCCGCCGTTGGAGTCGCGGTACGCCCTGCTGGAGACCGGCTACCAGCCGGAGACCGGCTACCCGGCCGCTCCGCCCCCGCCGGTTGCCCCGCCGGTCGCCGTGCCGGTCACACCGCCCGTCCCGCCACCACCCGCCCCGGCGGTCGGCTCGGCGGTCGCCGAACGTGCCTACCCGACCCGGATCGAATGGCGCCCACCGGCCGTCGACCAGGAGCAGGAGCGCGCCAACGGGGTGCTCCAACGGGACCTGGGCACGCCCCGGGTGTTCGCCTTCGCCAACCCCAAGGGCGGGGTGCACAAGACGACAGCCACAGTGCTCGCCGCGGCGACGGTTGGCAGCGTCCGCGGCAAGGGCGTGCTGGCCTGGGACGACAACGAGCTGCGCGGCACCCTCGGCCTGCGCGCCGGCAGCGCCCGGCACGCCCGGACGATCCGGCACCTGATCAGCGACCTGGCCCAGATCGAGATCCTGGAGGGCGCGACCCTGCTGGACCGGCTGGACGACTACCTGCGGCACGCCTCCGACGGCTCGTACGACGTGCTGGCCGGCGAGGAGAGCCCGCGCTTCGCCCAGCGACTGGACCAGTTCACCGTCCGACGGGTGCTGGAGCTGCTGCGGCGCACCCACGACGTGGTCTGCGTGGACACCGGCAACAACGTGGAGAGCCCCAACTGGCGCACTGTGATGCAGGCCGCCGATCAGCTGGTGGTGACCACAGTGCCCCGGGAGGACGCGGCGTTCAGCGCGGACTGGATGCTCGACCTGCTGCACGAGGAGGGCATGGGCGAGTTGGCGGACAACGCGATCACCCTCATCTCCTGCCCGACCCCGGGTCGCTCGACGCTCCAGGACGACCTGGAGCGGCACTTCGCCACCCGTACCCGGGGCGTGGCCGTCGTGCCGTACGACCCGGCTCTGGAGACCGGGTCGTCGATCGAGTACCACCAGCTCCAACCGGAGACCCGGCAGGCGTGGCTGCGGGCCGCGGCGATGATGGTGGAGCCGTTCGCCCGGTGAGCTGGTCTGCCGCCACCGGAGCCCGGCCGCGCACCGGGCCTGAGAGGATCATCGGGTGAGCCCGGACAACCCCGACCGTGAGCGGCCCGTCGACGAGCCCGACCAACCCGCGCCACCCCGTACGCCGCACGCGCAACACCCGGAGGTCGACAGGTCGACCGGGGCGGCGCCGGGCGAGTTCGGTGCGGGCCACCTGCCGGCGGCGTACCAGAGCTCGCTGGAGCTCCGGTTCGACGAGCCGCGTCGTCCGCTGCGTGCCCTGGCGGCGGTGCTGGGCGTCGTACTCGCGCTGGCCGCGCTGGGTGTTCCCCTCGGGCTGCTCTGGGCCGCGCTCGCGCCGGACACCCCGGTGCTCAAGACCGCCGAGGGGGCGATCTACGCCGAGCCGCAACCGGAGCAGCCGATCGCCGCCGACGGCTGGTTCAGCCTGCTCGGGCTCGCCTTCGGGCTGCTCGTGGCATTCGCCCTGTGGTTCGTGCTGCGTCGGTGGCGCGGCCCGGTCGGGTTGCTCGCCGCGGTGCTCGGCACCCTGGTCGCCGCGCCGGTGGCCTGGCAGGTGGGACGGCGGATCGGTCTGGCCGCCTTCGACCGGCTGCTGGCGACCGCCCCGGCCGGGCAGGCCTTCAGCAAACCCGCCGACCTGCGGGCCGGTGGAGTGGACTGGCTGCTCGGCGTGCTGCCGGTGCCGCATGGCAACCTGCTGCTGCCGGCGTTCGGTGCCGCGGTGATGTACACCCTGCTGGCCGGTTGGTCGCGGTGGCCGGGTTTACGCCCGGAGCCCGAGCCGGGGGAGTTCAGTTGGGTGTCGGCGGGGACGCCAGCTCCGACAGCGGCACCGGAACCGCCCGCACCTGACGCAGCAGAGCCGCCTCGCGGTTGAGCAACCGCAGCTCGGCGCGGAGCCGGGAGGCGGTGTCGTCGATGGCCAGCAGCCGTTGCCGGTCGTCGACGGTGAGCGCCGCGGTCGCCGCCACCAGGTGCGAGAGCACTGTCGGGTCCTCCGGCAACTGCTCGGAGATCTCCTCCGGGTCGGAGCGGATCAGGCCGAGGTACTGCCGGAAGACCGCGATCACCCGGGCGGCCAGCAGATCGGCCACCTCGTCCGGGCCGCCCGGGTCGGGCAGCCACTCGACGTCGGCGGTCAGGTAGGGCTCGGCGCTGTCGTCGATGTCGGCGATGCGGAACCGGCGGCGGCCGACAGTGACGATGTCGAAACCACCGTCGGTCAACTCGGTCACCTGGCGCAGCTCGGCGGTGCAACCCACCTCGTGCAACGTCACCTCGCCGGCGCTCGACCTGGCCGGGGCGCCGGCGGGACCGGCGGGCGCGACCTCCCAGCCGGCCTGGATGGCCACCACGCCGAACTCGCGCGGGGCACCGTCGGGCAGGCCGACCAGGTGCCGGACCAGCGCCCGGTAGCGCTCCTCGAAGATGTGCAGCGGCAGCACCAACCCGGGAAAGAGCACCGTTGCGAGCGGGAAAACCGGCAGCCGTGCGGTCACATGGTCGAGCCTAACCAATCTCGCCCCCGGGGGCGTGGCCCGGCTCACCGTCCCGGCGGACGGGCGGCTCGGGTGGACGTCGGGCCGGCCGCCTAGACTCGCAAGGGTGCTGAATCGGATCGACCTGCGCGACGGTCTCGGTGACCCGCGCCGCCTGCTGCCCCGTGCCCAGCTCGACGTGTCCGTCGCCGTCGAGCGCATCCGGCCCCTGGTGGAGGCGGTCCGTGAGCATGGCTACCCAGCGATCCGGGAGGCCAGTGAACGGTTCGACGGCATCTCCCCGGAGGTGCTGCGGGTGCCGGTCGAGGCGATCACCGAGGCGGAGGGGGTGCTCGACCCAGCGGTGCGTGCCGCGCTGCTGGAGTCCATCGCCCGGGCCCGTCGGGTGCACGACGACCAGCGGCGCACCGACCACACCACGAAGGTGGTGCCCGGTGGCACCGTCACCGAGCGGTGGCTGCCGGTCGACCGGGTTGGCCTCTACGTGCCCGGTGGCCTGGCGATGTACCCGTCGACTGTGGTGATGAACGTGGTGCCCGCCCAGGCGGCCGGGGTGCGCTCGCTGGTGGTGGTCAGCCCGCCGCAGAAGGACAACGGCGGCCTGCCCGATCCCCGGGTGCTCGCCGCGTGCGCGCTGCTCGGCGTCGACGAGGTGTACGCGGTGGGCGGGGCCCACGCGGTGGCGATGCTGGCGTACGGCGCGGCGGTGGACCCGGCGGGTGAGCTGCGGTGCGACCCCGTCGACCTGATCACCGGCCCCGGCAACATCTGGGTGACCGCCGCGAAGCGGCTGCTGCGCGGCGTGGTCGGCATCGACGCCGAGGCCGGGCCGACCGAGATCGCCATCCTGGCCGACGACACCGCCGACCCGGCGCACGTGGCCGCCGACCTGATCAGTCAGGCCGAGCACGACCCGCTCGCCGCGAGCGTGCTGGTCACCCCGTCGGTGGCGTTGGTCGAGGCGGTCGAGGCGGAGTTGGCCCGGCAGGTGCCGGCGACCAAGCACGCCGAGCGGGTCACCACGGCGCTGACCGGTCAGCAGAGCGGCGTGGTCCTGGTCGACGATCTCGAGGCGGGGCTGCGGGTGGTCGACGCGTACGCGGCCGAGCACCTGGAGATCCAGACGGTCGACGCCCGGGAGTGGGCGCTGCGGGTCCGCAACGCCGGGGCGATCTTCGTGGGCGCCTGGTCGCCGGTGTCGCTCGGCGACTACTGCGCCGGCTCCAACCACGTGCTGCCCACCGGCGGCTGCGCCCGGCACTCCTCCGGCCTGTCGGTGCAGTCCTTCCTGCGCGGCGTGCACCTGATCGAATACACCGAGGCCGCGCTGCGCGAGGTGGCCCCGCACGTGGTCACCCTTGCCAACGTGGAGGACCTGCCCGCGCACGGCCAGGCGGTCCAGGCCCGTTTCCCGGGAGGGGCGGCGTGACCAGCCTGGACGATCTGCCGATCCGGGCCGACCTGCGGGGGCTGTCGCCGTACGGGGCGCCGCAGTTGGACGTGCCGGTGCGGCTCAACACCAACGAGAATTCCCACCCGGTGCCGGAGCCGGTGGTCGAGGCGATCGGCAAGGCGCTCGCGGCCGAGCTGCGCGAGCTGAACCGCTACCCGGACCGGGACGCTGTGGCGCTCCGCGCCGACCTGGCCGAATATCTCGGGCACGGGCTCACCGTCGAGCAGGTGTGGGCGGCCAACGGCTCCAACGAGATCCAGCAGCAGCTGCTCCAGGCGTTCGGCGGGCCGGGGCGCACCGCGCTCGGCTTCGTTCCGGCGTACTCGATGCACCCGCTGCTGGCCCTCGGCACCGGCACCCGGTGGGTGCCCGCCGCGCGCGGCGTCGACTTCGGGTTGACCGCCGAGGAGGCGGTCGCCCAGGTCCGCGAGCACAGGCCGGACGTGGTCTTCCTCTGCTCGCCGAACAACCCCACCGGCACGGCACTGGACCCGGCGGTGATCGCCGCGGTGCTCGACGTCGCGCCCGGCATGGTGGTCGTCGACGAGGCGTACGCCGAGTTCGCCCGACCCGGGACGGTCAGCGCCCTCGCGGTGCTGCCCGGCCACCCACGGCTGGTGGTCACCCGGACGATGAGCAAGGCGTTCGGCTTCGCCGGTGGCCGGCTGGGTTACCTGGCCGCCGACCCGGCGGTCGTGCGGGCGGTGCAGCTCGTCCGTTTGCCGTACCATCTCTCCGCGCTCACCCAGGCCGCCGCACGCGCGGCGGTAGCCCACCGCGACGCCCTTCTCGGTACGGTGAGCGCGATCATGGCGCAGCGGGACCGGATCGTGGCGACGCTGCGCGAGCGGGGGTTGCGGGTCGCCGACAGCGACGCCAACTTCGTGCTCTTCGAGGTGGGCGGCGACCAGACCATCGTCTGGAACGCCCTGCTGGCGCAGGGGGTGCTGGTCCGTGACGTCGGCCTGCCCGGCTGGCTGCGGGTGACCGCCGGCACCGCCGCCGAGACCGACGCCTTCCTTTCTGCAATGGAGACTTCGCAATGAGTCGGACCGCCCGGGTGGAACGGATCACCAAGGAGACCAAGGTCCTCGTCGAGATCGATCTCGACGGCACCGGCGCCGCCGAGATCAGCACCGGCGTCGGCTTCTACGACCACATGCTGCACCAGATCGCCCGGCACGGCGGCTTCGACCTGACCGTGCGCACAGTGGGTGACCTGGAGATCGACGCGCACCACACGATCGAGGACACCGCGCTCGCCCTGGGTGCGGCGTTCGACCAGGCGCTGGGCGACAAGGCCGGCATCCGGCGGTACGGCTCGGCGACAGTGCCGATGGACGAGGTGCTGGTCAGGGCCGCGGTGGACCTCTCCGGTCGGCCGTACGTGGTGCACGACGAGCCGGTGCTCGCCCCGTACATCGGGCCGGTGTACGCGACCAGCATGACCCGGCACATCTGGGAGTCCTTCGGCCAGGCGGCCCGGGTCACGCTGCACGTCGACGTGCTGCGGGCGGCCCGGCCGGGTGGTCACCCGGACGCGCACCACGTGGTGGAGGCGCAGTTCAAGGCGGTTTCCCGCGCGTTGCGTGAGGCCACCTCGATCGACCCGCGGTCGGCCGGGGCCATCCCGAGCACGAAGGGCGCGCTCTGATGAGCGCGGGGAGTGCAGCGCAGCGGAGCCCCGCAGTCGCGACTGGAAGGTGGCTCTGATGGGTGCCGCGTTGCCGACGTTGCTGCTGATTCTGGCCGGGGTGCTGGTGGGCGGCACCTGGTCGCTCTACCGGCAGGGCGCGCCGAAGGCCGCCGTGCTGATCACCGCGGCGCTCGCGGTGCTCGCCACCGTCGCCGGGGTGCTGCGGCTGCTGCCGGAGAACGGGTGATCGGGGTGACGACATGAGTGGCGTGGTGGTGCTCGACTACGGCTCGGGCAACCTGCGCTCGGCGGAGCGGGCGCTGGCGGCCGCCGGAGCGGACGTCCGGGTGACCGACGACCTGGCCGCGGCGGCTGCCGCCGATGGTCTGGTGGTGCCGGGTGTCGGCGCGTACGCGGCGTGCATGGCGGGGATCGAGGCGCTGGACGCTGGCCCGGTGATCGCCGAACGGGTGGCTGCCGGCCGGCCCGTGCTCGGCATCTGCGTGGGCATGCAGGTGCTCTTCGAGCACGGTGACGAGCATGGAGTGGTGACCAAGGGGCTGGGGTTGCTGCCCGGCGGGGTGACCCGGCTGGCTGCCACCCGGTTGCCGCACATGGGCTGGAACACGGTCCGGGCGCCGCGGGAGTCGGTGCTGTTCGCCGGGTTGACGGAGCGGAGCCGGTTCTACTTCGTCCACTCGTACGCGATGGGCGACCCGGCGGCCCTGGCCGCTGCCGGTGCCACGGTGACCACCGCCCACCACGACACGGATTTCGTCGCGGCGGTGGAGCGTGGCTCGTTGTCGGCGGCCCAGTTCCACCCGGAGAAGTCCGCCGACACCGGTGCCGCGCTGCTGCGCAACTGGCTCGCCACGTTGCCCAGTGGTGACTGAGCGCCGTCGCGCGGTGCCCGAGCGACGGGCGTCGCGGTGAGCCGGGAGCGCGCCCGCCGGCGGGCGGAGCGGGAGGCGGAGCAGGCCCGGGAACGGGCGGTCCGGCAGCGCCAGGTCGCCCGGCGGCAACGCCGCCGCGCCGTGGTCCGCACCTTGACGCCGCGGCTGCGGCGGGGTCGCTCCGGGCGGCTGGCCCGGCACACTCGGGGTGAGCGGGCCGCGATCGTGCTGCTCACCGGCGCGGCGTTGTTGCTGATCTGGACGTTCGTCGACAACCTGGCGTTGCGTATCGCGCTGATCGTGCTCTTGCTGCTCGTACTGCCGGCGATCGTGGTGATCGCCCTGGACCGTCGTACCTGATCGAGGAGAAGACCTTGAGCCTCACCCTGTTACCCGCCGTGGACGTCGCTGACGGCCGGGCCGTCCGGCTCGTGCAGGGCGCCGTCGGAAGCGAGAGCATCTACGGCGACCCGTTGGACGCGGCGCTGGCCTGGCAGCAGGACGGCGCGGAGTGGATCCACCTGGTCGACCTGGACGCGGCGTTCGGTCGGGGCACGAACGCGCACCTGCTCGCGGAGGTGGTGCGCCAGTTGGACGTGAAGGTGGAGCTCTCCGGCGGCATCCGTGATGACGAGTCGCTGCGCGCGGCGCTGGGCACCGGTGCGGCCCGGGTGAACATCGGGACCGCCGCGCTGGAGGACCCGGTCTGGTGTGACCGGGTGGTCGCGGAGTACGGCGACCGGGTGGCCATCGGGCTGGACGTGCGGGGTCACACCCTGTCGGCGCGGGGTTGGACCCGCGACGGTGGTGACCTGTACGAGGTGCTGGAGCGGCTGGACAAGGCGGGCGCGAGTCGGTACGTGGTCACCGACATCACCAAGGACGGCACGATGCGTGGGCCGAACCTGGATCTGCTGCGCGAGGTGTGTGCCCGTACGGACCGGCCGGTGATCGCCTCGGGTGGTGTGTCCACCCTGGACGATCTGCGGGCGCTGGCGACCCTGGAGTCGGCCGGGGTGGAGGGCGTGATCGCCGGCAAGGCGCTCTACGCGGGTGCCTTCACTGTGGCCGAGGCGCTGCGGACGCTGGCCGAGGCGTGACGACGACCCGGCTGGGGTCGGGCGGCCCGTGGGAGCAGCGCTACGGGTACTCCCGGGTGGTCCGGGCCGGTGAGCGGGCCTGGACGGCCGGTTGCACGTCGACTGTGGACGGCCGGGTGGTGCACGTCGGTGACGCGGCCGCGCAGACCGCGCAGGCGCTGCGGATCGGGTTGGCCGCGCTCGCCGAGGTGGGTGCGGAGCCGGGCGATGTGGTCCGGACCAGGATGTACGTGACGGACCGGCTGCACGCCGACGAGGTGGGCCGGGCGCACAACGTGGTCTTCGGCGCGGTCCGGCCGGCGGCCACCCTGGTGGTGGTGGCCGGTCTGCTGGACCCGGAGCACCTGGTCGAGGTGGAGTTGGAGGCGTACCTCGGCGATCGCTGAGGTGCTGCGGCGGGCGGCCTGCTGGGCCGTCCCTCGGCCCGATAAGTTGTGCACAACTTAATTGTGGGCTACGGTTCAGCGGTGACCGATGACCTGGTGCTGCGCCGGCAGGTGTGCTTCGCGCTCTACGCCGCGTCGCGCGCACTGACCGACGTCTACCGGCCGATCCTCGACGAGGTCGGGTTGACCTACCCGCAGTACCTGGCGCTGCTGGTGCTCTGGGAGCGTCCCGACGACGCCCCCACGGTGTCCGAGTTGGGCGCCGAGCTGCGGCTGGACTCCGGCACGCTCTCCCCGCTGCTCAAGCGGCTGGAGGGGGCGGGCCTGGTGGTGCGGCGGCGGTCGGCCCGCGACGAGCGGCGGGTCGAGGTGGGCCTCACCGAGCAGGGCCGGGCGCTGCGCGAGCGGGTCTGCGACGTCCCGCTGCGGATCGCGCAGGCCACCGGGCTGGGCTTCGACGAGCTCGTCGCGCTGCGCGACACCCTCACCCGGGTCACCGACACCATCCACCGACAGAAGGAGCAGTGACCACCATGCAGGTTGTCTACACCGCGTCCGCGACCGCCACCGGCGACGGCCGGGACGGCCACGTCGAGACCTCCGACGGCACGTTCACGCTCGACCTGGCCGTGCCGAAGGAGATGGGCGGCGCCGGTGGCGCGGCCAACCCCGAGCAGCTCTTCGCCGCCGGTTACGCGGCCTGCTTCCACAGCGCGCTGCGGCTGGTGGCCCGACGCGCCAAGGCCGACGTGACCGGTTCCGTGGTCGGCGCTGAGGTGGGCATCGGCCCGAACGGCAGCGGGGGCTTCGGGCTCACCGTGCAGCTCGTCGTCGACCTGCCCGCCGCGCCCCGCGAGGTCGCCGAGCAGATCGTCGAGCAGGCCCACCAGGTCTGCCCGTACTCCAACGCCACCCGTGGCAACGTCGACGTCACCCTGACCGTCCGCGAGACCCTGTCCGCGTGACCTCGCGGCCCCAGGCACCCATCCGCGGACGAGAGGACGACCACTCCGTGACCAGCAACCGCGAGATCCACCTGGCCAGCCGCCCCCAGGGCTGGCCCACCGAAGACACCTTCCGGCTCGTCGAGACCGAGGTTCCGACGCCCGGACCGGGCCAGATCGTGGTCCGCAACCAGTACATGTCCGTCGACCCGTACATGCGTGGGCGGATGAACGACGTCAAGTCGTACGTGCCGCCGTTCGCGCTCGACGCGCCGCTCGACGGTGCCGCCATCGGTGAGGTGGTGGCCAGCGAGGCGGCGGACATCGCCGTCGGGACCACGGTCCTGCACGGGCTGGGCTGGCGGGAGTACGCGCTGCTCGACGCCACCGCGGCCCGCCCCGTCGACCCGAGCATCGCCCCGGTCAGCGCGTACCTGAGCGTGCTCGGCATGACCGGGTTGACCGCGTACGCCGGTCTGCTGGAGGTGGCCGCGATGAAGCCCGGCGAGACGGTCTTCGTCTCCGCCGCGGCCGGCGCGGTGGGCAGCCTGGTCGGCCAGATCGCCAAGCTCAAGGGCGCCGGCCGGGTGATCGGCAGTGCCGGCTCGCCGGCCAAGGTCGAGCGGCTGCGGGCGCTGGGCTTCGACGCCGCCTTCGACTACCACGACGGGGTCCGCGAGTCGCTGCGCGCGGCCGCCCCGGACGGCGTCGACGTCTACTTCGACAACGTCGGGGGTGACCACCTGGAGGCCGCGATCTCGGCCATGAACCTGCACGGCCGGGTGGCCATCTGCGGCATGATCGCGCAGTACAACGCCACCGAGCCGCCGGCCGCCCCGCGCAACCTGGCGCTGGTCATCGGCAAGCGGCTCACCCTGCGCGGCTTCCTGGTCAACGACCACAACGACGTGCGGGCGGCGTTCGTACGCGACGTCTCGGGCTGGCTGCGTGACGGCACGCTGTCCTACGACGAGACGATCGTGGACGGCATCGAGAACGCTCCGGAGGCGTTCATCGGCGTGCTGCGCGGCGACAACCTCGGCAAGATGCTCGTCAAGGTGTGACCCAGGCCTCTCTCGCGGCGGTCGACCCGATCGGGTCGACCGCCGTGCCGCGTGCGGAGGATAGGCTCGCGGCATGACGGTGGCGGTACGGGTGATCCCCTGTCTGGACGTGGACGCCGGGCGGGTGGTCAAGGGGGTCAACTTCCTCGACCTGCGTGACGCCGGCGATCCGGTGGAGCTGGCCGCCGCGTACGACCGGGCCGGCGCTGACGAGTTGACCTTCCTCGACGTCACGGCGTCCTCCAGCGACCGGGGCACCATGCTCGACGTGGTGCGCCGCACCGCCGAGTCGGTGTTCATTCCGCTGACCGTCGGCGGTGGGGTCCGGCAGGTCGCCGACGTGGACACGCTGCTGCGCGCGGGCGCGGACAAGGTCGGCGTGAACACCGCCGCCATCGCCCGTCCGGAGTTGATCGCCGAGATCGCCGACCGGTTCGGCCGGCAGGTGCTCGTGCTCTCCCTCGACGTGCGGCGCTCGCCGAACGGCGGCACGCCCAGCGGCTTCGAGGTCACCACCCACGGGGGCCGGCGTGGCACCGGCATCGACGCCGTGTGGTGGGCGCACCGGGGTGCCGAGCTGGGCGCGGGGGAGATCCTGCTCAACTCGATGGACGCCGACGGCACCAAGGCGGGCTTCGACCTGGAGTTGATCGCCGCGGTGCGCGCGGTGGTGGACGTGCCGGTGGTGGCAAGTGGGGGTGCCGGCGAGGTGGCCCACTTTCCGCCGGCGATCGGCGCCGGCGCGGACGCGGTGCTGGCCGCCAGCGTCTTCCACTTCGGCGAGCTGACCGTCGCCGAGGTCAAGGACGCACTGCGCCTCGGCGGCCATCCGGTGCGCTGAGCCGCTCAGCGCTCGCCGGAGTGCCCCTCCGGTGACCGCCGGGGCGACGGGATCGACCGCACCGCGTATTCCTGGACGGCAGCCGCGTGGTCAGCCTCGTCCAGGATCCAGTCCGCGCTGCCGGGCGCGTGCCGGCGGGTCAACACACCCTGCACCGTGTCCACCATGGTCGCCACCCCCGCGCGCGGGCGGGTACGCCAGAGCTGCTCACCCTCGGCGGTGATCCGGAACCAGCCGTCGGCGACGCTGACCAGCCCGGCGCCGACCAGCCGCTGGACCGCGGCTTCCACCTCGTGTCGCTGCGGAATCGCGTGGTTGAGGTGGTCGGCGGTGGAGAGCACGTCGGTCAGGCGGACGCCCTCCGGCCGTCGGCTTGTCGCCGATCGACGATGCCGTCCGGCCCCGCTCGCGATGACGAGCGACACGAAGATCCAGGCATCGTTCCAGCGCCAACCGTTCTCCCCCATGCAGAGATGATGACGGCGCGCGTCACGGAAGGGAACACCCACCCACGAACCGGTGCGCGGCACCACCGCCACGTACCGGTTCGCGGACGGTCGGTGAGGGCTCAGCTGGCCGGGGCGGCCGGCGCGGGGTCGCCCGGCGGGGGCGCGGCGCTGTCCGCGGCGGTGCCCTGCGGCACGGCGAACAGCGGGATGAAGAACTGGGCCAGAGGGCCGATGGCCAGCGCGTACGCGACGGTGCCTACGCCGACAGTGCCGCCGAGCAGCGCGCCCAGCGCCAGCACGGTGACCTCGATGACGGTGCGCACCAGTCGGATCGACCGGCCGGGCCGGCGGGCCACGTACCCGGTCATCAGACCGTCGCGGGGGCCGGGCCCCAACCGGGCGCCGAGGTAGAGAGCGGTGGCGGCGCCGTTGGCGACGATCCCGGTGATCAGCATCGCGATCCGGACGCTGAGCGGGCCACCCGCGGGCAGCAGGGCCAGTGTGGCGTCCACGACCAGGCCGATCACCACGACGTTGCTGACAGTGCCGAGGCCGGGCCGCTGCCGCAGCGGGATCCAGAGCAGCAGGACCAGCGCGCCGACGCCGATGGTGACGGTGCCGAAGGAGAGCCCGGTCAACTCGGAGAGCCCCTGGTGGAACACGTCCCACGGGTCGAGGCCCAGGTCGGAGCGGATCATCAGGGCCATGCTGACGCCGTAGACCGTGAGCCCGAGGTAGAGCTGGACCAACCGTCGAACCGGCCGGTGCCGCAGATTGCCAAGCAGTGCCATGCATGCCACCCTAGGTGCCAATCCTCGTCGAGGAAGAAGCCAATATTCGAGGAGTGGCTATGAGCGGGCAGGTTCGCGGCGTCCAATTGGCCCGTCTGCTCGGGCAGTGGCATTCCTTGCCCGGCCGCCGCCGCAGCCCCGACTACGCCGCGCTGGCCGGCTCGGTGCGCGGGCTGCTCGCCGACGGCCGGCTGCCGCTGGGCGTCCGCCTCCCGGCCGAACGGGAGCTGGCCGAGGCGCTGCGAATCAGCCGGACCACTGTCACCGCCGCCTACCGGCAGCTACGCGAGACCGGGCACCTCGCCAGCCGGCGGGGCGCCGGTAGCTGGACGATGCTGCCCGGCAACCACCGGGTGGCCAGCACCGGCCTGTGGACCCCGCTGGACGACCGGGAGATGCTCGACCTCGGCGTCGCCGCGCTGGCCGCACCGCCGCAACTGCTGTCGGCCGCGCGGGCCGCCGCCGAGGACCTGCCCCGATACCTGAGCGGGGCCGGCTACCACCCGACCGGCATCATCGAGCTGCGCGAGGCGGTGGCCGACGCGTACACCGCCCGGGGTCTGCCCACCTCGGCCGACCAGATCATGGTCACCAGCGGCACCCAGCACGCATTGGATCTGGTGCTGCGGCTCGCCCTGGCCCCGGGCGGCACCGTGCTGGTCGAGTCCCCGACCTACCCCAACGCCCTCGCCGCGCTGGCCGGCCGGCGGGCCCGGATCAGCACCCACGGGCTGGCCGCCGACGCCGGCTGGGAGGCCGACCTCCTGCTGGGCAGCCTCCGACAGACCCGACCCAAACTGGCCTACCTGATTCCCGAGTTCCAGAACCCGACGGGGCACCTGATGCCCGCCCCACTCCGCGAGCGTGTGGTCGCCACCGCGCACGCGGTCGGCACCGATCTGATCATCGACGAGTCCTTCGTGGACCTGTCGATGGACGGCACCGAGGTGCCACCCCCGGTCGCCACCTACGACCGGCACAGCCGGGTGGTCAGCATCGGCGGGATGAGCAAGCCCTACTGGGGTGGTCTACGGATCGGCTGGGTGCGCGCGTCAGCGCCGCAGGTGCAGCGGCTGGCCGCCGTGCGGGTCGGGGTCGACATGGCCAGCCCGGTGCTGGACCAACTGGTGGCGGTGCACCTGCTCGCCGACGCCGAGGCCATCGTCGCCGACCGCCGCGTCCAGTTGGCCGTCCAGCGGGACGCCCTGCTCGGCGCGCTCGCGCACCAACTGCCGGAGTGGCGGGTCACAGTGCCACGGGGTGGCGTGACGCTGTGGGCCGAGTTGGACGGCCCGGTCTCGAGCGCGCTGGCCCGGGCCGCGGAGGAGGTCGGCGTACGGCTGGCCCCCGGCCCCCGGTTCGGCCTGGACGGCACCCTGGAGCGTTTCCTGCGGCTGCCCTTCACCCTGCCCGCGGCGGACCTCGTGGAGGCCGTGGGGCGGATCGCGGCGATCCGCTACGACCTGGACCGGGCCGGCCGCCAGCGGTGGCGCGAGCCGGCCGTCATCGCCTGAGCGGCCTCGCTGCCACGAACGCCGGTGGCCCCGCACCCGCTCGGGTACGGGGCCACCGGCGACGCGTCAGAGCTCGGCGAGGGTGCCGGCGTACATCTTGTCGATCTCGGCGGCGAAGTTGCTCTCCACCCCACGCCGCTTGATCTTCAACGACGGGGTGATCTCGCCGTCCTCGATCGTCAGGTCGCGCGGCAGGATGGCCACCTTCTTGATCGTCTCCCAGCGGTTGAGCTTGGCGTTGAGCTGGGCGACGTACTCCTCGACCATCGTCTGGGCCTCAGCCGACGCGACGATCTCGGTGTAGCTGCGCCCTTCGAGAGGGCCGCCGGCGACCCAGCCCCGGATGGCGTCCGGGTCCAGGGTGACCAGCATCGTGCAGAAGTTGCGGGCCTGACCGACGACGACCGCCTGCGAGGTGTACGGGCAGATGGCCTTGAACATGCCCTCGATGTGCGACGGCGCGATGTACTTGCCGCCCGAGGTCTTGACCAGGTCCTTCTTGCGGTCGGTGATGCGGAGGTAGCCCTGCTCGTCCAGGCTGCCGATGTCACCGGTACGGAAGAAACCGTCCTCGGTGAACGAGGCGGCGGTCTCCTCCGGCAGGTTGTGGTAGCCGCGCATCACCGGCCGACCCCGCACCAGGATCTCCCCGTCGGTGTCGATCTTGCACTCCAGGTCGCCCATCGCCCGGCCCACGGTGCCGATGCGCAGCCCGGCCGGGGGGTTGACGAAGTTGCCGGCGCTGGTCTCGGTCAGACCGTAGCCCTCGGAGATCGGCAGGTTCGCGGCGGCGAAGAAGGTGGCGATCTCCGGGCTGAGCGGCGCGGCGCCGGACACCAGCACCCGCATCCGCCCGCCCAGGCGGGCCTGGAGCTTGCTGAACACCAGCTTCTCGGCCAGCCCGTAGCGCAGCTTCAGCCCGGCCGGCACCGGCTTGCCGGCCTGCTCCAGGGCGACCTTCTCCTTGCCGACGCCGACGGCCCAGCCAAAGATCTTCGCCTTCGCGCCGCCGGCGCCCTGCGCGGTGGTCACTGCCTTGTTGTAGACCTTCTCGAACACCCGGGGCGCGCCGCACATCAGCGTTGGGCGGATGACCGAGAGAAGGTCGACCAGCTTGTCCACCCGCCCGTCGACGTAGGTGGGCAGGCCGACGTGGATGGCACCGCAGAGCAGGGTCTTGCCGAACGAGTGGGCCAGCGGCAGCCACAGGTACTGCAGGTCGTCGTCGCGCAGCAGCCCGACGTCGGCCTGGGCCACGGCCTCCCAGCACCAGCCGCCGTGCAGCAGCTCGACGCCCTTGGGTTGGCCGGTGGTGCCGGAGGTGTAGATCAGGGTGGCCAGGTGGTCCGGGCCGATGCCGGCCACCAGCATGTCGATCAGCTCCGGCTCGGCGGCCAGCGCCTGGGTGCCGCGTTCCTCCAGGTCGGCGAGTGTCAACTGCGCGATCGCGGCGTTCGGGTCGACGGCGCCGTCGAGGAGCACCACGTGGGTGAGCGCGGGCAGGGACGCCCCGCCGATCTTCGCCGCCTGGGCCGGGTTCTCCGCGAACAGCACCTTCGACCCGGAGTCGGCGATGATGTACGTCGCGTCGGCCGGTTCGGTGGTCGGGTAGACGGTGGTGGTCGCGCCGCCGGCGCACATGATGCCGAGGTCGGCGATCACCCATTCCAGCCGGGTGTTGGCGAGGATCGCGACCGGGTCCTCCTGGCCGACGCCCAGGCCGTGCAGGCCGGCGGCGACCGCCTTGGCGCGCTGGCCGACCTGTGCCCAGGTCAGCCAGACCGGTCCCGAGTCGTCGGAGTTCGGGGACGCGAACGCGAACCGGTCGGGGGTGGCCGCCACGCGCTTGAGGAACATGTCCGGGATGGAGCGGTACGGTACATCGAGAGCCATCGCTGTAGCCGCCTTCGGGGGTGGTGGCGTGACGGTCGTCACGTCATGATGGTTACCGAAGAGTATTGCCTGTTGCCGTGCATCGGCTAGCCCTGGTGATCGTCCGGCCGGCCCGTCCCATCAACCGGTACGGCCGATCAGGCGTACCGGGCGGCCACCACTGACCAGTCGTAGGTGGCCCGGACCCAGTTGCGCCGGGCGGCCAGGGCGTCGCGGATCCCGTCGTCGCCGGCGGCGCGCAGCGCCTCCTCCGCGTCCAGGTACGTCGCCAAACCCTGGTTGAACCGGTGTGCCGCACTACGGAGCGCTGTCACCTCGTCCGCGTCGCTGTCCTGGGCGAGCACAGTGACGAGGTTGTGCGCGTCCGGGTCGGCCTGGCTCTCCTTGCCGTAGGAGAAGAGGTCGTTGCACCAGCAGACCAGGTCCACCGCCAGCAGGTCCAGGGCGACCAGCCCCGGGTTGGCGCGCTGGGTCGGCCCGGAGGGCCGCGTCGACGCCAGGTCGGTCAGGGTGAGGCAGGGATGCACGCCGCCGATGTGCCGGCGTAGCTGCACGTACTCCGCCACCTCGGGCACGCGTCGACGTTCCCGGTTGCCCGCCTCCCAGAGCAGCGCCAACAGGTACTCGCGCATCTGGCTGACGAACCGCAGCAGCAGTCCGGCGTGATCGTGCAGTCGGGTCCGGCGGCAGAGGTCGTGCAGCGCGTCACCCAGTGGCCCGACGGCGGGCGGCGCGACGTACGGGTCACCGCACCGGTCCAGCACGTCGAGCAGGGTGCTGATCGCCGGGCCCAGTCGGACCGGGTCGGCGCCGAGGCCGTCCTCGTCGCAGGCGTCGTCCATCACGAAAAGCCAGCTGATCAGGTCGGTGAGCAGCCGCAGGCCCTCGATTGAGCCGTCCGGGCAGGCGCGTCCGGCCAGTCCGGCGGCGTCGGCCCGCTCCAGGCGGTGCACGCGTTGGCTGGAATCGACCAGCCCGAACGTGCGCGCCCAGTCGATGCTCTCACTCGCCACCTGGTCCGTGGCCCCGTGGCGGCCCGTGGGAAACGGGGGTTCCCGCAGCGCCGAAATCGCGAAGTCCCGCACAGTGTGCCCCCACTCCGTGCCGCCCGGCGCGGAGCGGCGCGGTGAAGCGTACGGGAGGAGGTATCAGCATGTTTCGCTGGGTGTGGGAAATTCCACAGTCGTTCGGTGACCGTTTACGTACAGGTGGTTACATGCCCAGGTGGGCGGTGCGTAGCCGCTGAGCCGCCTCCGCCGAGCCGTTCAGTTGGACCCGGGCCACCCGTTGCCGGCCGGAGAAGAACAGCACCAGCTCAGCCGGGGCGCCGACCAGGCGCAGCGGCTCACCACCGCGGCCGAGGGAGACCTCACCGTGGCCCGGCGCCTGCACGTAGAGGTCCGCCGGAAAACGCCGCAGCGCCAGCCGGGCCATCGGGGCCGCGCGCTTCCAGAGCGCGCTCTGCAGGCCGACCGGCAGATCGCGCGGCTGCCACCCGGAGCCGGCCCGCCGGACGTCCTCATGATGGATGAAGAACTCCATCGTGTTGGCCAACTCGTCGGTCAGCGGGTTGCTGACCGGGCTCCACACCGGCGGTCGGCGCACCTGTGCCACCAACTCGGGGTAGGGCCGTGCGGCGAGTCGCCGACGGACCCGCTCGGCGTAGCCGCGCAGCGGCGGCAGCACTATCCCACCCGCCGCGTCCGGACGGCGCTCCCGCAGCACCAGATGCGCGGCGAGGTCACGGGTCGCCCAGCCCTCGTTGATGGTCGGGGCGTCCGGCCCGAGGGCCAGGAGAAGATCGGCCAGCGCCTCGCGCTCGGCTCGGGCGTACCGCGGCATGGCCCGATCGTAGGCCCGGCGGCCCGTCGGCGCGCGACAGCGGACGCCGGTCGACGCCGACGGCACGCCGCCGTCCGGTACGTGATGGTCGACATATCCAGTCAGGGTCGGCGGCACTGGCCCCGACCGGTAAGGATGAGGGAGATAATTGCGGCTTACGGCGGGGGAGAGCGTGGCGAGCAAGACAAGTCGGGACGTTCTCAGTCGAGGGCTGGGGGTCCTGCGGCAGGCGATCCGTGAGCAACCGCGGATCTTCTCGGTGGCGGTCGTCGGCAGCGTGCTCTTCGGCGGGATGATCATTGTCAGCGCCCGGGTGGTCGGGTCGGTCATCGGTGAGGTGGCGCTTCCGGCCATCGAACGCGGCGAGGTGGGCGCCGGCACCCTGGCGCTGGCCGCGGCCGCGTTGTTCGGGATCAGCGTGCTGCGGGTGGCGGGCATCTTCGGCCGCCGGCTCGGCGCCGGCTACATGCAGTACCGCCTCCAGGCCTCCTACCGCCGCCGGGTGACCCGTCGGTACCTGGAGCTGCCGCTGTCCTGGCACCACCGCAACTCCACCGGCACCCTGCTGTCCAACGCCAACTCCGACGTGGAAGCGGCCTGGTACCCGATCGCGCCGCTGCCGTTCGCCGTCGGCACGTTGGTGATGCTTGTCGGCGCGATCGTGTCGCTCTTCGCCACCGACTGGGCGCTCGCCCTGGTCGGGCTCGCGGTCTTCCCCGCGCTGTTCGCGCTCAACGTCGTCTACTCCCGCCGGATGGCCCCCCGGCAGGCCCGGGCACAGCGCCTGCGCGCCGAGGTCAGCGGCATCGCCCACGAGAGCTTCGACGGCGCACTGGTGGTCAAGACGATGGGCCGCGAGGCCCAGGAGACCGCCCGGTTCGCGGGCCGCGCCGGTGAGCTGCGCGACTCGCTGATCGCTGTCGGCCGGCTGCGCGGCATCTTCGACCCGCTGCTGGAGACGCTGCCCAGCCTCGGCACCCTGGCCGTGCTGGTGGTCGGGGCGTTCCGGCTGCGCCAAGGCGCGATCAGCGTCACCGAGCTGGTCAGCGTGGCCTTCCTCTTCACTGTGCTGGCCTTCCCGGTGCGGGCCATCGGTTGGGTGCTGGCCGAGCTGCCGCGCAGCGTCGCCGGCTGGGACCGGGTGCGCCGGGTCCTCGACGCCACCGGCGAGATGCCGTACGGGCAGCGGGTGCTCGACCCGGCCGGCGCCGGCCCGGCCACCCTCACCTTCGACGACGTGCACTACTCCTACCCGCCGGCCGAAGCGCACCCGCCCGGCGCGCAGGTCCTCGGCGAGGTCGGCTTCACGGTGCCCGCCGGTCGGACGGTGGCCCTGGTGGGGCCGACCGGCGCCGGCAAGTCCACCATCGCCTCGCTGGCGGTGCGTCTCGTCGACCCGGACTCCGGCACTGTGAACCTGGACGGCGTGGACGTGCGCGAGCTGACCTCCGCGTCGCTGGCCGGCACCGTGGCACTGGTCGCCCAGGTGCCGTTCATCTTCGACGACACGGTCCGCGCCAACATCGCCCTCGACCGGCCCGGTGTCGACGACGAGGTGGTCTGGGCGGCGCTGCGGCTGGCTGAGGCGGACGGTTTCGTCGCCGCGCTGCCCGATGGTCTGGACACCATGGTCGGCGAGCGGGGCACCTCGCTCTCCGGCGGGCAGCGGCAGCGTCTCACCCTGGCCCGCGCGCTGGCCGGTCGCCCGCGCCTGCTGGTGCTCGACGACGCGACGAGCGCTGTCGATCCTCGAGTGGAAGCGGCCATCCTGGCGGGGCTGCGGTCGTCGACCACGGAGGCGGGAGTTCCGGCCGCGTCGATCCTGGTGGTGGCGTACCGCCGGGCCACCATCGCCCTCGCCGACGAGGTCATCTACGTGGAGCAGGGACGGGTGGTCGCCCGAGGCACCCACAGCGAGTTGTTGGCCACCGTGCCCGGCTACGTCGACCTGGTCACCGCCTACGAGCAGGCCGAGGTGGAGCGGGCACAGGAAAGTTCCTACGGCGACGACGTGGCACCGCTGCCGTCGGGCCTGGAGATCGAGGCGGGACCGGTGAGCGCGAGGAGTGCAGCGCAGCGGAGCCCCGCAGTCGCGAACGAAAGGCGGGACCG
Source organism: Micromonospora sp. NBC_00362 (assembly GCF_026342155.1). Classification (NCBI taxonomy): domain Bacteria; kingdom Bacillati; phylum Actinomycetota; class Actinomycetes; order Micromonosporales; family Micromonosporaceae; genus Micromonospora; species Micromonospora sp. NBC_00362. The sequence goes on from NZ_JAPENH010000001.1 coordinate 6,482,764, forward strand.
GTGAGCGCGAGGAGTGCAGCGCAGCGGAGCCCCGCAGTCGCGAACGAAAGGCGGGCCCGGTGAGCGCGACGACGGAAACGAGTGACACGCCGGAGACCCGGCAGGAGACGACCTGGCAGACCCTGCGTCGGGGCCTGGCGCTCTCGCCGGAACTACGGATCGGTCTGGCCGGTACGTTGGCCCTGGCGTTGGTCTACATGGTCGGTCGGGTCGCCGTGCCGGTCGCCGTGCAGCAGGGCATCGACCGGGGCCTCGTCGGTGGTCTGAATCTGAACGTGGTCTGGACGGTGGTGGCGATCACCACGGCGATCCTGACGATCACCACGATCTGCGGCTACCTGATGATGCGCCGGCTCTTCACGGTCAGCGAGACGGCGCTGGCCAACGTGCGGACGCGCGCGTTCCGCCACGTGCACGACCTGTCGATGTTGCACCAGCAGTCGGAGCGGCGCGGTTCGCTGGTGTCGCGGGTCACCAGCGACGTGGACCAGATCACCCAGTTCCTCCAGTGGGGCGGGGTGATCCTGCTGGTCAACCTCGGTCAGCTGGTGGTCACCACCGCCGTCATGCTGGCGTACTCCTGGCAGTTGACACTTGTGGTGTTGGCCGCGTTCCTGCCGGCGGTGTTCGTGATCCGGCAGTTGCAACGTCGCCTCGGCAGCGCGTACGCGACTGTGCGCCAACGCACCGGGACGTTGCTCGGCGCGATCGGCGAGAGCGTGGTGGGCGCGCCCGTGATCCGGGCGTACGGAATCGCCGGGCGCACCGAGCGGCGGCTGGACGAGGCGATCGACCGGCAGCGGCTGGCGCAGCAGCGGGCGATCCGGATCAGCATCGTGGGCAGCTCGGTCGGCGAGTTGGCGGCGGGGCTGGCGCTGGCCGGTGTGGTGGTGCTCGGCGTGCTGTTGGGCGTCGACGGCACGCTGTCGATCGGTCAGCTGACCGCGTTCCTCTTCCTGGTGACGCTGTTCATCCAGCCGGTGCAGATCGCGACCGAGGTGCTCAACGAGGCGCAGAACGCGATCGCCGGTTGGCGTCGGGTGCTGGACGTGTTGGACGTCGCCCCGGACGTGGCCGACCCGGGGGAGCAGGGGCGGGAGCTGCCGGGCGGGCCGCTGGACATCCGGTTCTCCGGTGTGCGGTTCGCCTATCCGGGTGGTCCGCCGGTGCTGCACGACATCGACCTGGAGATCCCGGCGAAGAGCCGGGTGGCGGTGGTCGGTGAGACCGGCAGCGGCAAGACCACGTTCGCCAAGTTGCTGACCCGGCTGATGGACCCGTCGGCCGGGGCGGTGCTGCTGTCCGGGGTGCCGCTGACCGACGTCCGGTTCGGCTCGCTGCGCTCCCGCGTGGTGATGGTGCCGCAGGACGGGTTCCTCTTCGACGCGACGGTGGGGGACAACGTCCGGTTCGCCCGCCCGGAGTTGACCGACGAGCAGTTGAGCGCCGCCTTCACCGAGCTGGGCCTGTCGGACTGGCTGGAGGGTCTGCCGGCGGGCCTGGACACTCCGGTCGGGGAGCGCGGCGAGGCGCTCAGCGTCGGGGAGCGGCAGCTTGTCGCGCTGGCCCGCGCGTACGTGGCCGACCCGGACCTGCTGGTGCTCGACGAGGCGACCAGCGCTGTGGACCCGGCGACGGAGGTGCGGTTGCAACGCACGTTGGACGCTGTCACCCGGGGTCGGACCACCCTCGCCATCGCGCACCGGCTCTCCACGGCGCAGGCCGCCGACGAGGTGATCGTGGTGGACCGTGGTCGGGTGGTGCAGCGCGGCCCGCACGACGAGCTGGTTCGCGACGCCGACTCGGTGTACGGCCTGCTCTACGCCTCCTGGCTGGAGCAGACCCGGTGAGGTGCGGCGGTGTGGTGGACGCCGACGGGCGGGTGCTCTAGGCTCCGGTTAGGTAAGCCTAACCTTTGAAGGAGGTCGCGCCCATGCGGCCCAACTCCGCCGAGATCGTCCGTACCCTCGTCGCCGGGCGCCTGCCCGGCCTCGTGCACCTGGCCCACCGGCCGGGCCCGCATCACGCCCGGCACGTCACCGACTCGGACGGGCGGGTGCTGCTGCTGGTGCCGGTGGCCAGCCACCTTGCCGCCGCCCTGCAACCGGCCGCCGGGGGCAGCGACGTCGCCGTGGTGCTCGACGTGCTCGACCTGCCGCCCGCCGCCGGCGCGCCCGGCCTGGGTCGCGCCTGGGTGTCCGGCTGGGCGGCCGAACTGCGCGGCGACGAGGCCCGCCACGCGGCTGTCGAGTTCGCCGCCGTGGAGCCGACCGGCGACCTGCTCGACCTGGGCACCCGGTTCCGGCTGTTCCGCTTCGAGGTGGTCGAGGTCCGCTGGGAGCGGGCCGGCGTCGTGCACCGGATCGACCCGGTGGAGTACGCCGAGGCCGAGCCCGACCCGGTGCACCCGGTCGAGGCCCGCCTGCTCGCCGACCTCGCCGAGTGCCACGGCGCCCAGGTGACGGAGTACCTGCGCCGGCAGCTCGGGTTGACCGGGCAGACCCCGGACGGGCCGCCGCGGGTGGTGCGCATCGACCGCTACGGGCTGGTGGTGGCCCTCGGCCAACCCGGCGCCCGCCGTCGCGTCCGGCTGGCCTTCCCCGGCCCGGTGGACGACCCGGCCGAGCTGCCCCAAGTGCTGCCGCCGCTGCGACTAACAGCCGACGCCCGCCCCCCGCGCTAACCGCCCCGCCCCGCCCTGGCCCGCCCTCGGCCCCGTCCCACCCCGCCGATCTTGCACTTTCGGTCGTCGGTACGCGTGGTATATCCCTTTGGTCGGGACAGAAAGTGCAAGATCGCGTCGGGGTCGGGGTTCGGCGGCGCCGTCGGGTCAGCTCGGTAGCGGGCCGGTGAGGTAACGCTGGATCGTGGGGCCGATCGCGGCCACCAGGGTTTCCGGATCCGCCGAGGCGACCGGCTCAAGGCGCACCACGTGCCGCATCATGGCCAGCCCGATCATCTGGGTGGCCACCAGCGAGCCACGCAGCGGTAGCTCGACCGGGTCGACGTCGAGGTTCTCCAGCACCCGGCGCAGCACCTGGGTGGTGACGAACTCACGCAGCAGCCGAGCGGTCCACTCGTTGCTCACCGCGGAGCGCAGCAGTGCCTGTGCCGCGCTGCCGGTCGGGGAGTCCCAGACGCCGAGGAAGATGCGCACCATCCGCTCACCGACGCCGTCCCGGTCGCCGGCCAGCACCTTCGGCACCAGCTGACCGGGGTCGACCGGAAAGTTCATCGCCGCCAGGAAGAGCTGATCCTTGCTGCCGAAGTAGTGGTGCACGAGCGCCGGGTCGACCTGCGCCGTACCGGCGATGCCCCGGATCGAGGCGGCGTCGTAACCACGTTCGGCGAACGCCGTCCGCGCCGCGTCGAGAATCGCCTCCCGGGTGCCCGGGTTGCCGGGTCGCCGGCCGGTCCGCCGCGTCATCGCCGCCCTTCGTTCGTCCGCCTCGGCCCGTCGTGGGCCGGCCCGGCGCACGCCGGGGTCGGCTGCCGCGCTGGCCGCCGCCCCCGACGTCGGCGGTCAGCCGCTGCGTCGCCGCAGGGTGGCCGCCGCGAGCACCAGCGCCAGCACGACCGCGCCGAACACCACAGCGACGTCGCGCCACAGCCGGCCGGTCGGCTCGGCGTGGGCGCCGACCTCCTGCAACGCCTCGATGGCGTACGACAGGGGGAAGGCGTCACTGAGCGCCTGGAGCCAGCCGGCCATCTGGTCGCGGGCCACGAACAGCCCGCAGAGCAGCAGTTGGGGGACCACCACGACTGGCAGGAACTGTACTGCCTGGAACTCGGTGCGCGCGAAGGCACTGCACAGCAGCCCGAGGGCGACGCCGAGCACGGCGTCGAGCACGGCGATCCCGAGCACCAGCCCGATGCTGCCGGCGGTCTCCAGATCGAAGATCCAGTACGCCACAGCGGCGGCGACGGCTGCCTGCACGGCGGCGGCCAGCCCGAACGCGATGCCGTACCCGAAGAGCAGATCGAGCTTGCCCAGCGGGGTGGTGAGCAGCCGCTCCAGCGTGCCCGAGGTGCGTTCCCGCAGCATGGCGATGCTGGTCACCAGAAACATGATCACGAAGGGGAAGATGCCGAGCATCACCAGCGCGATCCGGTCGAAGGTGGTCGGCTGGCCGGGCGGTGTCGGTTGGTCGGCGTACATGAAGTAGACAAGGGTGAGCAGGACGGCCGGCACCACCACGAGCAGCGCGATGGTCCGCCGGTCGTGCCGGAGCTGACGCAGGATGCGCCCGGTGGTGGCGGCGAGAATTCGCGCGTTCATGCTGTCTCCCGTGCGGCTGTCACGTCGGTGCTGGTGGAGGCGGCCTCGCCGGCCCGGATGAGCCGCAGGAACGCCTCGTCGAGGTCGTCCACTCCGGCGGCGGCGCGGATCGCGGCCGGGCTGTCGTCGGCGATCAACCGCCCCTGGCGGATCAGCAGCAGTTGGTCGCAGCGCGCCGCCTCGTCCATGACGTGGCTGGACACCAGCAGGGTGGTGCCGGCGGCGGCCATCGCGTGGAACCGGGCCCACAGGTCGGCCCGCAGCACCGGGTCCTGGCCGACTGTCGGCTCGTCGAGGATGACCAGCTCCGGTTCCCCGACCAGGGCACACGCCAGCGAGGCTCGGCTGCGTTGACCGCCGGAGAGGGTGCCGACCAGTTGACCGGCGGCCTCGGCCAGCCCGACGTCGCTGATCGCCCGGTCGGCCTCGGCGCGCCCACGCCCGTAGAGGGCCGCGAAGTAGCGGGCGTTCTCCCGGACGGTCAGGTCGGCGTAGACGCTCGGCGCCTGGGTCAGGTAGCCCACCCGGTGCCGCAGCGCGGGAGTGCCCGCCGGTTGGCCGAGCACGGTGACCGTCCCGCCGCTGACCACCTGCACCCCGACCACCGCGCGCATGAACGTGGTCTTGCCGCTGCCGCTGGGGCCGAGCAGCCCGGTGACCGCACCGCGCGGAACCCGGCAGCTGATGCCGTCCAGCACCCGCCGCCCACCCCGGTCCACGACCAGGTCTCGGACGGCTATCGCATCGTCCATCACACACCTCCACCTAAACTCATCACCTGTTGAACTCAACGCTAGATGAAATACCGGGTCGGGCGCAACGCCCGCACCGGTGTCCGGCTGGCCCGCCGTGGCGCGGAGCGCGAGAACGGGCAGTAGGCTCCGGACCGGACACGAAGTCCGCCAACGGGCATTGCGCGCCGATCGGACGTACGGCACGATGGCGCGGTGGGTCACGCTCCGTTACCGGATAGCGGTTTTCTTGAGGATTGGGCCGCGCGGTTGCGGCAGGCCGCCGAGCGGCCGGTCGTCGGCATCCTGTTGCGCGGCAGCCACGCCCGCCGTGCCGCCACCGCGCACAGCGACGTGGACCTCGACGTGTTGGTCGGCGGCGCCCCGTACGCGGCCCGCCGGGCCTACCTCGACGAGTCCGCAGGCCAGGTCACTCACGTCTCGGTGGCCGCCCGGGACATCCGGTCCTGGGTGGACCGCTTGGGCGAACCGGCCGACTGGGCGTTCGGGCTGCCGGTCACCGCGCCGGCGCGGCTGCTCTGGGCCGACCCGCACTGGCGGCCCCGGATCGACCTGCCGGTGCTCTGCCAGCCCGCCGAGCCACCCCGGCTGGAAGAGATGATCGCCACGCTGGGTAAGGCCGCCGCCGCCCGCGCGGCCAGCGACCGCCTCGGGGTCCGGCTCGCCGTCGCCGACCTGGCGCGGCTGTGCCCCTCGGTGCTGCGCCCGGCCAACCCTTCCGTGCGGGTCCACTCCCGCCGGGCGGCCTTCGCGGCGGCCCTGGAACTGCCCGTGGCTCCACCCGGCTACCGGACGGACATGCTGCTCTGCCTCGGGCTGCGCCCGGGCGCCACCGGGCAGCTCTGGGCCGCCGCCGTACGGCTGGTCGCCGGCACGCTGCCGTTGATCCGGCCGTACGCCGAGGAGATCGCCGACACGGCCGGCGCGGACCTGGCCGCCGCCCTGGTCGACGGCCGGCTGGACCGCTACGTCGCCCAGCTGGCCCGGCCGGCCGGGCCCCCATCGCAGCCTCGGCCCTTGTCACAGCCCTGGCTCTCGGAGCCTTCGCCGCAGCCCTGGCGGGAGCGGTCGGCGGTGCCCGTGCCGCGTGCGGGAGAATTGGTGACTGTGCCCGTACCTGACTCGCCGGTGACCGGCGTCCCCAGCGATCCGAACGAGCTGGCCGCGCCCGCGCCGGCACGCCCGTCCCGGCTCGACCCGGCCATCGCGGCCCAGCTGCGCCGCACCGCCGACGGTCTGGTCGCCGCGGTGGTGCGCGCGCACGACTCCGGTGAGGTGCTGATGGTCGCCTGGATGGACGACGAGGCATTGCACCGCACCCTCACCACCGGCCGGGCCACCTACTGGTCGCGTAGCCGCCGCGAATACTGGGTCAAAGGCGCCACCTCCGGGCACCACCAGTACGTGCGGTCGGTCGCCCTGGACTGCGACGGGGACGCGCTGCTGGTGACCGTGGAGCAGGTCGGCGCGGCCTGCCACACCGGGCACCGGACCTGCTTCTTCACCGAGCTGCCCGTCACCGGGACGGAGGCGCCGTGAACACGCGGAGCGCAACCCGGCGAAGCACCGCAGTCACTACCGAAAGGCGGGTCGGCTGATGACCGACGGCACCCTCAGCCCCGACCTGGCCACCTTCACCGCGCTGGCCGCCGACTGGCGGGTGGTGCCGGTCACCCGGCGGCTGCTGGCCGACGCGGAGACCCCGGTCGGGGTCTACCGGAAGCTGGCCGGTGGGCCGGGCACGTTCCTGCTGGAATCGGCCGAGCAGGGCGTCGGCTCGGCCGGCATGGCCTGGTCGCGCTACTCGTTCATCGGCGTACGCAGCAGCGCGACCCTGATCGAGCGCGACGGTGTGGCGACCTGGCTCGGCCAGCCGCCAGCCGGGCTGAGCACCGAGGGTGACCCGGTGCGGATGCTGCGGGAGACGGTGGCGGCGCTGGCCGGCCCGGTAGGGGACCCGTCCGACGGTCTGCCGCCGCTGACCGGGGGCATGGTCGGCTACCTCGGCTACGACCTGATCCGGCGCTTCGAGCGGTTGCCCGAGTTGACCGAGGACGACCTGGGCGTCCCGGAGCTGGGCATGATGCTCGCCACCGACCTGGTGGTGCTCGACCACTACGACGGCTCGGCGATCCTGGTCGCCAACGCGGTGCTGCCGCCGTTGGACGCCCCGGACCGCGCCCCGCAGGTCGCCGCCGCCTACCACCACGCGGTGGGCCGGTTGGACGCGATGACCACAGCGCTGTCCCGGCCCATCCCGCCGATGATCTCCACGGTCGAGCGCCCGCCGGCCGGCGAGGTGCAATGCCGTACGCCCGACGGTGGTTACCCGAAGGCGGTGGAGGCGGCCAAGGAGGCGATCAGGGCCGGTGAGTGCTTCCAGATCGTGCTCTCCCAGCGGTTCGAGCGGACGACCCACGCCGACCCGCTGGACGTCTACCGGGTGCTGCGCACCAGCAACCCGAGCCCGTACATGTACCTGCTGCGCTTCGACGGGTTCGACATCGTCGGCTCGTCCCCGGAGGCGCACCTGAAGGTCACCGGGGCCGCGGACGGGCGGCGCCGAGCGTTGCTGCACCCGATCGCCGGCACCCGGCCGCGGGGTGGCACCTCCGCCGCCGACGCCGCGCTCGCCGCCGAGCTGCTCGCCGACCCGAAGGAACGGGCCGAGCACGTGATGCTGGTCGACCTCGGCCGCAACGACCTGGGACGGGTCTGTCAGCCCGGCAGCGTGGAGGTGCCCGAGTTCGCCACGATCGAGCGGTACAGCCACGTCATGCACATCGTCTCCACAGTCACCGGCACGCTGCGTGACGACCAGAGCGCCTTCGACGCGCTGGCCGCGACCTTCCCGGCCGGCACGCTCTCCGGGGCGCCCAAGGTGCGCGCCATGGAGATCATCGAGGAGTTGGAGCCGGTCCGTCGTGGCCTCTACGGCGGCACCGTCGGCTACTTCGGCTTCGGCGGCGACCTGGACATGGCGATCGCCATCCGGACCGCGCTCATCCGCGACGGCCGCGCCTACGTCCAGGCCGGGGCGGGGGTGGTCGCCGACTCGGACCCGGCCGCCGAGGACCAGGAGACGCGGAACAAGGCCGCGGCAGTGCTGGCCGCGATCGCGGCCGCCGAAACCCTCCGGCCGGCACGGTGAGCGTGAGGAGTGCGGCGAGGCGGAACCCCGCAGTCGCGAACGAGGGGATGAGCTCGTGAGCGGCGGGGAGCGGTCCGTCGTCGGCCGGCGCGCGCTGACGTACGCCGTGCTGCTCTGCCTGGCCGGCGCGGGCCTGGCGCTGTGGGCCGCGACGCGCAGCTGGTCGGTCGAGCTGACGGTACGTCCGGCGCCGCTGCCGCCGGTGCGTGACACCCGCAGCGGTGCGAGCCTGCTGCCCTGGCTGCCGGCGTTGGCCCTGGTGACCTTGGCCGGGGGCGGCGCGGTGCTGGCCACCCGGGGCCGCCTGCGTCGGGTGCTCGGGGCGCTGCTCGGCGTACTCGGTCTGGCCGTGGCGGCAGGCGGCGGGTATGGGCTGGTCGCCGACGTGGGCGGCGACGCGAGCCGGCAGTGGCCGGCGCTCTGCCTGCTCGGCGGCCTGCTGGCCGCAGGGGGAGGCTGGTGGACGGCGGTGCGTGGCGGTGACTGGCCGGCGATGGGCGCCCGGTACGAACGTCCGGCGCGGACCGCGCCGCAGGCCGCGCCGCCGCAGAGCGACCCGGCCGTGCCGCCGACGCCGTTGGCGGGGCGGCGGACCACCGAGGCGTGGGACGCGCTGGACCGGGGCGAGGACCCGACGGACGACTGACCCGACGGACGAGCTGACCCGACGGCCGCGACGGCCGGTTGACGCGACGGCCGGCGGGCGGGCGGTCAGCCGACCGGCTGGCGCTCCCACTCGGCGCGGCTACTGGCGGCGCGGGCGGCGGTCAGCTCGGCGACCAGGCGGTTCAGCTCGGCGCGTTGGTCGGCGCGAGCCCGGTCGGCGCAGACCGCCTCCCAGGCGTTGCCCCGTGCCGTCCGCATCCGCCCCTCGCCCACCACGGCCCGTTCCACGGTGTGCACCACTCCGACGGCGAGCGATGCCACAGTCCGCGAGATGGTGGTCAGTCCGATGCTCGGGTTCGACTCGGAAATGCTCATGGTCACCTCGCACGAGGAGTTGCTGCGGTCGGGGCAGGCGCGCCATCGAGTCTGCCCGAGGACGATGCTCGCCCGTCGACGTTTCGCCACGGTGACCGCCCGGTCAACTGTCTCGCCTCGGCCGTGACCAGGCACCGTCCGTTCGGCCTTGAGCTTGCTCACAGCATCGATCGACATCGCTGCGGTCGGGCGGCGAGCGGAAACTGGTGGCATGATCGATGGACCGGCCCGGTCTGACCGCGGCCGCCAGGCTCCATACCGCGTGACGGTGGTCGATACCGGAGGTGGCGCTGCGTGACAACCCCTTCACGGCAAGTCGGCCATTATGCCGCAGCCCTTTTCGTGAGCAGCGCCATACCCCCGGCATTCGGCGTCGGTCGGCTGCCCCTAGCATCGGCCCATGACGCCCGGAGAGGGGAGTCCGTTCGTGACTGCTGAGCATGCGCACGCGGAGGGGGACGAGGCCGGCCAGGCAGCGTCCGTAAGCGTGCTCGACGAGATTCTGGCCGGCGTGCGTGAAGACGTCGCCCGACGCCAGGAGCAGGTTCCGCTGGAGCGGATCCGTGAACTGGCAGCGGCGGCGCCGCCGCCCATGGACGCGTACGCGGCGCTGCGCAAGCCCGGCGTGGCCGTGATCGCCGAGGTGAAGCGTTCGTCGCCGTCCAAGGGCCGGCTGGCCGAGATCGCCGATCCGGCCGACCTCGCTGTTGACTACGCGGCCGGTGGGGCGCGGGCGATCAGCGTGCTGACCGAGGGCCGCTGGTTCGGCGGTTCGCTGGACGACCTGGCGGCCGTCCGTGCCGCGGTCACCGTGCCGGTCCTGCGTAAGGACTTCGTGGTCTCCAGCTATCAGATCCACGAGGCCCGCGCGCACGGCGCCGACCTGGTGCTGCTGATCGTCGCCGCCCTCGAGCAGAACGTCCTGATGGGCCTGCTGGAGCGGATCGAGTCGCTGGGCATGACCGCCCTGGTCGAGGTGCACGACGAGGAAGAGGCCGACCGCGCGCTGGAGGCCGGCGCGCAGGTGATCGGGGTCAACGCCCGTGACCTGCGTACCCTGGAGGTCGACCGGTCGGTGTTCGAGCGGATCGCGCCCGGCCTGCCCAGCAGCGTCGTCAAGATCGCCGAATCCGGCGTTCGCGGCCCGCACGACCTGATCCGGTACGCCTCCGCGGGCGCCGACGCGGTCCTCGTGGGCGAGGGCCTGGTCACCCAGAAGAGCCCCCGCGAGGCGGTCGCCGAGTTGGTCAACGCGGGCAACCACCCGGCAACGCCCCGGCCGGTGCGCTGACCCGCGCCGGTCTGACGTCCCAGCGAGAGGATTCCCGATGAGCGCCGACGCGCTGGCCCCGGTGGCCGGCCCGCAGCCCGACTCCGCCGGCCACTTCGGCCGCTTCGGCGGTCGGTTCGTTCCCGAGGCCCTGGTGGCCGCGCTGGACGAGCTCGACGGGGCGTGGCGTACGGCGATGGAGGACGAGTCCTTCCGGGCGGAGTTCGGCGCGTTGTTGCGCGACTACGCCGGCACGCCTTCGCTGCTGTACGAGGCCCGACGGTTCTCCGCGAAGGTCGGCGCGCGGGTGCTGCTCAAGCGCGAGGACCTCAACCACACGGGTGCGCACAAGGTGCGCAACGTGCTCGGCCAGGCGCTGCTCACCAAGCGGATGGGCAAGACCCGGGTGATCGCGGAGACCGGCGCCGGCCAGCACGGTGTCGCCACCGCGACCGCCGCCGCCCTGTTCGACCTGGAGTGCGTGGTCTACATGGGCCAGGTCGACACCGAGCGGCAGGCGCTCAACGTGGCCCGGATGCGGATGCTCGGCGCGACAGTCATCCCGGTCACCAACGGCTCGCGCACCCTCAAGGACGCGATGAACGAGGCGATGCGCGACTGGGTGGCCAACGTCGACGAGACGCACTACCTGATCGGCACCGCAGCGGGCCCGCACCCGTTCCCGGCGATGGTGCGCGACTTCGTCAGGGGCATCGGTGACGAGGCCCGTCAGCAGTGCCTGGACCTCACCGGCGGGCTGCCGGACGCCGTCACCGCCTGCGTCGGCGGCGGCTCCAACGCGCTGGGCATCTTCCACGCGTTCGTTGGTGACGAGGCCGTGCGGCTGTACGGCTTCGAAGCCGGTGGCGACGGGGTGGCCACCGGCCGGCACGCGGCGAGCATCACCGGCGGGTCAGCCGGGGTCCTGCACGGCACCCGCACCTTCGTGCTCCAGGACGCCGACGGGCAGACCCTGGAGTCGCACTCGATCTCCGCCGGCCTGGACTACCCGGGCGTGGGGCCCGAGCACGCGTGGCTGCACGACACCGGCCGGGCGAACTACCTGCCGGTCACCGACGACGAGGCGATGGCCGCGTTCGAGCTGCTCTGCCGTACCGAGGGCATCATCCCGGCGATCGAGAGCGCACACGCGCTCGCCGGCACCGTCGCGCTGGCCCCGAAGCTCGCCGCGGAGCTGGGCCGGGAGCCCACCATCGTGGTCAACCTCTCCGGGCGGGGCGACAAGGACGTGCACACCGCCGGCGACTACTTCGGCATCCTCGACAAGGAGCGGTGAGATGAGCCGGATCGGGGTGGCCTTCGACAAGGCCCGCGCCGACGGACGGGCACTGCTGGTCGGTTGCATGCCGGCCGGTTTCCCCACCGTCGAGGGCAGCATCGCCGCGATGACCGCCATGGTCGAGGCCGGCGTCGACGTGATCGAGGTGGAGATCCCCTACTCCGACCCGGTGATGGACGGGCCGGTGATCCAGCGGGCCAGTGACATCGCGCTGGCCGGGGGCGTACGCACAGCGGACACGATGCGCATCATCGAGGCGGTGGCGGCCACCGGCGCTCCGGTGGTCACCATGACCTACTGGAACCCGGTCGAGCGGTACGGCGTGGACGTCTTCGCCCGTGACCTCGCCTCGGCCGGCGGCACCGGTCTGATCACCCCGGACCTCATCCCTGACGAGGCCGACGAGTGGCTGGCCGCCTCGGACGCGCATGGGCTGGACCGCACGTTCCTGGTTTCGCCGTCGTCCACCGACGCTCGGCTGGCCATGACGGTGCAGCACTGCCGGGGCTTCGTCTACGCGACAGCCGTGATGGGGGTGACCGGCGCTCGGGCGCGTACCTCCGACGCCGCCCCGACGCTGGTCTCCCGGGCCCGCGCGGTCACCGACCTGCCGATCGGTGTCGGCCTGGGTGTGGGTACCGGCGCGCAGGCCGGCACCGTCGCCGGTTACGCCGACGGGGTGATCGTGGGCAGCGCGCTGGTCCGGTGTGTGCTCGACGCGCCCACCGAGGCCGACGGGCTGGCCGCCCTGCGCACGCTCAGCGCCGAACTCGCCGAGGGCGTCCGTAACCCCACCCGTTGAGCCCGGCCCGCCTGGTCGGGTGTGGCCGGCAGGTGGGGCTGTCAGTGACCACGCGGCGGACCTCGGGACGGGTTGCGGCCCGTCAGGGGTGCAGGGACCGTGCCGGGCGGCCGTCCTCGGCTGGACGAGCCGCCGGTAGCGGCGCGGAGGCGACGGTGCCGGGCCCGCAGGGGACGTCGCGGAGCACACCGGAGCGGCCGCCGGTCGCGTCGGTGACGGCGACCCGGGTGAGCGGGGTGACCACCTCGGGCAGCGCGTCGGGGGAGTGCCAGGACAACCGGCAGCCCGGCGGTGGGTCGCTGGCGGGTCCGACCCCGGCCGTGCGGGCCCGGAACACGTGTACGAGGACGTCCGGCAGTGGCCCGGCGCGGCCGGCGGCGGCCTCTCCCGGGGGGACGCTCAGGTGGTAGATCCCGACCAGGTCGATCAGCTCGATGTCCCAGCCGGTCTCCGCGCGAATGTCCCGTAGCGCCGCCCGCACCGGGTCCTCGGCCGGGCGCAGCCGTCCGCCGGGCAACGCGTAGCGGCGGGCCCCCCGGCCCTGCTGGCAGAGCAGCACCCGACCGGCGTCGTCGGTGACGACAGCGGCGACCGCCCAGGTGAGCGCGCTCATGGACAAAGAGCCTACGGCGGCGCAAACCAGAAGTCACCGGGATGCGCCCTCCAACGGCCCGGGGTGCCGCTGCGGGGGTGTGCAGCGGTAGCGTGTGCACCCGTGACCCTCGCCTCGCTCTCCCCCCAGGCGGCCCTGCCCAGCCCCAGCACCGCGGTCTGGCAGCTCGGGCCGGTGCCGATCCGGGCCTACGCGCTCTGCATCATCGCCGGCATCGTGCTGGCCTGCTGGGTGACGGAGCGCCGGCTGCGGCAGCGCGGCGTCGCGCCCGGCGCGGTGCTCGACATCGCCGTCTGGGCGGTGCCCGCCGGCATCATCGGCGCCCGGATCTACCACGTGGTCACCTCACCCGAGAAGTACTTCGGCGCTGGTGGGGACCCGATGAAGGCATTCGCCATCTGGGAGGGCGGTCTCGGCATCTGGGGCGCGGTCGCCGGTGGCGCGCTCGGTGCCTGGATCGCGGCCCGACAGCTCGGCATTCCGTTCGGCGTGGTGGCCGACGCGCTGGCCCCCGGGCTGCCGCTGGCCCAGGCCGTCGGCCGGATCGGCAACTGGTTCAACAACGAGCTCTTCGGTGGCCGGACGACACTGCCGTGGGGTCTGGAGATCCACCGGATGGACCCGGACAATCCTGGGCACGCGCTGCGCGACGACGCCGGGCAGCCGATCCTCGAGCCGGGTCTCTACCAGCCGACCTTCCTCTACGAGGCGCTGTGGAACCTGGGCGTCGTAGCTCTGGTGCTGATCCTCGATCGTCGGCTGAAGCTGGGCCGGGGCCGGGCGTTCGCGCTCTACGTGATGGGTTACACAGTCGGCCGGTTCTGGATCGAGCTGATGCGCACCGACGAGGCCAACCAGATCCTCGGCGTTCGGCTCAACGTCTGGACCGCCGCCCTGGTCTTCCTCGGCGCCCTGATCTACTTCGTACGGGTGCGTGGCCCTCGGGACTACCTGATCCCGCTCGGCCCGGCGACGACGACCCCGCCCCCCACGTCCGACCTGTCCCAGGTCGACCTCTCCGAGCGGGAGACCCCCGCGCGGGCCGCCGCGCCGGAGGGCTACCGGGTGGTGAGTGAGGAGCAGTACGCGGCCTGGCAGGACACCGGCGTCGTGCCGCCAGCGAACGACGACGACTCCCGGCCGGATGATGGCCAGCCGTCCGACGACACGGCAGCCGCCGACCTCACGTCCAGCGACGACGAGCCGGTTGACGATCCGTCCGCCGCTCGCACCGACCGGGCCGACGCCACGGGCGCGCGTCCCGCCGACCGGGACAGCTGAGCGGCACCGATGCGAAGCGCGGTGGTGGTCGGCGCAGGGGTCGGTGGCCTCGCGGTGGCCGGCGCGCTGGCCCGTTCCGGCTGGCAGGTCACAGTATTGGAACGCGCCGAACGGGTCCGCCCCGAGCCGACCGCAGTGGTGCTCTGGCCCAACGGCGTCCGCGCGCTCCAGGCCCTCGGCCTCGGCGCCGGCCTGGCCGCCATCGCCACCCCGTTGCGCGACGGCGGGGTCCGTCGTCCAGATGGGCACTGGCTCGTGCAGCCCCGGCCCATCCCGGCCGACCGGATGCCGGTGGTGGTGCACCGGGAGGATCTGCACGACGCGCTGATCGCCGGCCTCGGCGAGCGGGTCGAGTTGCGGACCGGGGTGACAGTGCGCCACGTTCGCGTCGAGCCGGGCGAGCGGCCGGGAGTCAGCGACGGGCGGCACACCATCGAGGCCGATCTGGTGGTGGCCGCCGACGGCACGGACAGCGGCATCCGCCGCCAACTCGCGCCCGAGTCCCGGGTGGTCAGCTCCGGGTGCGCCGCCTGGCGGGCCGTCATCCCCTGGTACCAGGCACCTCGACTGCCCGACGATCAGCCGCTGGCCGGTGAGATTCTCGGCGCGGGTTACCGGTTCGTGGCCGCGTCGCTGGGCGAGCGGGGCTCCTCGGGCGGGTCCAGCCGGGGCGGCATCTACTGGGTGGCCACCGCCGCCGGCGCACCCCGCCCGGAACCACCGGAGACCCAGCTCGCCCTGCTGCGCCGCTGGTACGCGGGCTGGCCCGCGCCGGTCGGCGCGCTGCTCGACGCCACCGACCCGGCCGACCTGGTCCAACAGGAGGTTCGCGAGCTGCGCCCGCTGCCCCGGGCATACGGCTATCCGGTCGGGCCCGGTGGGGTGGTGCTGCTCGGCGACGCGGCGCACGCCATGCCGCCGCACCTCGGGCAGGGCGCCTGCCTCGCGTTCGAGGACGCCGCCACGCTCGCGTCGCTGCTGCGGGAGGCCCGGCTGCCCGACGCCGTGCAGGCGTACGACCGGGTGCGCCGCCCCCGGGCCGCGACGGTGGTCCGGCAGACCCGGCGGATGTCGGCGGTGCTTCAGACCCGGGGTCGGTTGGCGCTGCGCGCCCGGGACGCCGCACTGGGCACGATCAACTCCCGACTGCTCTCCAGCGCCGTCGCCTCCGCCGCCCAGTGGCGCCCACCGACCTGACCTCGGCCGTGCGGCAGGTCAGCGGAGCGAGGCCGGCCAGGGGAGCGGGGCAGGTCAGGGGATGAGGGCGGCGGGTTCGGCGATGCAGGCGGTGCCGATCCGGCGGAAGCCGACCCGCAGGTAGACCCGCGCGATCTCCTCGCTGCCCGCGGAGAGGAAGACCAGCTCGGTGCCGGCCGCCAGCAGTTCCCGGGCCAGGGTGGCGGTGAGCGCGGCGCCCAGCCCGCGTCGTCGGGCGGACGGCAGGGTGGCCACCCCGGCGATCTCCGCGACGTCGTCCACCCGCATCGCCATGCCGCTGGCCAGCGCGCCCTCGGTCGGCGTGCCGGCCAGTGCGGAGATCCGTCGGCCGTCGGCGATCCGGACGCGCTCCTCGTCGAGCGCGGCCAGTTCGAGTTCGGTGACGGCCGCGTCGCGTTCGGCCGGGCCGGCGTCACCGGGGGCGGTGCCGGCGGCGGCGAACGCGACCGCTGCCACCGCACGCCGTGCGGCGACGTCGGCGGCGAAGCCGGGGGAGTCGGCAGCCAGCACCCGCACCGCCGCGTCGGACAGCGTCGCCGGGTCGGGCAGCGCGCTCGGGTCGAGCACCATCAGCGGCGCCTCCAGCACGCTGAGCCCCGCCGAGCGGGCCACCGCCAGCAGTTCGGGGGCCGTCTCGTGCACCCATTCGAAGGCTTCTGGCAGGCCCAGCTTCCGCTGGCGCTCGCGGACCGAGGTCACGTCGGCCAGCGACGGCGGCTCGGTGGCGTCGATCCGGGGGCGGGCGTAGAACGGCCAGCCGGCGCCTTCGCGGACGAACAGCACCAGCCCGCCATGATCCTCCGCACCGGAGACGTCGCGGGGCACCGCGTCGTAGAAGCGTTCCAACCGGTCGAAGACGTTCTTGTGTCGCGGATCCACCGCGCGAGACTACACGTCCCAGCCAGTGGACGGTGTGATCAATCTCGGGTGGCCGTGCGGCCCCGGCCCTAACGTAGACTCAATAGACCCACGGGCCGACGTCGTCCCCACCATGATCCAACCTGAGTGACGACAGGAGGCCCGGTGGCTCAGCCGTACGCGGACACAGAACAGCCGCATCCGCACAGCCCGCAGGCGTCCCCGACGCCCCACCCCCGTCCGTCCGCCCAGGGCCTCTACGACCCAGCGCAGGAGCACGACGCCTGCGGCGTGGCCTTCGTGGCGGACCTGCACGGCCGGCGTTCACACTCGGTCGTCGCCAACGGGCTCGGCGCGCTCTGTCGGCTGGACCACCGGGGCGCCCGTGGCGCGGAGCCGAACACCGGCGACGGCGCCGGCATCATGATCCAGGTGCCCGACGCGTTCCTGCGCGCGGTGGCTGACGTCGCGCTTCCCCCGGCCGGCGAGTACGCCACGGGGCTGGTCTTCCTTCCCGACGACGATGCCGCCGAGGCGCGTGCCCGCCGGGTGGTGGAGAAGTACGCGGTGGTCGAGGGCGCCGACCTGCTCGGCTGGCGGGACGTGCCGATCGACCCGAGTGACCTGGGCGAGACGGCCCTGGCGGCGATGCCCCGGGTTCGGCAGCTCTTCCTGGCCGCGCACCGGCTCACCGACACGCCCGACGGGCCGGCCGGCTCCCCGCTGCGCGGCGTCGAGCTGGACCGGGTGGCGTTCTGCCTGCGCAAGCAGGCCGAACGGGAGACCGCCGAGCGCGGCGTCCCGGCGTACTTCCCGTCGCTGTCCAGCCGCACCATGGTCTACAAGGGCATGCTCACGCCCGACCAGTTGCCGGCGTTCTACCCGGACCTGCGCGACGAGCGGGTGGACAGCGCGATCGCGCTGGTGCACTCCCGCTTCTCCACGAACACCTTCCCGTCCTGGCCGCTGGCGCACCCGTACCGGTTCATCGCCCACAACGGCGAGATCAACACGATCCGGGGCAACCGCAACTGGATGCAGGCCCGCGAGGCGCTCCTGCGCTCGCCGAACGTGCCGGGCAACATCCGGCGGGTCTTCCCGGTCTGCACCCCGGCCGCCTCCGACTCGGCGAACTTCGACGAGGTCCTGGAGTTGCTGCACCTGGCCGGGCGGAGCCTGCCGCACGCGGTGCTCATGATGATCCCCGAGGCCTGGGAGAACGACCCGGGGATGGACCCGGCCAAGCGCGCGTTCTACCGCTTCCACGCCAGCCTGATGGAGCCGTGGGACGGTCCGGCGTCGGTGGCCTTCACCGACGGCGAGATCGTCGGCGCGGTGCTGGACCGCAACGGGCTGCGCCCCGGGCGCTGGTGGCAGACCGACGACGGGCTCGTGGTGCTCGGCTCCGAGGCGGGCGTCCTCGACCTCGACCCGGCCCACGTGGTCGCCAAGGGGCGCCTCCAGCCAGGCCGGATGTTCCTGGTCGACACAGTGGCCGGGCGGATCGTGCACGACGAGGAGATCAAGTCCGAGTTGGCCGCCGCCCAGCCGTACGGCGAGTGGCTGCACGCCGGGCTGATCGAGCTGGACGACCTGCCGGCCCGCGAGCACACCGTCTATACCCACGACTCGGTACGCCGCCGGCAGCAGACCTTCGGCTACACGGTGGAAGAGCTGAAGATCCTGCTCGGGCCGATGGCCCGCACCGGCGCCGAACCGCTCGGTTCGATGGGTACGGACACCCCGATCGCGCCGCTGTCCACCCGGCCGCGGCTGCTCTACGACTACTTTCACCAGCTCTTCGCCCAGGTCACGAACCCGCCGCTGGACGCCATCCGCGAGGAGTTGGTGACCAGCCTGGCGTCGACGATCGGGCCGGAGGGCAACCTGCTCGACCCGGGCGCCGCGAGCTGCCGGCAGATCGTGCTCCCGCACCCGATCATCGACAACGACGAGCTGGCGAAGATCCTCTCCATCGACGAGGACGGCGACCTGCCCGGCTTCAAGGCGGTCCGGGTCTCCGGGCTGTACCGGATCCGGGAGGGCGCCGCCGGGATCAAGGCGCGGCTGACCGAGATCTGCCGGCACGTCTCCGAGGCGATCGAGGACGGCGTGCGCATCCTGGTGCTCTCCGACCGGGACTCCAACGCCGACCTGGCGCCGATCCCGTCGCTGCTGCTCACCGCCGCCGTGCACCAGCACCTGGTCCGCGAGCAGACCCGTACGCGGGCGGCGCTGATCGTCGAGTCCGGGGACTGCCGGGAGGTGCACCACGCGGCGGTGCTGATCGGCTACGGCGCTGCGGCGGTCAACCCGTACCTGGCGTTCGAGTCGGTCGAGGACATGATCGCCACCGGCACGCTGGCCGGGGTGGAGCCCGCCGCCGCGGTGCGCAACTACGCGAAGGCGCTCGGCAAGGGCGTCCTGAAGATCATGTCCAAGATGGGCATCTCGACGGTCTCCTCGTACTGCGGTGCGCAGGTCTTCGAGGCGGTCGGCCTGGACAGCCGGCTGGTCGAGCGCTACTTCCGGGGCACCCCCAGCCGCATCGGCGGGGTGGGTCTCGCGGGCGTGCACACCGAGGTGGCCGCGCGGCACGCGTTGGCCTGGCCGCCGGCCGGCACCGCCACCTCCGACCGGTTGGAGGTCGGTGGCGAGTACCAGTGGCGCCGCGAGGGTGAGCTGCACCTGTTCAACCCGGAGACGGTCTTCCTGCTGCAGCACGCCACTCGCAGCCGGCAGTACGACGTCTTCCGGCAGTACACCGCGAAGGTCGACGCGCTCGCCGCGCAGGCCGGCTCGCTGCGCGGGTTGTTCACACTGCGCACCGGGGTCCGTCCGGCGGTGCCGATCGAGGAGGTCGAGCCGGCCACCGAGATCGTCAAGCGGTTCGCCACCGGCGCCATGTCGTACGGGTCGATCTCGGCGGAGGCGCACGAGACGCTGGCCATCGCCATGAACCGGCTCGGCGGCAAGTCCAACACCGGCGAGGGCGGGGAGGACGTCGAGCGGCTGCACGACCCGGCCCGGCGTTCGGCGGTCAAGCAGATCGCCAGCGGCCGCTTCGGTGTGACTAGCGAATACCTGGTCAACGCCGACGACCTCCAGATCAAGATGGCCCAGGGCGCCAAGCCGGGCGAGGGCGGTCAGCTGCCCGGCAACAAGGTGTGGCCGTGGATCGCCAGGACCCGGCACGCCACCCCCGGCGTGGGTCTGATCTCGCCGCCGCCGCACCACGACATCTACTCCATCGAGGACCTCGCCCAGCTCGTGCACGACCTGAAGTGCGTCAACCCGGCGGCCCGGGTCCACGTCAAGCTGGTCAGTGAGGTCGGCGTCGGCACCGTCGCCGCCGGGGTGGCGAAGCTCAAGGCGGACGTCATCCTGATCTCCGGGCACGACGGCGGCACGGGCGCCTCTCCGATGAACTCGCTCAAGCACGCCGGCACCCCGTGGGAGCTGGGGTTGGCCGAGGCGCAGCAGACGCTGTTGCTCAACAAGCTGCGCGACCGGGTCACCGTGCAGGTCGACGGCCAGCTCAAGACCGGCCGGGACGTGCTGATCGCGGCGCTGCTCGGCGCGGAGGAGTTCGGCTTCGCGACCGCGCCGCTGATCGTCGAGGGCTGCGTGATGATGCGGGTCTGCCACCTGGATACCTGCCCGGTCGGCATCGCCACGCAGAATCCGGTGCTGCGGGAGCGCTTCACCGGCAAGCCGGAGTTCGTGGAGAACTTCTTCCTCTTCCTCGCCGAGGAGGTCCGGGGGTACCTGGCCGAGCTGGGTTTCCGGTCGATCGAGGAGGCGATCGGGCAGTCCGAGGTGCTCGACGTGGCCCCGGCGCTGACGCACTGGAAGGCGCACGGTTTGGACCTGGCGCCCGTCCTGCACCTGCCGGAGCTGCCGGCCGGCGCGGCCCGACGCGGGGTCCGCGCGCAGGATCATGGCCTGGATCAGGCGCTCGACAACGAGCTGATCGCGCTGGCCCGTCCGGCTCTGACGGACGGGGCGCCGGTGCGCGTCGAGGTGGCGGTGCGCAACGAGCACCGCAGCGTCGGCGCGATGCTCGGCGGTGAGGTGACCCGTCGCTTCGGCGGTGCCGGCCTCCCTGAGGACACCATCGAGTTCGTGCTGCACGGCACGGCTGGGCAGTCCTTCGGCGCGTTCCTGCCGCGCGGGGTGACCCTGCGCCTGCACGGCGACGCCAACGACTACGTGGGCAAGGGCCTCTCCGGGGGTCGGCTCGTCGTCCGTCCGGACGCCGCCGCGCCGTTCCTCGACCCGGACGCCGCGCCGGGGCAGCGGGCCGAGGATCAGATCATCGCCGGCAACACCATCCTGTACGGGGCCACGGCGGGCGAGGTCTTCCTGCGCGGCCGGGTGGGGGAGCGGTTCGCGGTGCGCAACTCCGGCGCTATCGCGGTGGTCGAGGGCGTCGGAGACCACGGCTGCGAGTACATGACCGGCGGCACCGTGGTGGTGCTGGGCGCGACCGGCCGGAACTTCGCGGCGGGTATGTCCGGCGGCACGGCGTTCGTGCACCACCTGGATCGGGCCCGGGTCAACGCGGAGCTGGTCGACCTGTTGCCGCTCGGCGAGCAGGAGCAGTCGCTGCTGCACGAGCTGATCCAACGGCACGTGGCCGAGACCGGGTCGGCGGTCGCCGAGGAGCTGCTCAAGCGGTGGCCGGAGGCGGTGGCCGAGTTCACAGCTGTGGTGCCCCGCGACTATCGCCGGGTGCTGGAGATCATGCGGGCCGCCGAAGCAGCCGGCCGCGACGTCGACGACGCGGTCATGACAGAACTGACCGCGCCCGCTGTGCCGGCGATGCCGGTGCCGCCCGCCCCGCGGGTGGCTGCCCAGGAGGTGGCACGTGCCTGACCCGAACGGTTTCCTGCGCTACGACCGGCGGCTGCCGGCCCGCCGCCCGGTGCCGGTGCGGATCAGCGACTGGCGGGAGGTGTACCCGCCGGCCGGCGAGGAGTTGGTCCGTGAGCAGGCCACCCGATGCATGGACTGCGGCATCCCGTTCTGCCACGACGGCTGCCCGCTGGGCAACCGCATCCCGGACTGGAACGACCTGGTGCGTACCGGCAACTGGGACGCCGCCGTGGAGTCGCTGCACGCCACGAACAACTTCCCGGAGTTCACCGGCCGGCTCTGCCCGGCGCCCTGCGAGGCGGCCTGCGTGCTCGGCATCTCCGGCGGTCAACCGGTGACCATCAAGCAGGTCGAGGTGGAGATCGCCGACGCCGCCGCGGCGCGCGGGTTCACCCCCCGTCCGGTGCCGGCGCCGTCGGGCCGGTCGGTCGCCGTCGTCGGCTCCGGGCCCGCCGGCCTCGCCGCCGCCCAGCAGTTGGCCCGCGCCGGTCACGCGGTGACGGTGTACGAACGCGACGACGCGATCGGTGGCCTGCTCCGGTACGGCATTCCCGACTTCAAGTTGGAGAAGCGGCACATCGATGCGCGGCTGGCCCAGCTCACCGCCGAGGGGGTGCGCTTCCGCACCGGCGTGAACGTCGGGGTGGACGTGACCGCCGAGCAGTTGCGCGCCGAGCACGACGCGGTGCTGCTGGCCTGTGGGGCGTTGCAGGGCCGGGACACGCCGGAGACCCCGGGGCGGGCGCTTCGGGGCGTACACCAGGCGATGGCGCACCTGGTCGCGGCGAATCACGCGGTCGCCACGGCGGCCACCGACCAGGCTGGCGTGGTGGCCACCGCCGAGCGTCGGCTGGCGCGGGCGGTGCTGCCGGACGGCACCCCGATCGACGCGGCCGGCAAGCACGTGGTGATCATCGGTGGCGGTGACACGGCGGCCGACTGTCTCGGCGTCGCGCACCGCCAGGGTGCCGCGGGCGTGCACCAGCTCGACCTGTACCCGCAGCCGCCGCAGGAGCGTGACGAGGCACGGGATCCGTGGCCGACCTGGCCGTGGGTGCTGCGCAGCTACCCGGCGCA
The DNA here is from genome assembly GCF_026342155.1 of Micromonospora sp. NBC_00362. Lineage (NCBI taxonomy): Bacteria > Bacillati > Actinomycetota > Actinomycetes > Micromonosporales > Micromonosporaceae > Micromonospora > Micromonospora sp. NBC_00362. The sequence continues at coordinate 6,505,224 of NZ_JAPENH010000001.1, forward strand.
CGAGGAGGGTGGCGAGCGGGTCTTCGCCGTGGCGGTGCAGGAGTTCGTGGACGACGGCACCGGCCAGGTGCGGGCGGTGCGGATCGCCGAGGTGACAGTGGAGAAGCGCGACGGCCGGCGGGTCGTCACAGTGGTGCCGGGGTCGGAGCGGGAGTTGCCTGCCGATCTGGTGTTGCTGGCGATCGGTTTCGAGGGCACGGAGCAGCAGCCGTTGTTGGCCCAGTTCGGCGTGGAGCGCAACCCTCGGGGCGCCATCGATGCCCGCGACGACTGGCAGACCGACGCCGACGGGGTGTTCGTGGCCGGTGACATGCACCGGGGCGCCTCGTTGATCGTCTGGGCGATCGCTGAGGGGCGGGCGGTCGCCGCCGCCATCCACGGCTATCTGGGCGGTGTTGGTGCGTTGCCGGCTCCGGTGGGCCCGGCAACGCAGGCTCTCGCCGCTCGCTGAGGTGCGGGCGTCCGGTCGGTGCGGTAGGTCTGCCGCCGCACCGGCCGGACCTTCCCGCTGGTGAAGCCGCTCACAAATGTGGGCAAAAAGGTTTAAGCCGGCAAGACTTGCCGGCTGCCGAACCGCGCCGCGATCGGTGTGAATGATCATGCTGCCGATCGCTGGAGGTTCGTCGTGGCCAGAGGTGCCACCTTCGCCGCGTTGCGCCACCGCAACTACCGGATCTGGGCGCTCGCCGGCTTCGTCTCCGTCATCGGCACCTGGATGCAGGTCCTCGGGGTCAACTGGTACGTCCTGAAGGAAACCGGCTCGGCGACGTCCATGGGCTTCGCCGTGCTGCTCCAGGCGGCGCCCACGCTGCTGCTCAGCGTCTGGGGTGGCGTGCTGGCCGACCGGCTGCCCGCCCGCCCGTTGCTGATCGCCGCGCAGGGCGCCCACGCGGTGCTCGCCGCCGGACTGGCGGCGGTCGCCCTGACCGGGGTCGGCGGCCTGCCGCTGATCTTCGCGATCTCGCTGGCCACCGGTGCCGTCTCGGCCATCGAAGGGCCGGTGATGGGGCGCTGGGCCGCCAGCCTCGTCGACCGGGAGACGCTGGGCAACGCGCTGGCGCTCGGCTCGCTCACCAACTCCGCCGGCCGCATCCTCGGCATGAGCCTCGGCGCCGTGGTGGTGGCCGCCATCGGACCCGCCCTGCTGTTCGGCATCAACGCGGCCAGCTTCGCCGCCGTGGTGGTGGCGCTGTTCGCCGTACGCCCGGGAGCCGTGCCCGGCCTTCCGGTCCCGGACGCCGGCCGGGCCCGGGGCGGTGTCCGGGCCGGGTTCGCCTACCTGCGTGGGCAGCCGGTGCTGCTCCTCGCGCTCGCCCTGTCGTTCGTGCTCGGCAGCCTGGGCCGCAACTACCAGGTGACGATGGCCGCGATGAGCGACGGGCCGCTGAACGCCGGCGCCTCCGGGTACGGCCTGCTGTCGACGGTGTTCGCGGTCGGCACTGTGGTGGGCGCGCTCGTCGCGGCCCGGCGACGTTCCCTGGGCTACCGGACGCTCGTCGTCGCGGGCCTGTTCGCCAGCGGGTTGCAGATCGTCGCCGGCCTCGCACCGGGCACCTGGAGCTTCGCCGCGGTGATCCTGCCGATCGCCGCCGCCGCGGTGGTCATCGACACCACCGTCGGCACCCGCGCCCAGCTCGACACCGACGGCGCGATGCGGGGCCGGGTGCTCGCCGCCCTGGCGGTCACCGGCTCGGTCTCCGCCGCGGTCGGCGCCCCGCTACTCGGCTGGCTCGCCGAACACGCCGGGCCTCGGCAGACGCTCGTCCTCGCCGGAGCCGCGGCGGCGATCGCCACGACGGCGGCGGGCGTCGCCCTGGACCGGCAGCGCGGCCGCACGGCGACCCTCGCGCTTGTCGTCCCGCGACCCCGCCACCCGGTACGACGAGCGGCGTTCCGGGCCGCCCGAATCGTCCGACCCACCGGTGCGGTCTGCGTCATCGGGCCCGCCGAAACCGCGGCGGTGCGGTCGGGCGGGGTCCGGCTCCGGGAGTTGGTCACCGCCGGGCCGGTGACGAACCGCTGAGACGGCGGTCACCCCCCGGCGGCCAGGGCGACCTGAAGATCATCGTTACGCTGCGATCATGGACATTGAGGAGCGGCTACGGCGAACCCGCCGATGGCTGTGGATCGTGCTGATCGGGCTCTTCCTGAGTGGTGTCACCGCGTTTCCGCTGGAGATCGAGGTGCGCTGGCTGCTGCGCGTACTGGATCCGCTCGCCGGCCAACTGCCCGCGCTGGTCGCCTGGATCGAGCGGGTGCACACCGGGCTCGTGACGGCCGGCGAGGACTACCCGTTCCTGCTCTACGGCACCGACTGGTTGGCCTTCGCCCACCTGGTGTTGGCGGTGGCCTTCTGGGGGCCGCTGCGCGACCCGGTGCGCAACGTCTGGGTGGTGCAGGTCGGCATGATCGCCTGCGCGGGCATCATCCCGCTGGCGCTGATCTGCGGCCCGATCCGGGACATCCCCTGGTTCTGGACGCTCATCGACCTGTCCTTCGCGGTCGGGGCGTTCCCGCCGCTCTGGTTCGCGTACCGGCACATCCGCGCCATCGAGGCGAGCACGGCGGCGGCGACAGGCGCCCCAGCGGTGCAGTGAGCGCGTCCCGGTAGGCGGCTGCACCTCGCGGCCGGAGACCCCCGCCTGCAGGGCGGGCGCCTCCGGCCGACGTGGGGTACTAGTGCGACATCAGGTGGTGCGACTCGCGGATCTTTGCCCAGGACTTGGGCTCCGCCGGCGGGGCGGCCTTACGGGCGGCGCTGGCCACATCGGGTCGGCCGGCGGTGAACAGCCAGGTGGTGAACAGGTCGTCCAGGTCCAGCCCGGAGATCCGCTCGGCCAGGGCCTGGAACTGCTCGATGGTGCCGTTGCCGTAGCGGCGCTCGGCGGTCCAGGTCGGCAGGATCTCGAAGAACGCGTCGTCGCCGACGGCCAGCCGCAGCTGGTGCAGGGTCATCGCGCCCCGGTCGTAGACGGCGTTGTCGAAGACCCGAGCGGCGCCCGGGTCGCCGGGCAGCACCTGCCAGAACTCGTCGTCGGCCGGGTAGCTGGCGTAGGTGAAGTCGAAGACCTCCTGGGCGGTGCCCTCGCCCTGCTCCTCCGACCAGAGCCACTCGGCGTACGAGGCGAAGCCCTCGTTGAGCCAGATGTTGCGCCAGTCGGCCACCGAGACCGAGTCGCCGAACCACTGGTGGGCCAGCTCGTGCGTCACCACGTAGGTGTTGGCGCCGCGTCGCCAGAAGCCCGGCCCGTACACCGGGCGGGTCTGCGTCTCCAGGGCGAAGCTGATGCCGTCGACCGGCCCGGCCACGCCGCCCTGCGCCTCGAACGGGTACGGGCCGAAGATCCCGCTCTCCCAGTCGACGATCTCGGCGGTCCGCTCGATGCTGGCCCGCGCGGCCGGCCCGAGGGCGCCCAGCGAGGTGCTGTACGCGTTGATCACCGGCTGGCCGCTCGGGGCGGTGTCGGTGACGATGTCGTACTGCCCGATGGCCATGAACGCCAGGTAGGTGGCGGTGGGGGAGGTGGTCCGCCAGATCCACCGGGTGCGGTTGCCGGCCTCGGCCAGCGGCGGCCTCGGCTGCACGCCGTTGCTGATCACCTCGACGCCGGTGGGCACCGACACCGAGATGTCGTAGGTGGCCTTGTCCAGCGGGTGGTCGTTGCTCGGGAACCACCACCATGCCGACTCGGGCTCGTTGACGGCGAGGGCGCCGTCGTCGGTGCGCGTCCAGCCGGTGTAGCCGTTGACCAGGGCCTCCGACGGGATACCGGAGTAGCGCACGACGATGGTGAGCTGCTGGCCCCGGGTAACGGTGCGGGCCGGGGTGACCACCAACTCGTGCGCACCAGCGGTGCTGGTGCTCGCCGCCCAACCGTTGACCCGGACCGACTCGACGTCGAGCAGGAAGTCCAGGTTGAACGTCGACAGGTCCGCAGTGGCGGTGGCGAGGATGGTGGTGGTGCCGGTGAGCAGGTCGGTGGCCGGTTCGTAGCGCAGCCGGACGTCGTAGTGCTCGACGTCGTAGCCGCCGTTGCCGTAGTCGGGGAAGTAACTGTCGCCCAGTCCGGGCGCGCCGGGTTGCGGCGCTGCCGAGACGACCGGACGGCCCCAGCCCGTCGGGGCGGCCTGGCCGGGGGTGCCGGCGAGCATGGTGCCGGCGGTGGTGAGGGTCAGGGCGGTGGTGGCCGCCGTGAGGACTCGTCGCACGGGGTGGACTCCCTCCATCGGGTGTTCGCCAGGTCAACCTAATCGACAACTGTGAACGTCGCCGGCCCGCCACACCCATCGGCGATCGTCGCGCTCTGGCGTGCCTTGCACCGCAAGGTCACACTGTGTTGATCGGAGGTGACACGTGCGGCGCTCGGAGTTGCCCAAGCGAGAGTTGATCGGCCAACGGCAGTCGACGGCGGGCCGGGAACGGCTGCCGGCCGGCGGGTTGGAGTTGTTCGCGCTGCTCGCCCGGCTGCTGCGGCGACCCCGTCGCGGTGACCGTCGGCTGCCGCTGCTGTGGCTGGTCCGCTCCGACACCGCGGATCTGATGGTGCCGCTGCGCCGGTTCCTCGGCCAGGGCCCCCGGCGGCGGGTCCCGCACGCCGTGCTGGACGCCGACGCGCCGCCCGGCGCCGGGGACGTGCCGGCGCTGCTGCGCGAGCTGCACCGGCAGCTCTCCCTGGAGGCCTTCGGCGCCGCCCGGCTGCGCTTCCGGCACTATCCGCTCGCCGAATGGCTGATGCAGCAGAGCCTCAGCCTGGGCATCGACGCCGACGACAGCCGCGCCGCCCTGGTCCGCCGCCTGCGCGACCGCAGGGGCCCGCGCACGCCGGAGGCGTTGCCCTCCGGCGGCGACGCGGTCAGCATCGTCTCCCAGGTGCTGCTCTGGCTGGTCCGTCGGGCCGTGCCGGGGGTGGTCTTCCGGGCTGCCGTCTCCGGTCGGGTGCCGGTGCTCGGGCGGCACTACAACTGGTTCATGCGCCAGCAGTACCTGGCGCCCCGGCAGTCGGTCACCTTCCTCGGCTTCGCCGAGCGCCTCACCGCGGGCTGGCGCGACGGGGAGCAACCCGATCAGGTCAACAAACTGCTGCTGCACGCGTTTCTGGAGGACCTGCGGCAGGCGTACCGGCGTCGGCCGTGGCGCCCGTCGGACTGGCGGCGCACCGCGTACCCGGCTCTGCTGATCGACAACGTCGCCCCCGGCAACGTCGGCGGGGAGCTGGTCCGCCTGATCGGCGACGTCCGTACCGAGACCGGCCGCAACGACCCACTGCTCGTCATCGCGTCCGGCGGGCAGCCCCCACCGGAACTGCCCGAGCCGCACCCGTTGACCGAGGCCGACGAGGCGTTCGACGAGTGGGTCGACGCGCTGCCGGAGATGCGCCGCCTGCGCCGCCCGGCCGCCTGGCTCGTGGCGCTGCGCCCCGACGACACCGACACCGGCCCACCCTCCCGCGCCGGAGTACGGCCCTTCTCCGCGCCCGACCCGCCCTGGTGGTCACGGCGCTTCCTGCCGGCGGCTCTCTGCCTGCTGTTGGTGGCGGCGCTGGGCGTGTGGGTGGGCAGCCGGTGGGGGCCGGGCTGCCACCCGTCGCTCACCGGCGGCCGGATCTCGGTCGAGGTGGTCGGCAAGGGCGAGTGTGTCGGCTACAGCGACAGCGCCGCGCAGGTGTTCAACAACGACCCCGGCCAGGAGGGGCTGCGGACCGTCCAGCGGCGCATCTTCGCGCAGAACCGCGCCGCCGAGGAGGTCTGGCAGCGCAGCGACCAGCGCCGTCCCTTCCTCACCCTGGTCTACCTGGGCACCCTGACCGGCAATCTGACCCGCGCGGACGAGGAGTCGTACGTCTCCGAGCGGGAGGAGCTGGAAGGGATGGCCACCGCCCAGTACGCGTTGCTGAAGGAGTCGGCCGGCGCCGACGGCGCCGCGCTGCTGCGGATCGTGGTGGCCAACGGTGGCCGCCAGATGATCTACGCCGACCGGGCGGTGGCGATGCTGGCCGAGCTGGCCCGGGACGACCCCACGCTGCTCGGGGTGGTCGGGCTGGTGGAGAGCCGCACCAGCACCGCCCGCGCGCTGCGTGAACTGAACCAGGTCGGGTTGCCGGTGCTGGCGCCCACCCTCTCCGCCGACAAGATGGACGCCAACTCGCGCCTCTACCTCCAGATCTCCGCACCGAACAAGGACCAGGTGAAGCTTGTCGACGCGTACGCCAAGCAGGTGCTGAAGGTCAACGAGGCGCACGTCTTCTACACCACACTGGAGGGCAGCACACTCACCGAGGACCTCTACGTGGGCACCCTCGTCGACGGGCTCCGACAACAGTTCGGCCCCCGGATCACCCGCCTCGACGAGTGGCGCACCGGGCAGCGGCTGACCGACGAGTGCGGCTATGCCGGGATGCTCTTCTACGCGGGCCGATGGTCGGAGTTCGACGGTTTCCTGCGGGCGCTGCGCGAGTGCGGCGGCAACCCGCCCCGACACCTCGTCGCCGACGACTCGGCCAACCGGTACATGGCCAACCCGGGGCTACGCGCCGCCGCGCCCGGCAACCTGCCCGTCACGTACGTCTCCAAGGCGGCCCTGGCTACCTGTGCGGCCCTGCGGGCCGCTCAGGACCGGCGCGACGACGCCCGGGCGAGCTTCCTGTCCTGGATCCAGGCCGACGACCTGCTCGACCCGCCGCGCTGCCGGACGGGTGCCGAGGAGGAGCAGGTCGGCGAGCGGGTCAGCCTCGCCTACGACGCGTCGATGATGCTGGTCCGGGCGGTGGAGAGCCTCGCCGCCCGGCTGCACCACGCCGACCCCCGGCAACGGTGGGAACCGGATTCGGTCAACCCGGTGGGCGTGCACGCGGAGGTGCTCCGGCAGAACGCCGGGCAGGGCTACCCGGGGGTGGCCGGGCTGATCCGGTTCACGCCCGACTCGGGGGAGCCGGTCGACAAGCGGCTGGCCCTGATGCGGGTGGAGCAGGTGCCCGACGTGGCGAGGGCGCCGGTGGAGGTGTTCCGCTGCGGGGCGGCCGACGCGTCCGGCCCGGCGGCGTGCGGCCCCGCCTGACCGGTCCGGCGTGACACGTCCTCGCAGGACTGTCCGGGTGCCGCCGGTGTCCGTTAGGGTTCCTGGGACCAGGCGGCCGTGGCGTTGGGGGCAGAGGGTGGGCAGGCTCGCGTCGGCGTACGGGCAGGCGGTCAACTCCCACCGGGCGGCTCGCGCGCATCTGAACACCGCCCGCAGCACCCTGGGGGCGGCACCGACCACCGTCACGCCGGTCGGCGCCGACGACCTGGTGACCCGCCTCGCCCGCCTCGGTGCTGCCCTGGCCACCCCCGCCCCGGGCGTCACGCCGCTGACCGACGAGCCGGCAGCGGTGCGGATCGGTGAGGCGTCCACAGCGGACGGCGCCTTTCCGGTGCTGGTCCCGCTCGGCGGCGGCCACCACCTCGCAGTGGACACCGACGCCCGGGACCCGCAGGTCGCCGGGCTGCTGCGGGCGTTGGTGCTCCGGCTGGTCGCCACCGCGCCGCCCGGTCAGGTCCGCGTCGCCGGCATCGACACCGCCGCGCTCGGGGCCACCTTCGGCCCGCTGCGACCATTGCTCGACGCCGGGGTGCTCGACCCGCCGGCCACCAGCGAGGCCGAGGTGGCCGCGCTGGTGGACGCCGCCGAGCAGCACGCCCGCGCCGCGCAGCACGACCAGCCCACCGGCCGTCGCCTGTTGGTGGTGGTCGCCACCGCCGCGCCGCCGCCGCGCGAGCTGGCCCGCCTCGCCGCGCTCACTCACGCCGGCCCGGCCGCCGCCGTGTGTGTGCTGCTCGCCGGCCACCCGTCCCGGCTGCCCGGCGAGACCGCGCCGCCGCTGGGCGGCACCACAGCGGTGCGGCTCAATCAGGGGTACGCGCACGTCGGCGACCCGCCCGGGACGCCGTTCAGCGCCGACGGCAGCGGGCTCGCCGCACCCGTCCTGCTCGACGGTGACCCGCCGCCGGCCTCGGTACGCGCCCTCGCCGAGCACCTCGGCACCGCCACCCGGCGCGCCGACGCGTTGCCCTTCACCGACCTGCTGCCCGAGCAGCGCTGGGCCGAGTCCGCCGGCAACGGCCTGCGGACGGTGATCGGCCGGGCCGGCGGCACCGCGCTGACGCTCGCCTTCGACGACGCCACCCCGCACTGGCTGGTGGGCGGGCGCACCGGCGCCGGCAAGACGGTCTTCCTGCTCGACGTCCTCTACGGGTTGGCCGCCCGCTACTCGCCGGCCGAGTTGCAGCTCTACCTGCTCGACTTCAAGGAGGGCGTCAGCTTCACCGAGTTCGTGCCCACCGGCCGGGACCCGTCCTGGCTGCCGCACGCCCGCGCCGTCGGCATCGAGTCCGACCGAGAGTACGGTCTCGCCGTGCTGCGCGAGCTGCGCCGGGAGGCGCAGCGCCGGGCCACCGCACTCAAACGGCACGGCGTCACCAAGCTCGCCGACCTGCCCCCTGACAATCCGCTGCCGCGCATCGTGACCGTCATCGACGAGTTCCACGTGCTGCTCGCCGGCAACGACGCGCTGGCCCGCGAGTCGGTCGACCTGCTGGAGGAGTTGGCCCGCAAGGGCCGCTCGTACGGCATCCACCTGGTGCTGGCCAGTCAGAGCATGACCGGCATCGAAGCCCTCTACGGGCGGGCCGAGGCGATCTTCGGGCAGTTCGCGTTGCGGGTGGCGCTGCCCGGCGGCGGCGGGGTGCTCGACCAGCTCAACGACGCCGCCGCGGCCCTGCCGATCGGCTCCGCCGTCGTCAACACCGCTGCCGGCGCGGTCGGCGCCGACACAGTGCTGCGCTTCCCCGACGCGCACGCCGCCACCGCGGACCTCGCCGCCCTGCGCCACGACCTGTGGCAGGCCCGCCCGCAGGGCTCGCGGGCCCCAGCGGTCTTCAAGGGGTACGAAGCGGCGCGGATCGAGGACGACAGCACGTTCGCCGGGCTGCGGCCCGGTGGTAGACGCCCGATGGCCCTGGTCGGCCGAACCGTCGACGTGCACGGCACCACAGCACTGTTCCTGATGGACACCACACCCGGCCGGCACCTCGCCGTGGTCGGCACCGCACCGACCGGCGCGGATGTGCTGCGCGCCGCGACGCTCAGCCTGGCCCGCCAGCACACCCCCGGCGACGCGCGCTTCCACCTGGCCTGCCTGGTCGACGTCGCCGATCCGGTCGCCGACGACACCGAGACGCTGCTGCGGGCCGCCGGTCACCCCGTGCGGCGCCTCGACGCGGCCGGGCTACGCGACCGGATCGCCGCGCTCGCCGCCGAACCCACCGGCCGCGAATACCTTGTGGTGTTCGGCATGGACGCCGCCGCGCCCGTCCTCGCTGCCACCGACCCCGGCACGTTCCGCTCCGGCCTGGACGACCTGCGTACCGTCCTGCGTCAGGGCCCCGCGCACGGGGTGCACCTGCTCGGCTGGTGGCGGGGGCTGCGCCGGCTCGCCGACGACCTCGGCGGCACCCAGAATCGCGACGACGTCGCCTGCCTGGTCGCGCTCAACGTGCCCGGCGCCGAACTGGCCCTACACCTCGGAGCGCACGACCTGACCTACACGCCCCGCCCCGACCGGGCGCTGCTGATCGACCGGCACGACCAGCGCACCCGGCTGATCGTCCCGTTCGTCGGCGACGGGCACGACCCCGACGGGGAGCGGTGACAGTGTCCTTCGAGGAGTACGCGGCGCTGGCCCGGCAACTTTCCGCCCAGCACCGCGCCGGGGAACAGCACGCCGCCGCCGAGTCCGCGCGCCGCCGCGACCTGCACGCCGCCGTCGACTACCTCCAGCAGCGGCTGAACGCCCAGGGGCAGCGCCTCGACCATCTCGGCCGAGCCATCGGAATCGACCAACCATCCCCTGCCCCCAGTGCGGGCCCTGGCGCGGGCCCAGGCCCGGGTGCGGGACAGGGAACGGGGACGCCAGGCGAGACCGCCGCCTGGCCCGGCTCGCCGTCCGGCGCCGGATCGCCCTCGGCTCCCGGCTCCGGTCCGTCTCCCGCTGCCGGCTCCGGCCCGTCTTCCGCTCTCGGCTCCGGCCCGCCCTCCGCTCCCAGCTCCGGCCCGCCCTTCGCTGCCGGTGCACCCACCGCACCCGGAACCGGGGACGGGGAACCCGCCGGCGCAGCCGGCGCGCCGGGGCGGGCGGGGGTCGGGGCGTACCCCCAGCTGCCGGCGGGGGAGGCGCGGCTGGCGCTGCCGACGGCGGTCAGCCCGGCGGGCGGCGGGGTGCCCGCGCAGCGTGCGGCACCGGCCGACCCGGCGGTGGAGTTGGAGCTGGCCCGGCGGATGGCCGACGAGGCCGACCGGCACGGGCAGCAGGCGGAGTTGCTGGCCCAGCGGCCGGCGCTGCTGCCGACGTGGTCGCCACTAGCGCGGGCGGTGGCCGTCTACGCCGGGTGCGGCGCGGCGGCCGGGGTGCTCGTGCTGATGCTGGTGCTCGCCTCCGGTGTCGGCCTGGTGGACGGGTTCACCCTCGGCGCGTGGATCTGTGCGGGGTTGCCGGCGGTGGCGTTCTTCGGCGGCTACCTGGTGCTGGGCCGCTGGGGGCGGCCGGCGATGGTCGCCGGCACCCCGCCGCGGTACCTGCCGCTCGGGTTCCTGATCTGTTTCCTGGTGGTGCCGATGGCCTACTGCGCGTACCTGCTGATGGTCCGCGGCCTGCGCTGATGACCGATCTGGCATCCGGTCTGCGCTTCGCCGCGCAGCCGGTGGTCAGCGTATTCGTGCCGGGCGTCCCGGCCCGGGTGCCGGAGTTCGCCGATGGTGGCACCGTGCCGCTCGACGTGCGCACGTATCCCCTTGAGCGGGACGATCCGTATGCCCGCGTCACCGAGTACGACCTGGTCTTCGACGAGCTGCCACCGCTCCTGCACCGCTATCTGGCCCACTGCCTGCGGGTCGCCTGCGCCGCCGGTGACACAGTGGTCTGGCTCGGCTTCGAAGGCTCGTTCCACTTCGAGCACCTCCTCACCGAGGCAGTCGCGCCGCAGGTGTACGGGGTCTGCGCGCCCGGCGCCGAACCTGTCGTGGCCCCGGATCTGCGAACCCTCGGAACACCGGAGTGGCGACTGATCGTCACTGCCCACGGGAGCCTGCTGTAGGGCGAGAACTCTGCCGCGCCTACGCGTTGACCCCGGCTCGACAGGTCCCGGTCATGATCCACTCGGCTTTCCGGAATTCACGTCCGGCGAACTTGCGCCGGGCGACAAACTGCCGTCGACGTCTGAGCTGTGCCGTCAGCACGACGTCTCGGCCATCGTCGTTCGTCAGGCCATCAACGCGCTCAAGATCGAGGGCTTGGTCGAGGGCTTGGTCGAGGGCGTCGGTGGCGTCGGCGTGTTCGTCGCCGAGCGCTGAACCGCCCCAATCTCGTGGCGTCACTCCAAATCTTGGACAGTTTCCGTTACGAGCTGACGGAAACTGTCCAAGATCTCGATCGGCACGCGTCCCAGTCAGGGTTCAGGGAACAGAATCTGGCGAAGCCGCTGGCTGGGGTGACCACTGTCCACGAGGTGACCCGGGGGCGAGTGGATGGTCGCGCTGGGTGCGCCGATCTCGTACGCTCCCATGTGGTCTCCGCCGGTGCGGTGGCGGAGGCGATGGTCGATCACGGGGAGGTGCGCGTGAGCGCAGCACAGATCATCGCGAGGTTGGCGGCGGCGTCGCAGAAGCTGGACGAGGCGAAGGCCAAGACGGCAGCGGCAGCACAGGACGCGGCCGAGGCGCGGGCACTCGTCGCCGGTGCGCTGGAAGGCGTAGCCGCTGGTCCGCTGGTCGGCATGATCGACTCGTACCGTCAGGCGCTCGCACAGGCGTCCCAGGGTGGCGACCCCGCCAAGCAGCACGTGCAGGAGACGATCGCCAAGGTTCGAGCGCTGGGAAACTGACCACGGGTGGTTCAACTACCTGGACAAGGTGGAGGCCGCCATTGAGGCGGCGGGGTGACCGGCGTGCCTGCGCGGGTCACCTGCGACGGTGGCGAGCTGGACGGGGTGTTGACCAGCGAGGTCAAGGCGTACGGCGATGGCGGCGACCTTCCGGCCATCCGCTTTCCTGACTGGAGCCCTCGACTTGCCGGTTCAGCGGGTGATGCGGAACGTCTGTTCGAACCGCGGTCCGCCACAGCCCACGTCGCCGCACAGGTCGAAGCCTCCGCTGATCAGGGCCACACCGGGCTTGATGACGAGGCCGCCACCCTCCACCCACGCCCGCCCGGTCGCGATCTGCGGCTGGCCGGTGCAGTGGACAGGACCCCAACCGGAGGCGTACGCGACCCTGTCGCCCGACCGTTGCCGAATGATCAGCTCGACGCCACCGGACAGGCCGGATTGGCAGGTCACGGCGACGCTGACGTCCACGGCGACGCCGCGCGCGACCAGGGTCGCGGACGTGACCTCGCCGTCACTTGCCGCGCTGGCCGGGGTGGGCGCCAGCACCACGAACAGTGACAGCCCGAGTAGTGCGATGGTGGTGATGATGCGGCGCACGACGGTTCTCCTTGCCGGAGTGGGTGCTTACCTGGAGTCACCCTAGCCCTCTCCGGCAGTGACGGAGATCAATTGGCGGGAGATTCTTCCCGAGGCGTCTGCTCGATGACGACGACCGGGATCTCGCGGTCGGTCTCCTTCGCGTAGCGGGCGTACGTCGGGAAGACCTTCGTCATCACCGGCCACAGCCGGACGCGCTCCTCGCCGGTCGCGGTCCGGGCCCGGCCCGTGATCCGCTCCGCGCCGACCTGGATCTCCACCGCCGGGTCGGCGCTCAGGTTCAGGTACCAGGCGGGGTGCGTGGCCGCGCCGCCGTTGGACGCCACCAGCAGGTAGTTGTCGCCGTCGCGCCCGTACATCAGGGCCGTGCGGCGCAGCGTGCCCGATCGGCGTCCGCGGGTGGTGAGCAGCAGCGAGGGTACGCCGTGGAAGGTGCCCCCATCCGCGCCGTCGGTCCGCACGTAGCGCCGGATGTGGCTGGCGACCCAGCCGACCGGGCTGTCCTCGACCGTCTCGTTCTGCTCGTGTGTGGTCACACCATCGCCTCCATCGTCGAGCCGAACGGACGAATCGACCATACGTCGGGGTCAGAGCGCCCGCGACGGTCAGCCGCGTGAGCGCGGCAGGCAGCACTTCTTGTACTTGGCGCCGGACCCGCACCAGCAGGTGTCGTTGCGGCCGGGCGGCCAGGCTGTCACGCCCGACTCGTCGAGGCTGTCGGCGTACTCGTCGAGGGTTTCCTCGCTGGTGGGGTCGCTGCCGGTGCGTTCGGCGAAGGCAGCCAGGTCGGCGACGGTGCCGACGACCACGCCCAGGTCGGCGCCGCCCATCCCGGAGGCGTCGACGAGGGCGCGTTCGATCTGGGCGCGGTGCTCGTCCCAGGTGGCGGGGTAGCTGTCGACGAGGGTGGGCCAGCGCAGCAGCAGCGCGGTGAACTCCGCTTGCGGCCAGAACAGCAGCGTCGCCGGGCCGTCGTCGAGGGCGTCGAGCGCGTGGGTGCTCGCGGCGCGCAGCCGGTCGGCGAGGGTGTCGTAATCGTCGTGGGGTAGGCCCATTTCCTCGCGCAGGTTGTGCCGCCGCTGGGCCAGGCCGTAGATCATGGCGGCGGCCTCGTCCTGGGCGTCCTCGGATTCGTGCTGTTGGGTCCGGGTCCGTTCCAGGATGGCGTCCAGTGCCCCGGTGAGCCATTCCAACGCCGTGTCGCTGCGGTCGGACTCGGCCAGTTCGTCGACTACGTACGTGGCCGCGGGGTCGGTCTCCAGCAGCGGACGCAGGGCGGTCAGCTCGGCCATGCCCTCGTCCGTCCGGTCGAGGCGCAGCAGCAGACCGCCGCGCACCGCTCGGGCGTACGCGTTGTCGTCCGGCTGCTCGGCGATGGCGCGGGTGGCGAGGGCGAGTGCGTCGGCCAGGTCGCCGGCCTGTTCCAGGATGTCCGCCGCGACCAGCAGGGCGTACCCGGTGTCGGCGGGATCCGCGACCCGCCCCTCGTCGACGGCGCCCACCAGTTCGGCGACGAGCGTGGCCGGGTCGGGGCTCTCGAAGCCGAGGGCGCCGATCTCTTCGATGCGGTCGGCGGTCAGCAACTCGGACATGGGCGCATCCTGAAAGACGACTGTCGGTGGGTGGGGGAGCGGCCAGCGTACTCCCGGACAGGCAGCAGCCCGGGCGGCGAACCGCCCGGGCTGCTGCACGTTGCCTCAGCGGGTCGCTGGCATGGTGGCGAACTCGCCGGCTAGCTCCGACTCGACGATCGTCGCGGCGGACGGCCGGCGACCGGCCGACGGCCGCCGGGCGGACGGGACGGCGAGGGCCGCGAGCGCGGCGGCCAGGGCGATCGCCGTGAGGACGAGAAACCCCATGGTGAAGCCGGCCTCCCGGGGCAGGCCGTTGGCCTGCGGGTGGGCGGTGATCACGCCGCTGACCACTGCCGCGCCGATCGCGCCGCCGATGGTGCGGATGTTGGCGTTCATACCGGTCGCCACGCCGGTCTGGCTGGCCGGCACGCTGGCGACGATCAGGTTGGCCATCGACGCGAAGGCCAGGCCGATGCCGAGGCCGACCAGGCCACCGGCGATGGCGACCTCCCAGCGGGTGTCGTGTGCGGTGGCGAGCATCGCGGAGGCGGCCACGTTGAAGGTGGCACCGGTGGCGAGCTGCGCCTTGGCGCTGAAGACGGCCTGGAGTCGCCCGGCGATGACCCCGGCGACGAACATCGCGCTGACCATCGGGAGCATGAGCAGTCCGGCCTGGCTGATGCTCGCGCCGAAGCCGTAACCGGCGGCGGTCGGGGTCTGCAGGAACTGCGGGAGGAACGCGTACATGGAGAACATCGACGCGCCGTAGAGCAGGGCGACCAGGTTGGTGGTCCAGACGCCGGGCAGGCGCATCATCCGCATGTCGATCAGCGGGTTGTTGGACCGCAGTTCGGTGACCAGCCAGCCGACCAGCAGCACCACTGCCAGTGCCAGCAGACCGAGCACCCGGGTGGAGGTCCAGCCCCAGGCGGCGCCCTGGCTGATCGGCAGCAGCAACGCGACAAGCCAGCCGGAGAGCAGCAGTGTGGCGCGCCAGTCGATGCGACCGGGTGTACGGACCGGCGACTCGGGCACGAACAGGTGCGCGGCCACGGCGGTCAGCCCGACCACGACCATCGGGATCCAGAACAGCCAGCGGTAGTCCAGCGTGCTGACGATCGGACCGGCCAGCACGATGCCCAGGCCACCGCCGACGGCGACAATCGCCGAGATGGCGGCCACGGCGGTGGAGACCCGTGCGGCCGGGAACTCGTCGCGGATGATGCCGAAGGACAGGGGGAAGACCGCTCCGCCGATGCCCTGCACGACCCGGGCGAGGATGAGGATGCCGATGTTCGGCGCGATGGCGGCCAGCAGGCAGCCGAGGGCGAGGGCGGCGAGCGAGACGACGAGCATCCGCTCCTTGCCGACCATGTCGCCGACGCGTCCGAGGATCGGCGTGAAGATCGACGCGCTGAGCAGGTAGGCGGTCAGGACCCAGGTCACTGTGTTCTGGGAGGTGTGCAGGTCCTGCTGGATGGTCGGCAGCACCGGGGTGATCAGCGACTGGAGCATCGCGAAGAACCCGGCGCCGGCCGCGAGCACGGTGAAGGTGAGCCGACGCGAGCTGCGTCGGGAGGTCACTGCCACGAGAGAAAGCTCCCTGATTACGTACGGGAATGAAGTCTTGTCGCCCGTCGTCTGCGACGGGGTGGTCTGTCGGGGTCCGGGCGATCGGGTGGCCAGGCGGCGATCGGGCGGGTCCCGAGGTAGAGTAACCGGAGGCAGGCCTCCGGGATTCCGGAGGGGTGCCTCCGCTAAGCTAGCGGAGGGCATCCTCCGGATGCAAGTAGAGTGAGGTGACGCACGTCATGACCAGTGCGGGGCAGGCGCCCGAGGTCTTCGCCCAGCGGCCCAAGCGGGCCGACGCGCGGCGTAACTACGACGCCCTGATCGCGGCGGCACGTGAGGCGTTCGCCGAGAACGGCGCCGCCGCCTCCCTGGAGGACGTGGCCCGCAGGGCCGGCGTGGGCATCGGCACGCTCTACCGCAACTTCCCGACCCGCCGGCACCTGTTCGAGGCCGTCTACGTCGAGGAGGTCCGGGCGCTGTGCCACTCCGCCGAAGGGCTGGCCGAGCTGCCACCCTGGGACGCGCTCGTCGCCTGGCTGCACCGCTTCGTCGCCTACGTCGCCACCAAGCGGGCGCTCGCCGAGCAACTGCTGCACGACTCCGAGATCTTCACCAGCTGCCGGGCGGAGATCTTCTCCGCCGGTGAGCCGCTGATGCGTCGCGCACAGGCCGCCGGGGTGGTCCGGAACGACATCGGTTTCGACGACGTGGTGCGGCTGATCAGTGGTCTCACCATGGCCCAGTTCCCGTCACCCGAGCAGCGTGACAGGGTCCTCGGCGTGGCCCTGGACGGCCTGCGCCCGCCAGCCACGCCACGCTGACGGCCCTGCCCGCCACGCCACGCTGACGACCGTCCGGCCGGTCAGCGGTCGACCAGCAGCAGCCACTCGTCGTCGAGGCGTTCCACTGTCGTGCCCGCCGGCCAACGGTGACCACTGTCGGCCAGCGCCCGGGCCTGCTCGACCTGAGGTGGCCGGCTGAACTGCGTGTCACGGAAGCTGGCCATGCTGTGGAACCGGGCCCGGCCGAAGTTCGCGGCGTCGACGAAGCGGGCCCTGTCGAACAGTGCCTCCGCGCCGAACACCGTCCAGCGGAACAGCGCCATGTTCGTGAAACGGACCGAGTGGAAGGTGGCCGACCGACCGAACTCGGTGTGCTCCATCGACAGGGCGCCGTCGAAGACGGCGTCCCGGAACGTGGCCGCGTCCTCGAAGCGGGTGGCGTCGAAGCTGGTCGGCTGGCCGAAGGTCACCCGGCAGAACGAGGTCGGGCCGGTGAAGCTGGCTCGCCGGCAGGACAGGCCGCCGACAAACGCGGCGTCATCGACGTTGATCTCGCCGCCGACGCGAACGCCGTCGAGCATGACCTCGTCCTCGGCCAGGAACCGTTCGAAGACCACGTCACCGAAGGTCGCCGCCCCGAGCAGGAGACGCCCGCGCGCCGTCGCGCCCGCGAAGGTGGTCGTACCGGTGAACACCGCCTCGGTGAAGGTCGCGTCGACGAGCGTGCAGCCGGCGGCGTCGAAGTCGACGAGCGTGGCGCCGGCCAGGTCGAGCCTCAGCTCCGGCCAGTGCGCCGCGTCGTCCGCGCGCAGGTGCCGGGTGAGCACGCGCTGCGCGCTGCGTCGGACCTCCGTCTCGCGCGGCTCGCCGTTTGGCGCCGGCATCCGCAGGTACGCGCAGAGCACCGCCGCGATCGTCGGGCGCTGCCCCGGGTTGTCCTGACCGAGGCGCTCCAACGCGTGCAGGCCGCCGAGGCGTACCGCAGCGCTGTCGTTGCCGAGCAGCTCGACCGCCCGGGTGTACAGCTCGGTCAGTCGGCGCTCCGCCGCGTCGTGCTCGGCGGCCCCGGACTGCCGGTCCTGGTGGCGCTGCGCGGCCTCGGCCACCGCCTCGGCGTGCGCCTGCACCCGGTCCCGGTGCACCTCGTCCCGTGCGGCGACGCTCTCCTGGTGCCGCTGCGCGCGTTCGGTGATCCACTGGCGGCGGGCAGCGAGTAGCAGCGCGAGCCCTCCTCCGGTGCCGGCGACGACGGTCAGGCCGGTGCGGATCGCGTCGATGCGCAGTGTGGCGCGGGTGTCGGGTTGGCTGGCCCGGTCGGCTTCGGTGAGCAGCAGGTCGAGCACCAGCCAACCCAGGGCGATGGCGACCAGCAGGCCGACCAGGACCAGCCACCACGGCATCACCCGCAGCTCGCGCTCGGTGGGTTCGTCGACAGCCACGGCCACAGCATGCCAGTCGGCGTTGGGCGTCCGATATGGAGCGTGACGGTATGACCGTTTACGCCTCCGCCGGAACAACGGGTTACCGGCGCGTAACAAGTCATTGACGTTTCTGAATTGTTGCGGGGATGATCGTCGCACGGTCGACCGGACACCCCCACCCACCTGCCCGGTTCGCCGGGTGCCTCCCCCGGAGGTGCAGCGATGCTGCTCCGAAAGACCGCCCTCGTCCTGGCCCTCGCCACCGCCGCGCTGCTCGCGTCCACCGCCACGGCGACCGCCGCCCCCGCCGATCCCGTCCCGGCCACCGCCGCCCCCACCACACCCTTCGCCGCCGCGGCGGCCAACCCCGTCATCGTGGTCGGCGGGCTCAGCGGCGTCGCCGTCGCGTACGAGCCGATCGCCGCCCGCCTGCGCGCCGACGGCTACCGCACCTTCATCTACCAGCTGCCCGGACTGGGCCTCGGTGACATCCCCACCTCGGCCCGCGCGTTCGCCGGCTACGTCAACCAGGTCCGCGCCAGCACCGGCGCGGCGAGCGTCGACGTCGTCGCCCACTCCGAAGGGGGCCTGGTCAGCCGCTACTACCTCAAGCGGCTCGGCGGCACCACCACCGTCGGCCGCTACGTCAGCCTGGGCACACCGCAGTACGGCACGTACGTCGCCAACCTCGTGGCGTTCCTGGGTCTGGGCAGCTGCGCCGGCGTCGTGGCCTGCCAACAGATGACCATCGGCTCGGCGTTCCTCGCCGACCTCAACGCCGGCGACGACACCCCGGGCGCGGTGCGCTACACCACCATCCGCACCCTGCAGGACGAGTTGGTCCGGCCGACCGGAAACGCCGCCGTCAACGACGGCGCGACGAACGTGCTGATCCAGGCGTACTGCCCGCTGCGGGTGGTGGGGCACCTCGGTCTGGTGCTCGACGGCACGGCGTACACCATCGTGCGCGGCGCCCTGGTCGACGGCCCGGTGCGACCCAACTGCCTCGCGCTCTGATCCGCTCCGGTGCGGCGGCCCCGGAGGGGGCCGCCGCACCGGACCCGCGACGGTGAGTGTCGGGTGCGCGACGATCCCTCCCAACGGTGTGGCAGACATCAGATGTCCTCGATAGCCTGCTCCGGCTGTCCAATCCCGACAGTGGACGCCATCCTCCGAGAAGGAGCAGGTCTCATGGCCGAGCCGCCCGCAGTGCCGCCGGAGAACACCCCGCCGACCGTGCCGCAGCTCGACGTCCGGGCCGCCCAACCGCCGTCGGCCGACACGCCGCCGCCCACCGGCGGGTTCGCCGACCGCCCACCGGGCTACCCCAGCGCGCTGGTCTGGCTGCGTGCCGGGATCCTGCGGGACTGGCGCGGCGTGCTCGGCGCGTTCCTCGCCACCTGGTTCTACCTGCCCGTCGCGCTGCTCCTGGCGTTCTGGGGCGGCCTCACGTTCGGCATCGTCGGGCTCTTCGCCGTCGGGACCGGCGCCGACGACCAGGTGCCCCAGGTGCTGCGCGACGCCCCGCTCATCGGCTCCCTGGTCGAGGCGTTCCTGACCCGCTCCGGCGGGTTGCTCGGCGGCGTCGCCGGTTTCGCCATCGGCTTCCTGGTCGGCTTCCTCGCCGTGCTGGCCCTGCCCTGGATGGGCGTCGCCGACGAGCCCTTCGCGCTGCTCACCGGCCTGATCGGCACTGTCGCCGCGGCGGCGCTGATCGGGGTCCTGTACACGCTCTACCGGGTGCTGCTCGAACCCCGCCTGCTGGTGGTTTCGGGCGCGCGCCAGCCCAGCCGTCGCGAGTACGCGCGGCTGCGCCCCATTCTCGACGACTGCGCCCGACGGCTCGGCCTGCCCAGCGTGCCCCGGCTGCTCATGGAGGACGACCCGGTCCTGAGCAACGCCCGCACCTACGCCCGACACGTGGTGGTCACCACCGCCGTGCTGACCGAACCGGACGACGAGGTGGCCGCGCTGCTCAGCCACGAGCTGGTGCACTGGCGCACCGGCGACGAGATCACCAGCGCCTTCGTCCGCGGTGTCGGCCTGCCGCTGACCCTCGCGCACGCCCTGCCGACCTGGCTGATGCGGACGTTCCCGCACCCGGGCACGAACTTCGTGGTCTTCGTGTTCTTCTGGCCGGTGCTGCTCACCATGCGGTACGTGGTGCTGCCGCTGCACGCCCGTGACGTGCGGGCTGCGGAGTACCGGGCCGACCTCGGCGCCGTGCTCACCGGCCACGTCGACGGCCTGCGGCGCATCCTGGAACGGCGGCTGTCCTTCGAGACCGGGCGCAGCGGCTGGGACGAGGCGGTCTGCGCCACCCACCCGCCGCACGAGCTGCGGCTCGACGCGTTGGAGCGCGCGTCGCTGACCGGTGCGCCCGCCGGGGCGGGCCAGCCTGTGACAGTCGACGGGCTGTTCAACTCCGCCCGCCCGGTCGGCACCCGCCGCACCTGGCTGCTGGTCGGCGCCCTCACAGTGGTCGCCTGCCTCGGCACCAGCGGACTCGGCGTGGTGCAGTGGGCGTTCTTCCGGCCCCAGGCGGCGATCGACGGCTACTTCGATGCGCTCGCCGACCGGGACAGCGACGCCGCGCTCGGCTACCTGACCGACCAGGGCAGCGACGCCGACACCAGGCTGCTCGCTCAACTGCTGCGCGGCAAGGGCTACCAACCACCGACCGACGTCGAGATTAGCAAGCTGGAGCGCGACGGTGACAGCGCCACCGCCACTGTGGCGTACCGGCTGGGTGACGCGAGAGAGACCACCACCCTCACCCTGCGCCGCGAGGACGAGAGCACCGCCGGCCTGTTCCACGGCTGGCGGTTGAGCGGCGGTCCGACCCCGCTCAACGCCGCGATCGCCGACCCCGGGGTACGGCTCAACGGGGTGGAGCTGCCGGTCGCTACCGAGGGCGCCCCGCTAGTGCTGTTGCCCGGCGGCTACACCGCTACCGGCCCGTCCAGCGCGCTCAGCGAGACGCCGAGCACGACAATGCTGGTCGGCCCGGGGGAGACCGCCGCCGTCCTGCAACTGGCGCCGGTGCTCAAGCCGGCGGCGACCGAGGCCGTCGAGGCGCAGGTACGCGCCTGGTTGGACGAGTGCGCCAAGCAGACCGTCGCCGTCCCGCCGGGCTGCCCGTTCCGCTACTACGGCGGCGCCACCCAGAAGATCACCTGGAAGATCCTGGAGTACCCGAAGCTCGCCGTCGAACTCACCGGCCCGGCCAGCGCCCAGGTCTCCACCCCGACCGAGACCCAGGGCAGGGTGGAGGCCAGTGGCACTACCACCTACTTCGGCGGCAGCTCACCGTTCAAGGACGACAACGCGTTCACCGTCACGGGCGTCGCCACCGCCGACGGGGACGACGTGTCGTTCCGACCCGCCGCCGACTGACCGGGAGACAGACAGTGACCGACAGCGACACCGCAGCCCGGCTGCCCGTCCGGCTGACCATCAACCCCCGGCAGCGGCAGCCCCCGTCGGTCGACCTGCTGACGTGGATCCACCGCCGCCCCGAGTACCGGCCGGGAGTCCGCCCGGCCGGCGGCGGCGGAGGCCGGCCGGGCTTCAGCGACGCGGTGATCATCGCGGTGCTCGCCCAGGGGTTGCTTCCGGGGCTGTTCAACCTGTTGCAGTCCTGGGTGGACCAGCAGCGCACCGAGGCCAGCATCCGGATCCAGACCGGGGACACCGAGGTGGAACTACAGGTCAGCGGGCGCACCGACTCCGCTCGCCTGCTGGCCCAGGCGACCGAGGCGCTACGCGCCGCCCGAGATCCTGGCCCGAACGCCGTCGACTGACCACGACGGCTCCCGGGAGCCCGGGTCCGGACGCCGCCGGCTGACCCGACGGCGTCCGGAGCGGCTGGTCAGCTCGCCTTGGCGAGCGCCTCGAACTCGTCGTCGGTGAGCCGCACGTCGGCCGCGCCCACGTTCTCCTCCAGGTGCGCCACCGAGGACGTGCCCGGGATCGGCAGCATCACCGGCGAGCGGCGCAGCAGCCAGGCCAGCGCAAGCTGCGCTGGCGACGCGCCGTGCGCGGTGGAGATGGCGTCCAGCGGGCCACCCGGGCGGGCCAGCTCACCGGTGGCGATCGGGAACCACGGGATGAACGCGAGGTCGTTACGCTCGCAGAACTCCAGCACGTCCTCGGCGCTGCGGTTGGCGAGGTTGTACAGGTTCTGCACCGACGCGATCGTGGTGATCGCCCGGGACTCCTCGATCTGCGCGACGCTCACCTCGGACAGCCCGATGTGCTGGATCTTGCCTTCCTCGCGCAGCAGGGCCAGCTCACCGAGCTGGTCGGCGAGCGGCACCTTCGGGTCGATCCGGTGCAGCTGGTACAGCGGGATGCTGTCCAGGCCGAGGTGACGCAGGCTCAGCTCGCACTGCTGGCGCAGGTACTCCGGGCGGCCCAGCGCACGCCAGTCGCCGGGGCCGGAGCGGCTCAGCCCGGCCTTGGTCGCGATCACCAGGTCATCGGCGTACGGGTGCAGCGCCTCCCGGATCAGCAACTCCGACACGAACGGCCCGTACGAGTCGGCGGTGTCGATGAACGTCACGCCCAGCTCGACCGCACGGCGCAGCACGCGAACCGCCTCGGCCGGGTCCTTCGGGTCACCCCAGACACCCGGGCCGGTGATCTGCATGGCCCCGTAGCCGAGCCGGTTGACTGTGACATCGCCACCGATCCGGTACGTGCCGGACGCCTTCGCGGGCTGCTCACTGATGTTTGTCGCCATTGCCCGATCCCCAATCGTCTCGTCGTGGCGGGCGTGGACAGCGCGGGCATGAAGAGCCCACCCGCCACCGATGGATCATCCCCCGGAACCTCGCCGCCATGCCGCCGGTCGGCCGACTGTGGGCGCTGACACGCCGTCAGCGCGCCGAACCGAGTTGCCGGGAAGCGCCCGGTACGACCGGGGTGTCCGTGCGACGCTGGCCGGAGCCGGTGCGTTCCGGCGCGACGGCGAAGGGAGCACCCATGGGAGTGCCGCAGGTCAACTTCGCGCTCGACACGTACGAGTGCATCGTGATCTATCCCGGCGCGGCCGGGCGGGCCCTGCCCGCGGAAACCGTGCAGCGGTTGCAGGCCGAGCACGCCGAACACATGCAGGCGTTGCAGCGACGCGGCATCGTCCTTGTCGCCGGCTCGGTGGACGGGCCGGCGCGCGAGCCGGATCCGCCGATCGGCTTCGGGCTGGCCCGTACCGGCAGCGTCGACGATGTCCGCAGCGTGCTGGAGGCCGACCCGGCGGTGCAGGCCGGGCTCTACCGGGTGGAGGTGCTGACCTTCCTGTGCCCGGCGGGCTCCCTGGAGTTCCCGCTGGTCAAGGCGGGCAGCTGAGCCGCGGCTCCATCGGTGGCTGTCGTGATGGTGACGGCGCTCGCCCGCCTGCCGGTGTTACGGTCGCGCCCAGCGCGGGCCGCCGCCGGGGCGTACCCGGTGTCGTGGGTCGGCCCCGGTCGAGGAGTCGCCATGATCTCCGCCGCCACCCCCGATGTCGCGTCGGCCGCCGCCCGACTGCGTGCCCTGCTCGGCGACCGGCTGCACGAGCCGGGCGATCCCAATTACGCCACCACCACCCGGCTCTGGAACGGCGCTGTGGCGCGCACGCCCGCGCTGGTCGCCAGGTGCCAGGACGCCGACGAGGTGGCCGAGGCGGTCCGCATCGCCAACCGGTGTCACCTGCCCCTCTCGGTCCGCTCCGGAGGGCACGACTGGGCCGGCCGGGCGCTGCGCGACGGCGCTCTGGCGCTCGATCTGACCGGGCTGCGCTCCGTTCGGGTCGACCCGGACGCGGCAACGGTGACCATCGGCGGCGGCACCACGGCGGCCGAGCTGCTCGCCGCCGCCCGCCCGTACGACCTGGTGGTCCCCACCGGCGTGGTCGGCGCCGTGGGGATGGCCGGGCTCACCCTCGCCGGCGGGTACGGCCCGCTGTGCGGCCGGTTCGGTCTGGCGCTGGACAGCCTGCTCGGCGCGGAGGTGGTTCTCGCCGACGGCCGCCGGGTCACCGCCGACGCCCGGCACGACGCCGAGCTGTACTGGGCGCTGCGTGGGGGCGGTGGCAACCTCGGCATCGTCACCGAGCTGCGCTTCCGCGCGCACCGGCTGCCCGGCGTGCTGGCCGGCATGATCATGTTCGCGCTCTCCGAGGCGCCGGCCGTGCTGCGCGGCTACGGCGCGCTGGTCGCCGAGGCGCCGGACGAGCTGACAGTGATGGCCGGCTTCCTGCCCGGCCCGGCCGGCGAGCCGGTGATCTTCGTCTGCCCGTTCTACAGCGGCTCCGACCTGGATGCCGGGGCGCCGTGGATCGACCGGCTGCGCGCGCTGGGCACCCCGCTGGTCGACCAGATCGGCCCGATGCCGTACGCGGACGCGCTGCGGATGTTCGACGGTGGGATGGTCGACGGCAACCACTACCTGCTGCGGACCCGGTGGTTGCCAGCGCTCACCGACGGCACGGTGGACACGCTCGTCGACGCGGCCCGGCAGGTCACCTCGCCGTTCTCCGCGCTGGCCGTGCACCACTTCCACGGCGCGGCCACCCGGGTCCGACCCGCCGACACGGCGTTCGGGCTGCGCACCGATCACCTGATGGCCGAGATCATCGCGGTGTGGGCGCCCGGCGACCAGGCCGGCCCGCACCGCGAGTGGGCCGAGCGGGCCTCGGCGGCGCTCGCCCCGCACGCCCTGCCCGGTGGTTACCCCAACCTGCTCGCCCCGGAGGAAACCGACCGGGTCCGACTCGCCTACGGCGCGAACTGGGCGCGGCTGCGCCACGCCAAGCGCCGCTACGACCCCCGCTACCTGCTGCACGCGGTGCCCACCCTGCCACCCCCGGAGCACCCGGAGTGAGCTGCCGCCCGCGGCCACGGAGCATCCGAAACGAGCCGCCGCCTGCCGCCCTTGGGGCACCCGCGGTGACCCGCCGCCGGGAGCACCCCGACAGCGCACGCCAACAGAGGCGTACGATTCCCGGCGCGCGGTCGCTGATGCCCGTCGCCACAACGTTCCCGGTGCGGTTCCGCCCGCCGGCCCGACGCGCACCGCGCGTCGTTGGACACCTGTTCCACTGCCTGCAAGGGGTCGGCCCCGAGTCCGACCTGAAGGAGAGACTAGCCTGATGGGCGTGACACGCCGCGCGAAGATCGTCTGCACTCTTGGTCCCGCCACCTCGTCCCCGGAGCGCATCCGGGGTCTCGTCGAGGCCGGCATGAACGTGGCGAGGCTCAACTTCAGCCACGGCAGCCACGCCGACCACGAGGCGGTCTACCGACTGGTCCGGGAGGCGTCGGAGGCAACAGGTAAGCCGGTCGCCGTCCTCGCCGACCTGCAAGGCCCCAAGATCCGGCTCGGTCGGTTCGCCGACGGCCCGCACGAGTGGCGCACCGGTGACTCGGTCGTGATCACCGGCGACGACGTCATCGGCACCAAGGAGCGGGTCTCCTGCACCTATACGAAGCTGCCCCACGAGGTGAAGCCCGGCGACCGGCTGCTGATCGACGACGGTCGGGTCGCCGTCGAGGTCACCGACGTCACCGGCAACGACATCCGCTGCCTCGTCACCGAGGGCGGCCCGGTCTCCAACAACAAGGGCGTGTCGCTGCCCAACGTGGCGGTCAGCGTGCCCGCCATGTCGGACAAGGACGCCGAGGACCTGCGCTTCTCCCTGGGTCTCGGCGTCGACCTGGTCGCGCTCTCCTTCGTCCGCTCCGCCGAGGACATCAAGCTCGTCCACAACATCATGGCCGAGGAGGGTGTGTTCCGCCCGGTGCTCGCCAAGGTCGAGAAGCCGGAGGCGGTGGAGCACCTGGAGGCCATCGTGCTGGCCTTCGACGGCGTCATGGTCGCCCGCGGTGACCTCGGTGTCGAGATGCCGCTGGACGAGGTCCCGCTGGTGCAGAAGCGCGCCGTGCAGCTGTGCCGGGAGAACGCCAAGCCCGTCATCGTGGCCACCCAGATGCTCGACTCCATGATCGAGAACTCCCGCCCCACCCGGGCGGAGGCCTCCGACGTCGCCAACGCCGTGCTCGACGGCGCGGACGCGGTGATGCTCTCCGGCGAGACCAGCGTCGGCAAGTACCCGGTGCTCACCGTCAGCACCATGGCCAAGATCGTGACGACCACCGAGGCCGGATCCATCGGCGTGCCGCGCTTGCAGCACGACCCGCGTACCCACGGTGGCGCCCTCACCGTCGCCGCCTCGTCGATCGCCCGGGCCATCAACGCCAAGGCCCTCGTCGCCTTCTCGCAGACCGGCGACACCGTGCGACGGCTGTCCCGCCTGCACTGCGACCTGCCGCTGCTGGCCTTCACGCCGGTCCCCGAGGTGCGCGACCAGCTCGCCCTCACCTGGGGCGTGGAGACCTTCCTGATGCCGTTCGTGCAGCACACCGACGACATGTTCCGCCAGGTCGACCAGGCGCTGCTCGGCCTCGACCGGGCCAACCCCGGTGACTACGTGGTGATCGTGGCCGGTAGCCCGCCCGGCACCCCCGGCTCGACCAACACGCTGCGCGTACACCAGCTCGGCTCGCTGGTCGACGCCGCGTCGGCGCGGGCCCTGCAGTGAGCGACGGTCGGGTCGCGGTCGGCCAGGCGGCGGTGGACCAGCTGCTGGAAGTGCTGGACCTCGACCCGACCGGCGAGATGACCTTCCGGGGGATGAGCCCCCCGGTCGGTCCACAACGGGTGTACGGCGGCCAGGTCGCCGGTCAGGCCCTGGTCGCCGCCGGCCGCACCGTCGACCCGGAGCGGTTCGTGCACTCGCTGCACGGCTACTTCGTCCGCCCCGGCGACCCGGTCGAACCGATCGCGTACGAGGTGGAGAACATCCGCGACGGCCGGTCCTTCTCGGTCCGCCGCGCGGTCGCCCTCCAGCACGGCAAGCCGATCTTCTTCATGTCGGCGTCCTTCCAGCGGGCCGAGGAGGGGCTGGACCACCAGGCCCCGGCCCCGCTGGACGTACCCCCGCCGCAGGACGTGCCGACGATGACCGACCGGCTCTCCCGCTACCCGGAGCGGCTGGGCATCTGGGGCCAGATCCCGCGACCGATCGACGTGCGCTACGTGGGTGAGCCCGGCTGGGTCCGCCCCGGCGACCGGCCCGCCGACCCGCACCAGCGCGTCTGGATGCGTATCGACGGCAAACTGCCCGACGACCCCCTGCTGCACGCCTGCGCTCTCACCTACGCCTCGGACCTCACCCTGCTGGACTCGGTGCTCTCCGCGCACGGCGAGGTGTGGGGGCCGGGCGGGTTGGTCGGCGCGAGCCTGGACCACGCGCTGTGGTTCCACCGGCCGTTCCGGGCCGACGAGTGGTTCCTCTACGACTGCCTGAGCCCGTCGGCGTCCGGCGCGCGTGGGCTGGCCACCGGCCGGATGTTCACCACTGACGGCCAGCAGATCGCCAGCGCCGTCCAGGAGGGTCTGCTGCGCCGCGTCGGCGCCTGACGCTCCGGCTCGTCTCCGCCGAGTAGTCGTCGCTCGTCCCCGCCAGGCAGCTGGCGGGGATGACGTGGTTTCAGGCCTGGTAGATCGCTTCGCCGGCGATCTCGATCTGCACCGTCTTGCCGACCAGCACCCCGCCGCTCTCCAGGGCGACATTCCAGAGCAGGCCGTAGTCCTCACGGTTCATCTCGGCCGTCGCGCTGAACCCGAAGATGTTCTGCCCGTACGGATCCTGGCGAGCACCACCAAAATTCACCTCCAGGTCGACGGCCCGGGTGATCCCCTTCACTGTCAACTCACCGGTGAGGACGAATCGTCCGGGAATACCGTCGGACTGCGGCGGAACAATGTGACTTCGGCCTCGTCCGCCCAACCGATGGTTGCGCAGACGTGCCCACTGGAATATCGGGTCCTCGTTGCCGTGCCATTTAATGCCGGTGCTTCGATATTCGAGGGTGGGGAAACGCTCCACGTCGAGGAAGTCGGCACTCTTCAGATGCGTGTCCCGGTCGACGCTCCCGGTGGTGATGCTGGCCGACCTGATGGTGGCCGTCACCGAGGAGAGCAACGGGTCCTCCGCCACGAAAATCTCCGCCGTGGCCTCGGCGAACTCGCCGCGCACCGGGCTCACCATCATGTGCCGGGACAGGAAACCGATCCGCTTGTGCGCCTGATCGAGAAGATAGGTGCCGGCCACCGGGATGGTCATGCCGTCCCAGGTACGTGTGGCGATATCGGTCATCGTGTTGCCTTCCCCCCGAGCGCGCCCGGGTGTTTATCAATATGTTGCTGGCGGCCGGGTAAACGGCCAGACATTCGTACTCACGCCCAGCATAGGGACGCTCCGGACCGGCATTTCGGCCGCCACCGTACGGTGGATCATGACGCACTTCACCGGTCCCCACCGGCGGCCGTTCATCGGTTCCGGCCGGCGGTCCGGACGGGCGCCAGCGGCGCTACTTCCCATCGATGCGTGGCCGATCGGCCGAGGGTCGCCCGCCCGCCCGGTTGACCAGCGACTAACCTTGCCGACATGCGCCTCTCCGCTCGGGTCGACTATGCCCTCCGCGCGGCCGCCGAGCTTGCCGCGACGGCCAGCGGCCCCGGGCGCGGCCGGCCGGTGACGGCCGACCAGATCGCCCGCGCCCAGGAGATCCCGCCGAAGTTCCTGGAGAGCATCCTTCTTCAGCTGCGCCGAGGCGGCATCGTGCACGCCCAGCGTGGCCCGGAGGGCGGCTACTGGCTGGCCCGCCCCGCCGAGGAGATCTCCCTCGCCGAGGTCATCCGGGTGATCGACGGGCCCCTCGCCCACGTACGCGGGCAGCGCCCCGAGCAGCTCGGCTACCACGGCCCGGCGCACGCTCTTCAGGAGGTCTGGATCGCGCTACGGGCAAGCGAGCGGGAGATCCTGGAGCTGGTCAGCGTCGCCGACGTGGCCGCCGGCACCCTGCCCGCGCGGGTCACCGAGCTGGCCGCCGACCCGCGCGCCTGGATCTGAGCTCCGGCTCACCTCCCCGGCTCTACGTCACCTGGTCGCCGCCTGCCTCGCGTGGACCCGTACGCCGGCCAGGCTTCCGGCTTGGCGTCACCTGACCCTGCCTGCCTGCCTGCCTGCCGGCCTGCCTGCCTGCCTGCCGGCCTGCCTGCCTGCCTGCCGGCCTGCCTGCCGGCCTGCCTGCCTGCCTGCCGGCCTGCCTGCCTGCCTGCCTGCCTGCCGGCCTGCCGGCCTGCCTGCCTGCCGGCCTGCGTGCCGGCTGGCTTTCGGCCTGGCATCGCCTGGCTGGTGGCGCTGCGTGCCGGCTGGCTTTCGGCCTGGCATCGCCTGGCTGGTGGCGCTGCGTGCCGGCTGGCTTTCGGCCTGGCATCGCCTGGCTGGTGGCGCTGCGTGCCGGCTGGCTTTCGGCCTGGCATCGCCTGGCTGGTGGCGCTGCGTGCCGGCTGGCTTTCGGCCTGGCATCGCCTGGCCTCCGGCTCTGCGTGCCCGCTGGGTTTCCGGCCTGGCGTCGCCTCGTCCCTCGTCCTGCGCGCCCGGGATTGCCGCCGCTCGGTTCCCGGCCTTGCGTCACCGGCCGCTGACCCGGCGCACCGCCCGGCCGCGTCCCATCCACCGATCGGGGGCTTGACCCCGGCTGCCCCATCCCGCATTGTCGACCAAGTCGATAGGAGATGCCGAAAAGTCTGGGGGCGCTCGTGCGCAAGCTGTTGGTCCTCGCTCTGGTCGGGCTCGTCGCGCAACTGATCGATGGTTCGCTCGGCATGGCATACGGCTTGACCTCGTCCACATTGCTGCTGGTCGCCGGGGTCGCCCCGGCCGCAGCCTCGGCCTCGGTGCACCTGGCCGAGATCGGCACCACGCTCGCCGCCGGGTTCGCGCACTGGCGGTTCGGCAACGTCGACTGGCGGGTGGTGACCCGCATCGCCCTCCCCGGCGCTATCGGCGCCTTCGCCGGCGCCACACTGCTCAGCTCGATCTCCACCGAGGCCGCCGCACCATGGATGGCCGGCATCCTCTTCACGCTCGGCGCGTACCTCCTGATCCGCTTCGCCCGACCACTGCGCACCGACCGGGTCGGCGGACGGCTCCGCGGCCGTTTCCTCGGCCCCCTGGGCCTGGTCGCCGGCTTCGTCGACGCGACCGGCGGCGGCGGATGGGGCCCGGTGGCCACCCCCGCGCTGCTGGTCTCCGGCCGCATGGAACCCCGCAAGGTGATCGGCTCGGTGGACACCGCCGAGTTCGTCGTGGCCGGCGCGGCCAGCATCGGCTTCCTGATCGGGCTGGGCTCGGAGGGATTCCTGCTCCCCACCGTCGCCGCACTGCTCATCGGCGGCCTCATCGCCGCCCCACTGGCCGCCTGGCTGGTGCGAATCGTGCCTGCCCAACTGCTCGGCGCGGCAGTCGGCGGCGTGATCGTGCTGACCAACGCCCGCACCCTGATCCGCTCCGCCGAACTGGACGGCCCGGCCCGCCCCGCCCTGTACGCCCTGCTCGCCGTCGGCTGGCTGGCCGCCCTGGTGTTGGCCGTACGCGCCCTACGCCGTACCCGCCGTGCCCGTGCCGAGGCCGCCACCGCCGCTCTCGCCACCGCTGCCGGGACACCCGCCGAGGCCCCCGACGCCGCATCCGCCGGCGAGGTCCCGGCCGGTCTGGCCGCAACGGGTACGCCCACCCCACGCTGACCCCTCGTCAGGCCCACCCACCCGCCGATGCCCGGCCAAACGTCGCCATCGCCGAGCTTGAGTCACCAAGATCGCGCAACATCCCGGATGTAGTGGCTTCCCGGCGTTCCGTGGCCACTACATCCTGGTTCGAGCGTGATCTTGATGGCGGCGGGCGTCGTTCACTCCGCGCCTCGCCCCGCCCCGCCGTGTCCCGGGCCTGCCGTTTCCCGGGCCTGCCGTGTCCGGGCCTGTCGTGTCCCGGGCCTGTCGTGTCCGGGCCTGTCGTGTCCCGGGCCTGTCGTGTCCGGGCCCGCCGTGTCCCGCGTCCCCTGGTGCCTCGCGCCGTGCCCACCGCGGTCAAGGTCGCGCAACATCCCGGATGTAGTGGCATCGCGGCCCGTCGTGGCCACTACATCGTGGATAGAGCGTGACCTTGGCGGTGGTGGGCGCCCTGAACCCTGTCCCGGTCGGTCGGGCCTGGTGTTCGTCGTCGAGATCCGCGCAACATCAGGGATGTTGCTGTCTCTCGCGCGTCGGAGCCAGCAACATCCGGGAAGTTGCGCAGATCTTGCCGCGGGGCGCGGGCCGCGGGCCGCGGGGCGCGGGGCGCGGGGGTGCGGGGCGCGGGGCGCGGGGGAGTGGGCGGGGCTACGGCGGGTTAGGGGGTAGGCAGAGTGTTGGCTGCCTCGGAGAGCAGGGTCCAGGCTTCGTCGATGTGCGCTTCGGTGGTCTGGGGTGAACCGACCGCCAGCCGCAGCGTGTAGCGGTCGGTGACCCGGGTGTGCGTGAGGTGCACCCGCCCGGTGGCGTTCACCGAGGCCAGCAACGCGGCGTTGGTGTCGTCGTCGGCGCGCAGTCGGAAGCAGACCAGTGAGAACGGGTGCGCCGCGGCCAACTCGAACCGGTCGTCGGCGCGGACCCGCTCGGCGAACCGTTCGGCAAGCGCCACCCCGGAGCGGATGTGCGCCCGTAGCCCTTCGGCGCCGTACCAGCGCAGCACGAACCACAGCTTGAGGGACCGGAACCGCCGGCCCAGCGGCACCTGCCAGTCCCGGTAGTCGATCACGGCGCCGGATTCGGAGGCCGCGTTGCGCAGGAACTCCGGCAGTACGGTCAGCGCCTCGATCAGTTCGGCCCGGTCGGCCACCCAGAACGCGTCGCAGTCGAAGCCGGTGAGTAGCCACTTGTGCGGGTCGAAGCAGTAGGAATCGGCGTACTCCAGGCCGGCGTGTGTCCACCGCAGCTCGGGGCAGACGGCGGCGGAGCCCGCGTACGCGGCGTCCACGTGCAGCCAGATCCCGTACTCGGCGCAGA
The DNA here is from genome assembly GCF_026342155.1 of Micromonospora sp. NBC_00362. NCBI lineage: Bacteria > Bacillati > Actinomycetota > Actinomycetes > Micromonosporales > Micromonosporaceae > Micromonospora > Micromonospora sp. NBC_00362. The sequence goes on from NZ_JAPENH010000001.1 coordinate 6,537,015, forward strand.
TGGCCCCGATCTCCGGCAGCGGGTCGACGGCGGTGGTGGAGGTGGTGCCGATGGTCGCCACCACGAGGGCCGGCACGTCACCGGCGGCCAGGTCGGCTTCGATGGCGGCGCGCAGCGCGCCCGGCAGCATCGCCTGGGTGTCCGGGTCCACATCGATCGCCCGGATTCCGTCGCTGCCCAGCCCGGCGATCCGTACGGCCTTCTCGATGGACGAGTGCCCGTGGATGGAGGTGTAGGCGCGGTAGCGCCGGTCGATGCCGGTGTGCCGCCAGCGGCCGCCGCTGGCCCGGTGCAGTGCGGTCAGGGTGGCCACCAGCGTCGCGGAGGAGGCCGAGTCCTGGATGACCCCACCGCCGGCGCCGGTGGAGCGGAATCGCTGTGGCAGGTCCATCAGGTGGGCCAGCCAGTCCATCATCACCGTCTCCAGCTCGGTGCAGGCCGGGCTGGAGGCCCAGAGCATGCCCTGGACGCCGAGCCCGGAGCTGACCAGGTCGCCGAGCACGCTCGGGCCGGAGGTGTTGCCGGGGAAGTAGCCGAAGAAGCCCGGGTGCTGCCAGTGGGTCAGCCCCGGTACGACGATCGAGTCCAGGTCGGCGAGGATCGCCTCGACCGGTTCGCCGCCGGTGGTGGGCGGCCCGCTGGGCAGGGCGGCGGCCACCGTGCCCGGAGGGTCGGCCGGGGCGACCGGTCGTTGCTCTACTGTCGCCCAGTAGTCGGCGATCCAGTCGACGACGGCGTGGCCGGCTCGACGAAACTCGTCAGGGTCCATGTGGTGAGCGCTCACCCGGACGAGTTGATCAGGCATTGATCGCGAGGGCAAGACCGGGAAGATCAGCAATCATCGATGTTGCGGGGCGGAAAGCGCTTGCCTTACGATGCGCGGTGAGTCGGATCCGTGAGTTCCAGGGCGTTTCACCCCGATCAGATCGCCGTCCGCCGCCGTCGCGGTGGGTGCGGTCCACTGTGCTTCCCGGGCAGGGCCGGTGGGTCGTGGCGATCATCACCGGATCCCCGGAGGCAGTGCATGCACCCGTCCAGACATCGGCTGATCCTGCTCGCCGCCACGACGGCGGCCACCGTCGTGGCCGGCACCCTCGGCGCGGTCGTCGCCTCGGCCGCCGCCGTCGGCTGCCGGGTCGACTATCAGATCACCAACCAGTGGCAGGGCGGCTTCGGCGCCAACGTCACAGTCACCAACCTCGGCGACCCGATCACCGGGTGGGCCGTCACCTGGTCGTACGCCGCGGGCCAGCAGGTCACCCAGGCGTGGAACGCCGCCGTCACCCAGTCCGGCGCCCAGGTGACAGCGCGCAACGTCGACCACAACACCGCCATCGCCACGAACGGCAGCGCCTCGTTCGGCTTCAACGGTTCGTGGACCGGCAGCAACCCGGTGCCAGGCGGCTTCACGCTCAACGGCACCACCTGCACCGGAGCGCCACCCACCGACGAGCCGACCACCCCGCCACCCACCACCCCGCCACCCACCACCCCACCTCCGACCACGCCACCGCCGTCGGCCGGGGTGGTGCAGATGGAGAAGCTGGACCGGGGGCTGGTCAGCGTCCGCTCCGGCAGCGGCAACCTGGTCTCCTGGCGGCTGCTCGGCACCGAGACCTCCGGGGTGGCGTTCAACCTCTACCGGGGCTCCACAAAGGTCAACGCCAGCCCGATCACCGGCGCCACCAACTACCTCGACAACGGCGCGGCGGCCGGCTCGGCGTACACGGTGCGGGCCGTGGTGGGCGGCGCCGAGCAGGCGGCGTCGGCGCCGGCGTTGCAGTTCGGCGCGGGCTACCTGGACGTGCCGTTGCAGGTCCCGGCCGGGGGCAGCACCCCCAGCGGCGAGAGCTACTCGTACAGCGCCAGCGACGCCTCCGTCGGTGACCTCAACGGTGACGGCACCTACGAGATCGTGCTCAAGTGGGAACCGTCCAACGCCAAGGACAACTCCCAGTCCGGCTACACCGGCAACGTCTACGTCGACGCGTACACAATCACCGGCACCCGGTTGTGGCGGGTCGACCTGGGCCGCAACATCCGGGCCGGCGCCCACTACACCCAGTTCCAGGTGTACGACTACGACGGCGACGGCCGCGCCGAGGTGGCGATGAAGACCGCCGACGGCACCCGCTCCGGCACCGGTCAGCTCATCGGTTCGTCGTCGGCGGACCACCGCAACTCCAGCGGTTACGTGCTGTCCGGCCCGGAGTACCTGACCATGTTCAACGGGCAGACCGGCGCGATCGCCTCCACCGTCACCTACGACCCGCCGCGCGGCACCGTGTCGTCCTGGGGCGACTCGTACGGCAACCGGGTGGACCGTTTCCTCGCCGGCACCGCGTACCTGGACGGGCAGCGCCCCTCGCTGATCATGGCCCGGGGTTACTACACCCGGGCGGTGATCGCCGCCTGGGACTTCCGCAACGGCACGCTGACCAAGCGCTGGACGTTCGACTCGAACTCCTCCGGCAACGGCGCCGCCGCCGGCCAGGGCAACCACCAGCTCTCCGTGGCCGACGTCGACGCCGACGGTCGCCAGGAGATCGTGTACGGGGCCGCCACCATCGACGACAACGGCCGGCTGCTCCACTCGACCGGCAACGGCCACGGCGACGCCCTGCACGTGGGGGACCTGGACCCGGGCCGCGCCGGCCTGGAGGTGTTCAAGGTCGACGAGGACGCCAGCAAGCCCAGCTCCTACTTCGCCGACGCCCGTACCGGTCAGGTCCTCTGGTCCACGCCGGCGTCCGGCGACAACGGCCGGGGCGTCTCCGCGGACATCTGGGCGGGCAGTCCCGGCGCGGAGTCGTGGTCGTCAGCGGTCGCCGGACTGGCAAACACCAGAGGGCAGAACGTCGGCCGCAAGCCGTCCTCGGCCAACTTCCTCGCCTGGTGGGACGGCGACCCGGTGCGAGAACTGCTCGACGGCACGAAGATCGACAAGTACGGCACCGGCGGCGAGACCCGGCTCCTCGACGGCAGTCAGGTGGCGTCCAACAACGGCACCAAGTCCACTCCGGCGCTCTCCGGCGACATCCTGGGCGACTGGCGCGAGGAGGTGATCTGGCGGACCACCGACAGCCGGGCGCTGCGCATCTACAGCACACCCACGCCGACCAGCACCCGGATCTACACCCTCATGCACGACCCGCAGTATCGGGTGGCGATCGCGTGGCAGAACACCGCCTACAACCAACCGCCGCACCCAGGGTTCTTCATCGGCAACGGAATGGGCACCCCACCCACGCCAGACATCTATCTACGTTGATGCAACCCCTAGCGGTCCCGAGTGGGGTCGCCTAGGGTGGCAGGCACCGGGCCGCAGCCGCGGAATCCGCTCAGCTCCGGCCCGGTGCGCCACACCGCGGCATTCCCAACCCGTCCCGACCGGGAATGCCGTACCACCACCGGCACCAACATTAGGCACCGTCCGGGTCGGCAGGGTGACGCTGACGTGAAGATCGTGTTTCACGCGTTCTGGCGGAGACCGCCCGCCACCTGCTCGGCGATCAATTCGTACGACCGCACCCGGTCCTGCACGTCGTACACCAGCGTGGTCAGCATCAGCTCGTCCGCGCCGGTGCGCTCCACCAGCTCGGTGAGCTGCCGCCGCACCGTCTCCGGCGAGCCCATCGCCTGCCCGTCACGGCGCGCCACGACGAACTCCCGCTCGATCTCCGAGTACGGGTAGGCCGCCGCCTCGTCGGGCGTCGACAGCGGCTCCGGCCGCCCGGAGCGCAACTTCAGGAACGACAGGGCGCTCGGCCCGGCCAACCATTCGGCCCGCTCGTCGGTCTCCGCGCACACCGCGTTGACCGCCACCATCGCGTACGGCTTGTCCAGCCACTGCGACGGCCGGAAGTTCTGCCGGTACAGCGCCAACGCCGGCAGGGTGTTCTGCGAGCTGAAGTGGTGCGCGAAGGAGAACGGCAGACCGAGCAGACCGGCGAGCTGGGCGCTGAAACCGCTGGAGCCCAACAGCCACACGGCCGGCTGCTCACCGCGACCCGGCGTGGCGATGATCTGCCCCGGCTTCTCCCCGCTGAAGTAGTTCATCAGGTCTGTCAGCTCGCGCGGGAAACCCTCCGCCGACAGGCCCTCCATGGTGCGCCGCAACGCCAGCGCCGTCACCTGGTCGGTGCCCGGCGCCCGCCCGATGCCCAGGTCGATCCGACCCGGGTGCAACGCCTCCAGGGTGCCGAACTGCTCGGCCACCACCAGCGGCGCGTGGTTGGGCAGCATCACCCCGCCCGACCCCAGCCGGATCGTCGAGGTGTTCGCCGCCAGGTGCGCCAGCAGCACCGCGGGGGCGGAGCTGGCGATCGCCGGCATGTTGTGGTGCTCGGCCACCCAGAACCGGTGGTAGCCCAACTCCTCAGTGCGACGGGCCAACTCGGTGGTGGCCTGCAACGCCTGGCCAGCGGTGGTGCCCTTGGCGACCGGGGCAAGATCAAGAACAGACAACGGTACGGTGATCACACGGTCAGCCAACCCGTCGCCGGCCGGCTTTGTTCCGGGATACGGGTTTTCGTCGGCCACCTCACCCGCCGCTCAGCCCATCCCACGCGCCTGCTCGAAGATCAAACTGGTCTGGGTGTGCTGCACCACCGGGTCCACCGCCAGATGGTCCAGCACGAAGTCCCGCAACGCGTCGCCGGACGCCGCCCGCACATGCAGCACGTAGTCCTCCGCGCCCGCCACGTGGAACACCGACACCACCCCCGGCAGCCGCACCGACCGAGCCCGGAACGCGTCCACCGCCGCCCGCTCGTGCGCTGTCAACCGCACCGACACCAACGCCTGCAACGGCAGACCGAGCGCCGCCGGATCCACCTCGGCGTGAAAACCACGGATCGCACCACGCTCGCGCAGCGCCCGCGTACGCGTCAGGCACGTCGACGGCGCCACACCCACCCGCTCGGCGAGGGCGTTGTTCGGCAGCCGGCCGTCCGCCGCCAGCTCGGTCAGGATCGCGCGGTCCACCTCATCCAGGGCCGAATACGGCCGCAGATCATTCGGCTCAGGGGGCATCGCGCCATCCTCGCCCGAACCCGCGACGGACACCAACCCGATTAACAGAATCATCTGCCGAACCGTTGCCCACCAGCCACCAAATGTTCGACGCTACCGCCATGACAACGATGGACACCCGGGCCGTCCACGCCGGCCGCGACGACCTGCGCACCCTCGGCGTGCACGTACCACCCATCGACCTGTCCACCACCAACCCGCTGCCCTCCGTCGACGACGGCGGCGCCGCGTACGAGCAACTCGCCACCGGCGGCACCCTCCCCGCCGACGGCGGCGCCGTCTACCAACGGCTCTGGAACCCCACAGTCGCCCGCTTCGAAACCGCCCTCGCCGAACTGGAAGGCACCGCCCAAGCCGTCGCCTTCGCCAGCGGAATGGCAGCCCTCACCGCCACCCTGCTCGCCGCCGCCCGCGACGACCGCCGGCACGTCGTCGCCGTCCGACCCCTCTACGGCGGCACCGACCACATCCTCGCCACCGGCCTGCTCGGCACCACAGTCACCTGGACGCGCCCCGACGAGGTCGCCGCCGCCATCCGCCCCGACACCGCACTGATCATCGTCGAGACACCCGCCAACCCCACACTCGACCTGGTCGACATCGCCGCCCTCGCCGCCGCGGCCGGCGACACCCCACTGCTGGTCGACAACACCGTCGCCACCCCCGTACTGCAACAACCCGCCCGCCACGGCGCCACCCTCGTCCTGCACAGCGCCACCAAGAGCATCGGCGGACACGGCGACGTCCTCGCCGGCGTCGTCGCCTGCGACGACACCTGGGCCGCACGGCTACGCCAGGTCCGCGCGGTCACCGGCGCGATCCTGCACCCCCTCGGCGGCTACCTGCTGCACCGCGGCCTGCAAACCCTGCCGCTGCGGGTCCGCGCCCAACAGGCCACCGCCGAGAAACTCGCCGGCTGGCTCGCCGACCACCCCGCCGTACACCGGGTGCACCACCCCTCGGTGCACGACCCGGCGGCGCTGGTCGGACGGCAGATGTCCGGACCCGGCAGCCTGCTCGCCTTCGAGGTACACGGCGGCGCGCCCGCCGCGGCCACCGTCGCCGACGCCTGCCGCCTCATCACCCACGCGGTGTCCCTCGGCGGCGTCGACACCCTCATCCAGCACCCCGCCTCACTCACCCACCGGCCGGTCCAGGGCGACGCCAAACCCGCCGCCGCCCTACTGCGCCTCTCGGTCGGCCTCGAAGACCCCGAAGACCTCCGCGCCGACATCGCCCACGCCCTCGACACGATCGCCTGACCCTCAGCGCAACTCGCGGTTGCCCAACACCCGCACCGGCGAACCCTGCCGAGCCACCCGCAGCATCGCCCGACCGATCCCGTCGGTAGTGGTGACCTGATTCGGCAGCAACCGACTCAGCACCGGAAACAGCGGACGGGTGACCGCGTACCCCAACCGGTACCACCGCGTCTTCGACACCGCCCCGTACGTCGGCTGGATGAACCCCGGCCGCGCCGCGTAACCGTTGGGCAGCAGATCCATGATCGCGTTCTCGGCACGCCCCTTGACCCGCGCCCACATCACCCGACCCCGACCCGACGAATCGGTCCCCTGCCCCGAGACGTAGACGAAGGTGACCTGCGGACTCACCTGCGCGAACAACCGCGCCGCCGCCATCGGGTAGTCGTAGCTGACCCGCGTGTACGCGGCCTCGTCCAGACCCAACGAGGACACCCCCAGGCAGTAGAAACACGCATCCACACCGGTCAACTCGGCCCGCACCGCGCCCAACTCGCCCACGTCCGCGACCGCCAGCTCCCGCAGCTTCGGATCCCGCACACCAGTCGGCCGCCGACCGACAGTCAGCACCTCCCGCACGTCATCGGCCAGCAGGCACTCGCGCAACACGCCCTGACCGACCATCCCGGTCGCACCGAAGACAACCACCCGCATCAGATCGCACCCCTGTCGTCGACCTCGCCACTCACGTCCTCGCAGGCTCCCACGATCGGCATGACCGGCGACGGCTGGGGAAAGCCCCGCCGACCGAATCCACCACACCGGCAGGGGGACGAACGTGCCGTTCATCACCGTGGGCACCGAGAACAACACCGCCATCGACATCTACTACGAGGACCACGGCTCCGGCCAGCCGGTCGTGCTCATCCACGGCTTCCCGTTCAACGGCGCCACCATGGAGAAGCTGACCAACCCACTGCTCAACGCCGGCCACCGGGTGATCACCTACGATCGCCGTGGCTTCGGCGCCTCCAGCCAACCGGACACCGGGTACGACTACGACACCCTGGCCGCCGACCTCGACACCCTCATGACGGAGTTGGACCTGCGCGACACCATCCTCGCCGGTCACTCCATGGGCACCGGTGAGGTGACCCGCTACCTCAGCAGGTATGGCTCCGAGCGGGTCAGCAAAGGCGTACTGCTCAGCCCACTGGCGCCGTTCCTGCGCAAGACCTCGGACAACCCCGAGGGGGTCGACGGAAGGGTCTTCGACGGCTTCAAGCAGGCCGTCGCGGCAGACCGGTTCGCCTACCTCACCGCCTTCTGTGCCAGCTTCTTCAACTACGACAAGACCAAGGGCAAACAGGTCAGCGAGGAAGCGTTCCAGGCGCACTGGGCCATCGGGCGGCTCGCCTCCGCCAGTGCCATGTACCAGTGCATCGACGCCATCGCCACCGACTTCCGGGCCGACGTGCCCCGCATCGACGTGCCGATTCTCATCGTCCAGGGCGACCAAGACGCGGTGCTGCCCTACCCGGTCACCGGCCAGCGGCTCGCACCGATGCTGCCCAACGGCAAGCTCGTCACCCTCAAGGGCGCCCCGCACGGCATCCCGTGGACGCACGCCGACGACGTCAACAAGGCGATCATGGACTTCATCGGCGCGCCAGCCATGGCCCGTGCCTGAGCGCCAGGTCAGGACTTGGGGCCGACGTGCCGGTCCAGTGTGGCGACGGCGTCGCGTCGCGCCACCGACAACGAGTTGCGTCGGTTCATCCGCCAGGCGACGCCGAGCAGGTCGAGGCTCCACTGGCAGAGCCGCATGATGTCGGCCGACTCGTTGACGAACATGTAGCGCGGGTAGACATACGCCTTGCCGCGCACCGTCACCCGGTTGGCGAACCGGCAGCCGTCGGAGTGGAACAGTCCACGCAGGAAGTCGCCCGGGTGTGCCGTCACGAGTTCGCGTTGCCAGTCGGCCAAGATGATCGGGCGTTCGTGTTTTTTGCCAGGGCCATGCTGAGGGAGCAGGCAGGGCCAGTGCTTGCCGGAACTCTGCACGCTGACGCAGCCGACCTGCTGGACGCGCTGCACCCTCGCGGCGAGCACTGCTCGCATAGCGGCGTCACAGGCCTCGATCAGGCCTGGCCAGCTATCGCTGCAGGCGATGCGAAGCACCGGGACCCGGGTGGACGTGACGAGATGACCGTCGCCCAGGTAGAGGCCAAGTAGGTACAGGTATGACGACGGATCTGTCTGAATGTTGACGTTGGGTCGGCAGCGGAAGCAGCGGGACTCGGTGCCTTGCTGTTGTGGCTCAGCCGGCCCCCTGCACCAGCCGCGAACGGTTGGATAGGGAAGTCTCAGTCCTCGGGCGACCTCAGCGACCGTGCTGCCGGCGAGGTGCTGACGCCGTGCTCGTAGGCGCAGTTCAGGTGGGTGCACAGCACGATTTTGGAACAGCCGTACGACAATTTTGGTGCCCCCGGTGGGATTCGAACCCACACTGTCGGAGGTTTGAGCTCCGCTTCTCTGCCGGTTGGAATACGGGGACGCTTGGCCGAATGCTCTGGTGGCCTCCCATAGGTTACCTACTACGCTGAGGGCGGCGACACCCGGTCGGGTTGGTGTCGGCTTATGACTGGTGGGGGTAGGGCTGGTGGCTGAGATGCCGACGGATGCCGAGCGTAGGCGCGTACTGATCGCCGAGGACGAGGCGCTGATCCGGCTGGACCTCGCCGAGATGCTGGTCGAAGAGGGTTACGAGGTGGTGGGGGAGGCCGGCGACGGCGAGACAGCCGTACGCCTCGCCGAGGAGCTGAAGCCCGACCTCGTCATCCTCGACATCAAGATGCCGATCATGGATGGGTTGGCCGCCGCCGAGCGCATCGCCGGTGCCCGGATCGCCCCGGTGATCATTCTGACCGCGTTCAGCCAGCGTGATCTGGTGGAGCGGGCGCGGGCGGCCGGCGCGATGGCGTACCTGGTGAAGCCTTTCCAGAAGAGCGACCTGGTCCCGGCGGTGGAGATCGCGCTGTCGCGGTACTCGGAGGTCGCGGCCCTGGAGGCGGAGGTCGCGAGCCTGACGGACCGTCTGGAGATCCGTAAGTCGGTGGAGCGCGCCAAGGGCGCGCTGATGACCACGTACGGGATGACCGAGCCGCAGGCGTTCAAGTGGATCCAGCGCACGGCGATGGACCACCGGATGACAATGAAAGAGGTTGCCGAGCGGATCCTCGCGGAGACCGCCGGCGGCGAGGTGACCCTGCCGGCACCCTGATCGGCATCGACCCGTGTCGAGGCGGATGGGGGCAGTGCTCGGCGTTCTCGCCGTGCTGGTGGCCGCCTGTGAGTCCTCGGCCTGTTCCGACTGTGCGGGGCCGCTACCGGTCCGGCCTGCCTGGCAGTCGGTGGTTCTGCCGGACACGCCGGGTGTGCCGGGTCGATCGGTGCTGCGCGACGCCACCGCCTGTGCCGACCGGTGGTACGTGGTCGGCGGCGTGGTCGATCTGGCCGGGGAGACCCGCCCGGCCGCCTGGAGCAGCCCGGACGCCAGTTCCTGGGTGCCGCTGCCGACGGCGCCGGTGACGTTCTACGGCCGGCAGCATGTGCTCTCCGCGGCGGCCTGCCGGGATGGGCGGCTGGTGGCGGTCGGGGCGAAGAGTGGGGGCGCGCACGGCAATCCCCGTACTGGCACCTGGAGGCAGGCGTCGGACGGCACGCTGCACGAGGTGGACGCGCCTTTCGAGCGGTACGGCGGGCCGCGCGCTGTCAATGTGGCCCGGTTGGCGGCGGGGCCGCAGGGCTGGTTGATCGCTGGTAGTCGGATCGACGGTGCGGCGGTGTGGATCTCCCCGGACGGGGCCGGGTTCGCGCTGGTGGAGGGCGCACCAGAGTTGGCCGGTGATGAGCGGGGGCGGACGGCGGCGTACGACGGGGTCGCCGTGCCGTCGGGTTGGTTGGTGGTGGGTGCGCTGCTGCCGCCTGGGGGTACCGCGCTGACGCCGCTGGCCTGGTCCTCGGCGGACGGCCGGAGCTGGCGGCGGGCTGCCCTGCCGGTGGTGGACGGGCGGGGGCAGGCGCAACGGGTGGCGGTGGTTGGCGACGTGCCGGTGGCGGTCGGGCCGGTGCGGGCTGGGTTCGGCAGTTGGCGGCTGACCGCGCAGGGCTGGCGGCGGGCGGGCGGATTCGGGGCGGCCGGACCGGGTGTGGCGTCGGCGGCGGGGCTGGTGGCCGTCGGGCAGAGGTTGGTGGCGGTGACGAGGGGCGGGGACCGTCACACACTGTGGCTCTCGGTCGATGTGGGCGAGTCATGGCGGCCGATGATCTTGCCGCAGCCGGTGCCGGACAGCGGAGACACTGCGGTCGCGGTGACCTCGACGGGAGATCGACTGTTGCTGGTGGCAAACGATGGGAAAACGTCGCGTGCCTGGTGGGCGGGGGTTTCAGACCTCGATCGGTAGCTGACGGAAGCCCGCTGGCCGGTGCCGACGAAACAAAGGTGAAAAGGCTTCACGACCGAAGGTTCTTACAGGGATCGTTTCCAATCCGCCACGGCGTGTAACGGTTCGGTCAACCCGCTCGCTTGGGGCTTACGTCACAGCTCCACGGTGGGATAACGTCCGGCCCCAGACCGGCGACGACGGTCTGGTTCGTCCGCCCCCGCAAGGGCCAATAGCCAGCGGGTGGTTCGGACCATGGGACGAGGAGGGTTCGGGCCTTGAGGCAAAAGCTCGCGCGCGTTATCGGTGGGGTCGCCATGGTGGCGCTCGTCGCCGGCGGAACCGCATGCTCCAGTGGCGACGATGCGGCAGGCGGGGGCGGTGACGCCTGCGGCAGCAAGATCGCATTCTTCGGCGCGCTGACCGGCAGCTCGGCCGCGCTCGGCATCAACGAGAACAACGGTGTCAAGCTCGCCGTCGACAAGTACAACAAGGAAAACGCCGACTGCAAGGTCGAGCTGGCCTCCCTGGACTCGCAGGGCAGCCCCGACCAGGCGCCTGGTCTGGCGCAGAAGGCGATCGACGACACCAAGATCCTTGGCGTCGTCGGCCCGGCCTACTCGGGTGAGTCCGAGGCCGCCGGCCCGCTGTTCAACGAGGCCGGCCTGGTGACCATCACCCCGTCCGCGACCCGGCCGAGCCTGGCCGACCAGAAGTGGAAGACCTTCTTCCGCGCGGTCGGCAACGACTTCAGCCAGGGCCCGGCGGCCGGCAACTACATGAAGAACGTGATGAAGGCCGACAAGGTCTACGTCATCGACGACCAGTCCGCGTACGGCGCCGGCCTGGCCGACGAGGTCAAGAAGCTGCTCGGCCCGGCGGTTGTCGGCTCGGACAAGGTCCAGGGCGAGGGCAAGCAGACCGAGTTCTCCGGCGTGGTCACCAAGGTCAAGGCCGCCAACGTGAAGGCGATCTTCTACGGCGGTTACTACCAGGAGGCCGGCCTGATCCGTAAGCAGCTCACCGCTGCCGGGGTCACCGCGCCGCTGGTCGCCGGCGACGGCGTCAACGACGGTGCGTACATCACCTCCGCTGGTCAGGCGGCGGCTGAGGGCACCATCCTCACCTGCCCGTGCCAGCCGGCCGCTGAGGCCCGTGGCACCTTCGTGCAGGAGTTCAAGGCGCTCAACGGCACCGACCCGGGCACCTACAGCGACACCGCCTACGACGCGGCGAACATCCTGCTGGCCGGTATCAAGGCTGGCAAGACCACCCGTGAGGGCCTGCTGGAGTTCGTGAAGGGCTACAGCGGCGAGGGTGTCGCGGCGAGCTACAAGTTCACCGAGACCGGCGAGCTGGACCCGGCTCAGGTCAAGGTCTGGGCCTTCAAGGTCACCGGCGGCAAGGTTGTTCCGGACCAGGAGATCCCGAAGTCCTGATGTTGGTCGCTGCTTCGGCGATTGAGTTGTGATCGCGGGTGCGGCCGGGAGCTGCTCGCTCCCGGCCGCACCCCAATTTTCTCTCCAGACGTGATGGAGCGTCCCTCCCTTGGACTTCAATGGACTGTTCTCCAACTTCGGGGAACTCACCACGACCGGCCTGACCCAGGGCGCGATCTACGCCCTGGTCGCGCTCGGCTACACGCTGGTCTACGGCGTGCTGAGACTCATCAACTTCGCTCACTCCGAGGTCTTCATCGCCGGCGCGTTCGCGGCGATCTGGACCTGGAACGGCTTTGGACTCGACCAGAACTCGCAGGTCAGCGGAATTGGATCGATCCTGTTCTACCTGCTGGTGGCGATGATCGTTGCCGCCATCGCTTCGGCGGGCACCGCGACGGTGATCGAGCGGGTGGCGTACCGGCCGTTGCGTAAGCGCAACGCCCCGCCGCTGGCCTTCCTGATCACCGCGATCGGTGCCTCGATCGCGATCTCCGAGGCCTTCGGCATCTGGACCCGCCGACTGCCGGAGGGCGCGCCCAGTCTGGTGAGCAGCAAACCGCTGTTCCACCTCTTCGGCGTGCCGATCGACTCGATCCAGCTGCTGACGATTGGCGCGGCGCTGCTGATGATGGTCCTGCTGGACCTCTTCATCAACCGCAGCCGTACCGGCCGGGGCATCCGGGCCGTGGCCCAGGACGCCAACACCGCCGCGCTGATGGGCGTGAACAAGGACCGGATCATCCTGATGGTCTTCATCACCGGTGGTGCGATGGCCGGCGTGGCCGGTCTGCTCTACGACGTGCGGATCCAGACCCTGACCTACAGCGTCGGCTTCCTGCTGGGGCTCAAGGCCTTCACCGCCGCGGTGCTGGGTGGTATCGGCAACCTGCGCGGCGCGCTGATCGGTGGCCTGCTGCTGGGCGTGGTGGAGAACTACGCCGCTGGTCTGTTCGGCAGTCAGTGGAAGGACTTCGCCGCCTTCGCGGTGTTGGTGGTGCTGCTGATGTTCCGGCCGACGGGTCTGCTGGGCGAATCGCTGGGGAGGGCACGAGCATGACGACCGTCCTGGAGAGGGTGCGCTCTGGCCGCGAGGCGGCCGGAGAACGGTGGCGCGGCGCGCCGCGCTGGGTGCGTTGGGCGTTGCTGGTCGCGGTGATCGCGTTCTTCTACGCGCTGCCGAACAGGGAGTTCTACCAGTATCTCGGGCCGATCCCGACGCCTGGTGCGAACTTCACGCAGGTGCTGTTCACCGTCTCGATCTACGTGCTGCTGGCCGTCGGGTTGAACATCGTTGTCGGTTTCGCCGGCCTGCTTGACCTGGGCTACTTCGGCTTCTTCGCCGTCGGGGCGTACACGGTCGCGGTGCTGACCTCGCCGAGCAGCAACCTCAAGACGCTCTGGCCGTGGCTGCTCGTGGTGCCGCTGGCGATCGGGTTGACCATGCTCTCGGGTGTGATGCTCGGTACGCCGACGCTGCGTCTGCGCGGTGACTATCTGGCGATCGTGACGCTCGGCTTCGCCGAGATGATCCGGATCGCGGCGGTCAGCTCGGAGTTCCTCAAGGGTCAGCGGGGTTTCAACCAGATTCCGCACCCGCCCGGTAAGTACGCCGACGGCAAGCCGTTCTTCGGCGTGCTGGACGCCCGGCCGTACTACTGGCTGGTGCTCACGCTGATCATCCTGGTGGTGATCGGTGTGCGGAACCTGACGCACAGTCGGGTCGGTCGGGCCTGGATCTCGATCCGGGAGGACGAGGACGCCGCGCAGCTGATGGGTGTGCCGACGTTCAAGTTCAAGCTCTGGGCGTTCGCCTCGGGTGCCGCGATCGCCGGTCTGGCCGGCGCGCTCTTCGCGGGTAAGCAGAACTTCGTCAACTCGCAGAACTTCGAGCTGCTCAACTCGATCATCATCCTGGCGGCGGTGATCTTCGGTGGTTCGGGCAACATCGTCGGCGCGATCGTCGGTGGTGGCCTGGTGGCGTACATGATCGAGCGGTTCCGCGGCATCGAGCTGTTCGGCGTGGAGCTGTACGAGTACCGGTTCCTGATCTTCGGTCTGGTCCTCGTGGTGATGATGATCTTCCGGCCGGAGGGCCTGATTCCGAACCGACGACGGGCGGCGGAGTTCAAAGACCGTCGCAAGGAGGTGATCGTCGGTGAGTGACACCGATCAGACGCCGGCTGTTCCGGCGCAGGCCGGCGCGCCGGCGATGGAGGCGGTCCCCAACCGGGAGCCGCTGCTGGAGGTCGACAACGTCACGCTGCGCTTCGGCGGCGTGGTCGCGCTCGACAACGTCAACTTCACCCTCTACAAGGGGGAGATCCTCGGGCTGATCGGCCCGAACGGCGCTGGCAAGACCACCTGCTTCAACGCGATGACCGGCATCTACCAGCCCACCAAGGGTGAGATCCGGTTCCGTGGCGGCAAGATCAGTGGGAAGAAGCGCCACCAGATCACCCAGATGGGTATGGCCCGGACGTTCCAGAACATCCGCCTGTTCCCGGAGATGACCGCCCTGGAGAACGTCCAGGTCGGCGCGGACGCGCACCACAAGACCAGCGTGCTCTCCGCTCTGTTCCGGTTGCCTCGGCACCGGCGCGAGGAGCGTGAGGGACGGGAGAAGGCCGAGCGGCTGCTGGAGTTCGTCGGCATCCGGCACCGGCTGCACGAGTTCGCCCGCAACCTCTCCTACGGGGAGCAGCGGCGGTTGGAGATCGCCCGGGCGCTGGCCACCGATCCGGTGCTGCTCTGCCTGGACGAGCCGGCCGCCGGCTTCAACCCGGCGGAGAAGGAGGAGCTGCTCCAGCTCATCCGGCAGGTCCGGGACACCGGCGTGACCGTGCTGCTGATCGAGCACGACATGCGCCTGGTCATGGGCGTCACTGACCGGATCGTCGTGCTGGAGTTCGGAAAGAAGATCGCCGAAGGGCTGCCCGCCGAGGTGCGGGACAACCCGAAGGTGGTCGCGGCGTACCTGGGGGTGCCGGACGATGTTGCTTGAGATCGAGGATGTGAGCCTGCTCTACGGGCGGATCCAGGCGTTGCACGGCATCAGCCTGACCGTGGCCGAGGGTGAGATCGTCGCGCTGATCGGTGCCAACGGCGCCGGGAAGTCGACCACCATGCGGGCGATCTCCGGCATTCGGCCGATCGCCACCGGCAGCATCCGTTTCGAGGGCGAGGACATCTCCAAGCTCCGGGCGGACCTGCGGGTCCGGCGAGGGCTCTGCCAGGCGCCCGAGGGCCGGGGGATCTTCCCCGGCATGTCGGTGCTCGAGAATCTGGACATGGGGGCGTACACCCGGCGCGACCGCGCCGGGATCGCCCAGGACCTGGCCCGGGTGCTCGACCTCTTCCCCAGGCTCGCGGAGCGACGTAAGCAGGCCGGAGGTACCCTTTCCGGCGGCGAGCAGCAGATGCTGGCGGTCGGTAGGGCGTTGATGAGCCGGCCCAAGCTGCTGTTGCTCGACGAGCCCTCGATGGGGTTGGCGCCAATGCTGATCCAACAGATCTTCGACATCATCAAGGAGATCAACGAGCAGGGCACCACAGTCCTGCTGGTGGAGCAGAACGCGCAGCAGGCGCTGGCCCGCGCGCACCGGGCGTACGTGCTCGAGACCGGCAAGATCGTCAAGACCGGAACCGGCGCCGAGCTGCTGCACGACCCGGCGGTCAAAGAGGCATACCTCGGCGTGGCCTGAGCGGCCGTCACACCCCTCACGCAAGGAGTGCAGAGACATGTTCAATACCAACGGTGCCCGCCGGGCGGCGTTCGGTGCCGCCAGTGCGGCGCTGCTCGCCCTCTCGCTGACGGCGTGTGGGGAGAAGGAGAACAGCGGATCGCCCGGTGCCGGTCCGACCGTCACGGCGGCGGCGGACTCGGCGCTGGCCGGGAAGGTGCCCGACGCCATCAAGTCCGACGGTGTGATCAAGGTCGGCACCGACTCGACGTACGCCCCGGCGGAGTTCCTGGACCAGGACGGCAAGACGGTGGTCGGGTTCGACGTCGAGCTGTTCAACGCGGTGGCGCAGAAGCTCGGTCTCAAGGCCGAGTACGAGTCGGCGCCCTTCGACGCGATCCTGCCCGGTGTCGACTCCGCCAAGTACGAGATCGGCGTGTCGTCGTTCACGATCAACGCCGAGCGGCTCAAGAGCGTCAACATGGTGAGCTACTTCTCCGCCGGTACCCAGTGGGTGACCAAGGCCGGCAACGCGGCCAAGATCGACACCGAGAACGCCTGCGGCAAGAAGATCGCCGTGCAGACCGGCACCGTGCAGCTCGACGACATCACCGCCCGGTCGAAGAAGTGCACCACCGGCGGCAAGCCGGCGATCACCATCGACCAGTACCAGGCGCAGAGCGACGCCACTGCCGCCGTGTTCAGCGGCAAGAACGACGCCATGCTGGCCGACTCGCCGGTCGGGGCGTACGCGGTGAAGCAGAGCAACGGCTCGCTGGAGCTGGTCGGCGAGATCTACGAGTCCGCCCCGTACGGCTACGCCGTCAAGAAGGACCAGACCGCCTTCGCCGAGGTGCTCAAGGAGGCCGTCCAGGCGGTCATCGCTGACGGCTCGTACCAGACCGCGTTGAAGAAGTGGGGCGTCGAGGGCGGCGCCATCACCTCCTCGGCGCTGAACCCCGCCAGCTGACGCATGTCGTCGGAAACGGACACAACCGAACGGGCACGGCCGGAACCCATCCAGGCCGTGCCCGTCCGGCATCCCGGGCGTTGGGTAGCGGTCGCCGTGATCGGGGTGCTGGTGGCCATGTTCGTCCACCTGCTGGTGACGAACAAGGCGTTCAACTGGGCGTTCATGGTCGACGAGATGTTCCGGCCGCCGATCATGGAGGGTCTGCGCGGCACGCTCGCGCTGACAGTGCTCGCGATGGTGATCGGCGTCAGTCTCGGCGTTGTCGTCGCCATCATGCGGTTGTCGGAGAACCCGATCTTGCGGGGCGTCTCCTGGGCGTACACCTGGTTCTTCCGAGCGGTGCCCCGGCTGGTGCTGGCGATCCTCTTCGGCAACCTCGGCATCCTCTGGGCCCGGATCGAGTTCGGGCTCCCGTTCGATCGGCAGATCGGCGCGCTCTTCGGCGTCGACGACTTCGAGGCACGTCTGTTCGGTTTCTCCGCGCTGGAGATCCTCACGGGATTCGTCGCCGGCATGCTGGCGCTCGGGCTCTCCGAGGCGGCGTACATGGCCGAGATCGTTCGGGCCGGGATCCAGTCGGTGGACGAGGGGCAGACCGAGGCGGCACAGGCGCTGGGCTTGAGCCGTACCCAGATCCTGCGCCGCATCGTGCTGCCGCAGGCGATGCGGGTGATCATCCCGCCGACCGGCAACGAGACCATCGCGATGCTCAAGGACACCTCGCTGGTGGCCTTCGTACCGGTCTCCACGGAGCTGTTCTTCCAGCTCAAGGCCGTGGGTAACCGGACCTTCCAGGTCTTCCCGATGTACGTGGCGGCCTGCCTGTGGTACTTGCTGCTGACCAGCGTGCTGCTCGTCGGGCAGTACTACCTGGAGCGGCACTTCTCCAAGGGGTTCGGCAAGAGCGCCCAAGCGAAGATCAGACTGCGCGGGATCACCGCGGAGGCCGGCGGTAGCGCGAGCGAGGCGGGTCGGTGATGAAGCAGGTGACGACACCGGCGGATGCCGCGGGAACGGCCGGCGACGGCGTGATGGTCCGCGCTGAGCAGGTGCACAAGTCGTTCGGGTCGGTGGAGGTGCTCAAGGGCATCGACCTGGAGGTCCGCAGCGGCGAGGTCTGCTGTCTGCTCGGGCCCTCCGGCTCGGGCAAGTCGACGTTCCTGCGCTGCATCAACCATCTGGAGAAGATCAACGCCGGCCGGATCCGGGTGGACGGCGACCTGATCGGCTACCGGGAGCGCGGCGGCAAGCTGCACGAGATGCGGGAGAAGGAGATCGCCACCCAGCGCCGCTCGATCGGCATGGTGTTCCAGCGGTTCAACCTTTTTCCGCACATGACCGCCCTGCAGAACGTCGCCGAGGCGCCGGTGCTGTCGGGCCGGGAGCGCAAGGCCGCCGCCCGGGACCGGGCCGCCGCGCTGCTCCAGCGGGTCGGGCTCGGCGACAAGCTGGGCAACTACCCTGCGCAGCTCTCCGGCGGGCAGCAGCAGCGGGTGGCCATCGCCAGGGCGTTGGCGATGCAGCCGAAGCTGATGCTCTTCGACGAGCCCACCAGCGCGCTGGACCCGGAGCTGGTCGGCGAGGTGCTCGACGTGATGAAGGACCTGGCCCGCGACGGCATGACGATGATCGTGGTGACCCATGAGATCGGCTTCGCCCGGGAGGTCGGCGACTCGCTGGTCTTCATGGACGACGGCGTGGTGGTGGAGTCCGGCGCGCCGCGCGAGGTGATCGCCAACCCCCAGCACGACCGGACGAAGGCGTTCCTGGCCAAGGTGCTCTGAGCCGGTGCCCGGCGTGGCCGTCCCGAACGGCCGCGCCGGGCGTCGTGCCGGTGTCCCGTCCTGTCGTAGCGGCGGGCTAGAGTCGCTGCCGTGACAGCTACGACACCGCGCCTGCTCCTCGTTGACGGACATTCCATGGCATACCGGGCGTTCTTCGCCCTGCCCGTGGAAAACTTCTCCACCACGACGGGGCAGCCGACCAACGCGGTGTACGGCTTCACCTCCATGCTGATCAACGTGCTGCGCGACGAGCAGCCCACCCACATCGTCGTGGCCTTCGACGTCTCCCGCCACTCCTTCCGCACCGACAAGTACGCGGAGTACAAGGCCGGCCGCAGTGAGACCCCGACCGACTTCAAGGGCCAGGTCAGCCTGGTCAAGGAGGTCCTGGCCGCGCTGCAGATCCCGGTGGTGGAGAAAGAGGGCTTCGAGGCCGACGACGTCATCGCCACGCTCGCCTGCCAGGCCCGCGACCAGGGCATGTCGGTGCTGATCAGCAGCGGTGACCGCGACGCGTTCCAGCTGGTCGACGATCAGATCACCGTCCTCTACCCGCGTAAGGGCGTCTCCGACCTGGCCCGGATGGACCCGGCGGCGATCGAGGCGAAGTACGGTGTGCCGCCACAGCAGTACCGGGACCTCGCCGCGCTGGTCGGCGAGACCAGTGACAACCTGCCCGGCATCCCGGGCGTCGGCCCGAAGACCGCGGCCAAGTGGATCACCACGTACGGCGGGGTGGACGGCGTGATCGCCCGGGCCGACGAGATCAAGGGCAAGGCCGGCGACAGCCTGCGGGAGCGGCTCGCCGACGTGATCCGCAACTACGAGATCAACTGCCTCGTCTCCGACCTGGAGCTGCCGCTGCGCCCGGAGGACAGCCGCTGGACAGGTTGGGACCGGGAGGCGGTGCACCAGGTCTTCGACACCCTGGAGTTCCGCATCCTGCGCGACCGTCTCTACCAGTACCTGGAGGCGGTCGAGCCGGAGGCCGAGTCCGGCTTCGACCTCACCGGCGAGGTGCTCACCCAGCCCGGCGCGCTCGCCGGATGGCTGACCACACACGTCCCGACCGGCACCCCGGTCGGGTTGGCGGTCAAACTCGACACCGGCCCCAACCGCCGGCACACCGCCTCGATCACCGGTCTCGCGCTGGCCACCGCCGGCGGCGCGGCGGCCTGGGTCGACCCGGCGCAGCTCGACCCGACCGACGAGGGCGCCCTCGCCGGCTGGTTGGCCGACGAGCAGCGCCCCAAGGTGCTGCACGACAGCAAGCCGGCCGTGCTGGCCTGCGCCGCGCACGGCTGGCAGCTCGCCGGCATCGTCCGGGACACCCAGATCGCCGCGTACCTGGCCCGCCCCGACCAGCGCTCCTACGACCTGACCGACCTGGCGCTGCGCTACCTGCACCGGGAGCTGCGGGTCGACGTTCCGGAGTCCGGCCAGCTCACCCTCGACGGCCTCGGCGACGAAGGGGTGGTCGAGCAGAACCTGATGCTCCAGGCCCGTGCCACCCTCGACCTGGCCGACGCGATCGACGCCGAGTTGTCCCGCGACGGCGAGCAGTCCGCCCGGCTGATGGCCGGCGTGGAGCTGCCGTTGATGCGCGTGCTGGCCACCATGGAGAGCACCGGCATCGCCGCCGACGACGACTACCTCCACGAGCTGGAGGCCCACTTCGCCGGTGAGGTCAAGACCGCAGCACAGAACGCCTACGCCGAGATCGGTCGGGAGTTCAACCTCGGCTCGCCCAAGCAGTTGCAGGAGATCCTCTTCACCGAGCTGGGTCTGCCGAAGACCAAGAAGATCAAGACGGGCTACACCACCGACGCCGACGCCCTGCAGTGGCTCTACGCGCAGCAGCCGCACCCGGTACTGGCCCACCTCCTGCGTCACCGGGACGTGGCCAAGCTCAAGTCGACAGTCGACGGGCTGCTGAAGTCGGTCTCCGACGACGGCCGGATCCACACCACCTTCAACCAGACAGTGGCGGCCACCGGTCGGCTCTCCTCCACCGAGCCCAACCTGCAGAACATCCCGATCCGCACCGAGGAGGGCCGTCGGATCCGGCGGGCCTTCGTGGTGGGGGAGGGCTACGAGTGTCTGCTCACGGCCGACTACAGCCAGATCGAGATGCGCATCATGGCGCACCTCAGCTCGGACGACGCACTGATCGACGCGTTCAACTCCGGCGCCGACTTCCACGCCGCCACCGCCTCGTCGGTCTTCGGCGTGCCGCTCGACGAGGTCACCCCCGACCAGCGCCGCAAGATCAAGGCCATGAACTACGGCCTGGCGTACGGTCTGAGCGCCTTCGGCCTCTCCCAACAGCTCAGCATCAGCACCGAAGAGGCGCGTGGGCTGATGGAGAACTACTTCGCCGGCTTCGGCGGGGTGCGCGACTACCTTCAGCAGGTGGTCGCCCGGGCCCGCCAGGACGGCTACACCTCCACCATCCTCGGCCGACGCCGCTACCTGCCCGACCTGGTCAGCGACAACCGGCAGCGCCGTGACATCGCCGAGCGGATGGCGCTCAACGCCCCCATCCAGGGCTCCGCCGCCGACATCATCAAGGTGGCGATGCTGCACGTCGACACCGCGCTGCGCGACGCTGGGCTGCGCTCACGGATGCTGTTGCAGGTGCACGACGAGCTGGTCTTCGAGGTCGCCCCGGGTGAGCGGGAGCCGTTGGAGGCCCTGGTCCGGCGGGAGATGGGCGGGGCGTACCCGCTGTCGGTGCCGCTGGAGGTGTCGGTCGGCCTGGGTCGGGACTGGAACAGCGCCGATCACTGATGTGGCGTTGCGGTGTGGGGGTTCCGGGGCAGCCCGACCCACTCCGGGCGGTCAGGCTCGATCCCTGCGTGGGTCGGGCTGCCCCGGAACCCCTGACCGGGTCGTCCTGGTCGCGGCCGTTCGCGTGGTGGATCAAGGGTCGCCGGGCTGCGCCGGCTACTTCATAGGGTCGTGGCCCCAGTTCATCAGCGACCAGCGCCACTTGGTGTCGCGGACGTCGCCGGAGGGGCGCTGCGCCATGTGCCGGCGTACGTAGCCGACGACCTTGCGCATGTGCTTGTAGTCGCCGTCGGACAGGTCACCGCGTTTGCGACGGAGCAGGTTGATGATCTTCCGCCCGGATTCGTGTCCGACGGACTCGCCACCACCAGCTCGACCGCCCTTGTGCCAGCCGACCTGCTTCGACTCGTCGGTCTCCAGCCAGGTGGACAGCTCACCGGGCTTCATGTTCACCGCTTCGGTGAACTCCCGGTAGGTGTCCCGGCCGTCATCACCTCTGCTCATGGCGCAGCGCCTCGGGGCGGTGGGCCACGTCGCGGCCCGTGCCGTCACTGCGGACCCGGTACTGCGGGTCGTCGGGGCCCGCGTTCACGGCCCGCCCGCGGATCCGTGTCCGCTCGGTGATCGTCCCCCGCACCACGCCGTACGCGCGGCTGCCGTGGGCCGACCAGGAGACATGGTCGCCCTTGCGGAATCTCTGTTCGGCCATGGTCCTCGGCTACCCGGGGCGGCCACTGCGAAACGACTACGGGGTGATCTCGGCGATCGGCAGCTTGATGTCGAACGGCTCGGTCAGCTCGATCACCTCGGCGCCGTCGGCGACCAGCTCGTACTGCCGCTCACCGCCCGGCCCCACCCGGTCGCCGATCCGGTACGCGTACACGTGCACCGGATCCTGCTCGATCCGCCAGTAGAACGGGATGCCGGCGGCGGCGTACTCACCCGGCTTCGCGAACCGGTCGATCCGTCGCGTGCCGGGCGAGACGATCTCCAAGGCGAGCACGACGTCCGACGGCCGCAGAGTGGACCGGTCGGACGGCACGTCGGCGCGGCAGAGCAACAGGTCTGGTTGTCGGCTGGTGTTGCGGCTGAGCCCCACTCCGACCGCTTGGGCGACTCGGAGATGGCCCGGCACACGTGAGTGAAGCCAAAGACGTAGGAGAAACGAGATGTCTTGATGGCCCAGGGTGGGGGAGGGTGTCACCTGGACAACTCCGTCGACGAGTTCGACGCGGGGGGCGTCGTCCGGCAGGGTGAGCAGGTCCTCCAGCGTGTAGTCGGCACGCTGCTGCCGCATCGGATCCGGACACCAGGGGCCAGGTGATGTCGGGACGGGCTCGACGCTCATGGGCACGAGCCTACCGGCGATCGATGGGGCACACGTCGGACAACGGGTGCGGCGCGCTCAGTCGGCGGGCTTCTCGGTGACGAAGATGGCGGTGCCGGGGAAGAGTCGTCCGCGCAGCGGGCTCCACTGCCCCCAGACCCCCTCGTGTCCCTCCGGCCACTCCGGCTCCACCAGGTCCAACAGCCGGAACCCGGTGCCGACCAGCTCGCGGATCCGGTCGCCGAGGGTGCGGTGCTGCTCGACGTAGGTGGCCACGCCGCTGTCGTCCTGTTCCACGTACGGGGAGCGGTCGAAGTACGAGTGCACGGCCGTCAGGCCGCCCTCGCCGGGGTCGTCGAGAAAGATCCACCGCATCGGGTGGGTCACCGAGAACACCCACCGGCCGCCCGGGCGCAGCACCCGGTGCACCTCGGCGAGCAGCGCCGCCGAGTCGTCCACGAACGGGATCGCGCCGAACGCGGTGCAGGCGACGTCGAACGACCGGTCGGCGAACGGCAGGGCGAGCGCGTCGGCCTGCACCAGCGGTACGCGTACCCCGGTGCGCTCGGCCGCCTCGGCGGCGTGGCGCAACATGCCGGCGGACAGGTCGAAGGCGACCGGCCGGGCGCCCTGGGTGGCGAGCCAACGGGCGGCGGCCGCGGCGCCGGCGCCCACCTCCAGCACCCGCCGCCCCGACACGTCGCCGAGCAGCCGGGCGTCGGCCTCGCGCAGGCCCTCGGGGCACCACACGAAGTCCACGTCGCCGAGGAACGCGCCGTGTTCGGCCTGGTAGTCGTCGGCGTCGGTGTCCCACCAGCCGCGGTTGGCGCGCCGGGCCTCGGCGTCACCCACCCGGCGCCGGGTAACCCGGCTGTCGTCATCCACGCGCTCACGCTAGGCCCCACCCACCCCGTTGGGTGCGGCGGCGCGTCCACGATCTGTGCGACTCCTCGCGCGGCCGGCTTGATCGGCCCGTCTTCGGTGGCGTCGCGGTGTGCGAGCCGGCGGGGCGCGAGGTGCCGCTGTGACGCAGGAGACAGCAGGGGTGTTTTCCGGGCGATTGTTCGGCTTTCGCAGGTCATCGCACGAAGAGAACCCGGGAGGGCTTGCACGCTGTGGTAATGCGCACGGTAGGCTAGACGATGCGCTCGCGGATCGCGTTGCCTCGGCAGGGAGCAGGTGCGCGGTCGACGGAGCCACATCATGATCTCACTAGGCGATCGTTCGGTGTGCCCGGCGACGGATCCGCTGGCGCGAACAGGTCACTGCGACACACCAGCCTGCTGTGACAACCCACCGACCGGAGCAACCGCCCACATGACGAGCAGCATCGAGGCCCCCTCGAGCGCCACCCGGGTCACCCACGACGATCTCGGTTCCGAGGAGGCATTCCTCGCCGCGATCGACGAGACCATCAAGTACTTCAACGACGGCGACATTGTCGAAGGCACCGTCGTCAAGGTCGATCGGGACGAGGTCCTGCTCGACATCGGCTACAAGACCGAGGGTGTCATCCCCTCTCGGGAGTTGTCGATCAAGCACGACGTGGACCCCGCCGAGGTTGTGACGGTTGGCGACCACATCGAGGCCCTGGTCCTCCAGAAGGAGGACAAGGAGGGTCGTCTGATCCTCTCCAAGAAGCGGGCACAGTACGAGCGGGCCTGGGGCACGATCGAGAAGATCAAGGACGAGGACGGCGTCGTCCGCGGTTCGGTCATCGAGGTGGTCAAGGGCGGCCTCATCCTCGACATCGGGCTGCGCGGCTTCCTGCCCGCGTCCCTGGTCGAGATGCGTCGTGTGCGCGACCTGCAGCCGTACGTCGGGCGGGAGCTCGAGGCCAAGATCATCGAGCTGGACAAGAACCGCAACAACGTGGTCCTGTCCCGCCGGGCCTGGCTGGAGCAGACGCAGTCCGAGGTGCGCACCGAGTTCCTCAACAAGCTGCAGAAGGGCCAGGTCCGCAAGGGCGTCGTGTCCTCGATCGTCAACTTCGGCGCCTTCGTGGACCTGGGCGGCGTCGACGGTCTGGTGCACGTTTCCGAGCTGTCCTGGAAGCACATCGACCACCCGTCCGAGGTCGTCGAGGTTGGCCAGGAGGTCGAGGTCGAGGTCCTGGACGTCGACCTGGACCGCGAGCGCGTCTCGCTGTCGCTGAAGGCGACCCAGGAAGACCCGTGGCGTCAGTTCGCCCGCACCCACGCGATCCAGCAGATCGTGCCGGGTAAGGTCACCAAGCTGGTTCCGTTCGGTGCGTTCGTCCGCGTGGACGACGGCATCGAGGGTCTGGTCCACATCTCCGAGCTGGCCGAGCGCCACGTGGAGATCCCGGAGCAGGTCGTCCAGGTTGGCTCCGAGGTCATGGTCAAGGTCATCGACATCGACCTGGAGCGCCGCCGGATCTCGCTGTCGCTCAAGCAGGCCAACGAGGGCTTCGTCGAGGGCGAGGAGCACTTCGACCCGACCCTCTACGGCATGGCCGCGACGTACGACACCGAGGGCAACTACATCTACCCCGAGGGCTTCGACCCGGAGACGGGCGAGTGGCTCGAGGGGTACGACAAGCAGCGCGAGACCTGGGAGAACCAGTACGCCGAGGCTCGTCTGCGCTGGGAGGCCCACACCAAGCAGGTGCAGACCTCTCGGGCCGCCGACGCCGAGGCTGCCGCCAACCCGACTCCGGCCGTTCCGGCCGCTGGCGGCGGCGGTGGCGGTGGCACCACCTCCTCGTCCAGCCCGGCCCCGAGCCGGCAAGCCGAGGAGCCGGCCGGCACGCTGGCCACCGACGAGGCGCTCGCCGCACTGCGGGAGAAGCTCGCCGGCGGTAAGTGACCCGCTGAACGACGACGGGCCCCGTCCCCGCGATCTCCGGATCGCTGGGGGCGGGGCCCTCGCCGTACCCCGGGCGGAGTCGCGGGCGCGGCGCGGCGGCGGCCGGGGCGCGGCGGCGGTCGGGGCGCGGCGGCTGGTCCGGACGGTCAAGATCGTGCTCGATCCATGATGTAGGGGCCTCCCGGGCGCCGCACACCACTACATCCTTGATCGAGCATGATCTTGGGCGCGGGGCGCGGGGCGCGGGGCGCGGGGCGCGGGGCGCGGGGCGCGGGGCGCGGGGCGCGGGGCGCGGGGCGCGGGGCGCGGGGCGCGGGGCGCGGGGCGCGGGGCGCGGGGCGCGGGGCGCGGGGCGCGGGGCGCGGGGCGCGGGGCGCGGGGCGCGGGGCGCGGAGGCGGAGCGCGGGGCGCGGGGCCGGATGCCGGGCCTCGGGACGGGGTCGGGACGCGGTCGGGGCGGGGTGGTTGGGAGGCCGCCGGGCCGTGGGTGGGTTTGGCGGCGGGCTTGTCGATCCGGTTGACTGTTCGGGTGCTGAGGGTGGGGTTGACCGGCGGGATCGGGTCAGGCAAGAGCGCGGTGGCCGCGCGGCTCGTCGAGCGGGGCGCGGTGCTGATCGACGCCGACCGGGTGGCCCGGGAGGTGGTGGCGCCGGGTACCGACGGGCTGGCCGAGATCGTCGCCGCCTTCTCCGACTCGGTGGTGGACGCCGACGGCGCACTGGATCGTGCCGCGCTGGGAGCTGTGGTGTTCGCCGACGAGACCGCCCGGCGTCGGCTGGAGGCGATCACCCACCCCCGGGTCCGGGCCCGCACCGCGGAGCTGACCGCCGCGGCGGCACCCGACGCGATTGTCGTCAACGACGTACCGCTGCTGGTCGAGGTGGGTCTCACGCCGACGTACCACCTGGTGGTCGTGGTGCAGACGGCCGTGGCGACCCGACTGGAGCGGCTGGCGCGCGACCGGGGGATGGGCCGCGCGGAGGCCGAACGGAGGATCGCCGCCCAGGCCGACGACGCCCGCCGCCGGGCGGCGGCGGACGTGGTGCTGACGAACGACGGGAGCCTGACGGCGCTGCACGACGCCGTCGACAGGCTCTGGAAGCAGCGGCTGGTGCCCTACGAGGACAACCTGCGTCAGCGGCGGGTGGTCCCGCCGGACGCGGCCGAGCTGGCCGGGGCGGACGCGAGTTGGCCGGAGCAGTACGCGCGGCTGGCCGCCCGGATCCAGCACACGCTCGGCTCGGACGCCCTACGGATCGATCACATCGGTTCGACGGCGGTGCCCGGCCTGGCCGCCCAGAACGTCATCGACGTGCAGGTGGCGGTCGCCAGCCTCGCCGACGCCGACGGGCCGTTGGCCGATCGGCTGGCGAGCGCTGGGTTTCCACGGGTGCCGGGGCAGTGGTGGGACGACCCGCGCCCGGCCGGCAGGGGCCGGTGGGAGAAACGGTTGCACGGCAGCGCGGACCCGGCCCGCCCGGTTCGTCTGCACGTGCGGATGGCGGATTCGCCGGGTTGGCGGTACGCGCTGCTGATGCGTGATCACCTGCGTGCCGACCCGGATCAACGGGCCACGTACCTGCAGCTCAAGCGGGACCTGGTCGACGCGGCACCGGTGGCCGGCGATTCCGGCACGGCCCGCAACCCGTGGTTCGACGAGGAGTACCTGCGGGCCGAGCAGTGGGCCGCGCAGACCGGCTGGCGCCCCTGAGGCATCGGTCAGCGGGCACGGGGCCGAGGGGCCGGAGACCGAGGGGCCGCAGGTCGAGGGACGGCGGGCCGAGGGTTGGCAGCCAGTCGGGGCACGACGGCGGGCTGGAGATCCAGGTGTGCCCACGCGCCGGCGTCGGTCCGCAACCCGAGCCGGCGGAGCGACCCGTCCCGGTCGAGCCAGTAACGCAGCCGCGCGTCGGCCGGACCCGACTCGATGACGTCCACCGTCCGTCCGGCGGTGACGTCCTCGCGTACCCGCACGGTCGCGCCGCGCTGCCCGACCGACCCGGCGGCTATCGCGGCGTCGACCAGCACCCCCAGGTCGTCCCGGCCGGGCCGGGAGACCCGCCATCCTCCGGCCGGGGGCGGCAGCGGCGGCCGGGCCGGCGACTCGGCGGTGCCGCCGCCGGCATCGGCCGCCGGCAGGTCCGCCCGGGCCAGACCGGCGGCGTCGCGGCGCAGGAGGGTCCGGCGATCCGGTACGCCCAGGTCGGCGACCGCGAGGTACGCGGTACGCGCGGTCCAGCTCAACCAGCCGGTGCCCCGCAGGTTCGTGTCAGTGCCCACCGGTGCGGTCAGCGTCACGGTGGCACCGCCGTGGGCGCGGAGCCGGGCCGGCAGCCGGTCGAGCCGACGTTGTTCGGCGTCGGTCAGCGCGCGGGGCAGACCGGGGCGGCCGCCGAGTGCGTCCACCGGTCGAAGTGTCGGCCGGTCCGCGCGGTTGAAGATCATCGTGACCGGACCGGCGCCGGGCAGCAGGGTCACCAGCTTGTGCAGCCGGGCGTCCTGATCGAGCCAGTACCGGGTCTGTCCGTCCGGGGCGGGCGTCGCGGCGCTGGGTGTGCCGATGGCCGTGCTGGCGGCTGGCGCGCCGCTGGGCAGTGGTGCCTGTATGACGTCCAGTGGGCCGGCCGGGACGGCCTCGCGGGCGATCCAGCGCGCCCCGTCCGACGGTGCCGTCCGCGTCGTGGTGTCGGGGCGGTCGGCGGCGAGATCGAGGAGCAGGTCGAGCACCGGTGCCAGGTGCGCCCCGGGTGCCAGTCGGTGCAGCCGCCACCGGTCGGTCGGGGGCGTCAGTGGTGGTGCGGCGGGAGTGGGCACCGCCGCCGGATCGGGCCGGATCACCAGCACCGGACCGCTCTTCTGCAACAGCCCGCGTTCGGCGCCCGCTCCCGGCCCGCCCACGTCGAGGTACAGCAGGGACCGGGACCAGTCCACCCAGCCCACCAGTTCGATGCGGGCGGCGCCGGTGCCGGCCGTGACCCGTACGCCGGCGCGCAGGTCCCGCAGGTTGGTGACCCGCACGGCGGCCAGCCTCTCGCCCTCCGCCAGGGTCAGCGGCCGGGCCGGCTCGGGCGGGTCGGGCGCCCAGCTCAACAACCCGAGCACCAGCGCCGTCGCGGACGTCACCGCCGTCAGACCGAGCAACAGCAGCACCGTACGCCGACGACGGCTGGCCGAGGGCGGCCCGGTGGTCTCGGCGGCCTCGGTGGTGTCCGGGGTGTCGTCGCGGCGGGTGGTCTCGCGGTTCTCCGCGAGGTTTCGCTCGGCGGCGGCCCGCCGCGTGTCGCCGGTCTTGCGGCCGCCGGTGGCTCGGCGCGCGCCGCCCGCGGACCGGCCGGCTGTGGACCTGCCTCCGGTGTCGTTGGTTCGGTTGGCCCTGGATGTGTTCTTGGCGTCGTTGGTTCGGTTGGCCCTGGATGTGTTCTTGGCGTCGTTGGTTCGGCCGGCCGCCGAGGCACCGGCGGCCGAGCCGGTGCGGTGCCGGCCGCTGCCGCTGGCCGGGCCGCTGCCGCTGGCCGGGCCGCTGCCGGTGCTCCCGGCCTCGGGCCGGGGTGTGGCGGTGCGGGCGGTGTCGGGTGCCGGGGTCGGAGAGGTGTCCACGGAGATGAAACGGGCGGGGAGGCACCGGAGTGACGAGCAGGGGCGCTCGCGGCGGCCGGTCTGCGCCTCGAGCGCGACCACACGGGTGCGCACGCCGGACGAGCCGGGTGCTGCGACCGCAGTGCCGGGGGTGACCGGCCGTGATGTTGGCCTGGCCACCGGCCCGGTCGGCCGCCGCGAGCGGCCTACATGAAGAGGGTAGTCCCGGTGACATGGGCCACACAATGGGAATATTGAAGCCGATCACGTACCTGGCGTGACGGCCGTTCCTGTCGGACCTGCGGCGTACCGTTGATGGCATGGCGCTCGACATTCCCCGGCTGGACAGCCGCTTCCAGGTCGTCAGTGACTTCCAGCCGGCCGGCGACCAACCGGCAGCCATCGATGACCTTGAGCGTCGGGTTCGGCGCGGCGACCGCAACACCGTTCTGCTCGGCGCGACCGGCACCGGCAAGAGCGCCACCACGGCGTGGCTGATCGAGCGGCTGCAACGCCCCACCCTGGTGCTCGCCCCGAACAAGACGCTCTGCGCGCAGCTGGCCAAGGAGTTCAGCGAGCTGCTGCCGCACAACGCTGTCGAATACTTCGTCTCGTACTACGACTACTACCAGCCCGAGGCGTACATTCCGCAGACCGACACCTACATCGAGAAGGACTCCTCGATCAACGAGGAGGTGGAGCGGCTGCGGCACTCGGCGACGATGTCGCTGCTCACCCGCCGCGACGTGATCGTGGTGGCGACCGTCTCGGCTATCTACGGCCTGGGCACTCCGGAGGAGTACCTCAACCGGGCGGTGAAGATGCAGGTCGGGCAGGAGCTCGACCGTGACCAGTTGCTGCGCCGGCTGGTCGACATCCAGTACACCCGCAACGACATGGCCTTCCAGCGGGGCACCTTCCGGGTCCGCGGCGACACGCTGGAGATCATCCCGGCGTACGAGGAGCTGGCGATCCGGATCGAGCTGTTCGGTGACGAGGTGGAGAAGCTCTACTACCTCAACCCGTTGACCGGTGACGTGGTCCGCGAGGTCGACCAGCTGGTGATCTTCCCGGCCACCCACTACGCGGCCGGACCGGAGCGGATGGAACGGGCGATCCGTGACATCGAGGTGGAGTTGGCCGAGCGGCTCGCCGAGCTGGAGCGGCAGGGCAAGCTGCTGGAGGCGCAGCGGCTGCGGATGCGCACCACCTACGACATCGAGATGATGCGGCAGGTGGGCTTCTGCTCCGGCATCGAGAACTACTCGATGCACATGGACGGGCGGCTGCCCGGCAGCCCGCCGCACGCCCTGCTCGACTACTTCCCCGACGACTTCCTCACTGTGGTCGATGAGTCGCACGTGACGATCCCGCAGATCGGCGGCATGTACGAGGGCGACGCGTCGCGCAAGCGGATGCTCATCGACCACGGCTTCCGGCTGCCCAGCGCGGCCGACAACCGGCCCCTGCGTTTCGACGAGTTCCTGGAGCGGGTCGGCCAGATGGTCTACCTCTCCGCGACCCCCGGCACCTGGGAGATGGAGCAGGCCCAGGGCGAGTTCGTCGAGCAGGTGATCCGACCCACCGGTCTGGTCGACCCGGAGGTCGTGATCAAGCCGACCAAGGGCCAGATCGACGACCTGATGCACGAGATCAAGCTGCGGACCGACCGGGACGAGCGGGTGCTGGTCACCACGCTGACCAAGAAGATGGCCGAGGACCTGTCCGACTACCTCCTGGAGAACGGCATCCGGGTGCGTTACCTGCACTCGGAGGTCGACACGTTGCGCCGGGTGGAGCTGCTGCGCGAGCTGCGCAAGGGCGACTACGACGTGCTCGTCGGCATCAACCTGCTCCGCGAAGGTCTGGACCTGCCCGAGGTGTCGTTGGTGGCGATTCTCGACGCCGACAAGGAGGGCTTCCTGCGCAGCGGCCGGTCGCTGATCCAGACCATCGGGCGGGCCGCCCGTAACGTCTCCGGCCAGGTGCACATGTACGCCGACAAGATCACCCCGTCGATGGCGGCGGCGATCGACGAGACCGATCGGCGTCGGGCCAAGCAGATCGCTCACAACGAGGCGCACGGCATCAGCCCGGAGCCGCTGCGTAAGAAGATCCACGACATCCTGGACGACATCTACCGCGAGGCGGAGGACACCGAGAATTCCCGGGTCGGGGGAGCGGTGCGTCAGCTTTCCCGCGGCAAGGCGCCGGTCAAGGAGACCCGCAGCCGGAGCCGGTCCTCCGCGACCACCACCTCACGGGAGGGGATGGCCCGCGCGGACCTCGCCCAGCTCATTCAGGAGCTCAACGACCAGATGTTGGCCGCCGCCCGCGAGCTTCAGTTCGAGTTGGCGGCCCGGATCCGTGACGAGGTCTCCGACCTGAAGAAGGAGCTGCGCGGCATGGACGCCGCCGGCGTGAAGTGACGGTCATCGGGTCGGCTCCGCCCAGCGCACCGCTCGGGCCCGGCCGGCCGGGGCACGCGAAGGGCGGGCGCTGTTGACGGCGGTGGCACCGGTCGGCGAGATGGTCCTCGGGCTGCCCGACGCCCGCCTGCGTCCGTTCGTCGACAGGTACGTGGGCTACCGGGAACGGGCGGACGTGCCACTGGTCCGCCGGGAGTCGGCGGGCGTCTTCGTGGTGCTGATCCTGGGCTGGGGCGCTCCGCTGGACGTGACCGACCCGCGTGACGCGCAGCGGGGCGTCACCGCTGTCGACTCGTTCGTGGCCGGCACCTTCGACAGGTGGTGCACCACTCGCACCGTGGGCGTGGGGGAGGGCGTCGAGTTGCTGCTCGCCCCCCTCACCGCCCGCCGGCTTCTCGGTCTTCCCCTGAGTGAGCTGACCAATCGGGCCGTCGGCGTCGGGCAGCTCCCGGGCCGTTGGCTGGATCGGCTGCGTGGCCGGCTCGCCGAGGCCCCTGGCTGGTCGGCGCGGTTCGACCTGCTCGACCGGGTGCTCGCCGCCCGGCTGGCGGCGTCCCCGCCGGTGGACCCGCGGCTCGAATGGGCGTGGCGGTGGCTGACCGCCAGTGGTGGGCGGGGGAGCGTCGGTGTGCTCGCCGACGAGTTGGGCTGGAGTCGCCGCCACCTCGCGTCCCGGTTCCGGCAGGAGGTCGGGCTGCCGCCCAAGATGGCCGCCCGGCTGCTGCGTTTTCAGCAGGCCCACGCCGCGTCGACGCAGGCCGGCGAGGTCGGGAGGGGAGCCGACTGGGCCGCCGTGGCGGCGGGCTGCGGCTACTACGACCAGTCCCACCTGATCCGCGACTTCCACGAGTTCGCGGGGGCCACGCCGGCCGCGCTTCTCGCTGCCCGCTGACGACGGCCGGCCGGGGCCGGGTCGGCGACCCGCCGAGGTCACATTCGTCCAATCCGGGGCCGCGCCGCCGGCCGCAGAATCGGGTCATGCGAACCATCTATCCGATCTTCCGTTATCCCGATCCTCGCGCCGCGATCGACTGGCTCGGTGCCGCCTTCGGTTTCCAGGTGCATGCCGTGCACGAGACGCCGGACGGTACTGTCGCGCACGCCGAGCTGGTCCTCGACACCGGCATGATCATGCTGGGTGGTCGGGCCGACGCCCGGCCCCGGCCGGCCGACGACGACTGGTCGGTCTACGTGTCCGTGCCGGACGTCGACGCCCACTGCGCCCAGGCCCGGGTGGCCGGTGCCGAGATCATCCGCGAGCCGTTCGACACCGACTACGGCTCCCGTGACTACGCAGCCCGCGATCTGGCCGGCAACGTCTGGTCCTTCGGCACCTACCGACCCTGAGTCCGGCCACGCCAGCCGGGGACGGCCGGCCCGCCGGGATCAGCCTTCGCGGCCTGAAGCCGCACTGACCTGCGGAAACGGTGTGTTCGAGCTGACCCGGCCGGCCGACGGTGTCGAATGCCCTGATTGCGGTGCGCGAGCGAGCTATTGCACTGGGTGATCGTCCTGCGTAGTCTCCCTCGGTGGGGAGGCCGGGATGCCGCTGCCAACAAGTCCTGTCATTCGACGTGCACGTCTCGGCGCAGAGCTGCGCCAACTCCGTCGGCGCGAGTCGCTGACCCTGGAGCAGGTCTGCGACCGGCTGGGCTGGGCCTCGACGTCGAAGCTGTCCCGCATCGAGCTGGGCCAGAGTCGCCCTGACCTCGCCGACGTGCTCGATCTGCTGGATGTCTACAAGGTGCCCACGCCCGCCCGGGAGGCGCTGATCGTCATCGCCCGGGACGCGGCCACCAGTCGAGGCTGGTGGAAGACGCTGGGCGAGATGAGCGAACGGCAGCGCACCTACGCCGAGTTGGAGGCGGGCGCCGCCGACATCGTCGAGTACCAGCCGTCGGTGGTGCCGGGGCTGCTCCAGACGCCCGCGTACGCCCGGGTGTTGGTCGCGGCCGGCGCCCAGCTCACGCCGGAGGTCGATGTGGAGGCCGAGGTGCGCGCGAGGGCACTGCGGCAGGAGGTGCTGCGGCGGGCCTACCCGCCGCGCTACACGGCGGTGCTCGCCGAGGCCGTCTGCGACCCGGGTGACCTGCCGGTGGCGGTCTGGCGTGAACAGCTGCGTCATCTGGTCGCGGTGACCGGCCTGTCCCACGTCACGGTGCGGCTGTTGCCACGCGGAGCGGCCGGTGACGGGCTGCATCCGCTCACACCGTATTCCTGCTACGCCTTTCCCGACCCGGCGGACCCGCGCACCGTCATGCTCGAGGCGTTGACCACCGATGTCCGGTTGGCCACGGTGATCGACGTCGACCGCTACGAGCGGATGACCGCGGCGCTGCTGGCCGCGGCGCTGTCAGCGGAGGAGACGGTCACAG
This sequence comes from Micromonospora sp. NBC_00362, assembly GCF_026342155.1. Taxonomy (NCBI): domain Bacteria; kingdom Bacillati; phylum Actinomycetota; class Actinomycetes; order Micromonosporales; family Micromonosporaceae; genus Micromonospora; species Micromonospora sp. NBC_00362. The sequence goes on from NZ_JAPENH010000001.1 coordinate 6,570,901, forward strand.
CGCTGGCCCGCCGCGTCGGCGAGTGACGGTTGACCGGTGCCCGATGGTGACGCGCCGCGCGGCCACCGGGCCCGGCGCCCCCGAGCCCGTCGGGACCGGCGGCCGGCGCGTGCGCCCGGCACGATAACCGTGGGGTACGACAGCTCGGCTCAGGCCGGTACGTCGAGGAAGTGTTCGACAATGGGCGGTCCCGCGAAGTGCGGCCCGATCAGCGCCCGCCACGTGTCGAACCGTTCGGTGGCCCGGAAGTTCTTCTCGTGCGCCTCGACCGAGTCCCATTCGACGAGCAGCACGAAGCGGGCCGGTGACTCGATTCCTCGGGTCATTCGCACGGACCGGCAGCCGGTCGCACCGGCGAGCACCGGGTGACCCTCGGCGTACGCGGCGGCGAACGCGTCCTCGTGTCCGGGTAGTACGTCGATCAGCGCGACCTCAAGCACCATGTCGGACAGCCTCCCACGGCGGTCGGGGCAGTCGGTGTCGCGGGTCTGTGCCGGACCACTGCCTGGACTCCTCTCGGCTCGGCGGAGGACGTTGACACGGACCCTAGGGTGGCTTCGTGATCATCGACTGGCTCACCGGCACCGCGTTTCGGGTGGCCGGGACGGGCACCACCTGGGCGGAGCTGCTGGGGTTCGTGACCGGCGTGCTCAACGTGTGGCTGGTGGCCCGGCAGAAGATCGCCAACTGGCCGATCGGCATCGCCAACGTGCTGCTGCTCATGGTGCTGTTCTGGACCGCCGGGCTGTACGCCGACGCGGGACTTCAGGTCGTCTACGTCGCGCTCGGCTGCTACGGCTGGTGGTACTGGCTCTTCGGGGGTGAGCGGCGCACCCGGCTCACTGTCAGCCGGACGGGGCGGCGGGAGTGGCTGGCGCTGGCCGCCGCCGGGCTGCTGCTCACCGGCGCGCTCTGGGTGCTGCTGGACCGGGCCACCGACTCGACAGTGCCGCTGCCGGACGCGTTGACCACGACGCTCTCCCTGCTGGCCACTTACGGGCAGACCCGCAAGCGGGTGGAGAGTTGGTGGCTCTGGATCGCCGCCGACCTGATCTACATCCCGTTGTACGCGTACAAGGGGCTGCACCTGACGGCAGTGCTCTACCTGGTCTTCCTCGCCCTGTGCGTACTCGGGTTGCGCGCCTGGCGCGCCGACCTGCGTCGGGCCGACCTGCCGAGCGCGGTCCCGCCCGGCCCGGCCCCGGTCACCGCGTGAACGCTGAGACATCCGGCCGTGCGCCGGCGCCACGCGGGTCGGCGCGTCCGGCCGCCGCGGAGTTCGGGCACGGGATGGTGGTGGGCAAGTTCTATCCGCCGCACGCCGGGCACCACGCGCTGATCCGGGCCGCCGCCGCCCGCTGCGCCGAGGTGACAGTCGTCGTGGCGCCCTCGCGTCGGGAGTCCGTTCCGCTTCCGCTGCGCCTCGACTGGCTGCGCGAGGTGCACGCGGACACGCCGTGGGTCCGTTTCGTCGGCCGGTACGACGACCACCCGGTGGACTACGCCGATCCGGCGGTCTGGGACGCGCACTGCGCGGTGTTCCGCGAGGCGGTCGGGCCGGGGTCGGTGGACGCGGTCTTCTCCTCCGAGGCGTACGGGGCCGAGTTGGCGCGCCGCTTCGACGCCGTACCCGTGTCGGTGGATCCGGATCGGCGGACCGTGCCGGTGTCCGGGACGGCGGTGCGCGCGGACCCGGCGGGTCACTGGCGGTGGCTGAGCCCGCCGGTGCGGGAGTGGTTCGTCCGGCGGGTGGTGGTGGTCGGCGCCGAGTCGACCGGGACCACGACGATGGCGGCGGCGCTCGCCGGGCACTACGGCACGTCCTGGGTGCCGGAGTACGGGCGGGAGTTGACAGCTCGCAAGCTGGCCCGGTTGCGGGAACGAACGCCGGAGGCGACCGTCTTCGACGTCGCCTGGGATCGTGACGACTTCCGCGCTGTGGTCCGCGAGCAGCAGGCGGCCGAGGACGCGGCGGCCCGGACGAGCGGGCCGCTGCTGGTCTGCGACACCGACGCGCGGGCGACGGCGGTGTGGGAGGAGCGCTACCTCGGCGGCGCGTCGGAGGAGGTACGGGCGGCGGCGCGTCGGCCGTCGCTGTATCTGCTGACCGACCACCGGGGGGTGCCGTTCACCGATGACGGGCTGCGCGACGGTGAGCACCTGCGGGCCTGGATGACCGAGCGCTTCCGGGCCGAGCTGGCCGGGTGCGGGGTGCCGGTGGTGGAGTTGTCCGGGTCGCACGCCGATCGGTTGGCCCGGGCGGTGCGGGCCTGCGACGACCTGCTCGCCGCCGGGTGGTCGCTCGCCGACCCGATCGCCGCACCAGACGTGCACTAGCCTCCTAGGAAGGCGTAGGGGGTGTGGCGCGTCGAGCGGTGTCCAGCGCCACGGGGTGCCCGGGGTGTGATCACGGGGCGTGGTGGGCAACAATGGTCACCGAGGAGGGGAGTATTCCCCCGCAACGGAGTCGTCAGCACGGTCGATCGCCGGAACCACGGTGCCCGACCCGGCCCCGTAGGTCGCCGCCCCTCTCCGGGGCGACGGCGGAAGAGACCTCCGACAGTCACCAGAGTGAGCGACAGCGGCACGCCGGCTCCCGCAGGGGCGTACGGTGTGCCCGACGCCGCGTGTCTGCCGGAGGAATGAACGTTGGACGTGTCCGGATTGGTGTGGGCGGGAACGCTTGTCGCACTGACTGCGGTCCTGCTCGTCGACCTGTTGATCATTGGTCGGCGCCCGCACGAGCCGAGTGTGCGGGAGTCGAGCCTCTGGGTCGGCTTCTACGTCGGTCTCGCCCTGCTCTTCGGTGTGGGTGTGTGGCTGACCTCTGGGGCCAGCGCGGCCGGCCAGTTCTACACCGGCTGGCTCACCGAGTACAGCCTCTCGGTGGACAACCTCTTCGTCTTCGTGATCATCATGGCCCGCTTCGGGGTGCCTCGGCAGTACCAGCAGAAGGTGCTGCTCGTCGGCATCGTGCTGGCGCTGGTGATGCGCGGCGGGTTCATCGCCGCGGGTGCGGCGCTGATCACTCAGTTCTCCTGGGTCTTCTACATCTTCGGCGCGTTCCTGATCTACACCGCGGTGAACCTGGCCCGGCAGGGTGAGCCGGACGAGGACGAGTTCTCCGAGAACGTGCTGATCCGGTGGAGCCGCAAGGCGCTGCCGATCTCGAAGGACTACGACGGGGCGAAGCTCACCACCCACGTTGCCGGCAAGCGGCTGTTCACCCCGATGCTGATCGTGATGATCGCGATCGGCACCACCGACCTGATCTTCGCGTTGGACTCGATCCCGGCGATCTTCGGCATCACCCAGGAGCCGTACCTGGTCTTCACCGCGAACGTCTTCGCGCTGATGGGCCTCCGGCAGCTCTACTTCCTGCTCGGTGGCCTGCTGGACCGGCTGATCTACCTGAGCTATGGCCTGGCCGTGGTGCTCGGGTTCATCGGGGTCAAGCTGGTGCTGGAGGCACTGGCCGACAACAAACTGCCGTTCATCAACGGTGGCGAGCACGTCGGCTGGGCGCCGCACATCCCGATCTGGTTGTCGCTGCTGGTCATCATCGGCACCCTGGGCGTCGCCACCGCCGCCAGCCTGATCAAGTCCTCCCGGGACCGGCGTCGCGAGTTGGCCGACGCCCGACACTGATCCGTCACCGGCCGGGTGCGCACACGCGCCCGGCCGGTAACCGGTCAGACCCGGTGCGCGCCCACCAGCGTGGCGGTCCGGTCGGCCTGCAGTTCCTCTTCGATGACCCGCCGCCGCCGGTAGCAGGCGTGCAGCATCCGGCGCTGGCCGCCGTCGCCGGGGGCGGCGGTGACGATGCCGATGTGGTGGATCTTGCGGCCTGGTCGGGCGAAGAAGTAGAGATCGCCGGGGCGTTCCGCGCCCAACGACAGCGGGGTGGTGGCCACTGCCTGATCGTCGGCGTCGCGGGGCAGCAGCACCCCGAACCGCCGCCAGGCCAGATGCACCAGCCCCGAGCAGTCGATGCCGTGGGCGGAGAGACCGCCCCAGATGTAGACGACGTCCAGCAGGCGCTGTGCCACGGCGAGCGCCTGCGCGGCGGCCGGTGACACGGCCGCCGACGGGACCAGGTGGCGGTCGGGCAGCCAGAGCGGGGTGACCCGGCCGGGGACGTGCACAGGCCGCCACTCGTCGAGCGCGGGGCCGGCCGGGACGAGCCGGGTGCCGACGACGACGCCGGGCAGCACCACCGGCCCGTTCGGGGCGGCGTGCAGCCCGGTGACAGTGGCGTCCACCACCAGCGGGTGGTCGATGCTGGTGTGGGCCGGGTCGAGGACGGCCAACTGCTCGGCGGGGAGCCAGCCCGGGTAGCCGCGGGGGTCCAGCTTGGCGGCTGGTTGTTCGACGGCGACGACCCGGGCCCAGCCGTCCGGGCGTAGCTCGCTGACGAGGACCCGTTCGCCGAGCAGGAGTTGGCTCAGCACGCAGTCGCCGACCTGCTGGTCGGTGTCCATTCCCGAGACCCAGGTCGGGATGTCGGCACCGGCGGTCAGCGCCGGACGGTCGACCGGGCGGACTGCCTCGGGAGAGGTCCACAGCGTCGCCACGGCGACCCGGACGACGGCCTCGCGGCCCGGTCGCAGCTCCACGTCAACCCCCAGATCGTGTCGGCTGTCCAGGGGAACCCTATGAAAGAAACCGACGGTCATCAACCACGAGCTTGCACTTTTGCTTCAGCGAGGCCGGAGATGCCCAGGCCAGGGGCGTCCGGCAGCACCACTGTCGCCCCGTCGTAGCGAATGCCGCCCTGCACCGGTGACCAGGCCAGCCACCAGGCGGCGTCCAGGTCGGGGACCGCTGTGGTGCCGTACGCGGCGACCAGACTCGCGGCTGCCCCGATGCCGACCTGGCTCTCCATCATCGAGCCAACCACAGTGCCGAGCCCGTGCGCGGTGGCCAGGTCGAGGAGGGTGCGGGCCGGATGCAGTCCACCGCACTTGGCCAGCTTGACGTTGACCAGGTCGGCCGCCCGGCGGCGGATCACCTCCACCAGGTCACGGACCCCGAAGACCGCCTCGTCGGCCAGGATCGGCACGGACACCCGGTCGCTGACCCAGGCCAGCCCGTCCAGGTCCCAGCGGGCCACCGGCTGCTCGACCAACTCCACGTCGAGCCCGGCGTCCTCGATGCCGCGGATCACCCGGACCGCCTCCCGGGGCGTCCAGCCCTGGTTGGCGTCCAGCCGGATCCGGGTGCCGGGGCCGACGGCCGCCCGTACCGCGCGCACCCGGTCCAGGTCACCGGCCGCGTCGGTGCCCACCTTCAACTTGAGCACGCCGAAGCCGTCGGCCTGCCGCTGCCGTGCCGCGGTCGCCAGGTCCACCGCGTCGCCCGCGGCGAGGGTGACGTCCGTCGGGACCCGCAGCGTGGTGCCCCCGAGCAACCGCACCAGGGGTACGCCAAGCCGCCGCGCGGCGAGGTCGTGCAGGGCGACGTCCACCGCCGCCTTCGCGGCCTCGTTGCCGACCACGGCGCGTTGTACCTCGGCGCAACGGGTCACCAGGTCGTCCGGGTCACGGCCGATCAGCTGTGGGCCGAGCAACTCGCGGACGCACGCCTGCGCGCCGGCGACCGACGCGCCGGTGACCTGCCAGACCTGGGGCGCCTCACCGAAGCCGGACCGGCCGTCGCTGTCGACGAGTTCGACGACCAGGGTGTCCACTGTGGTGGTACGGCGCAGCGCGGTGACGAACGGGGTGTGTAAGGGGGCGGAAACCCGGTGGGTGCGTACCGCCGAGATCGTCATGTGAGGCACCCTATACAAAGGTTCACCGCGGGAGGGGAGACCGGATGACCGGGCAGGGCTGGGAGCTGGTGGGTGCACCGAACGCGCGTGACCTGGGCGGGCTCGTCGGCGCGGACGGGCGGCGGGTCCGGGTCGGCCAGTTGATCCGTACTCCGGCGCTGGGTCGGCTGACCGACGAGGACCTACCGGTGCTGGCGAAGCTGGGGCCGGCGTGCGTGGTGGATCTGCGCGACACCTCGGAGATCGCTGTCGCGCCGGAGGACCGGTTCGCCGGTGAGCCACGGGTGGTGCGCCTGCCGGTGCATGATGCGGAGCACCCGGTCTTCACCTACGTCTCGGCGGTGCTGCTCGGTCACGACCTGGACGCGTACGCGGAGCTGGCCCGGCAGGGCACGGCGGGGGCGATGGCGGCGATCTACCGCTGGTTCGTGACCGGTGAGTCGGCGCGGGTGGGTTTCGCCGAGGCGGTGCGGCTGGCGTCCCGGCCGGAGAATCTGCCGCTGCTGTACCACTGCTCGGCCGGCAAGGACCGCACCGGTTGGTTGACAGTCATCCTGTTGACGGCGCTCGGGGTGGACGAGGCGGCTATTCGCGCCGACTACCTGCGCAACAACGAGCTGACCGACAGCCTGCGGGCTGTGATCGTCGAGGCGATGCGTCGGCGGAATCCCGAATTGGACGTCGACGCGGTGGTGCCGGTGCTGGAGGTCCGCGCCGAGTATCTCGACGCCGGTTACGCCGAGGTGCGTCGGGTGCACGGCTCGTTCGACGCGTACCTGCGCGACGGGCTGGGGCTCACCGACGGCGACCTCAGGGCGTTGCGGGCGCAGTTGCTGGAGTGACAGGTGCGTCGGTGGGTGGGCCGGTGTGGGCGGCGCGGCCGGTGACGATCAGTGCCTGGCCGGCGGCGTAGGTCGCCATGACGAGCACCGGCGCGCCGGGTGGCTGGGCCACCTCGGCCACCCCGGCGGCGATCAGCAGGTCGGAGCCGAGGAAGAGCGCGGCGCCGAGACCGACCCGCCAGCCCTGGGTGGCTGCGGTGCTCGCCATGGCGGCGAGCGCGATCGCGTAGCCGGCCACCGGTAGGGCCAGCCCGACGTCGGTCAGCCCCGCCCACATCCAGGTGAGCGCGACGACGGTCAGTACCGCGTACCCCAGGGGGACGGCGACAAGCGGCGTGCGGCGCAGCGCTGTCGCGGCGCCGTGTCGGGTGAAGGCCGCGAGGTAGCAGAGGTGCGTGCCGAGGAAGCAGGCCATGCCGGCGAGGAACCAGCCGGTGCCGTCGATCATCAGGGCGACGTCGCCGCCGGTGGCGAAGGCCAGCGCGGCGAGCAACAGTCGGTCCGGTCGGGCCGCGCGTTCGGCGCTGACCCGCCAGAGGTACGCGGCCAGCAGCGGCATCAGCAGGGGCTTGGTCAGGAGGAAGGCCAGGCCGCCGCCGGTGGCGTTGGCCAGCAGGTTCGCGGCCGTCACGACGAGGAAGGCGATCAGCACGGTGCGACTGCGGGGCATTGGCGGCTCCGGGGTGGGGTGCGAGCAGCGTAGCCGCAGTCGGCGGCGCTGGCCTCGCGGCCGGGGCTGTCGGGTCAGAGCTGGTGGCGGGCGGCCCAGACCCGCGCCGAGATGTGGGCGAGCAGCAGGCAGGCGTCGTCCTCGACCTGGTCGTCGCCTCCGGCCAGGTCGGTGGTGGTGCAGACGGCGATCAGGTACGGCGGGGCGTCGTCGGGCAGTACCAGGCCGGCGCCGTGGCGGACGCCGCGTACCCAACCGTTCTTGTGCGCGATGCGGGTGCCCTTGGGCAGGCCGGCGGCGAGGTCCTCGCGGTGTTCCTGGGCGAGCAGGACGTCCAGCATGGTGGCGCAGGCGGCCGGTGAGGCGATGGGGCCGGCTGTGGTGGCCCCGGTGGCCAGGGCGCCGAGCAGGGCGGCCAGGTCGGCGGCGGTGACCGTGTTGGTGATGCCGGCCTCGCGGGCGGCGAAGTCCTCGATGCCGCGGCCGGTGACGCTGTTGCGGGCACCGGCGAGCGCCCAGACCTCGGCGACCGCGGGCAGCCCGACGTGGCCGAGGACGAGGTTCGTGGCGAGGTTGCTGGAGCGCACGATCATGCGGTCGGCCAGCCACCGCAGCGTCGCGGTGCCGCCGATGCGATCCCAGACCGCGTCGTCGTTGTCGTAGGGCTGCGCGTTGGCGAAGCGGGGTGCGCCGGGCTGGGCGGAGTCGAAGTCGTTGACGACCGGGACCGGGGCGTCCAGGTCCAGGGTGCCGGCCTCGGCGGCGCGGTGCAGCGCGGCGAGCACCGCCACCTTCATGGTGCTCGCGGCGTAGTGGCCGGCGTCCGCGTGGCGGGTCCAGGTCGGCGGGGCGTCGAGTCGCCCGACGTACGCGGAGACGGTGCCGGGCACCCGGTCCAGGTGGGCGTCGAGATCATCCCAGGTCATGCCGGTGACCGTAGCGGATCAAGTAGGGGTGGGCTCGCGTAGCCGTCTGGGGAAAGACGACGGGCGCGTCGACCGCAAGCGGCCGACGCGCCCGTCGTCGGGTGCTGGTGGGTCAGCCGGCGTGCTTGCGGCGGGCGGTGGCCCGGCCCCGCAGCTGCTGGTCGAGCACCACCTTGCGGATGCGCACCGTGGCCGGGGTGACCTCGACGCACTCGTCCTCGCGGCAGAACTCCAGCGCCTGCTCCAGGGTGAGCTTGCGCGGCGGGACCAGCTTCTCGGTCTCGTCGGAGGTCGACTGCCGCATGTTGGTGAGCTTCTTCTCCTTGGTGATGTTGACGTCCATGTCGTCGGAGCGGGAGTTCTCCCCGACGATCATGCCCTCGTACACCTCGGTGGTGGGCTCGACGAAGAGCTGACCGCGCTCCTGCAGGTTGGTCATCGCGAAGGCGGTGACCGCGCCGGCCCGGTCGGCGACCAGCGAACCGTTGTTACGGGTACGCAGCTCACCGAACCACGGCTCGTACGACTCGAAGACGTGGTGCAGGATGCCGGTGCCCCGGGTGTCGGTGAGGAACTCGGTGCGGAAGCCGATCAGGCCGCGCGCCGGCACCAGCCACTCCATCCGGATCCAGCCGGTGCCGTGGTTGACCAGCTGCTCCATCCGGCCCTTGCGGGTGGCGAGGAGCTGGGTGATCGCTCCCAGGTATTCCTCCGGGGCGTCGATGGTCAGCCGCTCGACCGGCTCGCAGGTCTTGCCGTCGATGACCCGGGTGACCACCTGCGGCTTGCCGACGGTCAGCTCGTAGCTCTCCCGACGCATCTGCTCGACCAGGATGGCCAGCGCCAGCTCGCCGCGGCCCTGCACCTCCCAGGCGTCCGGCCGCTCGGTGGGCAGCACCCGCAGGGACACGTTGCCGATCAGCTCCTTGTCGAGCCGGTCCTTGACCATCCGCGCGGTGACCTTGGAGCCCTTGAGCCGGCCGACAAGCGGCGAGGTGTTGGTGCCGATGGTCATCGAGATGGCCGGCTCGTCGACGGTGATCAGCGGCAGCGCGACAGGGTTCTCGACGTCGGCGAGGGTCTCACCGATCATGATTTCCGGGATGCCGGCGACGGCGATGATGTCGCCCGGGCCGGCGGTCTCGGCCGACGTGCGCTCCAGGCCCTCGGTCATCAGCATCTCGGAGATGCGGACCCGCTGGGTGCTGCCGTCGGTGCGGCACCAGGCCACCGTCTGACCCTTGTTGATGGTGCCCTGGCGGACCCGGCACAGCGCGAGCCGGCCGAGGAACGGCGAGGCGTCCAGGTTGGTGACGTGGGCCTGCAACGGCGCGCCGTCCTCGTACGAGGGTGCCGGGATGGTGTCCAGCAGGGTGCGGAACAGCGGCTCCAGGGAGGTGCTGTCGTCGGGCACCGAGCCGTCGGCGGGCTGGGTCAGCGAGGCGACACCGTCGCGGGCGCAGGCGTAGACGATCGGGAAGTCGATCTGCTCCTCGTCGGCGTCCAGGTCGAGGAAGAGCTCGTAGGTGTCGTCCACGACCTCCTTGATCCGGGCGTCCGGACGGTCCACCTTGTTGATCACCAGGATGATCGGCATCCGGGCCCGCAGCGCCTTACGCAGCACGAAGCGGGTCTGCGGCAGCGGGCCCTCGCTGGCGTCGACGAGCAGCACCACACCGTCGACCATGGTCAGGCCGCGCTCCACCTCGCCGCCGAAGTCGGCGTGGCCGGGGGTGTCGATGATGTTGATGGTGACCGGGTCGGAGCCGTCCGCCGGCAGGTAACGCACGCCGGTGTTCTTGGCCAGGATCGTGATGCCCTTTTCCCGCTCCAGGTCACCGGAGTCCATCACCCGCTCGGTGTTCTCGCCGCGTGCGCCGTACGCGCCGGCCTGCCGCAACATGGCGTCGACCAGGGTGGTCTTGCCGTGGTCGACGTGAGCGATGATGGCGACGTTGCGGAGGTCGGTGCGAAGCTGCATACCCTCTATCCTTCCGCCTGCGCTCGCGCAGGCTGCGTCGGGGTCACCCCCAGGTGCCCCTGATCTATGGTGAAACCGCTGTGCCGGTGGTTCTCCCGGCTGGCATGCTGGCACCCGTGTCCCGGGGGCCTGAGTGCACGACCTGCTGACCTGGGTGCAGGGTCTGCCCACCCTGTGGATCTACCTGGTCGCCGCGCTGATCGTGGCGGGCGAGACCGCGGTGATCTTCGGCCTGCTCGTGCCGGGTGAGGCTACCCTGCTGCTCGTCGGCTTCCTCACCTACAACGGTACCTTGCGGCTCGGGCCGGCGTTGCTCGCGATGATCGTCGCGGCGGTTCTCGGCGATGGGCTGGCCTTTCGTGCCGGGCGGCGGTACGGCTCCCGGCTGCGCGCCGGGCTGGGTCACCGGGTCGGGCCACAGCGGTGGGCCCGGGCCGACGCCATGCTCGCCCGCCTCGGTGGGCGGGGGGTGTTCGCCGCCCGATGGGTGGCTTTCGCCAGGACCCTGGTGCCCCGGTTGGCCGGTGCGGCCGGCATGCCGTACCGGCGGTTCGCCCTCTGGAACCTGGCCGGAGTGGTGACCTGGGTGGGCGGCTCGGTGCTGCTCGGTCACCTCGCCGGTGAGTCGTACGACACGGTCTCCCGGCTGCTCGGCCGGGCCACCGGGGTGGCGTTCCTGCTGTTGGCCGGCCTGGTGGGTGTGGTGCTCGTGGGCCGGTGGCTGGGCCGTAACCCCGACCCGGTGCGCGCGCTGCTGTCCCGGGCCGGCGCGCTGCCGCCGGTGCGGTGGCTCACCGCCCGCTACGGGGTGCTGTTCTTCCTGGTGACCATGCGGATCGGCCCGGCCTGGACGCTGCTGCTCAATCTGGCCGCCGGGCTGCTGCTGCTGTTCGCCGCCGGGCTCGCCATCGCCGGTCTGCTCGCGGTGGCGGTCCGCAACAGCGGGCTGGCCGCGCTGGACGGCGCCATCGCGGGGTGGTTCGCCGCCCGGCGTACCCCGGACGCCGCCGACGCCACACTCGTAGTGGTGTCGGTGGTACGTGGGTGGGTGCTGATCCTGTTGGTGGCCCTGGTGGCGGCGGTGCTGGCGTGGCGCAACCGACCCTGGCGGGCCGACCTGCTCAGCGTCGTCGGCACTGTGGGCGCGTTCGTGCCGCTGGTGGTGCTGGCCGTGGTGGCCGAACTGACCGGCCCGAACGGGACCGCCCCGGGCGGCGGTGAGGCGGCTCCGCTCTCCACCCAGAACGCCGTGGTCGCGGCGAGCTTCTGCACCCTGGCGTGGCTGGTGTCGCGCGGCGCCCACTGGCCGGTGGCGGTGGCCGCCTGGACCGCCGCGGCGGCGGGGATGCTCGGGATCGGCGGCGCGCGGCTCTACCTCGGACTGGACACGGCGAGCGGGACGGCCGCGGCGGTGCTGCTCGGTGTGCTCTGGACTGTGGTGTTCATGGTCGCCTGGGCGACTCGGGACCGGGCGGTGGGCAACGGTCAGCCCTCGGTGGACGAGGCCCCCCAGCGGCCGTCGCAGGGGCAACGCCGCCCGGTCGAACCTTGTTAGGGTGCGGCGACAATCACATCGGGGAGGCAACGGCATGGTTCGACGCACCGATCGGCTGGGCGCCGCAGTGCTCGCCGGGCTTCTGCTGGCGAGCGCGCTGGTCGGCTGCGCCGCCAAGGGGGAGAGCCCATCGGGCCTGGCCGCGCCGGTCGCCGTCACCGACGGGCCGACCGATGCCCCGTCCGACGAGGTCAGCGGGGAGCCGAGCCCGTCGGTGAGCGCCGTGGAGTCGATGGGTTCCGCGCCGAGTCGGAGCGCGACCCCGAAGCCGAAGACGACGAAGAAGCCGACCCGGGCGGCGCCGAAGCCGCGCCCGACGCCGAAGCCACCCACCGAGACCGAGGTTCCGCCGGCGCCGCCGAAGCCGGCACCGAGTTCCTGCAAGCCGACCTACAAGGGCAGCCAGGCGAGCCGGTCCGAGGTGAAGGCGGCGCTGACCGATGCGGCCAACCGCACCTACTGGCCGGTCTCGGCGCCGGACATCACGATCCCGCTCAACCTGCTCAAAGCCACCGCGTGGCAGGAGAGCGGCTGGCAGTCCAACATCTACGCCTGCGACGGTGGGGTCGGGCTGTTGCAGGTGATGCCGGCCACCGCGACCTGGATGAACCAGCGGTTCGAGAAGAGCTACAAGATCGACGACTACCAGGACAACGCCTACCTCGGCGCCACCTACCTGGCCTGGGCGACGAAGTACATCGGTGACATGTACTTCGAGTCCGACTTCCGGCTCGACCCGGCACTGTGCACCACCGAGCTGAATTCCTGCCTGCTCAACGCCGTCATCGCCGCGTACAACTTCGGGCACGGCGCGGTGGCTCAGGAGGGGAAGCCGCTGGCCATCCCCAACCCGTCGTACGTGCGCAACGTGCGGGCGCTGATGAGCGAGTGCGTCTGCCTGGCGTACTGACCTCGACGGGGGCCGTGGCGGATCCGCCACGGGCCCCGTCGAGTCGGTCAGTCGTGCGCGGCGACCGGCTCGGGTGAGCGCGGGGTGGCCTGCGCCGGGTCGCCTGTGATGCGGCCGGGCCACCAGAAGCGGTCGCCGAGCAGGAACGCCAGCGCCGGCACCAGGACCGTACGGACCAGCAGGGTGTCGAGCAGGACACCGATGCAGACGATGATCCCGATCTGGGTCAGGGTGATCAGCGGGAGCACGCCGAGCACGGCGAAGACCGCGGCGAGCAGCACTCCGGCGCTGGTGATCACACCGCCGGTGACCCGCAGGGCGGAGAGCATCCCGGCGCGGGTGCCGGCGCTGCGGGCGTCCTCCCGGGCCCGGGTGACCAGGAAGATGTTGTAGTCCACCCCGAGCGCCACCAGGAACACGAAGGCCAGCAGCAGCACACCGCTGTCCAGGGCCGGGAAGCCCAGCACGTGGTCGAAGAGCAGCCAGGCCGCGCCGAGGCTGGCGAAGTACGACGCGATCACGGTGAGCACCAACAGCAGCGGCGCGAGCAGACCGCGTAGCAGCAGCACGAGCACGGCGCCGACCAGCAGCAGGATGATCGGCAGGATGAGTCGCAGATCCCGGTCGTTGGCCTCGTCGGAGTCGTACGTGGCGGCCACGGAACCACCGACGATCGCCCCGGACGGGGCGTCGCCGCCGGCGGCGGCCGGCGGCGCGGAGTCGGGAACGGCGGCGACCGCCGCCCGTAGCGCCTCGATCGCGCGGTCCGAGGCGGTGGTGCCGGGTTCGGCGTCGAGGACCACGTCGACCTGGGCGACGGCCGCGCCGGCGTCGCCGGGGCGCGCCGAGGCGACACCGGGTACCGCGGTGGCGGCGTCGGTGACCGCCCGCACCGCCGCCGGGGTGGTGATCACGGCGACGGGCTGGGTGCTGCCGGCGGGGAAGGCCCTGGCCAGGGTCTGTGCCCCGGTCACCGCCTCGGGCTCGGCCCGGAACTGTTCGGTCTCGGACAGGCCGGTACGGATGCCGAGCCCACCCAGTGCCAGGCCGCCGAGCAGCACTGTGGCCAGCGTCGCGACCACCACCGGGCGGCGTTGCACGGCGGCGCCGAGTCGACCCCAGAGCCGACCCTCGCGCACCGGGCCGCCGACCCGGGGTACGAACGGCCAGAACAGGCCGCGACCGAAGAGCACCAGCACGGCGGGGAGCACGAACAGGGCCGAGAGCATGGCGAAGACCACACCGGTGGCGCACGCCACGGCCAGCGCGCGGTTGGTCTCCTGCTCACTGAGCAGCAGGGTGAGGACGCCGAGTACGACGGTGCCGCCGCTGGCGAGGATGGGCTCCGCGGTGCGGCGCAGCGCGGCGCGCATCGCCGCGAACCGGTCCTCCTCGCGGCGCAGCTCCTCCCGGTAGCGGGCGATGAGCAGCAGCGCGTAGTCGGTTGCGGCGCCGAAGACCAGCACGCTGGCGATGCCGGTGACCTGACCCTGCTGGAGGTTGATGCCGACGCCCGGCACGATGACGTCCACCGCGCGCAGGGTGAGCTGCTCGGTGGCGGCGACCACGACCAGCGGCACGATCCACAGGAACGGGCTGCGGTAGGTGATCAGCAGGAGCAGCGCGACCACGGCGGCGGTCACCATGAGCAGTGTGACGTCGGCGCCGTCGAACACCGAGGAGAGGTCGGCGGTGAACGCCGGGGAGCCGGTCACCTCGGCGGTCAGCCCGTCGGGCAGGTCCGCGAGGGTGGCGCGCAGCTGGGTCACCGCGTCGGTGACGACCTCCTGCCCGCCAGCGGTGTCCAGCGGCACGGCGACCAGGGCCACCGCGCCGTCCGGGGAGATCTGGGCGGGGCTGACCTGCCCACCCACCGCGAATCGGCGCAGACCGTCGGCGCGAGCGCCGACGGTCGCCCGGTCGGCCTCGCTCAGCGCGCCGCCGTCACCACGACTGATCACCACGATGGCCGGCTGTACGTCGCTGGAGGGCAGCTGATCCTGGAGACGTTGCACCTGGGTCGACTGCCACTGCGCGGACAGGCCGGTGGCGGAGACCGGCGCCGGGTTGTCCGGCTGGGGTGTGCCGAAGACGGCCGCGCCCACGACGATCGCGGCGGCCACTGTGAGCCAGGCGGCCAGTCGGCCACGAGCGACTCTGGTGAACACAGACATCAGGTGACCTCAAGGTCTTTCGGAAGCCGAGTATCTTGATAGCCGAGATTATCCGGGGCTGTTCTATGCTGCAACCCGAGAGACCGACGACGGGAAGAGCGGCGCGAGGTGGCGACTCACGGCATGTACCGACGGCGCGACACGCGCCGCGAGCAGCTGGTCGCCGAGATCACCAACAACCTCCGGCGGTACGCGGTGGACGCCCAACAGGTCGGCCACGCCTTCGCCAACCTGCACGGCCTCAACCCGACCGACCTGCAGGCGTTGATCGCGGTGATGGACGCCGAACTGCTCGGTGACCCGATCACCCCCGGCCGTCTCGGCGAGCAGCTGAACCTGTCCTCCGGCTCGGTCACGGCCCTGATCGATCGGCTGGAACGGGCCGGGCACATCCGCCGCGACCGGGACACCGTCGACCGGCGCAAGGTGCTGCTGCACTACGCCGACCAGGGCGCGGCCCTGGCCATGGAGTTCTTCCGCCCGCTGGGCGCCCGTACCGACACGGTGATGGCCCGCTTCAGCGAGGACGAACTGGAGGTGGTGCACCGGTTCATGGCGGAGATGAGTGAGTCGCTGCGCGGGCACCGCGACGCGGTGCGTGCCGCCCGGCCGGAGTCGCCCCGCCGCCCGACGGGCTGACCGGTGCCGGACCTCGTCACCCGCCTCGCCAGCGCCGCGCTACGCCTGCCACCGACCCGCCCCGGCCCCGTGCGGGTCAGCCGTGACCTCCCGGTGTGGGCCCGCGACGGTGTGGTGTTGCGCACCGACCACTACGCCCCGGCCGTCATCGGCGCGCCGACAGTGCTGATCCGCACCCCCTACGGGCGGGGTGGACCGCTGCGGTTGCTCGGTCGGCTGCTCGCCGCCCGGGGTCGACACGCGGTGATCCAGTCGTGCCGGGGCACCGGTGGCTCCGGTGGAACGTTCGCCCCGCTGGTGCACGAGCGCGACGACGGCGCGGACACGCTGGACTGGCTGCGTCGCCAGCCCTGGTGGTCCGGGCGACTCGGCATGTTCGGGGTCAGCTACCAGGGCTTCGCCCAGTGGGCCCTGGCCGCCGACGCCGGCGAGGAGCTGCGCGCGATGGTCGCCGTGGTGACCGCCTCGGCCACCCGCGACTCGACGTACGCGGGGGAGTCCTTCGCCCTGGACACCGTGCTGACCTGGGCGGAGCTGCTGCACGCGCAGACCGTGCCGTGGCTGGCCCGGCAGTGGGAGCTCAAGCGCGGGCAACCCCGGCTGGCCGCCGCGCTGGAGCACCTTCCCCTGGCCGAGGCCGACCGGGTGGCCACCGGCGTGACCATCCCGTTCTTTCAGGAGTGGCTGCGCCACCACACACCGCAGGCCGCGTACTGGCGGACCCGGGTCTTCGCCGACCAGGTCGCGAAGGTGCGGGCGCCGGTGATCATGGTCAGCGGTTGGCACGACATCTTCCTGCCCGCCCAGCTCGACGATTACGCCGTGCTGCGCGCCGCCGGCACACCGCCGCGCCTGGTGATCGGTCCGTGGACGCACGGCAGCCCCGGACTGTTCGTGGCCGCGCTGCGCGAGGGGTTCGGCTGGCTCGACGAGCACCTGCCGGCCGCGCCACGATCGCCCGTCGCGGCGGGACCAGCCCGGCCCCCCGTGCACATCTACGTCGGCGGCGCCGGTGGCGGCTGGCGGGACCTGCCGGACTGGCCACCCCCGGCCGTCGAGACCGCCTGGCACCTGCAACCCGGTGGCGAGCTGGCGGCCCGCCCACCTGTCGCGTCGACACCGGACCCACTCCGCTACGACCCCGCCGACCCCACCCCGTCGCTGGGCGGTCCACTGCTCGTCGGCCAACGGGCCGGCCCGGTCGACAATCGACCTGTCGAGGCCCGCGCCGACGTGCTGACCTACACCAGCACCCCACTGACCACGCCGGTCGAGGTGATCGGCCCGGTCCGCGCCGAGATCCACCTCCGCAGCGATCTGCCGTACCTGGACGTCTTCGTTCGTCTGTGCGACGTGGACCGCCGGGGTCGCTCATGGAACGTGTGCGACGGCCTGGTGCGGGTCACGCCCGAGCGCTTCCCGCCCGACCCTTCCGGGGTGCTGCGGATTCCGGTGCCGCTCTGGCCGACCGCGTACCGCTTCGCCGCCGGGCACCGACTGCGGGTGCAGGTCTGCGGTGGCGCCCATCCACGGTGGGCCCGCAACCCCGGCACCGGGGAACCCCTCGGTACGGCGGTGACGCTGCGTGCCGGTTGGCGACAGGTTCTGCACGATCCGGCGCACCCCTCGGCGCTGCTGTTGCCAATCGTCCACTCTGACCCGCGCCAGTCTCCAGTTTGCACTGACCTGCTCTGAGCTGGGCGTTTGTCCAAAACGCGGGCTATGGTTGAGTCATCGCCCGGCGCCGTGCACCAGTAGACCGGGCTCGTCCGAAGCCCAGCACCGCGTACGCGGTGTGACGTCGTGCCCGGTCCCCGCCTCTCGGAAAGGGGGACCCCCATGACCCGGGCCCCGGCTAATCTTCTGGCCGTCCGAAGCCTGCTCCTCACTCACCTCGACAACGCCCCCGGGCCAGACGACCTTGACCCGGGCGAGGTCGGCATCGTCGGCGACTCGGCCCACCGGGGTGGCTACCACTGCGGATCGGACCGGGTGGTCACGAACGACTACTCGGTGGTCGAGTCGCCCCGCGACCGGGCCGGGCTGACCCTCGACGCGGCGGCGCTGGACGTCGGCCAGTTCAATGTCCGCTCCGGTGGTCGTACGAACACCCTGCCCAGCTTCTCGGTCTGGTGCGTCGCGCAGTGCGTCGCGAACGCGGCCGACGCCCGGGACATCCGGGAGATCATTTACAGCCCCGACGGCACCACTGTGCGGCGGTGGGACCGCCTCGGCAAGCGCACCAGCGGCGACAGTTCCCACCGCTGGCACACCCACTTCAGCTTCTTCCGCGACGCCATCAAGGCGGGCCGCGACCAGCGGCCCCTGTTCCGCCGGTACCTCAGCTCCATCGGACTCCTGGAGGACGACGACATGACCCCCGAAGAACACAACTGGCTGGCCACCGTCCACAAGAACCTCACAGTGCTGGACGGCCGTAACCCGATCGGGCAGATCTACACCCGGATGGCGGTTGGTGAGGATGCCACGGTCCCGAACTTCGTCTCGGCGCACCCGACGCTGACGTCGCTCGCCGCCCAGGTGAGCGCGTTGCAGGCGGCGCTGACCGCGCTCTCCAACCGGGACTTCACCGATGAGCCGGCGATCGTCCAGGGCGTCCTGGCGTCGCTGACGCCGGAGAAGATCGCCGCAGCCATCCCGCCCACCATGGCCAAGCAGGTCGCCGACGAGTTGGCCCGCCGGCTGGTCGCCTGAGCGAGGGGCGGCCCGAGGCCGCCAGGCCGCCCCTCTTGGCGCATCCGCAACGGCTCTTGAGCAATAGTTATTGCGCAAGAGCTGTTGCGGATGCCATCCTGTCGGCATGGACAGCTCCGACGTACGCCAGATCACCGACTCCCGGGTGCTGGCCGCCATGTCCCACCCGCTGCGCCGCCGGCTGATGGACGTGTTCAAGGTCCACGGGCCCTCCACCGTCGGGCTGCTCGCCGAGCGCACCGACCAGGCCCCCGCGAACGTCAGCCACCACCTCAAGGTCCTCGCCGCCGCCGACCTGGTCACCGAGGCGCCCGAGTTGGCCCGGGACCGGCGCGAGCGGTGGTGGCGCCTGGTCACCCGAGCGCTGAGCTGGTCCAACGCCGACTTCGACGCCGACCCGGCGGCCCGAGCGGTCGCCGACGCCGCCACCTCGCTCAACCTGGACCGGCACGTCGCCCTGGCCCGGGCCTGGCACGCCGCCGACGAGAGCACCCAGGCCACCTGGAACGACGCGCCGTTCTCCACCGACCACTGGCTACGCCTCACACCCGAGGAACTGGCCGAGCTGAGCCGCGAGATGATCGACGTCCTCGCGCGCTGGGCCGACCGGGAGCCACCCGACGACGACGCCGACCGAAGGCCGGTCTTCGTGTTCGTCCACGGCGTACCGGCCAAACCGTGACCACCGCCACCCGCGACGACACCACCGACGTCCGGCCGACCGGAGGGCTGCTGCGGCATCGCGACTTCCGGCTGCTCTGGGCCGGCCAGGCGGTCAGCAGCGTCGGCAGCAACGTCACCACCGTCGCGCTGCCCCTGGTCGCGGTCGCCGTCCTCGACGCCGGCACCTTCCAGGTGGCGGTGCTCACCGCCGCGGCCTGGCTGCCCTGGTTGCTGATCGGCCTGCCGGCCGGCGCGTGGGTCGACCGGCTGCCCCGCCGACCGGTGATGGTGATCTGCGACCTGCTCTGCGCGGTGGCCTTCCTCAGCGTGCCGCTGGCCGCGCTGGTGGACCGGCTCACCGTCGCGCACCTGCTGGTGGTCGCCCTCAGCGCGGGCGCCGCGCGCGTCTTCTTCGAAACCGCCGACAAGGTCTACCTGCCGGTGCTGCTGCGACCCGAGCGACTGCCGGAGGGCAACGCCAAGCTCCAGGCGACCCAGACAGTGAGCTACGTCGTCGGACCCGGCCTCGCCGGTCTGATCGCCCAACTCGTCGGTGCCGTCGCCGCGCTGCTGCTGGACGCGCTCACGTTCCTGCTCTCCGCGGCGTTCCTGCTGCGCATCCGCACCCGCGAACCACGCGTACGCCCCTCGGAGCGGTCCCGATCGTTGCGCCGCGACATCAGCGAAGGTTTGCGCTTCGTCATCAGGGACCCGTACCTGCGGGTGCTCACGCTCTTCGGCGCGGCCAGCAACATCGGGCTGACCGGATACCAGGCCGTCCTGGTGGTCTTCCTGGTCCGCGAACTGCGTCTCGAGCCGGGCCTGGTAGGCGGGCTCGTCGGGGTGATGAGCGCCGGCGGGATCATCGGCGCGCTGCTCGCCACCACTGTGGCCCGGCGCTGCGGCACCGCACGGGCGCTACTGATCGCGGCGGCGTTCACCGGCCCGCCCGCGCTGCTCATCCCGCTCGCCGCACCCGGCGTCGGGCTGGCCTGGCCCGCCCTCGGCGGCCTGCTGATCGGTCTCGGGGTGGCCATCGGCAACGTGGTCAAGGGCGCCTTCCGGCAGACCTACACGCCGCACCACCTGCTGGGCCGGGTGACGGTGAGCATGCATCTGCTCAACTACGGCACGATCCCGCTGGCGGCCGTGCTGGCCGGTGCCATCGGCGCACGTTACGGCGTCGAGACGGCAATTGTCGTGATGACCGCCTGGCTGGCGCTCACCCCGTTGATCCTGCTGGTCGGGCCAATCCGGAGGCGGCGGGACCTGCCCGCCGCCCCGGCGGCGTCTTGAGTGCGCTGCGACGGCGGCCGGAGACCGGCCGCCGTCACCGGCACGGAGCTACATCGGGCGGACGTTGTCCGCCTGCGGACCCTTCTGCCCCTGGGTCACCTCGAACTCGACCTTCTGGCCCTCGTTGAGCTCCCGGTAGCCGCTCGAAGCGATGGCGGAGTAGTGGACGAACACGTCCGGCCCTCCACCGTCCTGCTCGATGAAGCCGAAGCCCTTTTCCGAGTTGAACCACTTAACCGTGCCGGTTGCCATGCATCTCTCCCTGTTCAAAGCGGCTGACCCTCGGCCTCTGGCCGATGATCGCCCGTACCTGTTCGACAGTAACGGGCAAAACCCCGATCCGCTGGCCGAAGTGCCGTAGGTATTTGACTGAACTCGGGTGAACTCTGCGCGGCGGCATGCGAAACCCGCCCCGACCAACCGCCGCTGGGGCATGCTTGCGCCGATGAGAGATGCCGCAGCCGACGCGCTGACCGAGCTGGAACGCGAGATCCACGCGCCCGGTGCCGGTCTGGACCGGCTCCGGCTGATGCCCACTCCGTTCGTCCCCGAGGTGCGGCTGCACCTGGCCGAGGACGCGATCGTCTGGTGGGCCCGGATGGAAGCAGCCGCCGGACACGCGCTGCCAGCGCCGTACTGGGCGTCCGCCTGGGCCGGAGGACAAGCCCTGGCCCGCCACCTCCTGGACCACCCGGAGCTGGCAGCCGGCCGCCGGGTGCTCGACCTCGCCGCCGGGTCCGGACTGGTGGCCATCGCCGCCGCGCTCGCCGGCGCCGCGGAGGTCATCGCCAACGACATCGACCCGTACGCCGTCGCCGCCGTCACCCTCAACGCGCGGGCCAACCACGTCGCCGTCGACGCCACCGGGGACGACCTGCTCGACAGCACCGAAGCGAAGGTCGACCTGGTCGTCGCCGGAGACGTCTTCTACGACCGCGCGATGGCCGACCGCATGCTGCCCTTCCTGCAGCGGGTCGCCGCCGCAGGCGCCGACGTGCTGGTCGGCGACCCCGGCCGTGGACACCTACCCACGGACCGCCTGACCGTGCTGGCCGACTACCCGGTACCCACCACCGAACCGTCGGTCGACTCGTCGCTACGCCACGTGCAGGTGCTGCGCCCCGCCTGAGGCGGACCACGACTCAGGGGCGACCCCGAGGCGGATACCAGGGGTCACTAAGGGCTACGACCCGATGTCCGAAGTGGTGCCACGGACATAGCGTCGACGCATGACGCAATGGCTGGCCCAGATCGGAGAACTACCGATTCTGCTGCTGATGGGTGCGCTCGGGCTCGTCATGCTCTTCGACGCCGTACCCCTGCTGGGTGTCCTGGTCCCCGGCGACGTCGCGATCCTCGCCGCCGTCGGCGTCGGCCGCCCGAGCGCCGGGTTGGCCACCTTCACCGCGGTGCTGGTCGGCTGCCTGGCCGGCTGGTCGCTGAGCTTCCTGGTCGGCCGGCGCTACTCCGACCGACTGCGCGACAGTCGCGTCGGCGGCTGGATCGGCGAGGCACGCTGGACAGCGGCCGAAGGAATCCTGCGCCGCGGGGGCGGCCGGATGATGATGGTCGCGCCGTTCCTGCCGGTCTTCAACGCGTTGCTGCCACTGGCCGCCGGCGGGTTGCGGATGTCGTACGGCCGATTTCTCGGCTGCGCGACGATCGGCGCGGCCGCCTGGGCCGGTCTCTACCTCGCCCTGGGCACCGCGTCGCGGTCGGTGGCCGGGCTGCTGCCGGGCGACCCCAGCCCGCTGCTGGTCACGATGGGGGTCGGGCTGGTGCTCGCCTCCATCGCGTTGCTGGGGGCGCGGCGGCGGTTGTTCTCCGTCGTTGGCTGAGCTTTCTTCGTTCTGGGGGGCGCGGGGGCGCTTGGGCGCGGGGGCGCTTGGGCCGGGTTGCGGTGGGTGGGGGGGGGGCCCGCCGTGCCCGGCTCCGGGCGGTCAGGCTTGATCCCTGCGCCGGGCACGGCGGGCCCCCGCCCCGTCGTGGTTCCGGTTTGTGCGAGGGTGCCGCCTTCGCCGGTGGGTTTTGATCTTGGTTGTTCTTGGTCGACGTTGGGTCTTCTGGTTGGTGGTGGGGTAGTGGGTTACCAGCCTCTGGCTTTCCACTGGGGGAGGGCGGGACGCTCAGCGCCGAGGGTGCTGTCCTTGCCGTGGCCCGGGTAGAACCAGGTGTCGTCCGGGAGTTGGTCGAACAGCTTGTGCTCGACGTCGCCGATCAGCGCCGCGAAGCGCTCCGGGTCCTTGTCGGTGTTACCCACCCCACCGGGGAAGAGACTGTCGCCGGTGAAGAGGTGCGGGGTGCCGGCCGGGTCGCGGTAGAGCAGCGCGATCGAACCCGGGGTGTGCCCCTTGATGTGGATGACCTCCAGCGCGCAGTCGCCGACCGCCACGGTGTCGCCGTCGGCCAGCCGCTCCGCCTCGATCGGCAACCCTGACGCGTCATCGGCGTGCACCAACGCCCGGGCGCCGGTCTTGGCGACGATCTCCTCCAGCGCCACCCAGTGATCCATGTGCTGGTGGGTCGTCACCACGGCGGTGAGCCCACCGTCACCGATCAGTTCGAGCAGCCGGGGCGCCTCGTTGGCGGCGTCGATCAGCACCTGATCACCGGTGCCCGTGCAGCGCAGCAGGTAGGCGTTGTTGTCCATCGGACCCACCGACAGCTTGCTGATGGTCAGCCCGTCCAGCTCCCGAACCGCCGGTGCGCCGCCGTGCGTGACGTCTCCGCTGTATGTCATGACGTTTTCTATATCCATTCCGGTGGAGTAGGCAGGGGACCGTCAGGGATGACGGAGAGCAGGGCGCCGTCGGCGCGGCCGATCAGCCAGGCGGCGAGGTCGGGGGCGGTGCCGGCGACGACCGGGGCGTCCACGCGTTCCCCGATCACCACCTCATGCTCGCTGCCGTCGAGGCGCAGCACCATCGACGGCGGTGTCGGCCCCGTGGCGTGATGACTGGCCGCCTCCCGCAGCAGACGGTGGGCGAACGTCTCCGACCAGTCCGCGGCCCGGTAGTCGACGGCCAGATCGAGGTGATGCACCTCGATCTCCCGCAGCCGGCCCCAGACCAGCAGCGCCGCCGGCCACGGGCCCCTACGCGCCTGCACCGTCGCCGCCCAGGCGTCGGCCGGCATCGCCGCGACCGCCTCGGAGAACAGGTCCGCGGTGCGTCGCAGGTCGTCCAGGTGCGCGGCCGGTGGCCGGCCCGAACCGGCTTCGATGTCCGCGGCGCGGCCGTCCAGCGAGGCGTACATCGGCAGCGCCGCCCCGGTGCGGGCCGCGGTGAGCAGGTTGACGAAACCGTCGGCGTTGCGCGCCACATGCGCCAGCACGTGGCCGCGCGTCCAGCCCGGCAGCAGCGACGCGGCGGCCAGGTCCGCGGTGTCGAGAGAAGCGGCGCTACGCAGTAGTCGGCTGGTCGCCGCGTCCACCTCGCCCATCAGCAACAGCGGATCCGTGGTCACCCGTCGACCCTAGCGGTCCGCCGTCGCGCCGTCGCCGCGGAAATCGCTTTCGGCGCGTCGGTGCGGGACCTACCGTCAGCGGCAGACGCGGCACCGGGACATCGGACGGAGGTGGTGATCATGCCGGACGTGGCACGCGTGTTCCGCCATCACCAGCTTCGACACCGATGAGGATGCCATGACGATCGATCTGACCGCCCTCGGCTGGGACGCCGAGCGGACGGCGTACGCCGCGCGCCGCGGCGAGCACCAGCCGGGTCGGGTGGCCCGGGTGGACCGGGGGGTCTGCACTGTGCTCACCGCAGCCGGCCCGGTCCGGGCCAGCCTGGGTGGGGCGGTGCTGACCGTCGCCGCCCGGGACCCGTCCGCGCTGCCCTGCGCCGGGGACTGGGTGCTGCTCACGCACTGGCCGGACCGCCGCGTCACAGTGGAGGCGGTGCTGCCGCGGCGAGGCGCGCTGATCCGGCGTACCGCCGGCAAGGACGCCAGCGGTCAGGTGCTGGCCGCCAACCTCGACGCCGCCGCCGTGGTGGAGCCGGTGCACCCCGAGCCGGACGTGGGCCGGATCGAGCGGCTGCTCTCCCTGGCCCACGAGTCCGGCGCCCGGCCACTTGTCGTACTGACCAAGGCGGACCTCGCTGCCGACCCGGCCGCGCTGGCCCGCCAGCTGGCCGCCGTCGCCCCCGGGGTGCCGGTGCTGCCGGTCAGCGCCGAACGTGGCCTCGGGCTGGAACCGCTGCGCGCCGAGGTGACGCCCGGCCGCACCCTCGGCCTGCTCGGCCCGTCCGGTGCGGGCAAGTCGAGCCTGGTCAACGCCCTCGTCGGGGCGGTGATGATGCCCACCCAGGCGATCCGGCGGGTGGACGGCAAGGGCCGGCACACCACCACCTGGCGGGCCCTCGTACCCATCCCCGGTGGCGGTGCGGTGATCGACACGCCCGGCGTCCGGGCGGTCGGCCTGCTCGACGGCGCAACCGGGCTCGACCGGGCGTTCGCCGACATCGCCGGGCTGGCCGAGGGTTGCCGGTACGCCGACTGCGGCCACGACGGCGAGCCGGCCTGCGCGGTCCGGGAGGCGCTGCACACCGGCGAGCTCTCCACCCGTCGGTGGGAGAGCTGGCGGCGGCTGCAGGGTGAGGTGGCCCACGAGAGCCGACGGCGGGAGGCCCGGGTGGCGGCGGAGCGACGCGGGGGGTGGCGTTCGGCCCGGCGTCGGGCCGCGCGTCCGCCGACGCCCGGCGGCTTCTGACCGGCGCCTGCGGACCGCGCGTGCGCGGGGTTTGTGGGCGGCGCTTTGGCGGGCGTGTGGGCGGCGGGTACGCGGGGCGTATGGGCGGCGCGGCCGACCGGGCTGAGCTGGGGGAATGTGCGGGCGAGGGAAACTGTCATACCTCGGGGCTAGAGTTGCCGAGGCGTGTTTTCCGCGCCCGCACGACCGCTCAAGACCACCCAGAGCGGGACAGATCCTTCGCTTCATCTTCTTCCGGGAGTACACGCACAGTGGCCGACCGACTGATCATCCGTGGCGCGCGCGAGCACAACCTGCGTGACGTCAGTCTCGACCTGCCCCGGGACGCACTCATCGTGTTCACCGGGCTGTCCGGGTCGGGCAAGTCGAGCCTGGCCTTCGACACGATCTTCGCCGAGGGGCAGCGCCGCTACGTCGAGTCGCTCTCGTCGTACGCCCGGCAGTTCCTCGGTCAGATGGACAAGCCAGACGTCGACTTCATCGAGGGCCTGAGCCCGGCCGTCTCGATCGACCAGAAATCCACCTCGCGTAACCCGCGCTCGACCGTCGGCACCATCACCGAGGTCTACGACTACCTGCGTCTGCTCTACGCCCGCATCGGTGAGCCGCACTGCCCGGTCTGTGGTGAGCGCATCTCCCGGCAGAGCCCGCAGCAGATCGTCGACCGGGTCCTCGCCATGGCCGAGGGCACCAAGTTCATGGTGCTCGCCCCGGTGATCCGTGGCCGCAAGGGCGAATATGTCGACCTCTTCGCCGAGCTCCAGGCCAAGGGCTACGCCCGGGCCCGGGTCGACGGCGTGGTGCACCCGCTGACCGAGCCGCCGAAGCTCAAGAAGCAGGAGAAGCACACCATCGAGGTGGTGATCGACCGGCTCACCGTCAAGCCGAGCGCCAAGCAGCGGTTGACCGACTCGGTCGAGGCCGCCCTGGGTCTGTCCAGCGGCTTGGTCCTGCTCGATTTCGTCGACCTTCCCGAGGACGACCCGGACCGCGAGCGCCGCTACTCCGAGCACCTGGCCTGCCCCAACGACCACCCGCTCGCCATCGAGGATCTCGAGCCTCGGGTGTTCTCCTTCAACGCGCCCTACGGCGCCTGCCCGGAGTGCACCGGCCTGGGCACGAAGAAGGAGGTCGACCCGGAGCTGCTGGTCCCCGACCCGGAGCGCAGCCTGCGCGAGGGCGCCATCCAGCCCTGGTCCACAGGGCACAACCTGGAATACTTCCTGCGCCTGCTGGAGGCGCTCGGCGAGGCCCAGCACTTCGACATCGACACCCCGTGGCGGGCGTTGCCAGCGCGGGCGCAGAAGACGATCCTGCACGGCTCCGACGATCAGGTGCACGTGCGCTACCGCAACAAGTACGGCCGTGAGCGTTCCTACTACACCGGCTTCGAGGGCGTGGTGCAGTGGATCGAGCGCCGGCACTCCGACACCGAGTCCGAGTGGTCCCGCGACAAGTACGAGGGCTACATGCGCGACGTGCCGTGCGCGGCGTGCGGCGGTGCCCGGCTCAAGCCCGAGGTGCTCGCGGTCACGCTGGCCGGCAAGAGCATCGCCGAGGTCTGCAACCTGTCCGTGGGGGAGTGCGCCGACCTGCTCGCCGGCATCGAGCTGACCGACCGGCAGAAGATGATCGCCGAGCGGGTCCTCAAGGAGATCAACGCCCGGCTGCGGTTCCTGCTCGACGTCGGCCTGGACTACCTCTCCCTGGACCGCCCGGCCGGCACGCTCTCCGGCGGCGAGGCACAACGCATCCGGCTGGCCACCCAGATCGGCTCCGGCCTGGTGGGCGTGCTCTACGTGCTCGACGAGCCGTCGATCGGGCTGCACCAGCGCGACAACCACCGACTGATCGAGACCCTGATCCGGCTGCGTGGGCTCGGCAACACCCTGATCGTGGTGGAGCACGACGAGGACACCATCCGCACCGCCGACTGGATCGTCGACATCGGGCCGGGCGCGGGTGAGCACGGCGGCAAGATCGTGCACAGCGGCTCGGTGCCGGCGTTGCTGAAGAACAAGGAGTCGATCACCGGCGCGTACCTGTCCGGTCGGCGGTCGATCCCGACGCCGACGGGCCGCCGCCCACAGGACCCGGCCCGCGAGCTGGTGGTGCACGGCGCGCGGGAGCACAACCTGCGCAACCTGACCGTCTCGTTCCCGCTGGGCCAGCTGATCGCGGTCACCGGGGTCAGCGGCTCGGGCAAGTCGACGCTGGTCAACGACATCCTGTACGCGGTGCTGGCCAACCAGATCAACGGCGCCCGGCTGGTGCCCGGCCGGCACACCCGTGTCTCCGGGCTGGAGCACGTGGACAAGGTCGTCGGCGTGGACCAGTCGCCGATCGGCCGCACACCGCGCTCCAACCCGGCCACCTACACCGGCGTCTGGGACCACGTCCGCAAGCTCTTCGCCGAGACCACCGAGGCGAAGGTGCGCGGGTACGGCCCGGGTCGGTTCTCCTTCAACGTCAAGGGCGGGCGCTGCGAGGCGTGCTCGGGTGACGGCACCATCAAGATCGAGATGAACTTCCTGCCCGACGTGTACGTCCCCTGCGAGGTCTGCAAGGGCGCCCGGTACAACCGGGAGACCCTGGAGGTGCACTACAAGGGCAAGACCGTCTCGGACGTGCTGGAGATGCCGATCGAGGAGGCCGCGGAGTTCTTCTCCGCCATCCCGGCCATCCACCGGCACCTGAAGACCCTTGTCGACGTCGGCCTGGGCTACGTCCGCCTCGGCCAGCCCGCGCCGACCCTCTCCGGTGGTGAGGCGCAGCGGGTCAAGCTCGCCTCCGAGTTGCAGAAGCGCTCCACCGGGCGGACGGTCTACGTGCTCGACGAGCCGACCACCGGTCTGCACTTCGAGGACATCCGCAAGCTGCTGATGGTGCTGGAAGGGCTTGTCGACAAGGGCAACACGGTGATCACGATCGAGCACAACCTCGACGTGATCAAGACCGCGGACTGGCTGATCGACATGGGTCCCGAGGGTGGCCACCGTGGCGGCACAGTGCTCGCCACCGGCACCCCCGAGGAGGTCGCCGAGGTGGCCGAGAGCCACACCGGCGAGTTCCTGCGCCAGGTGCTCAAGCTCGACGGCAAGGCCAAGGGTGCGGCTGCCGCCACCACCCGGGCCGCCAAGGCCAACGGCGTGACCAAGGCGCGGACCAGCCGTAAGGTGCCGGCCGCCGCGCGTTGACCTTTCGGTGCGTGTTCGCGGGGCGGGGCGGGTCGGTTGACGACCCGCCCCGCCCCATTTGCCGGGTCGGACGAGTCGCGCGATGAACCATCCGGCACAGTTGCCCGTGTGGAGAAGTGTGGCCGGCTTTCGACCGGCAGCGGGCTAGAGAGAGGCGAGGCATGAGTGACGATCAGGCGCTGACCGGTCCGGGTGTGCAGACCCGTCGTACCCTGCTCACCGGCGTCGGGGCGGTCGGCGCGGCCGTCGTCCTGGCCGCCTGCGGCAGCGACGACGGCGGCAGCGGCAGTGACGCACCCACCAGTGGCGGCCCGGCGGTACCCAGCACCGGTGACGCCGGCGGCGGCGACCGGCAGAACGCCCAGTCGTTGGCCACCACCGCCGACATCCCGGTCGGGGGCGGCAAGGTCCTCGCCGCCGAAGGTGTGGTCATCACCCAGCCCGCGGCAGGCCAGTTCAAGGGCTTCAGCCCGATCTGTACGCACCAGAACTGCCCGGTGACGAACGTCGACGGCGGCACCATCAACTGCACCTGCCACGGCAGCAAGTTCTCGATCGAGGACGGCTCGGTGAAGGCCGGCCCGGCCACCAAGCCGCTGCCGCCGAAGGAAATCAAGGTCACCGGCGACCAGATCTCGCTGGCCTGATCCGACGCGGGGCCGGCGGGCTGACCGGCCGCACGCTGACCGGCCGGTCGGCGGCCCGGCGTCGCAGGCTCGGCTCGCGTTTCGGCACGTCGGGGTGTCAGCGGTGTGCCGACACCCCGACTGCCGGGACGCCGAGTGGATCACGCTCGCGGTGGGCTGTCGGTGCTGCGGACTAGGCTTGTTGGCGTGGCTGACCCCTCGACCTACCGCCCCGCACCCGGCACCATCCCGGAGCTACCGGGGGTCTACCGCTTTCGCGACGGCACCGGCCGGGTGATCTACGTCGGCAAGGCGCGAAATCTGCGCAGCCGGCTCAACTCCTACTTCGGCGACGTCTGGAACCTGCACGAGCGCACCCGGCAGATGGTCACCACCGCCGAGTCGGTGGACTGGATCACCGTTGGCACCGAGGTCGAGGCGCTCCAGCAGGAGTTCACCTGGATCAAGCAGTACGACCCGCGGTTCAACGTCCGCTACCGCGACGACAAGTCGTACCCCTATCTCGCCGTCACCCTCGACGAGGAGTACCCCCGGCTGCAGGTGATGCGCGGCGCCAAGCGCAAGGGCGTGCGTTACTTCGGTCCCTATTCGCATGCCTGGGCCATCCGGGAGACCCTCGACCTGCTGCTGCGGGTCTTCCCCGCGCGGACGTGCTCCGCCGGGGTGTTCAAGCGGGCCGGTCAGGTCGGTCGTCCCTGCCTGCTGGGCTACATCGGCAAGTGCTCGGCGCCGTGCGTCGGCACCGTCTCCGCCGACGAACACCGGGCCATCGTCGACGGGTTCTGCGACTTCATGGCCGGGCGCACCGACACCATGGTCCGCAAGATCGAACGTGAGATGACCGAGGCGAGCGAGCAGCTGGAGTTCGAGCGGGCCGCCCGGCTGCGCGACGACGTGGCCGCGCTGCGCCGGGCCATGGAGAAGCAGACAGTGGTGCTCGGCGACGGCACCGACGCGGACGTCGTCGCGTTCGCCGACGACCCGCTCGAGGCGGCTGTCCAGGTCTTCCACGTCCGCGACGGCCGGGTCCGCGGCCAGCGCGGTTGGGTGGTGGAGAAGACCGAGGATCTGACCACCGGGGACCTGGTGCACCACTTCTGCACCCAGGTGTACGGCGGCGAGCACGGCGAGGCCGACGTTCCTCGGGAACTGCTGGTCCCCGAGCTACCCGCGGACGCCGACGCGCTGGCCGAGTGGCTCTCCAACCACCGCGGCAGCCGGGTGTCGCTGCGGGTGCCGCAGCGGGGCGACAAACGCTCACTGATGGAGACGGTGGAGCGCAACGCCAAGGACGCGCTGGCCCGGCACAAGCTCAAGCGCTCCGGTGACCTGACCACCCGGGGCAAGGCACTGGACGAGATCAGCGAGGCGCTCGGCATGAGCACGTCGCCGCTGCGCATCGAGTGTTTCGACATCTCCCAGATCCAGGGCACCGACGTGGTCGCCAGCATGGTGGTCTTCGAGGACGGGTTGCCCCGCAAGAGCGAGTACCGGCGGTTCATCGTCCGGGGCGCCACCGACGACCTCTCCGCGATGTCCGAGGTGCTGCGTCGCCGCTTCGCCCGCTACCTGGACGCGAGGGCCGAGACGGGCGAGGTGGGCGTGGAGTCGGCCGACGACTCGGCCGCCCCCCAGGACGCGGTGGAGCCCCAGGTCGGCGTCCTGATCGACCCGACCACCGGCCGGCCCCGAAAATTCGCGTACCCGCCGCAGTTGGTGGTCGTCGACGGCGGCGCCCCCCAGGTCGCGGCGGCCGCGCAGGCCCTCGCCGACCTGGGCATCGACGACGTGGCCCTGTGCGGGCTGGCCAAGCGGCTGGAGGAGGTGTGGCTCCCGGACGACGAGTTCCCGGTCATCCTCCCGCGCACCTCGGAAGGGCTCTACCTGCTGCAACGGGTGCGTGACGAGGCCCACCGGTTCGCCATCACCTTCCATCGGCAGCGCCGCTCCAAGCGGATGACCGAGTCGGCGCTGGACCACGTACCCGGCCTGGGCGAGGTGCGTCGCAAGGCGCTACTGCGGCACTTCGGCTCGCTCAAGCGACTCTCGGCCGCAACGGTCGAAGAGATCACCGAGGTGCCGGGGGTGGGACGGCGCACCGCCGAGGCGATCCTCGCCGCCCTGGACGAGGACACGAAGGTCGGCGACGGCACAGAGGCGAAGCCCAGCACCTGAGCGCGGCTCGCGCTCGCCCTCGTCGGGTGGTCGCGACCCCGCATGATCGTGCTCGATCCTTGTTGTAGTGGCCTCGTTGGCATGGGGAAGGCACTGTTTCCTGGATCGAGCGCGATCTTGGCCGGGCCGGGCCGGGGTGGGTCGTGCCGGGATGGGTCGGCTCGGGTGCTCACGGAGTAGACCGGCTTGGTCCACTCGGGTTTCCTGATGTCGGGGTATCCCGGCATCAGGAAACCGCGATTTCCGTGAACCCGAGTCGATCAGGTCACCCTGGCCGACATGTCCGGTTGGCCGGCTGGGCGGGGGTGGGTCTGATGTCGGGTTTGGTGTGAAGTGTCGGGTGGTCGGAGCCGCCCCGGCGGCGGAATCGTGGGCCGGCCGGGGTCGTTATACCTGGCAGACCACCGCAACAGTCCAGGTCACGGCGCGTGCCGGCCCTGCCGGGAACACCCGCCAGGCCGCCTCGGTTACATCCCCCGCACGGCCGAGCACCACCACGGCCGACTCCCGGCGGGTAGGCGGAATGGCCTGCCACCGCGGATGGTTACACCCTGTCCCGACGCCGACCCCCTGTTGCGGGTCACCGGGCAGAACCCCTCGAACTTCCCCCGCACGCACCACCCCCCGGTGAGTGTCGTGCGGGCACACCCCCGATGCAGAGGAGCACGCCATCATGCGTACCGATCTGATCCGTAAGACCGCCCTCACCGCCGCCGGCCTCGCCTTCACCGGAGGCGCCATCGCCGGCCCCGTCACCACCGCGTTCGCCGCACCCACCAGCGGCAAGCCGGCCACGCAGACCCAGACCGACCGTAAGGGCCACGGCGAGCGGGAACTCGGTGTGCGCTACGAAGCCCAGCCGAACTTCTACTACTGCGGGCCCGCCGCGACCCGTAACGCCCTGAGTGTTCAGGGTAAGAACATCAACGTCGACGACATGGCCAAGGAGATGGGCACCACCGAGGCCGGCACCAACTCCATCAACGACATCACCCCCGTCCTGAACAAGGAAACCGGCAAGGCTGACGCCTACCGGTCGGTGGAGATCAGCACCCCGGATGCTGACGCGAAGCAGACCGACAAGCTGCGCGCCGACATCGTCAAGACCGTTGACGACGGCCGGGCCGTGGTCGCGAACATCGCCGGAACCAGCACCGACACCGACGGTGTCACCCACTCCTACGAGGGCGGGCACTACATCAGCGTCGTCGGCTACCGCGACAACGGCAACACCGTCACGATCGCCGACTCCGCCGACCCCAACCAGGCCGCCTACCAGATCAGCGTCGAGCACCTCGCCGACTGGATCGCCACCCGCGGCTACGCCACCAGCTGACCCCCACACCACCCCCAGCACATGACCGAAGGGCCGGACCCCCACCAGGGTCCGGCCCTTCGGCGTGAGCTCAGTCGGTGGCGAGGACGGTCAGGATCTGCTCGCCGTACTTGGCGAGTTTGTTCTCGCCGACCCCGCTGACCCGGGACAGGTCGGCCAGTGTGCTGGGCGCGTCGCTGGCGATCTGTCGCAGCGTGGCGTCGTGGAAGATGACGTACGCCGGGACGCCCTGCTCCTTGGCGGTGGTCGCGCGCCAGGCTCGCAGCCGCTCGAACAGCGACGCGGCGGCCGGGGTCAGCTCGGCCACGACGGTGGACGCGCCGCGCGGCTTCGATGATCGGCTCGATGCCGGCTTCTCCGGCTCGCGGCGCATGGTGACCGTGCGGCGGCGGGCGAGGACGTCGGCGCTCGCCTCGGTCAGCGCCAGCGTGCCGTAGTCGCCCTCCACGGCGAGGAGCCCTTCGGCGAGCAGTTGCCGGACCACGCCCCGCCACTCGGCCTCGCTGAGCTCGGAGCCGATGCCGAAGACGGTCAGCGAGTCGTGACCGTACTGACTGATCTTGTCGGTCTGCTTGCCGAGCAGGATGTCGACGCAGTGCCCGGCGCCGAAGCGCTGGTTGCGTTCGCGGTCGAGGCGGAAGACGGCGGAGAGCAACTTCTGGGCGGCTACGGTGCCGTCCCAGGACTCCGGTGGGGTGAGGCAGGTGTCGCAGTTGCCGCAGGCGGCCGTGGTCGTCTCGCCGAAGTATTCGAGCAGTTGGACCCGCCGGCAGCGCACCGTCTCGCAGAGGGCGAGCATCGCGTCCAGGTGCGCGGCCAGGTTGCGGCGGTGGGCGAGGTCGCCGTCGGACGTCTCGATCATCTTGCGTTGCTGGACGACGTCCTGGAGCCCGTACGCCAGCCAGGCGGTGGACGGCAGGCCGTCCCGGCCGGCGCGGCCGGTCTCCTGGTAGTAGCCCTCGACGGACTTGGGCAGGTCGAGATGGGCGACGAACCGCACGTCGGGCTTGTCGATGCCCATGCCGAAGGCGATGGTGGCCACCATGACCAGGCCGTCCTCGCGCAGGAAGCGCTGCTGGTTGCGGGCGCGGGTGCCCGCGTCCAGCCCCGCGTGGTACGGCAGCGCGGCGACCCCGTTGGCGGTGAGGAACTCCGCGGTCTTGTCGACCGAGGCCCGGGACAGGCAGTAGACGATGCCGGCGTCGCCGGGGTGCTCGTCGCGCAGCAGGGTCAGCAACTGCTTGCGGGGCTCCCGTTTGGGCACGATCCGGTACTGGATGTTGGGCCGGTCGAAGCTGGCCACGAAGTGCCGGGCGTCGTCGAGTTTGAGCCGGGTCGCGATCTCGGTGCGGGTGGCGCTGGTCGCGGTGGCGGTCAGGGCGATGCGGGGCACCTGCGGCCAGCGTTCGTGCAGCATCGAGAGCGCGAGATAGTCGGGGCGGAAGTCGTGCCCCCACTGGGACACGCAGTGCGCCTCGTCGATCGCGAAGAGGGAGATGCGGCCCCGGTCGAGCAGGGCGAGGGTGGATCGGACGCCGAGCGCCTCCGGGGCCAGGTAGAGCAGGTCCAGTTCGCCGGCGACGAAGGCGGCCTCCACCCGCCGCCGGGCGTCCAGGGTCTGGGTCGAGTTGAGGAACCCGGCGCGGACGCCGACCGCTGTGAGGGCGTCCACCTGGTCCTGCATGAGCGCGATCAGCGGGGACACGACGACGGCGACCCCGTCACGGACCAGGGCCGGGATCTGGTAGCACAGGGACTTGCCGCCACCGGTGGGCATCAACACCAGCGCGTCGCCGCCAGCGACCACATGGTTGATCACGTCCTGCTGGAAACCACGGAACGCGTCGTAGCCGAAGACCCGGCCCAGCACGTCCAGGGCGTCGGAGGCGGTACGCAGGTCGGTGGGAGAGGCCATCCGGGGAGTCTACGAGCCGACGCCGACAGCGCCCGTCCGGCGCACCCGGGTCGGGTGGCCGGACGGGCGAGGCGGTCAGCCGGGCTGGCGGGACCTGTTGGCCAGGCCGCGCGGCGGGGCCTTCATCCCGACCACGATGTCGACGATCTCGATGTAGCGGGCCTTGTTGCCCATGCGGAAGGCGGTGGCCGCCGCGTTGATCTCCTCGAGGGTGTCGGCCTCGACCATGGTGACCTGGTCGTACTTGCCGTTCACTCCGGTGCACACGACATGGGTGAGCTGTTTGGCGAAGCGGCCCAGGTCGCGGGCGTGCTCGGCGGAGATCTCGTGGATGCCCTCGCGACCGAGGGCGAAGTACTCGGGGCTGATTCGCATGAACAGGAAGCCGACGTACTTGTTCTTGTCCGCCAGGTCGTGCATCGCATCCTCCAGATGTCGGTCTGACCTGCGACGATCACGTTGAGCGTATTGACAATTACTGATCGTCATCAAGCGTGTGCGCTGTCGGGAGGGCGACCCTCGAAACGGTCCGCGGTCGCCGTCCGGCCACGGGTGCCGGGCCGCGACCTGGCGGCGGGATAGAGTCGCTGATTGACCAATCGCGGCCGAGGGCGGCCGCGGCGCCACGGCTTGGGGGTACGGGTGAGCGAGGCGCGCACAGCCGGTGACCGGATCGACGGCCCGGATGCCGATGACGAGCAGATGACGGCTGAGTCGGAGACCACCCTGGTGGTGGTCACCGGCCTCTCCGGGGGTGGCCGCAGCACTGTGGCCAGGGCGTTGGAGAACGTCGGTTACTACGTCGTGGACAACCTGCCGCAGGCCCTGATGCTGGACATGGCCGAGCTGGCGTTCAAGGCGGGCGGCGCGGCCCGGCGTACCGCCATGGTGCTGGACGTGCGGTCGCGGGCCTTCTCCACGGACCTGGCCGGGGCGATCCGGGAGCTCAAGGAGCGCGGATTCTCGCCCCGGGTGGTCTTCGTCGACGCCGACGACGAGGTGCTGATCCGGCGGTTCGAGAGCGTTCGGCGTTCGCATCCGTTGCAGGGTGACGGGCGGCTGGCCGACGGCATCGCCGTGGAGCGCGGCCTGCTGGAGGAGGCCCGTGACCAGGCCGACGTGATCATCGACACCAGCCACCTGAACGTCAACCAGCTCCGGCGCCGCATCGAGGAGCTGTTCGGCGGCGAGGACGCCCGCCGGCTGCGGGTCACGGTGTTGTCGTTCGGCTTCAAGTACGGCCTGCCGCCGGACGCCGATTTCGTGTTGGACGCCCGCTTCCTGCCCAACCCGTACTGGGTGCCGGAACTGCGGGAGCACACCGGGCGGGAGGAGGCGGTCAGCGCGTACGTGCTGGGCCAGGAGGGCGCGGACGCCTTCGTCGCCTCGTACGCCGACCTGGTCAACGCCACCACTACCGGCTTCGAGCGGGAGGGCAAGCGGTACCTCACCGTCGCCGTGGGCTGCACCGGCGGCAAGCACCGCAGTGTGGCCATCGCCGAGGAGTTGGCCAGCCGACTGCGTCACTCCGGGTTGGCGGCGAACGCCCAGCACCGCGACCTGGGGCGGGAATGACGGCCCGGCGGGTGGTGGCGTTCGGCGGCGGGCACGGCCTGTCCGCCTCGTTGCGTGCGCTGCGCCACTGCGCTCCCGAAATCGACCTCGACATCACCGCGGTGGTCACGGTGGGTGACGACGGTGGTTCCAGTGGTCGGCTGCGGGCCGAGCGGGGTGGCCTGCCGCCCGGAGATCTGCGCCAGGCGCTGGTGGCGTTGGCCGGGGACCACCCGGCCACCCGGCGCAGCGCCGGGCTGTTCCAGCACCGCTTCGCCGCCGTACCGGTGGGCGTACCCGGGCCCGGCGCGACCGGCTCGGGCCCGGCGGCGGGCGGCGACCCGGACCGGGACGGCGCGGCCCCGCGCGGCACCGACGGGGCGTCGGCCGGCACCGACGGTCTGACCGGGCACGCCGTGGGCAACCTGGTGCTCTGCGGCCTCATGGAGCTGCTCGGCGACCCGGTGGCCGCGCTGGAGCACGCCGGCGCCATGCTCGGCGCTGTGGGCCGGGTGTTGCCGATGTCCCGCCAACCGGTCGGCATCGAGGCGCGGGTACGCGGTGCCGACCCGGCCGCCCCCGACGAGGTGCGCACTGTCAGTGGCCAGCACCAGGTGGCCGTCACCACCGGCCGGGTCGAGTCGTTGCGCCTCACCCCGAGCGCCCCACCGGCGTGCGCCGAGGCCATCGAGGCGATTCGGGCGGCCGATTGGTTGATCTTCGGGCCGGGCAGCTGGTACACGAGTGTGCTTCCGCACCTGCTGGTGCCGCAGTTGGCCGACGCGATCGTGTCCACCTCGGCCCGGCGGCTGGTCACGCTGAACCTCGCCGCGGAGAAGGAGACCCTCGGGCTCTCCGTCGCCGATCATCTCGCGGCGCTGCACTGGTACCTGCCCGAACTCAAGGTCGATCTTGTGCTCGCCGATGCCAAGGCGGTGGGTGACCCCGAACCGGTCGAACGTGCGGCAGAATCGCTGGGTGCCCGCCTGGTCCTCGCCCCCGTCGCCGTTGTCGACGGGACTCCCCGCCATGATCCGGCTGCCCTGGGCGCCGCGCTGGTGCCTGTCCTGGGTGCCGATCGTTAGACACGTACGTAATCTCCGGCGACACGCCGGAACAGGTCCGTGAGGGGACGCACAATGGCGATGACGGCCGCGGTCAAGGACGAGCTGAGTCGGGTCGACGTGCCCAAGCCCTGCTGTCGGCGGGCGGAGATGGCCGCGCTGCTGCGCTTCGCTGGCGGGCTGCACATCGTTTCCGGCCGCGTGGTGGTGGAGGCTGAACTGGACACCGGGGCGGTGGCCCGGCGGCTGCGCCGGGAGGTCGCCGAGGTCTACGGCTACCCCAGCGAGATCCACGTGCTGGCCTCCGGTGGGCTGCGCAAGGGCAGCCACTTCATCGTGCGGGTGGTGAAGGACGGCGAGGCCCTGGCGCGGCAGACCGGCCTGCTCGACGTGCGGGGTCGCCCGGTGCGCGGGCTGCCCCCGCACGTGGTGGCGGCCAACGTCTGCTGCGCGGTCTCCGCGTGGCGGGGCGCGTTCATGGCCCACGGTTCGCTCACCGAGCCGGGCCGCTCCAGCGCGCTGGAGATCACCTGCCCGGGGCCGGAGTCGGCGTTGGCGCTGGTCGGCGCGGCCCGCCGCATCGGCATCACCGCGAAGAACCGCGAGGTACGCGGGGTGGACCGGGTGGTCGTCAAGGACGGTGACGCGATCGCCGCGCTGCTCACCCGGATCGGCGCGCACTCCAGCGTGCTGGCCTGGGAGGAGCGCCGGGTACGCCGCGAGGTGCGGGCCACCGCCAACCGGCTCGCCAACTTCGACGACGCCAACCTGCGCCGGTCGGCGCGGGCGGCGGTCGCCGCTGCCGCCAGGGTCACCCGTGCGCTGGAGATCCTCGCCGACGAGGCGCCCAACCACCTGACCGACGCTGGTCGGCTGCGTCTGGAGCACCGGCAGGCGTCGCTGGAGGAGTTGGGGGCCCTGGCCGACCCCCCGCTGACCAAGGACGCCATCGCGGGGCGGATCCGCCGGCTCCTGGCGCTGGCCGACAAGCGGGCCCGCGACCTTGGCATCCCGGATACGGAAGCAGCCGTCACGCCCGACATGCTCGTGGTCTGATAGGACGGTGGGGCCGCACGGTGCGCCCGGGAGCACTACCCGGCGCAGCGTGGTCTCGCACGCTCGGATAGGGTCGCTGCGTACGGCAAGGGGGCCGACACCGGCACTCCTCGTCGTGCCCCACCGCCTCGGGCGGTCAGGTCCTCAGACCGCGCGGCGGGGTGGCCGAGATGAACCGTCGACGGCCGGCTCCAACGGTCGGCGCACACCATTCCCGCCGGCCCGTTGTCTGAAGCCGGCGGACCAGAACGCGAGGAGATGGGACCTGTGACCATCCGGGTTGGCATCAACGGCTTTGGCCGAATCGGCCGTAACTTCTTCCGGGCAGTGCTGGCGTCTGACGCCGACATCGAGGTCGTGGCGGTGAACGACCTGACCGACAACGCCACGCTCGCCCACCTGCTCAAGTACGACAGCATCCTCGGCCGCCTGCCGTACGAGGTCAAGGCCACCGCCGACGAGATCACCGTCGGTGGCAAGACCATCAAGGCGTACGCCGAGAAGGACCCGTCGAAGCTGCCGTGGGGCGAGGTCGGCGCCGACGTCGTCATCGAGTCGACCGGCTTCTTCACCGACGCCACCAAGGCCAAGGCGCACGTCGACGGCGGGGCCAAGAAGGTCATCATCTCCGCCCCGGCGAAGAACGAGGACGTCACCGTCGTCATGGGTGTCAACCACGACACCTACGACCCGGCGAAGCACACCATCATCTCCAACGCCTCGTGCACCACCAACTGCCTCGCCCCGATGGCGAAGGTCCTGCACGACACGTTCGGCATCCAGCACGGTCTGATGACGACGATCCACGCGTACACCCAGGACCAGAACCTCCAGGACGCGCCGCACTCGGACCTGCGTCGCGCCCGGGCCGCCGCGCTGAACATCGTGCCGACCTCGACCGGCGCCGCCAAGGCGATCGGCCTGGTCCTGCCGGACCTCAAGGGCAAGCTCGACGGGTACGCCCTGCGGGTGCCGATCCCGACCGGCTCGGTCACCGACCTCACCGTCAACGTGGGTCGCGAGACCACCGTGGACGAGGTCAACGCCGCGCTGAAGGCCGCCGCGGACGGCCCGCTCAAGGGCATCCTGGTCTACAACGAGGACCCGATCGTGTCCAGCGACATCGTGACCGACCCGGCGTCGTGCATCTTCGACGCGCCGCTGACCAAGGTCGTCGGCAACCAGGTCAAGGTCGTCGGCTGGTACGACAACGAGTGGGGCTACTCCAACCGGCTCGTCGACCTCGTCAAGCTGGTCGGTTCGTCGCTGTGAGCATCCGGACCCTCGACGACCTGCTCGCCGAGGGGGTGTCGGGTCGGCGCGTGCTGGTGCGCGCCGACCTGAACGTCCCGCTCGACAAGCAGACCGGTGCGATCAGTGATGATGGCCGGATCCGCGCGGTGCTGCCGACTCTCGGCGCGCTGGTCGAGGCCGGCGCGAAGGTTGTCGTCTGCTCGCACCTGGGCCGCCCGAAGGGCGCTCCGGACCCGCAGTTCAGCCTGGGCCCGGTCGCCGGGCGGCTCGGTGAGCTGCTCGGAGCGCCGGTGCACTTCGCCACCGACACCGTCGGTGATTCCGCCCGCTCCACGGTCGCCGACCTGGCCGACGGTCAGGTCGCCCTTCTGGAGAACCTGCGTTTCAACGCCGGTGAGACCAGCAAGGACGAGGCCGAGCGGGGTGCCTTCGCCGACCAGCTCGCCGCGTTCGGCGACGCGTACGTGGACGACGCGTTCGGTGCCGTGCACCGCAAGCACGCCAGTGTCTTCGACGTGCCGGCCCGGTTGCCACACGTCGCGGGCCGGCTGGTGCTGCGTGAGGTCGAGGTGCTCTCCAAGCTCACCGGTGACCCTGAGCGCCCGTACGTGGTGGTGCTCGGTGGGTCGAAGGTGTCCGACAAGCTCGCCGTGATCGAGGCTCTGCTGCCCACTGTCGACCGGCTGCTCATCGGCGGCGGGATGTGCTTCACCTTCCTCAAGGCCCAGGGCCTGGAGGTGGGCACCTCGCTGCTCGAGAAGGACATGGTCGACACCTGCCGCAACCTGCTGGAGCGTTCCGGCGGCAAGATCATGCTGCCGGTCGACGTGGTGGTCGCGGACGCGTTCGCTCCGGACGCGGCGCACGACACGGTGCGGGTCGACGGCATCCCGAGCCACCGCCTCGGCCTGGATGTCGGCCCGGAGACGGTGGCGGGCTTCAGTGCCGCACTGTCCCAGGCGAAGACGATCTTCTGGAACGGCCCGATGGGCGTGTTCGAGATGCCCGCCTTCGCGGCGGGCACCCGGGGGATCGCCGAGGCGATCACCAAGGCCGACGCGTTCAGCGTCGTCGGCGGCGGTGACTCGGCGGCGGCCGTCCGTGCCCTGGGGCTGGACGAGTCGTCCTTCGGGCACATCTCCACCGGCGGTGGCGCCTCCCTGGAATACCTCGAGGGCAAGACCCTCCCCGGCATCGCGGCCCTGGAGAACTGAATGTCGAGCACCACCCGCCGGCCGCTGATGGCCGGCAACTGGAAGATGAACCTCAACCACCTCGAGGCCAACCTGCTGGTGCAGAAGCTGGCGGCGAGCCTCACCGAGAAGCAGCTCACCGACGTCGAGACGGTCGTGTTGCCGCCCTTCACCGACCTGCGCACCGTGCAGACCGCTGTGGACGGGGACAAACTGCTCATCGGCTACGGCGGCCAGGACCTCTCCCCGCACGCGTCCGGCGCGTACACCGGGGACATCTCCGGGCCGCTGCTGGCCAAGCTCGGCTGCACGTACGTGGTGGTCGGGCACTCCGAGCGGCGGGCCTACCACCACGAGGACGACGCGCTGGTCAACGCCAAGGTCAAGGCGGCGCTCACGCACGGCCTGACGCCGATCCTGTGCGTGGGGGAGGGGCTGGACGTCCGCGAGCAGGGCACCCACGTGGCGCACTGCTCCGACCAGCTCGACGGGGGCCTGGCCGGGCTCACCCCCGAGCAGGTTCGGCAGGTCGTGATCGCGTACGAGCCGGTCTGGGCGATCGGCACGGGCAAGACCGCGACCCCGGACGACGCCCAGGAGGTCTGCGGGGCGGTGCGTCAGCGACTGGCGGAACGCTTCGACCAGGAGACCGCCGACCAGGTTCGGGTCCTCTACGGCGGCTCGGTCAAGGCGTCCAACATCGCCTCGATCATGGCCCAACCGGACGTGGACGGGGGCCTCGTGGGGGGCGCCAGCCTGGATGCCGAGGAATTCGCTCAGATCTGCCGGTTCCCGGAGCACCTCGCCCGCTGATCGCTCGGTATCCTTGACACCGCCCGTCCGCCGGTCGGTGCCGCCGTGCCCGATCAGACCGGGCGAGGATCGCTACGAGAGGAACTGACCCCAGCCATGCCGATCTGGTTCGCATACACGTTGATCGTGTTGCTGGTCATCACGAGCATTCTGCTCACCCTGCTGATCCTGCTGCACCGCGGCAAGGGTGGCGGTCTGTCGAGCATGTTCGGCGGTGGCGTCAGCTCCAGCCTTGCCGGCTCCTCGGTCGCGGAGAAAAACCTGGACCGCTACACCGTTCTGGTGAGCGTCGTCTGGTTCGCCGCCATCGTCGGCCTCGGGCTCTGGCTGCGCCTCCAAATGAACAGCGGCGCCTGAGCAGGCTCAGTAAGTCGTACAATCTGCGCGCGGTTCGTCACTCGACGGGCCGCGCGCAGGCTTTTCTCCGCTGCACCGCGTCGCCCGCCGCTCCACCCCCGAAGACGGCGGGTCCCCTCCGACGACAGGAGCGAGCAGCCGTGCCGAATGGCAACGTTATCCGGGGAGCCCGGGTCGGGTCCGCACCGATGCGCCCGGACGAGCGGCACCAACCCGCCCCCCGACAGGACGTCAGCTACTGGTGCCGTAACGACCACCGGGTCGACATCCGGATCGCCGCGGACGTCGAACCGCCACCCCTGTGGGACTGCCCCCGCTGTGGCCTACCCGCCGGTCGGGACGCTCAGAACCCGCCGGGTCGGGTCCGCGCCGAGCCGTACAAGAGCCACCTGGCGTACGTGAAGGAGCGGCGCACCGCCGAGGAGGGGGAGGCCCTGCTCGCCGAGGCGCTCGCCGCACTACGCCGTCGACGCGGCGAGTAGCGGGCTCCTCCCCGCGCTCAGCGCAGGCTACGCAGTCGGACGGGTACGTCGGCTGCGGCCGCCCGGTCCAGCAGCCAGCGGGTACGGTTCACGCCGTGTACGCCGGCCGCCGGCAACTGCACCGGCCCGGCGCCCGCCAACGCCATACCCACCGCGCGAGCCTTGTCGGCGCCGGCGGCCACCAGCCAGACCTCCTCGGCGGTGTTGATCGCCGGCAGGGTGAGGGTGGTCCGCGTCGGCGGCGGTTTCGGGCTGCCCCGCACCGCGCTCACGGGCCGGGTCTCGTAACCCACCGGGTGCTCGGGGAAGACCGAGGCCACGTGGCCGTCCTCGCCGACGCCCAGCATCAGCACGTCGAAGTGCGGCAGGGTGGCG
This sequence comes from Micromonospora sp. NBC_00362, assembly GCF_026342155.1. NCBI lineage: Bacteria > Bacillati > Actinomycetota > Actinomycetes > Micromonosporales > Micromonosporaceae > Micromonospora > Micromonospora sp. NBC_00362. The sequence continues at coordinate 6,613,177 of NZ_JAPENH010000001.1, forward strand.
TGCCCGGGCCGGGCGGCGCGGGCCAGTTCCTCCGTGTACGCGGCAGCCGCCGCCTCGGGGTCGTTGCCGGCCGGGCCGTCCGAGGCCGGCATGGCGTGCACCCGGGCCGGATCCAGTGGCACCACGTCCAGCAGGGCGGCGCGGGCCTGCGTCTCGTTGCGGTCGGGATCACCGGCGGGCAGGAACCGTTCGTCGCCCCACCACACGTCGACCCGGGACCAGTCCACCGCGTCGCGGGCCGGCAGCGTCGCCACCGCCCGGTACACGGCCGCGGCGACCCGACCTCCGGTGAGCACCACCGAGGCTTCGCCCCGGTCGGCCTGGGCGTCGAGCAGCTTCACCAGCAACCGGGCCGCCACGGCCTGCGCCAGCAGGTCGGCGTCGGCGTGGACGGCGACACTCGCCTCACTCATGGTTGCGCCTTCGTTTCCGGACCGCGAGGCGGTCGCTGTCGTGCCCGGGGCGGTGTGCCCGAGGTGGTCGGGGCGAGAACCCCGGAGATTGCGGGGCAGGGCCGGTGCGTACCGGCCCTGCCCGACGGTGTGCCCAGGCTGGGGGCTCAGCCCTCGCCGCTCGTGCCGACGTGCGCGGTCACCCCGGCCTCGGCGCGCTGCGCGGTGGCCGGATCCTTCCAGACGTGGACCCGCTGCGGGGGGCGCTGCTCCAGCCCTCGCAGCCCGACCGTCGCGCCCAGCGCCTCCGCGTACACCTGGTCGGCGTCGAGCCGGCGCAGCTCCTCGGCCAGCTCGTCGCCGAGTGGGCGGCGCACCAGCGGCAGGGCCCGGTCGTCCTGGCCCGTCCGTCGGAACACGGCCAGGCTGTCCTCGCGGGTCAACGTCAGCTGGTCGCCGTTGGCGCAGCTGAGCTGCACCTCCCGCATCCGAGGGAACTCGTCGCTGTCCACCCGGCGTGGGGTGATGCCGAGCCGGCTGGACAACCAACCGGCCATCAGCGCCGCCGTCGGGTCGGTGGGAGGCGCGACGATGGTCGCCTCGGTGACCCGCTCGCTGGTGGTGTCGAACGCCCCGGCGACCAGGGTGCGCCACGGGGTGATCCGGGTCCACGCCAGGTCCGTGTCGCCCGGGGCGTAGTCCCGGGCACGCTGCCGCAGCGCCTCCACCGGGTCGGCGGCCTGCGCGGAATCGGTGATCCTCCGGTCGGCCACCACCCCGAGGAAGTCGGTGGCGATCTCCGCCGGTGGCTCGCCGTGCCACCAGGTGACAACCGGTACGTCGGGAACGAGCAGCGGCATCACTACCGACTCGGCGTGCAGGGACAACCGGCCGTACATCCGGGTGACCACCGCCTCGCACGGGCCGAGCCGGCCACCCACCACGATCTCCGCGTCCAGTCGGTTGCGGTCCCGCTCGATCTCCGAGCGGACCACCACCAGGAGGCGGCACGGGTGCGCGGCGGCCGCGATCGTCGCCGCGGCCTCCGCCTCCCGGACCCGCTTCTCGTCCACGACCACGATGAGGGTGAGCGCCATGCCGCTGGCCACCCCGCCGGCGCTGCGCCGCTCGGCGGCGAGCGCCTTGACCACCTCATTGCCGGTGGTGTCCCACAGCCCGATCATGCTCGTCTCCAGGCGCGGCCCTCACGGGCCAGCATCTCGTCGGAGGCCCGGGGGCCCCACTCGCCGGCCCGGTACGGCTCCGGGGTGGTGCCCTCCCAGGCGTGCTCCAGAGGGTCGATCACCTGCCAGCTCTGCTCGACCTCGGCCGCGTCCGGGAAGAGGGTGCGGTCGCCGATCAGCACGTCCAGCACCAGACGCTCGTACGCCTCGGGGCTGGATTCGGTGAACGCCTCGCCGTACTGGAAGTCCATGGCGATGTCGCGGACCTCCATTGTCGTGCCCGGCACCTTCGAGCCGAACTTGAGCACCACCCCCTCGTCCGGCTGCACCCGGATGACCAGCTGGTTGTTGCCCAGCGACTCCATGTCGGCGTCGTTGAACGGCAGGTGCGGCGCCTTCTTGAACATGATGGCGACCTCGGTGACCCGCCGGGGCAGCCGCTTGCCGGCCCGGATGTAGAACGGCACCTCCGCCCAGCGGCGGTTCTGGATGCCCAACCGCACCGCCACGTACGTCTCCGTCGTGGAGCCGGCGGGGACGTCCCGCTCGTCCAGGTAACCGACAGCGCGTTCGCCGCCGACCCAGCCCGGCAGGTACTGACCGCGCACGGTGTCCCGGGCGACGTCCTTTGGCAGGGTGATGGCCTTGAGCACCTTCAGCTTCTCGGTCCGGATCTCGTCGGCGTCGAAGCTGGTCGGCTCCTCCATCGCCACCAGGGCGAGGAGTTGGAGAAGGTGGTTCTGCAGCACGTCGCGGGCGGTGCCGACGGTGTCGTAGAAGCCGGCGCGGGTGCCGATGCCCACGTCCTCCGCCATGGTGATCTGCACCGAGTCGACGTACTTGGAGTTCCACAGCGGCTCGAACAGGTTGTTGGCGAACCGCAGGGCGAGGATGTTCTGAACTGTCTCCTTGCCCAGGTAGTGGTCGATCCGGAAGACGTCCTGCCGGGTGAACACGTCGTCGACGAGGTCGTTGAGCGCCTTCGCCGAGGGCAGGTCGTTACCGAACGGCTTCTCCACGACGACCCGGCGCCAACCGCCGGACTTGTCGTTGTCGGCCATCCCGGTGCGGGCCAACTGCTTGAGCACGACGGGGAACGCGGCCGGCGGGATGGAGAAGTAGAACGCCGCGTTGCCGGTGATGCCGTGGGTCTGACGCAGATCGTCGAGCGTGGAGGCGAGGGTGTCGAAGGCGGCGTCGTCGTCGAACGACCCGCCGACGAACTTGATGTTGCCGGCCAGCCGCGCCCACACCTCGTCCCGCCACGGGGTGCGGGCGTGCTTGCGGGCAGCCTCGCAGGCCAACGTCTCGAAGTCGCCGTCACCCCAGTCGCGGCGCGCGAAACCGAGCACCACGAAGCCGGGCGGCAACAGCCCTCGGTTGGCCAGGTCGTAGACCGCGGGGAGCAGCTTCTTGCGGGCCAGGTCGCCGGTCACCCCGAAGATCACCAGAGCGCAGGGCTCCGGGATCCGGGGCAACCGGCGGTCCTGCGGGTCGCGCAGCGGGTTCACCGAGCCATCGTCGGTTCGCGACTGCGGGGCTCGCAAACCCGGCTCACTCCTCGCGCTCACGGCGCCCCCTCGCTTCCGCTTCAGTCACGTCGTCCATCCTCACGCCCGCAGATCACCGGCCGCGTCCAGTAGCTGGGCGACACCGGCGGCCCGGTCGGTCAGGTGCAACCGCAGGACTGGCCGCTCCCGACCGGCGAGAGCCTGCCGGTCACCGGCGGCCTGCGCCGCCTGCAACTCACCGAAGGTGTACGGCTTGCCCGGCACCTCCAGATCCTCGGCGACCGCGCCGGTCACCTGGAGGTAGCTGCCCACCTGCGGGCCGCCCTTGTGGTACTGGCCCGTCGAGTGCAGGAAGCGCGGCCCCCAGCCGAACGTGACCGGCCGGCCGCCCGCCTGCGCCAGCAGCGACCGCAGCCGGGCCGTGTCGGCGTCGGCGAACCGGTCGAGGTACGCCATCACCGCGAGGTAACCGTCGTCGCCCAGCCCGTCGAGCAGCCAGCGCAGCACACCGGCCAGGTCCCCTGGGGCGCCCTGTGGGGCGTACACCTCGATCGCGCCCTCGGTGAACGACGGCGTCTCCGCCGGCAGGCCCGAGGCCAGGATCTTGTTGGTGTTCTCCTTGGACTCGGTGACGTTCGGCTGGTTGAACGGGTCGATGCCGAGCACCACGCCGGCCACCGCGGTGGCGTACTCCCAGGCCAGGAACTGCGCGCCCAGCGGGCCGTTGACGGCCACGTCCGGGTTGGTCCCGCCGCCCGGCATGTCACCGGGGGCCAGCGCGCCGCCGTAGCTGACGGTCAGCACGTCCGCGCCGGTGGCGCCGGGGCTCTGCGGAGACTCCACGACCACCGGGAGGATGCCCACCCCGGCCTTGCCGGTCGACTCGGCGATCAACTGCTCGGCCCAGTCGCCGAGCCCGTCGATGCCGGTGCCATCGGAGAGCAGAGCGACCTTGTCGCGGGCGAGCGTTGCCGCGGCGCCCAGGGCGGCGCCCAGCGCCAGCGCGGGGTTGTTCTGGTCCGCGCCGAGCGACGTGGCCAGCGCGTCGGCCTGGTCGAGCAGCTCCGCCACCTCGACCCCGGCCAGCGCCGAGGGCACCAGACCGAACGCGGTCAGCGCCGAGTACCGGCCGCCGACGTTCGGGTCGGCGAGCACTGTGAACGCGCCCATCTCGGCCGCTGTGGTCTCCAGCGGCGAACCCGGGTCGGTGACGATGACGAAGTGCCGGCCGGCCTCCGCCTCGGTCATCCCGGCGTCCAGGAACGCCTGCCAGTACGCGCGCCGGTGGCTGTCGGTCTCCACCGTCGACCCGGACTTGCTGGCCACCACCACGACGGTGCGCTCCAGCCGGTCACCGAGCGCCGCCCGAACCTGACCCGGGTCGGTGGTGTCCAGCACTGTCAACGGGCGACCCAGCGTCCGGGTGATCACCTCGGGCGCGAGCGACGAACCGCCCATGCCGGCGAGCACCACGTGATCCAGGTCGGCCAGCTCCGCGGTCAGCTCGGCCAACTGGACGAGCAGCTCGCGGCTGCGCCGGTGGGTGTCCACCCAGCCCAGCCGGATCTTCGCCTCGGCTTCGGCGTCCGGACCCCACAGGCTCGCGTCCTTGCCCGCCAGCTTGCCGGGGACGCCGGCCTTGACCAACGCGTCCCGAGTCGAGGCGGGCGCGGCCTTGTCGACCGCGTCGGCTCCGTACACGGCGAGCCCGGCGGCTGCCTCCACCGGCCCGGCGAGAAGGTCGCTCATGCCGTCACTCCGCTTCGCTGCGTGCCGTCATGAGGCACCTTCGCACTGAGCTTGCTGATTCGCTCGCTGCGCTCGCTCATGCGTTACCACCGGCCTTCTCGGCGGCCTTGGCGTTGCCCTTGGCCGCCTTGTTCGGGGCACCCTTGCCCTTGGCCGCCGCCTCCAGGGACTTGCGGACCCCGTCGAGAAGCTCCTGCCAGCTGGCCTCGAACTTCTCCACGCCCTCGCGCTCCAGGGTGACGATCACGTCGTCCATGTCCACCCCGACCGACTCCAGGTCGGCGAAGACCTTCCGGGCCGCGTCGTAGGCGCCGGTGATGGTGTCGCCGCGGGTCTCGCCGTGATCGGCGTACGCGTGGATGACCGACTCCGGCATGGTGTTGACGGTGCCGGGCGCGATCAGCTCCTCGACGTAGATGACGTCCCGGTAGTCCGGGTTCTTCGTCGAGGTGGACGCCCACAGCGGCCGCTGCGGGTGCGCGCCGGCGGCGGCGAGCGCCTTCCAGCGGTCGGAGGAGAAGACCTCGGTGTAGCGCTCGTACGCCAGTTGCGCGTTGGCGACGGCGGCCTTGCCCTTGAGGGCCTTCGCCTGGTCGGAGCCGACCTTCTCGAGCCGCTTGTCGACCTCGGAGTCGACCCGGGAGACGAAGAACGACGCCACCGAGCCGATCTTGGACAGGTCGTGGCCGTTCGCCTTGGCCTGCTCCAGACCGGCGAGGAACGCCTCCATGACCGCCGAGTAGCGGTCCAGACCGAAGATCAGCGTGACGTTGACGCTGATCCCCTCGGCCAGGGTGGCGGTGATCGCCGGGAGGCCGGCCTCGGTGGCCGGGATCTTGATGTACAGGTTGGGGCGGTCCACCAGCCACCACAGGGCCTTGGCCTCGGCCACCGTCCGGTCGCTCTCGTGTGCCAGCCGGGGGTCCACCTCGATGGAGACCCGGCCGTCGACACCGTCGCTGCCGTCGTACGACGGGCGCATCACGTCGCAGGCCCACCGCACGTCGTACGTGGTGAGCATGCGCACCGACTCCTCGACCTCGACGCCACGGGTGGCGAGGTCGTGCAGCTGCCAGTTGTACTCGTCGGCGTCACTCAGCGCCTTGGCGAAGATCGTCGGGTTGGTGGTGACGCCGGCCACGTGCTTCTCGCGGCGCAGCTGGTCCAGCCCGCCGGAGCTCAAACGCACCCGGGAAAGATCATCGAGCCAGACCGCCACACCCGCGGCGGTGAGCTCATTCAGCTTGTCCGTCATGCCATCCACGCTCCCTCAGTTGCCGGTCGTGAAACCGGTGATGTCGCCCACCCGGGCCAGCGAGGCGTGTGCTGCCGCCACGATCCGGTCGGGGGTGAACCCGAACTGCTCGAAGAGCACGGTGTGCGGGGCGCTCGCTCCGTAGTGCTCCAGGCTCACGCTCTCGCCCAGGTCACCGACGACACCGCGCCAGGACATCGCGATGCCCGCCTCCACGCTCACCCGTGCCTTTACCCCGCGCGGGAGCACCGACTCCCGGTACGCCTCGTCCTGCTCGTAGAACCACTCCTGGCAGGGCATCGAGACGACCCGGGTCGGGGTGCCGTCGGCCTCCAGCCGCTCCCGGGCGGTCAGGCAGAGCTGCACCTCGGAACCGGTGCCGACGATGATCACCTGAGGCTTGCCGTTGGACGCCTCGGCCAGCACGTAGCCGCCCTTGGCCACGCCCTCCGCGCCGCCCAGGACGTCGCGGTCCATGGTCGGCAGCGGCTGACGGCTCAACGCCAGCGCGGTCGGCCGGTCGGTGTGCTCCAGCGCCTGCCGCCAGGCCCAGGCGGTCTCGTTGGCGTCCGCCGGACGGACCACGTCCAGGCCCGGGATGGCGCGCAGCGCGGTCAGGTGCTCCACCGGCTGGTGGGTCGGGCCGTCCTCGCCGAGGCCGATCGAGTCGTGCGTCCAGACGTAGGTCACCGGCAGCTTCATCAGCGCGGCCAGCCGCACCGACGGACGCATGTAGTCGCTGAAGACCAGGAACGTGCCACCGTACGGGCGGGTGCCACCGTGCAGGGCGATGCCGTTGAGGATCGCGCCCATGGCGTGCTCACGGATGCCGAAGTGCAGCGTGCGGCCGTACTCGTGGCCCGGGAAGTCCTTGGTGGCGTGGGTGGCCGGAATGAACGACGGCTCGCCCTTCATCGTGGTGTTGTTGCTCTCGGCCAGGTCGGCCGAGCCGCCCCACAGCTCCGGGAGCACCGGCGCGAGCGCCTCCAGCACCTTGCCGGAGGCGGCCCGGGTGGCCACCCCCTTGGCGTCCGCGGGGAAGACCGGCAACGCGTCGGTCCAGCCGTCGGGGAGTACGTGACCAGCCAGCCGCTCGTAGAGCGCGGTGCGCTCCGGGTTGGCCTTCTTCCAGGCGTCGAACGCGGTGGTCCACTCCTGCTGGGCGTCGGAGCCCCGGCCCATCACGGTGCGGGCGTGGCTGAGCACGTCCTCGTCGACCTGGAAGGTCTGCTCCGGGTCGAAGTCGAGGATCCGCTTGGTGGCCTTCACCTCGTCGGCGCCGAGCGCCGAGCCGTGGATCTTGCCGGTGTTCTGCTTGTTGGGCGCGGGCCAGCCGATGATGGTGCGCAGCGCGATGAAGGACGGGCGGCCGGTCTCCGCCTTGGCGGCGACCAGCGCCGCGTACAGCGCCTCGGCGTCCTCGTGGTAGTCGCCCTGGTCGGCGTCGCCGCTGCGCCAGTCGACGGTCTGCACGTGCCAGCCGTACGCCTCGTAGCGGGCGGCCACGTCCTCGCTCTTGGCGATCCGGGTGTCGTCCTCGATGGAGATCTCGTTGTCGTCGTAGATCACCGTGAGGTTGCCCAGTTGCTGGTGCCCGGCGAGGGCGCTGGCCTCGTGGCTGATGCCCTCCTCGATGTCACCGTCGGAGACGATGCACCAGATGTCGTGGTCGAAGACGGACGCGCCGAGCTCGGCCTCGGGGTCGAACAGGCCGCGCTCGCGGCGGGCAGCCATGGCCATGCCGACGGCGTTGCCCAGACCCTGCCCGAGCGGGCCGGTGGTGGTCTCGACGCCCGGCGTGTGCCCGTGCTCGGGGTGCCCCGGCGTCTGCGAGCCCCACTGCCGCAGCGACTTGAGGTCGTCCAGGCTCAGCGGGTAGCCGGAGAGGAACAGCTGGATGTAGAGCGTCAGGCTGGAGTGCCCGGCGGAGAGAACGAACCGGTCGCGGCCGGGCCAGTTCGGGTCGGCCGGGTTGTGCCGCATGACGCGGTTGAAGAGGAGGTACGCCGCGGGCGCGAGGCTCATCGCGGTGCCCGGGTGGCCGTTGCCGGATTTCTCTACGGCGTCCATGGCCAGCACGCGGACGGTATCTACGGCCCGGCGATCGAGGTCGGACCAGTTCAGTGCGGAGTGCTCGGGTCGTTTAACAGCCACGATGGTTGTGCTCCTCGGCAGATGGGCGGAACCCTCACCGATGACCTTATCGAGCGTCCCTAAACGCGCGCCCGGGGATCTCAGCATGGTGTGCGCTACGTGACGATCCGGATGCTCGGTTCAACCCTGTGGTGTGACGGCCCGCACCGTTGTCGGGTCGGCCGGGCAGCCAAAACGACGACGCGTAGTGTGTGGGTCGGTATGCGGGCCCGTGCGGTCCCGACCAATCCGATCTCCCCGTGCCCGATGCCGGAAGGTGGCAATCCGTGAGCATGATCACCGAGCGCCCCGCGAGCAACCCGGCCGGGCCACACCCGGCGCGGGCGGCCGAGGGCCCGGTGGCCCGGCGGGACGTACGCGCGGTCCTGTCGTCGTACGTGGCGCTCACCAAGCCGCGGATCGTCGAGTTGCTGCTGGTCACCACCATCCCGGCGATGATGCTCGCCGAGGGTGGGCTGCCGTCGCTGTGGCTGATGGCCATCGTGCTGATCGGCGGCTCGCTCGCCGCCGGCGCGGCCAGCGTCCTCAACTGCTACATCGACCGCGACATCGACCAGCTGATGCGGCGTACCAAGCGTCGGCCGCTGCCGGCGCACACCGTGTCGCCGCGCAGCGCGCTGATCTTCGGTCTGGTGCTGGCGGCCGTGTCGGTGGCCCTGATGGCGGCGTTCACCAACCTGCTGGCCGCCGGGCTGACCCTCGCCGCGATCGCCTACTACGACCTCGTCTACACCCTGTGGCTCAAGCGTTCCACCCCGACGAACACCTTCTGGGGCGGCGCCTGCGGGGCGGCGCCGGTGCTGATCGGGTGGGCTGCGGTGACCGGCTCGCTGGCGCCGGCCGCCTGGGGGCTCTTCGTTGTGGTCTTCTTCTGGCAGATGCCGCACTTCTACCCGCTCGCCATGAAGTACAAGGATGACTACGCCCGAGCCGGCATTCCGATGCTGCCCGTGGTGGCCTCGATCCGCCGGGTGAACGCCGAGATCCTGATCTTCGCGTGGCTCACAGTGCTCACCTCCCTGGCCGTCTGGCCGCTGGGGCTCAGCGCGATCTACGGGGTGCCGACACTGGTGGTGGGTGCCATCTTCGTTGTCGAGGCACACCGGCTCTGCCGGCGCGCCACGCGCGGCGAGGCGGTCAAGCCGATGCGGCTGTTCCACTGGTCGACGACGTACCTGACGATCGTCTTCGTGGCCGTCGCGCTCGACGCGCTGATCTGACCCGTCCCGCACGGTCCGGCTCTGGCCCTTCACGTCCACGGCAGTGGCCTCCGCCTGTCTGCTTCGCCTGGCTGTCGGCTCCCCGCGCGGTGCGGCCCCGGCTCGTCGCCCCTCGCATCGTTTGTCAGTAGTCACGCCGTGGCTCTGACTGGCGAGCGGCACCGATGATCTCCTGACTAATCATGGACGTGGATGAGTTGTCCGGGTTTAACGTCACATCAGAGTAACTTTCGGCATGAGTCGGATGGGCTCAACCTGGGGCGGTTCGAGGGTGATTTCCCGACGTGCTTTGAGCGTAAAAGTCAGTAAATAAACGGACAGTGAACCTGTGGTCGTCCTTAAACCTGTAGGTAATTGGCATCACAAAAGGTTCATGGTTCTCGCCCCACGGGGTGCAACTCTGCTTAGGCTTCGCGTCATGGCAGATGGTTCCGATACGACGCTGACGGCCGAGCAGACCACCGGCGAGCAGGCGCCCCAAGGCCTGGTCGCGGGCCTCAAGGCGTTCGCGGCCGGACACGGCGGCGCGAAGGCGGTCATCGAGTACGTCGGCAAGCGTGGCGCGCGGATCGTCCTGGTGGGTTCCGACGGCGAGTGGGGCGACCAGTTCGCCGACGACACCGTCACCGCCCGGGAAGCGTGCGCCAAGGCGGGAGTCACCGTCGAGAACGCCTGGGAGCGTGAACTGATGGACCAGATGCGTCCGAGCAACGACCTCTGGCGGTCGATGGCCCGGCGCACGATGGCCCGCTGAAATAGACAGCTGAATTGACCACATATCACCAGTCGACCCGGGGGGAACCCCGGGTCGCTCTCGTCACCTGCTCCGACCTGGCCGACCTCGACCCGGACGACCGGCTGGTCCTGGCCCCGCTCGCCGCCCGTGGCGTCGCCGTCCAGACCGCCGTCTGGGACGACCCCGACGTCGACTGGTCGTCCTACGACCTTGTCGTGCTCCGCTCACCCTGGGACTACGCGCTCCGCCGCGACGAGTTCGTGTCCTGGGCGGCCACCGTGCCGACGCTGGCCAACCCGGCGGACGTGGTCCGCTGGAACACCGACAAGCGCTACCTCGCCGAGCTGAGCGCCGCCGGGGTGCCAACCGTGCCGACGTCGTGGATCGAGCCGGGGGAGAGCTGGCAGCTGCCCGCCGAAACCGGCGAGTACGTGCTCAAACCCGCGGTCAGCGCCGGCAGCCAGGACACCGGCCGGTACGACCTGGCCGACCCGGAACACCGGGACCTGGCCGCCGCACATGTTCGCCGGCTCTCCGACGCCGGCCGGGTCACCATGGTCCAGCCGTACCTGCGGGCCGTCGACACCGAGGGCGAAACGGCACTGCTCTTCCTGGCCGGCCCCGAGGGGCTCGCGTTCAGCCACGCGATCCGCAAGGGTCCGATGCTGTCCGGGCCGGACCCCGGCCCGGACGGGCTCTACAAGGCCGAGGAGATCACCGCCCGCACCGCCCGCCTCGAACAGCTGGCGGTAGCCGAGCAGACCCTCGCGACGGTGCCCGGCGGCACCCGACAGCTGCTCTACGCCCGGGTCGACCTGATCCCCGGCCCGGACGGCGAGCCGGTCCTGGTCGAGCTGGAGCTGACCGAGCCGTCGCTCTTCATCGGGTACGCGGACGGCGCCCCCGACCGCCTCGCCACCGCGATCACCACTCACCTGGCCCGCAACGCCTGACCCCTCACCCCCGAACGACCGCCCGTGCCGGCGTGCCGCCCGTGCCGGCGTGCCGCCCGTGCCGGCGTGCCGCCCGTGCCGGCGTGCCGCCCGTGCCGGCGTGCCGCCCGTGCCGGCGTGCCGCCCGTGCCGGCGTGCCGCCCGTGCCGGCGTGCCGCCGCCCGCAAGATCGCGCAACATCCTGGTTGTAGTGGCTTCCCGGCGGTCCGTGGCCACTACATCCTGGTTCGAGTGCGATCTTGGCGGCCGTGGGCGGCCAAACCCGGGTCCCGGTCTTCCCGGGGGCGGGTTCGCCGTCAAGATCCGCGCAATATCAGGGATGTTGCTGTCTCCCCGTGTGTCGGAGGCAGCAACATCCGGGAAGTTGCGGAGATCTTGGCGCGGGGCGCGGGGCGCGGGGCGCGGGGCGCGGGGCGCGGGGCGCGGGGCGCGGGGCGCGGGGCGCGGGGCGCGCTTGCGGGGTGACGTTCGTTGTGGGGCAGGCGTTGCCGGCCAGGTGCGCGGTGATTGCGGCGCGCGGGTGATCCGGGCCGGGGCGGCCTTGCGGTTAGGCGGTGACTGGTACCGGGGCTGCGTCGGTCGGGGTGGCCTGGCGGGCCGGCGCGACCGGGCGGCGTTCCCGGGTGGACCACTGCACCGACAGGGCGGCCAGCAACACCAGGCAGGAGCCGAGCATGTGCGCTCCGACCAGGAGCGCCGGCACGTGGGTGAAGTACTGCACGAAGCCGATCAGACCCTGACCCAACTCCACGGCGACCAGGATGATCGCGGCGCGGGTGGCCCGCTGCGCGCCGACGGCGCGGAACGCGAAGATCAGCGCCACCGAGAGACCGATCAGCAGGAAGACCCCGTCCGCGTGCACTTGCGAGATCGTCTCCGGGTCGAGCCCGTTGCGAGCGGCGCCGTGGTCGCCGGCGTGCGGGCCGCTGCCGGTGACCCAGGTGCCGACGACCAGCACGGCGACGGTGACGCCGGTGGTGACCCGGGCCAGCGCGCGCAGCGGTGCGGGCACCACGGCCACTGTCGGGCCGTCGGGGTCGCCGATGCGTCGCCAGAGGGCGTACGCGGCGGCGATCACGGCCATCGAGGCGAGGAAGTGCAGCCCGACCACCCACGGGTTGAGGTTGGTCAGCACTGTGATGCCACCGATCACCGCCTGGGCGGGGATGCCCAGGAAGACCGCCACGGCCAGTGCGAGGAGCCCGGGTCGGCGGGGCCGGTGCAGCAGTACGGCCAGCACGGTGGCCAGCGCGATCAGACCCACAGCGAAGGTCAGCATGCGGTTGCCGAACTCGATCACCCCGTACACGCCCATCTCGGGCGTGGTGACGTAGGAATCGTCGGTGCACCGGGGCCAGGTGGGGCAGCCGAGGCCCGAGGCGGTCAACCGGACGGCCCCGCCGGTGACGACGATGCCCACGTTCGCGATGATCGAGGCGAGCGCGAGGCGGCGCAGCAGGATGCCGGAGACCGGACGGACGATTCGGTTCACGGCGCAAATCCTACGCACCGTAGTGATCGAGGTTCGTCCGACTCCGGCGGGTCGGTGGTTGGGATCACCGGGGCCCGGGTTTGCGACCCTCCGGGTAATTACGTAACGTTGGCGTTGTGAAAAACGCGGCGGCGCTCTCCGGGCACCAACCGACGGCCGTACCGGCCCTCGGTGCGTCCGCGTCCGCGCCTGTCGTGACCACGTCGGCGGGCCTCGCCGGCCCGGCGGCGGCCGAGGTCTCCACCCGGGATCGGGTCACCCAGTTGCTGCTGGAGCAGGGTGCCACCACAGCCGCGCAGCTTGGCGCGGCGCTCGGGCTCAGCCCGGCGGCGATCCGCCGGCACCTCGACGCGATGCTTGCGGACGGTGACGTGTACGCCCGCGAGCAGCCCGTGCAGGGCAGTCGCGGTCGGGGGCGCCCGGCCAAGGTGTTCCTGTTGACCGAGGCCGCCCGGGTCCGCTGTGGCACACACCACTACGACAACATGGCCACCGCCGCGCTGCGCTGGATCGCCCGCAGTGGCGGTTCGGACGCGGTCGAGGCGTTCGCCACCGAGCAGGTGTCGGCTCTCGAGTCCCGTTGTCGGACGGCGATGGAGGACGCTGGCGACGAGCCTCTCGCCCGAGCCGAGGCACTCGCCGCGGCGCTCACCGGCGAGGGTTACGCTGCCAGTGCGACCACGATCGCCTCTGGCGGCCAGCTCTGTCAGCACCACTGCCCGGTGGCGCACGTGGCCGCCGAGTTTCCTCAGCTGTGCGAGGCCGAGACCGCGGTCATCTCCCGTCTGGTCGGCACCCACGTGCAGCGTCTGGCCACCATCGCGCACGGCGACGGGGTGTGCACCACGCACATCCCGACCCAGCCGGGCCGCGCTCAATCCGGTAATCCCGTAACCACTGTGAGGACAGATAGATGACCGAGCAGATCGTCCAGCCCCTGACCCAGGAAGAGCAGCTCGCCGCCCTGGGCCGGTACGAGTACGGCTGGTCCGACCCGGACGCCGCCGGGGCGGTCGCCCAGCGCGGTATCAACGAGGCGGTGGTGCGGGACATCTCGGCCAAGAAGAACGAGCCGGCGTGGATGCTCGACCTGCGGCTGAAGGGCCTGCGGCTGTTCGGCCGTAAGCCGATGCCGGCCTGGGGCGCGGACCTCACCGGGATCGACTTCGACAACATCAAGTACTTCGTGCGGTCGACCGAGAAGCAGGCCACCAGCTGGGAGGACCTGCCCGAGGACATCAAGAACACCTACGACCGGCTGGGCATCCCGGAGGCGGAGAAGCAGCGGCTGGTCGCCGGTGTCGCGGCGCAGTACGAGTCGGAGGTCGTCTACCACAAGATCCGTGAGGACCTTGAGGAGCAGGGCGTTCTCTTCCTGGACACCGACACGGCGCTGCGCGAGCACGAGGACGTCTTCAAGGAGTACTTCGGCACGGTGATCCCGGTCGGCGACAACAAGTTCGCCGCCCTGAACACCTCGGTGTGGTCCGGTGGCTCGTTCATCTACGTGCCGAAGGGCGTGCAGGTCGAGATCCCGCTGCAGGCCTACTTCCGGATCAACACGGAGAACATGGGCCAGTTCGAGCGGACGCTGATCATCGTCGACGAGGGTGCGTACGTGCACTACGTCGAGGGCTGCACCGCGCCGCTCTACTCCTCCGACTCGCTGCACAGCGCGGTCGTGGAGATCATCGTCAAGAAGAACGCGCGCTGCCGCTACACGACCATCCAGAACTGGTCGAACAACGTCTACAACCTGGTCACCAAGCGCGCCGTCTGCCACGAGGGCGCGACCATGGAGTGGGTCGACGGCAACATCGGCTCCAAGGTGACCATGAAGTACCCGGCGGTCTACATGACCGGCGAGCACGCCAAGGGCGAGGTGCTCTCGGTGGCGATGGCCGGCGAGGGTCAGCACCAGGACGCCGGCGCCAAGATGGTGCACGCCGCGCCGCACACCTCCTCGACCATCGTGTCGAAGTCGATCGCCCGTGGCGGCGGCCGCACCTCGTACCGGGGTCTGGTGCAGGTGCTGGAGGGTTCGCACCACAGCCGGAGCACCGTCAAGTGCGACGCGCTGCTGGTCGACACCATCTCCCGCTCGGACACCTACCCGTACGTCGACATCCGTGAGGACGACGTGTCGATGGGTCACGAGGCGACCGTCTCCAAGATCAGCGACGACCAGCTCTTCTACCTGATGAGCCGGGGCCTGAGCGAGGACGAGGCGATGGCCATGATCGTGCGCGGCTTCATCGAGCCGATCGCCAAGGAGCTCCCGATGGAGTACGCCCTGGAGCTCAACCGTCTGATCGAGCTTCAGATGGAGGGCGCGGTCGGCTGACGCCGCCGCTCCCCGTGGCGGGTCGGAACCTCGGCCCGTCACACCTGGCCCCAACTCGTCGTCACGGAACAGACAGACCAAGGAAGAAATGACTACCCAGGCTTCCGCGCCGCCGCCCAGCACCAAGTCGCAGGCGCTGCGCTCGTACGACGTCGCCGACTTCCCAGCCCTCACCGGCCTGGAAGAGGAGTGGCGTTTCACCCCGCTCAAGCGCCTCCGCGGCCTGACCAGTGACGCGCCGGCCGCGACCGGCTCGGTCCGACACGAGTACGGTGACCTGCCCGAGGGCGTCGCCATCACCCGGATCGGCCGGGACGACGAGCGGGTCGGCAGCGTGCTGACTCCGGTCGACCGGGTCAGCGCGTTGGCCTACGGTGCCGCCGCGGACGCCCTGCTGCTGCGGGTGGCCCCGGACGTGGTGCTCGGCGAGGCGGTCCGGCTGCGGGTGGTCGGCGAGGGTATCGCGCAGCCGGCCTTCGGTCACACCTTCGTCGAGGTGGGCCGGTTCGCCGAGGCGACAGTGGTGCTGGAGCACGTCGGGTCGGCCACCCTGGCCGACAACGTCGAGGTGGCCGTGGCGGACGGCGCGAAGCTGACGCTGGTCACTGTCGCCGACTGGGCCGACGACGCGGTCCAGGCCCAGCACCTGAAGATCAAGCTGGGCCGGGACGCGAAGGCCATCCACATCCAGGTCTCCCTGGGTGGCGACCTGGTCCGGCAGTTCACCAGCGTGGAATACACCGGGCGCGGTGGCGAGGCCGAGCTGTACGGCGTCTACTTCGCCGACTCCGGCCAGCACCTTGAGCACCGGCAGCTCGTCGACCACAGCGTCCCGGACTGCCGCAGCTACGTCGGCTACCGGGGCGCTCTGCAGGGCGAGAGCGCGCACACCGTCTGGGTGGGCGACGTCCTCATCCGGGCCGAGGCGACCGGCACCGACACGTACGAGATCAACCGGAACCTGCTGCTCACCGACGGCGCGCGGGCGGACTCCGTACCCAATCTGGAGATCGAGACCGGCGAGATCTCCGGTGCCGGCCACGCCAGCGCGACCGGCCGCTTCGATGACGAGCAGTTGTTCTACCTGATGGCCCGGGGCATTCCGGAGAGTGAGGCCCGCCGGCTGGTGGTCCGCGGTTTCTTCGCCGAGCTGATCAACAAGATCCCGGTGGAGTCGCTGCGTGAGAGCCTCGGAGACGCGATCGAGGCTCGGCTGACCAAGGCGGGCGCTTGATGATCCGCATCTGCTCCACCGAGGACGTGCCGAAGGGCACCGCGATCAGCGCGGACGTCGACGGCACGCCGATCGCCCTGGTGCACGGCGAGGACGGCGGCTTCTACGCCGCGTACGACGAGTGCTCGCACGCCTCGGTCGCGCTCTCCGAGGGCGAGGTCGACGGCTGCACGCTCGAGTGTTGGCTGCACGGCTCGCGCTTCGACCTGCGCACCGGCGAGCCGACCGGCCTGCCCGCCACCGAACCTGTCCCCGTCTATCCCGTCGAAGTCCGCGACGGCGACATCTACCTCAGCCTGACGCCGAGTAATGGAGTGACCCGATAATGAGCACCCTGGAGATCCGCGACCTGAAGGTGTCGGTCAAGCTGCCCGAGGGTGAGCTCAAGCCGATCCTGGCCGGCGTCGACCTGACCGTGAAGTCGGGCGAAACCCACGCGATCATGGGCCCGAACGGTTCCGGCAAGTCCACCCTGGCGTACTCGATCGCCGGTCACCCCAAGTACGAGATCACCGGCGGCACGGTGACCCTCGACGGCCAGGACGTGCTGGCCATGACGGTCGACGAGCGCGCCCGCGCCGGCCTCTTCCTGGCCATGCAGTACCCGGTCGAGGTGCCCGGTGTCTCGGTCGCGAACTTCCTGCGGACCGCGAAGACCGCCATCGACGGCGAGGCGCCGAAGCTCCGTACCTGGGGTGGCGAGCTGCGCGGCGCGATGGAGCGTCTCCAGATGGACCCGGCTTTCGCCCAGCGCAACGTCAACGAGGGCTTCTCCGGTGGTGAGAAGAAGCGGCACGAGATCGTCCAGCTGGAGCTGCTCAAGCCGAAGATCGCCATCCTCGACGAGACCGACTCCGGTCTCGACGTGGACGCGCTGCGCGTGGTCAGCGAGGGCGTCAACCGGGTTCGCGACAACGGTGACACCGGCGTGCTGCTGATCACCCACTACACGCGGATCCTGCGCTACATCAAGCCGGACTTCGTGCACGTCTTCGTGGCCGGCCGGATCGTCGAGCAGGGCGGCCCGGAGCTTGCCGACAAGCTCGAGGCCGAGGGCTACGAGCGGTACGCCGCCGGGGCCGGCACGGCCAAGGCCTGAGCGGGAGAGGCGCTGCCGAGATGACCAGCATCGCGATCCCCTCGGGGATGCCGCAGTACGACGACGTGCCGCGTTTCGACGTGGCCCGGGTGCGCGCCGACTTCCCGATCCTGGGTCGGGACATCAACGGGCACCCGCTGGTCTACCTCGACAGCGCCAACACCTCGCACAAACCGCGCCAGGTGCTCGACGTGCTCGACGAGCACTACGCGCGGCACAACGCCAACGTGTCGCGCTCGGTGCACACCCTGGGCACCGAGGCCACCGAGGCGTACGAGGGGGCGCGGGCGAAGATCGCCGCGTTCATCAACGCGCCGAGCACCGACGAGGTGGTGTTCACGAAGAACTCCACCGAGGCGATCAACATCGTGGCGTACGCCTTCTCGAACGCCTCGCTGCGCCCGGACGCCGACCCCCGGTTCCGGCTCGGCCCCGGCGACGAGGTGGTGATCTCCGAGATGGAGCACCACTCGAACATCGTTCCGTGGCAGCTGCTCTGCGAGCGCACCGGCGCGACACTGCGCTGGTTCCCCGTCACCGACCAGGGCCGACTGGACGAGTCGGGCCTGGAGGACCTGGTCACCGAACGGACGAAGATCGTCTCGCTGGTGCACGTGTCGAACATCCTCGGCACGGTCAACGCGACCTCCCGGATCACCGCCCGGGTCCGCGAGGTGGGCGCGCTGCTGTTGCTGGACTGCTCGCAGTCGGTGCCGCACCTGCCCATCGACGTGGTCGACCTGGACGCCGACTACATCGTGTTCACCGGCCACAAGATGTGCGGTCCGACCGGCATCGGTGTGCTCTGGGGTCGGGGTGAGCTGCTGGCGGCAATGCCGCCGGTCTTCGGCGGCGGCTCGATGATCGAGACGGTCACCATGGCCCGCTCGACGTTCGCCGCGCCGCCGGCCCGCTTCGAGGCGGGCACCCCGCCGATCGCCGAGGCAGTCGCGCTCGGCGCGGCTGTCGACTACCTGACCGGCATCGGGATGCAGGCCATCCAGTGGCACGAGAAGGAGCTGACGGCGTACGCGCTGGACGCTCTCGGCTCGGTACCGGACCTGCGGATCTTCGGTCCGACAGTGCCGGTGGGCCGGGGCGGCACCATCTCGTTCGCACTCGGTGACGTGCACCCGCACGACGTGGGTCAGGTGCTCGACTCGCTCGGCGTGCAGGTGCGGGTGGGTCACCACTGTGCGAAGCCGGTGTGCAGCCGGTTCGGCGTTCCGGCCATGACCCGGGCGTCGTTCTACCTCTACACCACCACCGAGGAGATCGACGCTCTGGTGGCCGGTCTGGAGCAGGCGCGGAAGGTGTTCGACTGATGCAGCTCGACCAGCTCTACCAGGAGATCATCCTGGACCACTACAAGCGCCCGCACGGGCGTGGCCTGCGCGATGCCGACGACCCGGGTGACCAGGTCGCGGAGGCGCACCACGTCAACCCCACCTGCGGTGACGAGGTCACCGTCCGGGTGGCCACCGACGGCACGGTGCTGCACGACATCTCGTACGACGGGATGGGCTGCTCGATCAGCCAGGCATCGGCGAGTGTGCTGCACGAGTTGCTGCGTGGTCGCGGCGCCGGGGAAGCATTCGAGGTGCACGAGGCGTTCGTGGAGTTGATGTCCGGACGTGGCCAGGTCACGCCGGACGAGGACGTGCTCGGTGACGGGGTTGCTTTCGCGGGTGTGGCCCGTTACCCCGCCCGGGTCAAGTGCGCGCTGCTGCCGTGGATGGCGTTCAAGGACGCCGCGGCACGCGCCGGTGTGGGTGTGAGCCCGGAGGTGAAGGCGTGAGCGAGCGTCAGCGAGCGAATGACACAGTGGTGCCGTGTGGCATCACGCAGCGATGCGGAGGGACGGCATGAGCGAGCGTCAGCGAGCGAATCAGTGGTTCAGCGCGTTGGTGCCTCATGGCGTCACGGAGCGAAGCGGAGGGACGGCATGAGCGAGCACACCGCAACTGAGGCGACGCCGGAGGCCAGTGACACCCCAGTGGTGCCGCAGACCGACGCCGCGACGACCGATGGCACCGGTGACGCCGCTGCTCCCGCGGGCGGCGTCAGCAAGGCGATGATCGCCGACATCGAGGAGGCGATGAAGGACGTCGTCGACCCGGAGCTCGGCATCAACGTGGTCGACCTGGGCCTCGTGTACGGCGTTCACGTCGACGACGAGAACGTCGCCACCCTGGACATGACGCTCACCTCGGCGGCCTGCCCGCTGACCGATGTCATCGAGGACCAGACCCGGCAGGCGCTGACCACCGGCCCCGGCGGCGGCCTGGTGAACGACATCCGGATCAACTGGGTGTGGCTCCCGCCGTGGGGCCCGGACAAGATCACTGACGAGGGCCGGGACCAGCTCCGCTCCCTCGGCTTCAACGTCTGACCTGATCCCACGTCGTCGAGCGCGGTACCCGTCCGGGTGCCGCGCTCGACGCGTTTCCAGGCCGACCGAAAGTAGTGGAACGGATCGTTCCGGTCTGCTAAGCTGAACTCATCAAACGGAGCGGAATATTCCGCTCCGGCAGCGGGTGGGTCAGCTCGCTGGAAGCCGGCGGAGAGGGCAGGACGATGGGCGAGATGGCGGCGGGGCAGTGGCGGATCGTGCTCGAAGAGGCGCACGAGGCGCTTCGGACGGCAGTCGAGGGGGTTCCGGCCGACGCCTGGGAGCGGCCCACCCCGTGCGAGCGGTGGAACGTCACCCAGGTGCTTCAGCACGCGGTCGGCGATCAGCTCGCCTTCGCGGCGGCGATCGACGGCGGGCCGGGGCCGGTGGAGGACCCGTTCGCGCCGTCCGGTCAGATCGACGGTGACAAACTCGCTGGCCTACGCGCCGCCCTCGACGCGTCCGCGAGGGCCTGGAACCGTGTCGCCGACGACGATCCGGAGGTGCCCACGCCGCTGCCCCAGGGCAAGCTGCCCGCCGAGGTCGGCGCCGTGGCGTGCGCCCTGGATGCCGCAGTGCACGCCTGGGACATCGCGGTGGCCACCGGCCAGCCGTCCCCGCTCGGCGTCGGACTGGCCCGCCCCCTGCTGGTGGTGGCCCGGCAGATCGTCGAGCCGCTGCGGGCCTACGGCGCGTACGCCCCGGCGATCGACGGCGCTGCGGAAGCCGACGAGGTCGCGGCCCTGCTCTCCTACCTCGGTCGCGACCCCCGCTGACCCGGGTGCGTCATTGATCGGCCCTGAACAGCTCAAGATCGTGCTCGATCGTTGATGTAGTGGCCTCGGCGCAGCGCCGAGGCCACTACATCCTGGTTCGAGGCGTACGTCCCAAGCCCCTCCCGGTCTCGGCGGCGCTGTGCGTCGCGGGGCGCGGGGCGCGGGGGAAAATCGGTGGCGGGGGCGCGGGTCCGGCGCGGAGGATGCGCGTGTGATTGAGGCGTACCCGTTGCAGGTTCCTGTCCGTGCGGCGACTGCCGTGCGCCGACAGCGGCCGTTCCGGGGACGAACCTCGACCCGCCACCGACGTCCGTGACCCGGGCGTTCCTCGCCGGCCTGGTCGCCGGCTACGGCGTCGCCATTCCCGTCGGCGCGATCGCGATTCTCATTCTGGGCCTCAGCGCCCGTACCTCGTTTCGGGTGGGTGCGGCGGCGGCGCTCGCGGTGGCTACCGCCGACGGGCTCTACGCGGTGGTGGCCGTCCTCGGCGGCGCTGGCCTGGCCGGGATCATCGCGCCGGTCGCGGGGCCTCTGCGGGTGGTCGCTGCCGTGGTCCTGCTGGGTCTCGCCGGGCACGGACTGTGGCGAACGTGGTCCGCGCACCGCTCACGGGTGACGCCGACGGCACGGGCCGGTCGGGGCATGGGCACTCCGGGCCGTGCCTACGCGGCGCTGCTCGGGTTGACACTGCTGAACCCGATGACGGTCCTCTACTTCACGGCGCTGGTCCTCGGCCGTCGGGACACGGCCGAGTCGGGGGTGCTCGCCGTGGCGCTCTTCGTGGCCGGGGTGTTCGTGGCGTCGGCGAGTTGGCAACTGGTCATCGCGGGCGGTGGCACAGTGGTCGGCCGGGCGCTGACCGGGCCGCGTGGCCGGCTGGTCACCGGCCTGCTCTCCAGCGCGCTCATCGCCACGCTGGCGGTGGCCGCGCTGCTTCCGAGCTAGCGGGCCCGTCGGAGCGTGCCGGGCCTGCCGGAGCGTGCCGGGCCTGCCGCAGCGTGCCGGGCCCGTCGGAGCGTGCCGGGCCCGTCGGAGCGTGCCGGGCCCGTCGGAGCGTGCCGGGCCCGTCGGAGCGTGCCGGGCCCCGCGGGCCGCCCGGGGGTCCGCGCGGGGCCGCTGTGCCGTACGGTCGGGCGATGACCAGTCGACCCGCAGCCGGCGGAGGCCGGTGGGTCGAGGTCGACCCGGCCCGCGTCGGCCGCTGGGTCGAGGGCTTCGCCGACCGGCACGGCCCGCCGACCACCAGCGCCCAGGAGTACGGCCTGCTGCTCGCCGCCCCGGACGGGGCAACCGCCGAGTTGTACGCCCCACCGGGTGCGCCGACCGGGGTGGATGTGGCCGGGTTCGTGGCCTCCGCCGTCATGCCCCGCCGCGTCGGCCTGCTGTTGGCGCGCAAGGGCGCTGTGGCGCTCGGGGTGGCCGAGGGCGGCGACCTCGTCGTCTCCAAGGTGGACACCCGGTACGTCCAGGGGCGCACCGCCGCGGGGGGATGGTCGCAGCACCGGTTCGCCCGTCGGCGTGACAACCAGGCGAAGGCTGCGCTGGGTGACGCGGCGGACCTGGCCGTACGGCTGCTGTTGCCGGAGGTGGCGACGCTCGCCGCGCTGGTCTGCGGCGGTGACCGGCGGGCGGTGGACGGGGTGCTGGCCGACCGGCGGTTGGCCCCGCTCGTGCCGTTGCGGGCGGAGCGGCTGCTCGACGTGCCGGAGCCGCGACACGCGGTGCTGGTCGCGGCGGTGGGTGCGGCCCGGGCGGTGCGGATCCTGGTGCGCGACCCCGACTGACCTCGGCCTTCACTGGTGGCGTCGGTGGGGAGACGATCGCCACCCAAAACGGGGTTCGCGGCGTGCTGCCCGGCCGGCCGCCGGAGGATGGGCGCGTGGAGTTTCTGGTTGACATGGTGACGACGGTGCCGCAGGGGACGTCGGAGGGCGGCGTCGCCGACATGCGCGCGCGCGAGGCGGCGCGTTCGGCCGAGCTGACGGCCCAGGGCAGTCTCCTGCGGCTGTGGCGGCCGCCGCTGGCGCCGGGGGAGTGGCGTACGTGGGGGCTGTTCCAGGCCGACGACGCCGATGAGCTGGAGGCCGTGCTCGCGTCGATGCCGCTGCGCGCCTGGCGGCGCGAGACCGTGACGCCGTTGACGCCGCACCCGAACGACCCGGGTCAGCCGCCTCGCTGACCCTGCGAGGGCACGCCGGCTCGACAGGCACACAACGGGGCACGTCCGTCAGCAGGGAGATCATCATGTCCGAGGCCCAGATTCTGCGTACCGTCCTCGACCGGTGGAAATCGGCTGTCGACGCCCACGAGCCCGATCGGGTCGCTGCGTGCTTCACCGACGACGCGATCTTTCAGGGGTTGCAGCCGTACACGGTGGGTCCTGCCGGCGTCGCCGCGTACTACGCCGGACAGCCGCTCGGCCTGACCGCCGCGTACGACATCAGGGAGATCCGTCGTCTCGCCGACGACGTGGTCCTCGGCTACCTGGAGGTGGAGTTCGGCTTCACCGACCGACCGGCCCTGACCGTCAACCTGGGCGTGCTCCTGCGGCGGGTCGACGACGACTGGCTCATCGGCCACTACCAGGTCTCGCGGCTCACCTGACCCGGGAGCTTCGGCGGAAATGACGATCGTGGCAGGCCTCGCCGAGGGCCTGCCACGATCTCGGAGCGGATGTCAGAGCTGGTCGGTGCCGAAGGTGTCGCAGGTCTTCGGGTCGCCGCGGTCGTAGCCCTGGTTGAACCAACGCTTGCGCTGCTCGGACGTGCCGTGGGTGAACTGGTCGGGGTTGACCTGCCCGCCGGAGCGCTCCTGGATGCTGTCGTCGCCGATCGCCTCCGCGGCCTGCACGGCCTCGCTGATGTCAGTCTGGGTGATGGACGTGAACAGCGGTTCCTGGCCGGTCTTGTCCTTGCTCTCGGTGGCGTGCTTGGCCCAGGCGCCGGCGTAGCAGTCGGCCTGCAGCTCCAGCCGTACGGAGGCGGAGCGGGGGCCGCTCTGGTCGCCCTGGCCGGCCTTCGCGTTGGTGCCGAGCAGGTTCTGGACGTGGTGGCCGTACTCGTGGGCGAGCACGTACGGCTGGGCGAACTCGCCCTTCGCGCCGAACCGGGACGCCAGCTCGTCGTAGAAGCTCAGGTCGATGTACACCTGCTTGTCGGCGGGGCAGTAGAACGGGCCGACGCCGGAGTCGGCCTGCCCGCAGCCGGTGTTCACGGAGGCCTGGAAGAAGTTGGTGTCGGTCGCCTCGTACTTTCCGTTGCCCAACTCCGGGTACGCCTTCTGCCAGTAGGCCTGGATGCTGTTGACGTAGAGCAGGTTGCGGCAGCGCGCGTCGTCGAGCCGGTCGGGGTTGGCGGTGGAGCACACCTGCTCCAGGTCGCTGCCCCCGGCCTGGCCGCCCTCGTCGCCATTGGTCATGGCGTTCAGGCCGAACCCGCCGCCGAGCAGCGCGACGAGCACGGCGACCACGATGCCGATGATGCCGCCCCGGCCACCGCCGCCGGGGATGGGGATGCCCATGCCGCCGCCCCCACCGCCGGATCCACGCCCGAGGTCGTTGGCCTGGGAGGTGTCGAGCTCGGCCCGCTCGTTGAGTTCCATGGTGACCCCGATCGCCGTATGCCGGTGAGTGTCTTTTGTGTGTCGTTTCGTCCATCGAGTGCCGGACGGGGTCCGGACAGGCGTTCCGATACCCGATGATCTTGATCGGTAATCCGGGCGGGACGTCCGACGGCGCCCGGTACACTTGTCAGGTGCTGCGCTGCGAAGGCTGAACCGCCCCGCGCCGTCGGGCCCCTTGAGCCCGCCGGCCGTTTCGCGTGCCCCGAGTCAGCCTTCCGAACCCCTGAGAGCGAGCCCGCAAACATGATCACTGTCACCGGCCTGGAACTGCGTGCCGGTTCCCGGATCCTGCTGTCCGACACCACCCTGCGCGTGCAGCCCGGTGACCGGATCGGCCTGGTCGGTCGCAACGGCGCCGGAAAGACCACCACGCTGAAGGTGCTCGCCGGCGAGGGGCAACCGTACGGCGGCCAGATCGACCAGCGCAGTGCCATCGGCTACCTGCCGCAGGACCCGCGCACTGGTGACCTGGAGGTCACCGGCCGCGACCGGGTGCTCTCCGCGCGCGGCCTGGACGTGCTGATGGCGCAGATGCAGGAGGTCGAGGCCCGTCTCGCCGAGGACGCCACCGACAAGCTGGTCCGTCGGTACGGCGCGCTGGAGGACCAGTTCGCTGCCCTCGGCGGGTACGCGGCCGAGGCTGAGGCCGCACGGATCTGTGCCAACCTCGGCCTACCGGACCGGGCGCTCGCGCAGACCATCGGCACCCTCTCCGGTGGTCAGCGTCGCCGCATCGAGCTGGCTCGGATCCTGTTCCGCGACGCCGGCGAGAACGGCGGCGGCATCCTGCTGCTCGACGAGCCCACCAACCACCTCGACGCCGACTCGATCACCTGGTTGCGGGGCTTCCTCGCCAACCACAAGGGCGGCCTGATCGTGATTTCCCACGACGGGGCGCTGCTGGAGTCGGTGGTCAACAAGGTGTGGTTCCTCGACGCCACTCGGTCGGTCATCGACGTGTACAACCTGGGTTGGAAGGCGTACCTGGAGGCGCGCGAGACCGACGAGCGACGCCGCCGCCGGGAGCGGGCCAACGCGGAGAAGAAGGCCGGCGCGCTGATGGCGCAGGCCGACAAGATGCGGGCCAAGGCCACCAAGACCGTTGCCGCGCAGAACATGGCCCGCCGCGCCGAGAAGCTGATCTCCGGCCTGGAGGAGGTGCGGGTCTCCGACCGGGTGGCCAAGGTGCGTTTCCCCAGTCCCGCGCCGTGCGGCAAGACCCCACTCACGGCGACCGGCCTCTCCAAGTCGTACGGATCACTGGAGATCTTCACCGACGTCAATGTGGCGGTGGACCGGGGCTCCCGAGTGGCCATCCTCGGGCTCAACGGCGCGGGTAAGACGACCCTGTTGCGGATGCTTGGCGGGCTGCTCAGCCCGGACACCGGCGAGGTGCACGCGGGGCACGGCCTGCGGTTGGGCTACTACGCCCAGGAGCACGAGACGCTGGACGTGGAGCGGACGGTGCTGGAGAACATGCGCGCCGCCGCCGTCGAGCAGTCCGACACCGACCTGCGCAAGATCCTCGGCGCGTTCCTGTTCTCCGGTGACGACGTGAACAAGCCGGCCGGCGTGCTGTCTGGCGGCGAGAAGACCCGGCTGGCGCTGTCCACTCTGGTCTGTTCCGGCGCCAACGTGCTGTTGCTCGACGAGCCGACGAACAACCTCGACCCGGTCAGCCGGGAGCAGGTGCTCGACGCCATCGCCAACTACCCGGGCGCGATCGTCCTGGTCACCCACGACCCGGGTGCGGTGCTGGCGCTCAAGCCGGACCGGGCCATCCTGCTGCCCGACGGTGACGAGGACGCGTGGAGCGACGACCTTCTTGAACTGGTCGAGCTGGCCTGACCGAGGCTGCTCGGTCGGCTCTCAGCCGAGCAGGTCGGCCAGTCGGTCGAGCACGCCGGAGCTGACCAGGATCACCAGCCCGATGGCGATGAAGATCGTCGGCACCAGCCAGGCGCCGGCGCGCTCGACCAGCCGGACCACCCTCCGGTGCCCGCCCAGCCAGGCCCCGGCCACGCACCAGAGCGCGATCAGCAGCACAAAGACCAGCAGGAACACGGCGCTGTCTGCCACACCGAGGGCCCGGAAGACGGGTACGTAGACAGCGACGTTGTCGGCGCCGTTCGCGATCGTCACCCCGGCCACGCCGAGTGCTCCGGTGACGACCGCCGGTGCCTCGTCGTCGCCCGAACTGCGCAGCGCGCGTACGCCGAGCGCTATCGGCAGCAGGCCGAGCAACCCCGTCCACGGGTCGGGGACCACCAGGAGTCCACCCGCGACCACCGCGCTGGCAAACGCGAGCGCGCCGATGCCGAGGTATTGTCCGGCGACAATTTCCCAGGTGCGGGGTTGGCCGGTGGTGCGCGCCGCGACGAAGAACAGCGTCAGGATGACGATGTCGTCGATGTCGGTGGCGGCGAAGACCACGGCCGCCGCGCCGGCGGTGCTCAACAGGTCGATCACGAGCGAAGGCTACGGGCCGTCGGCAGCCGCCAGCTCCCGGCGGTGGTACGCGCGGACGCCGTGACGGGCCGGATCGCCAGGATCACTCTATCGGGAAGCTGACATTGCATAGCGTGTCGGTTGGCGAAGAGTTGATATCTGGCGCATGATCGTTCGAGGCGGTCTAATAGGTGGGACCGTATCCGAACCGCACAGTCTGGGACGTGAGGACACAGCATGGCAGCCACTGGCACAGCCACCAGCACTGAGAAGGGTCGCCGGATCGTCGGAGCCGAGCGTCAGACGCTCGCCAAGGACCTGGTAAAGCGGTACACCTCGGGGGAGAGCATCCGCGCGTTGGCGGCCTCGACCGGCCGTTCCTACGGGTTCATCCACCGAGTGCTCACCGAGTCCGGCGTGCAGCTGCGTCAGCGCGGTGGCGCCCGGCGCCGCAAGAAGGCGTGACCCGCCCCTCAGCGTCGTCCACCAGCGCCGCGCCCCGGGACGTCCGGTGACCGCCGAGGCGACCGGGGTTCGGCTGACTTGCGACGGGCCGGTCGCCACGGTGACGTTGTGCCGGCCCGACGTGCTCAATGCCCAGACGCCCGCGATGTGGCAGGCGATGAGCGACTTCTCTCGCGATCTGCCCGGCGACGTGCGGGTGGTGGTGGTCCGCGGTGAGGGTCGCGCGTTCTCAGCCGGCCTCGATCTCGCGGTGGCGGGCGCCTCCGGCCCGGGGTCGTTCGCTGAGCTGGCCACGCTGCCCGAGCAGGAGTGCGCCGAGCGCATCGCGGAGTTCCAGGCCGGTTTCACCTGGCTGCACCGGCCGGATGTCGTCTCCGTCGCGGCCGTGCAGGGCCACGCGATCGGTGCCGGCTTCCAGCTCGCGCTCGCCTGTGACCTGCGAGTGCTGTCAGCGGACGCGAAGCTGTCGATGGCCGAGGTGACCCTCGGTCTGGTGCCCGACCTGGCTGGCACGAAACGCCTCGTCGAGTTGGTCGGCTATTCACGGGCGTTGGAGATCTGTGCGACAGGCCGCCGGTTGGACGCCGCCGAGGCGGACCGGATCGGGTTGGCCACCCTTGTCGTACCCCCGGCCGAGCTGGACGACGCGGTGCGGGACCTGACCGCCGGCCTGCTCTCCGGGGCCCGCGACGCGGTGGTCGAGATCAAGGCGTTGCTCGCCGGTGCGGGCGGGCGGTCGCACGCCGACCAGCAGCGCGCCGAGCGGGAGGCGCAGACCCGTCGGCTGCGTGACCTCGCCGGCACTGGAGAATAGGTAAGGACCGCACGGGAAGATCCGGGTTACGACCGAGGTTGTCACACTCGTCGGGAGAATTGACCTGACGGTGCGGTCCGCCCGGCAACCCGGAGGTGAGCGATGTCCAACCCGATGTCCGGCGGTGGCATGGCCGGGTGGAGCATGCTCCGGTCGATGCGCAACCGCGACGAGGTCTCCAGCCACCGGCTCAAGCGGGGGGTGGCCCGCCGCATCGTCGCCTTCGCCCACCCCTACCGGCGCGACATCATCGTCTTCCTGGCCACGGTGGTGTTGGCCGCCATCATCGGCGTGGCCACTCCGGTGCTCGCCGGTGACGTCATCAACGCGATCAACCGGGGCGGCACCGAGGCCGGGCGGCTCGTGGTGCGGCTCGCCCTGTTCATCGCCGCGCTGGCGGTCGCCGACGCGCTGCTGTCGCTGGCCCAGAGGTGGTATTCCGCCCGCATCGGCGAGGGCATCATCTTCAACCTGCGCACCCGGGTCTACGACCACGTGCAGCGGATGCCGTTGCAGTTCTTCACGCGTACCCAGACCGGCGCCCTCGTCAGCAGGCTCAACAACGACGTGCTCGGCGCCCAGCGGGCGTTCACCTCCACCCTGTCCGGCGTGGTCAGCAACGTCATCCAGTTGGTGCTCACCGCGGCGGTGATGTTCACCCTCTCCTGGCAGATCACCGCGCTGTCGCTGGTGCTGCTGCCGATCTTCATCATCCCGGCCCGCCGGGTCGGTCGACGGCTGGCGGACATCACCCGCGAGGCGTACAACCTCGACGCCAAGATGAACGCGACAATGACCGAGCGGTTCGGGGTGGCCGGCGCGCTGCTGGTGAAGCTCTTCGGCCAGCCCGAGATCGAGGCCCGCCGGTTCGGCGACCGGGCCGAGCGGGTCCGCGACATCGGCATCCAGTCCGCTATGTATTCCCGCACGTTCTTCGTGGCGATGCTGCTGGTCGCCTCACTGGCGCAGGCGCTGACCTATGGCCTCGGCGGCTGGCTCGCGGTGACCGGCGGCGTCAGCGCCGGCACCGTGGTGACGCTCGCGCTGCTGCTCACCCGCCTGTACGGGCCGCTCACCGCGCTCTCCAACGTCCGGGTGGACGTGATGAGCGCGCTGGTCTCCTTCGACCGGGTCTTCGAGGTGCTCGACCTCAAGCCGGGCATCGTGGAGAAGCCCGACGCGGTGTCGGTGCCGGTGGGCGCTGGCCGCGTGGACTTCCGCGACGTGCGTTTCCGCTACCCGAGTGCCGCCGAGATCTCCCTCGCCTCCCTGGAGGAGGTCGCCACGCTCGACCGGACCGTCAACGAGCCGGTGCTCAAGGGGGTCTCGTTCAGCGTCGAGCCGGGGCAGATGGTCGCGCTGGTCGGCCCGTCCGGGGCGGGCAAGTCGACACTGTCGATGCTCATCTCCCGGATCTACGACGTCAGTGACGGGCAGGTGCTCGTCGGTGGGGTGGACGTGCGAGATGCGACGCTCGCCTCCCTGCGCGACGAGATCGGTGTGGTCACCCAGGATTCGCACCTGTTCCACGAGACGATCGCCGAGAATCTTCGCTACGCCAAGCCGGACGCCACCGACGACGAGATCTGGGCCGCCCTGGCCGGGGCGCAGGTGGCCGATCTGGTTCGGGCGCTACCCGACGGTCTGGACACCACAGTGGGGGAGCGCGGCTACCGGTTCTCCGGCGGCGAGAAGCAGCGCATCGCCATCGCGCGACTGCTGCTCAAGGCCCCGTCGATCGTGATCCTCGACGAGGCGACAGCACACCTGGATTCGGAGAGCGAGGCGGCGGTGCAGCGTGCGCTGTCGGTGGCGCTGGCCGGACGTACCGCGCTCGTGATCGCGCACCGGCTCTCCACAGTGCGCGACGCCGACCAGATCCTGGTCCTGGACGGTGGGCGGATCGTCGAGCGAGGGCGGCACGAGGAGTTGGTAGCGGTCGGTGGGCTCTACGCCGAGCTGTACCGCACCCAGTTCGCTGTCGCCGACTCGCCCACCCCGTTCGTCGACGCGACAGGTCCCGAGCCGGTGGTCATGCCGCTGGGCACCTACCGCGCCGACGAGGTGCTGCCGCCCGCCGCCGCCAACTGACGTCTTCGCCGCGCTGATCATCTCGGGTTCCTGGAAGTCGGGGCGTCCCGGTCGCAGTGACCGCCCGACTTCCTTGAAACCGTGTCGATCAACGGTCGGCTGGTCCGGCGGGCCGAGGGTCTGGTAGCCCGGTCGCCGCCCGCAGCTCGGCGAACGCCAGGCCCAGGGTGACCGGGGTGAAGTGCGCGTTCAGGCCGCTGGGGTTGGGCAGCACCCACAGCCGGGCGTCGGCCAGCGATTCCGGCTGCGGCCCGAAGGTGGCCTTGGGCCGTTGGAAACCGATCCGGTACGCGGTCACTCCCACCACTGCCACCCAGCGCGGCCGGTACCGGGCCACCTTGTCGGTCAGGATCGCCGCGCCGTCGAGGAGTTCCTCGGCGCTCAGCTCGTCCGCGCGGGCGCTGGCCCGGGCGGCCATGTTGGTGATGCCGAGCCCGAGCGCCGGTAGTTCGTCCTGTTCGCTGGGGTGCAGCAGCCGAGGGGCGAACCCACCCCGGTGCAGGGCGGGCCAGAACCGGTTGCCGGGTCGAGCGAAGTGCCAGCCCGTCGCGGCCGACCACAGGCCCGGGTTGATGCCGACGAAGAGCACCTCCAGCTCCGGCGCCAGCACGTCGGGAATGGTCCGGTCCGCAGCCGCCGCCAGATCCGCCCGGGTGGGTCGGGGATGCCGGATGCCGGAGGGGCGGATCGGGTCGGGGGTCACAGCCCGCGCAGCGCGCCGCCGTCGACCGGCAGGGTGATCCCGGTGAGGTAGCTCGCGGCGGGGGAGAGCACGAATGCGGCCACCCGGCCGAACTCGGCGGGGTCGCCGATGCGGCGCAGCGGGATGCCGGCCTCCGCCTCGGCGCGGGCCCGCTCCGGGTCGCCGGTCGCTCCGAACAGTTCCCGGTTGCGGTCGGTCATGATCCGGCCGGGCAGCAGCCCGACCACTCGGACCCCCCGTGGGCCGTAGTCGTCGGCGATGTCCTTGGCCGCGCCGACCAGGCCGGGCCGCAGGCCGTTGGAGATGCCCAGGCCGGGCACCGGGCCGCGAGCCGAGGTGGAGAGCACCAGCCCGATCGCGCCGCCCTCGGGCAGGGCGTTGGCGATGGTGCGGACCGCGCGGATGGTGCCCAGGAAGACGGTCTCGAAGGAGAGCCGCCACTGCTCGTCGGTGACCGCTGCGGCATTGCCCGGCGGTGGCCCGCCGACCGAGATCAGCGCGCCGTCGAGCCGGCCGAAATGCTCCTGCGCGGCGGCGACGAGCTGCCCCGGGGTCTCCGGGTCGGTCAGGTCAGCGGTCAGCCCGACGGCGTGCTCCGGGCCACCCAGCTGCTGGGCGGCGGCGGCCACCGCGTCCGGGTCGCGGGCCGAGAGCACCACCCGCGCACCGTCGGCGACCAGGCTCTGCGCGGTCGCGTAACCCAGACCGCGGGAGGCGCCGGTGAGGACGTACACGCGGTCGGTCAGTCCGAGATCCATAACTCCGATCCTGCCGCATCCGGTACGGCGTCGCCAGCAGGGCCCGATCCCCGTGCGGCGGGGCGCAGCAGGCGTACCCGGCCGGCGATCTGCACCGCGACGGCGCCGCCGGCGCGGCCCACCGCCGGCGCCCGGCGCGGACGCGGCGCCCGAAGCCCGTCGTAGCGCAGGCGTGCCTCCCGGACGGCCAACTCCTCGGCGGCCGCCGGGGGAAGCGTGTGCTGGGCGTGCAGCGCCCGGGCCAGGTCCCAACCGTCGCGCAGCGATCCGGCAGTGGGTCGCCGGGCGGCCCAGTCGGCGAAGGTGGTCGACCACCTGGCACCGAGGCCGGCGGCGAGCAGTGGCCAGTGCCGGGCCACGTCGCCGGCGCGTTTACGCAGCACTGCCGCGCGGGTGGCGGCCAGCGGTCCCGGCGCGAACCCGGGCGGGGGTGGCCCTCCGGCGACCAGCGCCGCGACCAGTTCGGCCTGCCGCTCGGCCAGCCCGGCGCGGGGCGTCTGCGCGGAGGGTGCGCCGGTCATGTCACGGCCGGAAAACCCGCGGCGGTGGCCAGGGCGTCCAGTTCGGCGCGGAGTTCGGCGGCCGGCGGGTAGTGGCCGTCGCGCTCCAGCAGCAGCGCCGGCGGTCGCCGTCGGGCGCAGAGCGCGCCGACCAGCTCCAGCACCGCCGTCGGCACCGGGTCGGTGTGGGTGTCGTGGTAAAAACCGCCGTGCTCGGCGCCCCCGGCCACGTGTGCGTACGCGATCCGGTCGAGCGGCAGGCGGTCCAGCAACGCCAGCGGGTCGGCGCCCCGGTTGCGGGCGTTGGCGTGCACGTTGGCCACGTCCAGCAGCAGCAGTGCCCCGGTCCGGTCGAGGATCTCGGTGAGGAAGTCCGCCTCGGTCAACTCGTCGTCGGGCCAGTCGACAAGCGCGGCGATCGGCTCCAGCGCGATCGGCACCGGAAGCTCGGCCTGTGCCCGCGCCACATTGGCGCAGACCGCGTCGACGGCTTCCCGGCTGCGCGGTAGCGGCAGCAGGTGGCCGGCCTCCAGGCCGCCGGCCCGGACGAACGCGATGTGCTCGCTGACCAACGGGGCGTCCAGCCGTTGCGCCACAGCGGCCAGGTGGGCGACCCGGGCCCTGTCGACCGGCTCGGCGCCGCCGAGGGAGAGCCGCACGCCGTGCGGTACGACGGTCACCGCGCGGTCCCGCAGCTGCGCCAGACCGGGCGGGAGCGGCCCGGAGGCGGACACCCCCTCGGCCACCACCTCGACGAAACGCAGGCCGGGCAGCTCGGCCACGAAGCCGGCGATCTCCGGACGCCAGCCGATGCCGACCCCGGACGGGCCGGTCATCCGCCGCACCCGCCGCCGCCCCCGCACCCGCCGCCTCCGCCGCCGTCCCCACCGGAGCTGTCGCCTCCGCCACCGGACGATCCGTCGGACCCGCCCGTCCAGCCGCCGTTGCCGGAGAGGGCTTGGCGCTGAATCTCGGCCTGCTCGGCGAAGCCCGGGTCGAGAGCCCAGAGCGAGGCGGTGCCGTACAGGGCCACGCCCATCGCCGCGCCGGCCGCTCCGTAGGTGGCGTAGGCGGGCGCGGAGGCCGGCGCGAGGTGGGTGTGCTCCATGCGGACGGAACGGAGGGCGGCACGACCGGCCCGGGTGCGGACGGGTGCCCGGGCCAGCAGCAGGGCGGCGCCGAGGAGCACCGCCAGGGTGAGCAGCAGGTAACCCACCGGACGACCGCTGAACAGGCCGGAGATCACCCGGAGCACGCCGAGGGCCAGCAGGGCCAGCAGGAACCGGCTCCAGAGGCGGGCGTGGGCGCGTTGCGCGTCGTTCGTCAACAGCCCGCGCTGCTCCAGGCCGTTGCGGATCTGGTCCAACGCGGTGCGTACGCGCTCGTCCTGCGGCAGGTCCCGGACCCGGGAGTGCTGGTGGGCGGCCCAGTGGACGGCCTGATCCAGTGGGGTGAGCCCGGTCGGCGGGGCGCCGCCGGTGGTCAGCCGACGGTCCGGTCGTACGCCGACCGCGCCGCTGCCGCGCAGCCCGCCCAGTGAGGCGTGCACCGCGAGCTGCGGACCACCGTTGAGGTACGCGACCTGCTGCGCCCCGAGTGGATCGACTGTGGTGTGCGCCGGGGTGGTCAGCAGGCGGATCCGGTAGTACGCGGCTATCGCCACCACCAGGATGGCCGCCGCGACGTAGTACCGGAGGAAGGTCGGGCCGGAGATGCCCCAGGTGTCGCCGGACGCGGCGTGGACGTTCATCGACTGCTCCTGTCACCGGAGGGGATCGGCGGCCCCATTGTGGAGGAGCCTCGCCACGGGCCTCCGACCGGTGTGCGCGTGGTCAGTGGCGGCGGACCGCCTCCTCCACGAGGTCGAGCACCGGGCCCAGGTCACCGGCCGGCCGGCCCATGGCCAGGTGCAACACGAGGCCGTCGTAGGCCAGCTCCAGGAACTGGGCCAGCACGTCGATCGGTACGTCCTCGCGCAGCACCCCGGCGTCGCGCTGGCGGGCCAGCCGGTCCCGGGTCGCCTCCGCTATCGCGGCGGACCGCTCCGCCCACCGTCGGGCGAACGCGGGGTCGGTGCGCAGCCGCCGGGAGACCTCCAGTTGGCTGCCCAGCCAGCCGGTGGTGTCGGGGGAGACGGCGCGGGCGAGCAGATCGCGCATCACCTGCACCAGGCCGTTGCGGGCCACCGTCTCGACCATCGCCGCGGCGTCGTCCTCGGCGACGGCGAGGAAGAGCGAGTCCTTGTCGCGGAAGTGGTGGAAGATCGCGCCACGGGACAGTCCGGTGGCCTCCTCGAGGCGGCGTACTGTCGCCCCCTCGTAGCCGAGCCGGGCGAAACACGCCCGGGCCGCGGCGAGGATCTCCTGCCGGCGAGCGTCGAGCTGGTCCTGGCTTACTCTGGGCACACGTCGATCGTCGCAGGTCACACGGGGGCATGCAAACCGTACGTACGGCTTGGGATGTCGCCGATTACCATCGCCCGGTGACCCAGCCCCGCACAGTGCCCAGCTCCCCGCTGACAGTGGCCACCGTCCAGGCCACCCCCACGCCGGGCGACGTCGCCGGCAACGCGGTCATCGCCGCCGACCTGGTCCGTCGAGCCGGCGAGCGGGGTGCTCGGGTGGCCGTCCTGCCGGAGCTGTTCCTCTGCGCGTACCACCCGCCGGTCCTCGCCGCTGACCCGGCCGGCACCGACGTCGCGGCCGATCCGGCCGGGATGGTCGCGGATCCCCGGCTCGACCCGCTGCGCGTCGCGGCGCGAGAGGCCGGTGTGACCGCGCTGGTCGGCGCGGCCGTCCGGCACCCGGACGGTCGGCGGACCATCGCGGCACTGGTGGTGGACCGGACCGGCGAGGTGCGGGTCGGGTACGACAAGCAGCAGTTGTGGGGCGACGAGCGAGAGCTGTTCACCCCCGGCGATCGGGGTGCCACGCTGCTCGTCGACGACTGGCGGCTCGGGCTGGGCATCTGCTACGACGGCTGTTTCCCCGAGCACGGCCGAGCCGCCGCCCTCGACGGCGCACACGCCTACCTGTGCCCCAGCGGATACCTGGCCGGCTCCGAGCACCGCCGGGATCTCTACTACGCCGCACGTGCCCTGGACAACACGATGTTCGTGGTCTTCGCCAACGCGGTCGGCGGTGTCGACCCGTGGCGGTTCAACGGCGGTGCGGCCATCTACGACCCCGAGGGACGGGTGCTGGCCCGCGGGGCGGACGACGGCACTGCGGTGCTCGTGGCGACGCTGGATCCCGTCGTGCTCGCGGCCACCCGCACGGCCCACTCGATGCTCGTCGATCGGCTGTCGGACCAGGGTGGCCCGCGGCTGTCGATGCCTGGCTGAGCCCTTCGTCAGCTCGATACCCGCCGCATCTGTTGGCGGACACGTCGGTCCCGTAGGGTGCCCGAGTGCCACTGCTCCTGCTGGACCTGGACAACACCCTGCTGGATCGGGCCGGGCCGTTCCGCCGCTGGGGTGAGCGCTTCCTGGACAGCATCGGCGCGCCCCACACCGACATCGACTGGCTCTTGTCGATCGACGCCGACGGTCTGACCGACCGCTGGGACCTCGCCGACGCCATCCGGGACCGTTACGAGCTGCGCATTCCCTCGATCGACCTCGTCGAGGAGCTGCACGACGGGGTGGTGGCGCAGACCCGGCTCGACCCCCTGACCGCCTGCGCGCTGCGGATCGCCGACGACGCCGGCTGGGTGCCGGTGGTGGTCTGCAACGGCACCGTACGCGTCGAGGACGCCAAGATTCGCCAGACCGGGCTGGACCAGTACGTCGCGGACTGGGTGATCTCCGAGGAGGCCGGCGTCAGCAAACCCAACCCGAGAATCTTCGCGCTCGCCGCCCAGCGGGTCCGGATGCCGCTGCGGGGGGCGTGGGTGATCGGCGACAGCCCGGAGGCGGACATCGGCGGCGCCGCCGCCGTCGGGCTGCCCAGCGTCTGGCTGCACCGCGGGCGCACTTGGTCGGACGTCCGGTTCGCGCCGAGCCGCACCGTGGACGGGTTGATCGCCGCGGTCGCCACCGTCCTGGCCCGCTGAGGGTCTTCGCGCCGCCGGTCGGATGTCCGAGCGACCGTTCGGTAATTCGGTTGACCGGCGGACGTGGTGGTACGAGCATTGTCCGCGCATGGTGCATCCCGGGCGTGGGCCCGGTCGAGGAGAGGGGGTCGGTCATGGCCGTCTTTGCAGGTCGCTTCCAGCTGCCTATCTCAGCCTCGACCAAGGGAACCTCACCACAGTGCGCGATCATGACCTTCCGGCGCTCGAGCGCCGCCGCGGCAAGAGCCGCTTCGACGACGACGAACCGCAGTTTCTGAAGCGCGGGCGGCCCACCGAGCCGCTCGCCGACCCGGACAGTGAGCCCGACCCAGACACCGGCGAGCGCTGGTCGTCCTGGGACGACGCCGTGCACGGGCCACAGCCGCACCCCGCCTGGCTGGTCACCGAGTTGGCCGCCAAGGACACCGAGTTGGGTGTGTTGAAGACCGGCAAGGAGGCGGACGTCCACCTGGTCCGTCGGGCCGTGCCGGACACCGACCGGTCCTGCCTGCTCGCTGTGAAACGCTACCGCGATCCCGAGCACCGGTTGTTCCACCGCGATGCCGGCTACCTGGAGGGCCGTCGGGTGCGCCGGTCCCGGGAGAACCGGGCGATGGCCGGCCGGACGGCGTTCGGCCGGCAGATGATCGCCGGGCAGTGGGCGGCGGCCGAGTTCGCCGCGCTGAGCCGGCTCTGGGAGATCGGCGCCGGGCACGACCGGATCGCCGTGCCGTTCCCGGTGCAGGTGCGGGGCACCGAGCTGATGCTGGAGTTCGTCGGTGACGCCGAGTCGGGGGAGGCGGCGCCCCGGCTGGCCCAACTGCGCCCCGACCCGACCGAGTTGCGTGACCTGTGGGCCCAACTGGTGGAGGCGCTGCGGGTGCTGGCGCGGGCCGGCTACGCGCATGGCGACCTGTCGCCGTACAACCTGCTCGTGCACCAGGGTCGGCTGGTCGTGATCGACCTGCCGCAGGTGGTCGACGTGGTGGCGAACCCGCAGGGGCCGGAGTTCCTGGCCCGCGATGTGCGGGTTGTCGGCGCCTGGTTCGCGGCCCGGGGTCTTCCCGCCGAGCAGGTGGACCCCGGCCTGTTGACCGGAGAGCTGCTGCGCGAGGCGGGCCTGCGCTGATCGGAGCGGGTCGGGCGGCCACACCGCCCGACCCGCCATGCCGGCTATTGCAGGTAGCGCTCCACCTCGGGCTTGGGGCGTTCGCCCTGGGCGTCCGGGTCGCCGTGGGTCTCCCGGGCGGCCCGTCGGCGGCGCAGCAGGTCCCAGCACTGGTCGAGGGACTCCTCCAGGGCGCGCAGTCGCTCGCTGGTCTCGCCCTCGGTGCCCGACTCGTGGGCCTGGGCGTCGGCACGCAGCTTGTGTTCCTCGTCGACCAGCTCGGAGATCCGGTTCAGGATGGTCTTGTCGTCCATGTCACAGAGCCTGGCACAGGGTGCCGGGCATCGCCCGGATTCGGGGGTACCGGTGCGTCCTGGGTCACCGCCCGCACCGGCCAGCCCGAGGCCGCCCGTCCGGTGCCGATGCCGCAGCCAGGTCGGCGGCATCGCGGCCGTTTCGCCCCACAGCGCTAGGTCGTCGGCGCACCCGGCGTGGTGTCGTTCCTGAGTATCCATTCAGGATTCCCACAAGGTTCATACATCGACGAACGTGCACGCGCTTAGATGGAAATTGCGCCGTCCGCAAGTCTGGAGGTGCCCCTCGTTTGGTGAGATGCTTCCGGCGGCCCAGAAGGTGAAAGTTTCATCAACCCGCGCGACCGAAGTGGACCGCTGCGGTCGCCGGGACGACGAGGAGACGTGGTTCGATGTCACAGGTGTCCGAGGCGCGCCCTGTCACCGTCAGCACCGAGCCCCGGACGATCCCGTTACGAAGCGCTCTACCGGCACTGGTCCGCGATCCGCTGGGCGCGCTGGTCGACTTCGCCCAGGACGCCGACGGCGACGTCGTCCGGCTCAACCTCGGCTCGTTCCGCCCCTATCTGGTCAGCCATCCTGAGCACCTGCAACGCGTCCTGCGCGACAACGTTGCCAACTACACCCGGGACGGCGACGGGTTGCTCTGGCGACCCGTGCGCCGAATCGTCGGTGACGCCATTCTGGTCGCCGAGGGTGATGTCTGGGAGTCCAGCCGAGGCGCGCTGCAACCGTTGTTCACCGCCAAGCGGGCCGAGACGCTCGTCGACAAGATGGCCGAGGCGATCAACGAGGCGGTCGACGAGTGGCTCGAACCGGCGCTCGCCGGTCGGCCGATCGACGGCGGCGCCGAGCTGACCCGGATCGTCCTGCGCACCACGATGCGGGTCCTCTTCGCCGACCGGATCTCGGTCCCCGACGCCCTACGGATCAGCGCCGCGCTGAACACCCTCACCACAGCGATGCTCCCCCGGCTACTGATGCCCGCCGTGCCGTACGCGGTCCCGATCCCCGGCGACCGGCGCTTCCGCGACGCGGTGCGCGCCATCGACGAGGTGGTGCTGCCGATCATCCGGGAGGCCCGGGCCCATCCGACCGACGGCGACGACATCATCTCCACGCTCTGCCGGCCACGCGCCGACGGCAGCGAACCCGACGAGTACGCGATCCGCGGCGACGTGGTCGCGATGTTCTCCACCGCCACCGAGACCACCATCGCCCTGCTCTCCTGGCTCTGGCCGGTCCTGGCGTCCCGGCCCGACGTGACCGAGCGGATGACCGACGAGATCGAACGGGTGGTCGGCACCGAACGGGTCGGCCGCGAACACCTGCCCCACCTGCGCTACGGCCGGATGGTGCTCGACGAGATGCTGCGGCTCTACCCGGCCGGCTGGATGATCCCGCGCACAGCTGTCGGTGCCGACGTGCTGGGCGGGGTGCGGATCAAGGCCGGCGGCACCGTGCTGGTCAGCCCGTACGTCACCCAGCGGATGTCGACGTTCTGGACCGACCCGGCGCTCTTCGACCCGGAGCGGTTCGCGCCGGAGTTGCCCCGGCGGCGCTACCGCTACTCCTACTTCCCGTTCGGCGGGGGCCCGCACCAGTGCCTCGGGCAGTACCTGTTCCTGTTGGAGGCGCAGCTCATCGTCAGCACCGTGCTGAGCCGCTACCGCTTCCGGTTGCGCGAACCAGCCGACCTCACACCTCGGATGGGCGCCTCGCTGCAACCCAAGCAGCGCGCCGAGGTCATCCTCACCCCGGTCGAGCGCCCGGCCGCATCGTGATGGAGACCCCGCCTCCGGCGCGGGCCGGTCAGGACGCGGTCGCCGAGCAGGGTCGGGTGTGCGCGCTCGCCGTGCGCGGCGTACGCGACCTCCAGGGCGTCACCGCCGCCCACCCGGAGCTGTTCGACGCCGCGCCGTTCGACCCGGCGCTGCTCAGCTCGGTGGCCACAGTGGTCGCCTTCATCGCGCCCTGGCACACCGCCGCCGAACTGCGGATCACCACCCGTACCGTGCTCTGGGTCTTCGCGGCCGACTGGCAGGTCGACTACCTCGCCCGGTCGGTGGACGACGTCCGGCAGGTGGTGAACGACTGCCTGGCGGTGGCCGACGGCGCGGCGCCGCCACCGGGGCGACACCTGGCCCGGCTGCTGGCCGACCTGCGTGACGAACTGGCCACCGTGCCGGCGTTTGCCCGGTTGCGCCCGATCTGGCGCGACGAGCTGGCGCGGATGCTCGCCGCCGGGGCTCGGGAGTGGGACTGGAAGAACCTGCCGACCGACCCGACCACCGGGCGACGCCTGCCGGACCTGGACCGCTACCTGGAGAACGCCGACAACTCCGGCAGCTCCTTCGTCAACGTCACCCACTGGATAGCCACCGGCGACGAGAAGACCCTCGCCCAGTTGACCGACCTGCTGGACGCCGGACGTGGCGTGCAGCGGGTGCTGCGGCTGGTCAACGACCTCGCCACGCAGAAGCGCGACGCCGAGTGGGGTGACCTGAACGCGCTTTCGCTGGTCGACGACCCGGCGCAGGTGCACGACCGGCTGGCCGAGCTGACCGCCCGGTCCCGGGGAGATCTGGCCGCCCTCGCCGAGCGGTGCCCCCGCCAGGCGGACTACCTCAACCGGCAGATCTCCTTCACCGGCGGCTTCTACCAACTGTCGGACTTCTGGGGGGAGCGCGATGAGTGACTGCGCCACTCGGGTGCTCGCCGACGCGGCGACCACCGCTGCCGCAGTCGCCACCACCACCACCGCCCCGGTCGCCGACGCCGCCCGCGAGTTGATCGCCGGCCTGGGTCTGCGGCCGTGGGGGCAGGTCGCCGCGTCGGTGTACGAGACCGGGCGGCTGGTCGCCGTCGCTCCCTGGCTGACCGGGGACCACCAGCGGATCGCGTTCCTGTTGCGCGGTCAGCGCCCGGACGGGGCGTGGGGCCCACCCGAGGGGTACGCCCTGGTACCGACGCTGAGCGCCACCGACGCGCTGCTCGCGGCGCTGGCGGACGGCAGGGCCGGGACGGAGCTGCTCGCTCCGGTGGCCCGTGGGCTCGGCGCGCTCGTCGGCACGCTGCTCCCCGGCGACGCCCGGAATCTGCCGGACACCCCCGCGCTGGACCTCATCGTCCCGGCGCTGGTCGACACGATCAACGACCGGCTCGCCGGGCTGGAGCGGGCCACCGCCGCCCGACTGCCCCGTCCGCCGTTGCCGCTGCCCACCGGGCTCACCCGGGACCGGCTGCGCGCGGTGCGGTCCGCGGTCGCCGCCGGAACGACGCTGCCACCGAAGCTGGCCCACTTCTACGAGATCCTGGACGCGGTACCCACCGACGCCGGCCCCACGCTCACAGCGATCGGCGCGTCACCCGCCGCGACCGCGGCCTGGCTGACCGCGGCCGGACCGGCCGCCGGACCCACCGCGCACGCCTTCCTGCGGGCGTTGATCCGGGACGGAGGCGGCCCGGTGCCCTGCCCGGCGCCGATCACCGTCTTCGAGCGGGCCTGGGTGCTCAGCGGCCTGCACCGGGCCGGGATCACGATCAACCCACCGGCCTCCGTCCTGGAGAGCCTGACCGCTGCCACCGCCGGCCAGGGAATCGCCACCGGCGACGGGCTGCCGACCGACGCCGACACCACAGCGGTGAGCCTCGTCGCGTTGGCCCGGCTCGGCCGTCCGGCGGACCCGGCCAGCCTGTGGGCGTACGAGACGGCAGACGGTTTCTGCACCTGGCCGGGGGAGGACGGCTTCTCGGTCACCACCAACGCCCACGTGCTGGACGCCTTCGGTCAGCGCCTGACCCGGCACCCGGACGCGGGGGAGCGCTATCACCGGGCGGTCGACCGGCTG
Organism: Micromonospora sp. NBC_00362; assembly: GCF_026342155.1. NCBI lineage: Bacteria > Bacillati > Actinomycetota > Actinomycetes > Micromonosporales > Micromonosporaceae > Micromonospora > Micromonospora sp. NBC_00362. The sequence goes on from NZ_JAPENH010000001.1 coordinate 6,654,394, forward strand.
AGCGCGGTGCTGACCGGGCACCAGCGCGCTGACGGCGCCTGGCAGGACCGGTGGCACGCCTCGCCGTACTACGCCACCGCCTGCTGCGTGCTGGCACTGGCCGAGTTCGGGCGGGGTGCGGCCGCCGCCGAGGCGGTGGATCGGGCGGCCGGTTGGGTGTTGAACAGCCAGCGCCCGGACGGTTCGTGGGGGCGGTGGGACGGCACCGCCGAGGAGACCGCGTACGCCCTCCAGGTGCTGCTGACGGTGCCGACGACGGTGCCACGGGTCGACGACGCCGTGGCGCGTGGACACGCCTACCTACACGAATCCGCTGACCGGGAGCACCCTCCACTGTGGTACGGCAAGGAGCTGTACTGTCCGACCGTCATCGTTAGCGCCGCGGTGCTCGCCGCCTGTCGACTGGCCAGCATCCGTGCTTCCGGCGTGGACCGATCGGTGGTGGATTGCGGTTACCGGTCAACAAAAACAGCAACTTGAGGGGTTGTGTGGACACTGCTAGCGTACGCAGAGCCTCAGCCCCGGATGGCCCGCTGTGGTGGGACGTCGCCCCCTCTGATCATTCGTTGATGAGCTGAGTCAACGCCCGGCCTGGGACGGTTCAATGCGTTCTCGCGGTACGAGTATCCGCACCAAGGTTGTCGCCCTGCTGCTCTCCCTGGTCGCGCTCTGGATGTTCGCGGCGTGGGTGACCCTGCGCGACGGCTTCAACCTGCTCGGTGTCCAGCTGATCAACAGCAAGGTCTACGCGCCGAGTGAGCCGTTGTTGCAGGAGCTCCAGGTGGAGCGGCGGTTGAGCCAGGCGTACCTGAGCAACCCGGAGGCCGCGCAGCGGACGGCTCTCGAGGCCGAACACCGCAAGACCACGCAGCTGGCCGCCGACTTCGCCGACTCGGTGCGCAACTGGCAGGTCGACGTCGCCGGCAGCTCCGCACTGGACACGCAGCTCGGTATGACGATCGCCCAGGTGAACACCCTGGAGCGGACCCGCGCGGAGGTGCTGGACCGCAAGATCGACCGGATCGCCGCCGCTGAGTCGTACACCGACGCGATCGAGTCGATCTTCCAGATCTACGACGTGACGGGCAGCCTGGACGACAAGCAGATCGCCGGCGAGGCCAGGGCCCTGATCCAGCTCAACCGGATGAAGGAGCTGATCTCCCAGGAGGACGCGCTGCTCAGCGGCCTCTTCGGCAACGGCCGGATGAGTGGGCCGGAATACGTCCGTTACACCAGCCTGGTCGCCGCGGAGCGGTTCCTCGGCGAGGAGGTCCGGGTCCGCCTCGCCGACGCCGACCAGCGCCGTTACCAGCAGCTCGTCGAGGGTGAGGCGTTCACCCGACTGCGGGCCGTGCAGGACAGCATCATCCGCGAGGGCCGGCCGTCGACCCAGTTGCCGGTCGGCGCCGAGCAGTGGCGGGGCACCGTCGAGCCGGCGCTGGCCGAGGTGAACGACACGGTGACCACCGGCGGCGAGGGCATCGTGGACCGGGCCACCGGCGTCGCCGTGATGGTCGTCGTCCGGCTTGTGCTCGCCACCGGCCTCGGCCTGCTCGCCGTCATCGCCTCGGTCGTCGTCTCCATCACCACGGCCCGGACGCTTCTGCGCCAGCTCGAACGGCTGCGGCAGGCCGCCTGGCAGCTCGCCGACGAGCGGCTGCCCCGCGTCGTCCAGCGGATCGGCCGAGGCGAGGAGGTCGACGTCGCCACCGAGGCGCCCCCGCTGGAGTTCGGCACCGACGAGATCGGCCAGGTCGGCAAGGCGTTCAACGCCGTCCAGGAGACCGCCCTGCGCACCGCCGTCGAGCAGGCCGACCTGCGTCGCAACGTCCGCGAGGTCTTCCTGAGCCTGGCCCGACGCACGCAGGCGCTCGTCCACCGCCAGCTCACCCTGCTCGACGCGATGGAGCGCCGCGAGCACGACGCGGAGGAGCTGGAGGACCTGTTCCGGGTCGACCACCTGGCCACCCGGATGCGGCGCAACGCGGAAAACCTGATCGTGCTGTCCGGCTCCACCCCCGGTCGGGCCTGGCGGCGCAACGTCCCCATTGTCGACGTGGTGCGCGGCGCCGTGGCCGAGGTGGAGGACTACACCCGGGTCAACGTGCTGCCGCTCGGGCCGGTCTCGCTCGCCGGCCGCGCGGTCGGCGACGTGATCCACCTGCTCGCCGAGCTGATCGAGAACGGCCTGTCGTTCTCCCCGCCACACACGACCGTCGAGGTCCGCGGCCAACTGGTCTCCAACGGGTTCGCCATCGAGATCGAAGACCGGGGCCTCGGCATGAGCGAGGAGGACCTGGCCGCGGCGAACCACCGGATCGTCGACCAGTCCGAGCTGAACCTCGCCAACGCCGCCCGCCTCGGGCTCTACGTGGTGAGCCGGCTGACCGAACGGCACGGCGTGCGGGTACGGCTCAAGGAGTCCGCGTACGGCGGCACCACGGCTGTCGTGCTGATCCCGCTGGAGTTGGTCACCGAGACCGGCGCCTCCCCGGAGGACTCCGGCTCGTTCCGGACCGGCTCGGCCATCGCGATGCCGTCGGCGCCGACCCCTGACACCGGCCGTCCGGCGTCCCTCGCACCGGTCGCGCTCGCCGCACCGACGACCACCGCATCGGAGGTGGCGGTGACCTCGGCGGCGCCGATGCCGTCCGACGCCACCGCGCCGACCACTGACGAGGAGGCCGAGGCGGACGCCGTTCTCCCCACCCGACAGCGGACCACCCCGGCGACCGGCACCCCCGACCTGCCCACCCGCGCCCGGCGCGGGCCGGCTCAACCAGCGCTGGAAGCCCCGACCGTGCCCACCGGCCTGCCCGCCGTCGACCGCACCCGCCCGGAGACCCCCGATGCGGAGCCGGCCGCGGCCGGTGACGACAGCCCGGTGCCCGCCGGCGCCGATGCGGAGCGGACCGACTCCGGCCTGCCCGTCCGGGTTCGACAGGCGAACATCGTTCCCGAGTTGCGAGACGACCCGGCGGTGTCCGAAAGCGACGACGAGGATGTGGTGCGCCCACCGGAGCAGGTTCGCCGGATGATGAGCTCCTACCAGACCGGCACCCGGCGTGGGCGGACCGACGCGGCTCGGCTGCTCGGCGGCGCCTCCGGCACCCCGGCGGCGACGCCGTCCGAGCCGACCGACGAGGATCCACAAGCGACCTGACCGAGCACCGACGACGCGGGTTGCCGCGCGGTGTGACGGTCGAGCCCAGACGAACAACGGCGCACAGCCGGGCGAGAAGAGGACGACGAAGTGACCCAGAAGACGGCTTCGAGCGCCGACCTGACGTGGTTGCTGGATGACCTGGTGGGCCGGGTGAAGCAGGCCGAACACGCGGTCGCGCTCTCCACCGACGGCCTCTTGATGGCCTCCTCCCAGGGGTTGAGCCGGGACGACGGCGAGCACCTCGCAGCGATGGCGGCCGGCATCCAGAGCCTCGCCCGAGGCGCCGGCAAGCGTTTCGGTGGTGGGCAGGTGCAGCAGACCATCATCGAGATGCAGTCGTCGTTCCTGTTCGTCACCGCGGCCGGCCGCAACGCCTGCCTGGCGGTACTGGCCAGCGAGGACGCCGACGTCGGCCTGATCGCCTACGAGATGGCGATGCTGGTCACCCGCGTCGGCAAGTACGTCGCATCACCGTCGCGCGGCACTGATCAGCAGGTCGGCGAGAGGTAGCGGCGATGACCGTCCAGGGGGAGTCCGCAGACCATCAGTGGGTGGATGACCACGCGGGTCCGGTGGTGCGTCCGTACGCGGTGACGCGTGGTCGGGCCCGCCCGGTCACCGGCACCTTCGACCTGATCTCCCTGGTCACGGCGACCCGAGCCGAGGTCACGCCCGAGGTCGGTCTCGGTCCCGAGCATTTGGCGATTGTCGGGCTGTGCCAACGCATACAGTCCGTCGCCGAGATCGCCGCCCATCTCGACCTGCCGGTGGGCACCATCCGGGTGCTCCTCGGTGATCTGGCGGCCCGCAGCCTGGTGCAGGTCCGCGAGCCGCAGACCACGGCCGGTCTTCCCGACAACAGCATCTTCGAGGCGGTAATCAATGGACTACGGGCACTCTGACCGGCCGGCGGGAGCGACGCCACTGCCCACCGCGATCAAGATCCTGGTCGCGGGCGGCTTCGGCGTGGGCAAGACGACAATGGTTGGCGCGGTCAGCGAAACCCGGCCGTTGCGCACCGAGGAGGTGCTGACGGAGTCGGGGGTCGGCATCGACGACCTGTCCGGGGTGGAGAGCAAGACCACCACCACCGTGGCCATGGACTTCGGCCGGATCACCATCAGCGATGATCTGGTGCTGTACCTTTTCGGCACGCCGGGGCAGGACCGGTTCTGGTTCGTCTGGGACGAGTTGGCGTTGGGGGCGATCGGCGCTGTGGTGCTGGCCGACACCCGCCGGCTCGCCGACTGCTTCCCCTCCATCGACTACTTCGAGGGTCGGGGCACGCCCTTCGTGGTGGCGGTGAACTGCTTCCAGGACGCCCGGAAGTACCGGCTCGACGAGGTGCAGGCCGCGCTGAACCTGGACCCGGGTGTGCCGGTGCTGCTCTGCGACGCCCGGCAGCGTGAGTCCAGCAAGGAGGTGCTCGTCACGCTGATGGAGCACGCCATGAAGACCCGCGAGGCCCGTCGTCGCGCCGCCAACGGAGACTGACCGAAGTTTTTCGGGGAGGGTGTCCGGAACGCCGCCCGCCGATCGTCATGCTGGCGACACCCCGAGAAACCAGGGAGCGACCAGATGAAGTACATGATGTTCGTTTGCAGCGACACCGAGCCGGACACCGACCCCACCGAGCTTCCCGACATCCACAAGTGGGTGGCGGAGAACGACTCTCGTGGCCGCCGCCTGACCGGCAACGTGTTCGCGTCGACCAGCGCGGCCACCACCGTCCGTGTTCGCGACGGTGAGCTGCTGGTCTCCGAAGGGCCGTTCGCGGAGACCGCCGAGGTGATCGTGGGCTTCGACCTGCTCGACTGCGCTGACCTGGACGAGGCGATCGAGGTGGCCCGCACCCACCCGATGGCCCGCGAAGGGCGACTGGAACTGCGTCCGTTCGCGGACCTGTCCGACTGACCGAGTTGTCCACCTCGCAGCGCCGGCCGGTGCGCACCCCGGCACCGGCCGTCGCGGCGGCGGAGGCCGTCGCGGCCGCCAGCGTCGAGGCGTACCCCCGGATCGTCGCGACCCTGATCCGGGTGACCGGGGACTGGGCGTTGGCCGAGGACTGCGCCCAAGAGTCGTTAACCGTCGCGCTGGAGCGGTGGCCCACCGACGGGGTGCCGGCCAACCCTGGCGGTTGGCTCATGACGGTGGCACGCAACCGGGCGATCGACGTGCTGCGGCGGGCCACAGTGGAGCGGCGCAAGCTGCACGACCTGGCGTTGCTCACACCAGACGAGGCGCAGCCCGAGCCCGAGATCAGGCAGGACGTGGTGGACGACCGGCTGCGCCTCATCTTCACCTGCTGCCATCCGGCGCTCGCGCTCGAGGCCCGGGTGGCGTTGACGCTGCGAACCGTCTGCGGCGTGCCGACCGCTGACATCGCGCGCCTGCTGCTGGTCAGCGAGTCGACGATGACCCGGCGGTTGACCCGGGCGCGCACCCGCATCGCCCAGGCCGGCATCCCGTACCGGGTGCCGGGCGGGCCGGCGCTGACCGAGCGGCTGCCCGGCGTCCTCGCCGTGCTGTACCTGCTGTTCACCCGGGGCTACGTCGCCGACGGCGAGCCGGCCTTCGCCGACGAGGCCGTCCGGCTGGCCCGCCTGCTCGACCGGCTGATGCCCGACCAGTCCGAGGTCGCCGCGTTGCTCGCCCTGGTGCTGTTCCAACACTCCCGTCGAGACGCCCGCCGCGACGCCGACGGCAACCTGCTCACCCTGGAGCGGCAGGACCGCGACCGGTGGGACCGGGCCGCCATCGCCGAGGGCCTGGCCGCCCTCGAACGGGTACGCCACGACGGGCCGTACGCGTGGCAGGCCCGGATCGCCGCCTGCCACGCCACCGCCGTCTCGGCCGACGCGACCGACTGGCCGACGATCGCGCGGGCCTACGACGCGCTCGCCGACCTCCGCCCCTCACCGGTGATCGCGCTCAACCGCGCTGTCGCGCACGGCTACGCGTACGGGCCGGCCGCCGGGTTGGTACTGCTCGACGCGGCGCGCGCCGGTGGCGGGTTGGACGGCTATCCGCTCGCCGTGGCGGTGCAGGCCGATCTGGTGGCCCGGCAGGGCGACCGGCCGCGTGCGGCCGGACTGTTCCGGGAGGCGGCGGCAGCGGTGGGCTCAACAGCCGAGCGCCGTGCGCTGCTCGACCGGGCCGACGAACTCACCCGGTAGCGGAGCGGCAACACGCCACCAGGAGCGGTACGTCGGTCATCTGGACCGGCACCGCCTCGCCGATCAGGGAGTTGGTGAACTGCCAAACCAGGCACCACCACTCCATGATCGACGGGCCGGGTCCGTTCCCCCACTCCGCGATCTTGCACTTTCTGTCCCGACACAAGGGGCATAACCGCTCATGTCGACGACCGAAACTGCAAGATCGGCGCGATCTTCTCGGTTGACCCGCCACAGTCCTGACGCAACGGTGCTGACTTGCACCGTAGGGCCGCATGGTCGACCGCGGAGAGGGTCAGCCGCGCTTGGCCAACACCAGGAACCCGGTCCAGGCCGCCGGAGTTTTTCCGGATCACCCGCCGGGCGATCCGCGACCTGCGCGGCCAGCCGGGCGGCCCCGGTCCGGTCGCCATCGTCCGCCGTTTCCTCTGGTTCCTGCCGCTCACCGACGAGGAGGCCCGCGCGGTCGCGCCGCGGCTGCGCTGAGCGGTCACCCCGACGGGTGCCGGGCCCTGATCGACCGGGTCGAGGACCCCGTCAGCGAGCGAGCGAGAGTCACGCCACCAGGATCGGCACGTCGTACTTCTGGATGCGGTCGTCCCGGGTCACCAGGGTCAGCCCTTCGTGTAGGGCCTGCGCGACCAGCATCCGGTCGAAGGGATCCCGGTGGATCGCCGGCAGCCGACCAGCCGCGATGGCGTGATCGTGGCGGATGGGGAGTTCCCGCAGTTCGGCGTCACGGAGCCGTTCGGCGAGGTCGGCCGGACCGGCCAACGTGCCGAGCGACTGTTTGATCGCGACCTCCCACAGCGTGACCGGGCTCAGGTACACATCGGGTTCGGTGTCGATGCGGTCCTTGATGTCCGCAGCGAGGAGCGGGTCGTCGGTTAGCCACCAGAGCACCACGTGCGTGTCGAGCAAGAGCCTCATCCGGACAGCCCGAAGCCACGAGCAACCTCATCGTTGACCTCGTCGGAATCCCAGTCACCGGTGAGATCCAGCGAACCGCGCAGAGACCCGCGACCGGTGCGTGTCGTACGACGAAGAGGAATGACCTTGGCGACCGGGTTGCCAGCCCGGCTGATCACGATCTCCTCGCCATGCTCGACCCGTTCGATGATGCGTGACAGGTTCGTCTTCGCATCGTGAATGTTGAACTGCGCCGCAGCTTCACCGGCCACCGAGCCACCTCTTTAGCTAAGAGGTTAGCCCGTGGCGGGGCCCGGAACGAGGAACGACCCGGGAACGACACAGGCTCCTTCCCGCCGAGGGCGGGAAGGAGCCTGGTGACGTCGCACCCCCGTCGCCAATCCCGTCGGCGCGACCAGTGACCGATATGGTGGCCGCATGGAATTGCCGTTCGTGGTTGCGCTGCGCGGTTATGACATGCGTCAGGTCGAGAGTCTCTTGGCCGAGGTCGATGGGGCTCTGGCTACCGACAGCGCTGTGGCACGGGCTGCCGCGCGAGACGCGCTGCGGGCGGCGACCCTGCGACGGCGGTTACGTGGCTACGACGTTCGGCAGGTGGATGCGGCGATAGACGAGCGACTCCGGGCGCTCTGACCGCAAGCCTTCCTCGGCGTGGACGGCGAAGGCCGCCCCCGCCGAAGCGGGAGCGGCCCTCGATCAGCCGTACGCGATCAGTTGGCGATCATGCGGCGCAGCACGTACTGCAGGATGCCGCCGTGCCGGTAGTAGTCCGCCTCACCGGGGGTGTCGATCCGCACCACGGCGTCGAACTCCACGCCGGTGTCGGTGCTGACCAGCACGGTGCGGGGGGTCTCACCGTCGTTCAGGGCGGTCACCCCGGTGATGGTGAACGTCTCGGTGCCGGTCAGGCCAAGCGACTCGGCGGTGACGTCCACCGGGAACTGCAGCGGCAGCACGCCCATCCCGATCAGGTTCGAGCGGTGGATGCGCTCGTACGACTCGGCGATGACCGCCCGGACGCCCAGCAGCATCGTGCCCTTGGCCGCCCAGTCCCGCGACGAGCCTGAGCCGTACTCCTTGCCGGCCAGCACGACCAGCGGGATGCCGGCCTCCTGGTAGGCCACCGAGGCGTCGTAGATCGAGGTCTGCTCGCCGGTGAGGTGGTTGACGGTGAAGCCGCCCTCCACCCCGGGCACCAGCTGGTTGCGCAGCCGGATGTTGGCGAAGGTGCCCCGGATCATCACCTCGTGGTTGCCCCGGCGGGAACCGTACGAGTTGAACTCGTGGCGCGGCACGCCGTGCTCGGCCAGGTACGAGCCGGCCGGGGAGTCCGCCTTGATCGCGCCGGCCGGCGAGATGTGGTCGGTGGTCACCGAGTCACCAAGCTTGGCCAGCACCCGGGCGGCGGAGATGTCGACGACCGGGCTCGGCTCCTGCTGCATGCCCTCGAAGTACGGGGGCTTACGCACGTAGGTGGAGTCGCTCTCCCAGGCGAAGGTGTCGCCGGTCGGGGTCGGCAGCGACTGCCACCGCTCGTCGCCGGCGAAGACATCGGCGTACGCGGCGCTGAAACCGGTGGCACCGATCGCCTGGGCGATGACGTCCTGGATCTCGGCGCTGTTCGGCCAGATCTCGCGCAGGTAGACCGGGTTGCCCTCGGAGTCCTCACCGATCGGCTCGTTGGCCAGGTCGATGTCCATGGTGCCGGCCAGGGCGTAGGCGACCACGAGCGGCGGTGACGCCAGGTAGTTCATCTTGACGTCCGGGTTGATCCGGCCCTCGAAGTTCCGGTTGCCGGAGAGCACCGAGACCACCGACAGGTCGTGCTCGTTGACCGCGGCGGACACCTCCTCGGGCAGCGGGCCCGAGTTGCCGATGCAGGTGGTGCAGCCGTAGCCGACCAGGTTGAAGCCGAGCTTGTCCAGGTACGGGGTGAGGCCGGCCCGCTCGTAGTAGTCCATGACGACCTTCGACCCGGGGGCCAGGGTGGTCTTCACCCACGGCTTGCGGGTCAGGCCCTTCTCCACGGCGTTGCGGGCCAGCAGCGCGGCACCGATCATCACCTGCGGGTTGGACGTGTTGGTGCAGGAGGTGATCGCGGCGATCACCACGGCGCCGTGGTCCAGCTCGTACTCGACGCCGTCGGCGCCGGTGACCCGGACCGGGTTGCTGGCTCGGCCGCCCGCGCCCACCGCAGCGGTCTCCAGGTCACGCGGCTCGTCGGCCGGGTCGCTGAACTCGTTGGCCGGCGGGTCGCTGGCCGGGAAGGACTCGGCGCTGGCCTCGTCGGCCGGGCCGTTGGCGCCGCGCGGCAGCTCCTCGCGGGGGACACCCGGCTTGAGGTCACGCTCACCGACGGAGTCGTCGGCAACGTAGTCGGTCAACGCGGAGCGGAACAGCGTCTTCGCAGCGCCCAGCGGCACCCGGTCCTGCGGGCGCTTCGGGCCGGCGAGCGACGGCTCGATGGTGCCGAGGTCCAGCTCCAGGCGCTCGGAGTAGTCCGGCTCGGCGTCCGGGTCGTGCCAGAGGCCCTGCTCCTTGGCGTACGCCTCGACGAGCGCGACCTGCGCGGCGTCGCGGCCGGTCAGTTCCAGGTAGCGGATCGTCTCCGCGTCGATCGGGAAGATCGCCACGGTGGAGCCGTACTCCGGGGACATGTTGCCGATGGTGGCCCGGTTGGCCAGCGGCACGGCGCCCACACCGGGGCCGTAGAACTCGACGAACTTGCCGACCACACCGTGCTTGCGCAGCATCTCGGTGATGGTCAGCACCAGGTCGGTGGCGGTGGTGCCGGCCGGCATCTCACCGGAGAGCTTGAAGCCCACCACCCGGGGGATCAGCATGCTGACGGGCTGGCCGAGCATCGCGGCCTCGGCCTCGATGCCGCCGACGCCCCAGCCCAGCACGCCCAGGCCGTTGACCATGGTGGTGTGCGAGTCGGTGCCGACCACCGTGTCCGGGTACGCCTGGCCGCCCCGCTCCATGATGGTGCGGGCCAGGTACTCGATGTTGACCTGGTGCACGATTCCGGTGCCCGGCGGGACGACCTTGAACTCGTTGAACGCGGTCTGCCCCCAGCGCAGGAACTGGTAGCGCTCCTTGTTGCGCTCGTACTCCAGCTCGACGTTGCGGGCGAACGCGTCCTCCCGGCCGAACAGGTCGGCGATGACCGAGTGGTCGATGACCAGCTCGGCCGGGGCGAGGGGGTTGACCTTGCTGGCGTCGCCGCCTAGGTCACGCACTGCCTCGCGCATGGTGGCCAGGTCGACCACGCAGGGCACGCCGGTGAAGTCCTGCATCAGGACCCGCGCCGGGGTGAACTGGATCTCCACGCTCGGGGCGGCGGTGGAGTCCCAACCGCCGAGCTGGCGGATGTGGTCGGCGGTGATGTTCGCGCCGTCCTCTGTCCGCAGCAGGTTTTCCAGCAGGATCTTCAGGCTGTACGGCAACCGCGCGTGGCCGTCCACCTTGTCGATCTTGAAAATCTCGTAGCTCGCGTCTCCGACGCGTAGCTGGGTCTTCGCACCGAAGGTGTCGAGGCTCGCCACGTCGTACTCCTTCACACCAGCGACCGTGAGTAGTCCTGAGCAGTCTGTCGCACCGGTCCGGGTGCCGCCGAGGTTAGGTGACACTTACCGCCCGATTCCGCTTCCAACAAAACCGTACGTCCGTCTTGCTATCTGCGCAACCTGACATCACGGGTCGGGTGACCCACGACCGCGCCGCGCCGTCGGGTCGGCGGGGTAGGGTCGGGGCCGATTCGGAAGGGGTGCCGAGTGATCGACGTTCAGCACTGGCTCTCGGCGCTGCCTCCGGGCGTGGTCTACCTGCTCGTCGCCGGCGTGATCGGCGTGGAGAGCATGGGCGTCCCGCTGCCCGGCGAGATCGTCCTGGTCAGCTCCGCCCTGCTCGCCGCCACCGGAGTGGTCGAGCCAGAGTGGGTGGCCAGCGCGGCGGCGTTCGGCGCCATCGTCGGCGACTCCGTCGGGTACGCCGTCGGCCGACGCGGCGGTCGGCCGCTGCTAGCCCGCCTCGGCAGACGCTTCCCCAAGCACCTCGGGCCGGCGCAGCTCGCCCGTGCCGAACAGAGCTTCGCGCGGCACGGCGTCTGGGCGGTGTTCTTCGGTCGGTTCGTGGCTCTGCTGCGGATCCTGGCCGGCCCGCTCGCCGGGGCGCTGCACGTGCCGTACCGCCGCTTCCTGGTGGCCAACGCGGCCGGCGGGTTGGTCTGGGCCTTCGGCACGACGTACCTGCTCTACTCGGTGGGCCGGGCGGCCGAACACTGGCTGAAGGACATCTCCTGGGCCGGGTTGGTCCTCGCGGTGCTCGCCGGGCTCGGCAGCACCTGGTGGCTGCGCCGACGCGCCCACCGCATCGAGTCGGCCGACGGTGCCTCCGGCGTGGCTGAGGTCGAGATGGCTTCCGGCGGTCAGTCCGTTGAGGTGGCTTCGGGCGGTCAGCCGGCTGTGGTGGCCCCCGGCGTTGAGCCGACCCACAGGGGCGAGCACTGACCTAGGCATGCCGAAGGGCCGGACCCCTGGTGGGGGTCCGGCCCTTCGATCATGTGCTGGTGGTGGTGTGGGGTCAGCTGGTGGCGTAGCCGCGGGTGGCGATCCAGTCCGCGAGGTGCTCGACGCTGATCCAGTAGGAGGCGGTGTTCGGGTCGGCGGAGTCGGCGATCTTCACCGTGTCGCCGTTGTCGTGGTAGCCGACGACGCTGATGTAGTGCCCGCCCTCGTAGGAGTGGGTGACACCGTCGGTGTCGGTGCTGGTGCCGGCGATGTTGGCGACCACGGCGCGGCCGTCGTCGACGGTCTTGACGATGTCGGCGCGCAGCTTGTCGGTCTGCTTCGCGTCGGCGTCGGGGGTGCTGATCTCCACCGACCGGTAGGCGTCAGCCTTGCCGGTTTCCTTGTTCAGGACGGGGGTGATGTCGTTGATGGAGTTGGTGCCGGCCTCGGTGGTGCCCATCTCCTTGGCCATGTCGTCGACGTTGATGTTCTTACCCTGAACACTCAGGGCGTTACGGGTCGCGGCGGGCCCGCAGTAGTAGAAGTTCGGCTGGGCTTCGTAGCGCACGCCGAGTTCCCGCTCGCCGTGGCCCTTGCGGTCGGTCTGGGTTTGCGTGGCCGGCTTGCCGCTGGTGGGTGCGGCGAACGCGGTGGTGACGGGGCCGGCGATGGCGCCGCCGGTGAAGGCGAGGCCGGCGGCGGTGAGGGCGGTCTTACGGATCAGATCGGTACGCATGATGGCGTGCTCCTCTGCATCGGGGGTGTGCCCGCACGGCACTCAACAGGGGGGTAGTGCGACCGTGCGGGAAAGCTTGTGCCCGGCGACCCGCAACGAGGGGTCGGCGTCGGGACAGGGTGTAACCGTTCGCGGTGGCGGGTCATTCCCGCAGGGGGTCGACCTGTTGCGGTGCTCGGCCGTGTCGGGGGGTGTAACCGGGGCGGTCTGGCGGGTGTTCCCGGCGGCTGCCGCGCCCTACGACCCGAGAGTCGCGGTGGTCTACCAGGTATAACGACCCCGGCCGGCCGCCGATTCCGCCGTCGGGGTGGCCCCAACCACCCGACACCCCACGCCAAACCCCGACATACGACCCATCCGCTCGGCCGGCGAAACGGACACGGCGGCCACGACGGCGTGATCCACTCGGATTCACGGGAACTGCGGCGTCCGGGTGCCGGGATACCCCGACAGGAGACCCGAGTGGGTCGTGCCGGTATGCGCTGGTTGCGCGCCCAGTCCGGCACGAGGCGAGGGCTGACACGTCGTACGGGCCCGATCCGACGTGTCAGGTTTAGGCCGCTCCACGGGGAATTCGCACGAGCGGCGCCGGCCCAGCACGTGCCAGGTCCACAAGATCGTGCTCAATCCGGGAAAGAGGCCCCTGCCCGGGCTTGGGAGGCCACTACGACAAGGAGCGAGCACGATCAGGCGGAACCGGCCGCCGAGGAGTCGACTACCTGGTCCACGACGCACTGCCACCAGGCAACATCTAGGCTCTGACCGAGAGGGGTGGATCATGGACGCTGCAACGTGCCAGGCGCTGGCTCCTTCCCGGCCCAGGGCCGGCCGATGAGCGCAGTGGCATTCCTGAACATCGCCATGCACGGGCACATCAACCCGACATTGCCCGTTGTGGGTGAGCTCGTTCGTCGTGGTCACTCCGTCACCTATCACACGACGCCGGCCTACGCCGAGCAGATCGCGGCCACCGGGGCACGGGTGTTCCTCTACCCCGGGGACGACCTACCGCTCTCCGGCCCGCCGACGCCCGTCACGGTGATGGAGCAGCTCGCGCGTACCGCCGTACGCGTGCTGCCCGCCGTCCTCACCGACCTGCGGGGCGCCCGGCCCGATCTGATCGTGCACGACTCCCTCTGCCCGTGGGGGCCGGTGGTCGCCCGGGAACTCGGCGTGCCGCCGGCATCGTCGTTCACCACGTTCGCCTTCAACCGGCACGTGCCCAGCCCGACCCGTGGCTCCTGGGAGCTGCTCAGCGCGGCCGCGGCCCTTCCCCGCTCCACCGCCGGATACCTGAAATCGCGGTGGGAGCTGCGCCGCCGGTACGACACACGCGCCTTGCCCCTGATCGACCTGGCCAACATCCGTCAGCCGCTCAACCTGGTCTACACCTCGCGGGCGTTCCACCCCGAGGCGGATAGTTTCGACCAGTCCTATCAGTTCGTCGGCCCGAGCATCGGTGCCCGCCGAGTGGACTCGTCGTTCCCGGTCGATCGATTGCGGGACCCGGTGATGTACGCCTCGATGGGCACCGTGTTCGACGCCCCGCAGTTGCTGCGCACCTTCGCCGACGCGCTGGCCCCGCTGGGTGGCACCCTGGTCATTTCCACCGGACACACCGAACCCGCCGCGCTTGGCCCGCTACCGGGAAACGTGCTCGCCCACCGTTCCGTCCCGCAGTTGGAGGTGCTGGCCCGTGCGGCGCTGTTCATCACCCACGGCGGGGTGAACAGCGTCAACGAGGCCCTGTACGCCGGCACCCCGATGTTGGTGGTCCCGCAGGGCGCTGACCAACTGCTGGTGGCTTCCCGCATCATCGAGCTCGATGCCGGCCTGTCGATCCGCACCGAGGACGTCACGGTGGAGGCGGTGCGGGCCCTCGCCCAGCGCCTGCTCGACGAGCCTCGATTCCGGGCCGCCGCGAGCACACTGCAGGTCGCCCAGCGTCAGGCGGGCGGCTACGCGCGTGCCGCCGACGTCATTGAGCACTTCGTGCAGCAGACCGGCTCGGTGACGCGGCCGGGTATCGCCGATCTGCCACCACAGGGCTGACCGATGTCTCCCTTCGTCGTCATCCTGCTGCTGGTCGGCGGGCTGTCCGAGGCCGCCGGGCGTCTTCTGCCGGTGGTGGCACGCCTGTCCGGCGTGTCGCATGTGAGGGTGGTCAGCCTGTTGCTGGGCGGCGCGATCGTTGACGGCGCGGTGTTCGCGCTCTGGCCGCTGTCCGCGTGGGCCGTTGCCGGTCTGGTGCTGCCCACCGCGCCGTCCGACGCACTGATCTGGACACCAGGGCTGGCCGCCCCGCTGGTGCTTGCCGGGGTCCTCGCGTTCCCGCTTCTTGGGCCACTGTTGCACCTGTTGCTCATGGTGGGAGTGGGCGCCGGCCTCGCCGGTGCACTCGCCACGGTGGCCGGAGTCGGATGGTGGGAGGCCGCCGGCTGCGTAGCGGTCGCGGGAGTCGGGCTCGGCGTCACCGTCGAGGCCGTCCGCCGCCTCGTCGTGAAGCTCAACACGACACGAGCACCGGAGTCGGTCGCGTGATCGGACTGGCGCTCCTGCTGCTGCTCGGGGGGCTGGGACTGGTGCTGATCGCCGAGGCCCTGCTGGCCCGCTACGAGGTGCTGGTCTACGCCGCCGGCTGGCGCACACCCACCATTTCCCGCCCCGAGGGCATGTCCTACGCCCGAGGGGCTGATCCGGACCGCCCTCCGGACGCCTACCTGGTCTATCTGGACGGCATCGGGAAGCGCCGTTTCCACGACACCCGCGATGGTGGCCGACTGGTCAAGGCCCTGATCAACCGAGCGCCGGAGCTCCGGGTGCTGGGCCAGGTGCAGCCCTACTCCCCGCTCGCCGTGCCGCTCGCCGACCGGCCGGTCTGGACCTGGGTGCGCCGCCGCATCGGCCTGCTGCTGTTCCTGCACAACGTGATGCAGATCTTCGTCGCCGCCGACCGCCGCTACCGTCCCCTGTACAACCGTGCCGTCGGTGCGCAGATCGCCACCGAACTCCAGGTCGCCGGTTACCGGCCGGACAGCGGCATACCAGTGGTGTTGCTCAGCTACAGCGGGGGCGCCCAGGTCGCCAGCGGTGCGGTGAACGAACTGTGGTCCCAACTGCGTACCCCGCTTTGGCTGATCACTCTCGGCGGGTTCCACAACGGCGCCAACGACATCACCCATGCCCAGCACCTCTACCAGCTCACCAGTGCCGGCGACTGGATCGAGCGAGTCGGCACCTGGATCTTCCCGCAGCGGTGGCGGCTGTTCCGCTGGAGCGGATGGAACCGGGCCGACCGCGAAGGCAAGATCACCGTGCACCGGCTCGACCCTGCCACGCACATCGGTCCCCGCAGCTACATCGCCCCGGAGGCCCGCCTGCCCGATGGGCGCAGCCACCTCGACCGGACCACCGACACCGTGCTGGCGCTGATCCGGGACCGCCTCAACCTGACGGCGGAGACCGACGGCCCGCTGTCCTGAACGCTCACACGTCGGCGTTCAAACCGGCCCGCTGATTCGCCTCCGTCTGGGGAAGCCCGGAGATCTGGAGCAGTTGACTGACGACAACCCGCAGTTGCGAGACGACGACGTCACCGGAGGACCCGACACCCTCGGCGCATGCCTCGTTGATGTCACTGATCACCTGTAGCGCTCGCTCCCGCGCGCGGTCCGGCTCCCGTCCGGCCAGGAAGTCACGATGCAGGAGCCTGAACGCCTGGCCGAAGTGCTCGATCGCCGTGGAGAGGCCGGCCGGCAGCGTCTCCCGGGCGTGTAGTGCCGACACCGCCCACTGCACCATCTCGCGGCTGCTGGTGTAGGCGAGTTCAAGGTGCTCGGTCGCCCGCGCGTACCGACGCATGATGCCCAGCCGCCTCCTGCGCCACGGTGAGAGGATCGCGACTTCGCATGCTGCGGCGACCACGTCGGCCATGTTCCGTCGTGCCGCCTCTGCCGCACGCAATCGCTGTAGGGCCTCCTCGGCCTGTCGCGCGTCGCGGTGAGCCAGCGCATTGGCGATGGCGGTCATCTCCCGGGCGATGGCATCGACTGTCGGACCAGCGGCGCGGTGCACGATCCGCACCGGATTCAGCGGCAGGATCAGCAAGGCCACCACGATGGCCACCACCACGCCGACCAGCGCATTCGCCGTCCGGGGCACGGCCAGGTCCGGCCGGTCCGGAGAGACCGTGCCGAGTAGGACGGCGGTGCTTCCCGCCTGCACCATGACCGCTCCGGTGCCCCGGAAGACGGCTGCCGCCGAAATGGTCAGGGCCACGACCACGCCGGTCTGTATTGGTCCCGCCCCGATGAACCTTATGATGCCGTTTCCAACCAGAACGCCCAGGATCACCCCGGCGAGAAGTTCGATAGTGCGACGGGCCCGATTGCCGACGGCCGCCGCGATGGTGCCGACCGCGGCGGCGGGTGCGAACAGCGGCTGCGGATTGTGCAGCACGTCGCTGGCAACAAACCAGGCCAACCCGGCGGCCACACCAGCCTGCACCGCGAGGATGAGGTAGGTGCGAAGACGTTCATAGGCCTCTCGGCCCTCGCGCAGCGCACTCTCCGCCGGTCGGGCGCCCCGACGTCTGCCGCGCACCTCTCACCCCCCACCACCGATCGGCTCTCTGACGATCGTCGTACGGCGGCGAACCTCGGGTGCGGGAGATCCCCAATCTGATGCGGCACCGACGGAAACCTGCGCCTCCGCGCGTGGAGAGGGCGTTCGGCCGGCGGGGTGGGTCAGCCGGCGTCGAGCAGCTTCAGGACCGCGTCGCGGGCGGCCAGGACGGCTGCCTCGGACTGCGGGCCGTGGTTGAGAATCTCGAAGGAGTGCTGGCCGTCCGGCACCTCGATCACCTGCATCGGCCAGCCCTCGGCGGTCGCTGCGGGGAGGAACGCGTCGATGCCGGCCAGGACCGGCGGGATGTCCTGGCCGGCGCGGGTCAGCACCAGTGGCACGCCTGCGCCGGAGCTGAGTGCCTCGACCGGCAGGAACCGAGCGTCGACGTCCCAGCCGGGGAACGGGACGAGCAGCGGGTATGTCAGTGCGATCCCACGTAGCCATGGTGGCGGGACGCGTAGCCAGTCGGCCGCGAAGAGGCCGCCGCCGGAGAAGAACCACAGCACGACCCGCTCGGGGTCGACCCGTGGATCGGCGCGGACCTGCTCGACCATCGCGGCGATGTCGTCGGCGGCGGCGGGCAGTGCCGACAGGTCGGACACCTGGTAGCTGACCAGCGCGGTGACCACGCCGCTCGCGGCGAGCAGTGCGCCGTAGCCGCGGTACAGCAACCAGTCACGGGGGTCGGGCGCGTCGGGTGGCAGCGGAGCGCCGTGCACCACCACGACGGCGGGCGAGGGACCGGTGCGGGTGGGCAGGTGCAGGTCGACGTTGTCGTGTCGTTCGACAGGCGCGGTCGGGCTGGACAGGACGAAGGGCCGCTGTGCGACGGGCGTCGTCATCGTCTCATCGTATCGATCATCGACCTGTCCGGCTGCCCCAGGACAATCTACAGAGGACGATGGGTCAGGTTGGGTCACCGGGTTTCGCGGCGTCGCTGGCCTGGGCGTGCCGCTCCAGCAGCCGCTGCCGGATCTCCTCGGGGGTGTACGCGCGCCGCCGCCGCTCGGCCCGCGCGATGACCACACCGGAGGCCGCGACGCCGGCGAGCCCGGCCAGCCCGAGAACCTTCCACCACCGCATTCGTTGCCGCATCGGCCTAGGCTAGACCCTCATGAGCATCAGCCTGGATGAGGCCGTCGAGTTGACCCGCACCGGTGACGTGTGGGTGTTCCGGGGTCGCAGCGTGCCGGACCGGGCGATCCAGTTCACCACCAACAGCCCGGTGAACCACGTCGGGATGGCGGTGGTGCTGGACGACATGCCGCCGTTGATGTGGCACGCGGAGTTGGGCAGGTCGTTGCCGGACCTGTGGTCGGGCGGCCACCAACGCGGCGTCCAGCTGCACGACCTGCGGGACGCGGTCTGCGTCTGGGCCAACCGGTACGGCCAACGGGCCTGGCTGCGGCAGCTCGACCCGCCGGCCGACGCGGAGATGGAGCGGGCGGTGCTGCGGACGATCGCGCGGTTGGACGGCACGCCGTTCCCGTCAACCGCCCAGTTGGCGTGGCGCTGGGTGCGGGGTCGGGTGCCGGCGCTGCCGCGCCCCGGCCGGCTTCCCTCGCTGCCGCACCTCGATCGGCTGTCGGCGCTGGCACGCCTCGGCCAGCAGACACCTCGTCGCAACCCAGCCGACCGTGCCAACCCGGCCGACCGTGCCAACCCGGCCGACCGTGCCAACCCGGCCGACCGTGCCAACCCGGCCGACCGCGCCAACCCCTCCGGCCCGGCCACTCCGGCCCGGTCGGCGGGGGAGCGGGACCGGGCGCTCGAGACGGCGTACTGCGCCGAGGTGGTGGCGGTGACCTATGAGGCAATGGGGTTGCTGCCGGCGGGTCGGCGTCCGAACTGGTATGACCCGGGGCGGTTTTGGAGCGGGGACGACCTGGGTCTGGCCGCCGACGCCCGGTTGGGTTCCGAGATCGAGGTTCAGGTGCCGCCGCGCTGAGGTTTGACCTGGGCGGTGACCGGCAATTGCTGTGACCGTGAACGCCTCCACGGATCTTGACACGTTGGCCGACTTCTTCGACCGGTACGGCGTGGCGTTGACCTCCGGCGACCTGCCGGCCATCGCCGGCTGCTACGCCCTGCCGGGCCTGGTGGTGGCCGACACCTACAGCTTCTCGTTCACGTCCGCGGCGGCGGTGGCGCTGTCCTTCGTGGGCGCCGCACCCGACTACCAGGACCGGGAGTTGGTCGCGGCCCACGCCCAGATCGACGACGTGCAGCCCGTGTCCGCGCTGTTGACGATGGTGGCGGTGGAGTGGGAGTTCCTGGACAGTCGGGGGCAGGCGGTGCCGGGGGAGCGGTACCGCTACCTGCTGCGCATCACCGATGACGGACCACTGATCTGCACCGTCGTCCGGACGGGCTGACCGACGGGGGCCGGTCGGCCCGATCCGTACCCGCCCGGTTTCCGGTTCGTGCGGCGCTGGCTACGCTGTCGCGTCGGTGGGGGACGAGGGGAGACCTGATGGCGGTGCGGCCGGACGGTGTGGCAGATTCGCGGGCGGCTCGGGTGTTGGCGTCGGTGCCGTGGATCGTGGTGCTGCTCGGTGTGTGCGCGCTGGTGGTGCTCCTGGTGATCGCGCTGTTGTCGTTCCGGACCAGGGAGCGGGACGCGCCGCCGCAGGCCGCGCCTCCGGCGTTCCTGCCGACCGTGCCGGCCGCCGCGTCGGCAACCGGGGGACCGACTCCGGCCGCTGTGGAGCGACGCTCGGTGTCGCCGCGACCGTCCCGTAGTAGCCGGACGCCGTCACCGCGGGCCACCGTCACCGGCTCGCCGACTCCGGGGCGGACCAGCGTCCTGATGGCGCCGTCGGCGGAGGACACGGTCAGCGCCCGGTACGAGGTCGGATCGGACGGCTGGGACGGCGACGCGGCGGTGCTGGCGATCGCCAACGAGTCGAGTCGGTCGATGGACTGGCAGGTGGAGTTGGTGTTCGACGATGACACCTGGGCTCTGCGAGTGGGTGATGACTCGGGCGTCTCGGTGCGAGGGCGCGGGCACGGGGAGTTCGTGTTGCGCGGCACCCGTTCGCTGGATGCGGGTGACTCTCGGACGCTGCGGCTGCGCGTCGGTTGGAATGACTCGGCGCAGCGACCGGTCAAGTGCACTGTCAACGGGGTTGACTGCCGCATCGGCTGAGCCAGCGTTCCGCCGCCCCGCCGCTAGACCGCCCGGCGCCGCTAAGCCGCCCGGCGCCGCGTGACCGCCGCACCGCCGCACCGCCGCACCGCCGCACCGCCAAGGCTTTTCGGGTCGGGCCGTCGATCGCTACGCTGCGCGGACGGTCCGCTGAAGGAGGTACATGTCCGGCATGCGCCGTGTTCCGCGCCCGCCACACGGTCCGGTGGCGATCGCGACGTCGCCCTGGATCGTGGTGGGCGCCGGTGTCGTCGTGATGGTGGTCCTGCTCATCGTGGCCCTGGGCGCTTACCGGGGACGTAGCCCCGCGCCGGACGGCGCGCGACCGCCGGCACTGCCGGTGCCGTCCGCGGTGGCGGCGCCGAGCGTGCCCACCTCGGTGCCGTCTCCGGCGCCGGTGCTGCCGGGGATATCCGGCCGTGCGAGCGGGCTGCCGCCGAGCGTCGCGGCCGGGTCCGGGTCACCATCGGCCGACCCGACGGCCGGTCCGATCGGGAAGCCGACGGCGACGCGGTCGCCGAGCCGGGCCGCGTCCGGGCAGCCGGCGATGACCGGGCGGTACCGGGTGGTGCAGAGCTTCGACGGGGGTTTCATCGGCGAGGTGGCGATGGTCAACACGTCCACCCGGAGCCGTGGTTGGACGGTGCGGTTGCAGTTCTTGGGTGGACGGCTGGTGACCGCGTGGGTGGAGGGCGTTCCGCAGGGAACGATCCGTCAGTCCGATGACGGCTTCACGTACGTCAGCGGGGTCGACGTGTCGCCCGGTGGTTCGGTGTCGTTGCGGTTCCATCTGGAGCGGGCGTCCAGCACGCCACGGGAGTGCACGGTGGATGGTGCCCGCTGCAGCGGGCTCTGAGCGCAACTTCCGCAAGGATGTTGCTGTGTTGCGACCATGTTTGCAAGGTATTGCAGAATGTTTCGGCAAGGGTTAGCGTGCGGCCAATCAGCGACCAGAGGAAGGCGTCGATGAAACCCCCGCCGATACCGCGCACTGCCCTGCTGGCCCTTGCCTCCCTGCTCACCGTCACGCTCGTCGGCGCTCCGGTCGCCGTGCACCCCGCCGCCGCGAGCCCCCGGCCGTCCGACGGCGCCCCACTCGCGATCGGCGGCGCGGCCCAGTGGCGTGCCGAACCCACCGCCGAGGCGCTGCTGAAGGCCGGCGGCAACTCCGCCCGAGCCGAGCAGTTCTACTTCGTCCTGCCGGACAGGTTCGCCAACGGAGACCCCCGCAACGACCGGGGCGGCCTCACCGGCGACCGGTTGCGGACCGGCCTCGACCCGACCGACAAGGGCTTCTACCACGGCGGCGACCTCAAGGGCGTCATCGACAAGTTGGACTACATCCAGGGGATGGGCACCACTGCCATCTGGCTTGCCCCGATCTTCAAGAATCGACCGGTGCAGGGCGCCGGTAACGACATCTCGGCCGGTTACCACGGTTACTGGATTACCGACTTCACCCAGGTGGACCCACACTTCGGCACCATGGAAGAGATGAAGCGGCTGGTCAAGCTCGCCCACCAGCGCGGTCTCAAGATCTATCTCGACGTGATCGTCAACCACACCGCCGACGTGATCAAGTACGCCGAGGACAAGTACGCGTACGTGGACAAGGCGACATCGCCGTACACCGACGCGCAGGGCCGGGCGTTCGAGGACCGCAACTACGCCGACGGCTCCCGGGCGTTCCCGCCGGTCGACAAGGAGTCCTTCCCGTACACGCCGACCTTCGCCGAGCCGAAGGACGCGAGCGTCAAGGTCCCGGCCTGGCTGAACGACGCCACCTTGTACCACAACCGGGGTGACTCCACCTTCGCCGGCGAGAACAGCGAGTACGGCGACTTCTTCGGCCTCGACGACCTGTGGACCGAGCGTCCCGAGGTGGTCCGGGGCCTGACCAAGGCGTACGGGGACTGGATCGGCGCGACCGGCGTCGACGGCTTCCGACTGGACACCGTGAAGCACGTCAACATGGACTTCTGGCCGCAGTTCAGCCAGGGCATCGAGCGGGCCGCGGAGAAGGCCGGCAAGAAGGACTTCTTCATGTTCGGCGAGGTGTACAGCGCCGATCCGGAGATCAGCTCCAGCTACGTCCGCCAGGGTGGCCTGCCGGCCACCCTCGACTTCGCCTTTCAGGAGGCCGCGCGGGGCTTCACCGCCGGCGCCGGCTCCGCGAAGGCGCTCGCCGACGTGTACGCCCGCGACGACCTCTACGCGGCCCGGGACACCGACGCTGGCCGGTTGACCACCTTCCTCGGCAACCACGACATGGGCCGGATCGGATCGTTCATCGCCGGTGGTGGCAGCGACCCGGCCAGCCACCTGCGCCGTGACCAGCTCGCGCACCAGCTGATGTTCCTGACCCGGGGTCAGCCGGTGGTCTACTCCGGCGACGAACAGGGCTTCACCGGCCCGGGTGGGGACAAGGACGCCCGCCAGGACATGTTCGCGTCGACGGTTCCCGACTACCTCGACGACGACCTGCTCGGCACCGACCGCACGCACGCCAGCGACCAGTTCGACAGGACCCACCCGCTGTATCGGACCATCGCCGAGCTGGGCCGGCTGCGCCAGGCCCACCCGGCGCTGCGCGACGGCGTGCAGGTCACCCGGTACGCGGACGACGGGCCGGGCGTCTTCGCCGCCTCCCGGATCGCCCCGGCCGACCGCACCGAGTACGTGGTGGCCGTGAACAACGCCGACACCGCGCAGACTGTCACGGTGGACACCTGGTCGGCCGGCGCCACCTTCACCGGCATCTACGGCGGCTCAGACACTGAACAAGCCGGAGACGACGGCGAGCTGACCCTCACCGTGCCGCCGCTGTCGGCGGCGGTGTACCGGGCCGGCAACCCCGTCGCACCGGCGGCCGACAAGCCGACCATCACCATCAGCAGCCCGGTTCCGGACGCGCCGGTCGCCACCCGGGCGGCGGTCACCGCCCGGGTGACCGGGGACCCGCTGGCCACCGTCACCGTGGCGGCGCGGGTGGCCGGCGGCCGGTGGACGCTGCTGGGCAGCGCCGACCACGCCCCGTACACGGTGCAGCACGACCTGACCGGCCTGGCCGGCGGCACCACTGTCGAGTACAAGGCAGTGGTCCGCGACGGCCGGGGCCGTACCGCCACCGCCCGGTCGACAGCCGTCGTGGGGACCCCGCCGCAGGGCAGCTCCCGGGAGTGGGCGGTGGTGCACTACCAGCGCCCGGCCGGGGGGTACGACGACTGGGGGCTGTACGCCTGGGGGGACATCGACCCGGCGTACGTCACCGAATGGCCGAAGGGGCAGCCGTTCGCCGGGGAGGACTCCTACGGCCGGTTCGCCTGGGTGAAACTCAAGCCGGGCGCGACGTCGGTGAACTTCCTGGTTGTCGACAAGGCTGGTACGAAGGACGTCGCCCAGGACCGCAGCATCGACGTCACCCGGACCGGCGAGATCTGGCTCAAGCAGGGCGACCCGGCGATCTACCCGAGCAGGCAGGCGGCCGCCGGTGAACCGGAGCCGCCGGTCGAGGAGGGCACCGCAGTGCTCCACTATCGGCGGGCCGACGGCAACTACGACGGCTGGGGCCTGCACCTGTGGGACGGCGCGGCCAACCCGACCGAGTGGCCCGCCCCGCTGCGTCCGACGTCCGTCGACGCGTTCGGGGCGGTGTTCCGGGTGCCGCTGGCGGCCGGCGCCACCGGCCTGAACTACATCATCCACCAGGGCGACACCAAGGACCTGCCGGACGACCAGCGGCTCGACTTCGCCAGCGCCGGCCGGGAGGTGTGGCTGCTCGCCGCCACGCCGGGCCGCCTGCTGCCGTCGACGGCCACCACCGCCAGCGGAGACACCGACATCGGCAAGCAGAAGGCGCACTGGATCGACAGATCCACAGTGGCCTGGCAGACCCCACCGACCGACGGTAAGACGTACGCGTTGGTCACCGCGCCCACCGGCGGGGTCAGCGTGGTCGACGGCGAGCTGACCGGCACGTACACCACGGTGCCGTTGCGGGCGCAGCGCAACGGGCTCACCGAGGCCCAACGCGACAGGTTCCCGCACCTGTGGTCGTACCGTAGCTTCGCCCTGGACCGGGCGGACCTGGCCAAGGTCCCGGCGGCGCTGCGGGGGCAGCTGCTGGTCACCGAACGCGACGCCGAGGGTGCGCTGCTCGCCGCGACCGGCGTGCAGATCCCCGGCGTGCTCGACGACGTCTACTCCCGGGCGGCCAACGCCACCCTCGGGCCCACGTTCGCGGGGCGGACGCCGAGCCTCGCGCTGTGGGCGCCGACCGCCCAGAGCGTGCGCCTGCTCCTGTTCGACTCGCCCGCCGCCGCGCCGAAGACGGTGCCGATGCGCCGCGACGACCGCACCGGCGTCTGGTCGGTGCGCGGCGACCACACCTGGACCGGCAGGTTCTACCGGTACGAGGTGCGGGCGTGGCAGCCGGCGGCGCAGCGGATCGTCACCGCGGCGGTCACCGACCCGTACTCGGTGGCCCTCGCCGCGGACTCCACGCACAGCCAGCTCGTCGACCTGAACGACAGTGCGCTGGCACCCCCCGGGTGGCGCACGCTGCGCAAACCGGCACCGGTGCCGCCCGCGAAGGCACAGATCACGGAGCTGTCCGTGCGGGACTTCTCCATCGCCGACGACACGGTGCCGGCCGAGCGGCGGGGGACCTTCCTCGCGTTCACCGACCCGAAGGCCGCCGGCATGACGCATCTGCGGGCGCTCGGCGACGCCGGCGTCACCCACCTGCACCTGCTGCCGGCGTTCGACTTCGCGACGATCCCGGAGAAGCGGGCCGACCAGCGCCAGCCGGCCTGCGACCTGGCGGCGCTGCCTCCGGACTCGGCCGAGCAGCAGAAGTGCGTGGCGGCGGTCGCCGAGACCGACGGCTACAACTGGGGGTACGACCCGCTGCACTACACGGTGCCGGAGGGTGGCTACGCCGTCGACCCGGTCGGCGCGGCACGGACCACCGAGTTCCGGCGGATGGTCGCCGGGGTGAACGACGCCGGGCTGCGGGTGGTCATGGACGTGGTCTACAACCACACGTCGGCGGCCGGCACCGACGCGAAGTCGGTGCTCGACCAGATCGTGCCCGGCTACTACCACCGGCTGCTGGACGACGGCACTGTGGCCAACTCCACCTGCTGCGCCAACACCGCCCCCGAGCACGCCATGATGGGCAAGCTGGTGGTCGACTCGCTGGTCACCTGGGCCCGGCAGTACAAGGTGGACGGGTTCCGCTTCGACCTGATGGGTCACCACCCGAAAGCGAACATCCTTGCCGTCCGGGCGGCCCTGGACCGGCTCACCGTCGCCCGCGACGGCGTCGACGGCAAGGCGATCATGCTCTACGGCGAGGGCTGGAACTTCGGCGAGGTCGCCAACGACGCCCGTTTCGTCCAGGCCACCCAGGCCAACATGGCCGGCACCGGCGTCGGCACCTTCAACGACCGGCTGCGCGACGCGGTGCGCGGTGGCGGACCGTTCGACGCCAACCCCCGGGTGCAGGGTTTCGCCTCCGGGCTCTACACCGACCCGAACGGCGACGCGGTCAACGGGTCGCCGGCCGAGCAGAAGGCCCGACTGCTGCACGCCCACGACCTGATCAAGGTGGGGCTCACCGGCAACCTGCGCGGCTACCGGTTCACCGACACCGCCGGGCGTGCGGTAACCGGGGCGCAGGTGGACTACAACGGCTCCCCGGCCGGCTACACCGCCGCGCCGGGGGAGGCCGTCACCTACGCCGACGCGCACGACAACGAGATCCTGTACGACGCGTTGGCGTACAAACTGCCGCAGGCCACGACGGCGGCGGACCGCTCGCGGATGCAGGTGCTGGCGCTGGGCACCGTGGTGCTGGGACAGGGCACCGGGTTCGTCACCTCCGGCACCGAGCGGCTGCGGTCGAAGTCGTTGGACCGCAACTCGTACAACTCCGGTGACTGGTTCAACCAGATCCGCTGGGGTTGTGAACGGGGCAACGGGTTCGGCATCGGTCTGCCGCCCGCGCCCGACAACGAGGACAAGTGGTCGTACGCGAGGCCGCTGCTGGCCGACCCGGCGCTGGTGCCGGACTGCGCGGCGATCAACACCACCGATGCCCGGTACGCCGAGTTGCTGCGCATCCGGGCGTCGTCGCCGGTGTTCGGGCTGGCCACCGCCGAGCAGGTCCAGCGGCGGGTGGCGTTCCCGCTGTCCGGCGCGCAGGAGACGCCGGGCGTGCTGACGATGACCCTGGACGCCAGTGGGCTGGGCGGGCCGTGGAAGTCGTTGACAGTCGTCTTCAACAGCACGCCGTCGGCGGCCGACCAGACGGTGACCGGACTGCGCGGTGCGGACGTGGCACTGCACCCGGTGCTTGTCGACTCGGCCGACCCGGTGCTGCGTACCGCCTCGTTCGACCGGGCTGCGGGCACGTTCACCGTACCGGCGCGCAGCGTGGCGGTCTTCGTCCAGAGGTGACGTGAACCGGCCCCCTTCCGCGTCTCGCGGAAGGGGGCCGGCCCGTTGTGCTGGTGCTACGCCGTCGTCACCCGAGGGTGATCGATCAGGCGAAGCAGTTGTCGATCGTGCCGCCCGGGATGGCCAGGCAGTTGGTCGGACGGTTCGCGGTGATGGCGGACTTGTCGTCCAGGTTCACGTCTCCGAAGAAGCTGAAGACGCCGCCCGGCTCGAAGGTAGAGAAGTTGTGGGCGACCTTCGTCTTCGACAGGTTGACCTCGCCGAAGATGTTGAAGATGCCGCCGCCGACTCCGATCGGGCCCACGGCCCGGTTGCCGACAACCTCGCTGTCGCGCAGCGTGGTGACGCTGCCGGCGTTGAAGAGCCCGCCGCCGAAGAAGCCGGCGGTGTTGTCCTTGATGCTGCTCTTCTCGAAGGTGGCCACGCTGTCGAAGGCGATGGCCACACCGCCACCGACACCGGCGGTGCTGTTGCGCTCCACAGTGACGTTGTGCAGGTTCAGCTGGCTGTCCGCCGCAGCGAGACCGCCACCGGCGAGAACCGCGGTGTTCGAGACGAACTTGGTCTCGTACGCCGTGGTGTTGCCCTCGATGTCGAGGTAGCCACCACCGAAGCCGAGCGTCTCGTTGTCGGTGATCTCGGCCTTCTTCAGCTCGACAGTTCCGCCGTCGACGTCGTCGGTGAAGATCTCCGCGGCGCCGTTGGAGATACCGCCACCACCGATGACGGCGGTGTTGTCCTTGATCTTCGACTCCTCGACCTTGAGCAGCCCGGCGTTGAAGACGCCGCCACCGAAGAAGAAGGCGGTGTTACGGGTGACCGTGCTGTGCCAGATCTTCGTGGTGCCGAAGTTGGCCACACCACCACCGTTGCCGCCCGACTGGTTCAGGACGACCTCGGACTCCAGAATCTCGGCGGTGCCACCCGGCTGAACCAGGATTCCGGCGCCGTCATTCTCCTCCGGCTCCTCGACGAGCGGCGTGACGACGCCCGGCGTGGCCTTCGGGGTGACCTTCGGCGCGGCCTTCAGGCCCGCCTTCGGGTTGGCCTGCCGCGCGGTGAGCGCCTGGGCCAACGGGGTGCCCGCCTTCACCTGCGCGGCGAGCGCCTCGGAGTCCGAGTAGGCCGCCCAGACCGCGGCCGGCTCCACACCGTTCTCCAGTTCGAGGGTCTGGCCACCCTTGATGGTCAGGCCCTTGATGGTGAGGTGACCACCGGCCCCCACGTTGAGGATGCGGAAGTAGTCCGCCGTGGCTTCCCGAGAGATCGTGGTGTGCTCGCCCTTGAGCGTGATCCGCTCGGTGATGACCGGCAGGCCGTTGCCCTCGTAGTCGTTGCGGGTCAGGTTGTAGGTGCAGCCCTTGGCCAGCTCCAGCACACCGCCGTGCTTGTTGTTGGCGAACACGATCGCCTGAATCAGCTTGTCGGTGTCGCAGGGCACCTCCTTCCCGCGCTCGTGGTCCTTGTCCCGGTCCTTGTCCTTGTCCCGGTCCTTGTTCCGGTCCTCGTCCTTGTCCCAGTCGCGCGCCTCGTCACCCCGCTGGTCGCCATCCTTGCTGACCTGCGCGGTGTTCCAGTTCAAGCCGACCGCTCCGGCGCTGCCCGCGACGCCCACCGCCGCGAGACTGATCACGCCCGTCAAACCGGCCACGCCACTGGCGAGCCAGAGCTTGCGGCGGCTCTTGGCCGTCGCCCGCCCGGAGGCTTCGTTGTTCGTTAGGTAGTTGGACATCGGAGCTCTCTGCCCTCTCCTCGTACCAGACAGGGTCGCCGCCGTCAGACGGGTGTCCCCTGCTACAAATCGGTTGTAGCTCCCAAAACCACCGTATGAGAAGGTTCCTCGCCTCGCGGGCTTATCCGAGAGAAGCCCACATTCGGTTCATGTTGCCCCCAGCGGGGCCCGGACCGACACACCGGCCCCCAAGCCGGCCTGCACGCTCCTGACCTGCCCAAATGGGTACGCCCCTCCGAGCCGTGACGGCTCGGAGGGGCGTTTTATGTGGTTCAGCCCCACCCGATCAGGCGAAGCAGTCCAAAACGTTGAAGCAGTTGGTCGGGCGGTTGGCAGTGACAGCGGACTCGTCGTCCAGCGTCACGGTGCCGCCGATGCTGTTGAAGATGCCCCCCGGCTCAAGGGTGGAGAAGTTGTGCGCCACCTTCGTCCGGTGGAGCGTGACCTTGCCGCCCTCGGTGTTGAGGATGCCGCCGCCGCGGCCGAACGGACCGACGGCCCGGTTGCCCGACACCTCGCTGTCGCGCAGCGTGGTGACGCTCTCCTCGTTGAAGAGGCCGGCGCCGGAGAAGCCCGCGGTGTTGTCGTTGATCCTGCTGTTCTCGATCGTCGCAACGCTGTCGTTGGTCACGGCCAGGCCGCCACCCGAGCGACCGGCGCTGTTCCTGACCACCGTGGCGTCCTTGAGGTTGAGCTGGCTGTCGACCACCGCGACGCCACCACCGTCGAGCAGCGCGGTGTTGTCACTGACCGTCGTCTGGTGCAACGTCGTGGTGCCCTCGACATCCAGTACGCCGCCGCCGAAGCCGAGCGTCTCGTTGTCGGTGACCTCGCTCTTGTAGACCCAGACCGAGCCGCCGTCGACGTTCTCGGTGAAGATGTCGGCAGCGCCGTTGGAGATGCCGCCGCCGCCGATGATGCCGGTGTTGTCCTTGATCTTCGACTCGTCGACCTGGAGTACGCCAGCGTTGAAGATGCCGCCGCCAAAGAAGAAGGCGGTGTTGTGCGCGACAGTCGTCTTGCTGAGCCTGGTGCTGCCGAAGTTGGCCAGGCCGCCGCCGTTGCCGCCGGACTGGTTGTAGAGCAACTCGCTGTCCAGGATCTCCGCGCGACCACCGGGCTGCACCAGCACCCCGGCGCCGTCGGTGAACCCAGGCTGCTCGACCAGCGGCACGACCGCCGTACCGGCACTCACCGGCTTCGCCGCCGCGGCTACCGGCTTGGCAGTGGCGGCCTTGGTGGCAGTCGGGGCGGCCTTGGTTGCTGCCACTGCGGGCTTGGCCGGCGCTGCTTTCGCGGCCGGCTTTGCGGGCGCTGCCTTGGCTGTGGCCTTTGCGGGCGCTGCCTTTGCGGCGGTCTTCGCGGCCGGCTTGGCGGCGGTTGCTGCCGGCTTCGCTGCCGCTGGCTTGGCTCCAGGCGCGGCAGCGATCGCCGACTTCGCGGCGGGCGCCGCCGCTGCCGGCGGCTGGGCCACGGTCGAGCGGACCTGGGCCGAGTACGGCGCCCAGACCGTCGCCGGGTCGGCGGTCATCGGGGACTGGAGGGTCTGGCCACCCCTGATGCTCAGGCCCTTGAGAGTGAGGTGCCCGCCAGCGCCGACGTTGAGGATGCGGAAGTAGTCGGCAGTGGCCTCGCGACCGATGGTGGTGTGTTCACCCTTGAGGGTGATGTGCTCGGTGATCACCGGGAGGCCGTTGCCGTCCTGGTTGCGAGTCAGGGTGTAGGTGCAGCCCCTGGCCAGCTCCAACACGCCGCCGTTCTCGTTGTTGGCGAACGTGATCGCCTGGATCAGCTTGTCGGAGTCGCACGGGATCTGCTTGGTGCGGTCCTTCTCGTCGTCCTTGCCGTCCTTGCCGTCCTCGCGGTCCTTGCCATTCTTGCCGGACCGGTCGTCGAAGCCGCTCCAGTCGTCGCCGCTCCAGTCGTCGTCCTGACCGCCGTCGTCCTTGGCGCCGCCCTTGTCCGCGCCGCCGTCGTCGCTGGCGTTCTGCCGGTTGGTCGACGGCTGCGCGTCCGACACCTGGTCGGCCTTCGGCTTGTCGTCCCGAGCGGCGACGCCGCCGAGGGCTGCCAGGCCGACCACGCCGGTCAGCCCGGCTACGCCGGCGACCCAGAGCGCTCGCCTTCGCCGTGTTGGCGGAGCCGTCGAGGCCCCGCCGTCGGTACTCGTTACGTCGTTGGACATCAGAGCCTTCCGCCCTTTCCTGCTACCAGACGGGATCGCACCGCCCCAGGCGCCACGACCAGCTACAAATGGGTTGTAGCCTCTGATCCACACCGTATGAGAACCATCTTCGCGATGCGGACTTATCCGAGACAACCACGCATTTGGCGCAGGTCAGGCGAGGGCGGCCATCCAGTCCGGGCCGGCAGAAAGGGCCCGTGCAGCGCAGACACCGAACGGTGCCGGCCCCCTCGGCGGATCACGACAGAAACCCCTGGCCGCCAGCCCCTCAAGAAGGGGCGGGCGGCCAGGGGTGGGCGGGCCAGGGAGCGGGGCTTGATCCGTCAGCCCCGGCAGAACAGCCGGCTCAGCCGGGCAGGCGGGGGCCGGCTTCGCGCTGCTCGGCCAGCCAGGTCTCCACCTCGTCGGAGGTGCGGGGCAGCCCGGCCGACAGGTTGACCGCGCCGGTCGCGGTGACCAGCACGTCGTCCTCGATCCGGATGCCCACACCGCGCAGCTCGGCGGGGACCAGCTCGTCCTCCGGCTGGAAGTACAGACCGGGCTCGACGGTGAGCACGTAGCCCTCGCCCAGCGCGCCGTCGCGGTAGGTCTCCTTGCGGGCGTTGGAGCAGTCGTGCACGTCGATGCCGAGCATGTGGCCGAAGCCGTGCAGCGTCCACCGCCGGTAGACGGTCGACTTCTCGTCCATCGCCTCGTCCACGCTCACCGGCAGCAGACCCAACTCGGACAGGCCCTCGGCGAGCACCCGCATGCAGGTCAGGTGGACGTCCTTGAACTTGACCCCGGGGCGGATGGCCTCGATGCCGGCCTGCTGCGAGGCGTACACGATGTCGTAGACCTGGCGCTGTAGCGCGGTGAACCGGCCACTCACCGGCAGGACCCGGGTGACGTCGGCGGTGTAGAGGTTGCGGCCCTCGACGCCCATGTCCATCAGCAGCAGGTCACCCGGTCGGGTGGCGCCGTGGTTGTGCACCCAGTGCAGGATCGTGGCGTGCTCGCCGGCACCGACGATCGACCCGTACCCGACGTCGTTGCCGTCGTGGCGGGCCCGCAGCGCGAAGACGCCCTCCAGCAGCCGCTCGGAGACCGCCCGGTCGGCCGGCAGGATCCGGGCGACGTCCTCGAAGCCGCGTACGGTGGCGTCGATCGCGTCCTGGAGTTGGCCGATCTCCCACTCGTCCTTGACCAGCTTCATCTCCGAGACGGCGATCGCCAGCTCGCGGTCCCGGGCCGGCTGGCCCTCGGCGCGGGGCCCGTCGTACTGGCGGACGGCCGCGTCCACCTGGGCGTCGAAACCGCGCAACACCCGGGTACGCCCCGGAGCCAGGTCGGCGAGCGTCGCCTCCAGGCCGGTCAGGTCGGCGGTGGGCAGGCCCAGCTCGGTCGACTTCTCGCCGAGGGTGTGCCGCCGGCCCACCCACAGCTCGCCGTTGCGGCTGCGGAAGAACTCGTCGGTCTCCCGGGAGGACCGGGGCCGCATGTACAGCGTCGCGTCGTGCCCCGAGCCGTTCGGGCGCAGCACCAGCACGCTGTCGGCGTCGTGGTCGCCGGTCAGGTAGGCGAAGTCGCTGCCCGGCCGGAACGGGTAGTCGGTGTCGTTGGCCCGGACCTTCTCGGTGCCGGTGGGGATCACCAGGGTCTCGCCGGGGAAGGCCGCCGAGAGGGCCGCCCGCCGCTTGGCGTAGTTGGGCGTCTCCGGGCGGGGCGTCACGGGAAGCGCGGTGTCGCTCCAGCCCTGCCGCATGAAGGACAGGAACGCCTCCGGGAAGTCCGGATCGTGCGATTCCGTACCGTCCGTCGGCGTACCGTCGGTCTGTCCCTCGGTCATTGCGCCGCTCCCTCCGCTTCGTTGCTGGTCCCGACGGTACCGCGCGTCCGGTTGGCGCTGACGCCCCCTGTGAGTCGGGTGGATCGACGGACGGCTGCGAGGGCCGACAGCGCGCGTGGAAAGATGGCCACCATGTGCGGACTTCTGGCCTTCTTCAGCGCGAACGGCAACGCCGCCGCGCATCGCGACCACATCGCCGGAGCGTTGGAATGCCTGCACCACCGCGGCCCCGACGAGACAGGGGTCGAGGTGGTCGGCGACGCCTCCGGCCGGTACGCGGACGGCGTGTTCGCCCACAAGCGGCTGGCCATCATCGACGTCGCGTCGAGTCACGAGCCACTGCCCTACGCGAACGGCCGTTACCTGCTGACCTTCAACGGCGAGATCTACAACTACATCGAGCTGCGCGAGGAGCTGATCAGAAACTTCGGTGCCCAGTTCGCCACCGCCGGTGACGGCGAGGTGATCGTCGCGGGCTACCACTTCTGGGGTGAGCAGGTGCTCACCCGACTTCGGGGCATGTTCGCCTTCGTCATCTGGGACCGGCAGGAGCGCCGGGCGTTCGGTGCCCGCGACTACTTCGGCATCAAGCCGATGCACTACCTGGAGACCGCCGACGGCCTCTATCTGGCCTCGGAGAAGAAGGCGCTGCTGCCGTTCGCGCACAGCAACTACCAGGGCGACGCGGGCGTCGACACGGCGAACCTGAGCCACTACCTGACCCTGCAGTACGTCCCCGAGCCCGGCACCCTGCACAAGGGCATCAGCCGGATCGGCTCCGGGGAGTACCTGAACTGGACCCCGGGCGGCCGGATCGACGTGCGCCGGTGGTACCGGCCGGTGTTCCGGCCGGCGCCGGTCGACGACGAGCAGAAGCTCTACCACGAGATCCGCGAGACGCTGCGGGAGAGCGTGCGCATGCACATGCGCTCCGACGTGCCGGTCGGCTCGTTCCTGTCCAGTGGCATCGACTCCACAGCGGTGGTGGCGCTGGCGCGGGAGTTCAACCCGAACATCCTGACCTTCACCGTCGGCTACGACGTGCCGGGTTACTCGGAGATCGACGTCGCCCAGGATTCGGCCCGGCACCTCGACGTCACCACGATTCCCACCAAGATCGGTCCGCAGGACATGATCGACGCGCTGCCGAAGATCGTCTGGCACCTGGACGACCCGGTGGCCGACCCGGCGCTGGTGCCGCTCTACTTCGTGGCCAAGAAGGCCGCCGAGCACGTCACCGTTGTGCTCTCCGGTGAGGGCGCGGACGAGTTCTTCGGCGGTTACACGATCTACCGGGAGCCGTTGTCGCTGGGCACCGTCAACGGTCTGCCCGGCGGTGTGCAGAAGGGGCTGCGCGCGGTCTCCAAGGCGATCCCGCAGGGGGTCAAGGGCAAGAGCTTCCTGGAGCGTGGCACCACTCCGATCGAGGAGCGTTACTACGGCAACGCCCGGATGTTCACCGAGGAGGAGAAGCAGCACCTGATGCGCCGCTACGACCCCTCGGTGCGCTACACCGACGTCACCGCCCCGATCTATGCTGAGTGCACCGAGCTCGACGACGTCACCAAGATGCAGTACGTCGACCTCTACACCTGGCTGCGCGGCGACATCCTGGTCAAGGCCGACCGGATCTCGATGTCGCACTCGCTGGAGGTGCGGGTGCCGTTCCTCGACCGTGAGGTCTTCGACGTCGCGGCGAAGATCCCGGTCGATCTGAAGCTGCCGCCGCGCTCCGACGCCACCAAGTACGCGATGCGTCAGGCGTTGCAGGGTGTCGTGCCGCCGGCCATCGTCAACCGCAAGAAGTTGGGCTTCCCGACCCCCACCCGGGTCTGGCTGCGCGGCGAGATGTACGAGTGGGCCCGGCACGTGCTCAGCACCTCGGGCGCGGGTGACCTGCTGGACCTGTCGTACGCGCTGCGGCTGCTCGACGAGCACAAGCGGGAGGAGGCCGACCACTCCCGCAAGGTGTGGACCGTGCTGATCTTCTGCATCTGGCACGCGATCTTCGTGGCCAAGACCCTCGACCCGGGAATCCAGCGCAACCAGTCCGCCCTGCTCACCAAGCCGGTGGTCGGCTCCATGGTCCGCTGACCCCTGCCCCACCCCACAGACCCTGCCCCACCCCGCAGACCCCTGCCCCACCCTGTTGATCAAGAGGTTTGCGTCATCCGGAGCGTTTCCGGTGACGCAAACCTCTTGATCATTTCGGGGTGGGGCAGGTGGTGGTGGTGGGTGTTAGCGGCGGGCGCAGGTGACTGTGGGGAGCCCGTTGGTTCCTGTGGAACTCGCTAGGAAGCCGAACGTTGTGGTGCCGTTCGGTGCGACTGTGCCGTTGTAACCGACGTTCGTCGCCGTCACCGTCGAGCCGGACGATGTCTGGGTGGCACCCCAGATCTGACTGATCGCCTGCCCGTTGGGCCAGGTCCAGTTCGCTGTCCAACCGGAGAACGGCGTACTGCCGTGGTTCATGATCGTGACATCGCCCTGGAAACCGCCCTGCCAGGTGCTGGACACCTTGTAGGTGGCCATGCAGTCACCGCCGGACGGCGGCGGGGTGGTCGGGTCGGTCGGCGGATCCGTCGGGTCGGTCGGCGGATCGGTCGGCGGATCGGTCGGGTCGGTCGGCGTACCGCCCGGGCCCACACCGGTGACCTGGCCGCTGCCGCCGTCGAAGGTCACGTCGGAGCAGCCGAAGAAGTTCTCCTGCGAGTCCGAGCGGACCCAGCGGGAGTAGATGATGTGCCGGCCACTCTTACCCGACGGCAGGTTGCCGCTGAAGTAGTAGTGCCCGTCGTTGCTGCCGACCGAGCCGCGCTGCGGCGGGTTGGTCACCGTCAGGAACGGCTCCTCCAGGTCACTCCAGGCCAGCGCCCGGGTCGGGCTCCAGCTGTTCTTGGTGACGTAGAAGTAGAACGTGCCCGGGTGGTGCGCCCAGTTGCTGTACTTGAAGTCCAACCGCGCCCCGGCGGTCAGGTGGGTCAGCGGCCAGTCGGTGCGCGGCAGGTCGTAGCCGCGGAAACCGGTTGCGCCGCCGCTGCACAGTTGCCCGTCCGGGATGAAGCCGGTGGTCCGGCCGCCAGCGTCGGAGCGCAGCACGCTGAACCAGTTGTACAGCGAGTTCGCCCCGCTCTGGGCCACGGCCGCGGAGCAAGCGGGGTTGTTCGGCCTGATCTCACCGGTCTGGCTGCGGCCGTCCTGCCAGCACAGGTACGTGCGGCTGCCCGGCGTCATCGCCGCGCCGTGCGCGGCGGCCGGCTGAGGGTTGGACGCCAGGGCGACTGCGCCCAGCGCGAGGGTCGTGGCCGCGGTGAGCAATACGGCCATACGGGAACGGTTCACGGGTTCTCCTGACTCGCGAGGGGCGCTGGATGAGCCGCCCCGCCGCAATCGGGTGGGATGTGGCGTGATCGCCTCGCTGTCGTGAGCGGTGCGACGATCACGGCGACGTGCCCCGGCGGAAAACAGCCAGTGGACGTGCGCCGTCGACGGTCCTGTCCGGGACCGGTGCCCTCGCGTCTAACCAACCCGGCAACCGGGGGGCGCCCGCAGCCCTCGCACCGCCCGGTATGCGTCATCCCATCACGCCGGGCGGCCGAGCGCAATAGGCATTCCTCGATGCATGAGAACACCCGCCGGTCGTCGTTGAACGCCATATCCTGCGTACGGGGAGCGGGAACGGAGAGGCGGCAGCCGGTGCCGGACGTGTTCGACGAGGTGCACCGCCGGTGCCGCGACGGCGAGCCGGTCGCGCTGGCCACAGTGGTGGCCACCTGGCACTCCGCCCCGCAGCCACCCGGCGCCGCCATGGTGGTCGCGACCGACGGCACCGTCACCGGCAGTGTCTCCGGAGGCTGCGTCGAGGCGGATCTCTACGAACGGGCCCGTCGTGTGCTCGACACCGGCCAACCCGAGCTGTGCCGCTACGGGATCAGCGACGACGACGCGTACGCCGTGGGCCTGACCTGCGGCGGCATCCTCGACGTGTTCGTGGAGCGCGTCGACGCGAGCGCCCTGCCGGCTCTGGACGCGGTCGCCGCAGCCCGCCGCAGCGGCCGCCCGGCGGCGATCGTCACCTGCGTGGCCGCCGACGCCAACGACGATCCACCCGCCGATGCCGGCACCTCTCCGGGCGCCGGACCGACCGACCCGGCCCGACGGCGTGGCCGTCGGCTGGTGCTGACCGGCCAACGGTCCGTCGGCTCGCTCGGCGACGACCGGCTCGACGACGCCGCCAGCGCCGACGCTCTCGGGCTGCTCGCCGCCGGACGCAGCGGAATGCTCCGGTACGGGTACCACGGGCAGCGCCGAGGCGGCGGCGTCAGCCTCTTCGTGACCGCGTACGCCACCCCGCCCCGCATGATCGTCTTCGGGGCGATCGACTTCGCCGCCGCGGTGGCCCGGATCGGCGCGTTCCTCGGCTACCGGGTCACCGTCTGCGACGCCCGGCCGGTCTTCGCCACCGCGCGACGCTTTCCCGAGGCGGACGAGGTGGTGGTGCAGTGGCCGCACCGCTACCTGCGTACCGAGTTGGCGGCCGATCGGCTCGACGAGCGGACGGTGCTGTGCGTGCTCACCCACGACCCCAGGTTCGACGTGCCGTTGCTGGAGCTGGCGCTGCGCCACCCGCTGGCGTACGTCGGCGCGATGGGCTCACGGCGCACCCACGACGAGCGACACAAGCTGCTGAGCGAGGCGGGGCTCAGCCCGGCGCAGCTCGCCCGGCTCGCCTCCCCGATCGGGTTGGATCTCGGTGGTCGTACCCCCGAGGAGACCGCCGTGAGTGTGGCCGCGGAGATCGTCGCGGCCCGGTGGGGCGGTACCGGCCGCTCCCTCGCGGTGCTCGACGGGCCGATCCACCAGCCGGGGTAGCGCGCACGTCGGTGCCTGGCCTTCGGCGCCCATCGGGGCGCGCGCTGTGCCAGCCTGGTGCCACGGAGATCGGCTCGGCGACCGGCGGCCGGTGGCGACGACGAGAGGATCGGCATGGGATACGCGGTGGTGGTCGGTGAAGCGCTCGTCGACCTGCTCGACAGCGAGCTCGACGGGGAGCGGGTCTACCGGCAGGCCATCGGCGGCGGGCCGCTGAACGTCGCCGTCGGGGTGGCCCGACTCGGCGGTGCGGCACAGTTCGTCGGCTCGCTCGGTGACGACGCGCTGGGCGGCCGGATCCGCGACTTCCTCACCGCTGCCGACGTCGGGGTGGCAGGTGCGATCACGGTCCCCGCGCCGACCACGCTCGCTGTGGTCACGTACGCCGGGCCCGAACCGGACTTCCGTTTCTACGGCGAGCCGGCCTCCTACGGACTGCTCGGCCCCGACGATCTGGACCTGGCGTTGCTGGAGGGTGCCGACGTGCTCTACTGCGGCTCGATAGTGCTGCTCCGACCCGACACGCTGGCGGCCGCCCGCCGTGCCTGGTCGCTCGCCCCCGGCCTGCGGGTCTTCGACCCGAACGTCCGCCCTCGGCTGCTGAACGGGCCGGCCGCGCTGGAAGGGCTGCGCGAGGTGGTGGCCGAGTTCGCCGCCGGCGCGCACCTGGTCAAGCTGAGTGCCGCCGACGCTGTGCTGCTCTATCCCGGTGAGCCGGTCGAGGGGGTGGCGGCGTACCTGCGGGAGTTGGGGGCGGCCACCGTGGTGGTGACGCTCGGCGCGGCCGGTGCGGTGCTGGCCGCCGCCGACGCCGACCCGGTCCGGGTGCCCGCCCCCAAGGTCACCGCGATCGACGCCACCGGCGCTGGTGACTCCGTGATGGCCGCGCTGATCGCCGACCTGCTTCGCGACGGCGAGCCGGCGGTCCCGTCGGGCTGGGCCGACCGCGTCGCCTTCGCGCTGCGGGTCGCCGGCCTGGTCTGCGAATCCCCGGGCGGTGCCACCGCCATGCCCACCCGCGCCGCCGTCCAAAACCGCTTCAACACCTAACCCCCCGCCCCGCCCACCCCCACCCCCACCCCGCGCCGATCTTGCAGTTTCGGTCGACGTTTGGTCCGCTTTGCTCGTCTTTGACGCCGCAGAAAGTGCAAGATCGCGGCAGCAGGGGGGCGGGGTGGGGCGGGGGGCGTTGGTTGACCTCGGGGTTTGTGAGCGTTAACATCGATGAATCACGATGGAAACGTGGGCATCGTCGGGAGGCTCTGATGCGGGTGGTTCTGGTACCTCTGGTGTTCCGCCGCGTCGCGGCCCTTTTGGCCCTGCTTCTCGTGGCCGCCGGGATGGTCGTCGCCGACCCGCCGGAGCGGGCAGTCGCGTGGGACAACGGGGTGGCCGACACCCCGCCGATGGGGTGGAACAGCTACGACTCGTTCAACTGGAGCGTCACCGAGACCGACGTCCGGGCCAACGCCGACTACATGGGCGCCAACCTGCGGCAGTTCGGGTGGGAGTACGTGGTGATCGACTGGGCCTGGTACTACCCCGGTCGGCACAACAACAGCCCCAACCAGGACGCGAACCTGCAACCCCGGCTCCGGATGGACGCCAACGGACGGCTGCTGCCGGACACCACCCGGTTCCCCTCCGCCGCCGGTGAGAACGGGTTCAAGCCGCTCGCCGACTACGTCCACGCGAAGGGGCTGAAGTTCGGCGTCCACCTGATGCGCGGCATTCCCCGCCAGGCGGTCGCCGACAACGTCCCGATCCTCGGCACCACCTGCCGCGCCAACCAGATCAACAACACCACCACCGCGAACTGGCTCAACCTGATGTGGGGCCTGAACATGTCCAACCCCTGCGCGCAGACCTACCTGGACTCGATGTTCCAGTTGCTGGCGTCCTGGGGGGTCGACTACGTGAAGGTGGACGACATCGCCGCCCCGACGTACCGGCAGTCGGAGGTCGAGGGATACCGACTGGCCATCCAGCGCAGCGGCCGCCCGATGGTGCTGAGCCTGTCGCCCGGCCCGACCTCGCTGGCCAGCGGCGCACACGTCCAGGCCAACGCGCACATGTGGCGGATCGTCAACGACCTGTGGGACAACTGGTCGTCGGTGGACGCGCTCTTCGACCAACTGCGCAACTGGACCCCGTACCGCACCACCGGCGCCTGGCCCGACGCCGACATGATCCCGATCGGCCGGCTCTCCAAGTACGGGCCGGTCGGCTCGCCGCGATATTCCAACCTGACCCCCGACGAGCAGCGCACCCTGATGTCACTCTGGGCGATCAATCGGGCACCACTGATGTGGGGTGGCAACCTGGTCGAGAACCGTGCCGCGGAGCTGGCGTTGATGACCAACGCCGCGGTCATCGGGGTCAACCAGAACAGCGCTAACAACCGTCAGCTCTACGGTGGCAGCCGGCAGGTGTGGGTCGCCGACGTGCCGGGCAGCGACGATCGGTACGTCGCCCTGTTCAACCGGGACGGCAGCGCGGGGCAGGTGTCGGTGAACCTCGCCGACCTCGGAATCGGAGCGGCCGCCGTGACCGACCTGTGGTCCGGCGCGGCCCTCGGCACGGTGACCGGCACCCTCACCCGGTCGCTTGCGGCCCACGGTTCCGGGCTGTACCGGCTGACCCCGGACACCACTGTGCCGGTGCCGACCACCCACACCCTCGCCGCGCGGCACAGCGGCAAGCTGTTGGACGTCTACAACAACGCGACCACCGACGGTGCCGAGATGGTGCAGTGGGCCGCGAACGGTCAGCCCAACCAGCGGTGGCGCTTCCAGGACGCGGGTGGCGGCTACCAGACGGTGGTCAGCGTGCACAGCGGCAAGTGCCTCGACGTCAACGGTGGCGCGACCGCTACCGCGGACGGGGTCCGCGTGATCCAGTGGGGCTGCAACGGCGGCACCAACCAGCAGTGGCGCGTACAGGATGTCGGCTCGGGGTACGTGCAGCTCGTCGCCCGGCACAGCGGCAAGTGCCTGGAGGTGCTCAACGCCGCCACCACCGACGGTGCCCGCCTGGCCCAGTGGACGTGCGGCACCGGCACCCACCAGCAGTGGCGGCGTACCGCGGCGTAGAACCGGGTTAGCCCGTGCCGGTCAGTTCCTGGTAACCGCGGTGGGCGGCGACCAGGGCCGGGTGGGCCCCGAAGGGTGCCTCGGCGGCCACCCGCTCCGGCGGGGCGCTGCCGGTGTGCGCGGCCCGGATCAGCCAGGCCAGCTTCGCCAGCTCCGCGTGCTGGGCCCGGACGAAGTCGACGTCCACCGGGTCGCCGTGGCCCGGGATCACCACGGTGCGCGCGGTGGTCAGCCGCAGCAGGTCCGCGACCGCGTCCGGCCACTGCAGGGGGTACGAGTCCTCGAAGGCGGGCGGGCCGCTCTGCTCCACCAGGTCCCCGGCCACCAACACGTCGGCGTCCGGCACGTGAACCACCAGGTCGGCCTCGGTGTGCCCCCGCCCCGGGTGGCGCAGCAGCACCCGTCGACCACCCAGGTCGAGGACCGTCTCGACGTGCACTGTGTGCGTGGGGGCGAGCAGCGGGGTGTCGGCCAGCTCGGCGGCGAGCGCCGGGTGCTCCGTGCGCAACTCCTCGTACGCCTCCCGGCGCAGCCGCTCCGGCTCCTCGCGCAGGGCGGCGGCGGCCAGGTCGTGCGCGTACACCGGGCGGGGTGGGTCGCCGGCCAGGACGGCGTTGCCGAAGCAGTGGTCGTAGTGGTGGTGGGTGTTGACCAGCGTCAACGGACGGTCGGTGACCGCCCGGACGGCAGCGGCCAGCTCGGTGGCCTGGGCGGCCGAGGAGAGCGTGTCCACCAGTAGCGCCTCGTCGTCGCCGACGACCAGAGTGACGTTGACTCGCAGCAGCGGTTCGGCCAGCACGTGCACCCGGTCGGCGACCTCGACGAAACCGGCGTTCACGACGCCCGCCCGGCCCGTTCGACGAAGCGTCCCCGGTCGACCAGGATCCGGTCCACCCGGCCCCGAGCCACCGTCTGGTCGCCGTCGCTGACAGTGACCTCGAACGACAGCCGGCGACCGTCGACGGTCGCCAGCAGCGCCTGCGCGCGGACCGTCCGGCCGACCACTGTCGGCGCCAGGTGCTCCAACTCGACCCGGGTGCCCACTGTCGTCGAACCGGGCGGCATCCCGGTCGCCGTCGCCGCGACGGTGGCCGCCTCGGCCAGTGCCAGCACCCGGGGAGTGCCCAGCACGGGTACGTCACCGGAACCGACCGCCTGGGCGGTGTCCGCGTCGGTGACTGTCAACTCGATCTGGGCGGTCAGACCCGGCGCGAAGGCCGGCTCGGGCTGCTCCTGCATGGTCGTCAGCCTAGGTGCTCGCTGGACGCGACGAGCACGCGCCCGACGATCCGGACGCGACCACCCCCGACGTGCAACGGGTGGTCCCCGTCCGTCGATGCCGTACCCGTCGTTAACCTTGACCACGATGGCCGTCGTGACTGACCC
Source organism: Micromonospora sp. NBC_00362 (assembly GCF_026342155.1). Taxonomy (NCBI): domain Bacteria; kingdom Bacillati; phylum Actinomycetota; class Actinomycetes; order Micromonosporales; family Micromonosporaceae; genus Micromonospora; species Micromonospora sp. NBC_00362. Next base: position 6,696,244 of record NZ_JAPENH010000001.1, read on the forward strand.
CCAGCCCCCCGCCCGGACCGACCCGCCCGCGTCCCCGGACGGGGGTCGTCGGCGCGTCGTCGCCATGACCGTCTGGGCGGTCGCCTTCGTCGGTGCGTGGCTGGGCATCGGGCTGCCCACCGATCCCGCGTACGCCTTCGTCTGGATCTGGCTCGCGACCATCGCCTGGAACAGCGAACGGCCGTGGCGTAGCCACCTGCGCTTCGCCCGGGACTGGGTGCCGGTGGTGCTGCTGTTCGTGATCTACAACCTCTCGCGCGGGTTCGCCGACAACGGGGCCACGCCGCACGCGATGGAGTTGATCGTCGCCGACCGGTTCATGTTCGGCTGGGCCACCGGGGGTGAGGTGCCCACCGTCTGGTTGCAGCAGCACTTCTACCACCCGCAGGTGCACTGGTGGGATGTCGCGGCGAGCTGGGTGTACTTCTCCCACTTCGTGGTGGCGCTGGCCGCCGCCGCTGTGCTCTGGCTGCGCGACCGGCACCGCTGGGCCGCGTACATGAGGCGGTGGGGTTTCCTCTGCGCGGCCGGCCTGGTGACCTACTTCATCTACCCGGCCGCCCCGCCCTGGTGGGCGGCGCAGAACGGCCTGCTCACCGAGGTCGCCCGGATCTCGACACGGGGTTGGAAGGCGTTCGGCATGCACGGCGCCGGAAACGTCCTCAACGCCGGTCAGATCGCCTCCAACCCGGTCGCCGCCATGCCGTCGCTGCACACGGCGTGGGCGTTGTTCGTGGTGTTGTTCTTCCTGACCGCCACCCGTCGTCGCTGGTGGCCGCTGCTGCTCGCGTACCCGCTGGCGATGACCTTCACCCTGGTCTACTCGGGTGAGCACTACGTGATCGACGTGCTGGTCGGCTGGGCCTACGTGGGGCTGACCTTCCTGGTGGTCGGTCTGGCGGAGCGCGGCTGGGCAGCGTGGCGCGTCCGGCACCCGAGCGCCAAGTCGGAACCGGCCACGGAACTTCCACCGACGCCCACCGACCCCCCGCCCGGCCAACCCGAGCCCCCAACGCCACGGGAACCAGACACCACCACCACCCACCCCGCGGTCCCCGCCGACCACTGACCCCACCCCGGCCCCCGGGCTCCGGCCCCCAGGCTCCGGCCCGGTGATCATGAAGTTATTGCCCTCCCGCGCGGCGTGTCGGGGCAACAACTTCATGATCAACGCAGGGAGGAGTGGGGCGCGCGGGGGGAGCGGCGCGCGGGGGAGTGGGTGGGGTGGGTGGGGGTCAGGATTGGGTGCGGGCCTGGTGTGCTCTCGTGGTCAGCTCGGCTGCCAGGGCCCAGGCCTCTGCCAGATCGCGGTCCTGGGCGGTGGCGCCGGAACCCCCTGCGGTGTCCGCGTGTACGGAGGCCAACCCCAGCCGGCGCTGGATGGGCCCCTGGACCACTCGCACGCTTTGGATCCGGGCGTACGGCACGATCACCAACTGCCGGGTGAGCCGCCCGGACCGGGTGGCGAACACCCGCTCGAACAGCCCCGCGCCGAACGCGGTACGGCCCAGCGGGTGCAACCAACGGGTGCGGTGCGGCGGCGGGCTCAGCGTGAGCGTGTCGAGGCGTACCCCGGGTAGCACCTCGGCGACGATCATCGTCGCCGTCGGCAGGTCGCCGACCGGCAGCAGCCGATCGGGCCGGTTGCGGTCGTCGGCCTCCGCGACGGAGTAACCGGCCACCTCCAGCCGTAGCCGCAGCCAGCCCTTCATCCGCCACAGCAACGGCCAGGTGGCCCGCACGGTCTGCACCCGCTCCAGGGGCACGGTCTGCGCCCGTGTCTCCAGCAGGCCGTTGTGCACCCGCAGCGTGCCGCCGTCGCGGGCCAGCCGGAAGTTCCAGTCGTCGAGGACCCGGCGGATCGGTTGCAGCAGCACACCCGCCATCGCGGTCAGGGTGCTCGCCACCGCGACGAACGACCACGAACCGGCGGTGAGGAACTGCACCACGACGAAGGCCACACCGAACGGGAGCAGGAACGCCTGCGGGGTGAGTAGTTGGCTGATCAGCAGGTTCTGGTTGCGTACCGCGTGCAGTGGCCGGCCCGGCACGGCAGCCGGTGGCGCCGTCGCACCCGGGGCCACCGGGGTCGCCGCGTCGCCGGGCGCGGGCTGCTGCGCCACCCGCCCGGCCAGCGCCAGCAGGCGCTCGCGCAACAGTGCCGCGTCGGCCACCCCGAGGTACGCCAGTGGCGCCTCGGTCTTGCCACCGCCGACCACTTCCAGGCGCAGCTCGGCCAGGCCGGTGAGCTGGGCGAGCAGCGGCCGGACCACCTCCACGGCCTGCAACCGTTCCAACGGGATGGCCCGGGTACGCCGCCAGAGCAGCCCCTCGTACACCCGTAGTTCCCGGCCGACGACGTGGTAGCCAGTGTTGTACCAGCTGATCACCGACAGCACTGTCGCGCCGAGCGCCAGCACCGCCACCATGGCGGCGAACCAGCCGAAGCCCACCCGGGACAGCGTCGACCAGGACAGCCCGGCGATCACCACGACCAGGGACTTGGCGCCGTGCAGCACCGGGCTGAGCGGGTGCAGTCGTTGCCGGGGCTCGCCCTCGCCGCCGCCCGGTGGTGCCGGCCACGGCGCGGGCGTGCCGGGCGGCACCGGCCCACCAGGTGCCACGCCGGTCGGCACCGGCCCAGGCGCTGCCGCGCCAGCGAATGCCGAGTCAGCGGGCAGCGCCGGCCCCGGTGGCGTCGGGCCGGTGGGTGGCACGGTGCTCGGCTCGGCGGGCCCGTCGCTCATCGGAGCGGCCCTCGGCGCGGCCGGCGGCTGCCCGCGCGGGCGCTCACAGCCCCTCCGCCCGGTCCTCGCCGAGCGCTGTGAGTCGATCGCGCAGCCGGGACGCCTCCGCCGGACGTAGCCCGGGCACCCGGGCGTCGCTCGCCGCCGCCGCGGTGTGCAACTGCACGGTGGCCAGGTCGAAGGCGCGCTCCAACGGCCCGGCGCTCACGTCGACGAACTGCATCCGCGAGTACGGCACGATGGAGAGCCGGCGGACCAGCAGCCCGTGCCGGACCAGCAGGTCGTTCTCCCGCTCGGCGTACCCCCAGGCGCGGACCGCGCGGACGATCGCGACGGCCCGCCACGCGCCGAGCACCAGCACGACGGCCACGGCGAGCCCGAACAACCAGTGACCGCTGAGCGCCCAGCCGACACCGGTCACCGCCAGCCCGACGGCGACCACGATCGCCAGCCGGATCAGCTCCACCCAGATCAGGTCAGTGGAGATCGGCTGCCAGGTGACAGTGTCCGGCCAGGGCTCCAGCGGACCCCGACCAGCCGGCGCAGCCGTCAGCAGCGCGCCGGGGTCGGGCGGCAGGAGGCCGGGCGGGGGCAGGTCGGGAGCGCGGTGGTCGGCGGCTGGTGCCGGCCGGTGACCGGGCGGCAGCGCGCCCGGTGGCAGCGGGGCGGGCGTCGAGACATCCGGCGCGGTGGGCTCCGGGCCGAGCGTGCCGGGTGCCGGGAACGCGCCGGGCGGCGGGTCGACGCCGGGCGGTGCGGTGGCCGGGGTGGGCGGCCAGGACGGGGAGGTGGGGCCGGGGGAAGCCGGAGGGTCGCCGCTCACAGGTCGAGCGTAGGCGATCCGGGCACCGGAGTGACGGCACGCAGGAAGCCTCGAGCGTCGAGGAAGTCACCGAGGCTGCCCCGGTGGGAGTCGCAGGCCAACCAGGTCTTGCGCCGATCGGCGTCGTGCAGGCGGGGATTGTTCCACTCCAGCGCCCAGACGGCGGCGGACCGGCAGCCCCGGGCCGAACAGATCAGGGCCTCGTCGGTGGGGGAGGGGATGCTCATCCCGGCCAGTCTAGGGCGGCGGGATGGAAAGTTTGAGCGCCGGGCGACCACGGGGGGAGCCGCCCGGCGACGGGGTGAATCGTACACGCGGCGGGCCGGTCCGTGCACACCCGCGATGCGTGAATCGGCCGCTGGGGACGGCGCTGTCAAAATCGGCTTCTCCCCACCTCGACACTCAGCAAGGCGTGCGAGTCTTGATACCGCACGAGCCGCGACGACCGACAAACGCTGTGGAGGACCGGTGGCCCAGCCGACCATGCCCGACGCCCCGACGCCGAACGGAGCGGCACCTGCCCCGGTGACCACACCCGCGCAGGACGCCACCCTGCTGGAGAAGGGCCTGTTCGAGATCAAACGTGTGATCGTCGGGCAGGACCGGATGGTGGAGCGGATGTTCGTCGCGCTGCTCGCCCGCGGTCACTGCCTGCTCGAAGGCGTGCCCGGGGTGGCCAAGACCCTGGCGGTGGAGACCCTCGCCAAGGTCGTCGGTGGGTCCTTCGCCCGGGTCCAGTTCACCCCGGACCTGGTGCCCGCCGACATCATGGGCACCCGGATCTACCGGCAGTCGAGCGAGAAGTTCGACGTCGAGTTGGGCCCGGTCTTCGTCAACTTCCTGCTCGCCGACGAGATCAACCGGGCACCGGCGAAGGTGCAGTCCGCGCTGCTGGAGGTCATGAGCGAGCGGCAGGTGTCCATCGGTGGGGAGAGCCACCGGGTGCCGGACCCGTTCCTGGTGATGGCCACCCAGAACCCGATCGAGCAGGAGGGTGTCTACCCGCTGCCGGAGGCGCAGCGGGACCGGTTCCTCATGAAGATCGTGGTGGGCTATCCGACCGACGCGGAGGAACGGGAGATCGTCTACCGGATGGGCGTGGCCGCGCCCGAGCCGACAGCGGTGTTCGACACCCCGGAGCTGATCGCCCTGCAACGCAAGGCGGACCAGGTCTTCGTCCACAACGCGCTGGTCGACTACGCGGTCCGCTTGGTGCTGGCCACCCGGGCCCCGGCCGAGCACGGCATGCCCGACGTCGCGCAACTGATCCAGTACGGGGCCAGCCCGCGTGCCTCGCTCGGTCTGGTCCGGGCCACCCGCGCCCTGGCGCTGCTGCGTGGGCGTGACTACGCGCTGCCGCAGGACGTGCAGGACATCGCACCGGACATCCTGCGGCACCGGTTGGTGCTCAGCTACGACGCGCTCGCCGACGACGTACCCGCCGACCACATCGTGCAGCGGGTGATGTCGACGATCCCGCTCCCGGCGGTCGCTCCCCGGCAGCAGGCCACTCCGCCGTCGATCGCGCCGCCGCCGGGCGCTGGCTGGCCCGGGCAGCGCCCGTGACCTCACCCACCCCTCGTCCGGCCCCCCTCGGCGACCGTAGCGAGGCCGTGCTGTCCCGGCTTCAGCTGCTCGTCACCCGTAAGCTCGACGGTCTGCTGCAGGGCGACTACGCCGGCCTGCTGCCCGGACCGGGCAGTGAGGCGGGTGAGTCCCGGGAGTACCGCCCCGGCGACGACGTGCGCCGGATGGACTGGCCGGTCACGGCCCGGACCACCACACCGCACGTGCGGCGTACGGTCGCCGACCGGGAGCTGGAGACCTGGCTCGCGCTGGACCTCTCCGCCAGCCTCGACTTCGGGACCGGTCAGTGGCTCAAGCGGGAGGTAGTGGTGGCCGCCGCGGCCGCCATCACCCACCTGACAGTGCGCGGGGGCAACCGGATCGGCGCCGTGATCGGTACCGGTGGCGGGGCGTCCGCGCCGGCGCGACGGTGGCGGGGCGGACCACCGTCGGCCGGCCCCGGGGTGCTCACCCGGCTGCCGGCCCGCTCCGGGCGCAAGGAGGCGCAGGGCCTGCTGCGTGCCGTCGCCGGCACCGCCATCCAGCCCGGCCGTGGTGATCTGGGCGCCCTGATCGAGATGCTCAACCGTCCGCCCCGTCGTCGTGGGGTGGCAGTGGTGGTCTCGGACTTCCTCGCGCCGGCCGAGCAGTGGGCGCGGCCGATGCGCAAGCTGCGCGTCCGCCACGACGTGCTGGCGATCGAGGTGGTCGATCCGCGTGAGCTGGAGCTGCCCGACGTGGGCGTGTTGCCGGTGGTCGACCCGGAGAGCGGTGAGCTGCACGAGGTGCAGACCGCCGACCCGCGGCTGCGGCAGCGCTACGCCGAGGCCGCCACCGCCCAACGGGCCGCTATCGCCGCCGCCCTGCGCGGCGCTGGCGCGGCCCACCTGCGTCTGCGTACCGACCGAGACTGGCTGCTGGACATGGTGCGATTCGTGGCCGCGCAGCGGCACGCGCGTACCAGGGGGACGACACGATGATCCGTTTTCTGCAACCGTGGTGGCTGCTGGCTGTGCTGCCGGTCTTCGCCCTCGCCGCGTTCTACGTCTGGCGGCAGTTGCACCGTCGGGCGTATGCGATGCGGTTCACCAATGTGGACCTGCTGCGTACTGTCGCGCCGAAGGGCCTGGGCTGGCGTCGGCACGTCCCGGCGACCGCGTTCCTGCTCTGCCTGCTGGTGCTGGCCACCGCGCTGGCCCGTCCCGCCGTGGACACCAAGGAGCCGCTGGAGCGGGCCACAGTGATGCTCGCCATCGACGTGTCGTTGTCGATGCAGGCCGACGATGTGGCGCCGAATCGGCTGGAGGCGGCCCAGGAGGCGGCCAAGCAGTTCGTCAGTGAGCTGCCGGAGAGCTACAACCTGGGTCTCGTGTCGTTCGCCAAGGCGGCCAACGTGCTGGTGCCGCCGGGCAAGGACCGGGACGCGGTGACCAGCGCCATCGACGGGCTGGTGCTGGCCGAGGCGACAGCGACCGGTGAGGCGGTGTTCACCTGCCTGGAGGCGATCCGGTCGGTGCCGACCGACGGCGCGGCGGGCATTCCGCCGGCACGGATCGTGCTGCTCTCCGACGGCTTCCGGACCTCCGGTCGGGCGGTGGAGGAGGCGGCGGCAGCCGCGCAGGCAGCGAACGTTCCGGTCTCCACCATCGCCTTCGGCACCGACACCGGCCAGGTCGACATCGGCGGGCAGTTGCAGCGGGTGCCGGTGGACCGGTTGGCCCTCGCCGAGCTGGCCGAGACCACCGAGGGTTACTTCTACGAGGCGGCCTCGGTGAGCGAGCTGAAGCAGGTCTATCAGGACATGGGCAGCTCGATCGGGTTCCGCACCGAGCCGCGGGAGGTGACCCAGTGGTACGCCGGGGTGGCGTTGCTGCTGGCGCTCTGCGCGGGCGCGTTCAGTCTGCTCTGGTCGTCCCGGATGCTGTGAACCGGTGCGCCGGCGGCGGGCGACGACCGCCGCCGGCACCAGCACGAGGCAGCGTCAGCCAGCGGTCGGCGACCGCGGACGGCCCGGAGCGGTCAGTGACCGCCACCGGCGAGCACGAAGACGATGGCCACCCAGACGGCGGCGAGGGTGAAGCCCAGCGGGGCGACGTAGCGGCTCATGACGGCTCCGGGTGGCGGCTGGACGGTCCGCGTGCGGGGGCGGACCGCAGGGGGTGGGGACGCGCACACGAAGTCGTGACCGGGCGGCTCCCGGCGACCGCCCGGGATCGGGCGGCGCGGCACACTCACCTCGGCAGGCGCCGAGGTGGTGGGGAGCGGAGCGGAGCGGGGTCAGCTCACCAGACTGAGTCGTGGCTCAGCGGGACTGACCATCGGCCCGGCCACGACTGGGAGGATCGCTATCTCGCACAGCGATCACCTCCTGCAAGTCGGGCGGGCCGGAACGTCGATGATCGTACACCTGCGGTGCCGACGGAACGCACTCGGCCGACCGGCTGGCGACCCCTCCACCGCCCGGTTGGCGACGCCGCTCGCCACCAGCACGTACGCCTTCGGGTGACGAGCGCGGCTGCCCCACCCGCACCACACTGACCAGCACCACGGCGAGCAGCGGCAGCCAGCAGCAGCGCGCCAGCACCCACCCCGGGCCGTCCGGGGCGGTGTGCAGACCGGGCACTGCCAGCCCGCCGCGGGCGGTGAGCGCTGTCACCGCCACCAGTACCGGCTGGTGCCACAGGTAGATCCGGACGGCGGAGCGGTTCACATCGGTCACCGCCCGGCCCGGCAGCGGCCGGGTCAGCAGCCGGTGCAGTGCCGGCCGGGCGAGCAGTCCCAGCCCGACCTGGGTCACCGCCAGCGCCACGACCAGCAGCGACGGTGGATTCAGGTTGGACACCCCGGCCCCGGGCACGCCGACCGCGCTCACCGGGTAGCCCAGCGCCAGCAGCGCCGCCAGCGCGACCGCCCCACCGGCCGCCAACGTGCCGCCCGCCCGCCGGCCGTCCAGCCGCCCGTCGGCGTGCGCCACACCCAGCAGGTACGGCACCGACCAGGCCGCCAGTACGGTGACCGGGGGCAGGTCGGTGCCGGCCGGCAGCAGCCGGACGGCCAGGTCGACAGCGGCCACCACGACCACCGCCGGCGCCCCGCACCGCGCCACCCCCCACCGGCGTACGGCGACGCGTAGCGGGCCGGTCAGCGCGACCAGGACCACCAGCGGTAGCAGGAACCACAGCGGGCTGACCGCCAGCCGCAGCGCGACGGCGAGCGTGTCGTCCGAGGTGCCGACGACTGTGGCGGCGAGCAGCACCGCGGCACCGACACCGAGCAGCGCCACGGTGGGCAGCAGCAGCCGGCGCAGCCGCCCGGCCAGCCAACCGCCCGCGCCGCCGGGGTAGCGGGCCAGCGACCGGGTCGAGCCGAACCCGGCGGTGAAGAAGAACAACCCGAGCGTCTGCAACACCCAGGTCACCGGGGCCAGGTCGGGCAGAGCGGTCAGCGGACTCGCCTGGTGCAGCCCGCCGTCTCCGGCCAGCACCAACCCGGTGACCAGCCAGTGCCCCAGCACCACACCGCCGATGGCGTACGCCCGCAGCGCGTCGACGGCACGGTCCCGGCTCACCGGGCGTCCCCGATCCGGTCGGTGTCGACGCCGCCCAGCACGACAGCCGCCACCGCTACCAGCGCGGCGCTGCCCGGCGCGAGGTAGCCGTCGTGCCCCGCCACCCCACCCACCGGCAGCGCTCGGGCGCCGAACGCCGGGTCGCCGGGTCGCCGGCCGAAACCCAGGCCGGGCAGCCGCACCGGCGGTACCCGACGGATCCAGTCGGACGGCGCCTCGGCCGCCCAGAACCGCCGCCCGCCGGGCAGGTCGTCGGCGCGCTGCACCCCGGCGCCGACGCCGCCGAGGCTGACCACGTCGGTGACCTGGGTCGGGGCGTCCGCCGCCGCCAGCGACACCACCAGCGACCCGTAGCTGTGCCCGACCAGCGTGATCGTCGCCGCCGGACGCCGCTCGGCCAGCTCCCTCAGCAGTGCGGCCAGCCCGGCCGCGCCGCGCCGCGCGCTGACGCCACCGGCGGCGGTCAACACCCCGTCGGGCGGGTCGTAGCCGAGCCAGGCCAGCACCGCGACCCGCGCCGCCGGGTCGGTCGCCAGCAGTTCCCGGTAGAGCTGCCCAGCCTGCACCGCCGGCGCCCGCCGGGCCACCCCGCCCAACCCCCTGTCGAAGTCGGCGAGGGTGCTGCCGACCCCCGGCACCAGCACCGCGATCCGGTCCGCGTCGGCGAGGTCGCCGAAAACCTCGACAGCGCGGCCATCACCGCGCTCGTCGAACAGCAGGAACCGGCGTCCGTCGGCAGCCCAGTCCGCGTACGGGGGGCCGGCCGCGCGCATCGCCACCGCCATCACTGGGTACGCCTCGACGAACCCGGCCGCCGTGGCCGGCTCGGGTCGGGTCGGCAGAACCAGGTTCACGCCGAGCAGCGCGGCCATCGCCACCCGGCTGGCACCTCGTCGTCGCATCACGGTCTCCCTCCGGAATGTCGTCCGGAGGGAGAGTGCGCCCAGGGGCGGGGCCCGGTCGTCAGCCCGCAGAGCCGTTGCCGGGCTGGCTCCACGGGGCTACTCGCCGGCGGCCACCAGACCCGTCTCGTACGCCAGCACCACTGCCTGGGCCCGGTCGCGCAGACCCAACTTGGCCAGGATCCGCCCGACGTGCGTCTTCACTGTCTGCTCGGCCACCACCAGGTCACCAGCGATCTCCGCGTTGTTGCGGCCCCGGGCGATCAACCGCAGCACCTCGGTCTCGCGCGGGGTGAGCCCGGCCAGGTCGGTGGGGCGCGGGCGGCGGCGGTCCGGACGGTTCGCGAACTCGGCGATCAGCCGGCGGGTGACCCCCGGGGCGAGCAGCGCGTCGCCGGCCGCCACCACCCGCACCGCCTGCACCAGGTCGGCCGCCGGGGCGTCCTTGAGCAGGAACCCGCTGGCCCCGGCGCGCAACGCCTCGTACACGTAGTCGTCCAGGTCGAAGGTGGTGAGGATGAGCACCCGGGGTCGCTGCGTCGACCGGTCACCGAGCAGCTTGCGGGTGGCCTCCAGCCCGTCCATGACCGGCATCCGCACGTCCATCAGCACCACGTCCGGGTCGAGGTGGCGGGCGGCGGCCACCGCCTGCGCGCCGTCGGCGGCGTCCCCCACCACCAGCAGATCCGGTTGGGCGGCGAGCAGCGCGCCGAAACCCTGCCGGACCATCGCCTGGTCGTCGGCGATCAGCACCCGGATCATCGGTCCCCGCCCTCCGCGTCGTACGGCAACTCGGCCGCCACCGCGTAACCCCCGTCGGGCAGCGGCCCGGCGGTGAACGTACCGCCCAGCGAGGTGGCCCGCTCCCGCATGCCGGTCAGCCCGTGCCCGGAGCCGCCGTCGGCGGTCGGTCGGACGTCGGCCGGGGAGTTTTCGACGCGTACCCCCAGACCGGACCGGCCGGCGCGGACGGTGACCCGCACCGCGGCGCCGGCCGCGTGGCGGGCCGCGTTGGCCAGGCCCTCCTGCACGATGCGGTACGCGGCCAGTCCGACCGGCGCGGGCACCCGGTCGTCGTCCACCGGCTCGGCGTCCACTGTGACCGGCAGCCCGGCCCGGCGTGCCGCGTCCACCATCGCGCCCAGGTCGGTCAGGTCCGGCTGCGGCGCGGTCTGCGGCCCGCTCGTCTCGCTGCGCAGCACCCCCAGTAGCCGCCGCATGTCGGTGAGCGCGTCGCGGGCCGACGCGGCGATGGCGACGAACTCCGCGGCTGCCGGGGCCGGCACGTCCGTCAGCCGGTACGGGGCGGTTTCCGCCTGCACCGCGATGAGCGACATGTGGTGGGCCACCACGTCGTGCAGCTCCCGGGCGATTCGGGTGCGTTCCTCCAGCACCGCGCGGCGCTCCTGCTCCCGTTCGCTCAGCTCGGCCTGCGCGTCGAGGGCGTGCCGGGACAGCCGGTTGCGCCGGATCAGGTCGCCGACGATCGCCAGCGCGCCGACCAGCAGCAGAACGGGGACCCGGTTGTCGGGGTGGACCAGGGTGAGCACCGGCACGGTGCTGATCGCCACCACCCAGACCAGCACCGGTCGATCGACCCGTGCGACGACCACCGCCAGCACCGCGACCGACCCGAGCGCCAGCGGCGGGGTCCACGGCCAGGCCTGGTCGTCCGGGGCGTTGAACGTGCAGACCAGCAGGGCCAGCACCGTCAGCCGCCAGGCCAGCAGTGGACGCCGGGGCAGCGCCAGCAGCGGCGCCACCGTCATCGCCGCGAACAGCAGCGCGATCGGTGGCGGCAGGCCCCAGTCGCTCTCCACCGTCAACGTGATCAGGAAGAGGCCGAGCGCGGCGAGCAGGCCGGCCGGCGCGGCGTAGCGGGCCGGCCCGGGCCAACGCGCCAGCAGCGGCCGTTCGGGCCGGACGTCGGGCCCGAGCACTGTCTGCCGCAGGGCCCGCACTGCCACCGCGATCGGATGCCGGTTCACCATCCGCAGGCTACGGGCCCACCCCGCCACGAGGCGTGCCACCAGGGGTTGATCCCGGTGTCGTACCCCAGTGTGACGCGACTCCCGTTAGCGCTTACCTGCCGGTAACGCCTAGGCTCCGACGCGTCCGTGCTGACCATTCGCAAGGGGGAACAGTGGCCCGTACCGTGCTGGTGACCGGGGGCAACCGGGGAATCGGCCTGGCCATCGCGCAGGCCTTCGCCAAGCAGGGCGACCGGGTGGCGGTCACCCACCGCAGCGGCGAGGCGCCCGACGGGCTGTTCGGCGTCCGCGCCGACGTCACCGACGCCGCCTCGATCGACGCCGCGTTCGCCGCCGTCGAGGCCGAGCTGGGTCCGGTCGAGGTGCTGGTCGCCAACGCCGGCATGACCGCCGACACGCTGCTGCTGCGCATGACCGAGGAGCAGTTCACCGACGTGGTGAACACCAACCTCACCGGCGCGTTCCGGGTCGCGAAGCGGGCGTCCGGCAAGATGCTCCGCGCCAAGTGGGGCCGGATGATCTTCATCTCCTCGGTGGTCGGCCTCGCCGGTGGCGCCGGGCAGGTCAACTACGCCGCCAGCAAGGCCGGCCTTGTCGGCGTCGCCCGCTCGATCACCCGGGAGCTGGGCAGCCGCAACATCACCGCGAACGTGGTGGCGCCCGGCTTCATCGACACCGACATGACCGCCGGCCTCACCGGCGACCGCAAGGCGGAGATCCTCAAGTCCATCCCGGCGGGCCGGATGGCCAGCCCGGACGAGGTCGCCGCCGTGGTCACCTGGCTGGCCTCGGACAGCGCCGGGTACGTCTCCGGCGCCGTCATCCCGGTCGACGGCGGCCTCGGCATGGGCCACTAACCCTTTTGACTACGGAGGAAATCAGCGATGTCCGGACTGCTCGCCGGTAAGCGACTGCTCGTCACCGGTGTCATCACCGACGCCTCGATCGCCTTCTCGGTGGCGAAGCTCGCTCAGGAAAATGGCGCGCAGGTCGTGCTCACCGGCTACGGCCGGCTCTCCCTGGTCGAGCGGATCGCCAAGCGGCTGCCCGAGCCGGCGCCGGTCATCGAGGTGGACGTCACCAACACCGAGCATCTGGCCGGCCTCGCCGACCGGGTACGCGAGCACGTCGACGGCCTCGACGGTGTCGTGCACTCGATCGGCTTCGCCCCGCAGAGCTGCCTCGGCGGCGGCTTCCTCGACGCGCCCTGGGAGGACGTGGCGACCGCCCTGCACGTCTCCACCTTCTCGTACAAGTCGCTGGCCATGGCGGCGCTGCCACTGATGTCGCCCGGCGGCGCGGTGGTCGGCCTGACCTTCGACGCGACGAAGGCGTGGCCGGTCTACGACTGGATGGGCGTGGCCAAGGCCGGCCTGGAGTCCGCGTCCCGCTACCTCGCCATGCACCTGGGCAAGCAGGGCATCCGCAGCAACCTGGTCGCCGCCGGGCCGCTGCGCACCATCGCCGCGAAGTCGATCCCCGGCTTCGACCAGTTCGAGGACGCCTGGGCCGAGCGTGCCCCGCTGGGCTGGAGCCTCACCGACCAGGAGCCCGCCGCGCGGGCCTGCCTGGCGCTGCTCTCCGACTGGTTCCCGGCCACCACCGGCGAGATCGTCCACGTCGACGGCGGCTACCACGCCATCGGCTCCTGACGCTGTGCCGTGACGCTCCCTGGTCACCGTCCGCGTGATCTACGCGTCCGGACCAGGGGGCGTCGCCGGGACGTCCCGGCCGAGGGGCAAGAATGACCCCATGTCGTACGACGCGGTGGTGCTGGTGTCCTTCGGCGGTCCCGAGCGGCCCGAGGACGTGATGCCGTTTCTGCAGAACGTGACCCGGGGCCGGGGTGTGCCTCCCGAACGACTGGTCGAGGTCGCCGAGCACTACCAGCACTTCGGTGGGGTGTCCCCGATCAACCAGCAGTGCCGTGACCTGCTGGCCGCCGTCCGCGCCGACTTCGACGCGCACGGTGTCGACCTGCCCATCTACTGGGGCAACCGCAACTGGGACCCGATGCTCGCCGACACCGTGACCCAGATGCGCGACGACGGGATCACCCGGGCGTTGGCCTTCGTCACCAGCGCGTACGGCGGCTACTCGTCCTGCCGGCAGTACCAGGAGGACATCGCCGCAGCCCGTGCCGCGGTCGGCCCGGACGCCCCGGTGATCGAGAAGCTGCGTCAGTTCTGGGACCACCCCGGCTTCGTCGAGCCGCACGTCGACGCCGTCAGGGCGGCGCTGGGCCAGCTCGACCCGGCGAAGCGGGACACCACCCGGCTGGTCTTCACCGCCCACTCCATCCCCACCTCGATGGCGGCGAACGCCGGCCCGCACGGCGGCCGGTACGAGGCGCAGCTACACGAGACCGCCCGGCTCGTCGCCGCGGCCGCCGCACCCGACCTGGCGTACGACCTGGTCTGGCAGAGCCGCTCCGGCCCGCCGCAGGTGCCGTGGCTGGAACCGGACATCAACGACCACCTGGCCGCCCTCGCGCAGGGCGGCACCACCGGTGTGGTGGTCAGCCCGATCGGGTTCGTCTCCGATCACCTGGAGGTCGTGTGGGACCTGGACACCGAAGCGCTGGAGACGGCGAAGCAGCTCGGCCTGGACTTCGTCCGGGCCGGCACGCCGGGCACCGACCCGCGCTTCGTGACCATGGTGCGTGAGCTGGTCACCGAGCGGACCGACCCGGACGGCGCGCAGCTGCGTCGCCGCCTGGGCGAGCTGCCCTTGTGGGACACCTGCCCCACCGTCTGTTGCGTGCCGACCCCTCGCCCCTGACCTCTGAGGATCATCATGCATGACCGTAAGCCCGTGCAGAGTTGGCTGACCGACATGGACGGCGTGCTGGTGCACGAGGGCCAGCCGGTGCCCGGCGCGCCGGAGTTCATCAACCGGATGCGCGCCTCCGGCAAGCCGTTCCTGGTGCTGACCAACAACTCGATCTACACACCTCGGGACCTGACGGCCCGGCTCAGCCGGATGGGGCTGGACGTGCCGGAGGAGTCGATCTGGTCCTCCGCCCTGGCCACCGGCCAGTTCCTCGCCGACCAGCGGCCGGGTGGCACCGCGTACGTCATCGGTGAGGCCGGACTGACCACGGCGCTGCACGCCGTCGGTTACGTGCTGACCGACTTCGCCCCCGACTATGTGGTGCTCGGCGAGACCCGCACCTACAGCTTCGAGGCGATCACCAAAGCCGTCCGCCTGATCAACGACGGCGCCCGGTTCATCTGCACCAACCCCGACGTGACCGGCCCGTCCGTGGAGGGCGCGCTACCCGCCGCCGGCTCGGTAGCCGCCATGATCTCCAAGGCGACAGGGGTCGAACCGTACTTCGTCGGCAAGCCCAACCCGATGATGATGCGCTCGGCGCTGAACACCATCAACGCGCACTCGGAGAGCACCGCGATGATCGGTGACCGGATGGACACCGACATCCTGTGTGGCCTGGAGGCTGGGCTGGAGACGATCCTGGTGCTCACCGGGATCAGCAGCCGCACCGAGGCGGAGCGCTACCCGTACCGCCCGTCGCGGATCATCAACTCGGTGGCGGACCTGCTCGACGAGATCTGACCAGCCCCGGTCGCCCCTCGTCCCTCGTCCCCTCGGCCCTCGGCCCGCCGCGCGGCCGTGTGGTGCCGGCGCTGGTCGGGGCGGCGCTGGTCGGGCGGCGCTGGTCGGGCGGTGCTTGCTTGATCGCGCCGCGCCGGCGCTGATGATCGCGCTGTAACCAGGTTGTAGTGGTCACCGTCCCGTAGCAGGCCACTACAACCTGGATCGAGCACGATCATGGGCGGCGGGGCGGTGCCGTGGCGCTTGTGGCGGTGCCGTGGCGCTTGTGGCGGTGCCGTGGCGCGGTCTGGTCAGGGGCGCAGGGGGGCGTTGCAGGCGGCCACCAGCGCCTGCCGGCAGGCAGCGGTGAGCGGCCGTAGTGCCGCGTCCCGTTGCTGTGCCTCGTAGTTGTTGATCGCGCCGCCCGGGGCGGCGTGCCCGGCCAACGCCAGCACCCGGTCGAGCACCGCGGCCCGGGCGAAGAGCCGGCGGGCCCGCGGGTCGAAGCCCGGTGGGAGGTCGGTGGTGCCGTCCGGGCGGCGGAGCGCGGCCAGCGCGCCGGCCAACTCGGGCCGCCACTGGGCGACGTCGAGGCGGGTCAGCACGGCGGTCGTCTCGGCCAGCGCGGCGGCCAACTCGGCCTCCGCCTCGGCGGCGCCGGGCAACGAGAGTGACGCGGCGGCGGCGTTGGCCGGCAGCGGGTAGACCCGCCAGAGCACCGTCTCGAAACAGTCCCCGGAGCCGGAGGTGTGCAGCCGCACCTGGGGGATCAACCCGAGCCCGCCGGCGACCACCGCCTCGCCAGTGACCAGCGCCGCACCGGCGAAGTCGCCGGGGCCGGGCAAACCCCTCGGGTCGCCCGGCGCGGGCAGCACCAGGCGGATCTCGTCCGGGGAGAGCTTGGCCAGGGTGGGCAGCGCGGCGCCCAGCGGCACGTCGGTCCAGGTGCCCGGGGCGTCCGCAACGAGGTGTTCCTCGTCGCCGGCGATGGCGTCGGCGACCTCGTCGTAGGGCACCAACCCGGCGCGCCACGCGCGCACCCAGGCAACGAACCGGCTGGACCGGCGCGGCGCGAGTGTGGCCGCGCCCGTTGCGGGGGTGGACATGCCGAAAGGGTACGTGGTCACGACCGGCCCTGTCTCGGCTGCCGCTCCGGTCGCCCGGCCTGCCCCCAACTGCCCTGTTCGCCCCAATCCCCGCTCCCTGGCGCGGGTGTGTGGTCGGCGGTCGGAGGGCGGAGCGGTGTGTCGGGGGCCCGGGTGGGCGCGGGCTGGGTTTAGCGTGATCGACATGGCGGGGCGATACGGCGAGGACGTGTTGGCGGGCGACTGGCGACGGCGCAAGGTCACCCCCGAGGTGGACGCCGAACCGGATCTCGTGGTCGAGGACGCCGACTCCGGGTTCTGCGGAGCGGTGGTGGGCTTCGAGGCCGGCGCTGTGGTGTTGGAGGACCGGCACGGTAGACGGCGCAACTTCCCGCTGCTGCCGGCGGCGTTCCTGCTCGACGGCAGCCCGGTGACGCTGCGCCGTCCGACCCGCGCCCCGGTGCCGGCGGCCCGTCGGCGGACCGCGTCCGGTTCGGTCGCCGTGGACAACGTCCGGGCCCAGGTGGCGAAGGCCAGCCGAATCTGGGTGGAGGGCATCCACGACGCCGCGCTGGTCGAGCGGATCTGGGGCGACGACCTACGGATCGAGGGCGTGGTGGTCGAGCCGTTGGACGGCATCGACGCCCTCGACGCCGAGGTACGCGACTTCGGCCCCGGCCCGACCCGACGACTCGGCGTGCTCGTCGACCACCTGGTGCCGGGCAGCAAGGAGAGCCGGATCGTCGCCCGGGTGAACTCGCCGCACGTGCTGGTGACCGGGCACCCCTACGTGGACGTGTGGCAGGCGGTCAAGCCGGCCGCGTTGGGCATCGCTGCCTGGCCGGTGGTGCCGCCGGGGCGGCCGTGGAAGGAGGGGGTCTGCGCGGCCCTCGGGGTGGCCGAGCCGGCCGACATGTGGCGGCACATCCTGTCCCGGGTGAACAGCTTCGCCGACGTGGAGACCCCCCTGATCAACGCCATGGAGCGCCTCATCGACTTCGTCACCGAGCCGGCCTGACCGCCTGGTTCTCCGGCCGCCCAGCGGCGGTTCGGTTCAGGGAACCTCGTCCGGGCTGCGCGTGAAGACGAACGTGGCGATGTCGACCGCTCGCGCCCGTCCGTCGTCGTCGCGCAGCACCGACAGGATCTCGCCGTTCTCCGGGCCGGAGCGTCCCCGCCAGCGGTCCGTCCCCTCGGCGGTGAACCGACTCACCCGCTCACCGCGTACGTGGGCCACCAGGTCACCCGCGTCCCAGCTCAGGTCCAGCGACGTGCCCATCCACCACCAGCGGCCGGTCAGCTCGGCGAGTTCGGGGTCAGGCGCGGCGGTGGTCGGCAGCCACGGCTGCGGGAACGCCGGCTCGGTGTCCAGCACTGTGGTCAGCAGTTGGCGGCCGAGCCCGGTGATCGGAAAGCCGTACGAGTTGGCGAAGCCGACCACCGCGGTTCGGGTGGGCCGGTGCACCATGAGGGCGGCCACGTACCCGGGCATCGAGCCGCCGTGCCCGACGTACACGCGCTCGCCGTCGCGGTAGAGCTCCAGCCCCAGGCCGTGTCCGCCGGTCCAGGAGTCGAGGTCGCTGATCACCACGGGGGCGCACATCTCGGTCAGCGTCTCGGCGGCCAGCACCGACGGGTCCGGGTCGGCCAGGAACGCGGCCCAGCGACCCAGGTCCTCGATCGTCGACCAGAGCTGGCCTGCGGGGGCCATGGCGCCGGTGTCGGTACGGGGTTCCTCACGCAACGTGCCGTGCCAGGGGTGGACGACGTATCCGCGGGCGTACGGCTCGGTGGCCGCGTAGGTGGTGCGGCGCAGGCCCAGCGGGGTGAGGATCCGTTCGTCGAGCAGGTCGGCCCACTGTGTCCCGGTGAGCCGTTCGAGCAACCCGCCGAGCAGTCCGTACGCCAGGTTGGAGTAGTGGTACGCGCGGTGCGACGGGTAGGCGATCTTGTCGGCGTCGACAGCGGCGAGCAGTGTGGTGAGGTCGACGCCCGCCGCCCGCTCCCACCAGTCGCCATCGGGTTCGCGTTGGATGCCGCTGGCGTGGCCGAGCAGTTGACGTACTGTGAGCGCGCCCACACCGGTACCCGGCAGGTGTTGCTCCAGCCGGTCGTCCAGGGCCAGTCGTCCGGCGTCGCGCAACTGCATGATCAGGGTGGCGGTCATCGTCTTGCTGATCGAGCCCACCCGGTACTGCAGGTCGACATCTGGGCGAGGGTGTTCGCCGGCGACTGCCACGTGCGCCAGCGTGCCGTCGCGGACCACGCCCAGCACCAGCGACGGGGTGTGACCGTCGGCCTGTGCCTGGGCGGCCCGGGTGTCGATCTGTCGGGCGGTCTCGGGTAACAGGGTCAACGGGATCTCCTCGGGTCGGGCCGCCGATTCGTGGTGTTTTGACGGGCCGGAAAGGGTCCCGCAGAGCCTACTGATCTTCGTGGGGAGGCCGCGCGTGCATTTGCGTGTCACGATCGGGGGGTGGACGCCGTGGTGTGGATCGTTTTGGGTGTGCTGCTGGCCGTCGCCGAGATTTTCACGACGACGCTATTTCTGATCATGTTCGGGGCCGGTGCGTTCGCCGCCGCCGGTGCGGCCGCCCTGGGCGCGCCGGTCGCCGTGCAGGCGCTGGTCTTCGCCGTGGTGTCGGCGTTGAGCCTGGTGGTGGTCCGGCCGGTCATCCGGCGGCACCGCCGCTCCGCGTTGGAGAGCGGTGAGCAGCCGTTCGGCGTGGAGGCGATCGAGGGCTCCACGGCGCTGGTGCTGGAACGGGTGGACGCCGAGCACGGCCTCGTCAAGATCGACGGTGAGTTGTGGAGCGCCCGGTCGTACGACACGACGCAGGTCTACGACCCCGGTCAACGGGTTCGGGTGATAAAGGTCCGGGGCGCGACCGCCCTGGTGTGGCAGGACGATGTTTCTTCCTCCGGCGAGCTGCCGGAATCGAGAGGGTGAACGGGATGACCTTAATCGGGGTGGTGGTGATCGCGGTGGCGTTGATCGCCGTGATAACGCTGGCCAAGGCGGTGCGGATCGTTCCGCAGCAACGCCAGGACGTGGTGGAACGGCTCGGCAAGTACAAGCGCACCCTCAGCCCCGGCCTCAACCTGTTGGTGCCGTTCATCGACGCGGTCCGTACCAAGGTCGACATGCGGGAGCAGGTGGTCAGCTTCCCGCCGCAGCCGGTGATCACCTCGGACAACCTGGTGGTCTCGATCGACACGGTCCTCTACTTCAAGGTGGTCGACTCGGTCCGGGCTACCTACGAGATCTCCAGCTTCCTCCAGGCCATCGAGCAGCTGACCGTCACCACGTTGCGTAACGTGATCGGTTCGCTCGATCTGGAGCGGGCGCTGACCAGCCGGGACGAGATCAACAGGCACCTCTCGGGTGTGCTGGACGAGACCACCGGCCGCTGGGGCATCAAGGTGACCCGGGTCGAGATCAAGGCGATCGAGCCGCCGGCCAGCATCCGCGACTCGATGGAGAAGCAGATGCGCGCCGAGCGGGACCGCCGTGCGGCGATCCTGACCGCCGAGGGGCACAAGCAGTCGGTGATCCTCACCGCCGAGGGTGACAAGCAGTCGGCGGTGCTGCGCGCCGACGGTGACCGGCAGGCTCGGATCCTCCAGGCCGAGGGTCAGGCGAAGGCGATCCGTACGGTCTTCGACGCGATCCACCAGGCCAACCCGAGCCAGAAGGTGCTCGCCTACCAGTACCTGCAGGCTCTGCCGCAGATCGCCCAGGGCAGCGCCAACAAGGTCTGGATCGTTCCGGCCGAGCTGACCAAGGCCCTGGAGGGGATGGGCGGCGCGCTCGGTGGGTTGAGCCAGATGGTGGGGGACCTGCCCGCTCCGGAGGCGGCCGAACACGCGAGCCAGGTGGAGCGCGAGGCCGCGGAGGCGGCGCAGGCCGCGGCGGACGCCGCTCAGCAGATCCACGACGAGGTACGCGTCGCCGAGGCGCAGGCCACCGGCGGCAACAAGCCGCAGGGGCTGCCGGCACCGGAGCCGGTGTCTCCGGCCAGCCTGACCGAGGACCCGGCCGACCAGCGCGAGCGCGGCTGATCCGGTACGCCGGCCGCCCGGTCGGCTAAATACGAGAAAGACTCATGGGGCGCTCCGACGCCTGCCACGATCGGTCCTAGGACGGGTGGTGACCAGGCAATCGGGGCGCCCCGGCGCGTCGGTGCAGCCCGACGACGAGCGAGGTGACGCATGAAGGATCCGGCGAATCGGATGTGGTCCTCGGCCCCGGTGCCCGGCGCGCACGACCCGGTCGGCCCGCTGGGCTCCCGCCGCAGCGGTGGCGGTTTCGGCGTACTGCCCTTCGTCGGCGAGCCGACCCCGGGCGCCCCCGCCACGAACGCCAGTTGGGCCTTCTCGGTACGTCGGTTCGCACGAGCGGCGGTCTGGCTGCTGCCCGCGTACGCCATCCTCTACGGCGCGGTGGCGATGGCCAGCGACGGAGGGGTGGGCAACGACCCCTACCCGGCCGACGGCCAGGCGGTGTACCTGATCGGCTGGGTGGCAGCGGTCTGGCTCGGCCTGCTCGCGCTGCTGGCCCTCACCGGGCTGCTGGCCGCGACCCGCAGCCGCCGGGTGGCCGCCGCCGGACTGCTGGTCAGCATCGCCGGCACCGTGCTGATGCTGCCGTTCGCGGGATTCGAGGAGCAGACGCCGGTCTTCGGCGCCACCGCGCGGTCGCTGGTCCTGCTCGGGGCGACGTTCTACAGCGCGGGCTGGTTCCTCACCGGATGGGCGGTGGCCCGCTCGGGCACCTTCAGCCTCGGCGACGGCGTCATGCTGATCATCGCCGCACCGCTGCTCGGTCTCGGCGGAGCCCTGATCGGCTCGTTGCAGACCTTCGGCGCGATCTTCGTGCTGATCGCCGGCATCGGCATCGGCTACCGCTCCGGCCGCCTGATGCCCCGCGAAACCGCCAGAGACGCCGCCACCGCCAGCCTAAGTACCCCCAACCCCTAACCCACCCACCTGCCTTAAGCCTCGCCTACTGGCCGGTGATCAAGAGGTTTGCGTCAGCCGAAGGCCCTTTCCTGACGCAAACCTCTTGATCACCCTGAGCAACTGGTGCAGGGCGCGGGGGTGGGAGTTGGCTGGTGGGTGGGCGTGAAGTTGCTGACAATCGCGGGGTGGGGGTGGTCGGTTGGCGGCTTTCATGGCAATCCTGGGGAGCATGGCCGCCCCCCGCTCGCCGCTGTCGCGGCTGTTCACAGTGCTGCTCGCCGGCGTGTTGGCCGGGCTTGTCCTGGCCGTCGCCGCGCTGCCGGGCAACCTGCTGCTCGGGCTCACCGCCCGCTCCGCGCTCGGGTCGTACGCCGCGTTGCCGGCCTCGCTGAAGACCCCCGCCACGCCGCAGCGTTCGTACCTCTACGCCAACGACGGCAAGACGCTGATCACCACGTTCTACGACGTGAACCGCACCGACGTCCCCCTCTCGGAGATCGCCCCGGTCATGCGGCAGGCGATCGTGGCGGCCGAGGACCGACGCTTCTACGACCACGGTGGCGCGGACCTTCGCGGTCTGGCCCGGGCGCTGGTGGCCAACGTCAAGGGCGGCGGCACCGAGCAGGGCGGCTCGACGCTGACCATGCAGTACGTCCGTAACGTGCTCAAGACTGACCCCACGCGCACCGCCGAGGAGCGCGCCGCCGCCACCGATCCCACGGTGGGCCGCAAGATCCAGGAGATCCGGTACGCGAGCGCGCTGGACAAGAGCCTCGGCAAGGACGAGATCCTCGACCGGTACCTGAACATCGCCTACTTCGGCTCCGGCGCCTACGGGATCGCGGCGGCCAGCCAGCGGTACTTCGGTAAGCCCCCGGCGCAGTTGACCCTCGCCGAGTCGGCCCTGTTGGCCGGTCTGGTGCAGTCCCCGGACGCGTACAGCCCGATCAGCGGCGACAAGGACGAGGCGCTGACCCGCCGGTCGTACGTGCTGGACTCGATGGTCGCCACCAACACGATCACCGCCGCGCAGGCCGCCCAGGCCAAGGCGGAGCCGCTGGCCCTGCACGCCACCGCTCAGCCCAACGGCTGCACCGCTGTCTCCCAGGGCCACGACGACTGGGGTTTCTTCTGCGACTACCTGCGCCAGTGGTGGCTGACCCAGCCGGCCTTCGGGGCCACCGTCGCGGAGCGCGAGCAGGCACTGCGTTCGGGCGGCTACACGGTGGTCACCTCGCTGGACCCGAAGATCCAGGCCACCGCGCAGCAGCAGGCCACCAAGGTCTACTCCTACGACAACAAGCGCGCCCTGCCGATCGCGGCGGTCCAGCCGGGCACCGGGCGGGTGTTGGCGATGGCGGTCAACAGGCACTACAGCCTCGCCGACAACCCGGCCGGGCAGGCTAACTACCCGAACACCGTCAACCCGCTGATCTCCGGCGGTGCCAGCGTCGACGGGTACCAGGCGGGTTCGACGTTCAAGCTGTTCACGATGCTCGCCGCGCTGGAGTCGGGCCGTACCCTCTCCACCGGTTTCGACGCGCCCGCCAAGCTGCCCACCCGGTACGCCGCCGAGGGGCCGGGCAGTTGTGACGGCCACTGGTGCCCGGCGAACGCCAACCCGGACTGGATGGACGGGTACCGGATGATGTGGGACGGCTTCGGCCGCTCGGTGAACACCTACTTCGTCTGGCTGGCCGAGCAGGTCGGCCAGGACAAGGTGGTCCAGATGGCGCAGCGGCTCGGCATCACGTTCCGCGCCGACTCGGACGCCGCCTTCGCCAAGAACAACGCCGCGAACTGGGGTTCGTTCACCCTGGGTGTGGCGGCGACCACCCCGCTGGACCTGGCCAACGCGTACGCCACGGTGGCCGCCGAGGGCACCTACTGCACGCCGGTGCCGGTGGTTTCCGTGACCGGCGCGGACGGCACGAAGGTGCCGGTGGGGCAGCCCTCCTGCAAGCGGGTGCTCGACGCCGACGTCGCCCGTGCCGCGACCGACGCGGCGCGCTGCCCGGTGGGTCAGCAGTCGGCGTTCGGGCAGTGCAACGGCGGCACCGCCACCGGTGTGAACGACATCCTCGACGGCCGACCGGTGGCCGGTAAGACGGGTAGCTCGGAGCAGAACTCCACCGAGACGTTCGTCGGCTTCACCCCGCAGGTCGCTGTTGCCGGTATCGCCGCCAACCCGGACGACCCGGCCGACTCGGTGGGCTCGGCGGTGCAGACGAAGGTGATCGACGCGGTCGCCCGAGTCATCGCCACCGCCGTCAAGGGTCAGCCGGAGAAGGCGTTCGCCGCCCCGAGCCACGAGCTGGCCGGCGACCCGCACCGCCCGGTGGAGCGCCCAAAGGTCCCGGAACGTCGGCAGGACCCCACCACCGACGACCCCCGCTCAGCCCTCCAGCGCTGGCTAGACCGCCGAGGCTAACCCCCCGCCCTCCCGCCCTCCCGCCCTGCCGCCCTCACCCCCGCGATCTTGCACTTTCGGTTGTCGACAAGGACTCGTTTGCCCCCTTTTGTCGGCGCAGAAAGTGCAAGATCGCGGGGCCGGGGCCGGGGCCGGGGCCGGGGCCGGGGCCGGGGCCGGGGCCGGGGCCGGGGCCGGGGCCGGGGCGGGGGCGGGGGCGGGGGCGGGGTTAGCGGTCGCGGCGGCGGGGGCGGTAGCTGGTTAGGGTGGCTGGCAGGCCGCGGCGGGTGATTCCGGCCCAGTCGGTGTCGCCGCGCAGCACCGCCGCTGCGGTCTTGCGGGCCTGCTCGACGGTGAAGTGCGGTGGCAGCATCAGCTCCGCCGGGTCGACCAGGGCGTTGATCACCACCGGCCGGTCGGCGGTGAGCGCCCGGTCCCAGACGTCGCGTACCTGATCCGGTGAGTCGATCAACTCGCCGTGCAGCCCGAGCACTTCCGCCCACTGGTGGTAGGCGATGTCCGGCAACTGCTGGCTGTCCGGGAACATCGGCGTCCCCTCGGTGGAGCGCTGTTCCCAGCTGACGAACGCCAGATCCCGGTTGTTGAGAACCAGCACCACGAAGCGTGGGTCGGTCCAGCTGCGCCAGTACTTCGCCACGGTGATCAGCTCGTTGACGCCGTTCATCTGCATGGCGCCGTCGCCGATCAGCGCGACCAGCGGCCGGTCCGGGTGGGCGAACTTGGCGCTCAACGCGTACGGCATGGCGCCGCCCATGGACAGCAGCGTGCCGGAGAGGCTGGCCAGCATGCTGGGGCGTACCTGGATGTGTCGGGCGTACCAGGCGGTGGTAGTGCCGCAGTCGACAGTGAGCAGCACGTCGTCGGGCAGCCGTTCGTTCAGCGTGTGGAAGAGCAACTGCGGGTTGACCGGGTCGGCGGCCTGCTCGGCCAGGTCGTGTTGCACCCGACGCCACGCCGAGGTGGCCTCGGTGACCTCCGCCCGCCAGGCGGTCGGCCCGGGGCCGGGGCCCAGCTCGTTCAGCAACGCCCGCAGCGTGGGGCGGGCGTCGCCGGTCAGGTTCACCTCGGTTGGGTAGCGCAGCCCGAGCTGGGTGCCGTCCAGGTCGATCTGCACCGCGCGGGCCTGCCCGGGCTGCGGATAGAACTCCGAGTACGGCATGTTGCTGCCCACGATCAGCAGCCGGTCGCAGCCGCTCATCAGCTGCCAGCTCGGTCGGGTGCCGAGCAGCCCGATCGCGCCGGTTACCCAGGGTTCGCGGTGGTCGACGGCGGTGAAGCCGAGCAGCGCTGTGGCCACGCCGGCCCCGAGCCGATCAGCGATCTCGCGGACCTCGTCGCGCGCGCCGAGGGCACCCTGGCCGACCAGCATGGCCACCCGCTGCCCGCCGCGCAGCACCTCGGCCGCCCGGCGTACGTCCGCCTCGGGCGGCACCGTCGGCGTGCTGCTCGGCGCGTTGCTGGTCTGGTAGTAGCCGTGCGCGTGCGGCGGGTTCGGTACGGCCGGCTCGTCCTGGAGGTCCAGGGGCAGGATCAGGGCGGTGACGGTGCGCCGGGCCAGCGCCGTCCGGCACGCCCGGTCGACCAGGTGGCGTACCTGCGCCGGGTGGTCGAGCTGGGCCAGGAACGCCGCTGCCACGTCCTTGTAGAGGGCGAGCAGGTCGACCTCCTGGTAGTAGCCGCCACCCTCGGCGGTGGTCGCGGTGTGCCCGACCAGGGCGATCACCGGCTGGTGGTCGAGCTTCGCGTCGTACAGGCCGTTGAGCAGGTGGATGGCGCCCGGTCCGCTGGTCACGAGCGCGCAGCCCAGCGGCCCGCCGCCGTACTTGACGTGCGCGGAGGCGGCGAAGCCGGCGGTCTCCTCGTGGCGGACCTGGATGAACTGGGCGCGGCCGTTGGTGCGTTGCAGCGCGGAGGTCATGCCGTTGATGCCGTCACCGGGATAGCCGAAGTAACGGTGTACGCCCCAGCTGAACAGTCGCGACACGATGTGGTCGGCGACGGTCGGACGCCGGGGCAGAGTGCCCGCTTCGCCCGCCGTGGTGTCGTCTGCGCTCACCTGGCTGGTCCTTCCCGTTCCGTCCGATGCCCGCCGGTCATTCCCCTTCTTCTTCGGACAAAACACCCCGCCGGACGGGCGTCGAAGCGCACTGCTCCGCGTCCGGCAGAATCGTCGGGTGCCCGTCCACCAGATCACCGACCCCGACGACGACCGGATCGCCGACTACCGAGCGCTCACCGACGTCGAGCTGCGCACCCGCTGGGAACCACCGCACGGCCTGTTCATCGCCGAGGGGGAGCTGGTGCTGCGCCGGGCGCTGCGCGCGGGCTACCCGGCCCGGTCGTACCTGGTCGACGCCAAGCGCGTCGACCAGCTCGCCGACCTGGACACCGGCGACGCGCCGGTCTACGCCGCGACACAGGACGTGCTGCAACGGGCCACCGGCTTCCACGTACACCGGGGGGTGCTGGCGTCGTTCCACCGCCGGCCGCTGCCGACGGCGGCCGAGGTGCTCGCCGCCGCGCGCCGGGTCGTGCTCTTGGAGGACGTGAACAACCACACCAACCTCGGGGCGGTCTTCCGGGGCGCCGCCGCGCTCGGCATCGACGCGGTGCTGCTGTCGCCGTCCTGCGCCGACCCGCTGTACCGGCGCAGTGTCCGGGTCAGCATGGGTGAGGTCTTCGCGATGCCGTACGCGAAGCTCGACCGCTGGCCCGAGGGCCTGGACCAGGTGCGGGAGGCCGGCTTCACGGTGCTCGCCATGACGCCCGCGCCGGACGCCGTACCGATCCAGCGGTTGACCCCGGCGCAGCGTGAGCGGGCGGCCCTGCTGCTCGGCGCCGAGGGGCCAGGGCTCACCGCGGCGGCCCAGGCCGCCAGCGACGTGCGGGTGGTCCTTCCGATGCGGCGTGGCGTGGATTCGTTGAACGTGGCCGCCGCGGCGGCGGTGGCGTTCTGGGAGCTGGGCCGCGAGGATCCGCCTTTCGGCGGCGAGTAGACCCCTTCGGCTTGCATGGCCATGCGTTCTATTGCATAATTTTCCCCGTGTCCAAGGTTCTCACCTCCCTGCCCACCGGCGAACGTGTCGGCATCGCCTTCTCCGGCGGCCTCGACACCTCGGTCGCGGTCGCGTGGATGCGCGACAAGGGCGCCATTCCCTGCGCCTATACCGCCGACATCGGCCAGTACGACGAGCCCGACATCGCCTCGGTGCCCGGCCGCGCGCTCAGCTACGGCGCCGAGGTCGCCCGCCTGGTCGACTGCCGCGCCGCCCTGGTCGAGGAGGGCCTGGCCGCGTTGACCTGCGGCGCCTTCCACATCCGCACCGGCGGGCGGGCGTACTTCAACACCACCCCGCTGGGCCGCGCCGTGACCGGCACCCTGCTGGTGCGGGCGATGGTCGCCGACGACGTCCAGATTTGGGGCGACGGCTCGACCTTCAAGGGCAACGACATCGAGCGGTTCTACCGGTACGGCCTACTGGCCAACCCGATGCTGCGCATCTACAAGCCGTGGCTCGACACCGCCTTCGTCACCGAGCTGGGTGGGCGCAAGGAGATGTCCGAGTGGCTGCTCGAACGCGGCCTGCCCTACCGGGACAGCACCGAGAAGGCGTACTCGACAGACGCCAACATCTGGGGCGCCACGCACGAGGCGAAGACCCTGGAGCACCTCGACACCGGCATCGAGACTGTCAACCCGATCATGGGTGTGCGGTTCTGGGACCCGTCGGTGGAGATCCAGGCCGAGGACGTCACCGTCGGCTTCGACCAGGGTCGCCCGGTCACGATCAACGGCAAGGAGTTCGGCAGCGCCGTCGACCTGGTGCTGGAGGCCAACGCCATCGGCGGCCGGCACGGCCTGGGCATGTCGGACCAGATCGAGAACCGGATCATCGAGGCCAAGAGCCGGGGAATCTACGAGGCGCCCGGGATGGCGCTGCTGCACTACGCGTACGAGCGGCTGGTCAACGCCATCCACAACGAGGACACCCTGGCGAACTACCACAACGAGGGTCGCCGCCTCGGTCGGCTGATGTACGAGGGCCGCTGGCTGGACCCGCAGGCGCTGATGCTGCGCGAGTCGTTGCAGCGGTGGGTCGGCACGGCGGTCACCGGCGAGGTGACGTTGCGGCTGCGCCGGGGCGAGGACTACTCGATCCTGGACACCACCGGCCCGTCGTTCAGCTACCACCCGGACAAGCTGTCGATGGAGCGTACCGAGGACTCGGCGTTCGGCCCGTCGGACCGGATCGGTCAGCTCACCATGCGCAACCTGGACATCGCCGACTCGCGGTCGAAGCTGGAGCAGTACGCCTCCCTCGGCCTGGTCGGCGGCGGGAACCCGCAGCGGATGATCGGGGCCGCGCAGGCCGCCTCGACCGGGTTGATCGGCGCGATGCCCGAGGGTGGCGCGGAAGCCATCGCGTCCCGGGGCGTCGCCTCGGCGGAGGACGAGGCGCTCGACCGCGCCGCCATGGAGTTCGGCGTCGACTGACCCCTCGCGCCGGTGGCAAGTCGAGTTCCGGCGTCACGGACGGTAGCGTGGCGGCCGTGTTCCCTACCGTCCGTGAGGTCCTCGCCCTGGACCCGGTCCGCCACGGCGCGCCACGCGTCGTCGCCGGCGACGAAGGGCTGGACCGACCCGTCCGCTGGGTGCATGTCGCCGAGGTGCCGGACATCGCCACCCTGCTCGGCGGTGGCGAACTGGTGCTCACCACCGGCATCGGTCTGCCCGGGGACGACGCCGGGTTACGCGCCTTCATCGGTGATCTCGCCGACGTCGGAGTCTCCGGGCTCGTCGTCGAGTTGGGCCGCCGGTACGTCAGCGGTGTGCCGCGGGTGATGGCCGCCGCCGCCGAACGGCGTGGGCTGCCCCTGGTGGAGCTGCGCCGGGCCACCCCGTTCGTCCGGATCACCGAGGCGGTGCACGCGCTCATCGTCGACGCGCAGCTCACCGAGCTACGCGCCACCGAGGAGATCCACCAGCGGTTCAACGACCTGTCCGTCGAGGGCGCCGACGCCGCCGAGGTGATCCGCCAGGCCGCCGAGCTGTCCGGTTGCCCAGTGGTGCTGGAGAACCTGTCCCGGCAGGTGCTCGGGTACGACCCGGCGGGCGAGAGCGCTGAGCTGCTGCTGGACGGCTGGGAGCAGCACTCCCGGCGGATCCGCCCGGCCGGGCGGACCGCGTACGACGCGGACAGCGGCTGGCTGGTGACCACCGTCGGCGCTCGGGGGCAGGACTGGGGTCGGCTGCTGCTGCGCTGGCCGGCCAGCGGGGACGTGCCCAGCGCCCGGGCCGTCGAACCGGCAGCGGGCTCGCCGACCCGGCTCACCATCCTGATCGAGCGGGCCGCGTCCACCCTCGCGCTGGGCCGGCTGATCCGCCGCGACGCCGAGGGCCTGGAACGGCAGATCCACCGCACCCTGCTCACCGCGCTGCTGGACCACTCCCGTCCGGTGGACGAGGTGGGGCTGCGGGCCAAGGCGCTCGGCGTGGTGCTCGACCGACGGCACCTGGTCGGCGTGATGGTCCGGCACCGCGCCGACGACCCTGCGGGGGAGGTCGGCCCCGAGGCCGGTCAGGCCCGGCTACGTGATCTCTCCGAGGCGGTCGGCCAGGCCCTGCGGGAGGCGAAGCTGACCGCGCTGACCAGCGCCGTCGACGACCACTCGGTGGGCGCGCTGCTGGCCCTGCCGGACCCGGCCGCCGAGGATCGCGCGCTGTCCGCGTTCGCCAGCGCCCTTCGTCGGGTACGCCTCGACGCCGGCACCGGCCGACCGGCGCCCGGTGTCGAACCGGCGCGGGCCGCCTCCGGCGTCGACGTGTCCCGTCCCGCATCCGACGCTTCCCGTGCGGCGGTCGGCGCCGATCCGGCCCGTACGGGCTTCGGCGTAGATGCGTCCCGCGCGGCGTCCGGTGTCGAGGCCGCTCGGTCGGGGGTCGGTGTCGACCCGTTCCGGGGCGCTGGCCCGGGTGCCGTGATCGTGGCCGCCGGTTCCGGGGTGGGCACCCTGCGGGAGGCCCGCCGGTCGCTGGTCGAGGCGCGGCAGATCGCCGAGGCGGCCCGTCGGGACCGGCGTGACCTACCGACCTTCCGGCTGCCGCACGTCGGCCTGGCCGGGCTGCTGCACCTGCTGCGCGACGAGCCCCGCCTGCAGACGTTCGTGGAACGCGAACTCGGCGCGCTACTGGAGTACGACGCTCGGCACCCCCGGGAACAGTTGCTCGACACCTTGCGCGCGTACCTGGAGCAGGGCCGTAACAAGTCTGCCGGCGCCGCCGCCGCCCACCTGTCCCGGCCGGCCTTCTACGAACGCCTGGCCCGCATCGCCCGCATCCTCGACGTGGACCTGGATTCGGTGGAGGCCAGCCTCTCCCTACACGTAGCCCTACTTGCCCTGGAAGCAGTCCGCACCCCCTAACCCCACCCCACCCCACCCCACCCAAGCCCCGCCCGCGTCGATCAAGGAGTTGTGGTGGGCGGCAGAAGGCGCGAAAACGTCTATTGCGCCCACCAGAACGCCATGATCGACGGGGGCGGGGTCGGCCTGGCGTAGTGGTGGCATAGAGGGCCGGCACGCTATCGAGTTGATGTCGTGAACGAATCGCGCGGCCCGGCCCGGCCCGGCCCGGCTCGGCTCGGCTCGGCTCGGGTCGGGTCGGCTCGGCTCGGCTCGGGTCGGCTCGGGTCGGCCCGGCCCGGCTCGGCTCAACCGCGCCCTGATTCGTTTACGACATCAGCTCCAAAGGAGCAGGGGCACACTCCCCAGGGGCGGGGCGGGGCGGGGCGGGGCGGGGCGGGGCGGGGCGGGGCGGGGCGGGGCGGGGCGGGGCGGGGCCGACTGGGGAAAGTGGGCCCACTTCCGAGTCAGGTGAGGGAATTCAGGGCTTTGGCGTACGTGGGTGGGATGTGGTTGGGGCCGCCGGGGGTGAAGACGTCCGAGTGGGCCACCGCGGACCAGGCCGTCTCCGGGACGGCGTCGACCAGGGCCTGGATCACCGGGGCGTCGCGCCACTGGTCTTGCTCGGCGAGCAGGCCGAGGGCCACCACCGACTCCTCGACCTCGCCCACGCACTCGAACGGCTTGTGCCCGTCCACGCCCAGCAACTCGCGGTAGCCGGGGATCTGCGACTCGTCGGCCAGCAGGTCACCCCCGAAGATGCCCACCACCCGCTCGCGCGGCATGAACGGCGCCATGGCCAGGAAGACGAAGCGGCACTTCGGGCAGTCACGGCACCAGCGCTCACTCGCGTCGCGCAGCTTGAACGCCTGGTTGCAGCTGGTCACCACGTCGTCGTACCTGGTGAACTCGGCGAACAGCCGCGCGATGTGCAGCTCGGACAACGAACGCAGCAGGGAGAAGTACGGGTCGGTCAGGCCGGCGTGCTCGGCCAGCGACGCGCGCAGCAGCCCCTCCGCCTCGACGCCCTTGGACCACTGGTGGTTGATCTCGTGGCCGTTCCAGACCAGGTTCGGGTCGGACGCCGAACGCTCGTTGGACATCACCACCGGGCCCAGCCCGTGCAGGACGGCGGTGGCCACCGCGATCAGGGAGTTGATGGCGGTGACCGGAATGTGCCCGTTCAACGCGCCGGCCGCGTTCAGGTCGAACAGCACCGGGTCGATGCGCCGCCGGGCGGCCAGCGGGACCAGCCCGGACGCCTCGTTGACAGCGACGATCACGTGGTTCGGGTTGACCGAGAACGGCACCGGGTCCAGCTCGGCGCGGCGCAGCGCCTCCAGGCTGACGATCGAGTCCTTACCGCCGCCGACCGCCGAGAGCGGGCGACGGTCCGAGTCGTCGTACACCCGGGGCGACTCCGGGGTGCCGGCCGGAACCTCCGGGCGCAGCTCGAGCACGTGCGGCAGTTGGTTGCGGTACGCGTACTCAGCGAGGCCCTTGGTGTAGACGGTCGTGACGTAGTCGACGGTGGCCGCGCCCAGCGGCGCCGGCAGCACGAGTCGGGGCGGCGCGGCGGCCTTGTAGTAGCTGACCCCGGCGACGAGGTGCAGCACCTCCAACACCCGGTCGAGGGTCGCCACCGTCTCGTCGGAGGGCGGTTCCGCCGGCAGCGGGAGCGTGATCACCTCGGTGAACCGCTGCTCACCGGCCGGGCCGGTCAGGGCGTAGTCGAACAACACCTCGCCGGTGGCGAAGTCGATCGAGTAGGACGGGAAGGTGAAGGCGTCCATCCGCCGGAGCTGCTCGTTGGGCACACGCCATACTAGGCCCTGGTTCGTCCGGCCGTGTCCGGACCGGGCCCGCCCTGCCGCCGCCGTGACCCACGAGGAGAGCCCCGTGCGCCTTTCTGACCTGCGCGGACGTACCGTCGCCGTCTGGGGCACCGGTCGGGAGGGCCGGGCCGCTGTGACCGCCATCGCCGCGCACGGCCCGGCCGAGCTGGTCGCCGTGGACGACAGCGCGAACTTCCTGTCGCTGCCCTGGGACGGCCCCCTGGCCGAGGCGGCGCCGTTGGTCACCGGCGAGGCGGGCTTCGAACGGCTGGCCGCCGCCGACGTGGTGGTCCGCTCCCCGGGCGTGCCCCAGACCCACCCGTGGCTGATCGAGCTGCGTCGCCGCGGGATCCTGGTGACCCAGGGCACCGCGTTGTGGATGGCCGACCACGCCGCGCGCACCGTCGGGGTCACCGGCAGCAAGGGCAAGAGCACCACCTCCAGCCTGATCAGTCACCTGCTCACCGCGATGGGCAAACCGAACGTCTTCGGCGGCAACATCGGGGTGCCGACCCTGGACCTGCCGGACGCGGAGCTGTACGTGCTGGAGCTGTCCAGCTACCAGTGCAGCGACCTCACCGACTCGCCCCGGGTGGCGGTGGTCACCGCGCTCTTCCCCGAGCACCTGGACGCGCACGGTGGGGAACGGGAGTACTACCGGGACAAGCTCAACCTGCTCGCCCACGACCCGCAGACGATCGTGGTCAACGGCGGCGACCCCCGGCTCGCCGCGGAGCTGGGTGAGCTGTCGGCGATCCGGGCCGGTCGCCCCGACACCACCCACGTCGCCACCGGCGTCGACGGCACGCAGTGGTTCCACGTCGGTGACCAGCCGCTCTTCCCGCGTGCCGTGCTGCCGCTGGTCGGCCGGCACAACGAGGGCAACCTCTGTGTCGCGCTCGCCGTGCTCGACGCGCTCGGCGTGGACGTGGTAGCCGGCAAGGACCACCTGGCCGTCGCGGTCGCCGAGTTCCAGGGGCTGGCCCACCGGCTCACCGAGATCACCGACCCGTCCGGGCTGACGTTCGTCGACGACACACTGGCCACCAGCCCGTACGCGGCCATGCACGCCATCGACGCGTACGACGGGCGGCCGTTGACGGTGATCGTCGGAGGCAACGACAGAGGGCTGGACTACACGCCGTTGGCCGAGCACCTGGCCGAGCGGGAGCTGACAGTCATCGGGATTCCGGACAGCGGCACCCGGATCGTCGAGGTGCTCGCCGGCCTGCCGAAGGTGCGTACCGAACTGGTCGACGACCTGGTGGACGCGGTCCGGCTGTCCCGCGAGGTGACCCCGGCCGGCGGGGTGGTGCTGCTGTCCCCGGCCGCGCCCAGCTACGGCCGGTTCCGCAACTTCGAGCACCGCTCCGAGGTCTTCGCCCAGGCCGTCGCCGACACCGCCCGCTGAGCCCGGCTCAGCCGACGGGCCTGGCCTTCCACGTCAGCGCGGGTGAAGCCCGGCGTGCAGGGCACGCATCGAGCGGATCGCCGAGCGGATCTCCTGGAGGTAGCGCCCCGGCGTGAGCGTCTGCTCGGGCAGCACCGCCAGGTCGGCGAGCGTCGGGTCCACGCCGACCGTGTCGATGGCGCACCCGTACGGCACGGCCAGCGTGCGTAGCGCGTCGCAGTGCTGGAACGGCACGTAGATCGGCGCGGTGACCATCAGGACCTTGTCGCCCGGCGCGAGCCGGACGTGGCCGGCCCAGAACCGCTGGGTGTCGGCGGTGTGGGCCCGCCGCTGGTCGGGTTCGCTGGACGGCGCGGCCAGCACCCGGATCGGCGGCAGCCCGTCCGGTCGGTAGGTCCGCGACGACCAGGAGTGGTGTGGGTGGCCGGCGTCGACGCCGGCCTGCTCGGCCGGGGCGGCCACCTCGAACACCCGGCGGACGGCCGTGTCCAGCACGTCCACCTCGGTCTCGTCGGCCGGCAGGCCCGCCTCGGCGAGCGTGCGTCGTTCCCCGTTCGACAGCGGCCGGAAGCTGCCCAGGACGGCGACCTCGCCGCTCACCGGTAGGCCGGCGCGGAGCAGGTGCGCGGCGTAGCCGACGCGGCGTACGCAGGCGTGCGCCAGGCCGCCGAGCACCACCAGGTGGGCGTACGCCGACCGGGCCGGTGGCACCGGGTGGATCAGCCCGAGCGTGGCAGCCGCGTCGAGCACCAGTGTCGCGGTGGCCGGGTCGAGGTCGGGCTCCCGGGCGTCGGGCCGTTCCCGGCCGCCTCGGAAGTCCCAGTGGCGGGCGGAGAAGTCGTCGAGGAAGCGGAGCACGTCGGTGAGGTCACCGTCGGGCCAGCGGCCACCGAAGTGGGCGACGAGGCCGCGGAGCGGGGTGGAGCAGACCCAGGTCTGGATCTCCGCCGTGATCCGCTCGTCGTCCGTTCCGGTCGACGGCGCCGCGTCCGCTCTGTGCACAGCCGGATGCTACCGGCCCGCCGCGGTGGGGCCGGTGCTTGTGGTTGCTGTCTACGCTGGCGAGAGCGGCTGATTGGGGGATCTCGATGAACCGTGACGTGGCCCGTCAGCGGTTACGGGAGGGCGGCGGTTCCACCGCCGGCTTCGTCCGGCTGGTGGCGCACACCGACCCGGTGGCGTTGGTCGGCATCACGCTGTCGATCACCCTCAGCATCGTGCTCGACCTCAGCAACGCCGCCTCCGGGGTGGAGTCGCTGCTGGCCGGTCTGATGGGCATCACCATCTCGCTGTTGGTCGACTCGCTGGCCCGCGCGGAGCGCCGCTTCCACCTGCGCACGCTGCTGGACGGCCCGCCCTGGCTGGTCCGCACCACCACTGAGCTGGCCGGGGCGATGCGGGAGGCGGCCGAGCAGCACGCGGGCACCCGGGTCGCGGTGGAGGCGCAGCGGCGCTACGAGCAGTTCCGGTTGGAGGCCGAGCAGCTCGCTGACGGTCGGATCATCCGGCGCGGTGACGAGGACGAGGATCTGGTCGGCGCGACCCGCGCCTGCGTACGCCGGCTGGACGGGTTGACGAACGTGATGCCTCGGGTGAGCGGGGAGCTGAGCTGGTGGCGCAGTGAGATCGGCCGGCGCTACTGGGAGGCCAACGTGGAGGCCCTGCAACGGGGTGTCCAGATCACCCGGGTCTTCGTCTACGCCACGCTGACCGACGATCTGTCCGCCCTGGTGGAGAAGCAACGCGCGGCCGGGGCGCGGGTGGGTTTGCTGCCTATCGGGGTGGTGAGTCCGCACCTGCACGTGAACTTGACGCTCTGGGACGGGTCGAGCTGTTGGGAGGCCCACATGACCGCGCACGGCGAGATCGGCGAGAATCAGTTCTCGGTCAACCGGACGGACGTCGCTCGGCTCACCCGCGTGTTCGACAGCTGCGCGAACGCCGCGACCTTCCAGGACTGACGGCCCCCACCGGGGCGGGAACGGGTGAGCCATGACGTTGAGCGCGGTCCTGCTGGTGACGGCAGTGGTATGGGCGGTCAGCGTGATCCGCTCCGTCCGGCTCCGCGCGCTGGTCTACAGCCTGCCGCTGCCGATGACGCTCGCCCTGCTCACCACCGACTATCGGGTGGACGGCGCGCAGGTGCTCGGTGTGCTCGGGCTCAATCTCTTCTTCGTCACAGTGGCGGTCACCCACCGGCGGTGGCGTTGGCCGATCCTGCTCGCCGACGTCGCGGGGATCGGCGTCTACGTGGCGCTGAGCGCCGGCCTGTTGGCCGTCCACATTCCGTTCGAGGTGGCCCTCGCCGGCACGCTCGTGCTCTGGCTGGCGGCCATCCTGTGGCTGCGCCGCCGTGCCCGCCGACGTGGTGCTCCCACTGAGGAGACGGTCGCCGTCGCGGAGACCCGCCCGGACGGGCTGCCGGCGTTGCTCAAGCTGGTGGTGATCTTCGTTGGGGCGGTCCTCACCCAACTGCTCGGCGCGGTGCTGCGCGGCATGGTGGTGACGTTCCCGTACTCGGGGGTGCTGGTCGCCGTCGAGGCCCGCCGGCAGTTGGCCGAGTTCAGTCGGCACTTCGCTCGCAACAGCCTCGCGCTGGTCGGCTTCCTCACCGCGTACCACTACCTCCAGGACGTCTCGTCGGCCGCGGCGCTGGGCGCCGGCTGGGCGGCCTTCGCTGTGGTCGCAGCCGCCCTGCACCTGCCGTTGCGCCCCCGACAGGTTGCGCACGCGCGAGCGGCGAGCCGCCCGCCGAGGTCACTGCGGCCGGCTACCGAGCCACAGACACCTACCGGGCTTCCCTGACCAGCTCGGCGATCCGGATGAGCGGTTCGGCGTACGCGGGCCAGTCGAGGCCGTCGACGCTGAGCGTGGGGCGTCGGCGTACGCCGTCCACCGCGCCCGCGCGCACTATCGCGGTCAGCAGGTCGTACGACCAGGCGGGCTCCAGCAGCGTCCGAAGCTGGGGCACATCCGGGCGGAGCAGTGACAGCGCGCCGACGAGGGCGGCTGCGGCCCAGTTGGACGTGCCGCCGACGAGCAGCGCGTCAGCGCCCACCACGCACCGGATCCGCTCGCCCGAGGCGACCACCCGTCCGATCAGGTCCGCCGGCAGAAGGCCCATGCCGAGTTCGTTGCCGCCGTCGCCGATGCCGATCCGGTAGGCCGACCCGGAGGTGTAGAGCCGGTCCAGGGGTGCGGTGTGCGCGCCGATGTCCTCGCCGCGCATGTTGCGGGGCCGACCGTCCACCCCGGGCCCGACCCGTTCGCAGGCGACGAGGTGGGTCAGCCGGCCGTACTCGGGGAGCAGGGCGGCGGCCCACTCCTCGTACCCCCGCAGCGGCGCGACGTCGACCGGCAGGCCCGGCGCGGCGGCGGCGACGGCCGCCTCGACCACCGGGGCGCAGGGTTCGTCGGTGACGAGCCGGCACCGGCCACCGAGCTGGCGCAGCGCGGCGGCGATCTGGACCGCGCCGAGCGGGCCGTCGGTCTCCGCGGCGGGTGGCTCGGCGCCGGGGATGAAGAACCCGGTGAACACCGCGGCGTCCGGCGCCCCGGCGGCGAGCGACCGGGCGGCGGCCAACAGTCCGCCGGCCGCGGGTTCGGCCAGCGCCTCGCTGCCCCGGCCCACCTCGCGTGCGGCGACGCGCTCCAGTTCGGCGACCGTCTCTTCGATGCGCACCGTGTGGCCTCCCCGGCGACAGTGGACCGACCCAGGGTAGCGGCGGGTGACCATACTGCGGATTCAGTGGGATTTTCCCATGAGTGCTGCGGAAATCATGGGTCAAGGCCAACCCTTGCCGTGGAAACCGTTGACGTGCTGTCAGGTTGGGACTCCCATGCGCTACAGGCTGACAGTTGTTCGCATCGACCGGCGGTGGGAGCGTGCGGTATCCACGAACGCCGCTGAAGGGTTGCCACGATGACCGACGACCTGCTGGCCCGGCACCGGGCCGTGCTCCCGTCCTGGATGCCGTTGTACTACGCCGAGCCGCTCGAGTTGGTCTCCGGCTCGGGCCGCCGGGTCACCGACGCGCAGGGGCGCAGCTACCTGGACTTCTTCGGCGGCGTGCTGACCAACATGATCGGGTACGACATTCCGGAGATCCGGGAGGCCGTCGAGCGGCAGCTCGCCACCGGCATCGCGCACACCTCGACGCTCTACCTGATCCGCCAACAGGTGGAGCTGGCCGAGAAGATCGCCCAGCGCTCCGGCATCCCGGACGCCCGGGTGTTCTTCACCAACTCCGGCACGGAGGCGAACGAGGCGGCGCTGCTGGTCGCCACCAACCACCGCCGCTCGCACCAGATCCTGGCCGTGCGCAACAGTTACCACGGCCGGTCGTACGCGGCGATGGGCGTCACCGGCAACCGCAACTGGTCGGCCAGCGGCCTCAACCCGCTCCAGGTGGCCTGGCTGCACTCCGGTGACCGGGTGCGTGGTCTGCTGGCCCGGCTCAGCGCCGACGAGCAGGTCGACGCGGCGGTGGAGGACCTGCGTGAGGTCTTGGCCACCCAGACCGCCGGTGACGTGGCAGCGCTCATCGCCGAGCCGATCCAGGGCGTTGGCGGTTTCGTGCACCCGCCGGACGGGCTCTTCGCCGGCTGGAAGAAGGTCCTCGACGAGCACGGCATCCTGTTCATCGCCGACGAGGTGCAGACCGGCTGGGGGCGTACCGGGGAGCACTTCTGGGGTTACCAGGCGCACGGCGTCACCCCCGACCTGCTCACCTTCGCCAAGGGCATCGGCAACGGGTTCGCCCTGGCCGGGGTGGTCGGCCGGGCCGAGGTGCTGGAGTCGGTGCCGGCCATCAGCTTCTCCACCTTCGGCGGCAATCCGATCTCCACGGCGGCCGGCAACGCGGTGCTCGACTACCTGATCGCCCACGACCTCCAGGCGAACGCGGCCCGCGTCGGCGTGATCCTCGCCGACGGCCTGCGGTCCGCGGTGGGCGGGCTCGACTGCGTCGCCGAGGTACGCGGAAAGGGGCTGATGCTCGGCGTCGAGTTCGTCCGGCCGGGCGGCAGTGAGCCGGATCCGGCGCTGACCAACCGGGTCTTCGAAGCCGCCCGCGACGGTGGCCTGCTCACCGGCAAGGGCGGCCTCCACGGCAACGTGCTGCGGATGGGTCCACCGTTGACGCTGACCGAGGAGGAGGCCCGTGAGGGCCTGGCGATCCTCGTCGACGCGATCCGAACGGCTGCGGGGGTGGCGGCATGAGCATCGGTCACTTCATCGACGGCAAGCGGGTCGACGGCACGTCGCGGCGGCGCGGTGACGTGTTCGACCCGGCGACAGGTCGGCGTACCGCCGAGGTCGAGCTGGCCTCGGCAGCGGACGTCGACGTGGCGGTGCGGGCCGCCGTCCGCGCGGCGCGGGCCTGGCGGGACGCGTCGCTGGCCCGGCGGTCCGCTGTGCTGTTCGCCTTCCGGGAGTTGGTGCACACCCGGCGGGACCGGCTCGCGGAGGTGGTCACCGCCGAGCACGGCAAGGTGCTCGCCGACGCCGCCGGCGAGGTGCAGCGCGGCCTTGAGGTCATCGAGTACGCGTGCGGCCTGCCGTCGGCGCTGCGCGGCGCGTTCAGCGAGAACGTGTCCACCGAGGTCGACTCGTACACCATCCGGCAGCCGCTCGGGGTGGTCGCGGTGATCTCCCCGTTCAACTTCCCGGTGATGGTGCCGCTGTGGTTCGTGCCGGTGGCGGTGGCCTGCGGCAACGCGGTGGTGCTCAAGCCGAGCGAGAAGGACCCGAGCGCGGCGCTGCTGCTGGCCGAGTGGTTCGCCGAGGCGGGCCTGCCCGACGGGGTGCTCACCGTGGTCAACGGCGACTCCGAGGCGGTCGACGCGTTGCTGGATCACCCGGAGGTGCGGGCGGTGTC
Organism: Micromonospora sp. NBC_00362; assembly: GCF_026342155.1. Taxonomy (NCBI): domain Bacteria; kingdom Bacillati; phylum Actinomycetota; class Actinomycetes; order Micromonosporales; family Micromonosporaceae; genus Micromonospora; species Micromonospora sp. NBC_00362. The sequence goes on from NZ_JAPENH010000001.1 coordinate 6,735,401, forward strand.
GTTCGTCGGCTCCACCCCGATCGCCAGGTACGTCTACCAACGCGGAACTGCCGCCGGCAAGCGGGTGCAGGCGCTCGGTGGGGCGAAGAACCACATGGTGGTGCTCCCGGACGCCGATCTGGACCTGGCCGCCGACGCGGCGGTCAACGCCGGGTTCGGCTCGGCGGGGGAGCGGTGCATGGCCATCTCGGTGCTGGTGGCTGTGGAGCCGGTGGCGGACGCGCTGGTCGAGCGGATCGCGGCGAGAGTGACCGGTCTGCGCATCGGCGACGGCCGACGGGGCTGCGACATGGGCCCGTTGGTGACCGCCGCGCACGCGGTGAAGGTGCGCTCCTACGTGGACGCTGGTGTCGCCGCCGGCGCGGTGCCGGTGGTGGACGGGCGGGACGTGACGCCCGACGGCGACCCGGACGGTTTCTGGCTCGGCCCGACGCTGTTCGACCGGGTGACCCCTGACATGTCGATCTACACCGACGAGATCTTCGGGCCGGTGCTGAGCGTGGTGCGGGTCGGCTCGTACGACGAGGCGGTTGACCTGGTCAACGCCAGCCCGTACGGCAACGGCACGGCGATCTTCACCAACGACGGTGGGGCGGCCCGGCGCTACCAGCACGAGGTGGAGGTGGGCATGGTCGGGATCAACGTGCCCATCCCGGTGCCGATGGCGTACCACTCGTTCGGCGGCTGGAAGTCGTCGCTCTTCGGTGACCTGCACGCGCACGGCGAGGACGGGGTGCGCTTCTTCACCCGGGGCAAGGTCGTCACCAGCCGCTGGTTGGATCCGCGCCACGGCGGGGTCAACCTCGGGTTCCCCACCCAGACCTGAGCAGTCGCAGCACGCCCGCCCCGGCCAGGTACGCCACCAGCGCCGGGACGGGCGTGCCGAGCGGCTCCGGGGCCTGCTGCGGCGTGGTGCTGTTGATCAGCAGCGCGGCCACCACGGCGGCGTAGCCGGCCACCGCCAATGCCGCCCGGGCCGGGGTGCCCCGAGGGGTCCCCCGTCCGGTGCGGTGGCGGCCGCTGCGCGCCTCCACCGTTCCGAAGATGGCGACCAGCACCGCCAGAACGGCGCTGAGCAGCAGCAACCAGGGCACCCGCCAGGCCCACCAGGCGGCCGTGTCGACCGTCGGGGTGGGCAGCGTCCCGACCGCGTCGAGCAACCCGATCAGCAGGATCGCGGCGGTCAGGTGCCAGAGGAAGACGGTCAGCACCACCAGGTTGACCCCGATCACCACCTGCCACGGCCCGCTGCGGCGCAGCAGTCGTTCGGCAGGGCCGCGCAGCAGCAGGATCAGACCGAGCTGGCCGGCGGCGACGGCCAGCAACGCGAGGCTGGGTGGTGCGGCGTTGTCGAGCCGCTCGTCGGGCACCTTGAGCATGGCCACCGGCCAGGGGCCGAGGACGGTGAGCAGCAGCACCGCGCCCAGCCCGCCGCCCAGGAAGGCCAGACCGGCCCGGTGGGAGGTGGGCAGCCGCCGTCGGCGTACCCCCGGACGGTCGGGAGTCGGCGGCCCGGCAGCGTCGGTCGCGGCAGGTGGTGGCGCGGTTGCGCCGGCCTTCGCGGGCGGTGGCGTCTTCGGGTCGGCAGGTGGTGGCGTGGCGCGGGCGTCGTGCCAGGCGAAGCCGAGCTGGTGGACGGCGAGCCAACCGAACAGGTAGTTGCCGTAACTCAGCTCCTCCGGCCCGTTCAGTCGGCCGAGGTCGCCGAGGCCGACCACCGCGACGAGCGCCAGCGGCACGGCCAGGCCGAGGCGGCGGTGCAGCGCGTACATCGGTGGGGTGAGCACGACCGCCGCCAGGTAGGCGACCAGGAACCAGAGCGGAATGGTGGCGAACCAGAACACCTCGCGAATCTGGGTCGGGTCGGCGCCGCGCAGCCAAGCGACCGCCGCGACCGCGGTGAGCACCAGCAGCAGCGTGCTGGTGGGGCGGACCAGGCGGGCACTGCGGTCGATCAGCCAGCCGGCGGAGTCGCCGCCGCGGGCCCGCAGCCGGGTCAGCGAGGCCGCGTTGGCGTACCCCCCGACCAGGAAGAAGACCGGCATCACCTGGGCCAGCCAGGTCAGCGGGTACGCCCAGCGCAGGTCGCCGAGCGCGGAGTGCCCGGTGGCCTGCCCGTCGGGGTCGCGCCCGACCACCGTGACGCTCCAGTGTCCGAGAACGACCATGGTGATGGCGAGCGCGCGGAGCAGGTCGACGTACCGTTCCCGCCCAGCCGGGGTGCGCTCGGCCAGCTGGCGCAGACGGCGCATCGCCTCAGGTTAGGCGACCCGGCGGCGGCTGGTGGTGATAACGGTTCGGCCCTCAGGACTTGAAGTCCGAGCCCGGCTGTCGTAGAAATTCTTCAGCAACAGAGCATGAACTGAAGAGAACTACCGTCCCTCGCGCGGCGGACGCCTCCCCCACAGACCGGCGATCCGCCCGACCCGACCCGAGGAGAACCCATGAACAGGCGTGACATCCTGCGGCGCAGCGCCGCCGCCGGCCTCCTGGCCACCCCCGCCGCCGGCCTGCTGTCCGGCTGCGCCACCAGCGGTGGCGGTGACAAGAAGGATGCCGAGACCTACCAGGGCACCAAGAGCGCCCAGAACCCGCTCGGCGTGAAGGAGGACGCCCCACTCGAGGTGGTGATCTTCGGCGGCGGGTTCGGTGAGGAGTACGCCAAGGCCCACGAGGCCATGTACACCGAGAAGTACCCGAAGGCGAAGATCAAGCACTCCTCCACCCAGGAGATCAGCAAGACCCTCCAGCCGCGCTTCGTCGACGGCACCCCGCCGGACGTGGTCAACAACTCCGGGTCCAGCCAGATCGACTTCAACGGCCTGGTCAGCCAGAACGCCCTCGCCGGCCTCGACGAACTGCTGGCCGCCCCGAGCCTCGACATCCCCGGCAAGACGGTCAAGGACACCCTGCTGCCCGGCGCGGTCGAGGTCGGCTCCTACGACGGCAAGTTCCTGGTGCTCAACTACACCTACACCGCCTACGGCATCTGGCACTCCGCCAAGCTCTTCGCCGACCGCGGCTGGTCGTACGCGAAGACCTGGGACGAGCACATCGCGCTCTGCAAGCAGATCAAGGCCGCCGGCATCGCCCCCTGGACGTACGCCGGCCTGCACCCGCGCTACATGAGCTGGCCGCTGATCTCCACGGCCATCAAGTTCGGCGGCCCGTCCGTGGCCACCGCCATCGACAACCTGGAACCGAACGCCTGGAAGTCCGACTCCATGCGTGCCGCCGCCGACGCCTGGCACCAGATCGTCAAGGACAAGTACATCCTGGACGGCTCGCCCGGCCTGGACCACAAGCAGTCGCAGACCGCCTGGTGTCAGGGCAAGGCCGCCTTCATCTCCTGCGGCTCCTGGCTGGAGAGCGAGCAGAAGGACGTCACCCCGGCCGGGTTCAACATGACCATCGCGCCGACGCCGAGCCTGGGCAGCGGCGACAAACTGCCGTTCGAGGCGATCCGGGGCACCGCCGGGGAGCCGTTCATGGTGCCCGCCAAGGCCCGCAACGTCGCCGGTGGCCTGGAGTACTTCCGGACCATGCTCTCCAAGAAGGGCGCCCAGGACTTCACGAAGAAGGTCGCCAGCCTCACCGTTGTCGCCGGCGCCACCGAGGGCGTCGAGCTGCCGTACGGGCTGAGCACGGTGGTCAAGGCCCTCGACGCGTCCGGTGCCAACGGCTTCAACTGGGTCTACAACAACTTCTACCGCAAGTTGGAGCGCAACCTCGTCGACGCCGCGTGCGGCGAGTTCTTCAGCGGCCGGATCGGCCCCGCCGAGTTCCTCGACCAGTGCCAGAAGGGCGCCGACTCGATCGCCCAGGACAGCTCGATCAAGAAGTACAAGCGAGCGGCCTGACCCGCCCGGCCGGTGGGGGAGAGATCCGCCCCCACCGGCCGTACCCCAACGGAGAGGTCCCTCTCGTGAAACATGGCAAGTGGCCGCTGATCGTCACGTTCCTGGTGCCACCGGTGCTGCTGTACGTGTTCTTCGTCGTCTCGCCGTACCTCCAGGCGTTCCAGATCTCCACCACCGACTGGCTCGGCTACTCCGCCGACGCCAACTCCGTCGGGCTGGCCAACTTCAAGACCCTCTGGCACGACGACTACGTGTGGAACGCGCTGAAGAACAACGCGATCCTGCTGGGACTGGTCCCGGTGCTGACCATCGTGCTCGGGCTCTTCTTCGCCACCATGCTCGCCATGGGCGGGCGCAAGGGCAGCGCCGGCGTCACCGGCGTACGCGGCGGCGCGCTCTACCGCACCGTCTACTTCTTCCCGCAGGTGCTCTCCGTGGTGATCATCGCGTTGCTGTGGAAGGAGGTGTACCACCCCAACCAGGGGCTGCTCACCAGCGCCGCACACGCGGTCGGCCTGCCCGCGCCGACCTGGCTCGGCGACCCGGCGACCGCCTTCTGGTGCGTGCTGGCGGTGATGGTCTGGAGCAACGTCGGCTTCTACGTGGTGCTGTTCGGCGCGGCGATGTCGGCAGTGCCGAAGGAGATCTACGAGGCCGTGCTGCTCGACGGCGCGTCCCGGTTCACCATCCTGCGCCGGGTCACCCTGCCGCTGCTCTGGGACACCGTCCAGGTCGCCTGGGTCTACCTGGCCATCTTCGCCCTGGACGGGTTCATCCTCGTGCAGTTGATGACCAACGGCGGGCCGAACTTCTCCACCGACGTGATCGGCGTACGGATGTACGACACCGCCTTCGGCAGCGAGACCAAGTTCGGCTACGCCTCGGCGATCGGCGTGGTGATGTTCTTCCTGACCCTCTCGGTGGCGGTGCTGTCGCTGCGGGTCGGCCGGCGCGAACGGATCGAGTACTCGTGACCACTCTGGATCAGCCCACCGCGACCGCCCCGACCCCGGTCACCAGCGGGGACCGCCCGGTACGCCGGGAACTCGGCGTGGCCAACGCCCTCTCGCACGGCTTCCTGCTGCTCTGGGGCCTGCTCACCGTACTGCCGCTGTTGTGGATGTTCATCAGTTCGTTCAAGACCAACGGTGAGATCCTCGCCGACCCGTGGGGGCTTCCCGGCGCGCTGCACCTGGACAACTGGGCGCGGGCCTGGACCGGCGCGCACATCGGCCGGTACTTCATCAACAGCCTGGTGGTGGTGACCGGCTCGGTCAGCCTCACCATGCTGATGGGCGCCACCGCCGCGTACGTCTTCGCCCGGTACGAGTTCCGCGGCCGCCAGGTCGTCTACTACCTGTTCGTCGGCGGCCTGATGTTCCCGGTGTTCCTCGCCCTGGTGCCGCTGTTCTTCGTGGTGCGCAACGCCGGTCTCTTCAACACCTGGCTCGGGCTGATCCTCGTGTACGCGGCCTACTCGCTGCCGTTCACCGTGTTCTTCCTGACCGCGTTCTTCCGGACCCTGCCGACCTCGGTGGCGGAGGCCGCACTGGTCGACGGCTGCGGTCACTTCCGGCTCTTCTTCCGGGTGATGCTGCCCATGGCGCGTCCGGGACTGATCAGCGTGGCGATCTTCAACTTCCTCAGCCACTGGAACCAGTTCCTGCTGCCGCAGGTGTTGTTGCAGGGCGACGAGTCCAAGTGGATGCTGGCGCAGGGGCTGTTCGCGCTGTCGGTCAGCCAGGGGTACGCCGGCGACTACGCTCGGCTCTTCGCCGGGTTGAGTATCGCTGTGCTGCCGGTGCTCGCTGTCTACGTGGCCTTCCAGCGGCAGGTGCAGTCCGGCCTCACCGCAGGTCAACTCAAGTAGGATTCACCCACCTCTGACCGATCCCGATCACCACCCCGGCGTGCCGACCAGCGCCTTGATCGCGCTCGATCCTGGATGTGGTTCCCTCCTCGCGGCGCGAGGCCACTCCATCCTGGGTCGAGCACGATCGTGGCCGGAAGCGTCGCCGCGTGGGCGGGGCGGGGCAGCGCGCCCAGCGCCCAGGGCTTCAGGGGGTGGGGAAGAGGCGGGCGTGCAGGGCGGCCGGGTCGGTCACCTCGGGTAGGCCACGGGCGGCGAGCCAGGCTGCGGCGGCGGCCCCGTCTCCGGCGGTGCGCAGTGGCGCGTCCGGCCAGTGTCGCGCGATCTCGGACCGGACGGCGACGGCGAGCGGGGTGTCCGCGGTGAGCAGCCCGCCGCCGAGCACGATCGGTGTCACCGCCCCGGCGGGGCGGATGCGGCTCACGCTCTCGGTGAGGTGCCCGGCGGCTTCGGTGATCAGCGCGGTGGCGACCGGGTCGCCGTGGGTGGCGGCGTCGACGACCAGCGGCGCGAGCCGGGCCAGTTCGATGGGGGGTCGACGGGTCACCGTCTGGATGGTGGCGTCGACGGTGTCCCGGGGGCGGGTGGCGACGTCGGCGCTGCCCAGAATCTCGGTGAGCACGGTAGTGGTCAGCGCGCCCAGCCCACGGCCGGCGTCGAGGTCGGCGAGCAGCCGACGTACGGCTTCCCGACCGAGCCAGAAGCCCGAGCCGGCGTCGCCGAGGAGCCAGCCGTGGCCGTCGGCGATCCGGTCGAGCCGCAGTTCGTGGACCTGGGCGGTGATCGCGCCGGTGCCGGCGATGAGGATGGTTCCGTCGGTGGCGGCGGTGCCGGAGGCGTACGCGACCAGGGCGTCGCCGTGCACCTCGTACGGGCAGCGCAGTCCGGCGTCGTGCCAGGCGCTGTCGAAGGCGGCCCGCCCGGCGGGGTCGGCGAGCAGCCGGCCGGCTCCGGCGAGCCCGATGGTGCCCGCGGCCGCCCGCGTGGGGTCGACGTCGGCGAGCGCCTCGCGGAGCGCGGTCAGCAGTTCGGCGGCGGCGCGTTCAGCGCCGTGACTGGTGGGGTTGCCGCCGCCGGCGCGGCCGGTGCCGACGCGGTGCCCGGTGAGGGTGAGGACGGTCGCTCGGGTGGACGTACCGCCGATATCGAGACCCACCACGACGCTGTCGGACATCGGCACGGGTCTCCTTGGGCGAAACGGCGATCTGGCTTGTTCATGCTGGTCGGCGGGGTCGTGCGGGGCAAGTTGTGGGGGCCGTTGAGGGCAGTGCGCCAGGTAACAGTTTGAAAACTTCGCCCACAGTCTTGACACAGAGGGTCGTTCAGTAAGAACTTTTACCACTAACAGTTAACAGTCTTTTCGGAAAGCTGAGGCGTCTCATGGTTGATCACGAGGTGGACACCGCCGCGGGGACCGCGGTGGTCGACGCCGACGTGATCGAGCGACGGAGCTCGGCCTCCGACGGGGTGTTGGCCCGGGTTCGCAACGGGCTCGGCGAGCTGACCGGCGCCCTGCGCCGGGTCGCCGAGCACGTGCTCAGCGACCCGGAGGCCGCCGCCCGCTCGACCATCGTCGAGCTTGCCGAGCGCAGTGGCACGTCACCCGCGACCATCACCCGCTTCTGCCGGGCGATGGGCTTCGAGGGGTACGCCGACCTGCGACTGGGCATCGCCTCCGAGACCGGCCGGGCCCGCTCGGCGGGTTGGACCGTCGACATCGGACGGGAGATCCAACCGAGTGACCCGCTCGCCCGGGTGCTCGACCAGATCATGGCCGCCGACACCCGGGCCATGCACGACACCGCCACCCTGCTCGACCTCACCGAGGTGGAGCGGGCCGCGGTGGCGATCGCCGGGGCCAGCAGGGTGAACATCTTCGGTGCCAGCGGCAGCGCCCTGGTCGGTGAGGAGATGCAGTTCAGCCTGCACCGCATCGGTGTGGCGGCGTGGGCGTGGAACGACGTGCACGAGGGGCTGGCCAGCGCCGCGTTGCTGCGATCGGGGGACGTGGCGCTCGGCATCTCGCACACCGGGCAGACCCGGGAGACGATCGAGATGCTCGCCGAGGCGGGCAGCCGGGGCGCCACCACTCTCGCGCTCACCGGCTTCCCCCGCTCCCCGTTGGCCGAGCTGGCCGACATCGTGCTGCTCACGGCCAGCCAGGCGACCACCTTCCGGCCGGACGCGCTCTCCGCCCGGCACCCCCAACTGGTGGTGCTCGACCTGCTCTACATCGCCGTCGCCCAGCGCACGCACGACCGCGCGCACGCGGCCTTCCGGCGGACAGCGCAGGCCGTCGACGGGCACAAGGCAGCGAAGGGAGTCCACTCATGATCAGCGCCCAGGGGTACGCGGACGCCGTCCGCCCGGTGCTCGACCGGCTGCTCGACTCGGAGGCCGACGGGATCACCCGAGCCGCCGACCTGATCGCCGACAGCCTGCGCGACGGCGGCGTGCTCCAGGCGTTCGGCGCCGGGCACTCCGAGGCGTTCGCCGCCGAGCTGGTCGCCCGGGCCGGCGGGTTGGTCCCCACCAACCGGCTCTCGGTACGGGACCTGGTGATGCACGGTGACGCCCCGCGTGACGTGCTCGCCGACCCCAAGCTGGAACGTGATCCCTCCATCGCCCACCAGATCTACGCGCTCGCGGCGCCCCAGCCGCGCGACGTGTTCGTGGTGGCGTCCCAATCCGGCATCAACGGCTCGGTGGTCGAGCTGGCGGCGCTGGTCACCGAGCGCGGTCACCCGTTGATCGCGGTCACCTCGGTCGAGCACACCGCGCGGGTCGCCCCACGGCACCCGTCCGGGCACCGGCTCGCCGACCTCGCCGACGTCGTGCTGGACAACGGCGCGCCGTACGGCGATGCACTGCTGCCGCTCGAGGGCGGCGGCGCGGTCTGTGCGGTCTCCTCGGTCACCACGGCGCTGCTGGCGCAGTTGCTGACCGCGGAGGTCGTACGACGGTTCCACCAGGCCGGGGAGGTACCCCCTATCTACCTCTCCGCCAACGTCCCCGGCGGGGACGAGCACAACCTCGCCCTCGAGTCGCGGTACGCCGGACGTCTCCGGCGTACCGCATGACCCGAATTCCACAAGGAGAGACGACGATGTCGATTACCCCCGAACACCCGGCCGCACTCGACCGTCGCACGGTGCTGCGTCGCGCCGCCGCCGTGGGCATGCTCGCCACTCCGGCCATCGGCCTGCTCGGCGCCTGCGCCACCAGCGGCAGCGACGGTGACAACGAGCAGGTCGCCGGCGGCACCAAGAGCGAGAAGAACCCGCTGGGCGTCAAGGAGGACGCCGCGATCGAGGTGGTCATCTTCAACGGTGGCTACGGCGAGAAGTACGCCACCGACGTGCACGAGCCGCTGTACAAGAAGGCGTTCCCCAAGGCCGAGGTCAAGCACCAGGCCACCCAGGCCGTCTCCACTGTGCTCCAGCCGCGGTTCGCCTCCGGTAACCCGCCGGAGTTCGTGAACAACTCGGGCGAGAAGCTGATGGACTTCGGCGCGCTCGTGGCCGACGGTCAGCTCCAGGACCTCACCGAGCTGTGGGACGCGCCGTCGGTCGACGACCCGACGAAGAAGGTCCGCGACACGGTGGTGCCGGGGACCATCGAGGCCGGTTCGTTCAACGGCAAGCCGTTCGTCCTGTACTACGTCTCCACCGTCTTCGGCATCTGGTACTCGGGCAAGCTGTTCAAGGACAACGGCTGGGCGCCGGCGAAGAACTGGGACGAGTTCATCGCCCTGCTCACGAACATCAAGGCCAAGGGCATCACCCCGTACGGCTACGCCGGGGCGAACGCCGCCTACTACCAGTGGAACGTGATCCTCACCCACGCCGCCAAGATCGGCGGCACGGACGTGCTGAAGAACATCGACAACCTGGAGGACGGCGCCTGGAAGCAGGACGCCGTCAAGCAGGCTGCCGCGGCGTGGGCCGAGGTCGGCGCGAAGTTCAGCGACAAGAGCTTCGAGGGTCTCAAGCACACCGACGTGCAGCTGCGGCAGAACCAGTACAAGGTGGCCATGTACCCCAGCGGTGACTGGCTGGAGGGTGAGCAGAAGAAGGACACGCCGGCCGGCTTCGACTACCAGCTCATGCCGGTGCCGAGCCTGTCCGCCTCGGACAAGCTGCCGGCCACCGCGCTGCGCGCCACCGCCGGTGAGGGCTACTTTGTCTCGGCGAAGAGCAAGAACCCCAAGGGCGGGCTGGAGTACATGCGTCAGATGCTCTCGACGGCGGGCGCGAAGGGCTTCACCGAGGTGGTCAAGGCCCCGACCGTGGTCACCGCCGGCTCGGAGGGCTTCGCCTTCCCGCCCGGTGTGGCCAGCTCCCAGGCCGCGCTCAAGGCGGCCGGCCAGGACGTGTTCAACCTGTACTTCGACGGTTGGTACAAGGAGCTCGACACGGAGGCGCGTACCGCCACCAACGAGCTGATGTTCGGCCGGATCAACGCGGACGCCTTCGTGGAGCGGATCCAGAAGCGCGCCGACGCCATCAAGAAGGACAGCTCCGTCACCAAGTTCAAGCGCTGATCGATCGGAGCTAGGGTCATGCGGCACGGCAAGTATCCATTCGTGATCGGGTTCCTGTTCGCCCCGGTCGCGCTGTACGTGACATTCGTGATCTGGCCGTACGCGCAGGCGTTCCAGATCTCGATGACCAACTGGCGGGGGCTGTCGGCCCCGCAGTGGGTGGGCTTCGACAACTACCGGAGGTTGCTCGACGACGGGGCCTTCTGGAAAGCGGTCCAGCACCACGGCGTACTGCTGCTTGCCCTGCCGCTGATCACCATTGCCATCGCCCTGTTCTTCGCCTTCCTGCTCAACGTGGGTGGCAAGAGCAGCGGTGGTCAACGCCAGGGGGTCTGGGGGGCGAAGTTCTACCGGGTGGTGTTCTTCTTCCCCCAGGTCCTGGCGGTGGCCATTATCGCCGTGTTGTTCCAGATGGTGTACCGGCCGAACGAGTCCGGACTGATCAACGGCGTGTTGATGAAGTTCGGCATCGAGCCGATCCTCTTCCTGGTCAAGCCGAACCTGGCCCTCTGGTCGATCATCGCGGTGCTGGTCTGGCAGGCGGTCGGCTTCTACGTGGTGCTCTTCTCGGCCGGGATGGCCTCCATCCCCGGTGAGATCTACGAGGCCGCCGAGATGGACGGGGCGACGAAGGTGACCCTGTTCTTCCGGGTCACCCTGCCGCTGCTGTGGGACACCCTCCAGGTGGCCTGGGTGTACCTCGGGATCGCGGCGTTCGACGCGTTCGCCATCGTGGCGGTGCTCTCGGTGGACGGTGGCGGCCCGGACGGCGCCACCACGGTGCTCGCCATGGAGATCTACCGCAACGCGTTCGTCTACTCGAAGTACGGCTACGCCTCGGCGATGGGCGTGGCGCTGTTCTTCCTCACCCTCACGTTCGCGGCGCTGACGCTGCGGCTCACCAAGCGGGAAAGCGTGGAGTACTGATGAATCCGCAGTCGACGCTGCCGCCGACGCCGGCGGCGCTGCCGCCGAAGACCGGTGACCCGTCCGGCCCCGCCGGGTCGGGGAGCAAGGGCCCCCGCTCGGAGGTCAAGCTGTTCGCCGGCCTGGGGCACGTCGCGCTCGCCGTGTGGGCGGTGATCGTGATCGTGCCGATCCTCTGGACCTTCCTCGCCGCGTTCAAGAACACCAGCGAGATCTTCAGCAGCCCGTGGACGCTGCCGGCCGAGCTGCGCTGGGAGAACTTCGGGCGGGCCTGGACCAAGGCGCACGTCGGGCGGTACTTCCTCAACAGCGTGATCGTGGTGTCGTGCAGCACGTTCCTCACCATGCTGCTCGGCTCGATGGCCGCGTACGTGCTGGCCCGCTACAAGTTCTGGGGCAACCGGGCGGTCTACTTTCTCTTCGTCTCGGGGTTGGCCTTCCCGGTCTTCCTGGCGCTGGTGCCGCTCTTCTTCGTGGTGAAGAACCTCGGTCTGCTGGACACCCACACCGGCGTGGTGCTGGTCTACACCGCGTACTCGTTGCCGTTCACCGTGTTCTTCCTGGCCGCGTTCTTCAAGACGCTGCCGTCGTCGGTGGCCGAGGCGGGGATGATCGACGGCTGCGGGCACAGCCGGCTGTTCTTCCAGGTGATGATGCCGATGGCGAAGCCGGGTCTGATCAGCGTCGCGATCTTCAACATCATCGGCCAGTGGGCGCAGTACCAGCTCCCGCTGGTGCTGCTCTCCAACGCCAAGGACAAGTGGGTGCTCACCCAGGGCATCGCGGACATCTCCGTCAACGCCGGCTACGAGGCGGACTGGTCCGGGCTGTTCGCCGCGCTGACCATCGCCATCCTCCCGATGATCCTCGTGTACGCGGTGTTCCAGCGTCAGATCCAGGCCGGCCTCACCTCCGGAGCGGTGAAGTAGGGCGTCTCACCGCTCGTCGACGCGGGTGTGCCAGGAGCGCCACAGGGCCGCGTACGCCCCGCCGGCCGCCACCAGCTCGTCGTGGCTGCCGACCTCGGTGATCCGACCGTCGGCGAGCACGGCGACCCGGTCGGCGTCGTGGGCGGTGTTGAGCCGGTGCGCGATAGCGATGACGGTCCGCCCGACCAGTACGGCGGCCAGCGCGCGTTCGGTCCGGCGGGCGGTGGACGGGTCGAGCGCGGCGGTCGCCTCGTCCAGGATCAGCGTGTGCGGGTCGGCGAGCACCAACCGGGCCAGCGCGACCTGTTGGGCCTCGGCCGCACCGAGTTGACGGGCCCCGTCACCGAGCTGGGTGTCCAGGTCGTCGGGTAACTCGGCAAACCAATCGGCGCCCACTGTGAGCAGCGCGGCGCGCATCTGGTCGTCGGAGGCGTCGGGCGCGGCGAAGGAGAGGTTGTCGCGTACCGAGCCGATGAAGACGTGGTGCTCCTGGGTGACCAGGGCGATCCGGCGGCGTCGCTCGGCCGGGTCGAGGTCGGTGACCGGGCAGCCGCCGATGCTGACGACGCCCTGGCGTGGCGCGTCGATCCCGGCCAGCAGCCGAGCCAGGGTGGACTTGCCGGCGCCGGACGGGCCGACGACGGCCAGCCGCTCACCGGGCTGCACCTCCAGGTCGATGCCGTGCAGCACGTCCGGCCCGTCGGAGTAGGAGAACCGCGCGCCACTGACGACGAGCCGCTCGCCTCGCGACGAGGCGGTCGTGCCGGGTGCTTCGGGCGGGACCATGCCGACGCCGAGCAGCCGCGCGTACGACGCGAAGCCGCGTTGCGCCTGCTCGGTCCACTGCAACAGCCGGTCCAACGGGTCGATCGCCTGTTGCAGGTAGAGCGCGGCGGCGACCACCGCGCCGAGCGACACCATGTCGCGGGAGAGCAGGTAGCCCCCGACGAGCAGGACCATGGCGACCGGCAGCGGATAGCTGGCCTCGACGACCGAGAAGAACACGGTACGCAGCGCGAGGGTCGCCCGACGGGCCCGCCACACCAGCGTGACGCGGGTGGTGCCGTGCCGGATCCGGTCGTCGGCCAGCCGCAGCGCCTCCACGGTGCGCGCGCCCTCGGCGGTGGTGGTCAGCGTCTCGGTCAGCTCGGCCGCCGCTGCGCCCTCGGTGAGGTAGGCGGAGCTGGCCCGGCGCAGGTACCAGCGGGTCACCGCCACGATCGACGGGAGCCCGGCCAGCGCCGCCAGCCCGAGCAGCGGGTGCAGCAGGAAGACGGCGCCGAACAGCAACGTCAACTGCACCCCGGCGATGACGATGGTGGGCACCACGTCCCGGACGGTGGTGCCGACAGTCGACACGTCGACCGAGCTGCGGGTGGCCAGGTCCCCGGAGCCGGCACGCTCGACGACCGAGACGGGCAGCCCGAGAGTCCGGGAGACGAACTCCTCGCGCAGCTCGGCGACGGCCCGTTCGCCGAAGCGGTGGCCGGCGTACTGGGCGTACCGGGAGAGCAGGGCGCTGACCAGGACGCAGCCGGCGATGGCCAACGCCAGACGGTCCACAGTGGCCACGCTCGCGCCCGCCGTGACCCGGTCGACGATGGTGCCCAGCAGCCACGGCGGGGCGAGCCCGGCGACCGCGGCGGCGCTGTGCAGCGCCAGCACGACCCCGACGGCGCGTCGATGCCGGCTGATCATGTCCCGCAGGGCCCGGCGTACGGTGCCCCGGTCGGCGACGGGCAGCCGGCTCACCGGTACGCCTCCTCGCTGCCGCGGGCAACCAGGTGCCGGTAGGCCGGGTCGTCGTCGAGCAGGTCGGCGTGGCTGCCGGTGGCGGTGATCCGGCCGGCGCTCAGGAGCGCGACCACGTCGGCCCGGCCGAGCAGCAGCGGTGACGTGGCGATCACCACTGTGGTCCGCCCGGCCCGCGCTGCCCGCAGCCGCTCGGCGATCCGCGCCTCGGTGTGCGCGTCCACCGCCGACGTCGGGTCGACGAGGATCAGCACCTCCGGTTCGCTGCTCAGCGCCCGGGCCAGGCGCAGCCGTTGGCGCTGACCGCCGGAGAGCGTCCGGGCTCGGGCGTCGATCGGGGTGTCCAGCCCGGCGGGCAGGGCGTCGACGACGTCTTGCGCCGAGGCGGTCCGCAGGGCCGCGCCGATCCGTTGGTCGTCGCCGTCGGCCCCGGCGCGCAGGATGTCGCGCAGCGTGCCGGCGAAGAGGTAGGAGTCGTGGTCGGCGACGAGGATCCGCGCGCGGACCTCGTCCAGGGCGACCTCGCGCAGCGGCACGCCGCCCCAGGTGACGTCGCTGGCGACGTATCGGCCGAGCCGGTCGGCCAACGCCACGGCCGCCGCCGGGTCGTCTGCCGCCACAGCGGTCAGCTGGCCGGCGCGCACTGTCAGGCCGGTCACCGGGTCGTGCAGGTCGGCCGGGTCTTCCGGCCCGGCCGGGTCGTCCGGCCGGCGTGTCTCGGGTACGGCGCCCGGCCACCGGCGGCCCGGGCCACCGACGTCGTCCGGTGTCACGTTGAGCAGGTCCGTGATCCGTCGGGCGGCGACCCGACCGCGGATGAGCTGGTAACTGCCCTCCAGCAGAAACCAGACCGGCACGATCAGGGTCGCCACGTAGCCGTAGACGGCGACCAACTCGCCGATCGTGACGTCACCGGTCACCGCCATCCGGGCGGTCAGCCACACCACCGCCGCCAGGAACAACCCGGGGATGGCGACCGTCGCCGCGTCGATCCAGCTGTTGACGGCGCCGACCCGGTAGCCCTCGGCGCGTAGCTCCTGGGACCGGGCCGCGTACCGCCGGGCGAACAGGTCCCGGCCGCCCACCCCGGCGAGCACCCGCAGCCCGGCCACGATGTCACCGGATCGGGCGGTGAGCGCGCCCTGTTGCCGGCGGTAGACCGATTCGACCTGCTCCAGGCGGCGCAGCAGCGGCCCCACGATCAGACCGACGACAGGCACCCCCACCAGCACGCAGAGCGCGAGCATTGGGGAGATCGACCAGAGCACCACGGCGATCACCCCGTACGCGATGACCGCGCCGACGCCCGGCCCGGTCAGCGTCAGCACCTGCGCCGTCCAGTCGATGTCGGAGCCGCCGATGGTGGACACCTCGCCCGCCCCGACCCGACGGGGTAGGACCGCGCCGATGCGGGACAGGTGACGCAGCAGAACCTCCGCCGAGCGGGCCTTGGCGTCCTCCCGGAGGAAGGTCATCGTGCGGTGCCGCATGATGCCGAGGTAGGACAGGGCCACGCCGGCGACGACGATGGCCGCGACCCAGAGCGCCAGGGCCTGGGTGTCGCGTGCGCGCAGCCCGTCGTCGACGGCGCGGGCGATCAGGTAGGGCCGCACCGAGAGCCCGATCATCCAGGCCGTGCCGATCAGGCTGCCGCGCAGCACCCGCCAGGGTTGGCAGCGGACCAGCCACCAGAGGTAGCGCATCGGACCGCGGGCGTCGGGGGTGCCAGGATCGGGATGCGGGATCTGCGGAGGCACCCGGTCACGCTACCGACCGGCCCTGACACCCCACCGGCCCGATCATGGTGAGGTGCGCCTCCGTTTCTGTCGGACGGGAGAGGCAGAATCACGTTCGTGCTGGTGGCGGTGGTGTCCGACGAGCGGGGTGGGGGAGTGCTGTGCCCGCTGGACGCCACCGGCCGGCCGACCGGCCCGCCCGAGGTCGTCACCGATCTGGTCGCCGCGGTCGCCGCCCGCGAGGCCGCCGAGCACCCGCGCTGGGTCTGGTCGACCGCCACGGCGATCTACCCGACGCTGCTGCGCGCCGGCGTCCGGGTCGATCGGTGTCACGACGTGGAGTTGACCGAGGCGTTGCTGCTCGGGCACGTCGGCCGTTGGGGTGAGCCCCGCTCGCTGGCCGCCGCCTGGGCCCGGCTGACCGGCGCGGCGGTGCCGCCCGACCCGCCGCCGCGCGCCGCCGCGCCGCCCGGGCACGGGCAGGGGGCGCTCTTCGACACACTGCCCGGTCCGTCGGGCCCGGGCATCGAGGCACTGACCCAGGTGTACGCCGACCAGCTCACCCGCGTCGCCGCGACCGAGCACCCCGGCCGGTTCCGGTTGCTGGTGGCCGCCGAGTCGGCCGGCGCGCTGATCGCGGCGGAGATGGGCGCCGCCGGGCTGCCCTGGCGTGCCGACGTGCACAACGAGATCCTGCACGAGCTGCTCGGCGAGGCGTCCCCGGTCGGTGGTCCGCCACGCCGACTCGCCGAGCTGGCCGCCCGGATCGCCGACGCGCTCGGCGTACGCGGCCTGCACACCGACTCCCCGGCGGAGCTGCTGAAGGCGTTCGCCCGGGTCGGGGTGGAGCTGCCCAACACCCGGGCCTGGGTGCTGCGCGGGGTGGACCATCCGGCGGTGCCGCTGGTGCTGGAATACAAGGAGCTCTACCGGATCTGGACGGCGCACGGCTGGTCCTGGCTCGATCAGTGGGCGCGGGGCGGCCGGTTCCAACCGGAGTACGTGCCGGCCGGTGTCGTCTCCGGCCGGTGGGCCACCCGGGGTGGTGGAGCGTTGCAGATCCCCAAGGTGATCCGGCGGGCGGTGGTGGCCGATCCGGGCTGGCGGCTGGTGGTCGCCGATGCCGGCCAGTTGGAGCCCCGGGTGCTGGCCGCGGTCTCCGGCGACGCGCGGTTGGCGGCGGCGGGTGGTGCCGGTGACCTCTACGCGGCCCTGGCCCGGGACTCGTTCGGCGGCGACCGGGCCAAGGCCAAGGTGGCGTTGCTCGGCGCGATGTACGGGCAGACCGGCGGGGCCGCGGTGCCCGCGTTGGCGGTGCTCAAGCGCAGCTACCCGACGGCGTTCGGTTACGTGGAGGCGGCGGCGCGTACCGGTGAGAACGGCGGGCTGGTGCGGTCGTGGCTGGGGCGGACGTGTCCGCCCGGCTCGGCCGGGTTCGGTGATCTCGACGACGAGCCCTCCGATCCGGAGGGGGCGGGTGACCCGCACAGTCCGCGGGCGCGTGCCGCCCGGTCCCGGGGGCGCTTCACCCGCAACTTCGTCATTCAGGCCACGGCGGCGGAGTGGGCCTCCACGTTGCTGGCCACGCTGCGCACGGAGCTGTCCGGCACCGACGCCGAGCTGGTCTTCTTCCAGCACGACGAGGTGGTCGTGCACGCGCCCGCCGATCAGGCCGATGCGGTCGCCGAGGCTGTCAATCGGTCGGGCGAGCGCGCCTCCGCGTTGCTCTTCGGTGCGACGCCGGTCCGCTTTCCACTGGACCTGTCCATCGTCGACTGCTACGCCGACGCGGCCTGACCTGCGCAGTGTCCGTGGCGGCGGATGCCGGTCGTGTAACGGTTGTGCTATTTCTCCTTTTCGCCCCGCCACCCCCGGCTGGCCGTCCTCGTTGCAGTGTCCGTAGGAGGGGACGGAACGGTCACGGTCCGTCCCGTGCTGGAGGGGGCGCAGCTGAACCGGATCGCAGGAATGATCATCGCCGCAGGCGGGGGACGACGGATCGGTGGTCCCGAGGCGCTGCTGCACCAGGGTGACAAGCCCCTGGTGAATCAGATGATCGACACGATGACCGAGGCGGGCTGCGAGCAGATCGTGGTCGTCCTGGGCGCTGCCGCCGAGCAGGTCCAGGAAACCGCCGACCTGGGCAAGGCGACCGTTGTGATCAACAAGGCGTGGGGCACCGGAGTCGGCTCGTCCATCCGGGCCGGCCTGGCCGCCATGGACGACGAGGGGATCGAGGCGGTGGTGGTGGTCCCTGTCGACATGCCGGGCCTGACCGCCGAGGCGGTCAGCCGGGTGGCCGCGCTGCCGTACCCGGACGTGCTGGTCTGCGCCACCTACGACGGGTTGCGCGGCTACCCGATGCTGTTCGGCCGCCGGCACTGGCCCGGCATCGCCACCCTGGCCAGCGCCGACGTGGGCGCCCGGCCGTACCTGTTGGCGCACAAGGACCAGATCGTCGACATCGCCTGCGACTCGGTGGCCGACGGCAGCCGGGTCGACACTCCGGAGCTGATGGAGATGTACGGGCTCACCGTCCCGCCGCAGCGCGTCGGGGTCTGAGGACGCGTCCTGCCGGGCTCCCCGAAGTGCGTGATGTCTGTGAGTCACCACGATGACTCACAGACATCACGCTCCTCAGTTAGTCCTGTGCCTGGTCCAGCTCACCGGTGGCGGCGAGGCGCTGGTACCAGTGGGCGCTGTCCTTCCAGGTGCGGACCTGGGTGTCGTAGTCGACCCGGATGATGCCGAAGCGACGGTCGTAGCCGTAGCCCCACTCGAAGTTGTCCAGCAACGACCAGACGAAGTAGCCGCGCACATCCGCGCCCTGCGCGCGGGCGTCGGCCATCGCGCCGATGTGTCGCCGCAGGTAGTCGATCCGCCGCTCGTCGTAGATGCGGCCGTCGGCCGACACCACATCGTCGAACGCCGCGCCGTTCTCGGTGATCATCATGGGCTGGTGGGGGTATTCACGCTGGAGGCGCAGCAGCAGCTCGGTCAGCGCCGGCGGGTCGATGTTCCACCCCATCGCCGTGTACGGGCCGGGCTGCGGCAGGAAGTCGACGTTCGCCGCGGCGACCCACGGCGTCCAGGTCGACGCGCCGTGCCCGTCGGCGTCCGAGCGGGCCGACACCCCGTCCCAGGCCCGGACCAGGGTGCTGGAGTAGTAGTTGACCCCGAGCACGTCCAGCGGCACCGCGATCAGCTTCTCGTCGCCCTCGCGGACGAACGACCAGTCGGTGACGGAGGCGGTGTCGGCCAGCAGGTCGGCCGGGTACTCCCCGTCCAGCATCGGGCCGAGGAACGCCCGGTTGGCCAGGGCGTCGATCCGCCGGACCGCGTCCTGGTCGGCGGCCGAGTCGGACGCGCCCCGGATGACGTGCAGGTTCAGCGTCACCGACAGCTCCGCGGACGGGGCCAGCTCCCGGACCACCCGACCGGCCAGGCCGTGCGCGAGGTTGAGGTGGTGCACCGCGGCCAGCGCCGCCGCCGGTTCGGTCCGACCCGGCGCGTGCACGCCGGAGGCGTAGCCCAGGTACGCGGAGCACCACGGCTCGTTGAGCGTCGTCCAGGTGTGCACCCGGTCGCCCAGCGCGCCGACGATGCCCGCCGCGTACTCCTGGAAGCGCAACGCGGTCTCCCGCGCCGCCCACCCGCCGGCGTCCTCCAACTCCTGCGGCAGGTCCCAGTGGTACATGGTGGCCACCGGGCGGACGCCCCGCTCCAGCAGCCCGTCCACCAGCCGCGAGTAGAAGTCGATGCCGGCCTGGTTGAACCGGCCCGAGCCGCCCGGCTGCACCCGGGGCCAGGAGATGGAGAACCGGTACGCGCCGAGCCCCAGGTCGGCGATGTGCCCGAGGTCGTCGGCCCACCGGTGGTAGTGGTCGGCGGCCACGTCACCGGTGTCACCGTTGAGGGTCCGACCCGGTGTGTGGCTGTAGGTGTCCCAGATGGACGGCCCGCGCCCGTCCTCGGTCGCCGCGCCCTCGATCTGGTACGCGGCGGTAGCCGAGCCCCAGACGAAGCTCTCCGGGAAGTGGTGTTGCGTCATCGTTCCGTCCCCTGGATCTCGCAGATGTAACCCGTCGAGGTGCCGGCTACCAGCTCGGCGCTGGCCGTCCCACCCTCGTAGCGCACGTCGAACTCGGCGCCCGGCCCGTTGCCGGGTGACGGTACCCGTACTCGGGTCCGCTGCCCCTCGGTCGGTGCGTACACCCGCAGCCGCACATCGTCGGCCCACTCGTAGTCCGGTCGGTCGGTGCGCGAGCCGAACGGGATGACAGCGCCCGGTCGGGCCAGCACCGGCAGGCTGTCGAAGCCGTGCTTCTCGGTCAACCAGGCCGGGCCGGTGACCTGCGCGCCGGTGACCAGGTGCGTCCAGGTGCCGGCGGGAACGTAGTACGTGACGTCGCCGTCGGCGCTGAGCACCGGGGCGACCAGCACGTCCGGGCCGAGCATGTACTGCCGGTCCAGGTGCGCCGTCGCCGGGTCGTCCGGGAACTCCAGGAACATCGGCCGCATCACCGGAGTCCCGTCGCGGTGTGCGTCCTGGGCGGCGGCCGCCAGGTACGGCATCAGGCCGAGCTTGAGGTGGGTGAAGTGCCGCAGCACGTCCACCGCCTCCTCGTCGTAGGCCCACGGCACCCGGTACGAGCCGGACCCGTGCAGCCGGGAGTGCGAGGAGAGCAGCCCGAAGGCGACCCACCGCTTGAACACCGCCGGGTCGGGAGTGCCCTCGAAGCCGCCGATGTCGTGGCTCCAGTAGCCGAAGCCGGACGCCGCCAGGGACAACCCGCCGCGCAGCGACTCGGCCATCGCGACGAACGTCGACTCGCAGTCGCCGCCCCAGTGCACCGGGAACTGCTGCCCGCCGGCAGTGGCCGAGCGGGCGAACAGCACCGCCTCGCCCTCGCCGCGCTCGGTCTCCAGCAGCTCGAAGACCGCCTTGTTGTAGAGGTACGAGTAGTAGTTGTGCATCCGCTGCGGGTCCGAGCCGTCGTGCCACACCACGTCGGTAGGGATGCGCTCGCCGAAGTCGGTCTTGAAGCAGTCGACGCCCATGTCCAGCAGGGCCTTGAGCTTGCCGGTGAACCAGCGGACCGCGTCCGGGTTGGTGAAGTCGACAAGCGCCATGCCGGCCTGCCACTTGTCCCACTGCCAGACCGAACCGTCCGGGTTGCGCACCAGGTAACCAGCCTCGCGGCCCTCCTCGAAGAGGTACGAGCGCTGCGCGATGTACGGGTTGATCCAGACGCACACCTTCAGGTCGCGCTCGCGCAGCCGGCGCAGCATCCCCTCCGGGTCGGGGAAGGTCGCCGGGTCCCAGATGAAGTCGACCCAGTGGAACTGACGCATCCAGAAACAGTCGAAGTGGAACACCGACAGCGGCAGCCCGCGCTCGGCCATCCCGTCGACGAACTCGGTCACCGTCTTCTCGTCGTACGAGGTGGTGAACGAGGTGGACAACCACAGGCCGTACGACCAGGCGGGAATTCGGGCCGGACGGCCGGTGAGGGCGGTGTACCGGCGCAGCACGTCCTTCGGTTGGGGCCCGTCGACGACGTAGTAGGTGAGCGACTGGCCCTCGACGCTGAACTGGGTCTGCGTGACGACCTCGGAGCCGACCTCGAACGACACGTGCTCCGGGTGGTCCACGAAGACCCCGTAGCCGGCGCTGCTCAGGTAGAACGGCACGTTCTTGTACGCCTGCTCGCTGGCGGTGCCGCCATCGGCGTTCCAGATGTCGACTGTCTGCCCGTTCTTGACGAACGGGCCGAAACGCTCGCCCAACCCGTACACCGTCTCACCGACACCGAGGGCGAGCCGTTCGTGTACGTGCCGGCGGCCCTCGGCGTCGGTGACGACGCCGATGCTGCGGGCGGTGGACGCGGTGAGCAGCCGGTCGCCGTGCAGGAAGTCGACCCGCCACCCGTCGATGAGCGCGACCCGCGCGGTCAGCTCGCCGGTGGTCAGGGTCGCGCTGAGCCCGGTGACGTCGACGGTGACCGGGTGCGTCTCGTCGGTGCTCAGCCCGAAGTGCGGCTCGCGGGGCAGCCCTCCGGTGTGGTGGGCGACGGTCACCCCGATGACGCCGGGGGCGGGGGAGAAGAACCGGACGGTGACCAGGGGGCGGTTGAGGGTGTCGCCGCGGCCGGTGATCTGACCGGTCGGTGCGAAGACGGTGAAGCCGCGCTCGTCCGGCTCGACCGACTCCACGGTGCCGGGCCGCAGGACGCTGACGCCGGGGCGCAGCTGCCAGTACCCGTCGGTGAACTTCACTTCTCGGCTCCTGCCGTGATGCCGCGCGCCAGAGTGCGCTGGAAGATGAGGAAGAAGAGGATGGCCGGCACCAGGCTGATCAGCGCGCCGGCGTTTGTGGTCGGAGCGTCCATCAGCCGGTCGCCCTGCAACGACGCGAGCGCAACCGGAATGGTCTGCGTCTGGTTGTCGATCAGCATGACCAGCGGGATGAGGAACTCGTTCCACGTCCAGATGAAGAAGAAGATGAGCAGCACCGCGAGGGTGGGTCGCAGGTTGGGGAAGACCACCCGCCACAGCACCGTCCACTTGCCGGCGCCGTCCAGCGCGGCGGCCTCCAGCAGCGAGCGCGGGAACGTGCCCATCACCGAGGCGAGCAGGTACGTGCCGAACGCGCTCTGGATCACGGTGAAGATGATGATCACCGAGAGCTGGGTGTTGTAGAGGCCGACCTGCTTCGCCGCGTAGTACAGCGGGTAGATCAGCGCCTCCTGCGGCAGCATGTTGGCCAGCAGGAACAGACCGACGATCCACAGCCGGCCCCGGACCCGGCCGATACCCAGCGCGTACGCGTTGAGCAGTGACACGGCGACGCCGAACACTGCCACCGAGCCGGCGATGATCGCCGAGTTCCAGAACTTCAGCGGGAAGTTCACTTCGGTCCAGTACGTGCGCAGGCCCTTCGTGTAGAACTCCGTCGGCCAGCTCAGCGGGCCGCCCGAGGAGTAGTCGCCGGGCGACTTGAACGCGTTGAGCAGCATGAACGCGAACGGCACCAGCATGACGAGCGCGCCGAGGGTGACCAGGGCGAGCACCACCCAGCGGCTGACGCCGCGGTGGTGTCGATCGCGTACGGGCCGGGCCGGCCGCACCGGCGCGGTGCTCGGTGTGAGCGTGACGGCCATGTCAGAACCCCCGGTCCCGGCGCTCGCTGCGGGCCTGCATCCAGATGAAGATCCCGGCCACCACCACGATGATCAGTGTCAGCACCATGGAGATCGCGGAGCCGTAGCCGACCTGCAGCTTCTTGAAGAACGTGTAGTAGGCGAAGTACGACGGCACGTTCGTGGCATTGTCCGGGCCACCCCGGGTCAGGGCGAAGATCGGCCCGAACACCTTCAACGCGGCGATCGTGCAGGTCAGGGCCACCACGAAGGTTTCCGGCCGGATCTGCGGAAGGGTGATCGCCCGGAACCGGTGCAGCCAGTTCGCGCCGTCGACCTCGGCTGCCTCGTACAGCTCGGGGTCGACCCGCTGCAACGCCGCCATGAAGACGACCACCGGGTAGCCGATCTGCACCCAGATCATCACCGCCATCACGGCCGGCAGGGCGGTGCCCGGGTCGCCGAGCCAGTCGTGGCGTAACGCGCCGAGACCGACCGCGTCGAGGAGGCTGTTGAACGCGCCGTCGGGGCGCAGGATCCAACCCCAGACGATGCCGGCGACCACCACGGGCAGCACCTGCGGGAGGTAGAACGCGGCCCGCAGCGCGGCGGCGGTGCGGGGCTTGAACCGGCGGCCGATGACGTCGAAGAGCACAGCGGCGAGCAGCAGCCCGAGCACTGTGGGCACCACCACCATCGCGACGAGCATCCAGACGGTGTTGCGGAACGACGCCCAGAACACGTCGTCCTGCAGCAACTGCTGGTAGTTGTCCAGGCCGACCCACCGGGGGTCGCCGATGCCGGACCACTTGGTCAGCGACAGGTAGAGGGTGCCGACCAGCGGCGCGCCGATGACCAGGAGGAAGAGCACAGCTCCGGGGAGCAGGTAGAGCCAGTACGCCGCGTTGCGGCCGCGGCGTCCGCGGCTGGGCGCGGGCGGGGTGGGGGTCGCGGCCGGCGGTGGGGCGGCGACCGTCTCGGAGACTGCCATGGAAGATCCTTCCCGGCGGGGCGGGCGGGCGCGCCGGTGGTGCCGGTCGCGCCCGCCGCTCGCCGTGTCACTTGCCGGTGATCTCCTTGACGCCATCGGCGTACGGCTTGGCGATCGTGTCGAGAACCTGGTCGGGCGACTTCGAGCCGTTGATCAGGCCCTGGAAGCCGGAGACCAGCACGTCGTAGTAGCCGGGGACCGGCCAGTCCGGGTAGAAGGCGAGCCCGTCGGCCTTGCTGACCGTGTTGAAGTCCTCGATCAGCTTGCGGTCCTTCGGGTCGCTGATCTTCGACGCGTCAGCGGCGACCGGAACGCCACCGTTGTTGCCGATCAGGTCCTGGATCTCCGGACGCAGGGTGATGTCGATGAAGTCGTACGCCAGGCTCTTGGCCTTGCTGTTCTCCGGGACCACCCAGAGGTTGCCGGAGGAGCCGGCCTGCAGGGTGTTGCCGGGGAAGAGGAAGGTGTCCCAGTTGGCCTTCATCTCGGTCTTGAACCGGCCGTACCACCAGCTACCCGAGACGATCATCGGAACCTTGCCGCCGATGAAGGCGGTGCCCATGTCCTCGGCCTTGAGGCTGGCCGAGTTCTTCGCGACGTAGCCCTTCTGCACCCACTGGGCGAAGGTGTCCGCGCCGTACTTGAGCGGATCGGCCTTGAAGTCGACAGGGTTCTTGTAGAGCTGGTAGTTGTCGACGAACTGCCGGTCGCCCTTGGAGAGGGCGAGCTGGTAGAAGAGCTGCCCGGCCGGGTACTCGGCGCCGGCCATGCCCAGCGGGGTGACGCCCTTGCCGACGAAGGTGTCCATCGCGGCGGTCATCTCGGCCATCGTGGTCGGGACCTTGACGCCGTTGCTCTGGAACAGGTCCTTGTTGTAGTAGACAGTGACGTACTCGCCGTAGTTCGGCACACCGAACCACTTGCCGGAGCCCATCACGCCCTTGTCGCTGTACCGGGCGGTGGTCTGCAGGCTGGAGCTGAGCTTGCCGGCCCAGCCGCGCTTGTCGGCCTCGCTGCTCAGGTCGGCCAGCAGGCCCTGGGAGGAGAGCAGCCCGGCGGTCGCGTTGCCCTTGTTGTACTCCATGATGTCCGGGCCCTCGGACGAGTTGATGATCATGCCCGCGTTCTGCTGGATCTGCTCGAACGCCTTGCGCTCGAAGCGCACCTCGACGCCCGGGTGCTCGGACTTGAAGATCTCGATCGCCCGGTCCCAGCCGATGCCCATGGCGCTGTTCTCGCTCTCGTAGTGCCAGAGCTTGAGAACCTTGGCGTCGCTGTTGTCCCCGTTGTCACCACTGCCGCAGGCGGCCACGGTGGTCGTCGCAGTCGCCGCCAGGGCGATCGCGGCGACGAGCCGGCGGAATCGCTGCATTAGCATCCTCCTCGTTGAGTACTAGCCGGTACTTCACGGGGCCCGTCGTCGCGTTGCAGCGCGGCGGCGGGCCATTTACTGATCGGCCCCCATTGGCTGGCGGCTTCGGGGCGCGGCGGTCGACCCCCGGATCTCCAACGCGCACGGCAGCAGTTGCTGGTGACGAAGGTCTGCGGGGCCGTCCAGGTGGCGCGTCAGCGCCTCGATCGCGATCCGGCCGAGCGCCGAACCGGGCGACGTCATGGCGGTCAGCGCCGGGGTGGCCAACTCGGCGACCTGCGGCGAGGTGACCATCGAGACGACGGAGACGTCGTCGGGCACTGACAACCCTCGGCCGGTCAGCTCGCCGAGGATGCCGAAGATCGCCGTCTCGTTCATGGCCAGCACCGCGGTCAGCTCCGGGGCCTGCGCGAACGCGGCGGCCAGGGCGGCCCGCCCGCCGGCGGCGCTGTCCTCGGCCGCGATCATCACCGGCTCCAGGCCGTGTCCGGTCATCGCCGCGGTGAAGGCGTCCCGGGTACGCAACGCGGGCCCGTAACCGCTGGCCAGCGTGGCGGCCGAGTGGTTGACGTAGACGATGCGCCGGTGCCCGAGGTCGACCAGGTGCGCGACGGCCTCCCGGACGGTCTGGTCGAAGTCGATGTCGACGTAGGAGAGCGTGCTGGTGTCGCCGGTACGGCCGATCAGCACCAGCGGCACCCCCGTCTCCTGGAGCACTGTGACCCGCTTGTCGGCCAACTGGACCTCCATCAGCACGACGCCGTCGAGCATCCGCTGACTGGCCAGCCGACGCAGGTCGTCGAGGTCGCCCCCGCCAACCGGCGAGAGCACCAGGTGATAGCCGGCGACGCTGGCCGCCGCGGCGGCACCGGTGACGAAGGCGGTTTCGGTGGCACCGAGGCCGCGTTCGTCCATCGGCATCAGCAGGCCGAGGATCCGGCTGCGACGACTGGCCAGCCCACGGGCCATCGCGTTGGGCTGGTAGTCGAGCTGCGCCATCGCGGCGAGCACCTTGTTGCGGGTGGCCTGCGAGATCGGCCGAGTGCCGGTGAGCACGTACGAGACGGTGCTGACCGAGACCTGTGCGAGGCGGGCGACGTCGTGCATGGTGGCCACCGCGCACCTCCTCCGGCCTGGGGTGGGACCGCTCCCGAACGTCGTCGAAGCGTTTCGACGAAGCGGTTCGACAGGACGCTAGGCCACCTGTTACGGCGACGTCAATAGCCGATGTCGAAAACAATTCAGCGGGCGCGTGCGGCGCTCATCCAGCCGCGCCGCGCCGCGGTGCGCTGCGGTGCGCTGCGGTGCGCCGCGCTGCGGTGCGGTGCGCCGCGGTGCGCCGCGCTGCGGTGCGCCGCGCCGCGGTGCGCCGCGCCGCGCTGCGCCCGGTTCGGTCGGTCGGTGATGGTCGCGGCCAAGATCCGCGCAACATCGGGGATGTTGCGGCCTCCCAGCCGCCGCAGGCAGCTACATCCGGGAAGTTGCGCGGATCTTGGCCGCCGATCAAGGGGTGCGACGGCAAGATCGTGCTCGATCCTGGATGTAGTTCCCTCGGATCGTCGCGGAGGCCACTACATCAAGGATCGAGCACGATCTTGGGCGCAGGGCGCAGGGCGCAGGGCGCAGGGCGCAGGGCGCAGGGCGCAGGGCGCAGGGCGCGGGGCGCGGGGCGCGGGGCGCGGGGCGCGGGGCGCGGGTGAGTGCCCGGCGCCGTGGGGCGGGGCGCGGGTCAGGGCAGGTTGAAGAGGGTGGCGGCGCTGGTCCAGCAGACCGCGCGTAGCCAGTCGTCGCCCAGGTCCAGTCGGGCCAGCCCGGTCACCTGGTCGGCGTACGGGTACGGGATGTTCGGGAAGTCGCTGCCCAGCAGCACCTTGCCGGCCAGCCCCAACTCGCGTAACCGGGGCAACTCCTCGGCCGGGAAGGGCACGAACTGGTCGAAGAAGGGCGTGAAGGCCATTGTGGTGTCCAGCCGGACCCGCTCGTACGTCTCGGCGAGGGCCAGGAAGGCCCGGTAGTCCGGGGCGCCCATGTGCGCCACCACTGCGGTCAGCCGAGGGTGGCGGGCGAGCAGGGCGGCGAACGGGTCCGGGCCGGTGTTGGCGGTTCCCACCGGGGCGTGCCCGGCGTGCACCACCACCGGCACATTCGCGTCGGACAGCATCCCCCACACCGGGTCCAGCGCCGGATCGGTCGGCGCGAAACCGCCGACCTGTAGGTGCAACTTGAACACCCGTGCGCCTTCGGCGAGGGCCGCCTCGACGTACCCGGGGGCGTCCGGCTCGGGGTAGAACGTGGCCGAGGCCAGGCACCCGGGGGTGTCGCGGGCGAAGTCCAGCGTCCAGCGGTTGAGTTCCGCCGCCATGCCCGGTCGGTGCGCGTACGCCAGGGCACTGAACGCCAGCACCCCGAGCCGGCGCAGGTGCGCGACCCGGTCGGCGTCGCTCCACCGGTAGCGGATCGGCCACTCGGTGCCGACCAGTGGCCCGGCGGCGTCGAAGTAGGCCCACACCCGGCGCAGCAGGCGCGGCGGCAGGAAGTGCACGTGCACGTCGGCGAGGCCGGGCAGCCCCAGGGCGCGGCAGAACTCCGGTACGCGGTCGTCCTCAGCCGGCGGGATCGCCGACGCCGGATCGGTCATATGTCGATGTCGAAACGGCTCAGCACCGAGGGCGCGATCAGGCCGACGGTGGCGAGCGCGGAGACGACCGTCAGCGCGATGCGCATCCCGACCACTTCGGCCTTGCTGCCGACGCGTAGGGCGATGCTGTTCGGCAGGCCGATCATCATCCACATGCGCCGCTTGATGGGGATCGGCCAGAGGATCGGCACGCCCGCTCTGGTGATCATGTCGCCGAGGATGTGCACGAAGCAGCCCACGCCCAGCGCGGTGCCGATCAGCGGATAGCCGCGTCCGCCCGGCAGGTTGGCGAAGGTGAACCAGGCCGCCCCGGCCGACGCGAGAGTGATGATCACCCACCCGGCCCGCTCGGCCCACTCGTCGAACAGCCCGCGCAGCGCCAGGCCGAACATGAAGAACAGGATGGTGATGACCGCCCACTTGCCGTACGCGGCGCAGAGCGCCGTGGTGCCCCAGCCGACCAGCAGTGTGAACGGCAGCGTGTGGGTCAGCGTCCGGTGCCCGTTGCTGCGGCGTGGGTCCCTGCTGAGCTTGGTGGCGTAGTAGACCCCGAGAGAGATCTTCTCCATCACCTCGGCGGCGAAGAGCGAGAAGACTCCGAAGGTGCGGGCCACGGTGGCCCCACCCTGGTTCTTGGTCACCTTGCCCGACATGTCGAGGTCGGGAAAGAGCGCGCCGCCGGCGCACACAGCGGTGCCCACCGCCAACGCGAGCGGCGACTGGTGGTAGTCGGCGAACTGCTCCAGTGCCCAGGAGCCAGCCAGCCACACCGCCGCGCCGGACAGCGCGTGTTGCGGTCCCATCATCTCGGCTCACCCTCCCCAGGGATCTTGAGCGCCCAAAACTACGCCACTGTAGTCAGCGTCGGCGCCGCAGGGGCATCACCCGGGAAGTCCACATCGGACTGTGTTACTGGGTGGGGGTGAAGCTCTGCCGGATCATCGGCAAGTATGCCGCGTTGACCTGCCAGTCGAACTCTTCTGTCAACCACGAGACGGTGTAGGAGCGGTCGGCCGAGGTGTTGGCCAACAGCCGGAAGCTGTGCACCGGAACGCCGGCGGCGTTCTGCCAGCCGCACTCCCACACAGCGCCACCCTCGAAGATGTCCATGGCGGAGATGTCCACCTTGCGATAGTCCGGCAGAGCGGCACTCGCTGTCAGCCGAGCCTCCTCGGCCTTCCAGTGCGCCACCGGATCCGGGCGGGCCGGCCCCACCTCGACGCTGAGCACCCGGGACCCGCCGGATTTCCGGAAGCAGGTCACCGAGCCCTCGGTCCAGCGCGCCCACCCGACCGGCGCGGCGATCCGGAACCCGGTCGGGTCGTCGTACCAGGTCCAGCCCTCGCGCAGCCCGTACTTCACGTCGGGTGGCGGTGACACCGCCACCACCGGGGTCGCCGACGGTGGCGGGGACGACGTGCAGGCGAACGCCGCCGGACGGGAGGTCGGGGCGCCACCGCCCGCGCCGGACGGTGGGGTCCGGTCGTCGTGCCGGTTGACAAGCGCCAGCGCGACGCCACCCGCGGCGAGCACAGCGGTGGTCACGCAGCCCAGGGCGATCAGGCGCCCTCGCCGGCCAGGTGGGCGCCGAGGGCGCGGGCTCCGGGCTGGCGTGGCCGGCTCGCCCGACGGGGCCACCGGTGCGACCGGGTGCGGCGCGATGGCCCGCCCGGCGCTGCGGATCGCCGCGACCGCCGACGAGCGGACCGACCCGGCGGGCTCCTCGTCGCTCGCCGCGGCGCTGCGCAACAGCGGCTCCGCCTCGGCTGCCGTCAACCGCCGCCAGGGGTCGCGCTGCAACAGGCCGAGGATGGCGGGACGCATCGGGCCTGCTCGACGCATCGGATCCGGTGGTTCGGTGGCCAGCGCGCTGAGCGTCGCCATCGCGCTCGACCGTGCGTACGGTGACTGGCCCTCGACCGTCGCGTAGAGCGTCGCGCCCAGCGACCACATGTCGGTGCGGGCGTCGGACACCCCTTCGCGGGCCCGTTCGGGGGCGACGAACTGCGGCGAGCCGAGCACCGTGCCGGGCCCGGTCATCACACCCTCACCGCCATCGAAGGTGGCAAGCCCGAAGTCGGTGAGCACCACCCGTCCGTCGTCGGCCACCAGCACGTTGTGCGGCTTCACGTCGCGGTGCAGCACCCCGGCGGCGTGCGCGGCCCGCAACGCGGCGAGCACCGCCAGCCCGATCCGGGCGGTGCGCTGTGGGCTCAGCGGCCCCTCGGCGCTGATGATCTGCTGCACCGACCGCGACGGCACGTACTCCATCACGATCCAGGGGCTCTCCCGGTCGTGGACCACGTCGTAGAGGCGGACCACGTTGGGATGGTTGAGCCGGGCGGCGGTGCGTGCCTCACGCAGGGTTCGGAGCCGCAACTCCTCACGCTCGGTCTCGGCCAGCCAGGACGGCGGCACGACTTCCTTCACCGCCACGTCGCGATGCAACATCTCGTCGCGAGCAAGCCACACCCGGCCCATCCCGCCGGTGCCGACCAGGTCGAGCAGCCGGTACCGACCCGCGATCAGCAACTGATGCACGGTCGCTCCCCCTCGGTCACCCCGGGATCCACGATAGCCACCAATGCCGGCTTTCTCATCCACTGAGCGGCCTCGATCCACGACGGACGGTGGTCCCGATCATGGCCATACGGTGCAGGTCAGCGGGGTGGTCGGAAACTCTTTCGCACCAGTTCCCAGTCGGCGGCGGCCCCGGCCCAGTCCTCGTCCCGGGTGATCCAACCCAACGTCCAGCGATCGGCGCCGAGGACCTGTTGTCGGGCGTGCAGCCACGTGTTGTGCGGCGTCTGCCAGCGCAACTCCCACTCGGCTCCGCCGTCACCCGCGGCGAGCCGG
The DNA here is from genome assembly GCF_026342155.1 of Micromonospora sp. NBC_00362. Taxonomy (NCBI): domain Bacteria; kingdom Bacillati; phylum Actinomycetota; class Actinomycetes; order Micromonosporales; family Micromonosporaceae; genus Micromonospora; species Micromonospora sp. NBC_00362. The sequence continues at coordinate 6,766,017 of NZ_JAPENH010000001.1, forward strand.
ATCTCGTCGTACCCCGGCAGGGAGCCTTTCCCGGCCGCCGCGTCGCGGGCGGTCCGCAGGAGTTCCAGGGGATCGGCGGCGCCGCCTTCGGCGACGCTGAAGGCCCGGCCGGTCGCCGGGTCCTGGAAGCACGCCACAGTGCCGTCGCGGGAGGTCAGCCACGTCGCCGGTACGGAGACCCGGAAGCCGGCGGTGTCGGCGTGCCAGACCCAGCCGGGCGGCGGCCGGAGTTCTTCGCCCGGGCTCGGCGTGCCGGCCCGCACCGGTGAACCGCCGACGTCCGGGCGGACACAGGCGAACGGGGGCGGCGGGACGTTGCGCCCATTCGGCGGAGGGCCGGGCGGCGGGCCCGGGCCGAACGGCCCTTCGTTCGGGGGACGGTTCGGCGGCGGGGTGGACCAGCCGGTGGGGTTGCTGGGCTTGTCGCCGGCGAGGGTCAGCGCGGTGCCGACGCCGGCCACGACGGCCACCAGCAGCGCCACGGCGACCACCGCCACCCGACGCGCGGTACGCCCGGCGGCCGCCGGATGTGGGGCCGGCGTGGGGGAGGCGCCACCGGGTGCGGCCGGGTCGGGCAGCGGAACTGTGGGGTCCTGGTCGTCGGGGTCGTCCCCCGTGGCGGGCTGGCCAACCAGCCCCGGCCGGTCGGCCGAGGGACGGTCGGTCGCCGACGGCGGGTCGGCGCGGCCGGTCGCGGCCGTCTTGAGCAACCGACGGGCCGTCTCGTGGTCGAGGCGCTCGTGTGGGTCGCGGCGCAGCAACCCGTCCAGCACCGGTGCGAGCGTCCCGGCGTGCGGGGCGGGGTCCGGCGGGCCGGCGGCAAGCGCGCTGAGGGTGGCCATCGCGGTGCTGCGGGCGTACGGGGACTGACCCTCCACTGCGGCGTGCAGGGTCGCCCCGAGCGACCACAGATCGGCGGCCACCGTGGACACCCCCTCGGCGGCCCGCTCGGGGGCCACGTACTGCGGGGAGCCGAAGACCATGCCGGGGCGGGTCATCGCGCCGTCGCCACCGTCGAAGGTGGCGAGCCCGAAGTCGGTGAGCATCACCCGCCCGTCGTGCGCCACGAGCACGTTCTGCGGTTTGATGTCGCGGTGCAGCACCCCGGCGGTGTGCGCGGCCTGCAACGCGTCGAGCACGGCCAGCCCGATCCGGGCCGCGCGGGCCGGCTCCAGCGGCCCCTCGGCGTCCACGACGTCCTGCAGGGTGCGGGACGGGACGTACTCCATGATGATCCATGGGCTGCCCTCGACCGCGACGACGTCGTAGAGCCGGACCACGGAGGGGTGGTTGAGTCGGGCCGCGGCGCGCGCCTCCCGCATGGTGCGTGAGCGCACCTCGGCCCGTTCATGATCGGCCAACCAACTCGGTGGAACGATCTCCTTGACCGCCACCTCGCGGTGCAGCATCTCGTCGCGGGCGCGCCACACCCGACCCATGCCCCCGCGACCCACCAGGTCGAGCAGTCGGTACCGACCGGCGATCAGCACCTGTGCACGCTCCTCCTCAGCCGCTGTCCGGGCTACACCCTAACCAGCGGATCGGAAGTCACCTATCGGTCGTCCGACTCGGCTCAGCAGGCGGCGTGGTCGGCGGCGGCGGCGAGCAGGTTCCCTTCCGGGATGGCGATCCGGGTCCGCCCGCCGCTCAGTCGGGCGGCGGCGCGCCTGGCCTGCACCGGGCCGTGTTCGCGGCGAGCGGTGGCGTAGCTGGCGGCGGTGCGGGCCGCGATGGTGGCCCAGCCGTACCGCTCGCCGACCATCGTGCGGGCTCGGCGGGCCAACCGCCGGGCGAAGACCTCGTCGCCGAGCAGTTGGCCGACCGCGCCGGCGAGCGCGTCCGGGTCGCTGTGCGGGAACGTCACCCCGGTCACGCCGGGTTCCACGATCTCGGCGAGGCCGCCGGTACGGGCCACCGCGAGGGGCGCTCCTGCGGCCGCCGCCTCCAGCGCCACCATGCCGAACGGCTCGTAGAGGCTGGGCACCACTGTCGCGTCGGTGGCGCCGAGCATCGCCGGTAGTTGGGTGGAGTCGAGGAACCCGGTGAACCGGACGGTCGAGCTGAGCGCCAGCCGCCGGGCCTCGGCCTCCAACTCGGCGCGGTACGGGCCGTCGCCGGCGATCACCACGCGTAGCCCCGGGTGTCGTTCGCGCAGCCGGGGTACGGCGTGTACCAGGTGCTGGACGCCCTTCTCGTAGACCAGCCGTCCGGCGTACCCGACCAGCGGGCCGTCCCCGGCGAACCGTGCTCGGGCCGACGCGACAGCTCGGGGGCGGGCCCGCCATGCCCTGTCGTCGACCCCGTTGGGCACCACGTCGACCTGGGCGGCCGGTACGTCGAACAGGGCGGTCACCTGGTCGCGCATGTACCCGGAACAGGTGATCACCCGAATGGACGAGCTGCTGAGCCAGTGCTCGACGCCGTGGATGGTGCGGTTCATCTCCTCCGGCAGCCAGCCCTGGTGCCGCCCGGCCTCGGTGGCGTGCATGGTGGTGACCAGGGGGAGATCCAGGTGCTCGGCGAGGGTGACGGCCGTGTGGGCGACGAGCCAGTCGTGGGCGTGGATGACGTCGTAGGAGCCGGCCTCGGTGGCGCGTAGGGCGGTGCGGGTGAGGGTGTGGTTGAAGGCCATCGTCCAGGCCAGCAGCGAGTTGGTGGCGAGGGGGAAGGTGACCGGGTCCTCGGGGGCGCGCAGGATGCGCACGCCCTCGGCGTATTCCTCCAGGGGTGCGCCGTCGCTGTGACGGGTGACGACGGTGACCTCGTGGCCGGCGGCGGCGAGGGCGACGGAGAGGGCGTGCACGTGTCGACCGAGACCGCCGACGAGCACCGGCGGGTACTCCCAGGAGAGCATCAGCACCCGCAGCTGTCGGGCGGGGTTGATGTCGATCACGTGGGCATCGAGTGACATGCGGCCCCCTTTGAGTTGTCCCCGGGCGCGCGCCGACCGACACCGAATCGATGTCGCCGTCGCGTCTGGATCGAGGCCAATCCTGCCGGGATCGCGATAACCAGCGGCGACACCACCGTTGCGGTCGTGTAAAGCGCTACTGGCTCTTTCGCCGCACCCGCAGCAGCTCGGCCACCGACCATGCCTGGAACGGGCACCCGGTAGCGGTGTGCGGCGCGAGGCCATCGGCCGTCTCGCTTACCGAGCCTAACCCATATTCCATCAAATGGGCCTCAATGCCGACGAAAACGTCATCGACGGACATCTTTCCCCGGCGTGCGGCGTCCACATACGGGCCGAGCAACCACGGCCAGACCGTGCCCTGGTGGTAGCCCCCGTCCCGGTCCGCCGGGCCGCCCCGGTGCCGGCCCACGAACTCCGCGGAATCCGGGGCCAGACTGCGCGGCCCGAGCGGGGTGAGCAGCCCGCCCCCGACCCGCCGCAGCGTCGCCTCGTCCAGCTCCAACGGCGCGTACGGCAGCGACCAGGCCAGCAACTGGTTGGGGCGCAACGCGTCGTCGTCGTGCAGGGCGGCGCCACCCAACGGGTACGCCGGCGCGGGCGCGTCCAGCACGTCGTGCAGCCAGCCGGTCGGGGCCGGGAACCGCTCCCGGAACGAGACGCTGGCCTGCCGGTGGTGTCGCCACAGCTCGTCGGCGTCCTGCCCGGCCAGCTCGGTCAGCTCCGCGAGCCCGGCCAGCCCGTTGATCCACAGCGCGTTGACCTCGACCGGCTTGCCGGTCCGGGGGGTGACCGGCACCCCGTACACCCGGGCGTCCATCCAGGTCAACGCGGTGCCGGCGGCGCCCTGGGTGAGCAGCCCGTCGGCCGGGTCGACCCGGATCCCGTACCGGGTGCCGGCGGTGTGGGCGTCGATCACGGCGCGCAGCGCCGGCAGCAGCTCGTCGCCGAGGTCGGTGTCGCCGGTGACGGTGACGTGCCGGCTCACCGCGTGCAGGAACCACAGCGTCCCGTCGACGGTGTTGTACTCCACCCGACCGGTGTCGGCCGTGTTGGCGAGCATCCCCTCGGACAGCGTCGCCGCGTACGCCCGCAGCAGCTCCCGACCCTCGTCGACGCGACCCGTGCAGAGGAACAACCCCTCGTACGAGATCATCGTGTCCCGCGACCACGCCCCGAACCACGGGTAGCCGGCCACCACGTCCACCGCCGCCTGGTTGGTGCGCACCACGAACGCGTCGGCGGCCAGCGCCAGTGTGGCGTCCACGTCGTCGGCCGGTTTCGCCGTCGCCATCACCCGCCGGTTACGCCGCCTCGCGGTCGCCACGATCTCCTCCGCCGGCGGAGGCTCCTCGTCGAGTCGACCGGCCCAGGCCCGCACCGACACCGTGTCGCCGGGGCGTTCCAGCTCACCGGAGAAGCGGCCCGCGTACCAGAGGTCCTCGTCGGCGTTGAGGCCACGGTTGGCCTCCTCGCGGTGATGCACGCCCAGCCACCACTGCCCCTCGGGCGCCCAGCCCGGGCCGGCGAGCCGGTACGCGCCCTCGACCACAGCGCCGTCGGCCACCGCCTCGACCTGCGGGATCGGGCCGTCGGCCCGCCGTTCGCCGTGCGCGTCCCGCCAAGTGCAGGCGGCCGACAGCTCCAGCCGGACCGGACCACCGGCGACCAGCCGGTGCACCACGGCGACGCAGGAGCGGCCGGGCAGCATGGCCAGCTCCCGTTCGATCACGACCGCGCCGATCCGCCACCGCCACCGGGGTAGCCCGTCGACCAGGTCGAAGCGTTCCAACAGCTCGAAGCCGCGCGGGTCCACGTCGCCGGAGGCCCACTCGTGCGCGCCGAGGCGCACCCGCGCGCCGGACGGCACTGTGACCGCCGGATCGAGGCTGACCAGTCCCACCTGGCGGGACGCCGGCGTTTCGCCGGGAACCACCAACAGACCGTGGTAGCGACGTGTCCGCAGCCCGCCGACAGTGCCCATCGCATAGCCGCCGAGGCCGTCGGGGACCAGCCACTCCCGGCTGGCCGCGCTGGTCAGGTCGCCGCAGATCTGCGGGCCGAAGTGAATGTCGATCAACTTTCCTCCACCGGCGGCGGGGTGTAACACGCCACGACGAGAATGGCCGCTGTGGTCAAGTACCGCGGCGACGTCAAAGATGTGCACGTGATCACTGACCGATCGTCCTCCGACGCCTCGCCACCCGACGCTGAGCGGCTCCGGCTCGCCCAGGCCGACTCGGGGGAGCAGGACTGGCGTGCATGGGGTCCCTATCTGTCCGAACGGGCGTGGGGGACGGTACGTGAGGACTACAGCGAGCACGGTACGGCCTGGGACTACTTCCCGCATGACCACGCGCGGTCCAGAGCCTACCGGTGGAACGAAGACGGGATGGCCGGCGTCTGCGACGAACGACAGACCTTCGCGTTCGCCCTGGCCCTCTGGAACGGCAAGGACCCGATCCTCAAGGAGCGGATGTTCGGCCTCGGCGGCGACGGCGGCAACCACGGCGAGGACGTCAAGGAGTACTGGTGGTACGAGGACTCCACACCCACCCACTCCTGGATGCGCTGGCGCTACCACTACCCGCAGGCAGCCTTCCCGTACGACGAACTCGTCGCGGTGAACGCGTTGCGCGGCCGCGACGACACCGAGTACGAGCTGGTGGACACCGGGATCTTCGACGACGACAGGTACTGGGCGGTGACAGTCGACTACGCCAAGGCGTCCCCGACCGACCTCTGCATGGTGGTGACCGTCGCCAACCGGGGCGACCAGGCGGCCACCCTGCACGTCCTGCCCACCCTGTGGTTCCGTAACACCTGGTCCTGGGGCCTGCCCGGCGGCGACCGGATCCCCCGGCTGACCGGCCAGGGCACCCGACTCGTCGGCGAGCACCGGGTGCTCGGCCAACTGCTGCTGGAGGGTGACGGCGGCCCGGTGCCGCTGCTCTGCGACAACGACACCAACGCCGAACGGCTGTGGGGCCTGCCCGGCCGCTCCCCGTACCCGAAGGACGGCATCAACGACCACGTCGTCAACGGCGCGGCCACCGTCAACCCGGCCCGGGAGGGCACCAAGGGCGCGCTGCACTACGTGCTCGACGTGCCCGCCGGCGAGCAGCGCCAGATCCGGTTGCGGCTGACCCGCACCGCGTCGCCGCCGGCCGCCGCGCCGCCGCCCCCGGCCGACCTCAGCGACGGCTTCGAGTCAGTGGTGTGGGCCCGGCGGGCCGAGGCGAACCGGTTCTTCGCCGGCGTGATCCCGCCGGCCGCCACACCCGACGAGGCGCTGGTCGCCCGGCAGGCCATCGCCGGGCTGATGTGGGGCAAGCAGTTCTACCACTTCGATGTCAAACGCTGGCTCGAAGGCGACCCGGGCTCGACCCCGCCGCCGGCCGGACGTCGGCACGGGCGCAACAGCGCCTGGTGGCACATGACCAGCTTCGACGTCATCTCCATGCCCGACCCGTGGGAATACCCCTGGTACGCGGCCTGGGACCTGGCCTTCCACTGCGTGAGCATCGCCCGGGTCGACCCGGGCTTCGCCAAGGAGCAGATCCTGCTCCTGCTCCGCGAGTGGTACCTGCACCCCAACGGGCAGATCCCGGCGTACGAGTGGGCTTTTGGCGACGTGAACCCGCCGGTGCACGCGTGGGCCGCGCTGAAGGTGTTCGAGATCGACGGCGGCCGGGACTACGAGTTCCTGGCCCGGGTGATGCACAAGCTGCTGCTCAACTTCACCTGGTGGGTCAACCGCAAGGACACCGGCGGCAACAACGTCTTCGAGGGCGGCTTTCTCGGGCTGGACAACGTCGGGCCGTTCGACCGCTCGGCGGCGCTGCCGGTCGCCGGTGTGCTGGAACAGTCCGACGGCACCGGCTGGATGGGCATGTACGCGCTCAACCTGCTGGACATGGCGATCGTGCTCGCCGAACACGACCGGACCTGGGTGGACACCGCCACCAAGTTCTTCGAGCACTTCGCCTACATCGCCGCAGCCGCGTACGAGCAGGGGTTGTGGGACGAGGAGGACGCCTTCTTCTACGACGTGCTGCGCCTCGCCGACGGCACGAAGGTGCCACTGAAGGTCCGCTCCGTCGTCGGGCTGCTGCCGTTGGCCGCCACCACCCGGCTCACCGCCCGGACCCTGCACCACCTACCGGAGTTGGGCGCTCGGCTGCGCTGGTTCCTGACCAACCGCCCGGAGTACGCCCAGGTGATCGGCACCCGGCGACTCGGCCCCGACGGCCGGCAGCAGCGGCTGCTGTCCATGGTCGGCCCGGAGCAGGTGGTCCGCCTGCTCGCCCGGATGCTCGACCCCGACGAGTTCCTCTCCGACTTCGGCCTCCGTACGCTGTCGCGCGCGCACCTGGACAAGCCGTTCTCGGTCACCCTCGGCGGGCAGGAGTTCTCCGTCGGCTACGAGCCGGCCGAGTCGACCAGCGGGCTGTTCGGAGGCAACTCGAACTGGCGGGGTCCGATCTGGATGCCGACGAACTTCCTGCTGATCAGCGCGCTGCGCGACTACGCGGCCTTCTTCGGCGACGACCTCCAGGTGGAGTACCCGACCCGCTCCGGGGTGAAGCACACACTGGACGAGATCGCCGACGACCTCTCCGCCCGGTTGATCTCGCTCTTCACCCAGGACGACTGGGGTCGACGGCCGATCTACGGCGCCGCTCAGATGTTCCAGACCCACCCGGACTGGCGCGACCTGATCGCCTTCCCCGAGTACTTCCACGGCGACAACGGGGCCGGTCTGGGCGCCTGGCACCAGACCGGCTGGACCGCCCTGGTAGCCGACCTGATCCTCACCCTGCGCCGCTGACCCCGCCCGCTCACGCCCTCGCTCGCGGGCGTGCCCGAGCCCGGCCTGTGGCTCAGGCCCGCATGATCGTGCTCGATCCTTGGTGTAGTGGTGTCGCTGGCATCGGGAGGCCACTCGATCCTGGATCGAGCACGATCATGCGGGCGACGGGCGACGGGCGACGGGCGACGGGCGACGGGCGACGGGCGACGGGCGACGGGCGACGGGCGACGGGCGACGGGCGACGGTCAGGTGGTGACTACGCCGAGCTTGATGAGGCTGTCCGCGGTGTCGGTGATGGTCGTCTCCACCGGGCGGGGCCGCCAGCCGAGAACGGTGCGGGCCTTGTCGTTGCTGATCACCGGGACCTGACCACCGAGGACGGCGGCCTCACGCAGCGCCGGCTCGGTCTTCGCGCCCTCCCGGACCTCCTCGTTGTTCAACTCTCGGGCCGGAACCCGGTCGGCCAGGCTCGGCAGGTGCCGCGCGAGCATCTTCGCCATGTCGAGGAAGCTGATCGACTTGCCACTGACCCCGATGAACCGCTCACCGGCGGCGTCCGGGTGCAGCATCGCGCGTAGGTGCAGGTCGACCACGTCCCGGACGTCGACCACCCCGAAGTACATCCGGGGTACGACCGGCGTCGCCCCCTGGAGGAACCCCTGCACCAGGCCGATGGTCGCGGACGTCCGCGTCCCCAGGAGTGGCCCGAAGATGCCGGTCGGGTTGACGACGCTGAGCTCGACCCCACCGTTGTTTCGGACGTCGTCCCAGGCCGCACGTTCGGCGAGCGTCTTCGACCGGTGGTACGCCGGGATGTCGTCGTCGACGTTCGTCCAGTCCGCCTCGCTGTAGCGGCCGTCGGGCCTGACGGTGTAGCCCACCGCCGCGTACGACGAGGTCAGCACCACCCGCCGTACCCCGGCCTCGCGGGCGGCCCGCACGACGCGCAGCGCTCCGTCGCGGGCCGGCCGGACCACCTCGTCGTCGTCAGCGGGCGGGGTGAACGGGAACGGCGACGCGTGGTGCAGCACGTACCGTGCCCCGGCGACCGCCTCGGCCCAGCCCTCGTCGGCGGAGAGGGCCGCGGTGCGGACTTCGACCCGGCCGTCCGGGTTCACGCCCGACTGCCGGATCCGGTCGAGCACCTCGTCGCCCTGGCCCGGCTCGCGGACAGTGACCCGTACCCGGTAGCCCTCGTCGAGCAGTCGGGCGACGGAATGCCCGCCGAGATGGCCGGTCGCACCGGTCACCAGCACCAGGGCATCGTCGGTGGAGCGAAGCTGTAGATCGTTTGGCATGGTGTGTCCCATCGTTGCTCAGAATTTCTCAAGAGCGCGCTTGACGTGTGTGAGCGCGCGGGTCTCCGCAGCGGTGTCGCTTCGGTGTCGGGCATCCCACATGTCCGCCTTGGCGCGCAGGTACGCCTGGCGTACCCGTAGGCGCTCGATCTCGGCGGAGAGCCGGTCGGCGTGCCGGGCGAAGAGGTCGCGCTGTTCGGCGGCGGCCGCCAGGTCGCCCTCGTCGAGCAGCGTCAGGTACCGGCGCATGTCCGCGACGCTCATCCCGGCGGACCGCAGGCAGGCCAGGGCGTCGATCCGCTCGGCGAGTGGGGTGTCGTAACGGCGGTGGCCGCTGCTGTCGTCGCGGGGCACCGCGCCGAGCAGCCCGGCCTTCTCGTAGTAGCGCAGCGTCGGCTCGCTGAAGCCTGACCGCTGGGCCATCTCCTGGATGGTCAGAGGCCCTTCGGCCTGCTCATGGCCTTCCTTCGTCGCTGCCATGGGTGAAGCGTCCCCAACTTCAAGCGCTTCAAGTCAAGGGATGTGGCGCGGAGCACCACTCAGCGGTTCGCCCGTTCGATTCCTCGTCGGACGAGGCCGCTGACGCCGGGCACTGTGATCGCCCGGATGGTCAGATCGCCCATCCAGACGTGGAATCGGCTGGGCGGCGCGTACTGGGCCATTCCCCGCCGGGCGAGTGCCTGTCGTTTGCTGACCTCCGGGCGCAGTCCGGTCTCCCACTCGGCGAGTGCGGCCGGGAGGTTGGCGGCGTGTCGGCGTAGGGCGGCGCCGAGCTGGTCGGCGCCGGCCAGGGCGAGGGCCGCGCCGTGTCCGGCGAAGAGCGTCACGCACCACGCCGCGTCTCCGAGCAGGACGACGCGTCCGCTGCTCCAGCGCGGCATGACCACCTGGCTGACCGCGTCGAAGTAGGCGCTGGCCGGGTCGGCCTCCAGGTGGTCGATCGCGTCGGGCACGCCACCCGACAGATCTCCGAACGCGGCCCGCAGCGCGTCGACCGGCCCGCGACCCAGGTCGGCGGCGGGCTCCGCGCTGCGGTAGGTGAAGAACGCCGATGACCGCTTCGGGCCCAGGTTGACCATCGCCGCGGTGCGTCCGGGGCCGATGTAGGTGGTGGCGGACGACTCGGGCACGCCGGGCACCGGGTGGGGCAGCGGAAAGGCGGCCACGAGGTACGGGAGGTCCACCCGGAAGTCGGGGCCGAACACGGCGGTGCGGGTGGCCGAGTGCACCCCGTCGGCCCCGACCAGCAGGTCGGCCTGCTCGACGGTGCCGTCGCTCAACTCCACGCGTACCTGGTCGGTGTCCTGGTCGACGGAGGTGACGGTGGTGCCGAAGCGGATGTCGACTCGGTCCCGCACCGCTTCGTAGAGGCTGGATTCCAGGTCGCCGCGGAACACCGAGAGGGCTCGCTTGCCGAGTGCCGCCTCGGCGATGGCGGACGGCACTGTGAACTTGGGCCGTCCGTCGGCGTGGACCAGCACTGTGGTGAACAGCCCCAGGTCGGTGGCGGACAGCGCGGGGAGCAGGCCGAGGCGTTCGGCGGCGGTGTAGCCCGGCCCGATCAGGTTCACCATGTAGCCGCTGCTGCGCCGGGCCGGCGCCCGTTCGGCCACGAGGACCTGCCACCCGTCCTGGTCGAGTCGGAGGGCTGTGGCCAGCCCGGCTATCCCCGCGCCCACGATCACCGCACGTTTCATCCTGCACCTCACCACTGGAATGAGCAGCTGCTCAAACCAGTATGAGCGTGTGTTCATACTGGCGCAAACGGCGGCTGCGGAACCGCCTAGACTTCAGCCATGCCGCGCGGAGTCGCCATCCCAGCGCTTCGACAGCAGCTCTTCGCTGCCGTCGAGCGGTTGATCGTGGAAGAGGGGCCGAGCCGGCTCACCGGCCGAGCCGTCACGCGCGAGGCCGGCGTCGCGACCGGCCTGCTCTACGCGCACTTCGCGAACTTCGACGACTTCCTGACCGGGTTCGCTGTCGACCGCGTCTTCCACATCACCGGCGAGGTGGCCAACCTGCCGGAGCGCGCCGGGTCCGGCACTGTCGCGGACAACCTGCGCCAGGCCGTCCTGGCGACACCGCTGGGCACGCTGACGGCGTTGACCCGGCTCACCGCCTTCCGCCCGGAGTTGACGGCGAACGTCGAAGCAGTCCTGGGCAGCGGGATGTCGGGGCTGCGGGGGGTCGAACGCGCGGTCGCCGACTACCTGGCCGCCGAGCAAAGCCGTGGGCGGGTGCCGGCCGGCGTCGACACCGAGGCACTGGCCCTGGCGGTGGTCAGCGTGCTGCACCACGTCGCGCTGACCGGCCCCACCGACTCGACAGCGGAGCACCGGATCCAGCGGGTGATCGGCGCGCTCACCGACGGTTTCCCCGCCGCCGCACCCTCCTGAGCGCCGCGCGGTGGAGCGGGCTCGCCCATCCAGCGGCACCGCCGAGGCCCGGAAGGACTCACTGATAACCGACGTGGACGATCAGCTTGCCCTCCTTGGGGCGGGCCCCCACGTAGACGGTCGCCGGGTCGAGCAGTGTCGGCGGCAGGCGCAGGCCCTCGGAGAGACCCATCTCGTGTGCCAGGTCCTCCGGAGACTGCCCCGCCGCCGGCACCAGCGTGATCGTCCGCCAGCATCCGCCCGAGGCGCACTCCATGCTCTCGTCGGCGACCGTCGCTCCGGATGGCACCCGCGGCGTCCGTGACTCCGGTGGCAACGCGCCCTCGGTCTTGGACATCTGCAACCACAGGAACGACAGGCACCACAGGCACGACAGCAGGCCCAGCGTGACGGACACGGCCACGAGGGTGCGCCTGGTGCGCCTCCTCGGCGCGGTCCGCGACGTCATCGCGCGAGGATAGCGGGGCACCGTCGGCCAGCCGGAGCGGGAGTGGGCCCGGGTCAGCCGGTGAAGGGCTCGGGTCCGAGGCGACCCCAGGCCACGAACGCGGCCAGCGCGAGATAGGCGAGATTCAGCACCATGAACCTCGCCTCGCCGTAGCGCAGGTGGGTGATCATCGCGCCGACCATCAGCAGAATCCAGCACATCGCGGTCACCGGCACGAGCACCGGTGCGATGTCGAGCACGCCGGGCAGGATGAGGCCGACAGCGGCCAGGAGTTCGAGAACTCCGAGGGTCTTGACGAAGCCGACGCTGGCGTCGCCGGTCCACCCGCCGCCGTTGGCGGCGGACAACCTCTGCTTGGGTACGAATGTCTTGGTGATGCCGCCGGCCAAGGCAATTGTGGCCAACAGGCCGGCCACGATCCACAGTGCCAGGTTCATGATTTGCCTCCGTATCGGTTCGCACAGGAGACACCGCCGGCCGGTGCGCTGTGACAGCTCATGAAGTGACGAGGAGCACCGACGCCCGGTGTCACAGAAGTCGGGAGGCCGGTGTCTGGTGAGCGACGCGGTCGAGTTCGGCGAGACTGGAGGACGCATGGATGCGGGAGGCGGAATCGTGGGTGAGGACGGCCGGGGGGACGGCGCGGTCGACGCGTTCGTCAACCACCGCAACCTCCTCTTCACCGTCGCGTACGAGATGCTCGGTTCGGCTGCCGACGCGGAGGACGTCCTCCAGGAGACCTGGCTGCGGTGGGCGGACGCGGACCTCACGACGGTGCGGGACCAGCGCGCGTACCTGGTCCGGATCACCACCCGACTGTCGCTCAACCGGCTGCGTGCGGTCGGCCGGCGCAGGGAGTCCTACGTCGGCTCCTGGCTACCCGAGCCGCTGTTGACAGCGCCCGACGTCGCCGACGACGTCGAACTCGCCGAGAGCGTCTCGATGGCGATGCTGCTGGTGCTGGAGACGCTGGCGCCGACCGAGCGGGCGGTGTTCGTCCTCCGTGAGGTCTTCGACATTGGATACGACGAGATCGCCGGGGCGGTCGACAAGAGTTCGGCAGCGGTCCGTCAGATCGCCCACCGTGCGCGGGCGCATGTCGCCGCGCGCCGGCCGCGCGGGATGGTCTCCCCGGCGGACACCCGGCGGGCGTTGGACGCGTTCCGGCTGGCGGTCGAGACCGGCGACGTGCAGGGCCTGCTCGACGTCCTCGCGCCGGATGTCGTGCTCCTCGGCGATGGCGGCGGCATCAAGCAGGTCGTGCTGCGGCCTGTCGCCGGGGCCGACAAGGTGGCCCGCCTACTGTGCAGCACACACGCCAGGGTCGCGACCATGTCGCTGCACCCAGCCCAGGTCAACGGACACCCGGCGCTGGTTCTGCGGCTCGACGGCGCGGTCGACACGGTCCTCGCGCTGCGTATCGACGACGGTCTGATCAGCGGGGTCTACGCCGTGCGGAACCCCGAGAAGTTGTCGCACATGCGAAGCGAAGCGGCCCTGCGCCGCTGATTGACCGCTGGGTTCCGCTGACTCTCGCCTTGACGCAGCTCCTAGTACGGGGGCGTGGGCGTCTCCGGCGACCGGTGGCGGGAGCGTCGCGCGTCCGCCGCGGCGACGCCGAGCAGCACCACGGCGGCGACCGCGCCGGCGCTGAGCGGCTGGAGGTGCAGTGCTGCCGGGATCAGCAGGCCGAAGGCCACCAGGCCGGCCAGCCGGGACCGGGAGACCCGACCGAAGACCTGGTATTCGAGCGCCGATCGTCCGGCGAGGAAGAGCACCGGGCCGCCGAAGATGGCGATGAGCCAGGTCGCCGGGAGGTGCCCGAGCGGCTCGGCGATGAACAGCTCGAAGCCGACGCCGGTGAGCACGATCCCCGCGATCATGACCATGTGGGCGAACGCCATGTCGGTAGCGAGTCGGGCGGGGTTACGGGAACGGTCGACGGCGGTGCTCAGCATCCCTCCCGCGACGTGGAAGTAGATCCGCCAGAGCAGGACGGTGCTCGCCAGCGCCAGGACGAACCCACAGGTCTGGTCGGTGTGGAACTCGCTGCCGCTGAAGGCGAGGCCGATGACGAAGATCGCCTCGCCGAGAGCGATGAGGAGGAACTGTTGGTACCGCTCGGCCAGGTGCTCGGCCGCGATCATCTGGACGCCGAGCCGGTGCGCGCCGAGTCGGGGGGTCGGCCAGCCGAGGAACAGCCCGGTGTAGTCGGTCAGTATGGCGAGGGTCCAGAGTGCCCCGCGAAGAGTGCCGTCGTTGACCAGCCCGCCGACGACCCAGAGCGGTGCGCTCAGGCCGAACCAGAACAGGATCCGGATGGACTGTTGGGGGTCCGGCCGGCCGTGCCCGGCGACGTGGAAGAACACCACTCGGCCGATCTGGAGGGTCACCAGGGTGATGGCGAAAAGGGAGGCCCGTGCGCCGAAGCCGTGCGGCACGGCGACGGCCATCGTCATGGCGCCGACCAACGTCATGATGATGACGGTCTGGACAATCGGGGCGTCCGGGTCCAGCCAACTTGTCGACCAGACCGTCACCGACCAGACCGCCCACAGCGCCAGGAACAGCAGCAGAGCCTGGCCGAGGCCCGCGTACACGCCGCGTTGGCCGTCGGTGAAGTCAGCGATCAGCCGCGCGGAGATCCGGGTGAGGGCGAAGACGAAGACCAGGTCGAGGAAGAGCTCCAGGAAGGTGGCCCGCTGGCGAGTGACTTCGCTGCGCAACAGTCTGTCGGGGGTGTTCCTCATCGGCTCGTCACGCGCCGGTGCCGCCGAACGATCACGGGCCCTCCCGTCGCGGTGATCTCCTCGCCTAACGAGCCAGGGGGCGGCTGTGGCACGTGGAGCGAGGCAGCCGGCCCACCACATGAGTCACCAATCCGTCACCCGACCGCTACGGCAGGTGTACGCCTCTACGCTCGTGGGCGTGCCCGGACCTGCCGAGAAGGCCACTGAACAGGACCGGCGTGACCTCATCGTCACTGTCGCGCGAGAGTTGGCCGAGACGGAGGGCTGGGCGGGTGTGACCACCCGACGGCTCGCCGAACGCACCGAGATCGACATGGGCGACATCTATCGGAACTTCGCCGACCTGGAGGCGCTGATCGCCGCCGTCGCGGTGTGCGCCTTCGCCGATCTGGCCGCCGACCTCGCCGAGGCGCACGCGGAGACCGCCGGGAGCCCCGAGGGGGTCTGGCCGGCGGTCGCGACCGCGTACCTCGACTTCGCGTACACGAATCCTGAGGTCTATGACGCGATGCTCGCGCTGACCCCTGACCTGGCCCTCGGCGTGGATGGTGTGCCGGCCGCGCCGCGGGCGGTCTTCGCCGAGCTGCGGGCGGCCCTGACCCCGCTGGCCGAGGGGCGGGACCCGGACACCCTGGCCGAGGTGGGTTGGAGCCTGCTGCACGGCGTGGTGATGCTCACCCGTGGCGGCCGGCTGCGACCCGAGGGGCAGGAGGACCGCGAAGCGTTGATCGCGCAACGGTTGCTGCGGTGGCCCTGACCAGGCCACCGCCGACGCCCCCGGTCGTGGTCAGTTGATGGGCTGGCGGTCGGCCGGGCCCTTGTCGGTGAACCGGAACGTGGTGTTCAGCTTGGCGTTGCCCAACTCCTTGAGGACGAGGCCGTTGCCGGGGAGGTGCTGGAGGAATCGGGTCTCGCTGCCGATCGCGTACGTGCCGTCGCCCTTGGCGATGATGGTGAACCGCTGGATCGGGTCGTCCTGGTCGCAGACGACGGCCCCGATGGTCAGCTCGGGTTCGATGTCCAGGCCGTTCACCTGCCAGCAGGATGGGTCGTCATTGGCGGGGTGGTCGTCCCTGGTGCCGAAGGCCCGGATCACGTATCGGTCACCGCCGATCGGTGTCGGCACGAACAGGATGCGACCGCCCGTGTCGCCGCCCTCCTCGAGCCGCCCGCTGATCTCCAACGGCTGCCCCGAACCCCGCACCCGGGTGATCGTGACCTCGCGCTTGCCGGACAGCAGTGGGTCGGTCGCCGCTGCCGATGACGTGGTTGGCGCCGCTGCCGTCGGCGTCGGCGCGCCGGTCACGGTGCCCGACGGCGTCGGCGTGCCCGCCGCGGTGTCCGGCGCCTTGTCCGCACCGCCCTGGCAGGCCATCAGCGCGCTGGTGCAGGCCAGCATCGCCGCGCCGGTGACCCACTTCATGGTGACCATGCCGTACTCCTCAAGAGCCGTCCCGAACCTGGCGGGAATCATCATGGATGTCGCCTCCGCTTGACGACGGCCGCTCTGGAGCGGTTCACGAAAATCCGGAAGATCTCACATCGATCTCCCACCTATCCTGTCTCTCGGCCTTGGAGGCGGTGGCACGGGGAGGGCATGGCATGACGGTTGGCGTGGCGGCGCGACGACAGGCGCAGGTGTTGATCTTCGATGCGGACGACACGTTGTGGGAGAACAACGTCGTCTTCGAGCGGGTGATCGACGACTTCCTGGGCTGGCTGGACCACCCCACCCTGGACCGGAACGCGCTGCGGGCCGTCCTCGACGACATCGAGCGGGCCAACGCGGTGGCGCACGGGTACGGCAGCAAGGTCTTCCTGCGCAGCCTGGCGGAGTGCCTGGAGCGGCTGCGCGAGCGGCCGGCCACCGACTCCGAGCGTCAGGAGATCGACCGGTTGGCGGTTGCC
This sequence comes from Micromonospora sp. NBC_00362, assembly GCF_026342155.1. NCBI lineage: Bacteria > Bacillati > Actinomycetota > Actinomycetes > Micromonosporales > Micromonosporaceae > Micromonospora > Micromonospora sp. NBC_00362. The sequence goes on from NZ_JAPENH010000001.1 coordinate 6,782,541, forward strand.
CTCGTCGAGCACCAGGTGGAGCTGATGCCCGGGGTGGCCGACGCGCTCGACGAGCTGGCCGGCCGGCACGAGTTGCTGCTGCTCACCAAGGGCGACCGGGAGGAGCAGCAGCGCAAGCTGGACGCCTGCGGTCTCCTGCACCACTTCGGGGCCGCGCACATCGTCGCCGAGAAGAACGTCGACACGTACCGGTGGCTCACTCGGGAGCACGACTTCGCTCCGGACGGCGCCTGGATGATCGGCAACTCTCCGAAGTCGGACATCCTGCCGGCGCGGGCCGCTGGGTTGAACGCGGTGTTCATTCCGAACGCGAACACCTGGGTGCTGGAGGACGACGAGTTGGACCCGACAGACGGCGGGGTACTGCGGCTCGCCGCGTTCCGGGACCTGCTGCGCCACTTCTGACCGTACCGAAGGCAAACAGCGTCGGCGATCATGGTCGCGTTACGCCAACCTGCCCGATTTTCAGCGTGGGATCAGTCCTGCCGCCGTTCGTCCGCCGCGGCTTGTCCGGCCGGTAGGAGCGCGCCTAACCTGGTCCGGCGCTCACGGCCCCTCGGGGTGTGTCGGGGCGCGTCGGCGTTCGGCGGGTGAGCACCGTGGAGCTGAGTGCGAAGTGGCTGGCTCACCCCGTTCTCGCGCGTGGCGTCGTGCCACGCCCGCGCGGCGGGGTGCCGGAGCTGTCCGCTTCCCTGCCGGACGGCCGAGGGTCAGGGCCGGGTAGTTGCGGACCCGGTCCTGACCCGGCCCGCGAATCGTTCGACCGCTGCGAGCGGGGCAGACCGCACGCCGGTTCGACTGTCAGGATGGCGGCATGAAGCGCAGATCTCTCCTGCTCGGCGCGGCGGCCGGTCTGGTCACCCCGGCCGTGCTCACCCCGCCCGCGCCCGCGCTCGCGGCGGACCGGCCGCTGCGGCCGGGCTGGGGCACGGCCTCGGCGAAGCGACCCTTGCCGAAGTGGCAGCCCCGGGCCCGCGCCAGCGCGTTGACCACGCTGCCGGCGGAGACGAAGCAGGTGATCATCGTCGGCGCCAGCAGCTACACCACCACCTACGCCACGCTGGAGGCGTTCGTGCGGGTCCGGAGCAACTGGTGGCCGGCCTCGGCGTCGTTGCCCGCCCGGATCGGCTCGAAGGGCTTCAGCGACAACCACGTGGAGGGTGTGCCGACCACGCCGACCGGCGTCTACTCGATCGGCCCCACCATGTACGGCATCGCCGCCAACCCGGGCCTGCGATTCCCCTACCACCGGCTGGTCAGCGGTGACTGGTGGAACGAGAACCCATCGTCTCCGCTCTACAACACCTTCCAGCAGAGTGCGACCAACCCGGGCGGGGCCAGCGAGGCACTGTGGAAGGAAATCCCCGCGTACACGCACTTCGCGGTGATCACCTACAACATGCCGCCGAACGTGCCGAAGCCGGTGCCGAACGCGGGCAGCGGGATCTTCCTGCACCAGTTCAGCACCAGCGCCGGCAACGCCACGGCTGGTTGCGTCTCCCTCGCCCACGATCACCTGGTCGACGTGCTCAACTGGCTGGACCCGGCGCTGTCACCCCGCATCGTGCTCAGCCCGTACGCCCAGCTCAGCCGATACTGAGAGCCGCCCCGGCTCAGCCGGCCTCGCGTCGAACGATCGCCACCGCGACCCGGCAGAACTCGTCCATGTCCGGGTTGAACCCGGCAGCGATGTCGGGGTGCAACCCGGAGCGGGTCTCCTCCAACAGTCGCTGGCAGACCTGCTCGACCGGTTCGCCGGCGTAACCGGAGCGGACCCGATCGGTGGCCGCCTGAAGCGCCGAGGTCAGCTGCTCCTCCAGCGGGCCGCGCAGCTTCTGCTGCACAGGATCGAGCCCGCGAGGGTCGAGCGTGACATGTGGCTCCGACATCGGTGCTCCCTTCGTCGGCGTCCGCGATACCCCACCGCGGACGTCGGTCAAACCCCGGTCGGTACGGCGGCGACCCGCACCTGGTACGAGAATTCCTCCGCCGGCTCCTCGTGGTACGATAGCCGGCGGATCTGCCGGTCGTCGTCGTAGAGGGCGACGTCCACCAGCACGCCGAGGTGGGCGAGGCCGATGTTCGACACCCGCTTCTTGTCCTGCAACACCGCGCAGACGCCGCCGAGAAGGGTGCTGGCGTCGGACGTACGGTGCCCCGGCGGGCAACGCAACACCAGGTCCACCTCGATCGGCCCGGGCAACGGCGTCCAGCCGGTGCGCTGGGCCGCGGCGAGGGCGGCCTGGAGCAGGGTGCGGACCCTCGTCGCCTGCCGGTGCCCGGCGGCGAAGATGGACAACGCTTCGGTCTTGACCGGTGGCAGGCCGCTCACCTCGAACGTCAGGGCGAGAGCGCGGGTGTCCTGCACGACGGCACCTCCTCGTTGGGACGATCCTGCCGAACCGGGGGAGCGGCGGTGGGACGTTCCCGCGATTACCAACCGATCGGGCAGGCATGGGCCGGCCGGAGGCGTGTCGACGGCGGCGGCGAACGCGCCGGCTACGGCGCTAGGAAAACGCTAGCCGACGACGCCCGCGCTCGGTAGTCGGTCGTTCACCCGGTGGGGCGTGGGGCGAAGGCGCAGAACTCGTTGCCCTCGGGGTCAGCCAGCACCCACCACCAGTGCGCCTCGTCGAGAGGCTCGCTCAGCAGCGTCGCGCCCGCCGCGATCAGTGCCATCGGCTCCGGGTCGACCAGGTCGACGTCCCAGTGCAGCCGGTTCTTGACCACCTTGGGCTCGGACACCCCGACGAACACCCAGTAGTCCCACGGGAACCCGGACGCGCCGACCACCGACGAGGTGCTCGACTCGTGCTCGACGGTGCCGCCGACCACCCCGGCCCACCAGGTCGCCTGCGACGCCGGGTCGGTCGAGGCCACCACCAGCTCGAACGGGCCCGGTCGGGTGCCCTCTCGGGCCGGGAACGCGCAGAACTCGTTGCCCTCCGGGTCGTCGAGCACCCACCAGGTCGCCTCGCCGCCCGGTTCGCGGACCAGCCGGGCGCCGTCCGCGAGCAACGCCGCCGGGTCCGCGCCGGCCAACCGCAGATCCAGGTGTACGCGGGTCGTGCCGACCCGTGGCTCGGGCACCTTGTTCACCCAGATGGACTCGGCGTTCGAGCGCGCCGAGCGCGGGTCCACCCGGGTGTCGTCGTCACCGGCATCGGCCACGTCGCCGTCGAGTATCCGGGCCCAGAAGGCACCCAGCGCGAGCGGGTCGGTGGCGTCCAGGCAGAGGTCCTTGAAGCGCGCGATCATCGTCCCAGCATGCCTGGTCCGGGCGAACGTGTCCGGGCAGAAGGTCCTTCGCCGACCTTCCGTTGCGCAACTCAACGACGGCTGGGCGCAGAGCAGGCCCCTGTTCCTACCTCTGATCGTGATGGGCATCCTGATCGGACTTGTCGTTGGGTGGCTGTTCGCAGCGGCACTCGCCTACCGGATCGTGGAGGCGTCGGCCGAACGGCGACGCGCCTCCGCCGGGCTCTGGGCCGTCGCTCTGATCGCGCTCGCTCTGCCGGCAGTAGCCCTGTACGGCAACGTGTTGCGGACATTCCGAGATCACGGCGACGTCGGTCCGGTCTTCACCGTGCAAGCGCATTCACACCCGGCCCCTCCTACCCGTTGGGGCCGGCCTGGCAGATTCTCGCCCTGGCCATCGCCGGTGCCGTACTCGCGGGTGCCGCGACCCGGCTCGCCCGTCCGGGCACCCAGCCGGAAACGCAGGAAGCAGCGATAGCAAGCTGAGGTCAGGCCGCCGCTGTCCGATGGCCGGGGCGGTAGTTCGTCATCGAACTGACTGCCGGCGGTCGCGGGACCTTTCCGGGTAGATCTTGGACAGTTTCCGTTCTGTCATAACGGAAACTGTCCAAGATCTCAGAGTGCCCTAGGTCGAGGGGTCTTCTCCGAGCTTCGTGTTCAGTGCTGCTTGGCGTACGCGACGAACGCTTTCCAGGCCGTCGGGTCGACGTGCAGGGTGCCGCCGTCGCGGTCCTTGGTGTCGCGCACCAGCACGACGCTCGGCAGGTTGTCGGCGACCTCGACGCAGGATCCGCCGTTGCCGCCGGACCGGGTCGACTTTCGCCACTGTGGGGTCAGCATGCCCATGACTTCGCCACTTCCTTGATCAGCTCGGTTGACTGCCGGCGGGGGAGCGCCTCGTTCCGCACGATCTCCCACGTCTTCGCCAGCTTAGCGACGTCGGTGGGCGCATCGACGAACTGCGCGGTGAGCTGGTTGTCGGCGTGAGCCACCCGCTCACCGTCCGGCATCTCGGCGATGATGAACTGACCGGCCAGCCCCAGATACATCCCAGCATCCACCGGCACGATGTGCACCTGGATATGCTCCGCCGTCGCCAACTGGACCAGGTGCTCGCACTGCTCGACCATGAGGCCCGGCTGGTCGAGCACCGGCCGGCGCAGCACCGCCTCGTCCAGCACGGCGATGAGCTGCGGCGGGCGTGGGCGGTGCAGGATCGCCTGCCGCTCCAGCCGGGAGGCGACGATCCGGTCCACGTCCTCGGCGTCGAACCGGCCACCGGCCAACGTCGCGCGGGCGTACCGCTCGGTCTGGAGCAGGCCCGGCACGTACGCCAACTCGAACCAGCGCAGCGTGGTCGCCTCCCGTTCGAACTCGATCCACTCGCGCAGCCAGGCCGGCTCGGCGTCGAGCCGGGCCAACCCGTCCAGCATGCGGAGGAAGCGTCCGCCGGTCTGGTGGTGCGTGTCGACAGCCCTCATGTACTCCTTCGTGGGCGGTCGCCCGCCGGTCTCCACCGAGCTGACGTGCGAACCCGAATAGCCGATGCCCCGGCCGAAGTCGTCCTGACTGAGCCCGGACCCCGTCCGGAACAGACGCAGTTCCTCCAGCACGTAGTCGGTGACGGTCCCCATCGATTCCCCAACCTTCGCTCGGTCTGGCTCGGCGTGTCCGTCATGGGTGCTCACCTGGACCGCTGAGCTGCACAAATGGCGCGAGCACGTATCGACGGTAGTCGCCTCATCACCAGACTGTCACCAGTGGCGGGTCCGCTGGTGGCCGGAATGGCGGCGGTGGGCCCTGCCCTCCGGGGTCGCTCCCGTTTCCCCCTTGCGGGAGCGGCCCCGTCCCCGTCCCCGAGGAGGTCGATGTGCTCACCCCGACAGGCCAGCAGCCCTCGACGTGGTGGCGGTGATGGTGGTTCGGCCGCCCGTCCCGCATGTCGCCATGCGCCCGCTGTGGCGGTGCCGCAACTGTGGCGCCGAGTGGCCCTGCCAACCGGCCAAGCTCGCCCTGCTGACGGAGTACCGGACCAGCCGGACCGCGCTGCTGATCTACCTCGGCACTCTGATGCACGAGGCGACGAACCAGCTCACCCAACTCCACCCGGATCATCCGCCGACCGGGATGACCGAGCGCTTCCTCTCCTGGGCCAGGGCCCGGGGTTGACGCTCGGGCAGCCGTCGTTCATCCCGGAAAGGGGATCAGTGGCACCCCGTCGGAGTATCCGGGCCCCTCACTGGTCAGCACCGCGGCGTCGTGGGTCAGGCCCGCCACGGCGGCTGCGGCCAGGTCGAAACGGCGGGTCCTGCGCTGCCAGAAGGTCAGCTCCGGTAGATCCTCCGCCTGCTCGGGCAGAAGCGCGCAGGAAGTCAAGGCCAGCAGCTTGTGCAGCAGGGCCAGGTCCTTGCCGGTCGCCATGGTCAACGCTTCGGTCGCTGCCACCACCGGCACCCCGAACCGCACCCCGTCCTCAATCACCTCGTGGACGGGCTCGCCCACGTGCACCGTCCGGAGGACGGCGTATCCCAGCAGGGCCGACCGGTCCAGGATGAGCCGAACTGGTGGTGTTGTCTCCGAGGTCATGCGGCGTCGGCGCGGGGCGCGGTGTCGTCACCGTTCATCTCGGCCTCCATGGCGGCGCGGATCTTGGCGCGCTCCGCCTCGAACCGCTCCGCAGGCCACTCAGCCTCCACGCCCAGGCGGCGGGCCCGAGCCTCGGCCACACCCTGCTCAGTGATGTGAATGCCGGCGGCGAGCAACAACTCCTTGTGCTGCTCCACCCGCTTGCGCCGACGCACCGACTCGGTGACGTAGGCACTGGCCATGCGGTTGCCCTGGCTCTCCAGGATCTGACTCACGTCTGGGGGGACGGAGATCGTGAAGCGGCGCTGGGGCTCTGTCATACGCGCAGCTTACACCTGTCATACTCCGGCCTGGCGCTGCTCGTACCGTCAGGCGGGTTTGACTCTGGTGGCGTCCGGGTGCGGGCTGTCGGCGGCGGTCCGGCCCTCGCGCAGTGACAAGCGACGCGCCAGCACCGTGGCGCCCGCGAGCGCGGCCAGGACCATGGCGATCTCCGTGACCACCACCGGTGGTGCCGCGCTGTAGTCGGTGGTCCAGGCGAAGGTGACGGTGATCGGCGTGATGACGATGCCGGCCACCGGCAGGAGGACGCTCATCAACTGAGCCGTCCGCCGGATCCTGGGCAGGTCGCGGAGCCGGGTCCGCACCGCGATGACCGCTCCCGTGACGACCACGGCGGCCGGTATGCCGTAGTAGACGGCGACGGCGAGCTGGACCGGTACGTCGATCGAGCGGGGGATGTCGACCATGCGGACGAAGACCGGGTAGGCCGCCATCAGGAGGCCGTAGCCGAGCACGACACCGAGCACCGCGCCGATCAGCGCGGTGCCGAGAATGCGGCCGTAGTCGCCACGCACCCGTTGGACGCCAGCCTCGTCGGCGAGCCGCCGCGCGAAGCCGGCCACGTCACCGCCGATCAACTGTGCGGGATCGCCCCCGTCGGCAGCCGCTGCCCGCAGGTCGAGGCGCAGGTCCGCGGCGAGTGCCGCCCGATCGGCCGAGCCGACTCCGTCCCCGCGCCACGCCTGGTCGGCTTCGCCCAGAAGGCGGTCGATGGTGTCCATGGGTCAACTCCTCGTGGGGGTGTGGTCGAGCGGGCGGAGAACGGCGTCGACGGTGTCGGTGAAGCGGTTCCACTGGTTGTGCCAGGCATCCAGGTGGATCCGACCGGACCCGGTCAGCGCGTAGACCTTTCGGGGTGGGCCGGTTGGGCTCACCTGCTGTTCGTGAGCGACAAGGCCAAGTCGGCGCATGCGAGTCAGCAGGGGATAGATGGTGCCGTAGCTGATGGCGCCGAAGCCGGCCGTCTCCATTCGCCGAACCAGCTCGTAGCCGTGCGCTGGCTCGCGTGCCAGCAGCGCCAGCAGGCACATGTCCAGCGCGCCCCGCAGGAGTTGGGTCTGCCGGTCGTTGTCGTCGATGGACTGGCTCTCCGCCGCTACCATGCGACACATACTACCTTGCTATTCGGCGTCACGATATACCGGCGTCGACTTCCGCTGTGACAGCCAGGTTTCGCGACTTCACGGGTGGGGCAGAGTAGCCGCTACAGAGCATCCGGGCCGGAGTTTCCGCAGCTTGCCGACTCGGAACCGGCTCGCCGTGCGCCGGGGCACGGATGCCCTCCCCGGTCTTTCGCCGAGGAGAGGGGGAGGGCGATGACGGACCCCGAAACGGCTCGACACCGACGCCGGCCAGTTGTTCGGCTGGGCGCGGCGGCTGCCGCGCTGGCACTCGTGGCACCGCTGGCCGCGTGCGGCGCGGACGACGCTGGTGGCCCACCGACGATCAACCTGTACTACCCGCCCGAGCAGAACCTGCAGAAGGTCGTCGACGACTGCAACGCGCAGGCCCAGGGACGGTACGAGATCGCCTACCGGGTGCTGCCCCGGCAGGCCGACGACCAGCGGGTGCAGATGGTGCGCCGGCTGGCCGCCGAGGACAGCGGGATGGATCTGCTCGGGCTGGACGTCACCTGGACCCAGGAGTTCGCCAGCGCCGACTGGATCCGCGAGTGGACCGGTCAGGACAAGGCCGAGGTCGAGCAGGGCACCCTCGCCGGGCCGTTGGACACCGCCCGGTACGAGGACAAGTTGTACGCGGCGCCGAAGAACACCAACGTCCAGTTGCTCTGGTACCGCAAGGACCTGGTGCCGCAGCCGCCGACCACCTGGGACCAGATGATCAGCGCGGCCCAGCAGCTCAAGGACCAGGGCAAGCCGTACCAGGTGCTCACCATGGGCGCGCAGTACGAGGGTCTGGTCGTCCTCTACAACACCCTGGCCGAGAGCGCCGGCGGGAAGATCCTCAACGACGACGGTACGAAGGCCGTGATGGACGAGGGCACGGTCCGGGCGTTGGAGCAACTGAAGACGTTCGCCACGTCGGGCGTGACCTCGCCGTCGTTCAGCAACGCCACCGAGGACCCGGTTCGGCTGGAGTTCCAGTCCGGCGCGGGCGCGTTCCAGGTGAACTGGCCGTTCGTCTACCCGGCTCTTCAGGAGGCGAACCCGGAGCTGGCCAAGCAGGTCGGCTGGGCTCGGATTCCGGGCATCGACGAGGGCACCCCCAGCAAGGTCACCATCGGTGGGGTCAACCTGGCGGTCAGCTCCTACTCCAAGCACCCGGAGCAGTCCTTCGAAGCGGCCCGGTGCATCCGCAGCGCCGAGCACCAGAAGTTCTCCGCCATCAACGACGGTGTGCCGCCGACCATCGAGGCGGTCTTCGACGACCCGGAGATGACCGAGGCGTACCCGATGAAGGACACCATCCTGGAGGAGCTGAAGGAACCGGCGACGCGTCCGCTGACCCCCGCCTACCAGAGCATCTCCACAGTGATGTCGGCGATCCTGTCGCCGCCGTCCGGCATCCGCCCGCAGCAGACCGCCGACGAGCTGCGCGACGCCATCGCCGACGCCCTCCAATCCAAGGGGGTCCTGCCGTGAGCATCAACGCCACGCCGACCGGCGCCGACGTCGCCGCAGAAGAGACCCGCCGGCCCGCCGCCGTACCGAAGCAACGCGGAGGCCGTCGCAAGCCCCCGTTGAGCGAGAACAAGAAGGCCGAACGCCGGCTCGGTCTGCTGCTCTGCGCGCCGGCCGCGCTGGTCATGATCGCGGTGACCGCGTACCCGATCATCTACTCGGTCTGGCTGTCGTTGCAGCGCTTCGACCTGCGTTTCCCCGACCAGCGTGAGTTCATCGGGCTGGAGAACTACGTCACTGTGCTCACCAACGAGTTCTGGTGGACCGCGTTCGGGGTGACCACGCTGATCACGGTGGTCACCGTGGCCATCGAGCTGGTGCTCGGCATGGGCCTGGCGATCATCATGCACCGCACCATCATCGGGCGCGGTTTGGTCCGGACCTCGGCGCTGATCCCGTACGGGATCGTCACAGTGGTCGCCGCGTTCTCCTGGCGGTACGCCTGGACGCCCGGCACCGGCTACCTGGCCGACCTGTTCAGCGACGGCGCGCCGCTCACCGAACGGGCCAGCTCCCTGGCGATCATCATGCTGGCGGAGATCTGGAAGACCACCCCGTTCATGGCGCTCCTGCTGATGGCCGGCCTGGCGCTGGTCCCCGAGGACCTGCTCAAGGCGGCCTCCACCGACGGCGCGACCGCCTGGCAGAAGTTCACCAAGGTGATGCTGCCGGTGATGAAGCCGGCGATCCTTGTCGCGTTGCTGTTCCGCACCCTGGACGCGTTCCGGGTCTTCGACAACATTTTCGTGCTCACCGCCGGAGGCAACGAGACGTCGTCGGTGTCGATGCTCGCCTACAACAACCTGATCCGGGGCCTCAACCTCGGCATCGGTTCGACGATGTCGGTGCTGATCTTCATCACCGTGGCGATCATCGCCTTCGTCTTCGTGAAGCTGTTCGGCACCGCTGCTCCGGGCAGCGACGACGGAGAGAGGCGCTGACATGGCTGTCGAAACCACTACCAGGGCAAAGCTGCGCTGGGGTCTGCTCGACGTCCTCGTGGTCGTCTTCGCGCTGGTCCCGGTGCTGTGGATCGCGTCGCTGTCGTTCAAGACGCCGGCCACCCTCACCGACGGGAACTTCATCCCCCGCGAATGGACGCTGGACAACTACCGGACCATCTTCGACACCGACCAGTTCGTCCGGGCGCTGGTCAACTCGATCGGCGTCGCGCTGATCGCCACGCTGATCGCTGTGGTGCTCGGCGCGATGGCCGCGTACGCGATCAGCCGGCTGGACTTCCCCGGTAAGAAGCTGCTGGTCGGCGTCTCCCTGCTGATCGCGATGTTCCCGCAGGTGTCACTGGTGTCGCCGCTGTTCGAGATCGAGCGTCAGCTCAAGATCTTCGACACCTGGCTGGGGCTGATCCTGCCGTACATCACCTTCGCGCTGCCGCTGGCGATCTACACGCTGTCGGCGTTCTTCAAGCAGATCCCGTGGGATCTGGAGAAGGCAGCGAAGATGGACGGCGCCACCCAGGCCCAGGCGTTCCGGCGGGTGATCGCGCCACTGGCCGCGCCCGGGCTGTTCACCACCGCGATCCTGGTCTTCATCTTCTGCTGGAACGACTTCCTGTTCGCCATCTCGCTGACCTCGACCGAGCGGTCCCGCACGGTGCCGGCCGCGTTGTCGTTCTTCACCGGCGCGTCGCAGTTCGAGGACCCCACCGGGGCGATCTGCGCCGCCGCCGTGGTGATCACCGTTCCGATCATCCTGTTCGTTCTCTTCTTCCAGCGTCGCATCGTGTCCGGTCTGACCTCCGGCGCGGTCAAGGGATAGGTGGGTAGTCATGGCTGACATCGTGCTGGACAAGGTGAGCAAGAGCTTCCCGGACGGGACCGTCGCCGTGCAGGACGTCGACCTGGAGATCGCCGACGGCGAGTTCGTGATCCTGGTCGGGCCCTCGGGCTGCGGAAAGTCCACCACCCTCAACATGATCGCCGGGCTGGAGGACATCAGCTCCGGTGAGCTACGCATCGCCGGGCAGCGGGTCAACGACAAGGCCCCCCGGGACCGGGACATCGCCATGGTGTTCCAGTCGTACGCGCTGTACCCGAACATGACAGTGCGGGAGAACATGGCGTTCCCGCTGCGGCTGGCGAAGCTCGACAAGGAGACCATCGACCGCAAGGTCGACGAGGCGGCGAAGGTGCTGGAGCTGACCTCGCTGCTGGACCGCAAGCCGGCCAACCTCTCCGGTGGCCAGCGTCAGCGGGTGGCGATGGGCCGGGCGATCGTCCGCCAGCCGAAGGCGTTCCTGATGGACGAGCCGCTGTCCAACCTCGACGCCAAGCTGCGGGTGCAGATGCGCACAGTGGTGTCCCGCCTGCAGAAGCAGCTCGGCACCACCACCGTCTACGTCACCCACGACCAGACCGAGGCGATGACCCTCGGCGACCGTGTGGTGATCATGCGCGGGGGTGCGGTGCAGCAGGTCGGGCCGCCACAGGAGCTGTACGACCACCCGAAGAACCTCTTCGTGGCCGGCTTCATCGGCTCTCCGTCGATGAACTTCCTGCACGCCGCAGTGCAGGACGGCGAGCTGCACACCGCCCTGGGCACGGTGCCGATCGGTGACCGGGTCCGTCGGGAGTTGGAGGCGGCCGACGCGCCCCGCGAGCTGATCCTCGGCATCCGACCCGAGCACTTCGAGGACGCCGAACTGGTCGACGACGACACCCGTCGGCGGGGCATGGAGTTCGAGGCGCCGGTGGACATCGTCGAGTCGATGGGCTCGGACAAGTACGTCTACTTCACCGTCGAGGGGGAGAAGGCCAGCGCCGCCGAGTTGGAGGAGTTGGCCGCCGACGCGGGTGCCGCCGACTTCGCCGGCGCCGGCGGCAACCTGGTGACCCGGTTGTCCGCCGAGTCCCCGGTAGCCGAGGGGCAGACGCGCCGAGTCTGGTTCAACCTGGAGAAGATCCACCTGTTCGACCCGGCCAACGGCCGCAACCTGACCCTGCACGAGGGTCGGGCCGCCGGCGCGCTCGCCGACTGACGCCCCATTTTCGCGCCGATCTTGCACTTTCGGTTGTCGGCATGAGATGGATTGCCCCTTCTGTCGGGACAGAAAGTGCAAGATCGGCGCGGCGAGGGCGCGCGGGGCGCCGTGTCCTGCGGCGTGGGGGCTGGCGTGGCAGGGTGGTCGCAGGTTTCGTCGTGGAGCGGGGGCGGGATGAATCGACGATTGGCCGCGCTGGCAAACGCGCACGGTGTTTCCACCTGGTACGAGGATTGGCGGCACCGCCGCGTCGCCGTCGCACCGGAGACCGTGGTGGGTGTGCTGGGGCTGCTCGGCGTGGACGCCACCAGCCCGTCGGCGATCGCCGACGCACTCGCCGCGGCCCGTGCGGTCGACCGGAGCGCCCTGCCGGAGACGGTCGTGCTCACCCACGGTCGCGGCCGGGCGCTGCCCGGCCCGGGGGTGGTGACCCTGGAGGACGGTGGCCGCCGCGCGGTCGACGGTGAGCTGCCGGCCGACCTGCCGCTGGGTTGGCATCGGCTGGCCTGCGCCGACCGCGAGGTGACACTGGTGGTGGTGCCGCGCCGGCTGCCGGTGCCGCCGTCGAGCTGGGGGTGGATGCTCCAGCTCTACGCGCTCACCTCGGAGCGATCCTGGGGCATGGGCGACATCGGTGACCTCGCCGAGTTCACCGGGTGGGCCGGTGCCACCGGGGCGGGGCTGGTGCTGCTCAACCCACTGCACGCGGTCGGGCCGGCGCACCCGGTGGCCACCTCACCGTATTCGCCGGCCAGTCGACGCTTCGTCAATCCGCTGTACCTGCGGGTCAGCGACACCGCCGCGTACCGGGAGGCCGACGCGGCCACCCGGGCGGTGGTCGACGCGTTGCGTCCCGACCGGGGGCCCCTGATCGACTACGACGAGGTGTGGGCGGCGAAGCGGCGCGCCCTGGAGTTGCTGCACCCGTACGCCCAGCCGGTGGATCTTGCCGCGGACCCGGCGCTGACCAGCTTCGCCACCTGGTGCGCGCTCGCCGAGCGGCACGGCAACGACTGGCGCGCCTGGCCGGCGGAGCTGCACCACCCCGACGCGCCGGCGGTCGCCGAGCAGCGTCGGCGTCTCGCCGACCGGGTCGCCTTCCACGCCTGGCTGCAACATCTCTGCGACGAGCAACTCGACGCCGTCACGGCGGCGGCCCGCTCGGCGGGGATGCCGGTCGGCGTCGTGCACGACCTGGCCGTCGGCATCGACCCGGGCGGCGCGGACGGGTGGCAGCTCGCCGACGTGCTGGCCCAGGGCGTGCGGGTGGGCGCGCCACCGGACGACTTCAACCAGCTCGGTCAGGACTGGGGGCTCGCCGCGTGGCGCCCGGACCGGCTCGCCGCCACCGGGTACGCCGCGTACCGGGACATGCTGCGCCGCGTCCTGCGGCACGCCGGTGGCCTGCGGGTCGACCACGTCGCCGGCCTGTGGCGACTGTGGTGGGTGCCTCCGGGCGGCGGTGCGGCCGAGGGCACCTACGTGCGCTACGACGCCGAGGCGATGCTCGGCATCCTCGCGTTGGAGGCGCACCGGGCCGGCGCGGTGGTCGTCGGTGAGGATCTCGGCACTGTCCAACCCGCGGTGACCCGAGGGTTGCGGGGGCGCAACATGCTCGGCTCGACAGTGCTGTGGTTCGCACGCGACGAGGCCGGTGACTTCGTCCCGCCGGCCCGGTGGCCGCGAAACGCCCTGGCCACCATCTCCACCCACGACCTGCCCACCGCGCCGGGCTTCCTGACCGGTGAGCACGTGCGGGTGCGTGACGAGTTGAAGCTGCTCGGCACCGACGTGGCGGTGGAGCGGGCCCGCGCCGCCGCCGACCGGGACCGGCTGCTCACGATGTTGGCTGCCGAGAACCTGCTGCCCGAGCCGACGCCGGGGTCTGAGCCTGCCGAACCGGCGAAGACACCCGACGACGGTGAGGTGGTGGTGGCGATGCACGCCGCGCTCGCGGCCAGCCCGACCCGGCTGCTCGGCGTCTCCCTCTACGACGTGCTGGGGGAGGTGCGCCAACCCAACATGCCGGGCACCGTCGACGAGTATCCGAACTGGCGTCTGCCGCTGCCGGCCAGCGTGGCGCAGATCCGCGCTGACCCCCGGGTGGCCCGGATCGTCGACCTGCTCAGCGCCGCCCGCCCACGACCGGCCGACCCGGCGCCGCCGCAGCAGTGACACCGCCGGGTCAGGTCAGCCAGTCGAAGCGGGCCGGCAGCCCGAGGAAGTCGGCGTAGCACCCGAGCGCCTGCTCCACCCGGGCCCGCGTGGCGACGTCGAGGGTCGTGAGCGGCTGGATCGTCACTGTGACAGCGGTGCGGCCGACCTTGCGTTTCCACACGCCCACCACGCGCCCGGAGCGGACCACTGTGGCCTGGAAGATGCCGTTGTTGCCCGGCACGACGGCCGCCTGGTGGGCGGGGTCGAGCATCAACGTGCGGTCCCGGAAGCCGAGCAGGTACTCGTCGAAGCCGGGCAGCGCCAGCACGTCGTCCGGCGCGGTGCGTGGCGCGTCGGCCACCGTCGCGTCGACGTACATCGGAATGCCCTCGACGCGTACCGTGCTCAGGGCGTCGTCGGCGGCGGCCAGGCCGCGCCGGGCGTCGGTCAGGGTGAGGCCGCTCCACCCGGCGAATTCGCGGTCGGTGACCGGGCCGTGCCCGCGAACGTAGCGGTGGGCGAGCACTGCCAGCGCCTCGTCCCGCTCCAGCCGGTGGGACGTGGGCGCCCACTCGTCGAGCAGGGCGAAGGTCTGCTCGGTGCCGACGTTCGGCGCCACGCAGGTCACGCCGCGAACGCTCGCATACCACAGCAGGTGGTAGCCACGCTGCCCGTCGGTGCCCAGGCCGGCCGCCCGCAGGGTGGTCAGGCACTGCGCGCGGGTGAGCCGACCGCCGCCGGCCAACGCGGCGCCGAGGACGTCCACCGCCCGGTCCGCGTCGGCCTCGGTGAGCCCGAGCTGCGCCCGCCGGGTCGCCACGCCGGCCAGGGATCGTACGCCGGTCAACTCCAGCATCCAGCGCGCGTCGGCGGGCGGGACGAGGTGCACTGTGCCCCGCATCGGCCAGGTGCGCAGCGCTTCACGCCGCTCCAACGCCGCCTGCACGTCGGCCACGCTGCGACCGGGTAACCGGGCGCCCAACGACCACAGCCCGCTGGCCAGGTCCTGTGCCTGCATCGCGCCGAACCACTCGACCACCTCGGCGACGGTGCCGGGTTGGGTGCTCGGGTGCGGGCGCAGCAGCAGGCTGGCCATCCGCAGCGCCAGCGCGTCGGCAGCGCTGAGGTCGACAGGCATCCTGCGCTCCTTTTCGTGACCGGGCGGCCAGCCTAGGGCCGACCACCGACACTCCTGCTGGTGGGAGGCGTAACGGCGGTCGCCGTGGGAATGCGCCTCGCCGGAAGTGCGCGCGCCGCGCGTACGGAAGGGAATCTCATGACTGCCGCAAGCGAGCCGGCGCGGGGCGCCGGCGTAACGGCCGGGTCCCGTGGCCATCGGGGGGACGCCCGCGCGAAGACGAGCGCCGCGGCGACCTTCGCCCTGGTGTTCGGGGTGGCCGGTCTGTTCAGTGTGTTGACGGCGATCCTCGCCTGGCTGGGGTTGGTGCTCGGCATCATCGGGATCATCCTCGGCATCGTCGGCCTCAAGATGGCGCGCCGACCCGGGGTCACCGGTCGTGGCGTGTCGATCGGTGGCCTGGTGCTCAGCATCCTGGCGGTGCTGATCGGGCTCGGTCTGGCCGCGGGCATCACCACGTTCGTCAACAACGAGAACGCCGTGGACCGCCTGCAGACCCAGGTCGACAAGCTGCGCGACAAGATCGACTGACCGCGCGTGCCGGTCTGGGCCGGCCCGCCACCCGGCCCGGAGGGCCACAGTAAGGTGGGCGGCGTGCTCCGCCAGGTCACCGCGATCCGTTACGTCACCCCGCTGCGCGAGGGTGGGTCGCTGCCGGGCGTGGTGGAGGCCGACGACCTGGGCACCTACGTGGCGAAGTTCCGAGGCGCCGGGCAGGGGCCCAAGGCGCTGATCGCCGAGGTGATCTGCGGTGAGTTGGCGCGCCGGCTGGGGTTGCGGGTGCCGCCGCTGGTGGTCCTCGACATCGACCCGGTGATCGGGCGGGCCGAGCCCGACCAGGAGGTGCAGGAGCTGCTGCGCAACAGCGGCGGCGCCAACCTCGGAATGGACTTCCTGCCCGGGGCGCTGGGCTTCGACCCGGTGGCGCACCCCGTCGACCCGGCGCTGGCCTCCCGGGTGCTGTGGTTCGACGCGTACGTGGAGAACGTCGACCGGAGTTGGCGCAACCCGAACCTGCTCGTCTGGCATCGGGAGCTGTGGTTGATCGACCACGGCGCCTCGCTGTACTTCCACCACAACTGGCCGCGCGCTGAGGCCGCCGTGCACCGGGCCTACCGCGCGGAGGACCACGTGCTGGCGCCGTACGCGTCGCGGCTGGCCGAGGCCGACGCCGAGTTGGCCCCCCAGGTCACCCCGGAGCTGCTCACCGAGGTGCTGGCCCTGGTGCCGGGGGAGTGGTTGACCGCCGCCGACTTCGAGACGGCCGACGCGGCGCGCGGCGCGTACCTGGATCACCTGTCCCGCCGCGTCGCCCGCACGGCCGACTGGCTGCCATCGGGGAGCGGGGCATGAGGAAACCCTTCGAGTACGCGTTGATCCGGCTCGTGCCCCGCATCGAGCGCGGTGAGCAGATCAACGTCGGGGTGTTGCTCTACTGCCAGCAGCGCGACTTCCTGGCCGCGCGGACGCACCTGGACGCCGACCGGGTTCGCGCGCTGGCCCCCGACGTCGACCTGCCGGCGGTGGCCGCGGTGCTCGACTCCTGGGACCGGACCTGCTCCGGTGACGGGCCGGCGACCCGGATGCGGCTCGGTGAGCGCTTCCACTGGCTGGCCGCGCCGCGCAGCACGATGATCCAGACGGGACCGGTGCACACCGGTCTCACCGCCGACCCGGCGGCCGAACTGGACCGGCTGATGGCGACCCTGGTCCACTGAGCCGGAGCCGGAGCCGGAGCCGGAGCCGGAGCCGGAGCCGGAGCCGGAGCCGGAGCCGGAGCGGGTGCGGAAGCGGTGATCGTCCCCTGATCGCGCTACGCCAGCGCCGTTGCCGGCGGAGCGCGATCCCCCGTTCAGGTGCCCGGTGCGGGGCGGCGGCTCGATCCCGCCGGCACCGATGGCATCAGGATCGTCGTCCGGGCGCGACGTCGGGCCGGAACGACCGGGAAGTTGCGGAAAACTTGAGCCGGCGGACCGGTAGCCGGCAGCGCCGGAGGCGGTCGTTAGAGCGCGTCCGCAGCGGGTAGTCGCGGGAGCTGATCCGAGACGATGAGGGGACACTCTGATGGCTGCCCAGACCAAGGTAGCGGTGATCTACTACAGCGCCACCGGCACCACCTACCAGATGGCGCAGGCCGTGTGTGAGGCCGCTGGGGACGCCGGCGCCGACGTGCGCCTGCGCAAGGTGCGCGAGTTGGCGCCGGACGAGGCGATCCGCTCCAACTCCGGCTGGCAGGCGCACCACCTGGAGACCCAGGACGTGCCCGAGGCGATGCTCGACGACCTCACCTGGGCCGACGTGGCGATCTTTGGTGCGCCGACCCGGTACGGCATGATCGCCGCCCAGTTGAAGCAGTTCATCGACACCACCGGCCCGCTCTGGAGCCAGGGCGGGCTGGTCAACAAGGTCTACTCCGCCTTCACCTCGACGGGCACCTCGCACGGCGGGCAGGAGACCACGCTGACCTCGCTCTTCAACGTCTTCTACCACTGGGGCGGTGTCGTGGTCACCCCCGGTTACACCGACACCAGCCAGTTCATCGCCGGCAACCCGTATGGCGCCTCGCACACCAGCAACAACGGCGAGATCGCCCCGGACGCCGTGGCGCTCGGGGCCTGCGCGCTGACCGCCCGGCGTGCCGTGCAGCTGGGTGCCGCGCTGAAGGCGGGCCTCGCCGGCTGACCGGCCGACAGACGAGGGCGACCGGCGGCGCGGGCGGGGGCTCTCGACCCGGCCGCGCCACCGGTCCATCCAGCCCTACCCCCGGGCCGGGGCGACTATGCGCCTGGGCGCGTCGCGGACAGCTCGTCCGGACGCGACGCGGGCAACAGCCCGGTCAACAGCTCGCTGAGCACGGCGAGCCCGTCCGGGCTGAGCACCGACTCCGCGTGGAACTGCACTCCGGCGAAGCCGCGCCCCCGCAGGGCGTGCACGGCGCCGTCGTCCGGGTCCCGGGCCAGTTCCACCGGCCCGTACGCGGTGGTCAGCCGATCGGCGTCGGCGCGGGCGGTGAACGTCGAGTAGAACCCGACCCGGCGGATCCGGCCGAACAGCGTCACCTCCCGCTGCAACCCCTGGTAGGGCGCGTCCCGGCGGTGCAGTGTCAGCCCCAGCAGCCCGGCCAGCACCTGATGGCCGAGGCAGACCGCGAGGGTGGGGCGGCCGGTGGTCAGCAGCCCGGTCAGCAGTTTGCGCAGCGCCACCATCTTCGGCTCGTCCGCGCTGCCCGGATCGCCCGGCCCGGGACCGGCGACCACCAGGTCGTAGTCGTCGACCGGGCCGCTCGCGTGCCAGGGACGGGTGGTCACCGCGAGGCCCAACGCGCTCAGTTGGTGGGCCAGCATTCCGGTGAAGGTGTCCTCGGCGTCCACGATCAACACTCGGCGGCCGACCAGTCCGGGCAGTCCGGGTGCGTCCGGTGAGCGCTGGTCCAGCCAGAACCGTGCCAGCGGCGCGTTGCGCGCGGCCAGCGCGTCGCGTACCGCCGGGTCGTCGGCCAGCCGCGTGACCGGCCCGGTGTCGCCGACGGACGCCGCCGGCCCGAGACCGAGCGCGGCCAGCACCCCGGCAGCCTTCGCGTGCGTCTCAGCCACCTCGCCGGCCGCCGTCGAGTGCCGGACCAGTGTCGCGCCGACCGGCACCCGCAGACGGCCGGTGGGGGAGATCTCGGCGGTCCGGATCAAGATCGGGGCGTCGAGCGTCTGCCGGCCGGCCTCGTCGTGGCCGAGCAGCGCCAGCACGCCCCCGTAGTAGCCCCGGCCCCGGCGTTCGTGCCGGGCGATCACCCGGCAGGCGTTCTCGATCGGGCTGCCGGTGACGGTGGGGGCGAACATCGTCTCGCGCAGCACCTCCCGCACGTCGCGGGTACCCCGCCCGGCGAGCAGGTACTCGGTGTGCGCCAGGTGCGACATCTCCTTCAGCTGCGGGCCGATCACCTGCCCGCCGTGCTCAGCGACGGTGGCCATCATCTTCAGCTCCTCGTCGAGCACCATGTACAGCTCTTCGATCTCCTTCTCATCGGCGAGGAAACGCAGCAGGGCAGCCCGGTCCACGACGCCACCGGGGCAGCGGAAGGTGCCGCTGATCGGGTTCATCATCACCAGTCCGTCGTCGACGCTGACGTGCCGCTCCGGGCTGGCGCCGACCAGCGTCCGGGTGCCGGTGTGCACCACGAACGTCCAGTACGCGCCGCGTTCGGCGATCAGTAGCCGGCGCAGTGCGGCCAGCGCGGCCCCCAGCGGTGGGCCCTGCACCGTGGCGTGCAGGGCGCGGTGGATGACGAAGTTCGCGCCCTCGCCGCGGCCGATCTCCTCGGACAGCACCCGCTGCACGGTCCGCGCGTACTCCTCGTCGCTGACGTCGAAGCCGGCGTCGGTGGTGTGCACCGGTTCGTCGGGCAGCGCGGTGAGGGCGTCGGTCAGGGTGATCCGTTGGTGCTCGCGGACCTGGAGGAACTCCAGTGGGGCGCCGTCGTCGACGCACGCGAACCCGCGTTCGGTGATCTGCCGGTACGGCACCAGGGCCAGCGTCCGTGCCCCGGGCACGCCCGCCGGCAGCGGAAGGTCGGTGAGCGCTTCGACGGTGCCGACCGGGCCGGTGAACAGGTCCAGGTCGTCCGCGCCCTCGCGGCGCAGCAGTGCGAAGGGTCCGGGGTCGACGCCGCGCGCGACAGCGGCGAGCAGGTCGGTCAGGTGGGTCATCGGAGTCTCCGTCGGGCTGGGTGCCGCCGTCGGGCGGCCCCGGAGCCGGGAGATCCGGCGACCGCCTCGATGGCGGCCGCGTGGATGGAGCTACGCGCGGGAGATGGCCGCCGGGTCGGCGGGCCACCAACTGGTCAACTGCGCGAGCATGTGATCCACCCTACGCGCCCGTCGGCCGGCTGGCACGGGGTAACTTGACCGGCGATGAACATTCTCGCGCTCGACCTGGGCACCTCCTCGGTACGCGGGCTGGTGCTGGACGCGGACACCCAGCCGCTGCCCGGCGCACTGGCCCGCCGCAAGGTCGACCTCGCCATCGGCGACGACGGCACCGGCACGCTGTCCGGTCGGGACTATCTGGCAAGCCTGGTCGAGTGCCTGGACGAGTTGGCCGACTCGGGGCACCTGCACGACGTCGGCCTGGTGGCGGTCTCCGCCCAGTGGCACTCGGTGCTCCCGCTGGACCGCGACGGCGCCCCCATGGGCCCGGTGGTCACCTGGCTGGACACCCGGCCCGCCCCGGTCGGGCGCACCGCCGGGCCGGCCGACCCGGACGGCTTCCACCAGCGCACCGGCTGCTGGTGGCACCGTTCGTACTGGTCGATGCGGTTGCCCTGGTTGCGTGAGCAGTCCGGCACCCCGATCGCCCGGTTCGTGGGTCTGCCCGAGTACGTGCTGGGCGAGTTGCTCGACTCGGCGCCCATGTCGATCTCCCAGGCCTCCGGGACCGGGCTGCTGGATCTGCGCACCCTGCGCTGGGACGAGGAGGCGCTGACGCTGGCCGAGGCGCGACAGGCGGAGCTGCCGCCGCTGGGCGAGCTGGACTGGCACGGCCGGCTCCGGGTCGACCTGGCTCGTCGGTGGCCGCAGTTGGCGCAGGCCCGGTGGTCACCTCCGGTGGGCGACGGTGGGGCCTCGAACGTCGGCTCGGGCTGCGTCGACCCCAGCCGGGCCGCGGTCACTGTGGGTACCTCCGCGGCCGTACGGCTGATGCAGCGGATTCCGGCGGGCGAGCCCATGCCGCGCCTGCCCGAACGGTTGTGGCGGTACCGGGTCGACCACGACCACGTGGTGACCGGGGCCGCGTACGCCAACGGCGGCAACCTCTTCGCCTGGGCGGACCGGGAGCTGCGGTTGCCTCGGGGCGCCGAGCTGGACGCGGCGCTGGCGCTGGTGCCGGCGGGCGGTGGCCGGCCGTCGGATCCCCGCTTCGGTGGCGACCGGGCGCCCGGGCTGGCGCCGGCGGGCAGCGGCGAGCTGCGCGGTCTGAGTTTCAGCACCACCTCGGTCGACATCCTGGCCGGGCTGATGCAGGGGTTGTGCGAGCTGGTCGCCGAGGATCTCGGGGTGCTGGAGTCCACCATCGACAAACCGGTCGGGGTGGTGCTGGGCGGCGGTGCGGTGGCCGCCTCGGTGTGGTGGCGGCAGGCCTTCGCGACCGCGCTCGCCCCGCGACCGGTGTCGCATCAACGCAACCCGGAGATCGGTGCCACCGGTGCCGCGTTGGTGGCGCTGGGGCGCTTCGGTGACGCGATCGAGCTCGCCGACATCGGCCGGACGGACGAGCTGGTTTTACCGACCACGGCAGGACGTTCCCACCCGCAGTATCCTTCCTGAACCTCGGCCTCGCCCGGGCCGTTGACAGCGGTACCGAGCCTGGTTGGATGGACTGCGCTCCCCCGACCGCGGTGGACGCGGTAGGACGGAGGAGGCAGGGTGGCGGCAGGTCCCGACCCGGCGAACGGCGCGGTGTCGAACCATCGCCGACGCCGCTTCGATGTCCGAGTCGTTCCGCATCGACGGCGGTCGCCGTTCCGGCTGCGCGACTGGCGGATGAGCACGAAGCTCGCCACCGTGCTGCTGGTGCCGTCGATGGCGTTCCTCCTGCTCGCCGGGGTGCAGACCAGCACCCTGGTGGGGCGGACGACGGCGTTGAACGACTTCTCCAGTCAGGTCGGCATCGGCCGGCAGATCACCGCGGCGGTGCACCAGCTCCAGCAGGAGCGTGACCGTTCGGCCGGGGAGCTGGGTGAGCTGCGTAAGGGTGGTGACCGACAGGCCGCCGCGAACGACCTGAAGCCGTTGCAGGCGGCCACCGACAAGGCCATCGTGGATTTGAGCCGGGCCGCCGAGCCCCTGGCGGACGCGGACGCGTCCTGGCGGGTGGCCTTCTCCGAGGCGCTGGAGGCGTACGACCAGGTGGTGGACATCCGCTCGGCGATCCCGCCGGCGGTGCTCAGCACCGAGACCATCCTGAGCAACTACCACCGGGCCGTCGGGGCGTTGCTCGACCTGCTCGCCGAACCGACGCCCGGGCAGAACCAGCCGGCGTTGAACGACGCGGTGCTGCGCTACGTCCAGTTGGCCCGGGTCAAGGAGCTCTCCTCCCGGGTGCGGGGCCAGCTCTACGCCGCCGCCCGCGCCGGTGCGTACGGCACCGAGGACCGGGTGGTCCTCGCCGACCTGCGCGGTCAGCAACTCACCGCGCTCGGCGCGTTCCGGGTGGCAGCGACCAGTGCGCAGATCCGCCGCTACGACGAGACCTCGGTGTCGCCGAGTTTCCTGGTCGCCACCGGGTTGGAGGAGCGCAGCCTGTCCTCCGGCGCCGCGTCGCCGCAGGTGCTGCCGTCGGAGCAGTGGTGGTCGGCCAGCCAGCAGCGTCAGGAGCTGCTGCGTCAGCTTGAGGCGGGTGTGCTCGACGACGCCGTACGGCAGGCCGAGGATGCCAGCGACGATCAGCTGCGGACGACGCTGCTGGTCGTCGGCGGGGTGGTCACGGTCCTGCTGGCCGCCCTGCTGATCTCGTTGCTGATCGGGCGATCGGTCGCCCGGTCGATGCGGCTGCTGCGCAGCCAGGCGCTGCGGATCGCCCAGGTCGAGTTGCCGGACGCCCTGGACCGCCTGAAGACCGTCACCGGTGGGGTGCCGCGCATCGATGTCGCGCCGGCGGTGGTCCGCTCACTCGACGAGATCGGCGAGCTGGCCGAGGCGTTCGTGGCGGTGCACCGCAGCGCGGTCACTGTCGCCGTCGAGCAGGCGCTGATGCGGCGCAACGTCAACGCGATGTTCGTCAACCTGGCTCGCCGCAGCCAGGTGCTGGTGGAGCGTCAGCTGGAGCTGCTGGACGACCTGGAGCGCGAGGAGAGCGACCCGGACCAGCTGGAGAACCTGTTCAAGCTCGATCACCTGGCCGCCCGGATGCGCCGTAACGACGAGAGCCTGCTGGTGCTCGCCGGCACCGACTCGACCCGCCGGTGGAACCGGCCGGTCGGGCTCGGCGCGGTGCTGTTGGCCGCCGCCGCGGAGATCGAGCAGTACCAGCGGGTCCGGATCGAGTCGGTCGCCGACGTGCACGTGGTCGGGCACGCGGTGGGGGAGTCGGTGCACCTGCTGGCCGAGCTTCTGGAGAACGCCACTGCCTTCTCCCGCCCGGACACCGTCGTGGTGGTGACCGCCCGGGTCGAGGCGGGGGGTGCGCTGATCGAGATCGTCGACCGGGGTCTGGGTATGAGCCCGACCGCGTTGGTGCAGGCGAACGAGGTGCTGGCCAGCCCTCCGGCCGCGGACGTCGCGGCGGTGGAGCGGATGGGGCTCTTCGTGGTCAGTCACCTGGCGGCCCGGTTGGGCGTCCGCGTGCGGTTGGAGGGCGGCGAGGACGGCCTGGTCGCCCGGCTGGCCCTGCCCGCGGTGTTGCTGGCGCCGGCGGGCAGTGTGGAGCTGGACGCGCCCCCGTCGGCGCGGATGCTGGCGGCCAGCGCGGCGCGGGGGCTGGTGCCGCAGCCGGGGGCAGCCCGGCAGGCCACTGCCCCGATGTCGAACGGCGCGGTGCGGGACCTGCCGGTGGCCGGCCGCCCGCCGGGCGTCGGCGTGCCGCGTCAGGGCCGCCCGGTGCCGGTACGCGCTGAGGACGTGTTGACCCCCGCCGCTGCTCGCGGTGCCGGCGGGGGCTGGTATTCGCGGCAGGGCCCGACCGCGCCGGTGGTGCCCGCCGCGGCGGCGCCACCGACGATCCCGGTGACCGCCGGCACCAATGAGCGGGGATTGCCGGTGCGGGTGCCCATGGCGCAGTTGAGCGCTGTCACCCGTTCGGCACAACCGATGACGGCACCGACCCGCACCGACCCGGACCCGGAGGCGGTCGGCGGCATGCTCTCGCGGCTCTACAGCGGAGTACGGCGCGCCGAGGCTGAGGACACCACCGAGATACCCGTGCCACCGTCCGGGGGGCACGACGAAGGGGGACGACGACAGTGACGACGTTGAGCCAGGAGGCGCGTGACCTGAGCTGGCTGGTGAGCGCGTTCGCGGAGCGGGTGCCGGGTGTGGCGCACGCGGTGGTGGTCTCCTCCGACGGGTTGCTGGTGGCGATCTCCGACCACCTGCCGCGCGACAACGCGGACAAACTCGCCGCGGTGACCTCCGGGCTGATGAGTATCACCGCGGGCGCGGCCTCGATGTTCGACGGCGATGTCGTCAAGCAGACGGTGGTCGAGATGGGCCGTGGCTACTTCCTGGTGATGCAGATCCGCGACGGTTCGATTCTGGCCACGCTGGCCGCCGGGGACGCGGACATCGGCGTGGTGGGCTACGAGATGGCCCGGCTGGCCAAGCAGGCGGGGGAGATGCTCACCCCGGCCCTGCGGGCGGAGTTGCAGCAGGCGCTGCCCCGCTGAGTGAGCCGGCCGAGGCCCGGACGGTAACGGCTCACCCGAGCCGAGCCGTCCGGGCCCGGCCATCCGGGTGGCGGCGCGGTCAGAAGCCGCCGTCGGCGATGACGGAGCGGTACCAGGTGGCGGAGTTCTTGAGCACCCGACGCTGGGTGGCGTAGTCCACGTAGACCAGGCCCCAGCGCTGGTCGTAGCCCTGGTCCCACTCGAAGTTGTCCAGTAGTGACCAGACGTGGAAGCTCTCCAGCGGCACTCCGTCGGCGATGGCCCGGTGCGCGGCGGTGAGGTGGTCGCGGAGGAAGCTGATCCGGCCGGCGTCCTGGACGGTGTCGTCCGCGCCCAGGGTGTCCGGTGTGGGCAGCCCGTTCTCGGTGATGGTGAGCGGGATCGGCCCGTATTCGCGGGTGATCCGGGTCAGCAGGTCGTACATCCCCTCGGGGTAGATCTGCTGCCATTCGGCCTCGGAGGTCGCCCAGCGGTGCGCCGTGCCGCCGTCGCCGGTGACGTAGATCGGGGTGTAGTACTGCACGGCCAGCAGGTCGATCGGCGCGGAGATGGTCTTCAGGTCGCCGTCGCGGATGCCCTTGACCATCCGGCTCTGCGGGCCCAGGTCGGCCAGCAGGTCCTCCGGGTAGCTGCCCTTGAGCAGGGAGTCGAGGTAGAGGCGGTTCTCGTAGGCGTCGTAGAGGTCAGCGGCCGCGGCAGCCTGCGGGGAGTCGTCGGCGGGGTAGCAGGGGTGCAGGTTGAGTGCGGGGCCGATGCGGCTGTCGCTGCCGGTGGCCCGCAGCGCGGCGACGGCGTACCCGTGGGCGAGTTGCAGGTGGTGGGCGACCAGGTAGGCGGCGTCCGGGTCCTGCCGCCCGGGGGCGTGGTGGCCGGTGAGATAGCCGTTCTGCACCACGGTCTTGGGTTCGTTGATGGTGAGCCAGGCCGGCACCCGGTCGCCGAGGGCGCGGAAGACCACGTCGGCGTAGTCGGCGAAGCGGTGGGCGGTGTCGCGTGACTCCCAGCCGCCGGCGTCTTGGAGCGCCTGCGGGAGGTCCCAGTGGAACAGGGTGGCCATCGGGGTGATTCCGCGCTCGTGCAGGCCGTCGAGGAGGCGGCGGTAGAAGTCGAGGCCGCGTTGGTTGGGCGTGCCGGTGCCGTCGGGCTGGATCCGGGGCCAGGAGATGGAGAAGCGGTAGCTGCGCAACCCGAGGTCGCGCATGAGGTCGAGGTCCTCGGCGTAGCGGTGGTAGTGGTCGATGGCCACGTCGCCGGTGTCGCCGTTACGGGTGCGACCTGGGATGCGGCTGAAGGTGTCCCAGACCGACTCGCCGCGCCCGTCCTCCTTGGCGGCGCCCTCGATCTGGTACGCGGAGGTGGCCGCGCCCCAGCCGAAGTTGTCCGGGAAGCGCAGCGGGCCGGCGGGCCCAATAGGTATCGACATGGATTCTCCTCATGGATACGGGGCCACCGCCGAAAGATTCGGGAGCGCTCCCATGATAGGGCAGACGCTGCCGGCCGGTCAGCCGGCCGTCAGAACGGCCGGCGCTGGCGGGTGGGAGACGGGTGTGGCCCCGAGCAGCGAACGAGGCCGTCCGGGCGGCGCGGCGCGCCTGTCCCGTCGGCCTCTTTTCCTATCGTGTACGGGGGTTTAGTGTGGGGACGGGGGAGGGCAACCCCCGTCCCCACCGTAACTGCACACACACGGGCGGAATTTGGGTCCTGCCGTGCGTGTCGCGCGGGAGCCGGGCCACGCGAGTGGCTCTGGTTCCACCTCCCTCCCTGTGGCGGGACGATGGCTGACGACGGCGTCCGGGCTGGCCCGTCGTCGGCCCTCGGTCTGGTTCCCTGGGCTCGTCAGGACGACCCCAGCGATCTTCTTGTTGGAACCTTGTCGATGGAAGCGCTCCCATCGACCGATGTTGCGACTGTAACGCCCGTCACGCCTTTGTGAAAGACCCAAAACGAGATCGAAACAAGGAGCTGATCCGGCGCTCCGCGCGCTTGTTGTGGGAGCGCTTCCATGGCACACTGTCGATTCGACGCGACAGGAGCCACATCGCGTGAAGTGCGGGTCCACCGAGGGCAACCGGCAGCACCAGCTCCGGCACGGTCACCCGAGCGCAGCCGACGGGACCCCCTCCCGTGCGGGCCGCACGCCCTACCCCGGCCGGGCCCGGGGAAGACCACCTTCCCGGCGCCTCGACATCCCCGCGGACCATCACCACCCTCGCGGGCAGGCGCCTCGCCGGGGACCATCCCGGCCTGGTCCGAGGAGACACCGCGCACATGAGACAACTGGCAATACGCCGGCGCGTGGCGCTCGCCGCCGCCGCGCTGCTCGCCGTCGGCGGGGTGACCCTGCCGGCCGGCGCCGCACAGGCCGCACCCGCCTGCGACGTGGTCTACGCGACAAACGACTGGAACACCGGCTTCACCGCGAACGTCACCATCAAGAACCTGGGTGACGCGGTGAGCAACTGGACGCTCAAGTGGACCTTCCCGACCAGCGGTCAACGGGTCACCCAGGGCTGGTCGGCCAGATTCAGCCAGACCGGCAGCGAGGTCACCGCGACCAACGAGTCGTACAACGGCAACCTTGCCACCGGGGCCTCCACCACCATCGGCTTCAACGGCGCCCACTCGGGCAGCAACCCGAAGCCCACCTCGTTCACTCTCAACGGCACCCCCTGCAACGGCACCCCGGCCAACCAGCCGCCGACGGTCTCCCTCGGCCTGCCGACCGGGCCGTTCACCGCGCCGGCCGACGTGCCGCTGACGGCCACCGCCAGCGACCCGGACGGGACGATCAGCAAGGTCGAGTTCTACCGCAACGGCCTGCTGATCAACACCGACACCTCCGCCCCGTACGCGTACACGCAGGAGGACCTGCCGGCCGGCAGCTACACCGTCCAGGCCAAGGCGTACGACAACGGCAACGGCATCGGGGTCGACGAGAAGGCGTTCACCGTCGGGGCCGCCAACGGCCCGACACTGGTCGCCACCCCGTCCGCGGTGAGCGTCACCGAGGGTGGCAGCGCCACCTTCAACCTGAAGCTCAGCGCCGCCCCGACGGCCAACGTGCCGGTCACCCTCACCCGCACCGGTGACACCGACGTCACGGTCTCGCCGGCCACCGCCACGCTGACCCCGAGCAACTGGAACACCGGGGTCACCGTCACCGTCGCCGCGGCGGAGGACACCGACACCGCCGGCGGCGCCGCCACCATCACCGCCTCCGCCACCGGTCTCGCTTCGCTGGCGGTCAGCGCCACCGAGATCGACAACGACACCCCCGGTGGCGACAACGCCTACACCGCGAAGTTCCTCGAGCAGTACGGCAAGATCAAGAACTCGGGCTACTTCAGCCCCGAGGGCGTGCCGTACCACTCGGTGGAGACGCTGATCGTCGAGGCGCCCGACCACGGCCACGAGACCACCTCGGAGGCGTTCAGCTTCTGGCTCTGGCTGGAGGCCTACTACGGCAAGGTCACCCAGAACTGGGCGCCGTTCAACAACGCCTGGACGGTGATGGAGAAGTACATCATCCCCACGCACGCCGACCAGCCGACCGCCGGCTCCGCGGGCACCCCGCAGTACGCCGCGGAGTACAACCTGCCCAGCCAGTACCCGTCGGCGCTGAACCCGAACGTCTCCGTCGGCCAGGACCCGCTCCGCTCGGAGCTGCAGTCCACCTACGGCACCGGCGACATCTACGGCATGCACTGGCTGATGGACGTCGACAACACCTACGGCTTCGGCCGCTGCGGTGACGGCACCACCAAGCCGGCCTACATCAACACCTTCCAGCGGGGCACGCAGGAGTCGGTGTGGGAAACCGTTCCGCAGCCCTCCTGCGACACCTTCGAGCACGGCGGTCAGTACGGCTACCTCGACCTGTTCGTCAAGGACACCGGCGCCCCCGCCAAGCAGTGGAAGTACACGAACGCCCCGGACGCCGACGCCCGGGCCGTACAGGCCGCGTACTGGGCGCTGACCTGGTCCAAGGCGCAGAACAAGCAGGCCGACGTCGCGGCCACCATCGCCAAGGCCGCGAAGATGGGCGACTACCTGCGGTACGCGATGTTCGACAAGTACTTCAAGAAGATCGGCAACTGCGTCGGGGCCAGCACCTGCCCCGCCGGCAGCGGCAAGGACTCGGCGCACTACCTGCTGTCCTGGTACTACGCCTGGGGTGGCGCGTACGACGCCAGCCAGAACTGGTCCTGGCGGATCGGCTCCAGCCACAACCACTTCGGCTACCAGAACCCGTTCGCGGCCTGGGCGCTGACCAACACCCCGGAGCTCAAGCCGCAGTCGTCGACCGCTGTCGCCGACTGGACCAAGAGCTTCGAGCGGCAGTTGGAGTTCTACACCTGGTTGCAGTCCGCCGAGGGCGGCATCGCCGGTGGCGCCACCAACAGCTGGGACGGTAGCTACGCCCAGCCGCCGGCCGGCACCAGCACCTTCTACGGCATGTTCTACGACGTCGACCCGGTCTACAACGACCCGCCGTCGAACCAGTGGTTCGGTATGCAGGCCTGGTCGATGCAGCGCATCGCCGAGCTGTACCAGCAGACCGGCAACGCGAAGGCCAAGGCGCTGCTGGACAAGTGGGTGCCCTGGGCGATCGCCAACACCACTCTCGGCACCAACTGGTCGATCCCGTCGGACATGGCGTGGACCGGTCAGCCGACCACCTGGAACCCGTCCAACCCGCAGCCCAACACCGGCCTGCACGTCGAGGTCATCAGCAAGGGTCAGGACGTCGGTGTCACCGCCGCCTACGCCCGGATCCTGATCGCGTACGCGGCCAAGTCCGGCAACGTGGCGGCCAAGGACACCGCCAAGGGACTGCTCGACGCGCTGTCGGCCGCCAGCGACGCCAAGGGTGTCTCCACCACCGAGAAGCGTGGCGACTACCGGCGCTTCGACGACGTCTACAACGCGTCCACCGGGCAGGGCCTCTACGTCCCGCCGGGTTGGACCGGGACGATGCCGAACGGCGACGCCATCGCCGCCGGCAAGAGCTTCCTCGACATCCGGTCCTTCTACAAGAACGACCCGGACTGGCCCAAGGTGCAGGCGTACCTGGACGGTGGTCCGGAGCCGAGCTTCAACTACCACCGGTTCTGGGCGCAGGCTGACGTCGCCATGGCGTACGCCGACTACGGCAGCATGTTCCCGAACGGCTGAGACGACCCGGGGTGGGTGGCGTGGACCGCCCACCCCGGGATCCGGCCCGGGTCCGGGGAACGACGGACCGGGGCTGGCGGGACGGCCTGACACCCACGGTCAGGCCGGGGTGGGCCGGCCATCTGGCCGACGCAGCGGATCGGCTGGCCCACCCCACCGCCCGGACTGGAGCCAGCCGCGAAAAAGCCCAGAAATTCGGGCCCTCGCGGGATCACACCGAGGTCCGTGACGGAGTAACGTACGTCACCGGAGAGGCCGCTCCCCCCGTGGCGGCCTCTCCACTTTTTTGCCCCCAGTCCGGCCGCTTCCCT
Source organism: Micromonospora sp. NBC_00362 (assembly GCF_026342155.1). NCBI lineage: Bacteria > Bacillati > Actinomycetota > Actinomycetes > Micromonosporales > Micromonosporaceae > Micromonospora > Micromonospora sp. NBC_00362. The sequence goes on from NZ_JAPENH010000001.1 coordinate 6,812,524, forward strand.
GCCCGAGTCCGGCCTCGCGGGGCGGGTTTCAGCGAGGCGGCGCGACCGGGTGACGCAGCCCCGGGTGCCCGGCCGGCAGCGAGCGTCGCAGCACCACCCAGCTCAGCGCCAGCGCCGCGGCGACCAGCGGCCAGGTCAGCGCCACCCGGGCCACCACCAGCGCGAGCACCTGCCCACCGAGGTAGAGCGGCACGAACACGGCCAGCCGCAGCAGGTAGGTCGCCGTCCACACCCAACTGGCCCGGCCGTACCCGCGCAGCAGCGCCGGGTCGCGTCGCCACCCGGCCCGTTGGCCCAGCACCGCGCCGACCAGGACACCGAGCAGTGGCCACCGCACCACGATGCTGACCGTCCACGCCAGAGCGCTCGCGGCGTTGGACAGCACCTGGATCAGAAAGAAGTTCTCGGCCCGGCCGGTGCGCACCGCGATCAACGCCGCGACGCAGACGGCCAGCAGCCCGATCAGCACGGAGCGCGGCCGGTCACCCCGACGTAGCCGTACGCCCGCCACCACCGCCCCCACGGCCAGCGCCGTGCCGACCCCGCCCCACAGCGACTCGCCGCCCAGCAGCCAGCCCGCCGCGAACGCCAGCGGCGGCAGGGTGGCGTCGACGGCGCCGCGTCGTCCGCCCAGCAGATCCGTCAGCGACTCGGCCCGCGCTGGCCCGTCCGGACCGGTGTCGGCGCCGGCCCGCACCGGCCCTTCCGACGCCGGATCGTCGCCTTCACGCTGCTCCGGACCGGGTTCGGCCGGGCCGCTGTCGCGCTCCGGTGTTCCGCTCACCACCGCCTCCTCGCCTCCGGCACAACCTAACCGGCGATTGGTGGCGGGCCACCGGTCGGACCGCCGACACCTGCCGCTACGGTGTGCGGATGCGCGCGACGGCACGGGGTTGGACCGCGGTCTGGTTGGTCGTACTGGCCCTCGTCCAGGCGGCCGCCTTCCTCGCCGTGTGGCGGGTGGCCGTGCACTCCGAGATCGGTCAGTGGGTGGACACGGTCGCCCTCACCGGCAACCGGATCGGGCAGGACACCATCGAGGGTCCGGTCGACCGGATCCTCAACGCGATGTCGGTGGTCTCCCTGCTGGCCGCCACCGCGACGATCGGGTTCATCGCGCTGATCCGGGGGCGGATCGCCCTGGCGATCACCGCGACCCTGCTGATCGCCGGAGCGAACGTCACGACCCAGCTTCTCAAGTACGGGCTGAACCGGCCCGACTTCGGTGTCGACCCGGAACGCGCGGCGGTGGGCAACAGCCTCCCGAGCGGGCACGCCACGGTGGCCGCCTCGGTGGCCGTCGCGCTGATGCTCGTGCTGCCGCGCAAGGTCCGGGCCGTCGGCGCCTTCATCGGTGCCGCCTACGCCGCCGTCGCCGGGGTCGCCACCCTCTCCGCCGGTTGGCACCGACCCAGCGACGCTGTCGCCGCGTACCTGGTGGTGGGTGTGTGGGCGGCGTTGGCCGGGTTGCTGCTGCTGGTCACCCAGCGGGAGCAGGCCGAGATTGCCCCCGGCGACGCGCACCGGGTCGCGGCGCTGGTGCTCGGCCTCGGCGGTGTGCTCGCCCTGGTGGCCTGTGGGCTCTCCCTGGCCTGGCTGCTCGACCTGCGCGACACCGGGCCAGAGGAGTTGGCGCGCCGCCCCCTGTTCGTCGGCTACGCGGGCAGCGCCGCCGGGATCGCCGGCACGATGGCGGTGGTGATGGCGTTGGCGCTCACCGTCGTGCACCGGCTGGTGCCCCGGGTCAAGGGCTGAACCGCCCGGCGTGGCCGCCTCGCGCGGGGGCGGCCGGCCGGGGTCAGCTCGCGGCGCGGGGTGCGGGGACGTGCGGGGCGACACCCCGCAGGTGCGTCAGCACCACCGGGTCGATCCGCCCCGGCACCAGCCGCTCCTCAAGGTTCTCCAACCCGGCCCAGGAGATCAACGCCGCTTCCGTGCCGCCCTCGTGCACCGGATGGCCCAGCGCGCCGAGCAACGCCGCCACCTCGGCGGCGACCGCGCCGCTCAGGTCGAGCAATGTGGCCGGGTCGGGCCGGCCGAACAGCATGGTGTGCACAGTGAGCAGGCGACCCAGCTCGGCGACCGGGTCCGGGTGGTCGTCCACGCGCAGGTCCACGACCACGTCGCTGGTGCCGCCGTACCCGCCGCCGCGCTCGACCACGAGCAGGCCGGCGCTCTGCCGGCCACGCCGGTCGCCGCCCGCCTCGTCGCCGGCGCGCAGCGCGGCGACCAGCCGCTCGGCGAACGGCAGCGCCGCTCCCGCCAGCCAGGCCTCGCCGAGGGCGTCGACGACCTCCGGGCCGGTGAGCACGTTGCCCTGCGCGGCCCAGCCGTCGCCGCTCCGCCCGCCGGCCCACTGATGGCAGGCCGGCCCGGTCCAGGTGGCGCCCGCGCCGGTGGCCCCCACGACGCCGAGCTGGCGGTGCTCCCGCTCGGGGTCGGCGGCGATCAGCCCGGCCACCACGTCGGCGGCGGCCACCCCGGTGCGCAGCAGGGTGAGGCCCTGCGGGCGGTAGGCGAGGTTGACGTGCGCCTGGGTGGCCAGCGCGCCCACCTCGGCGGCGGCGGCCGGCACCAACGCCCCGGCGGCGAGGAACTTGCTGGCGACGGCCACACCGTGCAGGCGGCCGTCGGCGGAGCGGGCGACGAGCGAGAAGGTCACCGGCCGAGGGTAACCGTCCACGCCGACGTGACATCGACGCGCGAGGCTCAGAACGGTGGTGCGGCAGCCTCCGGTGGGGCGCCGTGGGCCCGCCGGGCGTCGGCAACCGCGACCGCGGCCAGCACCACCACCCCGACCGCGGTCGCGATCACACCCGGCAGGTACAGCAACGGCACCGACGACGCCACCAGCACCGTGACGGCGATCCACCGGGACGGGGAGACCCGCCCGAACACCTCGTACTCCAGGCGGGCCCGCCCGGCCAGGAACAGGGCCGGTCCGCCGAGCACCATGGCCAGCCACGCCCCCGGGATCCGCTCCAGCGGATGATTGATGATCAGCTCGTAGCCGATCGCGGTGGCGGCGAGACCGATCACCATCAGCAGGTGGGTGTCGGCCGCCGACCGGCCGATGGTGGCGGGGTGACGGGCCTTCATCACCGCCTCACCCAGGATCCGCCCGGCCCGCTGCACGTAGATGCGCCACAGCATGATCGAGGTGGCCAGCGCCAGGCCGAACGCCCACACGTGCCCCGACTCGAACGGGCCCGCGCTGTACGCGAAACCCGCCACCAGGATCGTCTCGCCCAGCGCGACGAGGAAGAACTGCTGGTACCGCTCGGCCAGGTGTTCCCCGCCGATCTCCCACTTGGAGATCGTCGAACGGCCCAGGCCGGGCACCGGCCAGCCACAGCGGGCGGCCAGGTACTCGAAGGCCAGCGCCGCCGACCAGAGCAGCACCTGCGCGTTGGTGCTCAGCATCGCGCCGCTGATCCAGAGCACCCCGCTGACGGCGAAGATCACCGCCATGCGCACCTTCAACCGGCGGTACGGGTGCGCTCCGAGCGCGAGCGACAGGATCAGTGGCCGGGTCACTTGCGCGATGACGTACGCCACCGCGAACATCAGCGCGGTCTCGCTGAACGCCCGGGGGACCGCCACCCCCATCACCATGCTGCACACCAACGCGGTGATCACCACGGTCTGCAACGGCACCCGGTACGGGTCGTACCGGCTGGTCGTCCACGCGGTGCCCTGCCAGACCGCCCAGAGCGCCAGCAGCAACAGCAGTGTCTTGCCGCCGCCGGTGACCGTCCCCCAACCGTGCTCCCGGCCCGGAACCTGAGTCAGATCCTCGAACGCGCGCGCCGAGATCCGGGTGAGCGCGAAGACGTACACCAGGTCGAAGAAGAGTTCTAAGAACGTCGCCCGACCGGGCGTGGCCGCCGCCGGGACCGGCTCCAGGTGTCCCGCTGCCCTGGAAGCCATGGTCAGCGGCCTGCGCCGTCGGTCCGGTCCACCTCGAAGTGGTAGCACTTTCCACCGGCGCGCACGGCCGGAAACCGGCGATTCTGCCCAACCCGGGGATCTTGCTCGGGCCCGCGTCAACGGGCACGATCGACCGGTGACGAATCGATGGGGCATGACGGTGCCGCTGGGCGGAATCGCGCTGGCGCAGCACGACGCGGCCTACGCGGCCCTCGACCGGGCCGGGTTCACCGACGTCTGGTCGTCCGAGGTCGCCGGCACCGACGCGTTCACCCCGCTGGCGCTCGCCGCTGCCTGGCAACCGGGGCTGCGGCTCGGTACCGCGATCACACCGGTCTTCACGCGGGGCCCCGGGTTGCTGGCGATGAGCGCGGCGGCGCTGGCCGAGGCCGCGCCGGGCCGGTTCTCGCTCGGCATCGGCGCGTCCTCACCCGTGCTGGTGCGGGACTGGAACGCGGTGCCGTTCGACGAGCCGTTCCGCCGCACCCGCGACGTGCTGCGCTTCCTGCGCGCCGCGCTGGCCGGCGAGACCGTCGACGAGGTCTACGACACGTTCACCGTCCGACGGTTCACGCTGGAACGACCGCCGGCGGTGCCACCACCGATCCTGCTCGCCGCGCTGCGCCCCGGGATGCTCCGGCTGGCCGGCGCGGAAGCCGACGGGGTCATCCTCAACTGGCTCAGCGCCGACGACGTGCCGCGCGCCCTGGCCGAGCTGGGCGAGCGCCGCACCGGCTTCGAGGTCGCCGCCCGGATCTTCGTCTGCCCCACCGAGGACGCCGCGTACGCCCGGGCGCTGGGCCGCCGGCTCATCACCAGCTACCTCACCGTCCCGGCGTACGCCGACTTCCACCGTTGGCTCGGCCGCGACGAGACGCTCGCGCCCATGTGGGCGGCCTGGGCCGCCGGTGACCGCCGTGGGGCCAGCGCGGCGGTGCCCGACGAGGTGGTCGACGCGCTGGTGCTGCACGGCTCACCGGAGCGGTGCAGCGCCGAGGTGCGTCGCTACGCCGACGCCGGTGTCGACGTACCGATCATGGCGCTGCTGCCCACCCCGGAGCTCGCCGCCGGCGGCGCGGCCGCGTGGCTCAGCCTCATCGCCCGGTTGGGCGCCAACTCCGTGGAGGCGTCCGCGTGAACCTCACCGACCGGATCGTGGTGGTCACCGGCGGGGCCGGCGGCATCGGGGCGGCGCTGTCGCGCCGGTTCGCCGCCGAGGGAGCCGCCGCAGTGGTGGTCGCCGACCTGGACGCCGACGCGGCCCGCGCGGTGGCCGAGGGCATCGGCCCGGTCGCGCACGCCCGCGCCCTGGACGTCACCGACGAGGAGCAGGTCCGCGCGCTGGTCGCCGACACCGAGCAGCGGTACGGCCGGATCGACCTGTTCTGCGCCAACGCGGGGGTGACCACCGGCGGGGGAGTGGAGGTCGACGACGCCGGCTGGGACCGCTCCTGGCGGGTCAACGTGCTGGCCCACGTCTACTCGGCCCGCGCGGTGCTGCCCGGAATGCTCGCCCGGGGCGGCGGGCACCTGCTGCACACCTGCTCCGCGGCCGGTGTGCTGACCGCTGTGGGCGACGCCGCGTACACAGCGACGAAGCACGCCTCGGTGGGGTTCGCCGAATGGCTGGCCATCACCTACCGGGACCGGGGCATCCGGGTCAGCGCGCTCTGCCCGCAGGGGGTGGACACCCCGATGCTCGCCGACGGGCTCGCCGACGGTCACCTCGGCGCCCGGGTGGTCGCCGCGTCCGGTGCGGTGCTCACCCCGGACCAGGTCGCCGACGCGGCCATCGCCGGGCTGGCCGAGGAACGCTTCCTGATCCTGCCGCACCCCGAGGTCGCCGACTACGCGCGCCGCCGCGCCGAGGACCCGGACGGCTGGCAGGCCGGCATGCGCAAACTCATCCGCCGGCTGACCACCTGACCCGCTACCGCACCGGAACGCGCCCGATGGCCAGGAGATGGGCGCTGGCACTGATCAGCGCCGGCTCGCTGCTGTAGAGCCGGGCGAGTTCCAACGCCGCGGCGAAGACCGCGTCCTGCGCGGGCCCGTTCGCCGCCGCCTCCGCCGCCGTCCAGGCCGGACCCTCCACCCCGTGGACGACGACATCGGTCAGCCCCGCGGCCGCGCACTCGTCGGTGATCTCCTCGACTCGGTGGAAGTAGGCGTGGGTGAACCCGATCCGCGCATCGTTGACGCCGTCGCTCAGCAGCGCCCTGGCCTCGTCGAGCAGCCTCTCGTCGAGCCGTCCGGTGGCCGCGAAGTCCAACGGGCCGGCGAAGCGGGAGATGACGGCGGCCAGGACGAGACCGCCGGGGCGGGTGACCCGGACCGCCTCGCGGAGGGCCTGGAGCCGGTCGGCGCGGAGTACCAGGTGGTAGAGCGGGCCCAGCAGCAGCGCGGCGTCATACTCACCGTCGGGGTCGGGGAGCGCACGCGCGTCGCCCACCTGCGCGTCGACCGGAGGGTGCCCGTCGCGGGCCTGCGCGACGTGGCTCGGCACCAGGTCGACGAGGCGAACGTGGTAGCCGGCGACGGCGAGGGCCCGCGCGTACTCGCCGGTGCCTCCACCGATGTCCAGCACCCGGGCGCTCGGACCGGGCAGGAGATCCCGCAGGAGCTGCGTCGTGCGGATCCACTCCAGTCGCGCCTGCGGGCGGGCGCTGAGCCGCTGGTCCTCTCGGTAGCGCTGCGTGTAGTAGTCGACGATGTCGCTCGAATGCTGATCCACGCTCCGATGGTCACCGGTGTGCGGCGCGTGGGCCAACGGATTTCCCCACCCCCCCGGGCGGACCTTGCCGTCGTGATCAAGAGGTTTGCGTCAGAAGTGGACCCTCCATCGACGCAAAGCTCTTGATCAACGCGGGGAGTGGCGGGGGCGGCGCAGGGGAGACGGGTGTACCGACCAGAGCAGGCGACGCCACCAGGGGCGGGCCGAGCGCAGGGTGGCCACGTAGGCGGTAGCCACCTCGGCGGCCCGAGCCGCCTGGTCGGGCGTCGCGGCGCCGGGGGCGAAGCCCACCTGATTGAGCAGGGCCGCCAGCTCGTCGACGGCCGGGCTGGACGCGTCTGCCGCCGCCGTGCCGCCGGTGGGCGCGACGGCGTCCGGGCCGGCGGTCATGTTGTCGCCGCTCGTGCCCGCCCGAGCATCGGCGAGGATCCGACGGGCGTGCCCGGCGATCTCGGTGGCGGCCAGGTCGTCCCCGACCGGTCTTCCGGCCAGCCGGAGCGCGTCGGTGACCTCCCGCCAGGCGCCGGCGATGCGCTGGCCGGGGTCGCCGCGCACGAGTCGGCTGCGGGTGAGGGATCGGCGCATCGCCAGCAGGGTGAGCATGAGTGCCCCCACCACCAGCAGCAGGCCGCCGCTGCCGCCGGCGACCAACACCGGTGTGGAGACCCCGTCCGAGCCGGGTGGGGCGTCGGCGGCGGTCGCCGGTTCCGGTGAGGCGCTGGGCTCCGCTGTCGGTGCCGGCGCCTCCGACGGCGGTGGGTCCTCCGGCGTCGGGCGGAAATCCTCCTCCACCGGTCTCGGCTCGTCGTTGGGGCGGGGCAGCGGGTCGAACGCCACCCAGCCCAGCCCGTCGAAGAGCACCTCCGGCCAGGCGTGCGCGTCACCGGCCAGCACCGGTCCCTGCCCGCTGGTTCGGAAGCCCACCACCACCCGCGTGGGCAGCCCGGAGAGCCGGCCGAGGACCGCGAAGGCCGCCGCGAACTGCTCCGAGGTGCCCTCCTGCCCGCCGCCGTCGCGGGGTCCGAACAGGAAGAAACCCAGATTCGGGTACGCGTGCCCGCTCGGGGCGTCCGCAGCCACCCGGTAGTGCTCGGCCAGGAACTGCTCGATCGCCGACGCCCGCGCGTACGGAGCGCCGTTCTCCTCGGCGAGATGGGTGGCCAGCCGGCGCATCGGATCGGGCACCCCGTCCGCGACCCGCAGCACCCGGGCCACCTCGTCGCCGGCGGGCACGTTCGCGCTGGCCAACAGGTTCTGATCGGGGCGTTCCTCGGCGGAGGTCACCGTGTACCGCAGCCCCGGCGTCAGCCCCTCCGGCCGGATCAGCGTCCCGCTTGCCGGGTCGTACGCCACCCGCGCCCCACTGACCTCCCGGGGCGTCGCCACTGCGGGCAGCAGCCGGCCGCTCAACTCGGCCACACTGATCTGCTGCCGGACCGTCTGCACTGTGCTGTCCCGGGCCACGGTCGCGGCCGGCAGGATCCGACCGGCGTTGCGGTACGTCGCGCCGACGCGCCAGGTCACCCCGTCGTAGTCGCTGAGCACCGCCAACCGGATCCGTACACCGCGCGTGGTGTCCGCCGCCGGGTCAGCCTCGGGCGGGGCGTCGGCGGGCGGTGCGTCGGGGCGTTGCGTGCTCACGTCGAGGAGCTTCTGCTCCGGGTGCAGCGCCCAGCCGGAGATCCGGATCAACGGGTTCTCGTCGAGCGTCTGCACCTGTGGCGGTTCCACGTAGCGGCGTGGGTCCACCGGTCGGCCGTCGACCTGCTGCGCGACGACGGGGCCGAGCAACGCGACGAGGCCGACCACCACTGCCACCCCGAGCGCCGCGCTGGTGGCCAGGCGCAGTCGCACCGCCGCGCGTACCCGGGGGGTCAGCTCGGCGGTCGGATCGCTGCCGCCGGGCGCGGTGCGGGTGGGGGTGGCCAGGCCGAGGGCCGCGACCGCGACGAATACCAGCGTCGACCCCAGCGCCGGTTCGGCGTTCGGGCCGACCACGTAGAGGGCGGCGGCGTAGAGCCCCGCCGCCGGCAGGTAACCCAACAGCACCCGACCGGTGCGCAGCGCCACCTCCGCGCCGGTCAGCCCGGCCAGCCACGCCGCGACGACCGGCACCAGCACCGTGTCCGGGGTGGGCTCCACCGGGATCATCGCGGTGAGCAGCCGGGGGATGCCGTTGCGGGCGGCGTCCGCGGTGACCTCCAGCAGGCCGCCCGGTAACTCGGCGCGGGTGGCGGCCAGCCGCAGCGACCACAGTGTCCAGCCGGCCATCGCGGCCACCGACACCGGCGCCACCAGCCAGGACGGCAGCCGCCGGGCGGCCACGCTGACCAGCACCGAACCCGCCGCCGCGCCGACGACCAGCCAGGTCAGCAGGCCGCCGGCGTACACCCGGCCGAGCACCACCCCGGCGAGCGCCGTCAGCCCGATCAGCGCCAGCGGGAGTACCGCCGCCCGCAGCACCCGCACGGCGACCGTCACCACCGGCGTACCCCGTCCCACTCGGCGGCGAACTGCGCGCCGTCGGCCGCGTCGACGACCACCAGGCCGATGGTGCCCGGCGGCGTCGGCTCGGCCGCGCCGAACACAGCGACCAGCACCGACGGGTACGCCCCGCGCAGCGCCCCGACGTGCCCCAGCTCGTCGCGGCCACCCGGGCCGGTCAGGAAGATCAACGTGTCGCCGAGTCGGTCCTGCCGCAGCCGGGTGGTGGCCGCCCGCACCGCGTCACCGTCGTCGGACAGGTCGGCGGCGGCGAGCCGGTCCAGCGGCCCGAGAGGACCGTCGGCCTCGCCGTCGGGGCCCGTGACCTCGGCCGGCTGCGCCGGCTTAGTCGGCTCCGCCGGTTCCGTGGCGGCCACCAGCAACAGCACCGGCAGGTCGGCGCGGTGCGCGGCGGTGACGACCGACGCCGCCGCCTCGCAGGCCGACTCGAACGACTCCGCCACCCCGCCGACCCGCTGCGGGTGCGCGGCGGCACGGTTGTCCAGCAGGACGACCAGGCGCGGCAGGCTGGTGTCCACGTTCTCCCGCACCATCAGCTCACCCACCCGGGCGCTGGTGCGCCAGTGCACCCGGCGCAGCTCGTCGCCGACCACGTACTCCCGCAGCGAGTCGAACGTGATCGACCCGTGCGGGACCCCGTCCACCCGGCCGTCGAGGCTGCGCCCTGAGCCTCGGGGCACCGCCGTCAGCGGATGGATCCGGGGGTGCACCCAGACCGGCACCGCCGCGCCGTACGGGCGGGCCAGCGCCACCAACCCCAGCGGGTCGCGCCGGGTCACCCGCAGCGGACCCACCGGCACCACCCCACGACGGTCGGTCGGCACGTCGTAGCGGACCTCGGTGTCGCGGCCGGGTCGCAGGCGCAGCACCGGCACCGGCACGGTCCGCTGCCCGCACCGGTCCTCGGCCAGCAGGTTCGCCGAGCGCAGCCGCCCGGTGTTGCGCACCGTCAACGTCATGCTCGCCGGCTCACCGCGCGCCACCCGGTCCGGGTCCGCGCGGCGGGTCACCGTCAGCCGAGGCCGCCAGGCCGCGACCAGCGCGGCGTAGCCGACGGCCGCGCCGGCCGCCGCGCCGAGCAACGTCAACTCGGGGTACGCGAACCGGAAACCCACCCCCAGCAGCACCACGGCGGCGACGAGCAGCCCGACCCCACGGGCGGTGATCCCCATCGCGCTGCTGCCGGTCAGCCCTGCACCGGAGCGGGTTGCCCCGACGGCAGCGGCACCGGCACCGAGGCGACGGCCTGACGCAGCACCTCCGCAGGGGTCATCCCGCGCACCTGGGCGTCCGGGGTGAGCAGCAGCCGGTGCGCGAACACCGCCTCGACGAGCGCCTTCAGATCCTCCGGCATGATCCAGCCCCGCCCGTCGATCAGCGCGTACGCGCACGCCGCGCGGGTCAACGCGATCACGCCCCGGGGGCTGACCCCGACACGCACCTGCGGGTGGGTGCGGGTGGCCGCTGCCAACCGGACCGCGTACGCGTAGAGCGGCTCGGCGATGTGAACCCGGCGGGCCATCCGGACCATCTCGCCGACGGTGGCGGTGTCGGTGACCGGGGCGAGCGCCTCGGGGGACCGCACTGTCGCGCCGCGCAGCACCTCGACCTCGACTGCCTCGTCCGGGTACCCGACGGAGAGCTTCACCAGGAACCGGTCCAACTGCGCCTCGGGCAGCCGGTAGGTGCCATCCATCTCCACCGGGTTCTGGGTGGCGACCACCAGGAACGGCGACGGCACCGGGTGCCGGACCCCGTCCACAGTGACAGTGCGCTCCTCCATCACCTCCAGCAGCGCCGACTGGGTCTTCGGCGACGCCCGGTTGATCTCGTCGGCGATGACGATGTTGGCGAAGACCGGCCCCGGATGGAACTCGAAGTCCCGCGTCGCCTGGTTGAAGATCGTCACGCCGGACACGTCCGAGGGGAGCAGGTCGGGCGTGAACTGGATGCGCCGCCACTCACCCTTGACAGTGGCGGCGATGGCCCGCGCCAGGGTCGTCTTACCGACCCCGGGCACGTCCTCCAACAGCACGTGACCCTGGGCGAACAGCGCGGTCAGCGCCAGCCGCACCACCTGCGGCTTGCCGAGCACCACCGCGTTGACGTTCTCGGCCAGCCGGGCGGCCAGGGCGGCGAAGCCCTGCACCTCCGGCTGGGTGAGCGGCTCGTGGGTGTTCACGGTCGGTGGTGCTCCTCGCCTGGTGTCCTCAGCAGGTGGGCAGGACGTTGATGGTGTCGCCGCCCTCCAGGTTGAGCCAGGCCCAGGGGATGTAGTTCTTCTTCCCCCCGTAGTTGACCTGCACCCACCAGGTGCTGCGCTTCTCGTTGTTGTAGATGTAGGCGTACACCTCTTCGCCCGACTTCTTGCAGTACGCCTGTAGCCGGCTGCCGGGCTTCGCCCAACCCACCTGCTTGTCGTTGTCCTGTCGGGCTACCGAGAAGATCTCGTTGCCGTTGCGGCCATCCCGGTCCCGGTCACAGTAGGTCGACTCGGGCCCGGACGCGCCGTTGCGGCAGGTCGCGATCCCGTACTGCGCCTGGGTTGCCTGCGCCCTCTTGGCGGTGCCCTTGCCGGCGGCGTTGCTCGCCGTCACCGTGAACGTGTAGTTGGTGCCCGGCGTCAGGCCCGTCATCGTGATGCTGGAGCACGCCCCGGCCTTCGTCGGCTCGCCCGTCGTGGTCAGCGTGCAGGTGGCCTGACCGCCACCGGCGTCCACCGTGAACGTGACAGTCGCCCCGGTGGCCGTCGACGACGAGCCGGTCACCGTGACCCGTGGCTCGGCCACAGTGCGGGCGGTGGCGGTGGCCTCCGGGCCCGGCCCCGCCTCGTTGACCGCCTTCACCTTCACCGTGACGTTCTGGCCGTTGCCCAGCCCGCTGACTGTCGTGCGGGTGTCGGTCACCTCGCTGACCCGCCCACCGACGTCCACCAGGTACTTCGTCACCGGCCGACCGTTGGCCTCGGCCGGCGCCCACTGCACCGTCACCGCGCCCGGCTGGTTGGCGACGGTCCCGGCGCGCAGGTTGAGCGGCCGACCGGGCGCCGCGAAGGGCACCACGGTGTTGCTGACCGGGGACGCCGCCGACCCGGCGCCCTTGCTGTTGACCGCCACCACCGTGAACGCGTACTGGGTGCCGAACTCCAACTCACCGGCGGGCACCACCAGCTCCGTCTTCGTCGACTCGCCGGCCGGAGCGTTCGTCCCTGCCGAACTGGCCGTCACCGCGTACCTCGCGATGGTGTTGCCCTGCCCGTTCGCCGCCGGCCACTTGACCAGCACCGTACCGTCCGGCCGCTCTTGGGCGGTGACGCTCGCGGGTGGGTCGGGCACCGCCGCGGTCGGCGTCACCGGGTTGCTGTTGCGCGGCGGGCCGTCGCCCTTGGCGTTGACGGCGTGCACAGCGAACCGGTACGTCTCACCGTTGGTCAAACCCTTGACCTCCACCGCACGCTGGTTCGCGCCCACCTGCACACGTTGGCCGGCACCCTCCACCACGTACTTGATGATCTCGGCCCCGTTGGCGGCGGCCGGGCGCCAACTCACCCGCGCCTGGGCGTTGCCGGCGGCTGCGGTGACGCTGCGCGGCGCGCTCGGCTTACCCACCCGCGGCTTCTTCGGCGGGGGCGGCGGCGGGGGAACCGGCGGCGGGTCGCCACCGAGCACGTCGTTGGCGTACTTGTTGACCTCGCGCACCTGATGCTTGTCGTCCACCACCCGGGCGGTCGCCGAGTCGGGGGAGTTGATGAACAGGTGGTTCTCCCGGACCTCCAGCTCCAGCGGCCCGTTGGCCCGCCCGCGAATGGTCTCGACAAGCTGACCCGCCGCGTCGAAGGAGTAGATGGTGCCGGTGGCCTCGTCGGCGCAGTAGAACCGGTTCGCCCAGGCCACCGCCGGGCTGAGCCGATCCCCCTCACCCGGCACGGTGAACCCGCTCTCCTGCCCACCGTCACCCACCAACAGCACCCGCCGGTCGGCGGTCACCGTGACCGGCACCCGTGGGCCGCTGGTGCGCGCGGGCAGCGCCGCCGGACCGGACAGCGTCAGCGGCGTCGGGTGCACCTCACCGTGCTGCACCCGCACCAGCTTCCCGGCCGTCCGGTCGAGCACCGCCACCCCGTCGTCCAGGGTGGAGACCACCAGCTCGTGGCTGGCGTCGGCGACGTCGTACGACTCGACCCGCTGCGGGCTGAGCCCGGCACCCGCGGGCGCTGCCGACGCCGGCGTGGACGGCAGCTTGGCGGCGGTGATCGCCGAGACCGTGCCCTGGCTGGGCACCGCGATCCAGAGTCGACCCTTGCCGTCGAAGGTGCCGCCGGTGATGCCCGGCGGATAGCGCACCGGCTCACCCACCGGGGTCAACGATCGCGGGTCGAGCTGCCGGACGATGCCCTGCACGGCGTCGACGACGAACGCCGCGTCCTCGTGCAGGGCCACACTGACGCCCAGGCCGGGGGTGGTCCGGGTGGTCGCGCTGAGCTGGAGGGTGGCCAGGTCCAGGGAGCTGACCTGCCCGGTCTGCAGGTCCCGCAGGATCAGCAGCCGGTCGGTCTGGGTGATCTGCATCGGGTGCTGCCGGGCCCCGGGGATCTCGGTGCGGGTGTCCACCCGGGCGGTGACCCCGTTGACCCGGGCCAGCTCGCTGCGCGCCGCGCTCCACAGCCAGGAACTCGCGTCGTAGTTGGCCACCGCGTTGTCCGCAGCGCCCAACCCGAGGACGGTCAGCCCCATGGCGGCCAACAGCGCGGCCACCGTGCCGACGGTCACCAGCCCGCCGCGCAGCCGGGACCGGGAGCGGGGGGCCTCGGTCTGTACGGCGTCGTCGATGCTGGCCACAGCCGGCTGCCTCCCCTGAGTCGTGGCAGGTGGCGCGCCTTCCGGCGACCCCTCCCCTGAGCCGGGTGCCATCATATGGCGCTGGTGGTGGCGGGGGAACCCGCACCGTCACCCCTGTGGATACCGAGAGTGTGCGTTGTGGACGTCCAGCTCAGCCCGGTTCGCGCTCGACGCGGCGCGGTTTCGGCTCGACTCAGCGCGGCGACGCCCGGCCGGAAGGCTCCCCGCTCGACGTGGCTTCGCGCTCCCGCGCGGTGCAAACCTGCCCGGAAGTCGCAAAGCTGTCAGTGGAGTAGACAGCCAACACGGTGAAACAGTGATCCACTCGGGAGTTCAACCCGTTGACGGTGTAGCTGGTCCGGCCCGGGTCCACGGTGGCCATCACACCCAGGGCCTGCCCGGCCCTGCCGGCGGCGACCATGAACGGCACCGCGCCGCCGGTCGGGTCCGTCCAGGTCAACGTGATCGTGGCCGAATCGTCGCGCAGCTTCAGGTCGCCCGGCGGCAGCCCGACCGCCGTCGGTGCCGCCCCCGTCGGCGCGGTTCCGGTCGGCGGCGGATCGTCGCGGGACAGCATCACCGCACCCAGGCCCGCCACCGCCACGACGGCCACCCCGGCCGCCACGACCGCGCCGATCAGCGCCGCCCGGTTGCGGCCCGTCGACCCACCGTCATCGGCGTACGCCGGCCGGTACGCGTCCGGCACCGGGTGGTACTGCTGGCCCGGGTACGGCGCCTGGTGCTGACCCTGGGTCGGGTACGACGTCTGGGGCGCCGGGGTTGGGTACAGCGTCTGGGCCGGCTGGTGGTGGTACTGCTGGACCGGTGGCGGCGCGGCTGGCGGCGCCAGCGCCGGGTCGGCGCCGACGCGCGGGGGCCAGGCTGGCTGCGCAGCGGGGCTCGGCTGCGCGGCAACGGGGCCCGCCTCGGCGATGCTCGCGTTCGCCTGGGCGGCCGTGAGGTGCGTTTGTGCGGCGGTGGGGTTGGTCTGCGAGGCGGCGGGCCAGCCCAGGCTGGTCTCGACCTCGGCCGGGCCGCCCTGCGCCGGTACGGACGGCAACACCACGGTCTGGTCGGACAGCGCGCCAGGAGCCCGCTGAGTCGGCACTACCGGGGCGTCGAGGATGCCCAAGCCAGAGTCACCCATCGTGCCGGTACCGCCCACGTCCATCGTGGTGTGCCCAGCCGCCGGGGCCTGCTCGGTGGTGGCGGCCTGGGCAGCCGTAGTGGTCTGGGTGGGGGAGTCGGCACCTGGAGTGGGCAGCGGCTGCGGTGGGGCGCTGCTGCTCCAGGGCGGTGCGGTCAACCCCCAGGGCGGCACGGGTGGTGCGCTCACCGGCGGCGCGGAGACGGGTGCTCCGTAGGGCGGCCCGGAGACAGGCGGCCCGAAACCAGGCGGCGCGGACACCGGGTAGGTGTGCCCGGGTGGTGCGGAGACGGGTGGGCCGTAGCCGGGCGGTGCGGACACGGGGTAGGTGTGCCCGGGCGGTGCGGACACGGGTTGGGCGTAGCCGGGTGGTCCGGACACGGGGAAGCTGTGCCCGGGTGGTGCGGAGACGGGTGGGCCGTAGCCGGGCGGTCCGGAGACCGGGTACGGCTGGGCCGGTGGTCCGGAGACCGGGTACGGCTGGCTGGGGGGCGCGGAGATCGGAGGCGGGGTCACCGGCGGGGCGCTGATGGGCTGGGCCGGTGGCCCGCTCACCGGGTACGCCGGCCCGGGGTGGCCAACGGCCGAGGAGGGTCGGCCCGATGATGTCGCCTCGACGCCGGACACGTTGTGCGATTCACTTGGCGCGGTTGGCCGGTCGGCGGCTCGGGCGGCCTCCTCGGCGAGTAGCGGCTCGATCTGCCGTACCCGGATGGTCGGGTCGTCCCAGCGAGGTGCCGGCACCGCCGGTGTCGCCGGCGGGGCGGTCGACGCCGGGGCGGTCGGTGTCGACGGTGGAGGCGGCACGTCGACCACCGGCGGGGTGGCGTGACCACCAACCCGCTGACGTGGTGCCACGGTCGGCCCGGACGGCGGTCGGTCTGGTGACCGCCGCCCGGCCGTCGTCGGCGGGTCTTCAGCCCTCGGCCGGGGCATCGGCCGGGGCGGTCCAGACGCTGGCTCGTCGAGGCGTTGACGGGGTGGCATCGCACTCGCCGGCCGTGGCGCGTCGGCGCGCGGGCGGGGCGGCGTCGCAGGTCGGGGTGCTGCCGTCAGTGGGTCGGGCTGCGCTGGCGCGATCGAGGAAGCTGCCGGCTGAACGGGCGTCGCCCGAGGGGCTGGGACCGGTGCCGGCGTGACGTCGCGGGGTGGCGTGGGTGTGGCTGGCGCGCGTACCGCTGGAGAAGTTTGTGGGGACGCGGCCGGCGGTTGCGGCGCCCAGGGCGAGACGGCGGTCGGCGGGCCACCGGCGGCGGGCCGCATCGCCGCGAGGGTCGCCAGCGACAGGGTCGGGCCGGCAAGCGCCGACCGGGTGCCCGGCTCGGTCACCGGGCCGACCCGGGCCGGACCGGGCGTCGGCGTGGGGTGCTGCTCGCCCGGCGTCGACGGAGGTGGGCCGAGGTAGTCGCGGGCTGCGCGTACCGCCGGGTGGTTCTCCCCCAGTGCGGCGGGCCCGGCGGTGGCGACGCGGGTGTAGTTGCGGCGGGCCTCGTGCCGGTTGCCGAGCTCCTCCGCCACCTCGGCGAGTTCGAAGGCGAGCGCGAGCATCAGCGGGTCGGAGTGCTCCCAGCGCCGCTCGCCCGCCGCGAAGGCCTCCTCCAACACCCGGCGGGCGGCGAGCGGGTCGTCCCCCTCCCGGTGCAGCCGTGCCAGCAGGTGCGCGGTGTGCAGCACCTCGGGATGGTCGTCACCGTACGGCGGGGGAGCGGATTCGACGGCCTCCGCGAGCAGTTGCCGGGCGGCGCTGAGGTCGCCCGCGGCGCGCAGGGCGAGGGCTCGGTGCTGGGCGGCTGCCAGGGGGGAGGGATGGGACACGTGGCAATGCTGCCGTCAGAGGGCCGCCGGACGCTACCCGGACACGCTCCGACAGCGTGTCGGTGCGGGTGTTTTGAGACGGCTTGAGCAGTGGCGGAAGCGACGGGGGAGAGGCGCCGGAAGGCGATGTGCATGATCCACGAGCGGCGTGTACAGTAACTCCCCGTGCGGCCCGCTGTGCTGAATACCGGATGGAAGATCATCTGGTCGGCGAGGTAGGCTGAACGAGTAGGTCCGGGTGGCGGAATGGCAGACGCGCTAGCTTGAGGTGCTAGTACCCGTATAGGGTGTGGGGGTTCAAGTCCCCCCTCGGACACCAAAGTTCGTGGATATCCACGCGAGATCAACTTTCTCTCGCGTGGGGACGCGAGCCGTGACGACTCATATGTGCGCACCGACCCCAGGGAGCCGGCGCCACCTGCGCTGAACCCCTCGCCCTCGTGCTGGCGGGGGCCTAGGTGAGGCCCCGGCAGGCTGCGCCCTCGCCGGCCCGACGAGCAGATCGTCGAGGCGCTCATACCCACCCCACTGCCGGTCGCATCGCCGGAGCCGGCGCCGCTGCCGACACTGCCCGCGCCCGCCGCCCGCACGAGTGATGGCGTGCTGTTCGACGTGGGCCGCCCCGACGCCGCTGGCCGCGTCACCGCTCGTGGGCTGCTGCGGGCGTTGGGCTGGACACCGGGCCTCACCCTGCACGTCGACGTCGTGACTGGCGCATTCCTGATCACCCCGGCCGCCGATGGCGCACGCCGTGGGGACCCGCGAGGAACTGCCCCTACCGGCCGCCGCCCGACACCTGTGCGGCATCGCTCCCGGCGAACCCGTGCTTCTGGCTGCCCTGCCCCGCCAGAACCGTGTCGTCGCGCACCCCTCAAACACCATCGCGGCGGTCCTGGCCGACCTGCACGCCCGCATTCTCGGAGAGCCCTCATGACCGTGGATCCCGATCGTGTCGCTACCGCCCGGGCGCTGCTCGAGCACCTGGGCGTTACTGCCGCCGACCTCACCGACAGTAACCGGCCGGCCGTGCCGACGGTCGCCGAGTACCTTCCTGCGGTTGTCGCGGCGGCGAGCCCGGCCACCCGACGTACCTACGGCAGCTCATGGCGACGAATGGCCGCCGCCTACGGCGAGTGGCGCATCGACGCGGTGCGGGCCAGCGACATCGAAGCCCTCATGCGACAGCCTGCCGCAGGCGCCCGCCCTCGCCGTAACTCCAGAAACGGCCGGCACGCCGGCGAGCACCTCATCGCCGCCGCCCGCGCCTTCTACAACCGCGCCATCGCCGACGGTTATCTGACCATCGTGGACAGCCCGGCCCACCGGGTCCGCAAACCTCGCCGGCTGCCCAACACTCGCCGTGCTCTCACCCCTGACGAACTGTCCGACATCAACGCCGCCGCCCGCAGCGGCGGCCACGACATCGTGCTCGACGCCCTGCTACTGCGCCTGCACACCGAAACGGCCTGCCGACGCGCCGGCGCCCTCGCGCTGCGCCTGGCCGACCTCGACACCGAGCACGCGCTCATCCGGCTGCGCGAGAAGGGCGGCACGCAACGCTGGCAGCCCATCACACCGATGCTCGCCAGTCGACTGGACGATCACGCTCGAGCCCGCGGCGCCGTCGCACCGTCCGATGCGGTGCTGCGCTACCGCAATGGCCAACCCGCCACGTACCGGCGCTACGACCTGATGTGGCAACGCATTGGCCGGCAGTTGCCGTGGGTCGCCGTCCAAGGCATCTCCATCCATTGGCTGCGCCACACCACCCTCACCTGGGTCGAGCGGCACTTCGGCTACGCCGTCGCCCGCGCCGGGCACACCGACCGCCGCGGACCCGCCACCACCACCTACATCAAAGCCGACCTGCACGCCGTCGCCGCCGCTCTAAGCGCCCTCACCGGTCACCCACACCCAATGGCCATCGAACAGCGAGGGCGCCCACGGCCATCGGCGTAGCCTGTCGAACCGCCGATCCGACGGACGTGACCAGCTCGAGCGCTACCGTTCCCGCGCTACACGCGAGACCGCCGGAGTCGATGTCCAACACGCCACGTCAGGTTCCAGTGGACGCGGCACGCCAGGGCGATCGCGTCAAGATCGAGCACGGCGAGTAGGGGCAGCACTGCCGCAGCCGCCGGCCTGCCGGCTCAGAATGCGATCGGTGCCGATGGGCGGCTCGACGAGCCGAGTGACGGTCTACCGTTGGCGCGCGGAAGAGACCGCACCGGTGGCTAAGGGCCCCAGCCAGCCTGCCGCACTTCACACACGGCCCGACTAGATGCGCGACGGCTGGCCGCAGAATGGCTGGCCCAGTCCCGCGAAATCACTGGCCCTCGGCTAACGACGTGAATCCCGAGCTGCCGCCGAGTCATCGCGAATAAACCGCCCGAAGGGGACGCTGCGCTCGGGCTGCGCATCACAGCATCGCCATCGAAGAGCAGGTCCTGTGGCCGCGTCCTGAGTACGCCTTGAGCCCCGACCGGGTGTTCTCAGCTGAGCTTGAGAGATGCCCGGACAAGACGACAGCTCTAAAGGGCTAGCCAGCGCGGTTCAGCGCTCGATCATTTGCATCTGCTCGTCGGTGTGGTGGCCGCCTTCGGCTACGGGTAGGGCGGTGAGGGCCGCGATCTGCTCGGGCGTGAGCGTGACGGCGTCCGCGGCGGCGTTCTCCTGCACCCGGCTGACCCGCTTGGTGCCAGGGATGGGAACGATGTCGTCGCCCTGAGCCAGCAGCCAGGCCAGTGCCACCTGGGCCGAGGTGGCGCCGACCTGATCGGCGACCGCCTTCACCTGGTCGGCGAGGCGCAGGTTGCGCTGGAAGTTCTCGCCGGTGAAGCGTGGGTGGTTCTTGCGGAAGTCCCTGTCGTCGAGCTTCTCGACGTCGGCCGGGGTGCGCAAAGCGCCGGTGAGGAAGCCGCGGCCAAGGGGGGAGTACGCGACCAGGCCGATGCCGAGCTCGCGCAGCAGCGGAAGGATCTCCTCCTGGTCGCGCGTCCACAGCGAGTACTCCGACTGCAGCGCGGTGACCGGGTGCACGGCGTGTGCGCGGCGGATGGTGTCGACCCAGGCCTCGGACAGGCCGACGTACCGGATCTTGCCGTCCTGCACTAGTTGTGCGAGGGCACCCATGGTGTCCTCGATGGGGGTGTCCGGATCGACGCGGTGCTGGTAGTACAGGTCGATGTGGTCGGTGCCGAGGCGCTTGAGTGACCCGTCGACCGCGCTGCGGATGCTGTCCGGGGTGCTGTCCGGCCTGCCGGCGCCACGGCCGGTGTGCGAGATCAGGCCGAACTTGGTGGCCAGCACGACCTGGTCGCGGCGGCCTTGTAGGGCCTTGCCGACCAGTTCCTCGTTGACGTAGGGGCCGTAGACCTCGGCGGTGTCGATGAGGGTGACGCCGAGGTCGATCGCGCGGTGGATGGTGCGGATCGACTCGGCGTCGTCGCTGCCGGCGCCGCTGTAGCCGTGCGACATTCCCATCGCGCCGAGGCCGATGCGGGCGACCTCGAGTTTGTTGAGCTTCGCGGTACGCATGGTGTTTCCTCCGTGTCGTGGTGCGTCGAACCCCGCTGCCCCCGGCGGGACAGCGGGGTCGGCTGGATCAGGCTTCGGGGATATCGCGACCGAAGCTCTCGAGGGTGATGGCCTCCGGCTCGGGGCCGCCACGCTTGCCGGTGTCCAAGGCGTCGATCGCGGCGAGCTGCTCGCCGGTGAGCTCGAAGTCGAACACATCGAAGTTCTCCGCGATCCGGGCCGGCTTGGTCGACTTCGGGATCGCCGAGCGGCCCTGCTGCAGGTGCCAGCGAAGCATCACCTGCGCGGGTGCCTTACCGTGCGCCGTGGCAATCTCACCGATCACCGGGTCCTGCAGCGTGCTGGTGTGCTCGCCGTCGCGGTAGAACGTGATGCCGCCGATCGGCGACCACGCCTGCGACACGATGCCGTGCTGGGCACCGAAGGCCTGCACCTCGCGCTGTTGAAAATAGGGGTGCACCTCGATCTGATTCACCGACGGCACGACGGTAGCCGTATCGAGAAGCCGGGTCAGGTGCTCGACCATGAAGTTGCTGACGCCGATGGCGCGGACCTTGCCGTCGGCCAGCAGCTTCTCCAGCGCCCGGTACGCGTCGAGGGTCTTGTCGAACTCCGACGGCAGGGCTTGGTGCAGGATGAGCAGGTCGATCTGGTCGACGCCCAGCTTGCGGGCACTCTTGTCGAAGGCGTGCAGGGTCTCGTCGTACCCGTAGTCGCTGATCCAGATCTTGGTTTCGAGAAAGACCTCGGAGCGGTCGACGCCGGACGTGGCGATGGCCTCGCCGACCTCGCGCTCGTTGCCGTAGGCGGCGGCGGTGTCGATGTGCCGGTAGCCGGTCGACAGGGCCGCCTGGACGGCGTCGCGGGTCTCGTCCGGCGGGGTCTGGAAGACACCGAAGCCGATGGGGGAATCGTGACGCCGTTGTTCAGCGTCAGCGGCGAAGCGGTGGACATGAAAAGCGTTTCCTCTCAGTTCTGGGGGAGCAGGCGGAGGGTGACCCCGTGCGCTTCCTCTCCCACGACGGAGCCCACGATGGCGGGTCCGTAACGGTCGTACTTGGCGTGGTAAGCGACGTCGATGGCGGCATGGACGTCGGGGCTGGCGGGCTTGGTGAACACCACGTCGCGTTCCAGGCCGCCGGCGCGGATACACCCCGCGCCGGCGCGCACCGCCCGCACGTACCAGGGGTTGGCCGGGCCGCGGGCCGAGCGGACGTACAGCTCGTCACCGGCACGGACAACCCACATCGTCACCCACCGGCTCAATGTGCCGTCGCCGCGCAGCGACGCGAGCCGCAGCTCCTCGGCGCGGCCGATGATGTCCAGCTCCTCGCCTGTCCAGGATGTCGTCGTAGCTTCGGGTCCCACAGCTTCTCCTTCATGCTCCTCGACGAAGGACGTACCCAGCCTGGTACCAGCAAACATCGGTGTACCGGTTCCAGGGTCACCGGCACTAAAAGCCTGCGGAACATCGACCTTTACCACAGCGAGGGATACCAGTCGGTGTCACTTGCCAGCCCTGACGGAACCACCTGCCTTACCAAAGACATATCCGTTAGGCAGCGCTGACGCTGCCGGTCCGTTGAACCCGCGTGGTCCGGTGTGCGCTCATGCCGCCGACCGTGCGCGCCGCGCTTCGGCGCCCCGGTCGTGTTGACTAAACGTAGGCCTCGCACTGCTCGGTGAAGACGTGCCGAAGCGGAGCCCCAAGGCGCCTGGGCGGCGCCAGGGCGACGGGCGCGGGATGGGGGGAGCAGGGTGGGAGCAGCCAGGTGTCCTGAACGGCGTTGAACTGCATCCAATAGCGCACGGCGGCGCTCAACTGCACTTGTCCCCGCTGCGGCTTCTCGTTTCTGCAGGTCAAAGTGGGTGCAGCGTCCTGTTTCCCGCGGCCAGCTCGGTGAGGAGTTCGGCTTGCAAGGTCTGCTGTAGTTGGCGTTTGGCGAAGCCGCCCCAGCGTAGATCCCACCATGGGCCGGCGAACGCGTTGCTCATGCAGGCTTCATCCTCGCGCAGCTCGTGCGGATTCGGGTTTGCTTGGGCGCTAACCCACATACCGGAGACCCCCTCCAGTTTCTGATCACCGCCGCGCCGTGATCACACTCGACCAGCGCCTACTTACGAAACGCGCCTTCAGTGGGACTTCCTGGTTCAGAAGCTCGGCGTCATGTGCCGTCGTATGGTTGACCAGCGCGCGGCTGGCAAAGGAAGCGACGTATTTTGATCAGCGATGATCAGCCATCGATCGTCGCGCAGAGCGTACGTCAGCGTGAAGTATGCCCTGCTTTGGGACACCATCCATCCATCAGCGTCCACCGTAACGAGGTGGTACTCGATGAGTACCCAACCTGTGCTGTCAGCCAAGGTGATGCGGCGCAGGGTGAGCTGTTGTCTCCAGCTATCGTCGGCGAACATCTCACGATGTAGGGCCACCACCGCTTCTTTGCCGTCCACCATCCGGCCGCTGGGCAGGATCAGCACCACCTCGCCCGCGAGCGTCTTTGCGTACGCCTCTAGATCTCTACTCCGCAGCGCCGCCAAGTGTTCCTCGATCGCCTCGTCGAGCCTGGTATCCGACACTTGCTCTCCTTTCTACGCCCTCGGCACACGGCGCTGAGGATCGTGGCCCGGACGAGCCGCTGCGACTGCCGTGATGAGGGTCGGATCATGTCCTGATGAGTGCGTGGAATTCACTCTAGGTTTCGGCGTCGTCGAGGAACGCGGTCAAGGCGACACGCGGCGTCGGTGTCGATCCGCGGAGTGCCGATGACCCTGTGTTCGGCGACGTACAACATGTCGGCATGTCAGAGGCGTCGGCCGTATACAAACCGAGCCCCGGATTGCTCCCTACCAACAGCAGCGACATGGACACATACTGCGGGTACAACGCCTCACCCCGCCTTCAGGGCGGCTCCAGGGTGTGAGGATCGAAGGCATTTACGGCCTGATCCGCCGGGCGCTGTGCCTGAGGAAGGATGCGGTGAGGGCTGGCTTGTCGCCTGAGCAGCCGAACGCTATGACGTGTCCTGGCCGACCGCGAGGCGATGGGCCGACCGATACGTCAAACACGGTTTGGCTGGCATGGCAGACTGGCGGCGACGGCCCATACGGCGAGCAGCATCAACCTGCCGGTCGTCACGGTGCCGAACACGGGCAGCAGGCGGTGGCCGAGGCGAATGCGACGGCGCCGGTGATCAGGGTGGCCCGCAGTCGGCGCCGTGCGCTCGCGCCAGCCGCGAAGTTGCCCACGCCGCCGCCGATACCGGAGACAAGTAGGAACAGGGTCACCGAGGCGGCACCGGCAACCTGTTGCCGAAACGGGGCCGCGTAGGTGTAGGTGCCAAAGTGCGCGGTCACGATGAGGACCGTCAGGATGAACGCGGCGCGGCCCGTCCGACCGCGCACCAGGTCCACCAGCGCCGTGAACCTGACCGGCAGCCTCGCCGGCAGCCGGGGGCAGGACCACCATATCCGCCACAAAAACGACCACGGTCAGCGCAGTGAGCACGACGAATGCGCTCCGCCAGCCACCGCACTTGGCCGATGAAGGTCCCCGCCGGAACACCGAGGACCGATCCCACCGGCACCACAAAAGGTCACCGCTGTTGCTGCACGGCGTGTTCGGGCCGCACACAGCCGTGCTGCAAGGCCAACGCCGATCGACCAGAAGCCACCGATCACGACACCGACGAGTGCGATGACTTCGACGCCGACACCCTGAGCCTGGTTGCGTCGGTTGACGTTCTCACGCTCTACGTCTAGATGACGCCGGCCGTCGGCGAACCACATCTTTGCATCGCCACGACTATCAGCCGGGGGTCGACGAACTCGCGGTGACCGTGCGCCGTTTGGCTCGCCGCGGTCGGCGCGGAGGCCGTGCCGGGCTGGCGTGGCGACTGCTACGCCTCGAGTCGGTGGGTGAGGGCGGTGTGGCGGCGGCCGGCGCCGACGGTGCGTACAGCGGCTGCCAGGGCGCGTCGGGAGCCGACGAGGACGACGAGTTTCTTTGCTCTGGTGATGGCGGTGTAGAGCAGGTTGCGTTGCAGCATCATCCAGGCGCTGGTCGTGATCGGGATGACCACCGCCGGGTATTCGGAGCCCTGCGAGCGGTGGATCGTCATCGCGTAGGCGTGAGACAGTTCGTCGAGTTCGTCGAAGTCGTAGTCGATGAGTTCGTCTTCGTCGGTGCACACAGTCAGAGTTTGCTCGTCGGTGGACAGGGCGGTAACGACCCCGACGGTGCCGTTGAACACTCCCGCTTGGCCCTTGTCGTAGTTGTTGCGGACCTGGGTGACCTTGTCGCCGATGCGGAACACCCTGCCGCCGACGCGGCGTTCAGGCATGCCCTCCCGCGCTGGGGTGAGCTGCTGCTGCAACAAAGTATTTAACACACCGGCTCCGGCTGGGCCGCGGTGCATCGGAGCGAGAACCTGCACGTCACGGCGCGGATTCAATCCGAAGCGGTTCGCGATGCGGCTGCACGCGACGTCGACGGTCAACGCGGCGGTTGCCTCGGTGTCGTCGCTTGAGAAGAGAAAGAAGTCACTCATGCCCTGCAGGATCGGCGGCCGGCCCGCGTTGATCCGGTGGGCATTGCTGACCACCCCGGAGTCGGCGGCCTGGCGGAACACCTGCGTGAGCCGCACCCGGGGAACCGGATCCGCGGCGAGGAGATCCCGCAGCACCTCCCCCGCGCCGACGGACGGCAGCTGGTCGACGTCACCGACCAGCAGCAGATGAGCCCCGGGTGGGATTGCCTTGATCAGTTTGTTGGCCAGGATCAAATCGAGCATGGACGCCTCGTCCACGACGAGCAGATCAACGTCCAGGGGTGTGTCCCGGTCGTAGGTGGGATCCCCGCCGGGTTGCAGCTTCAGCAGCCGATGCACCGTTGCAGCGGGCTGGCCAGTCAGCTCGGCAAGGCGTTTCGCGGCCCGCCCGGTCGGCGCGACAAGCAGAATCTTCGCTCTCTTCGCGGCGGCGAGTTCGACGATCGAGCGGACGGTGAAGCTTTTACCGCAGCCAGGACCCCCGGTGAGCACGGCGACTTTCGACGTCAGCGCCAATCGGACGGCCTGCTTTTGCTCCGGGGCCAGATCGGTGCCCGTGCGTGCCTTCAGCCACGTCAGCGCTTTCTCCCAGTCGACGCGAGCGAACTGCGCCATCCGGTCGGTGCGGCTACCGAGCAGCCACAACACCGAACCGGCCAGGGACTGCTCGGCGCGGTGAAACGGCACCAGGTAGATCGCCGGAACCGGCCCGTCCGGGCCGGGCAAGCCTTCGCGAACGACGCCTTCCTCATCAATCAGGTCGTCGAGGCAGCGGACGGTCAGCTCAGCCGGCACGTCAAGGATCTTCACCGCGTCCGCAACCAATTGCGGAGCGGGGAGGTAGCAGTGGCCATTGTCAGTGGCCTGCGACAGCGTGTACTGCAACCCTGCCTTGACCCGTTGCGGGCTGTCGTGCGGGATCCCGACGGCTTGGGCGATTGTGTCAGCGGTCTTGAACCCGATCCCCCACACATCGGCGGCCAGCCGGTACGGCTCGTTACGCACCACGCTGATCGAGGCGTCACCGTACTTCTTGTAAATCCGTACCGCGATCGAGGTGGACACCCCAACACCCTGCAGGAAAACCATCACTTCCTTGATGGCCTTCTGCTCCGCCCACGCAGCGGTGATCTTCGCCGTGCGTTTCGGACCGAGCCCCGCAACCTCCACCAGCCGGTCCGGCTGGTCCTCGATGATCTGCAACGTGTCCAAGCCGAAATGCTCCACGATCCGCTCGGCGAACACCGGCCCGATGCCTTTGATCAACCCCGAACCCAGGTAACGCCGGATCCCCTGGATTGTCGCCGGCAGCACAGTGGTGTAGGAGACGACCTGGAACTGGCGGCCGTACTGCGGATGCGACGACCACCAACCCTGCAATCGCAGACTTTCCCCCGGCTGCGCCCCCAACAGCGCGCCGACCACAGTCAGCAGATCCGAACCACGCCCGGTCGCGACCCGGGCAATGGTGTACCCGGTCTCCTCGTTGACATAGGTCAGCCGCTCCAACACCGCCTCAAGAACATGCGGAGACGGGCGGGACGACACAGCCGCAGACACGCACACCATCGTGCCGCCACCACCGCCTTACAGCAAAACCCGGTGCATCGGCTCGACTCGCTGGCCGGGTGCGGAGCGGGCCGCCAGGCCGCGCGTCTGGCTAGGGTGACCGAGTCGAACGCACCGCGATGCTGACGGTGGTGGTGGCGGTGGCGGGTTCAGCCAACGGAGCGGCCACCTAGCTAGGGCGGCAGAAAGTCCCCCACGTCTATCCCATCCATTATTGGAGGCTGAAAGCCGCCAGAAATCTGGCGACGATCACTGTTGGCTCAGCACGTGTCGACCCTTACCTCACCATCAATCGTCGCCATCGTGATTTCATGGGTGAGCAGAAGCGCCGGCGAGGTCGCGTCTCCGTCTAGCTCCGGGTCTAACTTGAGATAGTGCAAGATGTCAACGATCAGGCCAAGACCTCGTCCCAAGCCAAACCTGCATCAGCACGCAGGTCCGGAAACCACGTTAGGCCAGAACGCCGGGAATGCGGGTCCGCCGGTCCCTAGGCCCGACCGACGGTTCAGGACAGCTGGAGCCGAAGTCGTGGCAACAAAGCTAAGGGACGACACGATCAGGAACAACAGAAGCAAGCCAACGTGGCCTCAAGCATCTGAGGGCACCGGGGTCGCAAGATCTGGCAGTGACCCTCAACAGTTTGTCGTCCACCCAACGGTGGATGCGACCGCGGTCGCATCGACTGTTACGCTTCGATCATGACTCGCAGCCGAGTGCGATAGAGGGGCGTGCAGCAATGGCTAGGAAAGTCGTAACGGTACTGACCGACGACCTCGACGGTGGCACCGCAGATCGAACTGTCGAGTTCAGCCTGGACGGGGTGGCGTATTCCATCGACCTCTCCGACGAGCACGCCGGCGCCCTCCGCAAGGCCCTCGACCCTTACATTAGTGCTGGTAGGCGGGCCGGTCGAGTTACGGGAGGCAACGGTCGAACGGCCCGCACCGCAGGCCGGGCTCCCGCGCTCGGCACGACTCGTGACGAGAATCGTGCAATTCGGGAATGGGCTACCGGCCAGGGCCATAAGATCTCCGAACGCGGCCGCATCCCCATCTCGATTGTTCAAGCCTATCGGAACCGCTGACCAGCGGCGGACACCGCTGTTCATCGAGGGAGCCACCGAGAGTTGACTTGACTTGCCGCCATTGGGCGCGCGAACGGCGGGGTGAATCAACCTAGCCGCCACGGCCAAGCGGTCCTCTTTACGGCGCCGGGACGGCCGGCTCGGAGCGGCCTTCGCGTGCTGGACCCGAAATGTGATGGTTTCCGCGGGCGAGCTGGTCGGACGCCGAGGGCATGCTCGAGTCCTTGCGGTGGGTGCCGGTGGGTCGGAGCTGGAGGACGGCGACGGAGGACAGCACGAGGGCTCCGCCGGCGAGTTGCACCGGGGTCAGGGACTCGTGCAGGACGAGCCCGGCCAGTGCCGAGGTGACGACGGGCTCCAAGGTGGACAAAACGGCCACGGTCGACGGGCCGATGCGCTTGAGCCCGGCGAAGAAGGTCAGCATTGCCACGACGGTGGAGACGCCGGCGATGCAGGCCAGCCAGAACCATCCCGACACCCCGAAGTCGAGGTCGACGCCGCCGGTGAGCATGGCGCGGGCGCCGAGGGTGCCGGCCGCGCCGGTCATCACCAGCGCGGCGAGCACCACCGGTGCCAGCCGGTGCACGACGATGTCGGCGACGAGGATGTAGACGGTGTAGGTGATCGCGGAGGCGAAGGCCAGCAGCGCCCCGCCTGGGTGGAAACTGATGCCACCGGCGCCGAGCAGGACCAGCAGTATTCCGCCCGAGGCGGCCGCCAACGCGGCGCCGCGCGCGGGGGTGAGCCGGTCACGGCCGACTAGCACCGCCACCACGGTAACCATGACCGGGTAGGTGTAGAAGATCAACGCCAGCAGGGATGTGTCCATCACCTGCAGCGCGGAGAAGAACAGACTCGCCTGCATGGCGTACCCAATGGCACCCAGTCCAACGGCGATGGCCAGCACCCGGCCGCGTGTCATCGTCGACGGACCGACCGCCTCAGGTGGGGGCGAACTGGATGCCGAACGGCGTAGTCCCGGCCGCACCAGTAGGACGATCCCGAGCACGACGGCCGCCAGGGCAAAGCGCGCCAGCAGCAGTGCCCCCGGCGAGACGCCGGCGTCGTAGGCGAGCTTGCCGAAGATCGCCATCGCGCCGAAGCAAGCTGCGGACAAGAGACACAGTGCTACACCCATGCATCCAAGGATTGGTCAGCGGACGCATCGGGTCTAGCGATGATTTCTGAGGGTGAATCGTTAGGATTCCCGCATGATCGAGCTGAACCTTCGGCGGTTGCGCTTTCTGCGGGAGTTCGAGGAACGTGGCACCCTGGCCGCAGTCGCGGCGGCTCTGGGCTACAGCCCGTCGACGGTCTCCCAACAGCTCGCCCTGCTGGAGAAGGACGTCGGCGCACGGCTGCTCGACAAAGCCGGACGCGGTGTGCGGCTGACCGACGCCGGGCACCTGCTCGCTCAGCATGCGCGGGTGCTGCTGTCCGCCGCCGAGGCGGCAGAAGCGGACCTGGCCGGCGTCAGCGGCGACATCCGGGGCACCGTCCGCGCCGGCGGCCTGCAATCAGCGGCCCGCCGCTTACTAATCCCGGCCGTGGCTCGTATGAAGGCCGACCACCCGCACGTCCGTGTGGAAATCTTCGAGCTGGAACTCGAACAGTCCCTGCCAGGCCTACGCCTCGGGACGGTCGACCTCGTCATCGGCGACGAGTACGACAGCCACCCTCGCCCACGCCCAGCCGGCCTGCGCTTCACGCTCTTGCTCGAAGAGCCCCTGAAAATCGTGCTTCCAATCGCGCATTCGCTCGCCCAGCCTGGCGGCCCTGTCGCGGTCACCGACCTGCGGTCCGACATCTGGACCGCCTCCGCCGAAGGCACCGGCCACCACGCCATGGTCGTCGGAACCTGCCGCGCCCTCGGCGGCTACGAACCCGACCTGCGGCACCGCGCCAGCGACGCCGACGTCCAACTGGAACTCGTCCGCGCCGCGACCGCTGTCGCCCTAATGCCGGCCCTGACCTTGCCCAGCAACGACCCCGCGCTCGCGATCAGAGACATCGCCGAAACCGCCCTCCAACGCCGCTTGGTCGCCGCCACCCGAGACACACCACCCGCTCCCGCACTCACCGCCTTCCTGGCGGCCGTGACAGACCAATTACACAAGCTCGACCCGAGGAAGCCCTAGTCGACCGCTTAGAGGCTGCGCGGATAGGCAGCAGGCGAGGCCGGGCGATGAGACGAGCACAGTTTCCGCGATCATGGAACTGCGACGTGATCACGAGGAGATTTGTGCCTGCGCTGCCATCATGGCTGACCGAGCCGCTGTGGGATCAATTCGCCGCCTTGTTGCTACAGGTTTTCCGGTTCGGCTGTTCCTACGAGGCGATCGCGGACTCCGGCTGCTCGGCCGCCACGATCCGCAACCGCCGCGACGAGTGGATACGCCTAGGCGTGTTCGCCCGGCTGAAGCAGATCGCGCTCGATGCCTACGACTGTATCGTCGGTCTCGTCCTGGATCAGATCGCCATAGATGGTGCCATTACCAAGGCGCCCGGCGGGGGAGAAGCGGGCTGGACGCTCGCCGGTGGATCGGGGCAAGCAGGGCCTGGCGGACCTCGCCGAACACCTCGGCCTCCGCACCCGTGACGAGCTTCTCGCACGTATCGCCAACGCCGGTCTCGCAGTCGCCGGCAGGCACGAAACGGCTCCTCGCCACTCACGCATCGCCGACAGCGCTGACCCGCTCCATACTGCCCGAGCGTGCGAATGAACGGTCCTATGGCGACTGACCTCGCGGCTCCCACGGATGCAGTAAGCCACGGTCGCCCAGTCGCGCCCGACCACTCGTTTTACCCCGGCCCGGCCGGACTGCCAACCTGACACGGCGGTCCGCGCCGGGAGCAGACCGTTAGGAAACCCGTCCCGGTGTCTCACCGCAACGCCCCGCTGTCCCTATAAGGCCGCCGACGCCTGGTCGAGCGATGCCGATCCCGCCCGATTGCTCACGTCGCTGCCGAGATGGGCATCTCCCGAGCCTGCGCCAGCAAGTGGGTCAACCGCTGGCGACCCATGGCGATGCCGGGCTTCGAGATCGACCCTCG
Organism: Micromonospora sp. NBC_00362; assembly: GCF_026342155.1. NCBI lineage: Bacteria > Bacillati > Actinomycetota > Actinomycetes > Micromonosporales > Micromonosporaceae > Micromonospora > Micromonospora sp. NBC_00362. Next base: position 6,843,287 of record NZ_JAPENH010000001.1, read on the forward strand.
ATCCCGCACCGAAGCAGCCCGAACTGCATACATTGATCGGCAACGCCAAAGACGTTGCGCGGCACGCCTACACGGCGTTGATGCTGCTGCAGGTCCTGTCGGCCCGAATCCGTACTCTCCGCCAGGAAAACCGCCTGAGCTGTAGCTGGCGCTGTGCTGCGCCAGCGCCATATCGGCGCCGTGGGTGGGCTTTACCGCTGGACCGGCTCCTGCGAGTGTCGAGGATGTTGGGCTGCCCGGCTCGTTGGATCCGGCGCCTCACCAGGGCTGGCGGAGTGGAGGCTGTGAGCTGCGCTGATGTCAAGGCGTGGAGGGCCGCCGAGGCGGCCCCCCCGTTATTGACCTACCGATCGGTCCCCTCGTCGACACCAGTCTCATCGAGGTAGACGTCCAACTCCGCATCCAGCGCCGACTCCAAGCGCCCGGAGTCGTGCTCTCAATGCCGGGACCTCTTGCGCCCTGTCCGCTCGGCGACGACCGCGCCGCCAAGTGGGTGCGCAACGCGGTCCCTCTACGCCGCCCTGGTCAGCGCAGTCCGGCACGTCGGCGACCTTATGCATGATTCCCGCAGCAGATTTTCCTGTTCGCGACATAGCGGACACGAAGCTATCTGAAGCCGGATGCGCCGAAGCGACCAATTACGGGCAATTGCCAACCACTGTGGCAGTCGAGACCAAATTCCAATCCCAGCCCCAAAGCCCCAGGTAGCGCGTTGCATACCCTTCAACGCAGACGCGGTGATGTTCGGCTGACATCTGATACACCGCGACGCGCTTACCTTGGGAACTGCAGTTATGCCAGTAGGCGCCGCTGCCACTGGTGGAATAACCACAAGGAAGAGCTGCCTGTACTGGAGTTGAGGCGACAGCGGCACCCCCCATCAATAGCGCCGAAATCGCTGCCGCATTTCCGATGAACCGCGAGTACTTCAATTGTCGCCCTTTCAAAACTAGTCCTATTATTCTTGTTTGAATGCCGGTAGCTACACTAACGTTGATCGCATTCAACATAGTTACAGAAGTCATTCGTTGAGCTTTCTCCACGCTGATTTAGCAGGTCAGGGTGGTAGGTGGGGCCGCAGATCGATGAGGGTGAGGCCCCATGAACGCCGGTGCCTGACCGCGATAGGGTGGGGAAAGCCCCTCATGGCGGAGTCGATACGGCTGAAGCGACCGCTCGCGCTGAAATGCGGTACCAAATATTTGCAGAATTGATTCTACTCAGGCTTCACGAGGAGACGGCCTGTAGGCGAGATGGTGCTCCCGCGCTTCAACGAGTCGACTTAGACCTCGACGGCTGTTTCGTGCAACTTTGAGAGAAGGGTGAGACGGCGCGGTGGCAGCCAATCTCGAGCCGCGGACTAGAAGCCGTACAGGCGGCCCGTCGTTTTGCGCGCTTCGCGAGCACGCCATTCGAGCGAGCAGCGACGCCGCCAGGCGTCGACCTTTTTCACGCTCTCGCGGACGATGACAGCAGCCGCGTAGGAAGGCGTACCGTCAGACGCCTTCCGGCTTGGACGTCAACGGTCGAGATGGTCGACAGGGCGGCGCCGCGAAAGGGTCACCTGATGGCAAATGGGGACGAGGCGCCGGGCTGGCATCGTCCAGCATCGGGTTCCTTAGTCCGGCTAGCCGTTCACGCTGGCCTGCGGGCCGACGGCTGGTTGAAACTGGATTCGGCGGCGACGCTCCTGGTTGACGACAACCGTCGGTGGAAGAGCGCCGGATGCCCTCGAAGACGATCTGGATCGCCAGTCGCGGAACCACTTAGAACTGGGCCCATCCAGCCATGATGGCGCGGCCGGGGCATCGCCGGCTTCTCGTATGAGCCGTGGTCGCACAGTGCCGGACGCAAGCTCAGCGGCTAGCGGGTGCTTTTCACCGCAAGGGCGTTAAGTGCTCTCGCTACCTCATATATGTCCGCCTTAACGTAGGTCGTTGTCGTCCCGGCGGCAGATCTGTCGTCGTGCACAGCGTAAGCGCGAGCGATGCCATAGCCGAAGTGCGCTCTATTCAGGTCAGAGTCGTGTGGCGGAGCCAGTGAGTGCTGATTTGCCGCAGCCGGCTGTAAGCCGCTCCCCATCTACAGCCACCATGACCAGATAGCCCTTGGCGTAGCGGGGACCCGTCTGCTCGGGCGCGAGGAATGGCCGCGGTTCGGCTGCGCCGCAGTCCCTATTCAATCCTCTCACCGGCATCATTGAAAGCGCCCGGCACGCCTGCCCTCGCTGTCACCGTCCGCAAGTGGGACAGGCTCCCGCCCGCCCGGGCGGTGACAGCGGCTGACCTGGCTGGTCGTGCTCTGCGGCGGGCGGCGACCCCCGCTGTTAGCGTCACCGCGCTGAGGAAGACGACGATGCCAGTGGTTGCGGAGGGTGAGCGCGGATCGCGGCATGAGAGTGCGCTTTGGGTCAGCCCTGTGGGCGCCGATCGCGTACCTTGCAGGCATGCCAGTGGCATCCGCCGACGTGCTGCAAGCTGCGGTCGCTACCCCGCCAAATCGTCGCCTCGCAACGATTGCGTTCTCCCTAGCGCTGGTCGCTGTAGGGCTGGTCGGCGGCTTTGGGGCGGCCAAGCTTGCCGACGATCCGAACACCGCCAAGCCGGAGCTGCTCGTTGGGACGGTCACCTGGTCGAACGACCAGACCAGGTCCATCGCCTTTGAGGAAGACGGGGCCCTACGGGGCCCTCTCGATGGCGACACGATCTACTCAGTAATCGCCGAAAGCTGGCAGGACGTGAGCGGGACACTGCACAACGACGGTACCTATCCAACCTGCCTGGCCGGCGAGAAGGACGACCCCGTCTCAGAGGACCGGCACCGAATCGAGCTTGAGGTCCTACACCGGGACACGGGCGATCAGCCACAGCACATCGTCGTCCACGTCCACTGCCTCGATTGATGGCATGAGCCGGGCCTGCGCTTCTGGCTTAACCTCGGCCACGAGACCGGCCCAGAGTGATCGTTTGGTGACACCCACTCAATTCGACAGATCCGGAGGCGAAGGGCTCGCAGTACTTGGGGAGATCCGTTACGCGCGGTTATCGTCAGGGACACCCTCGCCAGATCCGATGGTCGGCAAGGTGGTCGATCATTGCGGATGGGTTGACGTGCCCAGGGTCTGCACTTCGAGCCGTACCTGACTTTGTGCTTGTGCCGGTACCCCGACTCCCGGCGACATCGACCAGCTAAATCATCAAGAAAGCGCCAACTGTCGAACGGCATTCGTCTCCGCTCGAGGTGCGCAGCGGCCCCTAATTGATCCAAACCATCCGCGACGAGCAAGCGATCTGCCAGGGCGCCCACGCGAGATCTGCGGTTTGTCCGGATTAGTGCTGGTCGGCCTGAGCTTGCCAAACGGGACGCAAGGCCGATGCCCGGCCGACCGGCAATGGGTTCATGCCGGCGGCCGGGCATCCTCACCCATGAGCTACCAGTAAATCTCGTTCCACTGCTGGTCGATGTAGTTATAAGAGCATGGAGCCTGAACCACCGGCGCTTCTAGACCGTATCCGCGCACCACCATGCACTGCCGGCTGTTCTCGTTCATGAAGATTTGCCTCCCGTTTGCCGTTGTCAAAGGAATCCAGTTCTGATCCTTGTAGTTGGCGCAAGGAGTTGTGACTACGGGCGCGCCGGAGGCGTACCCGCGAACAACCAGGCAGAGATTGCTGTTGATGTTGCGGATGCGCACCATGCTTGTCTTGGTGACATCCATCCTCCACTTCTGGTCGGCGTAGTTGGCGCAAAGGGTCTGGACAGCCGTGACCCCACTCACCTTTCCGCGGGCCAGCAGGCATTGACCGCTGTTCACGTTACCCCAGCTGACATCCTTCTCAATTGGATAGGCGTTCGCAGGAGAAACAATGGCCAGGGATGCCACCACGCTAAGAAAAGTTGTCGCGGCGAGCCTTAGAAATTGCCTTTGAATTTTCAATAGAGGACTCCTTTGTCAAGTCAAGAAACGAAACTCTACGATACAAGGAGCCACCTTCAGGTTGACTTCAAATTTGCAACCTCAGTATTGCGTCGGCAGTGGGTGAATCGGGTTGGGTTCGTGTTGGTGTTGCCCAGTGGCGGGGAGTTGGACCGGTTGGATGCGCGGGTTGGTTCTCGGTTTCGGCGGGTGGAGCTGCGGCTGCGGGTGTGGGTGCGTCGGTACGTGTGGGGGGTGGTGTCGGGTCTGGGGTGTAGGAGCGGCTGGATTGTGGCTGGGTGGGCCGGTGAGGTGTCGCCGGACGGGATGCAGGGGTTTGTTGCGGTGCGCGGATTGGGATGCCGATGCGGTCGGTGGCGATGTGCGGGACCACCTCGTGCATCTCGGTGATCCGGCTGGTGTGTTGATCATGGATGACATCGGGTTTTTAGGAGGGCAGCTGGTCGGCGGGGTGCGGCGGGAGTTCTTCGGGCACCGCTGGGCGGACGAGGGCTGCGTGGTTGGGGCATCGGGATCGGTGTCGGGGTGGCGGGGATCCTGGACGGGGTGCAGTTCGTCGCGAGGTGCGGATGGCCCGGGAGGTGCTGGCCCGGGCGTTGAATGTCGGGGTGTCGGTGGGGCGGGTGACGATGGACGAGGCCTACGGGCAGTCGAAGTCGTGCGGGTGTGGTTGGAACACCCGGGAAGTGGGTTACGGCTTCATGTTGGCTTCTGTGGAGTTCCCCGCCCCTTGACCAGGCGTCGGTGGAGGGACGGACCGGCATGGCGACGGGCCAGTCTCGCAGGTCGGCGCGGGCGACAGGCACGGGCGGAGCGGCGGAACGCGATGTCCTCGAAGCTTTGACCAAGGTATTCGACATTCTGCGCCGCAGCCCAGGATGCCCATGCGGGCGGCGCGGTTCGAGATGACCAAAGAAGCTCTCCGGAAGGCGGCTTGAAGTCGTGGCCCGTTAAAAATGTCCTCCAAAGCGAGAGCTGGAGTACAACGCGAGCTTCGGCCACCGGCCCGTCAACGTTAAGACAGGGGAGTGACACCCGACGGCCTGATGCTTGACGCTTGAATGAGACGGTGAGCGGATCGGTGGACAAGAACTGCTTCACGGCTCGCAAATCTTGCACATTAGTATATAGTCCTATTCATGGTTCGGAGGGTCAGTGAGTAATTCCATCAATCGGCCAGCGAAAGGGGTGCGCCGCCTTCAGGTCGGACGGCGAACCCTGTTAGGCGTGCCGCCCCTCATTGCGCTGGCGACCCTCGGACTGCCCTCACAGTCGGCCAGCGCCAACACCTCGGCGCCGGAATGTCTGGCTGACCTGCAGGTGGTCCGCTGATGGCGATCACGTGGTTGGCTGATGTTTTGCGGCAGGCCGGAGTCACCGTGGTCGAGGAAGGCGACTGGCGATCTCGCAGCGCGGGAGGCTCATTCGCTCCGATTGGCATTCTCTGGCATCACACAGCAGGGGCGAACAGCAGTCCGGGCCGCCCCGCGCCTTCACTCGGCGTCGTTATCGCCGGCCGACCGGAACTACCGGGCCCGTTGTGTCACGCCTTGGTGGACTACAACGGCGTCTTTCACCTGATCTCGGCGAACAGTGCTAACCACGCCGGTCCGACCAGAGCCAGCGGCCCTATCCCGGCCGGCAGCGGCAACGCCATGCTGATCGGTTGGGAGATCGACTACTCTGGTGATCAGACCGCGAGCAGCATTCCAGACCAAGCAATGTCCGCTGCACAGTACTCAGCTTCGGTCATCGCCACTGCCGCTGTACTCCGGTATCTCGGACGCGACGCGAGCTACGCGCGAGGCCACCGCGAAACCTCAGTCAGCGGCAAGATTGATCCCTCCTACATCAATCTCGACACCATGCGGGCGGATGTAGCACGGGTGATGACCCAGGCGGGTCAGGCTCACGCGTTGATTGTTGGTGGTGGGGGTGGGATTTACCATCAGGTTCGTTATGCCGGGAGTGCGGGCTGGTCGGGTTTCCAGCCGTTGGACGGGATGGGTGGTGCGCCGGCGGCCGGTAGCGCAGTGGCGGTCGGTGAGATGCCGGACGGTTCGGCGCAGGTGTTGATCGTCGGTAGCGATGGTGGGATCTTCCATCGGGTTCGTAACGCCGCCACGGGTTGGACGGGTTTCCAGCCGTTGAAGGGGATGAGTGGTGCGCCGGCCAAGGGCACCGATGTGGCGATCGCGGGGATGCCGGACGGTTCGGCGCAGGTGTTGATCGTCGGTAGCGATGGTGGGATCTTCCATCAGGTTCGTAACGCCGCCGGTGGTTGGACGGGTTTCCAGCCGCTGGACGGGATGGACGGAAAATCGGCGAAGGGATCGCGGGTGGCGATCGCGGGGATGCCGGACGGTTCGGCGCAGGTGTTGATCGTCGGTAGCGATGGTGGGATCTTCCATCGGGTTCGTAACGCCGCCACGGGTTGGACGGGTTTCCAGCCGTTGAAGGGGATGAGTGGTGCGCCGGCCAAGGGCACCGATGTGGCGATCGCGGGGATGCCGGACGGTTCGGCGCAGGTGTTGATCGTCGGTAGCGATGGTGGGATCTTCCATCAGGTTCGTAACGCCGCCGGTGGTTGGACGGGTTTCCAGCCGCTGGACGGGATGGACGGAAAACCGGCGAAGGGATCGCGGGTGGCGATCGCGGGGATGCCGGACGGTTCGGCGCAGGTGTTGATCGTCGGTAGCGATGGTGGGATCTTCCATCGGGTTCGTAACGCCGCCACGGGTTGGACGGGTTTCCAGCCGTTGAACGGGATGAGTGGCACGCCGGCCAAGGGCACCGACGTAGCCATCGCCGGCTGACACCCACCAACAGCAAAGGCGCGGGGCCGAGGACTCACCTCAGCTCCGCGCCATCGCCGTCACAAGTTCAGAGTGCGGACTGCCGGGAAGAAGCGAGCCCTCTGCGGGGATTTTCTTGGGCCGGATCCGGGATCTACCCGATGCAGGCGCCAATGCCGGGGGGTGAAACTCACCGGCATGTGAGTCCTCCGGGCCGGGCTGGTCCAATCCGAGACCGCAATGCTGCAACTGGGCGTGGTGATGCTGTCGGGCATCGTGACGGTGCTGGTGACCCGAGGTTTTTCGAGGCGGCCGGCTATTTAAAGCTTAGCGGCGGCGGGCTGCACATCGCGCACCTGCTGTGGGGCGGCCTGCCCATGCTCGTGGGCCTCGGCGCCGCGCTGGCACTCGTCGGGCGGACCGCGCAGCTGAGCGCCGCGGTGCTGGGCGGCGCCGGCTTCGGGCTGTTCATCGACGAGGTCGGCAAGTTCGTCACCGAGCGGACGGACTACCCTTATCGGCCCGCAGCCGGCATCATCTACCGCGCCTTCGCCACCCTCCCGGTGCTGATGGCCCGGCTTGACCACCGCGGCCATGACTCGGCGGATCGGCGAACCGCGCGCGCGGTCCAGCTCGCCCTCACCGGGGTGACCTCGGCCCTGACGCCACGGCGGCACGCGGCGGCGTTGCGCCTGGCCGAGGATTCCGACCGGGAGGCCGACATTGCCGCCACCCGGTTGCTCACTGCCGTGCAGCCGAGGCACAGCAGGGGGGAACGGCGTTCACGTTCAGCCGCGGACGTTCTCCGGGCACTGGTCACCCCCGGAGCGATGGGCCCGGCTGGTCAAGGTGAGCGTCGTGAGTGTCGTCGCGTTGCTCGCAGGAGGCGGCGATCAGCATGATTGAACGGGGCGCTGGGCGGTGACCTCATCCACGACGGCGAACTCGGTGCCAGCCTGGCAGTGGCCGCCGCGGCTCTGGTGTCGGCCCTTCTCTGCCTGCGGGCGCTTCTGTTACTGCCCCGGGACCGGGCGGCCGCCTTCCGGCAGCTGTCCGCGTCCCTGTTGGTGAATCTTCTGGCCGGTCAGGTCTTCACCTTCGTCGTCAACCAGTTCGCGGCCGTCACCGCCCTCGGCATGGACCTTGCGCTGCTGGCCGTGGTCAGGGCCGAGTCGCGGTGGCTGGCGGACTGGGCGAAGCATAACCTCGGCGCGTAGACGACCACCGGGTCGCCCGGCTCGGACAGCCCTCAGTTATCCGGAGGCCGTCGGCGGCTACCGCGGCAACCCGAGGTGATCATCCCGTACCGCAAGCCCACGACGGCAGCGAACTACCCGCCTGGAAGCAAGACCCCAAACGTCGAACACCGCCCGGTCCGGGCAGGGGGCGAACAGGCCCTGGCCAGGATGAAGTGCTTCAAGATCCTGCGCGACTACAGCCGTGCCGGCCACACATGGGCCGACGCCGTTTCCGGCATCGCCAACCTCCACAACATCATCCTCACCGGCTGACCATCGGTCCGACCCAAGGCAACCCTTCACCCAGCTACGAGACGCCCCTAGGCCGTGTCTTCAAAGGTTCACAACCATTGGAGTAGCGCGGCGATAGTGACTGTGGCCTGGAACGAGGTCGCGGTCTTGTCGTAACGGGTCGCCACGCTGCGGCACTGCTTGAGCCGGTTGAAGCACCGCTCCACGACGTTGCGCCGTTTGTAGAGCTGCTTGTCGAACACCGGTGGTCGGCCGCCACGGCTGCCTCGTCGGTGGCGGTTGGCCTGCTGGTCGGCGCGCTCAGGGATCGTGTGTCCGACGCCGCGCCGGCGCAGGTGCTCACGGATGGCCTTCGAGCTGTAGCCCTTGTCGGCGATGACATGGTCGGGCCGGACCCGAGGTCGGCCGGGTCCGGACCGCTCGACCCGGATCGCTGCCATGACGTGCGTGAAGCGGCTGCAGTCGTTGACGTTGCCGCCGCTGAGCACGAACGCCAGGGTCCGACCCAGGCCGTCGCAGGCGAGGTGAATCTTGGTGGTCAGTCCACCTCGACTTCGACCGAGGGCGTGATCTTGTGGTTCGTCCGTTTCTCGGTGCCCCCTTTAGCGCCAGCGGCATGCTGATGAGCACGCACGATCGTGGAATCCACCGACACCAGCCAGTCGATGTCCCCGGCAGCGTCCGCGTCGGCCTGGACCCCGGCGAGCATCCGCTCGAACGTGCCGTCCAGGGCCCATCTGCGGAAACGGGTGTAGATCGACTGCCAGGATCCGTAGCGGGCGGGCGCATCCCGCCACGCCGCCCCGGCCCGGATCTTCCACACGATCCCGTTGAGGACCCGCCGGTCATCGACCCGAGGCCGACCACCAGTCACCGCCGACGGCAGATACCTCGACAACGCATCCCACTCGACGTCAGACAACTCATAGCGACGACCCACGCCCTACATCATCCGACACCAAAATCCTTTGAAGACAGCGCCTAAGGCCGGCCGGTGTGGCTCCGCGTTACTACCACCGTGACCTCGGTGTCTGGCACATGATCGCCAGCCCTCGACTTGGCCATCGGGAAGATCCACTATCGGATCCGAGACCGGAAACGCTCGAGCGAGTTCCTTGACTTCCTCAAGAGTTTGCGCCGCCGCTGGCCAGACCAGCGGCTGCACCTGACCCTGGGCAACTTCTCCTCGCACAAACACCCCACCGTCCGCGCGTGGTGCCAGACCAATAACGTGTTGAGGTTGTCCCAGACCAGCACGATCGGACCGCCGAGCTGCTGGTGCGCGGTGTGGAGCAGTGCTATTTAGTCGCTTTCGGTGAAGCCGCGTCGTTCCTTCTTGCGGCCGCAATGGGTAATCGTTCGATAGATCAACCGGCTGCGTCGACCCGGCTTCACGCAGACCAGCCCGCGATCGAGACCCGGCCAGAGCCCTTACGTAGCCGACACCGGAATAGGGCATTGGCCAGTCGCCGCCAGCCGGCCGGCAGCGGGAACCATTCGGCCCTCTCGACGCCAGCCCGGCCTGACCCTCGGCACGCCACCGTTTGCGCCAGCTATACACCGCTGTCTGCGACGGCCTCGGCAACCGGCACGTCCTGCGCGAACCACCCGGCCGCTTGTCGCCGCACCGACTCACGGCTCACCCGCCCTCGGACAGCCCACCACCGTCGGGATACCTGAACCCTCCGCCTACGCCCCAATCCGCGAAGATTACGCCAACACGCCAACACGCCAACACGCCGACACGCAGTGGACAACAAACCTGACCTTTCAGGTCTGTAGCTGAGCTTGATCGTCTCTGTGAGTGGTTCGCTCGGGTCGAGTCGGGGGCGCGGTGTCGATCAGCTCATCGGCCAACAAATCCATGAGAAGGCCGTCGTGCCAGCTGCCATCCGGGTCTCGCTCGTAACTGCGCATGAGGCCGACCGGCCGGAATCCGACCTTGCTGTAGCACCGGATCGCCGCTGCGTTGTCGGCGGCCGGATCGATAACAATGCGGTGGTGGCCGTGATCGACGAACAGGTGTCGGGCCAGCGTGCGGATAGCGTCGGTGCCCAATCCTTGGCCGTGGACATCCGGATCGACGTAAATGTCGATGTTCGCATGCCGGTAGTCCGGGTCCGTCTCTGCTCCCCACTGGATCATGCCCACTACCTGACCGCGGTGCTCGATGACCAACGGGTGGACGTCCGGGTCGTCGAGGTCGTCGGCCACCGACGCGGCCAGATCCGCACCGCCGCGCCATCGCTCGTACACCTCTGGCTTGGCGCGGATGCCGGCCAAGACGGGGATGTCCATCGCCACGGCCAGTCGCAACGTCACCAGGGCGCCGTGCAGGGTTTTCAGCATGCCGAGCAGGCTACGGTCCGGCATGCGAGCGGCAAACCGATTTCCGCGACATGCGAGCGGTGATCTGAAAGGCCGCTACGATCGAGCTTGTTGAGGTGTCCGGCGAGGGCGCCGGCCGGGTCTGGATCGCTGGCCTGGTCTGCCTCAAGCCCGGACAGTGAGGCCGTCTGATGTGGCGCACCCGGCTGCATCGTGGTCGCAGAGGCGAACGCGGCAGCTTGAGCGAGGGCGACTACATCGCCTTCCTTGACCAGGCCCATCAACGCCTCCACGCACCGATAACGCCGATCTGGGACAACCTGAACACCCACGTCAGCACCGCATGCACGCCCTGATCGCTGTCCGGCCATGGCTGACCGTGATCCGGTTACCCGCCTCAGCCCCGGACCTCAACCCCACACGGTATCGACCACCTCGCGCAACTGGTCAAACGTCGACTACGCACTTGTCAGCACCAGACCGATCTCCTCGCCGGCTTCTTCGCCAGCACCGGCATGACCCTCGAACCCGAACCACCGAGATAGCTCCAACCCTGGCCCTTCAACCTCTAGAGCGGCCGGTAATTTTCGAACGTCGACCGCAAGCAGCGAGACGACCGTCGGAGGTGACGGCCGTCTCGGAGTTGGTAGACCATTTCTGGTCCATTGTCCGCACAGGTGCATTTATTTTAGCGTCAAGGCTGCGCCATTATTGCGTCGACTATTCCCGGTTAATTTCCTCGATCAGCAGCTTCGCCGCCATCGCGGCTCCATCGGGGCGGATCGTACCGGCCAAGGCCCTTGCGTTCGCCTGGATTCGGGGACTCAGCGCTGTTTCGAGGGCTTCAGACAGTGATTCGACAGTCGGCGTCCGACCGTCGTGTGCCACGCCGATGCCCAGTTCGGCCACCCGGGCGGCCAGGTACGGCTGGTCGGCGATCTGGGGAACCACGACCTGGGGCACTCCGGCCCGGGCCGCTGTAGTTGTGGTACCGGCGCCACCGTGGTGCACGACGGCAGCCAATCGCGGGAACAGTGCCTGCTGGTTGACCTCGCCCACCGTGAAGCAGTCGTCCTGGGCGTCGATCGAGGTCAGGCCGGCCCAGCCGCGAGAGACCAGGATGCGGCGGCCGGTGGCGCGGCTCGCTTCGATGGCCACCCGAGCGATGTCCTTCGGGGCGTAGGCGGCCATGCTGCCGAAGCCGACGTAGACCGGTGGTGCGCCCGCGTCCAGGAATTGCTCCAAGTCGGCGGGCAAAGGGCGGTCGTCGGGCAGGATCCAGGCGCCGGTTTGCACCAGTTCGAGGTCGGTCATGCCCTGCGCAGGGCACAGTGCTGGGTCCGCTGCCAGCCATGGCTGGTCGGTGAAGACGTAGTCGCGAACGTTGTCCACCGGCGGCAGACCGATGGCATCCCGATGGCTGTTGAGTGCCTCGCCGTAAAGAGCGTTGACCCGTTGGGCGTCCTGCTCCCACAACACCTGGATGTCAGTCTCGTCCTGGGGCGACGGCGTGCCGGGCCGCGCTCCTGGCGGGAAGTGCCGCGAGGGCAGCCCGTAAGTGTGGAAGCAAGCGAACACGTAAGGGATACCCAGCTTGTCGGCCACGTCCCGGGCACCGGCCGGCATCAGGCCGGTCGCGATGAGCGCGTCGCACCCCTCGGCGGCCGCCGTCAACGTTTCGAACCGCGCGGCGACCAGCTCACGCGCGAGCCGGAACGCGTCCTCCGCCGTAGGCGGCCTCGACCCGGCGACCACCGAGCGCACCGTCGGGCCCATCGGTACCAGCGGCACGCCGACCCGCGCCAGCAGCGCCGAAAAATCCTCGTCAGGCGGTGCGCATACCTGCGCCTCCACGCCGAGTTCCCGCAACGCCACCGCGAGACCCACCAGCGGTTCGACATCTCCGCGCGATCCCCATGTCGACATCACCACACGCATTTCTTAGCTCCCAATTCTTCGATTGCCGGACTTCGGTCGATGATTCTGCGGCAACCCCGGGGCCTTGCCGCAAGACCCCTATTGCGCTATATTATGGGCACGGCAGGGAGAGAAGTGGCTTCAACCGTGCGTCGCCGATGACGCGTCGGCGACGTCTTACGGGGCCGCCGGGGGTCTGGATCGGTCGAGTGCACCTCGTTCCGAGGACAACCGCCCAGCGCCGTTACTTCCACCGAGGACGTCGACGAGGACCGAGCGGGCTACCCGCGCGCGTGCCGAAGCAACCGAAGTTGGCCGATCTCCGTGGCATTCTTCAGTAACTCGGTGTTCACCCAGGCAAGCATGTGGGCGACGGTATACGCGGGATCGTGCTGCCACGGGAACGGCGCGGTAGCGTCGAGGTCCGTTTCACTGAGTCGGTCACACGCGGCCAGCCATTGAGCACGGAGGTCACGTAGCCAAGCCACCGCCTTTTCGCCATCACCGGGCCAACTGATCTCGGCGCGCTGACGTGGCGTGCGGCCGTGGACATGGTCGATAGCGACCGTCCACCACCAGCCGATGTGCCAGCTGATCCACCCGATTGTTGGAACGCAGATCGGGTCGGGCTCCACATCTGCCCAGTCCGGCATCCACCGGCCGTCGGCGTTCGGCCGGACTGTCCAGAAATGCTTGGCAGGCCCCCAGAGCGAATCCGCCGGCTCCAGCCGTTCCAGGTGATATTCGAGAAGAGACCATGTCAGGTCAAACTGCCAACGCAGCAGGTCACAGCGGGAGACGGGCATCAGGAAATTTTACCGTACGGGCGTAACTGGGTCGAGCGGTTTTTCGTGGCGGAATGAATTGTTGCGCCGACCAGTCAAGCCACCCAGACCGGTTCATCCGCCGGCCCCGCGCACCCCAACTCCCGGAGCAGTCCTGGATCAACCAGCCAACAACTGCGGCACAAGCCGTCTCAATTTGCCTTGACAAATACCGAAAGATGTGCGGCCTGCGACTGTTGTATCCGGGTGTGTCGACGTTGGCACCCAAACGAGCGAACATCGACAATGCTGAGATTTCGCCGGTGCCGAAACTCAGCGACATCTGGTGTTCCATTTCGCGAACGAGGCCCCCTACGGGAGCTGCCTTCGCCACATCCTGAACGCCATCACGCCGCCCTGCCATCAGGTCAGACGGCGTGTCGCCCAACACCACGAACGTTCGTGGTGTTGGGGCACTAGCTGCGGGAGTGTGGCGTCGACCTGGTCGGAGGGCAGAAGCCCAGCTCACCCCACGCTAGCCGAAGATCGCGCAGGAGATGTACGAGGAGACCGGGCTTGCCGGGCGCCGAGTGCACACCGTCGCACACATCGCCGCTGAGGTCGGCGTCACCCGGCTTACTCTCTATCGGCACCTCGCCTAATTGCCTACCGGGCGCAGTTGACGAACAGCCCGGGCTGTTCGTCAACTGCGCCCGGTTGCCCACACTTTTATGAAGCCATGTTGCGGATGACGGCAGGTACTTCCCTCGGATGTGTCATGACGACATTGTGGCCTCCTGCCGGGAGGCTTACGACATGCCGCTGAGGCGCAGCGGCCATGATAGTGGCGATTTCGTCGGGCCGATTCGTAAAGAAAACTCGAGTGGGAAGCAGGATCGTCATGAGGCAAGTGATCTGGTCGTCTACCTGGTGTCGGGGAGGAAGTTTCGAGTGGCTACCGCCCGTACAAGCTCCGGATCGACTCCTGCATTGAGTCAGCCGCTGGGAGCGTCGGCAGCCTGCTTGGCGATCCAGGCGTTTCGTCGTGCGGCGTCGAAGTGTCGGACGTAGCGGCGCGAAGATCGTCCTGCTCAGCGCTTATCTGGCCACCCCGATCAGGCACGTCTTCGTCGACCAGGGCTTCGCGGGCCGTCTCGTGGACTGGACCCGTGACACCTTGAAGATCACGCTGGAGATCGTGCGGAAGCCTGCTGACCAGCGGGGCTTCGCCGTACGCTCGCGCGGATGGGTCGTGGAGCGGACCCTGGCATGACTGACCGCATGCCGCCGGCCGGCCCGCGATTACGAACGCCACCCTGAAATCTCCGAAGGCGTCGTCAGGCAGACCACCATCACCGGCATGACCCGCCGCATCACCCGCGGCCGGCCAGCCCGACGACAGGCAAAGCGCACCCTCATCTCAACCTCATCAAGCCCCTCTTAAACACGCTCTCAGGGACGCCGCCGCAGCGCGGGTACATCGGCCTGTCGAGGGCCGGGTGGGCAGGGACCGGGTTCCATCGACGCTCTCCGCGTTGCAGGCATCAACCCACATCGCTGCCGCTAACGGCCATGACGCCCGTGACAGCACCGGCTTCTGGCACTACTCCGGCATCACGTGCCAGCTTTGCAAGGCCCAAAGGTGTCGGCTGCGTGGGGCAGTGAGGTCCTCGACCGGCTGCGGGTACCGCGGCCGCTGAGACGTAGGCGCATGGACGCGCGCGTCTGGACCATGGATGCAGTGGTAGCCAGGGTGTGAAATCGTCACATGACGAAGATGCACCTAGCAGCGCACCTTAGAACAAACGGCGCCGTCAGCCCGCTTGTTCGCTACCTCCGACTATGCCGTGATGTCCGGCCCTCCTAGGACGAGCGATTTCGGCAGTAGGAAATCTAATGCTGACCCCTCCAGAGCTCGCGCCCTTACTGCGGTCGCTTCGTAGCGACTCCGAGTAACCCCAAACTAACTTCCGTGCCAGTCGGCGCATCACTAATAACAGTCTAGAAAGGGAAGTCACTGTGTTTGCATCTGTTGACACCGGTCCTGTCGTCATTATCGGGGGGACGGGTAAGACCGGCCGCCGGGTAGCTGAGAAGCTTGCGCAGCGGGGTGTGAGTGTCCGAGCGGTGTCACGCTCGACGGCCATCCGTTTTGACTGGAACGACCCCGCGACCTGGGACGCGGCACTCGCAGGTGCGGGCGCCGCTTACATCACCTACAGCCCTGATCTTGCCTTCCCTGGCGCCGACAAGCAGATCGAGATGCTGGCCGGCATGCTCGCCGATCGCGGCATCTCTCGGGTGGTCCTGCTGTCGGGTCGAGGAGAGGACGGTGCTGTGGCCAGCGAGCGAGCTTTGTTGAAGTCTGTTCCGACGGCCGTGGTCGTGAGCTGCTCGTTTTTCACGCAGAACTTCACCGAGGGGCCGTTCCTGCCCAGCGTGCTCGATGGCGAGATCGCGATGCCGGTGAGCGCGACAATCGGCGAGCCTTTCCTCGATATCGATGATCTTGCCGACGTCGTCGTCGTAGCCTTGGCCGATGACACGCATTGCGGCAAGGTTCTTGAACTGACGGGTCCAGAAGCCCTGACCTTCCCAGCCATAATGCGCCTGTTGCGCGACAACGCTGAGCTCACGGTCTCGTTCAAGGAAATCTCAGTGCCCGAGTACATCGAGCAAGCAATGGCGGCTGGGTTGCCGGTCGAGGTCGCCCACGGCTTGGCCGGGCTGTTCACGGAAGTTCTCGACGGCCGTAATGTAGCGACCACCTCAACGGTCCAAGATGTCCTGGGACGTCCGGCGACCCCGGCCGCCGTCACGATCAGCCGGGCAACTCAATCCGGATGCTTCGACGTCGAAGAATACTAAGCCGTCCGACTACGGGGCCTCTGCTTCTTGACGACGGCGACGAGGGTCTTGTCGGCGATGCACGAACGTTTGTCTGGGCGTGGCTGCCCTGTCGGCAGCCGCGCCCAGACGTCAACATCATGAACACGCAGGCGGAGCGGACCGCCGGCCAGTAACTCGGCCAGGATGCATGCGTCCATAATGCCGTAGCTTGCTAGGAGCCCGAACGAGGGCGGGGAAGCGAGTCGGTCAAGAGTCATTCCTCACCCGCAGTCTTGTGGGGTGGAAACGTCGAGGACCGTGCGTGCACCGAGTTTCCCACGACAGCCTCGTCGGCTAGGTGCGAGGAATCATAGGGGCTCCTGCGGCAGGCGTCGGCGTTGTTGGAATCGCGGGCTATTGGCCTCGACGGCGGCTGAGTTGGCTACGCGCCGGCGATCGACGGGTACCCACGGAAATCCGTGCGTGCTCCTTCAGCGGCGAGTTTCTTGGCATTAGCTAGACCAATTCCCTTGCTTCCATCAGTGACTACAGCTACCTTGTCTTCTACGTCAAAATGCATGCAGGCCATCCTGGCTCGTTCCAAGGCTGAGGTCTGGCGGAAATCAGACCTTCAGCTGCTGTTGGCAATCGGCCGTGTCTTCAGGCGACGGCGACGAACTCGATTAATCACGACAATGTGGAAGTCGGAATGGCAGTCTGCACACCTGCGTCTATGGGCAGCCCGGCGGGTGGCAGACTGAGGCGAGTCCGCGGGGCGAGGCGGACGAAGAGGGCCGCGCCAACGTTCGTGGGTCACCAGCGGCTCCGATCAACGGCCGTGGCTCCGGTTTCGTGCGGTGGTCGACGCCGGCATCCGACTTGCGACGACGAGAGCACAGCAGGCGAGCCTAACCGCCGAGATCTGCGCGGCCTGCGATGTCGCCACTGCGTGGCCCTGCCGGTCGACCCAAATGACTGTCTGAGCCAGCCAGAGGCCCGCCTCCTGCCGATCCCCAGCGGACCGGGCGGCCCGGCGTGGCTAGCACGCTGAGCTGGAGTGGACCTTCTATTGAACGTGCCGGGCTGCGGGACTTGTGTCGCTCATTCTGGACATGTAAGGTCCAGAACATGCGAATGAGTGAGGGTGTGGAGTGGGCGCTTCACAGCTGCTTGAACCTGAGTTGGGTCGATTCGGGGCGAGCTGTGACGGCGGCCAAGCTCGCGGCCTTCTATGAGCTGCCGGCGGCATACTTGAACAAGCAGTTGCAGGCGTTGACCCGGGCCGGCATCCTGTCGTCCTCCTCTGGGCCGCGCGGCGGGTTTCAGCTGGCCCGCAGTCCTGCGGCGATCACTTTGCTCGACATCGTGACCGCGATCGAGGGGCCGGACGAGGCGTTCCGCTGCGATGAGATTCTTCGGCAAGGCCCAGGCGGCGACCCGGAAACTGACTACCGTCAGACGTGCCTCATTTCGCAGGGTATGCGCCGTGCGGACATCGCGTGGCGGCGTGAGCTGGCCGCGCAGACCCTGGCTGACATCAAGTCCTCAGTGGAGCAGAAGTTTCCCGCTGCTCCACTGAGCACACGGAATCGGCTCGCCGCTCTGCGGGCCTAACAGAACCAGGCTCCTCCGGTGGAGGAGCCTCTTTACGAGAGGTAATCTGGATGTCGCTTGTCCGGAATAACATCGATCGTCCCAAGATCCTGCTGGCGCTGCTGGCGTTCGCGCAGTTGATCATTTCGATCGACTACAACATCGTGTACGTGGCGTTACCCGAGATCGGTCGGGAGCTGGGTTTTTCTGCGCATACTCTGCAGTGGGTCATCAGCGCCTACGCTGTCGCTTTCGGCGGGTTCCTACTGCTCGGCGGTCGAGCGTGTGATCTTTTCGGCCCACGTCGAATCTTCATTCTCGGCCTTGCCTTCTACGCCGCGTCTTCCCTGGCGGGAGGGCTCTCCGCAAGCCCTGGGATGCTCGTGGCCTCCAGGGCGGTGCAGGGCATCGGTGGCGCATTCCTGTTCCCTGCCACACTGACGCTCGTGGGCGTCAGCTTTGCGGCCGGCGCGGAGCGCAATCGCGCTTTCGCAGTATGGGGCACCGCCGGCGGTAGCGGTATGATTCTCGGCTCCCTCCTTGGCGGCGTACTGACCGACGCGTTCCGCTGGCCTGCGGTCTTCTACGTCAACGTGCCGCTGGCTGTGGCTGCGATCGTGTTGGCATTCGCGGTAATCCCGCGAGATCTACCATGGAAAGCGTCCCGGAAGTTCGATCTGGCCGGTGCCCTGAGCGGAACGGCGGGCATTACCCTGGTCGTCTTTGCGATCGTGCAGGGACCCGAATCGGGTTGGATGCGGCCAGCCAATCTCGGTGCCGCTATCGCTGGCGTCGTCGCGCTGACTGCATTCCTAACCATCCAGCGACGCAGCCGCGATCCACTGTTGCCACTTCACCTCATGGCCAACCGGGACCTCCGTACGGGAGTTGTCGTTACGTTCTTGTACATGGGCACCTTCGGCACCCTGCTCTACTTCCTCACCGTGTACTTTCAGAACGTGCATGGCTACAGTGCCTTGCGTACCGGGTTCGCGTTCTTGATCCCGATGATCGCCATTGCTGTCGGTGCCCAGACTGGCGGTCGGCTGGCCACCCGGTACGGCACGCGCACCTCAATGGTCGGCAGTCTGCTGATCGGGGGCATCGGAGCCATCGTCGTCGCCCTGACCATGGGGAGTAATGCCTCGTACCTCGCCCTGGTGCCCGGCCTCGTCGTTCTTGGCCTGGGTCAGGGCGCTGCCTACACCCTCATGTTCGGCGCGGCCAGCACCGGCGTCGCTGCCAAAGAGCAGGGAATTGCCTCTGGCTTGGCCTCAACCACTCAGCAAATTGGAGGCGCGGTCGGGCTTGCTCTCCTCGTCACGGTCGCGAACGCTGCCACCAATGATCACGGAGCGGAGGCAGCGGGTGACGCGACAACGGCGGGTCTGCGCGCTGCCTTCCTGATCGCCACTATCGGCATCGCCGTCAGCACCCTCGTCGCGACCGGCTTCACCGCCGTTCACCGACGCAGTTCGACGCCAACGCAACCGGCCAACAACGAAAAGCAGCCTGTGCAGGTTATGACCCAGTAGGCTTCTTAATGAGGAGAGCCATGTCCACGATACAGCCCCAACCAGCCGTCGTCGTTACGGCTGCCGACGCCGAGGTCCTCGCCGACGGACCCACGAGCCTGATCACCCTACTTGCTGACGCGGACGTTACCAACGGGTCGCTGACCGTCAATCGCTCCCTGCTCCGCGAGGGCTCACCCGGAGCGCCTCCGCACTTTCACACGCGTGCTACCGAGACTCTCTTCATCATCGAGGGTGCATTGCAGGTCCTCGCCGGTGAGGACATCTCAACCTTGCACCGAGGTGATCTGCTTGTCGTGCCTCCACATTTACCGCATGCGTTCGCCCCAGCGCCAGGTGAGGCAGCGGACATTTTAGTTGCATTCACTCCTGGCATCATGCGGTTCGACTATTACCGGCTCCTGGAGCGTGTTTACAAGGGAGAAGCTCAGCCCCAGGAGATTGGGGTCACCTCGGAGCAATTCGATAACCGCTACTTCGATAGTCCAGTATGGCGGGCGCGCCTAGGCGGTTGACTTACGGCGGAAGGTAGGATTTGAATGGCGGCGCTCCTGAAGCCCGATGACGCGGCGGGGGTGCCGCCGATCCGGGT
The DNA here is from genome assembly GCF_026342155.1 of Micromonospora sp. NBC_00362. NCBI lineage: Bacteria > Bacillati > Actinomycetota > Actinomycetes > Micromonosporales > Micromonosporaceae > Micromonospora > Micromonospora sp. NBC_00362. The sequence goes on from NZ_JAPENH010000001.1 coordinate 6,863,067, forward strand.
GGTGCTGGCCGACGACGAGGCGATGATCCGGGCCGGTGTCCGGGCCATCCTCGCCAGTGATCCCGGCATCGAGGTCGTGGTCGAGGCCGGCGACGGGCACGCGGCGGTGGAGCTGGTCCGGGCCCACCGACCCCGGGTCGCGCTGCTGGACATCCGGATGCCGCGGCTGGACGGGTTGGCCGCCGCCGCCGAGATCCGCCGGGTCGTGCCGGACAGCGCGACGATCATGCTGACCACGTTCGGCGAGGACGACCACGTGGCCCGGGCGCTCGGGCACGGTGCCAGCGGGTTCCTGCTCAAGGCCGGCGACCCGCGTGAGTTGATCGGTGTGCACGCCGTGGCCGACGGCGGGGCGTACCTCTCTCCGAGGGTGGCCCGCCGGGTGATCGAGCTTGGGGCCGACCGGCTGGCCCGCCGACCCGCCGCCCGGGAACGTGCCGCCGGGCTGACCGAGCGGGAACGGGAGGTGCTGGCCCTGGTCGGGGCGGGCCTCTCCAACGCCGAGATCGCCCGCCGGCTGCACCTCGTGGAGGGCACGGTGAAGAGCTACCTGACAAGCATCTTCACCCGGCTGGACGTACGCAACCGGGTGCAGGCGGCGATCCTGGCGTACGAGGCGGGGTTGGTCGACGGCTGAGCGGAGGCCCGCGACTGGCCCCCGCTCAGCCGACATGCGTTACGCGTCGCGGCGGCGCAGTGCGGCCCGGCCCAGCAGCAGTGCGGCGGCGGCCCACCCGGCGAGCACGCTGACCAGCGCGAGGTAGGCCGCCACCGCCATGATGTCGCCGATCGTGGCGCTGCCCCACTCGCCAAGCACCGGCCGGGCGAGCAGGGCGCCGACGCCGCCGAGCAGCGGCCCGAGCACGAAGGTGACAGCGCGCCAACGACCACATTGATCTTTTGCAGTGGGCTGGGTGATCGTCAAGCGGCCGCTTCCTCGCTGAGGCAGACGTTGAGCTCTCCGATGGTCATCGCGGAACTCAACGAGGGCCACTCGCCGATTGGGGACAGCCTTTGGCGATCGCTTTTCTCGCCTGGGCGTAGAAGTCAGCGCCAAACAAAGGTTGGTCTCATAATCAGTCGAGAAATTTCACGAACAGGTGGGATATATTAGTACGCCCAGCCAAACCACCACCTGCCAATCATCGGATAACACGGACCAGTCTCGTAGCCGCGGCGGATGAATTCATTGCGGGTAATCTTGCAGTCGCCTTCTGTGAGCATCGGTCCCGCCGTCCCAGTCCATAGCACACCCACCCCTGCGACTGAGGTGCTTTGACTGCCCTCAGAAGCATGGGCAGCCATGGTCCAGGGACCGGCCAGTGTGGCGGCAGCGACAGATGCAACGATGATGAGGCGAGCGAGTTGAACTCGCCGATTTACATCAACCATAGGCAAACAATATATTTAACGTAATTCACCTCTGATCCAACCTTCCTTCAAAACAGCTGCAGCGCACACCACAACGCTGTGCTTCGCGACCTGTTGCCCTGCAAGCAAATCGCTCTACCCAGGGAGGACCCCGGTGAACTGCGGTGGGTCGTAGGCCTCGGTGCGGCCGATGTCAATGCCAACCTCGATGACCCAGGCGATCAGGTCGCGGATGATCGGGCAGCGATCAAGGAAAAGCCAGCCCCTCTGCTGAGTTTCTACCTGACCGTCCTTGACCAGCGGATGGAATTTTTAGCGGAGCAGGGTAGGCCCGGCTGATGGTCTGTTCGACGTGGCTGCCCTGGGTGCCCCTGGCGGTAGCCCGCGGCGACACATGGCTGGCGCCAGCGGGATGGATCACTGCCGCCACCCAGATGCCGCCTATCTGGGTAACTGGAACGGTCCGCCAGGTCGTTCCGTCGTCGTAGGACACCCGCACGGTGAGTTCGTTGACCGAGCCGCCGGTCGGCCCTGGCTGATGCTCGACCCGGATCGGGAGCAGGATGGGCTTTCCGGCCCGTGCCGTTCTCCCGGCGTCCAGTGCGAGGGTGTAGCGCACCGCTAGGCGCTGTCTTCAAAGGATTTTGGTGTCGGATGATGTAGGGCGTGGGTCGTCGCTATGAGTTGTCTGACGTCGAGTGGGATGCGTTGTCGAGGTATCTGCCGTCGGCGGTGACTGGTGGTCGGCCTCGGGTCGATGACCGGCGGGTCCTCAACGGGATCGTGTGGAAGATCCGGGCCGGGGCGGCGTGGCGGGATGTGCCCGCCCGCTACGGATCCTGGCAGTCGATCTACACCCGTTTCCGCAGATGGGCCCTGGACGGCACGTTCGAGCGGATGCTCGCCGGGGTCCAGGCCGACGCGGACGCTGCCGGGGACATCGACTGGCTGGTGTCGGTGGATTCCACGATCGTGCGTGCTCATCAGCATGCCGCTGGCGCTAAAGGGGGCACCGAGAAACGGACGAACCACAAGATCACGCCCTCGGTCGAAGTCGAGGTGGACTGACCACCAAGATTCACCTCGCCTGCGACGGCCTGGGTCGGACCCTGGCGTTCGTGCTCAGCGGCGGCAACGTCAACGACTGCAGCCGCTTCACGCACGTCATGGCAGCGATCCGGGTCGAGCGGTCCGGACCCGGCCGACCTCGGGTCCGGCCCGACCATGTCATCGCCGACAAGGGCTACAGCTCGAAGGCCATCCGTGAGCACCTGCGCCGGCGCGGCGTCGGACACACGATCCCTGAGCGCGCCGACCAGCAGGCCAACCGCCACCGACGAGGCAGCCGTGGCGGCCGACCACCGGTGTTCGACAAGCAGCTCTACAAACGGCGCAACGTCGTGGAGCGGTGCTTCAACCGGCTCAAGCAGTGCCGCAGCGTGGCGACCCGTTACGACAAGACCGCGACCTCGTTCCAGGCCACAGTCACTATCGCCGCGCTACTCCAATGGTTGTGAACCTTTGAAGACACGGCCTAGGGCGCGTTTCATAATCTGGTCTGAGTCGCTCGTTGATGATGGGCAATGGTCAGGACGGCCTGGAAGCGGATGGCCCCTTGAGTGGCTCGCGGTGATTGAGCTGGTGCCCGTTGGGGGATCGTCTACTGGCACGCACTTGGAGCCGCTCGATCGAAGCGTCCGCCCGCGGGCCTCGGCGAACGTGCCCGGCCCCGAGGCCGCCAACTCCCGACACAACTCCTGATAGGCGGACAACGGCGGTCCCGGCGGCGACGCAGCCACCCGAAACGCCGCCGCGGCTGCCCTGACGTCACCCGCGCGGTCCGATACACCACCCGAGGCGCGGGCCGATCCCGATGACGAGGCATAGCCAAACCCGCCCCATCGGTACGACAAACCCCCGGGCACCAACCCGGCAAACGTAAATGGACACCGCAGAAGCGACCAGACTCTCCTGACGAGTCCGTTTGATGGACCTTGTGGTTCCCGGCGAGGTGATCCGTCCGTACGATCGTTGAGAAGGGCTGGCCTTCGGGGGCCGGGGGCCGATGCCTCGCTCGTGGTTGCCCACCAGCGTAGCCCGCCACCCCAGCCAGCGCGGACAGCGGAGAGCCAGCAGGCCGGGCCGGGCCGGCGCAGCCGGCTTTGTGAGCCGCCTTCATCCTGGAGGACGTTGACAGTGAACGCGGCTCGCCAACTGTCCTCCGCTGGCCGACCTGCGACAACCGCCCTCCGATCGATCAGCGACGACGGCGCGGATCGCGCCCAGACAGGATGTGGTTTCGATTGCGCGCCGGGCCCGCCAACCGCCCTGAAAATGCCACGCGCTCCTATCCGCTTCCCGGTAGGGTCGCCAGCGCCGTCCTAGTCGGCCAACTGCATGGCTACGGCGATCTGCTCGCCGCCCGCTCGGCCGCACCAGCCTACTGAGCGATGTCGTGATACTCAGCCGGAACCGGAGACCCAGCGATGACCCGAAAGACATATCAGGTGATCGTGCGTGGCAAGTTCGCGCCGCTCGGTGATGAACAGCAGGCCGCGCTGCTCGCCAAGGCTGACGAGCACGACGTGTTCCAGGCGAAATTCACAGAACAAGGCACCGTCACCTACGAGCGGTCCCTGCTTACGTTCACCTTCCGCTGCTTGGTTCCGGCCAACGAGGAGGACAAGGAAGCGATCGTGATCGGTAAAGCGGAAGCGCTCGCCGCAGCCGCCGTCTCGGGACTTGGTGCCGACTACCGCGACCTCAAGTCGGTGTCTACCGACCTGGACAGTATTAGGATCCGCCGCCGAGAACACTGACATTCGACCTCGTCTCCGCTGCCGCCGTCCACGCACTGACATCAGCTAATGGGCGTCTCGTAGCTGGGTGAAGGATTGCCTTGGGTCGGACCGATGGTCAGCCGGTGAGGATGATGTTGTGGAGGTTGGCGATGCCGGAAACGGCGTCGGCCCATGTGTGGCCGGCACGGCTGTAGTCGCGCAGGATCTTGAAGCACTTCATCCTGGCCAGGGCCTGTTCGCCCCCTGCCCGGACCGGGCGATGTTGCACGTTCGGGGTCTTGCTTCCAGGCGGGTAGTTCGCTGCCGTCGTGGGCTTGCGGTACGGGATGATCACCTCGGGTTGCCGCAGTAGCCGCCGACGGTCATCACCGGGCGTCCGTCTAACGTCTCGGCGATGCCCGAGGTGCGGTAGACGATGGTGTCGTTGCGGTTGCCGGGCTGCGGGTCGCCGACGGCGATGACCAGGCGGGTGGAGGCGTCGATGGCTACCTGCAGGTTCGTCGAGTACCGGCAGTTCTTGCTCCGAGCCGCCAGACGATGATCGCGGGTCGGGACCAGGGCCCCGTCGACGATCGCGATCTGCTCGACCGGCCGCTTATGCACCGGCACCAAGGCCAGCAACGGTGCGTGGTGTCGATGACCCGACACGCCGCGGAGTGCGACACCAGAACAGCGGGCCGATCTGCCGCATCGTCAAGTCCGTAAGCCAGTACGCGGCCACCAGCAACACCCGATCGGCGAGGTCCAGGGCCCACTGCCGGCCCGGTGGGCCGGCAGCGCTTGCGTCCCCCCACGCTCGGCGACCAGGCGGACCAGATCTGTAGGGCCGCGGACGGCGATGGCGGGGCGGGCGTAGGGACCACTGGACGGCGTCCCGAAAGGAGCGCGATTTCCTGGAGATCAGCCTGGGGCCGTCGCAAAGCCCCGATGGCCCTTCATTTCGAGCAGGAGCTTCGCGGCCTGCTCAGCTCCATCGGCACGGACTGTCTTGGCTAGGGCGGCCGCGCGGGCAACCGTCTGGGGGGCCAGTACGACGTCGAGCGCGGTCGATAGAGATCCAGCGGTCGGTGTCGGGCCGTCGTGTCCCATTCCGAGGCCCAACTCGGTTACCCTGTCGGCCCAGTAGTGCTGATCCACGCCCTGCGGCACGACCAACTGGGGTGCTCCGGCGCTGGCCGCCGCCGTAGTCGTGCCTGCACCGCCGTGATGAACGACGGCAGCTACCCGGTGGAACAGGGCCTGCTGGTTGACCTCGCCTACGACGAAGCAGTCATTCCGTTCGTCGATTAACGCAAGGTTGGCCCATCCTATGTTGAGCAGGACACGGCCGCCGTGTGCTCTGACCGCCTCGATGGCCGCCCGAGCGATCTCCGTCGCAGCACGCATCGGCATGCTGCTGAAGCCCACGTACACCGTTGGGGTGCCGGCTTCCAGGAACGCTTGCAGACTTGTCGGAAGGCGACGCTCGTCCGGTCGGATCCAGGCACCGGTCTGCGTCACATCAAGGTACGCAGGCTGCGGCCAAGGGCCGAGGACCGGGTCTGCCGCCAGGAACGGTTTGTCAGTGAGGATGTGGTCGCGGATGTTGTCTCTCGGGGGCAGCCCGATCGAGGCCCGGTGTGTGTTGACCGGCTCGCCGAATAGCTCGTTCAGGTGCTCGGCGTTGAAGTCCCACAGCACCCTGCGATCGACCTCCTCGGGGGGCATCAATGAGCCTGGTCGGAAGACGGGCTTGTGGTGCGGCGAAGGCAGTTGGTAGGGAGAGAGGGCAGTGGCCAGATAGCGGATGCCCAGTTTTTCGGCCGCCGCCCGCGCGCCGGCCATGGCGGGGGGCGATCCGGTGGCCACCACCGCGTCACAGCCGTTGGCAGCCGTTGCGACCGCCTCGTAAATCATTGCGGTGAGCTTGGCCGCGATATCGGCCAAGGTCTTGGGGAGGCCGCCGAGCGCTCCTATCGCCAGTGCCCTTATCGGCCAGCCGATCGGCGTCACCGGTATGCCGGTGCCATCCAGCAGCTCTGCAAAATCCGGCGGCGCGCACATCCGCACCCCGACGCCGAGGTCCTGCAGCTGTAGGGCCAGCGCCGCCATCGGCTCGATATCCCCGCGTGAACCGTAAGTCACCAACACGATCCGCATTTCACAACTCCCTCTTATTCGGTTTGCCGACGGCGTTGACGAGTGAGTCTGAGGTATAACCAGGCCTTGCGGCAAGAGGCCCTATGTGTTATAAGTTAGAGGTGGCAAGGGGCCGCTAGGTCATTTGGCCAATTCTTTGCAGCTCGCTGCACCCGGACCCTTCATGAGGGGAAGGTGCGCTAGCAGACCCCGGAGAAGGTGGTCCAACCCGGCGACGTGCTACTGATGCACTTTCGCCCGGCGCTGATGGACGACCTGCTCGCGGCCTTGAAGGCGATCCACCGGGCGGGGCTCACCCCGGCGCTGCTGGAGCGGTACGTACGGTGATCGGCCCGTCGCCGACCTGACGAAAGTCAGGGGCGGGTGGTGCCGTTCGGGCGCGGCGGGGCGGCCGGCCGCTCGCCTAGCGTCAGCGCATGATCACATTACGTGGGTTGACGAAACGGTTCGGCCCGACAGTCGCTGTCGACGCGTTGACAGTCGACATCGCGCCCGGCCGGGTCACCGGCTTCCTCGGCCCCAACGGCGCCGGCAAGTCCACCACCATGCGGATGATCCTCGGGCTGGACCGTCCCACCGCCGGGCAGGCTCTGGTGGGCGGGCGCGCGTACCGGGAGCTGCGCCGACCGCTGCACGAGGTGGGCGCGCTGCTCGACGCCCGGGCCATCCACCCGGCCCGGTCCGGCCGGGCGCACCTGCGTGCCATGGCGCACAGCAACGGCATCCCGGCCCGCCGGGTCGACGAGGTGCTGGACACCGTCGGGCTGGACGGACGGGCCGCCGGCAAGCCCGGCCGGGCCCTCTCCCTCGGCATGGGTCAACGACTCGGCATCGCCGGGGCGCTGCTCGGCGACCCGCCGGTGCTGATGTTCGACGAGCCGGTGAACGGCCTCGACCCGGACGGGGTGCGCTGGGTGCGGCAGCTGACGCGCTCACTGGCCGACGAGGGGCGGACGGTCTTCGTCTCCAGCCACCTGATGAGCGAGATGCAGCTCACCGCCGACCAGCTCGTGGTGATCGGCCGGGGACGACTGCTCGCCGACTCGCCGATCGGCGAGGTGATCGCCCGCAGCACGGTAGCGGTCCGGGTCCGCAGCCCGTACCCGGACGGGCTGGCCGCGCTCGCCGCGCGCCTCACCGCCGCCGGGGCGAGCGTCGAGAGCGCCGACCGCGACGCGCTGACCGTCACCGGCGCCACCGCCGACCAGGTCGGCGACCTGGCACACGAACTGGGGGTACGCCTGCACGAGCTGAGCGCGCACGCCGCGTCGCTGGAGCAGGCGTTCATGGAGTTGACCGCCGACAGCGTCGAGTACGCCGGCGGAACGACCGGAGGTGAGGCCCGATGAGCACCGACATCACTCCTACCGCCCGGCCGGCCCTTCTGCGCAGTGCGGTGGCCGCCGAGTGGACTAAGCTGTCCTCGGTACGCACCACCTGGTGGACCGCGCTCGCCGCGCTAGTGCTGATGGCCGGCACCGCCGCGCAGGTGGCGATCTACGCCCTTGTCGCCAACACCAACGATGACCCGGCCGACGACCTGGGGGTCGTCACCGTCGGCAGCGTGCTGATCGACTCGGTCGAGCTGACCCAGTACGTGGTGCTGGGGCTGGGCCTGCTGGCGATCACCGCCGAGTTCACCAGTGGCACCATCCGGACCACGTTGCAGTGCACCCCGTCGCGCGGTCGGGTGCTGCTGGCCAAGGCCGCGGTCGCCGGTGCGGTCACCTTCGCGCTCGGGCTGGTGCTCGGCGGTGTCGGCGCTCTGGTCGCTCGGCTGGTGCTCGGCGAGTGGGGCAGCGTCCCGGCCGCCGACACGATCGGCGACATCGTGGCGGTGGCGACCTACCTGGCGCTTGTCGGTGTGCTCGCCCTGGGTCTCGGCGCCGCGCTGCGCAGCGCGGTGCTCACCCTCACCGTGCTCCTCGCCACCCTGATGATCGTGCCGCTGTCGCTCCAGGAGCCGGACATCGACGTGCTGAACCGCATCGCCGACGTGTTCCCCGGCGTGGCCGGCGGGCACTTCCTCGCCGGCGACACCGAGCCGTACCCACCAGCGGTCGGGCTGCTCCTGCTCGCCGGATGGGCCGCCGCCGCACTGCTGCTGGGCCGGGCCGCCCTGCGCCGCCGCGACGCGTAACGCATGTCGGCTGAGCGGGGGCCGGTCGCGGGCCTCCGCTCAGCCGTCGACCAACCCCGCCTCGCACGCGAGGATCGCCGCCTGCACCCGGTTACGCACGTCCAGCCGGGTGAAAATGCTGGTCAGATAGCTCTTCACGGCACCCTCCACAAAAGGCAGCTGCTGTGGCCCGCTCAACAACCTCGCACCGTCTCGCGCGATGGCCGTCCTGCGCCGGATGACGCTGCACCCTGAGGCCGCAAGACCGACCGCGCGGTTCCGCCGTGGCGAATAACCTCGCCCCGCTGGGCACCGCGTACCAGCCAGTCCTACATGGACCGGTACGTGACGAAGATGATCGCCCCGGGGCGGATCCCCGTCGACGGCGGTGCGCCCACTGACGGCCTGCACATCATCGACTTACCCAATCCCGCCCCCGGCTCGCGAGTTCGCCTTCGACGAGACCAACCGCCGCCAGCGACTCCAGTTGAGTGGTGATGAAATCCAACGTGGACGGCACGTCGACGTCCACCCCCACCTCGACCGTCGGCCGGCCATACAAGTCCACGAGGGTGTTGCCGCGGCTCGGCCCAGTTGTGGTGTCCACCTCGACAAACGCCCGGGCAACGGTGACTAGGCCGGGCCGGATCGCCTCCGCCATCGCCAGTGGGTCGTGCAGCGGCACCACGTCCATTCCGTGGTCCCGCCCGTATGCCGAAAGGTAGTACCCCAGCGCGTTCGCACAAAGAGCGGCTACGGTGCCAGCCGAACGCAGCCGGTCCAAGTCATCCGGACTGTAGGCGGTGCGGTACGTAACGTCGAGCCCGACCAACGTGGTCGGCACCGGCCGGGGCAGTCCCGGCTCAGTCAGCACCCGGTAGGCGGCCTCCGGGTCAGCCCAGATGTTGAACTCGGCTGCTGGTGTTCGATTGCCGGCTCCGATCGAGCCACCCATCACCACCAGCCGGGCCAATCGTGACGCCACATTGGGATGCACCGCGAATAGGTGCGCCACGTTGGTCAGCGGCCCAGTCGCCACCAGCGTCACCGGCTCGGTGGCAGTCCGTACAGTCTCGACGATCAGCTCCAGTGCGGTGGCATCGACTGGACCGGCGCTCGAGGTTGGCAGTGTTACCCCGCCTAACCCATTGTCTCCATGGACCGATTCGGCGCGGGCGCTCAGCGAGCGCAGATACGGCCGGTCCGCGCCGCGGGCAACCGGGATGTCGGCCCGGCCGGCCATCGCCAGCACGTCCAAGGCGTTGCGGGTAGTTGTGTCGATTCCCACGTTGCCGCCAACGGTGGTGACTCCGACCAGTTCCACCTCCGGGCTAGCCACCGCCGTCAGGATGGCCAGCATATCGTCGATGCCAGGATCGCAGTCCAGCAGCACAGGGCGCGTCACACGCAGAGCCTAATCTGCTCCTATGCCGGGCCGCCGACGAGGGCTGACGTGTGAACAAACGGCAGAAGTCGATGTCGATCGTCCTGACCGTAGGGCAGCGTGAAGACGGCCCGCGGTTCTCGAAGGGCGGCTATGCACCCCACCGGTTGGCGCCGCGTCTGGTGATCGTCCGGCGGGCGTCCTCGATATTCCGGAGGGTGATGCCGACTCTCTGGCGGCCTTGACAACGTCCTCTGGGCGGACGTGCTTTTACAAACCAGGAGGTAGGTGTTGACGGGCGTGCTGAAGGCACTCAACCGTCCGGGTCAAGACAGGCCGTGCCGAAGGAGCTGAGTGAGCCGCGAAGCTTCGGCTCGGAATGATCAGCCGCCGAGGCTCCGTCATGTCCGCACGCTGGTTGCCGGGAGGTTGCGGCCTTCTTGCTGCTTGCCTTCCAACCGGCCGGCGCAGCGATGCCCGAAGTCTCGGTGAGGTGGCTGCTGTCGACGAGCTCGACGTCGATGATCACCGAGCATGCGGCATAGGCTGTCGCCGGCAAGGCGCAAACCAGCGCCGAGCGGGCGAGTGCCCACGCCTCTGCAGAACCGAGGCGATGATCATCGCGGGCTTCCTGTCGCCCGGAGGTGGGGCTGAGCTCAAATCAAAGCCGCCTGGTCGAACCAGGTCAACGAGCAGGTGGTCAACGTCGTGTGAGCCTTGGCTCCGGCGCACATTCCGTGGGCCGTGCTCGCTGATGGTTCGGACGCGGACCAGGCCGTCGAAGTGGATCGGGGAAGCATCGCAGAGCGATCGCTTCGCCGATGGCCGCGCTGTTAAGCGGTGGCAGTGTACGCGGGATTCGGGGCAAAGCGTCGGCCTGGCGATTGTGCGGCCGTGTCCCGTCGGGCGCAATCGGAGGCTGCGGGAAGTTCTCGCGGTAGAGCGACTACGTCGATATTCGGATCGGCAGGCGCCTAATCCAGCCACATTCCACCGCAAGGGGAACTGATCCTCCCGACAACCATGTGGAGGTCGTCAGCTAGTACTCCGGCGTTCCATGGATCTGATCTTCATCACGGCCGTGACCGCCGCCAGCGCCACGAACAGCACTGCGGAGCCGGCTACTAACGGGTTGACGAAACCGGGCACCAAATCGGGGCCGCAGGTGGTGTCGTGTAGCGGCCACATGCGCAGCGACCCGTCAGCCGGGCCGCGATACCCATAGCCATACAGGTCCGGTCGCGCCAGTCCGCACCGGTCGTCGGCATCGGTAACCGCCCCGAAAGTGGTCGCTGCCAACCCATACCCGTAGGCGGCCGCCGTCGCCAACGACGCTCCGAAAGTAAGCAATCCCCCCGCCCTCGTCAGCGCCCTCGATCTGTCCCGCATGCGTCGCTTACCAGTCAGAGCGAGCATCGCCAGAGCCCCGAGCACGCCGGCGCTCACTGCGGCCACAGGCCAAGCCTGTACTAGCAGCAGCGGCAAGAGGATGAGACTCATGGGACGCGAACATACCCGCATCTCATCGTCCTGGTCTCGATCACGCTGCTGGCATCTCCGTCGGCGACTTCGCTCGCCGCTCTGGGTAACGATTCGCCACCGTGCTGCTCGCCGTGCAGACCCGCCGAGCGATCGACGCCTGCGCGACCGCACCTCCGACACCCGTGCCTTGTGGCGGCGCGAGTACCCTAGCGCTGAGGTCAATTGTTGAGATCGCGGTCGCTCAACCCCAGCAAGCAGACGCATTCGGCGGGAGTGACGGCCTCGCTGCAAGGTGGGGGATCAGCTCGTCACCACGTCGGGCGCAGGCGGCAGCCACTGTCTCGTAGGCATTCAGCGCTGCGGCAATCCCTCGTGTTGTTCACTCCGGGCGACGGCCAATCACCTGTAGCGATGGTGTGGAGGTTGGCGATGCTGGCGGCGGCGTCGGTCACGGTCTGGAGGCGCGGTGGCAGCGGTTTGAAGCACCTTCGGCAGGTCTGGCCTGCTCGACGCTGTCAGAAACCGTCAAGTCGGTCGGCCGCCGTCTGGTCGTCAGAGGCCAAACACTGGGCCGCATGTCGACATGCCCTTGACCGTTACGGTAGGCCGCTGCTGTTGAGCCCACTTCTGTCGCGTCAGCCGTAGGCGATCGGATACGACGGCTTCGCTGCCGCGGGCGTCGACGGAGATGCCGTCATTCTCGTAGCCGAGTTGCGGGATACTCCGTGGGAGGCGTGATTGCCCTGAAACACCTCGGTGAGTGCCGCGTTGGCGCCGAGGTGATCGAAGGCCAAGGTGAGAAGACCGAAGCGGGCTTCGGTTCCGTAACCTCTGCGCTGATGTTTGAGTCCGAGCCAGGCTGACGTCTTGACCTCGCGATCGGTCGGAAAATCACGTGCTCGCAAATTGACCAGGCCGGTCGGCTCGTCCCCGTGAAACACCCCCGACCCCGGCTGCCACGTCGTGACCTGCCATTCTGCAAGGCTTCTCCAGTGACTCTGAAGCACTGCCCGAGCGCGGTCTTCGTAGCTCCCGTCGGTCCAGGGGGTGAGGAAGGGACGTTCGTTGGGGGGTGGACCCCCGCGCCGGCCAAGCGAGCTATTCGCTAATTCGGCCTCTGGGCAGGCGTAGTTCCAGGTGTGGTGTGGTGATGATGAGGTTGTATTGAGGCCAGAGGTCCGTAAGCACGTACTCCATCTTCTCGGTCGCGGCCTAACTGCACCAGTTGATTGCCGGGCAAGCACCGGCCTTCGGGCATCCCGAAGGACTGCCCTGGCCCGACAAGGCCTCCAGTCAGGCTAATGGCTGGCTTCGACTTGAGCTGGGTTGAAGGCTGTCTGTCGGTTGTGCGTGGATGTCCACTGACTGCGGCAACCGTTAGAGTCGCTGGATCCGTGGGCGGCTGATCCGGGCGGCTTGGCGGCCAACGGCCGGCCCGGTCATTGCGCCAAAGCGACAGATCGCCCGGGACCGCGGGGCCGGTCCACTGCCAGGCGAGTCCTGGCAGCTGTCGGCGGTGGGCCAGGTCTCGGGTGGGGAACGGCGTTCTGTTGCAGAACTCGGATAGGCCGGTGCCGCGGACCCGGCAGCAACGCCAGTCAGGCAGCTGGCGCTTGAAGCAACCATGGTGGCCGGGCGCTGTTTCGTTAGTGCGTGACCGACTTCTCAATCCTGCCGGCAGCGACGACATCAATATCGACTGAACTACCGGGTAGGTAGAACGCCACTCCGTGAAGCCGCTGTGAAACGGAACTGAATGCGGCCGAGTGTAGGTTAGTCGCTTACACATGTAGCGCACGAACGGCGGTGGCTTGCTGTGTCTATCGACAGTCTGAAAGCTTAGCGGCGATGGTGGCCACTGCGCCGCAGGGTTGGAAGACTAACGGTGGTTTCGGGATCATTCAGAGCGGTCCAGGGAGCCTCATGACCTTGGGTCTGCAGCTGGACTAGAGCGCCCGATAGAACTGCCGCAGCGTAGCCTGAAGCGGCCTGCGGTGCAAAACCGGCTGGAATCAGCCGGCAGTCAAAGCCTGCCTAGGAACTTGTCCTAGCCCGATGCCTGTCTCGTGAAAACGATCGTAAGGGCGTACGACTGATATTGATCCCCGGGTCACGACACCGCACAGCGATCCTTTTGATAAGCGGTCAACATTCGCAGATGCTGCGAGGGCCTTGCCGATCGCGATGCAACGTCGCCCCTGCAGCACAGTAGCGATTGGAGTGACCAGCGGTGAGAGCTGACAGTTCGCATCAGCTATCAAATCTGCAAATCGGGACGGCCTCTACCTTTAACGCTTAGAAAGGGTTGCAACGATTAGTGCAAGAGCAGTGTCCTCAAAGTCAATCTTAGGTTGTACCGGTTAGGGTTTTAGTGATGTGGTTTCGCAGTCGTAAGATTTTGGCTAATATCGGATCTTTGGGGATCTGTGGCTTGGTGGCGGGCTTGTTGCTGGCGGCAGCGGCCTTTCCTTTAGTCGGCTTCTCTGGGTTAGCGGCGAAGGCGGGTGCTGAAGCATTCGATAGGCTGCCGAGCGAGCTCAGGGTGTCACGAGCCCCGCAGATTAGCTATCTCTTGGCTTCGGACGGCAAGACGCCACTGGCAGCCATGTACGACGAGAACCGTCGAGACGTGAAGCTTTCGGAGATCTCACCATTCATGCGGGAGGCCATAATTGCGGCTGAGGATCACGGCTTCTATCAACATAATGGGGTGGATTTGAAAGGTGTGGCTCGCGCTTTCGTAAATAATCAAAACGAACGGGCAGGCCGGCAGGGTGCGTCAACGCTGACGATGCAATATGTGCGGCTAGCCACCACGTACTCGGCGACCCACCCCGCCGACGCAGTGGCGGCGGGTGAAGACACCAAGCTTCGAAAGCTCCGTGAGATCCGCTTGGCAATGCAGGTGGATAAAGAGTTGTCCAAAGATGAGATCCTGAAACGCTATCTAAATATTGCCGCGTTCGGTAACGGGGCGTACGGCATCTATGCGGCTAGCCAGGTCTACTTCGGTAAGCATCCGAGCAAGCTGACGATCGAGGAAGCGGCCCTGGTCGCAGGCATGGTTAAGGCCCCGACCATGAACGACCCGACGACCGAGGCTGGCTATACGCTCGCTCTCGATCGGCGCGACTGGGTTATCGACAATATGGTCGAGATCAAAGCGATCAGCAAGACGGAAGGTGAGGCCGCTAAACGGATCAAGCTGGTGGTGAAGGGAAAGCGCACGCCGAACGGTTGCATTGCTGCCAACGTCAACAGCTGGGGCTTTTTCTGTGACTATTTCTACCGTTGGTGGATGCAGCAGAAAGTATTCGGCTCGACTCCGTTCGAACGTGAGCGGCAGTTGAAGAGCGGCGGGTACACAATCACGACCACACTCGACGTGCACGCTCAGATGGGCGCGGATAAGGCGGTGCGTAAAAACCTTGGCGTGAAAAGCGCGGCCGCCCGGATGGTCGCAGCAATCGAGCCGGGCAGCGGCCGAGTGCGAGCACTAGCGGTGAATCGGAACTTTAAAATCGACGACCCCAAGAATCCACAGAACAAGTACTCCAGTGATCCACGGAAGGCTAATAAGAAGATCCGGGGGAATTATCCAAATACGGTCAACCCGCTACTTACTGGCGGCAACGGCATCGATGGCTACCAGGTGGGGTCGACGTTCAAAATATTTCCGACCATCGTGGCCCTGGAGAGGGGTATCCCACTCAGCCATGTCATTGATGCGCCCAAGCAATTCAAGTCGGAGTACCTAATTGAGGCGGCGTCTCCGGCGGCCTGCCCCGGCACCAACCTTTACTGTCCCACCAACGACGTTGAGAGCATGGCCGGGAAGCACACTATGTGGAGCGCCTTTGGCACATCCGTCAACACGTATTTCGTGGCTCTGCAGCAGCAGGTCGGTGCGGAGAACGTTGTCAAGGCGGCCCAGCGACTTGGTATCAATTTCCGGGATAGTGGGGACGCCCGCCGGGCGACCACGGAAGGCGGTGCCAACCAGTGGGGTGCCTTTACTCTCGGCGTCTCGCAGACCACACCGTTAGACTTGGCCAACGCCTACGCCACCCTAGCCGCCGACGGTGAGTACTGTGAGCCGATGCCGGTGCAGGAGATTCGCGGCCCGGATGGCGAGATCCCAAACATCGCTAAGCCGCGCTGCGAGAAGCGAGTCAGTACTGAGGTAGCCCGAGCGGCTGTGGACGCCGCCCGCTGCCCGGTTGGAGATCGGTCAATCATATCCAAATGCACAAACGCGACCGCGGGTAACGTCCGGTCCATCGTTGGTAAACCGGTGGCCGGCAAATCCGGCACGACTGACCTTGACAAAACCGCCGCCCTGGTCGCAATGACTAAGCAGTACTCCGTGGCCGGCATCATGGCCGACCCTGACTGGCCTCAGACCAACCAAATAATGGGTCACGATACCACGACCGGCATCAACCCGGCGGTCTACGAAACTCTTCGAGACGCCATGAAGGGCAAACCCGGCATTGAGTTCACCCCTCCAGTGACAAACCTCTGATCCTGCGCTTGGGCAGTGTGGCGGGAGCGGGCCTCCGGGGAGCGATCTGAAGCCGCATGCTTGCATGCAGTGCCTGTTTCAAAGGCAGGTTTGTCCGTGCGGAATCGGCGATGCTGCGACGTCTTCGGTCGCTTTTCGAGATGCGAATGCCTGGGGCCAGCGCCTCCGCAGCCGGAGTCGGCCGGATCGTATCCGCCCGTGCGGCCCGGGTGAGGCCCGCCAGCGAGGTCCACCCCGGGTCTCGGGCACCTTTGGCGAATATCTCCTCGCACGCTGCTGGCAGGCGGTCGCCTTCGGCCCAGCATTGATGAAGTGGATGTCTGGGCGTGGCTGCCGTACCGGCGTCACGCCCAGACATGTGGCTCTGCATCGCCGATGAGATCCGATAATCTCGCCGTCACAGTGGACAGTTGAGAGGCACTGCCGGCGGTCCCGCTCTTGGTATTCCCCGACGTCGAAGCACCCACATCCGCCGCCCGGCTAGCCCTGACGGCGTCCGGTGTCGCCGGGCCTGATAGAGCGCCTCGGACCATTGAGCTGATCGCGTCCTGGAAGAATCGCTTCATGCAGAAATTCGCCCGTTTGTGATGGTGAATCGAGGGCACTTCGGCGTGCCGTCGACCACACCCGATCGGCCAGTCGTACAGTGCGGCCCCGCAGTCGCCGCAATCAGTTCGACTCGAGCCGGCCAACAGGCCCCCTTGTCCCGGCGCCAAGGTTCTGATACGGCCCGCGCTTACTCCGTTGTACCGCCTGGCCAGGCAACGGCTTGCGCGGCGATCACTCGTTCACCGTCAAATGTGACCGCCGGATCGCCATGGAGACGAAACCCGAGATCGAGGGCTTCGCTGACCCTGCGGCAGAACTTTTCGTCATCCGGCCCAATCAGGAGGCGGTAGCTCGGCAGGCCCTCCGGAGGGCTGGCTAGTCATACGCTTGGCATGCCAGACGCCAAAATGCTGCACGCGACGTGACCGCGACGTGACCGATGCCGGTGGCCCTCAGCGTCGCGCTGCAGACCGCAGCAACCTTCCATACAGGATCCGCCGTCCCCGATAATGGCTCATGCCAGGCCGTCTGAATGTGCTCTATCGCGGGGAACACACATGCCCGGCCGGTGAGCGTGCTTCGAGTGCCTGCAAGGACGACCGGACCGATCTGGTGGCTGACTACGTCATGGCAGAGGTGCACGTCCCGGAGCCGTCGCCTCATCCAACGTCGCGTTCAAGCGATCCTACGCCGCCAGGTCGAGGCGGTCCGGCATCTATGCGGACGAGGGGGCGGTCAGCCAATAGGTGCGCCTGGGTCCGCAGGCGGCTGCCGTCAACCCTCGTCAAAAGACTCTCGATGAGGCCTTTGACTAGGTCCTGAACAGCGTTGCGACAGCGTTGTGCGGCCGGGCTGCCGCCATCTTGAGCCGGTCTCGACTGAGCTGCCCGAGTGCTCCTTCACCGCCAATGCAGCTCATCGTTGCATCGGACGGTGGATCAGCGCGACCGGCCGGCGCAGCGTTCCCCTCCATACGCAATAACCCAGGCGGATGCGCTTGGCCCGAGCGGAGCACCGCCCCGGGCCAGTGCTGATGAGTGACAGAACCTCGGACCTGACAGGCTGCTTTCGTTGCGAGCCATACGTCGGTTACTGTAGACACGATTCCGGAGCGAAATTTGAAAGGATGCAGAACGTGGCAAAGCAAATCATTAATAAGTTGATCGATGACATCAGTGGAGGGGAGGCCGACGAGAGCGTCAGATTCGCCCTCGACGGGGTCCAGTACGAGATTGATCTGTCGAGCACCAATGCCGGAAAGCTGCGCAACGTCTTCGCTCCATATACCGCCAACGGCACCAGAGTTGGTCGAGACGGAACGATCCGCACGAGGCGTGACGTCCACGGGCTGGTCGGCTCCCGTGTCAGCCGGGTGGCCAAGGGTCGAGCTGCCGCAGCCAACCCTGATCAAAACAGGGCCATCCGTGCTTGGGCCAAGACGGCCGGTATAGCCGTCTCAGAGAGGGGCAGAATCCCCCAGCAGGTCATTGATGAGTATCAGGCGAAGGCGGGCCGCTAATTTGCCCGTACGTATCGCAGTGATCGCCTCACGGGCACCGACTCGGTAGCTGTCGCCCTTGATCCAGATGACTTCAATGTGGTGGCACAAGGCGGCCGAGTATGAGCGCGGCGACCACGTTTCCGAGGACCTCGCCTGCGGCCGTCCGGCTTGACTTTCAGTGACGCACCTACCCAGCCGAAAGGATACGGTTCGCGGCTTCGGCTTCGAACGGGAGGTAACCAACCTCATCCGGCAATCTGCGGCGGAACCCGGCCGACCTTGCCCAGTTCATCTCGAGGAGGCCGTCGCGGTGGGTTTCCGGCCAGGCGGGATATTCGCGTGGGCGTTGACGAACGCCCCCGAGGTCGGCATCTGGGTTTTGTCAGTGCGGTGGACACCGCGTCTTGGGTCAAAATTCGACGAAGTGCGATCAAGTCGGCGGGCCGTGGTACCCGTAACCGCCACCCATCGGGACACGGTGCGTTCATCTGACACGAAGGGCTCTACGCGCAATCATCGCACCTGTTGGCGGTACGGGTGGATGTTGGGGGAGCGCGGCCTTGCGTAAAACGGCGGCGCGAGCGGTGGAAGCCGAACAGAAGGATCCGCATGACGAGCAGTGACTTGTGGGATGATAATACTGCGGAGCGGTACGACGCTCTCTCGGCCGAGATGTTCGAACCCGGGTGCTTGACCCTGCCGTCGATTTCCTCGCCCGGGCGGCAGGGTTCTGGCCCTGCATTGGAGTTCGCAATCGGTACCGGTCGGGTTGCGATTCCGCTCGCTGCCCGAGGCATCCCCGTTACCGGTGTCGGGCTGTCGCAGCCGATGGTTGACCAGCTGCGCGCCAAGGTGCCCGCAGAGGAGCTGCCGGTCATCACTTCGCCTCTCTGGCGCTGGTAGAGGGATCGGCGGGTTCGGGCTTGGGATGGTCGTCTCCAGATCGATTAGCGCAGGGTATGCGCCGGCGACCGGGCAAACCGCAGTTGAGGCGGTGTACTCGTGCCGAGTTGCTGTGAGCAGCAGTAGCAAGTCGTCGTAGCCCTGCCACGGAGGGAGATCGGCGGCTCCACCACGTACGGCCCGTGGGCCCGTCGCCGGTCCGCGGCTGCGTCTACCGGTGCCCGTGAACCCGGGGACCCACACGTCGACGCAGAGCTCGTTCGCCAACCCATCGCCGCCAGCCCGAAAGCCTTCGCCCCTGCGGCCGCGAAGGTCAGTGCGATGGTGCCGACCCGAGCCGCGCATTCTCACTCCGCCTCGTTGGGTAGCCGTAACAGCAACAGCTTGAGGGCCGCGCGAGTCGCCCTCAAGCCGGGCCGTACCAGTGTTCGCCTCGGCGTATGCGTCCTCGTACTTGGGCAGCCGTGCCCTGTCAGCGCTCACCTTTGTACTGATTGACCTTGGCCACCCGTACCGCTGCCAGCACTCGGAGGGGCACCCTCAGGACGACGTCGTCGACCAGAGAGCCGGGCTCGGTGGAACCGTCCAGACTGCCGACGTTGCGCATGGGCCTGCTTCCTCCAGCCGACGATGCAACGGTGGTCTATTCGGTGCCAATCGGTCACCGGGGGAGGTGCGCCCCTCCGCGTCTGCCCAGGGCCGGTCCACAGGTTTTGAGCATTGCTTCGGCGCGCGCGGACGAGTTTGCCTAAGGGCAGCAGGCAGCAGGATCACTTACACCGTGAGCTGCGAAGTGCCCAACCGCCTGGCTAAGCGCTACTTTGAGCTTGCGGATGGGCTTCCCTCGAAGGCATCTAGAGGAGCCTTCTACCTCTTGCCCGGTTGTCGCCACAACCTGTGCTGTTGAGGCGGGCCACCCAGAGCCTTCAAGCTGAGTGTGGCGTGACTAACTTCTGGATTCGGCGAGCAACCGGCAGTGGGTGATCAGGCGTATCCCCTGTATGACCAGCCATGATCAGCCTTCATCGCCGCGGCCGACGTTTCTGCCTCCGACCGCGGGCGCCTCTATTACCCGTTGGGCAACTGAGCCATCGAGGGTCGGTCGCCGCTCCCTGCTGAGCGTGGCGGCTCTACTGCCTTTGGTCGCCTGCGGGGAAGCCAGGGAACCTAGCGCGTCCTCACCGGCCGCCTCCTCCCCGCCCGTTTCCCCCAGCTCATCGGCGGAAGAGCAACACAGCCGCCTGGTTGAGCTGGAGCGTCGGTTCGACGCGCGCCTGGGTGTGTATGCCCTCGCCACCGGAACGGGCGCCACCATCGCGCACCGTGCGGACGAGCGGTTCGCCTTCTGCTCGACGTTCAAGGGCCTCGCCGCTGCTGCCATCCTTCATAACCACTCGATGCCGCATCTGGAGACGGTCGTCCGGTACTCCCGTAAGGAGCTCATGAAGAGCTCCGTCATCACGGGGAAGCACGTAGCGACTGGAATGACCATTCGGCAACTGGCCGACGCCGCCGTACGGTACAGCGATGGAACCGCGGGCAATCTCCTACTTCGCGACCTTGGCGGGCCGGCAGCGCTAACGGCCTACCTGCGAAGCCTCGGTGACACGGTCACGCAGATGGACCGGATCGAGCCAGGAATCGTCAGCGCTATTCCTGGCGATCCGCGCGACACCACCACTCCCAGGGCCATTGGCACCGACTACCAGAAGATTGTGCTGGGCGACGCATTGCCGGCCGACAAGCGCGAGTTCCTCAAGGACTTACTTACCCGCAACACCACCGGCGCCCGCCGCATCCGCGCCGGGCTGCCGCCGGGCTGGACCGTGGCCGACAAGACCGGCACCGGTGATTACGGCACGATCAACGACATCGCTATCGTTTGGCCCCCGGGATCCACGCCCCTTGTCGTCTCATTGATGTCTAGCAGAGCAGCTCGAGAAGCCGACTATGACCAGGCTCTCCTTGCCGAGGCGACCGCGTACGTCGTGGACCGGCTTGTCTAACCGACCGTGGCCGGCGGGCAACACCTCGGCCTCTAGGAGCGTGTTTGAGAACGGCTGGTTAGGTCCAAGCGAAGGTGCGCCGGGGTTGCCGTCGGTCGGGTATGCCTCTGGTGATGCGGCGGGCCATGCCTGCGATCGCGGCCCAGCGGATGATCGCTTCGGATACTTCTGGTGGCGTTCGTAGTCGCGAGCCAGTCGGCGCTGGGCGGTTAGCCAGGCGAGGGTGCGCTCAACGACCCACCGGCGTGGCTGGACGGCGAATCCCTTTTGCTCGGAGGGTTTGCGCGCGATCTCGATCGTGGTGTCAAGCGTTTCGCGTGCCCAGTCGACGAGCCGTCCGGCGAAACCGGACTCGGCGAACACGTGTCGCATCGCCGGCGCCGCGACGCTCGCTGCGACCAGAGCACCCCTGGCACCGTCGCGGTCCTGCCGCGATGCGGCGAGAACCCGAGCGGTGACCAGCAGTCCCAGCCTGTCAGTGATGATGAACCGTTTGCGGCCGTTGATTTTCTTCCCGGCGTCGTAGCCGCGTGTGTCGCGGCGACGGTGTCAGCGCCCTTACTGACTGGGAGTCAATGATCCCGGCCGTCGGTTCCGGTCCGCGGGCCTGCTCAGCGCGGGCTTTGACCCTGATGGTGGCCAACAGTTGCTCGGTCACGCCTGCCTGTTCCCAGCGGGTGAAGTACCAGTAGACCCGGCGCCCGGCCTGGAAGGCCCGACCAGATCCGTCTGCCACGGGGGTAGATCGGCGGGCAGGTACCGCCACGGGCACACCTGATCGCACGACGTACAGGATTGCGTTCACGATCTCGCCGCGGATGCTTCTCCCGCCGACCCTCCGTCGCGGGCTGCGGCAGCAGCGGCTCGATCAACGCCCACTGCTCATCGGTCAAGTCTGATGGGTAACCACGACGGGAGGGCGACTCCACCGCTGCGTCACAACCAGTGGGATCATGCCGGCACATTGGAAATATGAGTCGTTCTTTAGTTGGTACACCGTCTCGCGAGGCTACGCCGATCGGGGCGCGCCATACGTATACGAGCTGATCGGCGCCTACCCGGCTGCTCCGCCGTGGTGGGCATCGGAGCACGGCCTCATCAGCACGGTTACCCGCATCTCGACCCGTGGGGGGAACGCCATCGGTCTGCATGGGGCGGGCAGCCTGCTCAACGCTGCGCAAATGGAGACGTCGAACCGGGTGGCCGCGATGCCCAGCCTGCACACCGCCTTCGCGCTGCTCGCGGTGCTGTTCCTCGCCCCACGGATACGGCGACGATGGTGGCCCGTACTCGCGCTTTATCCGCTGTCCATGACGTTCGCACTCGTCTATAGCGCCGAGCACTGGATCATCGACGTGCTGGTCGGTTGGGCCTATGTCATCGTGCTCCTGCCAGCGATCGACAGCGCCGAACGGCTGTGGGCACGACGGACGGGCCGGAGCGGCAGCTTGCACCCGGAGCGCACCCGCGAACGCGCTGACCCGGACAGCCGGGCACTCGTACCGCTTGCCCCGCTCGGAACTGCCACACGATCTACCCGTCGGTCATCGGCTCGCGGCCGACCATCGGCCACCGCCGACGGCAGGCACCTCGACAACGCTTCCCACTCGACGTCAGACAACTCGTAGCCACGTCCCGCGCGCGACAACATCCGATACCAAGATCCTTTGAAGACATCCTTCAGGGGCGTGTCAGCTGGCTCAGCGCTGACGGCCACCCGGTCGGGTCGTCACCGGGGGGGCACCATCGCCAAGCCCTGCCAGAACAGAAGGATGTCCAGCCAGCCAGCCAGCCAGCCAGCCGGCCTCGGCTGGGGTCAGCGGGCGTTCGGACTGGTAGCCGATAAGGAATTCCGCGCGAACCTCGGCCCGCACCCGCCCCCTCGTCGTCTACCGCACCATGGTCAAAGACACGGAGACCTCTCTGCCTCCGGCGGGCTGACAAGAGAGGTGCCTTTAGATCCACAGACCGGCCGATGCCGCCGTTATGCCGTTTAATTTCTGGTTGTTGGGTGCCACGTTTTGTGGTCTGGGGGCGACGTAGAGGTGTGATGGATGTGAAGCAAGGCCCGCCGGAGCTGGTGCGGGTCTATCAGGATCACCGTGTGGGATTGCTGCGGTTGGCGTATCTACTGACTGGCTCGCGGGAACAGGGCGAGGATCTTGTCCAAGCCGCGTTCGTCTCGGCGTTGCCGCGTTGGGATCGCATCGAGCAGCCCCTGCCGTACCTGAAGCGGGCGATTGTCAACCAGGCGGCGGATCACCACCGCCGCGTCGCGCGGGAACGCACGCTGGCTGTGCCTGAGGCGGTGACGCATCCGCCCGAGGTCGATGAGACATGGGCCGAGATCCAGAAGCTGTCGCTGGTTCAGCGCACAGTCGTGATCTTGCGCTTCTACGAGGACCTCACGCTGGTAGAAATCGCCGCCGTGATGGATCGCCCACCAGCGACCGTCCGCTCTGACCTCAAACGCGCCCTGGAACATCTACGAAAGGCCCTCGACTCATGAGCACCGACGACTTCGACCTTGCAATCGATCCCGCTCTCGACGCCCGGCTGCGCGGGACACTGAACGCGGTCGCCGCAACGATCACCGACGCATCCCCAGTCCGGCCGGAGACGAAGCAGCACATCTTGGCGCAATCCGCATCGGTGGTGCGCACCCGCCGGGACCGGCGAAAGCGCAAGCGGTGGCTGGCGATCGGCCTCGCCGCCGCCGTCGTGCCGGTGGCGGCCTTCTCCACCTTCGCCATCGACTCCGGCGACGTGGGCCGAATCCCACCCAAGACCGCCTTCGTCAGCGGCTCCGAAGACGGCGAGCGGTACTGGCTCGTCCCGGCCGTACACAAGGATGTCTGCGGAAAGACTTTCGGCGGCGTGGAACTGGCGTTTGAGAGGGCCGACGCTCCAGGAAGAGGGCAGGCCAACTCGGGCGTCGCCTGGGGCGAGGCCCCGAAGGGCGGAGCACCCGGCACCGGCTGCTACGTCAACGACGAAGCCCGTTGGCTCGCCGATCCGGGCCGCGTCGCCAAGCTCTCCCAACGCCTCGGCGGCAAGGACCAGAACGGCGACTGGATCACCATGATCGCGGTCCACCCCACGGTCACCACCCTGCGCGTCACCGACGACACAAACATCACCCGCGACGTACCCACGCACGCCCGGCCCGACCGGCCCGACGGCCCCCGCTACGCGGTGTTCACCACCCCCGCCCGCAAGCCCCAGGTCGACCTGTCCGTGCGACTACTGACCACGACCGGCCAGCCCGCCACCACCGAACCATTCAAGATCGAATTGCCCTCCCGATAATCGTCAGCGACGGCAGCGCGGCCTGAGCAACCACACTGGCTCACACGGATTCCAAGACTCCCGTGAGCCAATGTGCTCAGCGTCAAGGTGATGCCTTGTCGCTGAGCGATGGAAGGCGGGCTGTAGGGCGGCTCCACGTCCGCGTTGAGGCAAGTTCCGCAATCGACCAAAGCGGGCCAGCACACTGTCATCCGACTATGTGCAACGCCTCAGTCGATGGAGTTAGTTGGAGTACGGCCTGGTCTGTCGCAATCGAGAACAAGCTGAACCGGTAGCAGGCCTGGTCGTTCAGCTTGTGCTGACAATCGGTGATCGCGGGGATCGGTATCAGTGTAGCCAGGACCCGCGGATTCCGAGGCAGCGGAGACTCGACTGCGGACATCGGCCCCAACGCGGAGGGAGGCAAGCCGGCTCCGATGCGCGAAAAGGGCTGACGGGGCCTGGATGCGTCCCTTCGATTCGCGGGCGACGCAAACTTCCAGACCCCAGCGCGGCAGAGCTATCTGCTCCCAACCCGGCTCCCCAAGATCACGACGAAACGTCGATTGCCGCGCGGCAGTGGTCATGTTTTGACCTGCCCGTCATCACCTGAATATCAAGTATGAAACTTTTCAAGCTTCGGTGTCCGTTCGGACGCAACTAGGAGTTACATCGTGCAAATTAGGAAGGCCGCTGCTGCGGCGCTGATCGTCGGGCTGGTGCTAGGTGGCACGCAGCCGGGGCAGGCTACTACCGGACATGACCGTACGCCCGCAGGCTCATCGGGACACAGCGATACGGTGACCTTGCTGACTGGAGACCGGGTCTCGGTGGACACTGCCGGCCGGATCGGCGTGCGTCCCGGAGCAAAGCGCAACGGGATACGCTTCCTCATTGAGCGAGATGGCGAGGCATTGCATGTCGTGCCAGACGACGCCGCACCCCTTCTTCGCAGCGGGCGGCTGGATCCGCGATTGTTCGACGTGCGGGGCTTGTTGCGCGACGGATATGGCGACGCCCAGCGAGCAACGCTGCCCTTGCTGGTCACGTACCGTGCAAGTACCGCCCGCAGCGCGACTTCCGAATTGCGCGCGGCGGGCGTGGTGGTTGCCCGTGAGCTGTCGGCGGTGGGCGGTGCGGCCGTTAACGCGGTCAAGGACGACCGTGGCGACACGTGGGCGGTGTTGACCAGGCAGACCGCAGTTGAGCGTGTGTGGCTGGATGGTCGGCGGCGGATCTCGCTCGATCACAGCGTGCCGCAGATCGGCGCACCGGACGCCTGGCGGGCCGGCTACACCGGGTCCGGCGTTACGGTTGCCGTGCTCGATACCGGCGTGGATACCGCGCATCCCGACCTCGCCGGGAAAGTGCTCGAGGCAGTCAACTTCACCGACACGCCAGAGGACGGCGACACGGTTGGCCACGGTACTCATGTCGCGTCTACGATCGCCGGCAGCGCAGCCGCGTCGGCCGGCAGGCATCGTGGGGTAGCGCCGGATGCGAAGCTGCTGTCCGGAAAGGTTTGCGAGACCGAGTGGTGCAGCGAGTCGGCGATCCTCGCTGGCATGCACTGGGCAGCGGCGGACAAGCAGGCGGCAATTGTCAACATGTCATTGGGCACCGCCGACGCATCCGGAAACGACCCGCTTGAGGAAGCGGTGAACACGCTGACTGCTAGATACGGGACACTCTTCGTCGTCTCAGCCGGCAACGAAGGCGCAGACGGCGCGGTCAGCTCCCCGAGCTCCGCCGACGCCGCGCTCAGCGTAGGTGCGGTGGACCGAGCGGAGCGGCGAGCGCCGTTCTCCAACCGTGGCCCGCGGGTCGGCGAGGAGATTATCAAGCCGGACATCACAGCACCCGGTGTGGGGATTGTGGCCGCTCGGGCCGAGGGTACCGCTATGGGCGAGCCAGTTAATGACCGATACACGGCTGCTTCCGGCACCTCGATGGCCACTCCGCACGTCGCAGGTGTCGCCGCTCTATTTGCGCAGCGGCACCCGCAGTGGCGGGCCGAGCAACTGAAGGCTTCGCTCATGGCAGCCGCGCAGCCGAACCCGTCGCTAACTACTCTCGAGCAGGGCGCCGGACGGGTAGACGCCGCCCGGGCCGTCACCCAGATCGTGATCACCGAGCCGACCGCGATCTCGTTCGGCCGGCAGGCATGGCCGCATGACGACGACCAGCCGATCAGCCGGGTCGTCACCTACCGCAATGTGGGCTCTGCGCCGATCACGCTAACGCTGAGCATGACAGTGACCGGTCCCGGCGCTGCCGCCGCGCCGGGTGGCATGTTTCGAACCAGCACTGGCCGCGTCACCGTGCCTGCCGCCGGCACGGCAGCGGTCACGGTGACGACCGATACACGGGTCGACGGGCCTGACGGCCGTTACACCGGCCACCTCATCGCCTCCGCCGACACGACCGTGGTGCACACGCCACTGGCCATCAACAAGGAGGACGAGCGATACGACCTGACAGTCTCTTATCTAGATGGCACCGGCACACCGACTCAGCGGTTGGACAGTAATCTAACGCAACTTGACGGTCCGCACCGGCAGGATATCGCCCCCCGAAACGGAACGGCCACCGTGCGCGTACCCAAGGGACGGTACAGCCTGAGCGCTACCATCTACACGCCGGCTAGCGCGGATCGGAGGGAGCGGTACGCACTGATTCTGCAGCCGGTTGTCAACCTCGACCGCGACACTCGGATTACGCTCGACGCCCGCCAGGCGCGGCCAGTCAGCGTCAATCCTCCCAAACGTACGGCGCGTATCGGCTTCGCCGAAGTCGGCTTCGTGCAGTCCACCACCGACGGCCCAACCGTTCGACGCGTAGTGACGGACAGCTTCGAAACACTGGAGACTGCTCACGTCGGGTCCAAGCTACCGAGCGACCAGCTGTACTCGTTCGTCAACAGCTCCTGGGGTGAACTCAATGACCAAGGTCGACTAGACGAAACCCGATATCTTTATTTGCTCGCCGAGACCGTCCCTGGTCGCCTGCCAACCGGATACACCAAAAGCTACCAAGATCGAGAACTGGCCACCGTCCGGCAACGGTACGGTCCCACGCCTGACGGAATGGCTGCGATATCGATCGCAACTCCCGTCTTCGGGGCTGGAGTCGAGGGCGCCGCCATGATTCTCCCCGTGCCGAAGCAGCGCGACGAGTATCTGAGCACCGGTCCGTCCTGGATGCGAGAGCTGGGAATCGGTACTCCTGACAGTACCGGCTGGATCGACCAGTCCGCCGGGCTCGTCCAAGCACCGGTGTCATATCAACCGACCACCACCTCATCGGACGAGTGGCAGGCCGCTCCGACGGGCCCAGTCGCGGCACCCGGCTTGGCCGAGCGTCGAGGCGACCGCATCCAGGTGAACGCGTGGCTATTCGGAGATCGGGCAGGCCATCCAGGCTGGTCAACAACCGACACCGCCCGAACCGCCCTATACCGCAACGGCCGGCCAATCGGTGAAACCACCGACCCGGGGGTCGGCGAGTTCGACGTGCCAGCCGGTACCGCCACATACCGGCTGGAGGCCAGCGCTACCCGCTCGTTCTCGGCCCTCACAACCAGCATTTACGCAACATGGACGTTCCGGTCCGCCCGCGTAAGTGGTGACCGGTCGAAGGCCCTGCCGCTTTCGGCAATCCGGTACGCGCCCAAACTGAACGCATCAGGCTCCGCACGCGCTGCCTCGGCGTTCAGCATTCCGATCTCGGTACAGCCGCCGCCGCGGGGAACCGCGTACAGCGGCATCGACCAACTAACTGTTGAAATCTCCTACGACGACGGCGCCACTTGGACAAAGGCCACCGTTCGCCGCCACGGGGCGGGTTGGCGGGCTATTGTGCAGCACCCGGCTGGCCCCGGCTACGCCTCTCTGCGGGCAACCGCAGTCGATCGGGACGGCGCCACGACCACCCAGACGATCGAGCGCCTGTACCGGCTACGCTGACTTGGGCCCGCACCACTTGAACCATTACACGAGAGGCCACAGGGCAGTGGAAATGGGAAACCGTCTCCACTGGACCCAAAATGTCACCTTCGGCGAGGACGGCTCCCAGCTTTCAACCGGTACGACACTCCGCAACCTGGCAGCCTTCCGCAATCTGGCTCTGAACACCTTCCGCCTCGCCGGACGCGTAAATATCGCCCACGCCCGCCGCGATCTGCGCGACCGCACCGACGTCTTCGCCGTCTTTGGTATCTAACCAACCGTGATCAAATCGGGCATAGAAGAACAACGCCGGGGCCGTGCGGCGATAACCGTCTGACAGAGATGTTATTTATGAGCACCTCCCGGCGGGGTCTGACCACCGTCTGACTGACTTCGGGTCCTCAACGGGATCTGTCGGCCTCGGTCGGGAGGTGCTCATGCACTCACTGGACGTGGCGTTGTCACTTATAGGAGCCTGGCTAGAGGCCTATCTCTGTCTTGTCCGCGTTGCCCGGCTGGTGCGTGCCGCCCTGCCCCAGTCACGAGCGGCAGGACGACGTTGCCCCCTATCGCACCTGAAGAAGTTGCGATCATCGACGTCGCCGACTAACGACTGTCTCGCTAACGGCCTGCGCCCGGCCAAAACCGCCGGCGGGAGTGGCTCGAGAGAGGTCTGTTTAACCCGAAGTTTGGTCTGCCCTCCTCGCCGGACCCCTTTCCCCGGCCCTGCAAGGAGACCCATCCCCTCCGCCGCACCGTCAGCACCTGCTTCGATCGTCATCGCGATCGATCCTCACAAGGCGTCCTGGACCGCCGTCGCAGTCGACAACCGACTCCAGCCACTGTCTCGCTACTGGGTGAGGACGTTGCTCAGCGCCGGCCCGGTTGGTCAGCCGGTGAGGAGAATGTTGTGGAGGTTGGCGATGCCGGAAGCAGCGTCGGCCAATGTGTGGCCGGCGCGGCGGTAGTCACGCAGGGTCTTCCAGTTCTTCATCCTGGCCAAGGCGTGTTCAACCCCTGCTCGGACGGTCCGGTGTTCGACGTCTGGGGCAAGGTCATCGGCCTACGGCGCACGGGCCCGCAGTGTCAGCAGATGCGACGGAGCGTCTACCTAATTCGACCCACTGCGGGGCGGGTACGGCCCGAGGCACACCATCCAGCATCGGACGTGCTGGCTGTGAGGCCGTCGAATCATGATTCGGCCGAAGGCTCGGGATCGCACCAGGTCTCGGCGTCAGCGAGAAACGCGGTCGAAGATGCGGGCGCCTTAGTGATGACTCGCGGCGAGCCACTGATCCTGCGTCCGGCAATCTGCAGCATGCCGGTGGCGCAGGGCGTGTAGACGTTTGAAAGTTGAAAACCATTACCGGGAAACGACGCGACCGTGTTCAAGCGCCGATCTAGGGGACCGGAGATCTCGATCGCGATATCGGCCGCCCGAACCCGCACACCGGTCAGCGGGTCCAGCTCAAGGTCCACGGGAGCTTCGATGAGATCCGGCTCGGGCCACGGCAGTGCGGCGACCTCGGGGAAGTGGCGGTTGAACGCGCTCGCGAGCCAAAGCCCTAAGTCGGGCTTCTGTGTTACCACGCATACCCGACTCTCGTGCCAAAGTACGACTACGGTTCCTGGACCGTGCAGGGACCAATCAACCCGCCAGGCCGACGCGAAAGCGATCAAACTTCTGGACCCATCCGCCGGGTATAGTCCGAGCCCTGGGTTGCTCCCTATCAACAGAATCGACATGCTCGCCACCCTGCACCCCGGCTGCCTGCACTCCGCCTTCAGTCGGCCTGAGAATCGCCCGCCCAGTGCCAGGGCGATCGCGGTGGGATCGCCTCCGACGTACCGACGACTACCGTCGCGATCGCTGAGGGATGGAACCAGGATAGTGTCGCACGCTGGTGCCGGCGGTACCGAAATGGAGAGCTCTGGAACTTATTTCTAGCCTCCGGCGGCCGAGGCAAGAACGCGCGAAGCGAGCGCCTTGCTCGGCCTTCCACGGCCAGTCATTCACCCTCGGCGGTCGACCAACGTTGTGCCGGCAGCATCAGAGCTCGTGCACGTCCGCGAGGCGGGCCTGCGGCAGCGAGGTGTCCGGCATGTCGTCCCCGAACGCGGTGTGAAGGACGTGTTCTTCCTCGTATGCGACGGGCTGAAAGGCCTCCCCGAGGTCGTGACGAACGTGTGGCCCCGCGCGATCGTGCAGACGTGCATCATCCACCTGATCCGCAACACCTTCCGCCTGACGTCGCGCCGGTACTGGGACGAGCTCAAGCGGGACATCAAGCCGATCTACACCGCCGTCAACGCGGCTGCGGCCCGGGCCGCGTCCGACGTCCTAGCCGAGAAGTGGGGCGGCAGGTATCCGGCGGTGATCCGCCTGTGGGACAACGCCTGGGCAGAGTTCATCCCGTTCCCCGACTACGACGCGAAAATCCGCACCGTCATCTGCTCCACCAACGCGATCGAGTCGTTGAACGCCCGCTACCGACGGGCGTTCAAGGTGTCCTCATGTGCCGTCAGCCGCGGTGGCCGGCAGGCGGCGCGGGTGACGGACCCCAGCTCGCCGGGCTAATCCAGATTCGCCACCAAGAGGCATCAACCGGCTGCGCACTCAGGTCTTCATGACCGGGGCCAGCCTCAAGATCATCGTCTCGGGCATCGGCGCGCTGGCCGCGGCCCCCTCATGCACGGCGGCCTGACCGTCGCACTCCTCACGGCTGCCGCCGCTCACCTCATCGCGGCCTGCATCGCCAGCAACGCCCTGCGACCACTTGGGCGGTGATGCCTGATGTCGCACCCGAATGCTGCTCTGACGCCCAAGCACCGCCTGATCGTCGCCCGTCCCGTCGTCGACGAAGGGATGGCCCATCAGCGAGGTTGCGCCCGCTTCCAGATGTCCTGGCCGACCGTGAAGCGGTGGGTCCACCGCTACCTCGTCGGCGAACCCATGCAAGACCGATCTTCACGCCGAAGACGTCCCCGAACAAGACCAGCTAGAAGACGACCAAGCGCTGCATCAGCCTGCGAATGAGGCTGCGGGAGGGACCAGTTCACCTCGCGGCCCGCCTCTACATCGCGCCGTCGACCGCGCATCGCATCCTCACAACAGCGCGCCTGAACCGGTTGGCGCACGTTGACCGGGCGGCCGGCGAGCTCATCCGGAGGTATTGTCAACGCCGCCTTAACCCTGACCACCGTGGTCCGGCTGAAAGTGGACCACCTCGGGTTGGTTGATCTTTAGTCGTTTGTCTTGGTGGCCGGTGGGACGCGGCCGAGGTCGCGGTCTTTGAGTCGGTAGCTGTCGCCCTTCATCGAGATGACTTCGGCGTGGTGCACGAGGCGGTCGATCATGGCTCCGGCGACGACGTCATCGCCGAAGACTTCGCCCCATCTGCCGAAGGGCTTGTTCGAGGTGACGATGAGGCTGGCGCGTTCGTAGCGGTTGGAGACCAGTTGGAAGAACAGGTTCGCGGCTTCGGCTTCAAAAGGGAGGTAGCCGACCTCGTCGACGATCAGTAGCGGGATCCGGCCGAGTTTGACCAGTTCGCCTTGCAGGCGGCCAGCGTGGTGGGCGTCAGCGAGACGGGACACCCACTGGGCGGCGGTGACGAACGCGACGCGGTGTCCGGCCTGGCAGGCTCGGATCCCGAGACCGATGGACAGGTGGGTTTGCCGGTGCCGGGCGGGCCCAAGAAGACGACATTCTCCTTCGACGCCACGACGTCGAGGGTGCCCAGATCACCGATCGTCTCCCGCTTCAACGAACGCTGGTGCTCGAAGTCGAACTCCTCCAGGCTCTTGCGGGCCGGGAACCTCGCGGCTCGGATGCGCCCTTCACCGCCGTGGGCTTCCCGAGCGGCGACCTCGCGTTGCAGGCAGGCGGCGAGGAACTCCTCATGCGTCCACGACTCCGTCCGAGCCCGCTCGGCCAGACGCTCGACCGACGCGGCGAGGGAGGGTGCCTTCATTGCGGGTGAGGAACGCAATCTCGGCGGACACGTTGCGGTTGTTGGTTTTGGTGGCCATCACGCAGCCACCTCGTCCAGGCCGAACATCCGGTCGTAATCGGCCAGCCGGCGGTGCTCGACCTCAGTCGTGACTGCTGGCGCCGGTGCCTGCCGGGCAGCCGTGCGCAGGTCGGCGGCGGCTTGGCGATGAACTGGATCGGTGATGCTGATGCTTGGCCCAGCATCGGGCATGCCGGGCCACCAGATGGCCGTCGCAGAACACCTCCATCTGCGCTGCGGTGGCGGTGACCTCGACACGACGCCCGACGAACGAGGGATGCACCCAGTAGTCGTTGCTGTCCAGACGCACGTAATGATCCCGAGGCAACCCTGTGGTCTGCCGCCAGCCGACCACCGGCGACACTGGCGGCAGCGACAGCATCGCGGCCCGGTCGGCGTCCCAACGGTCCACTGGCCGGCAGCCCAGCATCCGGTGTTGGCGGTTGTTCGCCCGCACCAGCCAATCGGTGAGCTGGGTGTTGAAGTCCTGCGGCGAGCCGAACCGACGCCCGGGCAGGAACGACGTCTCGAGATAGCCATTGGCTCTCTCGACCAGGCCCTTGGCCTCCGGGTCCGCCGGCCGGCATTGGATCACCTTGATGCCGAGGGTCCCGCGGAAGGCGTTCATCGCCTCGGTCAACTGCGGCCGACCAGCCCGCCACTGCCCAACCGCGGACTCGTTGTCCCAGACCAATGCCTTGGGCGTCCGGTCCTAGCCTGAGATCAACCTCCAGTGCCTGGCCAGCAGATCCGGCGACTGCCGCGACGGGATTATCACCGCCGACAGCCACCGCGAATACCCCGACACCATCACCAACACCGGCGGCCGGCCGACCTGCCCGAAACTCAAGGTCACGTCCGCCGGCGGGGACCACAGATCACGCTGCGCCAACTCACCCGGCAGATAATCAGTGCGCTGGGCCGGGTCCGGACGGCGGAACAACGGCCGCAGCTGCTGCGCCCGATCACAGAAGACCGTCTTGCCCCGAGTCCACCCGACCCGCTCCATGATCACCGTCGAGGGCATCTCCGGGAACTCCGCCAACAACACCCTGATCTGCGGCTCGACCGCATCCACGATCGAACCCTTCGCCGTCCGTCGATACCGCGGCGGCTCATCACTAGCCAGAGCCTTCTTCACGGTGTTGCGAGACAACCTCAACCGCCGTGCGATGGCCTGAATCGCCATGCCCTCCGACCGCCGCAGCCGCCGGATCTCCGTCCAGTCCTCCACGCTCAGCACCTCCCGATGCTTCAGGAGGTGGTCCCGATTCAGCCGGAACCACGTGGTCAGTTTTCAGGCGGAGCCGACAGGTATGAGCACCCACATCCGGGGTCGCTGGTGCACGTGGACGTGAAGAAGCTCGGCAACATCCCCGACGGCGGAGGTTGACGCTACGTCCGACGCCAGCATGGCGAACGCAACCGAGCCGCGACCCCCGGCAAACCCAAAAGCAAGTGGTGCGCCCCGAAGATGGGCTACGCCTTCGTCCACACCGTCCTCGACGATCACTCCCGCGTCGCGTATACCGAAGTTCACGATGACGAGACTGCTGGCACCGCAGTCGGAGTGCTGCACCGAACTGTCGATTGGTTCGCCGAGCGAGGTGTCACCATCGAGCGGGTTCTGTCGGACAACGGCGGTGCCTACCGATCGTTGTTATGGCGCGACACCTGCGAGGCGCTGTCAATCCGGCCGAAGTTCATGCGGCCGTACCGGCCGCAGACGAACGGGAAGGTGGAGCGCTTCCATCGCACGATAGCCGACGGGTGTGCCTACGCCCGCTGCTACCAGTCAGAGACCGAGCGCCGCGACGCGCTCGAGGTGTGGCTGCACCACTACAACCAGCGCCGCCCCACGCCGCGTGCGACAACCAGCCGCCCTACGCGCGGTTAGTCAAGCCCCGGTCAGTACACCTTGCGGCGATTGGCGCCGACCCGCGCGTTGTCTGCGGCTCGTTGAGCGCTCACGATTGCCAACGACGCCCCGGAAGCACACTCGGTGAACGAGCGGAGGCGCGAACTCTTGCACTCGCGCTCGCCGAGCAGGACCCCCTGGGCTGAGCGGACAGAAGATGGTCGGCGGAACGCGAGGTCCGAAACCCGCCAGCGTCCAGCACGCGAACCCCCAATACTTGGCGCAAGATCGGCTGATCAACTTCGGTGGGTCAGCGCAAGGACACGCTCCTCGGAGCGGGACAGGAGTCTGACGTGATTCGACAGGGGTCAGCGGGAGTATCGGCATCGGTCCTGGCACAGTTTGTCCTCCTCGCGGTGACCTGGGGTGCCAGCTTTCTGTTCATCAAGATCGGGCTTGAAGGTCTGTCGCCCACTCAGGTAGTTCTGGCGCGACTGGTGTTCGGGGCAGCGGCGTTGTTGGCCATCACGCTGTTCACCAGGCAGGCGTTACCCCGCGAAGCAATCGTGTGGGGACATCTCACGGTGGTCGCCATACTGCTGTGTGTCGCGCCGTTCCTGCTGTTCGCATGGGCGGAGCAGCACATCTCCTCGGGTCTGGCGAGCATCTACAACGCCACCACTCCGCTGATGACAATGCTGGTCGCCTTAGCCGCCCTCCCGGCGGAACGTCCTACACCTGCCCGGCTCACGGGACTTGTCGCGGGATTCGGGGGCGTTCTGGTCGTGCTAGCCCCATGGCGTGGGCTCGGAGACAGTGGTGTCCTGGCGCAGGCTTACTGCCTGGTGGCTACCGCGTGCTACGGTCTGGCCTTCGTCTATTTGCGCCGTTTCATATCTCCTCGTGGCCTCTCCGCCGTACCACTGGCCACCGTTCAGGTCAGCATTGGCGCAGTTCTGATGATGCTCGCTGCTCCGTTCATCGCCACCCAGCCGATGCACCTCACCGCCCGCGTCACCCTCAGCATGCTGGCTTTGGGAGTGCTGGGCACAGGCATGGCCTACGTGTGGAATACCGCGGTCGTAGCGGGGTGGGGCGCCACCAACGCCTCCACCGTCACCTACCTGACACCCTTGATTGGTGTCGCGCTGGGGGTGGTCTTGCTGGACGAACGCGTCAGCTGGAACCAGCCGGTCGGAGCAGTCATCGTTGTTCTCGGCATCGTCATCAGCCAGAATCGCCTCCTACCCACTGTGCGTAGCCGTGAGCTCGTCTAGGTGAGCTTGCGTAAGGTCATCAACCGTCAGGTGACGCTCCGTGAGCCAGGACAACAGGGCGAGCGTCTGGCGGATGTCCTCGCGGTCGGCGCAGGCGGAGCCGCTCGCCCAACATCGAGGCTCATGCGGGCCGTCCGCCCGGGGTGTCCAGCTATATTCGGTAGTCAGATGCCGTGGCGAAATCGCTCTCATCGGCCAGTTTGGATAGGGTGGGCCCCCGCTGAGGATTGCATCTTCCCGGCACCGCTCCAACGACAAGCAGCGGTTCTGATGAGGGTGCTTGGCGTGCTCGCAGCCAGCAAGTCAGTGCGTTTCGGGTCCAGATTACGGACTCTATTGTGAAAATTCCTAAGCGGCGTGAGGTTGAGGGCTCGGCGGGTCGAGTCATGCCAGCATTGACCTATGCAGCCAGCACGTAAGGCAAGGCGTAGTTCTGCGGCAAATATCGAGCAGACTCTAGATCCGTCGCTCTTCGATTCACCTTCATCTCAGTGACAATTCGCCTTCATGGCCATGGCGAGATGAAGTATGTCGGTGTAGAACTATCACCAGACGGAGTGTTCCGCCTCTCGAACCGGGCGGCGGCGCCCCTGCAGACCCCAGCGGTACGAACAGGCCAACCGACGATCTTCCGGAACGGTCATTCCTGCCTGGCAATCCAAAAATATGGTGGTGCGGGGCCAAACGTCTCAACGTAGGCCACCTCGCTGCGGACTAGAGGACGTTGCCGGTTATCCGGGTGACCGAGGGGCTGCACGGTCCTGAGCTTAAACTGCTGGTTGGCGTTCACGCGGGTATGATAGAACTCTCATAAGTGACCGTTCAGGAAGGGCCTGATGCTCCGCCTCGCGGCCCAACGGCTTGACCGAGGAGCGACTTGCGACTTAATTCTGCCTCGCGCGGCATAGATGACGTTTGTCTTTGTCGACTGCCTGCTTGCCCCTCGGTGTCTCCATTCTGCTCTTCTAGTGGTTTCGCCTGGCTCCAGCTAACGGCGGATCGGTCGATCTCGGCGATGCCTGTTCGCGGGAACCCGGGACGTGCGCTGTCGAGAGACCCGGGCCTGTGTAGGGAGATGAGCCTGCCTTCTTGTCTTGACGCGAACGGATGGGAACCAGTGGTTGAAGGTTTGAAGACGCTGCTTGCGGCCTCGCCGTTGAGCGGTGTCGACAGTAAAGACTGCGATGGGATTGCCGAGCTGGCCGTCCGAAAGTTGGATCAGCGGGCCCTTGGGCAGGCCGTCACGAGCAAGCCTTTGGCCCTGCACGACGGCCGGGAATCGATCTCGGAATCGGCGCTGAGATGAAAAACCAGAAGCCTACGGATCGGTTGCTTGACGTGCAGTTGCCGGACAGCGCCTTCACCCGCTTGCAGGTGCTTGGCCCGATGGTCGTCTCCCGCAATGAGCTGATAATTCATGTCGGCGGAAGTCGGATCCGCCGACTGCTGGCATCGCTGCTACTAAGCCCCGGCAAAGTTGTCACGGTAGACCACCTCATCGACCGGCTGTGGAACGGCCCCGCTCCCAAGGACCCCCGACGCGTTGTGCAAACCAACGTAGTCCGACTACGTCACGCGCTGCCGGCCGATGTCCCGATCGTGACCCGGCCCGGCGGTTACATGATCGACATCGACGCCGACCGTCTGGACCTGCTCCAGTTCCAAACGCTGGTTACGGTTGCAGAGGGCGCATCAGAGATCGATCGAGAGTGCGAACTGCTCCACGCCGCTCTGGGCTTGTGGCGGGGCGACGTGTGTCAGGACGTCGATTCCGAAGTGCTGCATGAGAACGACGTCGCCCAACTGGCCGAACGGAGGCTGGTCGCCCTCGAGCGCCGAATTGATCTTGATCTTCTGCTCGGCCGAACTGAGAGGCTCGGCGGCGAGCTACGCATGCTGACCGCCCAGTTTCCTCTGCGTGAACGGTTCTGGGCACAGCTCATGGCGTCGCTCTACCTGCAGGGCCGAAGAGGTGAGGCTCTAGAAACCTATCGAGCGATTGCCAAGATGCTTTCAGAGGAGCTTGGGATCGATCCGGGCTCGGAGCTCCGTGAACTGCATCGGCAGATGCTCAACGACGAATACGTGGCGCCGAACGCCGGGAAGCGCAATACCGACATCGCAATCAACCCTCATCTCGCTTCGAGCGAGGCAGTTGTTGCAGCTGTGCACCTCACTGATGATCCCGCTCCAGGAGCTTCACCCCGGGAACTCCCGACGGACGTCGCTCACTTTGTCGGCAGAGGGGCAGAGCTCGCCGCGCTCGACAGGATCCTGTCGACCGGAGCAACCGACGGGGTCGGAGGTTCGGTTGTTGTCGTTGACGGCAGCGCCGGTGTCGGCAAGACCGCTCTCGCTGTCAGGTGGTGCAATCGAGTCGCGGACATCTTTCACGGCGGTCAGATTTACCTGAATCTGCGAGGGTTCGGCGCGCTGGCGGCGATGGAACCGCTCGGTGCTCTGCACGTGTTGCTGCGCAGTGTCGGCGTACCAGCCGAAAGCGTGCCACACGATGTTGCGGCATGCTCCGCCTTGTTCCGTTCGCGTACCGCTGGGCGCCATATGCTCATCCTTCTCGACAATGCCCGGAATTCGGACCAAGTGCGCCCGCTTTTGGCCGGCGGGAGCTGCGTGACGGTCGTGACGAGCCGGAACCAGCTCCGTGGACTCGTCGCTCGTGAGGCCGCGAAACGGGTGAGTGTCCAGCCCTTGCCGATCGAGGACTCGGTTGAGGTGCTGACCTCAGCTATCGGTTCGGCCAGAATCCAGGAAGAGTACAACGAAGCACTGCTGATCGCTAAGATATGTGATTACAACCCTCTCGCACTGCGGCTTATCGGCGAGCGCATCGGCCGCATGCAAGATGCTAGGCTCCGCGACGTCGTCGACGAATTGGATTTTGAATTCAACCGACTCGACGCGTTCAACGCCAACGACGGTGACCTCGCTGATCTCCGAGCGGTATTTTCCTGGTCGTACGACCACCTGGAGTCGACGACTGCAGCCGTTCTCCGCCTCGTCGGCGGCCTCTATCCTGGCAACGATATCGGGCTCGCCACCGCAGCCGCGATCAGTGGGCTTGGGCTTGCTGATACTCGATGGCATTTGGACCGACTTGTCGCAACAAACCTTGTCGAGCAAAGTGCCTACAATCGGTACCGTCTGCATGACTTGCTGCGCACATACGCAGCCGAGCGAACCCATCAGCAGGATTCTGCAGAGGCTCGAGCGAAGGCGCAGGAACGACTACTTCAGTGGTTTAGGAACACTCTCATAAATATCGACGAGATATTTGCGCCGGACCGTTATAGAGATCCGGCGGGTCCTTTCGAACGATCAGTGCCGGTGCTCTCGTTCCGAGATCATAGGTCTGCCCTGGCGTGGTGCGAGGTTGAATACCCCACCCTTATCGCCTTGCCCGGTTGGGCAAGCGATATCGGTGAATTTGAGATGTCTGGCCAGATCGCATATCTGTTGGAGTCGTTGCTGGCCAACTACAAGCATTGGCACGACTTTCTGTACTGCCACAAGCCCGCCCTCGCGGCTGCCGCCAAGATTGGCGACCGGCGTCTCGAAGGGCATCTACTTAATGCCGTGGGCAATGCCTTGGCGGAAACTCGCCAACCGGCCCATGCTCGGGAGCGGTACGAGGCGGCGATCCAGGCGTTTCGCGCAGACGGCTATATCATGGGCGAAGCCAAGGTCTTAGGCAATCTCGCTATGCTGGCCGTAGAGCAGGAGGATCTGGCAACCGCTGAGCGGCTCTGCGTCGAGGCCCTCGATATTTGCACGGCAATCGATTACTCGCGGGGTCGGGCGCATAGCCTCGACAATCTTGGCGAATTGTCATTCGCTCGGTCGGATTTCGTCAATGCGATTAGAAACTGGCGACGTGCTCTAGAAATTAACAAGAAGGCTCGAGCCAGGTACGTTCAAGCCACCAACCTGACGAATCTGGGCCGTGCCTACAACGCGCTCGGAAACTTCGACCGGGCAATCACCTATCAACGCGCGGCCGAGTCCATCAGCCGCGAGATCGGCAGCGACCGGGGGGTTGCAATCGCGCTACTTCATCTGGGGCGCACGTTCCGATCCGCAGGGGAAGCCGAGGTAGCGGCCGAGTGCTGGACCGAGGCGCTGAACCTTTTTGTCGAGGCTGGCGATGCCGATGCAGACGAGGTGAAGGCGGCTCTGGCCAGCCTCGGAAGTTGAGGTCAGACCTGTTAGGAAGGAGCGCCCTGCCAAGTTGCGGATGCGTCACTCTTGTTAGCCGGACTGAAGGTCAGGCGCGGCGGACGCCCACCTGCACTACAGCAACCTGAGTTTCGTCGCGCCGGTTGGGCGCGAGTCCAGACTCAGGGGTCTACGTCGTCGCGGTAGACCCCGATCGCCCGGCTACTCGACGTCTCCGCCACCGTACGGACCTCCATGACCGGGCTGATCCAAGGAGTGGACCGATGAACACCCTGACCGACCGCTACCTCGCCGCCACCCTGCGTTCGGTGCCCAGCCAGCGCCGCGACGAGATCGCCAACGAGCTGCGGGCCTCCATCGAGGACATGATCGATGACCGCACCGGCGGTGGCGCGGACCCGATCGTCGCCGAGCGGGAGGTGCTCACCGAGCTGGGCAACCCGGACGTGCTGGCCGTCCGGTACGCCGACCGCCGGCTGCAGCTCATCGGCCCGACCTACTACCTGGTTTGGCTGCGGCTGCTGAAGCTGCTGCTCAGTTTTATCCCAGCGCTCGTCGCCACAATCGTCACCGTCGTCGGGGTGGCCAGCGGCGAGGGGTTCGGCGCCATCGGGCCGGGCATCGTCGTCGCCCTGCACGTGGGCGTGCACATCGCCTTCTGGCTCACCCTGATCTTCGCCATCATCGAGCGCTCACAACCGACCGTAGACCTGCCGGCCTGGACGGTCGACCAACTGCCCGATGTTCCGGCGAACCGCGACATCTCCCTCGCGGACACCGTCGCGTCGGTGGTCATGTTGGTGGTGGCTATCGGATACCTGCCGTTCCAGTACTACCGGTCCTGGGTTCGCGGCGCCGACGGCGAGAACATCCCGATCCTCGACCCGGCGCTCTGGTCGTTCTGGCTGCCGGCGCTGATCGTGGTCTTGGCCGCCCGCGTGGTGTTCGAGATCGTCAAGTACCGGATCGGACGTTGGAACTGGGCGCTGTTCGGGGCCAAGGCGCTGCTCGACCTCGCGTTTTCGGTGCCGCTGGCGTGGCTGGCGCTCTCAGACCGCCTGCTCAACCCGGTCCTGGCCGACCGACTGAGCTGGCTGGCGGACGTGGACAACCGCAACATCGTTGGGGCCGTCATCGCGGTAGGCGCGGCCGCGGTCGTGGTCTGGGACCTGATCGACACCGCGTTGAAGACACGCGGTCAGGCAGCGTGAGTCTTGACCGGGCCGCAATCCGCCAACAGCTCCTCGAACTGCCCGGCCCCGTCGTCGCGGACGCTTTCGGCCACCACGACAGGACCACCAGTCGTTTCATCGGAGAGGCCAGCAGGACGTGGAGCCGATACACCGCTGGCGGTCACACACGACCAACAGGCTAAATTCCTCGGCGAACCGCGACGGTTGAATAGACCCCAGTGTCCTTTGCTCAGACACCAGCCGCAGAACGCCTTGAAATAGTCCGTCTCGCTCCGAGATGGGAGTGGCGCCTATGTGGGAGAGGGCCAGCGCAAGCTGGAGACGGTGCGACGATACGGCGTGCCCGAGGGTTGGCTGCTCTGAAGAGCCTTTCCTCATCGTCATGGCCAGAACGGGAGCGGGGCCTTCCTGGCGGCAAGCCGACATGGGGTACTGCGGGCCGGGCCGCGCTCGATCGTGTTCTGACGTTCCGAGACGACGACATTCGCGGAATGGAGGTCTCCGCGCAGCCTACCGGCGGGCCTTCCCACTCGGGGGCCCCAAGCATTGTCCCAGAAGTGCAATCTGATGTGGATTGTGGCGCTGGTCGACTCCAACCCGTTCGAGAAGGCGGAGGCGCGTGGCTCAGTGGCCAGGTTCACCAACAACCTGGGCAACTCGGTGACGGTCGACCTCGAACATCGCGACTTTGCCTGAGTCTCGGGCGCATCGGCAGCGGGCCGGGAGCAGGCGCCGGGTGCCAGGCGCTGCACCTTGCACTTGCGCGGTCTGGCCAGGGTTGGCACCCGCGATGCCGGTCGTGCCAAGCACCATGACGACTGCTGTCGTACCTGGAGCTTCGCCCTCTTCGATTTCCGGGCTTGCCATACCCGCCTTGAGCTGCAAGATCAACTTGGAAGCGGTGCCCTTTCCCGGAGATCCTGCAGCGCTTGCGGGATCGTTTCCTGAGGCCTGGCCTGGGCCCGAAAGTTAGTGCCCTCGCGTTTCTCATCGATCAGCCGGCGCCGCAGATGGAGCGCCAGGGGCCTGAATGCCGAACACAGCCATGCTGTAGATCGAAAGCACACCCCGGGGCAAGCCGAAAGCCGTGTGATGGTTGGCGATGTTAGGAGCCGAGCGATCGCCCGCCGCGCTCGAGGTGTCGATTGGATGCCTCCGGTGCCGCGACGGGGATGGCGGGCGTTTAGCCGATCGCGCCGCGCACTATGGCGGTGGCGAGTTCCTGTGTTGTGGCTGGGGTTACGGTTTCTGGTGGCGCGGTGATCAGGGTGAACAGTGCTCCGCCGTACAGGGCCATCAGTGGTCGTACCGCGTCCGGCGGGATCTCCAGCCGCAGTTGCGAGTGGTACGCCGCGGTGTAGGCGGCCATCGCCTCCGTCAGGGTGTCGAGGGCTGCGGCAAGCGCAGGGCGGCGCAGGCTTTCCAACCGCAGCTCGAAGATGGCCAGGTAGCGATCCCTCTCGGCGGTCGCGGAGTGCAGCAGTGACCCGGCGATCAGCTCGACGAGGTGTTCGA
Organism: Micromonospora sp. NBC_00362; assembly: GCF_026342155.1. Taxonomy (NCBI): domain Bacteria; kingdom Bacillati; phylum Actinomycetota; class Actinomycetes; order Micromonosporales; family Micromonosporaceae; genus Micromonospora; species Micromonospora sp. NBC_00362. The sequence continues at coordinate 6,905,132 of NZ_JAPENH010000001.1, forward strand.
TTGCGTTGCCGCCGACGTCGGTTGTCGCTGCGGCGTCTGCCATGTCCGCCTGGTGGAGTTCGGCCACGCGGCGGGTGACGGCGACGAGCAGTGCTTCGCGGCTGCGGAAGTAGTTAGAGGCGGTGCCTGTCGGGAGTCCGGCCTTACTGTCGGCAGCCCGGTGAGTGACGCCGTGAACGCCCGCCTCGGTCAGCAGGGTGATAGCGGCGTCGGTGATCTGCGCGCGGCGACGGTCGTTGGGTGGCGGCATCCGCCCACAGGTCCTGCATACCGTCACGGACGTGTGGGGCACCGAACGTGTCACCCTGCTTGGCGACGCTGCACACGCCTTCCCCCCGTCGCAGGCTCAAGGCGCCAACCAGGCACTCGAGGACGCCTGGCTGCTCCACAGAGCGCTGGCCGAAAGCTCCGACACGGCGGAGCGGCTACGCGCGTACGAGCGCCGACGCGCCGCACGGGCGCCGGATATCGAAAATGGGCGCGAATGAGCGCACCAACAAGCCGGCCACCGGCCCCACGAAGTTCCTGGCACGGCTCGTCCCGGCGGCCGTAGCCGGCAGCGCATACACCAGTCTCATCCGGAGCATCTCCAGCGTCCTGCACGACGAACGACCCGACTAAGAGCTCCTAATCAAATGATGTTGGGCGTAACTCCGGGACGTTACGGAGGGGTGAGCAGCCGCCGTGGATCGTCTCGGACGACCTGTGGCCCGAGATCGAATCGCTGCTGCCACCTCGACCGCCTCGCCAGCACCGGTTCCCGGGCCGTAAGCCCTTCGACGACCGCAAGGTTTTGTGCGGGATCCTGTTCGTGCTCTACGGGGCGTTATCTGGCCGGCGAGAGGAACTTGGGTTCGGGTCAAGGATGACCTGCTGGCGTCGGTTGCGGGACTGGAACGACGGCGGCGTGTGGCAACGCCTGCACAAAGTCCTGCTCGGCAAGCTGAGAGCCGCCACCCGATGGACGATGCGCTGGAGACCGCGTTGAACGCCTTCGCCATCACCTTCAGCGACCGCTTCCCAGCCGCTGAAACCTATTAACCAAGATCGCCGGAAACGCCGTTGGCGCGACAGCCCCGGCATCCTCCGTGCGCGGCATGCGCACGGCCAACTCATCCCAGGCGTCGCGGTCGTCCGATCAATTGCTCAGAACCACGATGATCGTCGACTGACAGCTGAAGGCCGACTGTGTCCAACCTGAATGAGTCGGTCGGTATTTTCGGCGCTTACGTGCACGGCCTAAGGCGGGCCGAAGCGGTTAGGCGCAAGGTCGTCTCTAAGCACCTCAACGCTACGTGCTACGTGCTACGTGCCCGGGTGTGCGGCGCTACATCCACAAACCCAGAAGCCATGACAGAAGTAAGTTCCTAGAGAGGAGGCCCGGCGGGATGAGAATCTCGAAGCGGGCAACGAGCGCCATCGCGCTCAGCGCGGCTGCCGCGCTTGTCGCGAGCGGTTGCTCGAGCGGTGACGGCGGCGGCGATGCTGTCGCCAGCAAGGACGGTCTTATCGTTGTCCGGGGCGTCCAGCCGGAGAACCCGCTGATCCCGTCGAACACCAATGAGACCGGTGGTGGCAGGGTCATCGACTGGATGTGGACCGGCCTGGTCGAGTACCCGAACGACGGTGGGGCCCCGCGTAACGCGCTTGCGGAGTCCATCAACACCACGGACTCCAAGGTCTTCACGATCAAGATCAAGGCCGGTACCAAGTTCCACGACGGTACCGAGGTCAAGGCGAAGAACTTCGTCGACGCCTGGAACTGGGCCGCCTACTCGCCGAACGGTGCGCAGAACGGCACCTTTTTCGCGGACATCGCGGGCTTCGACCAGACCTACACCTCCGACCCGGATGGCGCGGACGGCCCGAAGAAGGCTCCCGAGCCGTCGGCCAAGGCGATGTCTGGCCTGAAGGTCATCGACGAGCAGACCTTCGAGGTCACCCTGGCGGCGCCGACCGCGGTCTTCCCGACCAAGCTCGGCTACAGCGCCTTCATGCCGCTGCCGGACGTGTTCTTCACCATGAAGCCCCAGGATTTCGGCCGCAAGCCGATCGGCAACGGCCCAGTGAGTTTTGTGTCGTGGGAGGACAACTCCCTCATCAAGCTGACGCGCTTCGACGACTACAACCTTCGCGACAAGATGAAGGTCAAGGACGTCGACGTCAAGCTGTACCAGGACGAGAACGCGGCCTACGCCGATCTGCTGGCCAACAACCTCGACTTCATGGAGGTTGTCCCCACCTCGGCGCTCGCCGGTGACAAGTGGAAGACCGACCTCGGTGAACGGGGCCGCTCGACCGTCACGCCGTCGACCGCGTTCATCGCGTTCCCGATCTACGACAAGCGCTTCCAGAACCCGAAGCTGCGTCGCGCCCTCTCGCTGGCGGTCAACCGGCAGGAGCTCTCGGACAAGATCTTCTTCGGTACCCGCAAGCCGGCCGACAGCTGGGCGAACCCGCTGACCCCGGGCGCCAAGCCGGGCAACTGCACCGCCTGCAAGTTCGACCCGGCCACGGCCAAGACGCTGCTCGCCGAGGCCGGTGGCTTCAGCGGTGAGATGGTCTTCTACTACAACGCGGACTCTAGTCACAAGGACTGGATGGACGCCGTCGCGCAGCAGATCAAGACCAACCTCAACATCAACGCCCGGGCCGAGGGTGTGCCGACCTTCGCGGTGTTCCGCCAGAACATCAACGCCCATGCGATGAAGGGCCCGTACCGTGCTGCCTGGCAGCAGGACTACCCGGACGTCGAGAACTGGGTCAACCCGCTGTTCATCACCAACGGCGCCTCGAACGACGGCCTCTACAGCAACTCCGAGGTCGACGCCCTTGCCAAGCAGGCCAGCGGCGCTCCGAGCCTGGAGGCCTCGCACGAGGCGTTCGCCAAGGCGGTCGAGAAGGTCGACCAGGACGTCCCGAGCATCCCGGTCTACTTCTACGGTCAGCAGTCCGGCCACTCGGAGAAGATCAAGAAGCTCGAGATCAACAACGTCGGCGAACTTGACATCACCTCGGTCGTGCTCTGAGATCCGAACGGTCTGACCCCGGGTCGGGTTCGCCGATGCAAGGTGAGCCCGACCCGGGGACTGTTGTAAGCGGTCCCGCAACGCCCTCCGCCTGGACGCCGTCAACCCGGCACGGCCGCTGCTAACTCGCGACCTCGGCCCGGTCCTGTGAGACCAACGGCGGGGGATCGCGGTTTGCTGCTCGACGTGCCTGCGGAGGAGCTGCTGCCGTTGATGAATGCGGCCGGCGGAAACCGACTTCCGATCTTGGATCAGCTTGACCCGTGGTCAGATGGCGCACTCAGCCGTGAGGATCTGCCGCAGCTCGACGTCGAAGTTGACCGTCTGGAGGCGGCGGCGGGTAACGACGTGGAGCGTGGGCCGGTGGCGGCGACACGGGCGTTCCTGCCGCGGTGGCGCTGGTACGGAGACTGAGCTCCGTTCGGCGGCAGGGATCTGCCCGCCATGGGTCGAGGTGTTGGTAAGAACGGTGACACCAGGGGCCGAATAGTGGATCTCGGTAGGTGGTGTTGGGCTCGGCCATCGACGTCTGTGCTGGCGTCCCGTTAGGGGATCCATGTCCGGGCATCCTGCCGATGATTACCAGGGCGGTGATGTCCGCAAGGCAGAGGAAGAAATATGACACTGGGTGTCAGACTTTGGGTCGAGTATGGCTTCACCTGTCGGTGTCGATGGTGCGGACTGGGCACCACGATGCATATGGAATAGAAAGGACTTCCATGCGCGAAACTTCAGAAGATCTCCAAGAGCTTCAGGTTCTCCTTGACGCCTCCCTCTCCCGTTCCGCCTCGCATCTCCGCTCGATCATCAAGGCTGAAAGCACGCTGACCGCAGTGCAGCTCACCCAGGTCCTCACCAGCATGTGCACCCTCGCTCTGTCCACCGTGACGGCGAAGGGCGAGCCACGGATCAGCGGTGTGGACGGGCACTTCCTGCACGGGAAGTGGCACTTTGGCACGGCGCGCAACGCCGCCAAGGCGCGCCATCTCGCGGCGCGGCCTGCCGTCAGCGCCGCGCATATGCGCGGTGAGGACCTGGGCGTGTTTACGCACGGCAAGGTGGAGATCCTCAACCCCCGGGACGGTGAGCCGGCTGCGGACTGGCCCGACCTGCTCGCGTACTTCAAGGACTTCTACGGCGACGACTTTTTCGACTGGGAGAACGACGTGGTCTACTACCGGCTACATCCGCATTGGATGACCGTCTACGCCCCCGACATCGCGAAGCTCACTGCAGCGTCCCAGTCCTGATCCGCAGCACGGGCCGCATCGGGGCCAGCTACGTGATGAGAGTTTTGGTGAAGCGCCCTTCAGCGCTATTGATGAAGACCTGCTGCGTAGTGGCGTGATCGGTGTGTTCTGTATGGGTGGAGAGTCTCCTCCGCCCGTGCCCTGCTGCGTTGCGAGAGGGTGGACGACGGTTGACTGCATTCGTACCGGATGCCGCGAGTATGGGGACCATCGACGTGGTGGGGGCTCGTACCAACAATCTGCGGGATGTGTCCGTGCGCATCCCCAAGGGCCAGCTTGTCGCCTTCACCGGAGTGAGTGGCAGCGGCAAGACCTCGTTGGCCATCGACACCCTGCACAACGAAGCCCAGCTACGGTATCTGGAAGGGCTTTCGCCCTTTGTACGGCAGTACATAACGCAGCGCAACCGGCCGAAGGTCGATCGCATCCTGGGCCTCGGCGCGACGCTCGCGGTCGACCAGCGCCGCCTGAACCGTAACCCCCGTTCCACCGTCGCGACGATCACCGGCATCGACGGCATCTGGGGCTGCTGTACTCGCGCCTTCCGGGGATCGGCGAGGACCCGACGCCGGAGAGCGGAAACGGGCATCTGACGACCGCCCATTTCGACCGCAATACGCCGGAAGGGAGCTGTGCGGACTGCTACGGGGTGGGCGGGCGCTGGCAGGCGCAGGAGGACCTGGTCATCACCCACCCGGAGCTTCCGCTCTTCGAGGGGGCCTCGCCCTGGTACGCGAAATGGCGGTCGGGAGAGCACGTGTTCGTGCCGGCGCTTGCCGAGAAGCGGGGCGTGGACCTCGGTCGGCCGTGGCAGTCGCTGCCTGCGAAGTTCCGCTACTGCGTGCTGTATGGCACGGGTGACGAGAAGATCGAGGCGACCGTCGACATGCCAAACAAGAATGAGACGCCCCTCATGACCTACACCTCGAGCCAGCCGCTGCGGGGCTTGCTCGCCGAGGTGGAGCGGGTGTTCGTGAACGCCCAGACGTCCAGCGCCAAGCAGCGCTATCTGCCGTACATGCGCAAGCAGCCCTGCGGCACCTGCGGCGGCAGCGGGTACGACGAGGTGGCCCGGTCCGTGCGGTTCGGCGGGCTGACATACCCCGATTCTGCTCGAGGTGGAAGTGCGGGAGGTGCACAGCTGGGCTAAGCGCGTGGCGGACGACCTGGGTGCCCGGCAGCGCGAGGTGGGTGAGCCGCTGCTGCAGGACCTGGGCCGCAGGCTCGGAATCCTTGACCGGCTCGGCCTGCTCATCTCCAGCTGTCCCGGAGCGCGGCGACGTTGTCTGGGGGTGAGTTGCAGCGGACCCGGCTCGCCGCGCAGCTCAGCACCGAGCTGAGCGGCATCATCTTCGTCCTGGACGAGCCCGGGACCGGGCTGCATCCGGCGGACAAGGCGCACTTGCTCGACATCGCCCTGGAGCTGCGCGGGGCTGGCAATACGGTGCTCCTGGTCGAGCACGACCCTGAACTGATTACCCGGGCCGATTGGGTGATCGACATGGGGCCCGGCGCGGGCCGCCTCGGCGGTGAGGTCCTAGTGTCGGGGCCTCCCGCCGACGTGGCCGCCCGCCCGGTGTCGCTGACGGGCGTTATCTGGCCGGCGAGGGGCCGCGGCTGCACCGGACCCGCCGTCCGGCCGGGGACGACACCGGCTGGGTGGAGCTGCACGGCCTGCGTGCGCACAACGTGACCGCGAGCGTGGTGAGGTTCCCCGCCGGTCGGCTCACCTGCCTGACCGGCGTGAGCGGCAGCGGCAAGAGCACCCTACTCGGCGCGCTCGCGGCAAGCGTGGACGCCGCCCTAAACGGAACGGCGACCGACATGGTGCGAGAGGTGACCGGCATCGAGGGATTCGACTGGGTCGCCGTTGTCGATCAGGAACCGCTCGGGCGGACGCCGCGATCCAACCCGGCTACTTATAGCAAGGCGTTCGACATTGTCCGCAAGCTGTTCGCCGAAACCGACGTGGCGCGCGGGCGCGGGGTCAATGCCTCCTGGTTCAGCTTCAACACCGCGGGCGGTGGCCGCTGCGAAACCTGCACCGGTTATGGCCGAAAACTGGTCGACATGCACTTCCTGCCGGACGTGTGGGTAGTCTGCGACGCGTGCGACGGGCGGCGCTACAAGCCGGAGGCTTTGGAAATCAGGTATCAGGGGCTGGCCATCGATCAGGTGCTGGAGCTGACCGTAGCCGAGGCCGTCGAACAGTTCTCCGAACCCCGGCAGCTCGCGGAGACTCTGGGAGCCTTGAGCCAGGTCGGGCTTGGCTATCTCCAGCTCGGCCAAGGCGCCACAGAATTGTCCGGCGGCGAGGCACAGCGGCTGAAGCTGGCGTCCGCGAGAGCCGCAAGGCCGGCCTCGTCGTTCTCGACGAACCCGTCTCGGGCCTGCACCCATCTGACATCCAGCGCGTGGTGGACGCGCTCGATGTGTTGCTCCACTCGGGCAACACCGTCGTCATGGCCGAACACAACATCCCCGTCGCCGCGTCCGCGGACTGGGTCATCGACCTGGGGCCGGGAGCCGGTCCGAACGGGGGCGCGGTGGTCGCGGAGGGCACTCCGGACACTGTCGCGACGGCGGACACCCCGACCGCCGGTTTCTTCCGGCGGTACGCGGCCGGCCTGCCGCTGCTGGAGGTGTGCGGAAAGGCGCGCGCTACTGCCGCCGTTTGAGATGCCCAGCCTCACACATAGATTATCTGCTTGCCTCTGGTGTCGCGATTCTTACCCACACCCCGGGTCAACGCAAGGGACGTCGTGAGGAGGCCAGGGTTGCCGAAGCGTCTGCGGGCCATTCCCGGTTCCTGGGTGATCCCTCCGACAGGGTTCGAAGTTGCGTACGCCGGTCCCGATGGCGATGAGGTCCGTCGGACGATGGATGAGGCTGCCGAGGTGCCGCTCGAGCAGCTGTCTCCGGTGCGGTCGTTTCCGTCGTACCGGGGGTAGCGCAACTTCCTGGGCTTTTACTGGTTGCCCCGTTCTGGAGCGCATGTCAGGTACGAGTCCTGACTGGAGCGTGATGAGGCCATGGCAATGGACTTCGACCCGACGGTGGCCGCATTTTGCGGCGCAGCCGTTCTGGTTGTTTTGGCCGGAGGGCGGTCGGGTCCGGTCTTACGCGCCGGACTTCTTTGCGCGCAAGGTGGACGGGATGGGCGTCGTGGTCGACTGCCGCCCTGCGTCCCGAGTGGAGCCGTGCGACGCGGTGGCTTTCGAGGCCACCGCGCGAGCCTGCGCGGATATCGGTTGGGGCTACCGTCTGGTCCACGGACATGAGGCAGTGTGGTTGGCCAACGTGCAGTGGTTGGCCGGGTATCGGCATCCTCGCCATCTCGTCGAACCTGTCGCGGCCGGCCTGGTGGAGGTGTTCATGGAGCCGATGCCACTGATCAAGGGCGCCGAGACGGTGGGAGATCCAATCGCTGTCCTACCTACGCTGCTTCATCTGTTGTGGTCCCGTCGTCTGGAGGTTGACCTGGCGGTGCGGCTGGACTCTTCGTCGATCGTGGGGGCCGCCTCGTGACGCGGCTGTTGCTAGTCGGCGACCGGGTGGTCTTCGAAGACCTTGAGCAGCAGGTCGTGGCGCTGACCGGTTCGTGGGTCTGCTTGGTTGGCCGGGACGGCACACCTACGGTGGTGCTGTGGATGCACTTGGTCGATTGGCCAGGCTTCAGGATTGCCGACGGGGCCGTGACAGCGGGCGCATGCGTTGATAGCCCTTCACCAGCTCGATGACCTCGACGACGTTGTCGCAGACCGGGCTCCGGGGTGGGAGCGCCACATCGTGGAGGCGGAAATCGGCCTGCCTCCGGATGCTGAACCGGGGATGACGTCGAAACCGGAGTACGACCCGCAGCAGCGGACGTTGCGCCAGCGTGAGGCGGCCAAGGCGCAAGAGCTGACCGCTGCAGTGATGAAGACCAGCGGCGTGACGGCGCAGCGGATGCGGCAGCGTTACCGAACTGGCGGCCTGCGGGCGTTGGTTGACGGCCGGTCACAGCGGGCGACGTCGCCGGTCGGCAGGTCGGATGCGGAGGTCGTGGCCCGCGGTCCGTGACGCCCTGTCCGGTGAGGTCACGCGGTCGATCGGCACGCGGCAACGGCTGCGGCAGCGGGTGGAGGACATCCTGACCGAGCGGCATCGAGGCCGGGCGGGGCGGTTGCCGTCGAAGTCCACCTTCAACCGACTGGTCGCGTCCTTGTCGTCCGGGCAGCACACCTTTGGTGCGGCGACCAGCCGCCGGTCGACGGCGTCCCTTCCGATGAGCCGTTCACGGTGACGTGGGCGTCCCGTCCGGGCAGCAGGTTGCAGATCGACACCACCGTGTTGGACGTGATGGTGTGCTTCGACGACGGTCAGGCCCGTCGGGTCGAGTTGACCGCAGCGGGGCTCTGGCACACATTCTGTGATTGGTCTTGGTGGCGGCTCATGGCGTGGCGAGGACGCGTTTGCGGAGGAGGTCGAGGTTCGCGCGGCCGTACATCTGTCGTTTGATGTTTTTGATGCGGTTGACGTGGCCTTCGACGGGGCCAGAGCTCCAAGGTTGGGTGAGGTCGGCGACGACCGCGTCGCGGTCACTGATCAGGCCAGCGGCGAAGCCGCGCAGTTCGGGGTATCCGGCGTGCCGGGCAGTCGATCCAGGCGTCAAGGTGCTGGCCGGTGCCCTGGTGGCGGACCAGCGCGGTGAACCCTCGGGCGAGGTCGGCGACAGTGTCGAGGTCCGTGCAGCGGCTGCGGGATTCGGCGGCTTGCAGCACGTGCAGGAAGGTCCGGATAGTGCCTGCTCGTCGCCGCGAGAACGCCAGCCTTCATGACGACGACGCGAGGTTAGAGGCGCTCATCGGCTAGCTACGACTCGACGGTCGAAGGCATCTCGTACGTTGCGATTCGCCTCGGCTTGCGGCATTCCTGAAGCCACGAGTATGTCGCTCGCCGTGGTACGGACCTGGGCCACCACAACCGAGCCTGAAAAGCCCACTCTTGCTCTGTAGGCCACGCCTGCCGATAGCACGGCGCCCAAAGCGCGTGCACGCGCATCGGCCGGGTCTTTTCCACTCGCGAATTCGTTGCGCAAAAGTTGAACGGACTCACCAAGCGCTTGTACCGCAGACCGCAAGGCGACAGGTACTGGCTCTTGATCTTCGATGAGCGTCACCGCTCGCCTGATAAGCGTGCCGCTGTTGCGCATTGCTCGATCGATAGGTTCTGCGGCCGCAGAATAGTGACGGATGATTCCGCGCCTGTAGCGCCAGGATACCGGCGCCAAGGTGGTCGACTCCTTAGCCCCTTCCACTGCGTCTGTCAGCGCTTGCAGCTCAGCCTTATTTCGTCGGAGGCGATCCATCGCAAGCTCGGCTCGACCAATATCCCGGCCGGCCAAGGCCTCCGCAGTATTGGATAGCTGCTCAGCAAGCATGTCCAAGGCTGGCCCGGCGGCCCTGTTAATAACACGTAAAGGATTAATCGGGATCAACACAGAAGTTACCACGAGTGCAGCGGCACCACCGATCAGTGCATCGACGAATCTTGGGGCCTCCAAATTTCCCACCGCTGGACTTAACGTCGCGATCAGGACGGCGGTGCTCGCGCTCTGCAAAACCACCGCGACGCTGCCACCGAGTATCAGTGCAGCCATGATTGCCAAGATCACGATTGCGCCCAACTGCCAAACCCCCGTGCCAACTACGGCAAGGAATAGATCACCCACCGCCACACCGAGGCCTACCCCCACAATAAGCTCGACAATCCGTCTGACGCGCTGCCCAACCGACGCCGCCAGCGTGCCTACCGCAACGATAGGAGCGAAAACAGGATCCGGGTTTCCGAGCAACTCATGAGCCACCAGCCACGCCAGGCTGGCAGCTAGCCCTGCCTGTACCGCAACCACACCTCCCGCACGCAACCGAGTCGCGCGGTCCCGTGCCGTCGACTTCAGCGAGTCAACCGCACGCCTGGCCACGGCTGTCCGAGCGCCCCGATATCCGGTAGGTGGAGTGTTGCCATCGTGCCGAGTGGCCCTGAGGTGCCAGCGCATGCGACGGTCTACCCCTTTGGCGCCCCGGCTACCCCACCACTAGCTAGTGCCCTGACCAGAAACGTTGGCCGGGTTGGGTGACACGCCGGGCCGGGTCCGCTGCCTGGACCCGGGGTCGGTCAAGGCTGTGTCGGTGGTAAAACCCGTTCGAGTACGTCGATTAAGCGATCAAGAAGGCCAGAAGCTGCAACGCCTCGTGCGTCGCGGGACCGGTTCGGAGGTACCGGCTTGCGCCGGGCGGTGGTCGTGTTGGCCTCCGCTGGCGGCTACGGTGTGCCGGTCATCGCCCGGCTGGTCCAAGCCGAGGAGGATTCCGTGCGTGGTGTCCTTCACCGGTTCAATGAGATGGGTTTGCGCAGCCTGGGCCGTCGGTGGGCGGGTGGCCGTCTCCGCCAGATCAGTCCTGACGACGAGCAGTTCATCGTCTCGACGGCCAACACCCGCTCGACGAAACTTCGGCGCCCGTTCACCCGCTGGACTATCCGCAAACTCGCCGAGTACCTGGCCACCAGCCCCGACCGCAGTGTCCTGGTGGGCCGCGAACGGCTGCGGCAACTCCTGCATAAACACGAGATCGCCTTCCAATGCGCGTGGACGTAGACGTGGAGGGAGTCGAACGACCCGCAGCGTGAGGCGAAACTGGCCCGCATCGAGCACGTCATTCACCACTTCCGGCACCGCGTGTTCGACTTCGACGAGTTCGGACCGCTGACGATCCGATCGCATGCCGGGCCGCGATGGCAGCGCAAAAATCATCCCGAACCGACTGCCTGCGAACCACCACAAACTGCACGGCGTCCGACAGTTCCACGGCTGCTACTCCGTCGGCGACGACATCATTTTCGGCGTTATTCACCAGCAGAAATCCGCGCAACGAAACCCCCTCGCCGCCCCTTGAAATCGATCCGCGCGAAACGCCCGGACGGCGCCCCGATCTACGTCATCCTCGACAACCTGTCCGCGCACAGAGGCACCGCCATCTGGCAGGGGGCGACCCGGAACAAAGTCGCACTCTGCTTCACCCCGACCTACGCATCCTGGGCCAACCCGATCGAAGCCCACTTCGGCCCGCTACGCACCTTCGTGATCGCCGGATCCGCCCACCACAACCACGTCGCCCTCAGTCTCCACCTCCGTCGATACCTGCGCTGGCGTAACGCCAACGCCCGCCCACCCGAGGTCCTGGCCGCTCAACGCGGCGAACGCACACGCGTCCACAGCGAATGACAGCACCGCTGGGGCCACCCAACAACGAAAGCGGCGTAACCAAACCGGTCAACGTTCGTGGTCTGGGCACTAGCGTCCGAGATCTTGTTGGTCGTTCAAGCACAACGGCCGTGTCAATGATGGGCCCAGGTCCAGGTCGACCAGCACGCGAACCCGCTGGTGGGCGTGCCGCAGCGGGCCCTGCCTCGAGCGACGACCTCCAGCAGCACGTGGGTTTCAGCAGCCCCATCGCGTCCCCGGCACCCATACCAAGCAGCAGGTGCCGGGCCGCCGCGTAGGTACCGAGCCCGAGCCCAACGTCGGCGTCAGAGACACCGAGATCCGGACCAGTTGTCTGGAGCGCGGCTATGACAAGGCTGATTTCGGACAAGCTCTCTTTCTGAGACCGCGTAAGGGCAAGCGGGAGCCAGGTCGGTTTAGGCAGATCAGGTGTAACCGTGCCGGGGTTTGCGGTACTGGCAGATCGTGGCTCAGTGTCAACTGGGGAGGCCGATCTTCGCCGTTACATCGCACGGACCAGCTTGACGACGGGAGTCTGGTGGCAGCCCTGATGCTCAGCAAATTGCGCTCCAGCGTGACCTGCAATGACGGTGGACAGAAGGTGACATCGGTCGAGTTTTACTCCGTTTCGGTCCCTCACGCTGCGCTGCCGCTCTGCCCTCAGGGGTGCTAGAGGTCGGAGCTACGAAGTCGAGCCACGCGGGCGTCACAACGACTTGCTCCCAAGGGCTCGTCACGCACAGAGGAGCACCGATCTCAATAATCCACCGCGAAGTTGGAGCGGAAGACGTTACTGGGGTCTTCACGGTGCTTGATACCGCGAAGTCTGCCCAGCACGGCGGGCGTGAAGGCGTCCGCGACGGTCTCGTCGGGATTAAGGAAGGTGAAAGGCTTCCTGCCGCTGGTGGGCAGGGCGTCGGCGAGCATCCGTTGCTTGGCTTTCACGGCTTCGGCGGCCGCAGGGCTGGAGGGAAGGCCAAAAAGGTAGAGCGCGTAGGGTTCGGTCAGCGGGCCGTGTGGGCTGTCGGATGCTTGAGCGAACGCACCTTGCAGGTGCCGGATCTGGATGCTCAGCAACGGAGCGATCGGTTTTTCTAGCAGAGTTTTGACAGCGTCATCGTCCAAGGCAGTCAGCAGTTCGCCCTGCGACTGACCGGCGCCGGGTTCGGTCGGTTCGGCGGTGATAGCCCCAAGTTCGTCTACGGACATCACCCGTCGGCTGTCGGATACAGGGCAGGGCAGGCGGTCCAGCGGGGCCAATAGAGTCCGTGCGGTGACCTGGTCGCCGAGGTAGGTGGCGTCCACGGCAACCATCGGATCACCTCCGGGAAAGTGCAACAGGTCAAGCCAGACAGTCAACTGGTCGGGAGCGACCGCGGTGATCTGCCGGTATGCGTCCACGACGGCCGGCGCGTGCTCGGCCGTCCACAGCATTCGGCCACCATAGAGAGCGGGTGCCGGGTGCAGGGCGAGCTCGAGGGCGGTGACGATGGCGAAGTCGCCACCAGCGCCGCGCAGCGCCCAGAACAGGTCTGGGTCCCGGTCAGCGGTGATGTGCCGTTGCTGGCCGTCGGCGTCAACGATGTCGAAAGCGCTGATGTTGTCGGCAATCCAACCATGGGCGCGGCCGAACCAGCTCAGTCCGCCGCCGAGTGCCACGCCCGTGACGCTGACGACGGGGGAGCTGCCGGGCAGCCCAGTAAGGCCATGTGAAGCTGCAGCCGCCTGAACCCGGCCCGACGCCACGCCAGCGCCGATGCGGGCATGGCGAGTGTCCGTGTCCACTGTCAGGCTGTCCAGCTTCCGCGTCCGCAGCAGGATACTGCCGTTCGTGCGCCCCGTCGCGCCGTGCCCGTTTGGCTGGGTCGCGATACCGAGCCCGCCATCATGCGCAAATCGGACAAGCGCGGAGATGTCGTCGACGTCGGCGGCCTCGACCACGGCTTGCACCGGCTGTTCGACTGCAAGATTCCAAGGGCGACGCGCAGCATCGAAGCCGGAATCATCGTGCAGCCAGACCTGGCCGCGGATGATCGACCTCAGCTTAGACAAGGCATTCATCTGCTTCCTTCTTTCGCATAAGTCTGCTTGAATATGGGGCAAGTTCGGGGCAACGGAAGGATCGATGAGTACGGGGGCGCCCGCGACGCGGCTGGCCGCGACACTAGCTGTAAGCGCTTCAGGGCGGCGCCAGCGAACATCTTGGTAATACGAGAGCTCTCTGCCTGGGTGCGGTTATTGTCTAGCTCCCAGGCCAGAGCGCAGTCGTCGGTCATGTATCTCTCCTCCCGGCCAATAAGCTGGTGATCACGTACGCCTCTACTCTCGCGTGCGCTCAGTCGTCTGACGTCAAGTCGGCGGAAGTTCCGGCGGCAACTGCCTTGTCCAGGCTGATTGCTTGAGCCGCGATCGCGCCCACTCCAGTCGACCGGCACGGCCTCAAGTCGGTGGTAGAACCGGAGACGGCTACTTCAAGGGGTGTAGTTGCCACTAAGATTTCGCGCGGCGGAAGTAATTATCAATTTTGAACAACATTAGCTCAAGTGGTATAGCGTGCCACTCCATCGAACCGAACCTATGGGAAACTTGCGTCTCGCCAAACCGGTGATGGTGCCACAAACGGCATCAAGAGTTCGGTTTCCGTTTGAAAGAACCACCGGAGTCCTCGGTGAACGTCGCCATTTCCGCAATTGGATCTGCTATACGTGTGAACGCAGAAGTCCGGAGTCGCGGCCTAATAGGTCATTGGTGTAGAGTCACGACAGCGGGTGGCCGCCGATCCACCGTGGCAACCCGGCTGACGTAGGCTTTGTTACACCTAAGGCCGATTTCGCGCGAGGCAAATGCCTATCGGTGTCAGCATGATTACTAGGAACATCCGGAACCCCTTAGTGCATCCCCGTGGGCGTTGGAGTGACCCTGCCAGAGTTCGACTTCAGTCTTGCTTCATCCGCGCATCAGCTAGGTTCTTGCACGTAACGCCGGCTGGGGGCCCTAAGCGAAACCGCACCTTCACGGCGCCGGGGATCTCAACAGGACAAAAGCAGTGGGATCGCCCATCCTGACCGACAGAGCGGGCAACAGATTCAACGAGATGATACGGCATTCGCCGTTGGTGATCACGGCTGGAGCTCGAGGTTGAGGCAGCGGGAGGCCCGGCCTTCGTCTTATGCCAATACCGGAACTGCTCATAGCGGCGCTCACGCCCTCAACAGTTCCACGGTGCCAGCTCACGACGAGGCGGGCCGTTGCGGGCTTGCCGACCACCCCGCGCCGAGCGCGACGAGCAGTGCCATGCCCGAACCCAGCACCATGACCGTTGACGGCGATGTCGCGTCGACCACGACGCCGCCGAGTAGGGCGCCGAGCGCGATGGTGGCTTGGAACGACGCCGTGAATAGGACGGTCGCGGCTTCGGCCGCGCCTGTCGCTGCTGCCGCGAACCAGATCTGTGAGCAGACCGGCACGGCCCCGTAGGCCAGACCCCAGACGACGAGAAGCAGCATCGCCGTGGCTGCTGCGGTGCCGAGCACGGGCAGTAGTGCGGTGGCCGCGGCAAGGGCGACGGCACTCACGATCAGGGTGGCCCGTAGCTCTGACGGACGGTCGCGCCGGCGATGAAGTTACCCGCGACCCCAGCAATGCCATAGGCCAGCAGGAATGGGGTGACCGAGTCCACGCTGGTGGCGTGTTGCAGGAATGGGGTCCCGGGGCACGTCGATCTGCCCCGGACCGGTGCTGTCAGTCAGCACTGTCTTCGGTCGGGTGCCGTTGCGGACGTTGCCCGACTCCACCCCAGCCGACTCATGTTACTCATAGCCCAGGTGCTCGGTCATCTCCTCGTTCAACGCGGTCTCCAGGACCGTCTTGGTGAACTGCCTGAGCAGCCCCTCCGGGCCGGTCAGCGACAGGCCCTACTCCTTCGCGGCTCGGATCAACTCGGCGGCCGCTTTCGCCTCAGCCGACGGCTCGGGCCGCTTCTGACGTCCGGTCTGATCGTTCAGCGTCGCGGTCATCACGACACCCCCCTCACCAGGCACGACGCCCGGCAGGTCAGGCCGGAAACACCCTTAATTTAAAAACCCCGACTACAACCGCACCGACACGCTCAACAAACCCAGCACAAAACAGTCGCGGGCCTGCCACCCCCCAGTGGCAGGCCCGCGACTGTGACGCTCCTACAACCAGCGCCCGCCTGGGCAAAACAGGTGGCACCATGATCGACAGGGCAGGTTCGAGTACTGCAACGGCACCTGGCATTTCGGATGGCCAGCGGTCGCGTTGGTCGGTGTGGGATCCCGGACGAGGTCGAGTTCCAGACCACGCCCCAGGTCGCTCTGGACATGCTGCAACAAGCGCTGGACGCTGCGGGGCCGTTCACCTGGTTCACCGTCGGCGAAGTCACATACATCCGCGTCTGACTCGAGGAACGCGACGTGTTCCATGTAGTCGGACCCGCTGCAACGATGACGTATCGGCTCGCGGTACGTCATGCTCGACGCCTGCCCCCTCCTCGCCCGCGAGCAGATTCTGCGTGAGCGCGCGGAACGCCTCCACCGTCTGGGGAATGTCAGCCGTGTACGCGTTGGTCACATCGACAACCGCTTCGACGTCAACGAGCACCCCATCGAGCCCATCGCCGGAACGAAGGCGTTGACGTCAATCCGGCAAGTTCGAATTCATTTCGTGACAGAAAGAACCCAGGGGACCCACATGTTGTTTGAGTTGTAAGTGCATTGATACGAACGGATCCGCTGCTGAACCAACATGGACGCTCCCACGGCTTGACATTTGGCCAAGCTGCTGTACCGTCCATAGTCGATATACATCATCGGGCTGATCGAACTGCTCTGCTTGGCAGCCTCCACTGGGGCTGCCTGGGCTGGCGTTGCACTGATCCAGAGCCCTGTGCCCATTACCGCAAGAACCAAAAATTTACGCATGCTCGATACTCTACGTAGCTCAGGCTTCGGTTCAGTGTCACTGTGGCTTCATTGTACTGGTGGTGGCCGCAATGTCGTTGCGCTGGCCAGCCCGTAACTGTTTAGCGCCTGAATCGGGCTCGGTACCACGCCGGTGCGTCCGCAGGATTTCAGCTCCTTCAAACTCATGGGTGCATGGTGCTCTACCGACACGGGGAGAGCAGCCGCGGTGGTGGGCCGGGGTTTCTATCGGGCGTGGCCTTTGCGCGGCAGGCACAGCGGGCGCGTCGTCGGCTGAAGACGCGCAAGCTGGAGGTGGACGCGCCGCTGGGGGAGGTGGTCGCGTTGTTGGGTGAAGGTTGCTCGCCGGATCAGGTCGCTGGGCGGTTGCTCCTGGACTATCCCGAGGCCGAGGCGATGCGGGTCGCACGAGGCGATCTACACGGGGATCTAGGCGTTGCGGGTCGGGGAGTTGGCACGGCAGCGACTGCGCCTGCGCAGTAGCCGCCGACACCGTCGCCCGGAGCCTTCGGCCGCGTCACAGGCACGGGACGGCCGTCACGTCCTTTACCGTCGCAGTGACCTCGGCAATCAGCTGACAGAGGGCTCCTGATCGGCGCCCTGGTACGCCCGTCGGTCAGCAGGTAATAGAGATAAGTGTTCAGACGCGCTGCAATGCGAGTGCGGCTGCGACAAAAGCTCCGGTGTTCAGCGCTGCCCGGATGACGTTCCACAAGACCCAACGGTTCTCGAACGCTGCGCGCAGAGACTCGGCGGACCCGGAGCCGGTTTCCAGGCGATCGTTCAGCGGCACATTGAGTCCCATCGTCACGAAAAGCGTCAGAATATAGAGCAGGAGCGCCAGGGCGATCCAGGGTCGGACGACGCCGTTCTGCCGGAATGCGATTAGGGAGGCGGCCAGCAGTAGAAGGGCTCCACCGAAGATGATCCCGAAGACCGGGTTTAGGATGGCCTGGTTGATTCCACGCATAGAGCTGACGAAGGTGGCATCGTCGGTCCTGCGGAGGCCTGGCAAAACGGCATAGCTGAAAGCGGCGAACAGGCCGGCCATTAGACCGGTTGTGAGAACGGACAAGGTCAGGAGTGTCTTCGTCATGCGATGATTTCAACACCTCAACTCCGACATATCCATGCCCGAGACGCGCATCCTCATGCGCCTGCGTCTTCAGGCCGCGAGGGCTGCGGAGCTGCAACCGGCTCGACGAGGTCCGTTTCGCACCCGGGTCTCGATTTGGCGGAGCGGTCACCACGCCACGTGAGCGAGCCATCCGACGTCCATGAAGTCGCCGTTCAGATCTCAACCGTCAGCCGTGGGGTTTGGGCAGGGTGACGTTCAGCGGGGGAGCGGTTCCTTCACGGGGCTACGTTTGCTGGGGGAGCGGTATCCGTTGCAGGGCGACTGCTGGGTCCGTGCCCGTTCGGAGCTTCGAGTCCTTGATCCGCACTATGCGCAAGAACGGCCCCGCGAGCTACAGAAGCGCACCCGGGGCCGTTCTCATTAGTAATTGGCGTCCAGTTTGATCCGGCATCCTGCGATCACCTGCGCGGGGACTATTGTGGACACACACCATCTCTCCGATGATGCATCTCCTGACCCTTGCCGTCACTACCTTTGCTTCTGGATGATATATGGTGACTCACGCTTCGCGGGCGACGATCTCGCGCTTCTCGGCGAAGTGGCAGGCGCTCGGGTGGTCCGAGTCCCGTCGGATCTCCAGCAGCGGGACCTGCTCGGCGCAGACGTCCTGCGCCTTCCAGCAGCGGGTCCGGAACCGGCAGCCCGACGGCGGGCTGATCGGCGACGGCACGTCACCCGTGAGCCGGATGATCGTCTTGTTGTGCCGCTGGGTCGGGTCCGGCACCGGCACCGCGGAGAGCAGCGCCTGGGTGTACGGGTGGGTCGGTCGCTCGTAGATCTCGTCCTCGGTGCCGATCTCGACGATCTTGCCGAGGTACATCACCGCGACCCGGTCCGACAGGTGGCGGACCACCGACAGGTCGTGCGCGATGAAGACGTACGAGAGGCCGAACTCGCCCTGCAACTGCTCCAGCAGGTTCATGACCTGGGCCTGGATGGAGACGTCCAGCGCCGACACCGGCTCGTCGCAGACGATGATCTCGGGCCGCAGCGCGAGCGCGCGGGCGATGCCGATGCGCTGACGCTGACCGCCGGAGAACTGGTGCGGGTACCTGTTGATGTGCTCGGGGTTGAGCCCGACCAGGTCGAGAAGCTCGCGAACCTTGGCCCGGCGGCTGCCCTTCGGCGCCACCTCCGGGTGGATCTCGAACGGCTCGCCGAGCAGGTCACCGACGGTCATCCGCGGGTTCAGCGAGGTGTACGGGTCCTGCATGACCAGCTGGATCTGCCGGCGCAGACGCCGCAGCGCCCCACCGGACAGCTTCGAGATGTCCTGGCCCTTGTAGACCACGTTGCCGGCGGTCGGCTTCTCCAGGTTCATCAGCACCCGGGCAAGCGTCGACTTACCGCAGCCGGACTCGCCGACCACACCGAGCGTCTCACCGGCGCGCAGTCCGAACGAGACCCCGTCGACCGCCTTGACCTGACCGACGGTCTTCTTGAACACCACACCCTGCGTGACGGGGTAGTGCTTGACCAGGTCATTGACCTCGAGGATGTTCTCAGACACGGTTCACCAGCTCCTCGGCGAAGTGGCAGGCGCTGGCCCGAGCGGGGCCGACCTGCAGCAGCGGCGGGACCTTCTCCCGGCACACCGGCTGAGCCATCGGGCACCGCGGGTTGAACGGGCAGCCCGGCGGGATGTTCATCAGGTTCGGCGGGAGGCCCTTGATCGTCCGGAGCTGCTGCCCCTTCTCGTCGAGGCGCGGGATCGAGTCGATCAGACCCAGCGTGTACGGGTGCGCCGGCTTGGCGTACAGCTCGTACACGTCGGCTTCCTCGACGATCCGGCCCGCGTACATGACAGCGATCCGGTCCGCGACGTCGGCAACCACGCCGAGGTCGTGGGTGATCAGGATCATGCCCATCTGCCGCTCGCGCTGAAGCTCGGCCAGCAGGTCCATGATCTGGGCCTGCACCGTCACGTCGAGGGCGGTGGTCGGCTCGTCCGCGATCAGCACCTCGGGGTCGAGCGCCAGCGACATCGCGATCATCGCGCGCTGCCGCATACCGCCAGAGAACTGGTGCGGGTAGTTGTTGAACCGGCCCTTGGCGTTCGGGATCTTGACCTGGTCGAGCATGTCGATCGCGCGCTTCTTGGCCTCCGCGCGGCTCATGCCCCGCCGGACCCGGAACTGCTCAGCGATCTGGAACCCGACGGTGAAGACGGGGTTCAGCGCGGAGAGCGCGTCCTGGAAGATCATCGCGATGCCCTCGCCGCGGATGCGGCGGCGCTCCTCGTCGGACATGCGGAGCATGTCCTTGCCGTGGAAGCGGACCTGCCCACCGGTGACGAAGCCGGGCGGCGTGTCGAGGATGCCCATGATGGTCTGCGCGGTGACGCTCTTACCGGAGCCGGACTCGCCGAGCACGGCGAGGGTCTCCCCCGCGTCGACGTGGTACGTGACCCCGTTGATGACCTTTGCGACGCCGTCCCGGGTGCGGAACTCCACCCGCAGGTCGTCGACCTCGAGCAGGCGGCCGGAGGGACGCCCGGACCCGCCGGGTCCCGGCGCTGACTGCTCGGACACGAGAATGTCGGACAACTGGATCTCCCCTAGCGGAGTTTCGGATCGAGGGCCTCGCGGACCGACTCACCGAGCATCACGAAGCTCAGCACTGCGGTGACGAGGAACGCGGCGGGGAAGAACACCAGCCCCGGCGCGACCCGGATGAACTGCTGCCCGTCGCTGATCATGATGCCCCAGGACACCACCGGCGACTTCAGACCGACGCCCAGGAACGACAGGGTGGCCTCGGCGCCGATGAACGAGCCGACCATGATCGTGCCGTACACCAGCAACGGGGCCAGGCAGTTCGGCAGCAGGTGCTTGAGGATGATCCGGCCGGTGCCGGCACCCAGTGCGCGGGCCGCCACGATGTAGTCGGCCTCCTTGGTGGCGAGCACCGAGGAGCGCATCAGTCGCATCACGACCGGCCAGCTCAGCACGATCAGGGACGCGGTCACCAGGCCCATGATCTTGTTCTTGCTGTTGCCGGCGCCCGAGCCGTTGAAGGTGGTCAGGATGACGATCGCGCCGAGCACGAAGGGCAGACCGAAGAAAACGTCGGCGATCCGGCTGAGCAGCGCGTCCACCCAGCCACCGCGGTAACCGGAGATGATGCCCATGGTTCCGCCGATGAGCAGGGTGCCCAGCACGGAGAGCACGGCGACCTGGATGGACGCACGCGCACCGTAGATGACGCGAGCGTAGACGTCACGGCCCTGCACGTCGTAGCCGAACCAGCCATTGGCCGACGGCTTGTCGAGGCTGCGGGACAGCGAGCCGTTGACCGCGTCGCCCGGGGCGAACAGCGCCGGGAAGGCCGCCATCAGCAGGAAAATCACGATCAGCGTGGCCGAGATCCAGAACAGCGGCTTGCGTCGCAGGTCCCGCCATGCGTCGCCGAGCAGGCCGCGCGGCTTGTCGTTGCTCTGCGGCTGGCCCGCGGTGGCGGGGGCGGCGGAGTCGGTGGGGTGTGCGCCAGGGGTGCTGACGATCGATGCGGTACTCGGGTCACTCATAACGGATCCTCGGGTCCAGGGCGGCGTAGAGCAGGTCAACCAGCAGGTTCATCACGAGATAGACCAGCACCAGGACGACCACGATGCCTACTACAGTGGCGCTTTCCTTGGTGATGATCGCTCGGAAGACCTGGCGGCCGATCCCGTTGATGCCGAAGATTCCCTCGGTGACGATCGCGCCGCCCATCAGGGCGCCGAGGTCGGTGCCGAGCAGGGTCACCACCGGGATGAGCGAGTTGCGCAGCAGGTGCACACCAACGACTCGGCGCATCGGCAGGCCCTTGGCGATGGCGGTGCGCACGTAGTCCGCGCGGCGGTTCTCCGCGATGCTCGTTCTTGCCACCCGTGCGATGTACGCCACTGACGCGCTGCCGAGCACGAAGCCGGGCACGATCAGCTCGGACCACCGCATCTCGGAGGAGACGGTCGGCTTGATGATGCCCCACTGCACACCCAGCAGCCACTGGAGCACGAAGCCGACCACGAAGACCGGCAGTGCGATCAGGAAGAGGGTGGAGACCAGGACCAGGTTGTCCAGGAAGCCGTTACGCCGCAGACCGCTCAGCACGCCGGCGCCGAGGCCGATCACGGCCTCGATGGCGAGCGCCACGACGGCCAGCTTCAGGGTGTTCGGGTACGAAGTCAGGATGATGTCGCTGATCTCGCGCTGCGAGAACGTCTGACCGAAGTCGCCCTGGAGCAGGTTCTTCATGTAGTTGGCGTACTGCACGAAGACGTTCTGGTCGAGGTGGTACTTCTCGGTCATGAAGGCGATGTACTGGTCCGGGCAGCGACGCTCACCGCACTTGCCGGCGAACGGATCGCCCGGAACGGCCCAGACGAGCCAGTAGATCAGGAACGTCGTACCGATGAAGACCGGCACGAGTTGGAGCAGCCGTCTCAACAGATAACGGCCCATGGGGTGGTCCTCCAGACAGGGGGCGCGTCGGACGGCCGACACGGTGGTGACAACGTGCGAGTGGAGTGTTGTAACACCCAATCGCGGAACGGCCCCGGGTCGGGCTCACCGGATGTGGCGAGCCCGACCCGGGGTCAGACCGTTCGGATCAGAGCTCGACCGAGGTCCACAAGAAGCTGTACTACGAAGTGACCTAGTTATAGCGGCGAAGGTTAAGTATTACGTCACTCAAAACGAATTCAATATCGAGCCTATGGTTTCATATTCCACCAAACTGGCGTCATTTCAGCTTCAACTCACCATCGAGCGGTCGCTTGCGCGGTGCGCCGTCCGCGATGACGTTGGTGCTCGCTTGAAGCCGCTCAGCGGGCGCGGATAGGTACTGTCAAGTCGGTTCCACCGTGGGGTAAAAAACCGACAGGGCCTCTGTCGGTCGCGCAAGCAGGCCGGTTCATATGCCTAATGGGGACGGGCACATGAACCGGCCTGTCGCCTACTAGCTGGGTCTCGCGCTACCGCGTGCTACGGCCCGGCCCGCATCGGCGACGAATCATCGCTCCGCGTCGCGGGCACCCTTCAAGCCCGAGCGCCCACCCGGCAAGATCCTCAATTGCCGTGATCGCGACCGCGTGTTGACGAATCGACCACTGTGGCAGGCGTGTGTACGCCGCCTATATCCACGGCGCTAGCGTGTCCTGCTCGTGGCCGCCCCATCCGCCCCGTCGCTGCCGAGGGGACGTCGGCACACGTCGGCGTTGAGTCGATCGACAGGCTCGGTCGTCGCCTTGATCCTAGGGATGCCGGCTATCGGCGTGGCGGTCGTCCTCGCGGCGGCACGGGCTCACCAGAGGTCCGCCGGCAACGTTCGCCCAGATCGCGGTGCCGGCACCGCTAGTGCCACCGCTGTCCAACGAACCCGAACAGCAGCTGGCACGTCCCCGAGATCATTTCGGTCTGGCTGCTTGACCTAACCGCCAGGTTCGTATTCCCATGGTGAACCGCCAGGCGGGCAACACTCTGGCATCCCACCGGGCGATCCTGGGCAAATTCGGTCACATTGAATCCGACTCCTCCGGTCCCGGTTTGTCCCGCCGGCAGGCTTCCTCACCCTGGTGAAATCGAGAAACGCCGTGCAGGACCTTCTGCTACCTGGCCTGAGTGAAGCCTCGGGCGGCGGTGAACAAGGTGGCTAGCGACTGAAGGCGTGGCCGGAGGCAGCGAGCGGTACGACGAAGAGCGCCGTCAGAACCGAGGAGCTACCAAGGAGGTGCTCTTGCCTTGCTGGCATAGCTGAGGAAGTCGCTCACACGCGGGAGCGGCGCTGGGGTGCCATGGATCCTTGGGCGGTCCGTACCAGGCAAGCCTTGATGTGCCGCTTCGTCACCAGCGTGCCCATCCATCTGATTGACCAGACGCGGGCAGTGCCTGTCTTCCGCCTCTTCTAACTTATACCGCACTGGGGGGCTTGCGGCAAGACCCGGGTCATGCAGCACAATTGCCGACCGAGGTCAGGAACGAAGGGATATGGGGGATTTGTGAAATGCCTATGTTCATGTTGATCAGCTCACGGGACGCCGTCGGTCCGTCGGTGAGGGTCGCAATGTTCGGCGGCTCGCACGCCCGAGCGATTGCGCCGAGGTCCCGCAATCGCGAGTACTCCGCGCTGGGGATGGTTGGGGTCGGCGCGCGGGTGCTGCCGCACAGTCAGCTGGCGCGTCGGGTGGCTGTGGCGCCGCCATCGTCGCCGGCTCCGCTGCGGCCTGCCGCGGAGTTGGCCGATGGTCGGTTCAACAAGTTGGCCGCAGCGGCTTAGAGACGCGACGGGCCGTGTGGCCGGAAGGTTGTTTTGGCGTGACCGACAGGCGATCGATGGCCAAGGATGGCCACCAGGAGGATGTTAGTGACCTCCGGCAGCTCATCCGGTCTTCGCTCTACCATCGTCGGCTGCACCCCTGGACGGCTCGGACCGATGGCCTCGCACGTGGGGTTGCCGGGCCCGGGCCGCTCCGTATGGGTGAATATCGGTAGCCAGGTGACTCCGGCTGGACCTGGTAAGCCAGCAATAGCTGCCGTTTCTGCGTCAATCACTGCGGATGATCTATCTAGGAAAGATTCGTGCTGGAACGCGCGACAAAACTCCGAACGCCGGAACTAAACGATTGCGTTCAGCAACCGTCGGTCCTGGGCGACATCTAACTCATGCCACAGTTTCTTTAGCACCGCGATGACGCTGAGTGTGGACGACTCCGTACGGCCGCCCGCCGACTCTGCGCAGCAGGCTCCGTCAGCATTCTCGCAAGAGGGCCTGCAGTTTCTACTCAAGAGGAATTTTGATGACGCGCTTTAAACAATCGGACGCCAGCACCCGACTGGTCACCGCCGACGCTAAACCGTCCGCGGCTCGCGCCGACAAGTCGGTATCGGGAGGCGCAGTCGCCGAGTCCGCTAGCAAGATGTCCCACCGAGAGGTCATCCAGGCGCTCATCGGCCTGATGCTCGGCCTATTCATGTCTATCCTCGCATCGACGATCGTCGCGAACGCCCTGCCCCGAGTAGTCGCTGACCTCGGTGGCTCGCAGTCTGTCTATACCTGGATCGTCACCACAGAGCTGCTGGGTATGACAGCGACTGTGCCGCTGTGGGGCAAGTTGGCCGACCTTTATAGCAAGAAGCTGTTGATCCAGCTCTCCCTCGGCTTGTTCGTCGCCGGCTCGCTCATCGCAGGCTTCACCCCAAGTGTCGAGGTACTGATCTTCAGCCGTGTCGTGCAGGGCGTCGCCGCCGGCGGCATGGGCGCGCTCGCCATGATTGTGATGGCTGCGATGATTCCGCCGCGTGAGTTGGGCCGCTACTCCGGCATGTTCGGTGCTGTCTTCGGCGTCGCCACCATCGCCGGACCCCTGATCGGTGGGTTGCTCGTCGACACCTCCTGGTTGGGCTGGCGTTGGTGCTTCTTCATCGGCGTACCGTTCTCGCTCGCGGCGATCCTGCTTCTACAGCGCACCCTGCACCTGCCGCATGTGCGGCGCCCGGTCAGCATCGACTGGTTCGGCGCAGTTCTCATCACGGCCAGCGTCGCCGATCTGCTGATCTGGTCGACTCTGGCGGGCAACTACTTTGCCTGGCTGTCCTGGCAGACAGTGCTGTTCTTGGCCGGTGGACTAATCCTGCTTGGCTTGGCTGTTCGGGTCGAGTCACGGGTGCGCGAGCCGATCATCCCACTGTCGCTGTTCCGCAACCGCACAGTCTCGCTGACCATCATTGCCAGCGTGCTCGTCGGCGTAGCGATGCTCGGTGGCACGGTCTTCCTGTCCCAGTACTTCCAGTTCTCGCTCGGCAAGTCGCCGACTGTCGCCGGTCTGATGAGTTTGCCGATGATCTTCGGCGTCCTCATGTCCTCGACGATCGCAGGCCAGCTCGTCACGAAGTACGGCCGCTGGAAGGCGTACCTGGTGGCGGGAGCATCGGTGATGACCGTTGGGATGGCACTGCTGAGCACCATCGATGCGGAGACCAGCGTGCTCCTGGTGTCGATCTATATGGCCGTGCTGGGCGTTGGTCTCGGCATGCTGATGCAAAATCTCGTCCTCGCTGCGCAGAACGATGTGCCAGCCCAAAACTTGGGCGCAACAACGTCCGCGCTCATGTTCTTTCGAGGCATGGGGGGTGCGATCGGTGTCAGCGCTCTCGGCGCGGTACTCGCCGCCCGGGTTACCACGTTGATGGCTGAGCGCTTCGGTGCGGCGACGGTGGACGGCGGCGGCACCACGTCGGTCCCCGACCTGACGGCGCTCCCGCCGCAAGCCCGCGAAGTCGTCGCGGACGTGTACGGCCAGGCGACGAGCGAGCTGTTCCTGATCGCCGCGCCGGTTGCCGCCCTGACGCTGGTCGCGGTTCTCTTCATCAAGGAGAAGGCCCTGCACACGCTGACCGGTGACGAGCGGCGGGCTCAGGAAGAGGCTGCCGCAGGCGGTCCGCAGCAACGCTGAGCCGCATCGGCAGAACCCCGGCAACTAGCTGACATGCCACTGGTTGTATCCGGGCTTCGGCAGCCGACATGCGTGCATCGATGGGGGATCGCCCCGATTGAAATCGGGGCGATCTCCCAGTCCGCTACTGCGCACGCGCCTGGTCTTGACCGGAATTAGATTGGAGCCGTTAACGTGAGGCCGCTGACGAGTGACATTTTCGACCTCCCTGCTCACCTCGCCCCCAAGGCGGACCCGGCGCTCATCGCCCACGACGAGCGGCACTTCGCGGCCATGGCGCAGGGCCTCGCGCAGCTGAGCGCCGAGCTGTCCGACCGTCTGGACACCGCGCGCCGGGCGCCCGGGGGCAAGGGCCGGCAGGCCGTCGACCGGGACGAGGAGGTCCGCCGGTTGACCGCCCGCCTGCGCTCGTTGAGCCGCTACGGGCTGGACCTGTGCCTCGGTCACGTGGTCGAGGCGGACAACCCGGAGCCGGGGTACGTCGGGCGTCGCGGTCTGACCGACAGCACGGGTCGGCGGCTGCTGCTCGACTGGCGTTCACCCGCCGCCGAGCCGTTCTTCGGCGCGACGCATGCCAACCCGATGGGCCTGGCGAGCCGCCGTCGGTACCGCTGGACCCGCGGCCGGATCAGCGACTACTGGGACGAGGTGTTCACGCCGGACGGGTTCGTGGGGCACGCCGTCGCGCTCGACGACCAATCCGCGTTCATCGCCAGTCTGGGCAGCGCCCGGTCGGCCCGGATGCGCGACGTGCTCAGCACGATCCAGGCAGACCAGGACGCCATCATCCGGGCAGAGTCGGCCGGCGCTCTCGTGGTCGACGGCGGTCCGGGCACCGGCAAGACCGTCGTCGCCCTGCACCGCACCGCGTACCTGCTCTACTCCGACCCGCGCCTCGGTCAACGCCGGGGTGGGGTGCTCTTCGTGGGGCCGCACCAGCCCTACCTGGCCTACGTCGCCGACGTCCTGCCCAGCCTCGGAGAGGAGGACGTGCAGACCTGCACCCTGCGCGACCTCGTCGAAGAGGGGGCCACCGCAACCGCCGACACCGACCCGGACGTGGCCCGGCTGAAGTCCTCGGCCGAGTTGGTCCGGGCGATCGACGCCGCCGTCCGGTTCTACGAGGACCCACCGACCGCCGCGATGACGGTCCCGGTCGGCGACTCCGACGTCCGTCTGAGCGCCGACGACTGGGCCGACGCGTTCCGGGCGCCGGGTCCGGGCACCCCGCACAACGAGGCGCGCGAGGAGATCTGGGAGGAGTTGCTGACGATCCTCGTCGACAGGTACGACGGCGAGGAGCCGGACGACGTGCTCCGCGACTCGCTGCTGCGTAACAGGGAGCTGCGGGCGACGGTCAACCGAGCCTGGCCGTTGCTCGACGCGGCCGATGTCGTGGGTGACCTGTGGTCGGTGCCCGCGTACCTGCGTAGGTGCGCGCCGTGGCTCAGCCCCGAGGAGGTCCGCAAGCTGCAACGCGACGAGCCCCGGGCCTGGACCGTGTCCGACCTGCCGCTGCTCGACGCGGCCCGGCAGCGGCTCGGCGACGCGGAGAGGTCGGGGCGCACCCGCCGGCGTGACCCGGCCGCCGCCGTGGAACGCGAGCACATGGCCCGGGTCGTCGACGAGTTGCTCGCGGCCGACACCTACGACGACGGCGAGGGTCTGCTGGCGATGCTGCGCCAACCCGACCTGCGCGAGGTCCTGGTCGACGAGTCCGCGCTGCCGGACGCCGACCCGGACCTGCTGGCCGGCCCGTTCGCGCACATCGTCGTGGACGAGGCGCAGGAGCTGACCGACGCCCAGTGGCAGATGCTGCTGACGCGTTGCCCGTCGCGCAGCTTCACCATCGTGGGAGACCGCGCCCAGGCCCGGCACGGGTTCACCGAGTCGTGGCAGGAACGCCTCAAGCGGATCGGGCTCGACCAGGTCACAGTGGCGTCGTTGAGCATCAACTACCGGACGCCAGCGGAGGTCATGGCGCAGGCCGAACCGGTCATCCGGGCCGTGCTCCCCGACGCCAACGTACCGACCTCCATCCGCGGCAACGGGCTTCCCGTCGTCCACGGACCGGTCGCCGACCTGCTGACGATCCTCGACACCTGGCTCGCCACGCACACCGACGGGATCGCCTGCGTCATCGGCGACCCGACCTTCCCGCCCACGGCCCGGGTCCGGTCACTGAGCCCGGAGCAGGCCAAGGGGCTGGAGTTCGACCTGGTCGTCCTCGTCGACCCGGAAACGTTCGGCACCGGCATCTCCGGGGCGGTCGACCGCTACGTCGCGATGACCCGGGCCACCCAACAACTCGTCATCCTCAGCGGACAGTGACACGCTAATCGTTGCCTGACGACCATGATGTCACTCTCGCAGCAGGGCGTCCGCACCGTCCATGTCCTGCCTCGGCATGGCCTGGTCGACAATCAGGACAAGAGGGTGGCGCTGGCCGGTGAGCTACCAGCCCGCACACGTACTGACGCACCCACACCCACACCCGCAGCTCCACCCGCCGAGACCGAGAACCAACCCGCGCATCCAACCGGTCCAACTCCCCGCCACCGGGCAACACCAACACCCGCCAAAGGCGAACCAACTAACACGAACCCAATCCAATTAACCTATTGCCGACGCAGTACTAGGATCGGTGTGTGGCGAGTGAGGCGGTGGCCCCCCGGGCGGACCGGCGGCTGCACCGGGCTCGGCGGGCGACGCTGCTGTCGCTGGCCACCGGCGTGTGGGCGAGCGTTCTGCTGCCCGCGGTCGGCCTGACCCGGGAGCCGTCCGCCGGCCGCGTCGTGCTCGGCGCGGTCGGGATCCTCCTCTTCGCGGCCACCCAGACCGCTGTGCTGTACGCGGCGGTCACCCCTTGGCTCGCGCAACGGTGGCGGCGTCGCGCCCAGCTCGGCCTGGTCGTCGTGGCGGCGCTGACCGTGCCGTTGGTGGCCCCGGTCGCCGCGGGGGTCTGGCCGACCTGGGCGTGGATCGGGGCCTCCCTGGTCGGGATGGCCCCCCTGCTGGTCCGCCTCCCGGGCGCGCTGGCGGTCACCGCCGGCACCCTGCTCGTGTCGGCGGCCGTGGCCTTGTGGACCGGCGGGTCGGTCGGGCGGTCGGTGGCCGTCACTGGCGGCATCGGGGTGGGCGTGGCGGCCGTCAACTGGTTCCAGGTCTGGTTCTGGGACCTGCTGGTGCAGGCTCGGCAGGGTCAAGCCGCCCAGGCGCGGCTGGGCGCCGCCGAGGAGCGGCTGCGCTTCGCGCGCGACGTGCACGACCTGCTGGGGCACAGTCTCACCGTGATCGCGCTGAAGGCCGAACTCGCCGCGCGGCTCGCCCCGGTCGACCCGGAGCGGGCCGGGAAGGAGGCCGCCGAGGTGCAACGATTGGCCGCGTCCGCGCTCACCGAGGTTCGTGAGAGCGTGCACGGCTACCGGGCCGTCGACCTCGGTGAGCAACTGGCCGCTGTGGCGGATGTGCTGCGCTCCTGCGGGGTGCGCTGCACCGTGCCGCCCCGCGTCGATTTGCCGCAGCCAGCCGCCACCGAGCTGGCGGTGGTGCTGCGCGAGGCGGGCACCAACGTGCTGCGGCACAGCCGGGCCGAGTGGTGCCGGATCCACATCGACCGGGACGAGAATGGGGCCAGGATGACCATCGCCAACGACGGGGCCGACGACAGCGGCCCGGACGAGCACAGCCACGGCCTGCGGGGCCTGGCCGACCGACTGGCCGCGGTTGGGGGAGAGCTGCGGGTCCGCCGGGAGGACGGGGTGTTCACCCTGGAGGCGACCGTGCCGGTGCCGTCGTGATCCGCGTCCTGCTCGCCGACGACGAGGACCTGATCCGCGTCGCGGTCGCCGCGCTGCTCGGCCTCGAACCGGACATCGACGTGGTCGCCCAGGCCGCCGACGGGCCCTCGGCGGTGACCGCCACGCTCGCCCATCGCCCGGACGTGGCGGTGGTGGACCTGGAGATGCCCGGCCTGGACGGCATCGCGGTGACCGCCGAGCTGGCCCGGGTCCGTCCTGAGTGCGCGGTGGTTGTGCTGACCGGGCACGGCCGCCCCGGGCACCTGCGGCAGGCGCTGACCGCCGGGGCGCGCGGTTTCGTGCCTAAGGGCTCGCCCGGTGGCGCGCTCGCCGACGTGATTCGCCGGGTGCACGCCGGCGGACGGTACGTCGACCCGTCGCTGGCCGCCGACGCGCTGACCCTTCCGGCGTGCCCGCTGACGCCACGGGAGTTGGAGACGCTGCGGCTGGCCGAGTTCGGCGCACCGGTCGCGGTGATCGCCCGCCGGGTGCACCTGTCCACCGGCACCGTCCGCAACCATCTCTCCGCCGCCGTACAGAAGCTTGGCGCGGCCGACCGGGCCGAGGCGGGACGCACCGCCCGCGACAACGGCTGGCTCTGACCACGGAATGGTTTGGCAGTGGCCGGTCGCCGGGCAATCAGGGGCGACGTCCCGAGTTTCGGACGGAGAACTGCCAGGTTGGGGTGTTCTGGCCTAACGGTCCGTGAAGGGTCGCGCGTTGGCCGATTGGCAGCTTTACCTGCCGGCGTCGTGGACCGATGACCGGGATCGGTGTCGGGTGGCGGGGATCCTGGACGGGGTGCTGTTCGCCACGAAGGTGCGGATGGCCCGGGAGGTGCTGGCCCGGGCGTTGGATGTCGGGGTGTCGGTGGGGCGGGTGACGGTGGACGAGGCCTACGGGCAGTCGAAAGTCGTTGCGGGTGTGGTTGGAGCAGCGGGATGTGGGTTAGTGGTCGCGATGCGCCGCAACGACGACATGATTACCCCCAGGATGGGCGCTTCCCGCGCCGATCGACTCGTTGCCGTGCTGCCGGCTCGGGCGTGGGGCCGGCTGTCCGCTGGCGCCGGGGTCCACCGGCCCGGCGTGTACTGGTGGGCGCGGGTGCCGGTGCGTGTTTGCTGGCAGCCCGGTCGGGGGCACTGGCTGCTCGCCCGCGGCGCAGTATGACGACCGGGAGATCGCGTACTACGTCTGTTACGGACTGCGCCGCACCCGTCTGGTCGACCTGGCCCGGATCGCGGGGGGACGGGGGGATCGAGGAGTGTTTCCAGCAGGCCAAGAACGAAGCCGGCCTCGACGAGTATCAGGTCCGCGACTGGCGAGCCTGGTACGCCCACATCACCCTGTCCGTGGCCGTCCACGCCGGGCTGTCCCTACCACACAAGGGGATCCAGCCCCGGCGACGACATGATGATCGGCTACACCGTACCGGAGATCCGACGACTGCTCACCGCACTCACGATGCGATCAACCCATCCACCGGAGCGCGTCTGGGCCTGGTTCCGATGGCGGCGACGACGCCAACACCAAACCCGAACCTGCCACCACCAACGACACGGCTACCCCTAACCAACCGCCGTTGCAGTACTAAGAGCCAGTTGCAGGAACAGCGCTAGCCGGTCTATCACGTTGAAAAAGCAAGAGCGCGCCGCGCGCCGCGCGTGGGGCGGGTCGCTGGGCCTCCGGGTGCAGGGCAGCCGGCGTTTCTCTCCTCGTCCGCGACGCGACTTCACAGGCGTGACGCTCGACTGAGATTGCAGTGCGGTCGCGCTGAATGAGCGTTCAGCAATCCTCTGGCGGGATTTTGTCCGCCTGACGTGGGCGGCTGGGCTCGGAGGTCAGTGATGGGCAGACTACTGCTACGGGCGACGCTTGTCGGCCTCGTAGTGCTGAGCGGGTTAAACGCAGCACCGGCATCGGCGATGATGATAGGCCGGCAGGTGGCCAAACCCCAAGAGCCACCGCGCGGCACCGTTGCCTCGGCGGAGGCACGCCGGACGGGCAAGCCAGTGCCGGTGCCGGCTGACAGCGCTCCGGGCCGGGCGGTGGTGGCAAACCCGAACGGCACGTTCACGGCCAGCTTCTCGCTGCTGGAGCAACCGGGCTACCCGGCATCTCACCCCCGGATCGGCTGGTCGCTGGTGTTCGAGGGCAAGCCGGACCAGAATGGCTGGAACGGCGGCATCGACACCGATGGCGTGGCTAAGGTCGGCGAGTGTTACCCGTCGGCAGCCTGCGATGGGATCCGTACCGCGCGGTCGTACTTTCGGTATGACACCAGCTTCCTGAATGGACGGCAAGTCACCAGGGCGAAGCTGATGACGCACGAGGTGTACGCGCCGAGCTGCACTCCGCGACCGGTGAATCTGTTCGCGACGGCGGATTTCGGTCCGGGCGACACCTACCGAACGATGGATGCCCGCCGAGGCGGGTGGATCTTCATGGATCAGCGCAACGTGGCTCACGGCTATAACGGCAACTGTGGTGCCAGCAATGTGGAGTTCGACGCGCTAACCAGGTTCACCCTGGCGGGGCTGGAGGATCGCAGCTCCACGGCATTCGTCCTCACTGCGGCCGACGAGAACGACGGTTTGGCCTGGAAGAAATTCCGGACTGATCCGAGCCTGAACGTCACCTACAACTCGCCGCCGGACCGTCCGGACTACCTGGCCGCTGAAGGTACGCCGTGCATGACGGCCGACGAGTCGTGGGTCAACCCGAACCGCGACGTGTCGACTCCTTCGCGCGGGCCGATTCTCTCGGCGAAGGCATGGGACGTGGACACCGGCAGCCAGACGCAGGTCGAGTTCCAATGGAAGCAGCGCTCGGAGCCGGACTCGGCGATCAAGACCGCCTATACCCTCTTTCAAGGCGGTTGGTCCTTGGCAACGCTGACCGCCACGTTGCCGTCTGCCGGTACTGAGACGGGCAAGAGGCTGCACTACCGGGCCCGGTCGTTCGACGGTGGTGCCTGGAGCGCACTCACCGGTTGGTGCAACGTCTCGATCGACCGGACGATGCCCGCGCCGCCCACGACCGTCGAGCCGGTCGAGAAGACAACGCCCGCCAAGGCCGGGTTGCCGAAAATGTTCCGTTTCACGGCGGCGGCGTCCCCGTCCGGTGAGGCCCCGTTGAAGGGCTTCCTGTGGGGCACGCACGCACACGGCCGGTCGTTTGCCGAGGTTCAGCCGGACGGCAGCGCACTGGTACCGGTGACCATGATCGCCGGCGGTCCCGCCAGACTGTACGTACGCACGGTCGACGCAGCAGGCAACGAGAGTAACCAGGTCTCATTCGACTACCAGGTGCAGGCCGGCAACCCGGCAAAGGGGTACTGGCCGCTGGACGGCCTTTCGGAAACACAGGCACGAGATTACGGAACGGGTGGCAACCATCTCCCGGTCGATGCGGCGAAGGTCGGGTTCCGAGCCGGAAGGCACGGTGACGGGCTGCGCTTTTTGTCCACCCCGTCCGCCGTTCAGACGCAGCGTCAAGTGCTGGACCCGACGAAGTCCTTCACCGTGTCCGCGTGGGCGAAGCTGGAGCGGTCAGGCAGCAACGCGACGATCGTCTCTCAAGACGGAAGGGTCACCTCCGCATTCCAGCTGAAGGCCACCGCAGACAACCGGTGGAGCTTCGCGATGCTCGACTCGAATGTCGCGGGCGGTGCACCCACCGCTGCGGTGTCGCCTTCGCCTATCACGTTGAACGCCTGGACACACCTCACCGGTGTTTGGGATTCGGAGGCGAGGGAGGTCCAGCTCTACGTCAACGGCACGTTGAGCGCTGTGAAGGCCCGCGCCGCGAACTCGCCCTCGGATGCGGGGCCGCTGGCACTTGGGCGATCCCGATGGAACAGCGCGCCCAGCGAGTTCTGGCCGGGCACGATCGACGAGGTCTACGCATTCGACCGGCGGCTGCCCCCGAACGAGATCGCCGACCTGGCGACCGGGCCGGCCACCGAGGAGCTGTTCCTGCCGTTGGAGGTGGCACAGCGGACGGCGGATCCCGCGATCGACATGTCCGGCTGGTACCGGCGGGTCACCGGGAGCGTCGTGTTCGACTCCACGGTGCGACCGCTCGGCGATGCCAGGGGTTCGGCCAAGTTCACCGGCTCGACCGGTAGCGGCCTCACCACGCCGGCGGTGGTGCGGACCGATAACAGCTTTACCGTGACTGCGCGCGTTCGTCTCGGCGACGGGGCCACCGGCGTGCGCACGGTGATGAGTCAGAGCGGGACGAACAAGCACGGGTTCGCCCTAAGGCATGACGCCGCCAGAGGCTGGGTCTTCTCGATGTCCCAGTCTGACAGCCCGGGGGCCGCGAGCATAGAGGTGGTGGCTCCGGCAACGACCGGATGGACCTACCTTGCAGGCGTATACAACGCCGCGACGAACAGCATCAGCCTCTACGTCGGCGCACAGCTTAAGGCGACGGCGGCCCTCGGTGTGCAGCCCTGGCAGGCGGCAGGTGCGCTGACAATCGGTCACGGCACGAGCTCCGGAGTTCCGGTCGAGCCGTGGCTCGGCTGGATCGCCGACGTGCATGCCTGGTCAGGCGTACGAAACTCGCAGCAAATTGAATCGGAGGCGATCCGGAGTTACACCCTTCGGGACCGCGCGGCGGAGAACCCGTTCAGCGGTCAGCTCTCGCGGTACAACAGCTACGACGGCTACCACGTGATCACCACTGGCGCTGTGCCATCCACGACGACATTCGAGGAGCCGCTTGGGCAGCTGGCTCCAGAGGGCACGACGGAGCCCACGAATGAAATCTATGCATGTCGATCCCACAGCAAGGACTACTTCCTGACGGTGGAATCGAACTGCACGGAAACTGGTATCACCCATCAGTTCCTCGGCCGGCTCGGCAAGCTGTACCGGACCGCGCCGGGGGGCAGGCCGTCCACCCCTCTTTACCGGTGCCGGCTGTTGGATGGCCGGGGGCACTACGTCTCACGCCACCAGGACTGCGAGGGTGCCGCTGGCTCCGTTAACGAGGGTCGGCTCGGTTACGCGCTGGACTACGGCAACCTGGTGGGCTACCGCCGAGCCGGCGTCGGCGATCGTGCTGCGGGGGTGGCACGCGTGCCCACCGATTTCCAGGCGCAGCAGCCGCTCGGCTATGTGCCGATGCAGCCCGCGCCCGGACTGAAGTCACTCTATCTTTGCGCCCGGACGAAGAACGGCGCAGATGACTTCTACCTCTCGGGAGCGGGCGACTGCGAGCGCTCGGCCGACCCCACAGCCCGCCTGGTGATCGCGACCGGCGGTGTGTACCCAGAGAACTATCCGGGAGTGACGCCGGAGATGACCATGCTGTGGCGCTGCGAGGCCACGACCGGCGACCGCTTCGAGTCGACGGACTACGCCTGCGGCGACGTCGGCACCATCGGCGAGGCCGTGCCGCTCGGCTGGATCAGCACCTTCCTGCGATGACCTGCCCTTCTTAACACGGAACAGGACGACACGAATACATGAACCACCGCAGATTGCGTCGAACCCTTGCGGGAGGGCTCGCTACCTTGCTCGTGGCCGTGGTCGGCGTCACTGGCGCCAAGACCGCGATCGCCGCCCCCGTCGGTAGCCCGCCGTTGCCCAAGAGCGTGAAGCCGGTGCCGATGGTGCCAGTCACGAGCAGCAAGCAGAAGACACCGCAGACACTTAAGGCAGCGGGGCGCCCCGCTGCGGTGTGGCCGGCCGGCGGCGAGGTGGTGCTCGACCTGGCCGCCGCCAAGCGGACCGCATCGGCACCGCGGCTGTCCGGCCAGCCGGCGGCGGCCGCGAAGGTGGGTGGTCTGCCGGTGACCGTCGCGCCGATGGCCGGTGGGCCGGGTGCGGCCGCCGCGTCACCGGTGCGGGTGAAAGTATGGGACCGTAAGGCGACCGAGCGCGCGAACGTCGAGGGTGTGGTCTTCTCGGTGCGGTCGGAGGGTGTGGCGTCCGGCACCGGAAAAACCTTGATTTCCGTGGACTACTCGGCGTTCCGTGAAGCGTATGGCGGCGACTGGGCGGCCCGGCTGCGGCTCGTTTCACACAACGGGTCCGCCGAGCCCACCGCCGTGCGCAACGAACCGCGGGCGGGGCGATTGTCCGCGGAGGTGCCGGCCGGCACGTTTGCGCTGACTGCGGCCGCGGGAGGCGGCTCGGGCGACTTCTCGGCCACGCCTTTCTCCGCTACGGGGGCGTGGCAGGTGTCGACGTCGGGCGGCGGGTTCACCTATAGCTACCCGTTCCGGGTGCCGCCCGTGCCGAGCGCGATGGCGCCGAAGCTCGCGGCAAGCTATTCGTCGCAGGCGACCGACGGACGCACGGTGTCGCGGAATAACCAGACCTCGTGGCTCGGCGAGGGCTGGAGCCTCGATGTCGGCTCGATCGAGCGGTCATTCATGTCGTGCGCGGACAACCTGGGCGGCACCAGCAACCTCACGGTGAAGACCGGTGACCTTTGCTGGGACACGCCGACGGAGAACTTCACGATGTCGTTCGGCAACTCGTCCGGACCGCTAGTGAAGGTCAACGAGGACGAATGGCGTCCGCGCGTCGATGACGGCACCCGGATCAACCGGTTCTACAACGCCGCGAACGGTGACGCGGGCCTGGTCGGCAAGGCCGGCGAGTACTGGGTGGTGACCGGCACGGATGGCACCAAGCACTACTTCGGCCAGTACGCCGACTCAGCGTTCAACGTGCCCGTGTACGGCAACAACCCGGGTGAGCCGTGCAACAAGACGGCCTTTGCCGACTCCTCCTGCCTTCAGACGTACAAGTGGAACCTCGACAAGTCCGTCGACCTGCGCGGCAACGTCGTGCGGTACCAGTACGAGAAGGAGCAGAACTTCTACGGCGGCAACCTCAACACCAAGCGGCAGGAGTACAACCGAGGCGGCTTCCTGAAGAAGATCGAGTACGGCCTGCGCGACGGCGGCACCGCTCCCGCGCCGGCGAAGGTGGAATTCACCGTCGCCGACCGATGCTTCACGGACTGCTCCCCGGGCGGGTGGCGGGACACCCCGTTGGACCAGGAGTGCGTGACCACCTGCCAAAGAGAGCAGAACGCACCGACGTTCTGGACCAAGAAGCGACTGACCGCGATCACCACCTTCCAGCACACGGGCAGCGGCCAGTACGGTGACGTCGACCGGTGGGATTTCCGGCAGGAGTTCCCGGCGTTCCTTCATGAGGCGTCGGTGCTGTGGCTCTACGGGATTACGCACAAGGGTGTGTCCGGCGCCGGCGAAAACCGGATGCCGGAGGTCGAGTTCGGCCCGATCCCGCTGGAGAATCGGGTCGAGACCTATGGCGACGACCTGACCGAGCTGTACAAGCCACGGATCAGCACGATCACCAATGAGTCAGGCGGCCAGACGTTGGTCACCTATGCCGCCCCGTCATGCCCGACGCCGCGGCCGGCGGTGGACGACAACGGCAGCCGGTGTTTCCCGATGCGCTGGTCACCGCCAGACCTTCCCGATGCCGTCGACGACTGGTTCCACAAGTACGTGGTCGCCGAGATCAAGGAGTACGACTCCTTCAGCGGCAGCACACCGCTGGTCACTAAGTACACCTACAACGGCACGGGAGCGTGGGCGTACGAGGACAACCGGCTCGTACCCGAGAACCGGCGGACCTGGTCGCAGTGGCGGGGTTACGAAAAGGTCGACGTCGTGGTCGGCGACCCCGACGTGAACGATCGAGGCAAGCCGACCTCGAAGAGTACCTATGTCACCCACCGAGGCATGAACGGCGACAAGAAGAAGGCCGGGGGCACGCGGTCCTTCATGGTCACCGACACCCGGGGGACGCAGGTCGTCGACCATGAGGCGCTGGTCGGCATGGCCCGGGAGGTCGCCACGTACGACGGCACCGTCAAAATCGCGAGTGACGTCACCGACTACGTGACCAAGGAGGTCGTCGCAGGTAACCCGTGGCGCTCACATCGGCAGACCGAGAACACAGTCGTGAGCCGTACGGCTCTGCTGAGCCAATCGCCACCCGGCGAGCGGACGACGAGCATCCGGACGAAGTTCGACGACTTCGGCAACGTCGTCGAGGTATTCGACGTCGCGGAGTCTGACAAACGGTGCACCACGAACTGGTACCAGCCGAACATCAACAATTGGCTGGTGAACCTGCCCTACCGGCAGCGGACCTTGAACAGCGACTGCGTGGCCGAGGGCGTTACGCCGCCATCGTCGTCGGTGGTGTCCGACACCCGGACCTTCTACGACGCCGCAGATCCCACCAAATCGGCGATCCCTCCGGTTAAAGGCAACGCCACCACGGCCCAGGTGGTCAAGGACTACACAAGCAACCAGCCCAACTACCTCACCACCGCCACCACGACCTACGACGAGTACGGCAGGGTTAAGAAGGTCACGGATCAGCTCGGGCGCGTCGCCGAGACCGAGTACACCGAGAACAACGGGCTGACCACCGCGACGAAGGTGACGAACCCGGCCGGTCAGGCGACGATCACCAACCTCGACCCGGCGTGGGGCGTGCCGAACAAGGTCGTCGAGCCCGGCTCGCGGACCACGCTCGTGCAGTACGACGCCGCCGGCCGGACGACGGCAATCTACCGGCCCGGCCAGACCCCGCCGGACGGCAAGGCCCAGCAGGTGTTCAGGTACGAGCTCCGCAAGGACGGGCCGAGCTACATCTACACCGAGAACCTGACGCCGAATGCCACCTACGTCGGCACGTACGAGCTGTTCGACGGCCTCATGCGGCTACGGCAAACCCAGAGCCCGAGCCCAAAGGGCGGCCGCGTCCTTGCCGACACGCTTTACAACTCGCGCGGCCTGGTCGAGAAGATCCGCACGCCCTACTGGGACAACACCAAGCCGCCGACGCCGGACAAGGTCCTGTATCAGCCCGCGACCGGGGCGTCGGTCGCCACCACCGGTTATGCGTACGACGGTGCCGGTCGGCGAACCCTTGAGGCCTCGCTGTGGAAGGACGAGCCGGCGTTCAACGAGACCCGCACTTTCTACGGCGGTGACCGGGTCAGTGTCGTGCCCCCGAAGGGGGGCGTCGTCACGACCAGCCACATCAACGCTCGCGGCCAGGCCGTCAAACTTGCGCAGTTCCGTGACCGACCGGTAGACGGCACGGCACCCAGCGGTACGGCTGACGTCACTGAGTACGCCTATCACAAGAACGGCGAGCCGAGCCGAGTCAAAGACCACCTGGGCAACGTATGGCGCTACGAGTACGACGACCGTGGCCGCCAGATCGTGGCGCATGATCCCGACAACGGTAAAACCGTCACCGAGTACGACGACGCGAATCGGGTGAAGGCAACTGTCGATGCCCGCAACCACCGCGTCGAGCAGGTCCACGACTCGCTGGACCGGGTCCAGCAGGTCTGGCTGGACAACAAGACCACCGGGACGAAGGTCGTCCAGAACGATTACGATGCGACAACCGCCTACCACACGGCGTCAACCCGGTTCGTTGGCAGCGCCCAGTACAAGCGCTCGTTCAGCGACTTCGACGCCGCCGGCCGACCGCAGCAGGAGACGCTGACCATTACCGGGGACAGCACGTTCCCGCTGACCACTTACACGTCGCGGACCTCGTACGCGGCCGATGGCACGCCGGCGACGATGACCCACCCGGCGCTCGACGCCTTGCGTATGCCCTCTGAGACGGTCAACAACACGTTCACGGACCTCGGCTCCCTGAACACGGTGTCGACGCCAACTTCCACCTATGTCTCCAGCACCACCTACTCCGCTATCGGCCAGCACGAACGATCGCTACTCGGGCCGAAGCCAGTCGGCACCGAGATCGACTCAAGGGTCGTGCGTGACTCGTTCCACGACGAGAAGACCGGGCGTCTCACCGGTTCGGCCATGCTGCGCAACGCCGACGGCGCCGCTCTTCACCGGATGTCTTACACGTACGACGCGACGGGCAACGTGTTGTCCACCACGAACCAGGCCGCCAACGCGGACCTGACTGGCACCGTGACCGACCGTCAGTGCTATACCTACGACTACCTGCGTCGGATGAAGGAGGCCTGGACCACCGGAGCGACCGCCTGCCAGACAGCGCCGACGGCGGGCGTGGTCGCCGGTGTGTCCCCGTACTGGAACAGCTACACCTACGACGAGATCGGCAACCGGAAGTCGGTTGTCAAGCGGGGTGCCGGCGGTGCCGGTGCGAAGACCGACGAATACACCTACCCGGCATCGGGCGAGAACGTGGCGCGGCCGCACGCGGTGACCAACGTGACCGGCGCCGCCGTGACCGGCTACAGCTACGACGCCGCGGGCAACACCGTGACGCGGCCGGACCCGACCGGGACCAAGGCCCAGACCCTCACCTGGGACAAGCAGGGCCTGCTTACGAAGATCGCTAACTCCGACAACACCGCGACCGAGCACATCTACGACGCCGAGGGCAAGCTGCTCATCCGCAAGGACCCGGGCAACCGCGCCACTCTGTTTGTCGCCAGCAGCGAGGTCACCGTCGACACCACCACCAAGACGACGGTCGCCGCAGCTCGGTACTACCCGGGCGTTGGCCTGCGCACCATGGCAGCCAACGGTCTGAAGTGGACGGCCACGGACCGCAATGGCACCGCGGTCGCCGTGATCGACTCCAGAAGCCACGCGGTGACGCCTCGGCGGCTCGACCCGTTCGGCAACGACCGCGGCACCACTGGCTGGCCGGCCGCCACGCGTGGCTTCGTCGACGGCAGCACCAACCCGGCCACCGGCCTGACTCGTCTCGGCGCCCGCGAATACGACGCGAAACTTGGCAAGTTCATCTCGACCGATCCGATCGTCGCCGCCGGAGATCCGCAACGGCTGAACCTGTACGCCTACGCGAACAACAGCCCGGTCACCATGAACGACGCGAGCGGATTGCTCTACAACTGCCCGGACGGCCGCTGCAACCAAAACACCAG
The DNA here is from genome assembly GCF_026342155.1 of Micromonospora sp. NBC_00362. Lineage (NCBI taxonomy): Bacteria > Bacillati > Actinomycetota > Actinomycetes > Micromonosporales > Micromonosporaceae > Micromonospora > Micromonospora sp. NBC_00362. Next base: position 6,945,916 of record NZ_JAPENH010000001.1, read on the forward strand.
CGCGAACACCGGACCGCAACTGCGGGCGCAGGGCAAAGTCGCCCCGGTTTACAACAACCCAGCCAGCAAGAAGTCCGGGAAATCAGCAGGTCCGAGCCCTTCGACGGTCAGCGTTGCCAAAAAGGTCAAAGAGACGCCGATTATCACCGTCATCATCGAAGCCGGCGGCCAGCTGCTGCTCGACCTGATCGGCGTCCAGGATGTGCTCGACTGTGCCAACGGCGAGGGCTTTGGCTCGTGCCTGAACGCGGTGCTGAACTTCACTCCGGCTAAATTCTTCAAGATCCTCGGCAAGTGGGACGAAATCATCTCCACCGGCGGAAAGATCTTCAAGGCCATCGGCAGATGGCGGGAGAACCAGAAGTGGGCGGATGACGTTCTCGCCTCCGCGGCCAATGCGGCCGAGTCGTGCGCGAAGCACAGCTTCGCGCCGGGTACCAAGGTCGTCGTGGCCGGCGGCCAACTCAAGGCGATCGAAGATGTCGATGTCGGTGACGAGGTCACCGCGACCGACCCCGAAACCGGAGAGACAACCACCCGAAAGGTCACCCAGACCCACACCAACCAGGACAACGATCTCACCGAGGTGACCGTCGCCACCGTGGACGGTGAGGTCCAGATCCGGACCACTCAGCATCACCCGTTCTGGAGCGTGACGCGGTCGGAGTGGGTCGACGCGGGCATGTTGCGGGAGGGCGAACGTCTGCGTGCCCTGAATGGCAGGACCACGACTGTCCGCAAGGTGCACAACCACCGCGGCGCAAAGATCATGTATGACCTGACCGTTGCCACTGTGCACACGTACTATGTGATGGCCGACAACACGCCCATCTTGGTCCACAACAACAACGGCTGCTCTGTTCCAGGGACGGCCGATGGGCAAAAATTGGCAGACCAGTACCGTTCGGAATCCGTGAATTCCGTATTCACGCCCAGTGGCCGCCTTGCCAACCAAGCTATTGCCGAGTCGCGACTGATCATTCGTGGCAGCGACCTCGGCAACCAGCATCTCCGGTCTCACCTAACCCGCGATGGCAGCGATATCGCGGACTGGGGTAAATACACGACGAGAACGCATCACAGTTCCTACGGCGATTTTCAAGTTCACTACTACTACAACTCAAAGACTGGAAGCGTTTCCTACGACTACGACTACAAAGCTGTGATGAACGCGAGGTAGCGATGAGGGTTCGATATGTGGGCCAATGGCAAGAAGGTATGTCTCATGGGATCGATGCCCTATCGGTAGGACGCGAGTACACGGTGCTTGAAATCTCGTCGCTTGCCGACCGGCCATCCTACTTCCGAATAGAGGTCATTGGCGGTGAGCCGCCAGCGCTATACGACGTGCGTCTATTCGAAGTCACCTCGTCAACAATGCCGCTAGGATGGACCGTCTCGCTCGACGAATCCGGGCTGCTGACGATCGGACCGAACGCCTGGAGGACGCATGACTTTTGGGAGGCCTATCTAGAGCGACGGGAGTGGGCGACGACTGCATACGAAAGAGAACGCGACACGATCCTATCGGCACAGCAGGAGTGATGCCGTGAGCTTCATTGATTGGCCCGTTAACGTGGCATTTTGCGCGCTACCTGAGCGGGCCTGATCACCGACCAATTGCCAGGCGGGAACAGAGCGACCCGTCGTCCGGCCCGCCGAGACGGGTCCCGTCAGGCGAACTGCCCCCACCCTCGCAAGGGTGGGGGCCGTTCGCCTGACTGAGTTCGCGGGCGGAAATCAACCGTTGATTCTTCCGCTACGTCGAAGGGCGAGTGGGGCGAAATTGGGATTGCTCGCCGAGCGGCTGCAGGCGAGGGGTGGCCAAGGTGAGGCGCGCTCGGTGTGGAGCACTACGAAAGCTGAGTTCCGCGTCCAGTTCTCATTGTCGCCAGCAGCGAGGTCACCGTCGACACCACCACCAAGACAACGGTCGCCGCAGCTCGGTACTACCCGGGCGTTGGCCTGCGCACCATGGCAGCCAACGGTCTGAAGTGGACGGCCACGGACCGCAATGGCACCGCGGTCGCCGTGATCGACTCCAGAAGCCACGCGGTGACGCCTCGGCGGCTCGACCCGTTCGGCAACGACCGCGGCACCACTGGCTGGCCGGCCGCCACGCGTGGCTTCGTCGACGGCAGCACCAACCCGGCCACCGGCCTGACTCGTCTCGGCGCCCGCGAATACGACGCGAAAAGGGGATCCAGCACCGGCGACGACATGATGATCGGCTACACGATACCGGAGATCCGAAGACTGCTCACCGCACTCGTAGTCCGATCAACTCGCCTACCCGAGCAAGTCTGGGCCTGATCTCGATGGCGCCGATGACGCCAACACCAAGCCCGAACCTGCCACTGCCGACGACACGGCTACCCCTAACCAACCGCCGTTGCAGTACTAGCTGCCTGCGGGCAGGCTGGCTCCCTGACTGCGCTGATCGGGAGGACCGCATTGCGAGCTGTCCTACGGGGAACTTCGATCTATCCGGGCAACGACCGGCCAAGCGAGTAGCGGCTTCGATCCTTGCCACTGCGATGACATGGTGCGGTCTCAATTCACTTCGGTGGCGCAGATGACTGGCTTTGTAGCCCCGACCGGGTGAACGTTCGTCCTCCGGTCGCCAGTCTGCGTATTTGAAGCTAGGCTCGCCTGCCCGGTTTCTACCCAGCTCCGATACAGCGCGAGCCTTCCAATCAGCGGCGAACCCAATCCACCCTTAGCTAGGGTGATGACTGTAACTCTGACTGCAGACCACTGGGCCGGTCGCTAGCCTGACGCCATCGAGTGTAGGAGGGAGGGACTATGCCTGACAACGTTGAGATCTTCTTCGACGGACTGCGGCGCCGAGGGCATGACAGCATGCTGGCTGATATCACCGGTAGACTTCGTTTCGACCTTGAAAATGATGGCGAAGTTCAAAGCTGGATCATAACCTTTCAGAACGGCGAAATCGCGATCGCCCAGCAAGAAGGCAATGCCGACTGCGTTATAAATATGCCAAGAGACTTCTTCGAGGCCGCGATATCTGGTGCGAAAGATATGCGCTCGGGCTGGCTTCGGCATGTCTACCTGGTTCATGGATCGCTGTACCTCCTTCGGGCGTTCGAACGCCTACTACCTCAGAAGCCGGGCATGTCTGACAGGCGGTACGCACGCCTTGCACCAAGTAGGGCAAAAAATGAATGAAAGCGGAATTCGGATCCTGGACGGAAGTACTTTCGTGGTCGCCGGGAGCAACGGTGACCTGGATCCGTCAAATAAATTCCCTACCGGACTGTTCTCCTTCGACACGCGATTTCTGTCGACCTGGCAACTGCGCATCGACGGGGAGGAGATGACAGCTCTGTCGGTGGACGACGTCCACTACTTTGAGGCGCGATTTTTCCTAGTCCCAGGGGGAGCGACTCACTATGTGGATGCGAAGATCTCCGTCATCCGTCAGCAAACAGTAGGAGGAAGTTTCGACGAGTCGTTGACAGTCCTCAATCTTGGTGGTGAATCAACCGATCTCAATGTTCGAGTAGACGCCGCGAGTGATTTCGCTGACCTCTTCGAGATCAAAGACGTCGGTGCCAAAAGGGGCACTTCGTACACTCGCCTTGAGGGCGACAGGCTCAGGCTTGGATACGTACGAGACACCTTCCGGAGGGAGACGGTCATATCAAGCTCCCACCCGGCCGACATGGATGAGAAGGGCCTCACCTTCCGCATACATCTCGGGCCGCATGCGAGCTGGACCACCGAACTCCGAGTGCAGATGCTAGGCGCGGACGGGCGAGACATCCGCTCCAACCTGCAAGGTGAGCCAGAACGCGGACGAACTGCTTTGCATCGCGAGCTCGGGGAGTGGCTTGCAGAAGCACCGGAACTGGTGTGCGACTCAAAGATCTTGTCCGAGGCCTATCAGCGCACTCTCGTGGATCTCGCCGCGTTGCGCTACACCACACTGCAATTCGGCAGGACGCTTCCAGCAGCCGGTCTACCTTGGTTTATGGCGGTGTTCGGTCGTGATAGCTTGCTTACCAGCCTGCAAGCCTTGCCTTTCGTCCCGGAGCTCGCCGCGACGACCCTGCGGGTTTTGGCTTCGCTGCAAGGCAGCAGGCAGGACGACTTCCGGGAGGAAGAGCCTGGAAAGATCCTGCATGAAGCGCGCTCAGGCGAGTCAGCCGCATTCGAGGAGCAACCACATTCGCCATACTATGGATCCGCTGACGCGACGCCTCTTTTCCTTATACTGCTTGACGAATATGAGCGGTGGACGGGAGATCAGGATCTAGTGCGAAGCATGGAGCCCTTCGCGCGTGCGGCACTCACCTGGATAGACGAGTACGGTGATTTGATGGGGAATGGTTATCTCTCCTATCAGCGTCGAAACGAGGATACGGGGTTAGAAAATCAGTGCTGGAAGGACTCGTGGGATGCCATATCTCACGAGGACGGAAGCCTGCCAGCGTTTCCTCGTGCTACTTGCGAGCTGCAAGGATATGTTTATGACGCTAAGAAACGGAGCGCTCGGCTGGCAAGGAGCTTTTGGGGGGATAGCCAATACGCGCGACGCTTGGATAGTGAAGCCGACGACCTGAAAGAACGGTTCAATCGGGATTTCTGGTTGTCTGACAAAGGCTATTATGCGTTGGCGTTAGGTGGTGATGGCCGGCCCACAGAGGTGCTTTCCTCTAATATCGGGCACCTGCTGTGGAGCGGTATCGTCAACGCGGACCGAGCTCAGAGGATTGTCGACCTACTCATGGGGCCGAGGCTGTTCTCCGGGTGGGGCGTGCGCACGCTTGCCGAGGGCGAGTCACGTTACAATGCTCTTGGTTATCACGTGGGCACTGTGTGGCCGTTCGACAATTCCTTCATTGCATGGGGTTTGCGGCGCTATGGATTTGCCGCTGAAGCCGCGCGGATTGCCGAAGCCATGATCGATGCCTCAGAGTTCTTCCAAGGGCGTTTACCAGAAGCATTTGCCGGCTTCGACCGTAATCTGACCAGCTATCCGGTTGAGTATCCAACAGCCTGCAGCCCTCAGGCTTGGTCGGCTGGCGTGCCGCTTCTGCTCTTGAGAACAATGCTGGGAATAGACGCCCACGAAGACCATCTACAGGTCGACCCAGTTCTCCCCAAATCCATAAAGCGTATTGATCTACTCGATATTCCGGGGCGATGGGGTCGGGCGGACGCTTTTGGTCGTGCACGACCGATCGGTCGCCGACGCGACCGGAGTGCAGCAACTGTGGCCGAGGACATTGATGGTACACCTTGAAAACGCCTTCTGCGGAGACAAGGCATCAGCATTCCGGGGCTCGGAGGCGACGCGATCTCCGTGCCGTCATATCTCGATGGTGGTTGTGTAGTCTCTTTGCTCCCACTCGCTGGCCACCGTGCAGTAACCGCACCCGCCCGTGACTGGCTCTCCGCCCTAGTCGTAGCAGCTGCATGTTCGTCAGTCTGATCATTCAGATTTGCCGGCATCCGACGTCGATTCGCGGACGGCTCGCGAAATGTGCGGAGAATCCCTCCAGCGGAGGGACCGGGGGTCTTCCGCCGTCGTCGAACACGCCACCATCTCGACGAGGCTCCCACGTGGATCTCGTAAACCGAAGCTGGGGACTGACTCCCCGCTTTGCAGGACGTGTACTCGCGTGCCGTGCACGGGGGCCAAGAGCCAGAGCGCGATACGGTTGGTTCTGACCGAACAGTGGGACGACGTCATCTTGGTCTACGGTCGCCAGCCCAAGCCGGTGGATCGACTCCCCAAGGGTAGGGCCGCTGGTAACGCCGGCCCCGCCACGACGTCGGGAAAAGTCCATCGTCTAGGTGTGCTGTCCAGGGACGTTGACGGTGTTGGGGTCAGGCAGCTCGGGTGGCGGTTTGGCCCCAGTGTCGTTGTCGTTACTGCGGATGCGGATGCGGATGCGGATGCGGGCGCGTTCGTGGCGGTGGGCGGCCAGGGCGTCGGGGTGGCGGGCGTTGGCGTTGCGCCAGCGCAGGTAGGACTGCGACCGCCGGGTCAGGACGGGGTGGTTGGGGTGGTTCGAGCCGGCGATGACGAAGGTGCGCAGCGGCCCGAACTGGGCCTCGATCGGGTTGGCCCAGGAGGCGTAGGTCGGGGTGAAGTAGAGCTCGCCCTTGTTGCAGGCCGCCCACCTGCTGATCTTGCGGCCCCTTGTGAGCCGAGAGATTGTCCAGGATCACGTAGATCGGTGCACCGTCCGGGCGGGCGGCGCGGATCGACGTGAGCGCGGCCGGGGTGTTCGCCGTGCTCTTGCGCCGTCGGACGACGCCCCAGAATTGATCATCACCAACGGGGTAGCAGCCGCGGAACTGCCGGAACCCGTGCAGCTTGTGATAGTTCGCCGGCAGCCGGTGTGGGTGCCCGGCTGACGCCCACCCGGCACCGGCCCGCGGCCGGATCACCAGGGGCCCGAACTCGTCGAACGCGATCACTCGCTGCGCTGCTGTGTGGCCGGTGGTAGTTGTAGTGGATGTTCCTTACCGCGATTGCGGCTGATCGTGCGTCCTCGCTGGTGAACTCGCGGGCGTAGAGCAGTTCCTCGGCAAGGATGCGCTGATAGCGCTCGACTTTGCCGTTGTGTCGAGCGGTAAGGGCTTGGTCTTCTGATGCCGTGTCTGGCTGCTACCGATCCGAGCGAAGTCGCCGGATCGGTAGCAGGCACCGTTGTCGGTGATGACCCGGTGGATGTGAGTGATGCCGTGTGCGGCGAACCAAACCTGCGCCCGAGAGAGGAGAGTAGCTGCGGTGGCGCCCTTCTCGTGAGCCAGCGGTTCGGTGTAGGCAAGACGGGAGAAGCCGTCGACGATGGAGTGCATATAGACGTAGCCGCGCTTGGCGCCCGCAGACTTCGCTCGGCCGGCGACCTTGGCCTGATTGCTGCCTCGACGATGGATGCGCCAGCCGCCGCCGTCCGGGATTCGGCCTACCTTCTTCACATCGAGGTGCGCCATGTGTCCGGGCCACCTGGCGGTGATCTTGCCCGGCTTGCGGTTGTTCTCGCCGTTCGGATCGATGAACCTGCGCTGTCCAAGGCCAAGTCGAGCCAGATGTCTGGTGACCGTGCGGCGATGAATGCGGACCCCGATGGCGAGCAGTCCGTCGGTGGTCCGCCCGGCGAACCACTTCTTCTCTCGTCGCCAGGTCTCGATCCGTTCGATGACCTCTGGCTGTGTTGCGTTTGGGCTGCATTGCGGGGTCGAGGACCGGTCTTGGAGTCCGACTTCACCGTGGTGACGCCAGCGATTGACCCACTTGCTGGCGCGGGCCCGCGAGTTCTTTATCTCGGCGGCAACATGAGCGATTGGGCGGGTTTGGCAGCGCTGGATGAGTCGCCGCCGTCCCTCAATGCTCAGCGGAGCATTCGCGTGGGTCATCGGATCGCCTGACCGACGCGGGGTGTAATGAATCGCTGGAGCGGCAGGGCGATGAGCAGTGCGACCGTAACCAGGAGGCCGCTGACCCACACCGGCCCGAGGTCGCCGGCATTGGCCTCGAGGGTCGCTGCCGCAACGATGGGGCCGCCAGCGGCACCGATGTTGAGCGCCGCGGTCGCGTACGACCCTCCCATAGTGGGGGCGCCTGCTGCCTCATACAGCACCCTGGCGATCAGGGTGCTGCCCAATGCAAAGGAAAGCGTGCCCTGTACGAACACGAGGAGCAGAAGCGCCACCGGCTGGGCAGCCAGGGTCGCCAACGCGACCCAGCCGAGCAACAGCAATGGGCCACCGACTGCGATCACGAGGCGGGGACGCTGATCGGAGAGCCGTCCCGCGAGGGTGACGCCGACGAAGGCTCCGACCCCAAAGAGCACCAGCACGACCGAGACCCACAAGTCGCCCAAGCCGGCGGTGTCAGTCACGATCGGTGCCAGGAAGGTGAACGTGGCGAAGGTGGCAGCGTTGATTAGGGCACCGAGCAGCATGACCAGAGCCAGCCTGGGCATCGCGAGCTGGGCGATCTCGTTCCGAAGAGACGAGCCAGCCGGAGCGCGCTGAGGGGTCTTTCCGGCACGGCCCGGGATGCTTTTCATGACACCGTAGGCAGCGGGAAGGCAAAGCAGTGCGATCGCCCAGAAGGTTGCCCGCCAGCTAAGCAGCGTGCCGAGCAGTGCACCGCCGGGAACCCCGGCGATGGTGGCCACCGTCGTACCCGAGAGCAGCACCGCTAGCGCGCGCCCTTTCTGATCAGGTGCGACGAGCGTGGTCGCGGTGCTCAGTGCCACCGCCAGGAAGCCGGCGTTGGCCAGGGCCGCGAGCACGCGGGTGACAAGCAGAACTGCGAAACTCGTCGTGAGGGCGCCCACGATGTGGGCTACGGCGAAGACCAGCACGAAGCTCAAGAGGCTGGCCCGGGCGGGCCAACGGCGCGCAAGCGCCGCCATCAGCGGCGCGCCGACGATCATCCCGACAGCGAACGCCGAGGTGAGGAGCCCGGCGGCCCCGACCGACACGTCGAGGCTTGTAGCGATGTCCGGCACCAAGCCGGCAAGCATGAACTCCGAGGTGCCCATGGCGAAGATCGCCACGGCAAGCAGGTACAGCGGAAGAGGCATCAAGAGCTCCGAGGTGAGCGAGAAGGAGAAGAAGACGTCTCGTCACCGCGGCCAGCGCCCCAAGGCGCGCACGCAAATGTCCCACGCAGCGAAGACTGCTGGGAAGCGGACTATGCGCTCAGTGATTCAGGGGGCTGACGGCGTGACCGAAAGCCCCCACCTTGGATGCCTCAGGGCTCGACATGGCACCAACACTACTCAAACCCACCGGTCCCACGCAATCGGGTTCCGGGAGCGGGCGTCGTGAACCTCGTGCCGCGCAACAGCTAGTACTCCAGCCGGGGATCGTGATCACGGCTCGATGAGGTTTTCGCGGGCGTAGTGGCTCTTCACGACTTGGGCTTGGTGGCGGCGTCGGCGGATGGACCAGAGCAGCGGGTCGGATCGGCGGCGGGCGGGTTCGATGATCAGCGTGTTGAACAAGTGGCGTAGCTCGTTGACGGTCAGCGGGATCAGCCCGGTGGGGTTGTGGCGTGGTTTGCGGTGGCCGCGGCGAGGAAGGCATGGGCGAGGATCGTGAGGGTGGTCCAGCGGTGTCAGGACGTCCAGCGGTGGTGTTGGTGCTGGTCAAGGCCGAGATCGGTCTTCGCGGCTTGGAACGATTCTTCGAACCTCCAGCGGCGCCCGGCGACCGTGACGAGCATGTGCAGCGCGGCGGGTTGCGGTGACCAGCAGCGGTAGAAGGTCAGCTCGCCGGTGCTGCGGCTGCGGCGGGTGAGTAGCCAGTGGTGCCCGCCGTGGCTGTCGGTGGCGTAGGGCATGGCGACCAAGGGCCAGTCGTAGTAGCGGTACCCCTTCGCGCCTTGGCCGGCGGACATGTGCTGCCAGGCGGCGGCGGTAAGCCCTGCGGCTAGCGCATCGACGCGGTAGACGCCGAGGCCGGTGCTCACCTGATGCGAGCGGGCCGCGGCCACAACGTAAATCAGGCGCAGGGCGCGGAGCTGGGCGGTCAGGCGCGGATCGTGACCGTATGCCTCGTCGCCGGCGACCCAACGACAGGGCAACCCGCCGGTGACCGCAGCTTCGATCATGCGGGCTGCCAGCTGTGGCTCGGTCGCGAAGCGCACCTGCTCGGGGACATCAGCCTCGGCGCGGCGTTGCGGGTCGTCGCACCAGGACTTTGGCAGGTAGAGGGCCGTGTCCAGCATCGCGTGGGCTGTCTCGGTTGTGTAAACCAGGTGCACGGCGAGCTGGCAGTTCTCAATCTCGCCGGCCGTGTCGGAGTACTGCCGCTGGACGCCGACGGTGTGTCGGCCTGTCTTCAGATCACCGGTCTCATCGATAACCAGCACCGCCTCGGCATCGCCGAGCTGCTCGCCGAAAAACGTAGACGTCGGCACGCACCGCGGCGTCGTCCCACTTCACCCTGCTCAGCAGCTCCTGCATCCCGTCCGGACCGGCATCGCCGCCATGCTCGGCGATACTCCAGCAATTCTTGGCCGGTAGCGGCGCCAGCAACCCGCGCACGAAGTCCCGCATCCGGCGCCGCGGCTCTGGCCTGCAGGAACGCTGCCCAACAGCATCATCAGATCATCGAACAATATCCGCCATTGTTGGGCGTCTGCCCTGTATCCGGCAGCCACCGCCGGGTCATGGCTGATCCAGCCAACCGTCCATGATCGACGGTGGCCTGCCCTCGCATCCGCTCCGGACCGTGCCGCCCGCTCAGTAAAAGTCAACAACCCCGGCTGGAGTGCTAGAAGCCTGTTGAGGTGGGAAAATGCGTCGCTGGGCGGTCAGATAAGGCCCCGGCGGACCCACTTTCGTTTGCTGACCTCCTTGGAAACTTTCCTGACTTCGGAGCAAGTGTCGCCACTTAGAAGCTGATTTGAAGTTGACGATCGGGTAGAAACAGCCCGGCAACAGTCGCTGTCGATAGTTGAGCCCGTTCCGCGATAGTGGAATCCGTTATCGTGCCCATGATCGTGCGGGCAGGTCGGCTGTCTCAACTGCGGCTCAGGGCCGAAGACGGCTGCCTTGAGATGGAGAATCGAAGGAATGAACAGGCTCCAAAAGACGCACGTGTGGACACTTACCGCCATGCTGTCTTTGACTGCCGTCGTGGCAGTCGAATCATCAGCATCTGCGGCACCTCTTCCGGCTGGGGCTGGTCGGGTGGGGGTGGTGAAGAGTGGTGAGTTGTATGTGAAGGAAGGCAATCTGTTTGCGGATTGGGTTTGGCAGGCTGCGGGCGTCAAGGATTTCTCGTTGGCTGGTGACCGCATCGGTGTGGTGTTGACCGACGGTCGGGTCCAGGTTAAGGAGGGGAATCTTTGGTCTGGCTGGGACTCTGTCGCCAGTGGCGGCCAGTCGGTCGAGCTCGACGGTGACCGCGTGGGCGTCCTTCACACCAACGGCACGGTCAACGTGAAGGAAGGACCCCTCAACGCCGGATGGGCTACTCAGTCCGCGGGCGTCAAGGATCTGTCGTTGGCTGGTGACCGCATCGGTGTGGTGTTGACCGACGGTCGGGTCCAGGTTAAGGAGGGGAATCTTTGGTCTGGCTGGGACTCTGTCGCCAGTGGCGGCCAGTCGGTCGAGCTCGACGGTGACCGCGTGGGCGTCCTTCACACCAACGGCACGGTCAACGTGAAGGAAGGACCCCTCAACGCCGGATGGGCTACTCAGTCCGCGGGCGTCAAGGATCTGTCGTTGGCTGGTGACCGCATCGGTGTGGTGTTGACCGACGGTCGGGTCCAGGTTAAGGAGGGGAATCTTTGGTCTGGCTGGGACTCTGTCGCCAGTGGCGGCCAGTCGGTCGAGCTCGACGGTGACCGCGTGGGCGTCCTTCACACCAACGGCACGGTCAACGTGAAGGAAGGACCCCTCAACGCCGGATGGGCTACCCAGGCCGCAGGCGTCACCGACCTCGAAATCGCTGCAGCCTCTGCGGCGCCGGCAACGCCTGTGAGCATGCAGGACCTGCAGAACATTTGGGGAGCGATCCCCAACGCGGCAGTAGTCGCAGAGGGTTTGCCGTCCCTTAATCAGCAGATGGCAATCGGCGGGATCACCTCCCCTGCCCGAAAGGCAGCCTTCCTGTCCACGCTGCGACACGAGAGTGGATGGCGCTACAACGCCGTGGAAGCTGGCAGCACCTCGACCTACCGCGGCCGTGGCTATGTCCAACTTACGGGCGACTTCAACTACGGTCCTGCTGGGACCTATTTTGGCCAAAACTTTCTTGCAAATCCTGATGCTGCAGCGTCGCTCGCCTGGAGTGCGTCCATTGCACGCTGGTACTGGACCGTGTCCAGGTCGGGCTCGAACGCCGCTGCCGACAGCTACGACATGGGCCTCATTTCCCGCTACATCGGTTACAGGGCGTCGACCACGGAAGACCTGGAGCGGTGCGACGACTTCAAGCGCGCCCTTAGGTATTTCAACGGCGGAAGCCTTCCGGTTTCCGAGCAGAGCATCGTCTGTCTCCGTCACTGAAAACCATGAAAGGGGCTGGCATGACGCCATCTTGTGAAAGTGGAGCTATCGCGCGCCGCGTGGGGTTGACGGCAGGTACCACTTTTGTTTTTACCTTAGTGGCGGCTCTGACTTCGGTCGCGCCTGTGAGCGCCGGGGTCGCCGATTTCTCGGCCACCGTTGCCGGAGCTCGGCCGGATTTCCGCGCTCCTTGGACCTGTGGGCAACAGCGTGACTACTTTCATCACTCCAACGAGGTGCCGAATGCAATCGACTTCAATCTGGCCGGGACTGCGGACCTGGACACTCCAGCACTGGCCTCGGCTGCCGGCACGGTGGTCGCGGCTGGCTTGAACGGCGGTTATGGCAACGAGGTGGTGGTCGATCACGGATCGGGCTGGCGCTCCCGGGTCGCGCATCTGAACGCGATCAGCGTTCGGGTTGGCGAGACGGTCGATCGGGGCCAGCTGATTGGCCGAGTTGGATCAACCGGCAACTCTTCGGGCCCTCACCTCCACTATGAACAGCTGGCCGACGGTGTGCGAGTTCCTATCGTCGTTGACAGCACGGCAATGAAGTACGACGGCGCGACCTACCGGCACACTAGTGTCAACTGCGCCGCCGCGAGCGTCAACGCCCGGGTGGGGGTGGTGAAGGGCGGTGAGTTGTATGTGAAGGAAGGCAATCTGTTTGCGGATTGGGTTTGGCAGGCTGCGGGCGTCAAGGATTTCTCGTTGGCTGGTGACCGCATCGGTGTGGTGTTGACCGACGGTCGGGTCCAGGTTAAGGAGGGGAATCTTTGGTCTGGCTGGGACTCTGTCGCCAGTGGCGGCCAGTCGGTCGAGCTCGACGGTGACCGCGTGGGCGTCCTTCACACCAACGGCACGGTCAACGTGAAGGAAGGACCCCTCAACGCCGGATGGGCTACTCAGTCCGCGGGCGTCAAGGATCTGTCGTTGGCTGGTGACCGCATCGGTGTGGTGTTGACCGACGGTCGGGTCCAGGTTAAGGAGGGGAATCTTTGGTCTGGCTGGGACTCTGTCGCCAGTGGCGGCCAGTCGGTCGAGCTCGACGGTGACCGCGTGGGCGTCCTTCACACCAACGGCACGGTCAACGTGAAGGAAGGACCCCTCAACGCCGGATGGGCTACTCAGTCCGCGGGCGTCAAGGATCTGTCGTTGGCTGGTGACCGCATCGGTGTGGTGTTGACCGACGGTCGGGTCCAGGTTAAGGAGGGGAATCTTTGGTCTGGCTGGGACTCTGTCGCCAGTGGCGGCCAGTCGGTCGAGCTCGACGGTGACCGCGTGGGCGTCCTTCACACCAACGGCACGGTCAACGTGAAGGAAGGACCCCTCAACGCCGGATGGGCTACCCAGGCCGCAGGCGTCACCGACCTCGAGCTCAGCTAGAAAGAGCCGGTGTCCGAGTCCGCCGACGCGCGATGGTTCGCGCGTCGGCGGACTTTCTCTTGCCTTCAGCCGTGCCGTCCCCGGCTGGTGCAGCCGAGTGGATCGACGGCCAGATCACCGTCTGTGGGCACCCAGTTCGACAGGCTGGGGAAGCCGGGTAACTTCAGTCGCCTTGTCTGCCGGGTCCGCTCGGTTGCGGCCCTGGCAGGCCATATCCCGCCACCGGAGGGAGTTCGGGCGCCGGCGCGCTGCCATCGTCCCGGCAACCTGGAGACGAAGTACCGGACAGCGGCACAGCGCTCGGAAAACAGGGTCACCTGTCTCGTCGCGTGCGGATGCCACTGGCAAGCGAATCTTGTCTGACAACGGCTCGGCTCACAAAGATGCGTTGACGCAGCCCATGTTCTTCACCGTCCAGTTTTGCCGTGCAAGGCGGGTGGGTTTGCCTCTGCTTTTACTCGCCGTTGAATCCCTCTGGGACCCATGCTTGCCTCAGTCAAGGTCGGAGCGCCTCGCTCCTGGCGGAACTGCTGAGGGCTGACTCCGTGCACACGCTTGAATGCCGCGCTGAAGGCGAACGGGGTGGCGTACCCGACCTTCGCGGCTACCGAGGTAATTGTCGCATCGGATTCGGAGAGTAGATCAGCAGCCAGCGCAAGCCTCCAGTTAGTTAAGAAGGCCATTGGCGGCTCGCCAACGAGATCGGAAAAGCGCCGGGCGAACGCTGCGCGAGACAGGCCGGTCTCTGTCGCCAGACCGGCCACCGTCCAGGCCGAGGCGGGGCTGCCTTGCATCAATCGCAGGGCACGCCCGATCACGGGGTCGGCGTGCGCCCTGTACCAGTTGGGCTCCTCGACCTGGCGCTCGGCGAACCACCAGCGCAGAACCGCAACCAGCATTAGGTCAAGCAGCCGGTCCAAAACGACGTCTTGTCCCGGATCGTTGCGCGAGATCTGCTCGGCGAGATAGCTGACCAGCGCAGCGGGCACCTGTTCGCGAGGAACGACGATCAGCTCGGGCAGGTTACTCAACAACCGTCGGCCTATCGTGTTCTGCGCTTCGTAGGTGCCGTCGAGCATCAACGTCGAGCCGTCCACAGCATTTCCCCAGGTCCGCACTCCGACAGTGCTCATCGGCGGGGTGTCCGCCCCAGCCAAAGGGATGCACACCTGGCCCGGGCGGATCAACACCTGCGGTTGACTGTCGATTTCATCGGACACCCGATAATGTCGGGGCCCGCGCACAACCGCGACATCTCCCGCTCGAACCAGCACTGCGTCCGCGCCGTCCGGACAGATGTACGCCTGGCCCCGCACTACCGCCACCACGCTGACGGGAGCCTCGTCCTCGATGCGCATCGACCATGGCGGTTGCAGGGAACAGCGGAGCACGAAGGCGTCTCGCGCATTCAGATCACTGAGCAGATGAGACATCGCGTCCACGCTTCAACTCTAGACGGTGGCGTATGTTGACGCGTCGCACAGCCATGGGAACTCCACCGATCGCGGGTATGGCGGAAGCATGAGGAGCGCAAGCCCTCAGTCCTACTATGCTGAGCCGGTATTCGTTGCTGAGGCGTCATAGGATCGGCAGTCGCGGCTCGGCCTCGGGCCCTCGGGATCCACGTCCGGGTTGATTCCCGACACCAGCGCCACCCTTTGACGGGTTGCGTCTTGGTGCCTGGGTCTCCAGCGCTCGCGAATGCCGACCGGCCTATCTCCGCTGCTGTCCCAACCTTGCGCTGCCCGGTACCGCTTACCAGGCCGCCGGTTCGCGGCTGTCGATCTTGCCTGAGGCGCAACGGTTCTTGCTGCTGTCCCGGCTGGCAGGTCCAGGCTGGGGCAGGCCCTGGGGGAGCATCGGAACGAAAAGTCACGCTAGACCCAGCGCAGTCGTGGCAGTCGATGCTCGGTGGGTTGATCGACCGTGCCGGTCGAGTTCCTCACGGATGAGCAGGCGTCGGTCTTTGGGCGGTTCGTGGGGCCGCCGTCGCGGGCTGACTTGGAGCGGTTCTTCTATCTCGATGACGTTGACCTGGAGCTGGTCGCGAAGCGGCGGGGTGATCACAATCGGCTTGGGTTCGGGCTTCAGTTGGTGACGGTGCGGTTTTTTGGGCACGTTCCTTGTGGACCCGCTGGATGTGCCGACCGAGGTGCTTGATTTCCTGGCCGAGCAGGTTGAGGTCGCGGATGCGTCGGCGGTGAAGGGCTACCTGGAGCGGCGGTCGACCCGGTTCGAGCATCAGGCAGAGATCGCGGCGGCTTACGGGTATCGCGAGTTCTCTGGTGTGCAGCAGGACCTGGCTCGGTCGATTGATCATCAGGCGTGGCTGACTGGGGGTGGGCCGAAGGCGTTGTTCGATGCTGCGGTGCTGTGGCTGCGCGAGCGTCGGGTGCTGCTGCCGGGCGTCACGACCCTGGCTCGGCTGGTTGCGCAGGTTCGCCACGCGGCGTTGCAGCGGCTGTGGGAGACCGTGGCTGGGCTGGTCACGGCGGAGCGGGCCCGGCTGTTGGAGGATCTGCTGGAGGTGCCCGAGGGTAAGCGGGTGTCGGAGTTGGAGCGGTTGCGCCGCGGCCCGACCCGGGTCTCGGGCACGGCGCTGGCGGCAGCGTTGGAGCGCATCACGGAGTTGGCCGGGCTCGGGGTGGGCGGGGCGGATCTGAGTGTGGTTCCACCGCGGCGGGCTGCGGAGCTGGCCCGGTATGGCCTGACGGGTAAAGCGCCGGCGTTGCGCCGGCACGGGTACGCGCGGAAGCTGGCCACCCTGCTGAGCACGGTGGTGATGTTGGAGGCCCGGGCCACCGATGACGCGCTTGAGCTGTTCGGCGTGCTGATGACCACCGAGTTGATGGGCCGGGCGGAGCGGGAATCGAGCAAGGAGAAGCTGCGCCGGTTCCCGCGGTTGAGTCGGGACGCGGCGAAGTGCGCGGCGGCGGTCGAGGTGCTGTTGGAGGCCGTTGAGTGGGGCGACGGCATCAGCGTGGAGGTGATCTGGGACGCGATCGAGAGCCGGGTGTCCCGGGCGGAGCTGCGTACGGCGGTGGCGAACTTGGCGCAGATGACGTCGCCGCCGGAGGCAGACCCGCACGGTGAGTGGCGGGCCAAGCTGATGGACCGGTACAAGGTCGTGGCCCGGTTCGGTCCATTGCTGGTCAAGACCATCCGGCTGGAGGCGACGGCGGAGGCAGCGCCGGTGCTGTACGCGTTGCAGGGGCTGCCGGAGTTGATGGCGGCGCGGGCGACCAAGCAGGTGCCGACAGGCTTCCTGGATGCCCGGCACGCCAGCGTGGACGTGGTGCCGCCGGGCTGGTGGCGGCCGCTGGTGTTCGCGCCCGGCCGGCCGAAGGGCACGGTGGACCGGGCCTATGTGTTCTGCGTGCTGGAGCTGTTCCACCAGAGGCTCAAGCGCCGCGACATCTTCGCGGTGGGCAGACCCGCGGGCGCAGTTGCTCACCGGGCCGGCGTGGGAGGCGACCCGCGGACCGGTGCTGGACGTGCTGCGCCTGCCGGAGCAGCCGGACGGGCTGCTCGACGCCGACGCCGGCGAGCTGGACGCGGCATGGCGGCATGTCGCCGCCCGGCTGGCCGAGACGGTTGACGCCGATGCGGAGGTCCGTATCGACGCCGACGGACGGTTGCACACCGAGAAGATCAAGGCGGTGCCGGACCCGCCGAGCTTGATGGACCTGCGCCGCCGCGTCGAGGCGATGCTGCCCCGGGTCGACCTGGGTGAGCTGCTGCTGGAGGTGATGAGCTGGCGGCCGGCGTTTCCGGCGGCGTTCACCGCGGTGTCCGGGGGTGAGGCGCGGCTGGCCGACCTACACGTCACGATCGCGGCCGCGCTGACCGCACACGCCCTCAACGTCGGCTACACCCCGGTGGTGTCCGGAACACCCGCGCTGACCCGGGCCCGGATCGGCCACGTCGACCAGAACTACCTGCGCGCCGAGACGTATGCGGCGGCGAACGCCCCGCTCATCGTGGCGCAGGGCGGTGTCGAGCTGGCGCAGGCGTGGGGCGGCGGCCTGGTCGCCGCGGTGGACGGCATCCGGTTCGTGGTGCCGGTCCGCACGATCCACGCCCGGCCGAACCCGAAGTACTTTGGCCGCAGGCGTGGCACGACCTGGCTGAACCTGGTCAATGACCAGGCGGTGGGCTTGGCCGGGCGGGTGCTGTCCGGCACCCCACGCGACTCCCTACACATGATCGATGTGCTGTATCGGCAGGACGGCGGCCGCCGGCCCGAGGTGGTCGTGTCGGACACCGGTTCCTACTCCGACATGGTGTTCGGCCTGTTGCGGCTGCTCGGCTTCGACTATCGGCCGCAGCTGGCCGACTTGCCGGATGCGAAGCTGTGGCGGATCAACCTGGCCGCCGACTATGGTCCGCTGAACGCCACCGCCCGTGGCCGCGTCGACCTCGAGCGGGTGCGCCGGCACTGGCCGGACATTCTGCGGCTGGTCGCTTCCATTCACACTGGCGCGGTCAGCGCCTACGACGCGATGCGGATGCTGCAACACGGCGGTCAACCTACTCAGCTCGGCGACGCTCTGGCCCATTTCGGGCGGATCTTCAAGACCCTGCACGTGCTCGCCTACGTCGACACCGCCGGATACCGGCGTGACATCAAGAGCATCCGCAACCTGCAGGAGAGCCGGCACAGCCGCGCCCGGCACGTCTTTCACGGCCGCAAGGGCGAGCTGCACCGCGCCTACACCGAAGGCATGGAGGATCAGCTCGGCGCGCTCGGCCTGGTCCTCAACTGCGTCACGCTGTGGAACACTGTGTACCTGGACGCCGCCGTGGCCCGGCTGCGCGCCGAGGGCTACCCGGTTCTCGACGCCGATGTGCAACGGCTGTCGCCGTACGTCAGCGCCCACATCAACGTCCACGGCGGCACTCGTTTCACCTGCCCGACCTCGGCGGCGACCGCCGGCGCCCGCTGCGAGATCCTGAGGCCAGCGACGACTAGCGAGGGTCTGTGCCACCGACCCGGTGCGGTCGTGTCAGTCGTGGGTGTGCAGGTCCTGCCGGGCCGCAGTGGCTGAGCTTGCCACGCAGGTGGGTGAAGTTGATGCCGTCCCAGAAGCAGAACCGGGCCCAGGGGCAGTCATTCGCGCCCTGGGCCTGGTTCTGGGCGCGGCTAGCGGCGGACGGTGAGCACCCCGACGGTCGCCAACAGCGTGCCTGCCAGGAGGTACGTCCAGCGGTCGTGGGCTGCGTCCCAGGCGTCGCCCATGCCGATGAGTAGCGCCACCGAGGCCGGCAGTAGCGCTATCACCGTCATCCCGAGCAGCAGCATCGGAGCGCCGAGTGGGCTGCCGATCCCGCGCGGTGAACGTCGCCAGCCGATTGCCGAGGCGAGGAACGCGACCGCCGCGACGGTCGCGGCCTCGCGGGTCAGGTCCGGGTACGGCAGCGACGCGGTCTCTGGCCCGGACCGGGTCACCATCAGCGCTGCCGCCCAGCACGCGCCGCCGACGAGCGCAGCGGCGACCGCCCGTACCAGCGCGCCGAGCCAGGCCGGAATCGGCAGGGTCTCCTTTGTCGGCTTCGCGGGGTCGTCGAGCGCGAACGTGACGCCGATGCCGACGCAGACCATCACCAACCGCAGCAACGTGATGTGGTTGTCGGGCTGCAGGACCGACCCGGTAACGGCCGGTGGGGTCACGATCACCACACCGACGAGCCCGGCCGCCAACAGCGGCGAGATGCGCGTCGCCCGCAGCGTCGGCCAGATCAGCGCCGCCGCCGTGCGAAGTCGCCCGCCCCGCCTCAGCGTGGACGCGCCGATGGCTTGGCCCGACGCGTCGATGGCGTCCGCGGCGGTTACTCCGCTCACACACTGCATGACACGCCCTCATCTCGCGACAGCGGCTGGACTGGCACCCCGAAGATGGCACCGAAGCGCTCCAGCGGTGTGTTTGGCGCGGTCAGCTCGGCCCAGTGCCGCTCGACGAGCGGCGCCACCTCGGCAGACGGCCGCTCCAGAAGCTCCAGCGCCGGTGCCGCCGCCCGGTCGGGTGCCGAGATGCCGAACATGGTGGACCTGTCGCCGAAGCTGAGCGAACCCCAACTCGTCTCGTTCAGCGAGCGCAAACCGGCCAGAGTGGCCGGCGACGCCTGCCCGACCAACCACACCAGCAGCGCCGCCCGAGCCCCACACAGTCCGAACCCGCCGCCGTACGCCTCTCCGGCCATCAGCCGGTAGGCGACCCCAGCGGCAAGAACGGCGGTTGACCGATCGTCGCCCCATTCGGTGCCCACCCGTACCGCCTCCGGGGTGCCCGCCGCCGCGTCCGCGGCTTTCCAACCGGCCACAGTTCGCACGTCTTCGGCGATCGATCCGCTGTGACCCTCCGCTGAGATCTCGTCGAGCGAGATCCGTTGCCGCACCGCGAGCGGCGGCCCGGGCGAGGCTGCGGTGTCCGGCACGACCGCGCGTACGGAGGTCACCACCGCATCCCATCCGGAGACCAAGCCGCCGAACCCGTCAAAGAAGCAGTAGGTGACGTCTGCGCGGGTCACGCACGACTGGATGCTCGCTGGCCGGTCTTCGACCGTCGCGCGGGCCGCCGCCATGCCCGGATCGGGCCGCGACTGGGTTAGCCCGCCGCCGACGGCGAGGATCAGCCCGACGGAGAGACCGGCCGCGACGATCGGCCGCCGCGCGCTGGCCCGGGCCAGAATGGCAGTAGCGAGCAGCACGGTGATCCCGACCAGGTAGGCGAGGTGCCGGGCCGCGGGCCGGTCGGAGACGCCGGCGGGTACCGGGACCGAGAACTCGCTGGCGTAGATCGGCAGCAGGAACCGCCAGCCGGTCCCGATGATCGCCGGGGTG